>NZ_CP126980.1:3717500-6117500 GCF_030252345.1 Actinoplanes oblitus | reverse complement strand
GTTGGTGGTGCCCTCCTGCAGGTTGATCGAGTCGTCGCTGGCGTTCCTGAACACCAGGTTCCGGATGACGACGTTCCGCACGCCGGAGAGGGTGAAGCCGCCGCCGGTGACACCGGAGCCGGAGCCGACGCCGAGGATCGTCTTGTTCGAGGCGACGCTGTACATGCCGGAGATCGGGATCAGCCCGGACACCCTGACGGTCTGCGAGGTGCTCGAACCGAGTGCCGACTTCAGCGCGGACGCCGTGGTCACCGTGACGACGGTGCTCGACGAGCCGCCGCTGGTGCCGCCGTTCATGCCGGCGAACCCGACCGGGCTGGACTCGGCGGCGACCGCGGCGAGCTGAGTGGCGGTCAGTGTGCCGGTGACGGCCAGGACACCGGCGGTCGCCGCGGCGAGGACGGTGCGACGCGATGGAGACATGGGGATTCCTCCGTTGGGGGACGGGTGAAGATAGATGTCTCGGGCAGCAGGTAAGCGCTTTCCTGATCGCTGAAGCTAGGCGCGCCATCCATGTCTGTCAATGATTTGGCCGGGATCGCGCGATGCCGTGCAACATCTGTAGAACGGGAACATGCACACCTATCTGGACTGCGACACCGGCATCGACGACGCGCTCGCCATCGCCTACCTGCTCGCCCACCCGGACGTGACACTCGCCGGGATCGGCACCGTCAACGGCAACACCACGGCGCCCCAGGCCGCCGCGAACACCCTCGGCCTGCTCGCGCTCGCTGGTCGCGACGACATCCCGGTCGCCGTCGGCTCCGGCGAACACCCCTATCCGGCCTCGGTGCACGGCGGCAACGGCGTCGGCGGGGTGCGGCTGCCGGCCGGCAAGGACCCCGATTCGCGTACGGCGGTGGAGCTGCTCGTCGAGCTGGCCCGTCGCCACCCCGGTGAGCTGCATGTGCTGGCCACCGGGCCGTGCGGCAACCTGGCCGCCGCCCTGCGAACCGAGCCGCGCCTGCCCGAGATGGTCGCCTCGGTCACCGTGATGGGCGGAGCCGTCCGGGTTCCCGGCAACCGCGCCCCGCACGCCGAGGCCAACATCATCCACGACCCGGCGGCGGCGGCCACCGTGCTGTCGGCGCCGTGGCCGGTCACCCTGGTGCCGCTCGACGTCACCATGCGGCACCGGTGGACGGTGGCGGACAGCGAGACGTTGCGGGCCGGTGGGTCGCCGTTGCGGGTGGCGCTGGCGGACATGCTGCCGGCGTACTTCGACGGCTACCAGGATCGGCTCGGTGCCCGGGAGATTCCGCTGCACGATCCGCTGGCGGCGGCGGTCATGGTGGGCGAGGCGGTGCCGGGGGAGGCGCCGCTGCTGTCGATCGGGGTGGAGGCGGACGGGCGTACCGTCGAGAAAGGTCCCGGCAACGTCCGCACGGTCCTGTCGCTGACCGCTCCGGCCGGCCCGGCCCTGCTGTCCCGGATCCGTACCCTCTGACCCGGCCTCCGGGAATCGGCCACCTCGGCCTGCCCGGCGCGCGATCATCGGGAGATGCGGGACGTCGACAAGGTGTGGAACCGGGCCTGCGCCGACGACGGCACCGGCGTCGGTGACCGGCACCTGAGCAGGCTGCTGCAGGTCCACGGGGTGCTGCTGCACAGCGGCGCGGCGGTCACGGCGGGCCGCTTCGCGCCCGCCGAGTTGCTGGCCGCCGCGGCGTCCGCCGAGTACTTCGGCCTGCACGGGCTGGGCCGGCTGCTGCGGGACATCCCGGCGGCGGCCATCTCCCGCCAGGACGAGCAGCGCCTCGACGACGAATTCCGCGACCTCGATCCGGACGGCCTGATGATCCCGGCCGCCTTCGAGGCGCACTACCCGGAGGCCCGCGACGACTTCGACCCGGTGGCCGCGACAGCGTCCCGCTGACCCGATCCGGCCGATCCGCGGCCCGCCGGGGTCACCGCGCCGGCCAGGCCGCCGATGCCGACAGCATTTCCCGTAGGTCGGCGCGGTGCCGTGACCACCAGTGCAGGAACGTGCCGCGCGTGGTGAACAGCCGGTCGCACCGGTCGTCCCCGTCCTCGTAGTGCCGTCTGAGCTGCCAGGTCTCGGTCGCCAGGGTCCACCACCGGCGATCGGCGGCGTCGGCGAGCTGCCCGGCGGTGATCGGCACCCGAGCCCGGTAGCCCCGCACGAACGCGGCCGCCCGCTCCAGGTCCAGCGCCGTCCGCCCGCCGCCACTGAACATGATCGTCACGGTCCGGAGCACCTCCAGCCCGTACGGCCGTACGCCGAGCCGGTCCCAGTCGAGCACCCCGGTGACCCGGCCGCGGTCCATCAGCAGGTTCAGCGGTTGCAGGTCGCCGTGGGTCCAGCCGCACGGCGCCAGGTCCGCTTCCGGCGGGCGCCGGGCGGCGACGGTGTCCAGCAGCGCCAGGCGCCGGTCGATCTCGGCGGCCGCGAGCCTGTCGAACTCGCCGTGCCGCCGAGCCGCCATCGCGGCGTATCGTCGCAGCTCGGCACGCGTCCGGCAGGCGTCCGCCGGCACGTCGGGCTGACTGGCCGGGGCGGGCGGGCAGAGCCCGGTCAGCGCCAGGTGCAGGCGTCCGACCAGGTCGCCCAGGGACACGCACGCCGCCGCGTCCAGTTCGCTGCCGGACGGGTGCGCGCCGGGCAGCCATTCGCTCACGCCGTACCGAAAGCCATTGATCTGCAGGAGGGCGGAGCCCTCTCCGGTCCAGCGCGGAACCGGGACCGGAAAGCCCAGCCCGGCCAGCCGCGGGAGCATCTCCTGAGCGGCCCGGTATGCCTCCGGCGAGCGATCGGTGACCCGCTTGACGGCGAAGTCCCCGCGGTCGGTGGTCACCCGCCAGTTGAGGTTCATCACCCCGGTGGCCACCGGCCGGCACGCCGCCACCCGCCCCAGCCGGAAATGCTCCGCGATCCTGCCCAGCGCGTCAGTGGGCAGTGGCTTCGTGGGATACGACGTAGGCCACCTCCCGCGACTCAGGTGTCCTGCCGGAGCTGGAAGGCGGCGAACAGCCGCTCGGACGGATCGGCGCCGTGCGGTGTCCGCAAGCGATCGGTGAGCAGGAAGCCCGTGAGGGGCAAGGTGCCGGCGTGCCGCGCCTCGGTCAGCGCGAAGACGCCGCCCCGTCGCTCCGGCTGCCAACCGTGCCGCAGCCCGTAGGTGACCAGTCCTCGAACGGCGCCCGAGGTGGGGTACGACCCATCGGTGGTGCACGCACCCCACGGCCCGAGAAATGTCGACATCAGATCGGCCTGCAACGCCTGACCGGTCTTGCCCGAGCCCCACGCCCGCACCCGGACACAGCGGTGACAGTCGGCGCTGCCCTGAAGGTGGTGGATCTCGGCGCACCAGGTGAAGATCCGCGGGCCGAGTCGTAGACGCCGCAGCCGAGTTCGCATGTTCATCACCTCTTCGATCGATCCTCCCACAGGCCGTCACCCCCCGGCGTGCCCCGGTTCGTCAGTTGGCCGGGCCCTCCTCGAGCAGCCGGCCGGCGGCCCAGCAGGAGGCGGCGCCGGCGCAGGTGTTCAGCGCGTGCAGGGCCCGGTGCAACTCGGTGAGGCGTCCCGGATCCAGGCCACCCGCCAGGTTGTGCATCTGGTCCGGGTCGGCGCGCAGGTCGTAGAACTCCCGGCTGCCGTCCACGTATTCGACGTAGGTGAACGCCGGGGTGCGCAGCGCGTCGTAGGAGGGCGGGATGTTCTCCGAGTAGCGGTTGTAGTCGGGGTCTTTCGGGTCGGTGGCCGGGTCGCTGTGCTCGATCAGGGCGGTGGTCCGCCACTGGTGCGGGGTCGTCCCGGCGAGCAGCGGCTTGAGGCTGCGGCCGTCGACCTTCGGGTTCGCCGGGAGGCCGGCCAGGTCGGCGAAGGTGGGGCGCAGATCGACGTTCTCCGCCGGCGCCTCGACGGTGTGCCCGGGCTTCACCCCGGCCCCGGCGGCGATCAGCGGCACCTTGACGTCGGTCTCGAAGGCTGTCATCTTGCCCGGGTTCAGCCGGTGCTCGCCCAGGTGGTAGCCGTTGTCCGAACTGAAGATCACCGTCGTGTCGCCGGCCACCCCGGCGGTGGTGAGCGTCGCCCGCAGCGCGGCCAGCATCCGGTCGATCGCCTGGACCGACTGGACCCGCTTGCGGAAACTGCTGTCGATCATCTTCTTCTCCCACGCCGGCATCGGGGAGTGGTGGAGCAGCCAGGGCGGCGCGTCGGACGGCACGGTGTCCCAGGCCGGGCCTCGCGGCGCGGTCAGGCCCGGGAACGCGTGGGCGTCCCGCGGCGCGGGGGTGTACGGCAGGTGCGGCGTGAACGTGGCCACCTCGAGCATGAACGGCTGCCCGGCGGCCGCCGAGGTGGTGATGAAGTTCTGCGCCTTCGCCGAGAGCACGTCGGTGAGGTAGTCCTGCGGCCGGCTGCCGTACTCGCGGACCTTTCCGTTCTCGTTCAGCTCGTAGTCGAAGCCCCGGTACGCGTCACCGCCGACGGCCCACTCGTCCCAGCCCGGCGGCACGTAGAACGACTTGCCGCCGTCGAACGTCGCCCGTGGCCAGTACTCGTTCATGTACTTGCCGTAGAACGCCGTCCGGTAACCGGCCGACTTCAGGTCGGTGGCGAGCGTGGAGTTCTCCTCGCCGCGAGCGTGGAAGAGCTTGAACCCGCCGTCGGAGCCGTTGTTCTTCACGATGCCGGTGTTGTGCGGGTAGTCGCCGCTGAGGATCGACGCGCGGGACGGGCAGCAGAGCGAGTCGGTGACCGTGTAGTTGGTGAACGTGGTGCCCTCCTGCCGCAGGGCGAGCACGCTGGGCATGTACTGCACCAGATCGGTCGACAGGTCGTCGGTGAGGACGAAGACGATGTTCGGCTTCCGCCGTGGTGCCGACTCGGTGTCCGGCGCGGCCGGCAGGACGGGAGCGCTCGGGACGGCTGCGGAGCCGCTCGCGCTCGGGCTGCCGGCCGGGGTCTTCGCCGCCGCGCAGCTCGTGGTGACCAGCAGGAGCAGGACGGCGGCGAGGTGGCTGAGGGTGCGGTGCGGGCGTGATGGCATGGCGGGTACGCGCGACTCCGTCGGGATATGAGGCGATTCGCGCGAGGTTAGCCGCCGTGGATGAACAGCAGGTGCCGTCGGGCCGTCCCGATGCCCGCCGCCGGGGTGAGGGTGGTCACGGCGCTTCCCGGTACGCTCTGCTGGTTCACCGGACCGGGGTCAGGACAACGGATGTCAGCCAACCGCGCGGCCGTCGCGACGGCCGTCGCCCTGCTGCTCACCGGGTGCGCTGACCAGCCGGCGCGGCCGGCCGCGCCGGTCACCGCCGCCGCCTCACCGGCCACCTTCTGCGGCCTGGAGACGTCCCCGCCGCCCGGCGTCACGTTGCGCGCCGCCGACCTCGGGCCGGCCGCCGGCACCACCGTCAGCCGATTCGTGGTGCTGCCCGCCGAGCGGTGCGGTGGCGTCGCGACGCGGCCGGACCGGTGCGAGGCCTTCCCCTGGATCGCGGAGAACGGGCTGTACGCTCTCGGCGGCCGCGCCTGGCTCTCGGTCACGCTGGGCAGGGTGCGGGAGCAACTGGTGCTCTACGCGCCGGACAGTTCCTTCCCGGCCACCTACGAGCGAGCCGCCGGCGGCTGCGGGTTCGCCACGCTCACCGTGCTGAACGGGCGGCCGGTCACCATGCAACGCACCCGGGGCGGGAGCAGCGAGATCGTCTACCTGACGCCGCGTGCGGTGATCTGGCTGTCCAGCGCGGACCCGGTGATCGGGACGGCCGAGCTGGTCCGGCTCGCTAGCCTCGCCGAGGACCGCGCGCGTTCCCTGCCGTACCCGTCCTGATCTCCGGTCTTGGCGTACCGGCCGCGACCGGCTTGCCACCGTCCGCTGGCCCGCCGCGGCTCGAACCGGGCTGGGAGGTCGACCTGACGGCGGGCTGACCCGGTTGTACATCGCGCTTCCCGTCGGCGGCAGCACGCTCAGCGCGCAGTGGAACCTGCGGTAAGGCGGGGTGCCGCGTCTGGCTGATTCGCCGAAGTGGCTCCACGCGCGGGTATCGCCTGCTTAGGTTCATGGAAATCCGCGGCATGGCGCGGCCGGTTTCCACTCAGCCGAGAGGGGTGCCTTCGTGAGTCGACTGCTGTCCGAGGTCAGCACCACGACCCTGAAACCACAGCCGATTCGCCTTGTCGCCGGGTGGGCGTGCCGGGCTTCCGGACGCCGACCGGCATCTTCGACGGTGACTCGCCTACCGCATCGGGGCGGGAAATACATACGGAGCTGACGTTGGCACCCAAAATCAAACGCGCGCCGGCGGTGATCCTTGTGGCGACTGTCGCCACTGCTGCGGCGTTTGCCATCGTGGTGCGGCACCGCCAGCAGCCTCCCGGCGAGGCCGCATACGCTCCACCCGGTGACGAGTTGGACACGGCGGAAATGCAACCGTATGGCTGGTCGGGATCAAAATCGGTAGGTACGCGATTCACCGACGGGCTCAACTACCTGCGGATCTCGCCGAAGATTGCGGGACCTATCACGATTGTCTCGGTTACGCCGCTGCTGGACAACGGGACGACCCTGCGCGTCGTCGGAGTGCTGGCCAGGGTGGTGCCCGACATGCTCCCCGCGGGTCATCAGACGGGATGGTTCCAGCAGGACAACGGGTTCCCGCCGGCGAGCCATGACAACTCTGGTGGCCGCGACCCCCGTGACCTGGTGGTGCAGAACTCCCGGCACAGCGACGACGTGGCTGTCGAATTCCAGATCGGGTTCGATGTCGTCGGCAATGGTAAGACGAGCAAGAGAGGTGTCGAAGTCGTCTACCGGTACGACGGGAGGACGAGGCGCTTCGTCATTCCCAGCCACTTGTCGATCTGCGCGCCCGCCTCGGTGAAGTGCTCACCGGAGGGCGAGTGATCCAGCAACAGATCCCCAGCGGCCAGCGATGACGGGAGTGGTCCACCGGTGCCCCGGCCCTTCCCGCGGCGAGTCGAGGCCAAGGCCGGTCTTCCGCGATTCGCCGGCGAGATCCGCCGCCCCGCCGGGGTCACGGGGTCGCGGGCGAGCGAAGGCTGAAGGAGCTCTCCTCCACGAAGTCGTCGGCGTCGCCGTCCGGTTTGTCGATGTAGAGGGAGTCGTCGTCCCGCTGGTGGAGGAAGTAGTCCGGGTAGTTCTTGGACCGCAGCCGGAACGTGCCGGCGGGCTGGTCGTCCTCCGGGCAGAAGGTGGCGTCCTTGCGGAACAGGTCGGCGTCGTCCCGCTGGTCGAAACGCAGCCGGTAATCGTAGTGCCGCAGGTAGGCGCCGCTGTCGTTCCGGAAGGAGACGCACGTGTCGTCGGCGAGGCCGGGGACCACGGTCAGCGGTGCGGGTTCGTCGGACATCTCGGCGTATTCACCGTCGGTGACCAGGTAACTGTCCTCGTCGTCGGCGAGGGTGACCAGCCAGGTGCCGGTGGCGACGCCGGCGGGTGCCGTCGGGCTCGGCGACTCGGACGGCGACGGCGCGGGCGTGGTGGTCGCCGGTGCGGCGGGCGGTGATGCCGCCGCCGGGAGGTGCGCCGCCGGGTCCGAGGGCGAGCGGAACACGAAGTATCCCACCGCCGCCACCACGATGACGCCGGCGACGGCGACGAGCGCTAGCACGCCGGGGTGCAGGCGGCGGCGATCCCGGACGTCGACACCGCCGGGGCCGTAGATGGTCATCGAGTGTTCCTCCTGGTGCGGGCGCAACCGCCAAGCTTACGCGATCACCCTTCCCAGCCCGCGGAACCCGAGGTCAGCCCGCCGAACGGCGACCGGGGACGGCGGTGCGGCGCGGGCACACGGACCCGCGGTGGAGGTGGCGGCGCGGAACGGCGCGGGTGGAGGCGGCGGCGGTGCGGTGACCGGGACCGGCCGCGCTCACCGGGTAGGGTCGCGGGGGTGACGAGAGCGATGCGTGCGCTGGTGGCCGGTGTCCTGGGGTTGACCCTTGTCGCGTGTTCGTCCACAGAGGCGGAGAAACCGGCGGACCAGCCCACCGGGAAGCCGACGGAGGAACCCGTCGAGGCCGGCGGCCTGGTCGAGACCACAGTGGGCTCCGACGGGCACCGGATGAGGGTGCCGGCCGGCTGGTCGGTCTCGCTGTTCGCCCGGATCCCCGGCGCCCGGCTGCTGGCCTGGACCCCGGACCGGCGGCTGCTGGTGTCCCGGCCCAAGTTCGGTGACGTGCTGGAGCTGACCCCGGCCCCGACCGGCGGCGCCCCGGCGCAACAGACGCTGGTCGAAGGGCTGAACCAGCCGCACGGCCTGGACTTCGTCGGCGACACCCTGTACTTGGCCGAGAGCGATCAGGTCGACACTTTCCCGTACGCGGACGGCAAGGTCCTCCGCAAGAAGGTGGTCGTCGCCGGCCTGCCCGATGCGAAGAGCCCCGAGCTCGGCGGCGCCTACGCGCACGCGCTCAAGAGCGTCGCTGTCGGGCCGGACGGGTCCATCTACGTCTCGGTCGGCTCGACCGGCAACGTCTCGGTGGAGGACCGGGACGCCAGGCCGGAGCGCGCCACCATCCTGAAGGCGCCGCCCGGTGGCGGCACGCCGGTCACCTTCGCCCACGGCGTGCGCAACGGCACCGGGCTGGCGATCGCCCCGGACGGCGCCGTCTGGACCGCTGTCAACAACCGGGACAACATCGCCGATCCGGCCGACGGCAAGGTCAAGACCAAGTACGTGAACGATCACCCGGTGGAGCCGCTGGCGAGACTGACCCAGGGACGGGATCTGGGGTGGCCGTTCTGCAACCCGGACACCGACCTGGCGTTCGACCGGGACGTCCAGCTCAACGCGGATGGCAAGCGGCTGGACTGCGCTTCGTTGCCGCCGGTGGAGCAGGCGATGGGTGCGCACTCGGCCCCGCTCGGGCTGAGCTTCGCGACCGAGCCGGGGCTGCCGGCGCCCTATGGCAAAGGCGCCCTCGTCGGCATTCACGGCTCGTGGAACCGCAAGCCGCCGCGGGCGCCCGAGGTGTCGTTCTTCGCCTGGAAGGACGGGGGGCTCGGACCGCAGCAGACGCTGCTGTCCGGTTTCCAGGACGAGAACGGCAACCGCTGGGGCCGCCCGGTGATGGCGGTGCAGGGCCCCGACCAGGCCATCTACGTCAGTGACGACCTGGCCGGCGCCATCTACCGAGTTTCCTGGCCGGCCACCTGAACGGCGCCGCCCGAACAGGCGGCTACCCGTTCCGCTGGACCAGTAGGTATCCGGCCGGGACCGGTTCGAACGGCCGGCTGCCCAGGAAGACCTTGGTGAAGCCCGCCGCCGTGAACCGTTCCGCCATCTCCCGAGCGGACAGCCAGTAGGTGTCGAACTCGACCCCGGTGCCGGTGGCGCGCCCGCCGCGCCGCCGGGTGCCGTCACCGTCCTTGAACGCGGTGACCAGGAACCCGCCGGGCTTGACCACCCTGGCCAGCTCGCTGAACGCGGCCTCCCGCGCCTCCGGGGCCAGAAAGATCAGCGAGTACCAGCAGACGGCGCCGTCCAGCGAGGCGTCCGGAAAGGGCAGGTCACGCAGGTCGGCCACCTCGCTGGGGAACTCCGGGTGATCCCGCCGGGCCGTTTCGATCATGCCGGGGGAGAGGTCGACCCCGCGCGGCGTCAGGCCGCGATCCCGCAGGTAGGGCAGGAGACGACCGGTCCCGCAGCCGATGTCGGCGACGTCCTTCCCGCCGGCCAGAGTCAGCTCGCTGAACAGGTCGAGCATCGAGCGTTCGATCGGATCGCCCGCGAGCTGCCCGTCCAGATACGTCACGTAGAAGTCGGCGAGTGCGTCGTGCGCGTCCCGCAGTTCGTCCGTCTTGGCATCCACTGACGCACCCTAAGCGGCCGGGGGAGATCAGGAGATCGCGACGTCGTCGAAGTAGACGGTGCCGGTGTTGTCGGCGTTCTTCAGGTGCAGCTGGACCGCTGCCGCACCCGCCGGCGCCACGGTGTCCACCACCAGCTTCGTCCAGGTGGTGTTCCCGACCGGCAGCCGGTTCGAGGTGCTCTCGCTGATCCACTTGCCGGTCGCGTCGAACCAGCTCAGCGAGATCTCGGTGATCCCGGTCGCGTTGAAGCCGCGGGCGAACGCCTCGGCGCGCCACTTGTAGCCCGGCTGCACCGGGGTGATCGGCGCGACGCGCATCGAGGGCAGGCCCGCGCTGGTCCGGGTGGTGCCGGAGAACTTGAGGGAGCGGGCGCCGAGGCGCGGCATCTCGCTGGTGACCACGCCGGCGCCGGCCTGCGGCAGGTTCTGCTTCCACGGCGAGTCGATGTCGGCGGCCTCGAAGCCGAGGTTGAGGAAGGTGTTCGGCACGGTGCCGGTCGTCCAGGCGGTGCGGACCACGGAGGCGGCGAGCTTGGCCGACCCGTCGGCGCGGTACAGGCCGAAGGTGTACTGCGCCGGGATCGTCGAGACGGTCGAGTTCGACGGGATGGCGCCGGCCGAGAAGTCGTTGAGCGTCCACGGGGCGACCGAGCCGACGCCCGCCTCGGTCGCCGCGCGGAACACCCGGGCCAGGTACAGCGCCTGCTCGCCCTCGCTGGTGGCGCCGCTGCTGATGCCGGTCTCGCCGATCACGATCGGGGCCGGGGAGACCGCCGCCTGCGCCTTGCGGATCTCGGCGAGCGAGCGCTCCGAGTTGCCGTAGAAGTGGAAGTCGTAGTAGTCGAGCGGGGTGCTGACCAGCGCGGCCTTGATGCTGGCCATGCCGGTGGCGCCGGTGCCGCCGTCGACCGAGAGGGTCAGCGGCATGGCCGGGGCGGCGGCCCGGACGGCCGGGATGACCTGGCGGACCCAGGCGATCGCGTCGGCGTCGGACGGCTGGAACTCGTTCTTCAGCTCGACCGCGAGGACGCGCGGGTCGTCCTTGTAGGGGTCCAGGATCGCCTTCGCCCAGCCGATGCTGCGGGCCGCGTCGCTGTAGCCCGCCCACCAGTCGAAGAGGGTGATCTTGACAGTCATGCCGTGGGACTCGGCGATGCTGATGAACTTGCGCAGCTTCTCGGTGTACTCGACCTGCGGCGCCGGGTAACCGAAGGTGTCCGGGAAGACGATGACCCGCACGTTGTCGGCACCGAGCGTGGCGGCCGTCGCCAGGTCCGCGTCGATGGCGACCGGGTCGAAGCCGGTCCACATGGCCGACCAGCCGGCGTCCGACGGGTAGTAGTTGATGGTCTTGGCGACCTTCACCGCGGCCAGCCGGCTGGCCAGGGTGGGGGCGACGGTCGTGACCGTTGTCGCGTCGGCGGCCCGCGCCGGGGAGGCCGCGAGCACCGAGCCGAACAGCAGCGAGGAAGCGAGAATCGTGGAGGCCAGGGCCGTCGCGCGGTTCCGGATGCTCATGAGGTGCCTCTCGCCAGGTTGCTTCTCGGGGACGCCCGCTTCGATCGGCGGGTTTCGCCCGGGTTGCAGGGCTTGGCTGAGGGCAGCAGGGTTGCGGATCAGGAGCGTGGTTCCGGCGGAACCGGACATCCGGCGCGCGATTTCGCCGCCGGGTTGCGGCCGGGTTGCGACCGCCTGCGGATTCCGTACGGCGGTTGGCGCGCGGTTGCCGGCCGGTTGCGACAGTCCACAGAGCTTTCCGGTACGCGAACGGGGTGGCCACCCGTGCGGGCGGCCACCCCGGAAGGCGTGGTCGGGCTCAGTCCTCGGCGGGCAGGCTGTCCATGAACGAGCTGACCGAGAAGACCGCTCGCCCGGCGCCGGCCGGACCGTACCCCGGCGGGCTGGTCAGGCCGTTGGCCTCCATGGTCGCCCGGTACGCCTCCAGCAGCCGGATGTGGTACTCCAGCGGCGCGCCGTTCGGGTTGGTCTTGCCCAGCGGCGTGGTCGGCTCCGGGCACCAGGTGGTGAAGCGTGGCGTGATGCCCCGGGACATGAAGTACTCCAGGCCCTCGGTGGTCGAGTCGATCGCCTCGTCGACGCTGGTGAAGCCGAACGGCTCGGCCATCTCGATGCCGGCCACGAAGTTGGGGATCACGTTGCGCGGGCCGAACACCTCGGCGGAGTCGAGGATGCGCCGGTGCCACTCCTCGCGGCCGACATAGCGCTCCTTGCCCGGGCAGTACAGCTCGAAGAGCCGCTTGTCCCACACCTCGTAGTTCGGGTGGTAGATCTGGATCCCGTAGTCCTTGAAGCGCTGCACGTCCGCTTTCGGGAGTGCCTGCGCGACCACCTTGCCGATCCAGCGGCCGGGGAACCGCTCCTCGATGGCCTGCGCGTACTGCCCGTAGAAGTCCGCCTCGGTCTTGCCGCCCACCTGGGAGGTGACACTGCCACCGGTCAGCGTGTAGGCGTGCGACGTCTTGAGCGTGTCGTGCTCGTCGATGATCGCGAGCGCCTCGAGCACCTCGTCCACCGGCTTCACCCCGGTGTAGGGCCGCCCGGCCGCCTTGTGCTGCCGCCAGTTGTGGTTGATGTCGCAGTACTGGCACTCCTCCTTGGCGCCGAAGTACTGACACACCCGGAAGACGGTCAGGTAGACGAGGTAGCCCCACTGGATCGTCGGCGCCACCTCCATCACCTGCTTGCCGTTGGCGAGGGTGTGCCGGTAGTAGTCGGGCATCGGCGGGAGGCCCACCTCGGCGATCGGCCGGTCGTCCAGGAAGAGCTTCAGCCGCCCGTCGGCGTCCGGCTTGACCCGGTACGGCGACGACGGGTTCGTCCGCACCGAGACCACGGTGCGACGCAGATCATAGGGCCCGCCGGTGAGCACGATCTCCTCCGGCGGCCGCCGCAGCGCCGCCTCACCCAGCTCAGGCAGCGTCCGGTGATCGAACGAGAAGATGAAGTACGACTTCGGCTTGACGTCCCCGTTCTCGTTGTCGGTCAGCGCCGCGTCGTCGAACGCCAGGCCACCACGCAGCAGATCCTCCTTGATCACCGCTTCCCGCGGAACATGCGGGAAACGGCTCATCAAGTCCTCGATGAGGTCGGTCCTGCGCTGCATCTTTCCTCCTGCTGGTCGGTACCCCGCCAGGCTATGCCGGGCTCGATCCCGCTGCCCATCGGGTGTGACCAACCAGCCCGCGGCCCCCTCCCGCGCGGGTCGGACGCGGCCGTCCGATCGTCAGGGGCGCCGGTCGGCGCGATGCTGGGCCAGCTCCAGGTCGACGAACGCCCCGATCATCGCCCGGTAGACCCGCTCGACCACCTCCGGTGAGGCCCCGGACTCCGCGGCCAGCCCGCGCACCTTGGCGATCACTTCCTCGACGCGCCCCGGAGCCCGCACCGCCTGCTCGTCCCGCTTCAACGCCCCGGCCCGCCGCACCAGCACCTCCCGTGCCGCCAGCAGCCGGACCAGCTCCCCGTCGATCGCGTCGATCTCCCGCCGCACCCCGGCCAGCGGGGACTCCCCAGCACTCATCTCCCCACCCTACGGACGGCGTGGTCCTGCTTGATTCGGCCTGGACGGTGCCGATAGGACCCGTATGCCTCAGCACCGGGTAGCGGATCGGGTGAAACGAGCGTGGCGGTCGATCGGCCTCACCGACGACGTGCTGCCCGCTGTCGTCAGCGGATACACCGTGAGCATGCTGTTCCTGCTCTGTGGGCTCTACACCTTCATCACCGTGCTGTTCCCGACGCCCCCGCAGTTCCGGCCCGGGCTCGTCATGCTCGTGGCGGTGGCCGCCGTTGCCTTCGGGCTGATCGGGATGCGGCTGCCGTGGGCCCGGATACCCGACGGGGCGCGGCTGGCCATCGCCCCGGGTGCGATGGCGCTCATCGCGCTGCACAACATCACCGCGGGCATGGACGCCTTCCGGTACGGGATGTTCTTCTTCGTGGTGTTCATCTGGCTCGGCCTGTGCGAACCGCGCGGCACCAGCCTCAAGATGGCCCCGTTCCTGCTGGTCGCCTACATCGCGCCGTTGCTCGCCGACGGCGCCTCCTCCTCCGACCTGGCCTCGATCAGCTACACGATTCCGCTGTACCTGACCGTCGGTGAGGTGCTCGCCTGGCGTAGCGCCCGGCTGCACGCGCTGAAGGACCGGCTGCAGTACCTCGCCGAGCACGATTCCCTCACCGGCCTGCCGAACCGGGCGATGTTCACCGCCCGGCTGGAAGCGTCGAGTGGCCGGGCCTCCGAGACCGCCGTGATCTTCCTGGACCTCGACGGCTTCAAGCGGATCAACGACCGGCTGGGCCACGCGGCCGGCGACGAGGTGCTGGTGAACGTCGCCGGGGCGCTGCGCGAGGCGGCCCGGCCCGGCGACCTGCCCTGCCGCCTGGCCGGCGACGAGTTCGTCATCCTGCTCGTCGACACGGACCTCGGCACCGCCGAGGGCGTCGCCCAGCGCCTGCTGGACCGGATGGCACTGTTGCGGGCTCCGGACGGCACGCCGATCAGGGGCAGCGTGGGTATCGCCTGCAGCTCGGCGGTGAATTGCCACGGCATCGTCGCGGCGGCGGACGAGGCGATGTACCAGGCCAAGAACACGCGCTCCGGCACGGTGGCCGTCACCGTGCCCGCCGCCTGACGGATCACCACCCGGCGACGCCGTGGCTCAGGGGTAGCCGGCCGCGGCCTCGCGCCGACAGTCCTGCGGGCTCCGCCCGCGCTCCCGCTTGAACGCGGCGCTCAGCGCGATTCATACGCGAGCGTCCACGCGGGAGGCCCGCACGTCGGCCAGCGCCGCGATCAACGCCGCCGCCACGAAGGCGATCGTCACCGCGAGCGACGTACGGAACGCCAGCCCCCAGTCCCCCTGGTGGTGGGCGAGCCGGTTGAAGAACACCGCGCCCACCCCGGCGATCCCGACGGCGGTGCCGATCCGCTGCCCGGTCTGCAGCACCGCCGCCGCGCTGCCGGCCCGCCGCACCGGCACCTCGGACAACGTGATCGTCTGGTTCGGACTGATCACCAGGCCGCTGCCCAGACCGGCGATCAGCAGCGGGAAGACGGTGGCCCAGCCGGCCGCGGAACCGGTCACCACCTGCAGCGCCACGATCGTGCCGGCCAGACCGGCGGCGACCGTGGCCAGGCCGGCGACCACCAGCGTACGGCCGATCTGGCCCACCTTGCGCCCGCCCAGCGCGGAGGTCACCGCCGACCCGAGCGCGAACGGCGTGATGGCCAGCCCGGCCTGCAGCGCGGAGTAGTGCAGCCCGTTCTGCAAAAACAGCGTGTAGGTGAAGAAGATCGAGGTGAAGCCGCCGAAGTAGAGCACCCCGACCAGGGTGCCGAGCGAGTACGACCGGACCCGGAACAGCTCCAGGTCGATCACCGACGTGGCGTGCCGGCTGAACCGCCGCTCCCAGGCCCAGAACCCGGCCAGCACCGCGATGGCGGGCACCAGCAGCAGCCACTTGCCCGAGCCGCTCCACTCCCGTTCCTGCACCAGCGGCAACAGCAGCAGGAACACGCCGATCCCGAGCAGCACCACGCCGACCGGGTCCAGCGTCTCGCGTTCCTTGCGCGCCCGGGCCGGGATCCAGCGGGTGGCCAGCGCGATGGCGACCAGGCCGATCGGCACGTTGATGTAGAAGATCCACCGCCAGCCGTCGGCCGTCCCGAACACCTGGATGAGGAGGCCACCCAGCAGGGGGCCGATCGCCGTGGACACCCCGATCGTGGCGCCCAGCAGCCCGAACGGCTTGCCCCGCTCAGCCGGCTCGAACAGCTCCTGGATCAGGCCGGAGACCTGCGGGTTGACGATGCCACCGGCGGCGCCCTGCACCAGCCGGGCGATCACCAGCCAGAGCGCGCTGGTGGCCAGCCCGGCGGCGGCGCTGGCCAGGGTGAACAGGGCGACGCCGAGGATGAACACGTTGCGGCGGCCGCGGGCGTCGCCGTACCGGCCGGCCGGGACCAGCAGGAGGCCGAAGGTGAGGGCGTACCCGGAGAGCACCCACTGCAGCTCGCCGGAGCCCAGGTTCAGGTCGGCGCGGATCGACGGCAGCGCCACGTTCACGATGCTGATGTCGAGCAGGGTCATGAAGCCGGCCACCAGCGCGACGCTCATCGCGTGCCAGCGGTTGCCCGGTGCGGAATCGGTGGTCACCACGCGCCTGTTCCCTCGGACGTGCGCGCTTAGACATGAGTCTTGCTCGATGGCGCCGGGTGGCGCCGGCGGCGCAATTCTTGCAACGAAAGAACGTGGATACCCGACGATTTCCAGATCATGCCCCAGAAATAGCTGGATTTACTTTCCGGTAGATGGGCATCTGGTTTGGCGAATGACCCGTTTACAGGAGGCGACATGAGCCAGATACCGACCGGCGCCTATGCGCCGGATGATTCCTCCGGTGACAAGTCGGCGCAGGCCAAGCACGTCGCCGTGGAAGGAAAGCAGGCGGCCGGCCAGGCCGTGTCCGAAGTGAAGGACACCGCGGCCGAGCAGGTGCGGCGTGTCGGCCACGAGGCCGGGGCGCAGGCCCGCAACGTCGCCGGCGAGCTGCGCGACAAGCTCAGCGAGCAGGCCCGGGCCCAGAACGACCGGCTGGTCGGCACCATCCGGGAGACCGCCGACCACCTCGACGAGATGCGTGGCGACCGCTCCGGCAGCCCGGCCGCGACCGTGGTGTCCCGGGTCGCCGACGGTGGCCGGCAGCTGGCCGACTACCTCGACCACCACGGGCCCGAGGGCGTCCTCGCCGAGGTGCAGGACTTCGCCCGGCGCCGCCCCGGCGCGTTCCTGGCGACGGCGCTCGCGGCCGGCTTCGTGGTCGGCCGGCTCGGCAAGAGCGTGGCCAAGGCCGACTCGGGACCGGCGAGCGGGATCGACCGCAAGCCGCTCTCGGACAGCTACAGCACGGCGACCCCGGCGGTGCCGCCGGCCGGCGACTACGCCACCACGACCGGCGCCGGCGCCGACTACGCGCCGACCGGCAACGAGTACGCGTCCACCGGCACCGGCTACACGCCGACCGGCACTGACTACCCGGCGACCGGCACCGAGTACGCCTCGACCGGCACCGGAACCCCTGTCGTGCTGCCCGAGGAGTACCCGCTCGGCACCCGGGAGCCGCGGCCGTGACCACCCCAGTCCCCCCGGACCACTCGGATCGGGTCGCGCAGACGTCGATCGGTGAGCTGATCGGCAACATCAGCGACGACCTGTCGCAACTGTTCCGCCAGGAGGTCGAACTCGCCAAGGCGGAGCTCAAGCAGGAGGCCACCAAGGCCGGCAAAGCGGCCGGCATGCTCGGCGGTGCCGGATTCGCCGGCTACCTGGCCGTGCTGCTGCTCAGCCTCGCGGCGGTGTTCGGGCTGGACGCCGTCATGCCGGCCGGCTGGGCCGCCCTCATCGTCGCCGCGATCTGGGCGGTCGTCGCGGCCGTCCTCTACGTGACCGGCAAGAACCGTCTCAAGACCGTGGACCCGATGCCGCGGCGCACCGTCGACACCCTCAAGGAGGACGCGCAATGGCTGAAGAACCCGACCGGCTGAGGCAGGACATCGAGCAGACCCGCGCGTCGCTGACCCGGGACGTCGACCTGCTCGCCGAGAAGACCAGCCCGACCAGGGTCGCGAAGCGGCGGTGGACCACGGTGAAGGAGAAGGTCATGGGTAGCGCTTCCCAGGTGGGTGACTCCACCTCGTCAGCGGTGAGCACGGTGCAGGACAAGGCGTCCCGGTTGAGCGACGTGGCCGGCGAGAAGGCGCACGAGGCGGTCGGCACGGTGCGCGAAGCGCCCCGGGCGGTCGCCCAGCAGACCCAGGGCAACCCCCTCGCCGCCGGCGTGATCGCGTTCGGCGTCGGGCTGCTCGCCGCCGGGCTGATCCCGGTCACCGAGGCCGAGCGCCGCGCCGGGCAGCAGCTCAAGGAGAACAGCGGTGGCCTCACCGACCAGGTCAAGGACCTGGCCAGCGAGGTGAAGGACGAGCTGACCGGCACCGTCCAGCACGCCGCCGAGCAGGTCAAGGGCACCGCGCAGGAGGCGGTCCAGACCACCAAGGAGCAGGCGCGCGACTCCGCCCAGCACGCCACCGAGCACACCCGGCAGGCCGCCCGCGACGGCTCCTGACGGGCCGGCTGATCGGGTCGGTGCCGAGTATCCGAAACCATATCCGTGCCACTGAACCAGAGGAGGAGAAATGCCCACCGCACGTGAGATCATGACTCCTGGCGCGGTCTGTGTGAGCGAGCGCGAGACATTGGCCGACGCCGCGCGGAAAATGGCCGATTTGGATGTCGGTTCATTGCCGATCTGCGGCGACGACAATCGCCTCAAGGGCGTTGTCACGGACCGCGACATCGTGGTGAAAGCGATCGCCAAGGGCCGCAACCCGGCCGACATCCCGGCCGGCGAGCTGGCGGAGGGCAAGCCGGTCACCATCGGAGCCGACGACGACGCCGCGGAGATCCTGCGCACCATGGGCCAGCACCAGGTGCGCCGGCTTCCGGTCATCGACGGCCACGACCTGGTCGGCATGGTAGCCCTGGCCGACGTGGCCCGGGCCCTGCCGGACCGCCCGGTCGGCGACCTGATGGACGCCATCTCCAAGAGTTGACGCGCGTCATCTCCGGCAGCTGACACACCCGACGGCGCCGGATCAGTCCCGCACACGCGAGGCTGGTCCGGCGCCGTCGTGCGATTGAGAATGGTCGTTTCCGGGCATGCAGCGCACCATGAAACGGACCTTGATCATCGCCGCCGCGCTCCTGCCGCTGGCGGCCTGCGGGTCAGTCGGGGACCGTGAGGAGGCGGCATCCGCCGTGGCGACCCGCTTGCTCGCCGCCGCCGCCAGCC
The DNA here is from genome assembly GCF_030252345.1 of Actinoplanes oblitus. Classification (NCBI taxonomy): domain Bacteria; kingdom Bacillati; phylum Actinomycetota; class Actinomycetes; order Micromonosporales; family Micromonosporaceae; genus Actinoplanes; species Actinoplanes oblitus. The sequence continues at coordinate 6,098,824 of NZ_CP126980.1, read as the reverse complement.
AGGACGGCGTGCGGGCCTGTGCCACCCTCGCCCCGGACACCACCGCGGAGCTGGAGGAGTCGGCCGGCAAGCCGTGTCCGGAAGCGATCCTCGACGAAGACCTGCCCGAGCCGGGCAGGCTGATCGGCACCGCCGTTTACGGCCAGTGGGCTCAGGTACGGCTCGCCGACGACACCCTGTTCCTGGCGGTCTTCCGCGACGGCTGGCGGGTGGTGGCGGCCGGCTGCACCCCGCGCGGCGACCGGCCCTACGACTGCACGCTGCAGGGGAGCTGACCATGCGCGCCCTTTTCGTCCTTCTCCTGCTGGTCGTCGCGGCCGGCCTGATCTACTTCACCGCTCTGGGGGTGCTGCAGCGATGAGACAGTTCCTGCGGCAGAACTCGCTCGGCCTGGTCTTCGGCCTGCTGTTCCTGATCGTGCTGGTCGGCCAGGCGTTCGCCGGGCACGCCGACTTCAACCAGCAGCAGCTCACCGAGGGCCTGCCGCCGGTCAGCCTGGGCCGTTACCTCACCTCGGCCAGCTTCGGCGTCGACGTCCTGGAGAACTGGCAGTCCGAATACCTGCAGTTCTTCCTGTACATCTGGTTCACCGTCTGGCTTCTGCAGAAGGGGTCCCCGGAGTCCAAGGAACTCGACAAGCCGGGCCGGGAAACCGAGCGCGAACAGAAGATCGGTGCGTTCGCGGACGCCGACTCACCGAAGTGGGCCCGGGCCCGCGGCCTGCGCCTGTGGCTGTTCTCCAACTCGCTCGGCCTGGTGATGGGACTGATCTTCGTGCTCTCCTGGGCCGGCCAGTCGATCGCCGGCCGCGCCGCGTTCAACGAGGAGCAGCTCGGCAACCTGGCGGACCCGGTCAGCTGGACGGACTATCTGGCCAGCCCGGACTTCTGGAACCGCACCCTGCAGAACTGGCAGTCCGAGCTCCTGGCCGTCGCCTCCATGGCCATCCTCGCCATCTACCTGCGCCAGCGCGGCTCCTCCCAGTCCAAGCCGGTCGGCGCCGCCCACACGGCCACCGGCATCGAAGGCTGAATCCACCATCAAGACCAGTTTTCGGTACGCCCGGAGCGGTCCCGCCGCGGCCGTCGTCGAGCGGCCACCCGCCCCGGCCGCGGCGCGAGTGGTGCGGCCGGCGGCCTGGTGGCGGCTGCTCCGGGCGTACCGAAAAATGCTCTGACCTTAACCCGGGCGGATCGTGCGCCTGATCTGTCCTGGCTGATCGGTTAACTAGCTGACAGTCCCGTTTGGATCGGATCCTGCCGGGTAGACAGGGCGCCCCCGGCACGGGCGCGCCGTGCGGGACACAGGGAGGCGCCAGATGACCAACGACGATCTCCTCACCCGGATCCAGCAGAACGGGCGCCTGCACGGGCGCAACGAGAGTCGCCGGGTCGTCACGACCGTGCTCGGCGTGCTGAGTGAGCTGCTCCCGGCGCCGGCCTACCGCCGGCTCACCGCGGCGCTGCCGGAGGAGTTGCGCGAACGACTGCCGCATCCGGAGCCCGGCCGGATCGTCGAGATCCTCGACGTCCGCCGATTCCTGGCCCGGATCGCCGAGCGGCTCTACGCGGACAGCACGGACGCCGCCTTCCTGGTCCGTGTCGTACTGGCCGAGCTCAACACCGCCGACCGCGGCATCCGCCCGGCCCAGCTCGCCCACCTGGTCCCGACCGACCTGCGCCCGCTGTTCCGTTCCCGTCCCGCCGAGCCCTGGTTCGCCCCGGCCACCCAGCCCTGGTCGGTCCCCGCCACCCACACCTGGCCCGCGACCGCCGCCCACCCCCAGCCCGTCCCCGCCCACCCCGGACCCGCCGCCGTGCTGCCGCCTCCCGCCGCCGTGCTGCCGCCTCCCGCTCCCGTGCTGCCTGTTCCTGCTGCGGTGCTGCCGGCTCCTGCTGCGGTGCTGCCGACTCCCGCTGCCGTTCAGCCTCAGCCCGCTGCCGCGCAGTTGCAGCCGGTTGCCGTCCAGCCTCAGCCCGCTGCGGTGTTGCCTCAACCTGTTGCCGCGCAGTTGCAGCCGGTTGCCGTTCAGCCTCAGCCCGCCGCTGTGCTGGCTCAGCCCGTTGCCGCGCAGCTCCAGCCCGTTGCCGCGCAGCCTCAGCCTGTCCTCGTCTAGGACCGGGCTGCCAAGCGCCTGACGGCCTGGTCCGCTTGGACCCAGGCCGGCGTCGGTCGTGGTTCCGGCTGGTCGTCAGGGTTGTCTCAACGGCGTTGAGACAACCCTGACGACCAGCCAAAGGGCTCGGGGCGAGCGGGGTCAGCCGGCGGCGACGCGGCCGAACGCGGATCTGTGGAACACCAGTGGGGACTGCAGGCTCTCCCGCTCCACCGGGTGGTCGACGGCGTGCAGGCTCAGCAGCACGATGGTGTGGTCGCCGGCCTCCACCTCGCGGTAGATCGTGGTGTCGAACCGGGCCAGCCCGTCGTCGATGGTCACCGCGCCGTCGTCGCTCACCGACACGGGCACGCCGTCGAACCGGTGCTCCACCGTGCCGGCGAGCTGCCGGCAGATCTGGTCGTGGTGCGCGGCCAGCACGGTCACCCCGAGATGGTCCGCACGGCGCAGGTCCGGCCAGGTCTTCGAGGTGTTCGCGATGGAGAACGACACCAGCGGGGGATCGATGCTCACCGACGTGAAGGAGCTGGCCGCGAGCCCGACGAGCCGCCCGTCGACAGCTGCCGCGACGGCCACGACCCCGCTGGGAAAGACGCCGAACGCCTGCCGCAGCCGGATCGGATCCAGGTCCTGGTTGGTGGCGAACGTCGCGGGCGTCTGCGAGATGGTCATGCGCGGTTCCTTACCGTCGGGCGTGCGCTTGAAGGCTAAACAGTCAGGTCAGGCGGCCACGAAGACGGGCGGAACAAGCGCTGGCCTGCCCGTCTCTCCCGACAACCACCCCTAATCTATATCGACCCTATAGGTTTTAGAAAGTATCTGTGACGTCACAGTCCGCAGGCCGGGAAGTCCTCGCCGCCACCTACCCTCCCGTATGCATCCCACTCCAGGCCCGCCCGGTCCGCCCGGACTCACAACCGCTGCTTTCCGGTACGCGGGCCGCCGGCATCCGCGCGGCCCGCTTCGGGTTACGACCGCTGCTTTCCGGTACGCGGGCCGCTAGCATCCGCCCGGTCCGCCTCGGGTCGCGACCGCGCCGCTCCGGCACGCGGGCCGTCCTCGTCGGTGAGCCTCGTGGCGGCCGCAGGTCGCGGCCTTGGGGCGCGTTGCGGACCGGAAACGAGGCGGGATTCGCGTGGGTTTGCGGAACCACCCGCGGACAACGAAGAGGGCGGCGATCGCTTTGGACGCGCAGCGGCCAGATCGCCGCCCTCGGCCCGCGCGGGAGCATGCGATCCGCACCCCAGCGGACCTGCGTAAAGAAAGAATTTGATCTTCGGGGTGCCCGTGCCCAACAAGGTGCCCGTGCCCGACAAGAGTGCTCGTGCCCGACAAGGGGGCCGTGCCGACAAGGCGGTGCCGGTGCCCGACGAGGGAGCACGCCTGACGAGGGGAGCCATCCCTGATAACGGTGTGGGCGTGTTCGACGAGTGGACCGTTGCGAATGGCGGCCGCGGAGAGCGGTCGTGAGAGGTCAGGCGGACTGGCGGACCACCAGGGACGGCTCGTAGATCACCGAGCTGACCCGGGACGACGGTTCCTCGATGCGGGTGAGCAGGAGTTTCGCGGCTTCGGCGGCCATGTCCTCCAGCGGGTGCCGGACCGTGGTGAGGGCCGGGCGGGCCGCGAGGGCCGCGCTGCTGTCGTCGAAGCCCACCACCGCGACGTCCTCCGGCGCGCGCTTTCCGGCGTCGCGCAGGACGAGGAGGGCGCCGAGGGCCATCAGGTCGTTGGCCACGAAGACGCCGTCGAGCTGGGGGTGGGCGCCGAGCAGCGCGCGCATCGCCTGCTCACCGCTCTCCTGGGTGAAGTTGCCGCTGACCGTGGGGACCCAGGCGTGCCCGTGCCGGGCGAGCGCGCGCCGGAAACCGGTGATCCGGTCCTGGCTGGCCGGCACGTCGGCGGGGCCGGAGATCATGCCGATCCGCTGGCAGCCGCGGGCGACCAGGCGGTCCGCGGCGAGCGCGGCGCCGGTCTCGTTGGCCAGGTCGACGTAGCTGATCGGGACCGGCTCGGCCGGCCGGCCGATCAGTACGGCCGGGATGCCGGCCTCGGCGAGCAGGCCGGGCAACCGGTCGCGGGCCGGCAACGAGAGCACCACGGCGCCGTCGGCCTGACCGTTGCGCAGGTCGCCGACCAGGCGTTTGTGGCCGTCGGCGCCGACCATCTGCAGAGCCAGCTGGGTGGTGGACGGGCGCAGCACGCTCATCAGGCCGCCGACGATCCGGCCGAAGTAGGGGTCGGCGAAGAACCGGCTCATGAACGGGTCGTCGTCGTGCGTCTCGGAGTCGGAGACGACCAGGGCCACCGTGCCGGTGCGGCGGGTGACCAGCGAGCGGGCCATCCGGTTGGGCACGTAACCGGTCTGCTCGACGGCGCTCCAGACCAGCTCGTGCAGTTGCGGGTCGACGTTGCGGATGCCGTTGACGACACGGGAGACGGTGGCCCGCGAGACACCCGCCACGCGGGCTACGTCCTCGAGCGTGGGTAGCCGCTGGCTCTGCATGCGGTGTTTATAGCACGTGGAGGAGAGCGCTTTCCGTCCGTGGCGTGCGATGGGTGGTTCGGCACGTTCCGGAACCTCAAACCATTGACGGGAGTCCGGTCCTGCTCGTTGACTGGAAAGCGCTCTCCAAGCGTACGTACCGTCCTCCGAACCTTGGGAGATCCCCCGTGCACAAAACGAAGCTGCTGGCGCCGTTAGCGGCGCTCGCTCTGCTCAGCGCCGTGCTGACCGTCACCCAGTCCGCCTATGCCGCCGACTCGCTGCTGTCCCAGGGTCGTCCGGCGCTCGCCTCGTCCACCGAGAACGGCGAGTCGCCGGCGATCGCCGCCGTCGACGGCCGCTCCGACACCCGCTGGGGCAGCCAGTGGGCCGACCCGCAATGGCTGCGCGTGGATCTCGGCGCCACCGCCACGATCACGCAGGTCAAGCTGGAGTGGGAGGCCGCGTACGCGAAGGCCTTCCAGATCCAGACCTCGCCGGACGGCAACGCCTGGACCACCATCTACAGCACCACCACCGCGACCGGTGGCAAGCAGGCCCTCACGGTCAACGGCTCCGGCCGCTACGTGCGGATGTACGGCACCCAGCGCGGCACCGGATACGGCTACTCGCTGTACGAGTTCCAGGTCTACGGAACGTCGACGGCCACCCCGCCGCCCACCGACGGGCCGGGCTACGTCTACGCGAATCCGCCGGTCACCGGCGTGGTCCCGTCCACCGCGACGCCACCCGCGCAGAACCCGCCGGTCACCCACCGCGAGTTCCAGGCGAACTGCTCGGTCAGCCGGACCAACCTCGGCGACGACCCGATCGTCTTCCCGAACCTGCCCGGTGCCTCGCACTCGCACACCTTCATGGGCAACCGCACCACCAACGCCAGCACCACCCTCGCCTCGCTGCAGTCCGGCACCACGTCCTGCATCACCCCGGGCGACAAGACCGGCTACTGGATGCCGACCCTGTTCAACGGCACCACCGCCGTGCAGCCGGACGGCCCGCAGGTCATCTACTACAAGAGCGGCGTGATCGACTACACCAGCGTCCGCCCGTTCCCGCCCGGCCTGCGCTACGTGGTCGGCAGCCCGAACTCGACGCTCGACGAGTTCCGCAACCACCCGGGCGCTGTCGAGGGCTTCGAGTGCGGCGACTCCACCCGCAACTGGGACATCCCGGCGAACTGCGTGGCCGGCTCCCAGCTCAACGTCCGCTTCCAGGCCCCGAGCTGCTGGGACGGCATTCACCTGGACACCCCGGACCACAAGAGCCACATGGCGTACCCGATCGTCGGCGTCTGCCCGGCCGATCACCCGGTCGCCGTCCCGATGATCGAGTTCAAGATGGCCTGGCCGGTCAGCGGCAACCTGGCCAACGTCCACTTCGCCAGCGGGCGAGGGTACTCGTTCCACTACGACGTGTACAACGCCTGGGATCCGGCGGTGCTGGCCGCCCTGGTCAGCCACTGCATCAACGGCGGGCTGCAGTGCAACCCGCGCGGGTTCGACCAGTACAAGCCGGAGCGTGGGGCGGCGCTGAACGAGAACTACGAGCTGCCGTAGTTCCTCGATCGCTGCCTGCCCGGAGGTTGTGGGGACTCCTCCGGGCAGGCGGCTTTTCCCTGTTCAGGTGCGTGTGGCGGCTCGGCTCGCCGGCCAATGGGCCGGCCGCCGTCCGGACCGCTGCAGAGGACGCGGTCCGCGGGTCGCCCGGAGCGATGCCAGTTCCCGGTACGCCGCACGGCCGCCCCCAGCTGGCGTTGACGGTGGTGTCCCGAGCCCGAACACCACCGTCACGGCCAGCCCGGACCTGGCGGCTGGCGCTGACGGTGGTGTCCCGGGCCCGGATGCCACCGTCACGGCCAGCTCGGACCTGGCGGCTGGCGCTGAGGGTGGTGTCCCGAGCTCGGACACCACCGTCACGGCCAGCCGGTGCGGGTGGCTGGTGGTGGGGGTGGTGTCCCGGGCCCGGATGGCACCGTCACGGCCAGCCGGTGCGGGTGGCTGGTGGTGGGGGTGGTGTCCCGAGTCCGGATGCCACCCTCACGGCCAGCTCGGGGCCGCGAACAAGGGGATATTGACGAAAGCAGGGGCCTGGTCGGTGCGGGCCGGGGATATGTGGTTGCGGAACCGGGGGACGGGATCGGCGGGATCGGATAACAACTTTATGGCGGATTATTTCAGGGATATTTTTGTAACTTGGTGAGCGCCGACTCCCGGGATTTCAGAATGCGCGCCGCGAGGGCTTTGGTGCGAGATTCCGAGCCGGCGCTCCGCTCGCTGGTGGCCAACTGCTTGCCCTGCTCCAGGTGCTCCCGCAGCGCCTTGGCGAGCAGCGCGTCGAAGCCCGCGCCCCGCGTCCCGGTGGCCGAGGCGAGCAGTGACGGCGTCACCATCCCGGGCATCGGCATGCCCTCGTGCGGGTTCTCCGCCGGCAGCCGGGCCTCGTCGTGCAGCTGTCGCAGCGTACCCAGCTCCTCCTCGGTGAACGCCGTGACCTGGGCGGCCAGGTCTTTCAGGGCTGGCGAGGCGCCGTTCGCGGGGGCCAGGGCGAGCAGCGGCAGCAACTCCTCGTCCATCGCGATGTTGATCTCGAGCCAGGCAAGGTCAGTGCCGCCGAACGCGGCCGGAGCGCCCGGTCCGGTGCCGGAAGGCGGCACGGAGGCGGGGACGCTCTGCGGCGGCGAGGCCGAGGCGGCTCCGAAAGGCGAGGCCGCTCCAAACGGCGAGGCGGACGCCGGGAAAGACGAGCTGGACGCCCCGAAAGACGTGGCGGAGGCGGGCGCCGCACCGGGGGAGCCGCATGCGCCCACGCCCAGCAGCAGGGCTGCGACAAGGAGCCGGGGATTCGGTTTCACGGCCGGAGCTTGCAGTTCCGGAACCGGTCATGTCAATGGGAAGTATTGACCTCCGGCAACATGAGCGAAACAATCGCGTTCGCTTGGAGAGCGCTTTCCCTGCCTCCGGTTTCCGGGACAGGCCCCCCGTCCGCACTGCTTTCCCCCTTGGGGTGTGATCATGAAACAGAGACCCAGACCGGCCCTGCTGGCGGGTGTCCTCGCCATGCTGCTCGGCCTCGCCACGGTCGCGGTGACCAGCGTGGCCAGCGCCGCCGACGCGCTGCTCTCCCAGGGCAGGCCGGCCCTCGCCTCGTCGGTCGAGGGCGCCGACGTCTCCGCCGACAAGGCTTTCGACGGCGACGCCGGCACCCGGTGGTCCAGCCAGTTCGCCGACCCGCAGTGGATCCGGGTGGACCTGGGCGCCACCGCCACGATCAGCAAGGTCACGCTGCAGTGGGAGGGGGCGTACGGAAAGGCGTACAAAATCCAGACCAGTCCGGATGGGACTGCCTGGACCGACGTCTACGCGACGACCAGCGGCGCCGGCGGCACCGAGGAGCTGACCGTCAGCGGCAGCGGGCGCTATGTCCGGCTCTACGGGACGGCCCGCAGCGGCGGTTACGGCTACTCGCTCTACGAATTCAAGGTCTACGGCTCGACCGGCGGCACCCCGGGCGGCGAGTGCACCACCAACGCGGCTCAGGGGCAGCCCGCCACGGCCTCCTCGCAGGAGGGCGCGGACGTGAGCGCCGACAAGGCGTTCGACGGGAACACCGGCACCCGGTGGTCCAGCCAGTTCGCCGACCCGCAGTGGATCCGTGTCGACCTGGGCGCCACCAGGGCGATCTGCGGCGTGGTGCTGAACTGGGAGGGGGCGTACGGAAAGGCGTACCGAATCCAGACCAGTCCGGACGGGACCACCTGGACCGACGCCTACGCGACGACGACCGGTGCCGGCGGCACGGAAAACCTCACGGTTTCGGCGAACGGCAGATATGTCCGGCTGTACGGAACCGCACGCGCCTCGGGCTACGGCTACTCGCTGTGGGAGTTCAAGGTCCTGACCGGCGGCGGATCCACCACCACGCCGACCACCCCGCCCACCCCGGACCCGAACTTCACCACCGTCTGGCAGGACGACTTCGACGGTACGGCGGGCACCTCCCCGAATCCCGCCAACTGGCTGCTGCGCACCGGCACCCAGTACCCCGGCGGCGCCGCGAACTGGGGCACCGGCTCGGTCGAGACCGCCAGTGACGCCACCGCCAACGTCGCGCTCGACGGCAGCGGCAAGCTGAGCATCAAGGCGATCCGCGACGGCGCCGGCAAGTGGACCTCGGGCCGGCTGGAGACGCAGCGCGCCGACTTCACCCCGCAGCCCGGCGAGATGCTCAAGTTCAGCGCCGTGCTCAAGCAGCCGGGTGTCGCCAACGCCGCCGGTTACTGGCCGGGCTTCCGGGCGACCGGCGCCGCCTACCGCGGCAACTACACCAACTGGCCGTCGGTCGGCGAGACCGACATCATGACCGACGTCAACGGCCGCGACCAGCTCGCCCAGACGCTGCACTGCGGCACCGCACCGGACGGCCCGTGCGCCGAGTACACCGGGCGTTCCTCCGGGTTCGCGTCATGCGTCGGCTGCCAGGCCGGATACCACGAGTACTCGCAGGTCATCGACCGGACCAAGACCGACGAGGAGATCCGCTTCTACCTCGACGGCAAGCAGACCTGGGTGGTCCGCGAGTCCCAGGTCGGCGTCACCGCCTGGAACGCGGCCGTGCACCACGGCTTCTACCTGCGCCTCGACCTGGCGATCGGCGGCTCGCTGCCGAACGCGGTGGCCGGCTCCACCACGCCGACGGCGGAGACCACCAGCGGCGGCGTGCTCAGCGTCGACTCGGTCACCGTGGCCCGGCAGACCGGCACGACGCCGGCCGCGATGACCGATCCGGCGGTGCTGGCCGGGCCCAGCGTCGTCAAGGTCACCGGTACGCAGGGCAACTGGACACTGACCGTCAACGGCACGCCGTGGCAGGTCAAGGGCATGACGTACGGGCCGCCGCAGGCCGCCGCGGACGGGTACATGCGGGACCTGAAGAACATGGGCGTGAACACGATCCGGATCTGGGGACCGGACGCCAACACGCCGCTCCTGCTCGACACCGCGGCCCGGTTCGGGATCAAGGTGATCGTCGGGCTGTGGCTCAACCACGGCGCCGACTACGTGAACGACACCGCGTACAAGACGTCGGCCAAGACCGACGTGCTGAACTGGGTGAACCAGCTCAAGGGGCGGCAGGGCGTGCTGCTGTGGGACGTCGGCAACGAGGTCATCCTGGAGATGCAGAACTACGGGCTGTCCGCTGCCGAGGTCGAGGCACGGCGGGTCGGTTACGCCAAGTTCGTCGACGAGCTGGCCGAGGCGATCCACGCGGCCGACACGAACCACCCGGTGACCTCGACGGACGCCTACACGTACGCGTGGACGTACTACAAGCGGTACGCCCCGGCGCTGGATCTGCTGGCGGTCAACTCGTACGGGGCGATCGACACGGTCAAGCGGGACTGGATCGCCGGCGGCTACACCAGGCCGTACCTCCTCACCGAGGGCGGCCCGGCCGGCGAGTGGGAGGTGCCCAACGACGCGAACGGGGTGCCGAACGAGCCGTCCGATCTGGCGAAGAAGGCCGGTTACGCGTACAGCTGGAATGCGATCAAGGGGCATGCGGGTGTCGCGCTCGGCGCCACCGAGTTCCACTACGGCCTGGAGAACGACTTCGGCGGCGTGTGGCTGAACACCACCACCGGTGGCTGGCGACGGCTCGGCTACGCGGCGCTGCGGGAGGCGTACACCGGTCAGCCGGTGCCGAACACCGCTCCGGAGATCTCCGCGATGACTGTCTCCTCGAGCACGGCGGTCCCGGCCGGCGGTACCTTCACCGTGGGCGTCAGCGCCTCCGACCCGCAGGGTGACGCGATCCGCTACAACCTGATGGCCAGCGACAAGCACATCAACGGCAACAAGGGGTTGCGGTACCTGACCTACACCCAGACCGCCGACGGCAAGTTCACCGTACGCGCGCCGGAGACCCTCGGCGTGTGGAAGGTGTACGTCTACGCGTACGACGGTCAGGGCAACGTCGGGATCGAGCAGCGCTCGGTGAAGGTGGTCCCGCCCGTCCTGCCCGGCACCAACCTGGCCAAGGGCAGGGCGGCGACCGCGTCCACCTACCAGCCGACCGGCACCAACGGGCCGCAGCTGCCGTCCTACGCCGTCGACGGCGACTACGGCACCCGCTGGGCGAGCGAGTGGGTCGACACCGCGTGGCTGCGGGTCGACCTGGGCTCGGTGCAGTCGTTCGACCACGTGGCGCTGGCGTGGGAGGCGGCGTACGCGACGTCGTACCAGGTCCAGACGTCGAGCGATGGCACCAACTGGACCACGGTGTACGCGACGGCGGCCGGTGACGGCGGGTTCGACAACCTGGCGGTCACCGGCTCCGCCCGCTACGTCCGGGTGAACAACACGGCACGGGCCACGGCGTACGGATATTCGCTCTACGAATTCGGTGTCTACAAGTCCTGACGGACCGCTGGAGCGCACCCGGCCGCACGCCGGGTGCGCTCCAGCACCCGGTCCGGCGGAGTTCGGTGATGGCCGGTGCGGTGCCGCGGGAACCCGCCGGGACGGGAGAGACCAGGCACATGGGTCCCGGGCATACTGTCGCGCATGATCGAACCTGAACAGCCGGCCGCCTCGACGGAGCGTCTCGTCCTCTTCACCGATGCGGTAGCCGCGATCGCGATCACCCTGCTCATCCTGCCGCTCCTGGAGACCCTCGCCGACGTCGAGGAACACACGGACCTGAGCGAGCTGATCCGGGAGAACCTTCCCGGATTCGGCGCCTTCCTGCTGGGTTTCGCCGTGATCTTCCGGTTCTGGTGGGGCCATCACCGGGTGTTCGGCCATCTGTCCCGGTTGAGCGGGCCGATCGTGATCCTCAGTGGGCTGTGGACCCTGTCCATCGTGATGCTGCCGATCCAGACCGCGATCATCACCGACTTCCCGCCGTCCAGCGGCACCGTGGCGCTGTACTGCGGCACCATGCTGCTGGCCGTCGGGGCACTCGCCACGTTGTCGGCCTACGCGTACCGGCACCCGGAACTGAGTGCCGGCCGGACTCCGCTCCCGTTCCCGGTGGTGACCGGTTCGCTGGTGACCTTCGGTGCGCTGCTGCTCGCCGGGGTGATCGGCGTCGCCTTCCCGCAGATCAACTATTGGGCGTTCTTCCTGCTGTTCCTCACCGGGCCGGTGGAGAAGCTGTTGCGGTCGCGCCGCCGCCGCGTCCGGCAGAGCGTCTGACGGCTCGCCGGATGGCTGCCGGCGGGTGCCGCAACCTCGACCACGACGCCGTGCCGCTGGTGCATCCGCGACGGGTGTCGCGGTGAGCCGGGCCGGCTCTCCTCGTGGAAGGACGTCGTGACCGTGCCGCGATTCCCCGGAAATCCGGCCATCAACGGTATTCTCGACAGGCCATGACTGGGGAGTTGCTGGACATCCGCCGGATCTACGTCGAGCCGGCCGCCGCCGAGCTGCCGCGTGGCAAGGAGATCCTGGCACGCTTTCCGGACGCGCAGCGGGTCGAGGTCGAGTCGCACCACCGGATCCCGGAGCTGTACGGCGCCGAGACCAACGTGCGGCGGTGGGTGCGGATCAAGCGGGAAGCCCTGGTGCTCGGGGTCAAGAAGACGCTGACCGCACGGCCGAACGGGCGGTCCGCCGACTTCATCGCGCCGTCCACCGCGAACGGGTGCGCGATGGCCTGCGCCTACTGTTACGTCCCGCGGCACAAGGGCTACAGCAACCCGATCACGGTGTTCGCCAACATCGACAAGATTGCCGGCTATCTGCAGCGGCACGCCGGGCGGCAGGGAAGCAAGCCCGCGCCCAACGAGTGCGATCCGTTCGCCTGGGTCTACGACATCGGGGAGAACTCGGACTGCTCCGTCGACGCCCGGATCAGTGACAACGTCCGCGATCTGGTCGAGCTGTTCCGCCGGCTGCCCAACGCGAAGGCGTCGTTCGCCACCAAGCACGTGAATCGGGACCTGCTCGACTGGGCGCCGGGCGGTCGTACCCGGATCAGGTTCTCGTTGATGCCGCCGCGCGATGCCAAGATCCTGGACATCCGGACCTCGCCGATCGCGGAGCGGATCGCCGCGATCGACGAATTCGTCGCGGCCGGCTACGAGGTGCACGTCAACTTCAGCCCGGTGGTGGTCCGGGACGGCTGGCTCGGCGACTGGGCGGAGCTGCTCGACGAGCTCGACGCCGGCCTCGGGACGGCGGCGAAGAAGCAGCTCGCGGCCGAGGTGATCTTCCTGACCCACAATCGGGATCTGCACGACGTCAACCTGGGCTGGCATCCCCGGGCCGAGGAGCTGCTCTGGCGCCCGGACCTGCAGCAGCCGAAACGCTCGCAGAACGGCTCGTGGAACGTGCGGTACCGGACCGGCGAGAAGGGCCGGCACGTCGCGGCGCTCACCGGTCTGATCGCCGAGCGCGCGCCCTACCTGCGCATCCGCTACGCGTTCTGACGGCGAGGATCAGCGCTCGCGGTGACGCCCGTTCCCGGACGCCACCGCGAGGACCCGCGTGAGGTCGGCGATGCCGGCGTGGCCGCCGACGAGCCCTTGACGGCTCAGGCGGTCAGCGACGACCGATAGAACTCGTGCGGGTCACGGGAGAGCGCCGCCTTGACGGTGGCGCTCCACTCGTCGACGACCACCTCCAGGCGGCCGGCCTCGACGCCGTCCAGCGCCGCGCGGACCACCTGCGCCGGGTCGAGCAGCGGCCCGTCGTACCCGGCCATCATGTCGGTGTCGGCCGCTCCCAGGTGTACGCCGGTCACCAGGGTCCTCTGCTTGGCCAGTTCCAGGCGCACCCCGTTGGTCAGGCTCCATTCGGCGGCTTTGGCCACGGCGTAGGCGTTGGCGCCGTCGTAGGAAAACCAGGACAGCGCGGAGAGCACGTTGAGGATCGCGCCGCCGCCGTTCGCCGCGAGCAGCGGGGCGAACGCCCTGATCATGGCCAGGGTGCCGTAGAAGTGGGTGTCCAGCTCCAGCCGGATCCGGTCCAGATCGCCGGTGACCAGGTTGGTGTAGGTCGAGACGCCGGCGTTGTTGATCAGCAGGTCGACGTCGGTGGCGGCGGACGCCACCGCCGCGACCGACGCGGGGTCGGTGATGTCCAGCCGCAGCGTCTCGACGCCCGGGATGTCGATCTTCTCTGGGGTGCGCGCGGTGGCGTACACCTTGCGTGCGCCGCGCTCCAGCAGCTGCCGGGCGAACTGCCGGCCGAGGCCGCGGTTGGCACCGGTCACCAGGGCGACGGAGTCAGTGATCTTCATTTCTCCTCCTCGGGAACGTGCCGATACGCTAAAACCTGACGTTGACGTCAGAGGCAAGAGCGGGTGGCCCGGGTCACCGGGGAGGGGTGCGGTATGCGTATCGGGGAGCTGGCCGACCGGACCGGCGTGAGCGTGCGCGCTCTGCGGTACTACGAGGAGCAACAGCTGCTGTACGCGGTTCGCAGCCCGAGCGGCCAGCGCCACTACCCGGACACCGCCGTGGAGCGTGTCCACCTGATCCAGCAGCTGTACGCGGCCGGCCTGTCCAGCAGAACGATCCACGACCTGCTGCCGTGCGTCGACGCGGGCGTCAGCACGCCGGAGTCGGCCGCCCGCCTGGTCGCCGAACGCGACCGGATCGACGAGCAGATCGCCGGCCTGATCGCGACCCGTGACCGCCTGGACGCGGTGATCGCCTCGACCGGCGACTGCCGTGCGGTGCCGAGCGGCGCCGCACCGCGCCGGGCCGGCAGCTGACGAAGGGTCGGTTCGGCACCGGGCGGCCTGGCGAACGGGGCGACAGGTCCGGTCATCCGGCCACGTCATCGCCGCGATCCGGGCAGCCGTGACCACGGCTGCCCGGATCAGCGCCCAGGCGGGCGCCGCCGGTCACGCACTCTGCAACTCGGCGGCCGGCTCGGGTTTCGGCGCATCGGCGAACCCGCGCAGCGGCACGTGCCGGATGAGGAGCGCGATGACGATGCCGGCCGCGGCCGCCGCGGCGCCCCAGGTGAAGGCGGCGCTGACGCCGTCGCTGACGGCGACGGAAAAGGCGTGCCGGACGTTCTCCGGCAGGCCGCGCAGCATGGCCGGGGTCATGCTGCCCGCCGAGGAGGCGGCCTGCCCGCTGCCGCCCAGCGAGTCGATCAGGTGGTTGGTGTAGAGCGTGGTGAGCAGCGAGACGCCGAGCGAGCCGCCCATGTTGCGCAGGAAGGTGGCCGCGCCGGTCGCCGCGCCGATGGCGTGCACCGGCGAGCTGTTCTGCGCGATCAGCATGGTGGTCTGCATGAGGCAGCCCATCCCGGCGCCGAGGATCGCCATGAACACGCCGGTGGTGAGGCGCGAGGTGCCGGTGTCCATGGTGGCGAACAGGGCCAGGCCGGTGGTCATCAGCACGGTGCCGGCGATCGGCAGCGCCCGGTACCTGCCGGTCCGGGTGATCACCTGGCCGCCGACGAGCGAGACCACCATGGCGGCGAGCATCATCGGCATCAGCAGCAGGCCGCTGTTGGTGGCCGAGGAACCCTGCACGTACTGCTGGAACTGCGGGAGCAGGGTGATGCCGCCGAACATCGCGAACCCGACGATCAGGCTGAGCACGCCGGCCAGGGTGAAGTTGCGGTTGGCGAAGACCGAGAGCGGCATGATCGGCTCGGTGGCGCGGCGCTCGACCAGGACGAAGGCGGCGAATGCCAGCAGGGTGACCGCGGCCAGGCCGAGGATCTGCGGGGAGGCCCAGTCGTACTCGCTGCCGCCCCAGGTGGTGATCAGGACCAGGGTGGTGATCCAGGCGCTGAGCAGCCCGG
The DNA here is from genome assembly GCF_030252345.1 of Actinoplanes oblitus. Lineage (NCBI taxonomy): Bacteria > Bacillati > Actinomycetota > Actinomycetes > Micromonosporales > Micromonosporaceae > Actinoplanes > Actinoplanes oblitus. Next base: position 6,083,433 of record NZ_CP126980.1, on the reverse strand, counting down.
CGCCCAGCCAGTCGATGCGCACCTGACCCTTGCCGCGGGGCAGCTTGGCCAGCACGAACCAGCAGACCGCCAGGGCGACCACGCCGAGCGGCAGGTTGACGTAGAACGCCCAGCGCCAGTTCAGGTTGTCGGTGATGAAACCGCCGACCAGCGGACCACCGATCATGGCGACCGGCATGACGGCCATCATCACGCCCTGGTACTTGCCGCGCTCGCGAGGCGGCACGATGTCGGCCAGCACCGCCATCACGCCGACCATCAGGCCGCCGGCGCCCAGGCCCTGGACCGCCCGGAACGCGATCAGCTCGCCCATGTTCTGCGACATGCCGCAGAGCGCCGAGCCGATCAGGAAGATCGCGATCGAGGAGAGGAAGGTGATCCGCCGGCCGAGCAGGTCGCCGAGCTTGCCCCAGATCGGGGTGGCGACGGTGGAGGCCAGGATGTAGCCGGTGGTCACCCAGGCCAGATGGTTCAGGCCGTCGAGATCGCCGACGATGGTGGGCAGGGCGGGCGCCACGATCATGTTGTCCAGCATGGCGAGCAGCATCGCGATGACGAGGCCGCTCATCGTCACCATGATCTCGCGGTGAGTGAAGCGGGTCGGTGTGGTCACGGCAGGGCATCCTTCGGTAGTCTACTTACCGGCCGGTTAGTAGCCTACTTGCCGCACGGTAAGTTGGCAAACGAGAAAAGAGTGAGCGGCGATGGGTGCGGCAGGACAGCGGCGAGGCGTCGACACGAAGGCGAAGATCCGCGGGGTGGCCATCGAGCTGTTCACCGAGCGCGGTTACGAGGCCACCTCACTGCGCGAGATCGCCGAGCGGCTGGGCATCACCAAGGCGGCGCTGTACTACCACTTCAGCAGCAAGGAGAGCATCGTCCTGTCGATCTTCCAGGCGCACCTGGACGCGCTGGACGCGCTGGTCGCCTGGGCCCGCGAGCAGCCGCCCGGGCCGGAGCTGCGCGCCCAGGTCGTCGACCGGATGGTCGACCTCGGCCTGGGCAGCGGCATGCCCGCCATGAAGTTCGCCATGGCCAACCAGCACGTGGTCCGCGACCTGAACCAGCAGCAGGGCCGGGAGAACGCGTTCGGCAAGATGACCGAGCTGTTCGACATCGTGACCGGGCCCGACGCGTCCGTCGCCGAGACGCTGCGGATCCGGTCCGCCCTGCTCAGCGTCAACATCGTGCTGATGGCCTCCCGCGGCCTCACAGTGAGCGAGGAGGAGCTGGGCGCGGTCGCCCGCGACATCGCCCACAGTCTGCTGGCCTGACCGCGGCGGCGCGGATCGGCCCGTCCGGACATCGTCGATCATCCAGGCGTCCCGGAGGCGCTCGCGCGGCCTGCCGCGCCGGCGCCCGCGTCGCGAAGCCGCACCGGACGGATCATGCGGCTCGATAACCGTCGGGTTATCCGGCGTTGCGCGGCTCGTCGTTGATGGTGTCCCGGCGGCACACCATCCTGAGGATCATGAATTTTCCGACAGCGAAACTGCGCGACGTCCTGCGGCGCCACGTCGACTCCGGCCGGATCCCCGGGCTGGTCGCCCTGGTCAGCCAGGGCGACCGGACCCACGTCGAGGCGATCGGCACGATGCGCCACGACGGCGGCCCGCCGATGCGCCGGGACACCATCTTCCGGATGGCCTCGACGTCCAAGCCGGTCACCGTCGCGGCGGCGATGGTGCTGCTCGACGAGTGCCGGCTGCGCCTGGACGACACCGTGGAGCAGTGGCTGCCCGAGCTCGCCGACCGGCGGGTACTCAAGCGCATCGACAGCCCGCTGGACGACACCGTGCCGGCGCACCGGCCGATCACCGTCCGGGACGTGCTGACCTCCACGTTCGGTCTCGGGATGGACATGACGGTGCTCGGCACCCCGATCATGGCCGCGATCTTCGAGCAGGGCATCACGCCCAACCTGCCGGTGCCGATGCCGGAGCCGGACGAGTGGATGCGCCGGCTCGGCACCCTGCCGCTGATGCACCAGCCCGGTGAGCGCTGGCAGTACCAGATCGCCAGCGACCTGCTCGGGGTGCTGGTCGCCCGGGTCTCCGGCCGGCCGTTCGAGGCGTTCCTGCGGGAGCGGATCTTCGAGCCGCTGGGGATGGCCGACACCGGGTTCCACGTGCCGGCCGACCAGCTGCACCGGCTGCCGCCGCTGTACGCCCCCGACCCGCGGACCGGCGAGTTCCACGTCTGGGACCCGGCCGAGGGTGGCCGGCACAGCACACCGCCGGCCTTCCCGGGCGGCGGCGGTGGCCTGAACTCCACCGCCGACGACTACCTCGCCTACTTCCGGATGCTGCTCGACCACGGCCGGCACCGCGGCGAGCGGATCCTGTCCCGGCCCGCCGTCGAGCTGATGACCACCAACCGGCTCACCCCCGAGCAGCAGGCCGCCCGGACCGCCATGGCCCGGGACAACGTGCACATCTCGTTCGGCCAGGGGCAGCACGGCGGGTGGGGCTTCGGGATGGCGGTCCGCACGTACCGCGGTGACTACGCGCCGGTCGGCCAGTTCGGCTGGGACGGCGGCGCCGGCACCTCCACCTACGCCGACCCGGCCAACGACCTCGTCGGCATCCTGCTCACCCAGGTGGGCGCCTCCAGTCCGGACTCGACCCGCGCCTTCCACGACTTCTGGACGACCCTCTACCAGGCGATTTGAACAACCCGGTTTGGGTACGACGTGAGCGGCCGCCCCCGGTTCCGGAACCTGAAATCGACAACCGTCCATTGACACGGTCCCGCCGCGGCGGGAGGCTCGCTGCGTGTCGACCCGAGGATTCGTCTCCCGGACGGCGGCCTGGCTCGCCCTCCTGCTGCTTCTCGTGATGACCCCGGGTGCGGCGCTCGCCGCGCCCCGGGCCCCGCATACCCACAGTCAGACCGTCCGCGCCGGTCACCTGCGCGTCCAGGTCCTCAGCCCGACCCTGCTGCGCCTGGAATACGCCGCCGACGACACCTTCGAGGACCGGGCCACCTTCAACGCCGTCGACCGAGACCCGCCCCGGACGTGGTTCACCGCGTCCACCCACGGCGGCGAGCTGCGGGTCACCACCAGCGCCGTGACCCTGCGCTATCGGCTGGACAGCGGCCCGGTCACCGCCGCCAACACCAGCCTGGAGCTGCGCGTCGGCGGCCGCCCGGCCACCGTGCACCCGGCCTTCGGCGAGCCGGCCCGGTCCGGCGCCCTCGGCGGCTGGTACCGCGGCCTGGACTACTACGCCGGGCAGGCCGGACCGGTCGAGCAACTGGACCTGCACCCCGGGATGCTCAACCGGGACGGCTGGTACCTGCTCGACGACACCGCCACCGCCCTGCGCACCGGCGACGGCTGGATCGCCGCCCGGCCCGCCCGCACCGGTGCCTACCAGGACGGGTACCTCTTCGGCTACGGCCACGACTACCCGCGCGGCCTGGCCGACCTGCGCGCGCTCACCGGCCCGTCGGTGCTCCCGCCGAAGTGGGCGTTCGGCACCTGGTTCTCCAAGTACCAGGCCTACAGCGCCGACGACTACCGCACCCGGCTGCTGCCCGCGTTCGCCGAGCACCAGGTCCCGCTCGACTCGCTGGTGATCGACACCGACTGGAAGGCGCCGAACCAGTGGGCCGGCTGGAACTGGAACACCACGCTGTTCCCCAAGCCCGACGAGTTCCTCGACGAGCTGCGCGCGAAGGGCGTCACCAGCACCCTCAACGTGCACGCCGCGATCTCCGGCGCCGACCCGCGCTTCGCCGCGGCGCAGGCCGTGGCGAAGGGCAAGCTGACCCCGGCGGCCAGCAGCTTCGCGCCGGACCCGTACCGCTTCGACTGGAGCGACCGGGATCAGGCGGCGGCCTGGGCCGGGCTGCACAAGACCTTCGAGGACCAGGGCGTACGCCAGTGGTGGCTGGACTACTGCTGCGACGACAGCCGGGTCACGGTGCCCGGCCTCACCGCCGACAGCTGGGTCAACGAGCTGTACCGGCGCGCCGGCGAGGCCGGTGACCGGCGGGGCTTCTCGCTGTCCCGGATCGGGGCGTCGTTCCCGGACTACACCACGCCCGGCCCGTCCGGTCCGTGGGCCGAGCACCGCAGCACCGTTCACTTCACCGGCGACACCCGCCCGGACTGGGCCACCCTGGCGTTCGCCGCGGCGATGACCCCGGCCGAGGCGAGCATCGGGATGTCCTACGTCAGCCACGACATCGGCAGCTTCGCCGGCAAGCACCTGCCCGACGACCTCTACCTGCGCTGGGTGCAGCTCGGCGCGTTCCAGCCGATCCTGCGCCTGCACTCCGACCACGGCGACCGGCTGCCCTGGGAGTACGCCGACACGGTCGGCAAGCCGGCCGCCGACTTCCTCCGCCTGCGCGAGTCGCTGGTGCCCTACCTCTACACCGCGGCCCGGCAGACCTACGACACCGGCATGCCGATGGCCCGCGCGCTCTACCTGCGCTGGCCGGAACTGGACGAGGCCTACCGGCACGACACGCAATACCTGCTCGGCGACTCGCTGCTGGTCGCGCCGGTGACCACGCCGGGGCTGAGCACCACCACCCCGGTCTGGTTCCCGCCCGGCACCTGGACCGACTTCTTCACCGGGGCCACCTTCCGCGGGCCGGGCACCCGGACCGTCGCCGCCACCCCCGACCACATGCCGGTCTACGTGCGGGCCGGCGGCATCCTGCCCACCGCCGCACCGGCCGCGAACGTCGCCGCCCAGCCCGCGGACCGGCTCACCCTGACCGCCTACCCGCACGCGTCCGGCAGCACCGTGCTCTACGACGACGCCGGCGACGGCCTCGGTTACCGCACCGGCGGGTACACCAGCACCCCGGTCCGCTACGACGAGGGCCGGCGCGGCGCCGCGCTCACCGTCGGCCCGGCCGGCCGCGTCCGCCACTACACGGTCCGGTTCGCCGGGGTGTCCCGCCCGCACCTGGTCACGGTCGCCGGCCGGCCCGCCCCGTTCACCTACGACGCGGCGAAACACCTGCTCGGCGTCGAGGTCGCCGGGGGCCGGGCGATCACCGTGCGGCACGACGGCGTACCGCTGACCGTCGGCCGGCAGCCGGCCGTCGACCTGACCCTGACCGCCCCCGACGGCCTGCAGTCCGGCGCCACCAGCCGGCTGGTCCTGGCGGCGCACAACGCCGGGCCGGGGACCGTCACCGGGCTGACCGGCTCGATCACCGCGCCGGACGGCTGGGTGATCAGGCCGCGTACCGCTACCACCGCGGGGTCGCTCGCGCCCGGCGCCGACTTCACCGTCACCTACGACGTGACCCCGGCCGGGCCGTCGCCGCGCACCGCGGCGGTGACCGGGCACCTCGCCTACCGCAACCCGGACGGCAGCGCGGCGGACCTGCCCGCGGCGCTCACCGTGCCGGTCCGCCCGGTAGCCGTCACCTTCCGGGTGCTCGCGCCACCCGGCACCCCACCGGACGCCACCCTGTACCTCCCCGGCAACATCACCGAGCTCGGCCCGTGGGATCCCGGCAAGGTCGCCATGACCAACCGTGGCAACGGCATCTGGGAGGCCACCGTCACGGTCCTCGACGGCACCGACATCCAGTACAAGTACACCCGCGGCACGTGGGAGACGGTCGAGGACTGGGGCTCGATCACCGGCACGAACAACCGCGCCGTCACCGTCGACGGCGGCATCACCCGGACCATGCTGGTCGACGACACCGACACCCGGTGGGGCGTGCCCGGGGTGCCCGACAGCCACCTGGCCATCCAGTACTGGCGCGACCCCCTGGTCGTCGGCACCGCCGCGGCCCCTACCGCGGTGACCGTCACCTTCCAGCGCGACATCCAGCCCACCGGGACCGGCTACGGCTCGTCAATAACGGTCACCGGTCCGTCCGGCCCGGTCGCCGGAACCACCGCCGAACCGGCACCCGGCGCCCTGGTCTGGACGCCCGCCACGGCGCTGCCGGCCGGTGGCTACACCCTCACCGTTGACCAGGTGAGCAGCACCGGTCCCGGCGGCGTCCCGATCCGCAAGCCCTACACCAGCACGTTCACCATCCCCTAAGTCAAGATCAAGACCGCTTTCCGGTACGGCTGGAACACCACCGTCTCCTGGGTGGGTGCTCCAGCCGTACCGGAAAGCGGCTGTCGCAAGCCGCAGCGTGCGATGCGCCGGACAGCGATCCGGATCGGTCTTTGGGCGCACTCGGCGGCGGGGCGCAAATCGGCGCGAGGGACCCGGCCGGGCGCTGATACCCTGCCGCGCATGTCTGACACGGCTCGTCTGCTCGGTTCCGCGGTCTCGCACTGGGCGCGCGACCCGTGGGCCCGGGGCTCGTGGAGCCTGATCGGCAGGCACGCGACCCCGCAGGACCGGATCGCGCTCGGCACACCGGTCGGGCAGCGGCTGCGGATCGCCGGGGAGGCGACGCATCCGACCCGGGCGGGGATGACGCACGGGGCGTACGAGAAGGGTGTCGAGGCGGCCGTCTGGGCAGCGGACCTGGGGCATGCGCGGGTGGCCGTGGTGGGTGCCGGGATGGCCGGTCTCGGCGCCGGCCGGACGCTCGCGGAGCGTGGCGTCCAGGTGTGCGTCTTCGAGGCACGGGACCGGATCGGCGGGCGGACCGCCGGGGTGGACGTGGCCGGCGGCGCCTTCGACCTGGGGGCGAACTGGCTGCAGCAGTACGACGAGAACGTGCTGGCGCGGCTGGCGGAGCGACTGGGGCTGCGCACCGTGGTCACCGATTTCGCGGACCCGCTGGTGCTGGGCGGCCCGTCGATACCCGAGGGCATCGAGGACGACCTGCGCAAACGGCTGGCCGGGGCGGCACCGGACGCCGGGCTCGCGGAGGTGCTCGACGACTGGCTGGGTGACCCGGCACCGTGGACGACGGAGCAGATCCACCGGTTCATCGACGCCGAGATCGTGATGGACTCGGGCGCGCCGCTGTCCTGGCTCAGCGCCCGGCACGGCTTCGAGCCGGGGGTGGGCGAGGGGGATCGGTGGATCGCCGGCGGCTATCGGCTGCTGACCGGGCACCTGGCCGAGGGCCTCGACATCCGGCTCGGCCACCCGGTGCACGACATCCGTGTGGAGGCCGGCGGGGTGCTGCTCAACGGCGAGTTCGCCGCCGACGCGGTGATCGTGACCGCGCCGCTGCCGGTGCTCGCGGCCGGCGCCGTCACCTTCGCGCCGCCGCTGCCGGCGCCGCACCGGGCGGCCCTGACCCGCCTCGGCGCGGGCCGGGTGGAAAAGGTGATCCTGCGCTTCGACGAGCGTTTCTGGCCCGAGCACGGCTACTACCGGGTGCACGGGCCGGAGCGGACCTCGATCAGTGAGTGGCTGGACGCCACCGCCGCCGACGGCACCCCGACGCTGGTGGGGTTGTTCGCCGGGCACTGGCTCGGCACGCTGTGGACCGGCACGGACGACGAGATCGCCGAGCGGGCGGCCGGCATCATCCGGGAGGCGACGGCGCGGCACGGGAGAGATCGCCGCGGCGAGTAGCCGCCGCCGTCCGGCGGTGATCAGCAGACGACTCGCAGGCGGACGAGGAAGCCGGCGAACGAACGGTCGCCGTGTTCCTCGACGAAGGGGCGTGCCGCGGCGACCCGCCGGATCAGCCCGGATCCGGGAACCGGAGCCGGGTCGTGCCGGCAGTGCAGGGTGTCGATGGCCCGGACGACGCCGCGCACCAGCGGGCCGCCGGTGCCGTGGTGGCCCTCGGCGGCGTCGATCGGCGGCGTGGCGCGGGGCAGCACGGGTGGCAGCCAGTCCAGGCCGGTGGCCGGCCAGCGCAGCGACCAGGCGACCGGGGACCCGGCCTCGAACGGCTCGCCGCAGCAGTCCATCTCCCAGCCGGGCATCCAGATGTTGATCTCCACCCGGCGATTCTGGCAGGTGCTCGTCCCGCCCCCCCGATACGTCACGCGGTGATCGCGGCCCGGGCACTACGATGCGATCATGTTGTCCGGTATGGCGTCGATCGCGCGGAATCCGCCAGAGGCTGGCGTGGTGTCCCGCCGGCACGCGCACCGGTGAGGGTGTCCCGCGGACTCCGGCAGGCCGCTCCGGTCCTGGTCGTGGTCGTTGTCGCGGCTGTCCTGGCCGGGCTGGCGGACTGGGCGCGCGTTCCGGCGAAGCTGAGCTTCCACGGCGGCTTCGTCGACCTCTCCGTCTATCGGTACGGCGGCCGGCTGGTGCTCGACGGCCTGCCTGTCTACGGCTCCCGGGACCCGGCCACGCACCTGCGCTTCACCTACCCGCCGTTCGCGGCGGTGGCGATGGTGCCGCTCGCCGGGCTGCCGGGCTGGCTGGCCACGGCGCTGTGGACCGGGGCGTCGGTGGGCGCGCTGGCCGGGACCGTCGCGGTGGCCGGGCGAGCACTCGGCCGTCGCGTCGCGGGCCGGTCGGTCGCCCTGCTGACCGTCGGCGCGCTCGCGCTGGAGCCGGTCTGGCAGAACCTCACCTTCGGCCAGATCAACCTGTTGCTGATGCTCGCCGTCCTCGTCGATCTGGTGCGTCCCGACCGGCGCTGGTCCGGCGTGCTGGTGGGCGTCGCGGCCGGGGTGAAACTGACACCGCTGGTGTTCGTCGTGCTGCTGGTGCTGGCCGGCCGGCGCGGGACGGCGGCGCGGGCGCTGCTGGGCTTCGCCGGCACCGTCGCGATCGGATTCGCGGTGGTGCCCGGCGCGGCGCGCACCTACTGGACCGACGATCTGGTCCGGGCCGGCCGGGTCGGTCCTCCGGAGTTGACCCACAACCAGTCGGTGTTCGGCGCGCTCACCCGGCTGCTCGACCATCCACCGCCGACGGTGCTGTGGCTCGCCGTCGCCGGACCGATCGCCCTGGCGGTGGTGGGCGTGGCCGCCGTGTGCTGGCGCCGTGGCGACCGGGTGCTCGGCACCGGACTGGCCGGGCTCGCCATGCTGCTCGCCTCGCCGGTCTCGTGGTCCCACCACTGGGTCTGGGCCGTGCCCGTCGGGCTGGCGCTGTGGCAGCGCAACCGGTGGGCGGCCATCCTGTGGACGGCGGTCTTCGTGGCCCGGCCGTTCGTCTGGCCGCCGTGGGGCGACCGTCGCGAGTACGGCTGGCGTCCGATCGAGCACGTGCCGGGCAACGCCTACCTGCTCGCCGCGCTCCTCCTCACCGCGTGGGTGGCGGTGCGGATCGCCCGCCCGGCGTGGCTCGTCCCCTCCGGGCGGCAGGGGCCCAGCGCGGGCGGCGTCCCGCGTGATCGGGACGCGCGCCGCCGCGACATTCCGGCGGTCGGCGCGTAGCACCGGGGGTTGTGCCGCACATGTAGGTCCGGATGCACCCGCATCCCGACCGTGAGGAGCAGCCCATGACCACAGTCACCCGTGCCCGCCCGGCCCCACTCGCGCCGGACGGCGCCAGACCGGGCCGGCGGGCACCGCGACTGGTCGCGCTGGACGGCCTGCGCCTGCTGTGCGCGCTGGCCGTGGCGGGGTACCACTTCGGCGACTCGTGGTGGCTGGACGGGGTGCATCCGCCGGCGTACCACCTTCCGGCGGCGGCGCCGGTGCTGATCTACGGCTTCCTCGGCGTCGAGGCGTTCTTCCTGATCAGCGGGTTCGTGATCCTGATGAGCGGGTGGGGTCGCACGGTCCGCCAGTTCGCCGCGTCCCGGGCGGCGCGGCTCTACCCGGCCTTCTGGGCCGGTGTGCTGATCACCACAGTGGTGACGGCGGTGCTCCCGATCGACGGCGGGCTGCCGTTCGCCCGCCTGCCCGGCCGCGGCGACGTACTGGTCAACCTCACCATGCTGGCGGAACCGCTGAACACGCCGCTGGTCGACACCGTGTACTGGACCCTCTGGTGCGAGTTGCGCTTCTACCTGATCGTCGCGTGCCTGATCGCCGGTGGGCTCACCGACCGGCGGGTGAAGGTGTTCGCCACCGGATGGCTGCTGGCCGCGCTCGTGCTGCCCGCCTTCCCGGGCGCCGTGCTGGCCCAGGTGGTCATGCCGGACTTCGCGCCCTACTTCATCGCCGGGATGACGATGTTCCTGCTCCGCCGCAACCGGCGGGACCCGTGGCTGTGGGGACTGCTGGCCGCCTGCTGGCTGTTCGCCCTGCACCTGGTGCACCAGCGGGCGCTCGACCTCAAACCCGGTTTCCCCGTGCCGGCCTGGCCCGCGCCGCTGGCGCTCACCGTGGTGTTCCTCATCCTGCTCGCCGTCGCGCTGGGCGCCACCGACCGGCTGACACTGCGCGGCCTCGGTACGGCGGGCGCCCTGACGTATCCGTTCTACCTGCTGCACCAGCGGGCCGGATACAGCCTGATCCGCACCCTGCACACCGAGACGGGATGGCGGCCGAGTCTGGTCATCGGCTGCGTCGTGGGGATACTGCTGGGCACGGCCTGGGTGGTCCATCGTCTCGTCGAGCGCCCGCTGGCTCCCCGGCTCCGGAGGATCCTGGGCGGCCGGCCGGAAAAAGATGTAGCAGTCGCGGCCCTGCCGAACATGAGGGGACTATGAGACCACCACCCGCGGACACCGAGGCCGCCTACCGGGAGCTGTTCGAGGCGGCGTACGACGACCTCCTGTGCTTCGTCGAGCGCCGCCTGCATCCAGCCGTCGCCGACGACGTGGTGGCCGAGGTCTTCCTCACCGCGTGGCGGCGCTTCGACGACGTGCCGCGCCCGCTCGACGAGGCTCGCGCCTGGCTGTTCACCACCGCGCACAACATGCTGCGCAACCGGCTGCGCAGCGACCAGCGGCAGCAGAACCTCACGCTGCGGATCCTGCGGGAGCCGGAGCACCCCGGGCGCCTCGAGGCCGACGCGGTCGCCGCCCGGGTCGACCTGCGCCGGGCGTGGGACCGGCTGCCGGGCAAGGACCAGGAAGCGCTCACACTGACCGTTTTCGAGGGACTCACCGGAGCGCAGGCGGCCCGGCTGCTGAACATCTCCCGGCCGGCGTTCAGCCTGCGGCTGCTCCGGGCGCGCCGGCGCCTGCAGCACCTGCTGCGCCCGCGGTCCGAGCCGGACACCGCGGTCGCCGATCCCGCGCCGCCGGCCCGGTCGGCCGCGCTCGCTGATTCCACGCCGCCGGCCCGGTCCGCCGGTCCCACGCCGTCCACCCGGCCCACCACCGCAGGAGCATCCGCATGATGCACGACCGTCAGCTCGATGAGGCGCTGCGCGACGCCGCCCAGCCGGTCGCGGCCCGGGTGCAGGCGCCGTCCGCCCGGAAACTGCTCGACGAGATCGTCCGCAGCGATCCGGCCGTGCCGGCCGCACCCGTCGCGATGCGAGCCGCGCGCCGCCGGCCGCTCCTGGTGACGGCGGGCGCGGCGCTCGCCCTGACCGCCGCCGCCGTGGTGACCGTGAACGGCATCCAGGCCGACAGCGCGTACGCCTCCTGGACCCCGGAGCCGAGCCCGCTGCCCGCCGCTGAGGCTCAGCTGATCGTCGACCGGTGCCTCCCCGCGCCGGGCTCGGCGGGCTCGCGCGTGGTCATCGGTGAGCGGCGCGGGGACTACGCGTACGTCAACGTGCTGACCGCCGAGGGCAGCATCACCTGCTTCCGCGACCACGACGGCCGGGTGCGCGACACCAGCGTCCTCGCCAGCCCGGTCGACGCCGCCCGTCTCGGCGCCAAGGGCGTCGAGCTCTACGCGTGGCCGCAGCTGCACACCGCGGAGGGTTACGCCCGGCTGATGGCCGGACGCCTCGGCTCCCAGGTCACCGCCGTCGAGATCACCGTCCGGGGGGCGAGCGGCGACGTCGTGCGCACGGTCCAGGCGACGGTCCACGGTGGATTCTTCGCCGCCTGGTATCCGGAGCCGCTCGCGCAGGCCGACACGGACACCACGTCGCTGACGCTCCGGCTCGGCGACGGCGGCACCGTCGGCGGCCTGAGCGCCAGCGACCTCATGGACGAGCCGAAATTGGACTGACCGCGACGGCGCGGCCGGCCGCGTTGCCGCAGACGCCGGATCGACAAGAGATTGCCGCGTGGAATTCTCGTCCACTGAGTGCATCCATCCGGCGGGACCGGCGCGAAGTACGGGTGTGGCTGTTGGAGCCACCACCCGTACTTCGATCGGAAAGAGGCTTGAAGATGAGGTTCACCCGTCTCGGTAAGCAGGCCGTCGCCGTCGCCGGCGCCGCGATCGTCGCCTCCGCCCTGGCCGCGGCGCCCGCGCAGGCGACCGGCACGAAGCCGCTCAAGACCAGGTCCCTCGCCGCGGTGCTGACCGCCGACAAGAGCGGCTTCGACCACAACGGCCACGACTACGACATCCTCACCGCCGCGGTGCGGGCCGTGCTCAAGGCCAAGCCGGGCAGCAAGGTCGCCGTCCTGGCCGACGGCAAGACCGCCCTGACCGCCTTCCTGCCCAACGACCGGGCGTTCGAGCTGCTCGTCAAGGACATCACCAAGGCCAAGCGGCTGCCGGGCGAGAAGAAGGCGTTCACGGCGGTCGCCGGCCTCGGCATCGACACGGTGGAGGCGGTGCTTCTGTACCACGTGGTGCCGGGCGCCACGATCACCAAGAAGGCCGCGCTCAAGTCCGACAACGCCAAGCTGGCCACCGCGGCCGGCGCGACGATCAAGGTGAACGTCTACGGGCCCCGGTGGCACAAGCGGATCAGCCTGATCGACGCCGACCGCAGCGACCGCAACCCGCGCATCAACCGCTTCGACATCAACAAGGGCAACCGCCAGATCGCGCACGGCATCGACCGCGTCCTGCGGCCGATCAACCTGCCCTGATCGGTACCGCCGGCCCGGCCCGGGCGTGAGCCGCGGCTCACGCCCGGGCCGCTGTGCGCGCGGACCGGGCGAAAGCGGACAGCGGCAACCCCGGCCCGGTGACGTCAACGCCGGAGCGCTGCTGTCGAGCACCCGCGACGGGGTGACCAGCAGGGTCAGCGGACCCGGTCGATGGCCGCCCGGCCCAGTGCGAGCAGCATGGCGCGGCTCCGCTCGTCGCACTCGGTGCTGTCCAGCGCGGTCAGCGACCGGCCTAGCAGTTCCTGGATCAGGTCCTCGACCGCCGCCGCGGCACCCGTCTCGGTGATGACCTCCCGCAGAACGTCGATGCCGGCGACGTCGAGGTCGCTGTTGCCGAGCAGCGACGACAACACCTTTTCCTGTACGGCGTCGGCCCGGTCGAAGGCCAGCGCCACGAGCACCGTGCGCTTGCCCTCGCGCAGATCGTCGCCGGCGGGCTTGCCGGTGCGCTCGGTGTCGCCGAAGACTCCGAGCATGTCGTCGCGCAGCTGGAACGCCTCGCCGAGCGGCAGGCCGAACGCCGAGAAGCAGGCCAGCAGCCGCTCGTCGGCCCCGGCGAGCCGGCCGCCGAGCAGCAACGGGTGCTCGACGGTGTACTTGGCGCTCTTGTAGCGCACCACCCGGCGGGCGCGTTCGAGAGCGCCCGGGTGATGCCGGCCCGCACCCGCCTGGTCCAGGACGTCGAGGTACTGCCCGCCCATCAGCTGGGTGCGCATCCGGTCGAAGACGCCGCGCCCGCGGGCGAGCGCCGCCGGGTCCAGCCCGCTGCCCGCGTAGAGCGCGTCACTCCAGGTCAGGCACAGGTCGCCGGCGAGCACGGCGGCGGAGGTCCCGAAGTGCTCGGCGTCGGTGCTCCAGCCGTTGCCGCGATGCAGGCCGGCGAACCGGCGGTGCATCGACGGAGCGCCCCGGCGGGTGTCCGAACCGTCCATGATGTCGTCGTGAATCAGGGCGGCCGCCTGCAGGAACTCCAGCGCCGTCGCGGCGGTCACGACGGCGGTGGCGTCGGGTGAGCCGGCCGCCCGCCAGCCCCAGTAGCAGAAGGCGGCGCGCAGGCGTTTGCCGCCGGCCATCAGCTCCGCCACGTACCGCACGAGCGTTGCGCAGTCGTCGCTGACCTCGGCGAGCACCCGCGCCTGCTCGTCGAGGAACCGCTCGACGGTGGCGTGGATCCGGCTGCGCAGTCGCTCGGACTCCAGGGGCGAGTCGTGGTGGTCGCGGACGCCGTCGCCGGGCAGTGCCGGGTCGCCGGCCGGTGCTTCGGGAGAGGGTGGGTGCATGGGGCGCGGGCCTTCCGTGGGGAGGGATGCGTCGGCGCTGACTGTCACGGGGTGCCGCGCTGCTCGCCGCGGGTCAGGCGGGCCGAGGCGAGCAGTCCGACCAGCAGGAAGCCGGCGGCGGTGAACGCCGTCCATCGGGTCGCGGTGGACAGCGCCTGCCGGGCGTCCGCGGCCAGCGGCGCGCTGCGCGGGTCGGCGGCCAGCGCGGGGATCGCCGCGCCCGCGCTGTCCTGCACGGCGCTGACGACGGCGGCTCGCTGCTGCCCGCTCAGCTCACGCTCGCCGGGCGCGGTGTCGAGGTGACCGGCCAGGGTGCTGAACAACACGGTACCCAGCACCGCGATGCCCAATGCCGAGCCGAGCTGCCGGGTGGTGCTCTGCGTGCCGGAGGCCTGGCCGCTCATCCGCACCGGCACGTCGGCCAGCACCACTCCGGTGATCTGGGCGGTGGCCAGGCCGACGCCCAGGCCGTAGAGCAGCAGCGTGACCGTCGTGTTCCACCAGGCGGTGCCGGGCGCGGCGACGAGCCCGACGCCGGCGATGCCGGCGATCTCCAGGAGGATGCCCAGGCGTACCACGAAGATCGGTCCTTTCGCGGCGGTCAGCTTGGTCGCCAGCCCGCTGGCCAGGAAGCTGCCGGCGGCCAGCGGCAGCAGCGCCAGCCCGGTCTCGAACGCGCTGTAGCCGTGCGCGTTCTGCAGCCACAGCGGCAGCGCGAACAGCAGCCCGAACTCGCCGAGGCTGACGACCGCGGCCACCAGGTTCCCGTTGCGGAACGACGGGATGGCGAACAGCGTCAGGTCGAGCAGGACCGGTTTGCCGGCGGCGCCGCGCCGGCGCTCCAGCCGGAGGAAGCAGAGCAGTCCGGCGGCGGCCACCGCGAGGGCCACCGGCACCGGCGAGAGCCGGGCGGTCCAGGGCAGGCCCGCGACGTCCACGGTGGCGATGCGGATGAACCAGCCGTAGGTGCGGCCCTCGATCAAGGCGAACACCAGGCAGGCGAGGGTGATCACGGAGAGTGTCGCGCCGGCCCAGTCGTTGCCGCGCCGGCGATCCGGATCACGGAACTCGGCCAGCGCCAGCGGCGCGGCGGCCAGCAGCAGCACGCCGAGCGGGATGTTGATGCCGAAGGCCCAGCGCCAGGACAGCTCGGTGGTCAGCCAGCCGCCGAGCAGTGGCCCGAGCGCCGCGGTGCCGCCGATGGTGGAGCCCCAGACGGCAAACGCGATACCGCGGTCGCGGCCGGTAAACGTGGCGTTGAGCAGCGACAACGACGTCGGTAGCAGCATGGCGCCGCCGATGCCCTGCACCAGGCGGCAGGCGATCAGAGCCGGCGGGGTGGGCGCTGCCGCGCAGCCGACGCTGCCGAGCACGAAGACGGCGACGCCTGCCATGAAGAGTTTGCGCCGGCCCGTACGGTCCGCTGCCCGGCCGGCCACCAGCAGCAGTGCCGCCAGCACGACCGTGTAGGACTCCTGGATCCACTGCGCGTCGCTGGAGGTCGCGTCGAGGTCCTCGATGATCGAGGGAACAGCGACGTTCACGATCGTGGCGTCCACGATGATCATCGCGACCCCCAGGCTGACCACGAGCAGACCGAGCCAGCGGCGCCGGGTATTCGTCTCTGCTGTCATGAATCTCGTTATACAAGTATTTAGAAAAACTTGCTACCTGGCTGTCTTATGATAAGGGCATGAGCGCCGAGCGGCACGGTCCCAGCCAGCTGGCCCTGGCCATCCGAGAGATGTTGCAGGCCAACAGCGAGGCGACGCACCGCCTCGCCGAGCGGCTGGGCATCGGCCTCACCGACGCCGCCGCTCTGGACCACCTGCTCAGCAGCGAGGGCGGACTGGGCCCCTCGGACCTCGGACGGCGTCTGGGTATCCGCTCCGCGTCGGCGACGACCCTCGTCGACCGGCTGCACGCCGCCGGCCATGTCCGGCGGGTGCCGCACCCCTCGGACCGGCGCCGGCAGTCCGTGGTGGCCACCGATCACGCGCGGGACGAAGCGTTCGCCGCCCTCAAGCCCCTGCTGGACCGGGTCGAGGAGGAGGTCGCGCGGCTGAGCCCCGAGCAGGCCGCGACCACCACCGCGTTCCTGCGCCAGGTCACCGCGGCGCTGCGCGATTACGCCGCCGGGCACCCGCTCGCGCCCGGGGAGCCGGCCTCGATGGCCGGCCGTCAGTCCGGGTCGTGAGGCACCGGCCGGTGCCGCGCCGTCCCTCAAGTTAAGCCGCTTAAGATAAGGCTGCGCGCCGTGTCCGGGCAAGCGTTCCGGGCCGAATCGCCTCCATCCGCCTGTTTGCGCGTGCCTCCGCCGTACTGCGCGTTGCCGCTGTTTGACGGCTTAATTAAGCCGCTTTAGATTGCGTAGCGCTGCAGAAACATCGATGTGTCACCCCTCGTGCGGAGGCGATATGAAGATGCCGGCAACGGTGCGACAACGATGCACCGCCCTTCTCGCGCTGCTGTTGGCAGCTCTGGGCGCCGCGACGGTCCCCGAGCCCGCCACCGCTGCCGCGTCGCCGTTCGTGACCCGGTCCGGCGGCGCCCTGACCCTGCACGGCAAACCGTTCCGTTTCGCCGGGACGAACAACTACTACCTGCACTACCAGTCCGCCGTGGCCCGCGACAACGTGCTCGACAAGGCGGCCGCGTCCGGGTTCGCGGTGGTGCGCACCTGGGGCTGGTTCGACACCGGCGCGGCGGACGGCAGCGATCCCACAGCGGGCAGCCAGAACGGCGTCTACCTGCAGTACTGGGACGGCTCCGGGCATCCGAAGTACAACGACGGCGCGGACGGCCTCGAGCGCCTCGACGCGGTGATCGCCCGCGCCGCCCACGACGGCCTCAAGCTGGTCATCCCGTTCACCAACAACTGGGCCGACTTCGGCGGCATGGACAGGTACGTCGCCTGGGCCGGCCTCGGTCACCACGACGACTTCTACACCGACGCCCGGATCCGGGGCTGGTACCGCGACTACCTCGCGCACCTGCTCGAACGGACCAACACCATCACCGGCGTCAAGTACAAGAACGACCCGACGATCATGACGTGGGAGCTGGCCAACGAGCCGCGCTGCGTCGGCTCCGGCGGGTACCCGCGATCGTCCGGCTGCGACACCGGCACGATCACCGCCTGGGCCGACGAGATGTCCACCTTCATCCGGTCGGTCGACAGCCGGCACCTGATCAGCGTCGGCGACGAAGGCTTCTTCGCCGATCGGCCCGGCGGTGACGACTGGACCCGCAACGGGGGAGAGGGCGTCGACACCGTACGCCTGGGCCGGCTCAAGAACATCGACGTGCTCAGCTACCACCTGTACCCCGACGGCTGGGGCAAGACCGCCGACTGGGGCACCCAGTGGATCATCGAGCACGCCAGGGCGGCCCGGCAGCTCGGCAAGCCGGTCATGCTCGGCGAGTTCGGCTACCGCGACAAGGCCACCCGCAACACCGTCTACCAGCGCTGGACCGACGCCGCCTGGGCCTCGGGCACCAACGGCGCCCTCTACTGGATCCTGTCCGACCGGCTCGACGACGGCAGCCTCTACGGCGACTACGACGGCTTCACCGTCTACTGCCCCAGCCCGGTGTGCACCACGATCGGGAACTTCGCCCGCCGGATGCGCGGCACCGGACGCACCTTCGCCCCGGTCGCCGACGACGACACCGGCACCACCGATTTCGGTACGGACGTGAGCGTCCCCGCGACCGCCAACGACATCGCCTACCTGCCGGCGCGCCGGGTGAATCCGCGCACCGTCGACCTCGACCCCGGCCGGGGTGGCCGCCAGGTGACGATCACCGTCCCCGGCGGAACGTTCACCGCACGCCCGGACGGGACGGTCGGCTTCTCGCCGGCGCCCGGCTTCGCGGGACGGGCGGTGGTGGCGTACACCGTGCGGGACGACCTGGGCCGTACCTCGAACCGGGCCGCCGTCACGGTGACCGTCAAACCGCTGCCGCGCCCGGCCGAGACCCTCTTCGACTTCGAGACCGGGGTACAGGGCTGGGCGCCGGCCGCCTTCGATCCGGGAGCCGGCACCACCGCCGTCACCACCGCTTTCCACGCCGACGGCGGGCAGGGCCTGCGCCTGACCGGCACCGCGGGCGGCTGGTTCGGTGCGCCACTGCCGGAGCCTGCCGACCTGGGCACCCGGGCCGCGCTGAGCTTCGCCTCCCCGTCGGCCAACGGATCGTTCGCGGTCTCCTTCCAGACCGGCCCGGACAGCGTGTGGTGCCAGGGCGACGCCCGGCCGGACCCGGGCCGCGCCGGTGTCTTCGTCCTCGACCTGACAGCCGTCGCGCCCGGCTGTCCCGGCCTGTCCGACGTGCGGACCGTCAACCTCTACATCGGTGGCAACCAGACCCAGGACATCGACGCCGTGACCGTCAGCTGACCGCGGCGATCCGATCCGCCCGTTGCGCCGGCGCCGGCCCGGGTGCGTCTGCTCGGCAGGCGTGCCCGGGCGCCGCCGCCACACGGGCAACGCCGCGCAACCGGCCGCCTTCGCCCTCGACGGCATCCCCCCGCACCGTGGTCCGACGGGGTGGCGGGACTCCACGCGCCGCGGCGGCTCGCGACCGATGCATCGGAGTCGATGGTTGTCGCACTGGCTGTGCGGCGGCTAGTCGCGCGTCATGCGACAAGCTGACAACGACTCACCATCGTCATCGGCGTCGGCTGGAGCGCCGAATGTCACCGATCGGGGTCGTACACGGGACGTCGGCCGTACCCCGCAGGGGTGCGACCGCAACCCGGGGGCGACCGTGACACGAGAGGCAGAGGCGGCTATGCGCCCCACGGGCGACGTGTCAGGCAGGGCCGATTCGGGCGGGGCCGCGATGCCGGACCCCGGCGAGCCGGCGCCCGGAGCCGCGGTGCCGCCGGCCGGCCGTGGTGACGCGAGCGGCGACCGGCCGGCCGGCATGGCCGAGGCGGCGACCTGGTGGGACCTGCAGGACGAGATGGCCGAGCAGTTCCTCGGGCTGCGGCACGACGCGGGGGAGTGCGCCCGGGTCGAGCAGTTCGCGCTGCGGCCGCCGGAGCCGGGAAACGGCCGATCACACCCCTTCGGTGGGGATGGCGGCACCTTCCCGCACCAGGCGCTGCTCGACGGGCTCACCGTGCCGCCGCCGGCCGTGGATCAGCATCTGAGCACCGCCGGTGACAGCGAGGACACGCTGCCGCCGGGTTCCCGGATCGCCCGGTGGCGGGTGCTCCGCGGGCTGTCGCAGCTGACCTTCGCCTACCGGATGAACCGGCCGCTGGCCTGGGTGATCGCTGTCGAACAGGATTTCGACCGGCTCGACACGATCGAGGTGGCCCGGCAGATCGCCGATGTGCTGCAGGTCGACGTACCGCTGCTGATGGGCCGGGATCCGCAGGGCCCGCCGGACACCGCCTTCATCGACGACGCGGTCGTCGAGCAGGTGCACACCGCGCTGGAGCACGGCAACGATCCGTTGCGCGCCTTCGTGCCGCCCGAGGTCGCGGCCCGGTCGCTGGCCGAACTGGCGGTCGCGGTTCGCGACGCGTGGCAGGCGTACGAGGACGCCGAGTACCGCGCGCTGCTGGGAGTCCTGCCGCGGCTGCTGCGGATGGTCGACATCTCGGACAGCAGCCGGACCGGCGGGCGGGACGCCGCGGAGGCGGCACGCCAGCTCAGTCAGGTTTACCAGGTGACGGCGGCCGTACTGCGGAAGATCGGCCTGCCCGCCCTCGGGCGGCTCGCCGCCGACCGGGCGGTCGAGGCCGCGATCCGGGGGGAGGACGTGCTGCTGGTGGCCGCCGCGGCGGGCCGGTGCGCCCAGCTGCTGATGGTGATGGGCCGCGACGTGCAGTCCGTGCGGCTGAGCCGGCTGGCCGCGACGCGTCTCGCCGAGGCGGGCCTGACCAGTCCCGCGGCGCGTGCGGTGTACGGCTCGCTGCTGTTGCGGACCGCGACCGCCGCCGCCCGGCTCGGCCGGCCGGCGGCGGTCCGTCTCCTGCTGGCCGCCGCCGACCGGGTCGCCGAGCCGTTCGGTCTCGCCACCGACCACTACCGGACCTGCTTCAACCCGGTGACCGTCCAGCTGTGCCGGGTGGCGACGGCGGTCGAGCTGGGTGACGGCGCGCGGGCTGTCGAAGGGCACCGGCGGTTCGACCCGTCGGACCTGGCGGCGCTGCCGGCCGGGCGACGCGCGGCTCACCATCTCGCGCTGGCCCGGGCCTACCTGCAGATCAGTGATCTCGACCGGGCCGGGCGGGCGTTGCTGACCAGTGCCCACCACGCCGGTGACGAGATCCGCTCCCCGTTCGGCCGGGTGATCACCGCCGACGTGCTCCGGCAGGCCCGGGTGCGGGCACCGGCCATGGCGACCCGGCTGGAACGGCTCTTCGAGACCTGCTGACGGCCCGCCGGCCGGCGGGCCGGCGCGGGCCGGCGGCGACCTCAGGTTCCGGCGCTCCTCGGATACGGGCCGTCCACGCATGCGACGATCATGACGATGAGTGACGGGCTGATCGCGCGGTGACGGAGTCGGCGGTGGGGCAACTCCTGCTGGGCCTGCTCCTGCTGGCAGCCGTCTTCCTGGCATCCGGGATAGGCATCGCGGTCCTGCTCTGGACGCCGCTGGTGGTTCCCCGGCCGGGGCCGGCCCGCGGCGACACGGCGGCGCTGCGCGCGCGGCTGCTCGCCGCGGCGGCCCGGGGCTGGCGGCGAGCCCGCACCGGCCGGTCGCTCACCCTGGCGAGCGCCTGGCTGTCCCGGGCGGTGGCGCATCCGGCACGGCTGGTGATGCTCGGATTCGCCGGCGCGGTGGTCGGCGGGGCGCTGCTGTTGCGGTTGCCGTTCGCCACCGAGTCCGGCCACGGCGCCTCCGTGATGACCGCCCTGTTCACCTCGACCTCGGCGGTCTGCGTGACCGGCCTGGCCGTCGTGGACACCGGAACCTACTGGTCCGCCTTCGGGCAGCTGACCATCCTGCTGCTGGTCCAGATCGGCGGCGTGGGCATCATGACGCTGGCCTCCCTGCTGGGGCTGCTGGTCGCCCGCCGGCTCCGGATGCGCCTGCGACTGGGCGCCCAGGCGGAGACCCGGGCGCTGGGCGTCGGTGAGGTACGCCAGGTCGTGCTCAACGTGCTGCGGATCAGCCTGCTCGTCGAACTGGCGGTCGCCGCCGTGCTGACGCTGCGCTTCGTGCAGGGTTACCACACCGGCCTGCGGCACGGCGCCTACCTCGGGTTCTTCCACGCCGTGTCGGCATTCAACAACGCCGGCTTCGGCCTCTACCCGGACTCGCTGGTGCGCTTCGCCGGTGATCCGCTGATCTGCCTGCCGATCGACGTCGCCATCATGGTGGGCGCCCTGGGCTTCCCGGTACTGGCCGAACTGCGCCGGGAATTCCGCACCCCGCGACGCTGGTCACTGCACACCAAGATCACTGTGGGAATGTCGGCTCTGCTCCTCGCCGGCGGCTGGCTCGCGATCGCCGCGACCGAGTGGACCAACGCCGCCACCCTCGGCCGGCTCGGACTCGCCGACAAATTCCTGGCCAGCCTCACCACCGCGGTGATGCCCCGCACCGCCGGCTTCAACAGCGTCGACATCGCCGGCATGCGCGACGTCACGCTGCTGGTCCAGGACGTGCTCATGTTCATCGGAGGTGGCAGCGCCGGCACCGCGGGCGGCATCAAGGTCACCACCTTCGCGGTCCTCGGGTTCGTGATCGTCGCGGAGATCCGGGGTGAGCCCTCGGTACACGCGCTGGGCCGCAGACTGCCCTCCGCCGTCCAGCGTCAAGCCCTGACGATCGCGCTGCTCGGGATCGCCGCTGTCGGCGTGTCCACGGTCGTCCTGCTCGCGCTGACCCCGTTCACCCTGGACGCCGTGCTGCTCGAGACCACGTCGGCGTTCGCCACCGTGGGCCTGTCGACAGGGATCACCGCGCGGGTCGGCGTCGCCGGGCAGAGCATCCTGATCCTGCTGATGTTCATCGGCCGGCTCGGACCCATCACCGCGGTGACCGCGCTCGCGCTGCGCGAGCGGACCCGCCGCTACGAGAGAGCTGAGGAGCGACCCATCGTTGGCTAGAACATCCACCGACCGCCGCATCGCCGTGCTCGGGCTCGGCCGATTCGGCGGCTCGCTCGCCGTCGAGATGGTCCGCCGGGGCTGGGAGGTCACCGGCATCGACGCCGGCGCCCAGGCCGTGCAGGCCTACGCCGACCGGCTGTCGCACACCGCTGTCGCCGACACCACCGACGAGGAGGCACTGCGCCAGCTGGGGGTGGCCGAGATGACCCACGCCGTCGTCGGGGTCGGCACCTTCCTGGAGGTGAGCATCCTGACCACCTCGCTGCTGGCCGATTTCGGGATACCCACCATCTGGGCGAAAGCGGTCAGCCGCCAGCACGCCCGCATCCTCGAACGCGTCGGCGCCCATCACGTCGTGCTGCCCGAGCACGAGATGGGCGAACGCGTCGCCCACCTGGTCACCGGCCACATCCTCAACTTCATCGAGTTCGAGGACGACTACGCCATCGTGAAGACCCGAGCCCCGCAGGAGGCGATAAACAGGACGCTCGCCGCCTCCGGGCTGCGGTCCAAATACGGCGTCACGGTGGTCTCCGTCAAACGCCCCGGGGAGCCGTTCACCTACGCCACCGCGGACACCCTGGTCTACGCCGGCGACATCCTCATCATCGCCGGTCGGACCCAGCAGGTGGAGGCGTTCGCCGACCTCGCGTGACAGCCGGGCGGTCCGGGAGCGACGCGGCGCCGGCCGGTGGATAAAAGTTCCATAAGTGCCGGCCTAACGACGGTGATATACCCGGTTCCGCAAGATGGCGGTGTCCTGTCCCGCCGAGCGTTGCGATGGTGCCCACTTGTTCCGTCTGCTGACGTACCTGTTCACGACCGTGGTGATCGTCCTGACCACCGCGCAGCCGGCCCACGCGATCGCCTACGGCGCCGACGTCCCCGACGGTGACTGGTCCTTCGCGGTGCGGCTCACCATGACCGGCATCCCGGCCGAGGACCAGGGCAGCCGGGACAGCTGGTGCTCGGGTGCGCTGGTCGCGCCGCGGTGGGTGATCACCGCCGGGCACTGTTTCCGCGAGGCGAACGGCGAGCGGGTCGCTCGTACCGTCGCGAAGAGGACCACCGCGACCGTCGGGCGGACCGTGCTGAGCGCTTCCGGCGGCCACCAGGTCGACGTCATCGGGGTCCGGCAGTCGGAGACCGCCGACGTGGCCCTCGCCGAGCTGGCCGAGCCGATCACCGACGTGACGCCGCTCGCGGTCGGCGACACCGCGCCGCGGGCCGGGGAGCGGGTCCGCCTGACCGGGTACGGCCTGGCCGGCACCGGCTCCGAGGTCCCGGACCGGCTGCAGACCGGTACGTTCGTCGTCGACCGGGTCGGTGACACGGTGCTGGAGATCTCCGGCCGCGCACCGCACCGGTACACCAGCGCCTGCCCGCACGACTCCGGCGGCGCCTACTTCCGGGAGAGCCCGCCGGTGCTGGTGGCCGTGGTCAGCAGCGGCCCGTCCTGCCCGCACGAGGGCGCCGACCTGAGCGCCCGCACCGACAACCTGGCCGGCTGGATCACCGGGACGATTCAGGGCCGGACCGGCCTGCTCGACGATCCGCGGATCCGGGTGGCCGGCGGCGCGGTGCTGCTGCTGATGCTGGTGGCCGCCGTGGCCGCGGCCCGCGCGCAGCGCAACCGCGACGACGCCGGCCGCCCGAAACACCGCGCCCCCAGCTGGACCTGACGCCGGGTGTGCCGCTGGGCGTCCGCCGGACGCCGGCGATCGCATGCCGGCCGACGACGGCCGGCATGCGACCCGGTCAGCCGACCGGCCCGCCGAACCAGCGGGTGAGCTGCTCGTCCAGGTCGCGCTGGTCGTCGCCGACCCAGGCGACATGCCCGTCCGGGCGCAGCAGCACCGCCGGAGCGTCCAGCGCCGCTGCCGGATCAGCGACCCGGTCGACCCGGTCCGACCAGCCGGCCGCGGTCAGCCGCTCGGTGCGGTCCAGCAGCAGCCCGCGACCGGCGTGCAGCAGATCGTAGAGGCAGCCACCCCGCACCTCGATGTCCCGCATCCGCCGGCCGAGCAGATCGGGCCCGTCGCCGAAGTCGTACCTGATGTCGACAGCCGTGATCTGTCTGAGCAAATAGCGGTTGACCACGTCGAAGTCCATCAGCCGGTCGAGCAGCCGGCGCATCGCCCGCGCCCCCGGCTCGTCCGCCAGCAGTGCCGTCTGGGCACGGGTGTTCTCCAGTACGTCCGCCGCCACCGGCTGCCGCTCCGCCTGATAACTGTCCAGCAGGGTGGCCGGCGCCCACCCGCGCACCTCGGCCGCCAGCTTCCAGCCGAGGTTGACGGCGTCCTGCACACCCAGGTTGAGCCCCTGCCCGCCGATCGGCGGATGGATGTGCGCGGCATCGCCGGCCAGCAGCACCCGGCCGACCCGATAGCGGTCGGCCAGCCGGGTGGCATCGCCGAAACGGGACAGCCAGCGCGGGGAGTGCATGCCGAAATCGGTGCCGGCGAGCGTCCGCGCATGCTCTTTGAATTCCTCGATGGTGGGCGGCGCGGTGCGCTCGCTGACCGCCGCGCCCGGAAGCACCACCCGGTAGAGGCCCGCACCGAACGGCGTCAGACTGAATCGTGGATCGGTCCGCTGCATGCCGGCGACCTGGGCGGCGAGCTCCGCCGCCGGCACGCCCACCTCCAGCTCGCCCATCAGCGTGTCGGACCGGGCCGGCTCGCCGGGGAAACCGATGCCCAGCAGTTTGCGGACGGTGCTGCGCGCCCCGTCGCAGCCGACCAGGAAACGCGACCGCAGCCGTGTCCCGTCGGCCAGTCCGACCGTCACCCCGTCGTCGTCCTGATCGACGGCGGCGACCGTGCAACCGCGCCGGACCTGCGCGCCCAGCGCGACAGCGTGCTCCTCGAGCAGACGAACGACGACCGGCTGCGGAATGCCCAGCAGGTAGGCGTGCGCGGAATCCAGATCCGCCGGAGCCGGTTTGCTGATCGCGGCGAAGAACCCGGCAGCCGGCCGTTGCCGCGCGTGGTCGCGAACGCGTTCCAGCAGCCCGCGCATGGCCAGCAGTTCGATGCTGCGAACGTGCAGGCCGACGATGCGGACGAACGATACCGGCTCGGTCTCGCTGTCCAGCACGAGAACCCGTACCTCGTGCAGCCGGAGTTCGGCGGCCAGCATCGCACCGGTCGGTCCGCACCCGGCAATGATCACGTCAAACATGTGGTGCCTTTCGGGAGTGGCGAGGCGCTCCCGGCGACACCTACGTCAATCGCCCAGCCGTGACAGCAAGGGGGAGCACCCACTTCGATACGACGGTCATGGGTCTCACCTCCTCGGGCGGTGTCACGGTCGACAGCAAGTTACAAGCCCCGGCACCGTCCCGTCCAGTCCGGGTGCCCGTCTCCGGACGGAGGTGGTGCCCGGTACCGCCGCTCACCGTCATCCGGGCCGGCGTCACCGGGCAGGTGTGGATGACGCGCGATGACCGGCGAGACACCCGGCTTCGCGGCTCGAGGGCCTCAGGACGCGGCCAGCGGCGGGCGGACCCGGAAGGCGCTCGCGGTCCGGAACTCGGGGGTGTCCTTGAGGTAGCCGATGCCGAGTTCGGTGCCGGTCCAGCGCAGGCAGAAGTCGGGATAGTTGGCCGACCGCAGCAGCACCGTCCCGGCGGTCGGGCCGGGCTTCGGGCAGTAGGTGGCGTCACCGCGGAAGACCGCCGTGCGCTCCGGGGCGCTGGTGCGTTCCCGCAGCTCGTAGTGGCGCAGGTAGCGGCCGTCGAGGGTGCGGAAGGAGAGGCAGGCCGGATCGGCGAGGCCGGCCACCGCGACGAAGGTGGCACGCCGCCGGCTCGGCCCGTCGCTGGTCGCGTCGACGCCGGCCACCGCCGCCTCGTCGGTCCGGTCGCCGGCGGTGAGGTAGCCGCCTCCGGCCCAGGCGAGCGACACGCGTCCGAGCGCGATGCCGCCGGCGGACGGCGACGCGACGGTGGACGGCGACGCGGCGGTGGTGGGCGGCGTGCCGATCGAGGGTGCGGCCGCCGGCGGCGTCCTGGACGGCCGGGCGACCGGCGGCGCGGTGATCGTGTCCGGCCGGTCCGGGGCGGGCCGGTGGACGATCGGGATGGCGACAGCGGTGGCCGCGGTGACCGCCGCGACGGCAGCGGCGAACGGGTGCGCGGCGATGACCTTGGTGACGGTGGCGGCCACGCCGGTGACCGGCGCGGCCCCGGCGACGCCGAGGGTGACGGCCTTCGCCAGGGTCGCCTCGGCGAAGCCGGCCGGCACCGCGAGGGCGGGCAGCCCGGCCAGCAGCCGCTCGGCCGGCACCCGGATGCCGGCGGCGGCACCGCATCGGCGGCAGGCCCGGGTGTGCCGGGCGACCCGCTTGCGCCACAGCGGGCTCGGCACGGCGTCCCAACCGGCGACGAGCGCGGTCAGCTCCGGGCAGCGTGGCGCGGCGGCCAGCGCGCCGACGACGCCGCGCGCCAGGTCGAGCTCCTCGCGCATCCGCTGGATGCGGACGCCGCAGTGGGCGACGCTGATGCCCAGGGTCGCGGCGATCTCGGGCCGGGTCATCCGGCCGGCGACCTCCTGCCACCAGAGCGCGAGCAACGCCCGGTCGCCCGGGTCGAGCCAGCGGGTGGCCTCGGCCACCTCGCGCCGTTGCCCGGACAGGGCCAGGCGCACCGCCGTCACGTCTTCCAGCTCCGCGCCCGGGTCGGGCCGGTCGGCTGCCTCGTCCAGCAGGGCGGCCTGCTGGTGTGCGCCGGCCCGCCGCTCCTGGTGTGTTCCCACCTGCCGGACCGCGATGGCGGTCAGCCACGGCCGGAAGCTGGCCGGCCGGCGGAGTGCGGGAAGTTTCCGGACGGCCCGCAGCATGGTCTCCTGGACCACGTCGTCGGTGTCCTCCCGGCGGCCGAGGGCGCGGCCGACGAGGTCGTAGATCAGTGGCAGGTGCCGGGCCACCAGCCGGTCGAGTGCCGCCCGGTCGCCCCGCTGCGCCGCGGTGACCAGCGTCGCCACCTCGTCGTCCACCATCGTCATCAACGCATACCTCTGTCCGGTCGGCGGGCCGCCCCGCCAGCGGGGAATGGTAACCCGGCCCGGGCTTTCCCGGAACGCCTTGCGGTCCCTCTCACGTCGGCTACAACCAGCTATCCCTTTCCTCCGCGAGGGTAATTTCAGCGAGATTTCAGAATTGCATCCCCGAAAAGTTGTTATGTGGCCGCGGGTTGCCGGGTCGCGACTTATGCGCTGCTGACCTGCTGATATGTTGCCGCCTCGGCGCGGCGGCGGCCATTTCTCGATGCGAACTTGAGTCCTAGAAAATGTTCTGGCAATATCCGTCAGCAGCTTGGGATCGCTCCCATCAATGGCCATCCGGAAATGGCCGCACCTCGGTGATTCCCCTCCCCGAAAGGCTCCACCATGGCAAGCTCCCCATCCCCGCGGCGCCGGTGGCGCAAGTACCTGCCGGTCGTGCTGGCCGGCACGATCGCGGCGGGCACCGCGATCGCCTTCGCCGGCACCTCGGACGCCGCGAGCACGCTTGGCGCGTCCGCGGCCGCCAAGGGCCGCTACTTCGGTGCCGCGATCGCCGCGTCGAAGCTCGGCGACGGCACCTACGCGAACATCCTCAAGACCGAGTTCACCTCGGTCACCCCGGAGAACGAGATGAAGTGGGACGCCACCGAGCCGTCCCGCGGCACGTTCACCTACGCCGCCGGTGACAAGATCCTCAGCACCGCGCAGGCCAACGGCCAGAAGGTACGCGGGCACACGCTGGCCTGGCACTCGCAGATGCCGTCCTGGGCGCAGGCGCTGTCCGGCAGCACGCTGCGCTCGGCGATGCTCAACCACGTCACCCAGGTCGCCACCCACTACCGGGGCAAGGTCTACGCCTGGGACGTGGTGAACGAGGCGTTCGCCGACGACGGCCGGGGCTCGCGCCGCAACTCGACGCTGCAGCAGACCGGCAACGACTGGATCGAGGCGGCGTTCAAGGCGGCCCGCGCCGCCGACCCGAACGCCAAGCTCTGCTACAACGACTACAACACCGACGGCGTGAACGCGAAGAGCACCGCCGTCTACAACCTGGTCAAGGACTTCAAGGCTCGCGGCGTGCCGATCGACTGCGTCGGCTTCCAGTCCCACCTGACCAACACCGCGCCCAGCGACTACCAGGCCAACCTGCAGCGCTTCGCCGACCTGGGCGTCGACGTCCAGATCACCGAGCTGGACATCTCCGGCAGCGGCCAGGCCGCCGCGTACGCCGCCGTCACCAAGGCCTGCCTGGCCGTGTCCCGGTGCACCGGGATCACCGTCTGGGGCATCCGGGACAGCGACTCGTGGCGTACCGGGACGAACCCGCTGCTGTTCGACTCCTCGGGGAAGAAGAAGGCCGCGTACACCTCGGTGCTGAACGCCCTCAACGCCGGGGGCACCGCGGGCGGCTGCACCGCGGCGATGACCACCGGCACCGTCTGGGGCGACCGGTACAACACCTCGGTGACCGTGAGCGGCGCCGGCAATTGGACGGTGGTCGTGGCCATCACCGCGCCGCAGAAGATCACCGCCACCTGGAGCGGCACGGCCACCTGGGACACCAGCGGAAACGTGATGACCGTGAAGTCCAACGGCTCCGGCAACACCTTCGGGTTCACCACCGCCTTCAACGGCAACAGCACCGCCCGGCCGCAGGTCAGGTCCTGCACCGCCGGCTGACCGCCAGTTCCCGAACCATCCCCGAGGAGCACATGATGACAACCCGACCGGGACGGCGCCGCTGGTGGCGTGTCGCCCTCGCCGCGGTGACCCTCGCCGCCGGTGGTGCCGCCGTGGCGATCACCGCCTCCCAGGCCTCCGCCTCGACGATCAACACCAGCGCTTCGTACGTGCTGGTCAACCGCAACAGTGGCAAGGCGCTGGACGTGTACAACCTGGCCACCAATGACGGGGCCAAGATCGTTCAGTGGGCGCGCAACGACCAGGCGCAGCAGCAGTGGCAGTTCGTCGACTCCGGTGGTGGTTTCTACCGGCTCAAGTCGAAGTTGTCCGGCAAGGTGCTGGACGTCTACAACCTGTCGACGGCCGACGGCGGCGCGATCGTGCAGTGGACCGACAACAACACCACGAATCAGCAGTTCAGCGTCCAGGACGTGGACGGCTACATCCAGCTGATCAACCGCAACAGCGGCAAGGCCGTCGAGGTGCAGGGCGCCTCCACCGCCGACGGCGGCGCCGTCGCGCAGTACGCCGACTGGAACGGCGCCAACCAGCAGTGGCAGCTCGTCCAGGTCGGGTCGTCGACGCCGACGGCCACGTCGACCGGCACCTGCGCGCTGCCGTCGACGTACAAGTGGTCCTCGACGGGCGCGCTGGCCACCCCGAGGTCGGGCTGGGCCTCGCTCAAGGACTTCACCACCGCGCCGTACAACGGCAAGCAACTGGTCTACGCCACCACGCACGACACCGGGTCGTCGTGGGGCTCGATGAACTTCGGCCCGATCACCAACTGGTCGGACCTGGGCTCGGCGACCCAGAACAAGATGACGTCGGCGGCTGTCGCGCCGTCGCTGTTCTACTTCGCGCCGAAGAACATCTGGGTGCTCACCTACCAGTGGGGCGGCTCGGCGTTCTCCTACCGGACCTCGAGCGACCCGACCAACGCCAACGGCTGGTCCGCGGCGCAGCCGCTGTTCACCGGAACCATCTCCGGCTCCGGCACCGGGCCGATCGACCAGACGATCATCGGTGACGGCACGAACATGTACCTGTTCTTCGCCGGGGACAACGGCAAGATCTACCGGGCCAGCATGCCGATCGGGAACTTCCCGGGCAGCTTCGGCAGCACCTCGACGGTGGTCATGAGCGACACGACGAACAACCTGTTCGAGGCGCCCCAGGTGTACAAGGTGCAGGGCCAGAACCAGTACCTGATGACCGTGGAGGCGGTCGGCGCGAACGGCAGGTACTTCCGTTCCTTCACCGCCACCAGCCTCGCCGGGTCGTGGACCCCGCAGGCCGCGACCGAGGGCAACCCGTTCGCGGGCAAGGCGAACAGCGGCGCCACCTGGACCAACGACATCAGCCACGGCGAACTGGTCCGGGTCAGCGCCGATCAGACCATGACCGTCGACCCGTGCCACCTGCAGCTGCTCTACCAGGGCCGCTCGCCGAGCTCCGGCGGCGACTACGGGCTGCTGCCGTACCGGCCGGGCCTGCTGACGCTGGTCCGCTGATCGGTTCGCGACGGGCGCCCACCGCAGGCCGGTGGGCGCCCTTCGGCGGACCTACGCCGTCACCCACCACCACCCGTCGCCCACCTCCCGCCGCGGCAGGCCCTGACCGCCCGGTGCGGTGTTGATGTAGTTCGCCATGTCGGGCGGGCCCGGGTAGTACGCGAGACCGGTCCCCGCCTCCGCCCGCCAGTCCTGCCAGATTTGGATGAACACCGCCGTGGGGCCGGCGTAGGCGAACCCGGTCGGGCACAGCGGGCGCAGCTCGGCCGGCAGCACCAGGTCACCCTCGCGGTCGAGACGCCCGGCCCGGTAGTCCTCGGCCAGCCCGGCGAACGCGGCGCGATGGGTGCGGTACTGGTAGTCGACGTAGTCCAGCGGCGACGGCTGCCGGGTAGTGGCGATTACCCCGGCGGCGGCCAGGACCAGGCTCAGGGCGGCGACCGCCCACGACCGTCGCAGGCAGGCGATCAGGACGGCCGTGATCGATACCGAGGCCGCGAGCAGCAGGGTGGCGAACCAGAGCGCCAGCGCCAGGTACGACCCGCCGAACGACGGCGACAGGGCGAGCCGCAACACCGGCACGAGAAGCAGCCAGCCGGAACAGCCCAGGGCCAGGTGCACCAGGCCGCGGCGACTCCAGGGAGCCGTCCTGCGCGCCGGGGCCGGCCCCGGATCCTCGGCGTCCCGATCGGCCAGATCCCACAAGAATGTCATTCGGCTTCTCCACGGTCGGCGTCCGGCGCCGATCGTAGGGTCGCGCCACGTCGTCGAGGAGCTTCCCCACGACTTCTCCCCGAACCCTTCACAAGTCCGGTCCGGGGTGACGTGGTTAGTCTCGGACCATGGTGCGCGACGAGCTGCTGCGCCGGCGGGCGGACGCGGAGTCCGAGGCCGCCACCCTGGCCCGCGACCTGCAGGCGCTGTTCGCGGCGTCGCGGGACTCGAACGCCGACGACGAGCACGATCCGGAAGGCGCCACCATCGGGTTCGAACGCGCCCAGCTGACCGCGCTGCTGGCCGCCGCCCGGGACCGGATCGCCGAGCTCGACGACGCGCTGCGCCGGGTGGACGCCGGCGGTTACGGCATCTGCGAGCGATGCGGGCGGCCGATCGCCCCGGCACGGCTCGCCGCGCGCCCATTCGCCCGCTGCTGCGTCGAGTGCTCCTAGGTGTTCTGCATCACCTTGAGTGTCCAGAACAGCAGGAAGGCGAGAGCCGCCAGCGCGGCGAGGGCCAGTCCCACCATCACGGCGAACGTCCGGGACAGCGCGGCGAAGCGCCTCCGGGGCGGCTGGCTGGGCGGCGGGTCGGCCTCGAAGTCGAACACGACCGCACTGTACGCGAGGTCACCCGGCAGGGATGATCCGCCGCGCCCCCGGCGCCTGCGACCCTGGCCGGGCCGGAATCGCCGCAGGGGAGAGGCTCGCATGAACGGTTGGCTGATGTGGGGGCTCGTCCTCCCGCTGCTCCTGGTGGTCGCGGGCATCATCGTCATGCTGCGCAAACGGAACGGCCGCCGCTGAGACGCGCGCCGGCGAACGGTCAGGCGGGCACCGCGACCCGGTTCCGGCCACCGGCCTTGGCCTGGTAGAGCGCCGCGTCCGCGCGGGCCGTCAGCTCCTCGGACGTCTCGGTGCCGTCCCACTGCGCGACCCCGGCCGAGAACGACTGCCCCAGCGGGGTGGCCAGCCGCATCCGGTCGACGATCTCGCGAGCCTGCTCCACCGTCGCGTCCGGCAGCATCAGCACGAACTCCTCGCCGCCGTACCGGGCCAGGTGGTCGACCTCGCGGGACTGCGACGACCATGCTGCCGCGGACTCCTTGAGCAGGCGGTCACCGGCCGGATGCCCGTACGCGTCGTTGAACTTCTTGAAGTGGTCGATGTCGATCACCGCGACGGTCAGCGGAGCGCCGCTGCGCCGCGCCCGCTCGATGCCCCGCGGCAGTTCGGTGTTCCAGGCGCGGCGGTTCGGCAGGCCGGTCAGCTCGTCGGTGACGGCCAGCTCGCGAGCCTTCTCGGTCTGCACGTCGAGCTGGGTGAGCAGCTGCGACATGCGGGTGACCACGAGCAGGAACAGCGCGGCGCAGCCCACCGCTATCGACAGCACATCGGTCACCCGGTTCTGGGTCGCCTGCACGATCAGCAGGCCCGGACCGATCAGCGAGGCGAAGGTGAGCGCGAGCAGCAACGGCCGGCTGATCCGGGCCGGTCGCGGCGCCACGGTCCGGGCCAGCGACCGGGCGTCCTGGTGCACGGCGGCGGCGCCGAACAGCAGGTAACCGGCGAGGAAGATGTCGGCGAGCACTCGGTGCGCGACGGGGCCCGGCTCCCATGCCATCTGGTTGATCAACGCCCACGTGCCGTCACCGGCCAGGAAGCAGATCAGCGCGGCCGACACCAGCCGGAACGAGGTGTTCTGGCCGCTGCCGCTGAGCATCAGCCGCACCGTCATGGCCAGCAGCACCACGTCGCCCAGCGGGTAGGCGACGCTGACGATGTGCCCGAGCAACCCGATCGTCGGGTCGGCGGCGGCCGGCTTGACCATGAAGACCCAGGCCAGCAGGCCGATCCCGGTGGTCAGCGTGGTCGCGTCGACGAGGCTCGACCAGTCCCGGTGCGCGGTGCGGCGGCGGATCAGCAGGAACATCCCCGCCGCCACGGCGGGATACAGCGACAGGTAGGCGGCGTCGGCCCAGGACGGAAAACCAGGACTGAGCTGCGTACGCGTGAGCACGTACTCCACCAGGATCCCGCCGGAGTTCCCGGCCACCCCGAGCGCGAACAGCCACCACGACACGGCCATGGCGGGCCGGCTGCGGCGTACCCCGACGATGATCGCGGCGGCGGCGAACCAGCCGCAACCGACCTGCCAGATCAGCTGGAGCGTGCCGCCGTCGGGCACGACCAGGAACCCGGCCAGCCCGGCCGCCGCGACAGCCAGGTAACACCGCATCAACCGGTTACTCACATCGTGATGACACCCGGTGACGGTTTCCAGCCGGGTCGTATTCGGGAGCAGTCCGGTTGCCATTGTTGACAAAGATGGCGATTAAATCACCTTACGTGAATTTTACCCTCTACTTGGGAGGGTCCCTGGCGCATCACCAAAGCGACGGGGAGGAATGCCAACAGTGGATCGATACCGAAAATGGGGCTGGGGTCTGGGCCTGGCCACGGTGTCCGCGGTGAGCGCCTTCGGCCTCGCCTCCTGGCAGGCGCACGCCGCGCCCACCACATCGCCCACCTCGGCCGCGCCGGCCGAGCAGGCCCGGGTCTCCGACCCGAGCCCGCTGCCGGAGGCCGCCACCGGCACCGGCAGTGACCCGCTGACCGGTACCGAGGTCGACAAGGCGCGTGCCGCCGCGCTCACGCCGCAACTGGCGGCGAACGCCCGGGACGTGACGGGCAAGGCCGGCCCGGAGTACCTGGCCACCGAGCTGGACGAGGACGGCGGCCGGCAGGCCGAGGTCTACTTCTACGACTACCAGACGGAGAGGCTGGTCAAGCAGGTCGTCGACCTGAAGTCCGGCAAGATCGCCAAGTCGTTCACGGCGGCCGGCATGCAGCCGCCGGCGTCCCCGCAGGAGGCCAAGGTCGCGCTCGACCTGCTGGCCGCCGACCCGCTGGGCGCCGACTTCAAGACGGCCTATCAGAAGGCCACGGGCAAGGCATTCGACGCGGCGGCCGGCGCCGAGCCGATCGCGCACATCTACACCGCCAAGCCCGCCGACCGGGGCGCGAGCCAGTGCGGCAAGGACCGGTGCGTGCAGCTGATCGTCAAGAGCGCGGACGGCCACTACATCAACGTCACCGACGTCGTCGTCGACCTGTCCGGGCGCAAGGTCGCCCGGCTCAAGTGAACGGGGTTCGCAGCAGCATGACGTACCGAATGATCGCCGGGGCCGCCGCGGTCCTGACCGCGGCCACGCTGGCGGTGACCGCGCCCGCCGCCGCCCAGGCGGCTCCGGCGGCGGCGACGCCGTGCGGTGCCTCGGCGATGGTCAAGGAGACCCTGCCGAACGGGACCACCTGGCAGATGTGCTGGCGGATCAACGACAAGGCCGGCCTGGTCCTGGACCACGTCTTCGTGGCCACCAAGCGTTACCCGAAGCCGGTGCAGGTGCTGGACTCGATCCGGCTCGCGCAGCTGAACGTGCCCTACGACACCGGTGACACCGAGTACAACGACCTCACCGCCATCGGCATGGGCGGTTACGGCATGGAGACGCTCACCGGCGACGACTGCAAGGGCGGCTCGATCCGGCTGGGCTCCGACGGTGGCGGCGAGCCCGAGCAGCGCAAGGTGCTGTGCGTCAGCGCCGAGCCGCGCGGCCTGGCCTACCGCCTGCACGACTACCAGTACGACCCGAACACCGACCAGGACGTCGAGAAGGTCTACTCGCAGCAGGGACACGACCTGGTCCTGCGGACGATCAGCAAGCTCGGCTGGTACGAGTACGTCACCGAGTACCGCCTGCACGACGACGGCCAGATCACCGCGCGCCTGGGCGCCACCGGCGACCTCGCCCCGAGCGAGTACTCGACGAGCAGCAACGGCTGGCCGATCGGCAAGGCCGCCCGTGACTACTCGACGATGCACTACCACAACGCGTTCTGGCGGGTCGACTTCAACATCGCCGGCAAGGGCGGTGAGAAGGTCGAGCAGTACGACACCACGACGGCGGGCCGGGGCACCGTGGCCACCAAGCTGAAGACCACCCGCACCGCGATCGCCAAGGAGGGCACCTTCACCAAGGTGAACCAGCGCTGGTGGCGGATGGTCAGCCCGACCAGCAAGAACGCCGACGGGCACCAGCGCTCCTACGAGCTGGTGACCACCGGCGGCGACCGGTACGAGGGGCACCCGGAGACCAAGCCGGACGTGACCTTCAGCCAGAAGAACGCCTGCGAGAAGTGGGCCAGCGACAACGCCTCCGACCCGGAGTGCCCGCTGAACGACAAGACAGTCGTGGACTTCGTGAAGAACAAGGAGAAGCTGTCCGACCCGGTGGCCTGGGTGCGGGTCGGCTTCCACCACGTGCCGCGCGACGAGGACCAGAGCCCGATGCCGATGCACTGGCAGGGCTTCGAGCTGGTGCCGCGGGACTTCACCGAGATGAACCCGCTGACCCCGGCCGGACGCGCCGGCCAGAACGGCAACCAGAGCGACAACCCGGGCGACAACCCGAGTGGCGCCCCGAGCGTCAGCCCGAGCGGCAACTGAACCGAGCCCGGCCCGGTGACCACGTCACCGGGCCGGTGCCGTACCCGAAGAAGGGTTTGATCGTGAATCTCCGTCGCCTGGCCGCGGCACTGGTCCTGCTGATCGCCGGCGTGGCGGCCGTCCTGCTGCGCACCGGCCACGCGCCGGAACGGCAGCAGGCCGTCGCCGCCGAGTCGGTGGTGCGGCCGTCCGGCATCGACGTGCACTTCGCGCAGATGATGGTGCGCCATCACGAGCAGGCTGTGGCGATGAGCCGCACGCTGATCGCCAAGGGCGGCGTGCCGGAGCGGATCCGCCTGATCGCCGAGTTCATCATCCAGGACCAGCAGGTCGAGATCGATCAGACCAACGAGTGGCTGACCGCGTGGGACGAGCCGGCCGCCGATCCGGCGACCGGCGGCGCCGAGCACGGCATGCTGAGCGCCGCCCAGCTGGGCGAGCTGGACCGCGCCGACCCGCGCGCGGCACCCGCCGTGTTCCTCCGCCTCATGATCGAGCACCACCGGGGCGCCATCACCATGTCGCGGTCGCTGCTGGACGGCCCGGACGGCAACCCCTACGTCCGCAGCCTGGCCAAACACGTCGTCAACGAGCAGACCGCCGAGAACGACGCGATGGCCGCGCTGCTCTGATCCGGCAACCCGGACGGCATCCGGACAGCTCTCGCGGGCCCGCTCGGCTGAGCGTCGCGCGGACGCCCGTCAACCCGGCCGGCGGGCGTTCAGCGCGAGCACGATCAGCATGAGCACCACGAACATCAGGGTGAAGAAGACCTCGGCCACCGACCTGCCCTCGTCCCACGCCGCCGGCAGGTACCGGCCACCGACCCGGAGCAGCGCGATCGCCCCCGTCGACAGCAGCACCGAGGCGGTGAGCAGCGGCCGTCGCACCGGGCGGCCGAAGAGCCGGACGCCGCGGCCGCGGCGCCGCCGGCGCAGCAGGACGTAGGCGAGAGCCAGGGCCAGGGCGGCGACGGACAGGAACAGGCCGTCCAGAGCGAGCAAGGGATGCTCGGGCAGTGTCACGCCGGAGAATCTAGCAGGGGCACCCTGTCCAGAAGCGACACTTCGCCGGACCCCGGCCGGGTCAGTCCAGGCCCAGGCCGCGGCGGCCGATCGCGTTGAGGTCGGCGGCCCGGAACCGGTTGGGCCAGTCGCGCTCGTAGTGTTCCGCCGGGAAGTCGCTCGGGCTCTCACCCGACAGGAAGGCTTCGCGTACGGATGCCGCGTACCGCTCGTTGCGCGGGCACCACGGAGCGGCCGGGATGTACATGACGTTGCCCCAGCCGCGCTGGTCCGCGACCGGCGCCACGCTGTGGATCATGTCGCAGTGCCACCAGACCGAGTCGCCCGCCCGCACGTCGGGGATGCCGGACAGGGCCTCCATCAGCGGCGCCTCACCGGGCGCTCGGTGCCCCGGCCGGCGGGGTGATCGCCGACCTGATCGCCCTCGCCGACCCGCAGGAGGTGGTGGTCGGCGGCTCCTGGGGCCCGGCCCTGCTCGACGACATCCTGGCGGCGGCCACCTGGGCGCCGCGCGAGGTCCCGGTCCGGACCACCACGCTGACCACCGACCCGGTCCTGACCGGAGTCCGGGCCGCGGCGCTCGGCCGCCTGCGGGAGGACGTCGCCTCCCGATAGGCCGCCGGGCGGTGGGGCCGACGTGGCAGAAGCACACCATCGAGGCCTGGTCATGGGTGAGACCTGAGCCCGTCCCGGTCGTGTCGGCCGGCGGTCCTGGATTATGGCCAGGTGGCGGAGGACGCGGTCGTGGCAGCGCATGAGCGGCTCTTCGCCGAGCACCGCGGGCTGTTGTCCGCTGTGGCATACCGCATGCTGGGGAGCTTCACCGAGGCCGAGGACGTCGTGCAGGATGCCTGGCTGCGCTGGCACCGCGTCGACCTCACCGCGGTCGAGGACGCCGAGGGCTTCCTGGTCCGGGTGACCATCCGGTTGGCGATCGACCGGCTACGCGGCGCCCGCCGACGCCGGGAGTCGTACTTGGGGCCGTGGCTGCCCGAGCCGATCCTCACCCGATCCGATGTGGCCGAGGACGTGGTCCTCGCCGAGTCCGTGTCCACCGCACTGCTGCTGGTCCTGGAGCGGCTGTCGCCACGGGAGCGGGCGGTGTTCGTCCTGGGCGAGGTCTTCGGGTACCGGCCCGCCGACATCGCGCGGCTGATCGGGCACGAGGAGCATGCGGTGCGGCAACTCGGATACCGGGCCAGGAAGGCCGTCGAGGCCGGCCGGCGGCGCTATGACAGCGATCCGGTGACCCGGCGGCAGGTCACCGAACGGTTCCTGGCCGCCTGTGCCGGTGGTGACATCGCCGCGCTGATGGCGGTCCTCGCACCCGACGTGACGATGATCAGCGACGGCGGGGGCGCGACCGGCGCGCCGCGCCGGCCGATCAGCGGGCGCGAACGTGTGGCCCGCGCGATCGTCGTGCTGTCCCGGCAGCGCCCCGCCGGATCCGTCTTCCGGATCGCGCCGCTCAACGGCGGACCCGGTCTGGTCGTGCGCACGGACGCCAGGGTCGTGCTCGCGATGACCCCGCACCTGGTCGACGGCGACGTGCGGACGCTGCATGTGGTCAGCAATCCGGCGAAACTGGCCGGCGTCGTCGGGTGACCAACGCCACATCGCGTGACAGAACGCGCGGCTGCCACGTCCGTGTGGCGACCGATCCGCCAGGCCCGGACAGGGAGATCCTGATGTCCATCCCGCATGTCACCGTGACGCTGCTCGCCTCGGCCCTCAACGCCGCCGCCGCTGTGGCCAACCTCGCCGGCCACGACTACCCGAAGAAGCAGGCGGACCTGAACCGGGTGCCCCGTTCCTGGGTACGCCCCTTGGGCGCGCTGCTGGGTGCGGGAGCACTCGGACTGCTGGCCGGCTTCGTGGTGCCCGCGGTGGGTACGGCGGCCGCCACCGGACTGGTGCTGTACTTCCTCGTCGCGCTGGGAGCGCACGTCCGGGCGGGCAACTACCGGCTGGGCGGCTGGGCCGTGTTCTGCACCGCGGCCGTCGCCGCCCTCGCGGTCAACCTTCCCGGCACCTGTTAGCAGCGGACGGTTGTCGGGCTCCGGCACAGGGCCGTCCGTGGCGGCGGCTCACCGAGGGCACCGACCCGGCCGCCGGTGCCGAGCCACCGGGTGCGGTGGCGCCGCGGCTCGGACATGGCCGGATAAACCGGGAGATCGATCGTCGCGCGTCCACTAGGGTTCTGCCCCATGCAGAGCGGAACCCTACGCACCGAACGCCTCGAGCTCCGCCCAGTGCGTGACGAGGACATCGACCGGATCCTGGAGTACCGCAACCTGCCCGCCGTCACTCGCTGGCTGCTGCGCACCGAGGTCGACCCGGACGCCTTCCGGGCGGCCTGGCGCCGCGCGGCGGAGGATCCCGACGACCACAGCGTGGCGGTGACCCTCGACGGCCTGGTGATCGGGACGGTCTCGCTCGACGTGCTCGACGGCATGGGTCAGCCCGGCATGCCACAGCTGACGGAGGCCGATCTCGGCTACATCTTCGACCCCGCGTACGGCGGCCGCGGCTACGCGACCGAGGCGGTCACCGCGATGGTGGCACACGCGTTCGGCCGGCTGTCCGTTCGGCGGATCACCGCCGGCTGCTTCGCTGACAACCTGGCCTCGGTGCGGATCCTCGAGAAGGTCGGCATGCGTCGTGAGCAGCACGGCGTCGGCGACTCGTGGCACGCGGAGCTGGGCTGGGTGGACGGCTACACCTACGCCCTGCTGGCCGAGGAATGGCGCCGGGGGACGCGATAGGAGAGCCGAGGAATGGCGCCGGGGACGGCGCCATCGGAAATCGGCTTGCGAGGCGGTCGCCGGCGTGTGACCGTTCGCTGCCGCCGGCGTTCACGAAGCGCCGGTCGGCGATCGTCAGCGACCCCTAGCGACAGGCAATGACACCGCAGATGAGCACCTCCACGATGAACCCCGAGACCGCCGACCGGTCCCGCCGCGCACTCGCCGCAGAGCAGGCCGCCAGCCTCGCCGCGACCAACGACTGGGCCCATGTCGACAAGGATCGGGTCCACCGCGACTGGCACGAGCTGTACGGCGAGATCGCCGCTGCCATCACCGCCGGTGCCCAGCCGCGGGACGAGGCCGTCCAGGAACTGGTCGACAGGCACTACGCCATCGCCAGCCGGTTCTACGCCCCGAGCCGGGACGCCTACCTCGGCATGGCGCTGCTCTATGCCGAGGACGACGCCATGCGGGACTGGCACAACTCCTACCACCCGGACATGGTCGAGTTCCTCGGCGCGGCGATGATGCGGTACGCCGAGACCCGGCTCTGACGGGCGGCGACCACCACCGGCGGCATCGCCCAGCTCAGCAGGGACGCGCCCCGGGCGGTTGAGGACGGCGGCCGGGGCTCGGCGAGATCGTCGGCCCCGGACCGTCCGCCGCCGCCCGGTCCGCCGGGCTTGCGGCCGCCGCTTTCCGGTACGCGAGGCCGTACCGGAAAGCGGCGGAGCGCACCCGAAGCGCACCTCGCGCGAACCGCGGACCTGCGGCACGGCCGGACAGGACCATGGTCCCTGCGTCTCGCGGCTCTCCCGGCCGACCCTGGGAGGGTGGGCGACACGGGAGGACGGCGTGATGTGTGAGTACTGCGGCTGCCAGGAGGTCGCGGCGATCGACCTGCTGACCAGGGAACACGAGCACGTGGTCAACCTGGTCGGCGACGTTCGCGCGGCGCACGCGGCCGGTGACGTGGCCGGGATGGCGGCGCTGGCCCGGCGGATCGCCGAGGTCCTGCGCCCGCACACCGCTGTCGAGGAGGGCGGCCTGTTCCCGCTGCTGGCCGGCGACTTCCCCGGCCAGATCGCCGCGCTGGAGGAGGAGCATCGCCGGATCGAGGCGGTGCTCGGCGCGGCCGCCGCCGGGACCCCGGGCGATCCGGCCTGGCCCCAGCGGTTGCTGGACACGCTGGAGGTGCTGCGCGAGCACATCCTCAAGGAGCAGGACGGCGTCTTTCCCGCCGCGCTGACCACCCTCGACGGCACCGGCTGGGACACCGTCGACGCGGTCCGCGCCCGGGTCGGCACGCTGCTGCCCGGCGCCGGGTGAGAAGCATCGGGTCGGCGGCCGGTACCCGAGCGGTCTCCCGCCCGGACATCCCGGGGAGGGATTGACACCGGAGTCCGGAGCCGGGCACGTCACACTGGGGCGTGGGGTGCCGTGGGGAAGCCGCAGGTAGCCGACCGATCGGCGCGAACACCGGGACGACTACCGAAAACGATCAGTGCATACTTACCGCCGACCATCGTGCTTCACTCGGGCGCGATGGGATACGGCGAGCGGTGGAGAACAGCCAGTGGGCGACGACGTGACCCTGCACGATTCCACGGTCGGTGCGGCGGCGGGTCCGGCGGTGGCCGACCGCGACCTGCGGCAGCTGCTGGCCGGATTGACGGCCGTGCGCGACGGTGACTTCGGCACCCGGCTACCCGACGACGGGGACGGCCTGCTCGGCGAGATCGCCACCGTCTTCAACGGCATGGTCGATCAGCTGTCGCTGTTCACCTCGGAGGTGACCCGGGTGGCCCGGGAGGTCGGCACCGAGGGCCAGCTCGGCGGGCAGGCCGAGGTGCCGGGGGTGTCCGGTACCTGGAAGGATCTCACCGACTCGGTGAACGCGATGGCCGGCAACCTCACCGACCAGGTCCGCGACATCGCCCAGGTGGCCACGGCGGTGGCCCGGGGCGACCTGTCGCAGAAGATCACCGTCGACGTGCGCGGCGAGATCCTGGAGCTGAAGAACACCATCAACACGATGGTCGACGAGCTGTCCAGCTTCGCCGACGAGGTGACCCGGGTGGCCCGCGAGGTGGGCAGCGAGGGCCGGCTCGGCGGGCAGGCCGAGGTGCCCGGGGTGGCCGGCACCTGGCGGGACCTGACCGACTCGGTGAACTTCATGGCGGGCAACCTGACCAACCAGGTCCGCAACATCGCCCAGGTGACCACCGCGGTGGCGCGTGGTGACCTGTCGCAGAAGATCACCGTCGACGCCCGTGGCGAGATCCTGGAGCTCAAGAGCACCATCAACACGATGGTGGACCAGCTGTCGTCGTTCGCCGACGAGGTCACCCGGGTCGCCCGGGAGGTCGGCACCGACGGGCGCCTGGGCGGGCAGGCGCAGGTCAGCGGTGTCGCCGGCACCTGGCGGGACCTGACCGACTCGGTGAACTCGATGGCCGGCAACCTGACCGACCAGGTGCGCAGCATCGCCCAGGTGGCCACCGCGGTGGCGCGCGGTGACCTGTCGCAGAAGATCACCGTCACCGCCCGGGGCGAGATCCTGGAGCTGAAGAACACCATCAACACGATGGTGGACCAGCTGTCCAGCTTCGCCGACGAGGTGACCCGGGTGGCCCGCGAGGTGGGCACCGAGGGCCGGCTCGGCGGGCAGGCCGACGTCAAGGGGGTCTCCGGCACCTGGAAGGACCTCACCGAGTCGGTGAACGTCATGGGCGACAACCTGACCGCCCAGGTACGCAGCATCGCCGAGGTGACCACCGCGGTCGCCCGCGGTGACCTGACGCAGAAGATCCGGGTGGACGCCCGTGGTGAGATCGCCGAGCTGAAGGAGACCATCAACACGATGGTCGACCAGCTGTCCGCGTTCGCCGACGAGGTGACCCGGGTGGCCCGCGAGGTGGGCACCGAGGGACGCCTCGGCGGGCAGGCCCGGGTGCTCAACGTCGGCGGTACCTGGAAGGACCTGACCGACAACGTCAACGTGATGGCCTCCAACCTGACCAACCAGGTGCGTTCGATCGCACTGGTCGCGACAGCGGTGGCCCAGGGCGACCTGAGTCGCAAGATCACCGTCGAGGCCAAGGGCGAGGTCGCCGTCCTCGCGCAGACGATCAACACGATGGTCGACACGCTCAGCGCGTTCGCCGACGAGGTGACCCGGGTGGCCCGCGAGGTGGGCACCGAGGGACGCCTCGGCGGCCAGGCCCGGGTGCCGAACGTGGCCGGGACCTGGAAGGACCTGACCGACAACGTCAACTCGATGGCGAACAACCTGACCGGCCAGGTGCGCAACATCGCGCAGGTGACCACCGCGGTCGCACAGGGCGATCTGACCAAGAAGATCGACGTCGACGCCCGCGGCGAGATCCTCGAGCTCAAGACCACCATCAACACGATGGTCGACCAGCTGTCCAGCTTCGCGGCCGAGGTCACCCGGGTGGCCCGCGAGGTGGGCAGCGAGGGCCGGCTCGGCGGGCAGGCCGAGGTCGAGGGCGTTTCCGGTACGTGGAAGCGGCTCACCGAGAACGTGAACGAGCTCGCCGGGAACCTGACCCGCCAGGTGCGGGCCATCGCGGAGGTGACCAGTGCGGTGGCCACCGGTGACCTGACCCGCTCGATCACCGTCGACGCCTCCGGTGAGGTCGCCGAGCTCAAGGACAACATCAACTTCATGGTGGAGTCGCTGCGCGAGACCACCCGGGCCAATCAGGAACAGGACTGGCTCAAGACCAACCTGGCCCGGATCTCCTCGCTCATGCAGGGCCACCGCGACCTCGAGGTGGTCGCCTCCCTGGTGATGAACGAGCTGGTCCCGCTCGTCGGCGCCCAGCTGGGCACGTTCCTGCTGGTCGAGGACTCGATCGCCGGAGCGGACCTGCGGGTGGTGGGCAGTTACGGCCACAACGGCATCGGTCGCCGGTACGCCCTCGGCGAGTCCCTGGTCGGCCAGGCCGCCGTGGCGAAACGACGGATCGTGGTCGACGAGCTGCCGGCCGATTACTTCACCGTCTCGTCCAGCCTGGGTTCCGTCGCGCCGATGCAGGTGGTGGTGCTGCCGATTCTGGTCGAGGACCAGTCGCTGGGCGTCATCGAGCTGGCCGGCATGACGCCGTTCACTCAGGTGCACCACGACTTCCTGGACCAGCTGATGGAGACCATCGGCGTCAACGTGAACACGATGGTCGCCAACGCCCGCACCGATGTGCTGCTCACCGAGTCCCAGCGGCTCGCCGCCGAGCTGCAGGCCCGTTCCGAGGAGCTGCAGGCCCGCTCGGAGGAGCTGCAGCGCTCGAACGCGGAGCTGGAGGACAAGGCGTCGCTGCTGGCCCGGCAGAACCGCGACATCGAGACGAAGAACTCCGAGATCGAGCAGGCGCGCCAGGAGCTCGAAGCGCGTGCCCAGCAGCTCGCGCTGGCCTCGAAGTACAAGTCGGAGTTCCTGGCCAACATGAGCCACGAGCTGCGTACGCCGCTGAACTCGCTGCTGATCCTGGCGCAGCTGCTGGCACAGAACCCGAACCGGAACCTGACCGCCAAGCAGGTCGAGTACGCGACGGTGATCCACTCGGCCGGCACCGACCTGTTGCAGCTGATCAACGACATCCTGGACCTGTCGAAGGTCGAGGCCGGCAAGATGGACATCGCCCCGGAAGCCTTCGAGCTGCGCAACCTGCTCGGGTACGTGGAGGCGACGTTCCGGCCGCTGACCAGCTCCCGCGGCCTGGACTTCGAGGTGTCCACCGCCGCCGACGTACCGGCCGGGTTGTTCACCGACGAGCAGCGGCTGCGGCAGGTGCTGCGCAACCTGCTCTCCAACGCCGTCAAGTTCACCGAGCA
The DNA here is from genome assembly GCF_030252345.1 of Actinoplanes oblitus. Classification (NCBI taxonomy): domain Bacteria; kingdom Bacillati; phylum Actinomycetota; class Actinomycetes; order Micromonosporales; family Micromonosporaceae; genus Actinoplanes; species Actinoplanes oblitus. Next base: position 6,039,279 of record NZ_CP126980.1, on the reverse strand, counting down.
GGGCGGGGTCCAGCTGCGCATCGACCGGGCCCGGCCCGACGAGCTCTCCCCGGCGCTGGCCGAGCAGGAGACGGTGATCGCCTTCCGGGTGACCGACACCGGCATCGGCATCGCCGAGCAGCAGCTCACCGCGATCTTCGACGCCTTCCAGCAGGCCGACGGCACCACCAGCCGGCGGTACGGCGGCACCGGCCTCGGCCTGTCGATCAGCCGGGAGATCGCCTGGTTGCTCGGCGGCGAGATCAGCGCCCAGAGCGTCCTCGGCCAGGGCAGCACCTTCACGTTGTACATGCCGGTCCAGCGGGCCACCGTGCCGGTCGCCCCGGGTGCGCCGGCAGCGGTGCTGTCGGAGCTGGTGATGCCGTTGCCGCCGGCCGGACCGGCGGCGCCGCGACGGCTGCTGGTGGTGGAGAGCAACGCCGACGGCCTGCTGACCTTGATCTCCCGTGGTGCCGCGGCGGCGGTGGCCGAAACGCACGGGCCGATCGACGTGCTGACGGCGGTCGCCGCGGACGCGGCCATCGAACAGCTGCGCGCGCAGCCGTTCCACGCGGTGGTGCTCGACCTGAGCATGTCCGCCGACGAGGGGCCGGACTTCCTGAAGGCGCTGCACGACGAGGCGGATCTGCGGGAGCTGCCGGTGCTGGTGTTCCGCAGCCAGCACGCGCCGCTGGGCAACGACACGTTGCTGCAGGTACTGGCTCAGACCCGGCCGCTGGAGTCGCTGTCCAGCCTGGACGAGCTGCGCGAGCGCATCACCCTGCACCTGTCGACCGAGGCCGGCCAGCCGGTCATGCCACCAGCCATGCACGTCGACACGATCGCCGGCGTCTCCGGCTTCGCGCAGAACCTGGCCGGGCGCAAGGTGCTGGTGGTCGACGACGACGCCCGTAACGTCTTCGCGCTGACCAACATCCTGGAGCTGCACGGGATGGAGGTCGTCTACGCCGAGAACGGCCGTAAGGGCATCGACGTGCTCGCCCAGCACGACGACATCGACCTGATCCTGATGGACGTGATGATGCCGGAGATGGACGGTTACGCCGCCACCGCCGCCATCCGGACCATGCCCAAGTACGCGAACCTGCCCATCATCGCGGTCACCGCGAAGGCGATGCACGGCGACCGGGAGAAGAGCATCTCGTCGGGCGCCAGCGACTACGTGACCAAACCGGTCGATGCCGAGGATCTGCTCGCCTGCATCGAGCGGTGGCTGGTCCAGAGCGCTCGGTCCGACCGGCGAGCGTCAGCCGAGTGAGCGCCGCGCCGTGTCCGCCGCGCGAGTGGCGGGCACGGCCTATCTTGCGGAGCAGATCACCTCGTCTTCCGGAGAAAACATGAGCCGCGGGCTTGCCCTGATTCCGATCCTGTTCCTGCTACCGCTCGCCGCCTGCGACAAGAGCGGCGGTACCGCCGCACCGGCGGCCACCGCGACCGCGACCGCGACAGCTACCGCGACAGCGGCCCCGACCGAGGCCGCGGGGGCCGCGCCGGCGAGCACTGCCACCAAGCCCGCGCCGAAATCGACCAAGGCCCAGCAGTCCGGATCCAGCGATCCGGCCGCCGGTCACCAGTACGCGTTGCTGAGGTCCGGTGACGCCGCCACCCGGCAGATCACCTACGACCTGGTCGAGTGGTACGAGGGCAAGCAGGCGGTGAAGGCCTGCGCCGAGGACGGCGAGACGGCGCAGGACAACGACTACTGCACCGGTTACTACATCCGGAACAACAACAAGAAGCTGCGGACCCTGCCGGTCACCTCCGACGCACCGGTCGCCATGTTCAGCGGCAGCGGCCTGAAGAAGACGACACTGGCCACGTTCCTCAAGGAGGTCCCGGAGGACAGCACCATCCAGTTCTGGATCGACAAGGGGCAGATCATCCGGCTGGAGCAGATCTACCTGCCCTGATCCCGGCGCGGATCGACGTGGAATTTCGGGCCGGGGCCGGCGCCCTCCGGGCGCTTCCCGGCCAGCACGTCGACGATCTCCGCCAGGCTCACCGTGGCGGCGACCAGGGTGCGCGGATCGGCGTCCTTCTCCGCGTACGCCGTGATCGCCCCGCCCAGCCCGGCCGAGGCACCGAGCAGCCCCACCGTCGTCACGTCCTTGAGCACGATCTCCCGGGTGTCCACCAGGCTGGGTGCCCCGGCCAGTCCGATGTAGACGACCGTCCCCCCCGGCTCGACGAGGTCCACCGCGAGCTTCGGGATCCCGGCCCCGTTCGTCGCGTCGATCACCCCGTCCCAGGCCAGCTCGGGCAACGTCGCCCGGGTCCACACCGGCGCCTCGCTCAGCGTCGTCGGCTGCTCGCCGAGCAGGTGCACCTCGGCACCCCGGGCCCGCCCGAACATCGCCGCCAGCAGCCCGATCGTCCCGGTCCCGATGACGAGCAGCCGCTCGCCCGGCGCGACCGCCGCGGCCCGTACCGCCCGCAGCGCGTTACCGCCCGGCTCGACGAGTGCCCCGAGGGTGGCGTCCACCGCGTCCGGCAGCTCGTACAGGTACGCCGCCGGGAAGGCGAGCCGCTCGGCGAGCGCCCCCGGCAGCCCGTCCCGGCAGCCCAGCTCGTGCCGTCGCGGGCAGACGTGGTGCCGTCCGGCCCGGCAGCGCCCGCACTCCCCGCAGCCGATCATGGTGTCACCGGTGACCCGCCGGCCGACCCAGCCGGCGTCCACGCCCGGTCCGGCAGCGAGGACCGTCCCGGCCCACTCGTGCCCGGGCCGCAGCGGGTAGGACGCCACCCCGGTGTGCAGATAGCTCATCGCCCCGGTGAACAGCTCCACGTCGGTGCCGCACACCCCGACCCGCTCCACCTCGACGAGCACCTGGCCGGGGCCGGCCTGCGGCTCCGGCACGTCCCGCACCTCGGCCACCCCGGGCCCGGTGAACACCAGCGCACGCATCAGGGGCCCTCCGTTGTCAGCGGTTCCGGCCTCAGCGTAGAACGGGATCATGACGAGTATCGACAGCACTCCGTTCGGCGAACTCCCCGACGGCACCGTGATCGAGAAGTGGACGCTGACCGCCGCGAGCGGAGCGGCCGTGTCGATCCTCACCTGGGGCGCCACCATCCAGTCGGTGCTGGTCCCGGACCGCGACGGCACCCTGGGCAACGTCACGCTCGGCTTCGCCGGCTTGGCCGGTTATCTCGACCCGGCGAACCCGTACTTCGGCTCCACCATCGGCCGGTACGGCAACCGGATCGCCGGCGGCACGTTCACCCTGGACGGTCAGACCCACAAGATCTCGCAGAACGAGGGGCAGACGGCGCTGCACGGCGGCGTGCGGGGCTTCGACAAGCGGGTCTGGTCCGCCGCGCGGGCCGACGGCGGGGTCCGGATGAGCTACACCTCGCCGGACGGCGAGGAGGGTTTCCCCGGCACCCTCGAGACGTCGGTGACCTTCACCTTCGACGACGAGCACCGCCTGCGGATCGACTACCGCGCCACCACCGACCGGGCCACCGTCGTCAGCCTGACCAACCACGCGTACTGGAACCTGACCGGCGAGGGCACCGGCACGATCAACGACCACCTGCTGCGGATCAACGCCGAGCACTACACCCCGATCGACGAGGACCTGATCCCCACCGGGGCGGTGACCCCGGTGGCCGGCACCCCGTTCGACTTCCGCGACTTCCACCCGATCGGCGCCCGGCTGCGCGACGCCGACCAGCAGCTCGGTTACGGCCTCGGTTACGACCACAACTACGTGCTGGCCGGCCGGGAGGCCGCGGTGGTCCGTGACCCGCGCTCCGGCCGCCAGCTCACCATCGAGACCACCGAGCCGGGGCTGCAGTTCTACTCGGGCAACTTCCTCGACGGCAAGCTCCGTGGCGTCTCCGGCCGCCAGTACCGGCAGGGCGACGCCTTCGCCCTGGAGACCCAGCACTTCCCGGACAGTCCGAACCGGCCCGACTTCCCGTCCACAGTGCTGCGTCCCGGCGACACCTACGGCTCCACCACCATCCACACGTTCACCACGTTCGCCTGACGGCCCGCCGCGGGCCGCCGGCCGGGAGGCGGCGGTCCGCGCGCCGGTGGGCCCGACAGCCATCGAGTAGGATCCGCGTCCGTCAAAGCTTCGATACTCTCGGCCCCCGCCGGCCGGTGACTGGCAAGTGGACGGATGAGAAACCACCGAGAGACAAACGCGCGGACTCGCACCCCACGGCGTACGCCCTGGGTGTGGGTGCTCGCCGTGGCCGCCCTGTTTTCCCTGGTCCAGCTGCCGTACGCGCCCGGCAACTTCTATCCGGACTCCACCGAGTACCTGACCCAGGTGTACGGCATGCTGGGGGAGAGCCGAGCCGACGGCCGGGACAAGGCCATCGACGCGTTCTGCGACCAGTACCGGCACAAGAGCCTGGTGCTGGAGCCGGCCGGCTTCCATGCGAAGACCGCCGAGAAGAACGCCCAGAACTGCGTCAAACGCCTGCACGCCCAGGACGCCCAGGGCCCGGACACCCGGTACGGCCCGGCCATCACCCGCGGCGCGTCGATTCCGGCCACCCGGTACGAGGACATCTTCCGGTCCCGGCCCGGCGTGGCGGTGCTCTACCTGCCCGGGGTGGCGGCCTTCGGGCCACGGGCCGGCATGTGGCTGACCACGCTGGCGTGGACCCTGCTCGGCGCCGTCCTGGTGTTCCTGCTCCTGCGCCGGCTCGGCACGTCGCCGGCGGTGGCCGTTCTCGGTCAGGTGCTCTACCTGATCCTGCCGATCCGCAAGTGGGCGATGGCCCCGCTCTCCGAGGGCATCACCCTGGGCCTGCTGATGGTCTGCCTGCTCGGCGCGACCTACCTGCTGACCGGCGAACGCCGGCGCGGACTGCTCCTGCTGGCGGCCGGGTTCGGCGTCGGCGCGTTCGTCAAGTACTCCCAGTTCCTGCTCCTGGCCGCCGCCATGGCGGGCGTACTGGCAATGGTCCTGCTGGTCCGGCGCCTCGGCGGGCGCCGGCCGGCCGCCGGGAACGAACCGGGATCGCTGCTGCTGCTCGGCGTCGCGGTGGCCGCCGTCGTGGCGAACTTCGTGCTGGCCAGACTGCTCCACTGGCCGGGCACCGCGGACACCATGCAGGACCTGCTCACCGACCACTTCCGCCGCCCCGACGTGGCCGACCCGCTCGGCGGCTGGCTGCACGCCAACCTGACCTTCTGGCACACCTGGCTCACCGACCAGCTGCAGGAGCCGTTCCTGCTGGTCGCCTGGGCCGCCGGAGCGTGGGGCGTGGTCCGCTACGGCAAGCCCGCCGGATACCTGATCCTGGCCACCCTCCTCGCCGGACTGGCCAACCAGGTCGGTCACCCGAACCTCAGCCAGGGCGACCGCATCTACCTCGCCGCCTGGCTGCTCGCCGTCTGCGGCGTGCCGCTTCTGCTGCACAGCTTCGCCACGCCCCGCGGCGAGTTGCCCGCGATTCCCGCGCAGACCCGGCGGACGGCCGGACAGCAGGACCACGAACCCGCCCCGGGGTCGTTCCACGCGTCCCCGCAGCCAACCTGACCCCGTCGGCTCAGGCGGACGCGCGCCGTCCGGCGTTTCTCATCCGGATGGCACTGAACGGTGCCTCCGCCGCCACCACCGCATCGAGATACGGCCACAACGACGGGACGAGGCGCAACTCAACACGGCGTTCGGCAAGCGCGGCGCGGCAGTCGTCCACCGATCGACGCCTTCTCCACGGCGTTCCCATCGAGCGGCAGGAGGAGCATCTGCGCGACGGCTACGGTTCGGCGGGGGCCGAGCCGCTGATCGACATGATGCTCCTGAGGCAGGCCGAGATCGCGGAGCGAGAAGCCGCCAGCGCCAGAGATCCCGCGTGGGGACCCTGTTCGTCGGCGGTGCGCTGAGGAGGCCCGAGAGCGAGGGTGGTCAGGTTGCCCTCGCGGCGGACAATCTGGGCGTATCGTCAGCCTGCGGATCGCACAAGCCATGGGGTGGTGACTATGGGTCTACTCCGCAACCTCAAGATCGGTATGCGGCTGGGAGTCGCCTTCACCTGCGTCTGCCTGTGCATGTTCGCCGCCATCGGTATCGGCCTGTGGGGACAGGGCCGGGCGCGCAGTGCCACCCGGGATCTCGCCGAGGCGGCCACCATCAGTCAGGCTGCCATGGTGGCGAAGTTCCGCACCGCCGACTTCAACGGCTGGCAGACCGGGTACGCGTTCGACACCCTCCGCGGCGTCGAGGGCGCCACCAGCGACACCGTCGGACAGCGCGCCTCCTTCCTCGCCTCCACCGCCGCCTTCCGCGACGACCTCGCCCGGCTGCGCTCGCTCGATCTCAACGACCAGGAGACCGCGTCGGCCGATGCCGCCGAGGCGTCGTTCCAGCAGTTCATGGCCGTCGACGACCGCGTCATCGCCGGGTACCGCGCCGGTACCCGGGCCGGCGCACGTGCCTCTAACGCGCTGGTCTCCGGCGAAGCCCTGAACCTGATGGCAAAGATCTTCGAGTCGGTCGACCACTTGGTGGACCAGACGAAGGACCGGTCGGCGGCGGCGGAACGGGACGCCGAGGACGCGGCCGCGACCGCCAAGACCTCCATGATCGCGGTGGGCGCCTTCTGCCTGCTGCTCGCCGCCATCATCGCCGCGATGGTGACCCGCAGCATCACCCGGCCGCTGGCGGCGACCGTCACCGCGCTGCGTACCGTGGCCAGCAAGGACCTCACCGTCCGGGTCCCGGACGACGGCCGCGACGAACTCGCCTCGATGGGCCGCGCGACGAACCAGACCCTCGACGTGCTGCGCGGCGCGTTCGCCACGATCACCGAGAACAGCCGGACGCTGTCCGCCGCCGCCGCCGAGCTCACGGCCACCTCCACCCTGATCGCGGAGGCGGCCGACTCCGCGTCCGGCCAATCCGACATGATCGCCTCCTCCGCCGAGGAGGTGTCCCGCAGCGTGCAGACCGTCGCCGCCGGCACCGAGCAGATGAACGCCGCGATCCGCGAGATCGCCGACGGCGCCGGACGTGCCGCCGGTGTGGCCAGCGCCGGCGTGGACAGCGTCCGGGCCGCCTCCGAGACCATCGCCCGGCTCGGCAAGTCGAGCGAGGAGATCAGCGGTGTGGTCCAGCTGATCACCTCGATCGCCGAGCAGACCAACCTGCTGGCACTCAACGCGACGATCGAAGCGGCCCGGGCCGGCGAGCTGGGCAAGGGTTTCGCGGTCGTCGCCGGTGAGGTGAAGGACCTGGCGCAGGCCACCGCCCGGGCCACCGTCGACATCAGCGACCGCGTGCAGGCGATCCAGAACGACACCGGGTCGGCCATCGCCGCCATCGATCGGATCGCTGAGATCATCGGCGAGGTCAACGAGCACTCCACGACCATCGCGGCGGCCGTCGAGGAGCAGACCGCGACCACCGCCGAGATGGGCCGCAACATCGTCGAGGCCGCCACCGGCTCGAGCGAGATCGCCGCCGGGATCACCGGTGTCGCCACCGCGAGCCAGGAAACGTCGCACGGTGTGGTGCAATCCCGGCAGACCGCCGAGCAACTGTCCGGCATGTCACACGAACTGCACGACCTGGTCGGCCAGTTCCGGGTGTGAGAGCGTCCCCGCCGATGTGCCGGCCGCCGGAACGTGACGGCCGGATCGGCTCACCGGGGGCGGCGAGTCGTCGATCAGAATGGTGCGCGGGTGTGGGCACTTCGTGACAACCACTACGGCTGCTCCGTCCGCGGCCGATTCACCCCATGTGGGGAACGTCGTCCGAGGGCCGTGGCGTTTCATGGCCGGCACGGCCGGTATCGCGTTGCTGGGCGTTCTGTGGTGGTTCTGGTGGTCCGCCACCAGGGTCGGCCCGGCGGCCGTGGCGTACGTCTTCATGCCCGCGGGCGGCGTGGTGGCCGCCTTCGCGATCGTGGACATGACCCGTCACGTCCGATTGGCACCGGCGGCCCGCCGGTTCTGGCGGTGGCTGCTGATCGGTTCCCTGCTGCTGAGCATCGGGTACCTGGCGCTGAGCGTCGCCGCGTTCCGCAGCAGCCCGGCCTACCCGGAGATGCCGATAGTCGCGACCGTCTGTGTCTCCGCCGGCGTGCTCGCCGCGATCTTCGCCGTCGTCCGGGTGCCGCTCGGCGTCACCAGCCGGTACGAGCTCGGCCGCCAGTGGCTGGACCGGTCCATCGCGTTCCTCGGCTGCGCGGCGGTCCTGTACCACTTCGGGCTCGCCCCGCTGATCGACGCGCGGGGCGTGCGGGACGTGCCGCTCACGGTGACGATCCTGCTGGCCTTCCTGCTGGCGGCCGGCAGCATCACCAAGGTCTCCTACATCGTCGGTGGCCCGGTCGACCGGGTCGCGGTGCGGCTGCTCGCGGCGATGGGGATGGTCGGCGCCGTGGTGGCGGTGATCGCCGTCAAGCGGAGCCCGGACTGGTCCGCCGTGGTGCAGGCCGCGGTACTGCCGGTCGTGCCGGCCCTCACCGCGCTGGCCGCCCATCGCCAGCGGATCTCCACCGGCGCCCCGCCGCGCCGGCCCAACACCTGGCTGCCCTACCTCGCGGTGGCCGCCGTGCAGGTGCCGGTCGTGGACGTGCTGCTGCGCCCGGCGAGCACGCCGGCCCGGGCGGTGGCCGCGGTGTCCGTCACGGTCATCGCCCTGGTCACCGTCCGCCAGTACGTGGTGATCCGGGAGAACACCCGCCTGCTGCTCGAACGGCAGGAGTCCGAGCGGCGGCTACGTTACGAGGCCACCCACGACCCGCTCACCGGCCTGGCGAACCGCGCCTTCTGCCACGAGTGGCTGGCGTCGGCGCTCGGCCGGGGTGACGCCACCATGCTGCTGGTCGACCTCGACGACTTCAAGACGGTCAACGACTCGCTCGGCCACCACATCGGCGACGAGCTGCTGGTCGCGTTCGCCGAGTCGCTGCGCGGCGCGGTCGGCGACGCCGGCCGGGTGGTACGCCTCGGCGGCGACGAATTCGCCGTGCTGATGACCGGGCCGGGCGGCGGCGACGCCATCGCGCAGCGGATCATGAGCACCCTGGAACGCCCGATCAGCGCGAACCGGCTGCTGGTGCACGCCAGCATGGGGCTCGCCACGGCACCGGCCGGCAGCGCGGTCGGCAGCCTGCTGCGCGACGCCGACATCGCCCTGCTCACCGCCAAGCAGCGTGGCAAGGGCAACTGGGTCAGGTACACCCCCGGCATGGACCGGCCGGTGTTCGCCGACGCCCAGCTCGGCGGTGACCTCCGCCGGGCCCTGGACGCCGGCGAGTTCCGCCTGCTCTACCAGCCCATCGTCCGGCTGGCCGACCGGCGGCTGATCGGCGTCGAGGCGCTGGTGCGCTGGCATCACCCGGAGCGCGGCCTGGTGCCGCCGCTCGCCTTCATCCCGGCCGCCGAGCGCACCGGCCTGATCGTGCCGCTGGGCCGGTTCGTCCTGCGCGAGACCTGCCGGCAGGCCGCCGCCTGGCTCGCCGAGTTCGGCACCGGCGCCCTCCAGAAGGCGTCCCCCAACGTCTCGGTACGCCAACTGCACGACCCCGACTTCGTCGACGACGTCCGGGCGGCGCTCGCCGACAGCGGCCTGCCGCCGGATCGGCTGGTCCTGGAGCTCACCGAGTCCGCGGTGCTGCGCGGCCCGCGGGTCTCCCAGGTGCTGCACGAGGTGCACGGGCTGGGCGTACGGCTGGCGCTGGACGACTTCGGCACCGGCGAGTCGTCGCTGAGCCTGCTCCGGGCGTTCCCGGTCGCCATGGTCAAGCTGGACAAGTCGTTCGTCGACGGCATCGAGCTGGGCGAACCGGGCACCGTCGAGACCGACGCCCGGCAGGCGGTCGCCCGCGCGGTGGGCCATCTCGCGGACGCCCTGCGCCTGGAGACGGTCGCCGAGGGCATCGAGAACGAGGACCAGGTGCGGCAGTTGCGGCGGCTCGGCTACACCGTCGGGCAGGGGTACCACCTGGGGCGGCCGATGGAGGCCGCGCAGATCACGGCACTGCTCGCCGAGCAGGCGAAGGCCGCCGCCGCGGCGTGAGCCGTCCGGGTGTGCGCGGGGCGCGATGGCCATAGGGTGGCGGCATGGAATTCGGTGTCGGCTACTTTCCCACCCACGACGCGGTCCGGCCCGGTGAGGTGGCGCGCCGGGTGGAGGAGCGGGGCCAGGACGCGCTGTTCTTCGCCGAGCACACGCACATCCCGGCCAGCCGGGAGAGCCCGTGGGAGGGCGGTCCGCGGCTGCCCCGCAAGTACTGGCACACCTACGACCTGTTCGTGGCGCTGACCGACGCGGCCGCCGCCACCCGGCGGCTGCGGGTCGGCAGCGGGGTGTGCCTGGTGGTCGAGCGGGATCCGATCACCACGGCCAAGGAGGTCGCCTCGGTCGACCACCTGTCCGGTGGCCGGCTGGAGTTCGGGGTCGGCGCCGGGTGGAACCGGGAGGAGATGGCCAACCACGGGACCGACCCGCGGACCCGGATGCGGTTGTTCGCCGAGCGGGTCCGGGCCATGCAGGCGATCTGGACCGCTGACGAGGCGTCGTTCAGCGGCGAGTTCGTGAGTTTCGACCGGATCTGGTCATGGCCCAAGCCGGCCCAGAAGCCGTGGCCGCCGGTGCTGGTGGGCGGTTACGGGCCGACGGTTCTCGACCGGGTGCTGGCCTGGGGCGACGGCTGGTTCCCGAACTACAACGACCGGGACCTGCTGACCCGGATCGCGGAGCTGCGGGCCCGCGCCGACCGGCCGATCCAGGTGCAGGTGATGGGCGTCCCCGCCGACGCCAAGGTGCTGGAGCAGCTGGAGCAGGCGGGCGTGCACCGGGCCTCGGCGTGGCTGCCGTCCGGGCCGTGGAGCGTCATCGAGGCCGGCCTGGAGAAGTGGGAGCTGGCGATCGGCGAGTACACCCGCCGATGACTCCGGCGCAGCGGTTCGCGTCCGTCCGGGTGGCCCGGCTGGCCACCGTCTCCCCGGACGGCGCGCCGCATCTGGTGCCGATCGTGTTCGCCCTGGTCGGCGGCGTGATCCACTTCGCTGTCGACGGCAAGCCGAAACGGCATCGGCGGTTGCGGCGGCTGGCCGGCATCGAGCACGAGCCACGGGTCAGCGTGCTCGCCGACCACTACGCCGACGACTGGGATCAGCTGTGGTGGGTCCGCGCCGACGGCCTGGCCACCATCACCGACGTCCCGGAGCCGGCCCTGCTCGCCCGATACCCGCGGTATGCGATCGAGCCGCCGCCCGGCCCGTTCGTCCGCATCGAGGTCACCAAGTGGACCGCCTGGTCAGCATCGTGACCGAAAGCTGACCAGAACCACCCACGCTGCCGCGACACCGCCGGCCGGCTTCCGGTTCATTTTCCGGTACGACTCGCAGCCCCGTGACAGCCGGCTCGCGAGGCCCGGCCCCCGTACGACCGCTACGCGTGTCGTGCGGGTTCGCTGTCCCGCACGGTGGTCACCGCCGGTGCGGTAACCCCGGCCACCAGCGGGCCCGCACGACACGCGTGGCGGTCCGGAGTGGCAGCCGCCTCGCGAAGCCGACTGCCACGGGACACCGAGTCGTACCGAAGAAATGGTTTCCCGGGAAAGCGGGTCGTGACCGGAACGACGGTCAGGAGTCGAAGGAGAAGCCCAGGAGGTTGGCGGTTTTGAGGATGAGGCCGTCGCGTCCGCCGTTGCGGTCGGCGCGCGCGATGGCCCGCCGGATCACCTGGACGGCGGGATAGGCGATCGGTTCGGGCGGGATCGGTAACGGGCGTTTCGTCGCCATCCGCAGCCGGGTGCGCGGGGTGTCGGCGCCGGCCAGCAGCTCCAGCATGACGGTGCCGGCGAATCGGGTGGCGGCCACGCCGAGCCCGGTGAAACCGCCGGCGTAGGCGACCTTGTCACCCATCGCCAGGCCCTGGAACGCGGCCAGCTGGGTGGACATGTCGATCATGCCGCCCCAGGCGTGGGTGAACTTGATGTCGCCGAGCTGCGGGAAGGTGCGCAGGAAGTGGTCGGCCAGCCGGGCGAACGTTTCCGGGCGCTTGTCGAATTCCGGCCGGATGTCGCCGCCGCGGTGGTAGATCGCGTCGTAACCGCCCCAGAGAATGCGATTGTCGGCGGTTTTCCGATAGTAGTGGAACTGCCGCGAGGCATCGCCGATGCCGAACCGGCCGTGCCAGCCGATCGCGTCCAGCTGCGCGGGCGTGAGCGGTTCGGTCATCAGCACGTAGTCGTAGATCGGAATGGTCAGGAACCGGTTGCGGCGCAGCAGCGACGGGAATCCGTTGGTGGCCAGCACCACCTGGCGGGCGCGGACCGTGCCCATGCCGGTGGTGGCGCGGACCGTGCGGCCCCGATCGGTGAGCTTGGTCACCGGGGTGTGCTCGAAGACGCGCACCCCGAGCCGCAGGCAGGCCGCCTTGAGACCCCAGGCCAGCTTCGCCGGGTGCACCAGCGCGGCGCCGGACTCCTTCAGCACGCCGGCCCGGTACAGCGGCGAGCGGACCAGCCCGGCCAGCTCCTCCCGGTCGAAGAAACGACCCGGCATCTCGCGCAGCTCGGCGAGCTGGTGCCGCTCGGTGGCGACCTCCAGCGAACCCTCCTCCTCCCACTCCGCGTCGATGTCGTGCCTGGTCAGCGACTCGCGGAAGCCGGCGAAGTTCTCCTGGGCGAGGGTGTCGAGGACGTCCAGGTCCTCGGCGAAGTAACGCTGGCCGTTCTGCCGGCCGTGGGTGAGGCTGTCGTCGACGAAGCCGCCGTTGCGGCCGCTGGCCGCCCAGCCGATCTCGGAACCCTCGACCAGGATCACGTCGCGGCCCGGGTCGGCCTCCTTGGCCTGCAGTGCCGTCCACAACCCGCAGTAACCGCCGCCGATGATCAGCAGATCGGTCTCGACGTTGCCGATGAGGGACGGCTGCGGGGTGGGCCGACCGGGATCCTCCAGCCAGAACGGCGTGTGGGCCGCGTCAGCGAGAGCCGCACGAATGCGCTTCTCGTCGGTCCGGATGTCGAGATCGTAGGCCGGTGTGTCCGCCCGCATGCTGATCCTCCCTGGTCAGGGCTCTAGGAAAGCGAACCCGCTATGCTTAGGTCAATGCGTTGACATAAGGAGTCCGGCAGTGGCGACGACGCGGGGCAGTTCAATCAGGGTGCGGCGGCGCCCGACACGCAGCGGCGTGATCCTCGATCCAGACATGATCATCGATGCCGCGCTGCGGCTGATCGAGGCGCCGGGCGGCAACGCGCTCACCGTCCGTCGTCTCGGCGTCGAGCTGGGCGCCCACCCGTCGGCCATCTACCGGTACTTCCGGGACCTGGACGCGCTGCTGATCGCCATCTCCGACCGGCTGATCAGCGAGAGCCTGTCCGGTTTCGATCCCGGCCCGGACTGGGCGGCCTCACTGCGTGAGATGGGCGAGCGGGTGCACGACTCGATCGTCCGGCACCCGCGCCTGGCCACCATGCGGGCCAGCCGCTTCACCACCGGGCCGAACGAGTTGCGGGCCGACAACATCGGCGTCGGCCTGCTGCTCAGCGCCGGCTTCCCACCGGCCGAGGCGGTCCGGCACTTCGCCGACTTCATCGACGCGGTGCTGGCCCTGGCGGCGATCGACGCGGTCGAGCTGACCCCGGCCCAGGAGCAGGCCGAGCGGGAGGGGTTGCGGCGGGCGTACTCGTCGTTGCCGGCGGGGGAGTACCCGCACCTGGCAGCGGTCCGTGATCACCTGCCCTCGGTGACCGAGTCACCGTTCCCCGGGGTGCTGGACAAGCTCATCTTCGCGCTGGCCCACCTGGCTCCGGCCCGGCACGACGGCTGACGCCGGACGTCCCGCCCGGCGCGGAGCCCGGGTGTGCCATAGGTTCGTGGGGTGAGAGCGCTGATCGTGCGGGGTGGCTGGGCCGGGCATGAGCCGGTGGCCGCTACCGAGTTGTTCCGGGACTTCCTCGAGGGGAACGGTTTCGAGCTGCGCGTGGCGGACACTGTGGACGCCTATGCCGAGCCCGGCGACTACGAGCTGATCGTGCAGTGCTGGACCGGGGCGCGGTTCACTCCGGAGCAGGAGCGAGGCCTGGTCGGGCGGGTGCGCGCCGGTGCCGGATTCGCCGGGTGGCACGGCGGCATCGTGGCGACCGGCTACGAGGCGCCGGACTACCAGTTCATGGTGGGCGGGCGCTTCGTCTGTCATCCGGGCGACTTCGTCGACCACACCGTCGCGATCACCGGGCGGCATCCGATCACCGCGGGGCTGAGCGACTACGACGTGCACACCGAGCAGTACTTCCTGCACGTCGACCCGACGCTTGACGTGCTCGCGACCACGACCTTCACCGGGGACCACGGCGCGCCGGAGACCGCCGGTGCGGTGATGCCGGTGGCCTGGACGCGGCGCTTCGGTGCCGGGCGGGTCTTCGTGCACACGCTCGGGCACAGCCCCGCCGACCTGCTCGTGCCGCAGACCCGCACGATGATCGAACGCGGCCTGCTGTGGGCCGCCACGGGTGGCGACTGACCGCCAGAATGGGCGGGTGGCGCGACGCATCGACGAGTATCGGACCGTCTATCGGATCCTCGAGGCCCTGACGCGGTTCTCCGGCCGCATGATCACCACGATTCCGCTGGTCTCCGCGTTCCTGCTCGGCCTGGTGGTGAACGAGGTCTCGGACCCCGGCAAGCGCGATTTCGGTGACGTCTTCGCCGGCCTGTACGGCCTGGATCGCGGCCCCATCGTGTGGGTCGACATCGTGGCCACCGCGCTGCTGGTGCTGGTCCCGCTGCTCTACGTCACGCTGCGCACGGTCACCGGCAACACCTCGCAGGCGGTGCGCCTGTCCCGCCGGCTGCCGGCGCACATCCACCCGTCCGTCCGGCGGTTCAGCCACGGCCGGATCGCCTGGGGCACCATGCTCGTCCTGCAGAGCTGTCCGAAGATCACCGAGGGCTGGCGGTCCGCCGAGGTGCGGATCACCCTGGACCCGACCGTGTTCGCCTTCGCCACCGAGGACGACGCCACGGCTTGCGAGCGGTGGCTGGCCGCGACGGACGACGACCGGATCGCCCGGGGCCAGAAGTTCCGGCTGATGGAGAACCCGGACTCGTTCGTCGACGATCCGGGACTGCGGCTGCGGGTGCAGGAGACGGCGTACGCCGAGGCGGTCTACGTCAACCGTGGCGTGGCCGCCGACGACGAGCACCGGCAGCGGCTGGTCGACGAGACGCTGCACGGCCGGCTGCGGTACCCACACATCTTCGCCCTGCACGCCACGGTGGTCACCGCGGACGGCTGGATCCTGCTGACCCACCGCAGCCACAAGGTCGCCTACGAACCCGGCACCTGGTCCTGCTCGCTGGAGGAACAGCTGGCCAAGGACGACCTCGACGCGGCCGACGCCGAGGTGCTGGACCGCTGGGTGCGGCGGGCACTGATCGAGGAGCTGGGCCTGTCCGCGCACGAGGCCAGGCGCAGCCAGTCCCGGGCGCTGGCCGTCTTCCTGGAGGCGCACCGCCTCAACATCGGCCTGATCGCCCTGGTCCACCTGCCCATCGACCGTGAGGAACTGGAGTCGATCCTGGCCCACCGGCCGCGGCAGGACTACGAGTTCCAGGGCTGGGACTTCCTGCGCTGGTCCCAGCTGGCCGCCGAGCTGGTCGAGCCGAGCCGCGGTTACCACTCCAGCGCGGGCCTGCGGATGTTCTTCGCCGGCGTGGTCAAGTTCGGCGTCTTCGGCTTCCACGAGCGCATCGACCGCGCGCTGCGCTGACGTCGCCGCGCGGCGAGCGTCACCCGGTGCGTGATCGCCGGCGGAGCGGGACGGCGACGACCAGGAATCCGGCACCGGGCGCCGCCTGATCGGTGGTGGCCGCCAGCATCGTCAGGTAGCCCACCGCCACGATCAGCGCTTGCCGCCATGGCGGGAATGTGGCCGGCGCGAGCGCTACCAGCAGCACCGTTCCGACCGACACCGGCAGCCAGTAGTAGTCGAACGCCTGCGGGTCGGTGCTCACCCGCAGCAGGGCCGCCGCCAGGCCGACAGCACCTGGCTGCCCGGGTCGGCGAATTGCTTCGGGTCCAGCGGCGTCTGCCGGTTGAGCAGGCCGACCAGGGGCCGCCCGGAGAGCCGCCAGTCAGCGGCGCCGGTGCGGCCACAACGCTCCCCGCCGATACGTTCGGCGGGGAGCGCCGCCGGCGTACCGAAAACCGGGTTCTGGTCAGACGGCGGCGAGCAGCGAGGCGTCGATCTCGGTGGCCGGCTGCGGGCGGGCGAAGTGGTAGCCCTGGGCGAAGCGGTAACCGAGCACGTGCAGGCGGTCGGCCTGGTCCTGGGTCTCCACGCCCTCCGCGACCGCGCGCAGGCCGAGCGTCGACGCGATGCCGCTGAGCGACGCCGCGATCGCCTCCTGCTGCGGGCTGCCGTTGAGCTCGTCGATGAACGACTTGTCGACCTTCAGCGTCGTCACCGGGCAGGTGCGCAGCAGGGTGAGCGAGGAGTGGCCGGTGCCGAAGTCGTCGAGCGCGATGCCGACGCCGAGGCCGCGCAGCGCGTGGACGGTCTGCAGGGCGGGACCGCCGGCGAACACCGCGGTCTCGGTGATCTCCAGGGTGACCTGCTGCGGTGGCAGGTCGTGGCGGCGCAGCAGGTCGGCGACCAGGGCCGGCAGCTCCGGGTCGAGCAGCTGGCGGGCCGAGACGTTGACGCTGATCCGCGGGGCGGCGTCGCCGAAGCGAGCCCGCCAGGCGGCCGCGTCGGCGCAGGCCTGGTCCAGGATCCAGGCACCCAGATCGACGATCATGCCGGTCTGCTCGGCGACCGGGATGAACTCGGCCGGCGAGACCGGCGAGACCGCCGAGGCCGCCGAGGCCGGCGAGGCCGGCGAGGCGGGCGCATCCGGGCTGCCGCTCTGCGGGAACCAGCGGATCAGGGCCTCCACGGCGCTGATCCGGCCCAGCGGCAGCTCCACGATGGGCTGGTAGAACAGCCGGAACTCGCCCTGGTCCAGACCGCGGCGCAGGGCCGCGGCGAGGTCGGCGTGGTGCTTCGCGGAGGCGTCCAGGTCGGCGGTGTACAGCTGCTGGCGGTTCGCGCCGACGCGCTGCGCCGCCTGCAGGGCGAGTTCGGCCCGGCGCAGCAGATCCGGTACGGCCTGGCCCTCCCCGGCCGCCGACCCGACGGTCACGGTGACCAGCAGGTCGTGCTCGCCCACCGGCAGCGGCGCCTGGAACGCCTGCACCAGCGCGACCGCCAGCCGGTCGTCGCAGGCGAGCGGGTGCTCGGCCGGCAGCAGCACGCCGAACTCGTCGCCGAGCAGCCGCGCGACCAGCGCCGTACCGCCGACGGTCAGCGCGATCCGGGCGGCGGCCTGGCGCAGGATCTCGTCGCCGGTGTCGTCGCCGAGCCGGTCGTTGAGCGCCGCGAACGAGTCCAGGTCGCAGACCGCCACCGTCGCGCCGCCACCGTGCCGCTGCAGCGTGCCGGTGAACGAGCGGCGGTTCGGCAGGCCGGTCAGGTCGTCGTGGCGGGCCTGGTCGGCGAGCCGCTCGGCGAGCGTGCTGTTGTCCCGCAGCGCGGCGTGCTGCCGCACCAGGACCAGCACGATCAGCACCACGGCACCGGCCGCGAGCCCGGCCGGCAGGGAGCCGGCCCGCAGCGTCTCGGCGAGCAGCATGGCCGCGGTCACCCCGACCGCGACGTACGGGATCCGGCTGATCCCCGGCTGGGCGGCGTCGTCGGGTACCACCTGGGCGGGCACCAGGCCGGCCACGTTCGCCCGGGTCTGCGCTCGCGCCGACAGCGTCAGCAACACCGCGAGCGGCGGCAGCACGGCCACCGTGGCGTTCAGGTGCGGCCAGCGTTGGAGGGCCGGGGCCAGCAGCATCGAGGCCGGGCCGAGCAGGCCGGCCGGGCTCAGGATCCAGAGCGCCCGGCCGTAGATCGGGCCGGTGCCGCCCATGCCGACCTTGACGATCGCGGTGACCGCGGCGCACGCGGTGGCGAGCACGATGATCCGCAGCGCGGTGGCCATCACCCCGCTGGTCACCGGCACCGGCAGCAGGGCGGTGGCCCGCAACATCACCAGGCCGGACGCGACAGCGACGATGGCGATGTCCAGCCACAGCGCGATCCGGGCCCGCCAGGTGCGGCGCTGCCCGGGCAGGCGCAGCATGGCGAGCACCGCGACGCTGACCGCGGCCAGGTACAGCAGCCCGGTCGGCGGGCTCATCGCGACCAGCTCGTCCGGCCGGTTCAGCGTGTCGGCCGCCTGGCTGACGGTGCCGATGCCGAGCAGCCCGACCGCGCTGCCCAGCCGCCACCAGAAGGTCCGGCCCGCGCCGAACCCGGAGGCGGCGGCCAGCCAGCAGGCGGCGACAGTGGTGGCCGCAGCGCCGACGGTCAGCGGCCAGAGCGCCCAGGCCGGAACGGTGACGAGCGTGCCGAGCACGCCGATCAGCACGCTGGCCGCCAGCCAGCCACCGGCGGTGACGGCGAGCAGGCCGGCCGTGCGGACGGGCCGGGACGGGAGACGCATGGCATGCCTATCGGCAGGCCCGGCCGCCACGGAAGAGATCCGGATGCGGCATCGGTCACCCCGATCCCGGGTAGGGCGCGGTGCGTGTTCGACGGATTCCGATGCGACCGGGTGGACGTCGGCGAGGTGGCCGCGGCGATCCTCGACTTCGTCGACATGTGGCTGGCAGCCATGATCCACCGTCGCCGCATGGGCGGGACGTCCATGTGACGCCGGGCACCCGCCTCGTAGGGTGTCGCCATGAACGCGCGGGCGGGTGGCCTCGAGTATCTGGATCTGCTGGCCCGCGAGGCCGCCCTGGTGGAGTTCGAGCGGCCGCTGATCGCCGCCCGGGCGGCCGGCGCGTCCCCCGACGAGCTGGCCGAGCTGGAGCAGGAGAAGCTGCTCGCCCTGCGGGTGCGGGCGCTGCTCGAACGCCGGCGGCGTCGCGAGGAGGAGCTGTCCGCGCTCTACGACACGGCCGGGGACCTGGCCGGGTTGCGCGACGTGGACGCCGTGCTGCGGGCCATCGTGCACCGGGTCAGGACGCTGCTCAACGTCGACGTCTCGTACATGACGCTGAACGACGCCGAGCGCGGCGACACCTACATGCGGATCACCGACGGCTCGGTGGCGGCCAGCTTCCAGCAGCTGCGGCTGCCGCCCGGCGCCGGGCTCGGCGGCCTGGTGGCGCAGTCCGGCACGCCGTACGCGACGGCGAACTACCCGCGCGACGCCCGGTTCGCGCACACCACCGACATCGACATGGGCGTCGGCGACGAGGGCCTGATCGCCATCCTCGGCGTGCCGATGCGGCTCGGCTCCACGGTGATCGGCGTGCTCTTCGCGGCGAACCGGGCCGAGCGGCCGTTCGCCCGCGAGGAGGTGGCGCTGCTGCTGTCGCTGGCCGCGCACGCGGCGGTGGCGCTGGACACCGCCCGGCTGCTCAGCGAGACGCAGACCGCGCTCGGCGAGCTGTCCGCGGCCAACTCGACGATCCGGGCGCACAGCCAGTCGGTGGAACGGGCCGCCGCCGCCCACGACCGGATGACCTCGGTGGTGCTGCGCGGCGGTGGCGTCGACGACGTGGCGGCCGACCTGGTCGACGTGTTGCAGGGCGCGCTCCTGGTGATCGACGCGCAGGGCCGGACGCTGGCCACCGCCCGGACGGCGGGCCGGGAGGTGCCGATGCCGGAACCGGACGAGACGACGGTGGGTGAGGCGGTGGCGGCGTCCCGGGGGGAGGGGCGCAGCGTACGCCGCAACGACCTGGTCATCGCGGCGATCGTGGCCGGTGCGGACAACCTCGGCGCGCTGGTGTTCCGGCCGGCCGAGCCGCTGGAACCCGCCGACCAGCGCATCCTGGAACGGGCCGCGCAGGTCACCGCGCTGCTGCTGCTGTTCCGCCGGACCGTGGCCGAGGCCGAGGCCCAGGTCCGTGGCGACCTGCTCGACGATCTGATCAGCCGCCCGGTGCGGGACCCGGAGGCGGTCCGGGACCGGGCCGCGCGGCTCGGCCTGGACCTGGACGCGCCCTACGTGATCGTGGCGGCCGGCGACGACCCCGGCGAGGGCCTGCGGCAACGCGCGGTCTCCTGGGCCCGGACCTTCGTGGCGAACCGGCGGGGCCTGGCGATGACCCGCGACGGCCGGGTGACGCTGCTGCTGCCCGGCGAGGATCCGGCCGGCACCGCGAAGCAGGTGGCCCGGGAGCTCGGTCGCGCGCTGGGCCGGCCGGTCACCGCCGGCGGCGCGGGCCCGGCGCGCGGTGCCACCGGCGTCGCGCCGGCCTTCCGCGAGGCGGACCAGTGTCTGAGTGCGCTGATCACTCTCGGTCGCGCCGGGTCCGGGGCGGGCACCAGGGACCTGGGGTACGTCGGCCTGCTGCTCGGCGAACGCCGCGACGTCCCGGGGTTCGTGCACGGCGTCCTGGGTCCGGTCATCGACTACGACCACCGCCGTGGCACCGCCCTGATCGCCACCCTGGAGGTGTACTTCGACCAGGGCGGCGGGCTGGCCAAGGCGGCCGAGGCGCTGCACGTGCACGTCAACACGGTCACCCAGCGCCTGGACCGGGTCGCCCAGCTGCTCGGCGACGACTGGCAGCACCCGCGCCGGGTCCTCGACGTGCAGCTGGCCCTGCGGTTGCACCGGCTCCGCGCGCCACTGGAGCCGGACCACACCTAGAGGTATGCGGATGTGTGGATCCCATCCATGGGCTTCCCGGCCTGCGGGGACGTAGCGTCCCGTTACCTACGTCACACCTGTTCGAGAGGATCCACATGTCAGCCACCGCGACACGTGCCCCGATAGTCAAGGTCGTCTTCGCCTCCCTGGTCGGCACCGCCGTCGAGTGGTACGACTTCTTTCTCTACGGCTCGGCGGCCGCCCTGGTCTTCGGCACCCTGTTCTTCCCCAAGTCCGACCCGGTCACCGGCACCCTGCTGGCCTTCGGCACCTACGCGCTCGGTTTCGCCGCCCGGCCCCTCGGCGGCGTGATCTTCGGGCACTTCGGTGACCGGGTCGGCCGCAAGAGGATGCTCGTCGTCTCGCTGATGATGATGGGCGTCGCGACCGTCGCGATCGGTCTGCTCCCGACGTACGCCAGCATCGGCGTCGCCGCCCCGATCCTGCTGCTGGCCTGCCGGCTCGCCCAGGGCTTCGCGGTCGGCGGCGAGTGGGGCGGCGCGGTGCTGATGGCCGCCGAGCACGGCGACGACGCGAACCGCGGTTTCTGGTCCTCCTGGCCGCAGGCCGGCGTCGCCCTCGGCAACCTGCTCGCCACCGGCGTCCTGTGGCTGCTCGCCCTGGTGCAGTCGGACGACGCGTTCCGCTCCTGGGGCTGGCGGATCCCGTTCCTGCTCAGCGCCGTCCTGGTGATGGTCGGCCTGTGGGTGCGGCTGAGCATCGAGGAGTCCCCGGTCTTCCGGGAGGCACGTGCCTCCCTGGCCGAGCGGCGGAAGGAGCACCAGCCGCTGCTCGAGGTGCTCCGCCGCTACCCGCGGGAGGTCGTCCTCGCGATGGGCATGCGGCTCGCCGAGAACATCGGGTACTACCTGGTCACCGTCATCTCGATCACCTATCTGACCACGTTCGCCGGCACCGCCTCGGACAAGGGCAAGATCCTGACCGCGCTGCTGATCGGCTCCGCCGTGCAGTTCGTGGTGGTGCCGCTGTTCGGCGCGCTCTCCGACCGGGTCGGCCGCCGCCCGCTCTACCTGACCGGCGCGATCGGCCTCGCCCTCTGGATGTACGTCTTCTTCGGCCTGCTGGAGAGCAAGTCGGAGCCGAAGATCATCCTGGCGATCCTGGTCGGCCTGCTCCTGCACGCCCTGATGTACGCCCCGCAGGCCGCGTTCTTCTCCGAGCTGTTCGGCACCTCGGTGCGCTACACCGGCGCCTCGGTCGGCTACCAGCTCGCCTCCATCCTGGCCGGTGCCCTCGCCCCGATCATCGCCCTCGAGCTGCTGGGAGACGTGAAGACCCCGAACACTACGGCGGTCGCGATCTACATGACCGTCGCCACCGTCCTCACCGTTCTCTCCGTACTGGCGGCTCGAGAAACCGCACGGTCGTCGCTTCGTCACGACCGCACCCTGGAGGCCGAGCCCGAACACGCCACTCTTCGCTGAGTGCCGGCAGAAGCTCGCGGGCCGCGGCGGCGGTCCGCGAGTGTCTGGCAGCCCGCTTTCATTGTTTCTGGTCAGCCCGCCACGTCGAGCGGCTGGATTCGGCGATTATGATCACTCTGAGTAGTTAGTATGCTGCCATGACGATAGGGGGAGCCGTGCTCTGGGGAGTCCTTGGCGGCTTCTCCGTGGAGGGGCTCCAGTTCAGCGGTGCCATCCGCCGGGTGGGTGGATGGCCCTGGCGCAAACGTGGCGAGCCGGGCCTCTGGCCGTTTGTGGTCTCCGTCGTGATAAGGCTCGCGATCGGCGGCGGATTAGCGGCGGCGTGTGCGGCTGGGGGCCAGCTCGCGGGACCCTTCGCGGCGGTGGCGGTCGGTATCGCCGCGCCCTACATCGTGGAGCAGCTCGCCCAGCAGGCAGCCATCAGCGATCCCGGACAGGCGGCTCCCCAGGTCGTTCGGCCGGCCGGGAAAAGGCGACGCTCGGCGCCTGCGAAAAAGGTCCCGGCGGAGCCCTCCGATCGTGGCCTTGGCGGCTCCCCGTTGCCGGGTGCGCTCGGAGGAGCCGATGAGGGATAAATTTCTCGCCCAAGTCCTCTCGGCTCTGGCCAGAGACACTCCGGCGTTCCGCGGGGAATCCGAGGTCGATTCCCGGAGTCGATCTCGCGCCATTGGAACGGCTGTCCGGCGGATCACGCCTGCATTCGGAGGAAAGTCGTCGTCGGAGCAGTATGACCGAACGTTCGAGGCTATTCTGCGAGCCAGTCTCCACGACATCGGAGAAACTGACTCGTCGCCGAATGACAAAGATGCCGGGGAGGTAACTGGCCGGGATGGCGATGTCCTGCTCAGTGAGGCCGGCATAACTGTCACAGCGCGCGAAGTCACGGTAGGAAGTCAGATATTTCGTGTCGCTAGCATGAGCGACATGGAACTCTACCGCGCGCCCTATCGGTGGGGATTGATGACACTTGTCGACATCGCGATAACGGTTGCACTCTATGCCTTCATGTTCACTTTCCTTCAATTGATCTCCACAACACCCGGAGCGTCTCTCGCGCTGGGCGCCGTCCTCGCATTGTCGTATCTCGCCACCTTCATGTTTTTTGCGCGCTCGCGTCGATGGCACATCTCGGTTTCCTGCAGTGGGAGAAGGCTCTTGATCTTCTCGACGCGTAGCCGCGCCCGCCAGCGGCGCGTAGGTGAGGCAATCGACCGCGCGATGCGCCTCATCGATGAGGACGCGTGCGTCGGGAGCTGAAGGTGATGCGCGGCAGCCTCGCAGATTCCCGGAAGCCGCCAGGCGGCTTCGTCGGGTTGATGCTGGCGGGTGCGGTGCTGGTGCTCGGCTTGGGTGCCACCGGTGTGGTCGCCGGTGAAATACATTCTCGGCAAGACGACTACAGCACCCGGGCGGTGGATCGGCGATCCCAGATGGTACGCCAGGCCGTGGCGGCGGAAACCCGACGATGCCAGGCGCTCCTGGAAGCCGCCGCGGCTGACCTTGCCACTCGCGATGGAGTGACCAGGGACGATTTCGATCGAGCCACCTCTCTCCTCGGCGCCGTCGGGCTGGTGGGCGTGGGGAGAGTCGCGCTCGTCGTGCCGAGTACGGTCGCGCAGACACCTGCCACGCAGCGGCTGTGGCGCGGCCGAGGTGCGGAGGGCTTGGTTCTCCGGGCCGCGCGGGGCGCTGAGGAGCAACTGTTCCCGGTGTTCAGCCGGGCGCTGGACGGCACGGAGACAAACCCCGACTCCCCGATCAGCCCGGCCACGACAACCGAGATCGTGGCGGCATTACGGCTGGCCCGCCAGACCGGCGGCTCGACGGTATCGGCCCCCTACGTACTGCAGGCTGACCGGGCTCTGCCTCTATCAGAGCAACAGAGGTCGGTCGTCTTCGCGGCCCCCGTGTACACACGCACCGCCGATCCGCGATTCCTGGGTTGGCTGACGCTTCCGCTGAGGGGTGAAGCCTTCTTCGACGGAGTCATGGCGGACGTCAGTCGCGGGCAGGTGTGGATCGAGCTGGCTGCCACCACGTCCTCCGGGACCCGCATCGACCTGGCTGCCTGGGGCGCGCCCGGCAACCCGAACGTGTGGCGTACTGCGACCTTCCTGGTCGCGGACAGCGACTGGACGCTGTTCCTCGGATTCGACACCGCACGGTTTCCCGGCCTCAACACCATGCTTCCCGTGGTCGTACTGTGCAGTGGGGTATTTCTGACGCTCTTGTCGGCAATCGTCGTCCGCAATGGTCGCCGGACCTTTCCTCCCGCGTAGCGGTGTGTACTCGGTGGAGCCGGACCACAGGGCGTTCCGGGTCCGCACCTGGGCCGTGGGTCGGCTTCGCTACCGACCTACCGGGGACGACGGCCGCCACGGTGACCAACAGCCGCCGGGCTTGGCGCGCCGCACCGTGACCAGCGACGGACCGCGGGCCAGCGACGGACCGCGGGCCAGCGACGGACTATAGGCCAGCGACGGACCGTGTGCGGCGGCCGGCAGCCAGCACCGCACCGACGCCAAGCAACAGCAGCCCGATCCCGCCACTCCACGCGGGCCCGGTGACCGGCAGGTTCCCGCGACCGTCCACGACCTGCACCTCACTGCTGCCGACGATCGGCGCCACCCCGTCAGCCGCGAACCTGATCCGCACCGTCCCCGAGCTCCCCGGCCTCGCCGCACGGGAGGCTCCCACCACCACCGGCAGATACTGCTCGATCGTCTCCCCCTCGAACGACAGAACGCGGGGATCGGAGCAGACCACCCGAGTCGGTGACGGCTGGTCGCACTCACCACCCCCGTCCCGGCTCGGCGTCAGCCGCACCCCGGCCACCCCGCGCAGGTCATAGCTGACCCGCACCCCGCTGAGCGTCGTCGGCCCCACCGTCGACCAGAGGCTGGGCCCCAGCGGATCGACGGCGACGCCACCCACCGGCACCTGAATGTCCGGAAAGCCGGCCGAGACCGGTCCGCCCTGGCGGCTTCCCCCAGCCCACGCCGGTCCCGCGAGGAGAGCGCCGGCCGCCATCGCCGCCCCCGCCAGGCGCCCCAGATACCGCATCGCCCGCGTCCCCTCTCCGATCACCTGTCAGTAATCGGAGAGTAGGCACTGTCCGGAATGTCCGACCGACCAACACGCCAGTTTCCCTGTTCATGGCCGTCTGACGAGGACCCGGTGATCAGCCGCCAGGCGGCGCCCGCCTCCTCACCGTAACCATGGCCATACCCCGCCGGTACGTCCAGCGCCTTCAGCATGTCCCCGGACAGCTGCCAGAAAGTGACGAACGGAATCCACCGCACCGACGGCAGCACCGCGTCCCCGCGAGCTTCGCGCAGCCAGTCCGGCCGGTGCAGAATCAGCTCCGGCGACCACCAGACCACCGGGTCGGTGGGGTGCTGAAGGAACACCACCCGCGGACGCCCCGCCGCGACCAGATCCGCCGCCCCGTCCGCGAACCGGACGCCAGGCTCCTCGGGCAGCTCCGGCGAGACCTCCGTCGACGTCCGGCTCCGCCCGGCGACCAGGCCCGACCAGAGCGGGCTGGCGTTCGGCGGCCCGCTGATCAGGGCGCCGTCGACCTCGCCGAGCAGACTGCCGGCCGTGCCGAACGGGGACTGCGCGGCGAGGGCGCCCTGGCTGTGCCCGTAGAGCAGGAGCTTGGGCCGGGCGGCGGCGGGCAGCCGTACCCACGCCCGGTGCACCTCGTCGAGCAGGGCCCGCGCGGCGTCCTCGGCCCGGTCCGGCTCGGTGAGCAGGGAGAGCCAGCTGGGCAGGGCGCCGTATTGGATGACGGCCACCGCTGTGTCGCCGTCGTACTGGTCCTCCAGGGCCCGCACGGTGGGCTCGTCGATCCAGCCGGTGCCGGTGGGGATGACCAGGCAGAGCACCGCCCGGTGGAAGGCGCCGGTACGTTCGAGCTCCGCGACGGCCAGCCGGGCCCGGTCCCGGCTGGTCGGTGCGCTGCGCAGGCCGGCGTAGACCCGGATCGGCGCGGTGCGGTGCGGGGTGGACAGTCCATCCGTGACGAAGGACCGGCCCTCGCGGCCCAGCGTCGCCCACGGCGCGAGCGAGCCGGGGCCGCCCGACCGGGTCGCCGCGACCGGTGCCGGCACCCCGGTGACCCGGCGGTCCAGCGCCTGCGAGAAGGCGTCGAGCGTCCCCGCCGGCGCGGCCGCTCCGGCGGGGCCCAGCGCGCACAGCACCACCACGGCGGCCGCGGTGCGGTGCCGGTGCTCCCGGTGCTGGAGCGTCGCGACGCCGCGCCGCAGCAGTCGCGCGAGCCCGAGCAGCCCGGCGAACACGGCGGCGGCCACCATCAGGAACGCCGGCCAGCTCACCGCCGGCGGCGCCGGTACCCCGACGAGCCGGCTGATCTCCTGCTGCCAGCGCCAGCCCTGGTAGGCGCAGAGCAGCGTGGCGGGCACCGCGACCACGGCGAACGCGGGCCACGCCCAGCGCGGCTGGGACCGGCGCGGCCGGGACCGGCGCAACACTGCCCGCAGCGGCCGGCTCGCCAGGCAGCCGAGGGCGTACCCGGTCACCGCGCAGAGGCCGCTGACCAGTCCCTGGACCAGCCAGGTGCGGGGCAGCAGCGACGGGGTGAGCGACAGGCAGCCGAACACTGTCGCCAGCACCGAGCCGATCAGGTCGAGGCGCGCCGGCTGCGGGATGAACGGGGTGGCGCGGACATCGGCCATCGTGCTCCTCCGGAGGTCGGTCCGGAGGAGTGTGGGGGGAGGAGTACGGAGTGGACATCACCCCGGCGAGCTAGTTCCCGGGTAGTACTCGAGGGCTACGCCGAGGTCCCCGCGAAGTACGACAGCGTCCGGTCGCTCTTGGTGAGTTGCTGCTCGGACGGGGTGACGCCGTGCGCGGCGAGGACCTCGGTCAGGTGGGCGGCCACCTCCGGCGCCTTGCCGACCGGGCAGCGGGTGGAGAGCTCCAGGATCGTCGAGCCGTCCGGGTAGGTCCAGCGCTCGGCGGCCAGCCGCCGGTCGAAGCCGGCCGGCTGGAACTTGTACTTGTGCACCTCGACCGGGCCGAACACCACCAGGTCGCCCAGGGACAGGCCGGCCGGGCCGCAGGCGGCCAGCAGCCGGCGGTGCGGCTGCGGCAGCAGCTTGGTCAGCGGGCGCCCGGCGGCGACGGTGCGGGCCACCACGCCGCGGCCCAGCCGGGCCTTGAGCGAGCCGGAGCAGACCCGGCGACCCGGCATCGCGTCGATCTCCACCTCCAGGTAGTTCTTCCGGCGCAGCCATTTCGGCAGCGTGTGCGAGGTCATCGGGCGCAGCTTGACGACGGCGTCGTCCGGGCGGGCGCCCATGTCGCGGACCCGGACGATCAGGCCGCGCCGGTCCAGCGCCAGGTCCGGGGTGTCCAGGAAGTAGACCCGGCGGGTCTGGACCGCGTGTCGCTCCAGGCCGAGGGAGCGGCACTGCCGCTCCGAGGAGACCACCTTCAGCTCGACCCGCTCCGCCTCGCCGGCGAGTTTCACGGTACGCCCGGACCGGTCCACCGGCGGCGACCAGAACCCCCACTTGGTGCCGGTGCGCCAGGGGTGCCGGCCGGGCGGGCGGACCGTGTCGTGCGGGTCGGGCTCAGGGCGGCGGATCCGCCGGGCGTGCGCCACGGCGACCTGATCAGTCTTTCCCACCCCGGACGGCTCCCCGTTTTCCTCGCCGCTATACCTCCCAAACCGTACCCGACACCGGCTGCGGCCTCATTGAGCTGGCGGAATGCGTCGTCGCACGTCCTCGACGGTGGCCGCCCCGGCCTGCCACGGCGCGACCCAGGCGGCATCCGACGCCGGATGCACCACACCCTCCTCGAGGAAGGCGTACCGGCCGTGCAGGACCCGGTCGGCGGCTTTCGCGTCGAGTGCGTCGGTGTTGTCCCAGAGCGCCGTGAACAGCGCCTCGGTCCGGAGCCGGGCCTGCCGGCAGAACAGGTCGGCCAGCTCCAACTCGGCCGGCTGCCCCGAGGCGTTGGCCCGCACGCAGGCCGCCGACATCGCGAACAGCTCGGCGCCGATGTCCACGATCCGCCCGAGGAAGCCCTGCTTGCGCTCCAGCTTTCCCTGCCAGCGGGACATCGCGTAGAACGTCGAGCGGGCGAGTTTGCGGGAGGCGCGTTCGACGTACCGCAGATGGGCCGCCAGGGGGCCGAACCGGGCGTACTCCAAAGGATTTTGACCCTTGCCGACCGCGAGGGTGGGCAGCCACCGCGCGTAGAAGCCACCGGCGCGGGCACCGGCGCGGGCCTTGCGGCCGAGATCGGCGTCCGGGTCGATGATGTCGCCGGCCACCGTGAGGTGCGCGTCGACCGCCTCCCGCGCGATCAGCAGGTGCATGATCTCGGTGGAGCCCTCGAAGATCCGGTTGATCCGCATGTCGCGCAGGATCTGCTCGGCCTCGGCCGGGCGTTCGCCGCGGGCCCGCAGCGACTCCGCCGTCTCGTAGCCGCGGCCGCCGCGGATCTGGATCAGCTCGTCGGCGATCAGCCAGCCCATCTCGCTGGCGAACAGCTTGACCAGCGCGGCCTCGATCCGGATGTCGTTGCGCGCGTCGTCGGCGATCAGGCAGCAGAGGTCGAGCATCGACTCCATCGCGTAGGTGGTGGCGGCGATGAACGCGATCTTCTTGGCCACCGCCTCGTGGGTGCCGACCGACCGGCCCCACTGCACCCGGTCCGCGGCCCACTCACGGGCGATCGTGAGTGACCGCTTGCCGGCGCCGACGCACATCGCGGGCAGCGACAGGCGGCCGGTGTTCAGCGTGGTCAGGGCGATCCGCAGGCCCTTGCCCAGGCCGCCGATCACGTTCTCCTCCGGTACGAAGACGTCGTGGAACCGGGTGACGCTGTTCTCCAGGCCGCGCAGGCCGAGGAACGCGTTGCGCCGCTCCACGGTGATGCCCGGCGCGTCGCCCTCGACCACGAACGCGGTGATCCCTTTCTCCGGGACGCGCGCCATCACCACCAGCAGCGTCGCCACCGTGCCGTTGGTCGCCCACAGCTTCATCCCGTTCAGCCGGTACCCGCCCTCGACCGGCTCGGCGACGGTGCCGAGCCGCGCCGGGTCGGAACCGACATCCGGCTCGGTGAGCAGGAAGGCCGACACCTCGCCGGCGGCCAGGCGCGGCAGGAAGGCCTCCTTCTGTGCGGCGGAGCCGAACAGTTTCAGCGGCTGCGGCACCCCGATCGACTGATGTGCCGACAGCAGCGCCGCCGTGGAGGCGCTCACCGAACCGATCAGCGTCAGCGCCTTGCAGTAGTGCAGGTTCGACAGGCCGAGCCCGCCGTACTCCTTGTCGATCTTCATGCCGAACGCGCCGAGCCGGGCCAGCTCCTGGAACGCCTCGTCGGGGATCCGGGCGTCCCGTTCGATCCGCTCGCCGTCCAGCTCGGTGCGCACGTAGGCGTCGAGTTTGCGCAGGAAGTCGTCGGCGTCGGGACTGTCCGGCGGGCTCGGCCAGGGGTCGATCAGGTCCAGCTGGAACTTGCCGAGAAACAGCTCCTTACCGAAGCTGGGCTTGCGCCACTCGGACTCCCGGGCCGCCTCGGCAACCTGCCGGGCCTGCTTCTCCGAGACGTCTGCCGGTTTCCCATTCGTCGTGGTCATCGGTGTTTCCCTCCGACGTCGGACGGTGCCTGGCCGTCACGCTACGCCGCGGGGTTACCCAACGGTAGCCCTCGGCATTGATCGACAACTGTCGTCGACGGCATCCTGGATCTCGCCGGCCAGCGCGCCGGCCCGCCGTGCCCGGTCGAGCTGGGCGATCAGCCGGCCGAGTTCCGCGCGTACCTTCGTCAGCTGCTCCATCGGGGGCATCGGCAGCGGCAGCTTCGGATCGCCGAGGCCGGCCCGGGCCGCGTCGTCCTCGGGCAGCAGCGCCGCGAGTTGCGGTGCGGCCATCGCGTCGAGCAGCAGTTCGACGGCGCGCGCCTGGGCGGCGGCGGCGCGCGGCAGGTCGGCGGGGAAACTCTCGTCGAGGTGTTCCAGCGCCCGGGCCTGCGGGGGTGGGAGCCACGCGCCGTCCAGCCGGAGCACCATCGGCCGTACCTGATCGTGCAGGAACCCGGCCTCGGACCGGATCCGTTCGATGGCGGTCGCGGCGGCGTGGCTCGTCCGCGTGTACACCGCCAGGGCCTGCCGGGCCGCGTCGTGCAACTCGAGCACCTGCCGCAGGTAGGTGCGCTGGTACATGCTGGCCCGGAGCCGCCGCGGCCGGGGCCGGGCGTGGTGCGCCAGCTCCGCCCACTCCCGGGCCTCGGCCACCGCGCTGTCGCACCGGGCCAGGAGCCGGGCCAGTTCCTCACCGGTGCCCGCCGGGCCGGTCAGCGCGCCGGCCGCGGTGCGCATGTGGTGCGCCGACCGCAGGGCCAGACGCCAGGCGGCGGCCCGGTCGTTGGCGTCGGTCTGCGCCTGCAGCAGCCGTTGCACCACCACTATCCCCACCGGGATGCCGAACAGCGCGCCGGTCAGCGACGACACGAGGTTGGTCAGGAACGGGAGGCTCGCCCAGAACCCGGCCACGTCACCGGCCACCCCGAGGCCGGCGAGCAGCACGCCGGCGCCGATCATCGCGGCCAGCACCGGACGCAGCCGGGGGTGCGGGGTGTCGAACCAGACCCGTGGTGCGGCTGTCATGCCGGTCATGGTGCCAGCGGGGTCACGACCGGCGGAGCCGCCCCCGGCCCGCACCGCTGCCGGCCGGTGCGGCCGGGCCCGCGAGCCTGGCCGCCAGCCGGGCGGCGATCGCGTCCAGGAGCAGGTCGAGCGCGGCCGGGTAGGCGCTCTCGACCATCTCGGCGGCGAGCAGCGGGGCGGCCTCGGCGACGTGCGGGTGGGTGGTGGCCGGCAGCCGGCCGTACGTCGAACGCCACACCTCGTCCTCGGCCCGCAACGCCGCCCTCGGCAGGGCCAGCGAGGCGGCGTCGAGGGCCGCGAACGCCAGCGTCTGGTCGATGAACGCGTGGTAGATCCGGACCGCCTCGGCGACCGGGAGACCGGCCCGGCGCAGCACGCCGAGCACCGCCTCGTCGGCGGCCAGCTCGTTGGCCCGGCCGGTGACCCGGCTGGTGGTCAGCACCGCGGCCTGCGGGTGGGCGACGTACGCGCTGTGGAACCGCAACCCGAGCGTCCGCAGGTCCGCACGCCACTCACCGGTGGGTGACCAGCCGTGCAACGCCTGCCCGATCAGGGTGTCGCCGATCGCCAGGGTGAGGTCGTCCATGCCCCGGAAATACCGGTACAGCGCGCTCGGGTCGCAGTCCAGCGCGAGGCCCAGCCGGCGGGCGCTCAGACCGGTGCTGCCGTGCTCCCTGAGCAGGCGTAACGCGGTATCGATGATCAGCGTCTCGGACAGCACGGTGCCCGAGCGGGTGGGTCTGCGTCGGCGCCTGTCGCCCTCGCTGACCACTGCCTTCGGCATGGTGGAACCTCGACCTTCTTATGCCAACACAGTTGACCTTACGCGTACCCGGAAAGTTTGATCTGTGGCGGGGCCCCACGATCTTTTACCTCGAAAGGCAAGGAAAGGAGCAGGTCATGCGTGTCCTGCTGGTAGGAGCGGGCGGCGTCGGCACGGCGATCACCAGGATCGCGGCGCGGCGGCCGTTCTTCGACGAGATGGTGGTGGCCGACTACGACCTGGCCCGGGCGCACGCCGCGGTGACCGCGGCCGGCGATCCCCGGTTCCGGGCCGCGCGGGTGGACGCCTCCGACCCGGTGGCGGTCGTCGACCTGCTCCGCCGGACCGGATGTGACGTGCTGCTCAACGCCACCGACCCGCGTTTCGTGGTGTCGTTGTTCACGGCGGCCGGCGAGGCCGGAGTCACCTATCTGGACATGGCGATGTCGCTGTCCCGGCCGCACCCGTCGCAGCCCTACGAGAAACCCGGCGTCATGCTCGGTGACGCGCAGTTCGCCAAGCACGACGAGTGGCTGGCCGCGGATCGGCTGGCGCTGGTCGGGATGGGCGTGGAGCCGGGCCTGTCCGACGTCTTCGCCCGGTACGCCGCCGACGAGCTGTTCGACGAGATCGACGAGATCGGCGTACGGGACGGCGCGAACCTGACCGTCGACGGCTACGAGTTCGCCCCGTCGTTCAACATCTGGACCACCATCGAGGAGTGCCTGAACCCGCCGGTGGTGTGGGAGAGGGACCGCGGCTGGTTCACCACGGCGCCGTTCAGCGAGCCCGAGGTGTTCGACTTCCCGGCCGGCATCGGGCCGGTGCAGTGCGTCAACGTGGAGCACGAGGAGGTGCTGCTCATCCCGCGGTGGGTGCGGGCGCGGCGGGTCACCTTCAAGTACGGGCTGGGCGAGGACTTCATCCGTACGCTGCGCACCCTGCACCAGATCGGGCTCGACTCCACCGAGGGGGTGATCGTCCCCGGACCGCACGGACCGGTCACCGTGTCGCCGCGCGACGTGGTGGCGGCCAGCCTGCCCGACCCGGCGACCCTGGGTGAGCGGATGCGCGGCAAGACCTGCGCCGGCACCTGGGTGCGCGGGGTCAAGGACGGCGCGCCCCGCGAGGTCTACCTCTACCACGTGGTCGACAACGAGTGGTCGATGGCCGAGTACGGGTCGCAGGCGGTGGTCTGGCAGACCGCCATCAACCCGGTGGTGGCGCTGGAGCTGCTCGCCACCGGCGAGTGGCGGGGCGCCGGGGTGCTCGGCCCGGAGGCGTTCGCGCCGAAGCCGTTCCTGGAGCTGCTCACCGCGTACGGGTCACCGTGGGCCATGCGTGAGCAGTCCGCGCTCGCCGTCACCGTCGCATAGGGACCGGCGAAACCTGGATAGACGTGGATATCGGTGAGAGGATCACGGCATGAGGCGGCGAAACCTGGCCGACGTCTTCAGCCGGCGTTACGACGAGTTCTTCCGTGACCGCTCACCGATTCCCTTCGAGATCCAGGCCCGCGACGGCGCCGTCCTCGCGTTCGGCGCCAGCGGGCCCACCCCGTCCCGGTTCCGCATCGTGGTCCGGGACGACGCCGGCCACGACGCCCTCGCGTCGCTCGACCAGTTGCGGGTCGCCGTGGCCTACCTGCGCGGGCACCTCGACTGCGAGGGCGACCTCGGCGCGCTGCTGAACATGCGCAGGTTCTTCTCCGACATCCACCCGATCGCGTTCCTCGGCCGCTGGGCGCCGTCGCTGTGGCACGGCCGCACCGGTCACGACCGGCGCACCATCTCGCAGCACTACGACGAGGACTCGGACTTCTTCCTGACCTTCCTCGACACCCGGCACCGCTGTTACACCCAGGGCGTCTTCTCGGGCGACGACGAGGTCCTGGAGGACGCGATCACCCGCAAGCTCGACATCGCCCTGGGCGGCATCGCCGTCAAACCGGGCGACCGGGTCCTCGAGGTCGGCGGCGGCTGGGGCGCCTTCGCCGAGCACGCCGCCCGGCGCGGCATCGACGTCACCACCGTCACCCTGGCCGCCGAGTCGGAGAAATTCCTCAACGACCTGTTCACCAGGGAGAGGCTGCCGGTCACGGTGGTCCGGCAGCACATCCTGAAGTACGAGTCGCCGGAGCCGTTCGACGCGATAGTCAACATGGGCGTCACCGAGCATCTGCCCGATTACCGGGCCACCCTGCGGACCTACGCCCGGCTGCTGAAACCCGGCGGCCGGGTCTACCTGGACGCGCTCGCGATGCGCCGCAAGCACACCGCGTCGACGTTCTTCAAGCAGTACGTCTACCCCGGCCGGTCCGCCCCGCTGCTGCTGCACCAGTACCTGCGACAGGTGGCGCACTCGCCGTTCGACCTGCTCAACGTCGAGGACGACAGGCACAACTACTACCTCACCTGCCGGGCCTGGGCGCAGCGGCTGGACGCCCGGCGGGAGGAGATCGTGGCCCGCTGGGGCGAGGAGCTCTACCGCCGCTTCCGGATCTTCCTGTGGGGTTCGGCGTCCGGCTTCGACACCCGTCTCGTGCAGGCCTACCGCTGGACGCTGCAGTACAACCCGATCACGGCCTGACCAGCCCGGGGGGTGGATTTTCGACGCATCGTGCGGCGCGCGTCCACCCACCCTGTAGGGTCGTGGGCAACTGGTCGGATCGGGCGACCCTGCCTGATCGGAGCATGCCGTGCCGACGTTGGACGCGAGTTCGCTGACCCCATTCATGGCCTCGTGCGCCGACGGCTACGACGGCCTGCGGCTGGTGACGCCACCGTTTCTTCCGGAGCTCCGCCTGCACCTGGCCGACGACGCCATCGTCCTGCAGGCGCGCCTGGAGTCGCAGACGGGCGCCGGGCTGACCCCGTTCTGGACCAGTGCCTGGGCCGGCGGCCAGGCCCTCGCCCGGTACCTGCTGGACCATCCGCAGTCGGTGCGCGGCCTGCGGGTGCTCGACGTGGCCTGCGGCGGCGGGGTGGCGGCGATCGCCGCGGCCAAGGCCGGCGCCGCCGAGGTGACGGCCAACGACATCGATCCGTACGCGCTGGCCGCCGCCGCGATGAACGCCGACGCCAACGCGGTGCCCCTGCGGCTGGTCGAGGGCGATCTGCTCGACGGCGACGGCGGTGACGCCGAGGTGGTCCTGGTCGGCGACGGCCTCTACGACCGCGACCTGGCCGCCCGGATGCTGACCTTCCTGCTGCGGGTGACCGCCCGCGGCGGCCGGATCCTGGTCGGCGACCCGGGCCGCGGCCACCTGCCGGACTGGTGGCTGCCGGTGCTGACCAGTTACCGCATCTCCGGCCTCGGCGCCGCCCAGGACGCCGCCATCACCGAGGTCACCGTGCTTGGTACCGTCCGATAGCCGATGCCGTGCTAGTCTGACCACGTTGTATCTCACAGACTTTCTTGAACGCCTGATGGGTATTTCGGCCCGTCAGGCGTTTTTGTTTGAAGTCAGCTCATTACCAGGAGAGATCATGGCCACCGGCACCGTCAAATGGTTCAACAGCGACAAGGGTTTCGGCTTCATCACCCAGGATGACGGCGGCCCGGACGTGTTCGCGCACTTCTCCAACATCGCGGCCTCCGGTTTCCGGAGCCTCGACGAGAACCAGCGCGTCGAGTTCGAGGTCACCCAGGGAGCCAAGGGCCCCCAGGCGGAGAACATCCGCCCGCTCTGAGGATGCTGCCCGGAGGCCCGGTTCGGGTCCCCGGGTGAGATGGCGGCCGGCCGCCCTCGGTTGAGATCCGCGCTCGTCGCGTGAGCTCCCGGGGCGGTCGGCCGCTCTCTTTTCCGTTTCCCGGACCGCGCCGGAACGGGACCCACCAGCGGACGACGACGTCGTCGCCGGCCGCATCGGTGACCACCTGTCAGCGCGCGGAGTTGTATCGTGGTCGCGTACCGCTCGGTAGCGGGTCGTTCCCTGGTTGCGCGCTGTGCAGCGCCCGCGTGGAAGGTCCGCCCATGTCCGAGATCCTGATCCGGCCGTTCGGCCGTGCCGACCGGGAGCAGGTCACCTCTCTGGTCAACGCGCACATCGCGGCGGTGGTGCCGGGAGTGTCGGTGTCCGTGCAGGCGCTGCTCAGCCAACTGGAGGCGGAGCCGGGGGACTTCCTCGTCGACCGGTGGGTGCGTGAGCGGGTCACGCTGGTCGCCGAGCAGCGCGGGCGGGTGGTGGCCGCGGCCCACCTGGTGCGGTACTCCGGCGGGGAGCGGACCGGGGAGCACCTGCGGGACGCCGGGGAGATCCGGTGGCTGGTGTGCGCGCTGGACGAGCCGATCTGGCCGGACGCGGGCCGAGCCGGTGACGCGCTCGCGGTGGCCTGCCACGCACAACTGCGGCGCTGGGGCGTGACCCGCCGGCTGGCCGACGGGGCGCTGCCGGCTCCGGGCGTCTACGGCGTGCCGGAGCAGTGGCCGCACGTCAGGGCGATCTACGAGCGCGTCGGATTCCGGCACTCCGGGCGTACCGAAATGGTGTTCGTGGTCCGGGTCGGCGGCCTGGACCGGCCGGCGGACCCGGTGCCCGGGCTGACCGCTCGCCGGACGATGGGCATCAACGGCACCCGGTTCACCGCGGTGCGGGACGGGGCCGACGTGGGATATGTCGAAGTGGACACCAACCTCGACGCCGGGCCGCGGGTCTCCCGGGTGGGCACCTGGGCGGACGTCGGCAACCTGTGGGTGGAGCCGGCACATCGCCGCCGGGGGATCGGGCGCTGGCTGCTCGGCCGGGCGGCCACCTGGCTGGAGCTGGCGGGAGTGACCCGGCTGCTCGACTACGCCGGCGAGGGGGAGGACGACTACGCCGGTTTCCTCACCGCGTGCGGCTTCACCCTTCTGACCCGCACCGCCCGTGGCTTCCAGGCTTAGCCCGTGTTTCGGAGTCCGACCGGGGCTGCGGCGTGGCCCAGAGCGCGCCTGGCAGCGTCCGCGAAACACCCACATACAACACCGGTATGCGGGTGCTTCGCGGCCGTTGCCAGCCACACTCTGGACCTCGCCTCGCACTCGGCCGGACTCCGAAACACGGGCTAGCCTCGATGCCATGTCGGAACGCAACCTGCTCGTCGACGTCTACTCCGGTGACCTCGGCGGGAAACCCAACTGGGAAGCGCTTGTCGACGCGCCGAACGTGGTGGGCGCGATCCTCAAGGCCACCGAGGGGACCACGTTCAGCACGTCGTGGTTCGGCGACAACTGGCGGGCGGTGCACGACCTCGTCCCGGACCGCTACGGCGACACGTGGCTGCGCGGCGCCTACCACTTCCTGAAATTCGATCAGGACGGCGCGGCGCAGGCGGACTTCTACCTGCGGGCCGTCGAGGACGCCGGCGGGTTCGACGTGGGCGACATCATCCCGATCGTCGACGTCGAGCTGGGCGGCGAGAGCAACAGCAACCAGGCCGCGACCGCCGACCAGATCATCGAGTGCACCACGGCGTTCGCCCAGCGGATCCAGGAGCGGGCCAACCAGCAGACCATGCTGTACGGCAACGGGGCGATGCGCGACAAGGGCATCAGCGACCGGATGGGCTGCGACTGGCTGTGGGTGCCGCGCTACACGGCCCAGCTGCCCCGCAGCATCTACGAGCGGGCCGGCTGGGACCTCGACTCGGTGGCGATGTGGCAGTACTGCGGGGACGGCACCGGCTTCCTCGCCGACTACCCGACGCGGTTCGACGGCTTCGGCGCCGTCGACATCAGCGTGGTGCTGTTCCCGACCCTGGCCGACTTCCGGGAGAAGGTCTGCGGCCAGATCATCGAGATCGAGAGCTGAGGAAGGGGGCCCACGGGGCCCCCTTCTCACCAACGACGATCAGTCGTTGCAGATGCTGGTCATCTCCTCGCGGGCGACGACCTTGACCCGCTTGCGGCCCTGCTCCTCGCCGAGCGCGATCTCGTGCGCGTCCAGCTTCTGCCAGCCGTGCCAGGTGGTGTACGGCAGGCCGCGCTGCTCGAGGTAGGTGATCACCTCGGCCGGGTCGTGCCGCGGCGCCTGCTCCAGCTTGTCCAGGTCCTCCAGCAGGCTGGTCACCGTCTCGCCGGAGCAGCCCTTGGTGTGGCCGATCAGGCCGACCGGGCCCCGCTTGATCCAGCCGGCCACGTACATGCCGGGGATCGGCTCGCCGTCCAGGTCGAGGACCCGGCCGGCGGCGTGCGGGATGGTGCCGGTACTGGTGTCGAACGGCAGGTCCGGCAGCGCGCTGCTCAGGTAGCCGACCGCGCGGTATACCGCCTGCACCGGCCAGTCGGTGAACTCGCCGGTGCCCCGGACCCAGCCGTCACCGGTCAGCTCCTGGGTCTCGGTACGCAGGCCGACCACCTTGCCGTCCTCGCCGAGCACCTCGACCGGCGCCTGCAGGAAGTACAGGTGCAGGCGGCGCGGCCGGTCCCGCGGGTCGCGGACCGCCCAGTTCTGCAGGATGTCCACGCACATCTTGACGTGCCGGGTCTTGCGCATCGCCTCGAGGCTGCCCTCGTCGAACTCGATGCCCTCCGGGTGGATGATCACCTCGACGTTCGGCGAGTGGTCGAGTTCGCGCAGCTCCTGCGGAGTGAACTTGACCTGCGCCGGGCCACGCCGGGAGAACAGGTGCACGTCGGTGACCGGGCTCTGCTTGAGCGCCTGGTAGACGTTGTCCGGGATCTCGGTGACCAGCAGCTCGTCGGCGGTCTTGGCGAGGATCCGGGCCACGTCGATGGCGACGTTGCCGGCGCCGATGACGGCGACCTCCTTGGCCTCCAGCGGCCACTCGCGGGACACGTCCGGGTGGCCGTTGTACCAGGAGGCGAAGTCGGCGGCGCCGAAGCTGCCCTGCAGGTCGATGCCCGGGATGTCCAGGGCCCGGTCCTTCTCGGCGCCGGTCGCGATGATCGTCGCGTCGTAGAAGCGGCTCAGCTCCTCCGGCTTGACGTCGACCCCGTACGCCACGTTGCCGATGAACCGGATCCGCGGGTTGTCCAGGACCTTGAACAGCGCGGTGATGATCTCTTTGATCCGCGGGTGGTCCGGTGCCACGCCGTAGCGGATCAGGCCGTACGGCGTGGGCAGCTTGTCGAGGATGTCGACGGTGACGTCCGGGTGGGCTTTGATGAGGTGGTCGGCGGCATAGATGCCGGCCGGGCCGGCTCCGATGACAGCAACCCTCAGGGGGCGGTCCATGGTCGCGTTCCCTCACTCACTCGTCGCGTGCAACAGCCGCCCTGCCAAGATCGGCCGCCGGGCGAAAGGGAACTCTAAAACTTCAACCTAGGTTCAGATCAAGTTTCGTCTGACCGACCGTTCGCGCAGCCGCCCTGCGCGAAGAGCGTTTCCGCAGCTAGTGGGCTCGTAAGGGGGACCTAACCTTTACCGTGCGTGACCTGATTCACTGCTTTACGGAAGGATGGCGACCTCGCTGTAGAAGCGCCGGATCTTGCCGACCGCGTCCTCGAACCCGTCGAGATCCATCGGCTTCGTGACGAAGGCGTTGGCGTGCCGGGTGTAGCTCGCGGTGATGTCCGGCAGCGCCGTGGACGTGGTCAGCACCACGACCGGGATGCTCTTCAGCGTGTCGTCGCTCTTCACCTGCGCCAGCACCTCGTGCCCGTTCATCCGGGGCATGTTGAGGTCCAGCAGGATCAGGTCGGGGCGCGCGGCGTCCGCGTACTGCCCGCGCTGGAACAGGTAGTCCATCGCCTCGCTGCCGTCGGCCACGCGATGCACGGCGGGTGGTGGCTCGGCGGTGAGCAGCGCCTCCTCGATCATCAGGGTGTCGGCGTCGTCGTCGTCGACGATCAGCACATCCAGCGCCTTGTTTGCCATGCGGCAAATACTAGGGGATGCCGTTCTCGTTATGCTGCTCGCCAGCCGGGGACAAGGGGTTGACGTGGGGCGTACCACCGTGCAGGACGTCGCGCGGGAGGCGGGCGTCTCCGTGTCGACAGTGTCCCGGGCGCTGACCGGCGGCACGGTCAGCGCGAGCACCCGCGAGGCGGTGCAGGCGATCGCGG
This sequence comes from Actinoplanes oblitus, assembly GCF_030252345.1. Taxonomy (NCBI): domain Bacteria; kingdom Bacillati; phylum Actinomycetota; class Actinomycetes; order Micromonosporales; family Micromonosporaceae; genus Actinoplanes; species Actinoplanes oblitus. The sequence goes on along the minus strand of NZ_CP126980.1, from coordinate 5,999,784 downwards.
CGCGACTCGGATACCAGCCGAACCGGGCCGCCCGGGGACTGATCACCGGGCGTACCGGAAACCTGGGGTTGATCGTCCCCGACCTGCGCAATCCGTTCTTCGCCGAGGTGGCGAAGGGCGTGACGGCCCGGGCCCGGGCCGTCGACTACGGGGTGTTCATCGCGGACACCGACGAGGACCCGGTCGCCGAGCGGGAGGCGCTCGCGTCGCTCGGGCGCAACACCGACGGGGTGCTTCTCTGCTCGCCCCGGTCGCCCGACGCCGACCTGCTGAAGGCGGCCGACCCGGCGACGACGGTGCTGCTGCACCGCCGGGTGCCCGGCCTGTCCTCGGTGGTGGCCGACATCTCCGACGGGATCCGGCAAGCGGTCCGGCATTTGATCGCTCTGGGTCATCGGCGGATCGCGTACGTCGGCGGTCCGGAGGACTCGTGGGCCGCCCGCCAGCGGCTCGCCGTCCTGTCCGGGGTGCCCGAGGTGCTGCTGCTCGACGCGGTCGCGCCCACCTTCGAGGGCGGCCTGGGCGCCGGGGACCCGGTGCTGGCCACCCCGGCCACCGCCGTGCTGGCCTACAACGACCTGGTCGCGCTCGGCCTGCTGCACCGGCTGGCGGCGCGCGGGGTTGCGGTGCCGGAGCGGATCAGCGTGGTCGGGTTCGACGACGTGAGCCTGGCCGCGATGAGCCATCCGCCACTGACCAGCGTGGCGGTGCCCAAGCACCGATCCGGATCGGTCGGGCTCGACCTGCTGCTCGGCCGCACCGGCGCCCCCGGCGACCAGATGATCCTGCCGACCAGCCTCGTGGTGCGCGCTTCGTCGGACGTGCCCCCCTCTTGATCAGCGATAACCGCTAGCATCTCGCCCGTGCGAATGCGACGTGGACTGACTGCCGGGGCGCTGAGCCTGCTCACCGTTGCCGCCCTGGGCGCCTGCGGGAAGGACGACGGCGAGGACGCGCCGACCGGCCTCGCGGCCGCCACCGAGGCGCCGGTGATCGCCGACGCCTCGACCGGCGTGCCGGTGTCGATCGCCCCGACCGCGAGCGCGTCCCCGTCCGCCTCCGCGGCACCGGCCAAGAAGCCGGTCAAGGAGTCCACTCTGCCCCGGCCCGGCAACCCGGGCGGCACGGCGAGCATCCCGGCCGCCGCGAGACCGGTCGACACCAGCAAGCCGGACCGCACGGTCGGCAAGGGCACCCCGGCGAGCTGCACCTCGGCCGCCGTCGTCAAGGCCGTCGCGGCCGGCGGCATCATCACCTTCGACTGCGGCCCCGCCCCGGTCACCATCACGATGACCAGCACCGCCAAGGTGGTCAACGCGAAGACGACAGTGGTCATCGACGGCGGCGACAAGGTCACCCTCAGCGGCGGCGGTAAGCGCCGGATCCTCTACCTGAACACCTGTGACAAGGCGCAGGGCTGGACCACCTCGCACTGCCAGGACCAGGACACCCCGCGCCTGACCGTGCAGAACCTGGCGTTCACCAAGGGCAACAGCACCGGCGACGACTCCGACGGCACGCAGGGCGGCGGCGGCGCGATCTTCGTCCGCGGCGGTCACCTCAAGGTGATCAACTCGCGGTTCACCGGCAACCGCTGCGACAGCACCGGTCCGGACCTGGGCGGCGCCGCGATCCGGGTGCTCGAGCAGGGCGGCGACACCCCGGTCTACGTGGTGGGCAGCACCTTCACCGGCGGCAGGTGCTCCAACGGCTCCGCGCTGTCCAGCATCGGCGTCTCCTGGACCGTGCTGAACAGCTACTTCACCGGCAACAACGCCATCGGGAAGGGCGCCAACCCGGCCCGCCCCGGCACCCCGGGCGGCGGCAGCGGCGGCGCCATCTACCTCGACGGCGACAGGTTCACCCTCACCCTCGACGGCACGCTGATCGAGCACAACAAGGCGGTCGAGGGCGGCGGCGCGATCTTCTTCGTCAGCAACGACCGCACCGGCACCCTGATCATCCGCAACTCCCGGCTGCGCGGTAACCCCAGCGCCGGCTTCCAGACCGACGGCCTCCCCGGCATTTTCTACCTGGGCACCGGCAACCCCAAGATCACGAATTCCAAGCTCTCCTGAACCCCTTTTTCGTACGCTTTCCGCACCGCCTCGCCCCCGCCCGCGCGAGGAGGTCCCGTCCCAAGGCCCCGATGCGGCTCACCGCCGAAGCCACTCCGGGCCGCGAAGCCGCACCTCCTCCACCCCTCCCCGCCCCCTCCCAGAACCGTGCGGCGGCGGTCCGGCCCGAACCCGCCCGGCGCCCCCACAGAGCAGGGCGGTTCGTTGCCTGCGCGGGTTCACGCAGCCCCCGACCCGCCAAGACCAGTCACGGCTGGTCGTGATGGTGGTCTCCGGTCCGCTGAGACCACCGTGAGCGCCAGCCGCGAGGTCGTGGCTGGTCGTCGTGGTGGTCTCCGGTCCGTTGAGACCACCGTGAGCGCCAGCCGCGAGGTCGTGGCTGGTCGTGGTGGTGGTGTGCGGTCCGTTGAGGCCACCGTGAGTGCCAGCCGCGAGGTGGTGGCTGGTTGTGGTGGTGGTGTGCGGGGCGGTGAGACCACCGTGAGTGCCAGCCGAGAAGTCGTGGTCGTGGGTGGTTGAGGACGGGTGACGACGCGGGCCGCTCGTGCTTCGGGTGGTGACCGGCGGCAACCGCGGGCCGCGGCTGCGGCCCGGACCACGAGCGTGCTCGCGCCGTACCGTAAAGCGGTTTTCTCAGACCCAGCGGGTGCCGAGCCACATCCGTGCCCACCAGCTGTCGTAGGGGATCACCCAGTCCACGAAGATCGGATAGAAGTAGGCGAAGCAGAGCGCGACAGCGACCACATAGACCGCGGTGACCACGACCCCGGTGGCCCGGAACTCGGCGATGATCGCGCCGAGGACGTAGACGACGGCGAGGATCAGGAACGGCAGCGCGGGCAGCACGTAGAACGAGAACATCGTCCGCCCGTCCTCGACCGCGTAGTAGAACCAGGGGAGCAGGCCCGCCATCGCACTCGCGACGATCGCGTAGGCGCGCCAGTCTCGGCGGGCGACGCCGAGCCAGACCAGGGCCACCAGGGCCGGCAGGAACGACCACCAGAGGATCGGCGTGCCGAGCAGCACGATCTCCTGGGCGCACTTGGGGGCGCCGCAGCCGCTCGGGGTGGCGAAATCGAACGGCACCGGACGCCCGAGCAGCAGCCACTGCCACGGCCAGGACTGGTAGCGGTGCGGCTTGGTCAGGCCACTGTGGAAGGTGTACGCCGCCGAGTGGTAGTGCCACAGGTTCAGCAGCGCGCCCAGGACCGGCGGTTCGCTCATCCCGTTGTCGGCCCGCCAGTGCCGGTAGAAGCCGGTGTCGGTGACCAGCCAGCCGGTCCAGGTGGCCAGATAGCAGATGCCGGCCAGGGCGAAGCTGGTCAGACCCCAGCCGAGGTCGGCGAGGAGGGTGAACGGCGCGCCGGCCGAGTGACGGGCCCGCACCCGCCACACGACGATCAGCACCGCGAAGACCGGCAGGAAGAACAGGGCGCTCCACTTCACCCCGCAGGCCAGGCCGTAGAGCACCCCGGCGACCAGCAGCCACCACGTTACGATCGGCCGCTTCGTCCCGGTCTCCCGCCCGCGCAGCAGACTTCGCCGGTAATGGTCCCGGTCCAGCACCATCGCCGCGAACGTGGCCAGCACGAACAGGCCGAGGAAGATGTCCAGCAGCGACGTGCGGGACAGCACCAGCTGGAATCCGTCGAGCGTCATCAGCAGGCCGGCCAGCCCGGCCAGCACCGTCGAGTGGAACAGCCGGTAGGCGACCCGGATCAGGATCAGGATCATCAGGGTGCCGGCGACCGCGGCCGGGAACCGCCAGCCCAGCTCGGTGTTGCCGAAGGCCTTCTCGCCGAGCGCGATCAGCCACTTGCCCAGCGGCGGGTGCACGACGTAGCCCGGGCCGTCGGTCTTCTCGTCCCACTCGACGCCGTGCCGCAGCATGTCCCAGGCGTCGGTCGGGTAGTAGATCTCATCAAAGATCAACTTCTTGGGGTACGTCACACCGCTCAGTCGCAGGATCGCGGCAACCGTGACGATCACGCCGGTGACCAGCCACGAGTACGGATCGAGCCGGGTGTCCAGGGCCGACAACCGGCGCCGGACGATGTCGGGAACCGCCGTGATCATCCGGCGATCCTAAAGAGCGACACCGGGCGGCGTGAACTCGCGCTGGTAGCCTTCCCCGGCCGACCCGGGATCCTGCCCTGTGCCGGCCGGTGGCCGACCCGACCGGAGGGACGACATGGACGTGGAGTTGCGGGTCACGTGGCTGTCCTGGGCGGAGTACGGGGAGGACATCCAGGAGATCCGCCGCCGGGTGTTCGTCACCGAGCAGGGCTTCGGCCCGGACATGGTGCACGATCCGCGCGACCGGGACGGGCTGCACCTCGGCGTCCTCTCTGGCGGACGCCTGATCGCCGTCGTGTCGGCCTACCTGTACCCGGATGACGCGCCCGAGCTGTCCGCCATGGGCCTCGCCCGGGTGGGTGGGGTGACCGTCCAGGGGGCCAAACGCGTCGAACTGCCCGGGTTCCGGGGGCGCGGCATCACCGCGTGGCTGGTCAGCGCGATGTCTCGGCAGTTCCATGAGGTGCTGCGCCCGGCGCGGATCATCCTGCTGCTGCGGGGCAGGCACCGGGTCCTGGAGCGGGTGTATCGGGGCTTCAGCTTCCGGCGGCACGGCGAGGTGGAGCTGCTCGGTGAGCGGATGCTCGTCATGAAGGTCGAGGGCGCCGAAGACCTGCGGGCCTTCCACCTCGAGCACCGGCGCATCGACAAGGGTGCCGCCGAGCAGGGACTGACCGCGCCGTCGCTGGTGCGGTTCCTCGCCGATCACGGACGCCTGGACCTGGTCGCGACCGAGGCGCTGGTCGCGGAGAACATCTACACGCAGCCGCTGTCGCTGGCCGAGGAGATTCCCCGGCTCGCGGAGCAGGGGCGCCTGGTACTGGCGGAGCAGCTACCCAGGATCGCGGCAGCGCCGTTCCCGGCCGCCCCGGCCAGCCTGCTGGACGTCGGTTCGGGAGCCGGTGGGTACCTCGCGTCGCTGCGCGGCCTTCCGCGGTTCGCCGGCTACGCCGTCCGGGGCATCGAGCCGTCGGCGGAGCTGCTGTGCCAGGCCAGGGCGTCCCACCCGGCGCTGGACCTCGGCCAGGCCGGCGCGTACGCGACGGGCGAGGAATCGTCCTCGCACGATGTGATCACGGTGAACTTCGTGTTCATCCACCTGCGGAACCCCGACGCCGCCTTGCTCGAGATGTACCGGGTGCTGCGGCCCGGCGGGATCCTGTACGTGGTCGACGTGAACGACGAGACCTTCCGCGGCCCGGTGGAGGTCCTCCGGCTGATCCGCACGCACGACAGCTGCTACGAGGGCGACCGGACGATCATGTCCGACCTGCCCGGGCGTGCCGAGCAGCTCGGATTCGAGCAGCTGTGCCGGTTCGCCACGACGGTCCGGAACACCGGTGGGCCGGAACCGGAGTTCCATCCGGACGAGATCCGGATCGGGTGGCAGCAGGGATGGGGGCTGCTGTCCTTCCTCGGCGCGCGGAAGGAGATCGCCGACGAGTTCGTGGACGTGCGGAACCGGTTCTTCCGCCCGGACTGCGAGTTGAGCGTGGAGATCCAGACGCAGGTGTACCGGAAGCCGGCCTGACCCTACGTCACGGCGCCCAGTTGCCACGGCACAAACTCGTCGCGGCCCAGATCCAGGTCCTCGCTGGCGGTGAGTCTGCCGGAGGCGACCGCCAGGATGGTCTCGAAGATCTCCGCGCCGGCCGCCTCGATGGTGGTGGCGCCGGTGACGATGCCGCCGGTGTCCAGGTCCATGTCGTCGCGCATCCGCTCGAAGACCTCCGAGTTCGTGGCGATCTTGATGACCGGGGCGGGCTTGCCGCCGAGGACCGAACCGCGGCCGGTGGTGAAGCAGACGACGGTGGCCCCGCCGGCGACCAGGCCGGTGACCGAGACCGGGTCGTAGCCGGGAGTGTCCATGAAGGTGAAGCCCGGTTCGGTGACGGGTTCGGCGTACTCGTAGACGGCTGTCAGCGGCGCGGAGCCGCCCTTCGCGACCGCGCCCAGGGACTTCTCCAGGATCGTGGTGAGGCCGCCGGCCTTGTTGCCCGGTGACGGGTTGTTGTCGAGGGTGCCGCCGCCGGCCTCCACGTAGGCGTGCCACCAGGCGATCCGGTCGAGCAGCCGCTGCCCGACCTCGCGGTTGACCGCACGCCGGGTGAGCAGGTGCTCCGCGCCGAAGACCTCGGGCGTCTCGGCCAGCACCGTGGTCGCGCCCTGGGCGACGAGCAGGTCGGAGGCGTGGCCGAGGGCCGGGTTCGCGGTGATCCCGGAGTAGCCGTCGGAGCCGCCGCAGTTCAGCCCGAGCACCAGTTTCGAGGCCGGGACGGTCTGGCGGCGGCGCTCGTTCAGCCGGTCCAGCATGGCGCGGACCACGTCGGTCCCCGCTCGGACGGTGGCCCGGACACCGCCGGTCTCCTGGATCGTCATCCGCTCGATCAGGGTGTCGGCCGGCGCGTTGAGGTCGGCGAGCAGCGTCTGCACGCCGAGCATCTCGCAGCCGAGGCCGAGAACGATCAGGCCGCCGATGTTCGGATGGGTGGCGTAGCCGCGCAGCGTGCGCCGCAGGATCCGGCCGCCCTCGCTGGCCGGGACCAGGCCGCAGCCGGAGTCGTGGGCCAGCGCCACGACGCCGTCGACGTGCGGCCAGGCGTCCATGACCGGGCCACGGAACTGGTCGGCGATCATCCGGGCCGTGGCGGCGGAGCAGTTCACCGAGGTCACGATGCCGACGTAGTTGCGGGTGCCGACGGTGCCGTTCGCCCTCGGGAAGCCCTCGAAGGTCCGCTCCTCGGTCGCCGGGGCGATCGTCACGCGTCCGGTCCCGAACTCGTAGTCGCGCTCGACGGCGTCCATCCCCAGGTTGTGCGCGTGCACCTGCTCGCCGGCCCGGATCGAGGTCGTCGCCCGGCCGATGACCTGCCCGTACTTGTGCACCCGCGCACCCTCGGCCAGATCCCGCAGGGCGATCTTGTGCCCGCGCGGCACCGGCGTCACCACGGTGAGGTCGCCGCCGTCGTGCCGCAGCACGCGGCCCTCGGCCAGGTCCCGGGTGGCGACAGCGACATCGTCCCCGGTGCGCAGCAGCAGGGCGACGTCCCGCAGGTCAGCGGGCTCGGCGTGGTCGGGCATGGGTGCCTTCCTGCGGTCCATGAGAATTGCTGGAAACGTTTGCATCGACATCCTGGCATGCCGCCGCGCGCCGCGTCGAGAGGCTTCGGTCCGCTGTCCGGCGCGAGGCCGCCGATGCCCGCGGCCGCCGCTTTCCGGTACGGTCGCGGCGCCCGGCCCGCCGTTACCGCCCGCCGGTTGCCGCCCGCCGGTTGCCGCCCGCCGGTTGCCGCCCGCCGGTTGCCGCCCGCCGGTTGCCGCCCGCCGGTTGCCGCCCGCTGTTGCCGCCCGCCGTTGCCGCCCCGTGGCGGGGCTCGGCCGCACGCCGCGTCAGTGACCGGCTCACGGCGTACCCAAATAGCTCCGGCAGGCGAAAACCTCGGATGGAAAGGTGCGGTGGTTGCGGGTCCACGCCGTCGGGTCGTGACGTGAACCGGACGGACGGTGTTCCTCAGTGGAGCGGCGCCATATCATCTGCGCTGTCGATGATCGCAGCGCGGGAGACATAACCGAGTGAGCGTTCCGAAATGGATCCGGGTCTATGCCGGACCGGTCGTGGTCAGCACCCTGCTGGTCGGGGCCGTGCTGGGCGGGGTCTACCTGCGATCGGGCGACGACGCCGCCGAGGCGAGCGGATGCCGCGCCGACCCGGCGGCCGTCAAGGCCATCCGCGCCGAGGCCATCCTCAACCAGAACCCACGGCTGACCCGCCTCGATCCGGTGGCCGAGGGGCTGACCTGCGGGTCGCCGGGTTCCTTCGGCTCGGTCAGCCGGCGCCTCACCACCCCGCCGACCGGCACCGACGTCGCGAAGTTCTACGCCGGCCTGGCCGCGCGGTCCGGCTGGAAACCGTTCGAGTACAGCAACTACCTGTACTCGGCGACGAAGGAGACCGGCGGGTGCCCATGGTGGTTCCTGGTGCGCGCCGAGGACGACGCCTACCAGCTGCGCGTCATGTACCAACCGGCCGGCGTCCCGATGTCCGACTGCGCCTGGGCCACCACCGAGCCCCTCCTGCTCCAGGCCACGATCCCGATCGGCAAATAACCCGCGTCTCGCACACCGCCTGTCGCACCTCGGATAGTCGCCGTCCTTTCGTCCTGGCCCCGTCCGGCGATCGTCGTCCTGCCCGCCGTCCGTCCGAGCCGTTTGTCCCCATCCATGCCATTGCGCCCGCCGTCGTCTCACCGGCCGCGGTGTCTCGGTGGTCTCGAAGCGATCCCCAAGCCCAAGCCGGGTAGGGCGGGCTGGTGGTGGCGGTTGTCTCGGTGGCTTTGAGGGGACCGTGAGGACCAGCCCCGGTAAGTGGGCTGGTGGTGAGGGTTGTCTCGGCGGGGTTGAGAGGGTCCTGAGGACCAGCCGGGTGGAGTGGGCTGGTGGTGACGGTTGTTTTGGCGGCTTGACGGGCGGGGGCGGCGAAACGGCCGCCGGCAACAGCCGGCGGCCGATCGTTCGCGGGTTCGATGCTGTTACCGTTCCGCCAGCATGGGGGCGGGGGCCACCCGGGCCCACTCCAGGGTGGCGCGGTGCGCGTACCGGAAGACGTCCGACTCGGTGATCGAGCGGCCGAAGGCGTTCTCGTGCGCGTGCGCCTCGGCGGCCATCACCAGGCGGATCAGGTCGGCGATCGAGCCGGGGTGCTCGCGGCACAGCCGGACGGCGATCGACAGGTCACGGTCGCTGATCCTGGCGAGGTACTCGGCCAGGCCGGCCCGCCACGCCGCCGGGTGGACCAGGTAGCCGGCCGGCAGGTTGCCCGGGCCGCCGAGCACGTCGAGGATCCGGAGCGGGTCCACCTTGGGGGCGGGCGAGTTCATCCCGGCGTAGAACAGGCCGCCGGCCGCCAGCAGGACCACGACGATCAGGGCGAGACCGGGGCTGCCGGTGCCGGCCCCGAGGATCACCCCGAGGATGAGCAGCACGATCCCGCCGCCGAAGACGGCTGTCATGCTGCCGGTCTCCGCGTTGCGACGGTACGCCTGCTCGATCGATTTGTGAATGAGGCCGTTGAGCACCGGGTCCTGGGGTCGCCAGCCGTCGGCGCGCGCCGGCACGCCCCGTGGTGCGTCCTGCGCCATGTCGTCTCCTTCCGTGGACTGCCGCGAACATCGGCTCCCGGCGGTCCGGGTTGAGGAATCCGCGACAGATGTCAGACGGCACGCGCCCGGGCGCGGACAGGCGCAGGACGTCGCCGGGTGGACCGGCATGTCCCGTCCCCGGTCGTGCGGAGGACGTCGCCGGGTGGACCGGCATGTCCCGTCCCCGGGCGTCCTGCCCAGATCTTCTTAATCGATGATTGGTGCCACGAGCGACAACGCCCGCCCGCCGCGGTGCCGGGTTACCTTGCGGTGATGAGACGTGTCGACGCGGTGCTCGGTGCGGTCCTGCTGGTGCTCGTGGCGGCGGTCGCGCCGGCGCAGGCGGTCCCCCGGCGGCCCGGTCCGCTCGGGCCCTTCACCCAGTTCGTGGTGATCTACCAGGAGAACCACAGCTTCGACAATCTGTACGCCGGGTGGGGACGCGCCGGGCGGCAGTGGGTCGACGGGCGCGCCGGGCCTGGGTACGCGCGCCGCAGCGTGCAGGTGCGACAGGACCACACGCCGTACCGGTGCCTCTATCAGAACGACCCCAGCCTGGCGACGCCACCGCTCGACGCGGCGTGCGGCACCGACACGGCGAGCAACGGCTTCAGCTTCCCGAGCCACTTCGCGAACCGGCCGTTCCCGATCAACGACTACCTCACCCCGGAGAGTCCGACCTGCCCTGGTGGCACGCCCGGCGGGTGCACCCGGGACCTGGTGCACCGCTTCTACCAGGAGCAGTACCAGCTGGACGGCGGCCGGATGGACAGGTACACCACGGGCAGCGACGCGGCGGGCCTGACCCAGGGCTACTACGACACCCGGCAGCTGCCGATCTACGCGTACCTGCACGCCGCCGGGGCACCCCGGTACGTGATCGCCGACCGGTTCTTCCAGGCGGCGTTCGGCGGCTCGTTCCTCAACCATCAGTACCTGGTGGCCGCGCAGGCGCCGCCGTGGCGGGGCGCGCCGGCCAGCGCGCACTCGGTGCTCGACGCGGAGGGCTTCCCGAACCCGAACCCGCCGGCCGCCGGAACCGGGGTGCGGCCGTACCCGCTGCGCACCAGCGATCCGGCGCTCAACGACGGGCCGCTCACCCAGGCCTGCCCGGGACGGCCCGGCTTCGCCTGCGGCGACTACGCGGTCAACACCGTCCAGCCGGCCAACCCGCCCAGCGCCGGCGGCGCGAACACACTGCCGCTGATCAACGACGTCGACCCGGCCGCGCCGGACTACCGGCGGACCATCGGGGACGAGCTGTCCGCCAAAAACGTGCCCTGGGCGTGGTACGCGGGCGGCTGGGACGACGCGGCGGCCGGGCATCCCGGGCCGCTGTTCCAGTACCACCACCAGCCGCTGAACTACTTCGCCCGGTACGCGCCCGGCTACGTCGACCCGCGCACCGGCGAGCACCCGCGCGACCATCTGCGTGACGAGACAGCGTTCTTCGCGGCGGCCCGGCAGGGGACGTTGCCGGCGGTCAGTTTCGTCAAGCCGTACGGCGCGGAGAACGAGCACCCCGGGTACGCCAGCACCGACAACGGCGAACGGCACCTCGTCGACCTGATCACGGCGGTGATGAACGGGCCGCAGGCGGCCAGCACCCTGGTCCTGGTGACCTACGACGAGTTCGGCGGCCAGTGGGACCACGTCGTGCCGCCCGGCCAGGGACGCCACGCCACCGCCGGGCCGTCCGACGAGTACGGGCCGGGCACCCGGATCCCGGCGGTGCTGATCTCCCGGTCGCTGCGCGAGTCCGGAGTGGACCACACGTCGTACGACACCACGTCGATCCTGCGCACCATCGAGCGGCAGTACGGGCTGGCGCCGCTCGACGACCGGTTCCATCGGGACGCCCGGGTGCACGACCTGAGCCCGGCGCTCCGGGTCGGCGGTGTCCGGAAACCGCGCTGAGGGTTGAGTTGATGGTGTCCCGAGGTCGCGCGAGAGTCCGGGGTGGAGCGGACCTCGCGAGCCCAGCCCGGCGGCCTCGCGGCCCGGCACCGGGACCACCGTGCGCTTAGCCACGGGACCGGGCTGTGCTGTCGTGATGGCCCCAGAGCGTATCGAAGAAGGGTTTTGCCTTAGGCCGTGTTTTCGGAGTCCGACCGGGGCCGCGGCGTGGCCCAGAGCGCGCCTGGCAGCGTCCGGACTCCGCAACACGGCCTAAGCCAGGAGGCACTCGCGCATCTGTTTGCCGGGGTTCCACTGGCCGACGATGCGGCTGACCGCGGGGTCGAGGACGTTGACGCTCTTGTTGCTGCGCATCTGGGTGCGGGCCGGGGCGGGCAGCGGCGGCGGGTCGGACATCTCGTTGCGGATCGCGGTGGCCGCGGTGATCAGGTTGACGGCGAGGGTGGCGCCGTCGACGTCGACCAGGATGCGGCCGAACTCCCAGCCGGCCAGGGTCAGGTCCAGCACCTCGAACATGTGGGTGAGCAGCGGGACCGGTGCGGTGCCGCGGACCGTGTCGGCCGGCTGGGCGCCGACCGCCTGGACCGCGGCGGCGACGTGCACGTAGGGGTGCAAGCCGTGCGCGGCGGTGAACAACGGACTCTTGAGGCGCTTGCCGGCCGACTCCCAGAGCGGCCGGTAGTTGCGCCGGTCGACGGGCAGGCCGAGGGCGGCGCTCTGGGCGGCGACGCTCGCATGTGCGCTGTCGGCGAACTCGCGCAGCACCATCGCGGCGACCACCACGCCGTCGACGCCGGTCAGCAGGGAGGCGGCCTGCGCGGCCTGGTCGGCCAGCTTGCCCGGGGCGTGCGGGCCGAACCGCTGCCGGAGCTCGCCGAGCAGCTGCTGCTGCCGCATCGGATCCTGCTCGATCCGCTTCTTTCCGAGCCCCCGGAGCCAGCGCATGTCGCCTCGTTTCCACACCGCGTGCCGAACCGCCGCAAACTCTAGAGGGCGGCGTGGCACGTGTTTCTGTCACCCTTCTTATTGCGTACGCCATGTGCGGCGCGTCCGGACGCCGCCACGCGGCGTGGCGGTTTGGGTGTGCCCGCACGGGGCATACCTGCCGGTCAGAGCGTCGAGGGGTTGCGATCATGAGTTTCCTGGACAAGGCGAAAGACTTCATCGACAAGCACGACAAGCAGGTCGACCAGGCCCTGGAGAAGGTCGGCGAGCAGATCGACGACCGTACCGGTGGCAAGTACCGGCAGCAGATCGGCAAGGCTGTCGACGAGGCGCAGCGCCGCACCGGCGACGGCGACACCCGCCCGTGACGGCGCCGGGGCGCCAGGGTGCGGCCCCGGGGCCGACCAGGGGCCGGCCCGGGCTCGAAGCGGGGTGGGCACGGTTGGGGCCCGGACTGGCCGACGTCACCGAGGGCGCCGGCGGTGCTGGGAGCGGCTGCGCTACGACCGGTCGGATCCGCGCCGCATCGTCATGACCACCGACTCGAACCTGTGGGGTGGCGGCTCCGGTCCCACGTACACGCCGACCCCGCTGCCGGACGGCACGACCGGCTGGACGCGGTGGTGGTGCGCGACGGCAAGAATCTCAAGGGCGGCGCGCTGGGCAAGGCGCCGCACCGCAGGTTCAAGGCCATCGAGGCGCGCACCGCGATCGCGCGGTAGGCGTGCCGCGGTGCGCGGCGGCGACCCGGGTGCCGCCGCCGGGTGAGTGGGCGCGCCTGCCGGGCGGGTGCTCACCCGGGCAGACCGGGGAGCGGGCCGGCAGCGGGCCGGTGAGGGCGGCGCGGCCCAGGCCGGCCAGGTACGCCGCGTCGCGGTCCGCGGGGGCGACGAGCACGGCGTACCGGAAGGCGACAGTGCGTTGCGGTCCGAGCGGGAGCCCGCCGGAGCCGAACGGCGCCGGGCTCAGCCCGGCCGACCAGCGGGGCGGATGCGCCAGGTTGGCGGCGTCGTCGACGACCACGACGGCGGCCGCGGCGGTCCGGGCGGCCTGCCACTCGGTGCGGGCCGCGGGCGGGGCGGTGATCGCCGGCAGGGTCAGCGACGGGCCGGTCAGCGGCAGCGGGTGGTCCGTGACGTTGGTGATCGTGTTCTCGAAGAGCAGCAGCCAGCCGTCGCCGGCCCGCGCGGTGGTGAGCGAGCGCCACTCGTCGACGGCCGGCCAGCGCAGGCGGTGCGCGAGGATGGCGGCGTCCGGGGCGCTGGACAGCTCGGTGAGCGTGCGATGGGTGGCGGTCCCCGGGTCGGCGAGCGGCGGCAGCCAGGTGATCGGGGTGGGGAACGAGCCGCCGGCCAGGCCCGGGCGCGGGGCGCCGTAGGAGTAGACGAAGAGCGGGTCGCCGTCTGCCGAGACGGTGATCGAGCGGTCGGCGGTGAGGGCCGCGCGCATCCGGCCTCCTCTAAGCTCGAACATATTCTGACGCTTTCGCTCACGAACTAGCAGAGTCAACCTTCCCTGGGCGGCCAGCGTCAAGCCGACGGGCGTTAACAGGTGAGTAACGGACTATGCGGCGGCGTCACTGTTGGTAATCGAACATGAACGCACATTCAGCGGAGCAGTTCGGCCAGGAACGCGGCCAGGTACAGCAGCGCGAACGAGACCGGGATCCACTGTTCGAAGCTGGTGAGCGGCCGGTGCCGCGACGGGTCGCTCCACTCGGCGCGCCAGTACGGCGACGCCGGCAGCCGTTCCTCGAGCGCGCCGATCACCGCGTACTTGATCGTGTTGAGCCGGCGGTAGGAGCGCAGCAGGAGGAACCACGCGGTGCACTGCAGCAGCAGCGCGGCCAGCGGGATGGTCAGCTGCCAGGCGGCCAGTTCGGCGCGGCCTCGCCAGAACAGCCCGATGACCGTCGGGATGAGCGTGTTGAGCGTGACGAAGTAGGTGTTCGTCAGGCCGCGCCGGGCGCTCACCCGGTCCGCCATCTCGACGTAGATCTTGTACTGCTCGAGGATCGCGCCGTGGTATTTCTCGCCGGGCCCGGCGTAGTCGGCGGCGGCCACCTCCCTGGTCCACAGCACGCGCCGCATCGCGGAGCCGGCCGGGGAGGGCTTGCGAGCCGCCATCAATGGGGGCCGGGGAAGGGTGCCGCCGCCCGGCGTCGCCGTGGGCCGCGGATGGCCGCGTCCAGGCCGAGCAGCAGGGCGGCTCGGGCGGCGTCCTTACGGAGCCCGACCAGGTCGATGTGGACGATCGCACCGAGCAGGCCGGCCGGCTGACAGCTGAGCACCCGCACCGGCACCAGGTGGCGCAGCAACCCGTTCGGATCCTTCGACCACGCCGCCTGCCACTCGGCGGCGCCGTACTGGGAGTCCTCCAGGTAGGCCGGGGACAGGATCGGCAGGACGCGGCGGCACTGTCGCAGCCCCTTGTCGATCAGGTGGATCCAGTTGGTGCCGGGTACGAAGTCGTCTTCCTGGTACAGCGCGCGGCAGGGCTGCCCGTCCTCGTTGACCACCTCTTTGATCAGGTCCACGATCCACCTCGCCCACTCCTGGTCGGGCTTGGTGAAGCTGATGAAGAAGTCGGGGCGAGCGTCGTTGTCACTGGGTGTGGTCTCGCACATACGCTCAGCATATTCTCGACGAGCCGGGACAGCCTGCTGCGAAGAGCGGAGCGACGACGCATGACCACGTTCGGCATCGATCTCGGAACGACCTACTCGTGCATCGCCCGGGTCGACGACACCGGCGTCCCCGTGATCATCCCGAACGAGGCCGGTGCGGAGATCACGCCGTCGGTCGTGCACTTCGTCTCACCGCACCGGGTCGTCGTCGGCGACGAGGCCAAGGACGCCGCGAAAAGGGACGCGGAGCGGGTGGTGTCCCTGATCAAGCGGCACATCGGGCAGTCCGGGACGGAACTGGAGATCGATGGGATCACGCACACGCCGGAGAGCATCTCGGCGCTGATCGTCCGGGCGCTGGCCCGGGGCGCGGCGGCGGCGACCGGGGAGACCGTGCGGGATGTGGTGATCACGGTGCCCGCCTACTTCGGGGTCGCCGAGCGGCGGGCCACCGAGCAGGCCGGTGAGATCGCCGGCCTCACCGTGGTGAACGTGGTGCCCGAGCCGGTGGCCGCCGCCCTGCATTACGGAGCGCTCAACGAGGGCGAGGATCAGACCATTCTGGTGTACGACCTCGGTGGCGGCACCTTCGACACCACGGTGATCCGGCTCAGCGGCGGCGACGTGACAGTGGTGTGCACCGACGGCGACCACCGGCTCGGCGGGGCCGACTGGGACGAGCGGATCGTGGCGCATCTGCGCGACTGCTTCGTCGCCGAGCACCCGGACTCCGGCGCCGGCGACAGCGAGGAGTTCCTGCAGGAGGTGACGCTGGTCGCCGAGAAGGTGAAGAAGGCGCTCTCGGTACGCACGTCGTACCGGCAGACGCTGCGCTTCGAGGGGCGTACCGCGGCGGTGGACGTGTCGCGGGAGACGTTCGAGGCCCTCACCGCCGACCTGCTGGACCAGACCGTGGACATCACCGGCCGGGCGCTCGCGGTCGCCGACCGAGCCGGTGCGGGCACCCCGGACAGCGTGTTGCTGGTGGGCGGGTCGACGTACATGCCCGCCGTGGCGCGGGCGTTGCGGGAGCGATTCGGTTTCGACCCGCGGCTGCACGACCCGCATCTGGCGGTGGCCAAGGGCGCGGCCATGTTCGCGCTGCGGGAGTCGATCCGGATCCGGCTGGCCCACGAGCGGGACGAGCCGGGCGACGCCGCGATCCGGAAGGTCGCCCGTACCGTCGGGGTCTCCGAGACGGCGGTGCGGACCTGGAAGGACCGGGAGATCGTCAACGTCGTCCCGCGCGCGTTCGGGGTGGGCGTGGTGGCTCGCGACACCGAACCCGAGGAGGGCAAGCGCGAGGTCAGCCACCTGCTGCTGCCCAACGACCCGCTGCCGGCCGCACCGACCAAGCAGTTCTACACCCCGCTGAGCAACCAGACGTCGATCCGGATCAGCATCTGGGAGCAGGCCGGGCCGACGGTGTCGCACGAGCTGGATTCCAATCGGCAGATCGGCGAGGGCCGCATCGAGCGGCTCCCGCCCCTGCCGAAGAACTCACCGATCGACATCACCTTCGCCCTCGACGAGGTCGGCCTGCTCACGGTCTCCGCCGTCGAACTGGTCACGGGCAAGGCGATGGAGCACGTCAAGGTGCAGATCGGCGGCCTGGACGACAAACGGGTCGACGAGCTGCGGGCCGCCGTCGCCCGCCTGTCATGAGCGGTGGGAGCGCCGGGTCATCCGGTGCGGGCCGACGGCGAACGGGACCCCGGCGGCGGGGGAGTGCCGGGTACCCATCGTGCGCAGCACCTCGTTCACCGAGGGCCCGACGTGCGCGCGCGGGGTGCCGGTGAATCCGCGCTCCCCGTCGGCGGCTCGCAACCGGCGTACCCATTGCAGGTCCCGCCACTGCGACTCGACGCCGGTGAGGGTGGCGCTGGCGAGTACGCCGTCGAGCAGTTCGGTGGCCGCTGCCAGCTCCCGCTCCTGACGCATCCGCGCGGCGTGGCGAGCCGAGGCGGCGAGCCAGGTCCGGCCCTGGTCGCGATCGCCGGAGGCCAGCAGGGCCCGGCCGAGATCCCGCTCGTCGTGCACGGCCGCCAGCGGATCGTTGATCAGCCCGGCGATCCGGTGTGCCTCGCGGAGCTGGGTGATCGCGGCTGCCGGTGCACCGTGGGCACGCAGCGCGTGGGCGAGCGCCCGCCGGCAGCCGGCGACCAGCGATCCGGGTTCGGGCTCCACCGTCTCCGCGTCGGCCAGGGCCGCTTCCAGCAGCGCGAATCCGGACCGGTCGCCGGTCGTGCACAGCTCCTCGCCGGTCGCGATCAGCGCGGCGATCCGCAGGGGCGAGGGCAGCAGCGTCTCGGTGGGGGCCGCGCAGCGCAGAGCCAGGTGTGCCGCCTGCTCCATGTCACCGATCTCGATCAGCGCCCGCCAGAGATGCAGCCGGCACCAGGCCACGGCCTCCGGTATGGCGTAGCGTCCGAAGATCCGCAGGGCTGCCGTCAGGTCCTCGGCCGCCTCGGTCCACTGCCCACGCTGGACGCGGTCCCGGCCGCGCCGCCGGTGCGTCTCGGCGACCAGTCCGGGATGGGTCCGCTCGTCGAGCAGGGCCAGCGCGTGCGCGTAGTGTCGCTCCGCCGCGCCGAACCGGCTCCGGTCGCCGGCCAGGGTCGCGCGGTGCAGCTGGCACGATACGGCCAGCGGCCGGTGCCCCCCGGTGGTGGCGACCCGTTCGGCCACGGCGAGCGCCTCGTCGGCGGCGTCCCGGTCGCCGTTCTCCCAGGCCAGCATGCCGAGCGCGACCCGCCCGAGCGCTTCCGCCCGGCTGTTGCCCGACTCGTGTGAGCGGGCGACCGCCCGGTGGAACCAGTCCGCCGCGGCCCCGGCGTTCCCGGCCCCGGCGTCCAGGCTGCCCAGGCGCAGCGCCGCACTGGTCCAGACGGCCAGGTCCTGGCACTCGTCGGCGGCGGTGACGGCCGCCTGGAACGCGGCGCGCGCCTGGTCGGCCCGGCCCGCGAGCTCGGCCAGCTCGCCGCGGTAGAGCCGGCCCGCGGCGAGCAGCGGGAGACTGCCGAGCCGGCGGGCGATCCGGTCGGCCTCGGCGAAGTGCGCCTCGGCGACCCCGGTCGCGTCGTCCGGATGGCGGTCACCCGTGACCCGGGCGAGCTGCTGCTCGGCGACGGCCTGCAACAGCGGGTCGTCGAGCTGGTCGGCGAGCTCGGCCAGTTCCCGGTAGGCCGTGGTGGCCTCCTCGTGCCGGCCCACCTGGAACAGCACGTCGCCGAGCAGGCGATGGCACTGGGCGAGCAGCAGGCGGTCCCCGGTTCCGGCCGCCGCGTCCTGCGCGTGCCGCAGGAACGTCAGCGCCATCAGCGGCATGCCGTGCAGCAGCTCGACCGTGCCGGTCTGCAGCGCCGAGGTCGCGATGAGCCGCCTGAGGTCCGCGGCGTACCCGGCGCTCTCGTGCGTGCGGAACTCGTGCTCGTCGGCGAGCGTGAGGTCGCCGAAAGCGCGGGCCAGCTGGCCGAGCTCACGTTCCCCGCCGGCCGGCCCGGTGCGTTCGCGGAGCTCCCTCGCGATCTGGTAGGCGCCGATGCTCCAGCGCCAGGCCTCGCCGTCCTCCCTGGCCAGATCCATGGCGCCGCGCAGCTGGTAGCAGGAGGCGAGCACGGCCAGTGCCGCGCTCGTCGCCTGCGCGCCGCAGCACCCGATCGCCTTCTGGTAGTACTCCACCGCCGCGGCGCGATCGCCGCTCAGCTGGGCGAGCGAGCCGAGCTCCCGGAAGCTGGTGGCCTCCGCCAGCAGATCCCCGCTCGCGGCCGCCAGTTCGCGGCAGCGCCGATGATGCGTCTCGGCCTCCGGGTACCGGCCCTGCCGCATCGCGATGACACCGAGCTGGTGGGTGAAGTACCAGATCTCCGGATGGTCGGGGGCGAGCCGTTCGAGCCGTGCGACCGTCTCGGCGCAGACGATCTCCTCCTGGCGGAACGCGCCGGCCTCGTGCAGGATCACGCACCACTGCGAGGCGACCGAGAGCAGCTGATCGAGGTCGTCGACGGCGGTGCAGTGGTGGCGGGCCTCCTCGAGGTCGTGGTGGTCGTACCCGGGGTCCCGCGCGTTCAGCGCGGCCCACCACCGGTGATAGGCGGCGGCTCGCCGGTGCGCGTGCCGGGTCTCGTCCGGCTCGCGTCCGGCCAGCGACCCCGCCGTCCAGCGGTGCACCATCCACCGCCGCACACCGTCGCGGCCGGGCACCGGGGTGAGCAGGCCGAGGCGGACGAGTTCGTCGCGTGCCGGGTCGAGCCAGGGCACCTCCGGTGGGCGGGTGCCGGCGGCCAGATCGCGGTGCAGCTGGTCGCGCCCGGGCAGGGCGACATCGGCGAGCGTGGCGTCGGCATCGACGGCGCGGAGCTCGATCAGGGCGTCGTACCAGCGGCGCAGCCGGGCGGACCGGTCCGGGTCGGGAGCGGCCGGCTCGGCCACCGCCCACAGCAGGCCGGTCCGGTCGACCGGGCGGCGGTACACCGCGGCGGCCAGCAGCAGCTCCCGAGCCCGTGGGGCACTGTCCCGCAGCTGGTCGAGCAGCCGGTCGAGCAGGACCTCGGCGGAGATCCCGGCGACCGTCGCGGCCAGCGCGGTGTCGACGGACTTCCCGGCCTCACCCATCCAGCGCTCCGGATCGGCGATGCCGCGACCGCGCAGGTTCGTCTCCATCCGGTCGGCGACGTCGTCGAAGCGTTTACCGTCGGATCGGGCGCCGGTCGGCTGCCCGGTGGCCGGCCGGCCGGCCTGCAGGAGACCGTTGAGGTACTCCAGGGCCCGGGGGTGGCCGCCCAGATCCTGGTAGGCGCGGTCCTGGTCGGGCGGGGACAGGGCGTGGACGCCGGGCAGCCGCCAGATCAGCTTGCCGGTCTCGGCCCGGGACAGCGGGCCCAGCTGCCAGGTGAGCAGCCGGCGGTCGGCGAAGCCCAGCGCGTCGGCCCGCCGGGCGGTGACCAGCAGCCGGGCACCGCACTCCAGCCGCAGCCACCGGCGCAGGAAGTCGCGCAGGTCGGTGTCGAGCGCGGCCTCCGGATCGGCACCGTCCAGCGGATCACCGAGCGGATCGTCGAGCAGCAGCAGCACCGTCAGGTGCCGGGCGGTCAACTCGTCGGTCAGCAGGTCGAGCCGGTCGATCCAGTCGTCCTCGGTGTCGGTCAGCCGGCCCCGCAGGGCTCGGCCCTCGGCGTCCGGCAGCCGGGAGCGCAGCTGGAAGGCCACGGCCCGGAGGATCCGCTCCGCGGTGTGCGGCGCCCGCGGCGCGACCAGCAGCGGGTCGCCGGCGTCGGCCAGCATGCCGGCGAGTTGCCCGGCCAGCGTGCTCTTGCCGATACCGCCGATGCCGTGGATCAGGACGCCGCTGTGGCTGCCGCCCGGGCGCAGCGCACGGAGCAGGCCCCGTAGGTCGGTACGACGACCGACGAAGTCACCGCGGTCCGGCTCCGGGTGGCCGGCGGCGGCGCCGGCCGGTAGCCGGGGGTCGTACAGCGTGCTGTCGCGGACCCGGGTGAACACGGCCGGGGCGTGCCACTCGGGCAACCGGGCCAGCGGATCCCCCGCGGGCCGCCCGGGCCGCTCCTGCTCGATGGCGCGCCGCAGGTCGGCGAGGACCGTCAGCGGCGAGACCGGTGCGGTCGCCGCGGCCAGCCGGCCGTACGCGCGGGCGAGCAGCTCGGTCGCGTAGTGATCGGTGACCGGCGCCGTCATCGCCAGGACGGTGGGCACGCCGTAGGACAGCAGCGCCTGTGCGAATCCGGACAGGCCGGTGGCCTGTTTCACGGCGGAGCAACCGGCCAGCACGATCAGCGGAACCAGGCCGTCCGGTGGCAGCACCTCATCGGCGAAACGCGCGGCGTCCATCCGGTCGGTGGCACCGTCGGCGGTCTCGAGCAGCAGCACCCCGGGTTCGGCGGGGCAGGACAGGTGCAGGATGTGGAACCGCTCGCCGTCTTGCAGCGCGGCCCTGATCGCCCTGGCGGATCCCCAGTTGAGGACCCGGACCCGAGCGCCACCACCGGCCCGGGCCGACTGCACCCGGCGCAGGATCATGCCGAGTTCGTGCTCGTGGTCGACCAGTTCGTGACCCTCGGCGTCGGGCCCGGCGACGACGGCGAGGATCCGCAGCGGGCCGGGAATGTCGGGACGGGTGGTGGCGCCCAGGTCGGTGAACCGCCGCAGGCGTACCACCGGCTGCATGGCGAGGATCGTCCCGGTGCCCGGCAGGCTCAGGCACTCCCAGTGCAGCGCGTGCAACCCGGGGTGCCGCGGATCGATCTCCAGGCTGACCGTCAGGGATCTGTTCAGCCGGACGGCGGTGTCGAGCAGCCCGGCGAGCGTGGTGCCGACCGGGCCGGGCAGGAAGGTGCGGCCCAGCCCGTCGCCCAGCCGGGCCAGCGCGGCACTCGCGCCGCGTGCGGTCCGCTGTGCGCGCGTGACGTCCCAGCCGAGCTGCTCCAGCGCGGGCTGCGGACCGGGATGTTCCGCGACGGTCTCGGCGCCGTCGGGTGCGATGAGGACGGTGCGCCGCTCGGTGATCCGCAGCCGGACGGTGACCGGGCCCTCGGCGACGATGCCGAAGTCCGGGGCGGCGAAGCCGCGCCGGACGACGGGTGCGGCGCGCAGCGCGCGGAGCAGCGCGTCCACCCGTTCGTCGAAGTCCGGCCTGCTGTCCGCTCCGGAGAAGGTCACCGGCAGGTAGGCGCTGAGCAGGGGAGGGGTGGCGGCGCGCTCGCGCAGCACGGGCACCAGCTGGATCCGGCCGCGGTCCGCCATCTCCAGCAGAGCCGGGTACTCGCCGGCCAGGTCGGCCGCGCCCACCACGATCACCGCGCTGCGGCAGCCGTGCAGGCCCTGATCGATCCGGTTGACCCGTACGTTGCCCGGGACCACGTCCCACTGCTGCAGGAAGACCGGCGCGCCGCGGCTCTCCAGGGCGTGGGCCAGCAGCGCGGTCCAGTCCGCGTCGGCCGGACCGTGGGCCACGTACACCTCGGCTGCATCGGACATCGCACCCGCCCATCCGCGTACGGAGCCGTCGGCAACGAGCCTAGAGCCAATATTGTCCGATCTCCATATCAGGGATGGTCGTTGGTAGCTCTCCGGGATATTGTGACAGCGTTCAGTGATCTCCCCTGGTCAACCCCTGTTCATTTTGGTGGAATCCCGGTCCGGTTTAGTGGAACAAGGCGGGAGCGCGTGCATGGCGGTCTTCGGAATCGATCTCGGAACCACGTACTCGTGCATCGCTCAGGTGGACGACAGCGGTCGTCCCGTCGTGATCAAGAATGCGATCGGCGAGGACACCACGCCCTCGGTGGTCTTCTTCGAGACCGAGGGCAACGTGGTGGTCGGCCGGGAGGCGAAGAACTCCGCCAAGCTCAGCCCGGACCTGGTCGTCTCGCTGATCAAGCGCCGGATGGGTGAGGACGTCGAGCTGGAGTTCCACGGTCAGCGGCACACGCCGGTCACGGTCTCCGCGCTCATCCTGCGCGAGCTGGCCCGTGCCGCCGAGGAGTCGGTGCACCTGCCGGTGCGGGACGTGGTCATCACCGTCCCCGCCTACTTCGGCATCAGGGAGCGGGAGGCGACCCGGGCCGCGGGCGTGGCCGCCGGCCTCACCGTGCTCAACGTGGTACCGGAACCGGTGGCCGCCGCGCTGCACTACGAGGTGATGGGCGGCACCGATCAGGAACGCAACATCCTCGTCTACGACCTGGGCGGCGGCACGTTCGACACCACGGTCATCCGGATCTCCGGCTCGGAGATCCGGGTGGTGTGCACCGACGGCGACCACCACCTCGGCGGCGCGGACTGGGACGAGCGGATCACCACCCTGCTGGTGAACCGGTTCCTCGCCGAGCACCCGGACAGCGATGCCGCCGACAGCGAGGAGTTCTTGCAGGAGGTGGCGACCGGCGCCGAGGAGGTCAAACGCGCCCTGAGCAGTCTGCGGAAGCGTCCGTTCACACTGCGCTGGGACGGCGAGTCGGCCCGCGTCGAGGTGACCCGGGAGGAGTTCGAGGAGGCCACCGCGCATCTGCTGGACCGGACGGCCGAGATCACCCGGCGCACCGTCGAGGCGGCCAAGGCCAAGGGCGTCGACGACTTCGACGCGGTCCTGCTGGTCGGCGGTTCGACCCGGATGCCCGCCGTGCAGGAGATGTTGCGCCGCCGGTTCGGCTTCGAGCCGCTGCTGCACGATCCGGACCTGGCGGTCGCCAAGGGCGCGGCCCTCTACGCCCTGATCGAGTCGGTCAAGGTTCAGCTGCCGGACGAGGACGACGACGGGCTGGAGCAGGTGGCAGCCGAGCTGGGCATCGCCGCGGAGAGCGTGAAGGCGGTGGTCGGCAAGCGGGTCACCGCGGTCGTCCCCCGCGCGTTCGGCGTCAAGGTGCTCTCCGAGGGCCATCCGGAGGCCGACGGCGAGGGCTTCATCGTCGACCACCTCCTGCACGCCAACGCGGCGCTGCCGGCCGCGCCGCCCACCCAGACGTACGGCACGGCCTTCGCCGACATGGTCACCATCGAGCTGGAGATCTGGGAGCAGGCCGGGGCCACCGAGTCGTCCCGCCTCGCCGACAACGCGAAGATCGGCGCCGGCCGGATCGACAATCTGCCACCGCTGCCGATGAACTCCCCGGTACGGGTGACGTTCACCATGGACGAGATGGGCACGCTCCGGATGCACGGCGTGGAGGGAGTGACCCGGCAGGAGGTCTCCGTCGAGCTGGCCATCGCCGGTCTGAGCAGCGAGCAACTCGACGACGCGCGGACCGCCGTCGCGAAGTACGACGTGAGCGCCTGAGAGCCGACGCGGCCGTGCCGACCGACTGGGAGAAGGACTACAAGGCCACCGTGCTCGTCCCGGCCCGGGAAGCCGGCAACGTGCTGCCGGAGGACCTCTTCGTCCGCTACGGCATCAACGGCGCCCACCGGGACGGCGAGCGCTTCGACGCGCGGGTCGCCGAGACGGTCCGGTACTGGAAGAAGCTCTCGATCAGCACCAAGCTCTTCAAGGGACTCGCCGACGCCCTGCTCGCGGCGCACGCCACGCTGGCCCGGGAGGAGGCGCTCAACCACGCGGAGTTCACCCGGCGCCGCGCCGCGGTACGCGCCGGGGCGGCGGAACGGCTGGACGCGTGGATCGCCACGGTGGCCGCCGGCATTCCGTACGTCACCCGCGCCGCGGTGGCGCACCTGGCCGACCTGACGGGTGGCCTGTTCACCGAGGACGAGGTGCGAGCGAAACTCCGCGAGGCGGGAGTCCGGCCGATCGACCCGGACTGGGACGTACCGGCCGCGCCGCCGGTCGGCAACGCCGTCGCGCTCGCCACCGACCTGCGCCTGCTCGGCTACCGGATCTCGCCGCAGGTGGTGTTCGGCGCGGAGCGGGTGGCTGCCGGCTTTCGGCTCAAGGACGGCTTCCGGCTCGACGGCGATGGCAGCCGGCTCACCCCGGACCGGATCGAGGAGGCCAAGGCGGCGGTCGCCCGGCGCGCCCGTGACTCCCGGCAGACCGCCGAGACGAACGTTCTCACCATCCTGCTCACCGCGGCCGAGGGCGGAACCGTGGACCGGTTGGTGCGCTGGGAGGCGGCGCAGATCGTCCACGCGGCCCTGGCGAAAGGCATGCCGGCCCAGCTCGCCGCGGACCTCGCGGCCGGGTTCGGCCTGGACCGCACCGAGGCGCTCGAGCTGACCGTCACCCTGCTGGCCGGGGGAGCGCCGGCCGCACCGGTCACCGCCGACGAGAACGCCCCGATCGTGGCGGCCCTGGCGGCTCGGCGGCTCCGGGAGGCGCAGGTCCTGCTGGCCGGCCTGGGCGAGGACACGATCGAGCCGGACCTGCGTGACCGGGTGCGACGGCTGGCCGCCGAGGTCGCCCGGGAGGTCGCCGACGCCGACACCGCCGAGCGCGACGGCCGTACCGAACTGGCCGCCGAGCGGCTGACCCGGGCGCTCGCGCTGGCCCAGGACGACACCGACCTGGCGGCGCGGCTCGGCCGGATCGCACCGCCACCGCCGGGCCTCCCGCGGATCGCCGCCGGCGACGCCCAGGTCACCGTGCGGTGGACCGCGAGCCCGGCGACCGTCGGGGAGATCCGCTACCGGGTGCTCCGCAACGCCGGCCGGGCGGCGGTCGGCCCGGACGACGGCGACCTGGTGGCGGAGACCGCTGCCGACACCGCGACCGACCCGGCGCCACCGGTCGCCGAAGAGCTCACGTACGCCGTCTTCGCCATCCGCGGGACAGCCGTCTCGGCCGGCGCCGTCGCGCCCCCGCTGACCCTGCTGCCACCGGTCACCGGGCTCCACCTGGCCGCCGACGGGGTCCGGGTCACCGGGAGCTGGACGGTCCCGCCGGGCGTCGTGGACGTGATCGTGACCCGGGCGCAGGCCGGCACCGGCGATCGGGAGCTCCGGATCCCCGCCCGGCCGGGTGCGCTCACCGGCTTCGCCGACGACGAGGTGGTGCTCGGCGCGGCGTACGACTATCGGGTCGTGCCGGTCTATCTGAGCCGGGCCGGGGTGCGTCACGAGGGACCGGGCACGGCCGGGCACGTCGTCGTCGAACGCCCCCCGGCGCCGGTCACCGATCTGACCGCGGAGATCCTGCCCGCGGCGGATCGGCAGCGGCTGCGGCTGTGCTGGACCGTCCCGGACGGCGGCCGTGTCGAGATCCGCAGCGCCGGTACCGCACCGCCGTGGCCGTCCGGCACCGACGTACCGGAATCCGCTCTCGACGGGTACGGCGACACCGTGCCGGTGGTCCCCCGGACCGGCCCCGACGGCCGGGCCGAGGCGACGATCGCGGCCTCGCAGGGTCGCGTCGTGCTGACGGCCGTGACCCGCGGCCAGGGGCGGGCGGTACTCGGCAGCACCGTGTCGCTCGAGCTGTCCGCCATGCTCACCGGGCTTGTGGTCCGCCGCCGGTGGGACACCGTGCGGGTCAACTGGCTCTGGCCGGAGGGCGTCCAGGAGGCCGTCCTGCGGTGGAGCACCGCCACCTCCGGCGACGAGCTGATCTGCAACCGCCGCGAGGTCCAGGACGACGGCGGGGTACGCCTGCAGGTCGGGCCGCAAGCGGTCACCGTGGCGGTGTACGGCCTGGTGCGACAGCGTCACCGCCAGTTCCGTTCGCCACCGGTGGTCGCGGAGGTGCCGGCCCGGGTGCCCCGGGTCACCTGGTGGCTGGACGTCACCGGCCTGCCGGGTTTCCGGCGCACTCTGCTCCGGCTGCGCGCCGACCAGTTCTGCGAGGCGCCGGAGCTGATCCTGGTGGCGGGCGCCCCGGACGGCTCGGCCGGTGCCGAACTGGTCCGGCTCCCGGCTCGGCGGCTGCCGGCGGACCGGGTCGTCGAGGTTGACGTGAGCCGGAGCGTGGCACCCGATCGAGCCGGCGTGACGACCTGCGTGCCGGCCGACCCGGAGACGGCCGGCCTGCTGCTGATCAACGGTGGGAGGTGAGCGGCGGCCATGCGGACTCCGTACTGCCCGTACTGCTATCACGAGCTGCCCGCGCAGTCGGTCATGTATCGCTGCTCCGGCCGGATCGGCCGTGGCGGCCAGCGATGCGAGACAGCGATCGATCCACTGCTGGCCGCGTACACCGGCGACACCA
Organism: Actinoplanes oblitus; assembly: GCF_030252345.1. Lineage (NCBI taxonomy): Bacteria > Bacillati > Actinomycetota > Actinomycetes > Micromonosporales > Micromonosporaceae > Actinoplanes > Actinoplanes oblitus. Next base: position 5,973,396 of record NZ_CP126980.1, on the reverse strand, counting down.
CGCCCAAGTTCCCCGCGTTCAGCGCCCGGGGGCGCCGGCGGGGCCATCCGGCCTGCCCGCAGTGCGGCGAGGTGAGCTTCCAGCGGATCTGCGGGCGTTGCCACAACGAGTTGCCGGCCCTCTTCGGCGAGGCGGACACCCGGCTGATCGCGCTGGTCGGCGCGAAGGAGAGCGGCAAGACCGTCTACATGACCGTGCTGCTGCACGAGCTGCAGAACCGGGTCGGCGAGCAGTTCGGGCTGTCCGTGATGGGCGCGGACGATCACACCAAGGACATGTTCCAGGAGGAGTACGAGAAACGGCTCTACGACCAGGGCGTACTGGTGGAGGCGACCGCCCCGGCCCGCGCCGACCTCAACCGCCGACCGTTCGTCTTCGGCATCTCCCTCACCCAGCGCAAGTGGGGCGTCGAGCGGCTCGATCGCAGCCTGTTCTCGTTCTTCGACACGGCCGGCGAGGATCTGCGGACCAAGGAGAGCGTCGAGCGCAACGTCCGCTACCTCACCGCGGCCGACGGCATCGTGCTCATGCTCGATCCGCTGCAGATGCGCGCCGCGCGGTCACTGGCCGAGCCGGGCGCGCAGCTGCCGACCGAGCCCCGGGCACCGGACAACCCGGCCAACGTCCTAGCGCGGATCACCGAGCTGCTGCACGGGGCGTTGCGGACCGGGCGCCGCGGGCTGATCGGCAAACCGATCGCTGTCGTGTTCTCCAAACTGGACGCGCTCGACGGCACCCTGCCGGAGGACAGCGTGCTGCTCCGCGACAGCCCGGACCGGGAGCCGCTCTTCGACGAGGCGGACAGCGCGGCGGTCGACCGGGAGGTCCGCGGCCTGCTGGCGCACTGGCACGGCAGCGGCATGGAGACGGTGCTGGCCCGCAACTACGAGACCTTCCGGTTCTTCGGCGTCACCGCGCTGGGCAGCAGCCCGGTCCGCGACGACAAGGGCACCCGGGTCTCCGGCTACGGCGTCCAGTCGCGCCGGGTGCAGGACCCGTTCCTCTGGCTGCTCCAGCAGTTCGGCACGATCTCCAAGAAGAAGGCCCAGGAGCGGTGATGGCGTTCGGGCAGCTGTACTACACCTCGTGCCTGACCGGGTTGGCCGGGGCACCCGGCTTCCAGTACAACGCGGTCAGTCCCGGTGTCACCGCGGAGGTGATGCGCGACGCCGAGGCGCTGACCACGTACCGGCCGCCGCGGGGGATCACCCTGCTGTCCGACGCGGAGGCGGTCCGGAGCGCACCCCGCAACCTCTGCTTCCGGCCGGGACCGCCGGCGCTGATCGCCAACGTGGTCTACACCGGCGTGGACTACTCGCGGCGCCCCGGCAACTTCTTCGCGCACACCCTGGTCACCGGCGACCTCCGGGCCGACCTCGGCGGGTTGCTGCCGATCGACCTGTGGCGCGCGCCGTGCTGGACGGCCACCCCGGCCGGCACCACGCGGCTCGCCGCGTTGCCGGCGCCACCGGCGGCCGGCCCGCTCGACGACGACGCCCTGCACCGGTTCCTCGCCGGCCGCTCCGGGCGCCAACGCCTGCTGCCCGCGCTGATCGCCGCGGCCGCCGACGCGGTGCACCACGAGCAGCGCAAACTGGTGATCGTCGCACCGGACTCCGACGACGTGGCCGGCTGGCTCGGGCTGCTCAGCCGCCTGCTGCCGCCGGCCACGGCGTACCGGATGTCGTTCGCGACCTACCAGCAGGACGTCCGGTACAGCACGGTCCACGTCGTGGGCACCTCCAGCGACGAGGTGGTGGGCTCCGACGTCTCGGCACACCACGTCTTCGACAGCGACGAGGAACGGATGAGCGACGTCCCGGTCCCGCGGCTCGCCGTGCTGCTCGGCGAGCTCGGCATCGTCTCCGCGCGGCGGGCCTGGGGCCAGGCCGAGCAGTTGGCCACCGGCGCCGAGGAGTCCCTCGACGACTGGCTGCCGGTGTTCGCGGCGGCGCTGCTGGCGTACTCGCCGGAGGCCTCCGCCGCGACCGGGTTCGGTGACGAGGTCGCGCCCTGGCTCGCCGAGCACGCCGCTCGCCTCGACCCCCGGCCGGTCGAACGGATCGCCGACCGGGTGCTGGCCGCATTGGCCGCCACCGCCGGCGACGACGCCGTGACCAGCCTCGGATTCCTGGCCCGCGCCGCTGACCAAGCCGACCTGCCGGGACTGCTGGAGCGCGTGGAGTCAGCCATCGTCGAGGGATTCCTCGCGCGGGTCCGGGACGCCGCGGCCTCGCCCGCGGCGCCGGCCGTCCCGATCCGGACCGCATCGGCTCGCCGGTATGCGGAGACGGCGCTCGCCGCGTCGCTGCCGGGCCTCCCGGCGCCCGCGGCGCTCGCCGCACTGCGATGGGCCGGCTCCGCCGGCATCCGGCTGCCGGGCGAGGTGCTCTTCCGAGCCGGCCGCCAGATCGGCCCGGCCCTGTTGACCGCGGGCGACGACCCGGCCGTGGACCAGGTGCTGAGCACCGCTCCACGGGTACGCGCCGGCGTCGTCGCCTACCTCGACGAGGTGGGCCTGGCCGAGCTCGATCGGATGGTCACCGCGTTCGGCGCCGGCCTCGCCGACCGGTTGCGGCCGGAACTCGACGACAGCGGCCCGGCCGTCCAGCAGGCCCTCGCCGTGGTGGCGGTGCGCACCGGACGCCTGGACCCGGTCGCTGCGCTGCGCTCCGCCGGCGCCGGCATCGACGAGCGTCTGCTGGCGATGCTGCTGCCCACCGGCCCCTGGCCGGCCGGGCTCGCCCTGCGGATCCTGTCGGTGCTCGGCGACCGGGCGCTGGTGCCGCCGGTGCTGGACGAACTGGAACAGACCGTGCTGGCCTGGCCCGCCACCGCCGAGCTGACCGACTACGCCGACCTCTGCCTGCGGCTCTCCGGCACCCGGGTGAGCCGGCCGGCGGAGCTGCGGATCGGCCTGGTGGCGGACGCCGACGAGTGGCCCGGACGCCTCCGCGGCGCCCGCGGCGCCCAGCGCGCGGCGGTGCGCGCCGACCTGCGCGAGTGGTTCGGCCGCCTCAACGAGGCGGAACGGGAGCTGGCCGACGCGTTGCTGCTGATCAAGGTCGGCGACAGGTCGGTCGTGGCACGTGCCGAGCTGATCATCGTGCGGCCCGCGTTGCGCCGCGCCTATTGCGCCGGGCTCGCCGAGTCGCTCCGCAAGGACCGGGGTGACCTCGCGGCCGCGGCGACCGCGCTGCGAACCCTGGACCAGTTGGCCAGGCTGAGGCCGTCCCCGCAGGTCGGTGACGCCTCGATCGAGCTCGACCGGGTGCTGCGGCGCACCCTCGGGCGGTGGGATGCCCGCCAGCAGCAGCGGCTCGTGCAGATGCTCGCGGCCAACGGCAAGAGTGAGCCGAGCGGGTTCGCCCGGCACTGGTTCCAGCAGGCACCGCCACGGTTGCTGGACCGCCTGCTGCGGCGCCGGCCGCAGGCGCCCGACCCGTCCGGATCGCGAAGGCGGTCGTTCTGATGTCCTCGCCGATGGGCCGCAAACGGCCGCATCAGTACTACACCTACATCACCACGCAGGACGACCCGAACTACTGGTGGATCGCCGGCTGGATCCTGGCCTTCCCGTTCGTGGTGGTCATCAACGCGGTGTGGCAGGCCGGGACGGCAGCCGTCGCCTACACCTCCGGAGTCACCGCCGGCCTGGGCTTCGGCGCGAACCCCGAGCCGCTGCCGGCCCGCCGCCCGGTCGAGGGACTCGGCGAGCCGGCGTACACGCAGTACCTGTTCGGGCAGGCCTGGCGCGACGTGACACACACGGTCGCGGTCGCCCTGCGCAACCAGCAGGACGCGATCAAGGTGGAGTTCGGTCGCGTGGCCAAACTGCATTTCCACACCCCGCAGGACGAGAGCGCGGCCGGCCGCCGCAACGTGATCAAGGGGATGGCGCTGGTCGCCGGCGGGGCACTCGGGTTCCTCGTCGCCGACCTGCTCGTGGTGGTGACTCTCCTGGCCCAGGCGGCGCTGATGGGCCTGCTGTGGGTGGGCGGCATCGTGGTCATCTACACGCTGCGCGGCGCCGACTCGGCGCTGCTGCTGATCCGCGGCATCCGGATCACCTGCCCGCATTGCTACTGCCACGTGCCGTACCCGGGCTACCGGTGCTCGGAATGTCCGGCCCTGCATCGCGACATCCGCCCCGGACGGTTCGGCATGCTGCACCGGATCTGCCGGTGCGGCATGCGGCTGCCGACCCTGCTGATGCTCGGCAGCCACCGGCTCCAGGCCGTCTGCCCGTCGTGCGATCAGGACCTGGAGGAGTCGGCGGGCCACGCGCCGGAGGTGGTCCTGCCGGTATTCGGGGCGACCGTGGCCGGCAAGACCCAGTTGCTGGCGGCGGTGACGCTCGCCGCCGAAGCCGTGCTGTCCCGTTCCGGCGGCACGGTGGAGGCGTCCGACGAGTACGCCCGTGCCTGGTACCGGCAGGTCCACGACATCCGCAAGCGCGGGACCAGGGTGACCAAGACCCCGGTGACGCCGCAACCGGGGATCGCCTTGACGCTGAGAACGGCGTCGGCGACCCGGCACCTCAAGATGTTCGACGCGGCCGGCGAGCGGTTCCGGAGCACGAACCGGGTCCAGGAGTTGGCCTACCTGCGCCGGCGGGAGGACCGGCCGGTGATCGTGTTCGTCGTCGACCCCCTGTCGATACCGAAGCTGTGGGAGTCCCTCGGCGAGGAGCAGCGTCGTGCACTGGAGCCGATGCGGGCGGCCACCTCACCGATGTCGGTCTTCGAGGGCACCGTGCCGGCGCTGCACGGCATGCGCGCCGAGACGGAGAAGGCCCGCGTCGCCGTGGTGGTGACCAAGGCGGACCTCATCGAGGAGCAGATCAAGGCGGCGCGGGTCGGAGCCAACGACTCCATCCGCGACTGGCTGGCCGGCCCGCTGGAACAGGGCAACCTGGTGCGCGCGATCGGCCACGAGTTCCACAGCGCCCGCTACTTCCTCACCGACGCGCGCCTGGACCAGCCCGCGGTGTCGCCGAGCGTCGAGACGTTCGTGAAATGGCTGCTCGCCGAACGGAAGGTGCGGCTGTGAACGACGTGTACCGGCGCTGGCGACTCGCCCTCCTCGTGGTCTGGGCCCTGCTCGGCCTGCTGGTCGTCCTGTTCGCCGGCTTCCTGGTGTATCGCAGGTTCTGAGCCGGGCTAGCTACCGCGGACCGTGGTGAGGTCGCCGAGACCGGAAACGGTCAGCAGCGGCGCCAGCAGCGGACCGGTGACCACCTCGATCCGCCCGGCGTGCTGGAAGAGCGTGGCGAGACCGGCGCTGTCCAGGTACTCCACCGCCGTGAGATCGACCAGCACCGGCCGGCCGTCGTCGGTGACCGCCTCGCCGAGCGCCGCCGCGAACGTCTCCGCGTTGCTCATGTCGATCTCCCCGACCGCCGTGAGCACGAGTGCACCGGCAGCGTCCTGGCCCGTGGTCAGCGTGAGCGCGGTGGTCATGACGCGATCCTCGTCTGCATGTCGATGATGGTCCCGGCGGCTCCGGTGGTGATGGTGACCTCACCCATGAATGCCCGCATCAGCATGATGCCGCGCCCGCGGTGCGGACTGTCGTCCGGTTGGGGGAGCCGCCAGCGGCCGGTGTCCGTGACGATCAGCCGCAGCGCGTCGGCGGTCGCCGCGGCACGCAACCTGATCAGTCCACCGGCCAGGTCGCGGTGCCCGTGCTCGATCGCGTTGGCGCACGCCTCGCCGGCCGCCACCAGGACGTTCTGCGCTGTCACCCCGTCCACCCCGCAGCGGTCCAGCCAGCCGCGCAGCGCCGTGCGGATCGAGGCGAGCCGGGACGACTCGGCCGGGAACTCGATCTCCAACGGGCCGGGCTGGCGGTAGAGCAGCAGCGCCACGTCGTCGTCGAAGCCACCGGCCGGGGCGAGGCGTTCCATCACCTCGGTGGCCAGATCCTCGATCGGGGTACGCCGCCCCAGCTGGACCGCCTCGGCCGCCCGCTCGATCCCGGTGGTCAGCGGCTGCCGGCGGCGTTCCACCAGGCCGTCGGTGTAGAGCAGCAGCGTGGTCCGCGGCGGCAGATCGTATTCGGCCTCGTGCCGGGGCTGGTCCGGACGGATCGCGATCGGCCGGGACCGGCCCTGGTCGAGCAGGTGGATGGTGCCGTCGGCGAGCGCCACGATCGGTGGCGGGTGCGCGGCGGCCGAGTAGCGCAGGTGACCGCTGGCCGGGTCGAGCACGCCGCAGAACACTGTGGCGCAACTGGCCCCGGGCAGCAGAGCGGCGAACCGGTCGAGCGCGGTGAGGGTCTGCGCCGGGCTGCCGTTCTGCAGCAGCAGGGCACGGCAGGCGGAGCGTAGCTGGCCCATCACGGTGGCCGCCTGCAGGCCGTGCCCGACGCAGTCGCCGACCACGAGACCGATCCGGCCGTCCGGCAGCGGGATGGTGTCGTACCAGTCGCCGCCCACCTTGAGCGGGCGGGTGGCCGGCTCGTAGCGGACCGCGAACCCGGCCGGCAGCTGGGCCGGGCCGAGGATGGCACGTTGCAGCGCCAGGGCGGTCTCCCGCTGCTGGTCGATCTGGTGCACCCGGCGCAGCCCCTGGGCCAGGTGCCCGGCGAGCAGCGCGAGCAGCGTCTGGTCCTGCTCGGTGAACGGCCGGCGCCGGCTCAGCTGGACCCAGACGACCATCGTGCCCCGCGGGTGCTCCAGGGTGATCCCGGCACCCGAGTTGTCCTCGGTGACCGGGGTGAGCAGCGGCTTGTCCTTCAGGTTCAGCAGCCGGTCCTGCGGCAGGCCGGCCCAGGTCAGGTCCGGGTCGGTGCTGGTCACGGTGGGTTCGTCGGCCTCACCGAAGACCGCGGCCAGCACGTACGACGCCTGCCACAGTTCCCGCAGCTGGTCGAGCGCCCCGGTCACCGCGTCGGTCAGGTGGTCCGCCGCGGAGAGCCGCACGCTCAGCGACGCCAGGGCGGTCTCCCGCTGAATCGCGTAGTGCTCGTCGGTGACGTCACGGAAGGTCCCGACGATCACCCCGCGCCCGCTCTCCGGGTCGCGCACGTGGTTGAACGCGGCCGCCACCCACAGGGTGTGACCGTCCCGGTGCCGTACCGGGATGGTGTAGTCGCCGTGGCGCTGTTGCAGGAGCAGCTCGAACGACTCCTGGACCTGCGCGTACGCGTCCGCGTCGGTGACCGGGTCGGGCCACCACGGATGCACCGGGGCGTAGGGCAGACCCTCCGGGCCGAAGCCGAGCTTGTCGGTGAAGGCGGTGTTGATCTCGATGACCGCCCCGTCCTCGTCGCAGACGAAGAACGCCTCCTGCAACGAGTCGACGAGCGCGGTCCGCCACCGGGAGTGGTGGTTGCGCAGCCGGGCCAGTTCGATGTTGGCGCGCACCCGGGCCAGCAGCTCGGCCGCCGAGAACGGCTTGAACAGGTAGTCGTCGGCGCCGGCCTCGAGACCCTCGATGGACGCCTCCTCGCCGGCCCGGGCGGAGAGCAGCAGTACCGGGACGCCCGCCGTACGGCTCTCCGCGCGCAGCGCCGTGACCAGCTCCAGGCCGCCCATCCGGGGCATCATCACGTCGCTGACCACCAGGTCCGGCGCCTCGGCGCGGATCGCGTCGAGGGCGGCCCGGCCGTCGGCGACGGCGGTGACCCGGTGGCCCGCCGAGCGCAGCAGCCGGCCCAGGTAGTCCCGCATGTCGGCGTTGTCGTCGGCCACCACGACGTCGGCCGCGGCACCGCCGGCCCCGCTCGGGACGGGTGCCTCCAGGGGCGGGTCGCCGGGCAGCCAGCGGTTCGCCTCCTGCAGGAACGGCTCGGCGGTGGCCGAGACAGCGGTCGCCGCGCCGGGCTCCACCACCGCGCCGGAGCCGAACGGCAGCCGCACGGTGAACGTGGTGCCCTTGTCCGGCGTGCTGTCCGCGGTGATCGTGCCGTCGTGCAGGCTGACCAGCTCCTTGACCAGGGCCAGCCCGATGCCGCTGCCCTCGTGCGAGCGGGACCGGGCGTTGTCGATGCGGTGGAAGCGCTCGAACAGCCTGGGCATCTCCTCCGGCGCCACCCCGATGCCGGTGTCGGCGACGGTGATCACCGCCCGGTGGTCCGCCGAGGCGCGCACGGTGATCCGGATGGCACCCTCGAAGGTGAACTTCAGCGCGTTGCTGAGCAGGTTGAGGACCACCTTCTCCCACATGCCCCGGTCGACCAGCACCGGCTCGGGCAGCGGCGGGCAGTCCACCTCGAAGATCAGGCCGGCCCGCTCGATCGCCGAGCGGAAGACACTGGCCAGCTCGGCGGTGGTGGCGGACAGGTCGACCGCCTCGAAGTGCGCCCGCATCCGGCCGGCTTCCAGGCGGGAGAAGTCGAGCAGCGCGTTGACCAGCTTGCCGAGCCGCAGCCCGTTGCGGTGCATCACGTCCAGCTCGTCGAGGATCTGCTGGTCGGCGCCGGCAAGCCGGCTCCGCAGCTCGTCCAGCGGCCCCATGATCAGGGTGAGCGGGGTGCGGAACTCGTGGCTGATGTTGGAGAAGAACGTGGTCTTCGCCCGGTCCAGCTCGGCCAGCTCCTCGGCGCGCCGCTGCTGCGCCTGGTAACTGCGGGCACCGGCGATCCCGGCGGCCACGTGACCGGCGGCCAGCTCGACGAAACCCCGGTAGGCGTCGTCGGCCGGGCGGTAGCGGTTCAGGGCGGCGACGAAGAAGCCGTACGGCGCGTCGCCCTGCCGCACCAACGGCACCAGCAGCGCCTGCCGGGGCGGGTCGGCCCAGTCGCCGGCCGGCAGGTCCGGGTGATCGAGGGTGAGCAGGCCCGGCTCCGGTGCCGCCTGGCCGATCGCGAGCGCCGCCGGGTGGTCCGCCGCGATGCCGGACACCGAGCGCAGCTGCGGGCGGCCGTCCTCGTCGTACAGGTAGGTCAGGGTGAACGGCAGGTCGCGCAGGTTCCGCTCCAGCTGCTGGCTGGCGAAAGCCAGGGTCTCGTGCTCGGTGCGGATCACGCTCGGGTCCGAGCCGAGGTCACGCAACGTCGCCATCCGCCGCTCGGCGATCACCCGGTCGGTGTCCTCGCTGACCACGCAGAGGAAACCGGCCAGCACGCCGTCGTCGTCGTGCAGCGGGCTGTAGGAGAAGGTGTGGTAGCTCTCCTCCGGGTAGCCGGAGCGCTCCAGGAACAGCAGCAGGCTGGCATCCCAGGTGGCGTGGCCGGTGTCCAGCACGTTCTGGATGCGCGGGCCGATGTCGCCCCAGATCTCCGCCCACACCTGGCTGGCCGGCCGGCCCAGCGCCCACGGGTACTTGCGGCCCAGCGTGTCCCGGCGATAGGCGGCGTTGCAGAAGAAAGTCAGCTCGGGACCCCACGCCATCCACATCGGGAACCGCGACGACAGCAGAATGCTGACAGCGGTCCGCAGGCTCTGCGGCCACTCGTCAGGTGCTCCGACCGGGGTGCGGGCCCAATCGACCGCGGCGAGATCCCGTCCGACTTCGGCGTCCGCGGCGAAGACGTCGCTCACCTCTGCTGTCTCCCCCTACCCGTCGTGCCGCGGGCGACCCGTCGTGGGGACACCACGACATCCCGTTCCGCGATCACCCTGGCCTCGATCCGGTCCATCGCACGGGTGACCGCTTCCGGCGTGATCACGTGAGCCCGTGCCGCTGCATGGCGTCCTCATACCCCCGCCGGCGGCCGGCCGAACCGTGCGGCGCGCCACCGTCGACGTGCGCGACCGCGCACGGACCGATCCTATCGATGTGGCGTCCGCGACGTTCCGCCGCTGGGCATCACCGAACCCGACCCGTCCGGCAGCTCGCGGACCGCTGCCGGTCCGGCTCGGTGCGATTTCCGGTACGCCATGAGCAGCCGCCCCGCACGGCGGGGTGCCGATCCGGTTCCGCGACCACCGCGGGTGGCACCGGACCGGCACCGAGGGCATCGTGAGAACCGGCATGCCCGACACCGGGGACATCGTCGAACCCGTCGACGTGCCCGACTGATCAGGTCAGGAGATCGGCTCCTCGAGGACGTAGCGCTTGCTCAGCCCGCCGCCGAAGTCGACCTCGACCTCCCGGCGCGCCACCAGCACCGCGTTGTCGCCGCGGACCGCGTAACCGACCTCCGACGACTCCGGCACCGGGCGGACCGCGCTCGGCACCCGTCCGCTCGACGCGGCCCGGCGCAGCCGTCGCTGCAGCGCCGCGCCGAACAGCTCCTCGACGTCCCGGCCGGTGCCGCCGGGCGGGGCGGCCGGTGCGTCGCGCAGGTCGGCGACCGGCCGGGTGGAGTCGACGACGCCCGTCACGGTGCGTTCGTTGTCCACCCGCACCTGCAGCCGGCCCCGGTCCGGGCTGACCACCGGGGTCCCGTCGATCAACTGGACGAAGCCCACCGAACGCTCCCGGATCCGCGGCGCGACCTGCTCGGACGCGGAGCCGCCGGCGTGCCTGTCGTAACGGATGTGGTCGACCGCCAGGTCGGCGTGCTCGGCGAGCCGGTACTGCTCGATGGCCCGGCGAGCCACCGCCACCGCCTCGTCGTCGGTGAGCTCCCGGTCGGTGTCCGCCGGCGCGGCCAGGGTGATCTCCCGGGCGCCGTTGGCGCCGAGCACCACCTTGGCCGAGCCGCCGAACCGGTCGGTCCAGGCGGCGGCCAGGTCGTGCGCCCCGGCCGGCCCCAGCTTCGCCGACCTGGTGCCGGTCGGCACGTCCAGGGTGCGGGCGCGCAGCGTGGTCATGTCGTACCAGCGCCACCACCACCAGGACGTGTTCGCCCGGCCGGCGTCGAACAGGCGCTCGTTGAACAGCCGGTCGGTGGCCTCGGCCTGGGTCGCGCCGCACGCGGTCACGGCCGGCTCCTGGTGGTGGCTGATCCGCCAGGAGGCGTCCAGGAACGCGGTGCTGAACGACTTGTTGTTCTTGTTCCACTCCTCCCACAGGAACCGGCCGTAGTTGCCGTTGTCCACGCTGGTCGTCTCGTACCCGAAGATCATCCGCAGGCCGAGGTTCGCGGCCGACCAGGTGCGCATCGGGCTGTGCCCGGCCTTGACCCGCACCGACTCGCAGGTGGACCAGAAGACGTAGCGGGCGTACTCGTTGCCCAGCCGCATGTCGGTGGAGCTGGTCCAATGGTCGCCACCCCAGTCGTTGCCGACCGGGATGGAGAAGACGCCGTCGCTCGCCATCCCGCCGTGCCCGGAGTGGTAGACCACCTTCGCGGCGTCGAAACCGTAGTCGTCCTGCCAGTTGTCGTACGTCTCCTCGTAGATCCACTGCCCGACGTTGCCGTCCCGGTACCAGCCGTTCGGCGTGTTGAACTGCTTGACGTAGTCGTAGAAGCCCTGCGCGTCGTCGTGGGTGAGGCTCAGGTCGCCGATCCCGGGTGGGAAGTCCTCGATCGAGGTGAAGAAGTAGATGTCCTGCTGGGTGCCCTTGGCGGCGTCGTCGCTCCCGGCGTTCGGGTTCGCGCCGGACACCAGGCGGGCGTCAACGAGTTCGGTCATGGTCGCTCCTCTGTGCTGGTAGCTACCAGGTACGGAGCGGTTCCCCGCCCGGCAGATACCGGGCGGTCCTCGAATTGACACCTTCAGCGGACGGCTGCTCACGGCGTACCGTAAGCGGGTCTCCGGTCCTTCTCAATCGATCGTCAGCTGGGCGCCGGTGAGCGTGAGGTACCAGGGGGAGTCGGTGAAGCCGGGGCCGGTCTCCGGGCCGATGTAGGCGTCGATGTGGTGCGAGCCGCCCAGCCCCGGGGTGAACTCGTCGGTGATCTCCCAGGCCGCCGCGCGCAGGGCGGCGCAGATCGCGGCCGGTGGCGCCGAGCCGTCGTCCTGGCGGCCGCAGGCGCTGATGCCGAACCGGGTTCCGGGCGGCAGCACGTTCGGGTCGGCGGCCGCCGAGACGAACGGCGTCAGGCGGTCCCCGTCGGTGTCGCGCGGCGCCGAGTCCAACCAGAAGCCGACGTCATAGGACCAGTTCAGGTACTGCCCCGCGGTGGTCCGCCCGGTCCCCTCGTCCTTGACCGCCTGGACGAAGTCGGCCGGGAACGCGCCGAGCCGGGTGTTGCCGTGCGCGCATTCCAGCTCCGGGCAGCCGACGACCTCGGTCGGCTCGCCGGTGTGGAACCGCTCGACGGCCGTGTAGTAGACGGTGATCTCCCAGCCGGTGCTGACCCGGGTGCCCGGACTGACCGGTGTGCTCGCGGTCCGGCCTGGGACGGCCGTCGTCGCCGGTGGGGCCGGTGGGGCCGACGGGACCGGTGACGCGGCGCTCGTCGCCGGCGGGACGGGCGGCGGCGCCGTGCCGCAGCCGGCCAGCGCCGCGACGGCGAGAATCAGACAGGCCCGCATCCCGTCCAGCATGCCAAGCCCGCCGCGCCCGGACCGCCGGAACGGCCGATCACCGCCGGTGCGGTGTCACCCGCACGGCGGCCCAGGAGCAGGATGGACCGATGGATGCGGTGGCCCGGCTCGACCTGGTGATCTTCGACGCGGTGGACATCGACGCGGTCGGGGCCTTCTATGCCGGGCTGACCGGGTGGGACGTGGTGCGGCAGGACGCCGACCGGTTCGGGATCCGCGACCCGAGCGGGCAGGAGTTCGAGTTCCAGCGTGCCCCCGATCACGTGCAGCCGCGCTGGCCGGGGCAGGACCGGCCGCAGCAGTTCCACCTGGACCTGCGGCTGGGCGACCCGCGCGCGACGGCCGAGCGGGCGATCCGCCTCGGTGCCCGGTTGCTCGCCGACGTGCCGGGGGCGATCACCCTGGTGGACCCGGCCGGCCACCCGTTCGACCTGTGCGCCGCGGACACCACCGTCCCGTTCACGGTGACCGTCGACGCGCCCGACGCCGGGGCGCTGGCCAGCTTCTATGCCGGGCTGCTCGGTGAGGTGCCCGCCATCCTCCGGTTCCAGCAGGTCACCGGGTACCAGGCGCCGCGATGGCCGGACCCGGCGCATCCCCAGCAGGCTCACCTCGACCTGCTCACCACCGACCTGGCCGTCGCGCAGGCCCGGGCGATCGCTCTGGGCGCGCGCTCCCTCGACGCCGGCGCCGAGCACTTCAAGGTCTTCGCCGACCCGGCCGGCCACCCGTTCTGCCTCATCCACTAGCTGATCCAGGCTGGGTCCCGGATCACGTGCTGGCATGGTGGGTCATCGGGACTGCTGGAGTTCCTCCAGGGAGGCGCCGTTCAGGATGCGTGCCACGTTTGTCGTGTGGTCGTCGGTCACGAGTTTTCGCGCCAGGTCGTCCAGGCCGGGGAAGTCGCCGAAGCGGGTCTGGAGGAAGAGTTCCATCGAACGGCAGTCCTTGCTCCCGTCCTTCCTCGCGTCCCTCCTCGCGTCCGCGTTCTCGGTTTTCCTGGGCGATCTCGCGGCCGGTTTCGGTTTCTGCCAGGTTGAATTTCATACTCTTGCTCCTCAACGCGTTGACTACTTGAGCTGCGATGGTGTGCTCGGCGAGCATGCTCAAGTCGATCAGGACGAGTCGTTCTTCGGGGTTGGTCAGTTCAGCGATCCGGTCGGCGACCCGGTCGGCTACGTCGGGTGGGCGCCGGCTCGACCAGAGGGCGAGCGGGGCCAGGGGGGCTGCGCAGTAGCGTGTCCGGGTCGAGGTCGTCGGGGACGTTCACCGAGTGGTATTCCAGGCGCAGGTGATCGCGCTGGAAGGAGCCGGGGTAGCCGCCGCCGGCGGGCCATACCACGGTTTGGTGGATCCGGTGGTGCGGCTCCTTTGTACAGGCCGTCGTAGTCCCGGGTGGCTTCTCGTGGTCGCGGTATCTCGGGGCGGTTGTCAGCCGGAGTGCGGGCCGTGTCCTTCGTTGTCCGCGCGTTCCCCGATGTGCTGGATGGCATGCGACAACTGTACGCACGTCAGCTGTCGCGCGACAATGGGTGGTGGTGTACTGGACTCGGCAGGTCGCGGACGGCCTGCCGGTGATCACGCCACCACCGCCGGCCCATTCCTGCCTCGTCGGAGCACCACACCAGCTCAACGACCGGCGCCCATGATTCGAGAGACGGAACCTGGCGGCCGGCACGATCAGCCCAGGTAACCGACCGCGGCGGAGCCGGTGGCCAGCCGTACCGGGTACGCCCACCGGCGCAGCGACTGGATCATCTTCGCCGCGCCGCCCGGGTTCGCCGAGTGGATCAGGATGAGCCCGATGTCGAAGGGCCGTTCCTCGAAGGCCGCCCGTTCCAGCACCGCCACCACCGGCCAGATCGTGTCGTCGTCGCCGAGGTCGTGGTCCAGCCACAGCTCGTCGATCCGCTGCTCCCGGAGCCGGTCGAGCAGGGCCACGCCGGCCGCGCTGGTCCGGGCGACCTCGGCGGTCCTGCCGTCAGCGAACGACCGCAGGTCGTCGATCAACACCATCATCCGACGATTATCGGGCGGCCCGCGCTCGGCGCCTGCCCGGCAGCAGCAGGCTCACCAGCGCGATGACCACCGACACCCCGGCCGCGATGAGGAAGACCCGGTGGTACGCCGAGGGGGCGGCAGACCCGGCGGCGGTGGCCAGGGCCGCCAGGCCGATGGCCGCGCCGGCCTGCTGGGCGGTGGCCGCGATCCCGCCGGCGATCCCGGTGTCGCCGTCCGGGACGCCGGTAGTGGCGGTGGCCATCAGGGCCGGGAAGACCAGCCCGATGCCGGCCGCGATCAACAGTGTCGGGCCCAGTGCGCCGGCGAGGTAACCGGTCCCGGTGCCGGCCCGGGACAGCCAGCCGAACCCGGCCAGGAAGAGGCCGCAGCCGGCCAGCACCATGGCCCGGGAGCCGAGGCGGGGCAGCAGCCCGGCGGCCTGCCGGGCGACGAGCGGGAAGGCCAGCGCGGCCGGTGTCTGGCTGAGGCCGGCGGCGAGCGGGCGGTAGCCCAGCACGTCCTGGAGGAACAGGGCGGTGAAGTACCACATGGCGATCGCGACGGTGCCGAAGAGCAGGAGCAGGACGGCACCGACCGCCACCCCGCGGATCCGCAGCAGCCGCAGGGGCAGGACTGGACGGGTGGCGACGCGCGCCTCGACGACGACGAACAGGCCCAGCAGGAGCAGGCCGGCCGCGATCGGCCCGGCGACCGGGCGGGCCGTCCAGCCGTGGCCGGCGGCGGACATCACCCCGTGGATGAGCGCGGCCAGGCCCGCCGTGCCGCAGAGCGCGCCGATCAGGTCGAGCGGTTCCCGCCGGACGGCGGTACCGGCCAGCGCGGTCAGGGCCAGCGCGATCAGCGCCGCCCCGATCGGCACGTTGATCAGGAACACCCAGCGCCAGGACAGCCCGCTGGTCAGCAGGCCGCCGGTCGACGCGCCGGCCAGGCCACCCACCCCGCCGGCGGCGGACCAGGCGCCGAACGCCCGGGCCCGGGCGTGCCCCGCGGGGAAGCGCGTGTTGATCACGACCAGGATGGCCGGGGCCAGCAGGGCGGCTCCGGCACCCTGCGCGATGCGGGCCGTCACCAGGACGGCCGGGGTGGCGGCCAGCCCGCCCGCCAGGCTCGCGCCGGCGAACAGCAGCAGGCCGGTGGTCAGCATCCGGCGCGGGCCGAACAGGTCGGCGGCGCGGCCACCGGGCAGCATCAGCCCGGCGAAGGCGAGCAGGTAACCGTCGACCACCCAGGTCAGGCCGGTGCCGGCGAAGCCCAGGTCGCGATCGACGGCGGGCAGCGCGACGTTCACGATGGACGCGTCCAGGATGACCATGAACTGGCAGGCGCAGGCGAGCGCCAGGACGAGCCGGCCGTTCCGCGTGCCGGGCGGCCCGGCCACAGCGCTGTCGGTGATCATGCGCCGCGCACTGTCGCCGCGGGCCCCGGCTGCGGCCGCTCCCGGGCGCCAGCGATGGGGGGCCTGAAGTGGACGACGTCGACGGTCACTGGCATGGGATGCCTCCCGGGCATGCCGTAGAATTGGTTACGCGCATAACGTTATCCGCATAACGAATCCCGTCAAGGGAGGAGCGGCAGTGGACTTCGACCAAGCCGACGCCGTCAACCAGGCGATCCGCCTGCTGAGCCTGCGTCACCGAGCCCGGATCGCGGAGCTGCTGGTGCCGCTCGGCCTGCACCCGGGCCAGGAGGCGGTGGTGCTCGAACTGGCCCGTACCGGTCCGATGATCCAGGCGCAGCTCAGCCAGGCGCTCAACGTCGAGCCGCCGAGCGTCACGCTGATGACCCGCAAGCTGGAAGCCTCCGGCCACCTGCGTCGCACCGCCGCGCCCGCCGACAAGCGAGCCAGCGTCGTGGAGCTGACCGACCGCGGGCGAGCCCTGGCCGAGCAGGTCAGGCGACTGTGGTGTGAGCTGGCCGAGGAGACCGTGGCCGGCCTGCCCGCCCCGGCCCTGGCCGGGCTGCCCGGCCTGCTGACCGCGATGGCGGACAACGTCGACGCCCGCGGCGCCCGTCGCCGGGGCGGACGCCGGGAGCCGGATCAGGACAGGGGATCCCAGTCGGTGGCGTAATGGGTGAGCGAGGCGGCCAGGTCGGGGTGCGAGGCGACCCACAGGCTGTCGAACAGGTACCACTGCTGGAAGCCGAGAGTGTCGCTGCAGTGCATCGCCATCTGGGCCAGGTGACCACCGACCTGGATTAGCGAGGCGTCCGGGCGGCGACCGGCATCGAACACCGGGTCGCCGATCCGGGACAGGGCCGCCCGGTGTGGGTCGTCCAGGGCGTCCAGGTCGTCGGGCCAGGGATCGCCGGCGCCGCGGCCGAAGCCCGGCCACAGGTTCGCCCGGCGCAGGGCGGGCAGCAGGGCCGTCTCGCCCGGCGCGCGCAGGGCGGCGAGCACCCGCAGCTCCGGCGGCCAGCTCCGGCGCGCCGCGCCCGGCAGGTGGGCGGCCAGCTCGGCCAGCTCGATGCCGGGGAAGACCACCTGGTCGGCGCACTCCAGGCTGGCGCCGTCGTAGTAGGTGAGGAAGGTGGCGTACGTCGTCGGCGGGCCCGGCGGCTCCTTCTCCGCGTCGTCGGGCAGCGGCCAGGACTCGTGCAGCAGGTAGGCGAGCCGGTCCGCGGCGGTGGCCACGACCCGGTCGTCCAGGAAGTAGTAGGCCAGCTCCACCACGCCGTCGTCGGTACGCACCCGCAGGCTGTGCTCGTCCATCCGGATGTAGTCGGTGTCGCCCTCGACGTGCAGGTGCCGGTGCAGCAGCGCCCGTAACTGATCAGTCGTCTCCGGGCGCGGCAGCCGGTGCTCACGGGCCGCGTCGAAGATGGTGCGCAGGCCGTGGACGTCGGCGCCCAGCTCGGCCGCGATCATTCCGGAGTGCTCGTTCCGCGCCCAGTGCCGCCGGAACCAGTCGAGCACCGTGGCATCGGGCAGGCGCCGCACCAGCTTGCTCAGCGGCCCCTCGTAGTGCGACCGATAGACGAAATACACCGCCCGAGGCTATCCGCGCCGATGCCGCGGCGGCGCCGGATTCGCGGTTCAGCCGCGGTCCCCGCGGCGCAAGACGGTCAGGATGCCGTGTCGAACCGGTGCCGCGAGCGCGCGGCGACCGGTCGGATTCCGGAATACCGGTGACCGGAAGGGACTTGGCGACAGTCATGACGACCACCGCATTCGACCCGCACGCCCTGATCGCGGAGAGCCGGCTCGGCATTCTCGCCACGATCCGGCGGGACGGGCGTCCGCAGTTGTCCCCGATCCTGCCGTTCTACGACCGGGCCGAGGGGACGATCTACGTCTCGATGACCGAGGGCCGGGCCAAGACCGCGAACCTGCGCCGCGACCCGCGCGCCTCGATCCAGGTGACCAGCGCCGACGGCCGGGCCTGGGCCACCGCTGACGGTGACGCCACGCTCATCGGGCCCGGCGACGACCCGCACGGCCCGGAGGTCGAGGCGCTGGTCGACTACTACCGGCGGGCCGCCGGGGAGCACTCGGACTGGGACGAGTACCGCGCGGTGATGGTCGCCGACCGCCGGGTGCTGCTGGCCCTCAAGGTGACGCACGTCTACGGACAGTCGCTCCAGTTCGATTGACCTGTACCCGGAGGTACGGGTTTAGCGTCCGTCGCATGAACGCGATCAGCAGTGTGCACGCCCGGGAAATCATCGACAGCCGCGGAAACCCGACCGTCGAGGTCGACGTGGTGCTGGCGGACGGGACCAGGGGGCGGGCGGCAGTGCCGTCCGGGGCCTCGACCGGTACCCGGGAGGCGGTCGAGCTGCGGGACGGCGATCCCGGGCGGTACCACGGCAAGGGGGTGCGGCGGGCGGTCGAGGCGGTCAACACCGAGATCGCCGCGGCGCTGAAGGGACACGACGCCACCGACCAGGCCGGTGCCGACCGGGTGCTGATCGAGCTGGACGGGACCGCTGACAAGTCGCGGCTCGGCGCCAACGCCACGCTCGGCGTCTCGCTGGCGCTGGTCCGGGCCGCGGCCGGCAGTGCCGGGCAACCGCTGTATCGATACCTCGGCGGAGCGGACGCCACCCTGCTGCCGATGCCGCTGATGAACATCGTGAACGGCGGGGCGCACGCCGACAATCCGCTCGACTTCCAGGAGTTCATGATCGTCCCGGTGGGCGCGGGGACGTTCGCCGAGGCCGTACGCATGGGGTCGGAGGTTTTCCACGCGCTGCGCGGCGCGCTGCGTGCGGCCGGGCAGAACACCAACGTGGGCGACGAGGGCGGCTTCGCCCCGGACCTGCGGACCGCCGAGGAGGCGCTGACGTTCGTGACCGAGGCGATCGCGGCGACCGGGTACCGGCCCGGCGCCGACGTGGCGATCGCGCTCGACCCGGCCGCCTCGGAGTTCTACCAGGGCGGGCGCTACCTGCACCGGGATCCGGGCGAGCACGTCGCCTACCTGGCCGGGCTGGTCGACGCGTTCCCGATCGTGTCGATCGAGGACGGGGTGGCGCAGGACGACCACGCCGGCTGGGTCGCGCTCACCCGGGCCATCGGCGGGCGCTGCCAGCTGGTCGGCGACGACGTGTTCTGCACCAACGAGGCGCTGCTCCGGCAGGGCATCGCGGACGGCGTCGGCAACGCCATCCTGATCAAGGTGAACCAGATCGGCACGCTGACCGAGACCCTGGCCACGGTAGGCACCGCGCGGGCCGCCGGTTACCGGGTGGTGATGTCGCACCGCTCCGGGGAGACCGAGGACACCACGATCGCCGACCTGGCGGTGGCCACCGGGTGCGGGCAGATCAAGACCGGCTCGCTGTCCCGCAGTGACCGGACGGCCAAGTACAACCAGCTGATCCGGATCGAGGAGGAGCTGGGGGAGCGGGCCACGCTTGACCCGTACCTGAGGGTCCGGGTTTAGGGTCTGCGCATGCGGGTGGGTGAGCTGGCGCGCCGGACCGGGACGACGATCCGGGCGCTGCGGTATTACGAGTCGGTGGGCCTGGTGGTGCCCCGGCGCCTGAGCAACGGTTACCGGGAGTACGACCCGATCGCCGAGCGCCAGGTCGCCCAGATCCGTGAGCTGATGGCGCTCGGGCTGGCCGTCGAGGAGACCCGCCCGTTCGTCGAGTCGATCGCCGACGGCACCGAGGACGTGTGTGCCGCGACCCTGGCGACGTTCCGGAGCACGGTGACCGGGCTGCAGCGGCGGATCGGGGAGCTGACCGCGCAGCGGGACGCGCTCAACGCCCGGATCGACGAGGCGGCCCGGTCGGTGGTGACCGGCGTCCCGTCCGGTGGCGCCGGCCTGGCCGGCCTGGTCGGCACGGGGCTGCCGGCATTGCGGTTCTACGCCAGCGACGGGCGGCCGGTGGACCTGGCCGCGCTCGGGCCGGGCCGGACGGTCATCTTCGTCTACCCGCTCACCGGCCGGCCCGGCGTCGACCTGCCCCGCGGGCTGCTCGAGGTGCACGGCGCCCGGGGCAGCACCGACCAGGCGATCTGGCTGCGCGACCACCACGCGGAGCTGCTGGCCGCCGGCGCCTCCCGGGTCTACGGGCTGTCGGCGCAGTCGACCGGGTACCAGCGGGAGCTGGCGCATCGGCTGCGGTTGCCGTACCCCTTGATCCCCGACCCGAAGCTGACCCTGGCCGCCGCCACCGGCCTGCCCACCCTGGCCTCGGGCGACCTGGTGCTCTACGACCGCCTCACGCTCATCGTGTCGGACGACGTGGTCGAGCACGTCTTCCACCCGATCCCGGACCCGCCGTCGCACGCCATGGACGTGATGTCCTGGCTCACCAGGAAGGCGGTCAGGGACGGAAACCGGGACTGATCCGGGCCGATCGCGGGAACGATTGCCGCATGGGCTCGCGAGACGACGGCACGCTGACGGCGGACGGCCGCTACCTGATCGTTGCCGGGCGGCGATGGCGGGCCACCGATCCGACCATCCCGGAGCCGCTGCGTCAGGAACTGGTCGACGAGCTGATGGCGGCCCGCCGGCTGGTCCGCGGCGACCCGGGCGCGGCCCGTCCGCGGGTGCGGGACGCCAAGGTGGCGCTGGGCGAGCGCGGCGAACCGTGGTGGGAGCCGACCCCCGAGGGCCGGCGGGTGCGGCTGGCCGCGACCATCAGGGCGCTGCTGCGGCACCGCCACGCCGACAGCAGCATCTGCCCGAGCGAGGCGGCCCGGGTCGTCGGCGGTGCCTCGTGGCGTGACCTGATGGGCGTCGTCCGGGAGGTGGCCGCCGAACTCGCGGGGGAGGGGACCATCGTCGTCCGGCAGCGCGGCGCCGACGTCGACGTGGCCACCGCGACCGGGCCGGTCCGCCTCGCTCGCGGCGCCGGCTGGTGAGATTCCCCGGATTATGGGGCAAGGCCCGGTGATTCCGCATTAGATGGGAGGAAACGGAGCGCTGCAAAGGGTAGGAAAATGAGCAAATCACGCGTCACCGTACCGGCCGTCGTCGCTCTGCTGGCTCTGGCGGTGCCCTCGTCCTCGCTCCTGCCGGCCGGCCCGGCAGCCGCCTCGGCCGGTACCGCGGCAACCGTGGCGGCCGACCGTCCCGCCTGGGAGAGCGTGCTGGTCACCGGCACGGGCGAGGTGTTCGGCGAGCCCGACACGCTGACCGCCAACCTGGCTGTCGAGGCGACCGCCGGCACGGTCGCCGAGGCCCTGGACCGCGCCGCCGCGGCGGCCACCCGGATGCGCGACGCGCTCGTCCGCGGCGGGGTGGCCAAGGCCGACATGCAGACCTCGGACGTCAGCGTGAGCGTGAAGCGCAACGAGCACAACGAGATCACCGGTTACACGGTGACCCACGGGCTCACCGCGAAGATCCGGAACCTGGGGGCGGCCGGCGCGACGATCTCCGCTGCCGTCACGGCGGGCGGTGACGCGGCACGGCTGAACGGGATGTCGTTCGCCATCGAGAACGACACCGCGCTGCTCGTCGAGGCGCGCCGCAAGGCGTTCGCCGACGCCCGCGCCAAAGCCGACCTGTACGCCCGCGAGGCCGGTCGCCCGCTCGGCCGGGTCCTCCGGGTCAGCGAGGAGACGCCCAGCTACCGAGGCTCGGCGGTGCAGTACAGCGTGCCGGCGGCGGACGCGGCGATGCCCGTCGAGCCGGGCCGGCAGCAGCTCGCGGTGACCGTCACCGTCGAATGGGCGCTCGGCCCGCAGCCGGCCCGGTCAGCGGTGTGACGCCAGCCCGTAGGTGCCGGCGCCGGCCGCCAGGAACACGGCGGCGAGCAGCAGCCAGCCCGGCGTGCCGTGGGCGATCGCCGTCGAGGTGACCACCGCGGGCGCGAGCATGCCGCCGGCCGCGAAACCGGTCTGGCTGATGCCCTGGTAGGCGCCCGGCTGGCGCGCGTCGGCGAGGTCGAAGGCCAGCGACCAGGCGCCCGCCTCGGAGAGCACTTCCGCGACGCTGGCCGCCACCACCGCGAGCAGCAGCAGCCCGATCGCGGCGAGCCTCGGCACCGGTCCCGCGCCGGCGTAGAAAAGGCAGGTCAACACCAGGAAACCGGAGGACACGACTACCGTACGCCCGGCCGCCCGCACGCCGCTGACCAGGCGCGCCGCCGGCACCTGGAACACCGCGACCAGCACCGTGTTCAGCACCAGCAGCAGCGCGACGACGGTGGCCGGCGCCCGCGTGTGCAGTGTGACCCACAGTGGCATCCCGACGGTGAGCAGCCCGAACTGGATGGTGAGCACGCCGTAGAGGGCGGCGATGCCGACGTACCGGAGATCGCGCAGCGGGGAGCGGCCCGGCGGCGTCGCGGCGGGCCGTGCCGGAGCCGGGGCGGGCGGCGCGAAGCGGCCGCGCAGTGGCATGGCCGAGCCCAGGACCAGGGCGGACGCGGCGAGCATGGCGATCACGTAGGCGGCCGGGGTGCCGGCGGCCAGGGCGGTGGCCGCGAGCGCCGAGCCGACGCCGACGAACACGTTGGTGACCACCCGCAGCCGGGCCCGCACGGTGACCCGGTCCGGGCCGGTGAAGTGCACCGCGAGCAGGGTGGCCTGGGCGGTGCGCTGGGCGCCCTGCGCGCCGGCCGCGGCGCCGGCGATCAGCGTGAAGGTGAGCGCCGAGCCGGCCGAGCAGTACGCCGCCAGGGCCACCGACTGGACGACGGTGGCGGCGACCAGAACCGGCTG
Source organism: Actinoplanes oblitus (assembly GCF_030252345.1). Lineage (NCBI taxonomy): Bacteria > Bacillati > Actinomycetota > Actinomycetes > Micromonosporales > Micromonosporaceae > Actinoplanes > Actinoplanes oblitus. Next base: position 5,950,918 of record NZ_CP126980.1, on the reverse strand, counting down.
CGCCCCGACCCGGTCGGCGAGGTGGCCGGACCCGAAGGCGGCGGCCATCCCGGCCACCCCGGCGACCGTCAGGCCGATGCCGACGATGGCCGGGGACAGCCCGATCACGGTGGTGAAGAAGAGCGCGCTGACCCCGAACAGCACGCCCTTGGCCAGCGAGGCCGCGGCGATGGACAGGGTCAGGGCACGCTCCACCGGGCTGCGGCCGGTGAGTCGTGTGGCAGTGAGGGTCACCCGCCAGTTCTGTCAGCCGCGGGCGGCGGTCACCAGCGATGTAGCGTTCTGCTTCATGGTGGTGCGCTATCGGCTCGACGGGCCGGACCTGGGCGGCGTGCGGTTCGCGATCTCGCCGCTCAACGAGCTGGTGCTGTCGCTGCACGCGTGGCGGGATCCGGGCCGGTACCCGCTGCACCTGCCGTGGATCCGCGAGATGCGGCGGGTGCGCGGGCGGCTCGACGCCGAGCTGCTGGACTGCCTGGTCAACGACGACCTGTGGACGCCCGACTTCCTGACACCCCGGCCGTGGTCGCCGCTGACGCGACTGGCGGACGAGCTGGCGGCGATCCGGCGTACCGGAAACGGGGTTGTCGATCGTGACCTGCGGCTGCTGCACGGACCCGGGAGACTGCCGGCGCCGCTGCGCGGCGCTGATGTCCTGGACCGCATCCTGGACGCGTTGACCGGATACTGGGAGGCGTGTTTCGCACCGCACTGGTCGCGGATGCGGGCGCTGCTCGAAGGCGACGTCACCTTCCGCGGGCGGGAGATCGCGCAGCACGGGCTGGCCGCGATGTTCGCCGGGCTGGCCGGCCGGGTGCGGCTGCGCGGGGACACGGTGGAGGTGCACGTCCGGTCGCAGGTGCACTACACGCGGCCGGCGGCCGGCGGGCTGACACTGGTCCCGTCGATGTGGACCAGCAGCGCCTCGGCCCCGATCCTGCCCGCCGAGCCCCCGATGGTCATCTACCTGGCGCGCGGGCTGGGCACGCTGTGGGAGCCGCAGCCGCTGCCCGCGCCGGGCGCGCTGGCCGGCCTGCTCGGCACGCATCGGGCGGGCCTGCTGGTGCAGCTGGCCACCCCGGCGTCGTCCACCGAGCTGGCCGCCCGGCTCGGCGTGACGGTGACCGCTGTCAACCAGCACCTGCGGGCGTTGCGGGCCGGTGGGCTGCTGGTCAGCGCGCGGCACGGGCGGTCCGTCCTCTATCGGCGTTCGGACCTCGCCGACCGCCTCCTGGCCGGCTGAGAGGATCGGGACCGTGCGGACACCAGCGGCAGTCGACGCGGCCCGGCAGCGCGCCCGGAATAGCCACCCATGACCCGCCGGGTTGGACCCGCCGCGCCTGACCCGGCGGGCCGGCCCGTGCGGACCGGTCAGCCGGTGCGGTCCATGACCCGCCGCGCCTGACCGGGCGGGCCGGCCCGTGCGGACCGGTCAGCCGGTGCGGTGACCGGATCGCCGCCGGCCCGGCCGTCTCGATCCGCCGTAAAGGTGGACGCGGTGGTCCACGTCGTGGTCGGGGCGGCGGGCGAGGAACCCGTCGGCGGGCATCTCGCCGTTGGCGACGAGCACCAGCCAGTCCTCGTAATACCAGCTCGGATCGCACGGGCAGGTGGTGTGGGTGAACCGGAAGTTCGCCCGGTAGCGGCCGACCTCGCCCGGCCCGAGCACGAAGAGACGAGCGGGGCCGCTCTGCCTCGGATGGGCGGCTCTGCCCGGCAACCGGTCGACGATCAGCGTCGCATCCCGGCCGGACAGCCAGAGATCGAGGTCGCCGGCCCGATCGAGGTCACCGCCGACCACGCGGTGACGAGCCACGTAGTGGTCAGCCTCATCGGCGAGCACATCGTGGACGATCAGGCGATCGGCGGGCGTGGACGCCGGAAGCGGCGCCGGGCCACACCGGCCCCGGCGGGCGTTCGCCTGCGGCGCGCCACGGGCCGCCGCGCTCCACCGCACCCGGATCCGCTGAATGGTGATCACGGCTTACCCTGGCGTGCCGGCCCGTCCGCGCGCCAGCGGTTATCGGTGCCGACCCGGTCACCCCGCACGACCGCCGCATTCACGACCCCTCGCCGCCCTGGCCGGTTTTGCCGCCGATTTCCGCCGGCGGCAGGGCGAGGGTGGCGACGCCGCGGCCGCCCTGACCTACCTCACCGGCCACCTCGACTGAGGTCGATCCGGCTGGGTCGGGATGCCTATCGCCAGTGGACGGCGGGGAGCAGGGCGGCCCGGGCGGCGCGTCGCCGCTCCCGCCGGGCGAGCAGCCGCCCCACGCCGGCGCTCGCGCCGGCGCAGACCAGCGTCGCCGGCGCCACCCCGGCCAGCAGCAGACCCCACCCGGCCAGCCAGCTCACCAGGACCGGTGCCGGGGCCGGCCCGGCGAGCGCCACGATGGCGGTCTCGATCAGCGCGAGCAGCACCGCGACAGCGCCCACCGCGGTCAGCGGCAGCAGCACCCAGTGCCGGCCGCGCGCGGTGAGCTCGCCCGCGATGGTGGCCGGCACGCAGACGGCGGCTGCCGCGCCGGCCCCGAGGACCGCCGCCCCGAGCACCAGCAGCGGCCCGCCCAGTGGGCTGCCGATGCCCTGATCGGTCCCTAACGACCAGGCGAGCAGGCCGGCGAGCAGCAGCACCGCCTCGGCGACGAAGGTCGCCCAGGCGGCCGTCGCGGCGAGGCCGTAACGGATCAGGAATGCCAGCACCGGATGCACGCGCCCCGCCCTCAAGATCAAGTTCGCCGGAGCATACGCGATCACCGATGGTCCCGGGCCGCCGGCCGAGGGCTTGTGCGGGCGCCCGATCGCGGGGCAGGGTGAGTCATGGATCAACCCAGCACCGTCGGACGGATCATCGAGCGCAGCGCGCGACGCACCCCGGCCCGGGTGGCGCTGACCTTCGGTGACCGGTCGTGGACCTACGCCGAGCTGGACACCGCGGCCGGCCGGGTGGCCGCCGGGCTGCTCGCGCTCGGGCTGTCCCACGGCGACCGGGTGGCGGCGTACGGCAAGAACTCCGACGCCTACCTGCTGCTCTTCCTCGGCTGCGCCCGGGCCGGCCTGGTGCACGTGCCGGTCAACTTCAACACCACCGGTGGTGAGCTGGCGTACCTGCTCACCCAGTCGGAGCCCGCCGCCGTCTTCGGTGACGTGGCGCTCGCCGCCGTGCTCGACGCGATCGAGGAGGAACTCGCCGGGCTGCCGCGCCGGACCCTGCACGACGTGCTGGCCTGGGCGGGAGATCCGGACGGCCCGGTGCATCACGAGGACGGGGTCGCCGACGACGACCTGGTGCAGCTGCTCTACACGAGCGGGACCACCTCGCAGCCGAAGGGCGCGATGCTGACCCACCGGGCGCTGGTCCACGAGTACGCGTCCTGTGTCGCGGCCCTCGACCTGCGGCCGGACGACGTGCCGCTGCACGCGCTGCCGCTGTACCACTCGGCGCAGATGCACGTGTTCCTGATGCCGGGCCTGGCCGTCGGGATGACCAACCACCTGATCGAGGCGCCGGTCGCCGACGAGATCCTGCGCCGGGTGCCGCGCGACGGGATCACCTCGCTGTTCCTGCCGCCCACCGTCTGGGTCGGGCTCGGCAATAATCCGGCGGTGGCCGAGGCCGACCTGAGCAGCCTGCGCAAGGCGTACTACGGCGCCTCCATCATGCCGGTGCCGGTCCTGCGGAAATGGCAGGAGCTGCTGCCCGAGGTGGGCTTCTACAACTGCTTCGGTCAGTCCGAGATCGGCCCGCTGGCCACCGTGCTGCGGCCGGACGAGCACGCCGAACGACCGGATTCGATCGGCCGGCCGGTGCTCTTCGTCGAGGCGCGTGTCGTCGACACCGAGATGAACGACGTGGCGCTGGGCGAGGTCGTCTACCGGTCGCCGCAGCTGTGCCGGGGCTACTGGGGCAAGCCGGCGGAGTCCGCCGAGGCGTTCACCGGCGGCTGGTTCCACTCCGGCGACCTGGTGCGGGTCGACGAGGAGGGTTATCTGTTCGTCGTCGACCGGATCAAGGACGTGGTGAACACCGGCGGTGTCCTGGTCGCCTCGCGCGAGGTCGAGGACGTCTTCTACACCCATCCCGGGGTCGCCGAGGTAGCGGTGGTGGGGCTGCCCGACCCGCGCTGGATCGAGGCGATCACCGCGGTGGTGGTGCCGCGCGGCGAGGTGACCGAAGCCGAGTTGATCGCTTTCGCCAGGCAGCGGCTCTCCGCGCACAAGGTGCCCAAGGCGGTGCACCTGGTCCCGGCCCTGCCCAAGAATCCCTCCGGCAAGCTGCTCAAACGGGAACTGCGCCAGCGGTTCGGCGGTACCGCCTCGGCGGTCGGCCGGCCCGAGGTGTGACTGTCAGGTGCCGGCGACGAACTCCCGGATGTGGGTGGCGCAGGCCCGCGGCTGGTCCTCCGGCATCAGGGTGTAACTGTCCGGGACCTCGATCAGGCGGCCCCGCGGAAGCGCCTGCGCCAGCCGGGCCCCGTTCGCCGGGACCATCATCGTCGACTCCGGCGCCCAGAGCACGAGCGCTGGGCGGTCGAAGGTGGACAACCGGGCGGCAGCATCCGTGTATTCGGCGCGCCGCGTCGTACGCAAATAGCCGCGCAGGTCTCGCCGGATCGCGCCGGACGTCAGGGACGGCCGCAACCAGGCGTCCATGACGTCGTGCGGGACCGGGCGTTTCGACATCAGACCGAAGTTCGTCGGCGCGCGGCGCAGGCCGCGGATCCGCAGCGCCTGCAAGGCCAGGAAGGTCGCGCCCGGCACCTTCGACGACAGGTACAGGGTGCGGCCGGGCAGGCCGGGCGGATAGTTCTCGAACGACTCCTGCGGCAGCAGCACCAGGCGGGCCAGGCGTTTGCCGAGGCCGTGCGCGGCGACCAGTTGCGCGCCGCCCCAGTCGCAGCCGACCAGCGTGACGTCGCGCAGGTCGAGCCGGTCGAGGAACTCGGCGACCAGCCGGGCCAGGCCGGGGGCGCTGAGGTCGGCGTCCGGGTTCATCGGGACGCGGTGCGCGCCGAGCGGCAGCTCCAGGGCGAGGCAGCGGTGGCCGGTCCGCAGGTCGGCCACGACGTGGCGCCAGAGGGTCACGCCGACGAAGATGCCGGTGAGGAAGACGAGTACCGGGCCGTCGCCGCCGGTGTCGTCGTACTCGACGGTGCCGGCGGAGAGCGTGACGTTGCGCATGGGCGAGCCCCCGTTCGTCACCGCGAGGCTAGCAATCGGTCCGCGCCGTCGCCAGCGCCCGGCCGGTGCGGAACAGGTGTATCCCGGGCCACGGTGGGCAAGCGGCCACCATGGCATCGGTGGCGGCATCGAGTGAGTGGGTCGACGACGACGGCGTCCGGCAACCGGGTGGCGAGGTGCACGCGTGGACGCCCGGGCTCAACCAGACGCTGTGCGGGCTGGCGCTCAGCCGGACCCGGCTGCGGCGGTTCCCGCACGTGCGGTTCGACTTCCGGCGGACCGACCAGGTGACCGCTGCGGACCAGGTGCGCCACATCTGCCCGCGCTGCGTGGCGGCGACCACTCGACGGGGGGAGCGCTCGTGGACCCGGACCGCGCCGCGGCCGTAGCGCTCACCGTCGGCGTCGAGGAGGAGTTCCTGCTGCTCGACCCGAACACCGGGGAGAACCTGCCGGTCGCCGAGAAGGTGCTGGCCGGCCTGCCCGAGCCGGTCCGGCGGCGCAGCCGGCGCGAGTTCCGGCCCAGCATGGTCGAGATGGTCACCGGCGTCTGCACCGCCACCACCGAGCTCACCGGCCAGTTGCTGGCGAACCGGCGCAGCGTGGCCGAGGCGGCGCACGGGGCCGGCGCGGTGCTGGTGCCGATCGGCGCCACCCCGGTCGCCGAGCGGTTCCCGGAGCCGGCCGACGACCCCCGGTTCCGGGCGATCACCGGGCACTACGGGCCGATCGCCGGTGACCCCTCGGTGTGCGGCTGCCACGTGCACGTCGGCGTGCCGGACGAGGACCTCGCGGTGGAGGTCTGCACCCGGCTGCGCGGCGACCTGCCGATCATCCAGGCCCTGGCGGCGAACTCGCCGGTCTTCGAGGGCGCCGACACCGGCTGCGCGAGCTGGCGATGCGTGCAGCTGGAACGCTGGCCGAGCCTGGGGCCGTGGCCGCACCTGCGGTCGGCCGCGGACTATCGCCGGACGGTCGAGGCGCTCATCGCCTCCGGCGCGATGATGGACGACACCATGGTGCTCTGGTGGGCCCGCCCGTCGGCGTCGTTCCCGACGGTGGAGGTCCGGATCGCCGACGTCTGCCCGCAGGCGGCCGACACCGTGCTGGTCGCGGCGCTGGTCCGGGGCCTGGTGGACACCGCGGCGCGGGCGGCGGAGCGGGGCACCCCGGCACCGGTGGTGCCGGACGTGCTGCTCGGCGCGGCGCACTGGAACGCGGCCCGGACCGGGCTGGACGGCACCCTGCTGGATCCGGTCACCGGCCGGGCACGGCCGGCCTGGGACGCGGTCGCCGAGCTGGTCGACCGGATCGGCCCGGCGCTGCGCCGGCACGGTGACCTCGACCTGGTCACGGCCGGGCTGGACCGGGTCGCCCGGGAGGGCACCGGCGCCGCGCGGCAGCGCCGCCTGCTGGCCGGGGCCGGCCTGTCCGGGATGCTGGACCGGCTGGCGGCCGCGGCCACCGACTGATCAGAAGAGGGCGGTCTGGCCCGGCGTCGGATCGCGACGACCGGACATCGACCCGCGCAGGACGCGCGGCTGCAGCACGGCGGCCCAGGCGGGCTCCGGCTCCGGTTCCGCCTGGGCCGGGATGCTCGGCGCGTCGCCGCCGGTCAGCGCCCACAGCGACGGCCCCAGATTGATGCCGTGTTCGCGCAGGGCGCGGCGGAGCACCAGGTAGTCCAGCGGCAGCCGGGCCGAGTCCGGGCTGGGGACCGGCAGGTCCCGCCGCATCCGCATCAGGCCGCGGTTGCGATCGACGATCACCCGGGCCGCGGGTTCGCTCAGGGCCGCCGCGGCGAGCTCGCCGACGACTTCGCGTACGGCATCGGCACCCGCCTCGAACGCCGCGTCCACCGACCCGAACGCCGCGAGCAACCGGGCCGCCGTCCGTGCCCCGAACCGCCGCACCCCGGGCAGGTTGTCGGACGGGTCCCCGCGCAGCGCCGCGAAATCCGTGTACTGCCACGGATGCACCCCGTACATCGCGGGCAGCGACTCGTGGTCGACCAGCACCGACCGGTCGAAGCCACCGTTGCGGACCCGCAGCACCGAGGTGTTCTCGTCGATCAGCGCGAACGCGTCCCGGTCGCTGGTCATCAGCACCGAGCGCCAGCCCCGCTCCCGGGCCAGCGTCGCGCTGCTGGCCAGCACGTCGTCCGCCTCGTAGGCCGGCGGGACGACAGTGCCGACCCCGGCGGCCCGCAACAGGTCGGGGGCGATCGCCAGCTGGCGGGTCAGCTCGGCCGGTTTCGCCGGGCGGTGCGCCTTGTAGTCCGGGTGATCGGTGCGCCGGGCCGAGTCCAGCGGGCAGTCGAAGCCGACCAGCACCGCGTCCGGGCGCAGGTGGGCGGCGGCGCGCGCCAGGTAGCCGACGAGGCCGCGCAGCGCGGGCGCCGGCTCCGGCGAGCCGTCACTGGCGTGGTACGCCCGGTGCAGCAGGCTGTTCCCGTCGAGGACCAGCAACAACCCACCCGTACGCAGCACCCGAGAAGCTTACCGGCTCAGGTCGTGCTTACGGTGAGTGATCTTCTCCACCAGCCCGGCGGGTACCACCCGGCGCAGGGCGAAGACGAACGGGGCGTTGCTGCCCACCGCGTACCGTTGGCGGGGCCGGCCGGCCTCGACAGCGGTGACGACGGTGGCCGCGACCCGGTCGGCGGACACGCCCGCCTTCTCGTTGCGGTCGAGCGCGGCGAGCATCCGCTGGAAGTCGGCCCGGTGCGGCGAGTCCTCGGCGAGATACCTGGTGCGGCGCTCGCTGATGCCGGTGTTGATCGAGCCGGGTTCGACGGTGGTCAGCCACACCCCGTACGGCGAGTACTCGTGCCGGGCGCCGTTCGCGAAACCCTTGATCGCGGCCTTGGTGGCGACGTAGGAGGAGCGGTAGGCGAGCGGGAACGACGCCAGCATCGAGCCGACCATCACCACCCGGCCGTACCGCCGCTCCCGCATGCCGGGCAGCGCCAGCTGGGCCAGCCGCACCGGACCCAGCACGTTCACCTGGAAGAGCCGGCGCAGCGCGTCCATCGGCAGCTCCTCGAACGGCCCGGACTGGCTCTCCCCGGCGTTGTTGACCAGCACGTCGACGCCCCGCAGCGGTTCCGCGAGCGCCTCGATCGACTCGTCGGAGGTCAGGTCCAGCGGCAGGTACTCGACCCCGGCCACCTTCTTCTCGATCGCGTCGGGGTGCCGGCTGGTGCCGAGCACGCGATAGCCCCGGGCGACCAGGGCGGCCGCGGTGGCCAGGCCGATGCCCGAGGATGCTCCGGTGACGAGGGCGGTGCGTTCCATCCGAGCAAGATAACGGGTGTCACGGCACGCATGGAAAGATCCACGCGTGAAGATGGGCGGCCAGGGCGCCGACACCGTGATGTTCACCGGGTTCGGCGCGGACTTCCCGGAGATCGGGGCGCCGCCGGCCGGCCAGGTCGTCGACCTGCCGGCGAGGACGGGCTGACCGGCCGGGCCGGCGCGAGGCTCGCGCCGGCCCGGCCGTCGCGTCGGACTACAGCGACACCGGCCGGCCGCCGATCGTCACCAGCAGCGCGCCGCTGGAGGAGAACGACCAGGCCAGGGCCCCGCTGTAGGTGGCGCAGCGGGAGCCGTTGGTACCGGACCAGAACTGGTTGGAGCTGTCCGCGTCGCCGACGATCCGGTCGTTGGTGCCGCTGCTGAACCGGCAGGACGTGTTGTTGCGGAACACCGAGGTGCCGGCGTCGAAGTTGAAGTTGCGCTGTCCGTTGTCGATGCTCAGGTTGTTCGAGACGGTCAGCGAGCCCGGGTTGCTGTTGTAGGTGAACCCGTGCTTGCCGTTGTGGTAGGCGATGCTGCGCCGCACCACGTGGTTCACCGCGATGTCCTCGCCACCCAGCTTGTAGCCGTTGCGGTCACCGGCGCCGGCCTGCGAGCCGTCGGTCAGCGTGCCGTTGTCGTAGGAGAGCGAGTCCTCGATGGTGACCGGCCCGATCGCCCCGGTGTCGGTCTTGGTGTACAGGTCCCAGCCGTCGTCGATGTTGTGGTGCGACACCGTGTAGCGGAACACGTTGCCGGTGCCGACGGTCAGTTTCGCGGCGAACCCGTCGGCGTCCTCCCCGTCCGAGTCGGCGTTGTCGTGCGATTCCGAGGTGAGGATCAGGTTGTTCGACGGCCACTGCGCCTTCGGCGTGTCCGACGCGATCCGGGAGATCTGCAGGCCGCTGTCCCGGTTGAACCGGGTCACCGCGCGCTCGATGACGTTGTTGCTGCCACCGACGAAGATGCCGTTGTCGCCGGCGCGTTCGACCACGATGCCGTACAGGTGCCAGTAGTTGCCGTTCACCACGAGCCCGCGGGCCGCCGGGTCCTCGCTCTGCGCCGAGAAGTTCAGCACCGGAACCTCGCCGGGGTACGCCGAGATCGTCTTCGGCGCGCCCGACGTTCCGTTGTTGCCGGGCGCGATGCTCACCGTCTGCGCGTACGAGTAGGTCCCGCCGCGCAGGTAGATGGTGCCGCCCGCGCCGATCCGGCTGATCGCCGAGGGGAGCGTGGTGGGCGCCGACGGGGTGCCGGCCGCGCCGTCGGTGCCGCTCGGCGACACGTAGAGCGCCCCGGTGACCGGCGGGGTGCTGGTCGACGTGGACGGGCTGGGCGATGTGGACGGGCTGGGCGAGCTGGGTCCCGCCGTCGGCGAGCTGGTCGGCGTGGTGCTGCCGCCGTCGTCCACCACGACGTCGTCGAAGCGGCCGGACGCGTACTCGGTGAGCAGCCCGATCCGCCCGGCGGTGATCGTCGAGTCGGTGGCCGATCCGACGCTGGTGCCGTCGATCGAGCCACTGATCGTGCTGCCGTCGACGGTCAGCCGCAGCGTGTAGAACGTGCTGGTCGAGACGGTCTGTGCGCGGCCGGCGAGCACCGTGACGCTGCTGCCGTTCATCGCCTCCAGCTGCACCCGGCCGGCGGCGGTCAGCGACAGCCGGTACATCTTGGTGGCTCCGGCCGCCCGGGCGGTGAGCGCCACCACCCCGCTGCTGGAGCCGAACGCCGTCGCCTTGACCCGCGCCTGCACCGAATAATTCGTCCAGGAGGTGGTGCCACCGAATTCGCGGGCCCGCTCACTACCGGTGTCGGACTGCTGCAACACCTTGCTGCCGTCGGTGACGATCGACCAGGTGCCGCCCGATTTCGACCAGCCACTCGCCGATCCGGACTCGAAGTCGGCACTGAACAGGGTGGCCGCCTCGGCGGTGCCCACGGCCACCGCGAGACCCGCCATGACCAGGGTGATCAGCGCGCTCGCACCGGCCAACCGGCGTGCGCGTACGGATGGTGCCATGCGATTTATCTCCTTGCACAAAGAGATGCCGCCGGCAATTCGCGGGTCGCTTTATTTGCGGCAACAAATGGGGATGGCGAGCCGGCGGTTTCGGGGACGCATTCGAATCTCTCACCGTCACGAGACGCGCGTCAACGATTCTCATTTGCAGGTTTGTTGCAGAATCGGCGGCCCGGCGGATCGTCGTGAATATCCTGATCACGATTTTTGTCTGGTTTCCGACTCACTCGCCCGGGTGACCGGGCCTATGGTGGCCAGGATCGTCGCAGGTCAATGCCACTACTTCTCACGGGGAAGGGGAACGGCCCCATGCCACGTCTCCTGCACGGACGGATGGTCACCGAAGAGGAACTCAACCAGGCCGCTGGCGACCTCGCCCAGTTCACCGCGCAGTCGCCGGCCCGATTCGCGCTCACCACACCGATCGACACGCACAGCTTCGACTTCCTGTTCCCCACGTTGCAGGAGGACGACGCGAACCTGCTGCCGCAGACCGCCACCATGCCCGACCTGCTCAAGAAGCTCGGCGCCAGCATGGTCGACGTCGACACGCCCGGCGCGGACAGCCCGATCCCGGCGGCGTACACCTACTTCGGGCAGTTCGTCGACCACGACATCACCCTGGAGTCCGGCTCCGCGACGGTGGCCGAGCTGCTCGCCGACAGCATGACGCCGCTGTCGCTGGCCGACATCCGCGGCGCCGTCCGCAACATCCGGACCGGCAACCTGGACCTGGACAGCGTCTACGGCGCGCCCGCTCCCCGCGATCCGAAGAACGCCGCGAAGATGAAGCTGGGCACCGTCACCACGCTCAAGAACAACTCGCAGCCGCCGTTCAAGCGGCCGCCGGGCAAGACCGACGACAACGACCTACCCCGCGAGCCCGCCGCGCCCGGCGACATCGAGCACGACCGGGCCGCCCTGATCGGCGACCCGCGCAACGACGAGAACCTGATCGTCGCCCAGCTGCACGTCGCCTTCCTCAAGGCGCACAACGCGCTGGTCGCCCAGGGGCTGTCGTTCAACGACGCGAGCCGCACGTTGCGCCAGCACTACCAGCACATCGTGGTGCACGACTTCCTCAAGCGGATCGCCGAGCCGGCCGTCGTGGACGACATCGTCAACCACGGCAACCGCTGGTTCAACCCGGCCGCCGAGCCGTTCCGGATGCCGCTGGAGTTCTCCTTCGCCGGTTACCGGATCGGGCACACGATGGTCCGCGCCGCCTACAACTTCAACCTCAACTTCAACCTGCACGGCGGGGTGCCGGCCAGCCTGCAGCTGCTGTTCACCTTCACCGCGCTCAGCGGCGAGGTGGGCGGCCCGGCCAACAAGACGGTCCCGGAGAACTGGATCATCGAGTGGGAGAACCTCACCGGCACCGGGCCGAACGTGTCGAACGCCCGCCGGCTCGACACCAACATCGCCACCAAGGACGACCAGGCGCTGTTCGCGCTGCAGACGCTGGCCGGGACGACCGAGACGCCGCCCGACGCGGCCCGGCTGCCGGTGCGCAACCTGCTGCGCGGTTACCGGATGCGGCTGCCCACCGGCCAGGCCGTGGCCCAGCTGCTCGACCTGCCGGTGCTCAGCAAGGACGAGATCATCGCGGCGGTGGGCCCGGCGCAGGCCGCCGCGGTGACCGCCGGCGGCTTCGAGTCGCGGACCCCGCTCTGGTACTACGTGCTGGCCGAGGCGGCGCACTTCCACAACGGGCAGCGGCTCGGCCCGGTCGGCAGCACGCTGGTCGCCGAGGTGCTGATCGGCCTGGTCCGGCGCAGCCAGGACTCGATCCTGCGGCAGGCCGGGTGGAAACCGCACCTGCCGGCCGCCAAGGAGGGCACCTTCGAGCTGGCCGACCTGCTGCGCTTCGCCGGCGTGCTGCCCGGCAAGGTGCCGCCGCCGCGCACCTACAAGGTGAAGAAGGGCGACACGCTCAGCGGCATCGCCAAGGCGCAGCTCGGGGACGCCGACCGGTGGCCGCAGATCTACCTGCTGAACCGGGCGACCATCCGCAACCCCAACCAGATCGTTCCCGGTCAGGTGCTCGTCCTGCCGCCCACCAAGCCGGTCGGCACGATCCCGAAGCTCTACACCGTGAAGAAGGGCGACACCCTGAGCGGCATCGCGAAGGCGCAGCTGGGCAGCGCCGCGAAGTGGCCGGCGATCTTCAAGGCGAACCGGGACGTGATCGACGACCCGGACCGCATCACTCCGGGGCAGACCCTGGTGATTCCAGCGAAAGGATGAACCGGGAGCCACCGGCCGGATTCGGCTCGTGGCGGATGTCGCCGTGATTGGCCTGGGCCAGCCCGCGCACGATGTACAGGCCCAGGCCGGTGCCGTTGACAGCGGCGGCGTCCCGGTCGGCGCGGGCCAGCCGCTCGAAGAGACGGTCCCGGAACTCCTCCGGGACACCGGGACCGTCGTCCTCGACCGTGATCTCCACCAGGCCCGGTGGGTGTGACACCCGGACCGCGGTGGCGCCGCCGCCGTACTTGCGGGCGTTGGAGAGCAGGTTGACCAGGATCTGCTGCAGGTGCCCGGGGTGGCAGAGCACCGGCGCGTCCGGGCCGTCGACCGGTACCGACTCGGCGCCGTCGACAGCCCACAGCGCCCGGCCGATCTCCTCGCGTACGCGCAGCAGCCGCCGGTCCGCGCGAATCGTGCCGGTCTCGATGGTCACCATGGCGAGCACCTCCCGGACGATCTCGTCCAGCCGGCCGGCCTGCCTGGCGATCGCGTCGATGGCCCGGCCGCGGCGCTCGTCGGAGAGTGCCGCCCAGTCGTCGGTGAGGATCTCGGCGTTGCCGCGGATCGAGGTGAGCGGGTTGCCGATCTCGTGCCCGAGCATCCCGATGATGTCGAGCTTCAGCTGGTTGGCGGCCTCCAGCTGGGTGTTGCGCTCGGCGAGGGCGGCGGCTGCCGCGTCCCGGGCCTGCTCGGCGGCGCGCCGCGCGGTGATGTCGGTGAGCACCCCGACCATCAGCTTCGGATGCCCGCCCGGGTCGCGGACCAGTGAGATCGTCCACTCGACAGGCACCCAGTGCCCGTCGGCGTGCGCCAGCCGCACCTCGGTGGTGTACGCGTCGCTGTCCCCGGCGAACAGGCCGGCCAGCAGCCGCCGCCGCACGACCAGGTCGTCCGGGTGCACCAGGTCGTGGTCGTGCCGCCCGACCAGTTCCTCCGGGGTGCGGCCGATCATCGCGGCGTACGCCCGGTTCGCGCTGATCAGGGTGCCGTCCAGCGCCGAGATGACCTGGCCGACGCCGGTGTTGGCGAACTGCGCGCGCAACCGCGCCTCGCTCTCGGCGAGCGCCTGCTCCGCGACCCGGGCCGCCGTCACGTCCGAGTTCACCTCGAGGACCTGCGCGTGGTCCGGGTCCGGGTGGTGCAGCACCTGTCGGCTCAGGACATTGACGGTACGCCCGTCCGCCGTGATGTGGTCCAGGTGGCCGTTCCAGTAGCCGTCGCGGCGCAGCGCCTCCTCCTGCTCGGCGGCGCCCCCCGCGTACGGGAAAGTGGTGTGCAGCAACCGGTGGGCGGACTTGCCGGCCGCCGCGGTCAGCGGCCAGCCGTACAGGTGGGTCGCGCCGTCGTTCCACCAGCGGATCGTGCCGTCCAGGTCGCGGACGATGACAGCGGCCGGGATCAGCTCGAACAACCGGGCCGAGCGGCGCAGCTGGGCGTCCGCCTCGCGGGCCGCTGTGACGTCTTCGACCTGGACCACCGCGTACTGGGCCTCGCCGCGCTCGTCGCGGACCACCGCGACGCGCAGCGTCACCCAGATGACGTGCCCGTCCTTGTGCAGGTAGCGGCGCTCCAGGCTGACCGCGTCGAGCTCGCCGGCGAGCAACCGGCGGGCGTGATCGCGGGTGCCCGGCAGGTCGTCCGGGTGGGTGAGGTCGGCGAAGGTCATCCCGGTCAGCTCGGCCGGGGTGTACCCGGTGATCGTCGTCATCGCCGGGCTGGCCTGCAGATACCGTCCGAAGTCGGCGGGCCGCAGGCTGCACAGCGTGAGGCCGAGCGGCGAGTTGTCGAAGGCCAGCCGGAACCGCTGCTCGCTGATCGACAGCTCGGTGAGCGCCCGGGTGCGCTCGGCGAGCAGCTCGGCGTTGCGGGTGGCGTCGTCGGCGTGCTGCAGAGCCGCGCTGAGGCTCTCGGCGAGCAGGGCGAGCTGCTGCTCGTCGGTGTCGTCGAAGACGTGCGCGGTGCCGGCCGACACCTTGAGCACACCGACCACGTGGTTCTCCGCGTGCAGCGGGGCGAGCAGCATGGCGCCGATCCCGAGCCGCTCGCACATGCCCCGGTCGACCCGCGGGTCGTGACCGGTGTCCGGGCAGTGCGCCGGGGCGTCGGTGCTCAGCGCGATGCCGCTCAGCGACCCGGTGCGCGGGATCCGGGTGCCGGCGAACGGGGCCAGCGTCCCGGCGGTCGCGACGTAGGTCAGTTGATCGCCCTCGACCAGTTCCACCGCTGCCCCGTCGGCCGCCGGGAACAACTCGACCACCTGATCGGCGACCGCCCGCACCGCCGAGTCCCGGTCGGTGGCCGCCGCGGTGACCGCGCGCTGCACCGCCAGGATCCGGCGCAGCCGGGCCATCTCCCGGTCCGGAGCCGCACCGGCGGCCGGGGCCGGGCGGCTGCCGCCCGCCACCACCTCGGCCACCAGGAACGGCCGGCCGGCCCGGTCCCGGACCAGCACGTTCTGGGTGACCACCCGGACCCGCGCGCCGTCCTTGCGGACCAGCACCCGCTCCATCGCGACCACGTCCCGCTCGCCGCGCACCATCGACGCGAACGCGGCCAGCACCGGACCGGGCCCCTCGTCCAGCACCATCAGGAAGGACCGGCCGATCAGCTCGTCAGCGCGGTAACCGGCCAGCTCGCAGAAGGCGTCGTTGACGGTATGGAACCGGCAGTACTGCCGCGGGTCCAGACCGAGCACGAGCTTGGGCACCGGGCTGCGGCCGAAGGCGTCCGCGAGCAGCTCCAGAGACTGGCTGTCCAGCCGCTCCCGGAACCCCACACTCATATCGCACCCATCGGCCGCTTCCCGCGAACCGTGAGCCCGATCCGCCGTTGGGCTCAGTGCGGGCCGCGGGGGAGGGCACGCTTGTGGGCGGTCAGCCGGAAACGCTCCTCGATCGCGCGGACCACCGCCGACGGCACCGGCTCGCCCTCCAGGAAATCGTCGATCTGGTCGTAGGAGAAGCCGAGCACCTCCTCGTCGGCGATGCCGGGCCGCAGCGTCTCCAGGTCCGCCGTCGGCATCTTCTTGACCAGCGAGTCCGGCGCGCCCAGGGCCGCGGCGACGGCGCGGACCCGCCGCTTCGTCAGACCCTCCAGGGGTACCAGGTCCGCCGCGCCGTCCCCGTGCTTGGTGAAGAAGCCGGTCACCGCCTCGGCCGCGTGGTCCGTGCCGATCACCAGGCCCCGGGTGGCGGAGGCGACGGCGTACTGGGCGATCATCCGCTCCCGGGCCTTGATGTTGCCCAGGATGAAGTCCTGCTCGGCCTCGTCCCGGGTGGTCAGCCCGGCGTCGAGCAGGCTGCGCAGCGCGGCGTCGGCGGCCGGCTTGACGTCGACGGTGAGCACCCGGTCCGGCTTGATGAACGCGAGGGCGGTCTGCGCGTCCTGCTCGTCGTGCTGCACGCCGTACGGGAGGCGCATCGCGATGAACTCCGCGTCGTGCCCGCTCGCCCGGACCCGGTCGACGGCCAGCTGGCAGAGCCGGCCGGCGGTGGACGAGTCGACGCCGCCGCTGATCCCGAGGACCAGCGCGCGGGTGCCGGTGCTGGTCAGCGCCTCGGCCAGGAACGCGACCCGGCGCTCGATCT
Organism: Actinoplanes oblitus; assembly: GCF_030252345.1. Classification (NCBI taxonomy): domain Bacteria; kingdom Bacillati; phylum Actinomycetota; class Actinomycetes; order Micromonosporales; family Micromonosporaceae; genus Actinoplanes; species Actinoplanes oblitus. The sequence goes on along the minus strand of NZ_CP126980.1, from coordinate 5,934,582 downwards.
CCTGGGCGGCGTCGAAGACGGGGTTGACGTGCAGTTCCTGAGCGATCATCGGCGGGCTCCGTCGAAGGTGATGAACGGTTGATGGCGGGCCGGTCCGCGGCGGGCGGCGGCCTCCCGATCAGCGTGCCATCGGGACCCGGGCGGCGCACGCCGTCCCCGGCAACACACCGTCGGCGAGTCAGCGGGGGCGGCGAGCGTAGGCGCGGGCCGCCCGGGCGCGGTCGCCGCAGCGGATCGAGCAGAACTGCCGGCGGCCGCTGCGCAGCAGGAAGCGCCGGCAGGGCGGCGAGTCGCACGCCGTCAGGCGGTCCGCGTCGGCGCCGGTGAGCAGGTCGGCGATGTCGGCGGCGAGCGTGCCGAGCGCCCGGTCGACCACCTGGTCGGTCGGGTGCGGGGTGGCGCGGTGCAGGCCGCGGACCGGGTCCCAGCGCAGCTCGGCGGCGGTCGGCACCCGGGTCATCGCCGCGTTGACCGCCGCGAGCGCCTCGGCCGGCGGCGCGGCCCCGGCGACCCGCGCGGTGAGCAGCGCCCGGATCTGCGACCGCATCGCGCGCAACCGGCCCGCACAGATCTCCTGGAGCACGGCGTCTGCCGGCGCGAGTCCGCGATCGATCAGCCATCGGGTGGCCGCCTCGGGACCGTCGAGCAGATCGGTGACCTGGTTTCCGGGCGCGACCAGGCGGCTGTTGGCCAGGTCCAGGCCGGGGTGCCGGTCGGCTCCCGGAGCGGCGTCGATCACGGACCTCACGTTACCGCTTGCTTTTATCCGTGACAAACGCCTAGCCTCACGAATGACAACACATCTATCCGTGAGGTTGACGATGATCACTGTGCAGACGTTCGGCGGCCCGACAGCCCTTTTCGAGTACGGCGGCCTCCGCTTCCTCACCGACCCGACGTTCGACCAGCCCGGCGACTACGTCTCGCCGAGCGGCACCAAGCTGACCAAGCTCGCCCCGCCGTCGGGCCGCCCGGCGGAGCCGATCGACGTGGTCCTGCTCTCGCACGATCAGCACGCCGACAACCTCGACGACGCCGGCCGCGCCCTGCTCGCCGAGGTCCCGCTGACGCTGACCACGCCGGACGGCGCCCAGCGGCTCGGCGGCACCGCCCGCGGCCTGGCCCCGTGGGAGTCGATCAAGCTGGGCGCGGTGACGGTGACCGCCGTCCCGGCCCGGCACGGCCCCGAGGGCTGCGAGCCCATCACCGGCGAGGTGACCGGTTTCGTTCTCACCGGGGAAGGCCTGCCCTCGGTTTACGTCAGCGGCGACAACGCGTCGCTGGAGCGGGTCCGGGAGATCGCCGGGCGGTTCGGCCCGATCGGCACCGCGCTGATCTTCGCGGGCGCGGTGCGCACCGGCCTGTTCGACGGTGCGCTGCTCACCCTGGACAGCGAGCAGGCCGCCGAGGCCGCCCGGATCCTCGGCGCCGAGCAGATCGTGCTGGTGCACTTCGACAGCTGGGCGCACTTCACCGAGGGCCGGGACGCGCTGGCCGAGGCGTTCACCGCGGCCGGGCTGGCGGACCGCGTCCAGCTCGGCTGACCGGGGGCGGCGCGCCGGCCGGGCGATCGACGTCCGGGTTGATCGCCTCGGTGGTGTCGCGGCCTCGGAGGGCGCGGACCCCGGCCCGTCCCGAGCCTCGCTCATCGCCGTTTCCAGGCCCCGTTGAGCAGCGGCAGCAGCACCGAACGGTCCGGGTGCGCGGCGGCCTCGGCGTGCAGGGCCTCGATCGACCGCTCGGCCTCGGCCCGGGTGATCAGCCCGTTGGCGACGGCGACCGGCAGCAGGCTGCGGAAGACGCTCTCCAGCACCGGCGTGCCGACCGCCATCGGCACGAGCCGGCCGGCCACGTCGGTGCCGTCCGGCGCGCCCACCCCGGCGCGCGCCATCAGGTACGGCAACCGGCTGCCGGCCCGCACGTCACACCCGGCCGCCCCGAACGCCTCGATCACCAGGCCGGTCATCCGCTCGACGATCCCCAGCGACGGGACGACGCCCGCGGTACGCATGTCGTAGTCCTGCACCAGCAGATGCCCGCCGGGCGCCACCGCCGCCCACAACCGGGCCAGCGCGGCCTCCCGATCCGGCGTGTGGAACAGCAGCAACCGCGCGTAGACCAGGTCGTACGGTCCGCCGGGCAGTGGCTCGTCCTTGGTGACGTCGTGCCGCAGCACCCGGCAGCCGGTGTAGGACTCGGCGGCCGCCGCCATCCCCGGGTCCAGGTCGATCCCGGTCACCTCGCCGGTCGGGCCGACCCGCTCGGCCAGCCGGCGCATTGTCTCGCCCGGACCGCAGCCGGCGTCCAGGCAGCGGGCCCCGGCGCCGACGCCGAGCCGGTCGAGCAGCCGGGCGGTGTCCGGCTCCCAGAGCCGGGCCTGCGCCCGGACCCGTTCGTATTCCGCGGGCGTGCGCCCCAGTGCGTACTCGGTGGTTTCCATGTCCTCATGCTGCGGATTCACCTGGTGCGTTGAATCGTGGATCCGACCACGAGGTTTCGCGTGGCGGCACCACGACGTACGGTCGGCGGATGCCGCGCGTGCTGTTGCAACGCGATGCGGAGCTGGCGATGCTCGACCACCGGCTCGCCCAAGTGCGCTCCGGGACCGGCGCCGTGATCGTCGTGGAGGGCCCAGCCGGGATCGGCAAGTCGAGTCTGCTGGCCGCCGCCGGTTCCGGCGCGGCCGCCGCCGGCCTGCGCGTGCTGTCCGCGTGGGGCGGCCCGCTGGACCACGACGCCGGCTGGGGGATCGCCAGGCAGCTGTTCGCCCCGGTCCGGCAGAGCCCGGAGTGGGACGCGCTGGCCGTCGGCGCCGCCGCCCCGGCCCGCCGGGCCCTCGACGAGGACGCGGCCACCCCGGCGCCGACCGGCGACGCCATGCACGCCGCCGCGCACGGGCTGACCTGGCTGACCTGCGGCCTCGCCGCCCGTGCCGCCACCCTGCTGCTGGTCGACGACGTGCACTGGGCGGACGCGCCGTCGCTGCGCTGGCTCGGCCAGCTCACCCGGCGGCTGGCCGGGCTGCCGCTGGGCATCCTGTGCGCGGTCCGCTCCGGCGAGCCGCCGGCCGAACCGGACCTGCTCGCCGAGCTGCTCGCCGCCGGCGGGGCGCCGGTGCGGCCCAGCCCGCTGGAGCCGGCCACCGTCCAGGCGATCGTCCAGGGGCGGTTGCCCACCGCCGGCGTCGCGTTCGCCAAGGCCTGCCACGCCGCGACGGCCGGCAACCCCTTCCTGCTCGGGGCGCTGCTCGACCACCTGGCCGCCGAGCGCGTCGAACCCACCGCGGACGTGGCCGCCGGGCTCAGCGGCTTCGGCCCGGACCAGGTGGCGCGGGCCGTGGACCGCCAACTGGCCCGGCTGCCGGCCGGCACCGCCGACCTGGCCCGGGCGTTCGCCGTGCTCGGCCGCGGCGCGAAGCTGCGGCACGCCCGCGACCTCGCCGAGCTGGACCAGGCGCGGGCCTGCCGGCTGGCCGACCGGCTGCGCGACGCCGGCCTGGTCGAGGGCGGCGCGGACGGGTACGCCCTGGTGCATCCGCTGGTCGAGGCGGCCCTCTACACCGGGTTGCCGCCCGGGGAACGCGCGCTGTGGCACGGCCGGGCGGCGCGGCTGCTGGCCGGGGAGCGGACCGACCCGGAGACGGTGGCGCTGCACCTGCTGCGCACCGAACCGGCGGGGGAGCCGGCGACGGTCACCGCGCTGCGCACGGCGGCCGGCCGCGCGTGGCGGCGGGGCGCGCCACAGAGTGCCGCGACGTTCCTGCGGCGGGCGCTGGCGGAGCCGCCGATCGCCACCTACGACGAGGCGGAGCTGCTCAGCGAGCTCGGCCTGGTCACCGCCGAGCAGGTCAAACCCCAGGCGTACGACCTGCTGGCCGACGCCGTCGCGCTGGCCGACGACCCGGATCAGCGGGCCCGGATCGCGCTGGCCGGTACCCGGGCGCTGGGGCTGGCCGGGTACTCCGACGAGGCGTTGAAGCTGTCCCGGCAGGTGCTGGACCGGGCCGGCGGCGCCGATCCGGAACTGCTCGAACGGCTGGCGGCGGAGCTGGTCTGCAACGCGTGGCTGGACGCCGCCGAGGTGGGTGACGCGCGGGAGCGTACCGCCCGGGGTGGCGGGTTGCCGCTGTGGGCCGTGCACCGCGGGCACCTGGCGATCCTGCGGGGCCGGCCGGCCGGCGAGGTGATCGCCATGCTGCGGACCGCGCTGGACGCCGAGACCGACTCGCTGCTCGCGACGGTGCTGAAGTTCGACCTGGTCGCGGTGGAGGAGCTGGACACCGTACGCGCCCTGTGCGACGAGCTGATCGACGTGGCCCGGCCGCGCGGGTGGATGACCGCGCTGGCGCACGGCAGCTTCGTCCGGGCACACGTGCTGGTGCAGGCCGGCCGGGTCCGCGAGGCGGTCACCGACGCCCGGTTCGCGTTCGAGTTCAAACTGGCCAACCCGCCCGCGCCCGGCCTGGTGTGGACGCTGTTCCCGCTGCTGGAGGCGCTCGTCGAGGCGGACGACCTGGACGGCGCCGAGGCGGCGCTGGCGGCCGCCGCCCGGTTCGGGGCGGGCGAGCCGGTGCCGGGCAAGCTGCGGACCGGCATGCTGCTGGAGCGCCGGGCACGACTGTGGCTGGCCCGGCACCGCCCGGCCGAGGCGCACAGCGATCTGCTGGCGGCCGCCGAGACGTGGCGGGCGCTGGACGCGCGCCATCCGGGCCTGGCCGCCTGGCGGGTCGACGACAGCGCCGCCCTGGCCGCCCTCGGCGATCTCGCCGCGGCCCGCCGCCTCGCCGAGGAGCATCTGGACCTGGCCGCCGGTGCCGGCCTGCCCGGCGCCCGCGGTGCCGGCCTGCGCGCCCTGGCCCGTACCGTCTCGCCGGCCGACGCGGTGCCGCTGCTCACCCAGGCCGCGCACCTGCTCGCCGGCTCTCCGGCCCGGCTGGAACACGCCCGCGTCCTGGTCGAGCTCGGTGGCGCGCTACGCCGTGCCAACCAGCGGGTCGCCGCCCGGGAACCGCTGGTCCGGGCCCTGGACCTGGCCGACCGCGGCGGCATGCGGCTGATCGCGGCCCGCGCCCGGCAGGAGCTGCTCGCCGCCGGCGGCCGCCCGCGGCGCAGCGTCGCGACCGGGCCGGGCGCGCTCACCCCGGCCGAGCACCGGGTGGCGGTGCTCGCCGCCCTGGGCCACAGCAACCGGGAGATCGCCGACCAGCTCTACGTGACCCGGCGCACCGTGGAGACCCACCTCACCCACATCTTCCAGAAGCTGTCGGTGAGCAGCCGAGCCCAGTTGGCCACCTCCCTGCCCGGCTCGGACTGACGCATCGGTCCCCGCGCCGGACATCGCCCGACCGGGTCAGCAGTGCTCGAGGTGGGGGCGGACGGCCGCCGGGACGACACCGTCGCAGTAGTCGGAGGTGCCGCCGTTGACCGCGTGCCAGGCGCCGCCGGTGTAGTGGAAGACCACCTCGGCGTCGTCGGCCTGCTTCGGATGGGTCTGGCCGAGCGCGTATCCCTGGTAGCAGGTGATGTCGGTGAGAGTGTCGGTGGGCGCGAGCGCGTCACCGACCTTGCTCGAGCGCAGCGCCTTGAGCAGCGTCGCCTCCGACGGCGGGCAGCCGCCGGCGGCCGGCTTCGCGGTAGCGGTGCGGGTGCTGTGGACCGGCGCGGCAGCGGTGCGGGTGCTGTGCACCGGCGCGGCCGAGGACCCCACGGCGGTGCCACCGGCCGGCGGGCTGCTCGCCAGCGGGCTCGGCGCGGTGCTGGCCGCTCCCGCGGCGGAGGCGGTGCCGGCCGGGGCCGCGCTGCCGCCGCTCTCGGTGCTCGAGCAGCCCGCGAGGGCAGCGGCGGCCACAGCGGCGACGACGAGCGGCGTACGAACGTTCACGATTCTTCTCCCCCGAATGGCGATCCGGCCTCCCGTGTCGTGCCGGACGATCAACAGCATGCTGACCCGGCCGGATCGGCGAATCACGGAAACATGCCAACGCGGTCGTTTCCCGGGGCATCGGCGTGTCGATCGGCGCCACCGGCATCTCCGGGCCTTGCGCGGCCTTCCGGTCTGCCGCAGGGTGTGATCCGTGGTGCCGACCAGCTTCCCCACCCGCGGACGCACCAGCCCGATGGTGATCGCCGGGATGGTCCGCCCGCCCCGCCCCGGGAGGAGCACGGCGGGCTCCGGCAGGTGTGCGGTGATCTCCATGTGCGCCCCGGCGAGACAGCACGCCGGAACGTCCGGCCTCACATCGTCGCCGCCTGTCTCGTCGTAACGGCATGCGCGACCCGGAGAACGAACGCGGCCAGCTGATCAACGTGGCCTACCGGATGCTCGGCTCCCTGGCCGACGCCGAGGACGTGGTCCAGGAGACGTACGCCCGCTGGTACGCCATGTCCGCGGCGGATCAGGCGGCGATCGGCGTACCGGGCGCCTGGCTGACCAAGGTCGCCAGCCGGATCTGCCTGGATCAGCTGCGCTCGGCGCGCGTCCGCCGGGAGCGGTACGTCGGCGAGTGGATCCCGGAGCCGGTGCCCGAGCCGGACGGCAGCGACCCGGCCGACCGGATCACCCTGGACGAGTCGGTCAGCATGGCGTTCCTGGTGGTCCTGGACGCGATGACCCCGGCCGAGCGGGTCGCGTTCATCCTGCACGACGTGTTCCGCTACTCGTTCGCCGAGGTGGCCGAGGTGGCCGGGCGAAGTCCGGCGGCGTGCCGCCAGCTGGCCTCGTCCGCCCGCCGCCGGATCGCCGCGGCCGGTCCGGCCGTTTCCCCGGCGGCCGGGCAGGCTCGGGTGGTCCGTGATTTCAAGCGGGCCTGGCAGGCCAAGGACATCGAGGCCCTGCTCGGGCTGCTCGACCCGGGCGCGGTGCTGGTCGCGGACGGCGGCGGCCTGGTCACGGCGGCACTGCGCCCGATCGAGGGCGGCGAGCAGATCGCCCGGTTCGCGGCGGGGCTGGCCGAGCGCGCGCCGGCCCTGCGGCTGCTGGAGGGCACCGTCAACGGCGAGCCCGGCCTGATCACCCAGCACGACGGCGTGACCACCGGCGTTATCGCCTTCGAGGTCGACGGCGACCGGATCAGGCGCATCTGGTCGGTCCGCAACCCGGAGAAGCTGCGCCGCTGGCTCTGAGGATCAAGACCGGTTTCCGGTACGCCTCACCAGTCGTGCAGCGTCCCGTCGGCCAGCCGGTTCACCGGTAGCGAGGCCGGCCGGTACGGATGGCGTGCCGCCAGCTCCTCGTCGATGTCCACGCCCAGCCCCGGAGTCTCGGCCGGATGCAGGTAGCCGTCCGCGAAGTGGTATCCGTGCGGAAACACCGCGTCGGTCTCCGGGCTGTGCGGCATGTACTCCTGGAGCCCGAAGTTCGGGATGGCGAGGTCCACGTGCAGCGCGGCGGCCAGGCAGATCGGGGACAGGTCGGTGGCGCCGTGCGAGCCGCTGCGGACGTGGTGCAGCGCGGCCAGGTCGAAGATCCGCCGCAGGTGGGTGATCCCGCCGGCGTGCACCACCGTGGTGCGGATGTAGTCGATCAACTGTCCGGTGATCAGCTCCCGGCAGTCCCAGATGGAGGTGAACACCTCGCCGACCGCGAGCGGGGTGGTGGTGTGCTGCCGGATCAGCCGGAAGCCGTCCGGCAGCTCGGCCGGGACCGGGTCCTCCAGCCAGGTGAGCCCGAACGGTTCGAGGCTCCTGCCCAGCCGGGCCGCCTCGATCGGGGTGAGCCGGTGGTGCACGTCGTGCAGCAGCCGCAGGTGCGGCCCGAACTCGGCGCGCACGTCGGCGAGGACCCGCGGGACGTGGTCGAGATACCGCGCGGTGTCCCAGACCGTCTCCGCCGGAACGCCCGGCTCGGCGGGCTCGTAGACAGCACCCGGCCGGCCCACCCCGTAGACCCCGGCCAGCCCCGGCACCCCGGTCTGCACCCGGACCGCCCGATATCCCAGGCCCAGATAGCGCGCTATCTCCGGCATCAGGTCCTCGGCGGTGGCCGCGTTGGCGTGGCCGTAGACGGTCACCCCGTCCCGGCACCGCCCGCCGAGCAGCTGGTAGACCGGCAATCCGGCCACCTTCCCCTTGATGTCCCACAGTGCCGTGTCCACCGCGGCGATGGCGGTCATCGTCACCGGTCCGCGCCGCCAGTAGGCCCCGCGGTACAGGTACTGCCAGGTGTCCTCGATCCGTGCCGGGTCCCGCCCGATCAGCGCGGGGACGACGTGCTCCCGCAGGTACGCCGCCACCGCCAGCTCCCGCCCGTTCAGCGTGGCGTCCCCGACCCCGGTCACCCCGTCGTCGGTGACGACCTTGAGGGTGACGAAGTTGCGCCCGGGGCAGGTCACGATCACCCGGGCCTCGGTGATCCTCACTCCGGGTCCTCCTTGACCCGGGCCACCAGCTGCGTCGGATTCACGAACCGCAACGCCACGACGAGCAGGACCAGCATCATCACGCAGTAGATGACGGCCATCGCGTCCACCGACTGCTGCGCCCGGATCCCGGCCGCCGACATCGAGTAGAACAGCGCCACCACCAGGGTCTGCGAGTCCGGTCCGGCGGTCAGGAAGGTCAGCTCGAACATTCCGACGGTGCGGACCACCACCAGGATCGACGCCGCCAGGATGCCCGGCACCAGCAGCGGCGCGAGGATCGAGGCGAACACGTGCCGGGTGCGTGCCCCGCACATCCGGGCCGCCCGTTCGACGGCCGGGTCGATCTGCTCGATGAACGGCGTCATCGTCAGGATCACGAACGGTACCGACGGCACCAGGTTCGCCAGCACCACGCCGGACAGGTGACCGGCGAGCCCGTACTTGTAGAGCACCGTGGCCAGCGGAATCCCGTAGGTGATCGGCGGCATCAGGATGGGCAGCAGGAACAGCAGGTACATCAGCCGGCTGCCGGGGAACCGGCGGCGGGCCAGCACGTAGGCGGCCGGCACGCCGACCAGCACGGAGATCCCGGCGACCAGCAGGCAGACGACGAGCGTGACGGTCAGCACCGGCAGCAGGGTGAAGTCGGTCCAGGCCTGGCCGTACCACCGGGTGGTGTAGTCCGGCGGCAGCCAGGTGTCGAACCAGCGCACCCCGAACGAGTTGACCACCACCGACCCGATCACCCCGGCCAGGGCGGCGAAGAAGATCGCCACCAGGCCCCAGACCACCCAGGCGCCCGGGCTGGCCACGATGCGGCGTCTCATCCCTTGCCTCCCGCCGTCGAACCGGTGTAAAGCAGGCTGCGCAGCCCGAGCACGACGGTGATCACGACGAGTTCGACAGCGCCCATCACGATCGCGGCGGCCGACGCGGCGGCGTAGTCGTAGTGCACGTAGGCGGCCTCGTAGGCGGCGATGCTGATCACCCGGGTGCTGCCGGCCGGATCGCCGACCAGGATCGCCGACGGGAAGACGCTGAAGGCGAGCACGAAGGTCAGGCAGAACGTGGTGGCCAGGCCCGGCGCGAGCAGCGGCAGGGTGATCCGGAAGAACCGCTGCGCCCAGCCGGCGCCGAGGGTGGCGGCGGCCCGTTCCAGGCTCGGATCGATGCCGGACAGGTAGGAGAGCACCAGCAGGAACGCGAACGGGAACCCGGTGATCACCAGCGAGAAGAACACCCCCCAGTAGTTGTGGGTGAGCGTCACCGGCTGGTCGACCAGTCCGGCACCGAGCAGCAGCCGGTTGAACCAGCCGGTCGGGCCGAGGAAATTGAGCAGGCCCTCGGCGGTGAGCACGGTGCCGAGCGTGATCGGCACCACCAGCGCCGTGGTGAGCAGCCGCTTGCCGCGGAAGCGCCCGCGCATCCGGTAGGCGATCGGCACCGCGGCCAGGACGTTGATCAGCGCGGCCGGCAGCGCGATGGCGAGCGTCGTGCCGATCGTGTCGCGCTGGTAGGCGTCGGTGAAGAAGGTGCGGTAGGCGGCGAGCGCGCCACCCTGGGCCGGCTGCAGCGACACCGCGATGCCGTAGCAGAACGGGTAGACGAAGAGCGCCACCACGAACACCGTGGCCGGGACCAGGAGCAGTAGCTGCCGGTCGACGCCCCGCTCGGCGAGCCGGTGCCGGACCGCGAGCGTCGAGGCGGTCACTGGTCCTCGCCCGGGAAGATCAGCAGTTTCTCCGCGGGCAGCGTGACGGCCACCTTGTCGCCCGGGGCCAGCCGTCGCGGGGTGCGCAGATGCAGGGCGAGGCCGCCGGCGGTGCGGACCTCGGCGGCGATCTCCCGGCCGTGGTACTCGGCCACCTCGACGGTCGCCTCGACGCCGCTGCCGAGGGCGATGTCCTCGGGACGGATCGCCGCCACGATCGGGTCGCCGTCGCGGAGCGGGCCGACGGGACTGCCGGGGGCGCGTACCGTCAAGCCGTTGATCTCGGCGGTGCCCGCCCGGAACGTGCCGGGCAGCAGATTGCGGAAGCCGATGAAATCGGCGACGTGCCGATTCGCCGGATGGTCGTGCACCTCCTCCGGGGTGCCGATCTGCTGCACGCGGCCGGCCCGGAGCACCACCAGGCGATCCGCCATGGAGAGCGCCTCCTCCTGGTCGTGGGTGACATAGACGGTGGTCAGGCCGAGATCCTGGTGCAGTTTGCGAATCTCCGAGCGCATGTCGAGCCGCAGTTTCGCGTCGAGGTTGCTCAACGGCTCGTCCATCAGCACCAGCGCCGGCTCGATCACCACGGCCCGGGCGATGGCGACCCGCTGCTGCTGCCCGCCGGAGAGCTGGCCGGGCAGTTTCCGGGCGTGTTCCTCGAGGTGCACCAGCCGGATCGCCGCGTCGGTGCGGCGGCGCGTCTCGGCGCGCGGCACGCCGCGCATCCGGAGACCGAAGGCGACATTCTTCTGTACGGACAGGTGCGGGAAGAGCGCGTAGTTCTGGAACACCATGCCGAACCCGCGGCGTTCCGGGGGCAGCGTGTCCAGCCGGGTCCCGTCCCGCCAGATGCTCCCGTCGCTGAGCGGCAGCAGCCCGGCCAGGCAGTTCAGCGCTGTCGACTTGCCGCAGCCGGACGGTCCGAGCAGCGCCACGAACTCGCCCCGCTCGATCTCCAGATCCAGGCCCGCCAGGGCGTCGGTACCGGCGAACCGCCGGGTCACCCCGTCCAGCCGCAGCGTCGCGAAACCCGTCATTTCTTCACCTTGGAGCCGCCGATTTCGCGGTCCCAGCGGTCGAACGCGGCGACCAGTGCGGCGGCGCCGAGCGGGACCTCGATCGGGTTCTTCGCGATCAGCCCGGCGTACTCCGGGCGGCCGTAGTCCCTGATGGCCTGCTGGCTCTCCGGCGGGGCCATGGTGATCGGCACGTCAGCGATCGCCGGGCCGGGATAGAAGTACCCCTTGTCGTACGCCTTGGCCTGCTGTTCCGGGGTGAGCATCCAGGCGAGCAGGGCGAGCACGGCGGCCTGCTTGTCGGTGCCGACGCCCTTCGGGATGGCCGCGTAGTGCGCGTCGGTGACCCAGTGGAAGCCGGTGAGGGTGCCGATCGCCGCCTCCCTGGGCACCGTGCCGAGGACCCGGGGGTTGATGTCCCAGCCGGTGGTCGACGCGATGATCTTCGCGGATCCGTTGGCCAGGTTCTTCATCGTCTCGCTGGTGGTGGACGGGTAGAGGGTGATCGACTCGCCGAGCTGCCGGAGGTAGTCCCAGGTCTTGTTCCAGCCGTTGATCGGGTCCTTCGGGTTGGCGTCGCCGAGCAGGTAGGGCAGGCCCATCAGCAGGGTGCGGCCCGGGCCGGAGTTGGACGGGCGGGCGTACTGGACCGCGCCCGGATTGGCCTTGGCGTAGGCGAGCAGATCCGGCGCGGTCCTCGGCGGGGTGGCGACCTTGGCCGGCAGGTACTCGATCAGTGGGCCGGACGGGTAGTAGGTGACGGTCACCCCGTACTGGCCGGCGAGTTTCTGCATGGCGGCCGCGCCGGCCAGGTAGTCCTTCATGGCCGGCAGGCGGCTCGCGTAATCCGGCAGCAGCGGCACCCAGAGCTGCTGGTCGATGCCGCCGGCCAGGCCGTCCACGCCGGTCAGCACCAGGTCGACGTCCACCCGGCCGGCGGCCTGCTGCGCCTTGATCTTGCCGACCAGCTCCGGGGCGGTCGCCTTCTGATAGGTGACCCGCTCGACCACGGCGCCGTTCCGGGCCACGAAGTCGTCGATCATGCCCTGGGTCAGCTGCAGGTTGCCGGCCACGTCCAGGATGTTGAGGGTGACCGCCTTGGACGGCTTGTCCGGGATCGGGCCGCTGGCGCCGGCGGACGGGGTGTCGCTGCCCGGCGGGCTGCAGGCGGCGACGGTCACGGCGGCGGCGCCGAGGGTGAGCAGTTGGCGGCGGCTGGGAGACATCGGGGTTCTCCTTCACGAGACGGCGGGGCCCGTCGAACCACGCACGATGAGCTGGGTGGGCAGCACCCGCTTGGCGGTGCCGCGGTGATCCGGGTCGGTCATCAACTCCAGGAGCAGGTCCACCCCGACCCGGCCGATCCGCTCCTTGCCGATCGCGACGGTGGTCAGCGGCGGGGCGAGCAGCCCGGCGATCAGGATGTCGTCGAAGCCGACGACGCTGAGCTGCTCCGGGACGCGGACACCCCGGGCGTGGCACCGTCGCAGCAGGCCGAGCGCGACCAGGTCGTTGTAGGCCAGGACCGCGGTGACCCCGGTGGCGGCGAGGACCAGGTCGGCGGCGGCCGCCCCGCCGTCCACGGTGGGTGCGACGTTGCCGACCTCGACCAGCCGGATGCCGTGGGCGGTGGTGGCGGCGCGCAGGCCCCGCTGCCGGTCGCGGTTGGACCAGGAGGTGCGCGGGCCGGCGACGTACGCCAGGGTCCGGTGCCCCAGCGCGGCCAGATGCGCGACCGCCTGCCGCATCCCGTCGGCGCTGTCCGCGGTGACCGACGGGAGCGGGGTGATCCGCCGGTTCAGCACCACCATCGGCTTCTCCCGGGCGAACGGCCGCAGGTCGTCGTCGGGCGCCCGCGGCGAGCAGAGCAGGAACCCGTCGACCTGCATCGCCAGGGCCCGGATGGCCGGCACCTCGACTGCCGGGTCCTCGTCGGTGTCGCTGAGGAAGACCGCGTAGTCGAACCGGCGCGCCCGCGTCTGGATCGCCTTCACCACGGTCGGGAAGAACGGGTTGGCCAGGTCCGGCAGCACCACGCCGAGGTTCGCGGTGCGCCCGGTGATCAGGCTGCGGGCCACCCGGTTCGGGTGGTAGCCGAGCTGTTTCGCGGCGCTCTGCACCCGGTCGCGGGTCTCCGGCCGCACCCGTGCGGGATCGGCCAGCGCCCGGCACACCGAGGACTGTGACACCCCGGCGAGCCGTGCGACGTCCTTGATGGTCACCGCCACGCCAGACCCCTGATCTTTCGACGACGATCGATCAATGAAGCTCAGTCTGAAAACGTTTCCAGAAAATTGTCAAGACGTAGCGCCACGGGTTCGCGCGGACCGGCGGCAGCCGGCCGCCCGGTGCGCGCTCGGCCGGGGCGTCGGGCGCGCACCGATCCGCCGGATCCGGCCGCCGACCGTCGCCCGGTGTCCGGGATACTTCGCCGATGTCCTCGATCCGTGAGCCGGCCACCGGGAAACCGCTGCCGCGCGTGGTCCGCGCCGCTCGCGCCGGAGTGCGAGCCAGCGGCGCGGCGGTCCGGGATGATCGGGTGGAGTCGAGGGAGGTTGTCGGGTGGATGCCCAGGTGAATCCGGTGGTGCTGGACGGCGGGGACCGGCGCTGCGTGGTCCTTCTGATCGAGCTGCGCAAGCTGATCGCGACGCTGCCGCCGGGCGCCACAGTGCACCTGATCGCCACCGATCCGGCCGCGTCCCTGGACCTGCCGGCCTGGTGCCACCTGACCGGGCACGGCTATCTCGGCCCGGTGCCCGGCGACCGCCCCACCTACGCGGTCGAGGTCTCGGCGACCGCCCGGGCCACCGACGCCCGCCGGCCCTGGCGACCGGTCACTTGAGGCGTGTTTGGGTGACCGGGTGGCTACTCCTGGTTCAGTTCGTCGGTGAGGCGTCGGGCTGCTTCGGTCTCGATGGGGCCTTGCGGCTCGACGACCTCTCCGGCGAGACGGGCTAGGGTCTCCGCCCACCCGTCCTCCCGCGCTGCGCGGGGACGAAAGTAAGTATGTTGATCTGGATTGATACCATCCGGCCCGGATGATGCGGGCCGAGCACCGGCCGGCTTGAGGGATGTCGGGTAGGTCCGGAATGTCGATGGTAGACAAGATACGCGGCGAATTCATCGATATCGTCGAGTGGCTGAATGACAGCCGCGACACGCTCGTGTGGCGATTCCCGCGGTACCACAACGAGATCAAGATGAATGCCCGCCTCGTAGTGCGCGAATCGCAGGTGGCGGTCCTTGTCAACGAGGGCACCATCGCGGACGCCTTCGGCCCCGGCACGCACACTCTGACCACCCAGAACCTCCCCGTGCTGTCCACCCTCAAGGGCTGGAAGCACGGATTCGAGTCGCCGTTCAAAGCCGAGGTGTACTTCGTCAACACCCGGCAGTTCACCGACCTGAAATGGGGCACCCAGAACCCGGTCATCGTCCGGGACCCCGAATTCGGCATGGTGCGGCTGCGGGCCCACGGCGCGTACGCATTGCGCATCACCGACCCGCGCCTGCTCCTCACCGAACTGGTGGGCACCGATCCGGAATTCCGTACCGAAGAGGTCGCCGGTTATCTCCAGCAGATGATCCTGAGCCGGTTGACCTCCGCTCTCGCCGCCGCGAACGTGTCCCTGCTCGACATGGCGGCCCAGCAGGAGGCCATCGGCGCGCAACTCACCGATGCGCTCGCCGGGCAGGTCGCCCCGATGGGACTGGGGATCCCGGCCGTGATCGTCCGGAACATCTCGGTGCCGCCCGAAGTGGAGCAGGCACTCGACCGGCGTACCCAGATGGGCATCCTTGGCGACCTGCAGCGATACACGACGTTCCAGACCGCCAACGCGATCGAGGACGCCGCCCGCAACCCCGGTGCCGCCGGGATGGGCACCGGAATGGGTGTCGGGATGCTCTTCGGCCAGCGTCTGGGCGGGGCGGCCGGCGCCGTCGCTCAACCCGCCATGCCCGTGCAACCACCGCCGCTGCCGGTGACCACGCAGTGGTACGTGGCTCTGGACGGCAGCCAGCAGGGGCCGTTCGAGCTCGGCACCCTCGGAGTGCGGGTGGGCGCCGGCGCGATCGCGCGGGAAACGCTGGTGTGGCGGGCCGGGATGGCCCACTGGGCACCGGCCGGGGACCAGCCCGAGCTCGCCGCCCTGTTCGCCACCACGCCGCCCCCGATGCCGCGATGACCGCCCCGGGAAAGACCGCCGACGTGTCCTCCACCTGTCCGTCCTGCGGCGCGGCGATGGAGGTCGACTACGACGCGGGTGTCATGCGGTGCCCCTACTGCCGGCGGGAGACGCCCATGCCGGGCTCGCAGACCGGCTGGCCCCTCGGTGCGGGCGCCACCGGCCTGCCGCGCGTCACCATCACCAGCAACCGGCCGCTCATCGAAGTCACGCCGGAGATGGCCCGCCGCCAGAAGAGGATCGCGTTGATCGTCGGCGGGGCAATCCTGGCGTTCATGCTGGCCGTTATGATCCCGATCTTCTCCGTCTTCGCGAGCTCGTCCTCGGATTACTCGTCTGAGCCCGCCGCGAAGGAAGTTCGGGAGGTGGAGGTCGGAGCCACCGCACGGGTCAAGGGATTCGAGGCGACGGTCCGCAGCGTCGACTGCACGAAGCAGTCGATGACGAGAAAGGCCGACGACCCGGCGACCAGCTGGGACGAGAGCGACGTCATCAAGGCCGAGGGCAAGTTCTGCGTACTCGGCTTCTCGGTGAGGAACGTCGGGGACAAGACCGACACCTATCCCACGTTCGACCTCGAGGCCTCCAGCCCCACCGAACGAATTTTCAGCAGGAACACCAGCGCCGAGTGGTACCTGAACAAGGACACCGACGACCTCAGCAAGCCGATCGATCCGGGGAAGATTGTCGACAGCTTCCTCGTCTACGACGTTCCGACCGACTCGAAATTCGCCTACCTGCAACTTTCCGACGGGATTCTGTCCGACGCCATCGTCAAGGTGAAGATCGACAAGTAGTCGGCGCGGCTCCGCCCTGCTGCCCCCAGCAGGGCGGAGCCGTGGCGAACAGCCGCGTCTCATTCGGGGTTGTTGCTGGTCGACAGGTTCGGCTCGACGGCGCGGCGGTAGCAGATGACAGCGCAAGCCAGGCGCGGAATCCGAGGAGGCCGGGAAGCCTCGCGCTCGTACCGGGCACCACGCCGGCCACCGGCCGGCCGGGTCAGCTCAGGCTCTGGTCGACCTTCGCCTCCACGGCGTCCCAGAAGTCCGCCGCGGCGTCGAGCAGCCGGCCCGTCGCCGGGTCGTCGCCTTCGGTGTCGGCGGCTGCCACGATGGCCGTCATCCGCCGGTTCTCCACCAGGCGCGTGGCGTAGGTGCGGGCGAACGACCGCAGCGAGATCTGTTGCAGGCGGTTGAGGGGCGCCGCGCCGCCGGGCTGCGGTACCTCGCCCACCCGCCCGATGATCTCGTCGGTCAGCGCGTCCGCCCCGGTGGCCAGCTGGGCCTGAGCCGCCGACTCCAGCCACGCCCGGAACCGGGCCGAGAAGTCGTCCTGCGCCTCGTCGAGAGCCCGATGGTCGACGGTCTGCTGCCGCGGCGCGGGCTCCGCCGCCGGCTTCCGCCTGCCGAACAGTGGCATGGCTCGTCCTTCCGCACGGGAGCTCTGGCGGTGACGTTAAGCCGCGCCGTCCCGCCGGGAATCCCCCTGCTGGCGGAAAGTCGGCAATGATCGGCGGATGTCGATGCCTGTCGGGTCGGTCAGGCCGCCGGAAGGTGGGAGCGGAGATGAGGCAGGCCGGGGATCGCCGAGCGAACGGCGCCCCGGCCCGGCGGGCGGGAACCGGTCACTTGCCCTTGTCGTTGGTGACCGACGTGCTGTCGCTGGTCGCGCCGGTACCGCCGGCGTTCTTGCTTTCCTTGGTGATGCTGGCCTTGACCGCGTCGGTGTCCTGGCAGGCCGTCTGGAACTTCAGGATCGACGAACTGACCTCGGCGACCAGCACCGCCTCGTCCGGGTTCCCGGCCGCCGCCTGCGCCTTCGACAGGCTGGCGCTCAGCACGTCGGTGGCCGCCGTGATGATCGTGCTCTTCGAGGTGTTGCCCAGAGTCACGATGTCCTTGGCGGTGGCCAGGTCCAGGTCCCGTCCGTCCTGACCCTTGGTGGCCTGGTCGGCCAGGGTGCAGGCGGCGGCGGTGCCCTGGTCGAGGCCGGCCGTGTTCGCAGCGCCGGCCGCGGTGGCGACGGGAGCGTTGTCTTCGGATTTAGCGCAGCCGGTGATCGCCAGTAGGGTGCACGTGGCGACAGCTGCGATGGTGGATCCACGCATGGTGCCGGAGGCTACCGGCTGCTGGTGGCAACTGCCGGTCCGGGGTAGCTGACTGTGATGCACAGAACGCCCGATCTGCGCGGCTGGACGTCGGCATGCGTGCTTTTCGCAGGCCACCGCATTTTTATAACCCGGTGGCCGGCTACTCATCGTCATCGCACTGCGATCACCGTCTGAAGCCGACCTGCCGCGCCACCCGCCCCTTGATCCGGGTGACCAGGTCGCGGTGCGCGCGCTCGTAGAGCCCGTCGGAATACTCGATCATCCCGATCAGCGCCTCGATCGCGGCGTCCAGCATCTGCGCCTCGGTCACGTCGTCCGGCGAGACCGTCTCCTTGAGGTCGACTGGCCGCAGCTCGCCGAGGTCGCCGACGACGTCGCAGGGGTACTCCTCGAGCTCCTTGATCCGCTCCTCGGTCAGGTCCAGGATCCACTCGGCACGGTCCATCCCGATGCCGAAGCGCAGCTCGTTGCGCCCCTGCTTGAGCACCGGCCCGACCAGATGCCGCAGGACGAACCGGCGGTACGGCGTACGGTACGGAAACCGGTCCCCGAGCTGCCGATTGAGCCGGCGCAGCAGCTCGATCTCGGCGGCCCCCAGCGACTGGTTCGCCGGCTCCTGCTCTATCCGGCAGAGCCCGTCCGGGATGCCGACCACGCCGGCGAACCGCTCCCAGAGCAGCATGTACGGCGAACCGGGCGGCGGCACGGTGATCAGATGACGGCGCTCCGGCGGCACCTGATCGCCCCAGTGCCGCAGCATCCGGTTCGCCGTGTGGTTCCAGAACGCGTCGTTCTTGCCTCGCTGGATGGCGCTGAGGAAGTTCTCGAAGCTGCCGACGCTGCGCGACTTGACGTTCTCCTGCCACATCGACGGCAGGGTCCGCCACAGGTCCCGGCCGACCACTACGACGTGCACCTCGGCCGGTGCCAGGCTGCGGACCGCCCGGGCGGCCTGCGCCGGGGTCGCCCCGCCCAGCCCCTCGTTCGTGATGATCACGTCGCCGGACCACTTGGCGGCCTTCTCCACCAGCATGTCCCAGGTCCAGGTGGCGTCCTTGTCCCGCCAGGGGACCTCGCGCAGGTCGGTCATCGCCTGATCCTGCTGGCCGCGGGTCGCCGGGAGCAGAATTCCGGCGCGCTTGAGGGTCTCCCGGTTGTTCCACAGCACATTCTGGACGAACGTGCTGCCGGTCTTCGGCGCTCCGACATGTACGAAGACGCGTCTGGTCATGCTTCTCCCTGCCCCTGTTCCGGCCCATCAGGGTGGCACAAGAACGGCCCGGCGCAAATGGCCGGGAGACCCTCAAGATCGCTATTTCCGGAACGGTTTTCGCCGTTAACCCGGCGGCCTCGCACCTCTCATTTTCCGTTGTACCGGCCTACATTGCGGCCAGCCGGAAACGGCTGTAACGCGTGATCAACCCGCGCAGCTTCAGCTCGTCCGCGGCTCCCTCGGGAGTGATGGTGAACAGGTGCTGGTCGCTGCCGTCGGGGCTGCCCAGCACGTCGTAGCAGACGGTCAGCAGCCCGGCCTCCGGATGCTGGATCCGCTTGCGGCCGTGGGTGCGCTCGCTCACCGTCTGGTCGCGCCACCAGCCGGCGAAGTCGGCGCTGGCCCGGCCCAGCTCGTCGATCACCTCCCGCAGGCGGGCGTCGCCGGGGTGCCGGGCCAGGTTGGCGCGCAGGTTGCCGACCATCTCCCGGGCGATCCGCCGCCAGTCCAGCTGGGTAGCACGCATCGGCTCGTCCAGGAACAGCGCGCGCGCCGTGTTCGCCGTCGGGCCGGTGCCGAACTCCGCGCCGAACAGCGCGGCCGCCGCGGCGTTGTGGGCCAGCACGTCGAACCGGAAGTCGACCACGTACGCCGGGAGCAGCGGCATCCCGTCCAGCACCGCCCGCAGCGAGGGGCGGACCGGGGCGGGTTCGTGACGCCGGGCCGGCGCCTCGCCCCGGGCGATCAGGTGCAGGTGCCGGCGTTGCGCGTCGGTCAGCCGCAGCGCCCCGGCCAGCGAGTCGAGGACCGTGACGCCCGGAACGCCCACCCGGCCCTGCTCCAGCCGGGTGTACCACTCCACGCTCACCGCGGCGAGCTGGGCGACCTCCTGCCGGCGCAGTCCCGGGGTCCGCCGCCGCGGTCCCACCGGCAACCCGACATCGCCCGGGGTCAGCTGCTCGCGCCGGGCCCGCAGGAACCCGGCCAGCTCGATCCGCCGCTCACCCACCGTCATGCCGTCCATCCTCGGCGCGCGGCCGGCCGATGTCGACGGCTGATCCTGGTACTCGGAACACCAGGCTCGCGACGGCCTCCCACCGGCCGCCCGGCGCGCCGATCGTCGACACCATGATGCGAACGGCAGCAACCATCGTCAGCGCCGCGGCCCTGGCCGCCGGCACCTTCGGTTACCACCACGTCCGGGACGACGCCCCGGCGGCGGCCGCCCACCACCAGGTCCGGGACGACGCCCGGACGGAGTTCGGCTACCACCGCGTCCGCGACGGCATCCCGGCCGGTGCCGGGCGTTTCCGGGTGACCAGCCCCGACCTGCGTACCCGCTTCCCGGCGGGGGACCTGGCCAACGTCTTCGGCTGCGGCGGCAGCAACGCGCAGCCGAGGCTGGCCTGGTCCGGGGCGCCGGCCGGCACCCGCAGCTTCGCGGTCACCATGTACGACCCGGACGCGCCCACCGGCAGCGGCTTCTGGCACTGGCTGGAGTGGGACGTCCCGGCCACCAGCCGCGGCCTGGACACCACGGTCCCGGCCGGCGCGGTGGCCGGGACCGGCGACGCGGGCA
Organism: Actinoplanes oblitus; assembly: GCF_030252345.1. Classification (NCBI taxonomy): domain Bacteria; kingdom Bacillati; phylum Actinomycetota; class Actinomycetes; order Micromonosporales; family Micromonosporaceae; genus Actinoplanes; species Actinoplanes oblitus. Next base: position 5,914,402 of record NZ_CP126980.1, on the reverse strand, counting down.
TCACCGGTTACCTGGGCCCGTGCCCGCCGGTCGGCGACATCGCGCATCGCTACGAGATCACCGTGTACGCCCTGGACGTGCCCACCCTGAACCTGCCCGCCGCCACCCCGCCGGTGGTGACCGCGTTCACGATGCGGGAGCACATCCTGGCGTTCGGCCGGATGACCGTCACCGCGAAACGCTGACCAGCGCCACGACCTTCCGGAACGTCTCCGGCAGGGACGTCTCCGGATGGTCGGTCCAGTACTGGACGCTGGTCCGCAGCGCGGTCATGAAGCTCGCGGCGAACACCCGCCCGCGCAGCTCCGCGTCGGTCCCGCCGAGCCGCTCGGCGATCTCCGCGGCCAGCTCCCGCTCGATAGCCGTGTAGGCGGCGATCTGGTGCGCCAGGTGGTTCGGGTCCTGGTACAGCCGGCGCCGCTCGGTGATCCACGACGTGTCGGTCTCCGCCGACGCCTCGGTCAGCAGTTCCAGGGCGGCGCCGGTCAGCACCGTCCACGGATCGGCCGACGGCTGCCGGCGGATCGACTCGCAGAGCCGCCTCATCCGGTAGGCGTCCCGGTAGTAGAAGACCTCTTCCTTGTTCGCGAAGTAGTTCGTGAACGTGCGCCGGGACACGCCGGCCGCCTCCGCGATGGCGTCGATGGTGACGTTGTCCGCCCCACGCTCGGCGGCCAGCCGGACCGCCGCCTCGTGCAGCGCCATCCGAGTGGCCATCTTCTTGCGTTCGCGCAACCCGAGGTTCTCCTCCACACCGCAACCCTAATCGCGGTGATCCACTTCTCAAAGTGCAAACTTGCCTGTTGTGCAGGTTTAGGCGAAGCTGGGTGCGTGAGCGTGGCAGGGGAGCCGGTGGACCGGCGTCGGCGGTGGCTGTTCCGGTTCGCCGTGCTGCCGGCCGCCGGGGCCGCCGCCTGGCTCACGGTCCGCGGCCACCTTCCGGACCCGGCCACCATCTGGGACATCTTGCGTACGGCGGACTGGCGCTGGGCGACGGCCGCCCTGGCCGCCCAGCTGATCTCCCAGGCCGCCTTCGCGATGCAGCAGCGCCACCTGCTCCGGGCGGCCGGCGTGGACGTCTCCCGCCGGGCCGCCGTGGCGATCACCTACAGCCGCTCCGCGATCAGCCTGGCGCTGCCCGCCGGCTCGGCGGTGTCCGCCGCCTACGCCGTCCAGCAGTACCGCCGACGCGGCGCCACCGGCACCACCGCGGCCACGGTCACCGTGCTGTCCCTGCTCGCCTCGATGGCCGGGCTGCTCGCCGTCTGCGCGCTGGCGTTCGGGCCGGCCGCCGTCGTGAGCTGGTGGCACTCCGCCTCCTACGAGGCGCTGGCGGCCGCGGCGGTCCTGGTCTCCGCGCTGGTCACGGCGGTGCGGGCGGGTGTGCGTACCGGGCCGTCGGCGAACCTGGACCGTCCGCGGCCCGTCACCGGCCCGCCTCTGGTCGCCCGCCTCCGGCGCGAATGGGCGTCGGCGGTGGTCGCGGCCCGCTCGATCGGCCCCGGCGACGGGCTCGCGGCACTGCTCTGGTCCGCCCTCAACTGGGCCGCCGACGCCTGCTGCCTGATCGCCGCCGCCCAGGCCTGCGGCCTGCCGGCCGGCTGGCGGGCGATCGGCGCCGCCTACCTGGTCGCCCAGGTGGTCCGGCAGATCCCGCTCAGCCCCGGCGGTCTGGGCTTCGTCGAGGCCAGCCTGGTCACCGCACTGAGCCTGGGCGCCACCCCGGCCGCCGCGGCCGCCGCCGTCCTGGCCTATCGCCTGGTCTCCTTCTGGCTGATCCTCCCGATCGGCCTGCTCACCTACCTGGGCCTGCGTCGTGCTCCGGCCGATCCGCGGTACCTCCCGGCCCCGGTACCGGCTCGGCCTCGGCAGCTGACCGTCGTGCGCTGACCGCCAGCCGGTCGGCGAGGGCGACGACCAGGTCACGCAGCTCGGCCGGATGATCGACGACGAACGGGCGATCCACACCGGCCAGCCGCGCGGGGATCCAGTCCAGGTTCTCCGCGCGCAGCTCGACCCGGAGCCAGGGCGCGGTCTCCTCGTGGATGACGGCCACGCCGGCCGGGAAGGCCGCGCGGATCTCCGCCACGGTGGCCCGGATCCGCAGCCGGACCCGGTGGCGGTAGGCCGCGGTGGCGAAACCGGTCAGCAGGCGATCGACCGGGTCCACCTCGGCCGGCCTGTCGAACGTGCCGGGCAGGCCACGCACGTCGGCGATCCGGTCCAGGCGCAGCGTGCGCTCCTCGGCGGCGGCCGGGTCGAGGCCGACCGCATACCACCGGCCGGAGTGGACGACCAGGCCGTACGGGTGGAAGATCCGCTCGCCGCGATCGGCGTAGGTCAGCCGGACCGGCTGGCGGTCGCGGACCGCGGCGGCCAGCGGCAGCAGGACGGCCCCGTCCGGCGCGGCCGGCCGCGGGCCGGTGAAGGCGAGCGACGCCGGCACCGCGTCGAGTCGCCGGGCCAGCCGGACCGGCAGCACCCGCCGCAGCTTGGCGGCCGCGGTCTCGCCGGCGGTGCCACCGGCCTGGCTGGTCAGGCCGAGCAGGACGGCGAGGGCCTCGTCGTCGGAGAGCATCAGCGGCGGCAGCCGGTGGCCGCGGGCCAGACGATATCCGCCGTGGCGGCCGCGGACCGCCTCCACCGGGATGTCCAGGTCGATCAGATGCGCCGCGTACCGCCGGACGGTCCGCTCGTCGACGCCGAGCCGGGACGCCAGATCGCCGACGGTCCGGAGCCCGCCGGACTGCAGCAGCTCCAGCAGGGTCAGCACGCGAGCGGTAGGCCTGGTCACATCGGCCAAAATACCGGGCGGATCCTGTCCGGTATCGCTTCTAGCGTGCACCGCATGAACTTCGTCTCCACCCGCGTGATCACCACCGACGTCAACCTGCTGATCGGCTTCTACGAGCGGCTCACCGGCATCGAGGCCACCCGCCTCACCCCCGAGTTCGCCGAGCTCGGCACCGGGGCCGCCCGGCTCGCCATCGCCGGAGCCGGCACCGTGCCGGCCTTCGTCGAGCCGGACGAGAAGATCCTGGAGTTCCTGGTGGCCGACGTCGACGCCGTCGAGCACCGGGAGGGCCTGCTCATGCCGCCCACCACCATGCCGTGGGGTAACCGGTCGATGCTGCTGCGTGACCCGGCCGGCCACCTGGTGAACGTCTTCACCCCGGTCACCCCGGCCGCCCGGGCACGGTTCGCGTAGATGTGGCGAGTCCCGGCGGAATGGCCATCCGCCGGGACTCCGAGTACCACTGAATTGCACACACCAGCACGTTTAAGGGCGTGGATCATTCGTCAGGACACCGGGTTTTGCCTTTAAACTACCGCCACTCGAAGCGTGGCGGGCCGGAGTTGAACCGGCATCCGGTGTCGTCGTCCCTGCCCGGTCGATCTGGTGATCAGTGGAGAATGCTGACGTTGGAGCGAGAATCTGAGTCTCAGGCCGGCTGCCTCTGCCAGATTGGGCTACCCCCGCGCGAATGCGGGAGGCGGGATTTGAACCCGCACTGTCACCGGCGTCATCAGCTTCAGCTTCAGCTGTCAGCTTTCGCGCCTTTCTGTGGCGCACCCCCGCGCTCCCACGGGGGAGTCTGTGTCATCCGAAGAGATAACCGAAGACGGCCGCGCCGATCCGCTGGTCGGTCGCCTCGGTGTTGTTCGCCTCCTCGCGCGCGAACTTGACAGCGGTCTGCAGGGCGATCACCCGGTCCAGGATCTCGTTGACCCGCTTGGCCGGCAGCGCCCCGGAGAACTTCACCGTCGTCCAGTAACCGACGGTCACGTCCTCGTAATACACCTCGACCTGCGCCGGGTGCTTCTCGGTGGCCTCGGCCTTCACGTGGTTGCGCGGCACCTTCTTGGTGCGGTTGGTACGCACCGGATCGGTCCGCCAGCTGTCCGTGGAATCGTCGCGCACCCAGTGCTCGGCGGCGTCCAGCACCGGCAGTTTCTTCACGAAGGTGTGCAGGTCCACGAGCTGCTTCTCGAGGAACAGCAGATAGGTCACCGGCACCTGACTGGCGATGGTGCGCCCGTCGACGACCACATCGGCGCGGGCCACGCAGTTCGTCCAGTCCTTCGTCGCTGTCACGTCGAAGAGCCGGGTCAGCGTGGTCGCCACATCCCGGAGGATCTCCTCGGCCTTGATCTGCACCCGGGTCGACTCGGCGGGCAGCTGCTCGCCCTCCTCGTCCTTCGGCTGATAGGTCCGCGAGATACCGGCGAGCGGCGCGGTCTTCTGCACCGCGTGGTGCGCGTCGCTCAGATCGGCGAACGCCTTGCTCTTGACGCCCTTCTCCACGGCGATTATCTGATTGAGTCTGGGCACGGTGTTCCCCTTTCCGCCGCGAACCCTAGCAGCCCCCTTTCCTTTCTCCGACCCGTTTTCCGCTCGCCTGGCGGTCCGCCCGGAGCACCGCTCTCACGGCTCGATGCCGTGCGCGCGCAGCAGCTCGGTCAGCCGCCGCACCTCGCCCCGTAGCCGTTCCACCTCGCCGGTCGCCGCCTCCGTCCGGGGCGCGCGCAACTCGTCCAGGTCCCGGATCTCCGGCGGCGGAGTGACCAGCCGGGGCCCGCCACCATAGGACCGCAGGACCCGGTCGAGCCCGTCGCGGATGCGCTCCGGCGTGCCGCCGAACTCGGCCAGGACGCCGTTACCGACCACCGCCACGCCCAGCAGCAGATGCTCGGCGCCCAGATAGTCGCTGGCGAGCAACTCGGCCTCGGCGGTGGCGGCGAGCAGCATCCCGGGCAGGTCCGATCCGTCCGGCAGCCGGGTGCGCAGCACCTCGTCGAGCCGCCGCCGCAGCCGGTCGACCGGCACGTCGAGATCCTCGAGGATCAGCGCCGGCAGGATCCCCGCGGTGCGGTCCACGTCCAGCAGGGCGAACAGGTAGTGCTCCGAGCGCACGGCCCGGTGCCCGCGCGACGCCGCCTCCTGCCCGGCACGGTCCGCGACCCGGCGGGCGAGTCCGGTCCACTCTGGATGCGGCGGCATGGGACCGGTCTAGCACATGTCCGCCCCACCGGCACGGCAGCCGGCCCCGGCGCCTGAGGTTCGGCACGCCGCGGGGGTTCCGGCGTCCGGTGCGGCGGCCCGGATGGTGGCCTCGATCAGCGGCCACGGCAGGCCCGGCGGCAGCACCACGATCGTCACGCCGGCCAGGGCGTCCCAGTCGGCGAGCCGCTCCCGGACCTCCTTCGCCGGGCCGTAGGCGGTGAACTCGTCGAGCAGCGCCGGCGGGACGGTCCGTGTCGACCGGACCGTGTCCACCTCGTCGGCCAGCCCCTGCGAGGCGACCAGCCGTGGATAGATGTCGCCCATCGCCGACAGGTAGGTCGCGGTACAGGTGGCGACCGCCTCCCGGGCCACGGCGACGTCCGGGTCGACGACAGCGAACGGTCCGGCCGCCACGGTCACCGGCCGATCCGGCGCGAACGCGCGGATCCGATCCCGGCGCAGGTAGAGCGGGAACCAGCCGTCGGCGAGCTCCGCGGCGATCGCGATGGTCCGTGGTCCGCTCGCGGCGAGCCAGATCGGCAGCTCCGGCACCGGCCGCTGGCCCAGCCGCAACGGCCGGGCGGCCGGCACTGCCGACACCGTCGCGCGCTCGCCGCCGAGCAGGGCGCGCACCCGCGTGGTGACCTCCCGCAACTTCGCGGCGGGCCGCGCGTAGCGCACGTCGTGCCAGCCCTCGACCAGCTGCGGGCTGCTGGCCCCCAGGCCCAGGACGAACCGGCCGCCGGACAGCCGGTGCAGCGTGGCGGCGGTCATCGCGAGCTGACCGGGCGACCGGCTCCACACCGACAGCACCCCCGCGACCAGCGTGATCCGCCGGGTTCGGACGGCCAGCTCGGCCAGCAGCACCGCCGCGTCCAGCCCCCACCCCTCGGCCACCGAGAACACCTCGAACCCCAGCTCGTCGGCGAGCGCCGCGGCCCGCAGCAGCACGTCCCGCCGGACCTCCATCGGCGTGAAGCCGATCCCGCGCCGCATCACGCCGCCCGCGCCCCGGTCCGGGCCGGACCGGGAGCCGGCAGCTGCCCGGCGAGCCTGATCCAGGTCTGCCGGGCGGCGCCGTGCAGGACGCCGTCGCGGGAGAACAGGGCGGTGCCGGCGATCACCTTGCGCCCCTGCGCCGCCGCCAGCCAGCCGACCACGATGTAGGCCGGCTGCGGCACCAGCGGCGCGGCCAGCCGGGCGGTCATCCGGCCGAGCACCGCGGGGCCGGTGAGCTGCCCGAGGTGGGCCGCCGCCCAGCCGCCCGGACAGTCCAGGGCGGCCCAGAGCAGCGGCGGCCGGACCTCCGCCGGATGCCAGACGGCGGCGACGAGATCGCGGCCCGGGACCGGCCCGGGGAAGATCCGCAAGGCCGTGGGATCGGTGCGGGCGGTCCCACAACCGACACATCCGGGGTACGGGTGAGCACCGAATCCGGGGAACGCCACGCTCGCGCCGAGCGCCTCGGCGTACGTGGGCGGTTCCGGCGTACCGAAATCGGCCTGTGTGGTGCGGCCCTCCGCCAGGAGCGCGCTCCCGTCGTACAGGTCAAGGGTTTGATCGTGAACGGTCAACCGCAGGGGTGCGCCGACCGGAACCGGGCGGCGTAGCGTGATCTCCACGTCGGACGGCAGGTGAGCGGCGAGGATGCCGCAGGCGTAGCCGCCGTGCGCGGACCCGGGCGGCCCCTGGAAAGCCGGGTCGATGACGATGTCGTAAGTGGGCATGCGCCGACGCTAGGCGCGCGCGGCGGTGTGCGAATCGGCGATAACACCTAGGCGTTTTGCCGGGCCCAGACGGCGATCTGGGCGCGGGCGCGGACACCGAGCTTGGTGCGGACGTGCTCGACGTGCGCGTCGACGGTCCGCGCCGAGACGCCCAGCTGGCGGCCGATCTCGGCGTTGGTGAGGCCGTCCGCGATCAGGTCGGCGACCTGGAACTCCCGGGCGGTCAGCGGCACTCTCCCCGGCCGGGTGCCCACTGCCGCCCGCGGTGTGGTCTCGGATGCCGGCGGAGTCGGCGATGGAGTGAGCGGGGTGGTGGCGGGCGCCGGGGGAGTCAGCGGCGTGGTGGGCACGCCCAGGAACTCGGCGATCGTGGCGGCGCCGGCCTCCGGGTCCTGCGCGTAGATCGGCTGCATCCGGCCGTCGAGCGCGGCCAGTTGGGCCTCCGGGATCAGCGCGGCCAGCTCCCGGCCCAGCTCGAAGCGCACCGCCCGGCTGCCCCGGCGGTGCGCGACAAGGGTCGGCACCCGGACCTCGGGCAGCACGTCGGTGACGTCGAACCGATAGAACATCTCCAGCAGCGCCGCCGCCGTCTCCGCCGTCGCGGCGGCCCGCTGCATCCTGGCGAACATGTCGCTCAGCTCGGGCGTCGCCGCCGGGAACCAGATGTCGGCGAGCACCCGGGAACCGAGCCCCCAGTGCGCCCGGACCATGCCGAGCACCGACCGCCGGACGTCGCCGGGCGCCAGGTCACTGCCGCGCGCGCAGGTCCCGTAAAGGATCAGCGAGGTGAGCGTGTCCGGCTGCGCGGCCGCGAAGGCCGCCGCCACCGGTCCGCTCTCGCACGTGCCGAACAGCGCGAACCGGTCCAGCCCGAGGTGCCCGGTCAGCGCCTTCAGCGTGGCCAGCTCGAACTCCAGGCTGAAGTCGGTGCGCTCGCGGTCGGACAGGCCGCAGCCGATCCGGTCGAACCGGATCACCGTGTGGTGCCGCGAGAGCGCCTCGACGAACCGGCGGTGCTCGGGGACCTCCCACATCAGGCCGAGGTGCGAGACCCAGCCGGGCAGGCACAGCAGGGGAGGCCCGCTGCCGGTGACCGCGTAGGCGACCCGGCCGGCGGGCGTGGCGGCGAACCGGACCACCTGCCTCACCCGCCCAGCATGGCACACCTCGGAGCACCGGCTCGGCCGGCTTCCACAGGCGATCGGCGAGGTCCGGATCCACCGACCGAGCCCGTCGGTAGCAGGGCGAGGCGACTCGCCTGTCCTGATGGTGTCACTTGCGCTCGCGGTTACGGTGCTTCCGTCCGAGGGCAGCTCGGCCGCCCTGCGGCCCGCCTCCTTCCGTGCCGCGAGTCGTCGAGAGTGACGATGGGGTCTTGGGGCCGGACGTCGTCTGCGTCCCGATGCCGGTGCCTTCCCGTGGATGACACCCGCCTCAGGTCAGGTGTCACGAGGCCGCCGGGAGCCGTGGCGGCGGCTGGTGGCGGTGCGGCAGGCTGGTCGGCATGCGTCGATGGGTTCCGCTGGCGGCCGCCGGAGGACTGCTCGTGTGGACGGCCCTGGTGACGCCGCTGAGTGTCGCGATCGGGGAGTATTTCGCCTACTACGATCCGCAGTCCGATGCGGAACGCCTGGAGTATCACCGGGACCTGGCGGCGCACGTCTACACGGCCGGTCACTGGCTCGGGCAGTTCCTCGCCGCGCTCGGCGGGGCCTGGCTGGTCGCACGCTCGGGGACGTACCGTCCGGCGGCGGTCGCCCGGGCGGTCCTGGCCGGAGTGCTGCTCGGCCTCGCCACCGGTGTGGTGGCGATCGCGGCCGGGCTGCGACAGCTGCGGACGCACGGGTACCCCAGCGTGGCGCCCGACCCGACGATGCTCTCCGAACCCGCGGTGCGCTGGTGCCTGCTGGCGAGCGTGGTCTGTTTCCCGTTGTGGGCGCTGATCGGGGCGGCGATCGTCGGGCTGACGCGGCGACGGGCACTGCTCGCCGTCGTTGCGGCATTCCTCTGCCAGCCGGCCACGGCCCTGCTCGGGGTGGGGGTGGTCGCGCCGCCGTCGAGCCATCCGGTGGCGGTGTCGCTGATCGCCGACGGCGGCCGGACCGCCCTGGTGATGCCGGCGATCCTGCTCGCCTGGGCCGCGGCGGCGACCGTGGCGGCGACAACCGCCGGGAGACGGTGGCGGCTGCGGGGCGGATGACCGTGGGCGGAAGGTGGCCGGGGTCGTCGGGGAACGGCTCGACAGCGGCGTAGCCGTCCTCGCGGATCGCCCGGCATGCCCGCACGGCGAGAAGCTCGCCCTCGTCGTGGATGATCCATGGTGTCGCCGGGCGGTCCGCACCCGGAATCGGTGCGTTTCGTGATACGCCTTGGAGCACTGAATGCCGAAAGGTGGAGGAATCGGAATGCTGGCTGGCCGTCTGAACGTGTCGACCGGGAAGTTCGCCGTCGAGGAGGTGGCCGAGCCGCACGCCGGGCCCGGGCAGGTCCGGATCGCGGTACGGGCGGCCGGGGTGTGCCTCTCCGACGTGCACCTGATCCAGGGCATGCTCAAGCCGCTGCACCTCGCCGGGGACAGCGTCACCCTCGGGCACGAGACGGCCGGGGTGATCGACGAGGTCGGTGCCGGGGTGACCGGGCTGACCGTGGGGGAGCGGGTGCTGTTGCAGGCCGGCGAGCTCAGCGGCGGGACCGTGCTGACCCGCGGCGTCGACTACGACGGCGGCTGGGCGCAGTACGCGGTGGCCACCGCCGGCACCGTGGTGCCGATCCCGGACACGCTCTCGTTCGAGCAGGCCTGCTTCATCCCGGACGCGGTCTCCACCCCGTGGGCGGCGATCACCACCACCGCCGCGGTCCAGCCGGCCCGGGCGGTCGGGGTGTGGGGCGTCGGCGGGCTGGGCGCGCACGCCGTGCAGCTGCTCCGGGTGATCGGCGCGGCGCCGATCATCGCGGTCGACCCGCTGCCCGGCGCCCGGGAGCGGGCCCTGCAGTTCGGCGCCGACCTGGCCCTCGACCCGGGCGACCCGGAGTTCGGCCCGCTGGTCGCCGAGGCCACCGGCGGGGTGGGGCTGGCGCACGCGTTCGACTTCGCCGGGGTCGGGGCGGTCCGGGCGCAGGCCGCCCGGACGCTCTCCAAGGGTGGCCGGCTCACCCTGGTCGGGCTCACCGACCAGCCGCTGACCATCCCGGACGGCACCCGGTTCAGCTACCTGGAGCAGGAGATCCGCGGGCACTACGGCTCCGGGCCGGAGCACGTGCTGGAGCTGCTGTCGCTGTTCGCCCTCAACCGGGTGGAGTTCTCCCGGTCGGTGAGCGGCATGGTGCCGCTGGCCCAGGCCGCCGACGCGGTGCGTCAACTGGACGAGAAGGAGGGTAATCCGATCCGGTTGATCCTCGTGCCGTGACCGGGAATAAGCGACCATGAATAGGTGAGCAAAACCAGGTCGATCGGCTGCTATGGTGCGCCGCCGCCGGATCAACCGGATCCGCGGCGGGAGATCTGGGCGTACGACGGCGCCCTCGCGATCCTGCTCGGTCAGCTCCTGCGCGACGTCGAGGGCATCCCGCCCGAGCGCCGCCCCGGCTGGTGGGACGCCCGTGTGGAGGAGATCCGCACGCAGGCGATGGTCAGTGACCTCTTCTTCGACGTGGCGCTGGGGCTGGACACCGGGCAGTGGGAGGAGTTCGCCGAGCTGCTCGACGAGACCGCGAGCCGGCTGCTGGAGCGGCTGCCGCGCACGCCGGGCCAGGCCGACGACTGGCATCTGGTCTTCCGCGGGGACCACGCGTACGACGTGGGGCCGGTCGCCGAGCTGGGCCAGGCGCTCGCCGCGCTGCTGCGGGGCACGCTGCCGGCGCCGCCGCCGGGCACCCTGTGGTTGTACGGGGCGCCGGGCGGGCGGACCACGATCAGTCCCCGCTGAGCGGGCGGCAAGGCTGCCACACGCCCACCGTCGCCGGGCTCACCGGGAGCGGTGTGCTGTTCCTGCCGGGCGAGCCGGACCGGAACATAGGTGCCGGCACCGGGAAAAGTCCGTGACTTCACCGATCCGGGGACCGCGGATCCGCGCCTACCTTCGAGGGCATTCCCGACTCGGAGAGGTAGTGACATCCATGGTGGCAAGCCTGCGGGGAACGGTTCGTCTGGTGCTGGTGCTGGTGATGGCGTCGGTGGGGCTGCTCGTGGTCTCGGGTGGCGCCAGTGCCCAGTTCGCCGGCGAACAGCATCCCGTCAAGAACGCCGGCAACGGCCTGTGCCTGCAGCCGGAGGCCGGCTTCGACAGCCGGATCCTCCAGATGACCTGCACCGGCAAGCCGGACCAGGCCTGGACGCTGCTCGGCAACGGCGGCGGCCGGTACTGGTTCGTCAACGGCGCCGGCGCCGGCTGCATCTCGGTCGGTGACATACCGATCGATCACGGGATCGTGGTGGCCGGCAACTGCGCCATCACCGACGGCAGCGGGCGCACCGCCAGCAACGCCCAGTGGGTGGCGACCGGTGCCGTGCCCGGCAACGTCGTCCTGCGCACCTGGGTGGGCCGGACCACCAACAACTTCTGCCTGGACGTGCCCGGCGCGTCCGGGTCGCCCGGTCTGGCGGTGCAGTTGTTCACCTGCAACGGCACCCTTGCCCAGAGCTGGCGGATCGGCCTCGGCTGACCGTTGCGAACGACGGCCCGGCCAGGTCGGCCGGGCCGTCCCCGTCAGTAGCGGAACGCGCCGACCAGGCCGGTCAGGTCGGTGGCCATGCCGGTGAGGCTCGCCGCCGCCTGCTGGGTGGAGCGGGCCGCCTCGGCGGTGGAGGAGGCGACCTCCGCCACGCCGGAGACGGTCCGGGCGACCTCGCCGCTGCTGGTCGCGGCCTCCGCCACCGAACGGCTCATCTCGGCGGTGGTGGCGGTCTGCTGGGCCAGGTCCTTCACCTCGCCGGCCACGACGGCGAAGCCCTTGCCGAGTTCGCCGGCCCGGGCCGCCTCGATCGTCGCGTTCAGTGCCAGCAGGTTGGTCTGCTCGGCGATCGTGGTGATCAGGCGGACCACGTCGCCGATCTCCGCGCTGGCCTCGCCCAGCTCAGCCACCTGGGCGGTGGTCCGCTGCGCGACCGACGTGCCCTGCTGGGACACCTCGGCCGCCTGGGCCGCGCTGGAGGCGATCTCGGCGATCGACGCGCTCATCTGCTCCGCCCCGGCGGCGATCGTCTGTACCCCGGTGTTGATCTCCTCGGAGGCGGCCATCGCGGTGTTGGCCCGCTCGGCCGCGTCGGCCGCGCCGGACTGCAACTGCACGCTGATCGAGGACAGCTGGTCGGAGGCGGAGGACAGGGTGACCGCCAGCTGCCCCATCCGGTCCACGCTGCTCCGCACCGAGGCGATGCCGGTGTCCAGTTCGGTGGCCATCCGGCCCACCTCGTCGCGGCCGGTGACCGCCGCGGCGACGGTCAGGTCACCGGTGGCCAGGGCCCGGCTGACCCGGCCCACCGCGCTCAGCGTGCTCATGATCCCGCGGATCACCAGCGTCGCCAGCGTCAGGGACAGGCCGACCCCGATGACCAGAAACACCATCATTTGGGTACGCGCGCTCCGGTACGAGGCTGCCGTCTCGGCGCGTTTCTCCCGCGCCACCCGGGTCTCGATGGCCACCAGATCGGACAGGGCGCCCTCCGCGGCGTCCAGCGCCGGCCGTCCCGCCGCGTCGCGGACCTTCTCGAACCCGCGGAGGTCGCTGGCGATGGCCAGCGGCGCCATCTGCTCGTCCCGCGCCTTGCGCAGCGCGGCCAGCGCGGTGCGGAACCGTCCGACCGCCTCCTCCCGGCCGGTCATGTCGGTGGCGGTGTAGTCGGCGAAGGCCTTGTCGGTCGCCGTGTCCGCCTCGGCGATCGCCTGCTTGTCCTCGGCCATCGCGGCCGCGTCGTGGCTGACCAGGAGTTGCATCAGGCCGCTCCAGGAGCGTTGCACCCCCTGGCCGACTTCGCCGAGCTGGGCGATCGGTACCAGGTTCTGGCTGTACAGATACTCCGCCGCGTCGGCTGTCGCGCTCAGCCGGGACAGGCCCAGCACGCCCACCGCGACCGCGGCCAGCGCTGCGACCAGCACCGCCGCGTAGAACTTCAGGCGTACCGACAGATCGTTCAACCAGCGCACCGTTAACCCCCATGCTCCCGGCCGGCGGCAACACCGTCGTGACCGCCCGCACACGGGATCCACCGTCCCTATCGGCAGCCGTCGTCCCGCCCTGACCCCGGAACGACCGGGAATCACCGGCGTGTGGAGTGGGCGTTTCGGCGGCCGGCGCGCCGGCCGCTCGGCTGGCCCGGGCGGTCGTCCCCGGCGCCCGGACGCAACCGCCGGCGCCGGCCGGCGGGACGGCGACAGGCCGGGAGCCGTGTTCGCCGGTCCGGCTCCGCGTAGGAAAGGATGGGGAGGGTGTCGACAGTAGTTCCATAATGAGGTTATGCAGATGGTGGGCGACGAGAGTCGTGGATCACAGTTGTTGCCGGTGCTCGCGCAGCTGGTCCGGTTCCTGCGGCAGTTGGAGAGCCCGGACAACCCCAGCTCGATCGCCCTCTCGGTGCTGCGCCGGCTCGCCGACGCCGGCCCGGGGCGGGTCACCGACCTGGCCAAGCTGACCCGGGCGTCACAGCCCGGCATGACCCAGCTGATCGGGCGGATGGAGAAGTCCGGGCTGGTCCAGCGGGTGCCGGACCCGAACGACGGGCGCGGCGTCCTGGTCGGGGTGACGCAGGCGGGGCGGGACGTGGTGGCCCGCACCTACACGCACTACGCGCAGACCCTGGACCGGCTCTTCGATCGGCTGGACCCGGCCGACTGCGAGACGATCCTCTCGGCGCTGCCGGCCCTGGGCCGGCTGGCCGCGGCGGCGGAGAAGGGCGACACGATCAGTGGATCTTGATGGCCCCGGCCGGGCCTGATAGCTTCGTCAGACACAAAAGAAGACTTCGCCGCGACACCGCTGCGGGAGAGCACTCGCTCGCCATCACCGGCGGGCGGGTCGCCGAAGGAGCAAATCTCCCTCAAGAATCTCTCAGGCCCACGTACCGCAACGGTCAGGCGACTCTGGAAAGTCAGCTCCCGTGAGCTGCGCCCAAGGTGCAAGCCGCCCCGGCGGTGAACCTCTCAGGCCCCATGACAGAGCGAGGGAGGCCGACTGCCGAGGAGCCTCCCCGTTGCGACGCACCGCGCTTCACCACGTTCACCAGCGCCTCGGCGCCTCGTTCACCGAGTTCGCCGGCTGGGAGATGCCGGTCCGGTACGGCAGTGACGTCGCCGAGCACCACGCCGTACGCCAATCGGTTGGTCTCTTCGATCTCGGCCACATGGGACAGATCGAGGTCAGCGGGCCGGAAGCCGCCGCCTTCCTGGATTACGCGCTGGTCGGCCGGCTGTCGGCGATCGCCGTGGGGCGCGCCAAGTACACGATGCTGTGCCACACCAACGGTGGAGTGCTCGACGACCTGGTCGTCTACCGGCTGGAGGCGCAGCGGTTCCTGGTGGTGGCGAACGCCGCCAACGCGCCGATCGTGCTGGCCATGCTCGGCGAGTACTCCGGTGGGTACGCGGTGACGATCACCGCGCTCGACCGGGCGCTGCTCGCGGTGCAGGGCCCGGACGCCGTGAAGATCGTCGGGGAGCACCCCGAGCTGCGCTACTACGGGATCGAGGCGGAGCGGCTGGCCGGGAAGGACGTGCTGCTGGCGCGGACCGGGTACACCGGCGAGGACGGGTTCGAGATCTACTGCGCCAACGAGGACGCCGAGGCGATCTGGGCGTGGGCGGCGGCCGCCGGTGCCCAGCCCGCCGGGCTGGCCTGCCGGGACACGCTGCGGCTGGAGGCCGGGATGCCGCTCTACGGTCACGAGCTGACGGTACGCACCACGCCGTTCCACGCCGGGCTGGGCCGGATCGTCGCGCTGGACAAGTCGGACTTCGTCGGCGCGGCGGCGTTGCGGGCGGTGGTCCCCGACACCGAGCTGGTCGGGCTGGTCACCCGGGGCCGGCGGTCGCCGCGGGCCGGGCACGCCGTGCTGGACGCGGTGACCGGGGCGAAGGTCGGCGAGGTGACCAGCGGGGCGCCGTCGCCGACGCTCGGCCACCCGATCGCGATGGCCTACGTCGCCACCGGCACGACGGCGGTGGTGGTCGACGTCCGCGGCACCCGCGAGGACGCCGAGATCGTCAAACTTCCCTTCTACAAGCGGTGACGGGGGCGTACTGATGCGGTTCACCAAGGATCACGAATGGCTGACCGAGGAGGAGATCGCCACCGTCGGCATCACCTCGTTCGCCGCGGACGCGCTCGGTGACGTCGTCTTCGTCGAGCTGCCCGAGGTGGGCACCGTGGTGAGCGCCGGCGACCCGGCCGGCGAGATCGAGTCGACGAAATCGGTGAGCGAGGTCTACGCGCCCGCCGACGGCGAGATCGTCGAGATCAACCAGGCGGTCGTCGACGACCCGGCACTGATCAACTCGGACCCGTACGGCAAGGGCTGGCTCTACCGGTTGCGGGTCAGCGGGACGCCGGAGACGCTCTCCGACACCGAGTACGAGGCGCTGGTCGCGGGGGAGGCGTCGTGATGCCTCAGCTCGCCGGGTCGCGCGCCGATGGGCGGGGCCGTGGCTGTCTCCGTCTTTGACCTCTTCTCGATCGGGATCGGGCCGTCGAGCTCGCACACCGTGGGACCGATGCGCGCGGCCCGGATGTTCACCGCGCATCTCGACCCGCGGGTGGCGGCGGTGCGGGCCGAGCTGTTCGGGTCGCTCGGCGCCACCGGGCACGGGCACGGTACGCCCCGGGCGGTGCTGCTCGGCCTGATGGGGCACGACCCGGAAACCGTCGACACCGCCCTGGAACCGCCGTCCGACGGCCGGATCGGGTCGCTCGACGTCGACCTGGTCCTGCACCGCCGGCGGGCGTTGCCGGAGCACCCCAACGGGATGATCTTCACGGCGCTGGACGCCGCCGGTGCCGAGCTGTTCAGCAAGAAGTACTTCTCGGTCGGCGGCGGGTTCGTCGTGTCGTCGATGACGACTCCGGACGCGACGGTGGTGCGGCATCCCTTCGCCTCCGGCGCGGAGCTGCTGGAGCTGACCCGGACGACCGGACTGTCGATCTCCCGGATCATGCTGGCCAACGAGGAGGCCTGGCGGTCCGCCGACCAGGTGCACGAGGGGCTGCTCGGCATCTGGGCGGTGATGCGCGAGTGCGTCACCGCGGGACTGGACGCCGAGGGGGTGCTGCCCGGCGGCCTCAAGGTGCGGCGCCGGGCCGCGGCGACCGCGCGCCAGCTGCGTGCCGCCGGTGATCCGCAGGTGCACGCGATGGAGTGGCTGACGGCGTACGCGATGGCGGTCAACGAGGAGAACGCCGCCGGAGGTCGCGTGGTGACCGCGCCCACCAACGGCGCCGCGGGGATCATCCCGGCGGTGCTCAGCTACTACATGGACTTCGTGCCCGGTGCCTCGCCCGAGGGCGTGGTCCGGTTCCTGCTGACGGCGGGGGCGATCGGGCTGCTCTTCAAGGAGAACGGGTCGATCTCCGGTGCCGAGGTCGGCTGCCAGGGCGAGGTCGGCTCGGCGTGCGCGATGGCGGCGGCCGGGCTGGCCGAGGTGCTCGGCGGGACGCCGGAGCAGGTGGAGAACGCCGCCGAGATCGGCATGGAGCACAACCTGGGGCTGACCTGCGACCCGGTGGGCGGGTTGGTGCAGATCCCGTGTATCGAGCGGAACGGGATGGCGGCGGTCAAGGCGGTCACCGCGGCCCGGATGGCGCTGCGCGGGGACGGCCGGCATCACGTGTCGCTCGACAAGGTCATCAAGACCATGAAGGAGACCGGCGCCGACATGAAGATCAAGTACAAGGAGACGTCGCGCGGCGGGCTCGCGGTCAACGTCATCGAGTGCTGAACCCGGTCCGGCATCGCTGCCGGACCGGGTGACCCGGATCAGGCCCGGGAGCAGGCCGTCCCGTTCAGGGTGAACGCGGACGGGCTGGCGAACGAGCCGCTGTAGGTGCCCTGGAAGCCGAACGAGGTGCTGCCGCCGGCCGGGATGCTGCCGTTGTGGCTCGCGTTGCGCGCGGTGATCGCGCCGGACGAGCCGCTCAGCGTGGCGTTCCAGGAGCCGGTGATGGACTGTCCGCCGGGCAGCGTGAAGCCGAGGGACCAGCCGTTGATCGCGCTGTTCCCGGTGTTGGCCACCGTGACGTCGGCGGTGAAGCCGGTGTTCCAGACGTTGGTGGCGTAGGTGACCCGGCAGGCCGCCGAACCGGGCGCCGGGCTGGACGGTGGGGTGGACGGGTTGCCGCCCCCGTTGACCGCTGCGGAGAAGTTCGTGACGGCCAGGCCGGTACCGCCGATCCACGGCTCGAAGCCGGCCTGGATGCTGGTCAGGTACCACGAGTTGGTGACCGAGCTGCGCGTCTTGGTGTCGTTGATGAAGTCCAGGACGCTGAAGCTCCAGCTGGTGATCGGTGACGGCGCGACGTACGAGACGACGGCGTTGGAACCGTTGCTGCCGGTCCACACCTCCCAGGTGCGGCCGCCGATGGTGGCGGTGGCGGTCCGGGAACCGATCGGCTGGATCGAGCCCTGCCGGTTGAACCAGATCATGATCTCCTGGGCGTTCACGCCGTCCTTCCTCGGCGACGGGTCGAGCCAGATGTCGTACGCCGCGTCGTAGGTGGCGCCGGAGACGTAGTTGTAGCTGATGCTGCTGGTCGCGCTGCTGATCTGGCTGACCTGCATCGGCAGGTTGGTGCCCGGCGAGCAGTTGGTGTAGTGGCAGCCGTAGAAGACCGCCGGGTAGGAGACCGGGGCGCCGCTGGTGCTGCCGACGCCCTGCTGGCTGGTGATGGCGAAGCCGGTGCTGGTGACGTTGATGCACTGCTGGGCGCTGGTACCCCAGCGGTTGTTCATCACGACGTAGCGACCGCCGATGGTGGTGGAGCCGTACTGGTCGCAGATCTGGGTGTCGGCCTGGGCCGGACCGGCGGCCACGACTCCGGCGATGGCCGCGGTGGCCAGCAGGCCCGCGGCGATCAGGCCGCGCAGGGAACGGGACATGGGGGAACTCCTTCTGTGAGCGAAGGTGGGAGCGCTCCCAGCGGACGTTACAACACATTGACCTGTGTCGAAAGTTGAACTGTCCTTGCTGTTGGTTCCGGAACCCCGGAGCGGGTTTCCGCCGGGCCGCCGCCGAGGCCACGGGGCGATTGCATAGGCTTTCCGCGTGGTGTGGCGGAAGTTCTGGCGGGCGGTCGGCGACGCGCCCTTTTTCACGCCTGTCGCGCGGCGTGTGGTGACGATGGACCGGTGGCTGAGCCGGGCGACCCGGGGGCGCGTGGTGGCGCTCGGGATGGCGCCCGGGCTGTTGCTGACCACGGTGGGGCGGCGCAGCGGGGAGCCGCGGCAGAGTCCGCTGCAGTTCGTGGCCGACGGGGAGGCGTACGTCGTCGTCGGCTCCAACTGGGGTGGCGAGAAGGCGCCGGGCTGGGTGCACAACCTGACCGCCCAGCCGCACGCGACGGTGACCCTGGGCGGGCGGGACATCGCCGTCGAGGCGCGGGAGGCGTCCGGGGAGGATCGGGAGCGGCTGTGGCAGGCGTTCGTCGACCAGTGGCCGGGGTATCGGCGCTACCGGGAGACCGCCTCGCACCGGACGATCCGGGTCTTCCGCCTGATCCCGCGCTAGGTCGTCCCGCCGCGTCTGCCGGCCGTGTCGTCCCGCCGCTGGCCTCTCCGCGCCGGCCGGCCGCTAGTCCCGCTGCTCGAAGATCGCGTCGATCGACTCCGGCCGCACCTCTGCCAGGGTCGGCGGCTGCCAGCGCGGCCGGCGATCCTTGTCGATGATCTGCGCCCGGATCCCCTCGGCCAGGTCCGGCAGCCGCAGCATCGCCGCCGACAGCCGCAGCTCCTGATCGAGCGCGGCCCGCAGATCCGGCAGCCCGGCGGCACTGCGCAACGACCGCAGCGTGATCGTCAAAGCGGTCGGCGAGCGCGTGCCGATCTCCTTGGCGGCGGCCTGCGCGCCCGGCTCGGGGTGCCGGGCCAGCCGCTCGACGACAGCGCTCACCGAGTCGCCGCGGTAGCAGGCGTCGATCCAGCCGCGGGCGCCCGCGAACTCGCCGGCCGGCGCCATCTCGGCGAACGCCGCGAGCACCTGGTCGACCGGCCGCGTGGTGAGCGCCTCGGCCAGCTCGGCGAACCGTGCCGACGGCACGAAGTGGTCGGCGAGACCGGCAGCGATCCCGTCCGCCGCGCCCACCGGCGAACCGGTCAGCGCCAGGTGCGTGCCGAGCTCGCCCGGCGCGTGCGAGAGCAGCCACGAGCCGCCGACGTCCGGGTGCATGCCGATACCGACCTCCGGCATCGCCAGCCGGGACCGCTCGGTGACCAGACGCGTGGAGGCGTGCGCCGACACCCCGATGCCGCCGCCCATCACCAGGCCGTCCATCCAGGCGACGATCGGTTTCGGGTACGCCGCGATCGTCGCGTTCAGCCGATACTCGTCAGCCCAGAAATCCAGCGACCCGGTACCGCCGGAGACCGCGTCGGCGTGGATCGCCCGGATGTCGCCGCCCGCGCACAGCCCGCGCTCGCCCGCCCCGCTGATCAGCACGGTCCGCACGCGCTCGTCGGTCGCCCACGCGGCCAGCGACCGCCGCATGATCGCGACCATCTCCGGGGTGAGGGCGTTGATCGCCCGCGGCCGGTTCAGGATCAGGTGGCCCAGGTGGCCGCGGACCTCGGCGATCACGGGTGAGCTGCTCATCCGGTGATCATCTCAAATCAGTCGCCGGCCGATGCCACCTCCACCGCCGCGCACTCGGCCGGACTCCGAAACACGGGCACAGCTAGTCGGCGGTGGCGGTGACCAGGTAGGCGGCGGCCTCCACCCAGACGCCGTCCGGACGCTCGCGGGCGGCGAACCCCGCCGCGGCCGCGGCGAGAATGTGGTCCCGGTCCGCTGTCACGTCCAGGAGATCCCGGAGCATGGTGGCCCGTTTCGCGTACGCCAGAACGTCGCGCACGTCGTCGCCCAGCCGGACGGATTCCCGGACGTCGGTCACCCGTACCCCGGCGAACCCGGCCTCGCGCAGCATCCCGGTGATCCACGCCGGATCGGCGAACGGGTCCGCGACGGTCACCTCGCCTGCCGGGAAGGCCCGCAGCGGAATCGCGAACACCTCGTTCACCAGAGCGTCCTGCCAGCAGAGGAAGGCGAGCCGCCCACCGGCGCGCAGCGCGGAGCGCAGGTTGCCGAAAGCGGCCACCGGATCCTCGAAGAACATCACCCCGAAACTGCTGATCACCACGTCGAAATGGCCCGGCGGCAGCGGATGGACCTGCGCGTCGCCGAGTTCGTAGCGCGCGCCGTCCCGGACCGGCGCCATCGCCAGCAGCGGCTCGGAGACGTCCAGCCCGAGCACCTCCGCGGCGGTCCCGGCCAGGGCGACAGTGGTGTCCCCGCAGCCGCAGCCACGTCGAGCACCCGCTCACCCGGACGGACCGTTGTCAGCAGGTGCGGCAGCAGGGGCTCGCGGAGGGTGGCGTGGCGCTCCCGTTCGGCCAGCCAGCGGCGGGCGGTGTCGCCGTTCCAGCGGGTGATCTGACGTTCGTTGGGCACCGGCAGCTCCGCCCGCTACGCGTGGACGTGCAGAGACTTGCCGGAGACGTCGAACCGCTCGAACAAGCCGGTCCGCAACAGGGCGGCGTCGACGGCCCGGTCCAGTCTCGCGGCGGCATCGACAGAGGTGGGAGCACGGACCTCAGCGAAGATCTCGACCGAGTCGAAGAGTCCGTCCGCGACCCGCAGGGTGAAGCCCTCGAGGGACCTCGAGAGCGCCGCCTCGAAGGCCGCGAGATCGTCCGTGGGCAGCGAACCGCCCACGTACCTCACCGCCAGCCGCACCCGGAACCGGCGCCGCGCCTCCTCCGGCATCCCCTCACTCTAGAACGCCCGGCATCCCGGACCCGGCGACTGGCAGGACGAGAGGGACACGCGGACCCACCGTGCCGCCAGCCGGCCGGGTGCGGGTGACCGTCAGGGTTTGAGGACTACTTTCTCGCAGTCGTCCTGCTTGTTCTTGAACATGTCGAAGCCGCGTTCCGCCTCGTCGAGCGGCAGGGTGTGGGTGATGATCCGGGTCGGGTCGAGCTCGCCGCGTTCGATGCGCCGCAGCAGCGGCTTCATGTAGCGCTGCACGTGGCATTGGCCGGTGCGCAGGGTCAGGGACCGGTTCATCCAGGCGCCGGCGGGGAACTTGTCCAGCAGGCCGCCGTACACGCCGATGACGGAGACCACGCCGCCGCTGCGGCAGGACATGATCGCCTGGCGTAGCGCGTGCGGGCGCTCGGTCTCCGACCGGACGGCCTGTTTGATCCGGTCGTAGGCGGCGATGTGCGCGCTGCCGTGGGTGGCTTCCAGGCCCACCGCGTCGATGCACTTGTCCGGTCCGCGCCCGCCGGTCAGTTCCAGCAGCCGCGACCGTACGTCGACCTCGTCGAAGTTGACCGGGATGTGGCCGGCCTGTTCGGCCATCCGCAGCCGATACGGCTCCTTGTCGATGGCGATGACCTTCGCGGCGCCCAGCACCCGGGCGCTGTCCATGGCGAACTGGCCGACCGGGCCGGCTCCCCACACCGCCACCACGTCACTGGACTGGATGTCGCACATCTCGGCGCCCATGTAGCCGGTGGGCAGGATGTCGGAGAGGAACAGCACCTGCTCGTCGGTCAGATCGGACTCGATCTTCAGCGGGCCGATGTCGGCGAACGGCACCCGCGCGTACTGCGCCTGGCCGCCGGCGAAGCCGCCGGTCAGATGCGAGTAGCCGAAGATCCCGGCGGTCGGGTGACCGAACATCTTCTCCGCGATCCCGGTGTTGGGGTTGGAGTTCTCGCAGCAGGAGTACAGTTCCGCGGCGCAGGCCGCGCACGCGCCGCAGGCAATCGGGAAGGGCACGACGACCCGGTCCCCGACACGCAGCCGGCCGGGGTCGACGCCCGGGCCGACCTCGATCACTTCACCCATGAACTCGTGACCCATGATGTCGCCGTCCTGCATCGTCGGCACATACCCGTCGACCAGGTGCAGGTCCGAGCCACAGATCGCGGTGGAGGTGATCCGCACGATGGCATCACGCTTGTTCAGGATCTTCGGGTCCGGCACGTCACGGACCTCGACCTTGTTGCGGCCCGCCCAGGTGTTCGCCCTCACGCGTCCGCTCCCTTCGCCAGCTCGGCGTCCGACAGCGGCTGCGCCGGGCGTTGCGGGAACTCCTTACGGGCCCGTTTGCCCCAGGGGGCGCCGTCGGACCGGACCACCTCGCCGGTCTCCAGGACCTGCTTGAGCCGGCGCAGGTCATCGTCGAGCTGCTGGTGCGGTTCCTCACCGAAGTACTTGGCGACCGCCTTGCCGATCGTGCCGCCCGGGATGTCGTAGACCAGGACGACGTGTACCTCGGTGCTCACCCCGTCGGGGGCGGGCAGGAAGCGGACGGTGCCGGCGTTCGGCACGTCGGCGTCTCCGGTCGACCGCCACGCGAGCTTCTCGCCGGGCACCTCTTCGAGGATCTCCGCGTCCCAGCCGACGTCCTTGCCGAACGGAGCCTCGGCGGTCCACCGACTCGTCCGGTCACCGGTGGCACGGACCTGCTCGAGATGCGCCATGAACGTCGGAAGGTTCTCCAGATCGCGCCAGAACGCGTACACCTCCGACACGGGTTTGCGAATGGTGGTCGTTGCTGTCAATTCCATAGATCCTCCGTTACGTGCGCCCGGCACCGCCGGCATGGAACCGATGTCCTCGGTTCGGGCGACCCGCACCGCGGTCAGCAGGTCGGTCATGGTGATCCTGCGACGGCGCCGGTCAAGGCGAGCAGTGCCCGTGACCGCGCGGCCCTGTACACGGGCGGATACCCCCGAGAATCCGTCCAAACCGCCGGCAGCCCGCGAGATGTGGAGGAGTGACCGTCATGGGCCGCTTCGCCGCCGAATACCGCTCCCGATACGGCACCTCGCCCCGCGACACCCTGCGGGCATAGCCGATCCCGGCATCGGGGTCGGGGCTGGGCTGCCGACGACTGGGCCGGTGTCGTGGTTGGGCACGCCCGGTGGCGCCGACCGGCCGCGGCCTCGGTCAGACGAGGCCGGCGTCGTGGACCAGGAGGGCCAGCTGGGTGCGGTTGTCCAGGTCGAGTTTGGTCAGGATGTGGGAGACGTGGGTTTTCACCGTCGCCAGGGTCATGTCGAGTTCGGTGGCGATCTCGGCGTTGTTGTAGCCCTGGCCGACCGCGACGACCACGTCGTGCTCGCGCGGGCTGAGCGCCGCCAAGGTGGCCCGCGCCCGGGCGTACGCCCCGGCCTGCGTCGCCGCGCGGTCCATCAGCCGGCGGGTGATCCGCGGCGACAGGATCGGCTCACCGGCCGCCACCTGACGAACCGCCTCCGCGATCCGGGCCGGCGGGGTGTCCTTGAGCAGGAAGCCGCTGGCGCCGGCCCGCAGTGCGTGCAGAATGTTCTCGTCGGTGTCGAACGTGGTCAGCACGATCACCTCCGGCGGCCGCTGCCGCGAACGCAACCGCCGGGTCGCGGTGATCCCGTCGACGCGCGGCATGCGCAGATCCATCAGTACGACGTCGGGAGCGTGCGCGTCAGCCGCCGCCTGCACCCGGTCCCCGTCGTCCGCCTCGCCGACCACCGAGATCCCCGGCGCCCCGTCGAGCATCATGGTCAGCCCGGCCCGCACCAGCGCGTCATCGTCCACCACCAACACCCGCACCGGTCGATCCACGCCCGTCATGCTATCCACCGGGCCATCCCGCTCCACCCGGCCCGGGGTCACGCGGAAGGACAAGCGCCAGAGTCGGTCCCGCTGCCCGGTCCGAGCCGGCGCTGCCCGGATCCACCATCAACGACCAGCCCGGCGACCGCCGGTCAGCCAGTGTGGCTGGATCGCTTCGCGGACCGGGATCGCCGGTCAGCCAGTGTGGCTGGATCGCTCCGCGGACCGGATCGCCGGTCAGCTGGTGAGCGGCCAGGGGAGAGCCGCGTGCAGGCGGAACTCGCCGGCGGCCGCCTGGTGGTCGAGCCGGCCGCCGGCGAGCTGGACGCGCTCGGTGAGGCCGACCAGGCCGGCGCCGCCCGACCAGCCGGGTGGCGCGGGGCGGTCCGGGGTCAGGGCGTTGCGGATCTCGACCTCCAGGCCGGCGCCGGGACCGCCCCGCAGATCGACCTGGACCGGCTGGCCGGCGGCGTGCTTGCGGGCATTGGTCAAGCCCTCCTGGATCACCCGGTAGGCGGTCCGGGCCACCGCGGGCGGCGCCGCTCCCGGCTTGTCCACCACGTCGTGCAGCAGCACCTCGGTCCCCGCCTCCCGGGACTCCGCGACCAGCCGCGGCACGTCGGCGAGCACCGGCTGCGGATGAACGCCGTCGCCGTCCGGCACGTCGTCGCGGAGCAGGGAGATCACCTCGCGCAGCTCCTCCAGCGCCTGGTGCACCCCGTCCCGCACCACGCCGGCGGCGCGGGAGAGCTGCTCGGGAGAGGAGTCCGGCCGGTACTCCATCGCGCCGGCGAACGTGGCCAGCAGCGACAACCGGTGGGCGAGCACGTCGTGCATCTCCCGGGCGATCTTGCGGCGCTCCAGCATCCGCGCCTCGGCCACCCGGCGACCCTGCTCCGCCTCGGCGCGCCGGGCCCGCTCCCGCAGCGAGCCGATGAGAGCGGCCCGGGCCCGCGCCCACTGGCCCCAGCCGAGCAGGGCACCATAGGCGAACGTGATCAGCGCCAGCCACCAGCCGTAGGCCATCCCGCCGTTGGAACGCCACAGGCCCTGGATCGCGTGCGCGGCCACGCCGCCCACGGCCACCGAGGCGGCCACCGGGAAGCGCCGCCGCCGGGCCACCTGGAGCATCCCGATGGTGGCCGGGGGAGTGGCCATCGGCGAGACGGCGGCCAGCAGCGAGAGCACCGCGGTGGCGCCGACCGGCCGCCACAGCACCAGCGGCGTGAGCAGGCAGCCCAGCACCCCGGCCGCCAGGTCGAGCCCGAGCAGTGGGCCGGCCGGCCGGCCCGCCCACCAGGCGAGCATCGACACCGCGATCAGCACCCCGGAGGATCCGAGGAGCGCGGCGGCAGCGGCGGCCCGTGGTGGTCGCTCGGCAGGGGAAAGGCTGGTCACTCGGCGAGGCTATCGGCCGCCGGTCGGCCGCCGACACCATCAAAAGTTGGTGGTCCGCTCTATCGAAAGGTAGAGCTCAGCACATCGGCGGTCCGATGTGGGCACCCGGTCCGATCCGCGAACCTCATCGGCATGACATCGAACACGCAGCAGACCGCCACCAACCGTCGCACCGGCCGCCTGATCACCGTCGCGGCGGGCACCGCCGGGGCCCTGCTCCTCTGGGCCGTCAACGACCCGTGGGCCGGTCACGACCTCCTGGTCCGCCAGGGCGGCACGGTCCAGCACGTCGGCCCGGTCGCCGTCGCGGTGACCGCCTTGTTCGCCGGCTTGGCCGCCTGGGCGCTGCTCGCCGTCCTGGAGCGTACGGTCCGCCACCCCACCCGGACCTACCGCATCATCACGTCGATCCTGCTGGTGCTGTCCCTGGCCGGTCCGCTCGCGGGTATCGGCATCGGCACCCGCCTGGCACTGACCGCCATGCACCTCACCGTCGGCCTGGCCCTGATCCTCGGCCTCCCCGGCCGCCGCCACTGCTGATGACCCGCGCAGCCGGCCGCAGCGAAAGCGCGGCCGGCCGAGGACGGAGTGGCCTGCCCCAGGACGGAGCGGCGGGCCCAGGACGGGAGTGACCGGCCGCGGAAAAGAGCAGCCGGCAAAGGAAAGGAATGGCGCGAGCGGAAGGACGATCGGCCGGGCCTGATCAGACAGGTCAGCAGCGCAGAAGACGCCCGCCCGGCTCACACGACCGCGTAGTTCCGCAGCAACCGCAACGCCTCAGCCCCATGCGGCCCCCGAGTCTGCAACCCGGACGCCCCCGGCGCCAGCCGCTGCGCCCCCACCCGGCAGAACGCCCCCGCCGCCCCGGCGATCGACGACTCCGCCGCCGGATCCCCGTAGACCCAGCGCGCCCCGTCCGGCCCCCGCAGATCGCAGAAGATCGGCACCGCGGGCCGTCCGGCCAGGTGAAACGCGTACGGTAAAGTGCTGAACCCGAGCCATGCGACGTGCCGCAACCGGCCGGTGTCCGGATAATCGATCCGCAGTGGCCCGGCGATGTCCAGCGCGTGCGCCCAGTGCTCGGCGAGCCGCGTCGTGGCCAGCGTCCGCGGTTTCAGCGAGGCCGACACCCACCGCAGCGGCCGCCGAGGATCCGCCGCCCGCAACGCCCGGACCGACTCCTGCCGCGCGGCCTGCCACCGCGCGAAGATCTCCGGCCCGGGACCCGCCTGCGCCCGGACCATCGCACCCATCGCCGAGTCGACGGTCGAGCCGAATCGCCGCCAGTCGATCGCCCGCGCGTCACCGTCCGCGCTGGCCGCCACCGCCTCCTCGGTCTGCGCCAGGTGCAGCACCACATCCGCCACGGTCCACCCGGAAGCCGCCGACGCCCGATGCCAGTCCGCCGCCGAGAGGCCGCTCAGCACGGCCGCCAGCGTCTCCTGCTCCGCCTCAAGATCGTCAATGACATCCGCCATGTCACCTGACGCTACGGCCTTCCAGCGAAAACGCACCTCGCACCGGGCAAACCCATCGACCGGCGCGAGACCGCCTCGCCATCCGGTCACCGATTTCCGGTACGCCACGGCACGCCGCCCCGCAATACCGGAGTTGCTTTCCGGTACGCCGTGGCACGCCGCCCCGCGAAACCGTAGTTGCTTTCCGGTACGCCGCGGCACGCCACCCTGCATAACCGGGCTTGTTTTCCGGCAGGCCGCGGCACGCCACCTGCATAACCCGAAGATGCTTTCCGGCACGCCGTGAAGCGCCGACCGCGAGACCGGGCCAGGCGCCGCCCCATATCGAGCCAGGCGCGACTTCGCTACCGGGGAGGCGCGACCTCGATACCGGGCGGGGACGAACCCCGCACCGGGCGAGGACGAACCCCGCACCGGGCGAGGCGCCGGCCCGATACCGGGTGAACCGAGGTCGAAGCGGCCAAAACCTCTACCCGCGCCGACGCCGGGTCCCGCGCCGCCGCCGGGTCCCTCGCCGCCAGCTGCCATCCCCCGCTGCCAGCCGCCCGAACCCCACCACGATCAGCAGCGTCACCACCCCCGCCCCGACGAACTTCCAGGACGCCGGGATCCCGTCCGCGACCGGCTCCGGCGGTCCCGCCACGGGCTTCGCCGACCGGGCGTCCGGGCGTGGCTTCGTCGTGGCCGCCTTGTCCTTCCCGATCACCGACTGGATCCAGCCGGCCACCGCGTCCACCCGTCCCGCCTGGTCGGCCCCGGTATGCGGGCAGTCCGGCCCGTGACTCACCACCCCGACGACGGTGGCCGTCCCGTCCTCGGCGACAGTGAAGTACGGGCCACCCGAGTCGTGCTCGCACGGGCTGGTGGTCCGCTCCGGCCGCACCCCGGACATCCCGATCTCCAGCTCACTGACCGAGCTGACCCGGAACACCCCGGTCCGCGGCCGGTCCGGGGTCTTCGTGGTCCCGGCCCGGAGCAACCCGTACCCCACCAGCCGCACGCTCGATCCCACCTCCGGTGCGTGTCGGCCCAGCCGCAACGGCCGCACGTCGGTGATCGCGACGTCGAGCTCGGCCAGCGCCACGTCCGCCGTCCCGCTCTGGCGTACCGCGATGACCTGGGCGGTTTGTTTGCTTCCGGCGAGCGTCACCACCGTCTTGCGGGCCACCGGCCGGGAGACCCGCTTGCCGTTGACGTCCCGGAAGCAGTGCGCGGCGGTCAGCACCCAGTGCGGCGCGATCAGGCCGCCCGAGCACGAGCTGTCCCGGGTGCCGCCACCCTTCACCGGGATGTCGTAGTCGGTGAGCTTGACCGCGAACCCGTACTTCCCGGGCGATACGGCGGTGCCGTTCGCGATGGCGTGCGCCGGCTGTGCCGGGCAGCTCAGCGTGAGCCACGCGATCAGCGAGAACAGGACGAGGGTCCACTGCCGCATGAGGCCGCGCCCTATTCGAGCCCGTCCCTCGGGATCGGCTCCCCGACCCGGAAGTCCCGGAAGGCCACCTCCAGCCCCGCCCGCTCCGGCGAACAGCACATCAAGCCCACCTCGACGGTCTCCGGCAGGTCCAGGTGACCGAGCCGGACCAGCTCCCAGCCGCGGGCGCCGTCGCGGCGGTGCACGCAGACCGCGTCGCCGAAGCGGGTCAGCCGCAGCGTCAGCTCACCGTGGTGACCGGGCAGCGGCACCACCGACAGGTCGGAGCTGTCGCGGGTCAGCACGGTGCTCAGCTGCACCGCCCCGGAGGTCACCTCCAGCCCGGACTTGAGCCAGGTCCGCTCGTCGGCCCGCAGCATCAGCCCGGCCTGGTCGAAGCGTGCCGAGTGCCCGGCCGCCACCGTCACCTCGGCGGTGAAGTCGCCGCTGACCGGCCGGTGGTAGAAGTGACCGTTGTCGGTCACGTACCCATAGAACGTCTTGCGCCAGAAGTCCGTCTCGCGCCCGGTGACCACCCGGACCACGCCGTCCCGATCGGACCACTGTGGCGGCTCGTTGAGCCAGGACATCCCGTTCGGCATCACGTCACTCTATGCGTGATCATGCCGAGCCGGGGGTCACCAGACCTGACTCATAGGCGACCATCACTGCCTGTGCGCGGTCACGCAGGCTCAGTTTCGCGAACAGGTTTCCGATATGGGTCTTCACGGTGTGCTCGCTGAGGTGGTGGTGCGCGGCGATCTCCGCGTTGGACAGGCCACCGGCGATCAGCCGCAGCACGTCGGTCTCGCGCGGGGTCAGCCCGGTCACCGCGGCGGCGAGGCCCGGATCCGGGGTGCCGCGCCGGTGCAGCTGGCCGAGCACCCGCGCGGTCACCGCCGGTGCGAGCAGTGACTCCCCGCCGGCGACCACCCGCACCGCCTGGACCAGCTCGGCTCGCGGCGTGTCCTTGAGCAGGAACCCGCTGGCGCCGGCGCGCAGCACCGAGTACAGGTACTCGTCGGTGTCGAACATGGTCAGCGCCACCACCCGGCTGGCGGTCAGCTCGCACACCTGCCGGGTCGCCGCGACACCGTCGAGGATCGGCATCCGCATGTCCATCAGCACCACGTCCGGCGCGTGCTCGACCGCGGCCCGCACCGCCGCCGCACCGTCCGCGGCCTCGGCGACCACCTCGATGTCCGGCTCATTGTTGAGAATCATGGCGAACCCGGACCGGAACAGGTCCTGATCGTCGGCGATCAGCACGCGCGGCATCAGGCGTCCACCGGCAGGGTTGCCGCCACCTCGAAGCCACCCTCGATCATCCTGGCGTGCAGCGAGCCGCCGCACGCCTGGGCGCGCTCCCGCATCCCGACGATCCCATAACCGGGCGGGTCCACCGTGTCCGATCCGTATCCGTCGTCGGTCACCGACACCCTCAGCGAACTGGCCAGATATTGCAGGGCGACGCGCACCGACCGGGCGTTCGCGTGGCGCACGACGTTGGTCAGCGACTCCTGCACGATCCGGTAGGCGGCCACGCCGACATCGGCGGGCGGCACGACGGGCATCCCGACGACGTTCAGCTCGACGACGATCCCGGCTGCCCGGACCCGATCCACCAGGGTCGGCAACTGCGCGAGCCCGGGCTGGTCGAGCGGCCGGTCGGCGGGCTCACGCAGGCCACCGACCGCCCGTCGCAGCTGCCCGACGGCGTCTCTGCCGGTCGCCGCGATCGCCGCGAAGGCCGCTTCGGCCCGATCGGGATCCCTGCGCATGACCACCGGTCCCGCCTCGGCCTGCACCACCATCACGCCGAGCGCGTGCGTCACGATGTCGTGCAGGTCCCGCGCGATCCGGGTGCGCTCCCGCAGCACTGCCGCCTCCCGCTCGCCGGCCAGCCGGCGCTCCCGCTCCACCGCCGCCGTCCGCTCCCCGGCGAGCCGTCTTTCCCGCTCCACCAGCGCGAACTCCTGGTGCCGCCGCGCGCGGGCGCTCGTGCCCAGGGCGTACGCGAAAATGAAGGCGACAGCGAGGTAACGGAGCACCTCGACGTCCGGCTTCGGGAAGAGCACCGAGATCAGCAGGCCCACGGCGGTGACGCCGATGCCGAGCAGCCGCAGCGGCAGCGACGCCCGCGCCGCGAACGTGTAGAGACAGACCAGTGGCCCGACCGGCAGCAGTGGGGGAGCGCCGAGCGAGGCGGAGAGCGTGGTCGCCACGCCCACGGCCAGGCTGACCGGGACGAGCGCGCGGCCGCGCCACAGCACCGGCACCGACGAGGCGAGTGCGAGCGGCAGCACCCACCAGGCGTGGGGACCGCCGGCCAGGGCGGGGAGCACTGTCGCGGCGACCGCGGCCACGGTGACGGCGAGATCGGTGCCGGTCAGATCGGTGCCGCCCAGATCGGTGCCCGCTAGATCGGTGCCCGCTAGATCGGTGCCGGCGAGATCGAGGTATCGCTTCACGTCGGCAGTATCGTCCGCGGCGCGGTCGCCGCGCCTCCCTCCACGGGACCAGATCGAACCCATCCCGTACGGCGATCCGCCGGCCCGCGATCCGCCGGAGGCTCGGTGCCATGGTGACGATGACTGCCGCCGCGCTGAGCGGCCTGCTGTGGCTCGGTGGGTTCGGGCTGCACCCCATTCCGGTGCTGACCTGGCTGGCGCCGGTGCCGCTGCTCCTGCTCGGCGTACCGAAAAAGGCCCTGACCGCGACCCTTGTCGCGTGGCCGATCGGCCAGCTGGCGATGGCCGGTTATTACCTGCGCACGCTGCGGATCCCGTTGCCGGTGGTGATCGGGTTCGTGATCTACGGGACCGCGCTGGCCGCCGGGACCGTGCTGCTGGCCGGTGGGCTGCTCCGTCGTGGCCGGACGGTGACCGCCGTCCTCGCCGTCCCGGCCCTGTGGGTCCTCGGCGAATACCTGGTGTCGGTCCTGATGCCGAACGGGGCCTGGTGGAGTCTCGCCTACACCCAGGCCGGCGTCCGCCCGGTCATCCAGCTGACCTCGCTGACCGGCGTCTGGGGTGTCTCCTACTTACTGATAGCGGTGCCGATCGCGCTGGCCGCGCTGCTCACCCGGCCGAAGGCCGCCGTCGCCTGTCTGCTCGTCCTCGCGGTCAGCGCCGGCGGGTGGGCCACCTGGTCGCTGAACCGGCGTCCCGGCGCGGGGGAGAGGTTGGCGGTCGGGCTGGTCGCGCTGGAGCAACCCGAGGACGGGATGGCTCTCGATGCGGCGCCCGACCTGCTCACCCGGTACCTGGCGCGTGCCGAGAGCCTGGCCGCCCGGGGCGCGACGATCGTCGTGCTGCCCGAAAAGGTCTTCGGCGTCGGCTCACGGAAGGAGCTGGAGGACGCTTTCCGGCCGGTCACCGACCGCGGTGTCCAGGTGATCGTCGGGGCGGTGCTCACCGAGGGGGACACTCGGCGCAACGTCGCTTTCGTGCTGGGCGGGACGGGTCGGACGTACACGAAACAGCATCTGATCCGCGGGTTGGAAGACTGGTTCACGGCCGGTGACCAGGACCTGGTCGTCGGCCGGCGCGGCGTGGCCGTCTGCAAGGACCTCGACTTTCCCGGGCTGGTCCGGCGCTATCGGGCGCGGGGCGCGACGATGCTGCTCGTCCCGGCGCTCGACTTCGGCGGGGACGGGTGGTTGCACAGCCGGATGGCGGTGGTTCGCGGGGTGGAGAGCGGGATGACCGTGGTGCGGGCTGCCGATTTCGGGCGGCTCACGGTCAGCGACGCCACCGGGCGGGTGCTCGGCGAGGTCACGACCGGGGACGCGGAGCTGCTGGTGACGGTTACGCCGGGGGTGGTGGGGACGGTCTATGGGCGTACCGGAGATTGGTTCGTGATGCTGGCCCTGGTTCTGTTCCCGGTGGCACTGTGGCCGGTCAGAGATCGGTTCCGGCGAGGAGGATCAGAGCGCCGGCGGCGATCAGCAGGACTGCCGCGCCGAGGACGACTTTTCCCCGGGGCGATGGGCGAGGACCCGCGAGTAGGCCAAGGTACAGGCCGGGGAAGATGACTGCCAGGGCTGCCTGCGTCCGCGTCGCCGAGCCGGTGAGTGCCTGGGCGATCACCGCGACGAGCCAGAGCGCGATGACCGCGCCCAGCGCGATGAGCATCGATCTGCGACCCATGACTTACCGTACGCCGTCGGGGCGTGGCGTCTCAGGTCTGCGGATCGCTGCGGCGGAACGCGGCGCGATAGGTCTGCGGGCTGGTGCCGACGATGCGTTTGAAACGGTCGCGGAAGGCGGTCGGCGATCCGAACCCGACCCGGCCCGCGATCAGTTCGACCGGCTCGTCGGTTGCCTCCAGCAGGTGCTGGGCGCGGCGGATCCGGGCGCGCAGCAGCCATTGCAGAGGGGTGGTGCCGGTCTGCTCACGAAACCTGCGGTTGAGCGTGCGGACGCTCATCCCGCCCTGTGCCGCGACGTCGCCCAGGGTGAGCTCGACGTCGGTGTTCTCTTGCATCCACCGGAGCAGCGGTTCCAGGGTGGAGCCGCGCGGCGTCGGGGGCTGCTCCGGCACGATGAACTGGGCCTGGCCGCCCTCGCGTTCGAGCGGCATCACGGACAGGCGGGCGGCGTCCGCCGCGACCGCCGAGCCGTGATCCTGCCTGATCAGATGCAGACACAGGTCGAGGCCGGCCGCCGCGCCCGCCGAGGTGAGGAACCGACCGTTGTCCACGTAGAGCACCCCGGGATCGACCTCGATCCGCGGATGCCTCGCGGCCAGGAGCGGTGCGGCCCGCCAGTGGGTCGTGGCGCGCAGCCCGTCGAGCAGCCCGGTCGCGGCCAGGATGAAGGCGCCTGCGCAGATGGACGCGAGCCGGGCACCCCCTTCGGCCGCCTTGCGGAGATGGGACACCACCCTTTCCGGTACGGCGGCGGCGCCGTCGGCACACCCGGGCAGCATGATCGTGTCGGCGTGGAGCAGCGTGTCCAGTGGCCACGGGGCGCGCAGGGTGAAGGCTCCGGTGTCCACCGTCTCGGCGTCCGCGCAGATGCGCACCTCATAGGGTGTGCTTCCGTCCGGGAGCCGCACCCGGCTGAACACCTCGAGCGGCGTGGCCAGGTCGAACGGGATCACCCGGTCCAGCGCGAGCACGGCGACGATGTGCATGGCGGTCACCCTATGCCGCCGGACGGCCAGAACCGGGCGGAGATGGGCGATCGAGCCAGCTTCACGGTCCTCCGCCGCGCTCAAGATCGTCTACATTCTGACGCCATGAGCGATGCGGGCCACGGCGACGCCGAGGACAGTGCGGGCGCCGGCGACACGACGAGCGACGCGGAACGCGGTGGTTCTGAGAGCGGTGGCCCTGAGAGCGGCAATGCCGAGCGCGGTGGTTCCCAGGGTGGCGATGCCGAGCGCGGTGGTTTTCGGGGCGGCGATGCCGAGCGCGGTGGTTCCCAGGGCGGCGATGCCGAGCGCGGTGGTTCCCAGGGCGGCGATGCCGAGCGCGGTGGTTCTCAGGGTGGCGATGCCGAGCGCGGTGGTTCCCAGGGCGGCGATGCCGAGCGCGGTGATTCGGGGCGTGGCGAGTCCGAGCGCGGCGATGCGGAGGGTGGTGGTTCGGCGGGCGGTGCTAGCGAGGGTGCGGGTCGAGGGCTGCGCATCAGCGCGATGGTGATGTGTGCGCTGCTGGCCGCGATCCTCGGGGCGGTGGGGGGATCGTGGATCGCCGGGCGCGATTACGGGCCGCTGCCTGACGACGCCGCGGCCGTGCGCCTGGCCCAGGAGATCATTCCTGGAGTGGCGCCGGCGGGCGAGATCGACCGCCGCGACTACCGCTACGGCTCGCCCCTCGGCGACGACGAATCGGGTTCAGGTTATGTGGAGATTCCCTACGCGGAGACCGGCTTCGAGAGCGAGGTCAAGTGCGATCACGACCAGGCCGCCCGGGCCGGTGCCGAGGCGCACGGCTGGACCGACTTCTCCCGTGTCGACGGCTACCTCTGCGACAACTGGAACGCCCGGCGCGGTGACCTGGTGATCGCCTACACCCACGACCTCGGGCCGACGCTCACGATCTACCGGTCGACGACCGCCGCCGGCTACGGTGCCCTGCTCGGCGCCGGGCTCGGTGCGATTGTCGGCGCGGCGACCGGCGCTGTCC
Source organism: Actinoplanes oblitus (assembly GCF_030252345.1). Classification (NCBI taxonomy): domain Bacteria; kingdom Bacillati; phylum Actinomycetota; class Actinomycetes; order Micromonosporales; family Micromonosporaceae; genus Actinoplanes; species Actinoplanes oblitus. The sequence goes on along the minus strand of NZ_CP126980.1, from coordinate 5,880,442 downwards.
TGGGCCGCCGTCGTGCCGGGCTCGTCATCGGCGTCGTGGGCCTGCCCTTGGTGGTTCTCCTTCCCATCACGCTCCTGCTGCTGGCCGCCCTCGCCTCCGGCGGCGGCGACGGGCCGTACCCCGAGTTCTGGACCTTCTGGCCCAGCCTGTTTCGGCTGTTCACCCACGGATGGTTCAGCTGAGGACCGGTCATGGCGGGGCGGTGGGCGTACCGGGAAATGGCGGGCCGGTGTGGGGGCGGACCGTGAGCGGGCCGCGAACCTCGGGGAGGTGGGTGGGGCACCGGCCCTCCGGTGGAGACCGGAGGGCCGTGCGACTCATCCGGCTCAGCTCGTGAGTCCCGCCAGCGACCTTAGAGCTGCCGGCGGCTTCAGGTCGAGAGTCGAGCGGGACGGGGAGGCATCCCAGTCCGCGGTGATCGGGGCGATCGAGATGTGGTCGGCGAGGAGGGCGTGCAGGTCGGTGCCGCGGGGTGCCGCGGCGGCGTCGATGGTGACCGTGACCTTCCACTGGCCGGCGCCGTCCGGGGTGTAGGCCGGGCGGAACACCGGCTGGTGGTCCTGGCGGGTCAGTTCGACGCCACGGGCGGGACGGGAACCGTCGCCGACCAGTGGGTAGTTCACGTTCAGGCCCAGGCCGGCGGGGAGCAGCGGGCCGCGACCGGAGCGGGACCGCAGATGGTCGGCGAGCCGGACGGTGAAGGCGGCGGCCAACGGCATCGCGCGCAGCGTGGGCTGCGGGTCGCCGCTCAGGTCCAGGTCGGTGGAGACCGCGATGGCCGGGATGCCGTAGTCGAGGGCGGTGATCGCCGCGCCGACCGTGCCGGAGTGATTGGCGACTGCCGCGACGTTGGGCCCGAAGTTGGCGCCGGAGACGACCAGGTCCGGCGGGTTGGTGCCGAAGACCTGGTGCAGGCCGAACAGCACGGCCTCACCCGGGGTGCCGTCGACCGCCCAGACCTTCGGTTCGGCCTGCCAGGCACGGATCGCCGGGCCGTAGCCCTGCTTGGTCCCGACCCCGCTGTTGTTCGCGGCCGGGGCCACGATGGTGACGTCGTGACCGGCCGCGGTCAGAGCGGCGGCGACGGCGCGGATGCCTGGTGCGGTGTAGCCGTCGTCGTCGGTGACCAGGATCCGCAGCGGTGCGCGACGGGCTGTCCCCGCCGGTGCGGCGGTGGCTGCGGTGTGGATGCCAGTGTCGGGGGTGCGCGGTGTGGGGTGGGCTGTTCCGGTGGTGGCCGCGGCGCGGATGCCGGTGTCGGGGGTGCGCGGTGTGGGGTGGGCTGTTCTGGTGGTGGCCGCGGCCCGGATGCCGGTGTCGGGGATGCGCGGTGGTGCGGGGTGGGCTGTTCCAGTGGTGTCTGCGGCCCGGATGCCGGTGTCCGGGATCCGCAGCGGTGCCGGGCCTGCCGCTTCGGCGGGTGCCGCGGTGGCCAGGGTGAGGGTGGCCGTGAGCACGGCCGCGGCCGCGCGCATCACAGCCAGCCCCGCATCGAGTCGAAGAAGGCGTCCAGATCGTCGCGGTGGATGGTGTGCCCGACGCCGGGGACGACGCGGACGGTCAGGCCGCCCTCGCGCATCGCGGCGATCGGCTCCGGCCGGTTGCCGAAACCCTGCTCGGCGACCTGCACCAGGGACGGGACCCGCGGATGGGCCGGCGCCCCGATCCCGGTGGCCTCGCCGACCGTGTCCACCGTGGTGTCGTCCCAGACGGCCAGGGTGGCCAGCTCGATGTCGATGTCGGTGTCGTCCCAGCGCGGGTTGAGCGCCGCGATCTGCTCCCGGGTCGCGTGCTTGAACCGGCGAAAGACGGCGGGGTCGAGGGGTGGGTCCAGCTGGTCGGCCAGCCACGCCGGGTCGCTGTAGACGATCCGGTCGCAGTCGAGCCGGTCCGCCGCCAGGCTCAGCGACACCGCGCCCAGCGAGTGGCCGATCGCCAGGTCGATGTGGCCGGGCAGGGTGTCGGCCAGGTCGTCGGCCCAGTCCTTCGGGTGGTACGAGCCGCGCGGGCTGGCGCCGTGGCCGCGCAGGTCGACAGCGGTCACCCGGTAGCCGAGCGCGGCGAGGCGGGGGCCGGCCCGGTGCCAGGCGCGCGAGTCGGACATGATGCCGTGCACCAGGACGGCGGTCTTCCCGCCGTCACCCCAGGTGCGTGTGTTGAGCTGCAAGACGATCTCCTTGTGCGTGGTTCAGCGGACGCTGCGGACGGGGATGATGGCGAGTGCGCCGAGCACCGAGAGCACGCCGCCGATCAGGAACAGCTCGCCGTAACCGGCCGCCGTGACGATCATCGAGGCGACGAACGGCGCGATGATCTGCGGACCGGCGTTGGCGATGTTCAGGACACCCAGGTCGCGGGCGGCGTCCTCGGCCCGGGGGAGGACCAGCGTGACCAGGGCGGTGTCGACAGCCATGAAGCAGCCGAAGGCGAGCCCGTTCAGCGCGCCGAACAGCAGCATGCCGGTCCAGGTGGGACTGGCCAGCGGGATCAGCATGACCAGCCCGGCCAGCACCGCCGAGACCCCGATGAAGATCTTCCGGCGGTCGAGCCGGTCGGAGAGCACCCCGCCGGCGACGGTGGCGAGCGCCATGGCACCCATCGCGATCGGGGTGAGCACGGCGACCGCCCCGGCCGGGGTCAGCCCGGCCGGCAGCCGGATGTGGTCGGTGAGGATGTAGAGCTGGTACGCGCTGACCGTGAAGTAGCCGAGCACCAGCAGCGCCCGCCCGATGAACGCCCAGCGGAAGTCGTGGTGGGCCAGACAGGACAGGAAGACCCGGACCTGCTCGCCCAGGCCGGCCACCGGGGCCGGCTCGGCGCGCCGCTCCCTGGCGAACAGCGTGAAGGCCAGCGCGGCGCCGGCGACGACCACGCCGAGGACGAGGTATCCGGTGCTCGGGGTGCCGACGGTGGCCGAGGCGATCGCCACCCCGACGGTGCCGCCGATCGGCACGCCGAGCCCGACGACTGCCGAGGCGACGCCGCGCCGGGCGGCCGGCACCCGGTCGGGCACCACCGCGGTGAGCGCCGCCTGGTAGACGTTCATCGCGGCCTGGCCCAGGCACCAGCCGATGGTCACCAGCAGCACGGTGCCGGCGTGGCCGAGCAGGACGAAGACGCCCAGCGCGGCCAGGCCGCCGCCGAGGATCCACGGGTTGCGCCGGCCGGTGCGGTCGGAGAGCGCCCCGGCGATCGGGTTGAACAGCGTGGCGAAGACGGCGCTGACGCCGGCGACCAGGCCCAGGCTGGTCACCTTGTGCACCGGGTCGATGGCCGCCACCTGGGCGGGCACCAGCACGCCGCCGATGCCCAGGTAGACGGTGTACATGGCGACGTTGCCGAGCAGCAGCAGCGGCAGCAGGCCGCGGCGGATGCCGGATGTGGTTGCGGTTGCGGTTGCGGTGAGGTTCATGGAAGCGACCACCCATCGTGGTTACACGTGTAACGTTACTCGTGTAACGCGAATGTTCACACAGCTTGCCCCCGCGGCGCTAGAGGGGATTCGGCGTGACACGATGTCGGACGATGCCCGGACGCCCCCATCCCGCACGCGCGACCAGCGCCGACGTCGCACGCCTGGCCGGGGTCTCCCGCGCCACCGTCTCGTTCGTCCTCAACGACACCGAGCCCGGCCGGGTCAGCGACGCCACCCGCGCCCGGGTCCGCGCCGCCGCCGAGCAGCTGGGCTATGTCAGCCACGCCGCCGCCCGCGCCCTGCGCGCCGGCCGCAGCAACCTGGTGCTGATGCCGGCCAGCCAGGCCGCGATCGGCCGGCTGGTCAGCGACTGGCTCGACGAGCTGCAGCTGGCGCTGCACGAGCACGGTTACACGCTGGTCCTGCACGGCGGGCGCGGCGCCGACCCGGTCGAGGTGGCGCGCGTCTGGGCGGAGATGCGGCCGGCCGCGGTGCTCGCGCCGGTTCCCGGGCTCACCCCGGCCGCGGTCGAGCTGCTGCGCACCGCCGGGGTGCGTGCCGTCATCGCGACCGGGGGCGAGCCGGTGCCCGGCGCGCACACGATGATCTTCCGGCAGGACGAGCTCGGCCGGCTCGCCGCCGCCCATCTGATCGAGCGCGGTCGTCGCCGCCTGGCCGTGCTGATGCCCGGCGAGCGCGGCCTCGACGTGTTCGCCGCGGAGCGGCTGGCCGGCGTACGCCAGGCCGCCGGGGGACCGGGGGCCGAGGTGACGCCGGTGCCGCTGCGCTACGACTGGGACGACGCGCTCGCCCTGGCCCGCGCCTGGCCCGGCTTCGACGGCGTCTTCGCCTACAACGACGAGTACGCGTTGTTGCTGGTCCGGGCCCTGCAGGAGGTCGGCCTCGAGGTGCCCGGGTCGGTGGCCGTGGCCGGCGCCGACGACCTGCTGCCGGCCCGGATCGCCAGGCCCGCCCTCACCTCCGTGCGGATCGAGCCCGGCTCCGCCGACGAGCTGGCCGCGCTGGTGCATCGGCTGGTCGAGGAGCCGGCCGAGCCCGGGGTGGTGGGCGCCGTACGGATGCGGCTGATCGTCCGCGAGTCCACCTGACGGGCCCGCGCCGCGGCGATCCGGCGTAACGGGCCCGTGGATCTCCGTCCCGGCGGATAATTCGGTCGCGCCGTCAGCGACGCGGGGCACCGGACGAACCGACGCGGTAGGAGCGGTGATGAACTCTTCCGGCCTGGGCGAGTCGGTTCACACCCTGCGGGTGCGGGCGCTCGACGACGACGGCGGTGCGGTGCGGCTGACTCTGCACGGTGAGCTGGACCGTGAGGAGGTCGGCGGGTTCTCCGACGCGATCCGCGCGACGGTCCGCGAGCATCCCGGGCGGGCGATCACGTGCGATGCCCGGGGGCTGCGCTTTCTCGACGCGGCGGGGATCCGGGCCCTGCTGGTGTGTCACGAGTGGGCGGGGGCGGCGGGTTGCCGGTTCACCATCACCACGTGAGCCCGCTCGTGCACCAGCTGCTCCGGATCAGCCGCGTTCTGGAAACCTTCGGCGGCCCGGAAGTGATGGATTAACAGCGATCTTCCGGGGTACATCGACCGGTCATGGGACTCAGTGATCAGGAAATCATCAGCTCGGACCCGGACGGCCTGAACGGCGAGGGTCCGGCGGACGGCGGCGCCAACCCGGTCGGCCGCGACGGCGGCGCGGACGGCGGCGCGGGTAACGAGGGCCCGGCCGACGGCGGTGCGAACCCCAACGCGGTCGACGGTGGCGCGGACGGCGGTGCGGCCGGCGAGGGCCCGGCCGACGGCGGCGCCAACCCGGCCGGCCACGACGGAGCCGCCGACGGCCCGGCGGCCGGATGACGGTCCTCAGCCAGGTCGTCGCGGTCGGCCGGGATGCGTTCGCGGCGACCTACTGGGGTCGTCAGCCCCTGCTGTCCCGGGCCGCCGACCTCGGCGGCCCGGATGGTTTCCGCGGCCTGCTCTCCGCGGCGGCGGTGGACGAACTGCTGAGCCGGCGCGGCCTGCGTACCCCCTTCCTGCGAGTGGCCCGGCAGGGCAAGGTGCTGCCCGCCGCCCGCTACACCGGCTCCGGCGGCGCCGGCGCCGAGATCTCCGACCAGGTCCACGACGAGCAGGTGATGCGCCTGTACGCCGACGGAGCCACCCTGGTCCTGCAGGGCCTGCACCGCCTCTGGCCGCCGATCGTCGACCTGGCCGCCGGCCTCGGCGCCGAACTCCGCCGCCCCCTGCAGGTCAACGCGTACCTGACGCCCCCGGACAGCCAGGGCTTCGCCACCCACTACGACACCCACGACGTGTTCGTCCTCCAGGCCGAGGGGGAGAAGCGCTGGTGCGTGCACCCGCCGGTGCTCCCCGATCCGCTGGAGGAGCAGCCGTGGGGCGGGCGCGCCGACGAGGTGGCCGCCACCGCCGAGGGCGAACCGGCTCTCGACGTGGTGCTGCGTCCCGGTGACGCGCTCTACCTGCCGCGCGGGTGGCTGCACTCGGCGCGGGCGCAGGGTTCCCGGTCGCTGCACCTGACCGTCGGTATTCGCGGGCTGACCAGGTACGCGCTGGTCGAGGAGCTGCTCACGGCGGCGGCCGGCGATCCGCGGCTGCGGGCGAGCCTGCCGTACGGGAAAGATCTCACCGACCCGGAAACCGTCGCCGCCGAGCTCACCGCGACCGTCGACGCGCTGCGCGCCTGGCTGCCCACCGCGGACCCGGTGGCGATCGCCGGACGTCTCCGCGAGCGGTCCTGGCCGCAGGCGCGCCCGGCGCCGCTCAGTCCGCTCGCCCAGCTCGACTTCGCCGCGGCGCTCGGTCCGCACGACGAGGTCCGGGTCCGGCCCGGGCTGCGCTGGGATCTGGAACAGGCGGGTGACGAGGTGATCCTCCGGCTGACCGGGCGGAGCCTGCGCCTTCCCGCCTACTGCGAGCCGGCCCTGCGCCTGGTCCTCGACGGCCGGCCGCACCGGGTCGGCGAGTTGCCGCTGGCCGACGACGACGACCGTCTGGTCCTGGTCCGCCGCCTGCTCAAGGAGGGCATAACCGTCCCCGGTGAGTGACGGAGGACAGGACAAGCCCGAGGCCGGTACGCGCCGGCGAGCCCCCCGCGGCGGGACGCGCCGCTCATCCGCCGGCCCGGCGCAGCCGCGGGCTCGCCGTCCCCGCACCCCCGGCGATCGCCCGCCGCGTCGCGACCACCGTCAGCCGGGCGTCGTGCCGGGGCCGCCAGCCCAGCTCCACCCCGGCCCGCGCGCAGTCCAGCAACGGGGTGTCCAGCAGCAGGTCGGCCCAGGACGCGTCGAGCGGCTGCACCCGCAGCCACCACGCGGCGCCGAGCAGCCCGCGCACCACCGCACGCGGCGTCGGCAGATGCCGGCCGCCGAGCAGCCGCGCCAGCACCCGCGCGCTCAGCACCGGCTCGCCGGCCACGTTGAACGCGCCGGCCGCCCGAGCCAGCACCGCCCGCCCGATCAGGTCCGCGACGTCGGCCGCCGCCACCACCTGCAGCGTCGCCGAGCCCGGCAACGGCAGCACCACCGCCCGCGCGCCGAGTGGCTCGGCCAGCGGGGCGAGCCGCCCCAGCGCGAGCCGTGCCAGATCACCCGCCGCGGCCGGTTGCAGCACCGCCGGCGGCCGGATCCGGGTGATCCGCAGGTCGCGCCGTTCCGCCCGCACCCGGTCCAGCAGGTCCTCCACGGCCACCTTGTCCCGGCTGTAGGCGGAGCGTTCGCAGCCCCGCCGCGGCCAGCTCTCCGGTACCGCGAGGTCCCCGGTCCGCGGCGAGTAGACGGCCGCCGACGAGAGGTGCACCAGGTGCGGCACCCCGGCCGTGAGGCAGGCGGCCAGCACCGCGGCGGAGCCCACCCGGTTGGTGCGCGCCTGCGCCCGGCGATCGTGGCCGCCGACGATGTGCCAGGCCAGATGCACGACGGCGGCGGCGCCCCGGAAGATGCCGGCCAGTTCGCCGGCGGCGGCCGGCCCGGCCACGTCGACCGGGTGCCAGCTGACCCGGTCGTAGGGTGGCCCGGCCCCGGCCGGCGGCACCCGGCGCGCGATGCCGGCGATCGCGGTGATCTCGGGGCGGGCGGCCAGCCAGCCCAGCAGGGCGGTGCCGATGTTCCCGCTCGCGCCGGTCACCACGATCCGCATGCCCGCCGCCTACCCGGTGCGGGCCGCGAGCCGGCGTCCGGCGGCCGCGAGACCGGCTCCGATGGCCGCGTCGAGCAGGACGACCGGCCGGTGGCGCGGTGACGCCGCGGCGTACCCGAGATCGCTCGTCGCGTGCAGGACGTCCACGGCGGCGCCGCACCGGGCCACCGCCCCGGCCGGCCAGGCGGTGAGGACGGCCGCCTGGACGATCTGGCGGGCGCCGAGCACCCGGGCGAGCGCGGTCAGCGCCGGGGCCGGCGCCGGCCGCCCGCCCAGCCGTAGCAGGGTTTCCGGTGCGAGCAGCAGGGCGCAGCCCCAGCCGGCGCGAGCCGCGGCGGCGATGTGTGTCAGGTTCGGCATGGCACTCCCCGTTTACCACGTATCGGCCGGCGCAAACCGGTCGCCGGTTTAGCGCGGGGCTCCTGAGGTAAGCGGGACCCATGGGTCGTACACGAAAAGCGTTCTTGATCATCGGGCCGCTCGCGGCCGGAGCCGCGACGGTGGTCGCGGCCCGTCGCCGGCGCGGTCCCGCGTCCGGGGCACGCCGCCGGCACGTGGTGACCGTCTACAAGCCACTGCCGGAGCTGGAGGCGACGCAGCTGCCGGGTTCGCTGCGCGAGATCGCGCACCAGGTGGAGATCAGCCTGGCCGCCGCGCCGGGGGACCGGGGCACCGAGATCTCGGTGCGGGTGCCGGACGGCTCGCCGGTCACCGACGGCGAGGTGCGCCGCGCCCTGCGCGAGACGCGGTCGCTGCTGGAAGCCGGTGACGTGCTGCTGCCCTCCGGCCCGGCGACCACCGAGACCACGCCGCTGAACCGGCCGCTGCAGGCCGCCACCCGGCACGGCCGCGAGGGAGGACTGCTGTGAAGGCGTTGCAGTGGCAGGGCGTCAACAAGCTGGCCGTCGGTACCGTCCCGGATCCGGAGCTGCGCAACCCCGGCGACATCATCGTCAAGGTGACCCGCACCGTGACCTGCGGTTCCGACCTGCACCTGCTCGGCGGGTACATCCCGTTCATGCAGAAGGGCGACGTGCTCGGGCACGAGTTCCTCGGCGAGGTGGTGGAGACCGGGCCGGACGTGCGCAACCACCGGGTCGGCGACCGGGTGGTGGTCTCGTCGTTCATCGCCTGCGGCAGCTGCTGGTACTGCGACCAGAAGCTCTACTCGCTCTGCGACAACGGCAACACCAACCCGGCGATCACCGAGACGCTGTGGGGCCACGCGCCCAGCGGCTGCTTCGGCTACTCGCACGCGATGGGCGGCAACGCGGGCAGCCACGCCGAGTTCATCCGGGTGCCGTTCGCCGACGTCGGCGCGTTCACCGTGCCGGACGGCGTGAGCGACGAACGGGCGCTGTTCGCCTCCGACTCGGCGGCGACCGGCTGGATGGGCGCCGACCTGTCCGGGGTCAAGCCGGGTGACGTGGTGGCCGTCTGGGGAGCCGGCGCGGTCGGGCAGATGGCCGCCCGGGCCGCGGTGCTGCTCGGTGCCGACCGGGTGATCGTCATCGACCGCCTGGACAACCGGCTGCGGCAGGTGGAGCAGCACGTCGGCGCGGAGACGCTGAACTACGAGAGGACCGACGTCGCCGGGGAGTTGCGGGAGCGCAGCGGCGGCCGGGGCCCGGACGTCTGCATCGAGGCGGTCGGCATGGAGGCGCACGCGCCCGGCCCGCACTTCGGTTACGACCAGATCAAGCAGCAGCTGCGGCTGCAGACCGACCGGCCGATCGCGGTCCGCGAGGCGATCCACGCCTGCCGCAAGGGCGGCTCGGTGTTCGTCCTCGGGGTCTACGCCGGATTCGTCGACAAGTTCCCGCTCGGCGCCCTGATGAACAAGGGCCTTACGGTACGCGGTGCGCAGATGCACGGGCAGCGGTACATCCCGATGCTGCTGGACCGGATGGCCAAGGGTGAGCTGGTGACCGAGCACCTGGCCACTCACGTGCTGCCACTGGACCGGGCACCGGAGGGTTACCGGATCTTCAAGGAGAAGGAGGACGACTGCGTCCGCGCCGTCTTCCTGCCCTGAGCCTCGCGGGCCCCGGCCGCGACCGGCGGCCGGGGCCCGCGGTGTCCCTCGGGTGCTGAACGACGGCTATCGGGTGCTGAACGACCAGGACAGGATGTCCTGGGTGGACCCGACGTTGCCGGTGGCGCCGGTGAACCCGGCCCAGGCCGTCGGCGAGCCGACATACCGGCTCAGGTCCACGGCCCGGTCGAGGATCAGGTGCGGTTCCGCCTCGCCGCCCGGCCCGCCCAGGTACACCCGCAGGTTCCGCGCCGGCGAGTCGTAGACGACCCGGGCCCGGAACGGCGCCCCGAACAGCGGAACCGGTGCCGCGGCGGTGGCGAGGTGATGATCGGGATTGTTGTTCACGACCAGTCCGACGTGATTGTCGCTCGGGTCCGGACCATTCTGATAATCGTCGAATTCAATAGCGACACTGCGTTTCAGGCCGCGATATCCGAGACCGCCGCCCCAGCCGCCGAGCGCCCGTGGCCCGGACGCCTGCAGCACGAACGCGATGCCGTCCGCGCCGATGCCACGACCGTCCAGCAGCACCTCGAACGTCGTGTCGAACGACTTCGTGACGTCGACCTTGTCGTTGACCCAGGCCGAACCCATCTGCTCGTACCCGCCGTCGGTGAGGCGCAGCACCGGCACCCGCCCGGGACCGGCCCGGACCACCGCGGCGCTGCCGTTCACGCTCAGCGAGCCGGTGTCGCCGAACGTCGGGTACTCGAAATCGGCCATCGCCGGCGTCGCGGTCATCAACAGGAAAGCGGCGGACAACGCCCCGCCGCCACAGATCTTCCAAGTGCGTCGCATGGAGTCGAGTAGAACACCGGGGATAATCGGGTTCCGGACGAACGTACGATAATCCGCTGTGTTTTTTCCGGACGTTTTGTTTGGTCAGATCGTGGCAAGCGTGAAGGCCACCTCGTCGACCAGCTCGCGGGCCAGGAACCCGGTACGGCCGTGGCGTGGCGCCAGCCGCTGCCCGCTGACCGCGTGGGCGAAAGCGGCCCAGCACGCCGCCTGGGCCGGCTCCGCGCCCCGCCCGAGCAGCCCGGCGACGATCCCGGCGCGCACGTCGCCGCTGCCCGAGGTGCCCAGGCCGGCGTCGGCGCTCTCCTCCCGCCAGACCCGGCCGTCCGGCTCGGCGATGTGCCCGAACAGCGAGACCACCGCGCGGTACCGGTCGGCCAGCGCGCGGCTCGCGGCGGCCAGGTCGTCGCCCGGCTCCCGGCCCAGCAGGTGAGCGGCCTCGGTCAGGTTCGGGGTGAGCACCGCGCGACGCTGGCGCAGCAGGGACGGATCCTTGCTGAGCGCGCCCAGGGCGTACGCGTCGAGCGTCACCCCGGTCTCCGGGCCCGCCGCGCCCAGCACCTGCCGCATCAGCGCGTCGGTCTGCTCGATGTCGTCCAGCCCCGGACCGATCAGGATCACGTCGGCCTTCGCCGCCAGCTCGGTCACCTGCTCGGGCAGCGACCGGCCGCCGGACGGGAAGCCGACCACCTTGGCCTCCGGTACGGCGATGCTCAGCGGGATCGCGGTCTCGTCGGTGACCGCCAGTTGCAGCCGCCCGGCGCCGGCCCGCAGCGCCGCCTCACCGGCCAGCAGGACCGCACCCGGGTTGAACCGGGAACCGCCGACCACCAGCACTGTGCCGCGGGCCTCCTTGCCGCCGTCCGGATCGGGCAGCGGCCACTCCCGCAGCAGCCGCGGAGTGATGATCTCAGGCCGGCTCGGCACGGACTTCCTCCTGTTCGGTCGGCGGCGCGCCGTGGTCCTCCAGGTGCGCGACGTCGTTGAAGCGTTCCGGTGACAGGCTGACCCCGTCACCGCACCAGGAGCTGACCGAGCAGTTGGCGATCGCCTCGTTGCGGGTCAGCGCCATCAGTTCCGGCTCGGCCAGCTCCTCGGCCAGGGCACGGACCAGCCAGACGGTGGCCTCGTGGGCGAAGAGCAGGATGCGGCCGCCCGGATGGTCCTCGCGCAGCTCCCGCAGCAGGACGCGCAGGCGCAGCTGGACGTCGGCCCAGTTCTCCCCGCCCGGCGGCCGGTAGTAGTACTTGCCCAGATGCGCCCGCCGCACCGCCTCGTCCGGGAAGCGGGCGCGCACCCCGGCGTTGGTGAGCAGGTCGAGGACGCCCAGCTCGCGGTCGCGTAGCCGCTCGTCGACGACCATCGGGATCCGGGTGTCGGCCAGGGCCAGCTCGGCGGTCTGCCGGGCGCGCAGGTAGGGCGAGACCAGCGCCAGCTCGGGCGGCCGGTCCTGCTTGGCGAGGAACGCGCCGACCGCCTGCGCCTGGTGCCGCCCGGTGGGGGAGAGCGGCACGTCCGCGTCCCGATCCGCCAGGTCGATCACCTCGGCGCCGGCGCGTTCCGCCTGCGCCGCGGCGATGTTGCCGACGCTCTGCCCGTGCCGCACGATGCCCAGCCACGCGAACTGCCCCATGGCACCCGCCTATACCCAGCTGCGCGCCGGGCAACCTACCGGATCGCGCGGGCGAAGCGGGCGGCCACGGCGGCCACCGCCGCGCGCAGCTCCGGGCCGTCCTCGACGGTGAACTCGCACGGGACGGCGGCCAGCCACTCCTGCGCGTACATCGCCGGGTTGCGGGTGCTGCCGGTCAGCAGGCAGCGGGCACCGTCGGCGGCCAAGGTGCCCATCGGCGGCCGGATCCAGGGCGCGACCCGCTCGACCGGTGCGTGGAACAGCACCCGGGTCGGGTACCGCCAGCCCTTGCCGAGGTTCTCCTCACACGTGGCCACCGGATCCAGGGGGTCCGGCGGGGTGAAGCGGTGCGGTGTCCGGTGGACCGTGCGGATCCGGTCGACGCGGTAGGTCCGGACGGCGTCCGCCCGATGCGAGTGGCCCAGCAGGTACCACCTGCCGAAGCGGACCACCACCGCCCACGGGTCGACCTCGGCGTCGAACTCACCGCCGCTCTCCCGGCGGTAGGTGACCAGCACGCGCCGCCGTTCGGCGACTGCCGAGACCAGGGCGCTCGCGGTCGCCGGATCGGTCCGGGCCGCTCGCGGATCGGGTGCCACCGCGGCGTACGCCCGCAGCGCCGCCGCCTGCCGCCCGATCCCCTCCGGCAACGCCCGGATCACCTTCCCGAGCGCCGCGCCGACCAGCTCGTCGGCGTTGCTGGCGTCGAGCACCGCCATGACCAGGCCGAGCGCCTGCTCCTCGGTGAACACCACGGGTGGCAGCCGGGTCCCGCGCCCCAGCCGGTAGCCGCCGTGCGGCCCGCGCACCGACTCCACCGGGATGCCGGCCTCCCGCAGGATCTCGACGTAGCGCCGGGCCGCCCGCTCGGTCACCGCCAGCGAGGCGGCCAGCTGCTCCGCCGTCGTCCCGGGCCGCGCCCGGAGGATCTCCAGGGTGCGCAGCGCCCGCGCGGTGGGGCTGGATCCGGTCGGCACGCGCCGAACGTACCGGAAGCCGATCGTCCGGAACAGCCTCTAGGTTGGCTTCCCATGAGTGCTGAACGAATCGTTCTCGTCGGTGGCCTGTGGCTGGACCCGTCGGTGTGGACCGAGGTGATCGCCGGGCTGGACGCGCGGGGCCGCGAGGCGGTGCCGGTGCACCTGCCGACCGGCCGGGAGGCCACCCTGGCCGACCAGCTCGCCGCGGTGCTGGCGGCGGTCGACGCGGCCCCCGGCCCGGTGACCGTGGTGGGGCATTCCGCAGCCTGCGGCCTGGCCTGGCTGGCCGCCGACGCCCGCCCCGGCCGGGTGGCACGGGTCGCCATGATCGGCGGTTTTCCGGGCGCGGACGGCGCTGCCTACGCCGACTTCTTCCCGATCGCCGACGGCGTCATGCCGTTCCCGGGCTGGGCCCCGTTCGACGGCGCCGACGCCGCCGACCTGGACGAGCAAGGCCGCCGGGCCTTCGCCGACGCGGCCGTCCCGGTGCCCGAGGCGGTGGCGCGCGGCACGGTGCGCTATGCCGACGAGCGACGGTACGACGTACCGGTCACCCTGATCTGCCCGGAGTACACCCCCGCCCAGGCTCGCGAGTGGATCGACGCCGGCGACGTCGCCGAGCTGGCCCGGGTCAAGCACCTGGACATGCTCGACATCGCCTCCGGTCACTGGCCGATGCTCACCCGCCCCGCCGAACTGGCCGCCCTGCTCGCCACCCTCTGACCCGGCACCACGCGAGGCCGGTGCCCGCCGGCGCACCGGCCTCGAAGTGGTTGATCATGCATGAAACGACGCTCCCCCGGGCATCCGAGCAGCAACCGAAGGGGAAGTCGATGAGCTGGACAAGCACCGTCCGGGAACGCGCCCGGGCGAAACTGGCCTCGGCGGCCAGTCGCAACGTTCCGCCGCCGTTCACGGTCGGCCCGGAACTGCAGGACACCACCACACCCGTCGTGGTGGTCAACCACCAGACGAGCAGCGCCGACGTGCTGCCCCGCGGGGTGCGTACGGCAGGCGCCTGGGCCTGGCGCTTCATCCTCTTCGTCGTCGCCTCCTACCTGTTCCTGCGGGTCGTCGCGCTGCTGCACGTGATGCTCATCCCGGTGGCCGTCGCCCTGCTGTTGGCCGCCCTGTTCCAGCCGCTCAGCGCGACACTGATGCGCAACGGCATGAAGCGGTCGCTGGCCGCCGGCCTGGTGCTGATCGCCGCGCTGGTGCTGGTCTTCGGCGGGCTCGGCCTGATCGTGCGGACCTTCATCAGCCAGCTCGACGACCTCTCCACCCGGGTCGAGGGCGGCCTCGCCGAGGTGCAGCGCTGGCTGCAGCGCGGCCCGCTGCACATCAGCGACGCCCAGCTGGACCAATACCTGGAGAAGGCCCGCGAGCAGTTCAGCGCGCACCAGGGCTCGTTCACCACCGGCGCGCTGAGCACCGCCACCACCCTCGGGGAGGTGCTCACCGGCTTCTTCCTGGTGCTGTTCACGCTCTTCTTCTTCCTGCGCGACGGCGGCCAGATCTGGTCGTTCCTGTGCCGGTTGCTGCCGCGCGACGCCCGGGTGCCGACCGCACGTGCCGGGCACTACGCGTGGCACACGCTGATCTCGTACGCCCGCGGAACCGTCCTGGTCGCCTTCATCGACGCGGTGGGCATCGGCATCGGCCTGCTGGTCTTCCGCGTCCCGCTGGCCGTCCCGCTGGCCGCCCTGATCTTCCTGGGCGCGTTCATCCCGGTGGTCGGCGCGACGGTCACCGGCGCGGTAGCGGTGCTGGTCGCGCTGGTCGCGAACGGCCCGGTCACCGCGATCAGCATCCTGGCCGTGGTGATCGCGGTCCAGCAGCTGGAGGGCCACGTCCTGCAGCCGCTGATCATGGGGCGGGCGGTGGCGCTGCACCCGCTCGCGGTGATCCTGGCGATCGCGGCCGGCGTGGTGGTGGCCGGCATCGTCGGCGGGCTGATCGCGGTGCCGCTGCTGGCCGTGCTGAACACCGCGATCCGCTACCTCGCCCAGCACCCGTCCGGCGAACCGACACCCGACCGGGAGCCGCCGGGCACCGAACCCACCGACGACGACGCGGCGGAGGCGAAGGACGCCGTGGAGGCGACCGAGCGCAGCGTGGATCCGGCCACCCCGCCGCCGGCCGACACCTCGGTCGCCCCGGCGCGGGGCTGACCCGGGTGGGCGTACCGGAAAGCGGGCCGGATCCTCAGTTGCCGACGCCGACGGCTGTCATGAGAGCCGCCGGATAGCGATCGCCGCGGGCCGCGCCCTTCGGGACGGCCCGCTCGATCGCGGCCAGGTCCGCCGCTGTCAGCCCCAGGTCGAGGGCGGGCAGCGCCTCGGTCAGACGCTCCCGGGTCCGCGCGCCGACCAGCGGCACGATGTCGTCGCCCTGCGCCGCCACCCAGGCGATGGCCAGCTGGGCGACCGTGCGGCCGGTCGCCTCGGCGACCTGTCGCAACGCCTCCACCAGGGCGAGGTTGTGTGCCGCGTTCGCACCGGAGAAACGCGGCATCCGGCCCCGGTGGTCGCCCGGGCCGGCCGCTGTCCAGTGCCCGGAGATCAGCCCGCGGCTCAGCACGCCGTAGGCGGTCATCCCGATCCCCAGCTCCCGCAGCGTGCCCAGCACCTCGGTCTCCACCGCGCGCGACACCAGCGAATACTCGATCTGCAGGTCGGCGATCGGGTGTACCGCGTGTGCCCGGCGGATCGTCTCGGCACCCACCTCGGAGAGCCCGGCGTGCCGCACGTAGCCCGCGTCGATCATCTCCTTGATCGCCCCGATGGTGTCCTCGATCGGCACCGCCGGGTCGAGCCGCGCCGGCCGATAGATGTCGATGTGGTCGACCCCGAGCCGGGTCAGCGAGTGGATCAGGAAGTTCTTCACCGCCACCGGCCGGCTGTCCTGGCCGTGGAAGCCGCCGCCCGGGCCGAGCAGCGCGCCGAACTTGACGCTCAGCACGTAGTCGTCCCGGTCCCGGCCGCGCAGCGCCTCGGCGAGCAGCATCTCGTTGTGCCCGGCGCCGTAGTGGTCGCCGGTGTCGATCAGAGTGACGCCCCGGTCCAGGGCGGCGTGCACCGTCGCGATCGCCTCGGTGCGGTCGGCGGCGCCGTAGGCCCCGCCGGACATGCCCATGGTGCCCAGACCCAGCGCGGAGACGGCCGGTCCGGTGGTGCCCAGAGTTCGTGTCTGCATGGCCATCACCCTGCGCCGGTCGCCGCTCGGGCGGGAGCGGAGCGCCTGTCGTGGGAGCGCCGCTCCCTGTCCCCGCGCCCGGGGCCGGGGCAGGATGGACCGCATGCAGCGTGAGCAACTCGCCGACTTCCTGCGCCGCCGCCGCGAGGCGATCCGCCCGGCCGAGGCGGGCATCGCGGCCGGGCCCCGGCGCCGCGCCGTGGGCCTGCGCCGCGAGGAGGTGGCGATGCTGGCCGGTATGTCCGTCGACTACGTGGTGCGCCTGGAGCAGGGCCGCAGCAGCCAGCCGTCGATCCAGTTGCTCACCGCCCTGGCCCGGGCCCTGCGCCTGTCCGAGGACGAGCGTGCTCACCTGTTCCACCTGGCCGGCCATCAGCCGCCGCCCGCCGACGGGGTGGCTCGCCTGGCCCGCGCCGGCCTGGTCCGGATGCTCGACCTGCTCGGCGACACCCCGGCCATGGTCATCTCCGACCTGGGCGAGGTGCTCGCCCAGAGCCGCATGTCGATCCTGCTCACCGGCGACCACACCGGGCTCACCGGCGACCGGCGCTACCTGATCTACCGCTGGTTCACCGAGCCCGGGGTGCGTGCCGTCCACCCGCCCGCCGAGCAGGAGCGGCACAGCCGGCAGCTGGTCGCCGACCTGCGGGCCGTCGTCGGCCGGCGATCGAAGGATCCGCTGGTCACCGGGTTGCTGGCCCGCTTGCGCGAGGCCAGTGCGGATTTCCGTACGCGCTGGGACGCGCACGAGGTGGGTGTCCGCCGCGCCGACCGCAAGACCCTGGTGCATCCACGCGTGGGCGGCATGCTGATGGACTGCGAGACCCTGGTGACGCCCGACCTGGGCCAGCAGCTCGTGGTGCTGACCCCGGCGGACGACGACGCCCGGGAGCGCCTGGACCTGCTCCGCGTCCTGGGCGTCGAGGAGTTTCCGGGGCAGCCGGCGTCCGCCGCTTTTGCTCAGCTGTCCGGGTGACGGCGATCCTGGTGCCCTGTCACCACGACGAGCGGCTTGGCGACGACGACATCCCGGTGCGGGCGGCGGTCACCGTCACGCCGGAGTTTCCCGCCGGATCCCGGCTGCGGACCCGCGCGAGCAGGCCGTCCGCGACCGGCTGGTGCGGCCTTTCGCCGCTGTCGTCTGACGGTTGTCGAGAGTGAGCCTCACCCTGGCCCCGGGTTGATCAGTGCGGACACGTCGGCCCGCTGGTCCGGCACCGCCGCGAGCAGGTTCAGGGTGGCCTCGACGACAGGCGTCTTTCCGTACGCGAAGCGCAGATCCTTGGCGGCGAGCGCGACCGGGAAGTCGGCGGTGGTGCTCGTCGCCCGCCGCAGCGCACCGGCGAGCGGCCCGGCGGCCAGCAGGTCCAGCGCCGCCGCCCGGTCGATGCCGAGCCCGGCGGCCACCTCCAGGGTGTCGTGCAGCGCCCCGATGGCGGTCAGCGCCGCCGTCATCTGCATCACCTTGATCGCGCTCGCCGCCCCCGCCGGACCGCACCGCTGGACCGTGCCCAGGTGCCGCAGCACCGGCTCGGCCGCGTCGACGGCGCCACCGGCGAGGATGACGAGCGTGCCGGCCGCGCCCGCGTCGACGCTGCCCATCACCGGCGCGTCCACGAACGACACGCCGGCCGGCAGCCGGTCCACGATCGTCCCCGTGGCCGTCGGCCCGATCGTGGACATCTGCACCAGCACCGTCCCGGGGCGGAGCGTCGCCCCGGAATCGAAGAGCACGGCCGAGACGGCCGCCCCGTCGGTGAGCATCGTGATCACCACATCGGCACCCGCGATCGCCTCGGCCGGCGTCCGCGCCACCTTCGCGCCGGTCGCCTCGGCCCGCGCCGGGTCCCGGTTCCAGGCCGTCACCGGATATCCCGCCGCGCTCAGCCGGCGCACCGTCGCGCTCCCCATCCGCCCGGTGCCCAGCACCGCGATGTTTTCCATGCCTCGAACCTAGGAGCGCCGCAGCCATGCGACAAACGACTGTCTCGCATGGCTGCCATGCTCAACTAGCATGCCTCTGTGGAGACGCAACTGCTCGAGGTGTTCCGGACTGTCGCGCACCTGGGCTCGATCACCGCTGCCGCCCGCCGCCTCCGGTTCACCCAGTCGGCGGTGTCCCGGCAGATCGCGGCGCTGGAGGCCGAGGTCGGCGCCCGCCTGCTGGACCGGCTGCCGCGCGGTATCGCGCTCACCGAGCCGGGCCGCGCGCTGCTGCCGCACGCCGAGGCGGTCCTCGACCGGCTCGCCGTGGCCCGGCAGGCGGTCGGCGACCTGGAGAGCCTGGCGGCCGGGCGGTTGCGGGTCGGCGCGTTCGCCACCGCCGTCGCCGCGGTCGTGCCCCGGGCCGTCACGTCGTTCCGAGCCGCGTTCCCCGGTGTGACGGTCTCCCTGGTGGAGGGCTTCTCCCCGGCGCTGCTGGAGCGGCTGGCCACCGGTGACGCCGACCTCGCGATCGTCAGCACCGCCCCGGCCGGGCTGCCCGACCCGGGCCGGTTCGACCTGCACCACCTGCTCGACGAGGGCATGCTGGTCGCGGTCTCCCGCGAGCACCGGCTGGCCGGCCGCGGCACGATCCGGCTCGCCGAGCTGGCCGGCGAGTCGTTCGTGGCCAGTTCCCCGCGGGCCGCGGAGACGCTGCTGGGTGGCAGCGCCGCGGCCGGCTTCGACCCCCGGATCGACATCGTCGTGGGGGAGTGGACGGGCAAGTTCGGCTGCGTCGCGGCCGGCCTCGGCGTGACCCTGGTCCCGGCGCTGGCCGCCCGCATGGCCCCGGCCGACCTCGTGCTGCTGCGCCTGCACCCGGACGACGAGCCGGTGCGGAAGATCTACGCCGCCACGCCGGCGGGCCGGACCCGCCCGCCCGCCGTGACGCATTTCCTGTCCCACCTGGACGATGCCGCCCGCGACCTGCACCGGCCGGCCGGCAACTGATCATCGACGTGGCCCCGCTGGCCGGGTGTCCGGCGTGCCCGCGCCGCTCCGGAGCCCGCGACAGTCCGACCAGGGTCTTCACCGGCCCGCCGGTGCGCGACAGCGTGTCGGTCGGTGCGAACGACTTCGGCCCGCGGCTGCGTGGCCGCCCTCGACCCAGCGGCAGCGCGATGGCGGAAGCCGGCTCCGGGAACCGCGGTGTTGACCTTGCCACGCGGCAATCTCGTACCTTGAACGGCATGGGAGAGCGGAAGGCCGGGATGCTGTCGGTCGGAGAGGTCGCCCGCCGGACGGGGCTCACCACGAAGGCGCTACGGCACTACGACCATCTGGGCTTGTTCGCGCCGCGGGTGGTCTCGGCGGACGGCTATCGGTGGTACGCCGAGGATCAGCTCGCGACGGCCGTCACCATCGCCCGGCTGCGCGCCCTCGACGTACCGCTGGAAGCGATCCGGGCTCTGCTGGCGGGGGCGGGCGAGGACGAGGCGCGACGTCTGCTGACCCGGCACCGTGCCGCGTTGCAGGCTCGCGACGACCGGATCCGGCGGGCCCTGCACTCCCTCGACCACCTACTCCACTACGAACGAGGAGTCATCATGGCGATGACAGAGCCCCAGCCGCCGAGCATCCCCGACGAGCGTGAGCTGGCCCGGACGCTGTTCAATCACACCTGGACGCTGCTGGCGAAGGAGTCCCGCTCGGCCGACGAGGACGAGCGAATGATCCACATGGCGCACGCGTCGCGATTCCACTGGGACAACGTCGGCGACGACCAGAACCGGGCCATCGGCGAGTGGCAGTGCGCCCGTGTCTACGCCACGCTCGGACGGGCGGAGCCGGCGCTCTACCACGCCCGCCGGTGCCTGGAGTACGCCGACCGCCCCGGGATGGAGGTGTGGCTCGTGGCCAGCGCCTACGAGGGCCTGGCCCGGGCGCAGGCCGTCGCGGGCGACTTCGAGGCGGCGCGTGACGCGCGCGGCCGAGCGATCGCCCTCGCCGAGACCGTCGGTGACGCCGAGGACCGGAAGATCGTCGTCGCCGACATCGACACGCTTCCCATCCCCTGAACCACGCCTCGACGCGGTGCCGTCATCCGCTCGTGCCGCCACCTCCTGCTCGCCGGTGTCCGGCAGCAACCGCCGGTGATCAGGTGCACGGCAGCCACCCTCCACCAGCACCGGGGCGCGCTGGCTCAGCTCGTGCCGCGCACGGCCAGCACGACGCCGTCGGTGGCGGCGAGCCGATCCTTCGAGATCTGCCGGTACTCCGCAGAGTTCGCCCAGGCGTCGAGCGCGTTGCGATCCGGGAACGCCACGACGACGACCTTGTCGCCGTCCCACTGCCCCTCGACGATCTCGGGATGCTCATCGGCGACGAGCAGCCGACCACCGTACTGCTGCAGTATCGGCATGAAGGCCGCGACATAGCGGCCGTAGCCGTCGCGGTCGTGGATGGTGAGCTGGGCGATCGCGTATACCGTCACCCGGCCTATGTTACCGGCCGGTAGCTATTCGCGGGAGTGCTCATCTCGCGAGTCACATCGGACCTGCGGGGCGGCGGCGAGCTCGAGACCGGCCGGCACGGCGTCAGTGGCACCGGTGTCGTTTCGCTGGAGCGACTGTGCAGGCGGGTGGGGTCTCCTGACTCGGCCGCACCCGCCGCGCTGTACGAGCCGCCACCGGGCGACACGACCACGCTGCCGGGGGACGGGTGCTGATGGCGTACCGGAAATCGGCGGCGGGGCCGGGAGGTGGGCGCGGACCGTGCGGGAAAGCGGCCCGTCACAAGGTGCGGACCAGGTCGGCGGCCTTGGCGATGGTGGCGCGGTCGTAGTCGAAGTACTGGCGCAGCGGCAGCGGCGCGGCCGTCCGTCCCCACTGGTAGATCAGCCGCTGGGTCTCCATCGACCCGTCGTGCCAGCGCCGCAGCACGTCGTGCAGGTTGAGCGGGGAGGGCGACGCCTCGCCGTCGCCGAGGATGAAGGCCAGCTCCGGCACCGCGTCGACGGGCGCGAGCACCCCGTCCCGGACCCGGCTCAGCACGTCGAAGCAGGCGTCGAACTGCTCCTGCGCACTCGGCAGCTCTGGGCAGAACGAGCCGGGCACCGGCCCCTGGTGCAGCCGCTCCAGCAGCGCCGGGTCGGCCGTCTCCAGGAATCGGTAATAGGTCCCGGCGACCCGCAGCACGCCCAGGTTCCACGCCAGGTACCACATCTTCGACCAGGCGCGCCACAGGTCGAAGTCGCGGAAGGCGATGTACGACCCGGCGATCAGCTTGTCGTTGTTGTCCAGGATGCTCTGGTTCAGTGTCTCCAGGTACTCGAACCGGGCCGCCGAGTAGTCCCCGGCCGCCCGCGCCTCCAGGAACCGCGGCACGAACGCCTCGATCACCGCCATGGTGTTGCCCATGCCCCGGCTGAACAGCGCGTCGATCGCCCCGGCCGCGTGGCTCATCAGCACCCAGCGGTCGCCGACCGTGCGGGACGAGGAGAACTGGGTGCGCCCCGTGGAGATCCACGGGAACGCCGGCGTGGCGCCGGCGAACTGCCTGCCGATCGACGGGTAGCGCGCCAGGAACTCCGCCCACTCCTGCTCGGCGGTCACGCCCTCGCGTCGCGGCCAGCGGTCGGCGTCCAGGTTGAGGCCCACGCTGACCAGGTCGGACTCGCTGCCCGGCCGGTTGTCGAACGGGATCACCCACATCCAGCCGCCGTCGAACAGGTGGTGCAGGGTGCCCTCGTGCCACCGGTTCGGCTGGCCGCTGGACTCGGTCACCGCGTCGTAGGGCGCCACCCCGCGCAGGTGGGTGAAGATGGTCCGCGAGTTCGTCCGGAACCGGCACGGCTCCTCGCGCAGCCCGAACGCCTCGGCCAGCACCGACGTGCGCCCGGTCGCGTCGATCACGTAGTCGCTGTGCAGCGTCTCCCCGTTGTCCAGCGCCACCACCGCCTCGTCCGGCCGGATGTCCACCGACCGGACCCGGACGCCCTCCCGGGCGAGCGCGCCGTACCGCTGCGACGCCTCGAACAGGTACTGGTCGATGTCGGCGCGCATCAGGTGCGACTCCGGCCCGAACGGTCCCTCGGACACGCTGCACTGGGTCACCTCGAACGGCTCCTGCAGCCGCCCCTCGCGGTGGTAGACGAACCCGAAGTTGGTCTTGATCCCGCACCGGCGGCTGGCGTGCTCGGCGATCCCGCCGCTGGTCGACACGTGCGCTAGCTCCGGCACGTCGTAGCGGGCGGCGAGCAGCCGGAGCAGGAACGACGTCTCGCCGATGGTGGACTCGCCGAGCGCGAACCGCGGGTGCCGCGCCGCGTCCACGATCGCCACCGAGACGCCGAGCCGGGCCAGGACGGCGGCCACCGTGCTGCCACCGATCCCGCTGCCGAGAACCGTCACGTCGACGCGCCTGTCCATGCCTGCTCCACCTTCCGGTTGGCTGCTGCTCATGCCGGCGGCTCCCGGCGCTCGGCGACCTCGTGCGAGTACTCCACGCCGGCCTTGGCCTGGGCGGCCGCCATGGTCCGGCGGGTCAGCCCGCCGGACTGCAGCTCGGCCTGGTAGGCCCGCAGCCGCGGCCAGGTCGAGGCGGTGAAATAGGGGATCACCCGGCGGGCGAACAGCTCGTACGACCGGCGGGTGGCCGCCGGGTCGGCGATGTCGGACTGCTCGATGAGGAAGGTGCCGAAGCCGCCGCTGAGCTCCCACATCCTCTCGATGTGCCGGATCGCATGCTCCGGCGTGCCGATCACCGCGGTGCCGGTGGTCATCAGCACGTCGGCGACCGCGTCCGGGTCGTCCAGGTCGACGGGTACGTTCACCGGGAGGATCTGCCGGATGTACTTGATGTACTCGGTCAGGCCGTACCGCACCTCGGCCCGGGCCTGCGCCTCGGTCTCGGCCACGTGCATCAGGCTCATCACCGACCAGCGGCTCCGGTCGAACCGCAGCCCGGCCTGCCGCGCCTCGGTGTCGGCGATCTCGGCGGCGGTCCGCAACGGGTTCTCCGAGCCGGTACCGATCGCGGCGGACGCGCCGAACGAGACCAGGCCGGCCCCGAACCGCCCGGCCAGCCGCGGGCCGGCCGGCGACTTGAACGCGGCGACCCGGATGTCCAGCGGCCACTGGTACGGCCGCAGGTGCAACGTCGCCTGGTCGAGCTCGAACCAGTCGGTCTTGCGGGTGACCGGGCCGTCGTACCGGAGCAGGGCGGTGATGGCCTCCAGCGATTCCGCCATCATCCGCCGGGCCTGCATCGGGTCGTGCCCGATCATCGTGGCGTCCAGCGGCAGCGCGCCCGAGCCGACCCCGAAGATCAGCCGCCCCCGGGTCAGATGGTCGAGCTGCACGATCCGGTCCAGCAACAGGAACGGGTGATGGTAGGAGAGCGTCGCGACCCCGGTCCCGAGCCGGATCCGGCGGGTCCGCTGGGCCGCCGCCGCGATCATCAGCTCCGGCGAGGCGATGATCTGCCAGCCGCCGGAGTGATGCTCGCCGAACCAGAACTCGTCGAACCCGAGCCGGTCGCAGTGCTCGGCCAGCTCCAGATCACCCTCCAGTTGCAGGGTGGGATCCTCCATCGGGTGGTGGAACGGAAACAGCAACGCCCCGAATCTCATGCCTCGCCCCCGCCACCAGTGCGCTCCGGCCTGCACGGACACGCCCACTGTAGACGCTGACGAGGGTGGATGCGGTACCGCGGACGTCCTACGGCCGGGCGTGGGCTCCGGAGTCCGGGACCCCCGCGTAATCGGGCAGGTCGACGCCGCCGATCGCGCGTTCGGCGAGCGCCATGATCGCCTCCATGTCCGGCTCCGGGGCGGGTTCGGCGTCCGGCTCGGGGATCGCGCGGCTCTGCACGTGCAGCCGGCCGATCTCCTGGTTGGCCTCGACGAACGGGCGCATCCGCCGCTCGTAGCCGGCGAACCCGGCTGCCGGGTCCCACCCGGCGGCGGCCAGCTCGCCGGCCAGCAGGTAGGCCCCGACCAGGGCCAGCCCCGTCCCTCCGCCGGAGAACGGCGACGAGCAGAACGCCGCGTCCCCGAGCAGTCCCACCCGACCGCTGGACCAGCGGTCCATCACCACCTGGGCGACCTGGTCGAGATAGAAGTCCGGGGTGTCGTCGAGGTGCGCGAGGATGCGCGGGGTCAGCCAGCCCAGGCCGGCCATCCGCTCACGCAGCAGGTCCTTCTGGGCCGCGACGTCGCGGTAGTCGATGTCGAAGCCGGGCGCGGGGAAGGAGAGCATGGCCATCGCCCGGGTGGCGTCCGGGACGGGCCGCAGCCCGGCGGAGCGCCCGGACCCCCGGTCCTGGTAGTCGATCAGCCAGCGGTCCAGCCCGAACTCGTTGGGCACGCTGTAGAAGGCCAGCACCAGGCCGAGGTGACGGACGAACCGCTCGTGCGGCCCGAAGACCGTCGCCCGTAGCGACGAGTGCAGCCCGTCGGCCCCGATCACCAGGTCGAAGCGCCGCCGGTCGCCGCCGGCCAGGGTGACCTCAACCCCGTCCGCGTCCTGGGTGAGCTGGGCGATCCGGTCGCCGAACAGGTATTCGACACCGTCCCGGGTGTCGTCGTAGAGCACCTGGGACAGATCCCCGCGCAGGATCTCGATCTCCGAGATGTACCCGTCGCCGCCGTTGTCCTCGGCGCGGAAGGTCTCCAGCACGGTCCCGTCGACGTCGACCGTGTGCGCGCCGGCGGTCTCGGTGCGGGCCGCGCGCACCGGCGCGTCCAGCCCCATACGCCGGATGACCTCCTTGGCCACCCCGCGGGCGTCCACCGCCTGTCCGCCGGGACGCAACTCGGGAGCCCGCTCCACCACGGTCACCTCGGCCCCGCGCCTGCGTAGCCAGTGGGCCAGCGCCGGCCCCGCGATGCTCGCCCCCGCCACCAACACCCTGATATCGCTCATGACGCCCCCTACCGGTCCGATGTGAGTCGATGATGCCGGGACGGCCCGGGCCCCCGATCCGCCCCATACGAACATTCAGACTCGAGCGCGGCCAGGAACTGATCGCTACGCCGGGGACGAGTTTCGCGCGGCCGTCGCCAGTGCCCCGGCCGCAACCCCGCACGCCGGCGGAGCGGTGCGCCGGTGCCCAGCCCGGACGATCTGATCGCGGTCACCGCCGGCGCTTCCACACCTCCACCTTCCGCCGCCAGAACCAGCCACTACGCCCGGCGAACTCTCCCGGAACCCCGCAACGGATCGCCTGCTGGAATGCTGGACCGCCGTGTAGGTGTCGCCGTTGCGCAGGTGGGCCAGGGCGAGCAGGGCCTGGCGGCCCGGGTTCAGCCGCCTCTTTTGGTCGATTTGCTGTCTTACCTTGAGCATCGCCCTCATCGATTACCGCCCCGCGTCGCGGCATTCACGAGGATAGGGCCTGGGCACAGCAACATCCTTCCAGCTTGCCGTCACCGGCAAGCCATCTCAGATGTCACCTATCGGTGCGGCAGACCCGACCCCTCGCCGTCAACTGACTCACGAAGTGGCGGAGCCGGGCACCGTGACACCCCGGCCAGTGCGAGGGCCGATTCGGGAGTAGCCGATCATGGCAGTCTGCCCGTCTCCAGAGGCGTGGCAGCGCGACGCGAGCACACCGCCGCCAGCCGGGCGGGGTGCGTTGCTCGCGTCCGGGCGCATTGTCGGCAAGCGATCGAGCGGGGTGTCTGTAGTTTGATGGCCAGAAAGGACTCCGGTGGGGCGTCCACCCCCCGAGCCGAACCGGTCGGCGTCGGCGACCCGCAGCGCGTGGGTGCCTACCGCATCATCGGCCGTCTCGGGGCCGGTGGCATGGGCACCGTCTACCTTGCCGAGAGCGGTCAGGGCCGGCTGGTGGCGGTGAAGGTGGTGCGTCCCGCGCTGGCATCCGACGAGGTGTTCCGTCGCCGATTCCGCACTGAGGTGCAACGGGCGCGGCAGGTGCCGCCGTTCTGCACCGCGGAGGTGCTCGACGCCGACCCGGACCACGAGCCGCCGTACCTGGTGATCGAGTATGTGGACGGGCCGAGCCTCGCCGACGTGGTTCGCCGTCACGGGCCGTTGACTTCGGCGAACCTGCACGGGGTCGCGATCGGGGTGGCCACCGCGCTGACCGCGATCCATGCCGCCGGAGTGATCCACCGGGACCTGAAACCGGCCAACGTGCTGTTGCCGCCCGGCACGCCGAAGGTCATCGACTTCGGCATCGCTCGGGCGATGCAGGCCTCCACGCAGCACACGCTGACCGATCAGATGGTCGGCACGGTGGCGTACATGGCGCCGGAACGGTTCGAGAACGCACCCGGCGAGTCGCTGACGGCGGCCGCGGACATCTTCGCCTGGGGTGCGGTGGTGGCGTACGCCGGCACCGGACGCAGCCCGTTCGACGGGGGGACGCCACTGGCGACGGCGACCCGGATCATGACTGGGCCGCCCGACCTGACCGGCCTTGACCGGCCGCTCCGTGAACTCGTGGAGGCGGCGCTGCAGAAGCGGGCGGCCGACCGGCCGGACGCTCGGCAACTGCTGGACCTGTTGTTGAGCATCGCCACGGTCGCCGAGTCCGCCATGGTGGCACAACCGGCCCTGCGCGACGCGGCCCAGGAGGTGCAGACCACCTGTACCGACGTGCTGCCTCCGGTGATCAGCCCCCGGCCGGTTGCCGATCCCGGCCCCGCGCCGGCGTCCCGCCATCGCCGGGGCAAGCTGCTCGCTGCCCTGCTGGCCGCCGTGGTCGGCATGGCGGCGCTCGGGTTCACGTTGCGCGCGCGCCTCGACGACCGCACCGCGGCGACCGCGCTCTCTCCTTCCCCGGGCGCCAGCGCCTCTCCGCTGCCGCCGCGGCCATCCGGCCCGATCAGCACCGCATCGGGCGGAGCGGCATCGGCACCGCCCAGCGCACGACCGTTCCGGTTCGCGCCGGACGCCGCCGTGGCGGATCCGCTGACCCGGCCGAAGATGATCCCCACGCGCAGCGACGGCAGGACCTCGTGCCGATACGCCGGCGCGCTGGTGGTCACCGTGCAACGAGAAGGCACCTTCGAATGCGGATGGACGCCGCAGGCCTTCGCCGGAGCGCACCGGATCTCGGTGGAGGTGGTCCTGCGCACGGCGGGGAGCTGCGCCGCGGTGCACTTCCTCGACACCGGGCCCGGCGCCTATGGGGTGAACGTGTGCGCCCACGGATACGTTTTCTCCTGGTATGAGGGCGACAGCGTCGAGGAGCTGGGCACCTATCTGTTGCCCGAGCGCACACGGCTGGGCGAGCCACACCGTCTCGCCGTCGAGATCCAGGGGGACACGGCGACCCTCTTTCAGGACGCTCACGAGGTCACCGTCGTCGACTTGTCGAAGGGCGTACCCCCGGGCGGCGGGAACGTGGTGATCGGTGGTTTCGGTGACGCGGCCGGCGGCGAGGCGCCCTACCAGGTCGCCCTGCGAAACCTGGAGATCATCCGGGTGAGGTGAACGGCCCGGCCACGACATCCATCACGCCGATCAACCTGGTGGGGTCACCGGGCAGGCCGCTCGCAGGATGAAAGAGGTTCAGTGAGCCATCTTCAACCTGGGTAGCGGTTGGCCTCGAAGTCGTGCAGAGCGAGGGACGCCAGCACGATCGCGGCCGCGGGGCCATATAGCGGCAGGGGTTAACCAGTACTTTCCAGGTCGTGAGGGTGGCGGTCACTCCCTCGCACCCAGGCGCGGGTTGGCATGGGTTCAGTCGCGTTTCCCCGAAGCCATACACTCATCGACCGACGTCTTCTATTCAGGCAAGCTGATCTGCAAAGTCGGCTTGGAGCGACTGTCTGTAACCCGTGGCGAGATTCCGCGGGGTGGTGGTGAAGACGCGTTTCCGCTGGGCAGGTCGTCGAACGGCTGATCCGGCTGTTCGCGGGAGATGGGAGCGCAAAACGTGGAGTCGGGTAGCGGCGAGCGAGGGACAGAGGGCGGGTCACAGCTACGACGCAACCGCGACTTCACGATCCTCTGGTGCGGCCAGGCTGTATCAGATCTCGGGTCGTCGATGAGCCTGTTGGTCTTCCCTCTGGTGGGATATGCCATCAGCGGTTCGGCGGCGCAGGCGGGCCTCGCTAGCGCAGCGATGCTGCTGGGACAGGTAGTAGCTGGCCTTCCTGCCGGAGCTCTGGTGGACCGCTGGCCGCGTCGACGCGTGCTCGTCGTCGGAAATCTTGCCGGGTTCGCCGTCTTCAGCAGTCTGGCCATAACGACGCTCTCGCATGCCCTGACGATGCCTCACCTGGTCGTAGGTGGGTTTGCCAGCGGGGTTGTCAGCGCATTCCTCGACCCGGCGGCATCGGCTGCGATTCGGGCGGTGGTTCCGTCGGAACAGCTCCCGCTAGCCTATACGCGTTTGCAAGCGCGGCAACATGCCGTCAGTCTCGGTGGGCCGCCCCTGGGTGGTGCCCTGTTCTCGATTGCACGTGGACTGCCGTTTCTCGTAGACGCAGCTTCCTACTGCCTGATGGCGCTAGCCATCTCCCAGCTCCGGTCGGCGCTGCCGGCGCCGGCGAACGCCGGCGACAGCTCGTTCGCCCGCGAACTAGGCAAAGGCCTGAGCTTCGTGTGGCGCAACATCGGCATACGAACCCTGATGATCTGGGGTGCGATCTTCAACTTCGCGGTTACGTTCGTCTTCGTCAGTGTGACGCTGCGCCTGGTCCGAGCCGGGGTCCACCCGGCTGCGATCGGTACGGTGGAAGCGATCGCCGCCACGGCGGGTCTGCTGGGCGCGATGCTGGCACCGATACTCATACGCCGCGTCCCTACCGGTGCGATGACCATCGCAGCGACGCTGGTCATCGCGGCCGTTATCGCCCCCATGGCATGGGCGCACAACGTAGTCATCATCGGAGCTCTCTTGGCAGGCGGGATGGTTCTGCTCCCGGCAAACAACGCGGGGGTCTCGTCTTTCCTGGCTGCCACGACACCTGACGGCTTCCAAGGGAGGATGAACTCAGCCGCCGGATTCATCAGCAACGTCGCATCACCCGTAGCTCCGGTCATAGCTGGAGTGCTGGTCGGATCTGCCGGCGGTCGGGCCGCAACACTTTTCGGGGTTGTGCTGATCCTTCTCAGCACTGTCCCGCTCTTGGTGAGTCCCGTTGTCCGTTCACTGGGACCGCCAGATACATGGAGCGCTGTCGCAAATGAGAGTCGGTGACGGCCTGCACTGCAGCCCCGAGCCTTGCAGAGAAGCGGGTGGTGAGCTGCTGCGTCGACATTGAGCCCTTTATCTTGCGTATCGGTTGGCTTCGACGTGGTGCAGAACGAGGATGGCCCGCGCGATCGCGGTCGTTCGGCGCGGGCAGCAGCGAGCTTGGCCAGGATCGCCCTTGTCGGCGAAGGTCATCACGTCGGCGCTGGTCAGCGCCTCGATGATGCCGTGGGTGCGGGCAGCGGTAAGGTCGTGGGTCGCGCCGGGCAGCGCGGCCGAGGCCCATACCAGGCGCCCGGCCGCGTCGGCGATGACCTGCACGTTGACACCGTGACGCTGGTGTTTTCCGGAGTAGTACGGCTTCTGGTCGGCGACCCGCCGGGTTCCGGGGCGGTTTGGACACAGCCTGTCCCCATGGCCGTTCCTGCCGCCTCCGCCCCGCCTGCCGCTCGTGCGCCGGTATGGGCTGCAAGTTGCACGTGCAGAAACCCCATAGTCGGCAATGGCCCCGAACTGCCGTTTTGGATCAGCCAGCCTCGCTAAGCCTGAGTGGATCGGCGGATCCAAGTGCCATCGGAAGCCGGGCAGCGCTCCCTATTTTCCGGCTTCGAGGAAACGGAATAATGCGAGCATCAAAGCAAGTGAGCCTCCGGTACTGCCGCCACCCTTGAGGATGGCCGTTGCGACGGTGTCACCGCCGACCCAGGCTAGCAGGCCGGCCGCTGAGCCGATCACCACGCTTGCCAGAATCATGAGCGCGAACCACAGTGTGCGAATGGCGGAGTTCATACGGACACCCTTCCCAGATGGATCTTTCCTTTAGAGAGATCCATCTTGGTTACTCCGCCCTGCTCCGCAGGATCGCGTAACGGCGAGCGAGCGTCAATAGCGCCTGGAGCTCCCGCAGGTAACGGTTCGGCTTTTTGGCATTACTTGCAAGTAACCGTTCATTCTGAGGGGTGGTCGCCTATCAGAATGAACGGTGGTCGCCCTATCGGTATGAGGTCGAGGATGAGATTCGTTCGTCTGCCGCCGATGATGACGATGCGGGTTCTCAGCTCACGCGTCGTTCGATCATGCGAACACGTGGACGCCCATCTCGATTTTCAAGACCTTCCGCTCGTCCTCCGATGCCGAACCGTGGTTGCACGCCGCAGGCGAGGAGCGGTACCGACGTACCGGGAACTGCTCCTCGCCCGGTGGGTGCGCGAATGCGCGTGGGACGGAGGCGGCACAGCCGCTCTCACCTGGATCCCGTTGGCCAGCGCAGAACCCGATGCTGTCATCGCTGTCCGGGACCTGATCGCCGCGGCCATTGGCGGGCTTGGCACCGCGCGCAGCCGACGCATCGTCACCGAACGGCTCGGCCTGCACGGCGACGCCGCTCGAACCCTGCAGGCGCTCGGATGAGGACCGTTGCGTCCTGGTTGAGGTGAAGCCGCAGATTGAGATGGCTATGGCGATCAACCTCGTCAAGACCGCTGCCGCACGCGCGTTCTGCGGCCGTCACGGATGGGGCCACCTATGCACTGACGGCACCCGGACGACACCAGGGCACCGGCGACCTAAGAGAAGCTTCAGGCGGCCACAGACGCCCGGCCCATGACGAGGGCCGAGCGAGTCGGCCAGCGCAGTCGCGCCCGACGCCGCGCTGTCGCCGGTGCAACGCTGACCGCCTCGTAGAGATGACGAAGGCGCTGGACGCCAAGCTGGTGTCTTCAGATTTCCGCCAGGGATGCACGCCGTAGCTGAGCAGGGTGTACTTGGAGCGGGCGACGCGAATCGAACTCGCGTAACCGGGTTGGAGAGTGCCGGTCAGCGGTAGGTGAGCAGACCCGGCAACTCGACGTGGGTGTGCTCGTTGAAGGTGGACAGCGACAACCCGCTCCGGCCCGAGATCACCTTGGTCATCCCGGTGTTCACCGACACCCGGTTCAGCGCCGCCCACACCGTGGCGAGGGTGCCCGCCGGGGCGTCCAGCCCCGCGGTGAGCAGCGCGGACACCATCGCGATCGGTCCGCCGGAGCTCACCACGACCATGTCGCGGTGCTGCCGCAACAGGTCCGCGGCCGCCGTCAGCGCGCCCGCGACCCGGTTGCGGAAGCCGGTGAACGACTCCGCGTACTCGATGTCGAACTGGCCCGACGACCACCGCGCGGTCGCCGCGTCGAACACCTCCTGGAACGCCCGGTCGGGCCGCTCGGCGAGGCCGAGCTCGGCCATCATGGCGGCCCGGTCCCGGTAAAGTGGCCGGTGGATCTCCACGACGTGCTGGAAGTCGAACTCGTTCCACCCCGGGTCGGTAGTGATCGGCACCGCCGCGCCGAGCCCGTCGAGCACCCCGGCCGCGGTCTCCGCGTGCCGCCGCATCGTGCCGTGCAGCACCAGGGCCGGCTTGGCGCCCCGGGCCGCGAGTGCCCGCCCCAGTGTGCGCGCCTGCTCGTGCCCGAGATCGGAGAGCGCGTCGTAGTCGTCGGCGCCGAAGGACGCCTGACCATGCCGGATCAGGAGGAGACGACCCATTTCACACCATTTTCCGTACGACGGACAGCGGCAACAACCGCATCGCCACCCCGATCGGCACCCAGGGCCAGGCCGGCACGTACGCCTTGACCTTGCGCTTCTCGATGGCGGCGACCATCGCCCGCACGCCCGTCACGGTGTCCACCATGAACCGGGTCTTCTGCGTGACGTGCTCGTTCATCTCCGAGCGGATGTAGCCCGGGTAGATCACCGACACGTCCACGCCGGGCACCCGCTCGGACCGGACGCCCTCGGCGATCGCGGCCACGCCCGCCTTGGTCGCGGCGTAGGTGGTCATCGACCTGCGCATGCCGCGGAGCGCGGACATCGACGAGATCAACACCAGATGGCCCCGCTGCTGGCTACGGAAGATCCGCAGCGCCGCCTCGGTCTGGGCGAGCGCGCCCACGAAGTTGACCATCGCCGTCGCCCGGTTCGCGTCGAAGCGGCCGGTGCCCAGCGGCGCGCCCTTGCCCAGCCCGGCGTTGACGACCACCCGGTCGATCGTCCCGAACTCGTCGGCGAACTGCTGGAACACGGTGAACACCGCGTCGTCTTCGGTCACGTCCAGCGCCCGCACGCTCACCCGCCGTCCGGGGTACGCGGCGGTCACCTCGTCGCGCAGCCGTTCCAGGCGGTCGGTCCGGCGGGCGCAGAGCGCGAGGTCGTAGCCGAGCGCGGCGAACTGCCGGGCCATCTCCTCGCCGAGGCCGGCGCTGGCCCCGGTGATCAGCACAACTCCTTGTGGCATGCCGACACCGTAGGGGCTGCCTCGGAAAACGCAAGATCCGGGTGGCACTCCGGGCGCGGGATGACGACCAGCACCCGCCGGACCGGGACCACCGACACGCTCAGCTGCCGTAACCGAGCAGCGGGAACAGGCCCAGGCCGGTCGCCCGGTAGTGACCGGTTTCCGCCGTGGGCTCCCGCGGCGGCCGTCCGATGTGCACGATGAGGGGCGGACCTGACGCCGAGTCGAGGGAGCTGACACATGTGCACCGAGCCGGGCAAACACGGACTGACCCGCCGAGCGGCGCTGTTCGGCGGGGCGGGCGTCGCGGCGGCGGTCGCCGTCGGGGAGCCCGCCCCGGCCGCCGCCGCTGGGCGCGGCCCGCACGACCTCACCTACCCGCTGGGCCCGGCCTTCCCGGCGTTCAGCCCGGGGGAGGAGGCGGTCCGCCGGACCGTCACCACCATCCCGGCCGACGGCTACTACATGCAGGAGTGGCGGCTCATCGAGCACATCGGCACCCATGTCGACGCGCCCGCGCACTTCACCGCCGGTGGCCGTACCTCCACCGAGTTGCGCCCGGCCGAGCTGGTCCTGCCGGCGGTCGTGATCGACATCGCGGCCCGCGCCGCACGGCACCCGGACACCGTCGTCACCGTCGACGACCTGCGCACCTTCGAACGCCGGTACGGCCGGATCCCGGACGACGCCGCCGTGCTGATGTACTCCGGCTGGGGCGCCAAGGTCGGCGACCCGGACGCCTACCGCGGCACCGACGCGGCCGGCACCCTGCACTTCCCCGGCTTCGGCGTGGACGCGTGCGAGTGGCTGCTGCGGCACCGGCGGATCCGCTCGCTGGGTGTCGACACGCTGAGCATCGACCCCGGTGTCTCCACCACCTTCGACACCCACCTGGCGCTGACCGGCGCCGACCGCTACGGCATCGAGAACCTCGCCAACCTGCGGCACCTGCCGCGCCGCGGCGCCACCATCTTCGTCGGCCTCATTCCGTACGAGGGCGGGTCCGGCGGGCAGGCGCGCGTCCTGGCCACCTGGTGATCGCGCCCGGAGCGTCCCGGGCCGGGCGGCCCGGAAGTCGCGCGCCGCGCCTGGCATAGCCGGCCGGTCCGGCGGGTACCCGACCGGTGATGATCAGGAGGCTGTCATGACCACCGTTCCGGAACCCGCCGGCCGGCCGGGCATCGAACGCCCGATCGACCTGCAAGACCTGCCCGCCCACGAGAAGCCCGAGAGCGTCCCGGCCCCGGGACACCGGCCCGACGAGGAGGAGCCGGACCCGGCGTCGCCCTTCAGGCCTGATGCAACGCGGTGACCAAGGTTTCCAGCTCGGGGAGTCGCTCCGCCTGGGCGAGTGACTCCTCGAGCGCCCGGTCGTGGGCCGGTCGCGCCTCGGCGAGCAGCCGCTGCCCGGCCGGGGTCAGCTCGGTGTAGATGCCGCGGCGGTCGTCGGCGCACAGGATCCGGGTGAGCAGCCCCCGGTCCTCGAGGCGGGTCACCAGGCGGGTGGTCGCGCTGCTGGACAGGGCGGCGGCGCGGGCCAGCTGCTGCATCCGCATGTGCCAGCCGTCCTGCCGGCTGAGCGCGTCCAGCACCGTGAACTCCACCACCGACAACCGGTGAGTGGCCTGCAACTCCTTCTCCAGCGCTGTCTCGATGAGGCCGTGCAGCGCGGCGAGCCGGCGCCAGCCCTGCGCGCGGATCTCCACCGCGTCGTTACCGATGCCCATCGTCGCTCCCCGCGCATTCCTCGGCCGCGTCCCGGCCGCCCGTCGACGCCCCGGGTGACTCCCGTTCGCCGTCGATCCGGGCCGTCTCGCTGACCGGTCGAAGCCGTCTCACCATCGAGTCCGAGCCGTCGGTTCCGGCCCGCCGAGACGCTCCTCACCCTACACCGCCTTGCGCCGATATACCGCGCCTGCAACTATCAACACCGTTGCGTTTGCAACTAATGCACGCGCTGGTTATTGCGTGAGCGGCCTATCTCGACCCGCGCTGGAGGAGTCCTCGTGCCCATCGCCCTGTATGCCCTCGCCATCGGCGGCTTCGGCATCGGCCTGACCGAATTCGTCATCGCGGGTCTGCTACCCGAGGTGGCTGCCGACTTCCGGGTCTCCGAGGCGGTCGCCGGTGGCCTCATCTCCGGGTACGCCCTGTCGGTGGCCGTCGGAGCGATAGTGCTCACCGCGGCCCTCGGCCGGATCGACCGCCGCCGCGCGCTGCTGGCCCTGATGGTCCTGTTCATCGCCGGGAATCTGCTCTCCGCGATCGCGCCGACCTACGGTCTGATGCTGCTCGGCCGGATCCTCGCGGCCCTCTGCCACGGCGCGTTCTTCGGTATCGGCTCGGTGGTCGCCGCCGACCTGGTCGCCGCCGACCGCAAGGCGGCCGCCATCTCGATGATGTTCACCGGCCTGACCGTCGCCAACGTGCTCGGCGTGCCCCTCGGCACCTTCCTCGGCCAGGCCGCCGGCTGGCGCGCCACGTTCTGGGCGATCGCGGGCGTCGGGGTGTTCGCCCTGATCGGCATCGCCGCGCTGACCCCGGCCACCCCCGCCCCGCGCGGCGGCAGCCTGCTCGGCGAGTTCCGGATCTTCGCCGGCGTCCAGGTCTGGCTGTCGATCCTGGTGACCGTCCTCGGCTTCGGTGGCATGTTCGGTGCCTTCAGTTACCTGGCCTACACGCTCACCGGGGTGAGCGGGTTCGGGGCCGCCGCCGTACCGTGGCTGTTGATCGTCTTCGGGGTGGGCCTGTTCGCCGGCAACATCGCCGGTGGCCGCGCGGCCGACCGCAACCTTCCGGTCACCCTGCTGGTCCTGCTGGCCGGCCTCACCGCGGTCCTGGCCCTGTTCGCCCTCACCGCCGGCAGCCCGGTCGCCGCCGTGGCCGGCCTGTTGCTGATGGGCGGCTTCGGCTTCGCCACCGTCCCCGGCCTGCAGATGCGCATCCTGGGGCACGCCGCGCACGCCCCGGCGCTGGCCTCCGGGGCGAACATCGCCGCCTTCAACGTGGGCAACGCCTTCGGCGCCTGGCTGGGCGGCCTGACCATCACCGCGGGCCTGGGCTACCGCTCCCCGCTGTGGGCCGGTGCCGCCGTCACCCTGGCGGCCCTGCTCGTCTACACCCTGGCAACCCGCCTCCCCGGCGGTGAATTCAACAGCGCTCCGCGGGAACTCCTCTCCACGTCCCACTGATCCGCGACTCGTTCCCGTACCCCCCGATCCAGCGTCGAAGGACAACAATGACCGACATCCCCACCGTCACGCTCAACAACGGCGTCGAGATCCCGCAGCTGGGCTTCGGCGTCTTCCAGATCCCGGACGCCGACAGGGCGCCGTGCTGACCGAGCCGGCGGTGGTGACCGCCGCCG
Source organism: Actinoplanes oblitus (assembly GCF_030252345.1). Lineage (NCBI taxonomy): Bacteria > Bacillati > Actinomycetota > Actinomycetes > Micromonosporales > Micromonosporaceae > Actinoplanes > Actinoplanes oblitus. The sequence continues at coordinate 5,844,472 of NZ_CP126980.1, read as the reverse complement.
GGGCGCACAGCGTCACCCCGGCCCAGGTGGTCCTGCGCTGGCACCTCCAGCAGGGCCGCATCGTCATCCCGAAGTCCGTCACCCCGGCGCGCATCGCCGCCAATGCCGACGTCTTCGGCTTCACTCTCACCGGCGCCGAACTCGACGCCCTGGACGCCCTGGAGCGAGACGGCCGCACCGGCCCGCACCCCGCCAGGTTCAACGGCTGACCCACCCACCCGTCGCCGGCCGAGCCGGCGGCGGGTGCCGGTGCCCGGACGTCACGCCGGGTTGTTCGCGTGGGTGAGGGTTTCCCAGGCGGACATCAGGTTGTTGTCGCCGGCCGGGCGCTGCGACAACGTCAGCTTCTCGGTGGCCGGCATCTGGACGCCCATCCGGTTGTGCAGGGCGTTGAAGCCGACCTCGGTCACCGGACCCACCCAGCGGTTCGCCACCTTGCCGCCGCACAGCCAGGCCGGCAGGTCGCCGGTCGCGTAGCGGGACAGGAATCCCATGGCGTGGCGCAGCCGGTCCTTCACCTCGGGGTAGAGGTCGCGGCCCTGGATCCGGCTGGTCTCCGCGATGTGACTGATCGCGGCCACCCCGTAACCGGTGTGGGTGAAGTCGCGGCACGTCTCCTGCGCGATCCCGTCCACGAACGTCGTCTGGTCGTACCAGTACTTGACGATCTCGGCGCGGGTGTCGATGGTGGTCGTCGGCGGCGGCTTCGGGAGGGCGCCGTCCGAGGTCAGGTAGATGTAGGCGGGGACCCGCTTGCGGAACCGGGCGATCGCCCGGTCGTAGAGCGCCCGGTCGTCGAGGTGGACAGCGATCCCGACGGTGGCTTCCAGCTGGGTCAGCTCCCAGTTGCCGTTCCAGGACGAGCGGTCGGCCTGCGCCATCGGCAGGTAGACCGCGCGCAGCATGGTGGCGAAGCGGGCCGCGTTCGGCCAGGCCCGGTACCGGTACTTGATGATCTCGGCGGCCCGGGGCCAGACCGACGCGCTCCACGAGGACTGCAGCGCGTCGTTGCTGTTCGTGTGCGCGGTGATGGTCCCCGACCAGGCGTCCATGACGGTGATCGCGCGTTTGGCGTACCGATCGTCGCCGGTCAGCGACCAGACCAGCGCGAGGGTGTAGGCCGCGAAGGCGTCGCGGCGCTCGGCGCCGCAGCCGACGTCCGGTTGCGAGTACGGCCCGCACTCCACCACCTTGACCGGCGTCGGCGTGTAGTCCAGAGACGCGGACGGGCTCGCCATCATCGCGTCATAGGCCTTCTTCCACGGCTGGGCGCCGGCCTTGACCTTGCCCTTCACGAAGTCGAGCTGAGCCTGGCTGACCAGGACCCCCGGGTGGTGGAAGCCGGTCCCGGCGGCCGGTGCGGCGATGCCGGTGGTGGTCGCCGCGTCAGCGGTGCCGATCCCGGCGGCGAGGAGCGTGGCTGCCACCGCACCTGCGAGAACAGCGATCGGGCGGCGTGCCATCCAGGTGCTCCAAGCTGTGTGATCTTCCGGGGTGCCGGAAGACTGTCGCCGGGCGCGACGGAATTGTCAACTACCCGAAGAGTAACCAGCTGGCGGCGTACGAACGTGTTCGGTACGATCGCGTTATGAGTCCACGGCGTGAACCGGTCAGCCGGCGTGACCGGCCCGCGAAACCCCCACTCAGCCGGGCCGGCGCGGTCGCCGTGGCGCTGCGGATCATGCGCGAGGAGGGCCTGGAACGGCTCACCATGCGCCGCCTGGCGACCGAGCTGGACACCGGCCCGGCGTCACTCTACGTCTACGTGCGGAACACCGCCGAGCTGCACGGCGCGATCCTCGACGAGCTGCTCGCCGACCTCACCCTGCCGCCTCCCGACCCGGCTCGCTGGCGTGACCAGCTGGTCGAGCTGATGACCGCCTACACCCGGCTGCTGATCGCGTGGCCGAGCCTGGCCCGTTCGGTGCTGGCCCTGCGCCCGTCCGGCCCGCATTACGTGCGGCTCATCGAGACCCTGCTCGGGCTGCTGCGGGCCGGCGGGGTGCCGGTCGGCCAGGCCGCCTGGGGCGTCGACCTGCTGCTCCAGCTCGGCACCGCGACCGCCGCCGAGCAGGGCACGCGTGGCGAGGCGGCGGACGCCGACGACGAGCACCGGATGCTGGTGACCGAGCTGCGGGAGGCGTCCGAGCAAGAGTTCCCGCACATCGCCCAGGCCCGCGACGAGCTGTTCTCCGGGACCGGGGAGCAGCGGCTGGCCTGGGCGTTCAACGTGCTGGTGGAGGGCGTTCAGGGGGTACCGGCGCTGCCGAACCACCGAGCCAGCTGAGCCGCCAGCTCGTCCTGCTCGGTGCCGAGCCAGGCGACGTGCCCGTCCGGTCGCAACAGGACGGCGGGTACGTCCAGCTCCTCGCTGACCTCCACCACGTGATCCACCCGGTCGGTCCACCCCGCTGCCGACAACTGTCCGGTCTGGTCGAGCAGCAGACCCCGGCCGGTCCGCATCAGCTCGAACAGCCGGCCGTGCTTGAGCCGTACGTCCTTCAGCCGCCGCCCGACCAGGTCGTGATCGGAGCCGAGGTCGTACCTGATGTCGATCGCGTTGACCTGTCCGAACAGGTATCGCCGGACGTCGTCGAAGTCCATCAACCGGCCGATCAACCGGCGAACCGCCGCGCTGTTGAGCATCTCGGACTGCACCCGGGTGTTGTCCAGCACCTGGGCCGCCACCGGATGCCGCTCGGCGTGGTACGTGTCCAGCAGCCCGGCCGGCGCCCACCCGCCCACCTCGGCGGCCAGCTTCCACCCCAGGTTCACCGCGTCCTGCACGCCCAGGTTGAGCCCCTGCCCGCCGAGCGGCGGGTGCACGTGCGCCGCGTCGCCGGCGAGCAGCACCCGGCCGGTCCGGTACGCCGCGGCCAGCCGGGTCGCGTCGCCGAACCGGGACAGCCAGCGCGGCGAGTGTGCCCCGAAGTCGGTACCGGCATAGGCCCGCAGCTGCCGCCGGAACTCCTCCATCGTCGGCTGCGCCGCACCCACCTCGGCGGCCGGGACCACCACCCGGTACAGCCCGTCCCGGCTCGGCCCGGCGCCGAACCGCAACTCGGTCTTGCGGACCTCGGTCATCACCGCGAGCACCTCGTCGGCCGGCGCGGTCAGCTCCATCTCGCCGAGCAGCGCGTCGGTCTGCGACGGCTCGCCGGGGAACTCGACGCCGAGCAGCTTGCGCACCGTGCTGCGGCCGCCGTCGCAGCCGACCAGGAAGGAACCGCGCAGCTCGGTGCCGTCGGCGAGCTCGGCGGTCACCCCGTAGTCGTCCTGGCGCAGCCCGGTCAGCGCGCAGCCGGGCCGGATCTCCGCACCGGACTCGGCCGCGTGCTCGGCCAGCAGCCGGTCCGTCACCGGCTGCGGGATGCCGAGAGTGAAGGCGTGCGCGGTGTCCGGCCGTTCCGGCGCCGGTTTGTGCACGCCACCGAATCCGGTTCCCGGCGGATATTGCCGCCCGGCCGCCAGAAATCGTTCCAACAGGCCCCGCTGATCCATTATCTCGATGCTGCGAATGTGCAGCCCGAGCGAGCGGACGTGCGGCGGCCGCTCGATCTCCTTCTCCACCACGACCACCCGCACGCCGTGCAGTCGCAGCTCACTCGCGAGCATCATGCCGGTCGGACCACCGCCGGCGATGATCACGTCAATCACGAAGAACCCCCATCGCTGTTTCGCCGTAATTGCCGTACAGCCGGCGATTCTCCGCCACCGAGGGGGCCTTGCCGCAAGCCCCCATTCCCGAGCTACGGTTAAGGTGGCGGGAAACCAAATGGCCGCGTTTCCGGCGGTCCGCCCTTTCACGGTACGACGTGACGAGCCGCGCGCCACCTCGGAGCGCCGCCCGGCGGATGCGCGTGGCGTACCGGAAATCGGGGTGAGCGGGGCGGGAAGCGGCCCGTCAGCCGCCCGCGGTCAGCGCCGAGAGCGACTCGGTGTAAGTGGTCAGCCAGTTGTCGAACTCGCCCGGCGGCATCGGCCTGGCGTAGTGGTAACCCTGGGCGATGTCGCAGCCCAGCGCGCGCAGCGCCACCACCGCAGCCTCGTCCTCGACGCCTTCCGCGACCACCGACAGCCCCAGGTTGTGGCCGAGAGTGATCGCGGTCCGGACCAGCACCTCGTCGGCCCGGCTGCCCGCCATGGCCTGCACGAACGACTTGTCGATCTTCAGCTCGTCGACCGGCAGGCGCTGCAGGTACGCCATCGACGAGTGCCCGGTGCCGAAGTCGTCCAGGGACAGGCTGATGCCCGCGTCGTGCAGGGCGCGCAGCACCGTCAGCGCCCGATCCGGATCAGCCATCGCCACGCTCTCGGTGATCTCCAGCTTGAGCAGTGCGGCGGACAGCCCGGTCCGGTACAGCAGGCCGAACACCTGCCCGGCGAAGCCCGGGTCGAGCAGGCAGCGGGTGGACAGGTTGACGGCGATCGGCAGCGGCGTGCCCCGGTCAGCCCAGAGTCTCGCCTGGCGGACCGCCATGTCCAGGACGTGGGCGGTGAGCGGCCGGATCAGGCTGGTCGACTCGGCCATCGGGATGAAGCGGTCCGGCGCCATCCGGCCCAGCTTCGGGTGCTGCCAGCGGATCAGCGCCTCCACCCCGGTGACCCGGCCGGTGGCCAGGCACACCTTGGGCTGGTAGTGCAGCGACAGTTGATCGTCGTCGCCGATCGCCCGGCGCAGGTCGCCGAGCAGCTCCAGGCGGTGGTCGGCGCCGGTGTCGTGCGCGGCGTCGTACTCCTGCACTGTCGCCGCCTGCTCGCGGGCCAGGTGCAGGGCCGCGTCGGCGTGCCGCAGCAGGGTCTCCGCGTCGGTGCCGTGCTCCGGGGCGGCGGCCAGCCCGGCGTTCGCCTCCACGTCCAGCTGGAAGTCGTCGATCAGGAACGTCCGGTGCAGCGCGGCGAGCAGCTTCTCGGCGGTACCCCGGGCGGTGGCCAGGTCGTCGCCGGGCAGCAGCACCGCGAAGTCGTCGGCGCCGATCCGGGCCACCGCGGCGCCGGCCGGCGCGGCGTCGGTGAGCCGCTGCGCCACCTGGGTGAGCAGCAGATCGCCGTGCCGGTGCCCGAGGACGTCGTTGACGTTGCGGAAGCCCTGCAGGTTGATGATCAGGGCGGCGGCGGGCCGGCCGCCGCGCAACGCGTTCCGGGTACGTTCGGTGAACTTCTCCCGGTTCGGCAGGCCGGTCAGCGCGTCGTGGGAGGCGGCCCGGCGTACCGACAGCGAGTGGCTGCGCCAGCTCAGCCCGGACACCAGGATTGTCAGCAGCGCGCCGAGCAGCAGCGAGAGCGACCAGACGCTGAAGCCCCGGGTCCAGCCGCCGCCGGCCGCCGGGGCGGAGACCGCCACGTACCAGTCGTTCGCGTTGTTCAGCGTCGCCGGCATCCGCTGGTACGCCACCCGCCGCCCGTCCAGCGTGGTGGTGCCCTTCAGCTTGCCCGCCCTGGCCAGCGGCACGAACGTCTGGTCGGCGTTCCCGGTGATCGTGGACGCGGCCCGGGAGTCGACGAACACCTGCCCGGACTCGGCGTCCACGATCGACGCCGTCCGGTCGCCGGTGGTGGCCGGCATCCGGAAGCTGTCCAGGCTGGTCTCGAAGTGCACGATGCCGGTGTGGCCGTACGCGGTCAGCAGGATCGAGTTCGAGATCACCGCTCGCCCGGTGTCCGGCGACTGGTACGCCCGGGTCTGGTACACCCGGGCCGGGCCCAGCGCCATCGTCGGCGCGAAGTACGACGCCTTCTGCTCGTTCTTCCGCAGATTCTTGGCATCGGTCGGATAGCCGTCGACGACCCGGGCGATCTGGGTGCCGTCCCGGTCGACGAAGCAGGCCTCGCTGATCCGCCCCGGATACAGCTCCTCCAGGTAGGCGAGCGTGTCGTTGACCCGGTCGAGCAGCGGGCCGCCGGCCGCGATCTTCTGCTGGTTGGTGCCCGGGGCCTGGTAGAAGTCGATGAAGACCGGGCTGTCCGCGAGCATCTGGGCGATCGCCCGGGACTGGTCGAAGTAGTTGCGGACCGCCGCTGTCTGCTGCTCCAGGGTGAGGTCGAGGGTATGGTCCTGCGCCGTGGCCTGCTTGTCGCGGGCCGCGAGCACGCTGGTCACCACGCTCGTCACGAGCACCAGGAGACCGATGAGGAAGCCGGCCGAGCGGGCCAGACGAGCAATCGCCGAGCGGCTGATCATCGTCCTCCTCACTTCGCCACCATGCTCGGTGATCGGTCAGCCGCCGACCGTGCTGAGGACTCGCCCTGATTCCGCACCGTTCCGGAAACCTTGCCGGTCTCGGCAGCCGGTCCTCGCCTGCTTCCGCGTCCTCTCTCGCGGCTGCCGTCCGCGCGGTTCCTCCCGTGCCGCTTCTGGCCAGCCGCTTCTTGGGCGCGGTCCCTTCCGTGCCCTTTCGTCCGTGCTGCTTCTTCTGTGCCGTTTCCTCTGTGCGGCTTCTTCGGGCGTCGCCTCTTCCGCGCGTCTCTCCCTCAGGCCGCCAGTGATCTTCGTCCCGCGTTCGATTATGGGCGTGAAGTGCCCAGGTTTGGCCGGGTTGGCGGCGATTCGGCCGGACTCAGCCCGCCGGAGCCTCGTCCAGTCCCAGCAGGCGAGCCATCACCGCCACCTGATCGGCGAAGTGCTCGACGAACTCCGGCGACCGCGGATCCGTCCCGCACAGCCCCTCGATCACGTGCGGCAGCGTGGTGGTCGCCATGCACGCGGCCATCAGCATCACCTGCAGGCAGGCCGGATCCACCTCGGCCGGCAACCGCCCCGCCGCCCGCATGGCGCGCAGATGGTCGACGCCGCCCTGCAGCATCCGGGTCCGCGACTCGCGGTCCGGGTCCTGCTCCGGCCCGGAATACTGCAAGCCGCTCCAGGCGAACATCCGGACACCCTCCGGGCTGCGCAGCGCCTCCAGGGCGTAGGCGCGCAGTTGCTCCGGCAGCGAGACGCCCGGCGGGGACAGCTCCGCCCGCCGCCGCTCCCACTGCTCGGACATGGCCCGGTACAGGCCTTCCTTGCCCCCGAAGTAATACGACACCAGCTGCTGGTTGACCCCGGCGCGGGCGGCGATCGCCCGGGTGCGCGCGCCGGCGTAGCCATGCTCGGCGAACTCGGCGGAGGCGGCCTCGAGAATCCGCTGCCGGGTGCGCTCGGGATCGCGCTGACGCTCCTGCGCGCCGGGTGACCTGCGCGGACTTGATGACGGCACGCGCTGATCATACAGCCGCTTGAGACAGTCAAGTAATCATCTGATTGACAGAATCATGCATCTGGTTGATACCGTGCCCGGCATGACGCGCATCCTCATCAGCGGCGCCGGGATCGGTGGTCTCGCACTCGCCCAGGCACTACGACAGGGCGGCCTCGACGTCGCCGTCTACGAGCGGGAGCCCAGCCCGCGCAGCCGCAACCAGGGCTATCGGCTGCACGTCGACCCGAACGGGAACGCGGGTCTGCGGGCCTGCCTGCCGACCGCGGTGCTCGACCGGGTGCGTGACACCGGCGGCGTCAACGGCGACCTGGTCGCCTCCTTCACGCACGAGTTGCGCCAGGTGCACGCTCAGGAGTTCCCCGGCGTTCCGGACAGCGAACTCACCAACGTGGACCGGGACGCGTTCCGGCAGGGCCTGCTCACCGGCCTGGAGGAAGTGGTGTTCTTCGGCCGGCCGGTGACCGGCTATGAGATCACTCCGGCCGGCCGGGTGAGCATCGGCTTCGACGAGGGAGACCTGCTGGTCGGCGCGGACGGTGTCGGTTCCGCGGTGCGCCGGCGACTTCTGCCCGGGGTGGCGCCGCGGGACCTCGGCATCCGCTGCGTCTATGGCCGGATGCCGCTGCCCGGGGCGCCGCTTCCGCCGGACTTCGAGCGCGGCTTCTGCTGGGTCGCCGACCGGAAGGGCTTCGGCGCCGGCTTCGCACCGATGCGTTTCCGCGACGGCCGCCCCGGCTACTTGATGATCGCCCTCGTCGCGGCCGCGGACCGTTTCGACCGGCGACAGCACGACTCGGCGGAACTCTGGCGGACCGTTGCCGACGCGACCGCCGACTGGCACCCGGAGATTCAGAAGATCATTGCGTACGCCGACAGCACCTCCTTCTTCCCGATCGCCATCCGAGCCAGTGACCGTGTCGACGCCTGGCCCACCGGCCCGGTGACCCTGCTCGGCGACGCCGTGCACACCATGCCGCCGGCCGGCGGGGTCGGTGCCAACACCGCGCTGCAGGACGCCGCCACCCTCGCCGGCGAGCTGCTCGCCGGAAAGCCACTGCTCGAAGCCGTGGCCGCTTACGAGAAGGTGATGCTCCCGCGCGGCTTCGACACCGTCGAGCAGTCGGTCCGCATGATCGCCCAGATGACCGCTCCGTAGCGTGCGGTCGGCCCATCGGCAGGCTCGGCCGGCTCGCAGCGTGCCGCGCGCGGTCCGGGTGTGTGTCGGCCGTCCTCCGGCGACCGTCTCGTTGTGTGAGCGCCCCACGGGCAGGATCGGCCGGTCGGCAGCACGCCGCGCGGTCCGGATGCGGTGTCGGCCGTCCTCCGATGGCCGCCTCGTAATGTGAGGTCGGCCTACCGGCAGGATCGGCCGGTTGGCAGTGTGCCGTGCGCGGTCCGGGTGTGTGTCGGCTGTCCTCCGGCGACCGGCCCCGTGGCGTGAGGTCGGCCTACCGGCAGGATCGGCCGGTTGGCAGCGTGCCGTGCGCGGTCCGGGTGTGTGTCGGCTGTCCTCCGGCGACCGGCCCCGTGGCGTGAGGTCGGCCCACCGGCAGGATCAGCCGGCCGACAGCGCGCCGCGCGAAACCCACAGGCGTGCCAGCCGCCTTCACCGCCCAGGTGCCGCACCCGCCGCTCGGACATCGCCCCGGGAAACCCCAGCTACACCGACAGATCTTGTCATGAGGAAGCGCCTTCACCTGCTTCGTGAAGAGGGAGCGCCTTTGCCTGCGGCATCAGCGGCTTCGGGTGTTGGGTCCGCGTGATCGAGGCTCTGGCGCAACGCGGCGTCGAGGAGCGCCCGGGCGGTGTGGCGGACCGTTTCGGCGGCCTCGGCCGGGCTCTGGCCGGCGACGTCCTGCAGCCAGATCAACGACTCGATGCCGGTGGCCGACCGGATGGCGATGGCGAGCCGATGGCGGTCGACGCGCGGGTGGCTGTGCTCCAGTGGGGCGAGCGCGTCCTCGATCCAGGCGACGGCCCGGCCCTGCCGGAGAAGCGGTCGCCCGGGCTCGGTGGCCGCGGCGTCGTGCGCCGGAGGGGCCGGTTGGCTCGGGGGTGATGGTGCTGTCGATGGCTCATGGCTGGCTCCACGAAAGGTGGGCTCCAGGGAGAGGCGCAGGGCGGATCGGAGCTGGGGTTGCCACTGCAAGTTGTATTGGCTGAAGGCGGCCATGAAGGCGTCCAGCCGGTCGCGCGGATCGGTGGGCGCCTCCGGGCCGAGCAGCGTGTCCGGATGGATTTCCGGCTGGGTGGCCAGCAGCAGTGCGCGCTGGTTGGCGAAATAGCGATAAGCGGTGGTGCGGGAGATGCCCGAGTGAGCAGCCGCGTCCTCCACCCGGGGTGTCTGTCCGCCGGCCAGCAGCTCGCGGGTCGCGTCGATCAGTGCCTGTCGGGTGCGTGATTTCTGCCGGGTCCGGCCGGTCGTCTCATATGGCATCGCCATGCCCATGATGGTACCGTAATCCCACGAACGAAGCCAAGGAGGATGCCATGAGCGCCGAAGACCCGGCCGTCACCGACCCGGAGTTCTACAAGGTGGTCTTCGAAAATGAGCGGGTCCGAGTCCTGGAGTACCGGGACGCTCCCGGCGATCAGACCCACCCGCATCGCCATCCCGACAGCGTGATGTTCACGTTGAGTTCCTTCCGCCGGCGGATCAGCAACGGTGACCAGGAGGTCGAGGTGGAGCTGCCGGCGGGGGTGGTGCGCTGGCTCGGCGCGCAGGAGCATGCCGGGCTCAACATCGGCGACACGGCGACCCATTCGATCTTCGTCGAGCTCAAAGAGCCGGCACCTGTTCCCGGCCCCAGCGTGCTGGGGCCACAGGCCACCTGAGTGCCTCGCCCGGCCGCTGCGGTCGAGCCGGTCGCACGGGAAGGCCATGGAGCGCTGTCGGTGTGCACGACAAGTCGCGCGGTGGACCGTCTCGCAGGCGGGACCACTAGGCACCGCTTCGGCGGGTTGGTCCTGCCACGATGAGTCCATGGACGAGGCGGAGGTTCGCGATATCGTCGGCTTAGGGATGCCCGACTACGAGATCGACTCGGTGGTGCCGCTCGGCGACGGGCTGGACAACTATGCCTTCGAGATCAACGGCCACCTGATCGTACGCGTTCGCAGGTCCCACGACCCGGAGGGGACGGCGCGCGAGGCAGGCATCCTGGCTGCGGTCGCGGCGGTCGCAACCGTTGCGGTGCCGAGTCCAGCCTTTGTACTGCCGGAGCGCAGCTGCCTGGCCTACTACAAGCTTCCCGGTGTGCCGTTGTTGGAGCTGCCACAGGGGTTCCGCATGGCGCACGCCGAACCGATCGTCGCCGTGCTCGGTGAGTTGCTCGCCGCACTGCATGCCGTCCGGCCGGCCGGGGCCCTCCCCGACGAGGAGCCGCTGGGGGAGTGGTTACGGGAGGCGGCTGCGCTCTATCCAGCCGTCGCCGCGCATGTGCCGGAGGTCTACCGCGAGAGGATCGAGGTGTTTCTGCGTGCCGAGCCACCGATTGACGATCATCAGCTCGTGTTCTCCCACAACGACCTCGGCATCGAGCACGTCCTGGCCGACGACTCCGGCAAGGTCACCGGCGTCATCGACTGGGCTGACGCCGCCCTGGTCGATCCGGCCTGTGATCACGGTCGGCTCTATCGGGACCTCGGGCCGGCCGCACTGTGCGCGACGGATCGGAGGTTGACGGAGCGGGCCGTTTTCTACGCGCGGTGCGGGGTTCTCGAAGACCTCGCCTACGGCGTCGAGACCGAAAAGTTTCGCTATGTCGAGAAGTCCCTCACGGCCCTGGAGTGGCTTTTCCCGAGTTGAGTTCTGGCCGCTGGATGGGGCGCGCCGATCTCGGCTTGACTGTGGTCGGGATTTCGGCTCAGCGGACTTGGCCGACGATGGCGTTGAAGGCTACGTCCTCGATCGGAGGGCGGGGCTGGGTGGCCTGCTCGGACCACCACTGGGACACCGACTGGACACCGGGCTCGATGAGGTCCAGGCGGGAGAAGAGTTTCTCCAGCTGTTCGCCGGTGCGGGCACGGAAGCGGCCGTCGGGGTTGGCGGCTTCGAGCTGCTCGATTGCTTCAGACGGGAGGTATTCCCAGGTGGAATGGGAGGCGACTACGTAACTGCCGGCGGGCAGGGCGTCGATGAGAGTGTCCACGATGCCCTGGGGGTCCTCGTCGTCGCGGATGAAGTGCAGGACGGCTACCAGCATCACCGCCATCGGCCGGGTGAAGTCGAGAGTCGCCTGCAACTCCGGGTCGTCGAGGATGCTCTGCGGCTCGCGCAGGTCCGCGTCGATGTAGGCGGTCGTGCCCTCCGAGGTGCTGGTCAGGAGGGCACGGGCGTGGGTGAGGACGATCGGGTCGTTGTCGACGTAGACGATCCGGGCCGCCGGGTCGATGCGCTGGGCCACCTCGTGAGTGTTGTTCGCGCTCGGGATTCCGGTGCCGATGTCCAGGAACTGCCGGATGCCGCGCTCGGCCAGGAACTGCACGGCACGCTGCAGGAAGGCCCGGTTCTCCAGGGCCGCCAAGCGGATCGTCGGCATCGCGGCCTCGATCGCCTCGGCCGAGGCCCGGTCCGCTGCGAAGTTGTCCTTCCCGCCCAGCAGGTAGTTGTAGCGCCGGGCCGGATGCGCCACGGTCGTGTCGATCCGGTCCAGTGCGTGTCGCCGGTCAGCCACCGACGCCTCCTTCGGGCGAGCGAAACGTGCCGATCCGGGCCGCGCTCGGCCGGGATCTGTCCGCATCGTAGTACTCGATCTTCAATCCGGAATGGACAGATCGATCACAGCAGAAGAAGGCCCAGCTGGGGGCGCAGGGCAGGGCTCAACGAAGGCCAGCCGGCCGAGAAGAAGAGGTACGGCAGAGGTGACGTCCGCGGAGCTGTCGACGGCGGCGAGAGGACTGCGGCGGGGATGTGGTGTGGAGGGGTTCGGGAAGTGATCAGGTGGTGGCGCCGAAGCGGGTGCGGAGTTCGGTTGTCAGGTCTTCGTCACGGCCGTCGAAGGTTTCCAGGGCGGTGGTGAAGGTGTCGGTCAGAGCCTTGGCGGGGTCGGGGTGCACGGTGTTGAAGATGGTGATCACCGCCATGGGGGCGCGATCGATGCGTTCGCGCAGCTCGGCGCGCTGCGTCTCGGTCAAGCGGTCGCCCACCTGGTCCAGCGGCAGGCCGGTGGTCGCGGTCACCAGCGCGGCTGCCGAGATCAGCCGGAACACCGCGTGCCTGTCCGGGAACGGCAGCGGGTCTCCGCGGTCGAGAGCTTCCAGGGCCGGCCGCGCCCAGTCCAGCTTGTCCAAGCCCGCCGCCTCGAACGCCCGCCGTGCCAGCCAGCGTGCCGCGGCCCGCTGCTTCTCCGCGTCCCAGCTGGCGAATTCCTTCGCCATCACCCCGTAGGCCGCGGTCGAGCCGAGCCCGGGACCGGCCGAGTGCCTCGACGTGCTGTGCGCCGGCGCAGGCGCGGGCGTGCCCAGACCGGTCGGGTGCGTCGAGGTGCCGTGTGCGGGTGCAGGGGAGGGCATGCTGCGGCCGGTCGGGCTCGATGATGCGGCGTGGCCGGGTGCGTCGCGCCCGGTCGGGTGTGTCGAGGTGCTGTCGGCCGGTGTGGGTGAAGGTGTGCGGTGTGTCGAGGTGCTGTCGGCCGGTGTGGGTGAAGGTGTGCGGTGTGTCGAGGTGCTGTGGGCCGGCGCCGGGGAGGCGGTCCCCTGACCGGTCGGGTGCGTCGAGGTGCTGTGTGCGGGTGCAGGGGAGGGCGTGCTGCGGCCGGCCGGGTGTGGTGGTGTGGCGTGGGAGGGTGTGCCGTGACCGACGGCGGTGCCGTGAACAGAGGCGGACGTCGCGAAGAACGCTGGGACAGGCGGCCTCTCCCGCAGAGCCCGCAGTGCGCAGCGCCTCAGGACCACGGCCTGCAGGCTGCGATCGCTGTCCCGCAGCGCATACGTCGTACCGAAGCGGTCCCGCGGATCCTCGGCCGGCATCGCGGCGGCCGCGATGTCCTGGACCGCTTTCATCGCCCCCAGTTCGTCGCCGACCCGTTCGTGCAGTTCACGCAGGCGGGCTCGGAGTTCCGGCCCGACCTCCCGGTTCGCGTCCAGGGCGGCCAGCACCTCACTGATCACCGGTTCGCCGAGCAGCCCGGCGTCCTCGGCGATCAGCCGGGCCCGGAACGCGACCATCGCCGGGACGTTCTCGCACGTCGGCGCGGCCAGCATCCGCTGCACGAAGGGGTGCTCGAGAGCGGCCAGCCCGCGGCCGCCCTCGGGCACCAGGTCGTCCGGTACGAGAGCCAGCACCGCCCCGGGCAGGTCCCGTTCCATCAGGTCGAACGGCAGCCGGACGCCGGTGAGCCGTTCCGCCAGGGCCAGCCCGGCGGCCTCCGGGATCAGGTCGTCCTCGTACCCGAAGGGCAGCCCGTCCAGGTATTCGTCGAGCAGCCCCGGATTCTCGCCGGTACGCCGTTCCGGCCGGATCTGGTCGATCACCACCTGGGTGCTGTCGTGCCGGACATAGGAGAACTCGGAACGCCCGTTGACGTTGCGGTACACGCTGAGCGCGACCCCGTCACCGGCGGCGGCCGCCCGGCGCAGCACCTCCGAGCGGTTGCCCTGGCAGCCGTTGATCTCGATGCCGATCCGCCACTCGCCCAGGGTGGCGACCACCAGGGTGGCCGGCTCCTCGCCGTACGGAAAAGTGTCCAGAATCTGCGCCAGCTCCGCCTGCGACAGCATCGTCGACGGGTCGCCACCGAACGCGGTGACCAGCGCGGCGTCGTCGAGCCCCCGGACGAAGGTCAGGCAGAACGCCTCACCCCACTCCGCGTCCACCAGCATCCGGTCGTAGTACTCCGCCGCCTCGTCCCCCACCCGGTCACCGTACGACCGAGCGCCGTACCCCGAAGTCGATTCGGCCAGCGGTCGCCCGATAGCGTCGCTGATCATGTTGGCGGCGCTCTCCGGATTCCTGCTGATCGGGGTGATCGTGGCGGCCGGCTGGGGGCTGCGCCGCTGGGCGGACCTGCCGGCGAACGCCGAGACCGTGCTGGCCCGGGTGGTCTGGCTGGTGCTCAATCCGTGCCTGCTCTTCACCGGGGTGGCCGGCGCCGACCTGACCGCGCTGTTCAGCGGGCCGCTGCTGGTCTCGGCCGGCGCCGCCCTGATCTGTTTCGTCCTCCACCCGCTGTCGATCAAGGCCGCCAAAAGGAACCCAAGTGACAGCCGGGACCAAGGACAGAACGCGAGGCGCGGCGGGGAAGGCGGCCAGGCCGCGAGGCGCGGCGGGGAAGGCGGGCGGACCGCGAGGGGCGGCGAGGGCGGCGGCCGGCCCGCGAGAGGCGGCGGCCAGCCCGCAAGCGGCGGCGCGGAAGACGCGAGGGACGGTGAGAAGGGCGGAGGGGGCGCGAGCGACGGCGGAAAAGGTGAAAAAACCGCGCAGGGCACGCGCATCATCGGCGCGCTGTCCGCCGGATACGTCAACGCCAACTACATCGGCATCCCGATCGCCACCTACATCCTCGGCAACGCCGCCCTGGTGGTCCCGATCATCATGCTGCAACTCCTGGTGATCACCCCGATCGCCCTGACCCTCCTGGACCTCTCCAGCACCGGCCGGGCCTCCCTCCGGGACGCCGTGACCACCCCACTGCGCAACCCGATGATCGTCGCGGTGCTCCTGGGCGCCATCGTCTCCCTGACCGGCCTGCACCTCCCCGCTTCGCTCCTCAACCCCCTGATCACCATCGGCAACGCCGCCGTACCGATGGTGTTGATCGCCTTCGGTATGTCGCTCTCCGGCCGCCGCGTGCTGGCCCCCGGCCCGGACCGCGCCGCGACAGTCACCGCCGTCCTGCTCAAATCCGCAGCCATGCCGCTGTTCGCTGTCCTGCTCGCCGCCGGCCTGCGGTTGTCGCCGGAGGAGACGTACGCGGTGACCGTTCTCGCCTGCCTGCCCACCGCCCAGAACGTCTACCTGTACGGCCAGCGGTCCGGCACCGGCCTGGTCCTGGCCCGGGACACCATCCTGCTCACCACGATGCTCTGCGCACCGGTGGTCCTATTGGCGACACTGTTGTTCACCCTTCGGTGAATAGGCAGGTCAATCCGCGCGTGGCACCATTTCGCCAGTGACCGTACGCCGGATGCCGCTCACCGAGGTGCTGGCCGCGTTCCGGCCCGCCTTCGGTGGCGTGACCTGGAAACGGGCGGTTCCCGGCCTCCTCGCCGACCCGGACAGCGCCCAGGTCGTCGAGCTGCTGCGGGCCGAGCTGGTGCTGCACGGCGGGTTCGCCGAGCCGATCCTGGTCGACCCGGCGGCGCGGGAGATCCTGGACGGCATGCACCGGATCGCCGCCGCCGTGCTGAACGAGCACGACGCCCTCGATCTCACCGACTCGGAGGCCGACCTGCCGGAGAAACGCCTGGTCCTGGCCACCCTCAAGGTCCCGGGGCTGAGTTCCGGTGCGGTCGACCGGCTGGCCCGGGCGCTGCGCTCGTTCCCGTTCGCCGGCGGCTGGACCACCTGCGGCATGCTGTTCCCCGGCACCGACCAGGTCAGCGGCTGGTGGCGCTGCCCGGCCGGCGAGGACGCCCCGCTGGGCCAGGAGCTGGTCAACCGGGCCACCCGCGCCGGCGTACCGGTCAGTCTGGTGTCGATCACCGGGGTCGACGAGCCGGACGACGGCGAGTGATCCGGCATCGCGCATGATCAACGGTCGGCCGGTGCTGCTCGGCGGCTACGCGGCGCGTGCCGTGCGCGCCGCCGTCGAGTCACGTGCCGGCGTGGGGCTGAAGACGGTCGCCGTGCACGGCGCCGGTTTCCGCTGGCGGGACGACGATCCGGTCGGCCGTCAGTGCCAGGAATGGCACCAGCGGGCCCGCGTCGGCGACCGTGCGGCTGCTTCGCTACAACGAGGATGACGTACGCGCGACGCTCACCGTGCGTAGCTGGTTGACAACCGTGCGCTAAATATCCGTATATCGCACGTGAGCTGCTGGTATAGACAATCGTCGGTCCATTTCGCGATAACATTGGGCATCGTTCCCCAGGGAACTCCCTACCCGACGTCACTGTCCGAGGCGGTGACAGTCATGACCGATCGCCGACCGGTGCGCCAGCGCCCGATCGACCCCACGCTGAGTCACCTCCTGCGCGCGACAGCCGTCTCGCACGCCCGGGTCAGACGCCTCGCCGCGCTGCGCGTCGTCATCTCCGCCGGGCTGGCCGCCACCGGCCTGTTCGCCGTCTTCGTCGGCGCGGTCACCGGGAAGCCGCTGAGCGTCGTCCTCTCCGTCATCGGGGTGCTCTGGGCTCTCGCGTACTCGCTGGGCCTCGCCTCCTGGGCGGACCGTGAGCTGCTGCGGTCCGCGCTGCTGCAGGAGGCGTTCGAGGTGCGCTTCTTCCACCTGCCGTGGAACTGCATCCTGGCCGGCGACCAGATCTCCCCGGAGGACGTCCGGCACCTGAGCAGCCGGTACCGCGGCGACCCGCCCCGCGACCACCACGAGATGCCGAACCTGCCCCGGCCCTTCGACGTGCTCGCCCGCCAGCAGCAGAACCTCGCCTGGGGCAGCCGGGTCCGCCGCCGGTACGCCCAGATGGTGATGCTCGCGATAATCGGCTGGGCGCTGCTCGGGCTGATCACCGGGATGCTGCGCAACTCCACGATCACCGACCTGTTCGTCCAGTGGTGCGTGCCGTCGCTGGGCATGTTCATGCTCGGCTGGGACACCTTCCGGGAACAGCGCACGGTCGCCGCCGACCGCAAGCGGGTCTGTGCCTACTCCCGCGCCCGCTGCGCCCAGCTGGCCCACGCCGGCCTGGACCCGGAAGTCGCCCGCGACCTCTGCCGGATGGCCCGCCAGGTCCAGGACCAGCTCTTCCTCTCCCGCCGCCGCGCTCCACGGGTTCCGCGCTGGTTCTTCCAGCGCTACTACGCCCAGGACTGCAGCGACTTCTCGGCCGGCCTCGCCGAGGCCCGCAACACCCTGCTCGCGGCCGGCCTGCAGGTCCGCGCCCGCCCCCGCACACCCGACAAGTCGTGACCGCCGGCGTCCCGCTCCGGCTCACCCGGATTCCTGCCGAGATCACCTTCGGAGGATCGATGACTCGGATCCGCGCTGATCACCGATCGTCGCTCCCGCCAGGGACCCTGACGGGCCGGGCAGGACGCTGGCGCGTCCCGAACGCCCGGCCCGCCAGGGCGACGTCCGCGGGTGGTCACGAAAACCGGAACCCGGGTGGCGGCAAGCCGGGTCAGCCGATCTGGAGGCGTTCGCAGAAGGCCCGTAGCTCGGTGCCGCCGGCCAGGCGGCGGGAGCGGTCCAGCAGGGCGCGTGCCGTCTCCTGGACCAGTGACGACGTGTGCACGTGCTGCGGGGCCACCCGCTCGGCGGTGAGCAGGAAGCGGATCGCCTCGCGGTCGCGCCCGCACAGCCGGGCCAGGGCGCGGGCGGTGTCGGCGTAGTAGAACACCTGCCGGAAACCGACCGGCAGCGCCGCCGGGTCGGTGTCCCGGGCGATCCGGGCGGCCCGGACCGGGTCGTCGCCGTCGGTCTCGATGCCGATCCGCCAGATGCCGACGTTCGTCGGACCGAAGTAGAGGCCCAGCGTGGTGGTCTCGCCGGTCCGCCGGGCCAGCTCGGCGGCCTCGGCGCACCAGGCGCGGCTGTCGTCCAGGCGCCTGCGTCCCCGGCTGGCGTAGGCGCAGATCAGCTGCAGCGAGCCGAGCATCGCGGCGCCGCCGGGCCGGGCGGTGTCCGGACGCAACGCCTCGACGGCCTGCTCGGCCAGGGCGAGCCCGCGGTCGTACGAGCCGCAGGCGTTGGCGGCGCTGGCCCGGGCGTACGCCGCGTAGCCCCGCAGGATCGGGTCGCGAGTGGCGTCGGCGGCGTCACGGCAGCGTTCCGCGCCCAGCCAGGCCTCCGCCGGATGCCCGAGGTTGCGCAGCACCGACGAGGCGATGAAGGTGACCTCGCAGAGCAGGCGCAGGGCCCGGGCGCGGTCGTCCAGGGCGGTGGCGGCGTGCAGGCCGCGCAGCAGGTCCGGGATCAACCGGCCGGCGCCCGCGTAGTCGCAGGACCGGCGCAGGTCGTCGACCAGCTCGGCGGTCCGGGCCAGCGCGGCCAGGTCCGGCGGCGGCGCGGACGGCCCGGGCGCCGACAGGTCGAGGTCGACCAGGGCCTGCCGGATGCCGTGCACGGCGGCGTGCGCTGCCACCGCCGCCCGGTCACCGGCCGGGACCGAGGTCCCGGCGAGCTCGGCCGGCGAGCACTCCAGGGCGGTGGCCAGGTCGGCCAGCACGAACCGGTTGTCCGCCGCCTGCCGCCCCCGTTCGATCCGGCTCCAGGTGGCGTGCGAGACGCCGGCCCGGCTGGCGGCGTAGCGGATACTCCAGCCGCGGCGCAGGCGGCGATCCCGGATGCGTTCCCCGATGCTCGGGTCCGGCGTCGGTCGTGGCGTCATGCGACGACGGTACGACCGGCGGGCGCCACCACTGGTACATGCCGGTACCAGCGCGCGCCGGCCGTACCGGCAAGCGGCGGACCGCAAGCCTAGTGCGGGCCGACCGCGAGGATGGTGATGGCGGCGCTGCCGGCCTCGTCGGAGGCGGCCAGGTCGACGGTGGCGTCGATGCCCCAGTCGTGGTCGCCGTCCGGGTCCTCGAAGACCTGACGGACCGTCCACACCGCCGGACCGGCGTCGAGGTGCAGGAACGCCGGGCCGCGCGCGGACGGGCCGGTGCCCATCTCGTCGTACTCGTCGAAGTACTCCTCGATGGCCTTGCGCCAGCGCTCCGCGGTCCAGCCGGACTCGCCGTCCAGCTCGCCCAGCTCGTCGTAGCGGCCCAGGGCGGCCAGCTCGACCCGGCGGAACATCGCGTTGCGGACCAGCACCTTGAACGCGCGCACGTTGCGGGTCACCGCGGGCGGCTTGTCGTCGATCCGGACCTCCTCGACCACGGCGCCCGGGTTGCGCAGCCGCTCCCACTCGTCGAGCAGGCTGGAGTCGACCTGGCGGACCAGCTCGCCTAGCCACTCGATCAGGTCGCCGAGCTCCTCGGTGCGGGCGTCCTCGGGGACGGTCTGGCGCAGCGCGCGGAACGCGTCGGCCAGGTAGCGCAGCACCAGCCCCTCGGAGCGGGACAGGCCGTAGAACGAGATGTACTCGGTGAACGTCATGGCCCGCTCGAACATGTCGCGGACCACGGACTTCGGCTTGATCTCGTAGTCGCCGACCCACGGATGGCCGCGACGGTACGTCTCGTAGGCCGCCTCGAGCAGCTCGCGCAGCGGCTGCGGCCAGGTGACGTCCTCGAGCAGCTCCATCCGCTGCTCGTACTCGATGCCCTCGGACTTCATCGCGTTGACCGCCTCGCCGCGCGCCTTCTGCCGCTGCGCCGAGACCACCTGGCGCGGGTCCTCGAGCGTCGACTCGATCACCGAGACGACGTCCAGCGGGTACTCCGGCGCCTCCTTGTCCAGCAGTTCGAGGCAGGCGAGGGCGAACGGGGACAGCGCCTGGTTCAGCGCGAAGTCCAGCTGCAGGTCGTCGACCAGCTTGTAGGCGCCGGCGTCGGTTCGCTCGATGACACCGCCGGCGATCAGCGCGCGGGCGATCGCGATGGCCCGGCGGATGTGCCGGCGCTGCGCCACCGGGTCCTCATGGTTGTCGGTGAGCAGGTGCCGCATCGCCTCGAACGGGTCGTCGCCGCGGGCCAGCACGTTCAGCAGCATGGCGTGCGAGACCTGGAAGGACGAGGTCAGCGGCTCCGGCTCGGCCTCGACTAGGCGGTCGAAGGTGGGCCGGCCCCAGCCGATCTGCCCCTCCGGCGGTTTCTTGCGGACCACCTTGCGCCGCTTCTTCGGGTCGTCGCCGGCCTTGGCCAGGGCACGCTCGTTGTCGATCACGTGTTCCGGGGCCTGCACGATGACGGTGCCGATGGTGTCGTACCCGGCGCGGCCGGCCCGGCCGGCGATCTGGTGGAACTCGCGGGCCTTGAGCAGCCGGGTCTTCACGCCGTCGTACTTCGACAGGCCGGTGAACAGCACCGTGCGGATCGGCACGTTGATCCCGACGCCGAGAGTGTCCGTCCCGCAGATCACCTTGAGCAGGCCGGCCTGCGCCAGGGTCTCCACCAGCCGGCGGTATTTCGGCAGCATGCCGGCATGGTGCACGCCGATGCCGTGCCGCACCAGCCGGGACAGGGTGCGCCCGAACCCGGCGGTGAACCGGAACCCGCCGATCGCCGCCGCGATCCTGTCCTTCTCCTCGCGGGTGCTCATGTTGATGCTCATCAGCGACTGGGCGCGTTCCAGCGCGGCCGCCTGGGTGAAGTGCACGATGTAGACCGGCGCCTGCTTGGTGGAGAGCAGCTCCTCGATCGTCTCGTGCAGCGGGGTCATCGCGTACGAGAAGATCAGCGGCACCGGACGCTCGGCGTTGCTGACCACCGCCGTCTCCCGCCCGGTACGCCGGCTCAGGTCGTCGACGAACCGGGTGGTGTCGCCGAGGGTGGCCGACATCAGCAGGAACTGGGCCTGCGGCAGCTCGATCAGCGGCACCTGCCAGGCCCAGCCGCGGTCCGGTTCCGCGTAGAAGTGGAACTCGTCCATCACCACCTGGCCGATGTCGGCCCGGGCGCCCTCGCGCAGCGCCAGGTTCGCCAGGATCTCGGCGGTGCAGCAGATGATCGGGGCGTCCGCGTTGACGCTGGCGTCGCCGGTCAGCATGCCGACGTTGTGCGCGCCGAAGATCTCGCAGAGCGCGAAGAACTTCTCACTCACCAGCGCCTTGATCGGCGCGGTGTAGAAGGTGGTGCGGCCGTCGGCCAGGGCGGCGAAGTGCGCGCCGGCGGCGACCAGGCTCTTACCGGAGCCGGTCGGGGTGTTCAGGATGACGTTGGATCCGGTCGCGATCTCGATCAGCGACTCCTCCTGGTGCGGGTACAGGGTCAGGCCCTGCTCCCGCACCCAGGCCTGGAAGGCTTCGAAGACGGCGTCGGGTTCGGCGGTGCCGGGAAGGCGATCGGTCAGCGTCATGATCCTGCAAGTTTGTCATTTCCCCGGCGAGCCCGCGTCAAGGGGAGGTTGCCGTCACTCACCGAGCAGATCGCGGAGCAGCTGCTCGTCCCGCGCGTCCAGGTTGCCGACGAAGCGCCGCAGCACCGACGCCCGATCCGCCTCGACGGCCAGCAGCCGGGACATCCGGTCGGCGACCAGCCCGGCCGGGCCGTCCGGCGCGCCGTACCGGAACGCGCGGCCGTCACGGTGCCGGGACGCCGAGCCCTTCTCGTAGAGCCGGGTGAGCGTGGTGACCACCGTGCTGTACGACAGCTCGCCGGTCGGATCGAGCAGGTCACGCACCTCGCCGGGGGTGAGCGGACGGTCGGCCCGGCCCAGCACGGTCATGATCTCGGTCTCCAGCTGGCCGGGCCGGCGGCGGCCGCGCGTCTCGCTCACGTCCCGACAATATCGAGTGGTGCCGTGCGACCCGATTCCGTATTCGTTCCGCATGCGATGGCCGGGCCCGTGCCTTTGCTGCGGCCGGTCATCGCCGAGCCGGCCGGGCGCGGGCCCGGCGTCCGGTGCGCCCGTCGCGCTCACCCGGCGGCGAACCGAGCGAAATACGCGCGGACCGGCCCGGCCGTCGGCGAGGTCAGCGCGACATACCCGTCCGGCCGCACCACCCGGAAGTCCCCGGCCACCCGGTGCACGTGGACCAGCGCGGGGTCGAGCCCCGGCACCGGCCCGGGCCCGAGCACGGTGAAGTGCGACCCGCGGAACAGGTCGAACAGCCGGGCACCGGTCGGCAGCGCCCCGTCCGGCGCCGGTGCCCCGCCGCCCTCGCCGATCAGCGGACCGGCCGGATAGACCGGGTGGTCCCGCCGGGTCTTCCGCTGCTGCCTGACGAACCCGGCCCTGAGCAGCGGCCCGGCCAGCGGCCGGGCGAACCGCCAGCTCATCATGCCGCCCATCCGCCGATCGCTGTCCGCGAGGACGGCCCGGGCCACCGGCATCCGCTCGCTCTCGTACGTGTCGAGCAGCCCCTGCGGAGCCAGCCCCCGCACCACCATCCCGAGCTTCCACCCCAGGTTGTACGCGTCCTGGATCCCGGTGTTCATCCCGTGCCCGCCGAACGGGCTGTGCACGTGCGCCGCGTCCCCGGCCAGGAACACCGGGCCGGCCCGGAACCGGTCGGCGATCCGCAGGTTGTACCGCCACACCGAGTGCCAGAGCACCTCGGTGACGCGCAGTCCGGGCAGCCCGGTGCGCTCGGTCAGCAGCCGCCGCAGGGTGTCCTCGTCGCCGGCGAGATCCCGCCCGAGCGACACCACCGCCTGCCAGACGCCGGTCTCCGGAACCGGCCGGAGCAGGGCGACGCCCCGGTCCGGCGAGAGCCACATGCGCACCCCGCCGGCCGGGTCGAGCCCGTCCAGCCGGACGTCACTGATCATCGCCCGGGTGTCCTCGTCGGTCCGCCCGGTGAAGGGGATGCCCAGCTCCCGGCGGATCGTGCTGCGCCCGCCGTCCGCGCCGACCACGAACCGCGCCCGCACCCGCTCACCGCCCGCGAAGGTCACCTCGCCGCCGGCCAGCCCGGTCACCCGCATCCCGAACTCCACCTTGCCGCCCAGCTCGCCCAGCCGCTCCCGCAGGATGGCCTCGGTCCGCCACTGCGGAAGGGCCACCACATTGGGGTACGGCTGCTCGACGGTCACCGGCGCCGGCGGCGTGTCCAGCTCGAACAGGCGCCGGGTGCCCCGATGGAAACGCGTCCGTCGCTCGACGAACCCGGCCGTGGTGATCGCCCGGGTCAGGCCCAGGTCGTCGAGGGCCGCCAGCGACAGCGGCTTGAGACTGAACCCCCGGCCGCCGGCGCCCGGCTGCGCGGACTGGTCGACGACGCGGCTCGCGACACCCTGCCGGGCCAGGTCGCATGCCAGGGTCAGGCCGGTGGGACCGGCACCCACGATGAGTACGTCCACGTTATCCATGCCTTCAAACGTACCTGTACATTTGTAGGTGTCTAGAGGGGAGCGCAACTGTGTCACTGCGATTCGCGATGCTCGGCCTGCTCGAGGACGGGCCGGCCAGTGGATACACGCTGACGCTGCGGTTCGAGCGGTCGCTGCAGCGCTACGCGTGGACGGCCCGGCAGAGCCACATCTATCCCGAGCTGGCCCGGCTCGCCGAGGACGGCCTGGTCGAGGTGGTGGAGGAGGGTGCCCGCGGCCGGCGGACCTACGCGATCACCGACGCCGGCCGGGCCGCGCTGCGGGAGTGGCTGCTGGCCCCGCCGAAGGAGCGGGCGGTCCGGGACGAGCAGGCGTTGCGGCTGTGCCTGATCTCGGCGCTGGAGCCGGCCCAGGCCCGCGCGATGGTGCTCGATCAGCTGGCCGAGGCGGAGCGGCTGGCCGCGGAGCTGCGGGCGCTGGCCGAGGCGGCCGACGCCGATCGGCATCCGCGCGGCGGCCTGCGGTTCGGCCGGCTGGCGATGGAGCTGGGCCGGTACCAGGCGGAGGCGCAGCGGGAGTGGGCGCGCTGGGCGCTGCGTCAGCTCGGCGGTGAGTCCGCGGAGGTGATCGTCGATGCCGGCCCGGGTGCGCACCAGGGGTCCGCGCCCGGGTGAGACGATCGGCGGGGGAGGTAGCGAGGTGTTCGATCATTTCCTGTGGTCGGTGGTGGTCGTCCCGCCGCTGGCCGTGCTGGTGGTGCGCCTGCTGGCCGACCGGCTCCCGCCGGGCCGGGCCGCGTCGGTGGTCGCCTGGTCCGCCGTGACCGTCGCCGCGACCAGCACCGTGAACCTGCTCCTGCTCGCCGCGCACGCCCTGGCCCAGGTCCCCGCGGTGGGCCACCGTCTCGGCTGGTCCGCGGCGGTCGTCGCCGCCGACACCGCCGGCGTCGAGTGGGTCCCGTGGCTGAGCCTGACCCTGCTGGTCGCCGTCACCGTGGCGGTCACCCTCCGCTGGCGCCGGCAGCGGAGGGTGCTGGCCATGGTCCCCGCCGCGGGTCCGGGCGGCCTGGTCATGCTCCCCGACGACGCCCCGCGCGCCTTCGCCGTCCCGGGCAACCCCGGGCACGTGGTGGTCACCACCGGCATGCGCGGGCTGCTCACCGAGCCGCAGTTCGAGGCCCTGCTGGCCCACGAGAACGCGCACCTCGCCGAGCACCACCACCGCCTGGCCCGCCTCGCCGAGCTGGCCGTCGCCGCCCATCCCGCCCTCTGGTGGGTCGGCAAGCACGTCGACTACCTGATCGAGCGCGCCGCCGACGAGTGCGCCGCCGCCTCCCTGGGCAGCCGCCGGACCCTGGCCCACGCCATCGGCGTGGCGGCCCTGGGCGGCGCCGGCAGCCCGTTCGCCGCGGCCCTGCACGCCGCCGTCCCCGGTGGCGTCGTGCCGAAACGGGTCGCGCACCTGCTCCGCCCCCAGCCGCGCCCCGCTCCGCCGCTGTTCCTCCTGCTCCCCGCCGCCGTCGCGGTCAGCTCGGTGATCTGGACCGGCGAAGCCGCCCTCGACCTCGTCGAACTCCTCCACGCCGCGCTCCGCTGAACCCCATTTTCCGGTACGCCAACAGCGGTCCCGCGCACCCGGCCGTCCCGCGCACCCGGCTGCGGCGGCCACCCGCGCGCGGCGGCCAGCCGCTCGACGGCGATCGGGCGGCGGGTCCGGCGACGGCGCCGGGGCGGCGGGTTTGGCGACGGCGACGGCGATCGGGCGGCTTCGCGGAGATCAGGCGAAGAGGGAGCGGCCCCAGTAGTCGTCGGCGGCGGGGAGCCCGGGAGGACACGCGAACAGGCCGCTGGAGACGTGGCGGATGTACTCGTTGAGGGCGTCCTGCTTGGCCAGCCTGTTCTGGACCGGGACGAACTGCTTGTGCGGGTTGCGCTGGTAGGCCATGAAGAACAGGCCGGCGTTCAGGCGACCGAGACCGTCCGAGCCGTCGACGAAGTTGTAGCCGCGGCGCAGCAGACGGGCGCCGCCGTTCTGGTCCGGGTGGGCCAGGCGCAGGTGGGAGTCCATCGGGATGACCGGCTGACCCTTGCCGTCCTGGGCGGCGAAGTCCGGCTCGTCGTGCTCCTGCTTGCCGGTCAGCGGGGCGCCCTCGCCCTTGTCCCGGCCGATGATGGTCTGCTGCTCGGCCAGCGGTGAGCGGTCCCAGGTCTCGACCAGCATCCGGATCTTGCGGGTGACCAGGTAGGAGCCGCCGGTCATCCACTCCGGCCCGTCGCCGGGCTGGACCCACAGGTGCTCGTCGAGCAGCGCGGGCTCCTCGGCCTTGAGGTTGCGGGTGCCGTCCTTGAAGCCGAACAGGTTGCGCGGGGTGGCCTGGGTCGTGGAGGTCGACGAGGTGCGGCCGAAACCGAGCTGGGACCAGCGGACGCTGACCTTGCCCATGCCGATCCGGGCCAGGTTGCGGATGGCGTGCACGGCGACCTGCGGGTCGTGGGCGCAGGCCTGCACGCCGATGTCGCCGCCGGAGATCGCCGCGTCCAGGGTGTCCCGGGGGAACTTCGGCAGGTCGGCGAGGGCGGCCGGGCGCTTCGCGGCGATCCCGAACCGGTCCTTGCCCTGGGCGTTGCGGAACAGCGTCGGCCCGAACCCGATGGTCAGGGTGAGCCCGGAGGCGGGCAGTCCCAGCGCCTCGCCGGTGTCGTCCGGCGGCGCCTCCAGCGAGCCGCCGACCGCGCCGAACGTGCCGGCATCCCGCCCCTGTGTCATCCGGGCCGCCGCCGCGGTCCAGTCCTGGAGCATCTCGACCAGGGCCGCCCGGTCGTCGGTGATCACGTCGAACGCGCAGAAGTGCAGCCGGTCCTGCGCCGGCGTGACGATCCCGGCCTGCCGCGCCCCGTAGAACGGGATCGCCCCGCCGGTCTCGGACACCAGGTCGAGGGAACCGGCGGTGGGTGCCGCGTCGTTGTGGGTCAGGGCCAGCGCGCCCGCGCCGGCGGCGGCCACGCCGGCGACGCCCGCGCCGGCCAGTCCGAGGACTTTGCGCCGTTCCATCTCACAAGCCTTTCGTGCAGTGGGGGGTTCGGAGGTAGCTGTCGTGATCACCCGCGGTGCCTCGCGGCTGACCCGGCACGCCCAGCCGCTGGGTCCTGATCTGGCCCGTCGCAACCACCCGCGGGCGTCGCCCTTGCGGGCTGAGCGTTCTGGACGCGCCAGCGGCCAGCTCAGACCGGAAGGGTCCCTGGCGGGAGCGACGATCTGTGATCAGCGCGGATCCGAGTCATCGTTCTCTTGAATTTGATCTTGGGGCAAGCTGGGGGCGAGACGCCCCGCTCCCAGCTACCTCATGCCTGAAGACCGCCGCTACTACTTCTTGGCGGCAACAAGAGCAGCCACCCTACTGATCGGCTCGGCGAGCGCGTTGATGTTGTCGCTCAGCTCCTTGAGGTCCGCCTGGGTGAGCTGGTTGTGCAGCTTCCAGCCGTCGCCGGCGCGGTGCTTCGCGAGCGACGCCTCGACCTTGGCGAAGTTCGCGTCCAGGGTCTTGACCAGCGCCGGGTCCCGCTCCTCGAGGGCCGGGCGCAGCGCCTGGATGGCACCCTGCGATCCCTCGATGTTGGCGGCGAAGTCCCACAGGTCGGTGTGCGAGTAGCGGTCCTCCTCGCCGGTGATCTTGCCGGTGGCGACCTCGTCGAGCAGGCCCTTGGCGCCGTTGGCGAGCTCGACCGGGGAGAACGTCACCGACTCGGCCTTGGTGACGATGGTCTGCACGTCCTTGAGCAGCTGGTCGGCGACCGGGCCGTCCTTGCTGATGTCCTTGGTGACCCAGAGGTCCTTCTCGATCTTGTGGAAGCCGGTCCACTGCTGACCCGGCTCCAGGTCGCCGTCGCGGGCGTCGATCTTCGGGTCCAGGTCGCCGAAGCTCTCCGCGACCGGCTCGATCCGCTCCCAGTAGGTGCGGGCGATCGGGA
Source organism: Actinoplanes oblitus (assembly GCF_030252345.1). NCBI lineage: Bacteria > Bacillati > Actinomycetota > Actinomycetes > Micromonosporales > Micromonosporaceae > Actinoplanes > Actinoplanes oblitus. The sequence continues at coordinate 5,817,361 of NZ_CP126980.1, read as the reverse complement.
AGAGCGACTTGGCCTTCGCCACGTCGCCGGCCTTGACCGCGGTGACGAACGCGGTGGTCTGCTCGATCAGCGCGCCGGTCTGGCTCTTCACGTAGCGCTGGTAGTCCTTGGCGGCCTGGGCCAGCTTGGCGTCCTCGGTGAGCGGCGCGGCGGAGCCGGCCACCTGGAACGCGCCGCGGATGCCCTTGCCGATCATGCCGGGCTTGCACGCGGTCTCGTAGGTGCCGGCCGGCAGCTCGACGATCAGGTCACGGGACAGGCCGGGTGCGATGTTCTCGATCTCGCCCATGATCCGGTCACCGGCGGCGTAGACGTAGAACTCGTTGATCTTGGAGCCCTTGTTGGTGATGCTGAACGTGACCGTGCCCGCGTCGGAGCTGGTCCGCTCCACCTTGCAGTCGGTGTCCGAGGCGGCGACAGTGATCTTGCCGGAGGCGTTGTCGCTGCCGGCCGGAGTGTCGGCTTCCTTGTCGCCGCAGGCGGTGAGGAGCAGTGCGGCGGCCGCTCCGGCGGTGATAAGGCGTGCGGGGTGCATCGGTCTCCTAGGAGGCGGTGGTGGGAGCGGGGGCGGGCGCCGGCTTGCGAGCCGGCCAGAGGAAGAGCACGAGGACCGGGATCCCGTAGGCGAGCCAGGCGACCGTCTCGACGACGGTCGGCGCCGGCGTGAAGTTGACCATGCCGCGGAGCAGCTCGGAGTACCACGCCGCGGGCGGGAAGGCGCTCGTCACGTCGAACGCGTGGTGGTCCAGGCCGCCCAGGACGTTGGACTCCTGCAGGTCGTGGAAGCCGTACTTGAAGATGCCGGCGGCGACGAGCACCAGCAGCGCGCCGGTCCAGGTGAAGAACGTGGACAGGTTGATCCGGACCGCGCTGATGTAGAGCAGCCAGCCGAGGACCACCGCGGTGAGCAGGCCGAGACTGATACCGATCAGCGGGCGGGCGCTGTCCGCGGCCCCCTGGGCGGCCGCGTAGAACAGGATGGAGGTCTCCAGGCCCTCACGGATCACCGCGAGGAAGGCCACCCCGGCGACGGCGGCCGGGCCGACCTCGATCGCCGCCTCCATCCTGCCGCGCAGCTCCCGGCCCATGAAGCGGGCCATCCGGCGCATCCAGAAGATCATCCAGGTGACGAAGGCCACCGCCACGAACGAGGCGATCGCCTCGAACAGCTCCTGGTGCGTCGAGCTGAGCTTGGTGATGCCCTGCTGCAGCAGCACGGCGAAGCCGACCGAGAGGGCGGCCGCCAACGCGACGCCGGCCCACACCAGGCGGAGCATCGGCTTGCGGTCGCTCTTGACCAGGAAGGCCACGAGGATGGAAACCACTAGAGTGATCTCCAAGCCCTCGCGGAGGCCGATGAGGTAGATGGCGGTCATGGAGCTCCAAAGGTTAGCCAAACCTAAGTTCGTACCCGCATCATTCTTCTACTGACTTGTAGATGTCAAATCGCAGTTGGTCGTAACAGCACTTATATAAGCGCTGTTACAGTCTGGCCATGACCGAATTCGCTGACCCGACCGAGCACGCCGTCTGGCGCTCGCTGTGGGACCTGCAGGCGGCGCTGGACGCGGACATCGCGAGTCTGTACGCCGAGGCGAACCTCGACGGACTCAAACCCGTCTGGGTGAAAGAGCTGATCAAGCTGCACGTGCACGGGCCCATGACGATCAGCGAGCTGGCCGCGGCGGTCGGGCGGACCCACTCGGCGCTGAGCCAGAAGGTGTCGGCGATGCGCGCGGCCGGATGGGTGCGGACCGCGGCGGGGGCGGACGGGCGTACCAAGAAAGTGGCTCTGACCGAGAAGGCGGCGGGTGTGGTCGGGCGGCTGGCGGCGGAGTGGCGGGCCACCGAGGCGGCGGTGGCCGAGATCGAGGCGGAACTGCCGTACCCGATGACCCGGGTGGTGCGGGACATCGAGGAGGTGCTGCGGCGCCGGAGCTTCCGGGACCGGATCGCCGGGAAACTGGCCGGTGACCCGGCGTGGCGGTGACCGGCGCACTGCTCGACCTGCGGCCGCTGCGCTCCTCGCCGGCCTTCCGGCGGCTCTGGATCGGGACGACGCTCTCCGGGTTCGGCAGCCAGATGACGCTGGTCGCGGTGATGTACCAGGTGTGGCAGCAGACCGGCAGCACCGTCTGGACCGGCGCGGTCGGGCTCGCCCAGGCGCTGCCGGTCGTGGTGTTCGGCCTGTTCGCCGGTGCCCTCGCGGATCGCGCCGAGCGTCGCCGGCTCGCCCTGCTCACCACCGCCGGCTGCGCGGCCTGCACCGGGCTGCTCGCCGTGCAGGGCCTCCTCGGACCGGCGCCGGTGATGGTCGTCCTGGTGCTGGTCGCGGTGCAGTCCTGCGTCGGGGCGGCCGGGGGACCGGTCGCGCGCAGCTATCTGCCGCACCTGTTGCGCCGGGAGCAGCTGGGTGCCGGGCTCGCGCTGAACCACCTGTCGTTCCAGGCGTCGATGCTGGTCGGGCCGGCGGTGGGCGGGCTGGTCCTGGGCTGGTCCGGGGTGAGCGGGTGCTACCTGGTGGACACGGTGAGCTTCGGGCTGGCGTTCGTCGGCGTGCGCGGGCTCCCGGCGCTGCCACCGGCCGGCGGGCCGGCGGTCTCCGGGGCCCGCGCGGTGGCGGACGGGCTGCGGTTCCTGGCCGGGCACCGGGTGGTGCGCACCGCGCTGCTCACCGACCTGGCGGCCACCGTGCTGGCGATGCCGATCAGCCTGTTCGCGCTGATGAACACGACCTGGTTCGACGGCGATCCGCGGACGTTCGGGCTGTTCCTGACGGCGATCGCGGTGGGCGGGCTGATCGCGTCGGCGCTGTCCGGGACGTACTCCGGGCTGGCCCGGCCGCAGCCGGTGATGCTCGGCGCGTCGGCGGTGTGGGGTGCGGCGCTCGCCCTGTTCGGGCTGGCCGGCGGTCCGTGGCTGGGCCTCGGCTGCCTGGTGGTGGCCGGGGCGGCGGACACCGTGGCGGTGGTCTCGCGCGGGACCGTGGTGCAGCTGCACACGCCGGCGGGGTTGCTCGGGCGGGTGGCGGCGGCGGAGCAGATCGTCGGGCAGGCCGGGCCGGATCTGGGCAACATGCGGGCCGGGCTGGTGGCCCGGCTGACGTCCGGGCCGGTGGCGCTGGCCAGCGGGGGCGTGCTGTGCGTGCTGGCGGTCACGGCGCTGGCCGCGGGTGGCGGCCGGCGTCAGGCCTCCGGCGCCGAGCGGCTCTCGCCGGACCGGGCGTAGCGGATCGTCAACTCGGGAAGCGTCGCGCCGTGGAACCGCTCGCCCAGGCCGGCGGCGACCTCGGCGCGCGTGCCGATCACCTCGAGCTCGAGGAGCGCCGGCAGGTCCGGAAACGTCGCCGGGTCCAGACGGCAGGCGTTGATCAGGCACAGCCGCTGCAGCCCCGGATGCCGGGCGAGCAGCGGCAGGCCGGTCAGGCGGCCCGGCGGGGCCTCGAAGTCGACGGTCAACTGCCGCAGGTCGGTGAACTGCTCCAGCTGCCGCACCGACAACTCGCCGCCGACGTTGAGCCGGACCTCCGGCGCCCGCCGCACGCCGGGCGGCACGACCAGCTCCGCGGCGCTCGTCAGGTTCAGCGCGAGCCCGTGCCCGTCGTCGTGAGCCGCCACCTCGAGGTCCGGCCGCAGCTCCTGGAGCAGCAGACTGGTCGCCGAGGCGGGCAGCCGGACGGCGCCCAGCTCGCGGCCGGTGATCCGGAGCCGGGCCACCGCCGTCGCCCGCAGGTCCACCTCGCCCCGCGCGTCGAACCAGTCCAGGTAGGTGATCCGCGGGCGGCCGGCCAGGGCGCCGGCGAGGCCGCGATCCGGGCCGGACCAGGTGACCCCGCGCAACTGGGGCAGGTGGTCCAGGGCGGTCCAGTCGACCGGCCCGGACGCCGGCGTCAGGCCGCGCAGGTCCAGGGTCGCGGTCCACGGCACCACCCGGCGCGGGCCGTCACCGAAGTCGAACTCGGCAGTGCCGGACTCGCTCGGCGGGCGGCGGATGCCGCGCAGCGAGCGGAAGTTCCAGGTGTTCGCGGGCACCCGGCCACACTATGCCCGCGGCCAGCCCGCGAGGCGCTCTCGTAGCTGGGCGATCATTCCGGCATCGAGGCCGTACAGGGTGAACCGGACGTCGTCGAGCCGATCCAGGTAGCGGCCGGCGTCGGCGATCTCCTCCGGTTCCAGTGCCGGATCCGCCGCGTAGGCCAGCTCCAGCACCCGCTCCAGCGGATAGCGTTCCAGCGCCGCCGCCACGTCGATGTAGTCACGGACCTCGCGCCGGGTGACCAGCGCCGCCACCTTCGTCGCGACCAGGTCGTCCAGGTGCATCACCGGACCGAGGTCCATCACCACCGGGGTGCGCCGCCGGTCCAGCCGGCACAGCGTCAGCCGCAGGGCCCGGTGCTCGCCGGCCACCAGGAACTCCTGGATGTCCGCGTCCATCCCGGCGAACAACTCGTCGCCCTCCTCGCGGACCACCCGATAGCCGGCCTCGGTCAGGGCCGCGACCACCTCGCCGGCCGCCGCGAGCACCGCGCCCTCGGTGTCGGTGAACAGGTCGATGTCCTCGGTGGGGCGGGCGACCAGGCCGTTGACCAGCCAGGCGACGCCGCCACCGAGGACGAACCGGTGCTTGTCGGCGACAGCCAGGGCGATCCGCGCGACATCGCGGTAGAAGTCGTCGACGCTGGAACTGGTCACCTCAATCCGGCCGGCTATTCACGCGGCGAGGCGGGCGCGCAGCCGCGGATGCCGGGCCTCCCACGCCGCCCGGACAGCGCGCGGAAGATTCAGCTCGGACCAGACCCGGACCAGCGTCGCGCCGTCCAGAAAGGCGCGCAACTCGTCGACCCGGATCGATTCCCGGAGCACATTCTCATACATCCACAGGAGCATCGTGTGCTGCCCCAGATCGAACGCGCGCTGCGGATGCCACCACAATCGCAACGGCAACTCCACCAGCCCGCAGGTGGGCCCGCGCAATTCGGCGAGCGTGCCGGCCACGACGACCGGCCGGTGCGGCCGGGCCAGGTGGACGACGGGGGCGGCGCTCGCGGACATGCGCCCAGCCTAAACCGTCATACCGGCAGGAAAGCAAGCTCCTAGATTCCTAGGATGCAAAAGAGCGCGTGCGAAAACTCACGGAACGCCGTTCTTCCGGTCGATTTTTTGTACGCCCTGGCAAGCGCCCCGCCGAGCAAGCCCGGACCGCCGCCGGTCACTACCGACTCGCCGCCGCCGGGCTGAGGCGGTGGTCACCGGATGCCGGTTTCACCGGTGGCGCATCCGTGGTCGCCGGACGCGCGTTCAGTAAGGCACCGTTCCCGGCAGGAATCGCATTCGCGACCATTGATACCCCCGAAGTCAACGTGCCGCCGATGTGACACGATTTCGCGAGGAGGTGCCCGCTTCGAGGGCCGAGTCCGGCCTCGCCGCCCACTGCCGCTCCAGCACCGAGCCTGGCACCGAGGGCCGGCCAGCGGCCCGGAGGTGGCCGGTCCGGAGGCGACTGCGGAGTCTGTCGCACCACTCGCCGTTGTGGCTGCGAGCCGCCGTGCACCCGGTGGCGGCCTCGGGAACGGTGCCGTAGTCAGGCGAATCGTTCGGTGGCCAGCGGGACCAGGCCGCGGCGGCGTACGTCGGCGGTCAGTTTGCGCAGGACCTCGCCGACCACCGCGGGGCTGTCGCCGGCCAGCAGCACGGTGACGTCGAGGCCCCAGGCGATGCCGCTGCCGACGCGGCGCAGGTGCCAGGCGAACAGGTCGTTGCCGGCCCGGCCGCGGCCGCCCGGGATGCCGCCGTCGGTGGTGCCGGGCCAGGTGGCGTTCAGGTCGGCGAGGTGGGCGTCGCGCGGTTCCTTGGCGAACAGCACGCGATAGACGCGCTTCTCGGCGAATCCGGGCGGGGTGTCGTCCAGGCTCAACCGCAACGGGGCCGTCGTCGCGAAGCGCACCCAGTCGCCGAAGTGCCCGCGCAGCGAGTCCTCGGCGGGCAGCGGCCGGCCGGCGAGGCCCCGGTACACCTGCGCGGCGCGGTCGCGGTCCACCGGGGTGACCGTGGCGAGCAGGTGCTCGTCCGTACGCAAGGCCGTGCCGAACGATCCGGCGCCGCGCCAGCCACCGCTCCCGGCGGTCCACATCGCGCCGCCGAGCCCGACCGTCACGTGGTCCTCGCCGTAGGCGAACTCCTCGACCAGGATCCCGTCCCCGGCAAGCAGGTAGTAGTCCATGACGGTCGATTGAACCCGGCGCCGCGCCTGGCGGCTGTCGTGTTGTTGACCTACGCGACGGCGGATGATCTGGCGGCGAAGGCGGAGACCCTGATCGAGCGGGCTGGACGGTGCGGGCCGGCTGTGGCCGACCGAGGCGGACAGACGCGCGGATCCACGGCGGGATCGAGGATGCTGGCTACGGGACAGCGCTCGAGGTGTTGCGGCGGATGATCCGGAACACCGGTGGAGCCGGGTGAGGGGTGGTTTGTCATGCCTGTCGGACGCCGGCACCATCTGATCGTCGACTGCCCGGATCCGCGGCGGCTGGCGCGGTTCTGGAGTGCGGTGCTCGGGGAGCCGATCACCCACGACGACGGGGACTTCGTGGTGGTGTCGGCGGACACCACCACGTCCGGGATGGCGTTCCAGCGGGCGCCGGACCAGCGGGCGGCGACCTGGCCGGATCCGGCGGTGCCGCAGCAGATGCACGTGGACGTGATGGTGGACGACGTCGAGGTGGCGGGGGCGGCGGTGGTCGCGCTCGGTGCGGTGCGGCTGGCCGGGGAGGACGTGTTCGCCGATCCGGCGGGGCATCCGTTCTGCCTGATCCGGCGGCCCGGCTGGGCGCCGCCGATCGACTGAGGGGACGGCGGGGCGGGCTGTGGGCGTACCGAAAGCGGGTCATCTCGGGCCTAGGTGGGAGCGCTCGCCCTCCTGGTCGAGGATGCAGAGGACTTCGGCGGGTCCGCCGGCCGAGCCGAAGGCGTGCGGGACCATCGTGGAGAACTCGGCGGCCTCGCCGGCGCGGACCGTGATGGTGCGCTCGGCCAGGCGCAGGACGATGGTGCCGGAGAGGACCACGAACCAGTCGCGGCCGGGGTGCACGCGCAGGTCGGCGGGGGCCGGGCGGTCGACGCGCAGCTTGGCGACGGTCATGCCGGCCGGGGCGGTGTCGCGGGTGAGCAGCCAGGTGGTCATGCCGCGCTGCTCGTCGTGGTGCGGGCGGATCACCACGTCCTCGTCGCGGCCGGACTCGACGAGCTGGTCGAGGGTGGTGCTGAGGGCCCGGGCGATGGCGGTGAGCTGGTCGAGGGCGATCCGGCGGTGGCCGGTCTCGATGCGGCTCAGGGTGGACGGGGTGAGGTAGGCGCGGGAGGCCAGCTCGTCCAGGGACCAGCCGCGGGCGACCCGGAGACTGCGGATCCGCTGGCGGACCAGGGCGTCGAGTTCGCCGTCTTGCGTCATACGCAAGATGGTATGCCGGTAGCGCAAGAACGCGCTAGCGTTCGGGTCATGGCACACGAACACGGTCACGGGAACATCCAGCACGGGCACGGGCACGGGCACGGGCACGGGCACGGCGACGGCGGGCAGATGGCCGAGATGCTCGATCTCGACGCCGAGGTGCTGGCGGATTACTACCGCGAGGTCATCGGCTGGGCCGGCCGGCTCGTCCCGGCCGGCGCCAGCGTCGTCGACCTCGGGGCGGGCACCGGGACCGGCACCATCGCCCTGGCCCGGCAGCTGCCGGGTGCCACACTGACCGCCGTCGACGTCGACGAGGCGATGCAGGCCCGGCTGCGCGAGCGGGCCGCCGAGGCGGGCGTCGCCGACCGGGTCCGCACGGTGCGGGCCGACCTCGACGGCGACTGGCCCGAGCTGGGCCCGGCCGACCTGGTGTGGGCGTCCGCCGCCATGCACCACCTGGCCGACCCGGCGCGCACGCTCGGGCAGGTCCGCGAGGTGCTCCGCCCGGGCGGCGTCTTCATGATCACCGAGCTGGAGGGGTTCCCGCGGTTCCTGACCGACCCGGCCGGGGCGGCGCTGGAGGAGCGCTGCCAGGCCGAGCTCGGCCGGCTGCGGCTGGAGGCCGGGATGCACATGGGCCTGGACTGGGGCGCCCGGCTCAAGGACGCGGGTTTCGAGCTGGTCGGTGAGCGGCGGTTCGCCATCGAGCTGCCCGCTCCGCTGTCCGCCACGGCGAGGCGGTACGGGCAGGTCACCCTGGAACGCACCCGCGACCGCCTCGCCGACCGCCTGAGCGCCGCTGACGTGGCCGCCCTCGACGACATAGTGGCCGGCCTGCCCGGCCGTGACGACCTGGTGGTCCGCGCCACCCGGGACGTCTGGATCGGCCGCCGTCCCTGACCCGGCAGCCGATCTCCAGGGCCTGGCGCGCACCGAGTTGGCGGCCAAGGCAGCACCCCGGCTACCGGCCTAATCACTGAGACAGTTACTGACAGAGGATGTCAGGGATAGCGCTTCATGATCATTGGCATGAACGACTTCGACTTCCTCATCGGCTCCTGGACAGTGCTCAACCGGCGGCTGACCACCCTCTTCGCCGGCAGTACCGACTGGATCACCTTCCCCGGCACCTCGACCAGTCAGTCGATCTTCGGTGGTGGCGGCAACATCGACGAGATCGTCTTCCCGACGCTGGGCAGCAGCGGGTTCACCCTGCGGCTGTTCGACGTCGAGCGCGAGGAGTGGTCGTTGTACTGGTCCAGCAGCCGCACCGGCCGGCAGTACCCGCCGGTCACCGGCCGATTCGCCGACGGCCGCGGGGACTTCTACGGTGACGACACCCACGAGGGCAAGCCGATCAAGGCGCACTTCGTCTGGTCCGGCATCACGCCCACCTCCGCGCGGTGGGAGCAGGAGTTCTCCGCCGACGGCGGTCAGACCTGGGAGTCCAACTGGGTGATGGAGTTCACCCGGGTCTGAGCCGGCCCGCCCAGGCGGGTGCGGACCACCAGGTCGTGCAGGGCGTCGACAGCGGCGTACGACGGGCGCTCGGGCAGCGGCGAGTCGTCCCGGGCGGCCTCCAGCTCGGCGCGCAGCCGGGGGATGTCGGCGGCGAGCCGGTCGGCCGCACCCGCCGGGAACGGGCCGTGCTCGGCCGCCCGCTTCGCCGCGATCAGGTCCGGGACGTAGTCGAGGTCCGCGCCCAGGATCCGCAGGTCGGTCTCCAGCCGGCCGGTGCGCATCAGGTGGATCCCGGTGAGCAGCACCCGCAGCGTGTACAGCGCCGGCTTGAGCTGCCCGGTCCTGGCGTACAGCTTCTCCTGGCTGTGCGAGAAGCCCAGGTAGTGGTAGGTGTGGTTGCGGGTGATCAGCTCGGGGGCCAGCGCGACCAGCTCGGCGTGCAGCGGCGAGGTGACCACCACCAGCGGCGACAGCAGCTGCTCCAGGACGTACCCGTTGCGGCTGTTCAGCAGCTTGGCGAATTTCAGCAGGTCGTGCGAGACCACGTCCAGCTCGACGCCGTCCCGGACACCGCCGCGCCGCAGCGTGTCCGGGCCGGTGCGCAGGCCGACGACCTCGGCCACCGGCAGCACGTGCGCGCCGCGCAGGTCGAGGTCCGAGTCGACGGAGGCGAAACCGTACAGGTGGGCGCCGCTCACGGTGCAGAAGATCAGGGGATAGGGCAGCTGTCGCGCGGCGTCCGCCGCCCAGTCCGGCACCTCAGTGGTCATCGATCCTCTTTCCGTACGCCATGAGCCCGCGTTCCCGGATACCGGCCAGCAGCTCGTCCACCCGGTCCCGATCCGGCCGTTCCGGCAGCCCGGTGGCGGTCTCCGCGGCGGCCAGGTCGGCGAGCAGCGTGCCGGCCCAGGCGGTCACCTCGTCCCACGGCACCAGCCCCTGCCGGACGGCGAGCAGCCGGTCCCGCAGGTGCCGCACGTCGACCAGCACCTCCCCGGTACGCAGCACGTGCGCCCCCGCCATGAGCAGCCGGATCATATGCATGGCCTGCTTGTGGTTGGTCTGCCCGGTCCGTGCCCGCCGCGCGGCGACCCTGTCGAGCTGGTCCCGCGCGTAGTTGCCGTAGGTCGCCGCCACCCGCCGGGACAGGAACGCCGCCCGGATGCCGCGCAGCTCCTCGCCGTCCGGGGTGATCCGCTCGACGATCGGCGACCAGAGCACCTCGAGCACCGTCGGGTTGGCCTGCAGCGCGAGCGTGCAGAACCGCTCGACCTCCCAGGAGAACTGCTCCTCGGCGGGTCCGTCGACGTGTGTCGGCGGCTTGTCCAGCCGCCAGAAGTCGCGGGTCGGCGCCGCGAACACCCCGCGCCGGTCGTGGTCACTGTCCGGCCCGTCCAGCCCGTAGGCCCGCGACCCGACCACCACACCCAGGATGGTGTGCTTCTCGACCAGCTCGCTCATGCCCGGGAACGCTACTGAACCGGCCCGCCACCCGCGCCTCATTTCCGGGCCGGAGATCGCCCTCGATGCCTGGCGCCGAGTCACGACCCGTTCCCGCCTGCGCTCCACCTCCAGATTCGCCCGACCACAACCGACCCAGCCGCCAAATCCACTCCCAGCTGCTCCGAGCGGTGGTGTCCAGTCCCGTCCAGCGCGCTGAGACCACCGTGAGCGCCAGCCCCGGGTTCCCGGCTGGTTGTGGTGGTGGTCTCCGGGTTGTTGAGGCCACCGTGGGTGCCAGCCTCCGGTTCGCGGCTGGTTGTGGTGGTGGTGTGCGGGTTGTTGAGGCCACCGTGGGTGCCAGCCTCCGGTTCGCGGCTGGTCGTGGTGGTGGTGTGCGGGTTGTTGAGGCCACCGTGGGTGCCAGCCTCCGGTTCGCGGCTGGTTGTGGTGGTGGTCTCCGGGCCGTTGAGGCCACCGTGGGTGCCAGCCTCCGGTTCGCGGCTGGTTGTGGTGGTGGTGTCCGGGCTGTTGAGGCCACCGTGGGTGCCAGCCCCGGGTTCCCGGCTGGTCGTGGTGGTGGTGTGCGGGCTGGTGAGACCACCGTGAGCGCCAGCTGGTGGGTGTGGCTGGTCCTCACGGTGGTGTCACGAGCCCGGACACCACCGTGGGTGCCAGCCGCCGGCCGCGACCTGGATCGCGGACCGTGACCCGGTCGGCCGCGAGGTCGGGTGCGCTCCGGTTCGATCTCGGGAGGACGCGGTCAGGGGGAGCTGGGGTGGGTTTTCCGGGACCACCCGCGGGCGTCGCCCTTCCGGGCCGGGCGTTCTGGACGCGCAGCGGCCAGCCCGGCCCGGAAGGGTCCCTGGCGGGAGCGACGATCAGTGATCAGCGCGGCCCGAGTCGGCAATCTCTTGAATGCGACCCCGGACAACACTGGCGCCGGTCGTGGTGGAGGGACGGCGCTGTCTGTTGCAGGTGATCCGGGTCGTGGTGGAGGGACGGCGCTGTCTGTTGCAGGTGATCCGGGTCGTGGTGGAGGGACGGTGCCGTCTGTTGGACGTGATCCCGGTCGTGCTGGAGGCCGAGGACAATGCCCTCTGTTGACGGTGATCCTGGCCGGTGACGTCGGGCTAGAGGTCCAGGACGGTGCCGTCGATGTCGCCGAGTTCGGCGTCGGAGAGCGACAGGTTGTCCAGGGCGGCGATGTTGTTCTCCAGCTGCTGGACGCTGGACGCGCCGATGATCAGGCTGGTCATCCGCTGGTCGCGCAGCGCCCAGGCCAGGGCCAGCTGCGCGAGGGACTGCCCGCGCCGCTTGGCGATGTCGTTGAGCGCGTGCAGCCGGCCGAGTGTCTTGGCGTCCAGGGCCTCCTCGTTGAGGAAGACGCTGGTGCGGATCCGCGAGTCGTCCGGGATGCCGTCGAGGTAGCGGTCGGTGAGCAGGCCCTGCTGCAGCGGGCTGAACGCGATGCAGCCGGCGCCCGCCTCCTGCAGGGTGTCGAGCAGGTTGTCGTGCTCGATCCAGCGGTTCAGGATCGAGTAGGACGGCTGGTGGATCAGCAGCGGCGTGCCCAGTTCGCGCAGGATCGCGGCGGCCCGCGCGGTCTGTTCGGCCCGGTAGTTGCTCAGGCCGACGTAGAGCGCTTTCCCGGACCGCACCACGTGGTCCAGTGCGGCCATCGTCTCCTCGAGCGGGGTGTCCGGGTCGGGCCGGTGGTGGTAGAAGATGTCGACGTAGTCGACGCCGAGCCGCTTCAGCGACTGGTCCAGCGAGCTGACCAGGTATTTCCGCGAGCCGAAGTCGCCGTAGGGGCCGTCCCACATGGTGTATCCGGCCTTGCTGGAGATGATCAGCTCGTCGCGGTGGTGCCTGAGGTCGGTGGCCAGGATCCGGCCGAAGTTGGTCTCCGCGCTGCCGGGCGGCGGGCCGTAGTTGTTGGCCAGGTCGAAGTGGGTGACCCCGAGGTCGAAGGCGCGGCGGACGATGTCGCGCTGGCGGTCGGCGGGCCGGGTGTCGCCGAAGTTGTGCCACAGGCCCAGCGAGATCGCGGGCAGCTTGAGCCCGCTGCGCCCGGCGCGGCGATAGGTCATGGACTCGTAACGATCAAGAGCAGCGGAATACGTCACACGCCCAGCCTAGGCATTCCGATCTTGACCAGTGCCACTGGTAGGTTGGGGGCCAGCCGCGCGGGAGAGACCTGCACATCCAGGCGCCGAAGGGGCAACTCCTCCCCGGAATCTCTACAGGCAAACGGACCGCGCGGGCAGGCGACTCTGAAGTGCCCCGTTCGTGGGTATGACAGAGGGGGAGGGCTTTGTCAGCCTTCTCGAGCCTTGGAGTCGCCCATGACGTCGTCGTTCACCCACCGGCACATCGGCCCGCAGGCCGATGAGCAGGCGGAGATGCTGAAAGCGGTTGGGTACGAGTCTCTCGATCAGCTGATGGACGCCGCGGTCCCGGAGTCGATCCGGTTCCGTGGCGTGCTCGATCTGCCGGCCGGCGCCTCCGAGGAGGAGACGATCGCCGAGCTGCGCGCGATCGCCGCGCGGAACTCGCTGGTCACTCCGATGATCGGGCTCGGCTACTACGGCACCCACACGCCCGCGGTGATCAAGCGGAACGTGCTGGAGAACCCGGCCTGGTACACCGCGTACACGCCGTACCAGCCGGAGATCAGCCAGGGCCGGCTCGAGGCGCTGCTCAACTTCCAGACCATGGTCACCGACCTGACCGGGCTCACCACGGCGAACGCGTCGATGCTCGACGAGGCCACCGCGGTCGCGGAGGCCATGACGCTCGCGCGCCGCGCTTCCAAGGTCAAGAGCTTGGTGTACGCGGTGGACGCCGACACCTTCCCGCAGACCCTGGCCGTGCTGCGGACCCGTGCCGAACCGCTGGGCATCGAGGTCGAGCTGGTCGACCTGGACACCGGGGAGCTGCCGGAGGAGTACTTCGGCCTGCACCTGCAGTACCCGGGCGCGTCCGGCGCGGTGCGTGACCACGCCGCCCTGATCGAGGCCGCGCACGCCAAGGGCGCCCTGGTCACCGTCGCCGCGGACCTGCTCGCCCTGACGCTGCTGCGGGCACCGGGGGAGATCGGGGCGGACATCGCGGCGGGCACGACGCAGCGGTTCGGCGTACCGCTGGGCTTCGGTGGCCCGCACGCGGGCTATCTCGCGGTGCGCGGCGGCCTGGAGCGCAGCCTGCCCGGCCGGCTGGTCGGGGTGTCCAAGGACGCCGACGGCGCGCCCGCCTACCGGCTCGCGCTGCAGACCCGTGAGCAGCACATCCGCCGGGAGAAGGCGACCAGCAACATCTGCACCGCGCAGGTCCTGCTCGCCGTGATGGCCAGCATGTACGCGGTCTACCACGGCCCGGCCGGCCTGCGGGCGATCGCCAAGCGGGTGCACGAGCACGCCCTGACCCTGGCCGGCAGCCTCGCCGCGGCCGGCGTCGAGGTCGCCCACCAGGCGTTCTTCGACACCGTCACCGCCGTCGTGCCGGGCCGTGCCGAGTCGATCGTGGCGGCTGCCGCGGCAGACGGCGTGGACCTGCGCCTGGTCGACGCGGACCGGGTCTCGATCGCCTGCGACGAGACCACCACCGCGGCGCACGTCGCGACGGTGCTCGCCGCCTTCGGTGCCACCGTCGCCGAGCCGGCCGCCTGCGGTGCCAAGCCGCTCGCCCGGACCAGCGACTACCTGCACCACCCGGTGTTCAACACCCACCACTCCGAGACCGGCATGCTGCGCTACCTGCGCAAGCTCTCCGACCGGGACTACGCGCTGGACCGCGGCATGATCCCGCTGGGCTCGTGCACGATGAAGCTGAACGCCACCACCGAGATGGAGGCGGTCACCTGGCCGGAGTTCGCGAACATCCACCCGTTCGCGCCGGTCGGCCAGGTGCAGGGCTACGAGCGGCTGGTCGCCCAGCTGGAGGGCTGGCTCGCCGAGATCACCGGGTACGACGCGGTGAGCGTCCAGCCCAACGCCGGCTCCCAGGGCGAGCTGGCCGGGCTGCTGGCGATCCGCGGCTACCACCGCTCGCGCGGCGCGGCGGACCGGGACGTCTGCCTGATCCCGTCCTCGGCGCACGGCACCAACGCGGCCAGCGCCGTGATGGCCGGCATGCGGGTGGTGGTGGTGGCCTGCGACGAGAACGGCAACGTCGACCTCACCGACCTGGCCGCCAAGATCGAGAAGCACGCGTCCTCGCTGGCCGCGATCATGGTGACCTACCCGTCGACCCACGGCGTCTACGAGACCGGCATCGCCGAGCTGTGCGAGCGGGTGCACGAGGCCGGCGGCCAGGTGTACGTCGACGGGGCCAACCTGAACGCCCTGGTCGGCTTCGCCAAGCCGGGCAAGTTCGGTGCCGACGTGTCGCACCTGAACCTGCACAAGACGTTCTGCATCCCGCACGGCGGCGGTGGCCCCGGCGTCGGCCCGGTCGCGGTCCGTGCCCACCTCGCCGAGTTCCTGCCCGGCAACCCGCTGGAGCCGGGCGACCACCACGCCGTCTCGGCCGCCGCGCACGGCTCGGCGGGCATCCTGCCGATCTCCTGGGCCTACGTGCGGATGATGGGCCCGGACGGCCTGGCCCAGGCCACCGCGACAGCGGTGCTCGCCGCCAACTACGTGGCGTCCCGGCTGCGTGAGCACTACCCGGTCCTCTACGCGGGGGAGCACGGCCTGGTGGCCCACGAGTGCATCCTCGACCTGCGGCCGATCACCAAGGCCACCGGCGTCAGCGTGGACGACGTGGCGAAACGGCTGATCGATTACGGCTTCCACGCGCCGACCATGTCGTTCCCGGTGGCCGGCACCCTGATGGTGGAGCCGACCGAGAGCGAGGACCTCGCCGAGCTGGACCGGTTCTGCGCCGCGATGATCGCGATCAAGGGGGAGATCGACCAGGTGGCGGCTGGTGTCTGGCCCCGGGACGACAACCCGCTGGCGAACGCGCCGCACACCGCCTCGGCGGTCAGCGCTGACGAGTGGTCGCACCCGTACCCGCGCTCGGTGGCCGGGTTCCCGGAGGGCGTCGACCGGACGGCGAAGTACTGGCCGCCGGTGCGCCGCATCGACGGGGCGTACGGGGACCGGAACCTCGTCTGCTCCTGCCCCTCACCGGAGGCGTTCGAGAGCTGACGCCGGTGGTCTTGCGCAGGTCGCGGTCTTCGGATCGCGGCCTGCGCCGTCGTTGGCCAACCGGGCGGTCGTTTTGTTACGCTGAGTAATTACGCGGCGAGGGCGTGGACCGCCGGGCCGCGGTGCGGCTCGATCGTCGTACCGTCCGGAAGCAGCTCTCCGGTGTCCTCGAAGACGATGACGCCGTTGCAGAGCAGGCTCCAGCCCTGTTCGCAGAAGGTCGCCACGGTGCGGGCGGCCTCACGATCGATCGCGTCGGCTGGAGGGCAGGGGGTTCGGTGCTGGCACATCTTGGGTTTACTCCGGTCGGGGGCTGTGTGAAGGTTCACAAAGTCGGGCTCGAACGTTACCTCAGATCGAACGAAAACGGTTCACAGCGGTGACGGCGTCGGCCCGCGGTTTCGCCGTATCGATGGTCCACGCGCAGGGGTCCGGTGACCACTCTCCGGTACCTCCTCTCGGTGCTCCGCCGGCGGCTCCGACCGCCTGCCGTGCCCGTCACCATGCGTTACGTGTCTTCCAGTGGTACCGGAGTGATTCCGGTGACCCTGCCGAGCTTCTGACCGGGTTCCTGGCCGCCAACGGACTCGCGGTGCGAAACCTCGGCCGTTCGGCTGACAAATCTCGGCCGGATGGCCATTCCGATATCTGTGGAGCGTCGCTCTACGTATCCGCCGATGCCGGATGCGTGATGATCAACGCCACGTCCGGCGCCGCCAGTCCGGTCCCGGTGGTCCCGGACGTGTACGCCGTCGTCTGGGTACACGCCGGCCGGGGTGCTCCCGGTTCACCCCAGCATGAAACCGGCTGGCAACTCGGCCCGTGGCGGGCGAGCTGGACGCCGGAGCAGCACGCCGACGCCGTTGAGCAGGTGCGCGAGGCGATCGGGCGGGGCGACGTGTACCAGGTCAACGTCGTCGGGCACGCCTGCGCGCCGTACGTCGGAAATCCGACCGCGGCCCTGCGCCGCGTCGCGGCCCTGCCCGGCGCGAAGTATGGCGGGGTCCTCGGCGACGCCGCGGGGCGCTGGGCGCTCGCCACCGCCTCCCCGGAGACCCTGGTCGAGGTGCGCGACGGGCGGGTGCTGACCCGGCCGATCAAGGGCACCCGCCCGGCCACCGCGGCCGGTCGCCGGGAACTGCTCGCCTCGGCCAAGGAACGCGCCGAGCATGTCATGATCGTCGACCTGGAGCGCAACGACCTCGCCCGGCTGCCCGGTACCGGGCCGGTGCGCGTCGACGAGCTGTTCGCGGTCCGCCGATGGTGCGGTCTCTGGCAGGCCGAATCGGTCGTCTCGGCGCCCCTGGACGGCGACGTCGGGCTCGCCGAACTGCTCCGCGCGGTCTGCCCCGGCGGCAGCGTCACCGGCGCGCCCAAGCTCGCCGCGCTCGACCAGATCGCGGCCCGGGAACCGGTCGGGCGCGGGGTGAGCATGGGCGCCCTCGGCTGGATCGGTCACGATCACCTCGACCTGGGCCTGAGCATCCGGACCGTGGCGGTCGACGGGACCCGGGTGCACGCGTGGGCCGGCGGCGGGATCACCGCCGACAGCGATCCCCAGGCCGAGGTGGCGGAGGCGGCGGCGAAGGCCGGGCCGCTGCGCGCGGCGCTGGAGATGGGTGACACAGCCGGCACATAGTGGCTTCCGAGCCTTCTCTACCCATTGCGTGCCACTCTCGGCGTCCTCCCCCACCAACGGGGGAGGAACGCGTACCTTGGCGCACGCGTTTCACCAGAGACGGTCCACTGTGGCGATGCCCGCCACGGTGGCTGCAGAGAAGGCGACACCCTGGTCATGCTTGAACTCCTCGACCCACCGGCCCCGGCCCCCGGCCGTGCGCCCGCGACGACCGAGGAGTTCACGCGTTTCGCGTCGGACAGTTCGCCGCGGTTGCACAGCACCGCGTTCCAGCTCTGCCGCGACTGGCACCTGGCCCAGGACCTGACCCAGGCCACGCTGACCAAGCTGTTCCTGAGCTGGGAGCGGGCCGCCGGCAGCGAAAACCTTTCGGCGTACGCCCAGAAGGTGCTGTTGCGCACGTACCTCGACCATCGCCGCCGCCGCAGCTCCACCGAAGTGGTGCCGGGGGAGTTGCGGGAGCCGTCCTACTCGGTGGACCGGGACCTGCGGATCACCATGCTGGACGCGCTGGGGCGGCTCCCGGTCCGGGACCGGACGATAGTGCTGCTGCGGTACTTCGCCGATCAGAGCGTCGAGCAGGTGGCGGCGGAGCTGGATGTGCCGATCACTGTGGTGAAGAGTCAGACCCGGCGGTCGCTGATGAAGCTGAAGCAGGTGCTGTCGCGGGAGCGGACGGCCCTCTTCGCGGCGTGAGGAGTGCGGGCGGGCGCGTGTGGCCCGTTCTTTTCGTGGCGTGAGGAGTGCGGGCCGGGCGCCTGTGGCCCGCTCTTTTCGCGGTGTGAGGAGTGCGGGCGGGCGCCTGCGGCCCGCTCTTTTAGCAGCATGAGGGGGCTTGCGGGGGAGCGGTAGTATTTCCGGCGAAGGGGAGTAGTCCTTCGCCGGTCGTTCGACATCCTGGAGCCTTCGGGCACCCGGCGGCCGGGCCTCGGGGTTTCCCGGGGTGGACCAGACCTTCGGCCCTGCAGGTGACGTTGTCGCCGGGACAGGGGCCGGGGTCTCGGTGCCATGTCGGGAGTTCGGTTCCTGCCGCGGCGGGATTGGACCGAGACCGATGACCGCCCTCGCCGACCCTCTTCACCTCGACCCGGCCGCCGTTGCCGGAGGCGTCCTCGTTCCGGCCGGTGCGCGCGACCTTCGTGGCCGGCGGGTCGGTGAGCTGAACTACCCGGCGCGCTCGGTGCTGGTCGTCGCGGGGGTTCCCGGAGCGGGCAAGACCACGCTGCTCAAGCGGCTCTTCCCGCGGCCCGGCGTGCGGCTGCTGGACTCGGAGCGGGCACGTGTCGAGTGGAGTCCGTACTTCGGGGCGGTGCCGTACCGCTACTGGCGCCCGCTGGTGCACGCCGCCCACTACGTGCGGCTGTTCCGGGCCCTGCGCGGCGACGAGTCGATCGTGGTGCACGAGAGCGGTACCCGGTCCTGGGTCCGCAAACTGATCACCGCGGCGGCGACCCGAGCCGGGCGGCGGACCCACCTGCTGCTGCTGGACGTGGCCGCGTCGGAGGCCCTCGCCGGACAGGAAGCCCGCCGGCGCAAGGTGCGGCGGTCGTCGTTCGCCCAGCACTACCGCAACTGGCAGCGGCTGCTCACCGACGTCGCCGACCCGGCACACCGGATCCACCGCGAGGCCGCCACCATCACTGTCATCGACCGCTCCGTGGCCTCCGACCTGACCGCCATCCGCTTCGACGGCCTGCAGCCGGTGGCTTCCGCGGGCGTCTCATTCGCCGGCCTCGTCGGCGCGCCCGCCGTCGGTATCGGTTCCGCCTCGCCTGCCCGGTCCGCTGCTCAGCCTGCCCGGCCCGCCGCCCAGCCTGCCCGGCCAGCTGCCTAGCCGGTTCGGCGCACTGCCGCTGCGTGGCTGAGCCGGCCTTTGTGGCTGTGCTCGCCTCACCCGTACCCTCGGGTCGATCGCGGCCAGGCGGCTAAGCCGCCTCAGTTCGCCTCCGCCTTGATGGTTCGGCGGGTGGGTCAGTGCGGTCTTGCGGCGGTCGGTGCTGATGCCCTGGGGATGTCGGTCAGCGGGTGGCGGCGGCCGCGAGGTGGGTCAGGGCGGCTTTGAGGCGGTCGGTGCTGATGCCCTGAGCGCGCTGGTGGCGGAAGACCTCCGGCGCGAGCGGCGCGAGCAGGGTGTCGGCGAGCGCGTCCGGATCGGCGACGCCGCCCTGCCTCAGCAGTGCCACGACGTGGGCCCGCCAGAATCCGTAGGCGCCGACCGCGAACCGGCGCGGCCCGGCCTCCGCGCCCAGCACCAGGTGGCTGTGCTGCTCCAGCAGGTCCACCATGGCCCCGAAGAAGGCGGCGAGCCGCTCGTGCGGCGGCGCGCCCGGGCCCAGCGGCGGCTCGCCCCGGATCAGAGCTTGCTGCACCGTGCGCTCGTGGTCGTCGAGCAGGGCCGCCGCGATGGACGCCACATCCGGGTAGCGCCGGTAGAGCGTCCCCCGGCCGACCCCGGCAGCCCGGGCGATGTCCTCCATCGTGACCGCCCGGGAATCCCCGGCCGCGAACAGCTGGGCCGCCGCGGCCAGCACCTTGGCCCGGTTGCGGGCCGCGTCCGCGCGTTCCCTCGTCTCCACCACGACAGCCTACGGCACCCCCGGAATAACCGGACACGCCGTCCAGTTGCTAGGGTCAAATAACTGGACGCCGTGTCCGGTTAGACGACCGTCTGTCAGGAGAGCCGACATGCCCTCAGCCACTCCGACGTTGCTGCACCTCGACGCGAGCGCCCGGCGCCGCTCGTTCAGCCGGGAGGTCGGTGACGCCGTCGCCGAAGCCTGGCGCTCGGCCCATCCCGGCGGCCGGTATCTGCACCGGGATCTCGCGCTCACCCCGGTGCCGCAGATCGACGAGGCCTGGACCGAGCTGTGCGACTACGTGCTGGCCCACCAGATCACCGACATCGCCCGGTACGCCGAGGCGGTGCGCACCCCGGAGCAGGCAGCGGCCTGGGCGATCGTCGAACCGCTGCTGGCCGAACTGGTCGCCGCCGACACGGTGCTGATCGCCACGCCGATGTACAACTTCGGCATCCCGGCGTCGCTCAAGGCGTGGATCGACCAGGTCACGTTCCCGAAGATGTCGCTGGCCGGGCGCCGATTCGTGGTGGCCTACGCGCGCGGCGGGGCGTACGGTCCCGGCACCCCGCGCCACCCGGTGGATCATCAGGAGCGGTACCTGCGCGACTTCTTCACCGGGCACTTCGCCGTCCCGGACGCGG
Organism: Actinoplanes oblitus; assembly: GCF_030252345.1. Classification (NCBI taxonomy): domain Bacteria; kingdom Bacillati; phylum Actinomycetota; class Actinomycetes; order Micromonosporales; family Micromonosporaceae; genus Actinoplanes; species Actinoplanes oblitus. The sequence continues at coordinate 5,796,996 of NZ_CP126980.1, read as the reverse complement.
CGATGGCCTTCCTCGGCACCGAACTCGTCAACGCCCGCGTCGATCCCGCACTGGCCGGCCGGCGCGACGCGCACGAGGTGTCCCGCTCGGCCGCGCTGACCGCGGCCCGGAAGATCGGCGGGGAATGGTGAGCTGGCTCCTGTTGATCGTCGCCGGCCTGGTCGAGGTCGCCTGGTCCCAGAGCATCAAACCGACGGCCGGCTTCACCCGCCTGGTCCCGACCCTGGTCTGCTTCGTGCTCGCCGCCGTGGCCGTCTACCTGCTGTCGCTCGCGATGAAGGGCCTGCCGGTCGGTACGGCCTACGCGGTGTTCACCGGCATCGGCGCGGTCGGTGCCATCACCCTGGGCGTGATCGTCCACAAGGACCCGCTGACGCCCGGGCGGGTCGCGGCCCTGGCCCTGATCGTGGCGGGGGTCGCCCTGTCCCGGGCGGTCACCCCGGAGGGCTGACCGGCCCCCAGGGGTGGCCTGCCGGTCGAGCGGTGTGCGACGTGGCCGGGCGGTACCGGCGTCTCGCACTCGTTCGGCCGGTGGGCCGGGCCCGGTGCCGTGACAGTGGCTCGCGCGAGGAGTGGTGTTCCGGCCGGTGGGCCGGGCCTGGTGCCGTGACAGTGGCTCGCGCGGGGAGCGGTGTCACGGCCGGTGGGCCGGGCCCGGTGCGGCGACGGTGGCCCGGACGGGAGGCAGTGTCAGGGCGCCCCGGTCAGCCGTGCCCGGGTGCGGGCCGGGGCGGACGCCGGGATCGCGGCGACGATGTCCGCCAGCGTGGTCGCGGCGAGACTCTGCCGCCAGGCGTCGTGGGCCTCGGCCATCTTGCGCGCCAGGATGCACGGGCTGCGGCACTCCTCCGGGCTCAACGCGCCGCGACCCCGCTGCCGGATCTCCCGGCACTCATACGGATCCGAGGCGCCGTCCACCGCCTCGACGATGTCCAGCAGAGTGATCCGCGCGGCGTCCCGGGCCAGCCGGAACCCGCCGCGCGGCCCGGTCGTCGCGGCCAGCACCCCACCCCGGACCAGCGACTGGAGCTGCTTGGCGAGGTAGGCCGCCGGCACGTCGAAATACTGCGCGAGCTGGGTGGCCGACGCGGTGGCGCCCGCCTCCAACTGCGCCAGCGACGCGGCGCAGTGCAACAGCCACTCGGTGCTCACCGGCAGTTTCATGAGGTGATTCTATCGCAGATATTGCGGATCTGCATTGTCCGAGATAGGTTACCGGTGGAGAAAGGAGAGCGTCATGACCAGCATGCGCATCGCCGTCGCCGGAGCGACCGGAAACATCGGAGCCCTCACCGTGGCCGCCCTGGAGCGGGCCGGCCACCAGGTGGTCCGGATCAGCCGATCGCTCGGCGTGGACCTGCTCACCGGCGACGGCCTGGACGCCGCCCTGACCGGTGTCGAGGCGGTCGTCGACGTCACCAACGGCCCGGCTGGCGACCGGGACGAGGCCGTCGCCTATTTCGGTGCTGCCACCGGCAACCTGCTCGCCGCCGCCCGGCGCGCCGGGGTGCGGCACCACGTCCTGCTGTCGATCGTCGGCGTGCACCGGGTCGAGGGCAACGCGCACTACGCCGGCAAGCGCGAGCAGGAGCGTCTGGTCAGCGAGGGGCCGGTGCCGTGGACGATCGTCCCGGCGACGCAGTTCCACGACTTCGCCGCGATGGTGGCCGGCTGGACCGAGCGGGACGGCGCGGCCACCATCGCACCCCTGCTCGTGCAGCCGATCGCGCCCGAGGACGTGGCGGCCGTGCTCGCCGAGATCGCCACCGGCGCACCGCTGGGGCGCTACCGCGACGTCGCCGGGCCGCAGACGCAGGACCTGGTGGACATGGCCCGGCGCACCAACACCGCTCGCGGGCGGGCGGTCACCCTGATCCCCACCTGGTCGTCGCTGTTCGACGTGTCGATGGCCGGCGACGTGCTGCTCCCCGGGCCGGACGCGCGTCTCATGCCGACCACGTTCGACGAGTGGCTGAGCCGGCAGGCGTAACGACCAGATAAGGTTTCAGGCATGACAGTTCGGCCGATTCGGCTCTACGGTGATCCGGTACTGCGTACGCCCGCCGACCCGGTCACCGACTTCGACGCCAGCCTGCGCGAGATCGTCCGGGACCTGGAGGACACCGTCCGGGAGCCGGGCCGCGCCGGAGTGGCCGGCCCGCAGATCGGCGTCGGCCTGCGGGTGTTCTCCTACCACGTGGCGGGCCAGGTGGGCCACCTGGTGAACCCGGTGCTCTCCGATTTCGATGGCGAGCAGGAGGACGAGGAGGGCTGCCTCTCGTTGCCCGGTCTCGGCTATTCCACGAAACGCGCCATGGCGGTCACCGCCCGCGGCTTCGACCAGCACGGCGAGCCGCTGGTGATCCACGGGACCGGTTTCCTGGCCCGGGCCCTGCAGCACGAGACCGACCACCTCGACGGCCGCCTCTACATCGACACCCTCACCGGCGACGTCCGCCGCCAGGCCCTCCGCGAGCTCCGCCGAGTCGTCCCCCGATGACCACCGCCGATCCCGGCCGGTCGCCGGCCACACCGCAGCCCGGCCCGGCACCCGCGGGCCCGGCCACCGCCGCGCCCGCGAGCGCCCGGCCTGTCGCCGAGGGCCCGGTCACCGTCCCGTCCGCGAGCGCCCGGCCCGTCCCCGCGCGATCGGACCCGGCGACCGACACCCGGCGGTTCGCCGCACAGTCGCTGGCGGCGGGCGATGCGACCGGCTGGTTCGAGCGGCTCTATGCCGAGGCGCGGGACGGCCGGGCGAGGGTGCCGTGGGACGTCGCGGCCGCCAGCGTCAACCTGCGCGACTTCCCGCTGCCACCGGGCGAGGGGCGGCGGGCGCTGGTCGTCGGCTGCGGCCCCGGGCGCGACGCCGAGTACCTCGCCACCCGGGGCTATGCGGTGACCGGTTTCGACATCTCGGAGACGGCGATCGCCCTGGCCCGGCAGCGGCACCCCGCCTCGCCTGTCGACTATCGCGTCGCCGACCTGCTGGACCCGCCACCGGACTGGCACCGGGCGTTCGACCTGGTGCTGGAGAGCAACAACGTCCAGGCGCTGCCCGCCGGGATCCGCGCCCGGGCGATCGCCACTGTGGGCGAGTTCGTCGCACCCGGCGGCACCCTGCTGATCCTCGCCGCCGCGGCCACCGACAGCCCGGGGGACGGGCCGCCCTGGCCTCTGACCCGCGCCGAGATCGACGCCTTCGCCACCCCCGGCCTGCGCCAGGTCGCTGTCGAGGAGCTACCGGCCCCGGACTCCCGGCTCGTGATCCGCTGGCGGGCCGTCTTCGTGCGGTGATCTCACGCCGGGTCCCGTGGTTTGAGCCGGCAGCTGGCGGGCCGTCTTCGCGCGGTGATCTCACGCCGGGTCCCGGGGTTGAGCCGCCAGCTGGCGGGCCGTCCTCGCCGGGTGACCTCATGCCGGGCCTTCGGCGTTGAGCCGGCCCTCTAGGCTGCGCTCATGATGACCAAGATCAGGATCGGCTGGCTGGCGGCGGCGACGGCCGCGGTGCTCGCCGCCGGTGCGGGGATCTACTTCTTCACGACACTGGGAAGCGGCGAGGACGACTTCCCGGCGGCCGTCCGTACCGATCTGGCCATCACCGCCCGGGACACCGTCGAACGGATCGCCGTCCCGAACCTCGGTCCGGCCGGCGAACAGCGGGCGTGCAGCGTGTGGGTCGTCGGCGCCGACCCGCCCACGCTGACCGCCGCGGCCCAGGCACGCGCCGTCTACGTCTGGGCCATGTGCGCCTACGGCGGCGACGTCCCGTCGTCGAGCCTGCTGCCGGTCGCCGTGCACCTCACCGACCCGCCGACCGCCGAAGCCCCCGGTGACGGCGCCCTCTACGGCCCGGAGATCGAGCGGATCTTCCCGGAGCGCCTGCGGGACGCCATCCTCGACGACAACCACGCCGCCACCCTGCAGCCGGAGATGAACGACCGGGTCCGCGAGCGGTCCTGAGCGTCAGGCTCCGGCGGGACCGAACGTCAGCTGCCCGTCGTCGATCGCCGTCGCGAGGATCTCGCCCGGCAGCAGGTGCAGATGTTCCCGGAACTCGGGGGAGACCACGAGCCGGGCGATCGCCCGTCCGGCGGTACCGGTGTCGCCGATCTCCCGGGCGGTGCGCACGACCACCGTCAGTTCGTCGGCGGACGGCCCGGCGCCGGACCGGGCCAGGAGCTGGTCGAGGGCGAGGTCCGGCAGGTCGTGTGCGCACAGCCGCTCGGGTGTCACCAAGCTGTCGGCCAGCGCGGCGCCGACGAACGGCGCGGACGCCTCGACGCGGCCCAGTTTCCGCAGCCGGGCGGCGATGTCCAGCAGGGTGCCGACCGCCAGGCGGTGCACTTCCGGTACGAGAGCGGCGGTGTCCGCTCCACCGGCCGACCGCCAGATCGCCCGGCAGAGCTGAGCGCGCACCCGGACCTCCGGCCGGTCCGCCGGGCTGAGAGCGACGGCCCGCCGCGCGGCGTCAGCGGCCGCCGCGCGCCGGCCGTCCGCGCCGAGTCCGTCCGCGTACTCGATGAGCCGCTCCGCGGCGTCCGCACCGGCCAGCTCCACCGCGCGATCGACCGTCGCGGTGGCGGAGATGCCGCTGCGGACCAGCTGGCGGGCGAGTCCGAACAAGACCGCCGCGGACTGCCCGGGCAGCCGGTCCGCCTCGGCGGTGATCAGCTCGGCGCGCTCCGGCGGCGAGCCGGCGAAGGCGGCGGTGTGCAGCAACCCGGCCAGTCCACGGGCCCGGTCCGCGGGCGCCGGGCACGACCGGAGGACGGCGATCGCCTCCTCGGCCGCGCCACTCTCACCGGTCAGCCAGGCGACAGTGAGGGTGACCGCCGCAGTGTCGCCCAGAGCCGCCACCTCGGCGATCAGCGAGCCCAGCGCGGTGGCGTCGCCGCGCCCGGCCAGGCCGGTGCCGACCTCGGCGAACGCGTCGCAGCGCAGGTCCAGGTCGGGGATGCTCCGGGCCATCGCGGCGGCCGCCCCGAGCAGGCCGGCCCCGGCCAGCTCGGCGACGCAGCCGGCGACGTGTTGCTGGAAGAGCAACAGGTCTCCCGCGTCGGCGGCCGCCTCGGCCGCGATGGCCGCCAGGTCCTCGGCTCCGTCGAGCCCGGCCGACGAGAGCGCGACGGCGCCCGCCGTGCAGCCGAGCATGCGGAGGAAGCCACTCGTGTCGGCGGCGTCGCGGGCCGCGGTCACGGCCTCGGTGGCGTAGCTCCGGGCCGCCTCGGCCCGGTCCCGGCCGGCCAGCAGCGCCGCCGCCCGGGCCAGCAGTCGCACCCGGTCGTGCGCCTCGAACCAGTCCGGCCGGTCGGTGAGCAGACGTTCCAGCACCGTCCCGGCCCGATCGGTGAAGCCCGCCGCGACCAGGGTGTCGGTCACCGCCAGCACCAGGTCGGCCTCGCGCTGCGGTTTCCGGCTGCGGCCGGTGGTGTGGACCGCCTCGGCGACCGCGGCGGCGGACTCGTCGGGCCGATCCTGGTCGAGCAGTGTCCGGGCGACCAGGGCGAGCAGCTCACCGGGCCGGTCGGAGACCCGCGCGACGGCCAGCGCGTCCTCCGTCGCGCCGTGCGTGGCCAGGGTGTGCACCAGCGACCGGCTGCCGTAGAACTCGTCGGTCTCGACGGTCGGCGGCGCCGCGCGATAGGCGGCGGCTATCGCGCGCAGTGCGTCCCGGTCGCCGGCCAGCGGGGCCGACCCCGCCAGGCGCGCATAGATCGTCACGCGGACGGCGGGGTCGGGGAGCTCGGCGATCATGGCCAGGATCGGGGTGAGCCAGCCATCGCGGGCCAGCACGCCCAGGTTGCTCAGCTGGTGCCACCGGGACGCGGCGCGGTCGCCGGCGGCGGCCACCTCGATCAGGGCCTGTGCCGTGGCGAGCGCGTCCTCGTGCTGGTCGCGCCGCAGTTCCACACCCATCAGGTGGTTCAGCACCGGCTCACACGGTTCCGGCTCCGCGATGCCGCCGAGGAACGCCCAGAACAGCTCTTCGGGCTCGTCGATCAGCACGTCGGCGGCGGCGATCCGCAGGTCGTCACCGAGGATCACCTCCGACCACTGGCCGGCGACCTCGGCGAGCGACTGCTGGACCCGCTCCGGGTCGCCGAGCGCCAGGGCGGCGCGGGCCGCGGCCGCCGCGTACGCCCTGGCCTCGTCCTGCGCGTAGTCCTTGTGGAACTGAGCGGCCACACCGCCGAGCACGCGCGGGCGGGCGGGGACGGGCACCGCCTCGGCGAACGGGGTGATGTCATCTCGGTGGCCGTCCCGGCACAGGAGCATCCCGGCCAGTACGAGGGTCCAGGTGTCGTACTCCTCGGGAGCGGCGGCGGCCACCAGGTCGATCGCCGCCCCGGCCTGCCCGGCGCGGGCCAGCCGGGCGGCCAGCCGGGCCAGCTGTTCCGCGGCGGCCTCGGCGTCCGCGATCTCGCCGAGTACGGCGGCGGCCTCGCCGGCGCAGCGCACCAGCAGCGGCGCCGGGCAACCGTCCGGCAGCTCCGGGACCAGCGCGAGCAACGCCGCGGCGCGATGCTCCGGCACCTGCGCGAGCAGCTCGACGGCCGCCTCCGCGGCGCCGGTACGGGCCACCCGGACCGCGATCTCGGCAAGCGTCGCCGCCCGGGTCGGCCGGTCGTCGCCCAGCCCGGCCACGGCGGTGGCCCGGGCGAAGTCACCGTCCTCCGCGAGCCGGACCGCCAGGTAGTGGGCGCACACCGCCCGCAGGTCGGGCGGCAGCGCGGCGAGTGAGCGCTCGGCCTCGGCGGTCAGCCCCCGCAGATGCAGGCTGAGCACCATGCCGACGACGGAGCCCTGCCCGGAGGCCGGATCCGGGTGCGCCATGGCGTGCGCCGTCACGGCGGCGACGCGGTCGCGGAGTTCGGCCACGGCCGGGCCGGACGGCTCGGCCAGCACCGCCGTCACCGCCTCCTGAAGCGCCCGGTCCCTCTCCACCAGCGTCAGGGTGTGCGCCATGACGGCCGGGTCGATGTCGTCGCCGGTCGCTTCCAGGAGCCGCACCGCGGCAGTGTGATGATCTTCCTGGGTGCCGGCCCACTGCAGCGCGAGCACCAGCAGTTGCCGGACGGCCGCCTCGCCCGGCCCGACGAGACCCGTCTCGGCCCAGGCGTTCAGCACCAGGCCCAGCGACGTCGCGGTGCCGGCCGGATCGCCGCCCGGCTCGGTGACCCAGCCGATCACCTCTGGTGGGTCCGGATGCCCCGGGCCAGGGAACACCGCGGAGATCAGGCGGGCGACCAGCCCGCGCCGTTCGTGCGGGTCGGGCACGGCCGGTGCCAGCACCAGCGCCCGCGCCGCGATCTCCCGGGCCGCCGCCCGGTCGGTTCTGGCGACCAGGGCGAGCGCCCGAGCGCGGTCCGCTGTGGACCGGATGGCCTCCGCGTGGCCACGGGCGGCCGTGCACAACGCCGTACGCGAAGCTGTGTCGGTTTTGTCGTTTTCACCCGCTGCCCGGGTCAGCACATCGACGCACGCGACCGGACTGCCGGCCGACTGCGCCAACAGCACGGCGGCGCCGACGTCGCGCCGGGCCTCGGCCGCCACCGCCGCGGCGAGCACCTGCAACGCCTCGTCGCGTCCGCGCAGCTCGTCGGCCACCTCCAGCGCCAGGGCCAGCTCGCCGGGCTGCCCGGCGGCGGCGACCCCCACCGCCCGCAGCGCGAAGTCCCGTTCCACGCGGTCCTGGACCGCGCGCGCGAAGGCGTGCGCCGGCCGCGCCCGCCCGGTCCGCACCCAGATCGGCGCGATCTCGCGCGCCACCTTCGCCATGCCGCCGGCGATCGGGTGCCGGGCCAGCGACAGCGCCAGCAGCCGCCGGAGCAGCGCCTCGCCCGGTTCCGCCGAGCGCAGCAAGAGCTCCTGCACGGCCGTGATCTCGTCGTTGTGGGCGGCCGGATGCCCGATGCGTTCCAGCAGCCGCGCGCCCCGCGCCGGCGAGTCGACCAGCGCGGTCAGGATCGCCACGATGCTCGCGCGCCGCTGGTCACCGGGCGGGAGGCCGTCGGCCTCGACAACCAACTGCCTGGGGTACGCCCGGAGCAGGTACCGTGGCGTGTCCCCGGGCCAGCCCCGCTCCCGGTACTCGGCGGCCAGCTCGTCGATGGTGTGCCGGTAATCGTCGAGCACCCCGGCCAGCTGCCGGGCGCTGCCACCGCGGAGCGCGGCATGGCTGAACACCCGGAGGTCCGCGGCCAGCCCGTCCGGGTCCTGGGTGCGCGACACGGTCCGTCCCAGCAGCCCCTCCAGCCGGTCGGACACGGCGACGGCGTCGAGCGGGCCACCGCCGCGCCGGCGTACCAGCAGAGCCAGCTCGGCCGGGCTCAACCCGCCGTACGCGACGGTCAGGAAGCCCAGCAGCGCGGTGGTCTCGTCCCGGCCCTGCCGGACCTGCCTGATCTCCCGCGCGGCGATCTGCTCGATGTCGGCCGCCACCTCGGACGGCTCCAGCACGGTGACCGCGTTCCACAGCGGATGGCCGGCGGGAACCGGCACCGCCACCCCGCTGCGGCTGGAGACCAGCAGGCAGGCGCCGGCCGGCAGGGTCCGCTCGTCGGGCAGCCAGGCGGCGACGGCGAGCCCGCTCTCCCGGGTCAGATCCTCGTCGAGCCCGTCGATCAGGACCAGCAGCCGCCGCCCACGCTGCCGGCCGGCCTCGCCGGCCTCGGCCAGCAGAGTGAGGAACTCGCGCGTCCGCTCCCAGACGACGCCCGACTCCTTCGGGTCCGGCCGCATCGCCAGGGCGGCGAGCTGCGGGTTCAGCAGGCTCAGCACGGTGGCCGCGTCGGCCTGCGCGGTAGTGCTGCGCAGCGCGAACGCCGCCACGTCGACGCCCTCGGGCGGATGCAGCGCGAACCAGGACAGCAGCGCGCTCTTGCCGGTGAAGGCCTCGCCCCGCACCCACCGCCACCGCCCGGACGTGGCGAACCCGGCCAGCTCGTCCAGCTCGGCCTGCCGGCCGATCAGCACCGGCGGCATGAACTCGGCGATCAGGTCGCTGGCGCCGCGCAACTTCAGGTGGCGGGCGGCCGGCGGCGTGGCCGGGAAGAGTTCCGCGGCGGACGGGCCGAGCTGGGGCAACGCCGCCCGCCAGCGGTCCGGGTCCGGGCCGTCGAACAGCGCGGTCAGCGGGCGTACGGTCAGCACCGCCAGCCCCTCGCCCGGATGGTGCTGGCCGACCACCCCGATCAGCCGGCCGGAGACCCAGACGGCCGCGCCGGACATGCCCTCCCAGGGCGAATGTTCCCGGGGCTGGGGGTCCTCCGCGGGCGGCTCGCGCACGGCCAGCTCCAGGGTGCCGGTCTTGGCGTCCGAACCGGGGTTGATCCAGCCGGTCGCCAGCCGCAACTCGCGGAGCAGCACCCCGGGACGCCCGGGCGCCGGACGCACCTTGAAACGGGGGAACCCGGCGAACACCGCCGGGACCGGCTCGGGCAGCTCCCGGTCCAGCCGGCCCAGCAGGACCGGCTCGACGCCGGCCGGTGAGCGGGACAGCGGCAGCAGCGCCAGGTCCGCCTCCGGGTCCAGCAGCGTCGCGGCGAGGTCGACGCCGATGCCGTCGGCGGTCTCCAGCTCCCGGGGCGAACCCAGCCACACCGCGACAGTCCGCGCGCCCGCGACCACGTGCGCCGCGGTGAGGACCAGGCCGGGCGCGACCAGGTATCCGGTGCCGCGCCGGGCGAACCCGTCGGCCCGGTTCACCAGCACTTCGGCGAGCCGGGCGCGGGCCGGATGCCCGGTGCTGCTCATGCCGCGCCTCCTCGCCGAGACGGCCGATCGAGGAGACGCTATCCCCGGCCGCGGGGTTGCTGGAGGCATCGGCCGCTGATCCGACACCCGGCCGGTGAGCCGACCCGCCGGGGGCCACGCCGGCCATCGCCGGCGTGGCCCCCGGCGACGGCCGGTCAGAGATAGGGGCGGGTGATCAGTTCGACCGCGTGACCGGCGGGATCCTTGAAATAGACACCCCGGCCGCCGTGCTCATTGTTGATCTCCCCGGGCCGGCGCATCTGTGGATCCGCCCAGTGCTCGATCCCGGAATCCCGCAGCCGGGCCAATGCCCTGTCGAACAGGTCGTCGTCCAGCAGAAACGCGTAATGCTGCATCTGAATGTCCACCGGCGGTTCGGCGAACTGCAACAGCACCCCGTCGTCGAGCTGAATGTTGGTGAACGGCCCCCACGACGGAGCCGCCGGAGCCTCCAGCAGCTCCCGATAGAAACGCGCCGACTCGGCACGGTCCCGGGACGCGATGATGGTGTGATTGAAGGTGGCTGACAATGGAGCTGACCTCGCACTTCGTAATCGACATCGACAGGGGGAGTCCTGTCGTCGCGGCGGTCCGCGTGCCGATCGAGGGGCGGTCAGCGATCCACCGGGTCGCCAATCCGTGCGTGGCTCGAGGCCGGTCCGGTGTTCACGCCCGGAACCCTATCAGCATTTCGACGATCCGGATCAACCCCATTTCCGGTACGGCGGGGCGCTCCCACCCGTACCGGAAATGGGGTTGATCGGGAACGGGGTTGTCGGGACCGGGCGCGATCAACCGCTCGTCTACCTGGTCAGCGAGCCTTCGGCGGACGGGCCCGCCGCCGGGGACATTTGCGCCTGCCCCTCACGTGAACAACGCCAGCGTCGCTTGCTGCTCGGCGGTGAGGTGAAACGGGGCGTTCTCGCCTGGCACGGGATAGAGCCGGGCGGCCGTCAGGTCCCCGGCCCGTACGCTGGTCGCGACACCGACCTTGACGCCGCGGTCGGTGAACTCGGCGAGCAGCCGCTGCCTGTCGAACAGGTACACCGCCCAGATCGACCAGCGACGGTGCGAGACGGCCCCAGCCGGCTTCGGCGGTCCGCTCAGGACGAGGTAGTAATCGCAAGAGTGTGAGCTGATGTCGATCCCGTCGGCCGCGCTGCCGTACGTCTTGATGTTCACCGTGCGGCCCTCGAGAGGGCCGGAACGGAACCACCCGTCGTGACCGGCCTGAACCGCGGACGGCGCCAGCTCGATGTCGAAGACACACGCCGCGATGAACTCCCCGACGTCGCCCTGCCGTGCGGACCGCTGGGTGATCCCGGCAATCCGCTGCTCGACGTCATCGCGGTCCCGGAGCAGAGCGGCCAGGCTCGCCAACCTGTCATCCATCGGCTGACGGTACCGTCAGCCCGAGAGCGGAAGCGGTCCCGGATTTCTCGGCCGCGCGTCCCGTCGTCCCGATTGGGCTGGGTGGAACGGGGTTGTCGGGGCCGAGTGGTCTTGTTAGCGTGCCGGGGCGGGTCGAGAGGCGCTGCGACGGATGATGATCCGCCACGCTCGGCTCGTTCCACTGTCGCAAGGGCGCCTCCCGCTGGGAGGTGTCCGCCCCCGGCGGCCGAGTTCGTTCTGGGGGTCATGCACGTGGCATCGGACCTGACCGACTTCATCGCCGGCCTGCCCAAGGTGGAACTGCACGTCCACCACATCGGGTCGGCGACACCGCGGACCGTGGCCGGCCTGGCCGAGCGGCACGCCGGGAGCACAGCGGTGCCGGCCGACCCGGCGCTGCTGGCCGAGTACTTCACGTTCACCGACTTCGCGCACTTCGTCGAGGTGTACCTGTCGGTGGTGGACCTGATCCGCGACGCCGCGGACGTGGCCACGCTCACCTACGACATCGGCGCCGGGCTCGCCGCCCAGTCGGTGCGGTACGCCGAGCTGACGCTGACCCCGTACTCGTCGATCGCGCGCGGCATCCCGGCCGAGGCGTACTGCGAAGCGGTGGAGGACGCCCGGCTGCGGGCCGCCCGCGACCACGGCATCCAGCTGCGCTGGTGCTTCGACATCCCCGGCGAGCCGACCATGACGGGCGCCGACGTCACCCTCGACGTGGCACTCGAGCAGCGCCCGGACGGGCTGGTCAGCTTCGGGCTGGGCGGCCCGGAGGCCGGCATCTCCCGCGCCCGGTACGCCGGCCACTTCGCCGCCGCCCGGGCAGCCGGGCTGCGCAGCGTCCCGCACGCCGGCGAGTCGACCGGGCCGGAGTCCGTCTGGGAAGCGGTGCGCCACCTGGGCGCGGAACGTATCGGCCACGGCATCGCGGCGGCCGGAGACCCCGAACTGATGGCACACCTGCGCGAGCACGACATCGCGTTGGAGGTCTGCCCGACCTCCAACGTCCGCACCCGCTCGGTGCCGTCGCTGGCCGAGCATCCGTTACCGCGGCTGGTGGCGGCGGGTGTCCCGGTGACCATCAACTCCGACGACCCGCCGATGTTCGCCACCACCTTGAACCGCGAGTACCAGGTGGCCGCGGAGCTCCTCGGCCTGGACGAGCGCGGGGTCGCCGAACTGGCCCGCCAGGCCGTGCGGTACTCGTTCCTCGACGACCCGGGCAAGAGGGCGGTACTGGCCGAGATCGACGCCTACGTCACCGGTTTCTCCCGCGACGCGTCAGCGGGCGGCTCGCGCTGACTGCCGCCGGTCACGACAAGGGCAGGGGACGCGATCCCGTATCCGTCTTCGTTGGTCATGGCGGCCGACATCGCGGCGGGAGCAGTGCCGCCTACCCGATCACCGAGGCCGGCACCTCCTGCAGGCCGCCGGACGAGTGGCTGACCAGCACCGCGGTCTCGCCGGGTGTCCAGCGCACGGCGGCGCCCCAGCCGGCCGGCGTGCGCAACGGCAGCACGCCGGCGAGGGTGCCGGACCGGACGTCCCACAGGCGGACCGCGTCGGCGTGCCCGGTCGTCAGCAGGCCGGCGGCGGACATGCAGGCGTCGCCGGTCACGGCCGGGATGGTGATCGCGTCGTGCAGTTCGGTGCGCGCGGCGATGTCCAGCACCCGCAGTGTCGCGGTCTCCTCGCGACTGTCCAGGGTGACCAGCAGCGTGTGGTCGGGTGTCACGTAGAGCCGCGAGCGGTAGCCGCCGTGCTCGCACCCGCCGGTCTCGGCGAATCCCTTGATCTCGTAGGTCCGGAACCCGGTCGCCCAGCGCAGGTCGAAGGTGGCGGACCCCGGCGTGTACGCGATCGTCCCGAGCACGTACGGCGCCTTGGCCTGCGCGCGGACCTCCAGGGTCAGCGCGTCGAGCCGGTAGAACACGCCGTTGCGGTACCCCTTCGAGCAGGCGACCAGCACCTCGCCCCGGTCGGTCAGCGATGCCGCGGCCACCACGTTGCCGTCCAGCCGCTCGCTGCGGGCCGCTGGCTCCGGGTCACCGACGGTGAACCGCAGCAGGCGTTCCCGGTCGCCGGCGAACAGCGTCCCGCCGTCCAGCGCGACGCCGTGGTAACGGGCGACGGTCGGCACGTCGATCGTCGCGGTGAACAGCGGTGCCGGCCGGCCCCGCTGCCACACGCAGACCCGGTTGTCCTCGCCGGTCGTGGCGAACCGGTCGCCGTCGAACGACACGGCGACGACGGACCGGGAGTGCCCGTCGCCCAACTCGGGAACCTCTGTCGTACCGGGCCGCAACAGCATCGGGCGGGAGTCCCGGCCACTTCCGACGACAGTGTCGCCGACGGCGGACAACCGGGTCATGTATCCGCGGTGCGTCCAGGTGTGCCGCACCGCCCCGGTCGACGGGTCGAGCTCGCGGCAGTCGCCGAACCGGACCGAGACGACCCGCTCGCCGTGGACCAGAACCGGGCCGTACGAGTCGATCTCCCAGTCGACGGTCCCGGTCGACGGATCGACGGCCGCTGTCGACCCCTTCCAGGAGTAGGCGATCAGCCGCCCGGACGGGGTGATCCCGGCCAGCGACGCGCCGTCCTTCGGCGACACCCACAGGCTCGTGGCCTTCGGCTTCTTCGCGCTCGGCGTCCAGCCGAGCACCCGCGGCCCGGCCGCCGCCACCACCACGTCGTGCGCCGCGGAGACGGCCACCGCGGTGACCGGCGCGCGGGGCCCGGTCAGCGTGTGCCGGACAGTCCCGGTCGGCACGTCCACGAGCAGCACGTTCCCGGTACGACCCTTGTTCGTCCCGACCGCGGCCAGCGTCCCGTCCGGCGACAGGGCGAGGCAGGTCGCCTCGTCGGGCAGGTCGATCCGGTGCGTGGTGCCGTCCACGATCAGGGCCAGTGTGTACGGCTCGGCGGTGAGCGCCGCGATCGTCCCGCCACTCATCGCCAGCCGGTACACCGGGCCGCCGGCGTCGAACTCCGCCCGCGGCGTCAGCTCCGGCAGGGTCAGCAGCGTGACGGTGTCCGGCCGGTCCGCCGGCGCCACCGCCACCACATCGGCGTGGGTGGTCACCGCCTTGACCCGGGGCCCGGTCGTCACCGCGCCGGTTGCCATGTCGATCACGTCGACCCGTCCGTGGTCGACCGCCAGAAGCGTCCGCCCGTCGTCGGTACCGACGAATCGCACCAGCCAGTGCTCCGCCCGGAACGCCGCCGACCCGTACTCGATGATGCCGTCCCCGTCGATCATCGATAGATCAAAGCATTCCGGTCATCCGGCCCTCGCCGGGGTGGGAGTCAGCAGAGCGCTGAGGCCGGCGATCGAGACGTCGACGGCGAAGGCCCAGACGAGGATCGTCGTCACGTCGTTGAGCGTTCCCGTCCAGCTGGACAGGAACAGCCCGTAGCCGACGAGCAGCACGATCGCCACGGCGACCAGCGTGTGCACGAGCAGCACGCCCGCCCCGGCGACGGCCAGCACGATGCCGCGGCTCGCCGCGTTCCACCGGTCCCTCGCCGGGGACCGGTTCGGCAGGATCGCCAGCCGCGGCTGGGGCACCGGCGTGGCCTCGGAGACCGTACGCGTCGCCGCCATGATCGTGGTGGCCTCGTCGCCCAGGAGCACCGGACTGGTCGGTGCCGTCGTGGTGCCCAGCTTGCCGAGTACCACCTGCAGCGCGCCCGCCATGTCCCCGCTGGCCAGCATGGCGTCCACGGCTGGCTCCTGGGCGGCCCTCAGCGGACGCCGGATGGCGTCCTGCTCGGCCGTGACGAGTTCGGAGATCACCCGCGCGAGCGGTTCCGCCGCCGTGGCCGGGTCGTCGCCGGCGGCGCGGGCCCCGGCGCGAGCCGACCGCGTCGCCGCGGTGAGGTCCGCGACGTCCTGCTGGTGCTCGGCGAGCGTCTTCGCCAGCAGGTCGGCCTCCTCGGCGACACCGTTGAGGTAGGGCCGCAGGGCCGCGAAGCGCTGCACGGTCTGGTCCGCCTCGCGCAGGCGCCGGGCGAGGTCCGCCGTGGTCGCGGGACTGGCCACGGCGGACACGGGCACGCCGCTCCGGGCCAGCAGCACGGCTGTCCGCAGCTGTCCGAGCGACCCTTTGTCGCGGTCGCCGAGGGCGTTCGCCAGGTCGGTGAGCCCGGCGAGTGCCAGGGCACCCCAGTCGCCGGCTTCGCGGACGAGGTCGTCGACCGCCCGGTCCACGTCCGTCAGCGCGTCCCGCGCGCCGCCCCGGTTGCGGGCGTCCAGGGCGGCGTCCGCTCGCGCCAGGGCGGCGCGCGCCGCGCCGACGCCATCGGCCAGGCTCGCCGGCAGTCTCCAGTCGGAGCGCAGGATCGTCGCCGGGGCGCGGTACCGATCGTCCAGCCCGGTCAGCTCGGCCTGCAACGCCTCCAGCCGCTGGGCGACAGCGGTGCGGATCGCGGCGGCTGTGGTCGTCACCCCGGCGCCGCGCGCCGCGTGCAGGGCGGCTCGGCGCTCGGCGAGGAAGGCGCCGAACTCCTCGTCCGGGTACTGTCCGGCGAGGCTGGTCAGATCCGCCTCCAGTTGCCTGCGGTCGATCTCCCGGGCCCGCCACGCGGCCGCTCGCGGAAGCAGGGTCCGCACGGCGAGACCGAGCAGCACGCCGAGGATCAGGAACACCGCGATGAGGCCGGGATGACGCCGGGTGGTCACCGAGAAGGTGACCGGGACCGGGTCGCTCAGCTGAGGTGAGGAGATCTGCACCGTACGGGTCACCGTCCCGGGGCCGGCGGTCCCGGCGACGGTGTACGGCACGTCGGTGTGGCCGCCCGGCTCGACGGGAACCGCGACGGTGCCGACCCGGATCTGCGGGTCGTCCGGTTCCACCTGGAACGCGGACATGGTGACGAGCCGGGTCCCCGACGCGGCGAACACCGTCAGCCGGGGCAGTCGCTCCTCGGTCGTACCGCCCGGGAGCAACGGCAGGGTCCGTTTGACAGTGACCGTCGCCGGGGTGACCACCCGGCCGGGCGGGCGGGTCAGGGTCACCGTGACGAGCTGCCGCTGGTCGCCGCGGGTCACCGAGAGCAGGATCTCGTACGCGCCGGGTGTGGCCAGCCGGTCGGTGCTGACCCGGAGTTCCAGGGCCGGCACCGCGGCGGTGATCCATGGTTCGACGGCGCCGGCCACGTCGAGCTGCTCCTTGTCGAGCAGGACCCGCTGCACCGCGACCTCGGGCGCGGGATCCAGCGGCACACCGGGGGCAGCGGTCAGCGGGAAACTGACGATCGCCGAAGCCCTCGGCGGCAGCGTGGCGGTCGTGCCGTCGCTGACCACGATCAGGTCGGCCGCCGCGGCTGCGGGAACATCCAGCAGCGGCCCGCCGGCCAGCGCCAGGACGAGCAGGATCGTGCCGGTGATCCGGCCGGGCCTACTGACGCACCAGCGCGAGCTCGGCCGGCCCGAACGCGGCGAAAGCGAGGCCACGGGCGTCCCCTTTGTCGATGACGATGCGGTGCCGGGCGGCGCGGACGGCTCCGGCGAACGGCAGGGCCCGGCCGATCGGCTCGGCGCCGGCCAGGGCGGCCAGCACGTTGATGGCGAAGTCGGCGGCGAGATCGGAATAGACGTCGCACTCGGTCCCCAGCACCGCACCGGCGCCCACCCCGTTGAGGGCGGCGAGGAAGCTGCTCATCGCGGTCGGCGCCGGCGCCGCGGACCCGCAGGACAGCAGCATCACGATGGACTGGGGCGGCTGCCAGGAGCCGTTCTGCCTGCGCCGCCGGGTGATCTCCTTGGCCTGCAGCCACCCGTCCGCCGTCCGCAGGGCGATCCGCGAGCCCACCGGTTCCGACACCACATCGGTGGTCTTGTGGTGGCCCAGCACGATCACCACCGCCGGGCGATCGGCGCTGAACAGGCTGTCCAGCAGCCGATCGGTGCTGCCCAGGTGCCGCACCCTCGGTGGCGGGAAGACCGCCGACAGCCGGCCGACGAGGTCGCCGGTCGCCGCGGGATCCACCCCGAGGGCCACCAGCACGCTCGGCTCGGTGATCCGCAGCGTACCGGGCAGGTCGGTCTCGCGGGGCGCGGCCAGCAGCTCCTCGACGTGGTGGCGGATGCCCCAGAAGCCGTACACGCAGACCACGCCGTCGGTGGAGTGGTGCGTGCAGCGCCGGCCCTCCTCGGTGCGGCCGAAGCAGACCGGCGGCGACTCGTCGCCGTAGCGGAAGTCCGGCAGATCCCAGTCGTAGACCAGCGACCACGGCACCGACTCGGCCGGGTCGGCGCGGATGATCTGCAGCGTCTCGTCCTCGCGCCGGCACACCGCGGCCAGCGCGTCGGCCTCCTCCCGGAGGCGGTCGAACAGGAAGGTGAACAAGTCGCTGCCCCGCACGGCGAGGCGCCAGAGGGCCTCCGCGGAGGAGATCGCGCGGTTCACGTTGGCGGTGAGGATCTGCCGTACCTCCCGGGCGACCTCCTCGCCGCGGTCGTGGTCGATCGGCAGGGTCACGGCCAGGTCCTCGCCCTTGACGAACAGCCGATGGCCCCGCGCGCCGTCACTGTTGACGGTCAGCGACAGGGCACGCCGGCCGAGTGCGCCGAGGTTCCCCCAGTCCCGGGTGGCGCTGTGCTGCAGGCCGGCCGAGGCCACCATGCCCGGGTGCGTCCGCTCCGCCTCCTCGACGAGCAGGTCGAGCCGGAAAGTCTGCAGAAGGTTGTCCCGGTGGTAGAGGCTCACCCGGGCCCACGCCGGGCCGGCCGCCCCGGCCACCAGCGGGAAGGTCAGCACCGGGGAGGGCCCGGACGGCGGCAGCCGCAGCACCCGGGTCGCTTCGCCCACCACCGTCATCGTGTCGGTGAAGACGGCGACGTGCAGGTCGTGCCCGCGACGGTCGTCGGGCAGCAACATGTCGACGGAGGGCAGCTCGCCGACCACCAGGCTCTGCGGCCAGGCGGCGCCGATCTGCACCTCCAGGTCGTACCGTTGCCCCGCCGCGAGGGAACACACGTGCTCGACGTAGCTGGTGCGCACGCCGGGCGGGCCGACCTGATCGCCGCGCCGGCGCAGTCCCAGGTTCACCACCCGGACACCGTCCCGGGTCACCGTCGGATCCGTTCCGGGCGCGAAGGCCGAGGCGAGCTCGCGGGCCGCCCGCTCGGCGTCGGCCACGGCCTTGCGCGCGATCGCCAGCGGGATCAGCCCGTGCGCCTCCCCGGTGAAGCTGAACTCCAGGTGGCGGGCGGCGTCGACGTCCGCGATCAGCGACCTGCCGAGCTCGTGCTGCTCGGGCGGGAACATCGACGCCACCGTGGTGCTTCCGGTGCCGGCGCCGATCGTCCCGGACAGGGCCACGACGCTGCCCTCGACACTGTCCCAGGCCGCCGTCAGGCGCAGGTCGTGCAGGGCATCGGGCGAGGCCGACAGGGCGATCACGCGACCCTGCGCGTCGTGGTGGGTTGCGGCCTCGCGGACGGCTTCGTGCAGGGGCAGGTCGCGGCTCACGCCTCGCAGCAGCAGAGCGATGATGTCGAGCTGGACGGCGTCGGGCGGCCCCGCCACGGTGATCACGCTGCGGGCCAGTGGCAGCACACTCTCCGGGTCGGTGTGCGCCGCGGCCGGGCCGGCCCCGAGCACGATGGCCGCGCGTATCCCCGCACTGGACCCCGCGGCGGTCAGCGCCCGGGCGTCGTAGGCGTCCAGCACGAGCACGTCGACGTCGCCCTCCGGCTGGCGGCGGATCACGTCGGCGGGCTCGTCCAGCCAGGTGATGTCGGCCAGGTGCGCCTGCAGCGACTCGTCCGGACTGGACCAGGGTGTCTGCTCGACCCGCCGCAGCGCGTCGGCGCCTCGCTCGCCAACACCGACGATCGTCAGCGGCAGCACGAACGGCGCGACCTGCCCGAACGCCGGGCGATCGTGGACAGCGACCCACCGTGGCGGCTCGTTCGACGGCGGCAGAACCTGCGACACCAGCACGTCGGAGCGGATGAGCGCGAGTTCCCGGGGGACCGACACGAAGATCGGGAGAGCGGGTGGGGAGGAGCTTCCGGTACGGAAGTCGGGCAACGCCCCCACCGCGTCCCGGAATATCCGCCACACCGCGGTGGGGCGCCGGAGCACCAGTGGCGGCGTCAGCTCCGTCGCGGGGATCGAGACGTCGTCCCAGCCGTACGCCCCGCGACCCGGCCGTGGAGGTGTGACACGCCGGCCGCGGTGGTCGGTGACGCCGACCGCGAACTGCCCATCCACCTGCAGCTCGAAGCTGAGCCGGAGCCAGACGCGGGGAACCTCGAGTTCCATGGCGTCACCTCGCCATCGGTCCTGACCGGACCATCGCCGGTAGCCACCAGGCTAGGAAGCGGGGACGGCGGCCCACGTGTTCTGTCGCCATCCGGTCAGGGGCCGGTCAACTGCCGAAGATGGCGGAAACCCACTCCGGGTGGTCGATGAACGGGTTGCGGTTGTGCTGGTAGGACGCGTAGATGACCTGGTTGCGGTTCTTCTCGAAGGTGTCCGGCGGGTCCTGCGCGTTCCAAGTCAGCAGTTTCGACAGTCGCCCGAGGTAGGGATCGGTGCCGTTGGTGACCGAGTCGTCGACCTCCAGATCGGGCCAGCCGTCGTCGCCCTCGTAGCGGACCGCCATGTAGAAGATCATGCGGGCCACGTCGCCCTTCACCGCGTTGCGCGGCTCCCAGGAGTCCGCGTCGGTGTAGTTGCCGGCGGCGCCGCTGACCGCGCTGCCCCCGGTGTCGAAGTCCTTGTTGTCGCGCAGGGCGTTGACCGTGACGTCCTCCGGTCGCAGGTGATGCAGGTCGGTGCCGGGCCCGGCGGCGGTGCCGAAGTCGCCGTGTGACTTGGCCCAGACGTGCTCGCGGTTCCAGTCGCCGGTGTCGCCGCCGTTGAGCGACTTGGCGCGGCTGAGCCCGGAGTAGACGAGGATGACGTTCGACGAGTTGGCCGGGTCCTGATCGGTGACCTTGAGCGCGTCCCAGACCGCGTCGTAGGACAGCTTCGTCACCCCGGTCGAGATGATCGTGTGCAACGCGGCCTTGAGGCTCGCCCCGGACTTGCCGGCGGCGGTGGCGTAGTAGGCGTCCGTGCTGCCGGACGGGGTGGGCGCGGGCGTCGGGGTGGTGCCCAGCGACATCGCCGAGGGCGACTTCAGGCCGGGATGCGAGAAGTACGCGGTCAGCGTCCCGGTCACGGTCAGCTGCCGGCCGATCAGCGAGGGGTTGCTGAGCAGGCCGAACGCCGACCGGTAGGAGCTGGTGAGCTGGACGTAGAGCATCCTGGCGGTGCTGCTCTCGGTCCTGCTGTCGGCGATGGCCAGGGCGGTGTCGCCGGTGAAGTCACCGAACCGGACCGTGCTGGTCGCGGTCGGCTCGCCGACGATGTAGCCGAGGACCGTGCCGGTACCGCTCTGTCCGGCGATCGCCTGCGCCACGGTCAGCGAACTCGCGGCCGAGGCCGGCACCGCGACCAGCGCGAGCAGGCAGGCGAGCACGGACAGCAGGATGGGGAGGGGACGACGTACGGGCATGGGGGTGCTCCGTTCACCGAGTTGTCTAGACAGCCCTGAGTCTGCGTGACCCGGCGTGGGGCACCGCCATACCACCTGAGTCATATTCGTCGACGTCGGACGATTACATCGCGTACCGGAAAGCCCTTTGATCCGGGGAGGCCCGGTTCTGTCGGGGGGTGGCGGTAGAGTCCCGGCCATGCAGATCGATCACTTGGCGCTGCTCCGGGAGGAGCTGGAGCTGTTCCAGGAGTGTCTGGGCGGTGAGCTGAGCGCGCCGGTCGAGCACTGTGGGGACTGGACGCTGCGCGAGCTGGCGGCGCACGTCGCCGAGGGCAACCTGTGGGTGGTCGCGGCCGTCCGGGAGCGACACGGGCGTCATGCGAGCCCGCCCGCGCCCGAGGACATCGCGCCCCATGTGGCGGAGACGTCGCGCCGGCTGGTCGAGGCGCTGAGCGTGGACCCGGCGACCGAGGCGTGGACGTTCTGGCCGCCCTGCACCGTGGGCTTCTGGCGGCGGCGCCGGTGGCTGGAGACGCTGGTGCACCGGTGGGACGCGCAGCACGCGCTGGGCATCCCGAGCCGCCTCGACCCGGAGCTCTGCGGCGACGGGGTGGCCGAGGTGTTCGACACGTTCGCGCCGCGCCAGGTGAAGTTGGGGCGGATGGCTGAGCCGGCGGCGGCGGTCCGGTTCACCGCTGATGACCTCGGGCGTTCGTGGGTGTTCGGGCCGGGGGAGCCGGTGGTCGAGCTGCGCGGTCCGGCGCCTGACTTGATGCTCGCGTTGTGGAACAGGAAGCCCTGGTCCGAGCTGTCCGGCGACGCTGCGGCCGCCCGGGCGGCGCTGCCGGGTCCGCTCGTCCCCTGACCCGGGCGGCGCTCCCCGCCCGCTTGCGCCGTGAGTGGCGGTGCTGTCGGGCGGTTTGTGCTGTGAGCGGCTCTGTTGTTGAGCGGCTCTGCTGTCGAGCGGCTTGCGCGGTGACCGGCGGTGCTGTCGGGTGGCTTGCGCGGTGACCGGCGGTGCTGTCGGGTGGCTTGCGCGGTGACCGGCGGTGCTTCCAAGCGCGTCGTGACCGCTCGGCGTTGGCCGGTATGCCGGTTTTAATCGGTCGCGGGTGGGCGGCGTGGTCGCCATGCTGGCCGGATGCTCAAGAAGATCAATCCGGCATCGGTGCACGAGACGGCCGGCTACAGCCATGTGACGATCACCGAGGCGGGGCGACTGGCGCATCTGGCCGGCCAGTGCCCGCTCGACCTGTCCGGCAGGATGGTCGGGGCGGACGGCGACTACGCCGCCCAGACCGCCCAGGTGATCGCGAACTCGCTGGCTGTCCTGTCAGCGGCCGGCGCCACCCCGGCCGACGTGGTCCGCTCGGTCATCTATGTGGTCAGCCCGGACAGCGGTGTCCTGTCCGCGGTCTGGCAGCAGCTGAACGAGTCCGACCTGGCCCCGGCCTTCACCACGGCCAGCACCCTGGTCGGCGTGGCCGCTCTCGGCTACACCGGCCAGCTCGTCGAGGTCGACCTCACCGCCGCCTTGCGCGACTAGCCAGCACTCCAGATCTGGACGCCGGCAACGCCCTGCTCCGCGCCCGTGCGGAAGACCGGCACCCGCTGTCGCATCGCCCCAGCTGGTCCTGGTGGTTGTCTCAAGCGCCCTGACACAACCGTGGTGGCCAGCTGTGGGGGTTGGCTGGTGGTGGTGGTTGTCTCGGGTGCCTCGACACAACCGTGGTGACCAGCCGTGGAGAGTCGGCTGGTGGTGGTGGTTGTCTCGGGTGTCTTGAGGCAACCGTGGTGGCCAGCTGTGGGGGTTGGCTGGTGCTGGTGGTCGTCTCGGGTGTCTTGAGGCAACCGTGGTGACCAGCCGTGGAGAGTCGGCTGGTGCTGGTGGTTGTCTCGGGACTGTTGAGGCGATTCTGAGCGCCAGCTGGGTCCGGGACCGGGCGGCGCTTGGTTGGGCGGAGGATTGCCCCCCGCGAGGGACCGCCCCCGCGAGGGACCGCCCCGCGAGGGGGACCACCCACGCCCGGGGACCGGCCCGCGCGGGGGACTTCGCGGGGGAGGGTCAGGCGTCTCGGCGGTGGAAGGTCAGGGCGCCGGTGACGAGGGCGACGGTGGTCCAGGTGGCGACCACGGCCAGGGCCGACCACGGGGACAGCGACAGGGACGCGTTGTCGACAGTGGTGGTGAGGGCCTGGACGGCGGTGGCGGGCGTCAGCCGGTAGAGAGCGCGCTGCCAGTCCGGGTCGGGAAGGATCTGGAGCAGCATCGGCATGAGATAGAGCAGCGCCAGGACGATGCTGACCGCCACCGCGGAGCTGCGGACGGTGGCGGCTATGCCCAGGCCCAGGAGTCCGATCAGGATCAGGTAGAGGACCGACTCGGCGGCGGCCCGGAGCATCGGCGTGGTGGGCGGCAGGGTCAGCACGGCAGCGCCCACGCCGAGTAGGGCTGCGGGAGCCACGGCGGCGGTGAGCAGGGTGGCCTTGGCGGTGAGCAGGGCGAGGCGGCGGGGGACGGCGAGCAGGGTGGCTCGGATCAGGCCGGTCCGGTATTCGCCGGCGAGGATCTGGACGCCGGCGGCGGCTACGGCGGCCTGTCCGAGGCGGACACCCAGCAGGCGTAGCTGGACCGGGTCGATCCCGCGGTCGCCGAGCGCCGCGCCGGCGGCGGTGAGCAGGATCGTGAGGGTCAGCGGGATGAGCAGGGCGGGCGCGGTGCGCAGTTTGGCCCATTCGGCTCGCAGCGCGGCCCTCATGCGACGGTCCGGCTGGGGAGGGAAGCCGCGGTGAAGGTCGAGGCGGCCTTCATGCGACGGCCCGGCTGGGGAGGACGGAGGCTGCGGTGAAAGTCGGGGCGGCCCTCATGCGACGGCCCTCCGGAGGCGCCAGGTGGCGGCGGCCAGGGCGACCACGGCGTAGCAGGCCAGGACGCCCAGCCCGAGCCAAGGCGACAGCGGGAAGTAGCCGTCGAAGACCGTCTGGGGGCGGGACAGCTGCGGATACGCCGGAACCTCCTGCTGGATGGCGAAGGCGGCACCCGGGGTCAAGCGCAGCAGCCAGGCTCCGGCGCCGGGCGGAAGCACCGAGGTGACCGCCAGGATCGGGGGAGCGATCAGCAGAGCGGTCACAGCCACCACCACGGGGACGGCTCGGCGCACGAGGGCGCCCAGGGCGTACGCGAAAATGGCGGCCAGTGACAACAGCAGAGCCGTGCCGATGGTGACTCGCAAGCTGGTCAGCCACGGTACGGGCAGGGACACCACGGCGTGGGCGTGCAGGATGCGCGACGTAACGGCCACCGTCACGCCGACCGCCAGCAGGCCGGCGAGCAGCGACACCGCGCCGATCACGCCGGCCTTGGCGGCGGAGACCCGGATCGGGTGGGGCATCGCGGCGAGCGTGGTCCGGATCATCCCGTGGCGGAACTCGGCGGTTCCGCAGAGCGCGGCCACCAGGATCAGCGGCAGCAGGCCGGCGTAGACCCCGGTGAGGACGAAGCTGATCGGCATGCCGCCCTCCTTGGCGGGCGCGATGTCGCCGGTCCCGGTGACCGTCAGCACGCCGCCGGACTCGGTGTGGCCGGGCGGGTGGGTGAGCTGCCAGGTGGTGCGGTACGAGGTGTAGCCGACCAGCGTGTCGGTCCATCCGCCACCCGGGTCGACGTGGGAGAACTGAGCACTGGCCTGGGTGAACCGGGCGGCGACGGTGTGCCCGCCGCGCGCGCTGTCGTCGACGCTGATCCCGCTCGGTGAGGTGACGAACAGGCCGATCCGCACCGTGTCGGGCAGGTCGTCGAGGCGTACCGTATCGATCTTCTGCCAGGTGACGCCGTCGGCCGAGACGTAGCCGGTGATCTCGTCGCCGTGCCGGGTGAGCCGCAGCCAGGCCTCCCGGGTGGGCGGCTGGTGGGCGGCCGCCTTGTCGCCGGTGAAACCGGACTGCATCCGGACGCCGTGCTCGCCGGTGAGCATCACCGCCGCGTAGTCGGCGCCCTGCCGGGTGCCGTTCTTGATCAGCAGGCCGGCCTTGGCCCAGGGCGCCACCCCGGCGACCAACTCGTCGTGGTTCGGCGGCGGGTAGGTGATGATGCCGTCGAGGCCGCCGACCTTCGCGGTGATCGCGCCGTCGCCGGTGAGCGCGCGGTGCGTGAAGGTGAACTGGTCCTCGACCGCGATGCCGTCCCGGCTGGCCGGCACCGGTGGGCAGGCCACCTCGCGGGTCCCGTCCATGCAGGACATCCGGGTGCCGGCGGCGGCCAGGCAGCCGAGCGCCACCACGATCAGCCCGGCGGCCGCGATGCCACCGATCCAGGCCGGCACGGTGCGGAACTTGACCCATTCGGCACGCAGGATCATCGGATGCCTCCCACGCCCGCGGTCAGCGTCAGATAGGCCGCTTCGAGGCTTGCGTACGCGTGGAGCAGCTCGCCCACCTCGGCGGCGGCGATCACCCGGCCGTGCCCGACCACTATCACGTGCCCGGCGATGTCCTGCAGCTCGCTCATCAGGTGGCTGGAGACCAGCACCGCCCGGCCCTGCCCGGCCAGCTCGCGCAGCAGGTCGCGCATCCACACGATCCCGGCCGGGTCGAGCCCGTTGAACGGCTCGTCGAGCAGCAGCACCGGCGGGTCGCCGAGCAGCGCGGCGGCCATCCCGAGGCGTTGCCGCATGCCCAGTGAGTAGCCGCCGGCCCGGCGCCGTCCCGCGTCGGCCAGACCGGTCAGGGCGAGCACCTCGTCCACCCGGGCGGCCGGCAGGTCCTGCGAACGGGCCAGCCACAACAGGTGGTTCCGGCCGGTCCGGGACGGGTGCGGCGCGTGCGGGTCGAGCAGCGCGCCGACGTGGCGCAGCGGCCTGGCCAGCGTGGCGTACCGCCGGCCGCCGATCGTCGCGGTCCCGGCATCCGGCCGGTCCAGCCCGGTGAGCACCCGCAGCGTCGTCGACTTGCCGGCGCCGTTCGGGCCGACGAACCCGGTCACATGACCGCCCCGGACCGCGAACGTCATCCCGTCCAGGGCGAGCGCGGTGCCGAACCGCTTGCGTAGTCCGTTCACTTCGATGGTCGCTGTCATGCCGGAAGTTCTACGGAGCCGGGCCTAACCGGGGCGCGACGAAGGCTGTCATCCCGCTGTTATGCCGGGCGGGGCATGCTGGGCGGATGGGCGTCCGGCTGCGTTTCACCCTTCTGTACGGCGTGCTGTTCCTGATCTCCGGGGCCGGGCTGCTCGCGATCACCGCGGCGTTCAGCATCAGCCGGACCACGCATGTGGCGCCGCAGGGCACCGGTGTCCCGCCGGCCGAGCAGATCGCCCGGCTGCAGGAGGAGCTGGCCTCCGCCTCGGCGGCGCAGAGCCGCCAGCTCGCGGTCGGCGCGCTCGTCGCCCTGGCCGTCATGCTGCTGGTGTCGCTGGCGCTGGGCCGGGCCGCGGCCGGGCGGGTGCTGCGCCCGCTGCGCCGGATCACCGCGGCGACCAGGCGGATCACCGCCGACAACCTGCACTCGCGGCTCGCCGTCACCGGGCCGGCCGACGAGGTGAAGGCGCTCGCCGACACCATCGACGAGTTGCTCGGCCGGCTGGAGGAGGCGTTCGCGGCGCAGCGGCGGTTCGTCGCCGACGCGTCGCACGAGCTGCGGACACCGCTGGCGACGGTACGGGCGGCGATCGACGTGGCGGAGGCCAAGCCGGCGCCGCCGGTCGAGGTGGTACGGCTGGCCGGGCGGGTGCGAAACGAGCTGGACCAGCTGGAACGGCTGCTGGAGGGGCTGCTGGTGCTGGCCAGGGCACAGCACGGGGCGCTCGACGGGCGTACCCCGGTGGCGGTGCGGTCGCTGATCCCGGCCGGGGTGCCGGTGGAGGGCACCGACTTCCGCACCGTCGGCAACCCGGTGCTGCTGGCCCGGATGGTGTCGAACGTGGTGGACAACGCGCGGCGGCACAACGAGCCCGGCGGGTGGATGCGGGTGACCCTGGCCCCCGGGGAGCTGGTGGTGGAGAACGACGGGCCGGTTCTCGACCCGGGGCAGGTGGCGACGCTCGGCCGGCCGTTCCGGCGGCTCGGCGCGGACCGGACCGGCGGCGGCACCGGGCTGGGCCTGGCGATCGCCTCGGCGGTGGCGTCCGCGCACGGCGGGTCGCTCGGCCTGCGGGCGCGGCCGGAGGGCGGGCTGCGGGTGGAGATCCGGCTGCCGTGAGGATCCTGGTGGTGGAGGACGCGGTGGCGCTCGCCGAGGTGGTCGCGGAGGGGCTGCGCGATCAGGGGATGGCCGTCGACGTGGCGCTCGACGGGCTGGCCGCCGCGGCGAAACTGGACGTCAACACGTACGACGTGGTGGTGCTCGACCGGGACCTGCCGGGGCTGAGCGGCGACACCCTCTGCGAGATGATCACCGGCCGGGCGCCGCGGGCGATGGTGCTGATGCTGACCGCTGCCGGGTCCGCCGACGACCGGGTGCGCGGGCTGACCCTGGGCGCCGACGACTACCTGGCCAAGCCGTTCCACTTTCCCGAGCTGGTGTTGCGGGTGCGATCACTGGCGCGACGGCGGCCGGCCGCTCATCCTCGTACGCTGAGTGTCAATGATCTTGAACTTGACCCGATCCGGCGGACGGCGTCGCGATCCGGGGTCGGGCTGCCGCTGTCGGTGAAGGAGTTCGCGGTTCTCGAAGCGCTGATGCGGGCGGCGCCGGGCTATCTGAGCAGCGAGGATCTGCTGGAGCAGGTGTGGGACGAGAACGCCGACCCGTTCACGAACACCGTGACGGTGACCGTCGGGCGGCTGCGGCGCAAACTCGGTGAGCCGGTGGCGATCGTGACGCTGCCCGGAGTCGGTTACCGGATCGCCTGAGCCTCGACCAGCGCGGGCAGGCCGGCGATCGAGTCGATCACGTGGGTGGGTTCGGCCAGGCCCTCGGCGGCCTGCTGGTCCAGGTACTTGCCGGTGCGGACCTGGACGGAGGTGGCGCCGCCCCGATGGGCCATCAGGATGTCGGTGGTGCGGTCGTCGCCGACCACCCAGAGCCGGTCGGCGGGGACGTCACCGGCCGCCAGGCGCAGGAAGTCCGGGCTGGGTTTGCCGAGCAGGCGGGCCTTGCTGCCGGTGGCGTACTCGATGGCGGCGACGATCGCGCCGGTGTCCAGGTGGTCACCGTCGGCGGCGCGGAAGTAGCGCCCGCCCTGCAGGGCCAGCAGCTCGGCACCGTCGCGAACCGCCCGGAACGCGGCGTCCAGCACCGGGTAGCTCAGCGTCTGCCGGCAGTCGCCGACGATGACGTGGGTGGGCCTGCTGTTGTCCGACTGTGCCGGGAACTCGTCGCGCACGGCCCGGTCGGCGAGGACCAGCACCCGGCTGGCCAGGGTCAGCACCCGCAGCGCGGCGACGACCGGGGTGAAGACCTCGCCGAGCGCCACCGGGATGCCCATCCGGCGGATCTGCTTGACCAGGGCGGCCTCGCCCCGCGAGTCGGTGTTGGTGAAGACGCGCACGGTGTGGCCGGCCCGGCGCAGCTCCATGATCGCGTGGGCGGCGCCGGGGACCGGACGGCCGCGCTCCACCAGCGTCCCGTCCAGATCGAGCAGGATCACCAGCGAGTTCATCGGCGCAGCGTACCGGTCCTGCCGCGGGCATCCGCCGCCAGCAGGCCGAGCGCGGCCGGCCCGTGCCGCGCTCGCCCGGCACCTCGATCCATGACAGCCTATTCGCATGGGCGGTCTCGTTGCGGCTGGTGCAAGGGTTCGCCTCGCGCTGGAAGATTTCCGGCGACGAATTGATACGGCCTCGAGACCTAAGGCAAGTAGGCCGCCGGTCTGCCTGAGTGGGAAACGTACGGCCCGAACGTCTGCCCAATGTGGAGTACTTCATCCCTTGATAGCTCATCGTTATTGCGCAGGATCTTGCTTACGCGAGCGCACACGTAACCGCCGTACATCGAGCCACCATCCTGGTTGATTATCTCGAAGTGCTCGTGCGGCCAGGTTGAACTCCAAGTCCAGCTTGTTCCTTGAAGTTGTTCAGCCGATTGGCTTGCCATTCAACCCACTGAAGCAATTGGTTGTTTCCAGGAGCTTGCCGTAGCGGCGGCTTGGATGACTTGCGTCAGTTCAGCAGTCGCTGTGCCCAGTAGACTTGCCCGTCAGGCCCCACGCTGATCAGGGCCACCAATAAGTCCTCGACCTCAGCGGGCCCCGTCGCCACCATCTGCTCAGGCGGTGTTCCCGGTCGCGCCGAGCGGAGAACGAACTGGAAGGTTACGGGGGACGCGTCTACCGAGTCCACGTAGATGGCACTACCGGAACTCCACGACTGCTCATTGACTTCCCGCGTACCAGCACCTCGTAACCAGGCGTAGCGCTGCTCGGCGAGGTCCAAGGCTCCATCCGAGCCGGTACTGACGGCGTCGGGCAAAGCGGAGGTCGCCGCGATGAAGCCGGGCGGCAGGTGACTACGTTTGTCGAGCACAATGATGCGAAGAGAGCCGCCCTTCTGGGGGTCAGACGGCCGACTCCATGTAACCCGTCCGAGGAAGATCTGGTCTCCGGCATCGGCCTGTTCGGCATTGCTGGGCCGCAGGGCGGCGTCGGCGGTCGCCTGGTCGACGAGTTGAAGCGTCGCCTGAGCGTCGAGCGCCTCGGGCCCATACGGCGCACGGTGGTGCCACCACCGCCAGCTCGCCACTCCACCAGCCCCGGCCAGCAGCAACGCGACGCTCAGGACCAGGCTTACCCGTCTTCTCACATCGGGCAGTAGAGCACATCCGGGAAGCTCGCTGCTCCGGCGTCAATTCGCCGGCGTGCGACCGGCGCGAGTGCACGTCGGTCCGTAAGGCCGCATCCGCTCTAATCGATCGTCGGTGGTGCGTTCGTGACGGACAGGCGGAAGCGATCGATGTGCTGGCGGGTGGTCCAAGGTTGACGCCACCGATGCTGATGTCGACCGGTGCTGGCAGGCGTTCCTGCGCCGCTTCGACATCGAGCACACCTTCCGCCTGCTCGAACAGACCCTCGGCCGGACCGCACCACAAGTCCGCGAGCCGGCCGCCGCCGACCGCTGGACCTGGCTGGTGCTGGCCGCACATACTCAGCTGCGCCTGGCCCGGGGTCCCTCGCCCAGGACTTACGCCGGCCCTGGGAACGCCCGATGGCGCCGAAGCGGCTGGCCTCGGCCCGGGTGCGGCGGGGGTTTCCGAACCTGCGCGCGACCAGCGGCTCACCAGCGCGTGCATCTAACCGAGCCGGCCCGGTCCCGGACGGCCGCCCGGCTCCCGTAACCGGCACGCCGCGACCGGCTACTGCGGGGGACTCATACTGGTCACCGGCCAGGCACATCAGCGGCCGGCCCACCACAATAAGGACATCAAGCCTCGCCGGACGGGTTGAAGCACAAGATTAGAGGACGTTTTTCAACGTTGGGACCCACTCGTAAGGGAAGGTCCAGTCCCAGCTGTCGGCCATCGATTATCCCAGACTTGGGATCTACGCTTACCCGCGGTGTCGAAGGGGTGTGATGCTATGGCGTCAATCCCAGACGTTTCGCAAGGCGAGATGCCAGGGATAGGTGTCCAGGTGGCCGTCCCCCGATCCGGGGGAGTGCGGCTCGAACTCCCCGGGGCCGAAGAGCACGCGAATTTTCTCGGAGCGAAGTTGCTCGACATTTCGGCGAAATGCTGCTCGTCCTGCCAAGGCGCTATTGACGAAGGGCAGCATCACGACGGGAATATTCAGGCCGGGTGCCTCCGCCAGTACTCCCAGGGCGTAGGTGTCGGCGATGCCCTGGGCGAACTTGTTTATCGTGTTATAGGTGGCCGGCGCGACGATGATAGCGTCTGCCCGCGGCGACCGCGGCTCGCCGGGCGCTCGATATTGACTACGCACGGGATGGCCGGTCTGCTTCTCGAGAGTCGGTACGTCGATGAATCCGAGCGCCGCGGGCGTGGCGATGATGTGGACGGTCCAGCCGTCGTCGTGAGCGAGCTTGACCAACTGGCCGACTTCGCCGGCGGGGCCGGCGGCGCAGACGATGATGTAGAGGACCTTGCTATCGGTGCTCATGCGGCGATCCCGTAGGCGCCGGCGAACTCGCGAGCCTCGCGGCGGACCGTGATCGGTGCGGTGGCGACCAGGTCGCCGACGAGTTTGTGGATCCGCGGGCAGCCAGTGATTTCTTCGGGGGCGATCCGGCCGGCGGCCCGCATGGTGTGGAGGGCCTGTTCGTGCTTGCCCCACATGAGGAACGCGCGGGTGACGTCGAGCAGGAGGACCGCCTTGCGTTCGTTGATCGGCAGGGCGTCGAGGTCGATGCGGCGGGCGTAGGGGTCGGCTCGGTCTCCGCCAGGATGGCGCCGAAGAGGGCGGCCCCGGTGAGGCCGACGAACTCGCGACGTCGCACGGCGCTGTCCTCCTCCGGCCGCGGATCTCTCTCCACGCTACGCGGCGCGTTGACCGCGCCCGTCGCGTCGGAGTCGGAACAATCCCGGGCCGAGGTGCTGCGCGGCGCTAGACCGAGCCTCATGCGAGCGGTGTCCGGTAGCCGGAGCCCGTCGGCGATACACCGGTTCCCTGATCACAACCTGTGCCTTCGTCACGTCGACAAGCCGGACTGTCGGATCACGCCGGGACGTCCGGCCGGTGCAGGGTGACCTGCTGGGCGGGAATCCGGCCCGGGTAGTACTCGAAGCCCTCCGGCGACGTGACCAGCTGCTCCTCGCCGACCCCGTCGACCGCCCACACGTCGACCGGCCCACCGGTGTTGTTGATCCGGATGAAGAACGTCGTGGTGGCCTCGTCGCAAAGGAAACAGCCCTCGACCTCCGGCGCCCGGCTGCCGGCGATATTCCGGGCCGCGCCCATCCGGGTCCAGTCCAGACCGTGCCGGCGGATGGAGTCGCGATTGAGGACCGAGCTGACGTGGAAGAGTCGTGACATCGGCACGGGTTACGACCGGCCCGCACGGATCAACCCGGACTCGTACGCGTAGACGACCGCCTGCACCCGGTCCCGCAACCCGAGCTTCATCAGCACCCGGGCGACGTGCGTTTTCACCGTGGCCTCCCCGACCGTGAGCGCGGCGGCGATCTCCCCGTTGGACATCCCCCGGGCCATCAGCCGCAACACGTCGACCTCCCGCGGCGTCAGCTCGCCCAGCTCCGGTGGCGGTGTCGGGCCGGGCCGGTCCGCGAAGGCCGAGATGACCCGCGTGGTGACCGCCGGGTCGAGAAGTGCCTCACCGGCCGCCACCACCCGGATCGCGGTGATCAGGTGCTCCGGCGAGGAGACCTTGAGCAGGAAGCCGCTCGCACCGGCCCGCAGCGCCCGGTGCAGGTTCTCGTCGGTGTCGAAGGTGGTCAGCACGATGATCCGCGGCGGGTCCGGCTGGGCCAGCAGGGTCCGGGTGGCGGTGAGGCCGTCCTGGCGCGGCATCGCGATGTCCATCAGCACCACGTCGGGGCGCAGGCGGCGGGCCACCGCCACCGCTTCGGCGCCGTCGCTGGCCTCGCCGACGACGTTCAGGTCGGGCTCGGTCTCGATCACCATGCGCAGGCCGGCCCGCAGCATCCGCTGGTCGTCGGCGATGACCACGCTGATCGTCATCGGGCGAGCACCGGCAGCGTGGCGTGCACCGCGAAGCCGCCGTCCGGGCGGGGCTCGGCGCTGAGCTCGCCGCCGAACAGCATGGCCCGCTCGCGCATGCCGATCAGCCCGTGCCCGGTGCCCCCGGGAGGCGCCGCGACCACCGGCCCGGGATTGGTGACGGTCAGGCGCAGCCCGTCCGCCCGATAGTCGACGGTCAGCTCGGCGGCGGCCGCCGGGGCGTGCTTGAGCACGTTCGTCAACGCCTCCTGGACGATCCGATAGGCCGACAGGTCCACCGCGGGCAGCAGCGGCACCGCCTGCCCGGCCCGGCGGACGGTCACCGCCAGCCCGGCCTCCCTGAACTGCCCGATCAGCTCGTCCAGGTTATCCAGCCCGACCGGCGCCAGCGCGTCACCCTCGCCGCGCAGCAACCCGAGTGTCCGGCGCAGCTCCACCACCGCCTCCCGGCCGGCCGACTCGACGCCGCGCAGCAGCTCCGGGTCGACGGGCAGCCCGGCCTCCATCCGCCGCCGGACCACCCCGGCCTGCACCACCATCACCGTCACGCTGTGCGCGACCATGTCGTGCAGCTCGCGGGCGATCCGGACGCGCTCCTCCATGACCGCCTCGCGGGCCTGCCGCTCGCGCAGCTCGGCCCAGGCCGCCGCGGTGTCGGCCAGCCGCCGGGACTGCGCCGCGACCACCACGCCCAGTGCGTAGGGCGCGAGCGGGAAGAGGACGCCGGCCATCGGGTCCTCGTCGTTGTTCCACAGGTAGAGCACCGCCGTGGCGAGGACCAGTCCGAGACCGAGGATGCCGCGCCGGGACCGGCCGGGCGGCGGCACCCACCGGCCGACCGTGTAGGTGGCGATCATCATCGAGACCAGCTCCCAGAGCCGGAAGTTGACGGTCCGCTCCCCGCCGACGGTCGCCGGGACGTAGAACATGTTCAGCACGCTGATCGCGTTCGGCACCATCACCAGCAGCGGGAACTGCCGCCGGAACAGGATCAGCAGGGCCGCCGCGGCCAGCGCGAACGGCCACCAGTCGCCGGGCATCCGGATCAGCAGTTCCTCGGTCAGCGCGAACGCCGCGAAACCGGCGGCCAGCGCCACGTCACTCCGGCGGATCCGGGCCAGTCGATCAGTCACGCGTCGACCGTACGGGCCGGGCCGTCCGCCCGGACCCACCCGCGGGATGACGTCAGGTCCGCCGCGCGGCGGAGGCCGGATCGGCGCCGGTACGGACGACGCCGCGCCCGCCGCTTCGTAACGTCAGCCGCCGATGTCCATGACGACGAGGGGGATGACGATCATGTGGCGGAAAGCCGCGGCGGTGTGCCTGGTGGCCGCGCCGATCGCCTTGACCGTGGCGACCGGGGTGGACCCGGCGCTCGGCGAGGACCAGGGTTACGGGATCTACCGGCAGCACCCGGACGCGGTGCAGTGGCACTCGCTTCTGCTGCACTGGGCGTGGGTGCTGTTCGTACCGGGCTTCCTGGGGCTGCTCGCCCCGGTCCGGCAGCGGGGCGCGGTGCTCGCCGGGATCGCCTGGGTCGCGACGATTCTCGGGCTGACCACGTTCGCCGCGCTGATGGCCAACGACTTCGTGCTGCTCGCGCTGGAGCAGAACTTGCCGGACGCCCAGGTGGCCCTCTTCGACCCGAAGCTGGCGGCGCTGACCGTCACGACCGCCGGCTGGCAGTGGGTGGGCCTGCTCGGCTGGGGGCTGGCGCTGGTGCTGACGCCGATCGCGGCCGCCCGGGGACGGGTGATCGACTGGTGGACCGCCGGGGCCGCGCTGGCCGGGACCGCGCTGTATCTGGCGTTCGCGATCTCTCCCGTACCGGTCAATCTGCTCGGTCCGGCAGTGCTGATCGGCGCCTATGGCGTGGCGGCCTGGCGCCTCGTGCGACCGCGGGCCGCTGCCGGGCCGGATTCGTTCGGCGCCTTCCGGCGCGCGGTCGGCAGGACTTGCGTGTACGCCGCCCCGCTCGCCTTCGCGGCCGGCATGGCCACCGTCCCGGACGCCGGCGGCGATTTCGCCGGCCACCCGACGTTGACTCAGGTCAGCGCGCTGCTGCTGCACCTGGGCTGGGTGCTGTTCGTGCCGGCGGTGCTGTTCCTCGCCGCCCGCGCCAACCGCTTCACCCGGTTCGCGGCGGGCGTCACCGTGCTCGCCCTGATCAACTTCAGCGGCCTGATGCTGGGCGACAGCGCCGACCTGGCCGCGCACCAGGCCTACGGCGCGGACATCGCGAAGCGGGTCACCGACACCGTCGGCGGCTACCCGTCGTTCACGTTCGGCTGGGCGCTGCCGAGCCTGGTGCTGAGCCTGCTCGGCCTGGTCACGGTGGCGGTGGGAGCGGCGGTCAGCCGGGTCGCCCGCTGGTGGCAGGCGGCGCTGGTGGTCGCCGGCGTGGCGGCCTTCCTCGGCCTGGGCCTCGGCCCGATCGGGGTGACCGGCCCGCTGCTGCTGCTCGCCGGCTTCGCCCTGATGGCCCGCGAGCCCGGACGCGCCCCGGCCGTTCCGGTCCCGGTCGCCGGTTGAGACGGCCGGTGCTGCCCTCCGGGGGGTGGGCAGCACCGGCGGGAACGGTGCCGCACCGGGCATGGACAGGTTTGCTCACTCCGGGCGGCGGTCTGTCGTACCGGTCGGCTAATCTGCCCGCCATGCGGGGAGAGGCGGCGGGACCGCGCCGGATACCGGCGATCCTGCCGTTGCGGGCGACGACCGTGGGGGAGTCGCTGGACGGCGCGGTCGCTTTGTTGCGGCAGCGGGCGCTGCCGCTGCTGGTCGCTGCCGCGGTGCTGGCCGCCGGCGAGCAGTGGGCGCTGACCATCGTGGGCTCCCGGGAGCATCTTCCGGCGATCTACAACTGGACGGAGTCCGGCTCCGGGGTGTGGTGGCCGAGCATCGCGACCAGCCTGGCCCTGGAGGCCGGCATCATCGCGCTGCTCGGGGCGTTCGCGGGTGCGGCCGCCGGTCCGGCGCTGCTCGGCCGCGCGATGTCGCACCGGCAGGTGCTGCGGCGCAGCCGCCCGGGGCGGGCGCTGGTGATCGCCGTGCTGCTGACGGCGGTCGCCTGGCCCGCGGCGTACGCCGGCTTGATCGGTTTTGTCCTGCTCTACGGGCTGTTCGGCCTGGCCACGGTGATCCTCACGATGGACCGGGTGGGTAACCCGGTCATGGCGCTGATCCGCTCCGTCCGGCTGTCCGTGCGCGGCATGCGGGTCGCCCGGATCCGGATCCTCGGCTTCCTGGTCTGGCTGGGCATCCGGTTCGCGCTGGGAGTGGGCTGGATGGCGGTGGCCGGGCTGATCCTCGGGTTCTCCCGGCCGTCCTGGCTGGGCTGGGCTGTCACGTTCGCCTGGGCCCTGGCCAACACGGTGGCCTACGCGGCACTGGCCTGCCTGGACGCGGTGCTGCTGATCGAGGCCCGGATCCGGACCGAGGGCCTGGACATCGCGCTGAACCGCAGCCGGTCGCGCGGCGAGGACGAGGCGGCGTTGCTGGTGGTCGCACGATGACCAGGTCCTACGACGAGTTCCTCGGGCGGGTGTTCGACAGGGTGCCGATCCCGGTCGTGCTGGTGATCCTCATCGCGGTCACCGGCCTGATCGCGCTCCTCTGGTATTTCTTCCCCCGCTGGATCCCGCGGCGGATGCCGCGCCTGCGCCGGCCGCGGATCCGGCTGCGCCTGCGGTGGCCCCGGTGGCGACTGCCGCGCCTGCGCCTGCCGAAATGGCGACTGCCGAAGTGGCGCCAGCGCCGCGGGGAGAAGAAGCCGAAGGCCAAGGCGAAACCGGCCCCGGTGGTCACCGAGCCGGCCGACGAGCAGGAGACCGAGACGCCGGCGCCGACGCCGGCCGGTGGCCTGTCGCTGGCCGACCGGCTGGCCGCCGAGGGGCGCTATGCCGAGGCGATCCGGGAACGGCTGCGCGACACCGTCGCCGAGCTGACCCGGGCCGGCGTGGTCACGCCGCAGCCCGGCACCACGGCGGCCGAGCTCGCCGCGACGGCCGCCACCAACCGGCCGGTGGTCGGGACGCCGCTCGGCGGCGCCACGGAGATCTTCTCGGAGATCTGGTACGGCCGCCGCGACGCGCGCCGTGACCACGACGAGCGGATGCGGGCCCTCACCGCCGAGGTGCGGGCCGCCCTCACGACACCGCCGGGAGGGCACCGATGACCGCCACCGCGAGCGACGTACGCCCGGAGGCCGTCGCGAAACCGCCGCGGGACCGGCGCTGGCTGCGTCTCGCCATTCCGTTCCTGGCACTGCTCGTCCTGCTCACCGGCACCGTGATCGTGCACGCCGTCGAGCAGCCGGATCCGGACGACGCCACGTTCCTGTCCCCGGTCAGCGACGCCGGGATCGGCTCCGCCGTGCTCGCCGGCCGGCTGCGCGACGGCGGCGTGACCGTCCAGCGCGTCACCACCACCACCGACGCGCTGCGGAAACTGTGGAGCGACGACCAGCCCGCCACGCTCTTCGTCAGCACGCCCGGACTGGTCGACCTGCGCCGGCTCAGCGGCTCCGGCGCCATGCCGACCGGCACCCGGGTGGTCGTGGTGGCCCCGACCGGCCAGGCGCTCAGGTCGAGCAGCTGGCCGGTGGCGGTCGCCGGCAGCCGGTGGACCACGGCGGTCACCGATCCGGGCTGCGCCGATCCGCTCGCCGGCCGGGCCGGCCCGGCCGCCGTGCGCCACGTGTGGTTCGCCCCGCGACTCGCGTCGAACTGCTACGACGACTCGCTGGTCACCGTCAGCAGCCACGGCGTCCTGGTCACCCTGGTCGGTGCCGCCGACCCGTTCCGTAACGACCGGATCGCCGAGCACGGCAACAACGCCCTCGCCGTCGGCCTGCTCTCGCAGTCCGCCCGGGTGGTCTGGCTGGACGCGCACCAGCGCGAGGTGCCGCCGACGTTCAGCCCGCCGCCGCGCCGGACGACCGAGGTGCCGACGCCGTCCGAGAGCGCGAGCCGCACCGCGACGTTCGACCCGGACGACTATTACGACGACCCGGACGAGCAGCCCACCGAGGCCGGGCAGCAGAAGCCGAACCCGCTGGCCGAGGCGTTCCCGCCGGCGTTCTGGGCGACCCTCGTGCTGCTCGCGCTGGTGCTGCTCGCCTTCGCGATCGCCGCCGCCCGCCGGCTGGGCACGCCGGTCGCCGAGCCGCTGCCGTCCCGGGTCCCGGCCAACGAGACGATGCTCGGCCACGCCCGCCTCTACCAGCGGGCCCGGGCCCGCGACGCGTCGCTCGACGTGCTGCGCGCCGCCGCCCGGCGCCGGATCACCGAGCATCTCGGGCTGCCGCCGGAGGCGACCATCACGGACATCGCCGAGCACGCCGGGCTGCAGACGGACGACGTGCGCGAGATCCTCGCCGGCCTGCACCCGGACGATGACGACGAGCTGATCGCCGCCGCGATCGCCGTGCAGGACCTGGTACGCGAGATCACCGGATTTGAAGGAGACCAGCCGTGACCCCCGATGCCCAAGAAGCCCGCCTCGCCCTGGGCCGGCTGCGCGCCGAGGTCGGCAAGGCCGTCGTCGGCCAGGACGCGGTTGTCGGCGGTGTCCTGGTGGCGCTGCTCTGCGGTGGCCACGTACTGCTCGAGGGCGTGCCCGGCGTCGCCAAGACCCTGCTGATCCGGACCCTGGCCACCGCGCTCGACCTGGACACCAAGCGGGTCCAGTTCACCCCCGACCTGATGCCCGGCGACGTCACCGGCTCGCTGGTCTACGACTCGCGGACCGCGGCGTTCAACTTCCGGGCCGGCCCGGTCTTCACCAACCTGCTGCTCGCCGACGAGATCAACCGGACGCCGCCGAAGACCCAGGCGGCGCTGCTGGAGGCGATGGAGGAGCGGCAGGTCAGCGTGGACGGCACCCCGCGTCCGCTGCCGCAGCCGTTCCTGGTCGCCGCCACCCAGAACCCGATCGAGTACGAGGGCACGTACCCGCTGCCCGAGGCCCAGCTGGACCGGTTCCTGCTCAAGCTGGTCGTCCCGCTGCCCGAACGGGACGCCGAGCTGAGCGTGCTGCGCGCCCACCACCACGGCTTCGACCCGCGCGACCTCAAGGCCGCCGGGGTCACCCCGGTGGCCGGCGCCGCCGACCTGGCCGCCGGGCGGGCCGCGGTGCAGCGGGTGCAGGTGGCCGACCCGGTGCTGGCGTACATCGTGGACCTGTGCCGGGCCACCCGGGTGGCGCCGGCCCTGGAGCTGGGCGCCTCCCCGCGCGGCGCGACAGCGCTGCTGGCCACCGCGAAGGCACACGCCTGGCTGAACGGGCGCGACTACGTGGTGCCGGACGACGTCAAGGGCTACACGCTGCCGACCCTGCGCCACCGGGTCCGGCTGCGCGCCGACGCCGAGCTGGACGGCGTCACCGTCGAGTCGGTGCTGGCCGCGGTGCTCGCCGCGGTGCCGTCCCCGCGATGATCACCAGGCGTTTCGCGCTCCTGCTGGCGGCCGGCCTGCCGCTGCCCGCGTTGCTGCCGGCGCCGTGGCTGGCCGTCGGCGGGGTGCTGGCCCTGGCGATCGGGCTCGCCCTGATCGACCTGGGCGTGGCAGGCTCGCTGACCGGGGTGCGGCTGCGCCGCGACGGTGACCGGACGGTGTGGCTCGGCAACGCGGCCGCCACCACGCTGACCGTGACGAACGACGGCAGCCGGTCGATCCGGCTGCGCCTGCGGGACAGCTGGGTGCCGTCGGCCGGGGCCGGGCCGCTCGCCCACGACGTCGAGCTGGCAGCGGGGGCGTCGCACGTGGTCACCACCACGCTCACCCCGACGCGGCACGGTGACCGGCCGGCGGTGCGGGTGACGCTGCGGTCGTACGGGCCGCTCGGCTTCGCCTACCGGCAGCGGCGACGGGCATGGAACGAGCGGGTCACGCCACCGTGGACGCTGCGGGTGCTGCCGCGCTTCCCGTCCCGGCGGATCCTGCCGGAGAAACTCGCCCGGATCCGGGTGCTGGACGGGACAGTGGTCACCCGGGGCCGCGGCCACGGCACCGAGTTCGACGTGCTCCGGGAGTACGTGATCGGCGACGACGTCCGCTCCATCGACTGGCGGGCCAGCGCCCGGCACCACGACGTGGTGGTGCGCACCTGGCGGCCGGAACGCGACCGCCGGGTCATCTGCGTGCTGGACACCGGTCGTACCTCGGCGGTCCGGATCGGCGACGCACCCCGGCTGGACGCCTCGATCGACGCGGCGCTGCTGCTGTCCGTGCTGGCCGCCCGCGCCGACGACCGGGTCGACCTGATCGCCCTGGACAGCGCGGTGCGCACCCGGGTGGAGGGCGGTGGGCACCGCACCCAGCTGCCCCGGCTGATCGACGCGATGGCGTCGCTGGAACCGGCGCTGGCCGAGACCGACTTCGCCCTGCTCGCCCGGGAACTGCTGCGCCGTGACCGGAAACGCTCCCTCGTGGTGATCTTCACGGCGCTGGACACCGCGCCGATGATCGAGGGGCTGCTGCCGGTGCTGCCGCGGCTCGCCGCCCGGCACAAGGTGATCGTGGCCGGTGTCCGGGACCCGGCGGTCGCCCGGCTCGCCCTGCTGGGGGAGACGGTGACCGCCACCGACGTGCACACCGCCGCGGCCGCCGAGCGGGTGCTGCACGAGCGGGACCGGGTCCGGGACGTGCTGGCCCGCTCCGGCGCGACGGTGGTGGACGCCGACGCGGACTCGTTCGCCAGCCAGGTCGCCGACGTCTACCTGCTGTTGAAGGCGAGCGGGCGACTCTAGCCCGTGTTTCGGAGTCCGACCGGGGCTGCGGCCGGACTCCGAAACACGGGCTAGGCGGTCGGCAGGTCGGCGGTGTCCGGGCCGGCCGGCCGGTGCTCGTTGGCGAGGCGGCCCCACACCAGGGCGTACCCCAGGAATCCCAGCCAGACCACGGCGCCGATGCCGATCCGGGCGGCCGCCGGGAGCCCCGACGGGGTCACGAACGCCTCCAGGGTGCCGGCCACCGCCAGGGTCGGCACCAGGCCGACAGCGACCACCATGCCCTCCCGCGCCCAGGCGACCAGCGACTCCCGCCGGGTGCGCAGCGGGCCCGGCGCGATCCACGACCAGCCCAGCCGCAGGCCCACCCCGGCACCGACGAACAGGCAGGTGATCTCCAGCAGGCCGTGCGGGGCCAGATAGGTCAGGAAGGTGTCGCCGGCGTCCTGGCTGACCATCATCCCGCCGACCACGCCGGTGTTCAGCAGGTTCGACGCGAGCAGGTAGAACACCGGCAGGATCAGCACCCCGGCGGCCAGGCACTGCGCGGTGAGCAGGGCGTTGTTCGTCCACACCCGCAGGGCGAAGTTCTGCGCGTGATACTCGCTGTAGTAGCCGACGAAGTCCTGGTCGACGACCTTGTCCACCTCCGCGTCGCTGGCGAACAGGGCCAGCACGTCCGGGTTGGCGGCCAGGTACCAGACCAGTGCGGCGCAGGCGGTGACCAGCAGCACGGCGACAGTGCCCCACCAGCGGCGGGTCCGGTAGAGCGCGCCGGGGAAACGGTAGACGAAGAACTCGGCGACCGGCCGCCAGAAGACCCGGCCGCCGCTGCCGGTGACCGCGGCGCGGCCGGCCAGCACCAGGCGGGACAGCTCGGCCAGCACGATCGGATCCGGGTTGCGGGTGCGCAGCACGGACAGGTGGGTGGCCGCCCGCTGGTAGAGCACGACCAGCTCGTCGGCCTCGGCCGCGGTCAGGTCACGCCGGGTCGACAGCACCTCGAGGCGGTGCCATTCGCCGCCGCGCTCGGTGACATAAGCGTCGAGATCCATCATGCTGCCGCCCCCGCCGTTCTCGTTGACGGCAGCGTAGTGGACGCGGTGTTCCCGGCCTGGCCCCGGTGGTGTTGACTGTCCGCGTGAACGCCGACTTCCCCGCCGTGCCGCCCACCGCGGACGTGTCGCCGGCCGGCACCGGCCTGGTCACCGCCGAGGCCGTCGCCCTCGACCTGCGGCCGGCCCGGCTCGGCTCCCGGGCGATCGCGCTGGGGATCGACATCCTGATGCTGGGCATGGTCTCCGGCATGGTGTCGCTGGTGGCCGGCGTGGTGCTGGCCGTGCTGCCGGACAGCCTGGTCGACGACGCGCTGGTCGGTGCCGTCATGACGATGGTGATCGTGGTGGTGCTGCTGGCGTTCCCGACCTTCGTCGAGACCAAGACCAACGGGCGCAGCGTGGGCAAGATGGCGATGGGGCTGCGGGTGATCCGCGAGGA
Organism: Actinoplanes oblitus; assembly: GCF_030252345.1. Taxonomy (NCBI): domain Bacteria; kingdom Bacillati; phylum Actinomycetota; class Actinomycetes; order Micromonosporales; family Micromonosporaceae; genus Actinoplanes; species Actinoplanes oblitus. The sequence goes on along the minus strand of NZ_CP126980.1, from coordinate 5,755,538 downwards.
CGGCGGCCCGATCCGGGTACGCCACGCGTTCACCCGTGCGCTGATCGGCCTCACCGTCGAGTGGCCCGGCCTGCTCCTGCCGTTCCTCACCTGGGCCGGCAGCCTGATCACCATGATCGCCTCGGACAAGGGCCGCCGCCTCGGCGACCTGGCGGCCGGCACCCTGGTCGTGCACGAGCGCCGCCCGGTGCCGTTCCGGTTCGTCCCGGGCATGCCGGCCGCCCTCGCCGGATGGGCGGCGACCGCCGACCTGTCCGCTGTCGACGACGAGCTCGCCGCCCAGGTCCGGCAGTACCTGTCCCGCGCTCCCGAACTGAGCGAGCCCTACAACAGCAGCCTGCTGCGGATGCTCGCGCACGAACTCGGCACCCGGGTCACCCCGCCCCCGCCGCCGAACACCCCGCCGTGGCTGTTCCTCTGCGCGGTGCTGGCCGAACGCCGCCGCCGCTCGGCCGCCCAACTGGCCGCCGGACGCCTGGTCACCGAGCGGGTCCTGCCGGGCTTCGGCCGGTCCGGCCGGAGCCCGTTCCCGGGCGTACCGGTCCGCCCAGCCTCACCCGCCCGCTAACGATCTCCAGGAGTTCCGCGTCCAGGCTTCCTGTGTTCAGGCTTCCCGCATCCGGGCTTCCCGCATCCGGGCTTCCCGCATCCGCCTCGCTTCCCGCTGACGGGCCGACCCCGCCTCGTCCCGCTGTCCGCTGACAGGCCGGATCGCATTGCCGGAAACCCCTTTTCGGTACGAAGCGTCCGGTCGCCGAAAGCAACAGCCATGCCCCGTGTCCTCGCGACGCGGACTCCGAGCTGTGGTCCGGGCCGCCACGCGCGCCACGGCCCCGGCCCGGTCCGGCACGCGAGGCCGTTTGTGCCGCGGTCCGAGGCGCGCGCTCCGACCCTGGCGGGCTGGCCGACGACAGACCGAGGCGGGCCGGTCGGCGACAGATCGTCGCGGTCGGCCGACGACAGATCGTGGCGGGTCAGTCGGCGACAGTGGGTAGCGGCATGGTCTGGGGCGGGCGCGGCCTTGCGGTCCGGGTCGCGGGTCGGGACGCGCGGCACGGTCTGGGGCGGGTGTGGCCGGGGCCGGGGCCGGGGCGCGCGGGGCGGTCCGGACCACAGCTCGGAGTCCGCGTTGTGAGGACGCGGAGCGCGGCTGTTGCGTTTGGGGACCGGGCCGCTTCGTACCGGAAAAGGGGGTTTGCGGACCGCGGACCGGAACGGAAACCGGGTGCGCGCGATGTGTTGCCGACCGGGGTGTGTGGCAGGCCGTAGGCTTCGGTTGATGTTGACTGACGAGCAGGCCGCCGACTACGTCCGGCGATACGACGGTGTCCCCGCGACGATCCTGACCGACGGCACCGACCTGGTGCGGCGGCGGGTCTTCTGGCTCGCGATGTTCGACGGGTGCGCCGAGTCGGAGCTGATCGCCGAGCTGTTCGGCGGCGAGGACGACGACATCGCTGCCCTGGACGACGAGCTGCGGGCCGCCGAGCGCTGGCCGGTGATCCCGATCAGTGACCGGTTCGTGCAGGTCATCTGGCACGGGCACGACTTCGAGGGCGGCGACGACTACGTGGTGCTGACCCCCGGGCGGGCCATCTCGGTCGCCGCCCGGGAGGGGCACGGCTACGGGCCGGGGCTGTCCTGGGCGGAGTTCGACAGGATCGGCACGACGCCGGAGCGGCTGCTGCTGGCGCTGCCGGCGTTCGGTGACGCGGACGCCCCGCCGGAGGCCGCCGAGCGGGTCGCCGCGGCGTTCCTCGCGGTCGGCGGCGGCGCTTCGGCGGCGGCGAGCGAGGCGGCCCGGCAGATCCTCGACAACCCCGCTCGGTGGAGCCCGGACGGTGACGTTCTGGTCTGCGACGGCGAGTACGCCGTACGCAAGAGGGGTGGCCTCCCGGACGACGACCTCCGTCTGGTGACGGCGGCCCTGGCCGCGCCCTAACCCATCGCGGTCATCGCCGCGATGGTGGCCAGCATGTTGCCGCACAGCCCGGTCAGTCGCCGGTCCAGTGCCCGCTCGTCCGCCTCGGCCCCGACCCGCATGCCGGTGTTGCCGGGCCCGTGCCGGAACGTCTGGTGCAGCAGCGTCGTCCCCGGCTGCTCGCCGTCGGTGAGCTCGTACCGCCACAGCGAGGCCGCCAGCCCGTCGTCGTCCAGCGCCGCGTAGGCGAACGTCGCCGGCCGCTCCACCACCGTGATCTCGCAGGTCACCGTGCTCACGAAGCCGTCCGGATAGCGGTTGTGCCCGACGAACCGGGCACCCGGCACCAGCGCCGCCGGCCCGTCGATCCGGACCGTCTCCGGACTCCACTCGCCGATCCGCCCGACCGCGGTGATCAGCTCCCACATCCGCTCGCGCGGCACCGCCACCACCCGCGCGATCGACACCTCGGCACCCGTGACCAGATCCATGGCCCACCCTCTCCTCGCCGTTGCTCGCCATTCCTCGAAGGATGATGAACTGGCATGGGCGGATTCGGACACTGAGCAGCCCCGGCGGCTCCCCGTCGGTTCACAACGGATCGCTCCGGATGGCACAGCGGGGACACAGGTGGCGTGGCGATCGTGGGTTCCTCACCGGTTCGTTCCCAGGAGGGCCCGATGCGCCAGCGTTCCCTGTCCGTACTTGTCGCCGCCGCCACCGGACTCGCGATGAGCGGCCTGGCGGCGGCGCCGGCCCAGGCCGTGACCGATGCGCGGGTCACTGTCGCTTCGGAGACCCTTGGCGTACGCACGGCAGCCGCCCGGTCCACGCTGGCGTCCGGGCACCGTCACCAGAACGGCGGGTCGTCGGCGGGGGTCGAGGGTGAGCACGTCACGTGGTCGGCACGCGCCGCCGCCGATGCCCCGCTCGTTTCACCGGTACGCGAGGTCTCGGCCCTCGCGGTCGTGGCACCCGCCGTCGTGGCACCTGCGGTCGTGGCACCTGCGGTCGTGGCACCTGCGGTCGTGGCACCTGCGGTCGTGGTGCCCGCAGTGGTGGTGCCTGCGGTCGTGACGCCCGCAGTGGTGGTGCCTGCGGTCGTGACGCCCGCAGTGGTGGCGCCCGCGGTCGTGGCACCTGCGGTCGTGACGCCGATCGGCAGCGCACCCCCGGCACCGGCCTCGCCCGCGCTCTGGACCAGCGGAGTCGTGGCGCCGGCCGACGGGCGCACGCTCCGGCGTCCCGAGGGCAGCACCGAGGCGGAGCCGTCCCGCCGCCCAGCCGCCCAATACACCTGACAGGCCCCGGCTGGCGCCCACGGCCCCTTCCCCGCCCGGGATGGCACCGTCACGCCCAGCCGGGTTGTGCGGCTGGTGCTGATGGTTGCTTCCGGGCCTGGGATGGCACCGTCACGGCCAGCCGGGTTGTGCGGCTGGTGCTGATGGTTGCTTCCGGGCCTGGGATGGCACCGTCACGGCCAGCTGGGTTGTGTGGGCTGGTGCTGATGGTTGCTTCCGGGCCTGGGATGGCACCGTCACGGCCAGCTGGGTTGTGTGGGCTGGTGCTGATGGTTGCTTCCGGGCCCGCGATGGCACCGTCACGGCCAGCCAGGCTGTGCGGCTGGTGCTCACGGTTCCTTCCCAGCCCGGGACAGGGCCGTGAGCACCAGCCCGGCGGAGCTCGGCGAGGCGGGCGACGATCCCCCGATCAGTGCAGCCGTCCGCCTACCAAGCCCACGCCTCCGGGGCGGGCCCACCCTTCCCCACCGGCGGGAAGATCTCGTCCAACCGAGCCAGCACGTCCGCCGCCAGCGGCGCCACCGGGACGTCCAGCTGCGCCGGCGTGCGCGGCCCGAGGACCGGTGCGGTCACCTCCGGCCGGGACAGCAGCCAGCCGATCGCCACCGCCGCCGGTTCCCGTCCCAGCTCCGCGCACAACTCCTCGAACCGCCGGATCGCGGCCCGATGCGGCTCGACACGGTCCGCCGCGTGCAGCACGCTGCGGCCCGGCACCCCCTCCCGCTGTTTGCGCAGCGCGCCGGAGAGGGCCCCGAAGTGCAGCGGCGAGTACGGCAGGACCCCGATGCCCAGCTCCGCGGCGGCCGGCAGCACCTCCAGCTCGGCATGCCGGGTCAGCAGGTTGTACTTGCACTGCTCCGAGACGATCCCGAGGAAGTTGCGCCGATCGGCGGCGGCCTGCGCGCGGGCCAGGTGCCAGCCGGCGAAGTTCGACGAGCCGACGTACCGGATCTTGCCCTGGCTGGTGAGGGTCTCCATCGCCTGCCAGATCTCCTCCCACGGCGTGCCGCGGTCGATGTGGTGCATCTGGAACAGGTCGATCCAGTCGGTGCCGAGCCGGCGCAGCGACGCCTCGCAGGAGGCGATGAGGTGGCGGGCGGACAGGCCGCGGTCGTTGGGGTCGTCGGACATCGGCGCATAGACCTTGGTGGCCAGCACCGTCCGATCCCGGTTGCCGGTCTTCGCCAGCCAGCTGCCGATGATCCGTTCGCTGAGGCCGTCGCCGTCCTCCCTGCCGTACATGTTGGCGGTGTCGACGAACGTGATCCCGGCGCCGAACGCGTGGTCGAGCACCTCGTGGGCGGCCTCCTCGTCGATCTGCCAGCCGAAGTTCATGGTGCCGAGACAGAGCCGGCTGACGGTCAGGCCGGTCCGGCCGAGACGGGTGTACTCCATGGCCCGGGACGGTAGGCGGGCCGGGCCGCCGGCCGGTATTGGTTCGACCGTGCTCGAATGGTGAGGTGATTGCGTGGGAGTTCGGAGCGGCCGACCTGGCCGGGTTGCGGTTCGCGCACTCGCCGATGGCGGAGCTGGTGGCGAGCGTGTTGGCGCTGCGTGGCGGCCCGGCCGGGTGGCTGCGCCCGGACTGGTCGGTCCGGACCGCCGCGACGATGCGGGCGCTGCCGGCGTTACGTGCCGTGCTGTGCGGTCCGCGCGGTCACGCCCCGGATTTCCTGACCCCGGTGCCGGCGGTCGCCCGGCCGTCGCTCGACGACGAGCTGGCGGTGATCGCCGCGACACCGCTCGATCAGGTGGCGGAGCAGGTGACGGCCGGCTGGGCGGGGGAGGGGCCGCCGGTGGTCCGGCGGTTCGCGGAGGCGCCGGCGGTGGCGCTGACCGGGTTGCTGGGGGAGATCCGCGAGTATCACGCCGCTGCCATCGCCCCGGTGTGGTCCCGGTTGCGGGCCACGGCGGAGGCGGAGATCGCCACCCGGGTGCGGGTCGCGGCCGAGCGCAGCCCGCGGGCGATCTTCGACGGTCTGCACCCGAGGCTGGACTGGGACGGTTCCGCCCTCCTCCTCAAATATCCAGACAAGTCGGGTGAGTGGTCCGCCGACACGCGGGAGATGACGCTTCTCCCGACCGCTTTCGCCGGCCCCCACGTCTACGCCATGACCGGCGCGACAACCGGCCGCTCCCTCTGGTACGCCCCCACCGGTTACGGCAACCTCTGGTCCCCGCCCCCGCAGCCGTCCGCCGCGCTGTCCGCCCTGCTGGGCCCGACCCGCGCGGCCGTCCTCACCCTGCTCGCCACGCCGGCCACCACCGGCGAGGTGGCCACGCTCCTGGGCCTGGCCCCGGCCACCGCCTCGCACCACCTGACCACGCTGCGCGACGCCGGCCTGATCACCCCGCACCGCACCGGCCGCCGCCTGCACTACCAGCACACCCACCTGGGCCACCAGCTCACCGAAGGCTGACAGACACCTTTTTTCGTACGCTCTCGTGCCACCACGACCGCACCAGCCGGGTCCCGTGGCCAGCCGCGCGGTGGTCCCGGTGCCGGACCGCGACGCCGTGCCGGGCTGAGCTCGCGACGCCCGCCTCCGGTCCGGGCCGCCCGGCGCGCGGCGGGTGCACCGGTGAGATCCGCCGGTCGATACCGGGATCAGTTCGTTCGCGGCCAGAAATCGTAGGGACGGGAGCCGGGGCGGAAGCCGTGCGCCTCGGCCATCGCGGCGGCCTCGGGAAAGCCGTGGGCTATCAGGTCGGGCTGGTGTGCGTCGCTGCCGAACGTGACGGCTTCCCCGCCCTCCTCGTGCCACCAGCGCAGAATCGTCGCGTCGAGCGGGATCCGGGTGTTGATTTCCAGGGCGCGACCGGATGCGGCGGTGGCGCGCAGGGCGTACCGGAAATGCTCTTCGAACGGCATCGGGTCGAATGGTCCGGAACGGTCGGCGGGCCAGAAGCGCAGCGGATAGTCGATGTGCGCCAGAACGGTGAAAGGATGGTCGCCGGCGACCATTTCCGGGATCTCGGTGAGGTATTCGCGGACGAGGTCGGCGGGGTCGCGGTGCGGGAACAACGCCCACGGCTCGGCGAAACCGGCGCCGTCCGGCAGGCAGTGCAGCGAGCCGAGAACGCGGTCGAAGGTGCCGGTGGCGAGGATTCTCGCGCACTGCGCGGCGTGCCAGTGCGGTTCGCCGACCTCCATGCCGGTGAGGATGCGCAACTGCGGGAACCGGGTGCGGCACCTGTCGATCGTCTCGAGATAACCGAGCGCGTCGAAGGCCGGCGGCGTGATCATGCCGTCCGGGTCGGCGGCGGCGCGCAACTCGTCGCTGGCGTAGGGCCCGGTGGCCGGCACGGTCCACCGGGTGTGGTCGACGTGCTCGGTGAAGGCGATCGCCGGCAGCCCGATCGCCACGGCGCGCTCGCAGGTGCGCTCCATCGAACCGACCCGCGTGTCCCAGGAGAACTCGGTGTGCACATGACTGTCCGCCGGCATCGCCATGCCGATCACGCTAGCCGGACCGGCCCCTCGGCGGCGGCGGTGGGCGGCACGGGGAGAGGGCGTGGACGCGGGCGGCCGGGATTACCGCCGCCCAAGCGAGATCGGTCTCAACGAGCTGATCGATAACGGACAGCAGGAGCAGGGAACGCCAGACGTCTGAGCCCAGCCCGGATCACCGGCGACCTACCGGGCCCGGGTGACCCCGGCAGCGGGGTCACCCGGGAGCGGTCAGCTGTCCTGGAGCAGGCCGAGGACGTTGCCGTCCGGGTCGGTGACGGTGGCCACCAGGCGGCCGCCGCCGACGTCGTGGGCCTTCTCCTTGACGGTGGCGCCGGCGGCGGTCAGCTCGGTCAGCTTCGCCTCGATGTCGTCGACCTCCCAGTAGGCGACCGGCGCGGTGACGCCGTCCTTCGCCGGGAGCAGGCCGATGTGCTGAGCATCGGTGTCAAAACCGACATAGTACGAGGTATCCGTCTGCGGGGCGATACCGAGCAGGGCGGTGTAGAGCGTCTTCGCCGCGTCCAGGTCGGACACCGTGTGCAGTACGGTCTTGATTCCCTTGTTCATCGTCACTCCCTGAGTCGTCGTCGTCCGGTGCACTCAGCTTCCCGCTCAGTGCACCTCTCGCGCATCAGTGGTGACCACGGAACGCCGTACGGAGAGCCCACGGACGGCGACCGCGACGCCCACCCCGAGCAGCACCGTGAGCAGCCCGGACACCAGCGGGGTGAGCCGCCCGCCGAGGACCGCGACCAGCGGCCCGCCGAGCAGTGTGCCCCGATGGTGGCCGTGCCGGCCGGGCGCGGTCGTCGGTACCGGCCACGGAGGCCGGCATCGATAATGGCACCCATGACTGCCGCAGACGTCTCGTCCCGCGAGGCCGAGGTGCTGACCCTGGTGGGCCGGCACCTGAGCAACGCCGAGATCGCGGCGAAGCTGTTCATCTCGGTGCGGACCGTGGAGAGCCACGTCTCCGCCCTGCTGCGCAAGCTGGACGTCGCCGACCGGCGCGCCCTGGCCCGGCGAGCCGGTGCGGGCGGGGCGCCGAGAAACCCGCTGCCGACGCCGCTGACCTCGTTCGTGGGCCGGGCCGCGGAGCGTGCCGCGCTCGCCGGGATGCTCGCCACGCATCGGCAGGTCACCGCGGTCGGCCCGGGTGGGGTGGGCAAGACGCGGCTCGCGCTGGCGGTGGCCGCCGAGATCGGCGGGGATCATCCCGACGGCGTCTGGTTCGTCGACCTGGTTCCGGTAACCGGCCCCGGCCCGTGCGTGGTGGCGGCCGCCGTCGCCGCCGCGATGGGCATCGGCGAGCAACTGGGCCGGGCGATGACCGAGTCGGTGGTGGACGCCCTCGCCGACCGGGACGTGCTGCTCGTGCTGGACAACTGCGAGCAGGTCCGCGACGGGGTGGCGCCGTTCCTGGAGAAACTGCTGTCCACCTGCCCGCGCGTCACGGTGCTGGCGACCAGCCGGGCCCGGCTGATGGTGCCGTTCGAGCGGGTCTACCCGGTGCCGCCGCTGTCGCTGGACGGTGGTGGCGAGTCGGACGCGGTGGCGCTGTTCATGGACCGGGCCGCCGCCGCGAGCTGGCCGCCCAACCACGCGCTGCGCGACCCGATCGCGGCGTTCTGCGCCCGCCTCGACGGGATGGCCCTGGCGATCGAGCTCGCCGCGGCCCGCTGGCCGACGCTGGGGCTGGACGGGCTGACCGCGGGGCTGGCGGATCCGCTGCGGATGCTGGAGGGCGGCTCGCGCACCGACGAGCGGCACCGGTCGGTCCGCGCCGCGCTGGACTGGAGTCACGCGCTGCTCGCCCCGGCGGATCGGGCGCTGTTGCGGCGACTGTCGGTGTTCGTCGCGCCGTTCACCCGGGAGGCGGCGTCCGAGGTGGCCGGTGCGACGGCGGATGGGCTCGCCCGGCTGGCCGAGCAGAGCCTCCTCGTGGTCCTGCCATCGTCGTCCGGGACCGAGTTCCGGCTGTTGGAGACCATCCGGCAGTACGGGACCGAGCAGTTGACAGCGATGGGGGAGCTCGCCGAAGCCCGTGCCCGGCACCTGCGGTGGTGCGAGCGTCAAGCCGACGAACTACGGGGTTTCGCGGAGGGCTGGCGCGTCCGGTTCGACGCCGTCGCCGACGACCTGCGCGCCGCCCAGGCCTGGTCCGACGACTACCCGCTGACCCGCAAGCTCGCCGAGCTCACCTTCGCCCGCAAGCTCGCCGCCGAGTCGCAGATCCGGTTCGAGCAGGCCGCCGCGCTGGCCACCGACCCGGCCGAGGCCGCCGAGATGTTCCGGCAGGCCGCCGCGGTCGCCGGCTGCCGGATCCGCGGTGACGACGCCTACCGCTACCTGCTGGCCGCCGCCGAGATCACCCCGGACCCGGCGGCCGCCGCGCGGGACCTGGCCACGGCGGCCACCACCACGCACCGGTTCTGGGGCAAGTTCGACCACCTGCCGGCCCGCCAGGAGACGATCGAGCTGGTCGAGCGGGCGCGCGGGCTGGCCGGCGACGACCCGGCCGCCCGGGCCGCCGTGGCGCTGGCCGAGGCCGGGGTGCTCAGCGACGCGTTCGGGGCGGCGCAGGGGCCGGCCGACAACGCCGTACCGGAGACGGTGGCCCGGGCCGAGCGGGCCGTCGACCTCGCCCACCAGCTCGGCGACCCGCTGGCCGAGTCGGCGGCGCTGGACGCGCTGATCGGCGCGCGGTGCTGGGCCGGCGACACGTTCGGCACCGCTGCCACCGCCCGCAGGCGGATCGTCCTGCTGGCCGCCACGCCGGACACCCCGGCCGCCTCGCACGAGCTGCTCGACGCGCTCGGGATGGCCACCGAGACCGCGCTCGGCGCCGGTGACCTGCCCGGTGCCCGCCGTACCGGCCGGCAGCTCGCCGAGCATCCGCTGATGAGCGAGGTCGGGCACCGGGGCACCTGCTGGCTGGTGGTGACCGAGGCCCTCGCCGGCGACACCGGCGCGGTGCTGCGGTACGGCGAACGGTTCCTGGAGTCCTGGCAGCGGGCCGGTCGCCCGGCCAAGTCGGCGCTGGCCCCGGCGGCCGCCGCGGTCGCCATGGTGCACGGGCTGCGCGGCGAGCGGGACGAGCGGGAGCGGTGGCTCGCCGTGCTGGCGGCGATGGGGGTGACCGCGGAGTACACGTACGGCTACGGCGCGGTCTTCGACGCGATCGTGCTGCTCGACCGGGACCGGGTCGCCGAGGCCGCGGACCGCCTCGAGCCGGAGCCGGACGAGGTGTGGAAGTGGGTCACCTGGATCTGGCTGCACTGGTATGTGGCGCTGCGCGCCGAGGCCGCCGTGCTGAGCGGGCACCCGCGGGCGGCGGCGCGGATCGCGGCGGCCCGGCGGACGGTGGCCGGCAACCCGGTCGCGACGGCCCTGGTGGACCGGGCCGGCGCCCTGCTCGCCGGGGACCCGGCGGGGGTGCGGGCGACGGCGGCGGCGTTCGAGGCGGCCGGGTGTGCCTACCAGGCCGCCCGCTCCCGGCGACTCAGCGGATCTCCAGCTCCAGCAGCGAGTACCCGTACCGGCTGACCCGCTTGACGCCGAACATCCGCACGAACCGGGCGACCCGGCCCTTCGCGCGGATCTTGACGGTGCCGCCCTTGCCCTTGGCGGTGGCGTAGAGCTTCTCCCAGCTCTTGCCGTCCAGCGAGGTCTCGACGCGGTAGCCGACCGCGTAGGACCGCTCCCACTTCAGCGTCACGGTGGTGAGTTCCCAGCGGCGCTTCAGGTCGGCGCGCAGCCACTGCTTCTCCTCGAAGGCGCTCGACCAGCGGGTGGCCGGGTCACCGTCGCAGGCGAAGGTGGGCAGCCAGGAGTCGCTCTCGATACCGGAGGCCGTGCAGGCCGCGTGCAGGGCCAGGTTCACCCCGTCCGGGTTGATCTTCCCGGTGGGGCTCCGGGAGACCGCCGACGGTCGCGGCTCCGGCCCGGCCGGGAAGGGCGATGCGGTGGTCACGGCGGGCGCGGGACGTGCGGCCGCCTCCGACTGCTTCCGGTACGCCACCGCGCCGCCGCCCGCCAGCAGCAGCACCACGAGCCCGGCCAGCCAGCCCCGGCGCCTGCGTGGCGCCGGGGGCGGCGCGGGCGGCGCCACCGCGGGCGGCTGCACCACGGGCGGCGGCGCCACGGGCGGCTGATATCCCGGCACCGGCCGGGGTGGCCGCTGCGGCATTTTGGTCAGCCGCAGGTTGTCCGCCCGCGACGGCCCCCGCCGCTGGCTGTCGAATTCGGTCACGCACGCCCCCTGTACTCACTCGACGGTGAGTATCTTGACCTATGCGTCGCCCGTTCGTGGACCCGGTCAGGCCACCAGCGGCGGATCGATGCTGCGCAGCAGGTCCTCGGGGTGCACCGGCCGGCACAGGTGGTAGCCCTGCCCCAGGTCACAGCCGAGCCGGCGCATCGCGTCGCGCTGATCGGCGGTCTCGATCCCCTCGATCACCGTGCGCAGATCCAGGGTCCGGGCCAGCTCGACGATCGTGCGGATCACCGCGAGATCGGCCTTGGTCGGCGTCTCCCGGCTGATGAACGCCCTGTCGATCTTCAGCTCGTCGACCGGCAGCCGCTGCAGGTAGGACAGCGACGAGTAACCGGTGCCGAAGTCGTCGATGGACACGTCCACCCCGAGATCCTGCAGGTCCCGCAGGCAGGCGATGGCCGTCTTCGGGTCGCTCATCAGCACCGACTCGGTCAGTTCCAGGGTGACCGCGGCGGGCGGCAGCCGGCACTCGGTGAGCATCCGCTCCACGTCCGCGGCGAACTGCGGGTCGGTCAGCTGCCGCCCCGACACGTTGACGTTCAGCCCCAGCTCGGGCCGGGTGCGCCGCCAGGCGGCCGCCTGCCGGCCCGCGGTGTGCAGCACCCACCGGCCGAGGTCGCTGATCAGCCCGGTCTCCTCGGCCATCGGCACGAAGTCGGCCGGCGAGACGTATCCGCGTTCCGGGTTCTGCCAGCGCACCAGGGCCTCCACGCCGACCGGCCGGCCGCTGTCCAGCGAGATCAGCGGCTGGTACTGCAGCCGGAACTCGCCGAGCGTGAGCGCCCGCTGCAGGTCGCCGTTGAGGGTGAGCCGGGCCAGGGCGTCGGCGTGCATCCGCGGCTCGAAGAGCACCACCTTGCCGGGGCCCTCCTGTTTGGCCCGGTACATCGCCACATCCGCGTTGCCGAGCAGGTCACCGGGCGCCGGGCCGGGACCGGCGGCGATCCCGATGCTGGCCCCGATGAAGACCTCCTGCCCGCTCACCACGAACGGCTGCTTGATCGCGTCGATCAGCCGCTGGGCGACCGGGACGGCCTGCTCGGCCCGGCAGTCGCCGAGCAGCACCGCGAACTCGTCGCCGCCGATCCGGGCCGCGGTGTCCGACGGGCGCAGGCAGCCGCGCACCCGGCCGGCCACCAGCCCGAGCAGGTCGTCACCGGCCCGGTGCCCGAGGCTGTCGTTGACCGCCTTGAACCGGTCCAGGTCGATGAAGAGCACGCTGGTCGGCTGCCCGGCGTGCAGCTTCTCGGCCAGCATCTCCAGGAACAGCACCCGGGTCGGCAGGCTGGTCAGCGAGTCGTGCCGGGCCTCGCGCAACGACTCCACCAGGGCCAGCCGCTCGGCCGCCTCCCGCTCGCGCTCCTCGCGCAGCCGGCGCTCCGCCGAGAGCAGCCCGATGTTGGCCAGCGCCAGCCCGAGGGTCTGCGCCATGGCCTGCAGCAGCTGCCGCTCCTGCGGGTCGAGCGGATCACTCGCCCGGGCGACCAGCAGCGCGCCGCCCGGTTCGGTGCCGAACCCGGCACTCGTCACGTGCAGCGCCGACAGGCCCGGCAGGGTGAGTGTCGCCGGGCAACCTTCTCCGGACAGCAGGCCGTCCAGCCGGTCGCGGTTGGCGCCCCAGGCAACCTGCACCCGGCCATCGCGCAGCACCGCGCCGACCTCGGTCTCCAGCACTTCGGCAGCGCGCTCCACCGCGACGGTGACGGCCGAATGCTCGTCCTGCGGTGCGCAGACCGCGGCGAAGAATTCGGTGAGCTGGTGGGTCGACCAGTGGTTCATCGCGCCTTTCCTCGGGCTGGACTGGTGGTGCGGGGGTGGCTGTCATCCGGCCGGGCCGGGATCGTCGGTTGCGGGCCGCGGCTCATCCCAGGGCCAGGGTCACCACGGTGAACTGGTGCATGCCGAGCGCACCGCGGATCCGGGCGATCTCCCCGTTGGTGTAGAAGCCGGCGAACGGCACACCGTCCAGCCGCTTGCCGATCTCGACGTTCTCCTGTCGCACGCCGTCGTCGCCCAGCTTGATCCATCGGGCCGCGCAGTCGAAGACCAGCATGCCCAGCGCCGGCCGCCCGCCGAGCGCGTCCAGCGCCTGCCCGGTCGCCTCGGCCGCGCCGTCCAGCAGCGCGTCCCGATCGCCGCTCATCAGCCAGGCGAGCGCGCCCTGCGGCACGTCGGCCAGGCAGCGGAGCGAGCGTTCGGCCCGGTCCCCGCCGTGGATCACCCGGATGTCCTCGGCGGTGCGCCGGGACAGCCCGAGCGGGTGGTGGAAGGCCAGCGCCTGGAAGCCGTCCCGGTCGTCGAGCACCGATTCGTCGAGGCCGAGCCGGCGCAGGTAGACGTCGAGCGCCGGCTCGCCGTCGAACTCCAGGACCCGCCCGTCGCGGCTGCTGGTGATCACCATGGCGTCGCCGTCCTTGCGCCAGCCGTGCGCGATCCCGACGCCCAGCGGCGCGGACGAGCCGATCGCGACGCCGACCACGGTGTCCGACATGATCTCCACGCCGTCCCGGCCGCCGTGGAACTGATAGGTCCGCACCGCGGTGAAGCTCGACGCGGCGCACCCGCCGACCAGCGGCACGGCGGCGCCGGCCACGGAGAACGCCCCGCGCACGAATTCGTGCTGGTTGCCGGTCAGCCCGTCACCGATCAACAGCAGCGCCTGATGCTCGCCGTCCACGCCGGCGAGGCAGGCGGCGGCGTCGGCGCCCGCCGCACGGAGGCGGGTGCTCGCGGCTCGGGCGACTTGGGTACGCACGGCGAAGCCCTCGCCGCCCCAGGCCGCCATCGCCACCCCCGCCAGGTCCACCCGCCCGTCCGCGAGCTGCCCGGACGTACTGCACCCGACGATCACCGTGTCCGCGGTGACCTGCGCGCGCAGGGCGTCGAACAGCTCCGGCACCTGGTAGCCGATCGAGCAGAACACGAACACCACCGCCGGGTCCCGCCCGGCCAGCGCCTCGGTGGCGGCCTGGGCTCCGGCCGCGGCCGGGTCGGCGAGGGTGCTGTAGCCGGTGCCGAACCAGCGGACTCCCGGCCCGGCGCTGCTGACGTGCTTCATGCCCCTGGACATCGGCCGCCCGACCGGCGAGTTGAGCCGGGCGCCGGCATCGCCGGCCGGCGCGGGCATTCCCGGGCCGTCGCCGAAATTGGTGAGCGTCTTTCGTGTTTTTCCCGGCTACTCGCGGGTACGCAATAGTCACCTCCGATTTGGGCGACATGGCAGAAAGGCCGCGTCGCACCGGCCCGTCCAGCGGAGGTAGCAATGAACAGCCTGGTTCCGCTCACCGCGATCGTGGCAGCGATGGGATTCCCGCCGTCCGCGGTTTCGGCCACCGCCCAGGTCTTCGACCCGGACAGCGCACTGCTCGCCGAGGCGAGCTTCGACGCTGGTAGTGACGCTTTCACCGTGGTCGCCCGGGCCACCACCGATCGCCCGTATGTCGAATATCGCTATGTGCGGGTGAACGGGACGGTGCAGACCGGCACCCACGAGGGCGTCGCGAAGAGCGGTATCCCGGTGCGCTTCGAACACCATTTCGGTGCGGGCCGGAGGGTCACATTCCGCGTTTGCGTCACCGGTGCCCACGACTTCAATCCGTGCAGCGGCACCGACGACGGCGAGAATTGGACGGTCGCCATCGCCTGAAACCCCTTTCCGGTACGCCCTGGGCCGGCTGCCCGCCCCGCCGGGCCGGTGGCGCGCCGCGGTCCGGTCCCGAGCGGACCGCGGCGCGGACGGGTGGGGACGGGCGGGTTGCCGAGGGCGGGCGCGGTGGGTGTACCCAAATAGCTCTGAATCGGGCAGAAGCGGACCGCGCGCCGTCCGTGTCTCGGCGCGGATAAGAATTCTTTTCTCGATCGTTTCGCAGGTTACGCCGAGGTCTCCGGCGGCGCGGGGTCAGTGCGAGGTCACCGGGCGTTCGCGACGAGACGCGGGTCACCGGGCATATCGGTCGGTAGGCCGTGTACCGGTGTGACCCGGCTGGAACTCGGGTTTCGTGGCAAACTACGGCGAACTGGCGGTGTTTGGCGCGCTGTGCAGCGCCGGAACAGATAACGGTTTGAAAATTTCGCCCGCAGTCTTGACAGGTAGGGGCCGTCAGTAAGAACTTTTACCGCGACAGTTAACACTCAGTCCTGAAGGGGTGTCTGATGGCTGAGCCGGAGATGGACGGCACCGCGTCGACTGCGGTCGCCGACTCGGTGGTTCGCGATCAGGGCCTCGCAGGCAACGGGACGACTATGAGCCTCCTCGGCAACATGAACCTCGAGCACTCGTCGGCGGACGGCGTGCTGGTCCGGCTGCGCACGCTGCTGCCGGAGTTCACCGGCGCGCTGAAGCGGGTGGCCGAGCAGGTCATCGCCGACCCGGCGGCCGCCTCCCGGGCGACGATCGTCGAGCTGGCCGAGCGCAGCGGCACGTCACCGGCGACGGTGACCCGCTTCTGCCGGGCGCTGGGCTTCGACGGCTACGCCGACCTGCGGCTGGGCATCGCCGCCGAGACCGGGCGGGCCCGCTCGGCCGGCTGGACCGTCGACATCGGCCGCGAGATCCAGCCCAACGACCCGCTGGAGCGGGTGCTCGGGCAGATCATGGCGGCGGACACCCAGGCCATGCACGACACCGCGAACCTGCTCGACCTGGCCGAGGTGGAACGGGCCGCCGGGGCCATCGCCGGGGCGCGCCGGGTGAACATCTTCGGCGCCAGCGGCAGCGCGCTGGTCGGCGAGGAGATGCAGTTCAGCCTGCACCGCATCGGTATCCCGGTGTGGGCCTGGACCGACACCCACAACGGCCTGGCCAGCGCCGCCCTGTCGAAACCCGGCGACGTGGCGCTGGGCATCTCGCACAGCGGCGAGACCGGCGAGACGATCGAGCTGCTCGCCGAGGCGAGCAGCCGGGGCGCCACCACCATCGCGCTCACCAGCTTCCCGCGCTCGCCGCTGGCCGAGCTCGCCGACATCGTCCTGGTCACCGCGACCCAGGCGACCACCTTCCGGCCGGACGCGCTCTCCGCCCGGCACCCGCAACTGGTCGTCTGCGACCTGGTCTACGTCGCCGTCGCCCAGCGCACCCACGAACGCTCCCATGCCGCCTTCCAGCGCACTGCCCAGGCGGTGCAGGGCCACAAGGCGGCCAAGGGCAGCGCGCCATAGCCACCTCGCAACTCAGCACCCTTTTCGCCCACCCTTCCTGAAAGGACACCGATGTCTGAGATAACGAAGTCCGAGCTGGACCGCCGTACCCTGCTGCGCCGTGCCGCCGCCGTCGGTCTGGTCGCCGCGCCCGGTGTGAGCTTTCTGAGCGCGTGTGCGGGCTCGGACGACAACGGTGACGACACCAAGCAGGCGACCGGCACCAAGTCGGCCGACAATCCGCTGGGTATCGACCCGAAGGCCGGTATCGAGATCGTGATCTTCGATGGTGGTCTCGGTACCAAGTACGCCACCGATGTGGACACTCCGCTGTACAACAGCAAGTGGCCGGACTCGAAGGTGACCTACTCGGCGACGCAGCAGGTCGCTACCACGATCAAGCCGCGGCTGAACTCCGGTACCGCGCCCGACATGATCAACAACTCGGGTTCGGACATCATGGACTTCGGTGCGATCGTGAAGGCCGGGCAGGCCGCTGACCTGTCGGATCTGTTCGCGGCGCCGTCGCTGGACATCGCCGGTAAGACGGTGGCCGAGACGCTGGTGCCGGGTGCGGTGCAGCAGGGCACCTACGACGGTAAGCCGTTCGCGGTGAACTACTCGTTCACGGTCTTCGGGCTCTGGTACAACAAGAAGCTGTTCGCGAAGAACAACTGGACGATCCCGACGACCTGGGCGGACTTCACCGCGCTGCTCGACAAGATCAAGGCGGCGGGCATCACCCCGTTCGGGTACGCGGGGGCGAACGCGTCGTATTACATGGTCCGGGCGATCATGACGTCGGCGGCGAAGATCGGCACCGAGCAGGTGCTCAAGGACATCGACAACCTGAAGCCGGGTGCGTGGACCAACGACGCGGTCAAGCAGGCCGCCGCCGCGTGGGGTGAGATCGGCAAGAAGTACATCAACCCCTCCTTCCTGGGTCTGAAGCACACCGAGGTGCAGCTGCAGCAGAACCAGGACAAGGTCGCGTTCTACCCGTGCGGCTCGTGGCTGGAGAACGAGCAGGCGGCCAGCACTCCGGCCGGCTTCGAGTACGCGATGATGACGTACCCGTCGGTCACCGCGTCGGACAAGCTGCCGGCGGCGGCGATCAACGCGGCGGCCGGTGAGATCTACTTCGCGGCGGCCAAGAGCAAGAACCCGCAGGGTGGCAAGGAGTACCTGCGCACCATGCTGTCGAAGAAGGCGGCGCTGGAGTTCACCAAGCTGACCAAGTCGCTGACCGTGGTCGCCGGCGCGGCCGACGGGGTGACCATCAGCCCCGGGCTGACCTCCGCGAACGACGCGCTGGGCAAGGCCGGCCAGGACGTGTTCATGGGTTACCTGTTCGACACCTGGTACAAGAAGCTCGACGACGCCTCCCGTGAGGCCGCCAACCAGCTGATGTTCAAGGGCGGCGACGCGCAGAAGTTCTGCGACACCATGGAGGCCGCCTCGCAGGCCGTCGCCAAGGACTCGTCGATCACCAAGTTCACCCGCTCCTGAAATATCCGTCGGTAAGAGATAGGTAGGCGTCATGCGGCACGGCAAGTATCCCTTCATCATCGGTTTCCTTGTCGTGCCGCTGGCGCTCTACCTGGTGTTCGTGGTCGGCGCGTATCTGCAGATGTTCCAGTTGTCGTTGACCGACTGGTCGGGTTACGGCGGGTTCACGTACATCGGGGTGGAGAACTTCCAGAAGTTGTGGGACGACTCGGTGTTCTGGATCGCGTTGCGGCACAACCTGTACCTGTTGATCGTGATGCCGATCGTGACGATCGCTCTGGCGTTGTTCTTCGCGTTCCTGCTCAATTCCGGTGGTAAGAAGGCCGGTGGGGTGTGGGGCTCGAAGGTGTACCGGGTGATCTTCTTCTTCCCGCAGCTGCTGGCGCTGGCGATCGTGGCGGTGATCTTCGGGCGGGTGTTCGGGTCGGACAAGTCCGGCATGATCAACGGGTTGTTGCCGCAGTCGTGGACGCCGTGGCTGTTCCTGGCCGACGAACGCTGGGCGCTGACCTGCATCCTGGTGGTCCTGGTGTGGCAGGCGGTCGGGTTCTACGTGGTGTTGTTCTCCGCCGGGATGGGTTCGATCGCCGAGGAGATCTACGAGGCCGCCGCGCTGGACGGGGCCACCAAGGTCACCCTGTTCTTCAAGATCACGCTGCCGTTGCTGTGGGACACCCTGCAGGTCGCCTGGGTCTATCTGGGTATCGCCGCGTTCGACGCGTTCGCCCTGGTCAACATCATGTCGGTGAACCACGGCGGGCCGAACAACAGCACCCAGGTGCTGAGCATGCAGATCTACCTGAACGCGTTCCAGAACTCGCAGGCCGGCTACGCGTCAGCGCTCGGCGTGGTGCTGTTCTTCCTGACCCTGACGTTCGCCGCGCTGACCCTGCGGGTCACCCGCCGCGACGCCGTGGCGGCCTGAGCGGAGACGTTGAGATGACCAACTTGGCTTTTGAGAAGTCCGCGACCACCACCAAGCCCGTCCCGGCTGCCGACAGGCAGCGCCGGATCAACCCGCTCAACGGGGTCGCGCACGTCGCGTTGTTCCTGTGGGCTCTGGCCACGGCCGGGCCGTTGCTCTGGGTCGTGCTGGCCTCGTTCAAGAACAACACCGAGATCTTCCTGGGCAAGCCGTTCGCGCTACCCGAGTCGTTCTCGTTCAGCACGTACGCCGACGCGTGGAGCGAGGCGCACATCGGGCAGTACTTCCTCAACAGCGTGTTCGTGGTGGCGATCAGCACCGCCGGGACGATGCTGCTCGGCGCGATGGCCGCCTACGTGCTGGCCCGCTACAAGTTCCCCGGTAACCGGGCGATCTACTACCTGTTCGTCTCCGGGCTGGCGTTCCCGACGTTCATGGCGCTGGCCCCGCTGTTCGGCATCGTGCAGAGCCTGGGACTGCTCAACAGCTTCACCGGGCTGATCCTGGTCTACATCGCGTACTCGCTGTCGTTCACGGTGTTCTTCCTGGTCGCGTTCTTCAAGACGCTGCCCCACGAGATCGACGAGGCCGCCCTGGTCGACGGGGCCGGACACCTGCGCCGGTTCTTCCAGATCATGATGCCGATGGCGAAATCCGGGCTGATCAGCATCACCATCTTCAACATCGTCGGGCAGTGGAACCAGTACCTGCTCCCCGTCGTGATCATGCAGGGCGCCGGCGCCGACTCGAAATGGGTCCTGACCCAGGGCATCGCCAACATCAGCACCCAGGCCGGCTACCACGCCGAATGGTCCACCCTGTTCGCCGCGCTCACCCTCTCCATCCTGCCGATGATCGCCGTTTACGCGGTCTTCCAGCGGCAGATCCAGGCCGGCCTCACCGCCGGCGCGGTCAAGTAACTCCGGATCGGCCGGCGGCCCCCAGCGGGCCGCCGGCCACCTCGGTCAGCAGGCGACTCCGGTGCGCCCGGTCTTCTTCTTCCAGGTGCAGGTGTCGTGCGTCTTGCCGGCCTTGGTCTTCAACGTGGCCGTGTCGCCGGTGTTGTTCCAGACGTAGTTGCCGGAACCCCAGTAGAGCTGCGTCCTGGTGTCAGTGCCCTTGCCGGTGTGCAGCGTGACCTTCCCGCCGTTGCCGGCGATCGTGACGTTGCCGAACGTGTAGGTCCGCGACCTGTCGACGATCTTCCAGCCCTTCAGGCTGACGGCGGTCCGGCCGGTGTTGACCAGCGAGATCCACTCCGCGTTCAAGCTCTTGTTGCTGCGGTTGTCGGTGCCCGGCGAGTCGTACCGCGCGTAGTCGAACCGCAGTGACGGTGCGGCCTCGGCGGGCGCGGCGGCGAACAGGCTGCCGCCCAGGGCGACGGCGATCGCACTGATCGTGCCCAGCGTTCTGCGCATGAAGAATCCCTTTCCGGAATGGTCGGTGGCGGCACCATTCTGGTGGTACCCGTGGCCGGGAAGAATGGGAAACAGTGGTGTGTCGGGCCGGATCAGGCTGACCGTTCGGCTACTTGATCACGGGCGGACGGGGTGGCACGGTCGTCCGATGTCGAGTTGGCAGATGCGCGGCGTGGGACTGTTCACCCGGTTGGCGTACCGGCGGAAGTTCGCCACCGAGGCCGCGGGCCGGCGCACCCTGGCCCGGCCCAAGGGCCCGTCCGCCCCACCGGCCCGGCTGACGAGACGATGCACCGTCACCAGCTCGCGGGAACACGGATTCGACGTGCACACCGTGCACGCGGGGCCGGCGCCCAGCGCGACAGCTGTGGTCTATCTGCACGGCGGCGCCTACACCAGTGAGATCGTGGGGGAGCACTGGTCGCTGATCGGTGAGATCGCCGCGCGTACCGGCTGTGACGTGCACGTCCCGATCTACGGCCTGGCGCCGGCGCACCACGGGCTCGAAGCCCTCGACTTCGTGACCAGGGTGGTGGCCGGTCTCGTCGCCGAGGGACGCCGCTGCTACCTGGCCGGGGACTCGGCCGGCGGCGGCCTCGCGCTGCTGGTGGCGCAGGCAACCGGCGGTGCCGGGATCAGCGGGCTCACCCTGCTGGCACCCTGGCTGGACCTGGCGATGGACAACCCCGGGATCGACGCGATCCAGCCCTTCGACCCGTGGCTAGTCCGGCCCGGGCTGCGTCCGATGGCCGCCGCCTGGGCACACGGGCTGGACCTGAAGGACCCGCGGATCAGCCCGCTGCACGGCGACCTGTCCGTGCTGCCGCCGGTGCAGATCCTGGTCGGCACCCGGGACATCACCCTCGCCGACTGCCGGACGCTGCGGGAGCGGCTGCCGTCCGGTGTCGCTCTCGACTACCACGAGGAGCCCGGCGCGCTGCACGTCTATCCGCTGCTCCCGGTCCCCGAGGCGGGCCCCGGCCGGGACGCCGTCGTCGCCCACATCAAGCGCAATTCCTGAGCTTCTGGTCGGACCGGTGCCAGCGCCCGCCAGAGCGGGGCGTCACCGGGGACGGCCACGGCGCGTGGCGGTTGACGACAGTGCCGGAGGCGGCGCGAGATCAGGAGCGCCCTGTGCACGGCGTGAGACTACGTTGAACAGCAGCTCAGCCATGTTCTCATATCAAGGTGGCGTGACGGAACGCAGGCTGCTCGAGACGATCCATGGCACTCCGTGGATCGCCGATCTGCTCACTCTGTTCGACTTCGAAGTGGCACGAGCCGCAGACGGACCGATCGAGCCGGTGACGCTGGCGAGCGGGGAGCCGTGGGAAGCGATCGCCGGCGACGGTACCGGCGGGTCCTTTCTCCTCGTCGGCACGGGAGAAGTGCGGCCGGTGCTTTATGTCGGCTCGGAAGGCGAGGGCGGGCTCGTGGCGAGAAGTCTCCGGGATGCGTTGACCCTCGTTGTCGGCGTCTCCAGCCTGCACGACGCCACCACGATTCCCGCCGAGCGGAACGACGGCCGGGATCTGAACGACTTTCTCGGTCGCACCGACGACGAGATCCGCGAATACCGGCCGGAACTCGACGCCGACCGTGACCGCCTGCGTAGCGCCCTCGGACTGCCTCCAGTTGACGACGCGCTTCTGCGATCGTTGCAAGCCGCCGCCGCGGACAGTGGCTATCGACCCCTCAACCAGCAGGGCGACCGTCTGCGGCCGATGCTGGCCTGGCTTGAGGAGGCCGAGGAAGCAGCCCACCCGAGAGTTCCCGAGCCGCCGGTGACAGCGACGCCCTCGACCCACCCGGATGAGCCGATGCCGGGGCAGATCGCGTTGTTCTGACCGGCATCGACCGGAACGGGGCTACTTCCTTCGTCCCGCGCTGATGAGAGCCGCTGTCACTCCAACGATCATCAACACGACGATGAGACAAAAGAGCAGATGCCACGGCTTGATCGCGCCCATAGCGGTAGACCCTAGCGAGGGTCGTCAAGGTAGGCCCGGTTTATTCGCTTAACGGTAGTAGAGGGCATCGGCGTCGTAGTGGCTCGGTGCCCTGGATACCAACTTCGGAGACGCGCAGCCGATTCTTCGAAGCCGCCTGGCCGTGTCGTTACTGATCAAGTTTCCCTTCGCGGAGCGCACTAACTGCATGCTGCAGGCGTTGCAGCACCTCCTGATGCCAGTTCGCGGCGGCCGGATACTTGCTGTTATAAGGCTGCGCACTTTCCACCAGATCGCGAGCGTCCACCAGGGTGAGGTCAAGGGCGAGGTGGGTTGCCCGGATCGCGGCGATGATGCCGAGCCCCTCTGCCTGAAAGAAGGCGAGTACCTCATCGACATCGGCCCCGTCAGCGAGTCGCCGACGGCCAAGTGCGGCTACAGCGTCGATAACCTCCGTCTGCGTCACTCGGTCAATCCTCGCGGAGTTGCCGGCTCTGGGGCAACGTCGCGGCGGGCCAGGCTTTGTCTACCGGGTCCTCATACTTCTTGGCACCGAGCGGACGGAAGAGGATGGCACCCGAGTTCACGTAGCGAGGATCGCGGCGGATCCGGACGTCGCGTGGCGTTCACCGTGCGGTGAGAACGATCCGTCCAGTGCGTATCTTCCTGGTGGAGCCCGGAGCTACCCCCGGCCACTGGCGCGGATCTGACGTACCACCAGTGCCGGCGGCGAAGACAACGGGCGATGCGTCATTGCTCAAATGCCGGTCAAATCTCGACGTCGAATTGGCCCGGCTCAGCTGTGTCGCAGCCACAGCGTCGTGGCGCCGGCCGCGGCGAGTCGGCCGTCGCTGAGCCGTAACAGCGAGGTGGGAGCGCCATGACACCCGAGCGGTTCCTCGATCCAGGCGGTGCTGCTGCGCTGGTACACCGCGCCACAGCCGCTCTGGGTCTCGCTGACGGCGTAGACGGGTGGCGGTGGCTCCGCCGGTCCGCCCAGAACGAAAGCCGACGAGGGCGCGGCGGTCGTGAACAAGGAACCGAACGGTCGCAGCAGACCGAGCGGGAGCGGATGGGAATCCTGGCTCCAGGACACTCCGTCGGTCGAGGTGAGGACGACGGGACCACCAGTTGATGCGGTGCCGGTGGCAACGAGTTCCACACCGTTGAAGACAACGCTGGTGAGAGTGCGGGCCTCGGTGAGTTCGTGATACTGCCAGTCTTGACCGCCGGGTGGACTGTGCCAGATGGCCGCATGTGGCCCGGCACGCCCGACGATGACGGTGGCCGGTGGGATCACGGTGTCCGCCAGGCGGGGCATGCCGGCGGCGCTCAACGGTACGGCGCCGGCCGGGGCGGGCAGCGGCGTGGAATTCCAGCCCCAACCGGAGTACAGCCAGGTTGCCAAGCCATTCTTCCGGCGGCCGGCGAGCAGAAGGAATGGATTGTCCGGCCCCATGGCGGTGGGCGCCGCGGTCGCGTCAGCCGGCAAGTCCTCTTCCGTCCAGACACCGGGGTGCCCTTTGAGGAGGTAACCGTGGGGTCGCTCCCGATCGGTGATCACGGCAAAGGCTTCGCCGTGCCACAGATCAGTGCCGTTCGCGTCCACCACGCCGAGCAGCCTTTCCTTGACCGGTGGCTTCAGCGCTGTGCCGGACCCGGCCAGCCGCGAGGAACGGCAATCGTCGCTGCTGGTCCAGGATGCGATGTTCGAGGAACGAGCCGTACGCACGGCGCCCATCGCGGTGAAGCAGTTTTCGTGCCTGACGAGCGACATCACCTGGGCGGTCGCGCCGTCCGGGGCGCCGAACGCGCCGGGGATCGCCTCCCACAGCGTCGCCGCATCGGAGTTCGCGGCCGCGCCGTGGGAGGCGGTCCCCGATATCGTCGTATCGGATTCGCCAATCGCATGACGCGCGGCGCCCCGCTGTGCAGCGGTCAGAACTCGCATAGTGACGCCGGCCACCGCCAGCACGCCCACGACGACAGCAACAAGCACTCGTGATCGTGTCACGGGCATCCCGCCGCTTCGGAACGACGCACCTTTCGACCTTAGCGAGGCCACGCCGATCCCGGGCCGAAGTCGAGTCGTCGGCCCCAAGACGCTGCGGGCCAGGTCAACGCGCGGTGGGATCGGCCGCAGTAACGCCTGAGGTAGCGGTCCCGATGAGTTCGGCGGTACAGGCGAGTCAACGGTGCACCGTGCGCTTGGCCGCGGGAGCCGGAGATCGTACGAAAAGGGGTGGCTCCGGCGCCGAAGGAGGCGGCGCCGGAGGTCGCAGCGGGTCAGTCGGTGGCGAGGACCTGGTCCATGCCGCCTTCGGCGCGCCAAGTGCGCAGCAGGTCGTGGAAGACGACCGGGCCGGGGCCGAAGGAGTTGTTGACCGGGCGTGGCTTGCCCTCGCCGTTGTAGTAGCCCGGCGTGCACTCCGCCTGGAACGTGAAGTTGTCCGGGGCCGTCTCGCGGATCGTGGCGACACCCTCCGGAGCCGTTCACCGCAGAGCGGTCAGCACGTCCTTCATGATCGTGGTGAGGGCGGGCACCTGCTGCTGAAGGGGCTGCAGCTTGTCGAAATCCTTGGCGGCCTCCGGGCCCGGCGTCGTCAGGACCACGACGTACGCGTTACCCGAGCGCGCCGCCACGTACAATTCCGGCTGGTAATACCAGGCGAAAGCCTCGCTTTTCAGGCCCGGCACGTCGGCGTAGTCGACGCCGAACCCCGTTGCCGCCGCCCGTTCCCTGTCGAAGAACTCCTTCGCTTGCGTCATTCCCGCCCCACCGGAAAATATCTTCCAGTCGGCTTTGGCGCCGGGACGATCGAAGGCTGGATCCGAATACCGGCAGACGGCGTGCTCGAACGTCGCACCGGGAGCCACCCGATCGATGGCTTGCTGCTCGCCGGGCGCCACATATGCTGGTGACCGCTTGCCTGTCGCATCGATGCCGTACGGCGGAGACGTCAGGGTAGGGCAGGCGGCAGTGACGTCATGCCAGACCCGGACCGGAGCCGATTCGGTCCGCGCGGCAGCGGTGCTCGAAGAACATCCGGCCAACGCCAGGACCAGTAGTCCCGGAACCCACTTCCACCGTGCCACATTCACTGCCGTCCCCGTTCGTCGCAACGAGCGAGGACAATACCGGAGCGTTCCGGGACGGCCCCGGCTGTCCGCGGCACGCCCGGGCCCCGGCATACCGGCGCATACCGGAGGCCGCGCAAGCCGCCAGGTCCCACTGAGAGATGAACCGAGCCCGGGTCGCTCGCCTCCAGCTTGCACTGCCGAAGGGGCCGTACTGCGCCGGATCGCGGATGGCTCCGCCCACCGAACCGTTGTCACGATGCGGTTGCTCAGTTCCCGCGGCACCGCCTTACCGTCTCAAGGATGTCGCCAGCGATCCCTTCGACTCTTACCTGGTATTCGCGGTATCCCTCCGCCTCCGAAACGACGAAGCCCGCGGTGCTCAGCAGTTCGACAAGCGCCTCGAACATGATCCTGAGCGCGTCGCCGTGAACAGGAAGCACCGGATCGGCAAGATCCCCCCGCCGGGCGGCTTGAATGACCGCTTCGGTCAGGTCCTTGGAGTTGTGCCATCCGACATAAACCCCGGCGCCGCCTGTGAGCGCGTCGACCTCGACGTAGAGACCGGGACGCCCGCCGAGTCGCGGCTTGTCCGCCGGTTCCAATAACAGCGCGGGGTCGAATCCCACCAGGGACAGGAAGCTCCCTACTGCACCGGCTAGTTCGGCGAGGGCCGCCTCGTCCTCCTGCGGTATGTCGTCAGCCATGAAGCTCCCCTTACTCGTCCCGGTGATACGCACACACTGAAGCGTCAGGAGGTCCAAGCCGTCGCTTACGTCCGCGCTCAACTTGAGCGACAAGCTCGCATCCGATCGTTCGCACGCGATACCAGCGGCAGGTCAGAATACGGCGGCAGTCGCGTCACGGGAGTCTGCGGTAGGCGTGCAGGAGCGTGATCATTCCGGCAGTCACCGGCCGTGCTGTCCAGGCGACGGCAGTGCCGACCACCGTAGCCGGTTGGTGGTGGCCACGACGCCTGCGACGATCGCAGCGCTCATTACGACGCCGATCAATGCGAGTGGGATGGGCGTATGAAGGATGGCTCCAGCCAACGCCCAATCGCGCGAGCTGAAGCATTCCGAACCTATCGCAGGGAGTGCGGGCTTCGCCGTGGATGCGACGTAGACATAGCACCCTGCCGGCGAATCGGCCGTCGCGCGATGGGCCGGCGCCGCGGCCGGGTCCGGGGTTGGAGCGGGCCTGGCGAGCTCAGCCCGGCGCGGCCTCGCGGTCGTGCGCCGGGATCACCGTGCGCTCAGCCACGGGACCGGGCTGCTGCGCTTGTGGTCGCCCGAGATCGTACGAAAAGGGGTGGCTCCGGCGCCGAAGGAGGCGGCGCCGGAGGTCGCAGCGGGTCAGTCGGTGGCGAGGACCTGGTCCATGCCGCCTTCGGCGCGCCAGGTGCGCAGCAGGTCGTGGAAGACGACCGGGCCGGGGCCGAAGGAGTTGTTGACCGGGCGTGGCTTGCCCTCGCCGTTGTAGTAGCCCGGCGTGCACTCCGCCTGGAACGTGAAGTTGTCCGGGGCCGTCTCGCGGATCGTGGCGACCCAGCCCTCCTCCGCCTCCAGGGTGGGCTCGACGCGGCGGGCGCCGCGCCGGTCCGCCTCGGCGATGACCGCGGCGATGTGGGTGGCCTGTTCCTGCAGGACGTGGACGAAGTTGACGGCTGCGGCGTTCTGCAGGGAGCCGAGGTGGAACAGGTTCGGGAAGCCGTGCGTGTAGAAGCCGTGCAGGGTACGCGGGCCGCGCGCCCAGTAGTGCAGCAGCTGCTGGCCGTCGCGGCCGTAGACCGGCAGGGTGCCGGAGACGACGCCGGAGATGCCCACCTCGAAGCCGGTGGCGAAGATGACGCAGTCCACCTCGTACTCCTGCTCGCCGACCACCACCGCGGAGTCGGTCATCGCGGTGATGCCGCCGAAGTCGGCGGTGTCGACCAGGGTGACGTTCGGCCGGTTGAAGGTCTGCAGGTAGAAGTCGCTGAAGGTGGGCCGCTTGCACATGTAGCGGTACCACGGCTTGAGGGCCTCGGCGGTGGCCGGGTCCTCGACGATCTCGTCGACCCGGGCCCGGATCTCGTCCATCTTGCGGAAGTCGGCGAGCTCGTCGAGGTAGTCGCGCTCCTCGGCGGAGATGGTGCTGTCCAGGGTGCCGGTGAGCAGCTGACGCTGCAGCTTGGCGGTGGCGGTCCAGCCGTCGTCGATCAGGTCCTGGTCGGCGTGGCCGCCGGTGACGATGGTCAGGAAGTTGTCCAGGCGTTCCTGCTGCCAGCCGGGCTCGAGGGTGGCGGCCCACTCCGGGTCGATCGGCCGGTTGCCGCGGACGTCGACGGTGGACGGGGTGCGCTGGAAGACGTAGAGATGCTCGGCGGCCTCGGCGACGTGCGGGATCACCTGGATGCCGGTGGCGCCGGTGCCGATCACGGCGACCCGCTTGCCGGTCAGGTCGTAGTGCTGGTCCCAGCGGCTGGTGTGGAAGGTGTGTCCGGCGAACTTCTCGATGCCGGGGACCCCGGGCAGCTTCGGCTGGGTGAGCGTGCCGGAGGAGACCGTCACGTACCGGGTCTGGAACTCGTCGCCGCGGTCGGTCTTCACCGTCCACAGGGTGGTCTCGTCGTCCCAGCGCAGCTCGATGACCTTGGTGTGGAACAGGGCGCCGGTATAGAGGTCGAACTTCTCGGCGATCGCGATGCAGTGCTGCCGGATCTCCTCGCCGGGGGCGTAGCGCCACTGGGGGACGTAGCCGACCTCCTCGAGCAGCGGCATGTAGACCGTCGACTCGATGTCGCAGTGGATGCCCGGATAGCGGTTCCAGTACCAGGTGCCGCCGACATCGCCCGCCTCGTCGATCACCCGGATGTCCTGGACGCCGGCCTGCCGCAGCCGGGCGCCGGTGAGCAGGCCGCCGAAGCCGCCGCCGATGACGACGGCGTCGACCCGGTCGTGCTTGGCCTCCCGCTCGGCCCACGGGGTGTACGGATCCTTCGCGAAGTAACCGAACTCGCCAGCCGCCCGCCGGTACTGCGCGGTGCCTTCCGGCCGGATCCGGCGGGCGCGTTCGTGCTGGTACCGGGCTCGCAGCGCGTCGAGTTCCGCGGGCCGGTAACGGTGGGGCTGACCGCTAAGGGGGGTGGGGGACATGGGTGGGCCCTTTCACGGGGTTCGTCCGGTACGGGGTAGCCAACCGAAGGCCCGAATTTAAAGCAACTGCTTGACCTAAGTTGTGATCTAGGG
The DNA here is from genome assembly GCF_030252345.1 of Actinoplanes oblitus. Classification (NCBI taxonomy): domain Bacteria; kingdom Bacillati; phylum Actinomycetota; class Actinomycetes; order Micromonosporales; family Micromonosporaceae; genus Actinoplanes; species Actinoplanes oblitus. Next base: position 5,727,341 of record NZ_CP126980.1, on the reverse strand, counting down.
CACTGACTGATGGCTGGGAGCGCGATAAAGGCCGTCCACCGCATCGATCAGCGCGGCCGCCGTCGACGACCACTCGGTGGTGCCGGAGCGCTCACGCTGCGCGCAGAAATGCAGGATCAACGTGTGTGCCATGTCGTCCCGCTCGCGGCGCACCTCGTCCGGCAGATCGGGCAGGCAGCGGTGCAGCGCGTCGAGCACGGCCAGGAACATCGGCGCCTCGGCGATCTCGGCGGCGGCCAGCTCGCGCAGGGTCGGCTCGGTCATCAGCTGGGCGGCGAACCGGGCGTACCAGCTGGGGCTGCCCAGTGCCGTCAGGTGGTCGGTGATCGAGCGGACCACGCAGGTGACCCAGTCGCGCACCTCGGTGCTGCCGGCGTGCCGCTCCAGCAGCCCGCGGCGGATCTCCTCCATCGGCCCCGCGTGCCGCCGGACGATCGCCCGGACCAGGTCGGACTTGGTGCCGAAGTGGTAGTTGACGGCGGCGTTGTTGCCCTGCCCGGCGGCCTCGCTGATCTGCCGGTTGGACACCGAGGCGACGCCGTGCTCGGCGAAGAGGCGCTCGGCGGTGCGCAGGATGCGGGCACGGGTCTCCTCCACCTGCCTGCTGCGTACCCCGTGGCCGCTCATCGTCCGCCTTCAATCGCGATGGGTGATCGGTCCAGGATAGAGGCGCTCTCCCAGGCGGTCGCCGCGCGCATCGGGGACCGCAGGATCGGCACCCAGACCAGCATGAGCGCGGCGCAGGCCACGGCGAGCGCGGCGCGCGGACCGGCGTGGTCGCCGACCAGTCCGGCGGTCGCGGCGCCGAGCGTCAGCGCGCCGCTGAAGATCACCCGAAGGGTGCCGTTCACCCGGCCCAGCAGCCCGGGCGGGGTGACCAGCTGCCGGAACGACGTCAGCACCACACCGTCGAAACCGATCTTGAAGATGACCACCGCCCAGGCGAGCGCGGCGAGCGGCCACGGGACCGGCCGGCCGACGAGCGGCAGCAGCGGCGCGGCCGGCACGATGGCCAGTCCGATCGCGAGCACCGAGCGGCCGGGGCCCCAGGCCTTCGACAACCGCTTCGCGGTCAGGGCCGCGAGCAGGCCACCGAGGCCGCCGGCGCTCAGGAAGAGGCTCAGCGTGCGCTCCGGAGTCAGCAGCAGCGGCAGCATCGCCACGGTGCCCGAGGTCGCGAAGTTCACCAGGGCGCCGGCGATGGCGATGGCCCGCAGGGTGCGGTTCCGCCGGACGAACGACAGGCCGGTCCGGACCTCGGCGACCAGGGAGCGGCGAGCCACCGCTGCCGGGCGCGGCTCCGGCCGCCGGATCCGCCGGATCCACAGCGCCGACCAGAGGTAGCCGAGTGCGGTGGCGGCCAGGACCACCGACGCGGTGGACCGGCCGATCAGCCAGCCGGCCAGCGCCGGGCCGCCGATCAACGCCAGCTGGTCCACGGTGGCCAGCCGGCCGTTGGCCGCGACCAGGTGCCCACGGTCGTCGACCAGGTCGGCCAGGTGGCTCTGCGCGGCCAGATCGAAGAACACCGTCGCGACGCCGTTGAGGAACACCACCAGCCCGAGGTACGGCAACGACAGCAGGCCCGCCGCGGCCGCCACCGGAACCGAGCCGAGCAGGCCGAACCGGAGCAGATCCATGGCGACCAGCACCGGGCGGCGGGCGATCCGGTCCAGCCAGGCGCCGGCCGGCAGCCCGATCAGCAGGAACGGCGCGGTCCCGGCGGCGGCCAGCGCACCGGCCTCGCCCGGCCCGGCACCGAGCGAGGCGATCGCGATCAGCGGGACGGCCACCTTGGCGAGGTTGACACCCCACTTGGCGGCGACCGCGGCGACCAGGAATCGGGTGAAGTCACGTGACATGCCGGGCAGCTTCGGGGGCGGCGGCCCGCCGGGCCCAACGATTCGGTCTAGAGTGAATCCTCGATGCTGCGCATGTCGCTGTCGCCGGCCGATCTCGCCGGGGTCCGGTTCGGGATCTCGCCCGCCTGGGAGGTGGTGGCGAGCCTGCGGGTGCTGCGCGACCCCGGCGCGCACGCGGTGCACCTGCCATGGATGACCCGGCACCGGGAGGCGGTGCTGGCCGCCCCCGAGCTGCGGGAGCTTCGCGATCTGGTGATCACCCCGCGGCGGCAGCTGCCGGGATTCCTGGCACCGGCGCCGCTGTCGCCGGTGGCCGAGCCGGCGGCCGAGTTCGCGGCGGTGCGGGCCACCCCGGCGGCGACGGTGCGGGAGGACCTGGCCGCGGTGTTCGGCGAACGCGCGCCGGCGGTGACTCCGGACGCCATCGCCGACCAGATGCGGTGGTACTGGGAGCGCGCGCTCGCGCCGTACTGGCCGAGGATGCGCGGGATCCTCGAGGGCGACGTGATGTACCGCGCCCGGCGGCTGGCCGACGCCGGTCCACAGGCGATGTTCCGCGAGCTGGACCCGGCGGTCTCCTGGTCGGACGACGTGCTGTCGGTGGACCGGCCGGCCCTGGACGTGGGGTACCGGCTCGGCGGACGCGGTCTGGTGCTCGTGCCGTCGCTGTTCGCCTGGCCGAACGTCTTCGTCAAGGCGGCCGAGCCGTGGGCGCCGGTGCTGCGCTATCCGGCGCGTGGGGTGGGCGCGATGTGGCACGACGATCCACCGGCGGCCGACCTGGCGGCGGTGCTCGGCCGGGCCCGGGCGACGCTGCTCACCGAGTTGGCGACGCCGTCGACGACCACCTCGCTGGCCCGGCGCACCGGGCTGGCCCCGGGTGGCGTCTCCGCCCATCTGGCCCGGCTGGTCGCCGCGGGGCTGGCCGTCCGGCAGAGGTCCGGGCGGCAGGTCTACTACCTGCGCACCGCGCGCGGCGACGCGCTGGTCACGCCTGGTTGATCACCGAGGCGGGGCCCATGACGATGCGCGGGTGCTGGGCCGGGCGTAGCCACTTCAGCAGGCGGACCAGGTTCGTCCGGCTCACCGACACGCAGCCCGCTGTCGAGCCCTTGCCGCTGGCGTGCAGGAAGACCGCCGAGCCGCGGCCGACGTGCGACGGCGTCCCGGTGACGTACTCGCCGAGCGTGGCGTTCCAGTGCACGCCGGCCGGCCGGTTGAAGTTGATCACCGCAGCGTAGGCGTACTGGGTGGGGTAGGCGGCCAGGCGCTCCGCCTGGGAGATCCGCCAGGTGCGGTGCGGCGAGGCGGACGGCTGGAAGACGTTGTACGTCTGCGGGTCCCGGCGGTCGCCGACCCAGTAGTCGTTCGCGTCGACCCGGCGGTACGGCAGGCGCGTCCCCGGATCGGCACGCACCCCGAACGCCCGGGTGATGGTGAACGTGCCGGCCGGCGTCGTCCCGGTGTCCTGCACGCGCTGCGCCGCCCACACCCAGCCGCCGTAGCCGCTGCGGGCCGGCATCGCGGCGAACACCTGCCGCCACTTGCCGTCCGATCCGCGCTGGTAGGCGCGCAGCGTCGCGTGGGTCGACGACCAGCTCCCGCCGGTCACCACGATCAGCTGCCGGGCGTTGCCGACGTGCGCCAGTTGGTCCGGCACCGAGGCGGCGGCCGGCGCGGCGGGCAGCAGCGTGGCCAGCAGCACCAGTGCCAGCATCGCCGCCCGCTTCATCGGGCCCACGCTACCTGTTCGCCGTGTCCGGTGGGGGGACGGCCGGCGTCACCCGGAAGCGGGACCCGCGGCGTGGCGCGCCGCCACGTCCCGGACGCCGTGCGCCGTGCTGGCATAGTTCCGTTTCGTCCGTAAAGCGAGCATTTGCGGACTTTTTTCATATTCGTTCTGCGGAAGGACCCCCCATGAAGCACTCGATCAAGTTGGCCCTCGTCGTCGGCACGCTGGCGATGGGCTTCGCCGCCCCCGCCACCGCCGCGCTGGCCTCCAGCGGGAACGGCAACAAGAACTACACCTGCACCAACCAGGGCGGCGGGAAGGACCACAAGGTCACCTGCGTCGGCACGGTGAACAGCAACAACGTCACGGTGAACGTGGGTGACGTGAGCGTGCTGAGCGGCAGCCAGCTCGTCGGGCTGCAGAACGTGCTGAACAACGCCGGCGTGGACATCACGGTGATCAAGACTGCCGTCGCCGGGTTCTACCTGACCAACCTCGGCAAGTCGCTCGACCTGGACGTCGTCACGGTGTGCGTCGCCTCGAACTGCGGCTGACCGAGTTCCGGCGGACCGCGCTCACCTCGGTGGGCGCGGTCGCCGCCGGATCACAGACCCTCGATCACCGGGACGATCTCGGGAAAGCTGTCGACGGCCGCGGTGACGTGCCGCGGGTCGAACTCGTCGAGGCGCCGGACGCCGCTCTGCAGGCAGGCGACGAATCGGATGCCGGCGCCACCCGCCGCCAGCGCGTCGCCCGGCGAGTCACCGACGTAGACACACTGCTCCGGGCGCAGCCCGGTCTCGGCCAGCAGCTCGTCGAAGACCCGCGGATCCGGCTTGTGGAAGCGGGTGTTGTCCTGGTGGTAGGCGCTGGTGACCCGCCCGGCCAGGAGGTGGTCCGGTTCGAGCAGGTGCGCCACCTCCTCGCCGGTTCGCGAGGTGAGCAGCATGATCGTGCGGCCGCCGAGGACCAGCCGGTCCAGGGCCGCCAGGTTCTCCGGCGGGATCACGTCGAGCCGGCCGTCGGCCAGGTATTTCCGGTGGTGGACCGGGAACAGCTTGGCGAACCGGTCCAGGTCCAGGCCGGGGGAGCGGTGTGGCATGGCGTCCAGCAGCTTCTCGCCCCAGGTGGCCAAGTGCACCTCGCGTGACATGGGCGGGCGGCCCAGCTGGGCGAGCACCTCGTTCTCCAGGTCGAAGGAGGCCGCCTCGGTCAGGCAGAGGGTGTCGTCCACGTCAACGATCACTGCTTGGATCACCCGGCCAGCCTACGGTCCGCCCGGCGACCGACGCACCGGCCGCACCCGGCCCGGGTGAGATGCGCACCGGCCCGGCGGGTGCCCGTCCTGTGCTCAGGCACCGGGCGGCTGTCCGCCGCGGGAGTTGAGCCGGGCGGCCTGCCGGGTCAGGTGGTCGCGCTCGGCGATGTTGGACGCCTTGCGGGCCGCCTCGGCATACCACCGGGCCGCCGTCGCCAGATCCCCGTCGCGTTCGTGCAGGTGCGCCGCCACCGCCGCGTACCGGGGCAGTGTCTCGTCCAGCGCGGCGAGCGCGGCCAGCCCGGACCGCGCCCCGTCCGCCTCGCCGACAGCTACCGCCCGGTTGAGCAGCACGATCGGGCTGTCGGTCAGTTTCGCCAGTTCGTCGTACCACTCGACGATCTGCACCCAGTCGGTCTCGGCGACCGTCCGGGCGTCCGCGTGCAACGCCGCGATCGCCGCCTGCGCCTGGAACTCGCCCAGCCGGTCCCGGGCCAGCGCCGCCTGCAGGATCCGCACCCCGGCGGCGATCATCGCGGTGTCCCACCGGCCGCGGTCCTGCTCGGCCAGCGGCACCAGACTCCCGTCCGCCCCGATCCGCGCCTCCCGCCGGGCATGGTGCAGCAGCATCAGCGCCAGCAGCCCGGCCACCTCGGGGTGGTCGACGGCGGCCGCCAGCTGGCGGGTGAGCCGGATCGCCTCGGCGGCCAGGTCGACGTCCCCCGAATACCCCTCGTTGAACACCAGGTAGAGCACCCGCAGCACGGTCCGTACGTCACCGGGCTGGTCGAAGCGCACCCCGGAGACGGTCCGCTTGGCCCGGCTGATCCGCTGGGCCATCGTCGCCTCCGGCACCAGGTAGGCCTCGGCGATCTGCCGGGTGGTCAGCCCGCCGACCGCCCGCAGGGTGAGCGCCACAGCGGACCCGGGTGTCAGCGACGGGTGCGCACACCGGAAGTACAGCTGCAGCGTGTCGTCCACCCCGGACACCGGGCCGGGCGCCGGCTCCTCGTCGGCCAGGCCTTCACGGCGCCGCCGGGCGGTGTCCGCCCGCGTCGCGTCGAGGAACTTGCGCCAGGCGGAGGTGACCAGCCAGCCCTTCGGATCCCGGGGCGGGTCGGCCGGCCACACCCGGATCGCCTCGACCAGGGCGTCCTGCACGGCGTCCTCGGCCGCCGCGAAGTCGGCTCCGCGGCGGACGAGGATCCCGAGGACACCCGGGATGAGGCTCCGGAGCAGGAGGTCATCCACGGTGACGGTCGATCAGTGGCAGTCGGCGTCGGCATTCGGTGTCTCGGACAGGAACGGCCGCAGCTCCAGCCACTCGTGGATCGGCTGGCCGCCGGCGCCGGGCGCCGCCGACAGCTCCCCGGCCAGCTCGACGGCCCGGTCGTAGCTGTCCACGTCGATCACCATCCACCCGGCGATCAGGTCCTTCGTCTCGGCGAACGGCCCGTCGGTCACCGGCGGGCGCCCCTCGCCGTCGAACCGCACCCAGGTCCCTTCCGGCGCGAGCGCCTGCCCGTCGACATACTCCCCGGTCGTCTCCAGCCGCGCGGCGAAGTCGTTCATGTACGTGATGTGCGCCGAGATCTCCTCCGGCGTCCATTTCTCCATCGGCACGCAGTTGACCGCCTCCGGAGCGCCGCGGTAGTGCTTGAGCAGCAGGTACTTCGCCATGATGATCGTCTCCTCGGTTCCGGTGCGACCCATTGTCGCCGCCTTCACCCCCAGGACGGAGCCCGCCACGGCTTCTCGACATCCCCACGACAATCTTCCACAACCTTTTTTGCGTACGCCCGGAGCGGCACCGGGCGTACGCAAAAGTGGGTGACAGTGACCTGAGTCTGTTCTTCGACCTCCGGCTTGATGTGGGGCAGCCCGCCTGACTCGGTGGAGCAGCTTGCGAATATGCCTCGCGACCAGTCGTTGTCCTCGTCGACCGGCGGCATCCGCGCTGTGCCGGGACGGATTCACACCAAGCGCGGCTTGATGGCGAGCCATGCGCGGAGTCGGTCGGCCAGCGCTTGATCAGCGAGGTCGGCCTGGTGTAACGGGGCGGTCGTACGCGTGATGCGCGAACGGCAACCTGAATAGGCGCTGTCGGACCCGGGCACGCCTCGCGCACCGCACCTAACTGCCGCTGATCGTGCGCGCCGATTCGCTTGGCCGCCGTCACGCTCCAGTCTCGGCCGTTGGTGTTGGCGGCCGGCCCAGCTCGCGATGAAACCGATCGAAGCTCACTGCGCGATCAGTCAGTGCCGGGAGTCGGAGGGTAGGCACCCGGCACCTGTTCGGGGGCGACGACAGCGGTCTCGCCGGGGTAGGACTTCTGCCAGTCGTGCACCGGATACCGGGTGACGTGGGGCGGGCAGCGCCGCGGCGTCGGCCGGACGATGCGACCATCTCACGCCCTGACGGCCACCCATGATCACCTTGTCGGCCAGGGTCTTGGCAAGATCAAAGCAGCTATCGTGCACGCTGTGTCATCATCGTCGCGTGCTCTGAAAGGGCTGGTCAGTAACGCCGGAGCCGGCTACCGCCGGGCCGCGGAACATCGGCGGCGGCTACTCATGGTAGTGCTGCCACTGCTGGCGCCCACCCTGATCGGGCTGGCTCTGGCGGACCTGCTTCTGGGCCGCGGGCATGCGATGGTCACCAACGGTCTCCTGGTGATCGACAGCTCGGAGGGTGCTCGCCTGGCCTGGGCAAGGCTCGGCCTGATCGCGATGTTCTGGCTGCTCGCGCTTCCCGCCGCGACGCTTGCCCTGATCGGGGCGGAGCGCGGACATACCGTACGCTCGCTCGAGGCGATCGTCGCCGCGGTCCGCTACCTCCCGGCGCTCGCCGCCGGCATGTGCGCTGCCGCCGTCCTCGCCTTCGCGCTGCTGTGGGCGGCCGCCGGTGTCGCCGTGGCGGTCGGTGGCGGCCTGCCCGGCCTCGTCCTGGTCGTCGGCGCGCTGGCGGTGGCGGGCGTAGCGGCGGCGCGGATCCTCATCGGCGTGTTGTCGCATCTCATCGGCGGTCCCGGTGGGGCGGTGACCACTGGGCGGGTGGCGGGCACTGCCGGAGCGTTCCTGCTGGGCGGAGTCGCCGTTCCGCTGGTCCTGGCACATCTGGCCGACCGGATCGGCGGCGATGTGCGCGTGCCCGTCGTGGGCCAGGCGATCGACGCCGTGCTGTTGATCGCACTGATCGCCATGCAGGCGGGCATCCTGGCGCACCTCTGCCCGCAGCGACGCGACCCGGTGCGGACCGGCGACCGGGAGTCCGGCCGGTCGACGGCCGGCGACGCCCGGCTGGGAGCGTTGTCCGGCGGGCCGATGCGCCTGCCGGGGCTGGCGATCGCGGCCACGGCGACGGCGATCGCGGTGCTCGCCCCGTGGGGCATCGCCGTGGCGAACCCGTTCGGTGCACCGACGGTGCGCTCACACCCCGACGCCCCGGGCGGCGTGGCGGCGATCGCCTGGCCAGCCGGGAAGCACCCGGTGATGGCAACCACCACCGGAGCCCGGTTCTGCGACAACGACGTGTGCGACAGCTACATCGCCCACAACGGCGCACCGCTCGTGATGGACGGACGTGGCGACGCCTCGATCAGCGCCGACGGCGCCACCGTGGTGTCGGCGAACCTCACCGGTGGAGCTGAGGACGGCGGACCGTTCATCAACTATGGGCGCTGCACCCGCGCCGGATGCAGCCAGGCCTGGCTGCCCGCCCGCACCTCGGCCAAGGAACCCGTCACCTGGCCGGAACTCGCCGTCGCCATCGCACCCGACCAGGCGATCTGGTTCGTCCTGGCCACGCCTTCCGACGACGACGAACCCGGCAAGGCCACCTACCGGATCTCCTTCATCCGGTGCGCGCAAGTGGGGTGCCCGAAGCCGCAGCGATTCGACGGCGGCACCATGCAACGCATCGTGGAGGACAACCCCGACGGCCGGCGGCGCGTACGGCTGACGATCGGCGCCGACGGCCGCCCGCTCGCGACCATCCGGACCGGGGTCGAGGCAGCGCTGGTGACGTGCGATCCGGTCACCTGCGCCCAGGCCCGGAGCACCTGGGTCTTCGCGGGCGAGCCGGGCCGCACGTGGGTGGCCCCGGCCGCCTCCGCTGAACCGCTGGTCACCTTCCAGCCGGACGCGGTGCGTATCGGCGAACAGCTGGTGCCGCTGTCGAGCAACGGGATCCCCTGGTGGTCGGGCGGTGGCAGTCGCCGGAGACCGCGTCTACGCCACGGCGGCCGAACCGGCGATGACCCGCCGGCCGGGGGCGCACCTCACCATCGGGACCGAGGCCGGAGCGGAGCAGGCCGCATCGGAGCAACCCGAACGCTGGCAACAGGTGCTGTGGCGCTGCCAACAGTCACGTTGCCGACGTCTGGTGATGGACTCGTTCGATCCGGCCTACGGGGGCGAGGCGTTGGCCGTCAGCCAGGACGGCCGGGTCCTCGTCGTGCGAACCGATCGCATCCTGCTCGTCTCGGCGAGTTGAGCGACGATCACGTCTGGCACGCACCAGCCGGGCGCGAACGGCACGCGTGCGGTGCCGTGGCCGCCCATGGACGCTGACTTTCCGCCACCGGGCTCGGCGGCACCTCGCGGCGGAGAGGGCTCGCCGCACTGACCTGCCGCCGACCGCAAGCGCCGGTCACGGCCAGATCGGACGGGCCCCGACGACAACGGGCCGGAGCCGGCCGCGGCACGACCAGCTCAGGCGTCGCGGATCTCCAGCCCGAGCGCCATGGCGATGGTCACCGCCTGGTCGGCGTTGATGACGGCTCGGCGGATCTGGGTCCGCGCCGGGTCGAGGGCCGACAGGTCGCTGCCGCGCAGGTCGCACCGGGTGAGGTCGGCGCCCTCCAGGAGCGCGCCGGACAGGTCGGCGCCCCGCAGCGTGCCGCCGATGAAGCGGGCGCCGGTCAGGTCGGTCTCGCGCATCCGCACCCCGGTGAAGGTGGCGCCGCCCAGCTCGGCCCGCCGGAGCACGGCGAACGACCAGTCCCCGCCGTCGGCGGTGAGCAGCTCGAACTCGCACCGCTCGAACACGCTGCCGGTGAGCTTGCACCCGGTGAACGTGGCGTCGAAGAAGTTGCACCCGGAGAAGGTGCAGTTGACGAACGCGACGTCGGTGAGCTCGGCGCAGTTGAACCGCGCGTCGCGGAACGTGCAGCCGGTGAACTCGACGCCCTGCAGGGTGATCTCGCAGAAGTCGAGATCGACGAACGCGACCCCGTCGTGCGCCTTGCGCTCACCGACGCCGCCGTCCCAGTCCGCGGTGGTTACCGTGCTCGAAGCCATGACCCCGACCCTAAGGCCGGGGTCCGACACCACCGCGACGAGGTCAGTTCTTGATGTCCGGGCAGTGGTTGGCGTTGCCGGCGCCACGGCTGATCCGGGCGAACTTGGCGCCGGTGTACTTGTACTCGTAGGTGTAGTAGATGCTCGGACACGAGGCGTCGGTTTCCTTGTCGACGCCGTAGGCCTCGATCGTCACGACGCCCTTGCGCACCTTGAGGGTGTCCAGGTAAGGCATGTCGTCCGGGCCGACGTCCTGCAGCAGGGTGCCGAGCCGCTTCGGCTTCGACGAGGAGGACGCGCCGTCGAAGACGTCCACCACGGTCGGCCAGTAGGAGGTGATCGGCGAGCACGCGTGCGCGACCAGCGCGTCGAAGGTGCCGTCTCCGTTGACGTCGGCCGTCACCACCTTCTGGATCATGACCTTCTGCGGGGCGTCACACTTCTCGATGAACTTCTTCCAGTCGGCGTCGGCGCCCAGCCCGGCCAGCATGTCCCCGTCGCCGGGGTCGCTGGTCGGCGTGGCCTTGGTCCTCACCGGGGTGCCCTGGGCCGGCGCGGTGGTGGCGCCGGTGGCCGCCTCGGTGGCGGCCGCTGTGGTGGCCGCGCCGCTTCCCGCGGCGGCGCTGCTGCCGGAAGTGGACCCGGCAGCGGTGGAGTCGGAGCTGGAGCACGCCGCGGTGAGCGCCAGAGCGCCGACGGCGACGGACATGAACAGGCCGGCTCGTTTCAACACAGGATTCCCCGTCGTTGTCAGGGGCGGTCGTCCCCATCGGACCGCCTCGTCAGAGACTCTAGGCAAGATTTGGGAGCGCTCCCTCCCCGATCCGTGCCACGTCGATCACATGGTGCGCAGCGCCTCGGTCGGTGACAGCCGGGCGGCCCGCATCGCCGGGTACAGCCCGGCGCAGCCACCGATCAGCACGGCGGTGGCCAGTCCGGCCCCGACCGCCCACGCCGGGACCAGGGTCGGCCAGCCCCGGACCGACGCCATGGCGAACGTGATCAGCGTCCCGAGCGCCACCCCGGCGCCGCCGCCACCCGCCCCGAGCAGCAGCGACTCGGTCAGGAACTGCGCGCCGACATGCCCGCGGGTGGCTCCGAGAGCCCGGCGCAATCCGATTTCGGTACGCCGCTCCAGCACCGAGATCACCAGCACGTTGGCGATCCCGATCCCGCCCACCAGCAGCGCCACCGCGCCCAGCCCGAGCAGCAGCACCGTGGTCCCGCCGGCCACCTCGATCCGCGCGGTGAGCGCCTCCGACGGCCGGCTCACCGCCACCTCCTCGGGGTGCGCCGGATCCGCCGCCCGGCCGAGCAGCCCGGCCACCTCGGTGGTCCGCGAGGTCTGCGCCCGCACGAAGATCCGGGTCGGGTGCCCCCGGTACCCGAAGTCGGCGGCGGCCACCGGCGCCCCGATCAGCGCCGCCGCGTCCAGCTCCGGTGCCAGCTCGACCGGCGCCAGCACGCCGACCACCGTGAACCACCGCTCGCCGAGCCACACCCGGGGCTGCCCGCCGACGTCGCGGATCCCCACCACCGACGCCGCGTAGTGCCCGAGCACCACTGCCGGATAGCGGACCAGCGCCGGATCCAGGAACCGGCCGCGCGTCAGCGTCGCGTCCAGGGTGTCCAGCAGCGCCGGCTCGGCCACCCGGACGGACAGGCCGCCGGTGCGGCCGGACGGGATGCGGTCGTTGCGGTAGACCCGGACCGGCAGGGTCGCGGTCGCCGCGGAGGACGACACCCCTTCGGTACGCGCGACCGCCGTCCCCGCCGTCGCCGGCAGCTCCGCCTCGTCCCCGCGCGTCGTCTTCCCGTTCGCCACCGTCAGCAGGTTCGTGCCGACCCGGTCGATCTCGGCCAGCACGTCCGCCTGGCTGGACCGGGTCACGCCCAGCACCGCCACCATCGCGGCGATCCCGATCGCCACCCCGAGGACCGACAGCGCCGTCCGGCCGGGCCGGGACCGCAGCCCGACCGTACCGACCGGGAGCAGATCCGCCGGCCGCAACCGTGACCTCACGACACACCCCCGGAGTCGCGAACCACCCGGCCGTCCTGGATCTCCACCCGGCGGCGCATGGCCGCCGCGATCCGCTCGTCGTGAGTGATCACCACTATCGTCACGCCGTCCGCGTTGAGCTCGTGCAGCAGCTCGACCACCCCGGCGCCGGACGCCGAGTCGAGATTGCCGGTCGGCTCGTCGGCGAGCACCACGGCGGGCCGGCCGACCAGGGCGCGAGCGATGGCCACCCGCTGGCGTTCCCCGCCGGACAGGTGCGCGGCCCGGAACGAGGCCCGGTGCGCGAGCCCGACCCGGTCCAGGGCGGTGGCGGCGGCGCGGCGCCGCTCGGTGGCCGGCACCCCGCGATAGAGCAGGCCGGTGGCCACGTTCTCGGCGGCGGTCAGTCGTTCCAGCAGCACGAACTGCTGGAAGACGACGCCCAGCCGGTGCGCGCGCACCCCGGACAGCTGCCGGTCGCGCAGCTTCTCCACCGGCTCGCCCCCGATGCGTACCGAGCCGGTGGTCGGCCGGTCCAGACCGGCGGCCAGGTTGAGCAGCGTGGTCTTGCCGGAGCCGGACGGCCCGGCGACGGCGACCAGCTCGCCGCTGTGCACCGCGAAGGTGACCCCGCGCAGCGACTCCACCGGCGGCGTGCCGGGGTAGACCTTGTGTACGTCCCGGAGTTCCAGCACGGTGGTCATGCGGCCGGCACCTCCACGGACTGTCCCTCGGTGAGACCGGTCTCGATCTCCACCCGGCCGCTGCTCTCGTCGAACGCGCCGAGCCGTACCTCGGTCAGCGCGCCGCCGGCCAGCCGGACCTGGTACCCGCCGCCGGGCCGGGCGAGCAGCGCGGCGATCGGCGCCAGCAGCACGTGGTCCCGGGTACGCCCGACGACGTCGACGGTCGCCGGGGCCTGGCTCAGGCTCAGGTCGCGGGGTAGCGCGAGCGTGACGGTGACCGGGACGGTCGCCGCGTCCGGGTCCGGTGGCTGGTCCGGTCCGGCGGTGCCCGGCGGGGTGCTCGCCACCTGACCGATCTGGGTCACCCGGCCGCGGATCGGCTCGGTGTCCGGGAGGCCGACCTCGACCCGGTCGCCGACGTGCACACCACCCCGGTCGGCGACCGGCAGCTGAGCGATCACCGCCCGGCTGGTCGAGGTGCCGGTCAGCACGCCGGTGCCGGCACCCACCGCGGCGCCGACCCGGGCCGGCTGGGTGAGCACCCGCAGCGGGGTGGGCAGGAAGATCACCTGGCCCAGGGTGAGCCGGCCGGTGCGCTGCCACGACTCGCGCCCCCAGGACGCCTCCCAGCGGCGGACGGCCCGCGCGGTGGCCGCGCTGAAATGCCTGTCGACGGTCATCTCGCGGTCCGGGTCGAGACCCAGCGCCACCAGGTTGCGCTCGAGTTGGCGCACGTCGGGACCGTCGCTCATGCCGTACCGGAAATCGCGGTAGGCCGGCACCGCGCCGAGCAGCAGGCGAACCGGATCGTCGGACACCCGGAAGAGGATGCCGCCGCGGCCGATGGTCGCGCCCGGCGCGGCCGAGGCGGTGAGCAGGCCTGGCGGGCCCTGATGATCCACCCGGTACGACCCGGTGTACCCGAGCTCGCCGGCGATCTGCACGGTCTGCTCCAGGGTGCCCCGGGTGACCTCGGCGGTGCCGGTGGCGACCTCGGCGGCGGCCGGGGTGGACGGTCCCGGACCGGCGTGCACGGCATAGGCCACCCCGGCCGCCAGCGGAGCGGTCACCGCGATCGCGATGGCGACAGCCCGGCGGCTCACTTCCTGCCCCCGGTGCCACCGGTGACCCGGACGTCGCCACTCCAGATCGTGTGGCAGGCGGCGTCCGCCTGGTCCCGCAACCGCCCCGGGATGCCGTGCTCCAGCGAGGTGCCGGTCACGTCGAACTCGCCTGCCGCGTTCGGGTCGGGGAAGTCCGGCACGCCGTGCTCCCGGACGCACTTCGCATACGCGGCGAGCTTGCGCAGATCGTCGGCGGAGAACTGCTGGCGCGGGCGGAACGCGTTGGGCGGGTACCGGTCCTCGATCGATTGGCAGGCGTTGATGATGTCCCGGTGGGTGCGCAGGTCCTCCTTCCAGTTGTAGCCGTCGACGGCCGGGAACTGGAGGTAGCCCTCCTGGCTGAGCTCGACGTCGGGCATCCGGGTCAGGCCGTGGTCGCGCAGGCACCGCACCCACTCCTGGCCGAGCGCGAGCAGCTGCTGCCGGTTCCCGGAGGCCGAGGCGCTGGGCGAGACGGCCGGACCACCGGCGTCGCAGCCGGCGATCCCGGCCACGACCAAGGCGCACAGAAGCAATCTGGACTTCGTTCTGGTCATGGCTTCACCGTGGCCGACCCGATGATCGATCTCGTCGGACCGCGGTCGGTGCTTCGGCCGCCGGTGGTACCGCTGATGTACGACCTGGGTCTGACGCTTTCCGCCGCGCGACTTCCTACGATGGGAGCGTGCCGCGTCGATTCCTTACCGACGCCGCCCTCGCGCTGGCGTTGCTGCTGCTGACCCTGGGGCCCGCCTACGTGCCCCGATTTCTGGACGACCAGAAGTCGAGCGGGGGCGGCCCCAGCGGGACCGCCTGGTGGGTGCTCGCCGGGCTGGTGATGGCCGGTCTGCTGATCCGCCAGCCGCGCCCCGTCCTGGCACTGGCCCTCACCGGGGCGGGCGCGTTCGGCCACCTGTTGATGCAGACCAAGTTCCAGCTGCTCGACCTGGCGCTGCCCCTGGTGGTCTACACGGTGGCCGCCACCGTGCGCCGCCGGCGGGTGGCGCTCAGCGTGCTGCTCGTCGTCATGCTGCTCACCTATGCGGCGATGCTGGGCGGGCGGGTCCGCACCGACAGCGAGGCGCTGCGCAACGGCAAGGCGCAGAAGGTCGTGATGACCACCGAGGCGCCCGACAAGGCGGCGAAAACGATGGCGGTGACCCCCGCCGAGATGTGGGCGAACGCGATGATCGACAGCAGTCAGGCGGTGCTGGAGCTGTGGTTGCTGATGGTCGCCGCGTTCGCTGTCGGCGACGGGATGCGCAGCCGCCGCGCGCATCTGGCCGCCGTCGAGCAGCGCACCGCCGACCTGGCCCGGGAGGAGCGGCAGCGGGCCGCCCTCGCGGTCGCGACCGAGCGGGCCCGGATCACCCGGGAGCTGCACGACGTGGTCGCGCACGGCATGTCGGTGATGGTGGTCCAGGCGCAGGGCGCGGCCGCCGCGCTGGACCGGCATCCGGAGAGCACCGCCACCGCCCTCCGGCACGTGATCGAGACCGGCCGGTCGTCGCTCGCCGAGATGCGCCGGCTGCTGGCCGCGAACCGGGCGGAGCCGGCCGGGCTGGCGCCGCTGCCGGGGATCGGGACGGTGCCGGCGCTCGTCGACCAGTTGCGGCTCGCCGGCATGCGGATCGACCTGCACATCGACGGGGTGCCCGAGGTGGTGCCCGCGGCCGTCGACCTGTCGGCGTACCGGATCGTGCAGGAGGCGCTGACAAACACCCTCAAACACGCCGGCCCGGACGCCGCCGCCGAGGTCAGGGTGCGTTTCGAGCCGGACTGCCTGCGGGTCGAGGTGCTCGACGACGGCCCCGGGCCGGCGGCCGGCGCCGACGGGCACGGCAGCGGGCTGCACGGGATCGCCGAGCGGGTCGGCATGCTGGGCGGGGCGCTGGAGACCGGGCGCGGGCCGGGCGGCGGGTTCCGGCTGGGCGCGTCGCTGCCGGTGAGCCCATGAGGATCAGGGTGGTGCTCGTCGACGATCAGACGCTGGTGCGCACCGGTTTCCGGCTGGTGCTCGACGCGACGGGCGACATCGACGTGGTCGGCGAGGCGGCCGACGGCGCGCAGGCCCTCGACGTGGTCGCCCGCACCCGGCCCGACGTGGTGCTGATGGACGTCCGGATGCCCGGCCTGGACGGCATCGAGGCCACCCGCCGGATCCGCACCGGCCCGCACCCGGCCCGGGTCCTCATCCTGACCACCTTCGACCTGGACGAGTACGTGCTGGCCGGCCTGCGCGCCGGGGCCAGCGGCTTCCTGCTCAAGGACGCCCTCGCCGCCGACCTGGTCTCCGCGGTCCGGGTGGTGGCGGCCGGCGAGGCGGTGGCCGCGCCCAGCGTGACCAGGCGGCTGATCGCGCACTACCTCGGCAGCACGCCGCCGCGAGCCGCCGCCGACCGGCGGCTCGCCGCGCTCACCGGCCGCGAGCGGGAGGTGCTCACCCTGGTCACCCGCGGGCTGTCCAACCCCGAGATCGCCGCCACCCTGGTCCTGTCGGAGAGCACCGTCAAGACCCACCTCGGCCGGATCCTCGGCAAACTCGACCTGCGCGACCGGGTGCAGGCGGTGATCCTCGGCTACGAGTGCGGCCTGGCCGACACGACCCAGTGAGCCCGGCCGCTCGTCCCGCGGCCGGTCAGGACCAGACCGCGCGTACCGCGTCGGCGATGGCCTCGGCCTGGGCCAACCCGGCGCGGACCGACGGGGCGCGCCGGGACGGGTCCATGAAGTTGCCGCCGAACGCCTCGAGGGTGGCCTCGTCCGGCTCGATCAGCAGGGTCTTCGCGGCGCCGGTCGAGGCCAGCTCGGTGACGATCCGGTCGCGGCTGAGCATCGCGAGCGGGGCGATCACCACCACCCGCTCCGCGCCGGCGGCCAGGTCGGCGCCGGCCCCGAGCCGGACCCCGCCGTCCATGTAACGCCGGTCGCCGATGGTGATCGGCGACATCAGGCCGGGCACCGCGCAGCTCGCGGCGACGGCGCTCAGCAGCGGCACGCCCGACTCGGCGGTCAGCACCTCGTCCCGCCCGTCGGCCGTGTCGACGACGGTGATCCGCAGGTCGCGGTCCGGCCAGTCGCGCACCGGCAGGATCGCCTCGATCTGCGCGAGGAACGACTGCTCCGGAGGCGTGCCGGCGGCCAGGGCCATCGCGCCGACCTGAGCGCGGGCCTGCTGAGCGGGCACCGACGGGTCGGCGAGCACGGCCATCGCGGCCAGCCACCGCCCGGTGCTGCCGCCGTTGCGGTTGTCACCGCCGGTAGCGCCGCGGTTGTCACCGCCGGCGCCGCCGTCACCGCCGGACCGGTGCGGAGCCGGGACCTCCTGGAGGGCCACCGCCGCCTCCAGGTCGATGCCGGCCGCCACCAGCGTGCCGACGACCGAGCCGGCCGACGTGCCGATGATCGTGTCCGCGCTGGTCAGTGACACGCCGGCCCGCTGCAGGCCGCAGAGCAGGCCGAGATGCCACGCGATGCCGGTCACGCCGCCGCCGCCGAGAACGAGAGCCCTTGTCATGATCCAGAACGGTAGCCAGCGAACGCGCCGGAGGAAAGGGGCGTCGGGCTAGCCGCACGTTTCGTCGTGACGTCGCCGAGCGGCCCGGCTCACCGGCGGCGGCGACGGAGGAGGACGGCCGCCGCCAGGATCACGGCCGTCCCGGCCAGCACGACGAGCAGGATCGGCAGGCGGTTCGGCCTGTCGTCGGCCGCTTTCACCACGGTCCTCGGCTGCTTGCCGGCCGGGGACGACGCGGCGGCCGGCGACGCGGACGAGCCCGCGGCGGCGGGCGACGGGGCGGCCGGCAGCGGATGGCGGAACAGGGTCGGCTTCGAGCCCTCCGAGATGGTCAGCAGCGCGGTCCCGTCGGCCGTGTAGGCCACCGACTCGCCCTGCGGCTCGTCCGGCAGCGCCACCTGCCGGGGCGTCCCGGTGGTGAGCGCCTTGACGACGTCCCCGCCGCTCACGTCGTACTCGAAAGCGTCAGCATAGGTCCGCAGCACCACCCGCGACCCGTCCGGGCTGCTCGCCGCCCCGGTGATCACCAAGCGGCCGGGCAGCGAGAACGGATTGCTGGTGGTGGTCATCGGCACCGACACGCTGCCGGCGGCGCGCAGCGGCGTGGTCCCGCCGGACCGCAGCGCGCCCTCCGGCACGTAGATCCCGGCCGAACCCGGCGTCTTCGTCACCACCACCGGTGTGCCGTCCGCCCCGATCAGCAGCGCCTCCGCGTCGTGCGCGCCGTCCGGGTAGGAGAGCCGGAACAGTTTCGGCTTCGACGCTCCGGGCGCCAGCCTCCACAGCGCGACGGTGTCCCGGTTCTGCCCGTTGTCGCCGATGTCCGCCACCCACAGCGTCCCGTCCCGCCCGAGCTGCAGGTCCTCGGTGTCCCGCGGCCGCGACGGATAGGACACCGTGCGCCGCAGCGAGCAGTCCGGCCGCAGATAGAAGATCTTCCGATGCGACGCCTCGTCGGCGCCGTCGTTGACCATCACATATCCGGCATCGGTCGCCACCAGCCCGGAGACCTCGTCCAACCGCTTGTCGTCGACCTGGCAGACCGGGCCGGCCGCCACCGCGGCCGCGAGCATCGGGGCGAGCAGCATGCCCCATTCGACCACGCGGCCGCCACCCACCGGCTGACGCATCACCAACATCGATTTTCGTACGGCCCGGGCACCGCGGCCGCGCCGAGCACGGTGGACAGTCGCTGGGATACTGCGCCGGTGGGACGTGAGGTGAGCTACGACGACGCCGTCAAGCTGCTCGGCGGTGACCGGGACAGGTGGGTCAAGCTCCTGGACACGCTGCTCGGGGCCGGCCTGCTGGCGGCCATCGGCCCGTTCCGGGACCTGCTCGGCTGGTTCGACGCGAAGGCCGAGCTGAGCAAGGTCGCCGAGAGACTGGTGACCGGACTCGTCGAACGCCGCTCGAAACTGTCCCGCTGGGAACGGACCGAGCGGCTCCGGGCGGCCCACGCCGTGCTGGCGGTCACCGCCTACTTCGAGGCGCTCGCCGCGACGGAACTGGTGGTCGAGTACCGGGATCTGGAGCTCACCGCCGAGGAGCAGCGCTCGCTGGGTACTGCCGCCGGCGCCGGGTGGCATGCCGGCTGGTCGGCGCCGGTGCCCGGCGCCGCCGAGCCGCACGAGGAGTTCCGCCGGCAGTTGACCGACCACTACCACCGGATGACCGGCAAGGCCGGCGACTTCCTGAAGGGACTCGCCGTCTGGCAACGACTGTCCGGCCGCGAGCAGGAGCTGGCGCTGCAGGCGCTGGTGAGCGTGCCGAGCGTCGCCGTGGACCGGTACGACAGCCTGCTCGGGCGACTGGCGGCCGAGTTCCCGGAGGTGGCGTTCTGGGCCGGGATGCGCGAGCACAACGCGACCCGCGCCGGGCTGCGCGAGGCGACCACCGCGCTGGCCGGCCTGCGCGCCGTGCTGGACCGGCTCGCCGACGGCCGCGTGCCCGACGAGCGCCGCGCCGAGCTGTCCCGCGCCTACGCGACGGCGCTCGACCGGCCGTCCGACGACATGCCGACCGGGCTGCGCATGCCCTCGCTGGCGGAGGCCTTCCTGCCGCAGCTGTACCGGGCCTGCGTCGTCGCCGGGAGCATGCCACTGAGCAGTGAGACCTGGTGGGAGCGGCAGCCGGTGCGGGATGACCTGCTGTCCTTTCTGACCGGGCACCTCACCTCGGCGGAGGCGGCCGCCGCGCCGCTCCTGGTGCTCGGCCACCCGGGCTCTGGCAAGTCGGTGCTCAGCAAGCTGCTGGCCGGGCAGCTGCCGGCCAGCGCGTTCCTGCCGGTCCTGGTGCCGCTGCGGACGGTGTCCGCCTCGGCCGACCTGCAGGACCAGATCGAGCAGGCGATCCGCGACGCCACCGGCGAGCGGCTGGCGTGGCCGGCGCTGAGCAGGTCGTCCGGCGACGCCCTGCCGCTGGTCCTCCTGGACGGGTTCGACGAGTTGCTCCAGGCGACCGGGGTGAGCCAGACGGACTATCTGAGCCGGGTCACCGCGTTTCAGCGCCGCGAGATGGACCAGGGCCGGCCGGTCGCGGTGATCGTCACCAGCCGGACCAGTGTCGCGGACCGGGCGCAGCCCAGCGAGGGCACCGTCGCGGTCCGGCTGGAGCCCTTCGACGAGCACCGGATCGCCGCCTGGCTCGACGTCTGGAACCGGACGAACGCCGGCCGTTTCGCGGGCGGGGAAGCGCCGCTGGACCTGCCGACCGTGCTGCGCTATCGGCATCTGGCCGAGCAGCCGCTGTTGCTGCTGATGCTGGCCCTCTACGACGCGGAGGGCAACGCGCTGCGCGACGCCGGCCTGCTGCGACCGGACGAGCTGTACGAGCGGTTGCTGGAGCGCTTCGCCCGCCGGGAGGTGGACAAGCTGGGCGCCGGGCTGCCGCCGCGGGAGCGTGCGCAGCTGGTCGAGGCCCAGCTGTACCGGCTCAGCGTGGTGGCCTTCGCGATGTTCAACCGCGGCGCGCAGTGGGTGACCGCGGAGGATCTGGCCAAGGACCTGCAGGCTCTCCCGGCACCCGTCGCTCCCGGGCTGGTGCCGCTCCCGGCCGGCTTGCGAGCGCGGCAGAGCGCGGTGGAGGAGGCGCTCGGCTCGTTCTACTTCGTGCACCGCGCCGGCGCCGATCGGGACGGGGTGCGGCTCGGCACCTACGAGTTCCTGCACGCCACGTTCGGCGAGTACCTGGTGGCCCGGCTCCTGCACAACATCGTCGACGAGATGGTCGCCGCGCGGCGCGGCGTCACCTTCCTCACCGGCGGCAAACCGGTCGACGACGACCTGCTGCACGCGCTGCTCTCCTGGGCGCCGCTGGCGGATCGGCGGCAGATGGTGGTGTTCCTGCACGGCATGGTCCTGGCCAAGCCGGCCGTTGCCCGGGCGGAGTGGACCGCGCTGCTGGTCGACCTGTTCCGGGCGGCGCCGCAGCCGAGGGATCCGCGGGGGTTCGGCGGCTATCAGCCGCGCTCGCTGACGGTCCCCTCCCGGATCGCTACCTATACCGCGAACCTACTGCTCCTGGCCTTGTGTGGGGAGAACGTGACGGCCGGATCGCTGTTCGAGACCATGGATGCGGAGGCCATTGGGGGTTGGCGGGACATGGCGCTGCTCTGGAAGTCGCAGGACGCCGCGAGTGGCTGGGCCGGGCTGCTCGACCTGGTGGTGGTGAAACGCGTGGGCTCCGGCGGCGAGCGGGACATCGAGCTCACGTTCGACGGCGACCCGGCTGACCTCCCTACGGTGGACCTGGCGTGGGTCATCGGCGAAGGCGACCCGGACGTCAACGATTATTGGGTAGCCGGCAATGTGCTCCACCCTGCGGGGCAGGAGGCCCATTTCATCTGCGACCCGGCCGGCGACATGCGGCACCATGCCGTGGAACCGCTCGTGCGGAAGCAATTCGGCGTCGCCAGTGGGATGATTTTCGGGCCGGGTGCGCGTGGTCGGATGACGAGTCTGATGCACGACATGCTGCTGTTGATCAGCCGGTCTTCCGAACCGGTGGCAGACCGGGCGGAGCGCTATCGGCATTGCCTCCAGGAAGCCGACTTCGAGAGTTGCTGGTTCGACCTCGTTCTGCATCGCATCGAACGCGATCGGGAGCTCACCGCCACCGACATCGTTCGGATCCTCTCCCGGCTTCCGGTCGATCTGATGCATTATCGGACCGAACTGGTCAGCTGCCTCCTGGCGCATCTGGACTCGGTCGGAGGCGCTCAGCTGGCTCCCTTGCTGGTGCAGTATCTGGAGAGCCACCCCGCCACGGAGTGGGCGGAGGTCGAGCTGGACGCCGCGATCCGGCTCGCCGAGCTCGGGCTGATCCACCCGCGGATCGACGCCAAGCAGGCCCGCGTGCTCCTGGAGCAGCATGCGAACCGGCGCCCCGATGTCAACCGCCGGATCCGCGCGATCGTGGTGTGACCTAGTCCCGAGCTGCGGGAAGCCGCCGCCGCCCGGACCTAGCATGTCGGTAATGTGCGAGCCGCCCCGCTACCCGCCGACAGATTGCCCTGATACGTGACAACCGCAGCGATCTCGACCGACCTCGTCCAAGCCCTGGCGCGGGCCGGCGTCCCCGACGTGCTCACCGACGCGGCGCACCGTTCGGCGTACGCCAGCGACGCCTCCCTGTACCGGGTCGTGCCGCAGGCGATCGTGCGGCCGCGCCACGACGACGACGTGGCGGCGACCCTGCGGGTCTGCCGCGAGCTGGGTATTCCGATCACCGCGCGGGGCGCGGGCACCTCGGTGGCCGGCAACGCGATCGGGCCGGGGGTGATCCTGGACTTCAGCCGGCACATGAACAAGGTCCTCGAGATCGACGCCGAGACGCGGACCGCCCGGGTGCAGGCCGGCACCGTGCAGGCGGTGCTGCAGGCGGCGGCGAAACCGTACGGTCTGCGGTTCGGGCCGGACCCGTCGACGCACACCCGCTGCACGATCGGCGGGATGATCGGCAACAACTCGTGCGGCTCGCGGACCCTGGGCTACGGCCGGACCTCGGACAACACTGTCGCGCTCACGGCGTTCACCATCGACGGCGAGCGGCTGGTCACCGGGCCCGAGCCGCGCGGCGCCGACAAGACGGTGGACGCGCTGCGCGAGCTGATCGGGGCGAACCTCGCTGTCGGCCGGACCGAGTTCGCCACGTTCGGCCGCCAGGTCTCCGGCTACGCGGTCGAGCACCTGCTCCCGGAGAACGGGTTCAACCTCACCGAGTTCCTGGTCGGCAGCGAGGGCACCCTGGCGATCGTCACCGAGGCCACCGTCCGGCTGGTCGCCGACCCGGCGCACCGGGTTCTGGTGGTGCTCGGCTACCCCGACTTCGGCACCGCCGGCGACGTCATCCCGGCGATCCTGGAGTTCACGCCGACCGCCTGCGAGGGCCTCGACCACCGGATCTGCGACGTGGTGCGCAGCCGGCGCGGCCCGGACGCCGTCCCGCCCCTGCCCGGCGGCACCGCCTGGCTGCTGGTGGAGATCGCCGGCGACGACCTGGCGGAGGTCCGCGACCGGGTGGCCGGCCTCGTCGCGGCGGCCGGGGCGATCGACCACGTGATCGTCGAGGACACCGCGCGGGCCGCGCCGCTCTGGAAGATCCGCGAGGACGGCGCCGGGCTGGCCGGGCGCGCGCCGAGCGGGCTGCCCGCGCACGCCGGCTGGGAGGACGCCGCGGTGCCGCCCGCCAGGATCGGGGCGTACCTGCGGGACTTCGACGCGCTGTGCGAGCGGCACGGCCTGTCCGTGATGCCGTACGGGCACCTCGGCGACGGCTGCGTGCACGTGCGGCTGGACTTCCCGCTGGACAAGCCGGGCGGGCCGGGCAAGTTCCGGGCGTTCCTGGAGGACGCCGCCGACCTGGTGGTCAGTTACGGCGGGTCGCTCTCCGGCGAGCACGGCGACGGGCGGGCGCGCAGCGAGCTGCTCGGCCGGATGTACTCGCCCGCCGCGATGAGCCTGTTCCGGCAGATCAAGCACACCTTCGACCCGGGCAACCTGCTGAACCCGGGCAACCTGGTGGACCCGGACCCGGTGGACGCGAACATCCGGGTGTCGCAGGCGCGGAAGGTGACGGTGCCGCTGGCGCTGGCGTACCACCACGACGGCGGGGACTTCAACCAGGCCGTGCACCGGTGCACCGGGGTGGGCAAGTGCCGGGTCGACACGACGGTGCTCGGCGGGGTGATGTGCCCGTCGTTCCTGGCCACCAAGAACGAGAAGGACTCGACCCGGGGACGAGCCCGGGTGCTGCAGGAGATGCTCGACGGGGACCTGGCGCCGGACTGGCGGGCGGAGGCCGTACACGACGCCCTTGATCTCTGTCTGTCCTGCAAGGGCTGCGCGTCGGACTGTCCGACCGGGATCGACATGGCCGCCTACAAGTCCGAGGTCCTGCACCAGAGCTACCGGGGACGGGCCCGGCCGCGCTCGCACTACTCGCTGGGCTGGCTGCCGCGCTGGTCCCGGCTGGCGTCCCGGATGCCGCGCCTGGCGAACCTGATGACCAGCCTGCCGGGCATCCGCAGCCTGGCGCTGTACGCGGCGGGTGTCGACGCGCGGCGATCGATCCCCACCTTCGCCGGCAAGACGTTCAAGTCCACCTTCCAGCCGGTGCGGACCGGTAAGCCGGTCATCCTGTTCGTGGACAGCTTCACCGACCACTTCGCGCCGGAGATCGCCCAGGCGGCCGTCGACCTGCTCGTCGACGCCGGCTACGCGCCGCAGGTGACCAGCAGGAAAGCCTGCTGCGGCCTGACCTGGATCAGCACCGGCCAGCTCGACGCGGCCCGCCGGATCCTCGGCGTCACCGTCGACGAGCTGCACCGGGCGGTCAAGAAGGGCATCCCGATCGTCGGCCTGGAGCCGTCCTGCACCGGTGTGCTGCGCGGCGACGCCGTCGAACTGGTCGACAACGAGGCGGCCCGCGAGGTGGCCGCCGCCACCAAGACCGTCGCCGAGCTGCTCGCCGCCACCCCGGACTGGACGCCGCCGTCGCTGGCCGGGGTCCGGGTGGTCGCCCAGCCGCACTGCCACCACCATGCCGTGATGGGCTGGGAGGCCGACGCCAAGCTGCTGAAGAACGCCGGCGCCACGGTCAAGCGGCTCGGCGGATGCTGCGGCCTGGCCGGCAACTTCGGTGTGGAACGCGGGCACTACGAGGTGTCCGTGCAGGTCGCCGAGCAGCAGCTGCTGCCCGCGCTGGAGCAGGCCGAGGAGGGTGACGTCTTCCTCGCCGACGGGTTCTCCTGTCGCACCCAGGCCGACGACCTGGCCGGCGTCTCCGGCGTGCACCTGGTCCAGCTGCTGGCGAACGCCCTCGCCGAGAAGAACCGATGATCCGCACCTTCCGCTGGACCGATTACGCCGCGGTCGCCGCCGTCTGGGCGGCGGCCGCCCGCGAGATCGTCCCGCGCGCCGAGCTGGAGCTGAAGCTGGCCCGTGACCCCGAGTTGTTCCTGGTCGCGGTGGACGGCGACCGGGTGGCCGGGGTGGTGCTGGGCACCTGGGACGGCCGGCGCGGCTGGATCCTGCGGCTCGCCGTCGACCCGGCCCGCCGCCGGCAGGGCATCGCCGCCGCGCTGGTCCGCGAGCTGGAGGGCCGCTTCCGCGCGCTCGGCTGTCCGCGCGTCAACCTGCTGGTGATGCCGGACAACGAGGCCGGTCTGCGCTTCTGGCAGGCGCTCGGCTACCTGCCGATGCCGGACGTGCTCTGCACCAAACCCCTCTGAGGCCGCCGGTCCGCGCGAGGCCCGCTCCGGGTCCGGTCCGTCTGCTT
Source organism: Actinoplanes oblitus (assembly GCF_030252345.1). NCBI lineage: Bacteria > Bacillati > Actinomycetota > Actinomycetes > Micromonosporales > Micromonosporaceae > Actinoplanes > Actinoplanes oblitus. Next base: position 5,702,102 of record NZ_CP126980.1, on the reverse strand, counting down.
TCGGTACGCGGTGAGCGCTCCCGCCGTACCGAAAGCAATCGGACCGCGACCCCCAGCGATCCGGCGCCTGCGGGAAAGATCACCTTTGCTGACCCGTCCGCTGACCGTCTGTAGTATCTCCGTGCTTTTGCTGGCAACGGGGAGGACGATCCACATGCGAGGGAAGACGTCGGCCGGTGTCCTGGTGGCGCTGGCCTTCCTGATTCCAGCGGCACCTGCGGTGGCGCAGGTTGAGCCGTCCGGACTCGACCAGGCCTGCCAGACCGCCGACCGCAAAGTGTTCAAGGATCTGCGCACGATCGTCACCACGATCGACCTGGATACCGCCACCGATACCGAGGTCCGGCTTCGCGCCAACCAGATCATGGCCGCGGCACGTGCCGAGTCGTTGCCCGTGTTGCCGACAGTGATGCAGCAGCGGCTCGACGGCACCGCCGATGACCTGCGGGCGTTCCTCAAGACGGACCTGCGGAGCGCCTGGCTGACGGATCTGCGGGTCTCGGTGCTCCGCACGCTGACCGACGCCGGCGAAAACGTGCAGGCGGCCGCGAAGAAGGCGCTCGACGCCGGGACGATCGATGACTTCCTGACCTACCTGAACGACGGGTTGTACGCCGCGCGTGCGCTCGACTGCGCCGCCCAGCCCACGTCGTCGCCGAGCGCCACCCCGAGCGCCTCGGCGAGCGTCACCCCGGTCGCCACCGCCTCCACCGGCCCGAGTGCCTCCAGCACCGCCTCCACCGGCCCGAGCGCCTCCAGCACCGCCTCCACCGGCGCGGGCGCCTCCGGCGGCGAGGACGGTGAGGGCGACGGGCTGCCCGTGACCGGTGCCGCGACCGGGACCGTGGCCGGCATCGGCGGCGCCCTCCTGCTCCTCGGCGGCGCCGGCTACCTGATCGGCCGCCGCCGCCGTTCCCGCTTCGTGGCCTAGCGGACACGCCACGCCCGGCTTGACGCCTCGTCGAGCCGGGCGCCCGCCGTGCCGCGCAGGCCGTGGCGGCTTCGCGCGGCGCGACCGAGTCGTTCGCCCGCGTCGCCAGCAGGCCGCGCCTCGCGGGGCCGCCAAAACCATCATGGAGCCGACCGAGCCACCGGCCGGCATGCCCGGACGACCGCGCGCGGCTGGTCGGTGTCCCGGGAGTTCGCTGCGCCGGCTCGGCACCGAAGTGGTCGCCGGCGAGCCGGTGGCGCCGGCCGCGCTGAACTGGGCGGCCAGCCGAACGGTCAGCGTCTTCGAGCCGAACCTCTTTCGGGTGGTATCGCCACTGGTCAGAGTGGTTCGGCGGCGACCTGATCGCCGGACCGCATGGCGCACCGGGGACCGGCGGTCTAGGCTCAGACGTCGTCAGCGGCGGCCCCGGTCGCCGGCTCATAGGTCGTCGAGACCGAGGGAAGGCGGGTGACGGTGGCCGACGCCGCGTCTGTGCCCCGGTTCGTGACCCGTCCCGCGGACGGCCGGCGGATCGCCTTCGAGACCCTCGGGCCGGCGCACGGCTTCCCCGTCGTCCTGCTGCACGGCACCCCCGGCAGCCGGCTCGGCCCTCGCCCGCGCGGCATCGTCCTGCACCGCCTCGGCATCCGCCTGATCACTTACGACCGTCCCGGCTACGGCGACTCCGAGCGCGTCCAGGGCCGCGACGTGGCGCACGCCGCCCAGGACGTCCGCGCCATCGCCGGCGAGCTGGCCCTGGAGCGCTTCGCCGTGGTCGGCCGGTCCGGTGGCGGGCCGCACGCCCTGGCCTGTGCCGCCGACCCGGAGCTGCGCGACCGCATCACCCGGGTCGCGGTCCTGGTCAGCCTCGCCCCGGCCGGCGCCCCCGGCTGGTTCGACGGGATGAACGAGGACAACCGCGAGCAGATGGGCCGCGTCCTCACCGACCCGGTGGAGCTGGAGTCGGAGATCCGCCGCCGCGCCTCCGGCATCCGCACCGACCCGGATCATCTGCTCGGCCTGCTGGCCGAGCAGATGACCATCGCCGACCAGCGGGTGGTCAGCGACGCCGCCCTGCGCCGCCAGCTCCGCCTGTCCTATCGCGACGCGATCAAGAACGGGCCGTACGGCTGGATCGACGACCTCCTGGCCCTGCGCCGGGACTGGAAGGTCGACCTGCGCGCCATCGTCGCCCCGGTCCGGGTCTGGCACGGGGGAGAGGATACCTTCGCCCCCGCCGTCCACTCGGAGTACCTGGCCCGGCAGATCGGCACCGCCGAGCTGGACGTCCGCCCCGGCGCCGCCCACTTCGACGCCATGCCCGAGCTGCCGCGCACGCTGCGCTGGCTGGCCGGCCGCACCCCGATCCCGAGCCTCGCCACCCCCTGACCGCCGCCGGCGTCCCCGCGCGTCGGCCGGTCCCCGGTCAGGGCAGGTCCGTCCAGAAGGACTCGTCCGGGAAACCGTCGCGACGGTCGAGCTCGGTGAGCGGGCGGTAGGACGCGACGCCGAGCACCACGCCGGTCCCGTCGACCGCGGTGAACTCGGCGATGTCCGCCCCACCACGGCCAGCAGCTCCTCGAGATCACTCACGAGACCACGGTAGACCGTGCCGGATCCCGCCGAGCCGCTCCAGGTCAGTAGGTGTGCGGGTCCAGGATGCGGTAGACGAGGCGGCGGCGCTGCAGGGAACGGACCGTCGGGTGGTCGGAGCCGACCCGCTCGGCCAGGCGGTGCAGGGCCGGCAGGTGGTCGGTGCCGCCGACCAGGGCCAGGTTGGCCTGGGTCAGGGCGGTGTCCGGGTGCGACTCACCGAGCCGGGGCACCATCCGGTCCACCGTCGCGGCCAGCAACTCCCGGCCGGGCTCCCGGTCGCCCGACTCGATCTGGAAGACCGCGAGGTTGTTCTCCGCCGCCATCGTCGACGGGTGGTCCGCGCCGAGCGTGACGCGCAGTGCCGCCACGGTGGCCGCCGCGATCGGCAGGGCCAGCTCGACAGCGCCGGCCTCGCCCAGCGCCACGGCCAGGTTGACCCGGCCGATCAGGACGTACGGATGCCGGTCCGAGCCGAACCGGCGTACCAGCAGGTCCTCGGTTTTCTCGAACTCGGCCCGGGCCGTCGCGAAATCGTCGGTGAGCAGCATGTTCGCGGCCCGGCTCAGCCGGGTCAGCAGGGTTTCCGCGCCGTCCGGGCCGAGGATCGTGGTGAGCCGCTCGTAGGATTCGTCGAGCAACTCGCGGGCCTCGTCGAGGTGGCCGGCGCAGCGCAGCGACACCGCCAGGTTGGCCTGCACGGCCAGGGCGTCGCGGGAGTGCTGGCCGTAAAGTTTCTCGAAGCCGAGCCGGACATCCCGCAGCCGGTCCGCCGATTCGTGGTATGAGCCGGCTTCGCGCAGGTCACGGCCGAGATTGTTGCCGGCCAGCAGGGTGCGTGGGTGGTCCTCGCCGAGCACCTGGGCCATCCGCTGCTGGGTGGTCCGGTCCATCTCCAGGGCGCGCTGGAAATCGCCGGTCAGCCGGTAGGAGGTGCCCAGGTTGTTGGCGAAGGCCAGGGTGCGCCGGTTGTCCTCGCCGAAGCGGTCCGCCGACAGCCCGTGGGTGCGCAGGTCGCGGTCGAGGGCCTCCTGGTACTCGCCGAGCGCCCGCAGGTCGGCGCCGTAACTGCCCGCGGTGAACAGGGTGTACGGGTGGTTCTCCCCGATCAGCCGCTCCTGCGCTCGCAGGGTCTCCCGGTCCAGGTCGCGGGCCTGCTCGAACTCGCCGAGGCTGCGCAGCAGGTTGCCCCGGTGGAAGCGCAGGTGCAGCAGCCGGACCAGCAGCGGGTGCCGGTCCGGGTCGTCCTCCGGCAGCGCGGCGAGCCGCTCGGACCAGGCCTGGTCGGCGCGGACCGCGTAGTCCAGGCCCTGCTCGAAGCTGCCGACCAGGTAGATGTAGCGGACCCGGTCGATCACCAGCTGGCGTACGTCGTCGTCCGGGCACTCCTCCGGCCGGGACCCGTCCAGGTGACCCCAGAGCAGCCGGAACCTCTCCCACAGCGCCGGATCCTCCACCTCGCCGGCCGGGCGGGCCTTGGCCAGTACCCGATGCACCGAGTGCCGCACCTCGGCGAGCTGGTCCGGGGTCATCCGGTCGCGCAGCGCGCTCTGCAACAGCCGGTGCACGGTGACCCGCTGGTGCTCCGGTTCCAGTTTGACCAGTGACAGCCGGTTGATCGGCTGCATCAGCGCGGAGGTGATGTCGTGCTCGGTCATCCGGTCGGCGAGCTGCCGCGCCACCTCCGGGTCGTGCCGGGCGATGACCCGGGCCACCTCCTCGCTGTAGAGCAGCCCGAGCGAGATCTCCGGTTGCAGCATCGAGGCCAGCTGCAGCAGCCGGTAGGCGCCCGGCGAGGTGGTGTGCAGCCGTTCCAGGATGACGTCCCACACGGCGGTGGCGTCGTGCCGGACCGTGCCGAGGCTCTCCAGGCCGGCCAGGTACGCCTCGGGGGAGCGCCCGGTGTCGTGCAGCCAGGCGGCCGCCAGCACGATCAGGATCGGCAGGTCACCGACCGCCTCGGCGATCCGGTCCGCGTCGCCGCGGCTGAGCGCCTGCTCGCCGACCCGGAACCGCAGGTGCTGGATGCTCTCGGCGCGGGTGAACGCGTCCACCGGGAGCACGTGCGCGACATCGCCCCACTCGGCGTTGCGGCTGGTGACGAGCAGGTGGCCGCTGCCGCGTGGCAGGTACTTCTCGATCTCGGCGTACCGGTCGGCGTTGTCGAAGATCAGCAGCCAGCGCAGCGGGGTGCCCTCCCGGGTGCCGCCCCGGCTGAGCCGGCGCACCACCAGGCCGGCGCTGTCGCCGACGGTGGCCCGGCGCGGGTAGTTCAGCTCGGCGCCCAGGTCGGCGATGATCGTGTCGACGAACTGCGGCGGGTCGGACGGCACCCACCAGATCACGTCGTAGGCGCCCTGGAACCGGTGCGCGTACTCGATGGCCAGCTGCGACTTGCCGACGCCGGCGCCGCCGACCAGCGCCACCGGGGTGCCGGCCGAGCGTTTCAGCGCCTCCCGGACCCGGCGCAGCTCCCGGTCCCGGCCGGTGAAGCGGGGATTCTTGACCGGCGCCTTGAGCACCTCGGGCAGTTCGCCGGGGAAGCGCGGCAGGGTCGCCTGCCAGTCGCCGGCACCCCGCTGGTCCGCGCCGACCAGCCGCAGCGTCCGCTCGATCGCCGACGTGGCGGAGTGCCCCCGCAGTGAGTCCCAGGCCTCGAACTCGTCGTGCGCCGGGGTGGTGTCGCCGACGCAGAGCGCCACCGCGGACCGGTCGCCGGTGCCCCGGTAGTCGTCGGAGTAGAGCACCACCTCCCGGGCGCCCGGGTCGGGCGGGAACGCGCCGCCGTCGAGCACCCGCAGCCGGGCGGCCGAGTACACCGCCAGCACCCATTCGGCCCAGACCTGGTCCTCGGCGGCGTACCGGAGCACCAGGGTCTCCTCGATCAGGGCCGGTTTGCGCTCGAAGCGGGACACCACCTGCCGGCGCAGCGCCGGGTCGAGCTGCGGCAGCCTGGTGACCCGGCCGTCGGTGAGGTAGCCGGTCAGCCGCTCGTACGAGGAGAGCAGGCTGGCCGGATTACCGGGTTCGTCACCGAAGGTGGCCAGGGTCTCCTCGTACGCGTAGTACGTCCGGTACGGGACCTCCACCTCGTACCAGTAATTGCGCCTCTCGTCCTCGGTCATCCCGGCGGGCAGCCGCGCGAACCGGTGTTTGGCCAGCGCCCGCCCGGCGTCCGCCTTGGACTGCTCGCCGTGATCGACCCGCATCGGCACCGGCAGGATCCGCCGGGTGCGCTCGTCGTCGTAGGTGCGGATCTGCGCGGCCACCGACGCGCCGCCGTCGATGCCCTGGTCGCTGAGCGTGAAGCAGTCGACGATCACGTCGGGCAGGTGGATCGTGCAGATGTCGGCCACGTCGCTCAGGCCGGTCCGCGAGTCGAGCAGCGTGTAGTCGTAGCGGCTCTTCATGTCCTCGCGCAGCGCGTCGAAGAACAGCGAACCGCCCAGCCGGTTGTAGAAGTCCTCCCAGTTCAGCCCGGCCAGGCTCGCCTCGTACTCCAGGCTGGAGTGCCCGGCCAGCAGCAGGTCCAGCGAGCCGCCGCCGGGGAACGTCCAGTTGATCGAGAAGGCGTAGCGTTCGGCGCGGGCGTACTCCCGGTACCAGTCGTCCGGACGGTCGGCGGCCGGTACGCCGTTGCCGCCCTCGTCCCGCGGCAGCGTCGCCCACTGGTACTCGGTGATCAGCCCGATCACGCCGCGGGTGGTGGCCACCTGCTCGGGCGTGGTGAACGGGGCGAAGAACCGGTGCAGGCCCGGCGACTCCAGGTCCCAGTCGGCGGCGAGCACCCGGTGGCCGTTGGCGGCCAGGATCCAGGCCACGTTGGCCAGTGCCATGGTCCGTCCGGTCCCACCCTTGTACGAGTAGAACGTGACGATCCGGCCTTCGCGATCCACCATTACCCCCGCGAGTCGTTGTTCCGGCGCAGGCTGGGCCGGGGTCCGCCGGGCGCGGTGACCACCGGGCCGTACCGTAGATATTGCTTGCGGGCCTCGGTGACCAGCAGCGGAGCGTTCCGGTCGAACTCGCCCGTCGCCCGCAGCGGGCTGACCTGCGGCAGCCCGGCGGATCGCAGGATACCGGTGATCGCCCGGGTCGGCGCCGAGGCGCTCGCGAGCACCACCGGGATCACCCAGCGGGGCAGCCCGGCGACCGTGTCGCGGACCGTCTCCGGGCTGGTCGCGGCGTCGAGCAGCAGCACGCAGGGCCGGCGCGCGGACTGGTCGAGGGGGAGGATCCGGGCCGGCACGCCGAGCCGCTCGGCCACCTCGATCAGCCGGTCGCCGACCTCCGGCGCGACACCCAGCAGCGAGACCACCAGCGCCGGCTCGCCGGTGTCGACCGGCCGCGGATCCAGCGGCCCGGGCGCCGACGGCCGCAGCGGCGAATCCCGGACCACCCGGGCGATCCGTTCGGCGAACGCGCTGACCAGCGTCTGGTAGGAGGCGCGGTAGAGGCTGAGCATGCAGAGGGCCCGCAGCCCGTTCTCGGCGTAGTCGGTGTTCTTGCCGACGACGGTGAAGGCCTCGTCGACCTCGGGGCGGTGCTCCCACGGCGGCAGCGGGGTCCACACCACCGGGACGACGTGCCGGGCCGCCTCCGCCGGTCCGAGCCGGCGCAGCCGATGCCGGAACGAGGCCAGCTCCGCTGTCGCCCACGAGTTGCCGAAGTACTGCGGCGAGTACAGCGGGACGAACACCTGGGCGGTGCCGAGCGCCGCGCCGAGCTGCTGTTTTCGATCTTGGGCCGGGTCGAGCAGCCCGTCGTAGAAACCGTCCTCGCCGACCGCGGCGGCCAGATCGCCGAAGAACCGGCTCACCCACGGATCGGAGTCCGGCCGCGCGAGCCCGGCCACCCGGACCGCGTGCGCGTGACTCACGAAGAAGATCACGGGGCGCCCTCCCCGAAGTCGACGTCCTCGTCTGGTTCGACATGGTGGGTGCCGTAGGCAAGCGCGATCCGCTGCGCCAGCCGCCACACCACCGTTGTGTACGCCTCCCGGCCCTGCTCGCCCGTCTGCAACAGGCCGTAGAGACCCTCGTCCTCATACGACTGTGCCATCTGCGCGGGCACTTTCGCCGGTTTGAAGACCTGCACCGCGCGCATCTCCGCGGGCAGGCTCGACACGTCGACGGGCGCCCAGCGCACCGGGATCACCGGCAGCGAGCCCGGCGTCGGGTGCGTGCCCGGGATCGAGCGGTGCGGCCGCCGCTGGAACGCCCGCCACTCCTTGGCGCACCATTCGCTGGTCAGATAGTTCGGCGAGAGCAGCGGGACCAGCACCTGGCAGTGGCCGATGGCGTAGGCCAGCTCGGCCGACCAGCGCTGGCCGCCGTCCATGTCGGTGTCCATGAACCCGGCGGCGGCGCCGACCCGCAGCCCGACCAGCTCGTAGATGTGCTCGGACAGCGCCGCGTAGAACTCCTCGACCGGGTCGATCTCGTTCTCCGGCCGCCGGCGGCGGCGCGGCCGGTGTGCGTAGCTGATGAAGAAGACCGGTTCGCGGGCCGACGTCACGCTCCGCCTCCCCACGGTCACGGTGGAGATCCACCATAGCCGTTGCCGGCCATCCACAGTGGTGTGGATGGCCGGCCCGGGCTCAGCTGTCCGCGGTGGGCACGTGGACGTCGCAGTCGTGGCCCCGCTCGGCGCGCTTGACCGTGGCGCCGACGCACAACCGCAGCTCCGGCTGGAAGCCACCCCACAGGTAGCCGGAGGTGGCCGCGAAGTTGGTCTTGCCCGGGTGGCACAGGCTGGTGAGGGTGCGCCACTCGATGCCGTCGGCCGGGCCATTGCCGGCGATCTGCACGACGGCGCACTGACCGCGCTGGTTCATGGCCAGCGTGCCGTCGACCTTGATCGGCGGAACCGGCCGCTCGGGAATGCTCATCATGAGGTTGTAGCTGCCGTATGCGGTGGCGCCACCCGCGGCCAGGTCGATCGTGTTACCGGCCGCCGCGGCCGGCGAGGTCATCGCGAGGACGCTACCGGCACCGGCCAGGGCGCCGAGCGCACCAATGGCGATCTTATTCATTTATGTACTCCTGGAAAAAGGTATGCGGAAATGCGGCGGAAGCGCCGGGAAAAGGTTCGTGCGAGACGCGTCAGCGCACGTACAGGGTGTAGCTCGGCACGAAGCCGGTCTGGCAGCGGAACGACACCCACACCTTGCGGGCCACGCCGTCCGCGCCGACACCGAGGCACTCGGCCTGCGCGTCCGCGACCGCGTCGAAGGCGGCGGTGTACACCTGCCTCTCCACCGGGGAGGGGGTGAATCGGCGCTGGTAGGTGACGGTCAGATCGTCGCCGGCGAAGCCGGTGCGGACCGAGAAGGAGCGCCACACGCCGGCGGCCACGCCGGCCTCACCGATCACCTGGGCGCGGCCGAAACCGTACGTACCCAGCAGTGCGGTGGTGTCGCGGGCGGTCGCCGCCTGGGCGGCACCCGGAGCGAGCACGGCCGCCGCCACGCCGGCAGCGATACCGGCCTGAGCGATTTTGAACATGTGATGATTCCTTTGCGAACGGCCACGAGGGTCCTCCCGTGGCATTTGTGGAAGCCGGGCGGAAGAGGTCGTCACCGTCCGGCGAGAGGGACCATATCATTCATTCCACACTGGATGATGTGCACACTGTCACAGTTGTTCGAGTTACTATTCGGACGCAATTAACGATTGTTAAGTCCGGACGAGATCAAATGGACCAGTCATCCACTGTGGCGCGCATGCCGGTGACGAACCGGACGCCGGCCGGGGTCAGGAACGAGCCGGCGAGCAGCGCGTCGAGCGCCGCATCCAGCCAGCCACGGATCTCCGCGTAGCGGCCGCCGTCGCCGCGCCGCCGCCACACGTCGGCGACCGCCAGGAACGCGTAGCTGCCCTGCAACACGCCCTCGACCGGGCGCGGGTCGGCGCGCCACCGGACCGCGATCCGGGTCGGGTCGCGCGGGTCGAACAGCGGGCAGACGTCCAGGATCGCGCCGAGCTTGAGGTGCTGCACCTCGTGGACCAGCAGCAGCGCGAGCGCGTCCGGCTCCTCCGGGGTGGCGGCCACCGCGCCGAACGCGGTGCGCGCCGAGCCGGCCCGCTGCTTGCCGGTGCCGTCCGGGGCGAGCGGCACGATCGCGCGCAGGGCGGCGGCGATCCCCGGCAGGTAGTCCGGCGCGTCGGCGTTCAGGCCGGCCAGCGCGCCTTCGAGCCGTTGCTGCCAGGCCGCCGCCGCGGCGTCGTCGAGCCGCCCGGCCAGGGCCAGCCCGCTGCCGCGCAGCGGATCGCTGTCCTCCAGCACCACCTCGATGCCGAAGCCGATCGCCAGCCGGCGCGTCGGTAGCCACGCGGGCGGCGGCTCGGCCAGGCGGACCGTCACGTCGCCGGCCCGGAAGCCGCCGGCGAACGTGCGGACCGTGCCGGTGCCCGGCCGGCGCAGCGCGCCGAGAGTCGGCAGGAAGAGCAGGCCGTCGCGGCTCTCGACGGCCAGTTCGATCTCGGCTCCGGCGCGGATCGCGGCCGACACCGCGACATTCTTGAGGTACGCGACATCGCCGCGCCGCACGAACGGATGGGTGAGCACCTCCCGGACGGCGTCCGGCGCCGCCTCGTCCAGCGCGACCAGTTCCGCCCAGCCGTCCGCCCCGCCGCTACCCAGTGTGACGACCCGGGCCCGGGTGATCGCCTCGTGGATCGGCGGCAGCTGCCCTACCGCCGCCGCGCCGCCCGCCCCGCTCGCCAGCTCGTCCCGCACCCAGCCGGCCAGCCCGTCCCGGTCAACGATGAAGCCGATCAGCTCCTGCAGGTCGGCGCAGTAGACCGACGGGTTGTCGAACCCGTTGGAACTGCGGAAACGGTGCGTGAACTGGCCACCGCCGCAGCGGTCGACCACCGGGCAGGCCCGGCAGGTGGCGCTCAGCCCGGCGAGCCCGGTCTGCCGCATCGCGATCATCGGGTGGGCGGCCACCTCGTTGACCGTCGCCGTGAAGACGTCCAGGCCGGTCGCTGCCGCTCCGTCATAGGTCACCTTGAGTGAGTCGACCTGCTCGTAGGAGCCGTCCGTCTCGATCACCACGAGGTCGGCCGGGCCCAGGCCGACCGCCTCGGTCCGGGCCTCGCCCGGCGCCAGCAGCGCGTCGAACAGGCGGATCGGCACCCGCCGGCCGTCCTCGGTCCAGACCGCGAAGATCGCCGACAACCATCTCCCGTACGACGTCGGGCCGGCCGGCGGCGGCGTCTCCCAGGTCGCGTGGGGCAGCAAGAAGTCGATCCGTGGCGGGCTCTCCGCCAGCAGGGCCCGGTAGACGGCTATTGGATCGTTGCGCAGATCGACGGTGCACAGCAGCCCGGCGTAGCAGTCCCGGTTCTCGTCGGCACGCAGCAGCGCCAATGCCCGCCGGACGTGCCGATGACTGCCGGCGCCGTGCGCGAAACGGCGATGCCTGTCGTGCGCCGTCACGTCGCCGTCCAGCGACACGCCCACCCGGATCCGGTGCGCGCGGAGCACCGCGCAGATCTCCTCGGTGAGCAGCACCCCGTTGGTCTGCATGCGCAGGTCGAGCCGCGGGCCGATGGTCCCGTGCAACTCGGTGGCGATCTCGTCGAGCCGGGCCGCCCCGGCCAGCAGCGGCTCCCCGCCGTGCAGCACCACCCGGACCGCGGGCAGCCGGTGCCGTTCCGCGTGGTCGGCGATCCGCCGGGCCACCGTGCGCACCACGGCCGGGTCCATCAACGACGGTTGCCGGCGCCAGCCCTGGTCGGCGTGCTCGTAGACGTAGCAGTAGTCGCATTTCAGGTCGCAGCGACTGGCGATCTTCAGAACGTATTGGCTGATCGGGCTAGATGGAGGAGCCGAAGAGCGCCGCGTCGATCCGGCCGTGATCCGCCTCCTCCCGCCTCTCGCCCTCGGCCACCCGGGCGGCGCGCGCGGGATCGATGCTGCCCAGCGGCGTGCGACGGAGGTCCTCCCACGGTGGAAGGTCCCGGCGACGATCCTCGATGAGATCCACGTGCTGCCCCCAGCGGACTTGGCGACGACAGCCCAACAATAGAAGCCCGTCGACCCGTTGTCAGCGGATCCGGGCCAGCGTCTCCATGGCCTCGCGTTCCCGGATCGCCAGGTCGGCGAGGATCTTCGCGGCCTCCGCCAGGTACGCCGGGTCGGCCGTCTCGCCGGCGGTGGTGAGGTGCGCCGCGACCTCGCTCCAGAGTGGCGCGATCTCGGCATAGAGCCGCTGGCCGTGGCGCAGGTTGTCGTCGTCGACCAGGGTGGCGGCCTCGGCGAGGAAGTCGCGGTACATGGCCCGGAACAGGCTGCCGCCGGTGCCGCCGCGCTCCATCAGGGCGGCTGCCAGCGGCAGGTCACGGGCCGGGTCGGTGGACCGGTCGAGCCACTTCTTGACCTGCGCCGACGTCTTCGCGATGCCGCGGTGGCCGAGGTTGGCGATCGGCGGGTCGAGGAAGGTCCGCGCGTTCTGCCGGATCGCCGTGCGGATCGCGGCGGCCAGGTCGGGCGGGCCGGCCGGGGCGCCGACGGTGAAGGAGAGCCGCCGGGCGGTCATCGGGCCCCGCTCGGCCCGGGCCAGCTCCAGACTCGCCAGCGAGGTGGTGACCGCGCCGCCCTGCTGGGCGGTGTCGATCAGGTGGGCCACGGTGTCGTCGTAGCCGTACATGGCGACCACGTGCCCGCCGAAGTGGACTTTCGTGGTGAAGTAGTCCAGGTGATAGCAGTCCAGTTGCAGGCCGACCGGACGGCCGGCGTCGAGCGCGTCGGCCACCTGGCGCCAGGCCCGGCCGGCCGAGGAGGTCTCGGCGACCCGCAGGTCCAGGCCGAGCCGGGCGGCGACGGTCCGGGTGATCTCCATCGGCTTGGACCGGCCGCCGAGGAACGGGAAGTCCATGTTCTTGGCGTCCCAGTAGACGAAGCCGAGCCCCTCGCCGAGCCCGAACAGCATGGGCTCGGAGAGCACCAGCCCCGCGTGGCCCAGCAGCGCCCCGAGCGCTGTCGTCTCGCAGTGCCGGCCACCAGGGAAGTCCACCCCGTCGACGATCACACGGGCCACGATAGCGGTCCGGATAGGATCGGCGGATGACCGCGGTGGCCGACCACCTCGCCGAGCTGCGTCCCGAGCTGGTCCGGTATTGCTACCGCATGCTCGGGTCGGCGTTCGAGGCCGACGACGCGGCACAGGAGACGATGCTGCGGGCGTGGCGCCGGGCCGGCAGCTTCGAGGGCCGCTCCACGTTGCGGACCTGGATCTATCGGATCGCGACGAACGTCTGCCTCGACCTGTTGCGCGAGCGCGGTCGCCGCGCGGTCCCGATCGATCTCGGACCGGCCTCGCCGGTCGAGGCCTTCTCCCCGGCCGAGCCGGCCGGCCAGCTGTGGCTGACCCCGCTGCCCACCGACCCGGGCGACGTGGTCGCCGACCGGGACACGATCCGGCTGGCCTTCGTCGCCGCGCTGCAGCACCTGCCCGCCCGGCAGCGGGCGGTGCTGATCCTGCGCGACGTGCTCGCCTGGCCGGCCGCCGAGGTCGCGGCGCTGCTCGACGCCAGCACCGGCGCTGTCAACGCGATGCTGCTGCGGGCCCGGGCCACCCTGGCCGCCCGGGCCGCCACCGGGAGCGCGGTGAGCGGTGACGAGCAAGCCCTGGTCGCCCGCTACGCCGACGCCTTCCAGCGGTACGACGTGGACGCTCTCGTCACGCTGCTGCACGACGACGCGGTGCAGACCATGCCGCCGATCGCCGCCTGGATCCGAGGCGCCGGCGAGATCGGCCGGTTCCTGCTCGGCCCGGGCCACGAGTGCCGCGACTCCCGGCTGCTGCCGATCACCGGGAACGCGATGCCCGGCCACGGCCACTACCGCCGGCACGGGGACCGCTGGCGGCCCTGGGCGATCCAGCTGATCGAGGTGCGCGGCGACCGGATCGCCGGGCTGCACACGTTCCTGGACGTTCGCCTCTTCCCGGTTTTCGGCCTGCCGACCGTATGATTCCGGCCGCCGCCGACGTCCAACGGGTATGACGACGACAAACAACCTCCCGCCGATCGTGTCCCGCGACGAGTGGACGGCCGCCCGACGCGCGCTGCTGACCGCCGAGAAGGAAGCGGTCCGGGCGAAGGACGCGCTGAACACCCGGCGCCGTGAGCTGCCGATCGTACGGATCGAGAAGCAGTACACCTTCGACGGGCCGGACGGCCCGCGCACCCTGGCCGAGCTGTTCGGCGGGCGCCGTCAGCTGATCGTGCAGCACTTCATGTTCCACCCGGACTGGGCGGACGGCTGCGGCAGCTGCACGGCGGCGCTCGACGAGGTCAACGACGGGTTGCTGCGGCACCTGGCGGCGCGCGAGACGTCGTACGCCGTGATCGCCCGTGCCCCGCTCGCCAAGCTGCAGGCGTACCGGGCCAAGCGCGGCTGGTCGATCCCGCTGCACTCGTCCTTCGGCTCGGACTTCAACTACGACTTCCACGTCACCATCGACGCGTCGGTGACCCCCGTCGAGTTCAACTACCGCACCGCTGACGAGCTGCGCGCGGCCGGGCAGGACTGGCTGCTCGACCCGGCCGGCATGCCGATGGAGCAGCCCGGGATGAGCTGCTTCCTGCGGGTCGGCGACGAGGTGTTCCACACGTATTCGACGTTCGCCCGCGGCACCGAGCAGACCGGCGGCTCGTACGGGTTCCTGGACATGACGGCGCTCGGCCGGCAGGAGGACTGGGAGGAACCGAAGGGGCGGTCCGGCGCGTCCCGGGGTGCGGTGCCGAACTTCGACTGAGCGTCAGAAGCGACACACCACAAAAGCACGCGGAAACTTGATCGATTCCAGAAAGCGGGTCTAAGGTCTTCGGCATGACGGCCGACTTCGAGGCGCAGCTTCGGGCGGTCTCGTTGCGCGTGACCCGACCGCGTCTGGCGGTGCTCACCGCGCTGCGCGATCACCCGCACGTCGACACCGACGGGGTGATCGCGCTGGTGCGCGCTGATCACCCCACGGTGTCCCACCAGGCGGTTTACGATGTGCTGCGTGCGCTCACCAGCAGTGGGCTGGTGCGCCGCATCCAGCCCGCCGGTGCGACCGCCCGCTACGAACTGCGGGTGAGGGACAACCACCACCACGTCGTGTGCCGCTCCTGCGGCGCGATCGCCGACGTCGACTGCGCGGTCGGCCACGCCCCCTGCCTCACCGCCTCGCACGACCACGGGTTCGTGATCGACGAGGCGGAAGTCGTCTATTGGGGCACCTGCCCCGACTGCGTGACCCGTCCGGAAGGAATCTCATGAGCGACATCCAAGACCCCAAGGCGACCGGTGGTTGTCCGGTGGCACACGACTCGGCGACCGCGCAAGGCAGCGAGAGCGAGAACCCGGCTATCGACTCGCCGACCCCGAAGGCGTCCAAGCGCCCGCACACCAATCGCGACTGGTGGCCGAACCAGCTCGACCTGTCGGTGCTGCACTCCCACTCGTCCAAGGTCAGCCCGCTGGCGCCGGACTTCAGCTACGCCAAGGAGTTCGCGACGCTCGACGTCGAGGCGCTCAAGCGTGACATCACCGAGGTGCTGACCACCTCGCAGGACTGGTGGCCGGCCGACTTCGGGCACTACGGCGGCCTGATGATCCGGATGAGCTGGCACGCCGCCGGCACGTACCGGATCCAGGACGGCCGTGGCGGCGCCGGTGACGGCGGTCAGCGCTTCGCCCCGCTCAACAGCTGGCCGGACAACGCGAACCTGGACAAGGCCCGCCGCCTGCTCTGGCCGGTCAAGCAGAAGTACGGCCAGCGCATCTCCTGGGCCGACCTGCTGGTGCTGGCCGGCAACGTGGCCCTGGAGTCGATGGGCTTCAAGACCTTCGGCTTCGGTTTCGGCCGGGAGGACGTCTGGGAGCCCGAGGAGATCTTCTGGGGACCCGAGGACACCTGGCTGGCCGGGCGTTACGAGTCCGAGAAGACGATGATCGAGGGCGTCGGCGCCACCGAGATGGGCCTGATCTACGTCAACCCGGAGGGCCCAGGCGGTAACGCCGACCCGGCCGCCGCGGCCCACTTCATCCGCGAGACGTTCGCCCGGATGGCGATGAACGACGAGGAGACCGTCGCCCTCATCGCCGGCGGTCACACGTTCGGCAAGACGCACGGCGCCGCCCCGGCCGACGCGCACGTCGGCCCGGAGCCGGAGGGCGCGCCGATCGAGGCGCAGGGCCTGGGCTGGCTGAGCACGCACGGCAGCGGCAAGGCCGGCGACACCATCACCAGCGGCCTCGAGGTCACCTGGACCGACAAGCCGACCCAGTGGAGCAACCGCTTCTTCGAGATCCTCTTCGGGTACGAGTGGGAGCTGACCACCAGCCCGGCCGGCGCGAAGCAGTGGGTCGCCAAGACCACCGACGAAATCATCCCGGACCCGTTCGACCCGGCGAAGAAGCACCGCCCGACGATGCTGACGACCGACCTGTCGCTGCGCGTCGACCCGGCGTACGAGAAGATCTCCCGCCGGTTCCTGGAGCACCCCGACGAGTTCGCCCTGGCCTTCGCCAAGGCCTGGTACAAGCTGCTGCACCGTGACATGGGCCCGGTCTCCCGCTTCCTCGGCCCGTGGGTGCCGGAGGCGCAGCTGTGGCAGGACCCGGTACCCGCGGTCGACCACCCGCTGGTCGGCGACGCCGAGATCGCCGCGCTCAAGGAGAAGGTGCTCTCCTCCGGCCTGACCACCTCGCAGCTGGTCCAGGCCGCGTGGGCGTCGGCCGCCAGCTACCGGTCGACCGACAAGCGCGGTGGCGCCAACGGCGCCCGGATCCGGCTGGAGCCGCAGCGCGGCTGGGAGGTCAACCAGGGCGTCGGCGACGTGATCGCCAAGCTCGAGTCGATCCAGCAGGAGTTCAACGCGTCCGGCACCGCCAAGATCTCGCTCGCCGACCTGATCGTGCTGGCCGGCTCCGCGGCGGTGGAGAAGGCGGCCCGGGACGGCGGCGTCGAGGTGACCGTGCCGTTCCGCCCGGGCCGCACCGACGCGACCCAGGAGCAGACCGACGTCGAGTCGTTCGCGGTCCTCGAGCCGCGCGCCGACGGCTTCCGCAACTACCTGCGGCCGGGCGAGAAGACCCAGCCGGAAGTGCTCCTGGTCGACCGGGCGTACATGCTGAACCTGACCGCGCCGCAGATGACCGTCCTGCTCGGTGGCCTGCGCGTGCTCGGCAACAACGTCGGCGGCAGCGACCTCGGCGTGCTCACCGACAAGCCGGGCGTGCTGACCAACGACTTCTTCACCAACCTGCTCTCCCCGGGCACCCGGTGGCAGGCGTCGGGTCAGCGGGAGCACGTCTACGAGATCCGTGACCTCGCCACCGACCAGGTCAAGTACACCGCCACCGCGGTCGACCTGATCTTCGGTTCCAACTCGCAGCTGCGGGCCCTGGCCGAGGTCTACGCGAGCACCGACGCCCGTGAGAAGTTCGTCAAGGACTTCGTCACGGCGTGGGTCAAGGTCATGGAGCTGGACCGCTTCGACCTCGCCTGATCCGTGTCGTCGACGAGCCCGGCCACCGCGGCCGGGCTCGTCGCCGGTCCACGGTCCCCCGGGGTACGGTTCACGCTCGGCGCCGGGACACCGCCACGGCGGCGAGCACGAGCTGATGTCGCTCTACGACCATGTCACCTGGAACAGTCACCAGTTCCCCGGCCACTGGTCCCGGATCTACCTGGCCCGCGACGCCCCGGCCCCCGCGTCTGGCCGCTGACCGGCTGGCCTCAGCTGCTCAGCACCCACCCGGGCACAGTGTGGTGGATGCGGTTGACGTAGCGCCGGTAGGCGGGCAGCCCCATCCGCGCGAAGAGGAAGCGGACCGGCGCCGGCATCTGGGCGAGGATGCCCGCCCGCTCCGCCGGCGAGGCGTCCTGCAGCATCAGGCCGAGAAAGACGAAGCCCTGACGCATCGGCATGCTGCGCCGGCCCCGGCGGCTCAGCTCGCTCCACTGCGCCACGGTGATGTACTCGGTGACCAGGGGAAGCAGGTTCGCCTCCTCGTCGTCCAGGTGCTCGACCAGCACGGCGTGCAGCGCGGTGAGAGCCTGCGCCAGCTCGTGGCGCACGGCCGGGTCGGCGTCGGCGGCCCAGCGCGGGGCCAGCTGCTCGACCTCGGTCAGCAGCGCGGCGGCCCGGTCGTGCTGACGCTGCATCCGCTCGGTCACCTCGGCGCTGACCTCGGCCGCGCCGGTGAGCCACGGCCAGAGCAGCGCGTCCTCGTCGCTGTGGTGATGGTGCAGCGCGGTGGTCAGGAAACGGCAGTGCTCGGCCAGCTCGCGGGCCCGGGCCCGATCGCCGGCCGCCACGCCGAGGACCAGGGGCGGCAGCAGGCGCAACTCGCGCCGGTACACCCGATGCACGATCACCATCTCGTTGGTGTCCGGACGTTCGCGGCTCTGCGCCACTGCCACTCTCCTCGTGCGTGTCATCGGTCGACCCTCATGTGGGTCATCGGTCGACCTTCGTGCGGGTCATCGGTCGGCGCAGAAGCCTCCCACCCGGCACCGCGCCCGGCCATCCGCCACAGCGATACAAGATCCACCCAGTCGGCCAGTGCGCCGGCCGGCTCCCGCACCGCGCCGGACCGCTCGACGTCCAGGTCCGCCGACCCGCGCGAGGCCCGCTGTCCCCGATTTCCGGTACGCCCACAGCCCGTCCCGTGACTGCCCGCCCGAGCCACGCCCCGGTTCTCGCCCACGCCCCGGCTCCCGCTCTGACCCGGCTCGCACTCAGACCGGCTCGCGCTCCGACCCGGCCGTGCCGCACCTGCGCCGCCGGCCGGGGCGCGCGTCGCGGCCCGGCCGGCGAGCGGGCCTCGCGAGCTCAGCCCGGCACGGCCTCGCGGCCCGGCCGGCGAGCGGGCCTCGCGAGCTCAGCCCGGCACGGCCTCGCGGCCCGGCCGGCGAGCGGGCCTCGCGAGCTCAGCCCGGCACGGCCTCGCGGCCCGGCCCCGGGACCACCGCGCGCTTAGTCACGGGACGGGGCTGCTGCGGTTGTCGGAGCCCCAGGCGTACAAAATGGATTTGTTTCCGATAAACCCCTCGCCAAGGGTGATCAGATCGTCCAAGCGGGTTGTCGCGCCACCAGGCGAGCCGGACCGGGATCGGGGGCGTGGCGGAGCGTGCGGTAGGCGACGCCGGGCCGGGGGTCCTGCTCGGCGAGCGGCTACGTCCGCACGAGTGGCTCGGCATCCTGATCGTGATCACGGTCAACGCCGGGCGCCGCCGATGTCCGGAGGCCGTCCGGTGCGCCGGTCAGCCGGCGCGGCCCTCCGGCGGCGCACCTGAGCCCTGTTACCTTGGCTGCCGGGTGGAGAGCGCTCTCACGCCGAGGGGGACCACTATGGAGAGCATCACGAAGAACCGGCAGTCGCCGGCCAAGCTGCGGGCGATGGTCGAGCGCGCGTACGGCCCGGCCGAGGTGCCCGCCGAGGACGGCGCGATCCACGAGCTGGCGCATGGCTGGTTCAACGTGGCGTACCGGATCCGGCTGCGCTCCGGCCGGGAGGTGGTTCTCAAGATCGCGCCCCCGCCGGCCGTCGAGGTGATGACCTACGAGCGCGGGGCGATGGCGACCGAGCTGGCCGCCCTGGAGCTGATCCGGAGCCGGACCGGCGTGCCGGTGCCGGCGGTGCACTTCGCCGACACCAGCCGTGAGCTGTGCGACGCCGACTACTTCTTCATGGAGTACGTCGACGCCGACAACCTCGGCATGCTGCGCGGCGTGCGGACGCCCGCCGAACGGGCCGCCTTCGACGAGGCACTCGGCGCGCTCAACCGCGAGCTGAACGGCATCCGCGGCGACCACTTCGGCCCGCTCGCCGGCCCCGGCGACCCGACCTGGCGAGCCGCCTTCCTGCGCATGATCGGCGGGGTGCTCGACGACGGCGAGCGCCGCGGCGTGGACCTCGGCCACGACTACGCCGCGGTGCGCCAGGTGATCGCCGACCACGCGGGCAGCCTGGACGAGGTGACCGAGCCCCGGTTCGTCGAATGGGACATGTGGGACAACAACGTGATGGTCCGGGACGGGCGGATCGTCGCGATCATCGATCACGAGCGGGCGTTCTTCGGGGACCCGCTGATCGAGGCCGGGTTCACCGGCAGCGAGGTGCCGGCGTACGGGGACTCCAGCGCGTTCATCAGCGGGTACGGCCGCGGCCCGGCCACCGACGGCGAGCGCGTCCGGCGTCGGCTGTACTGCCTCTACCTCGCGCTGATCATGACGATCGAGACGGCGTACCGGAACTTCCCCGGCACCGGGAACTACGACTGGGCCCGCGAGCGCCTGGCCGAGACAATGGCCCTGTTTGATCGCGCGCCGCGCTGAATCGTTCGTCGTGCCGTCGCCGGGTTCTACGTTGCCGCCAGGAGCGGTGATCAACCGCTGGCGATCAGGTGCGTCGTGGCCACCGTCGTCCCGGAGCGGCCCGCCGGACCCGGTGGGCCGCCCCGGGCTGGATCGGCTGTCGACCGGTGCCGGCCCGCTTCGCGGGGAAGCGGGCCGTCCGGTCCGTCGCGATCAGGTGGGCAGCACAATCGTCAGGGGGCAGGCGGTGTGCCCGATCAATCCGGCCGTCGTCGCGCCCAGCGGATGTGACGCTCCCGGGTCGCCGGTCGCCGCCACCACCATCAGCGCGGCGTCCCGGCTCACCGCGGACAGCGCGTGCGCGGGATGCCGGTCGTGGCAGATCTCCCGCTCGGCGCCCGCCGCCGTGGTAGCGTCCAGGTCGTCGTAGAGGGCGGCGTCCAGCAGCAGGTCGGGATATCTCCGGTGGCCGTCCCAGACGTGCACCACGCGCAGCGGCAGGCCCAGGTCGCGGGCCCGCTCGGCGGCGTACTCCAGCACGGTGTGCCGGGCGTCGTCGTCGGCGATGGCCGCCGCGACGACGTGACCGGGGCGATCCGCCGTACCGATGATGTCGACCGCGCCATGGAAGGCGTCTGTCCGCATCGCCCGTCTCGCCCCTGGCGGCAGCCGGAGGCTGACCGCCGCGGCAAGACAATCGAGCTGGTTACCGGAGATCGTGCTACGCACAGTGATCACCCCACGGTTTCTCGACCGATGGGAAGCGGTACGAATCCGCCCCATTGCCATCTTCCGCCGACCACAGCCCGGCTTGTAGGGGCCGAAAGGCCCGTTCGTGGCGACGTCGCCCGGCCCGGCCGAGCCGCTTCCGGCCGGCCCGGGCGGTCCGGGCCCGCTTCCGACCAGGTGTGATCCTGGAAGGGTGAGCGTCGAGGAGATCACCACGGAGACGGTGCGGCCGGTGGCCCGGGCCGTGCTCGGGCAGCGCTGGACCGACCTGGCCTTCCTGCACTGGCCGGTGGACCCGGAGCGGGTCGCGCCGCTGCTGCCGCCGGGCACGGTGCCGGACGTGCTCGACGGCGTGACCTATGCCGGGCTGATCGGGTTCCGGATGGAGCGGATCGGGTTCCTGGGCGGACCCGCCGTTCCGTATCTGGGCACGTTCTGCGAGACGAACGTCCGGCTCTACAGCGTCGACGCCGAGGGCCGGCGGGCGGTGGTGTTCCGGTCGCTGGAGGCGGAACGGCTGGTCCCGGTGCTGGTCGCGCGGGCGGGTCTGCGCCTGCCGTACATGTGGGCCCGGATGCGACTGACCCGCCGGGGTGACGAACTCGCCTACGTCTCCCGGCGTCGCTGGCCCGGCCCGCGCGGCGCGGCCACCCGGATCCGGATCCGGGTCGGTGAGCCGATCGCCGAGCCGACGCCGCTGGAGCATTTCCTGACGGCGCGGTGGGGTCTGCACACCCGCGCCTGGGGCCGGACCCGGCACCTGGCCAACGACCACCCGCGCTGGCCGTTGCACCGGGCCGAGCTGCTCGACCTCGACGACTCCCTGCTGGCGGCCGCCTGCCTGCCGGGCATCGACACGCCGCCGGTAAGCGTCCTCTACTCGCCGGGTGTCCCGGTGGTCTTCGGCCCGTTCGCCCCTCGATGACGGCGTGACCGCGGTACGGAGCGCCGGCCCTCGATGGGGAGCGATGATGGTCGCCATGGGCCGATCACGCACCAACCCCGCGCCGACCGCGCCGGTCACCGCCCGTGGGCGCCGGACGCGGGACGCGCTGCTGGCGGCCGGCCGGCGGCTGCTGGAGACCCGGGGCTGGCCGGCTTTCACGCCGGAGCAGGTGGCGCAGGCTGCCGGGGTCTCCTACGGGACGTTCTACACCTACTTCGAGTCCAAGGACGATCTGCTGCGCCTGATCGTCCGGACGGTCGCCGAGGAGATGTTCACCGAGAGCCTGGTGGGTCCGGCGACCGCCGACGATCCGTACACCCGGATCGTCGAGTCGAACCGGGGCTACCTGCGGGCCTGGCGCACCGCCTCCCGGGTGTTGCGCCTGGTCGAGCAGGGTGCCGACTCCGACGACACGCTGCGGCGGCTGCTCCTGGAGGTCCGCGAGCTCTACGTGCGGCGGGGCGCCGAGGGCCTGCGCCGCCTGCAGGAGGCGGGCCTGGCCGACCCGGAGCTCGACCCCCGGCTGACCGCGATCGTGCTGGGCGCCATGGTCGAGCAGATGGCGCACGTCATCTACTCGCTGCGCGAGCCGCTCGACGAGGACGAGGTGGTCAACCACATGTCGAAGCTGTGGGCCGCGGCGATCGGCCTGCGCGGCCGTCCTTGACAATTTTGTCAGATTGCCTAACGTGGCCCCCATCACATGTGCCGCCGGCGAGGGCATCGAGCCGGCGGCCGGGCGAGTGGGGAGAGCGGCGTGCGAACGATCCGCGTCGGCAACTGCTCCGGTTTCTACGGCGACCGGCTCTCGGCCATGCGCGAGATGCTCGACGGCGGCCCGCTCGACTATCTGACCGGTGACTACCTGGCCGAGCTGACCATGCTCATCCTGGGCCGGGATCGCCAGAAGGACCCGGATCTGGGCTACGCCAAGACGTTCCGGCACCAGGTCGCCGACTGCCTCGACACGATCAGGTCGAGCGATGTCCGGATCGTCAGCAACGCCGGTGGGCTCAACCCGGCCGCCCTGGCCCGGGCGATCCGCGCCCTCGCCCCCGACCTCACCGTCGCCCACGTCGAGGGCGACCAGCTCGCCTGGCCGGGGGCGATCACGGCCAACGCGTACCTCGGCGCCTTCGGCATCGCCGAAGCCCTCCGCGCCGGCGCCGACATCGTCGTCACCGGCCGGGTCACCGACGCCTCGCTCACCCTCGGACCGGCCCTCGCCGAGTTCGGCTGGACCCGCGACGACCTCGACGAACTCGCCGCCGGGGTGGTCGCCGGCCACGTACTGGAGTGCGGCACGCAGGCCACCGGCGGCAACTTCAGCGGCTTCACCCGGCTCGACCTGAGCCGCCCACTGGGCTTCCCGATCGCCGAGATCGACGCGGACGGCACGGTCCGGATCACCAAGCACCCCGCCCACGGTGGCGCCGTCACCGTCGACACGGTCACCGCCCAGCTCGTCTACGAGATCGACTCGCCGGGCTATCTCCACCCCGACGTCACCGCCCGCCTCGACACCGTCCACCTGGTCCAGGACGCTCCGGACCAGGTCAAGATCTTCGGCGTACGCGGTGCGGCCCCGCCCAGCACCACCAAGGTGGGGATCAACCGGCTGGGCGGGTACCGCAACTCCGTCTCGTTCGTCCTCACCGGACTCGACATCGAGCAGAAGGCGGCCTGGGTCCGGCGGCAGCTCGCAGCGGCCCTGACCACCCGGCCCGCCGAGCTGACCTGGGACCTGGCCCGCACCGACCGTCCCGACCCGGCCACCCAGGCCGAGGCGTCCGCGATCCTGCGCTGTCACGTCAAGGACCCGGACCCGGAGGTCGTCGGCCGCGCGTTCAGCAACGCCGCCGTCGAACTGGCCCTCGCCTCCTACCCGGGCTTCCACGTGACCGCCCCGCCCAGCGCCGCCACCCCGTTCGGCGTCTTCGAGGCCGCCTACCTCCCGCAGTCCGAGGTGCCGCACGTCGCCGTCCTCCCCGACGGCACCCGCCTCGACATCACCCCACCTTCGGCGGCTGGTCCCGACGGTGGTGTCCCGCCCCGGGACACCACCGTGGCGTCCAGCTCGGGTTCGGCGGCTGGTCCTGATGGTGGTGTCCCGCCCCGGGACACCACCGTGAGGGCCAGCTCGGGTTCGGCGGCTGGTGCTGGTGGTGGTGTCCCGCCCGGGGATGCCACCGTGGCGTCCAGCTCGGGTTCGGCGGCTGGTGCTGGTGGTGGTGTCCCGTCTCCGGATACCACCGTGCGGGCCAGCCGAGGGACTACGGCGGTGCCGCTGGGCCGGCTCGTGTACGCGCGTTCGGGCGACAAGGGCGGGACGGCGAACGTCGGAGTCTGGGTGCCGGCCGAGCACCCGCACCGGCGGGACGCCTATGAATGGCTGGCCGGGTGGCTGGACGCCGACCGGGTGCGGGCGCTGCTCCCGGAGGCGGCCGGGCTCGACCTGACAGTGCATCGACTGCCCCGGCTGGCCGCGCTGAACATCGTCATCGAGGGGCTGCTCGGTGACGGGGTGGCCGCGTCCACCCGATTCGACCCCCAGGCCAAGGCGGTCGGCGAATGGCTGCGCGCCCGGACCGCCGACATACCCACGGAACTGCTCGGATGACGTACCGAAAGAATGCGGGGAATGCCGGAGTGAGCCTGCCGCTGACGTACCGAAAAGACGCCGGGATGCGGAAATGAGCCTGCCCCCGGCGTACCAGAAGAATCGGGAAGCGATGCTGGAGCGGGTCGCGGACCTGGACCGGCAGCATGCCCAGGCCCTGGCCGGAGGCGGGCCGAAGGCCGTCGACCGCCACCATGGGCGCGGGAAGATGACGGCGCGCGAGCGGATCGAATTGCTGATCGATCCGGACTCGGCGTTCCTGGAGTTGAGCCCCCTGGCCGGCTGGGGCACCGATTTCGCGGTCGGCGGTTCGGTGGTGACCGGGCTCGGCGTAGTCGAGGGCGTCGAATGCATGATCGTCGCGAACGATCCGACGGTGCGCGGCGGGTCCAGCAATCCGGTCACGCTGAAGAAGAGCTTCCGGGCCGCGCAGATCGCCGCGGAGAACCGGCTGCCGACGATCAACCTGGTGGAGTCCGGTGGCGCCGATCTGCCCACCCAGAAGGACATCTTCATTCCGGGCGGTAGGCATTTCCGGGGATTGACCGAGGCGAGCGCCGATCGACGCCCGACGATCGCCCTGGTGTTCGGGAACTCGACGGCCGGCGGCGCCTACGTGCCCGGGATGAGCGACTACGTGGTGATGGTGGCCGGCGGGGCGAAGGTGTTCCTCGGCGGGCCGCCGCTGGTCAAGATGGCGACCGGCGAGGAGTCGGACGACGAGTCGCTGGGCGGCGCGGAGATGCACGCGCGGATCTCCGGGCTGGCCGACTACCTCGCTGTTGACGAGCACGACGCGATCCGGATCGGACGTCAGATCGTGCGCCGGCTGAACTGGCGCAAGCTCGGCCCGGCGCCGTCCACCGATTACCCGGAGCCGGTCCTGGACGTCGAGGAACTGCTCGGCATCGTGCCGGCCGATCTCAAGATCCCGTTCGACCCGCGCGACGTGATCGCGAGGATCGTCGACGGAAGCGAGTTCGACGAGTTCAAGCCGCTGTACGGGACGAGCCTGGTGACCGGCTGGGCGCGGCTGCACGGCTACCCGATCGGGATCCTGGCGAACGCGCAGGGCGTGCTGTTCAGCGAGGAGGCGCAGAAGGCCGGCCAGTTCATCCAGCTGGCCAACCAGAGCGACACACCGCTGCTGTTCCTGCACAACACGACCGGCTACATGGTCGGCAAGGACTACGAGCAGGGCGGGATCATCAAGCACGGCGCCCAGATGATCAATGCGGTGTCGAACTCGGCGGTGCCGCACCTGTCGATAGTGATGGGCGCGTCGTACGGCGCCGGGAACTACGGGATGAGCGGGCGTGCCTACGATCCGCGGTTCATGTTCAGCTGGGCCGGGGCGAAATCGGCGGTGATGGGGCCGGCCCAGCTCGCCGGGGTGGTGTCCATCGTGTCCCGGCAGGCGGCCGCGGCGAGCGGGCGGCCGTTCGACGAGGAGGCGGACGCGCGGACCCGGGCGGCGATCGAGGCGCAGATCGAGCGGGAGTCGCTGGCGTACGTCACGTCCGGGATGCTCTACGACGACGGGGTGATCGATCCCCGGGACACCCGGACGGTGCTCGGCATCTGCCTGTCCGTCATCCACAACGCGCCCGTGCGGGGTGCTCAGGGGTATGGGGTGTTCCGGCTGTGATCCGTAAGTTGCTGGTTGCCAACCGCGGGGAGATCGCCCTGCGGATCTTCCGGACCTGCCGGTCGCTCGGCATCGAGACCGTCGGTGTGTACGCCGAGCTCGCCGACCTGCATGTCGGGCAAGCCGACGTCGCCGTCGAGATCGAGTCCTTCCTGCACGGAGCCCAGATCATCGAGGCGGCGCGCCGGGCCGGTGCCGACGCCGTCCACCCCGGCTACGGCTTCCTCTCCGAGAACGCCGCCTTCGCCCGCGACGTGCTGGCCGCCGGGCTGATCTGGATCGGTCCCGACCCGGACGCGATCGAGGCGATGGGCGACAAGATCCGTGCCAAGAAGCTGGTCGCCGCGGCCGGTGTCCCGGTCCTCGAAGGGGGCGCCTACCCGCTGTTGATCAAGGCGGCGGCCGGTGGCGGAGGGCGTGGCATGCGGGTGGTCACCGAGGCGGGGGCACTGGAGGCCGCGCTGGCGGCGGCCGAGGCCGAGGCCCGTTCGGCGTTCGGCGACGGGACCGTGTTCACCGAGCCGTACCTGCCGCAGGCCCGGCACGTCGAGGTGCAGGTGCTCGGCGACCAGCACGGCCGCATCTGGGTGGTCGGCGATCGGGACTGCTCGGTCCAGCGCCGGCACCAGAAGATCATCGAGGAGGCGCCGGCGTTCGGGCTGTCCGACCAGACCCGGGCGGCGCTGCACCGGCACGCGCGCAACGCCGCCGAGGCGGTGGACTACCAGGGTGCCGGCACCGTCGAGTTCCTCGTCGACGGCGATCGGATCTTCTTCCTGGAGATGAACACCCGCCTCCAGGTGGAGCACCCGGTCACCGAGGCGGTGACCGGTCTCGATCTGGTCGCCTGGCAGCTGGCCATCGCCGAGGGCCGGGAACTGGGCGACGCGCCGCCGCCTCCGACCGGCCACGCCATCGAGGCTCGCCTCTACGCGGAGGACCCGGCGAGTGACTTCGCCCCGCAGACCGGCCGGATCCGCGCCTTCGACTTCGACACCCCCGGCGTACGGGTGGATGCCGGCGTGGCGGCCGGAAGCGAGGTCGGCATCCGGTACGACGCGATGCTCGCCAAGATCGTGGCGTATGGGCCCGACCGGGGGTCGGCGATCCGGCTGCTCGGCGACGCCCTGCGGCGCGGAGTGATCCACGGACTCACCACGAACCTGGATCTGCTGCGCGCGATAGTGCGGGACGACGATTTCGTGGCCGGTCGGGTGGACACCGCGCTGCTGGACCGCCGGCTCGCCGACTGGATCGACGGCGGTGAGGACCACGCGGTCCGGAAAGCGGCTCTCGCGGCGGCGGTGGGATCGGCGGTCCGGACCGCGGTGTCCGGGAACGTCCAGGCGCGGATCCCGGCGGCCTGGCGCAACGTGCCCAGCCAGCAGCGGGTGCGGACCTATCGGCGCGGGCCTGTCGAGTACGCGGTCGGCTACCGGTCGCGGGGTGGCCGGCTGGAGTCGTCCTGGCTGCCCGGGGTGAGCGTGCTCGCCGCCGACGGGGACCGGGTGGTCCTGGACGATCACGGGGTCCGGGAGAGCTACCGGGTGAGCGTGGTCGACGGCGGGGTGGACGTGGACGGGCCGGGCGGGTCGTTCGACCTGCGAGACGTACCGCTCTTCACCGATCCGGCGGGGAAACTGGCCGCCGGATCGCTCCTGGCCGCCATGCCGGGGCTGGTGGTGGCGGTGCACGTGGAACCCGGTCAGGCGGTGGCGGCAGGGGATCCGGTCGTGGTCCTGGAGGCCATGAAGATGCAGCAGACGCTGACCGCTCCGGGGGATGGGCTGGTGGCCTCGCTGAGCGCGGTCGTCGGGCGGCAGGTCGCCGCCGGTGACGTCCTCGCCGTGATCGACGCCACCGGCGAGCCGTCCTCCCCGGTCGCCGATTCGCCCCCGTCCCGGGCTGACGATGCCTCCCCGCCGTCCGTCGATCCCTCGTCGTCCAGGAGTTGAGATGACCGCTTTTGTCGAGTCCGCGGAGCGTCGGGAGCTGCGCGAGGCCGTCGCCCGGCTGGGCCAGAAATACGGCGAGTCCTATTTCTACGCGGCTGCCCGGGAGGGCCGGAAGACCACCGAGCTGTGGCAGGAGGCGGCGGCCCTCGGCTACCTCGGGGTGTCCATTCCGGAACAGTACGGCGGTGGCGGCGGGGAGATCGGCGACCTGGCCGCGGTCCTGGAGGAACTGGCCACCGCGGGCTGTCCGCTGCTGCTCATGGTGGTCTCGCCGGCCATCGTCGGCACGGTGATCGCCCAGTTCGGCACCGAGGCGCAGCAGCGGCGCTGGCTGCCCGGCATCGCCGACGGCTCGGCCACCTACGTCTTCGGCATCACCGAACCGGACGCCGGATCGAACACCCACCAGATCGCCACCCGGGCCCGCCGGGACGGCGACGACTGGATCCTCACCGGCGGGAAGACCTACATCAGTGGGGTCGACGAGGCGTCCTACGTCCTGGTGGTGGCCCGGGTCGGCAAGCGCCCCTCGCTGTTCATGGTGCCGGTCGACGCCCCCGGCTTCAGCTACCAGAAGATCGACATGGGGCTGGTCGCCCCGGAGGACCAGTTCACCCTCTTCCTCGACGAGGTCCGGCTGCCCGCGGACGCGCTGATCGGCAGCGAGGAGGCCGGTTTCGATCAGCTCTTCGCCGGCCTCAACCCGGAACGCATCATGGCCGCGTCGTCGGCGACGGGCATGGCTCGCTGGGCCCTGCGCAAGGCCGTCGGCTATGCGGGCGAACGCCAGGTTTGGGGCGTCCCGATCGGCGCCCACCAGGCGATCAGCCACCCGCTCGCCAAGCTGCACGTGGAGATCGAGGCCGCCCGCCTGCTCACCCAGAAGGCCGCCGCCCTGCACGCCGCCGGCGACCTGAAGGCCGCGGGCGAGGCCGCCAACATGGCGAAGTACGCGGCCGGCGAGGCGGTCTGCGCCGCCGTCGACCAGGCCATCCAGACCCACGGCGGCAACGGCCTCGCCAACGAGTACGGCCTGGTCCAGGCTCTCGCGACGTCCCGCCTGACCCGGCTCGCCCCGGTTAGCCGGGAGATGGCCCTCAACTTCGTCGCCCAGTTCTCTCTCGGCCTGCCCCGCTCCTACTGACCCCACCTCAGGCGGACCATCCCGCCCGGCGCCGCCCGTGCAGCCGGGTGCGGCTCTGGTCGGTCGCTCGAGGTCCGTGGTTGGTTCCGGTCTGTCTGCCAGGCCACAGGGCTGCTGGTCACGGTCTCGGCCGCCAGTCGCGGTCCGCCGCCATCCTGGCCAGATCCAGTGCCCGATGCCTTACGGTCCGCAGCCCGCTGCCGATCGATGTCCGACATTCCCGGTACGCCCCACGCCCGCCAACGCCACCCGCCCGGCGCCGCACCGCCCGGCTCGTCCTGACGGTCCTATCCGCACCCGGGATACCACCGTGGGTGCCAGCCGGGGGTTTGCGGCTGGTCGTGGTGGTGGTGTCGGGGCCCGGGATAGCACCGTGGGTGCCAGCCGGGGGTTCGCGGCTGGTTGTGGTGGTGGTGTCGGGGTGCGGGAAGGGGCCGTGCGGGCCAGCCGGGTTTGGCTATTGCTGGTCAGGGCCGTGGCAGGGGTCAAGCGGGGGTGCTGCGGTGGGTCGGGCCGTGGGACTCGTCGCAGTGGGGTTCGGGGTGGGGGGAGGCGTCGGCGGCGTGGTCTACCTGGAGGGTGGTGTGGCGGATCTGGTGGCCGTCGCGGAGGAGGTATTCCAGGGTGTGGCGGATGTGGTGGCAGTCGGCGTGGTCGGCTACCAGGACGTGGGCGGACAGGGCGGTCTGACCGGAAGTGATCTGCCACAGGTGCAGGTCGTGGATCTCGGTGACGGCCGGGACGGCGGCGAGTTCGGCGCCGATGGCGTCCACGTCGACGCCGGGCGGGGCGGCCTCCAGCAGGACCCGGCCGGAATCGCGGAGCAGGCGGACGCCGGCTACGGCCATCAGGGCCACGACGATGAGCGAGGCGATCGCGTCGGCGCGGGTGAAGCCGGTCAGCACCATGATCACGCCGGCGATCAGGGTGGCGATGAAGGCGAACAGGTCGTTGAGGATGTGCTGGAAGGCGCCCTCGACGTTGAGGCTGGTGCGGTTGGCGCGGGACAGGCACCAGGCGGCTGCGATGTTGACCACCACGCCGACCGCGGCGGTGGCCAGGACCAGGCCGCCGGCCACCTCGGGCGGGTCGATCAGGCGGTGCACGGCCTCGTAGGCCAGCCAGCCGCCGAGTAGCAGCAGGGAAAGGCCGTTGGCCTGGGCGGAAAGGATTTCGGCGCGCTTCAGGCCGTAGGTGAAACCGCCGCGCGGCGGGCGGGCCGCCAGCCGCATCGCGATCAGGGCCAGGACGATCGCCGCGGCGTCGGTGAGCATGTGCGCGGCGTCGGAGAGCAGCGCCAGGGAACCGGCGATCAGGCCCACGACCACCTCGCCGGCCATGAAGACGGTGATCAGGCCGAGCGCGCCGACCAGCCAGCGGCGGTCGGCGTCGGCGCGAACCCCGTGACCGTGCCCGCCGTGTCCATGACCATGCCCGCCGTGCTCGTGCCCGTGCCCGTGCCCGTGCCCGTGCTGACCGTGGCCGTGTCCATCGTGCCCGTGCTGGCCGCCCATCAGCCCTGTTCCCCTCCGTGTGCCGTGCTCGTCGGCTCGGTCTCGTTGCGTGTGCCGCGCTCATGAGCCGGTTTCGCTCCATGTGCCGTGCTCATCGGGTCGGTCGCGATCCGTGTGCCGCGCTGATGAGCCGGTTTCGTTCCGTGTGCCGTGGTCATCAGTGGTAATCCTGGCCGGTGGGGGCCGGGCAGGCGGCCGGATCGACGGCCAGGGCCAGGCCGAGCAGGTCGTCGAGCGCGTGGCGGATCCGCGGGTCGGCCAGCTCGTAGCGGGTCCGGCGGCCCTGCGGGACGGCCACGACCAGGCCGCAGCCGCGCAGGCAGGCGAGGTGGTTCGAGAGGTTCTGCCGGGTCACGCCGAGCAGGTCGGCGAGCTCGGCCGGGTAGCCGGGCGCGTCGCGCAGCGCGAGCAGCAGCCGGGTCCGGGTCGCGTCCGACAGCGCGTGACCGAATCTGGCCAGTACCTCGGCATGGGCTACCGCCTCCACCCGACCGAGAGTACAGCAGAGTCTGTATTCAGCATCGACTGAACTCACGATCGGGTGAAGCCGGGCTGGCGGATCGAGCCGGTACCGAACGGGCGCCCGGAGAGACGGCCGGCCGCTGGGTGCGGAGCTGTCAGGCAGCGGTGAGCGAGGCGAACTCCTCGTCGGTCAGGTGTACGTCGGCGGCCTTCAGGTTCTCGGTGAGGTGTGCCACCGACGACGTGCCCGGGATCGGCACCATCACCGGCGAACGGCGCAGCAGCCAGGCCAGGGCCAACTGGCCGGTGGTCACGCCCGGGTGCGCCGCGGCCACCCGGTCGAGCGGACCGCCCGGCCGCGCGAGGGCACCGGCGTCGACCGGGGCCCACGGGATGAAGGCGATGCCCTGCTCGGTGCAGAAGTCCAGCAGCTGCTCGGCGCGCCGGTCACCGAGGTTGTACCGGTTCTGCACCGACGCGATGGGCACCCCGGCGGCCTGCGCCTCGCGTACGTCCTCGATGTCCACCTCGGAGAGCCCGACCTGGGTGACCAGGCCCTCGTCCAGGAACGACCGGAGTGCCGCGAACTGCTCGGCGCGGGGCGTACGCGAGTCGATCCGGTGCAGCTGCCACAGGTCGATGGTGTCGACGCCGAGCCGGCGCAGCGAGCCCTCCAGGCACTGCCGCAGGTAGCCGGCGTCACCGCGGGCCACCCACTGGCCGGGTCCGGGGCGGGTGAAACCGCCCTTGGTGGCGACGACCACGGCACCGTAACCCCGGCCGTCGTGCAGTGCCTCGCGGATCAGCTCCTCGGAGACCTCCGGCCCGTACGAATCGGCCGTGTCGATGAAGGTGACCCCGAGCCGGACCGCCTCCCGCAGCACCCGGATCGCCTCGTCCCGATCCCGCGGCGGTCCCCAGACCCCGGTCCCGGTGATCCGCATCGCGCCGAAGCCCAGGCGGTGCACCGTCTTCCCGCCGAGCGAGATGCTGCCGCTGTCAGCGACGGTCATGGTGGTTCCCTTCGTCGATGGTCGCATCTGTCATTAAAGGGGAGGCCGGATGGTGCGGCAGTGGCGGTACTCGCGCTCGGGCCGGTCACCGGCGCGCGGCGGGTCAACGCCCGCAAGAACATCCTCGCGTCGGCGGCCGGCCTGGCCGCGGTCACCGTGTTCGTGGGGACGGGGGATCGTGGCGGTGCTGATCGGCGCGGTGAGCGGTGGCTGGGCCGGCGGGCGGATCAGCGGCCGGGTGCCGGCCGCCGCGGTCCTCGCCGTGGCGATCACCGGGGGTCTGGGCCTGACCGTTTTCTACGCGCACCGGTACTGGCGATTTGTCCCTTGAGCTCAACCGGCGTTGAGGTTTTACGGTGCTGCCGACCGTGGACGAGGGCTGCGCCGGTGGAGGGCAGATGGCGAAGATCGTGGTGTTCGACGAGTTCGGGGGACCGGAGGTGCTACGTCTCGTGGAGGTGCCCGACCCGGTGCCCGGTACCGGGCAGGTGCTGATCAGGGTGCGGTCGGCGGGGGTGCAGCCGGTCGACTGCGCCACCCGGCGGGGCGAGTTCGCGAAGTATCGGCCGCTGCCCTTTCCGATCCGGCTCGGCAACGAGGTGGCGGGGGTTGTCGAGCGGGTGGGCGACGGGGTGACCGACTTCGCGGCGGGGGACGAGGTGATCGCTTTTCTCACGCTGGAGGGGTACGCCGACGCGGTAGTGGTCGCCGCCGACCAGGTGGGCCGGAAACCGGAGAAGATGTCGTGGGCGGAGGCGGGGGTGCTGACGGCTTCCGGGCAGACGGCGTACACGGCGCTTGACGAGCTGGGCGTCGGGCCGCGGGACACGCTGCTGATTCACGCGGCGGCCGGCGGGGTGGGATCGTTCGCCGTCCAGTTGGCGGTGGCCCGCGGGGCGCGGGTGGTCGGTACGGCCAGCGAGCGCAACCATGAATATCTGCTGTCGCTGGGTGCGGTTCCGGTCACCTACGGGCCGGGACTGGCCGACCGGGTGCGGGCGGCGGCACCCCAGGGTGTCACCTGTGTGCTCGACGCGATCGGTGGTGACGCGCTGGACGCCTCGGTGGAGCTGCTTGGCGGGACGGAGCGGATCGTGACGATCGCTGACTGGGCTCGGTCCGCGGAGCTCGGTATCCGCCGGATCGGCACCCAGCGGTCGGTGGCGAAGCTGGACGAGCTGACCCGGCTGTGGTCGGCGGGGCAGCTTCGCGTCGAGGTGGCGGAGACGGTGCCGCTGAGCCGGGCCGCGGACGCGCATCGGCTGGTCGAGACCGGTCATGTGCGGGGGAAGGTGGCACTGGTCGTCGATGCGGGCCGGCATCGTGAAAATCGGTCGCGGGACGGCGTGGGGATCGCCTAACGTGCCTGCGATCAGCGAACGAGGAGGCCATCATGTACCGCGACGAGATTTCCTTTTGAGCCGACCAGCAAGCGCCGCCGGGGGTTCCCTCTAGCGAGACCCAGGTCAAGCGAGGCGACCGGGTGATCGGTCAGGGCAAGGAACTCATCGAGAAACTCGGTGGGAAAGACCCGTGTCCGTGCGGTTCCGGGCGGCGGTTTCCGCAGGTGCTGCCGCGCCGACGGCAGATTCGACGACACCAACGGCCACTATTACGTCCGTGACTGACGGCTGAACCGGGCGATCCGGCAACGGGTCGCCCGGCAGCCGGACTCAGCGGAGGGTGGCGTCCAGGTGGCGGATCAGCTCGCCGACTCGGCCGCCGCCGGCCGGGGCGGGTGGGTAGCGCTTCAGCACGTCGATCACCGCCGGTGAGGCCAGTTCGGCGGACCGGGTGAGGTGGGCCAGGGCGGCGGCCGGGTCGCCGGTGGACAGTTCGCAGGCGCGGGCTGTACTGCCCGCGGCGCCCAGGATGTGGATCACCTGGGTGGCCTTGGACAACGGGTGCAGGAACGCGGCGCCGCAGGTGTGGCCGGCCGCGCGGGCGGCGTCATGGGCGGCGGCACGGCCGAGGTCACGGGACTCCTGGGCGGCGCGGTGGGCGGCGAAGGCGCAGTCGCGCAGGAGTTTCGTCCGCTTGGCGCCGTCGGCGAAACCCCGCGCGGCCTCGATCGCGGCTCGGGGCCGGGGGTCGTCCGGGTGCTCGCGCTCGTAGATCTCCAGGGCCGGGCGCGCGCAGGCGACAGCGAAGCCGGTGACTTCTCGGAGTTCGGACAGGCTGAGTGCGATCGCGGCATCGTCCGTCATGCCGCCCATCCTTCAATACCGGTTCCACCCGCGAGCCCGAGACGGCGGTTCGAGCGGCGAGACGGATGAGCGCCCCGAAGCCACGGCGAGCACGCCCTGTCCCGGGACCGCGAGGGTTGTGGAATTGACCGTCAGTGGCCACGGGCAGTGAAGAGGGCGGCGATCGCTGTGGACGCGCAGCGGCCAGATCGCCGCCCTCGGCCCGCGCGGGAGCATGCGATCCGTACCCCAGCGGACCTGCGCAAATGAAGATCTTGAAGGTGATCTCCAAAGGAATGGCGAGAGCCGGCGAGGGCGTAGAGCAGCGTTGATCAGGCCCTGGCGAGTGCCGGCTCCGAGAGGTCGAAGCCGAGCACCGGGGGC
Source organism: Actinoplanes oblitus (assembly GCF_030252345.1). Lineage (NCBI taxonomy): Bacteria > Bacillati > Actinomycetota > Actinomycetes > Micromonosporales > Micromonosporaceae > Actinoplanes > Actinoplanes oblitus. Next base: position 5,667,653 of record NZ_CP126980.1, on the reverse strand, counting down.
GCGTCGAAGTAGCCGGCGGTGGACGCGTAGGTGGCCGCCGACACGGCTTTCATGTCGGCGTCGCCGGCGGCTTCGCTGTCCCGCATGCCACCATCATGCGCCGATCGGTGGCCGCTCCGTCGAGGTCGTGGCGAGCAGCAAGGTCGCTGTCGCCGCGCAGGCCGCGGCCACCACAAAGATCAAACCCGGTTTTCCGTACGCGAGAAGCGCCCCGAAAGCAGCACCCGCCGCCAGTGGCACCACGGTCTCGGCCACCGCCCCGATCGCGGACAGCGCGCCCTGCACCGTGCCCTGCTCGCCGGCGCCGGCCGTGGCCGAGATCCAGGACTGGGCCGCCGCGCCGCCGGCCGAGGCGGGCACGCCGACCACCAGCAGCACGTAGAGCTGCCAGGGGGTGGACGCGAAGGCCGTACCGGCGAAGACCGTGACGCTCAGCAGGCCGCCGGCGACGGCGGTCCGCTTCTCGCCGAGCCGGCGGACGATCGGGCCGACCGCCCGGGCCTGGAAGAGCGCGCCGGCCAGCGCACTCGCGGCGATCACCAGCCCGACGTGCGTGGTGGTCCAGGCGAACCGATAGGTCAGGAAGAACGCCCAGGTGGCCTGCTGGATCATCCGGGCCAGGTCGGCGCAGAGCCGGGCACCGGCGAGGCGGCCGAGCACCGGGCGGCGCAGGAGCGCGGCGATCGCGCCGAGCGGGTTGGTGGTGCGCGCGGTGAGCGGGGTGGTGCGGTCGCCGGGGCGGGACTCCGGCAGGATCAGGCGGCCGTAGGCGAGGTTCGCGAACGACAGGGCGGCCGCGGCGAAGAACGGCAGCCGGACGTCGACAGCGCCGAGCAGGCCACCGATCGTGGGACCGGCCACGAACCCGAGGCCGAAGGCGGCGCCCACCAGACCGTAGGCCCGGGCCCGCCCCTCCGGCGGCGTCACGTCGGCGAGGTACGCGTTGACCACCGTCCCGGTGCCGGCGCAGGCCCCGGCCACGGCGTGGAAGAGCAGCAGCGTCCACGGGCTGCCGGCCAGCGCGTGGGCCAGCCAGTCGACGCCGAGGCAGGCCAGCGAGAGCAGCAGGACCGGGCGGCGACCGTAGCGGTCGGCGAGCCGGCCGAGCAGCGGTGACGCGCCGAACTGGAGCAGCCCGAAGGTGGTGCCGAGCAGCCCGGACCAGAGGACCGCCCGGCCCGGATCGGCGGTCAGCTCGGTCAGCAGGGCGGGCACGATCGGCACGATCAGGCCCAGCCCGAGCATGTCGAGGAAGACGGTGAACAGCAGGAAGGAGAGGGCGTCGGCCCGGCGCATGCGCGGATCCTCCAGTCGTGAGGGACAGGGCCCCTCCCGACTCGAGGTACGGAGGATCAGATTATCGGTGCCGTCAAATCGTCGTCACCGTGCCGACTGCCTACAGTGCGGTACAGCCGTGGCGTTGTCGCACCATGCTCGGCTGCTGGTGAGCGAGGCCGGCCGGATCGATCCGCATCCAGTACCGCGTGATGACACCGTCCTCGACGTGAGCGCCGACGGGGTATGAGCAGCACCGCCGTCCGGGGTGTGCGGCCGGCCGCCGGGCCGGACCGCGGAAAACCGCAGCCCGGCCCGGATCCGTCAGGCCGGTTCGAAGCCGGCGATGTGCAGGGCGAAGGCGCGGATCGAGCCGACGTCACCGTTGGCGTAGTCGGCGACCTTGAACGTCCAGGTCCCGTCGACCGGGGAGACCCGCAGCGAGGAGAGCGGTTCGTTCGGTTTCCAGGTGCCGGTGAACGGCGCGTTGTCCGCGGTGACCGAGGCGAACGGGGTCGTCGCGGCGTCGTCGAAGACGACCTGGCAGAGGTTGTTGCCGTTGCCGCCGCGGCGGCTGAACAGCGTCGCGGTCCGGCCGTCCGGCGCGGTCAGCGTGCCGATCAGGTCACCGGCCCAGGTGTGGTCGATGCCGACGGTGGTCGCCGCGGCGTCGGTGGTGCAGGTGCCGCCGTCGATGGAGAAGGTCAGCGAGGAGGCGACGCCGACGCCGCTGACGTCCACCGTGGCGCTGGCGCCGGCCGGGTTGTTGTCCGGGATCGCCAGCGGCGCGCCGCTGTAGGCGAAGTCGCGCGCCGGCGTCGGATGCCCCGTCGGCACCGACACCGTGCTCGTCGTGGGCGACAGGGTACCGGCGAACGTGGTCTTCACCCGCAACGACACCGGGCGGCCGAGCGGATAGTCGGCGGCCAGCTTGATCTTGAAGTTCTTCGTCTTGGCGGCGCCGGCGGCGATGGTTCCGTACGACGCGGCGCGCGGCGTCACCGTCACCCGCGCGTCGTCCGGGTCGACCACCTGGCTGACGCCGGTAGCGGTGCCGTCGCCGACGTTGACCGCGGGCAGCGCCACGGTGCCCTGCTCGCCCGGCTCCAGGTAACCGTCGCCGTCGCCGGTGGTCTCGGTGACCGCCGGTGTCCCGGCCCTCACCAGCGGCTGCGGTGTCGCACCGGTGTTGCGCAGCAGCAGGTCGGCACGGATCACGCCGTAACCGGTACGCACGTCGTAGCCGGCCGGCGCCAGGTCGAGCGCGGTACCGGTCAGCGCGGCGCGGATCTCGGCGTTGGTCATCCCCGGATTGCCGGAGAGGGCCAGCGCGGCGATCGCGGCGGCGTGCGGCGCGGCCGCCGAGGTGCCGAAGAACGGCGCGAAGTCCGGCACCGAGGTCAGCACGCCGTCGGCAGCGGTGATCTGCGGCTTGTCGCGGACGACGCCGCCGGTCGAGGTGAAGTCACCGGGCGTGATCGGGGTGCCGTCCGCCCGGTAGAAGATCCGGCGCGGACCGTCCGAGGTGAACCGTTCCGGCTTGGTCTGCTTGGTGAACACGTTCGGGTACGGCCCGGCCGGGTTCGGCGGGTCGCCGGCCTCCAGGTCGAACGGCAGCGGGTCGTGCGCCGGAGCGGCGGCCACCGCGAACGCCTGCTCGGCGGCGTTGTGCCCGCGTAGCACGCCCGGCGTGGAGAATCCCTTGAGTTGCCCGTCCGGTGAGTCGGTGAACCGGCCCCGGAACGCGGTGAGCTGCAGGTAGCGTGCCGCGCCGGAGTACTTCACCACGGCCAGCCGCTGGTTGATCGCCACGTCGTCGGTGGCGAGGATCTCGAACGGGTCGTCATTGCCGTCCTGGGTGTCCTGCGAGAAGTCGGTGACGTTGCCGGCCGAGTCGAGCAGGTAGAGGTCGTAGTCGTTGGCCGAGCCGCCCAGCGGGTCCGCCCACCACAGCGTGGTGACCACGCCGTTGCTGTTGCGCGACAGCGGGTTCAGCACCTGCACGCCCGGACCCGGATCGAAGTCGTGTGCCTGGCCGACGAACTTGCCGATGCCCCGGCCGGAGTCGACGAAGTCGCCCTCCCAGTTGCCGGAGGTGCCGTCGAGGGTGTTGCCCTCGTTGCCGGCCGAGCTGAAGTAGAACGCGCCGTCGGCCGTCACCGCGTTCACCGCCTGTGCCGGCAGGCCGTCCTGGAACGGGCTCTCGTGGTAGTACACGACGTCGTCGACGATGATGTCGCAGTGCGCGGTGAAGCGCAGCGCCCGGATGTTCTCGGCGAAGCTCGCCTCGCCGTTGAACGCTGTCGCGAAGCCGAGCTGCGCGTTCGGCACCAGATCGTGGATGATCTCCAGCATCGCGGTGCCCTCGTCGCCGTCACCCTCCTGACCGGGCAGCACGTCGACGTCGGGCGGCAGCTCGCCGCCGGCCTGCGACGCGGTCAGCGAGTTCACCCCGTCGGAGAGCGCGCAGACCTTCACGCCGGTGCCGGTGACCTTGTACTTCTTGCGGGCGGTGTCGGCCGCGTGGGTGCGGTCGCCCTCGGAGACCACCTCGCCGACCGCGGCGATCGCGGCGGCCTTCGCCTGCTGCTCCTTCTCCTTCGCCTCCTTCGACTGGTTCCGGGTGGCCGGGTCGGTCTCGTGCCCGGTGATCGCCCCGTGTTCGAGGCCGACCCGGGTCACGTCCGACCAGCCGGCGATCACCGGCAGTGCGGCCAGCGGCGCGTCGACCAGCACGGTGCCGGTCCTCGGTGACGAGAAGCGGATGGCCGCGCCGGCCTGGCGCAGCCGGGTGAGCAGGCCGCTGTCGACCCGGCCGGCGTGGATCTCGACCTGGGTGGTGCCGGACCTGCTGACCTCGACACCGGTGGTGAGCCTCGGCAGCGCGCCCGCCGCCACCTTGCTCTCCCGTCTACGCAGCTCGATGGCGAGCCGGCTGTCGAGCTTGCGTTCCGTCGCGGTCAGCGACTTCTTGAGCTGCTGGAGCGCGTTGATCTGGGCGTAGGACCGGTCGTCCGGGCCGGCCGGTGCCTGAGCGTTCGCGGCCGGTGCGGCGAGGGCGGTAACCGTCGCGCCGATCGCGAGCACCGTCACCGCACGCCGGAGTGTTCGTCTGCTGGGACTGTTCAATGCCACTGCCCCCCAATGACAGGCATCGATGCGATGCCTGTGGATGCTAGCCGCATTGCGATCAGTAATCGACACCTTGCGGTCGGTTACTTCGGGTAGGTGATCCGCTCGCGCGCCTCCAGCAGCGCGGCCAGCGGGGGCCTCGTCGGGGGCTGTCGAGAAAGAAAACGGTGTAACTCGGTCATGGTGCAGGTCGGTTGCGGCCTGCGGTGAGGCGGCCGTCGAAGGCGTCGAGGGCGGGCACCCCGCGCACGCCCCGTTCCTGAAATGTCAGTTGACACTAACGTTAGTCATCACTAACGTATGCGGTGTGGTCGAGGGCGGGAGGAGGCGGTCGTGGACGTCCGGTGGCGTTTACCGAGATCATCGGGGTGAGCACTAGCGGGGCGGGACGATGGAGGTGGCCGGGTGGCCGGGGACGAGTCGCAGGTCGACGACGCGCTGCGAGCGCTGGCCGAGCCGCGCCGGCGGGCGATCCTTCGCCTGGTCGTGGCCGACGAGCTGGCGGCCGGGGAGATCGCGGCGGCCTTCGACGTGACCCGGACCGCGATCAGCCAGCACCTGACCGTGCTGAAGGACGCCGGCCTGGTCAGCGAGCGGCGGGCCGGCACCCGGCGGTTCTACCGGGCACGACCGGAGGGGCTGGCCGGGTTGCGCGAGTTCCTCGACGAGATGTGGGGCGACGCCCTCGACGTCGGCCGGCGACTGGTCGAGGCCGAGCGTGCGGCCGGCGCGCCCGGCGCGTCGTCGGACGTGGCCTGACCGGGCGGCGAGCCGCCCGGAGCGACGTGGCCCGATGAACGGCAGGAATGCCGCCAGTGACGTCGGGCTGATCGCGGCGCCGGCCTGCCATGATCCTTCCGTGTCCGACAATGTTCGCCCGCTGAGGCGTCCACCGATCCGGCAGCAGACCATCGTGCGCAGCGACCGGGCGCACACCTTCGAGGTGTTCGTCCGCGACATCGGGGCCTGGTGGCCGGCCCGCCCGCTCTCCCTGGGTCAGGAGAAGGTCGTCGCGGTGACCTTCGAGCGCGAGCTCGGCGGCCGCGTCTTCGAGACGTGGGCGGACGGCACCCGGGTCGACTGGGGTGAGGTCATCCTCTGGCAGCCGCCGGAACGGTTCGCGATGACCTGGACGATTCTGCCCGCCGTCACCGAGGTCGAGCTGGCGTTCACCGAGTTGGGCCCGGCGCTGACCCGGGTGGCCCTGGAACACCGCGGCTGGGAGCGGCTCACCGAGGAGCAGCTGGCCGCCGCTACGTCGGTCCCCGGCGGCTACTCGGCCGGCTGGAAGACCATTCTGGAACTCTTCGCGAAAACTGTGGAAGGAGCTTGACGTGCGCTTTCTCGCACAGGCGGTGCACTATCCGAAGCCGGAGCACCGGGACGATCTGGTGGCCGCGATGGACCGGATGCGCGCGGCGTCAGCGGGCGTGCCCGGGCTGGAGCAGATCGGCGGTTTCGAGGACGCCGACGGCGGCCGGATCATCGCCGTCTCGATCTGGTCGTCGCTGGAGGCGTTGCAGGCCGGGATGGCGACGCTGGGCGGGGCGATCGCCGACGTGCCGTTCGCCGAGTGGGAGCGGCGGGAACACTCGCTGGAGTTCTTCCCGCAGGTCGCCTGAGCATCACCCATGGTGGACAGCGCCGTTACGATGTGGCGATGCCGGGCGTCGCGGATCCGTGGACGCTGGCGGTGCACGCCGCCGAGACCGGGACCGCGCCGCTGGGCACCGCGGTGGCGATCTCCGCGCGCCGGGCGCTGACCTGCGCGCACGTGGTGCTGGGGCAGGGTGCGCCGCTCGACGCGCTGTGGGTGTCCTTTCCCAAGGTCGGGTCGGCGTGGCGGACCCGGCGCCGGGTGCGCCGGGTGGTTCACGACGCCGGTGACCACGAGATCGCCGATGTGGCGGTGCTGCACTTCGCGGAGGATCTGCCGGTCGTTCCGGCCCGGCTGAAACGGCCCGCGCCCGAGGCGCTGGCCGGGCTGCGCTGGTGGGCGTTCGGTTTCCCGGTCACCAGCAGGCTGCACGGCAACGAGGCGAGCGGCCGGGTCGGTGCCCAGCTGGGATACGGCTGCGTGCGGCTGGACACCGACTCGCCCTATCCGGTGGAGCAGGGGTTCAGCGGCGCCGGCCTGTGGGTGCCCGACTACCAGGCGGTCGTCGGCATCGTCGGGCGGGCGCTGGCTCGCGGCGACCGGCGTGGTGACGCGCAGGCGCTGACCGTGGCCCAGATCGACGCCTTCCTGCCGGACGAGCGGCTGCGCGTGCTCGCCGACTGGTCGGCACCGGAGTCCGAGCCGTGGAACCGGCAACTCGCGGTCCGGCCAGGCCATGTCCGAGAAACTCACGCCGAACAAGGCCGCGGCGAAGAAGGCCACGCCACGGGAGGCGAGAGCGGGGGAGGCGGTGGCCGGGAAAGCGCCTGGGAGAGTGACGGCTGGGGAAGCGACTGGGAAAGCGGCCGCCAGGGAGCCGGCGGTCGAGAGATCCGCGACCCGGAAGACCGCAGCCGGGCGAACCGCGAAGGCTGGCGGCTCGCCGACGACCGGGAGGCCGGCCGGCACTGGCGGCCCCGCTCCCGCGGAGTCACCACCGAAGCCGAACCCGGCCACCGTTTCCGCGGTCGCGAGACGGCCCTGCGCCGGATCGTCGGCTGGCTGGACCGCCCGGCCTCCGACCACCGGGTGCTGGTGGTGACCGGCTCACCCGGCGCCGGCAAGTCAGCCGTGCTCGCCCGGGTGGTCACCACCGCCGACGCCGGCTACCGAGCCGAGCTCCCCGCCGACGACCGGGCGGTCGCCGCGACGGTCGGCTCGGTGGGCTGCGCCGTGCACGCCAAGGGCAAGACCGCACTGGAGGTCGCCCGGGAGATCGCCCGCGCCGTCTCCGCGCCGCTGCCCGACGAAGTGGACGATTTGGTGACCGCTCTGGCCCCCGGCACCGAGCGGTTCAACCTGGTGATCGACGCGGTCGACGAGGCGAGCAGCCCGGCCGAGGCCCGCGCGATACTGGCCCGGATCGCGCTGCCGCTGGTCCAGCACACCACCGGCGTCCAGGTCGTGCTCGGCACCCGGCGACACGACCCGGAGGGTGACCTGCTGGGCCGGCTGGGAGCGGCCGCCGAGATCATCGACCTGGACGACCGGGACCACTTCGCGTTCGCGGACCTGCGCGACTACACCCTGGCGACGCTGCGACGACCGGGGAATCCGTACGCCGCCAGCCCGGTGACCGAGCTCGTGGCCGATCGGATCGCCCGGCTCGCCGACGGGAACTTCCTCGTCGCCGGCCTGGAAGCGCGGATGCGCGTCCTCTACGACACCCGTCCGGCCGATCCGGCGACGATCCGGTTGAGCGCCGGCGTCGACGACGCGCTGCACTCCTACCTGGCCCGGCTCCCGGCCGTCGGCGGGACACCGGCGCGGACCCTGCTCGCCGCGCTCGCCTACGCGGAGGCGCCCGGCTGGTCCGCGACCCTGTGGCAGGTCGCTGTGGAGTCGCTCGGTGGGCGGGTGAGCGAGCCGGTGCTCGACCGGTTCGCCCGGTCCGCGGCGGCGAATTTCCTGGTGGAGACGTCGGCGGCGGGGGAGGAGCCGACGTTCCGGCTGTTCCACCAGGCACTCAACGACGCCCTGCTGCGGGACCGGGGGGCCGGGGTGGCGCTTGACGAGAGGCAGCTGACCCGGGCCTTCCTGGCCCACGGCCGGGCGGTCGGCTGGGCGAACGCGCCGCGCTACCTGCTGCGGTCGCTGCCGGGGCACGCCCAGCGGGCCGGCCTCGTCGACGACCTGGTCGCCGACGACGGGTACCTGCTGCACGCCGACCTGCTGCGGCTGATCCCGGCGACCACGGCGGCCGGCCCGGCCCGTGCCCGGATGCTGCGCCTCACCCCGCAGGCGATCAGCGCGGGTCCGGCCGAGCGGGCCGCGATGTTCAGCGTGACCCAGGCCTTCGAGGGGACGCCGCCGGGCTTCGCCGGGCAGCCGGCGCCCTATCGCGGCCGGTGGGCGACGGTGCCGCGCCGGATCGAGCGGATGAGTTTCGAGGGGCACACCGACCAGGTCAACGACGTGTGCCTGCTGGCGGTGGACGGCCGGAGCGTGCTGGCCACGGCGAGCCACGATCGCACGGTGCGGCTCTGGGACCCGGCTACCGGCACCGAAGAGCAGCGGCTGCACGGGCACACCGGCGCCGTGACAGCGCTCTGCCCGGTGACCCTGGACGGCCGTAACCTGCTGGCCACCGTGGCCGACGACGGCACTGTGCGGATCTCGGACCCGCTGACCGGTACCCAGCAGCGGGTGTTCAGCGCGCGGACCGCGGCGGTCAAGGCGATCCGCGCCCTCACCGTGGACGGCGACCAGCGGCTCGCGGTCGCGGGCGACGACGGCGTCCTGCGCACCTTCGACCCGATGACCGGCGACGAGAGGACCCGTTGCACCGGCCACTCCGGCACGATAAAGGCGCTCTGCCTGATCGGCGACCGGCTCGCGACCGCGTGTGAGGACCGGACCGTCCGGATCTGGGACCCCGCCACCGGCGCCGAACTGCTGCGCCTGACCGGCCACACCGCCGCGGTGAACGACGTCTGCCCCGTCGGCCACCTGCTGGCCACCGTCAGCAACGACCGCACCGTCCGCCTGTGGGACCCGGCGACCGGCCGGGAACGACGATGCCTGCGTGGCCACGACTCCCCGGTGAACGGCGTCTGCGCCGTGACCCTCGGCGCCGAGACCCTGCTCGCCACCACCGACGACCACGGTGCCATCCGGCTCTGGGACCCGGCGACCGGAACATTGCGCCACGGCTTCCGCGGCCACGTCGGCTGGACGCGGCGGATCCGCGCGGTGCTGCTCGACGGCGAGACGCTGCTCGTCACGGCCGGCCTGGACGGCACGGCCCGGTTGTGGGACCCGCTGATCGCCGACGAGCAGCGCCGCCGCGGTGACCGGGTCGACGTGATACTGCCGATCGCCGGGGTGGCGGTGACCGCCGGGGCCTCCGGCGCGGTCCGGGTCTGGGATCCGGCGACCGGTGCCGAACGCGACGAGCCGGACCAGCACGTCGGCCGGGTCACCGCGATCTGCTTGATAGCCGTGGACGGGCGGTCGCTGCTGGCGGTGGCCATGGCCGATCGGACCGTGCACTTCCACGATCCGCTCACCGGCGAGTGCCGGCACCGGCTGGCGCGGCACACCGGTGGGGTCGGCGCCGCCTGCGAGATCCGGCTCGGCGGCCGGGTCCTGCTCGCCACCGGGGAGAACGACGGCACGGTCCGGCTCTGGGATCCGCTCACCGGTGCGTGCCGGCACCGCTGGAAGCGGCACACCGGCCGGATCAGCGCGCTCTGCCCGATCGAGGCCGGCGGTGAGACGCTGCTGGCCACGGCCGGCCACGGGCGGGTCGGCGTGTGGGATCCGGGCACCGGCGAGGCGCGCGGCGACCAGCGCCGGCTGCGAACCCTGGGCTGGGTCAACGCGCTGCGCCCGATCCCGGTGGAGGGCCGGGCCATGCTGCTCAGCGGCGGCTTCCAGATCGCCCGGATCTCGGATCCGGTCAGCGGCGCCGAGATCCGCCGATTCGAGGGACACGCCGGCGTGGTGAGCGACGTCTGCCCGGTCCGGCTCGGCGACCGGCTCGCCGTCGTCACCGTCGGCGAGGACCGCACGGCCCGGGTGTTCGACGTCGCCGACGGCCGCTGCCTGGTCACCATTCCGCTGCACCATCTCGGCCTGACCTGCGCCTGGGTCGACGGGCTGCTGCTGATCGGCCTGGACACCGGGCTGCTCGCCATCGACCTCGACCCGTTCGCTGTGGATCAGAGCAGGCTGCCCGCGTGGACGTGACGGGGATCGACCCGAAACCGGCGCACCCCGGCCCGGCGGTACAACTGCTGGCCGGGCGGCGAGGACGACTTCGCCGCCGGCCGGTGCTGCGCGAGACTTCGTGATCCGGGCGCCGCAGCCGTACCGAAAGCCGGTGGTGATCCGCGAGCGAGGCGGACCGGGACCGCTCAGTCGGTCGGGGCCGCCGCGGTCAGGGTGAGGTTCTCGCCGCTGGCGGCGTCGAAGACGTGCATCCGCTCCGGGTCGAACCACAGCTCGGCGGCCGATCCGGAGACGACCCGGCTGTTCACGTCCAGGGCCACCACCAGCTGGGTGCGCATCTGCTCGCTGTCCAGCTCGCGCTCCAGTTCCTCCAGCTGCTTGGTGATCTCCGGTGACGCCTCGTAGGGCACGTACGCGTACAGCTGAGCGCCCAGCCACTCGGTGACGTCCACGTCGGCGGAGAACGTCCGCCCGCGCGCCCGCTTGTCCGCCGGCACCAGGCTGGCGTCCTCGAAGTGTTCCGGCCGCAGCCCGAGGATGACCAGTTCCCGGTCGGCGACCCGGGACAGTCGTGCCCCGGCCGGGCTGACCGTCCCGAACGGCGTGTCGATCTGCCCGCCCTTGACCCGGCCGGGGACGAAGTTCATCGGGGGCGAGCCGATGAACCCGGCCACGAACAGGTTCGCCGGCTCCTCGTAGAGCTGCCGTGCCGTGCCGACCTGCTGCAGCACGCCGCGGCGCAGCACCGCGATCCGATCACCCAGGGTCATCGCCTCGGTCTGGTCGTGGGTGACGTAGACGGTGGTGGTGCCCAGCCGTTTCTGCATCCGGGCGATCTCGGTGCGCATCTGCCCGCGCAGCTTGGCGTCCAGGTTGGACAGCGGCTCGTCGAAGAGGAACGCGTCGGCCTTGCGGACGATGGCCCGGCCCATCGCCACCCGCTGCCGCTGCCCGCCGGACAGGTGCGCCGGCTTGCGGTCCAGGTGCTCGGTCAGTTGCAGCAGCTCGGCGGCGGTCCGCACGCGTTCGCGCACCTCGGCGTCCGGGGTGTTGCGCAGGCGCAGCGGGAACGCGATGTTCTCGAAGACGGTCAGGTGCGGGTAGAGCGCGTAGTTCTGGAACACCATGGACAGGTTCCGGTCCCGGGGCGCCTTCTGGTTCACCCGCACGTCACCGATCATCATGTCGCCGGAGGTGATGTCCTCCAGGCCGACGATCATGCGCAGCAGTGTCGACTTGCCGCAGCCGGACGGGCCGACCAGGATGACGAACTCGCCGTCGGCGATGTCCAGGCTCACGTTGTCGACGGCCTGGTAGCCGTCGCTGTACCGCTTGACGATGTTGCGCATGCTGATCGCGGCCATGGCCGGTTCCTCCTCGACAGCTCAGCCCTTGACGGCGCCGGCCGTGAGACCGGCCATGATCCGGCGCTGGAAGATCAGCACGAGGATCACCACGGGAATGGTCACCACCACGGAGGCGGCCATGATGTACGTGATCGGCGACTGGAACTGCGAGGCGCCGGTGAAGAACGACAGCGCGGCCGGCACGGTCCGGGCCCGGTCGGTCGAGGTCAGCGAGATGGCCAGCAGGAACTCGTTCCAGCAGAAGAAGAAGGTGAGGATCGCGGTGGTGAACACGCCGGGCGCCGCGAGCGGCACGATCACCTTGCGGAACGCCTGCCACGCGGTCGCGCCGTCGACCTGCGCGGCCTGCTCCATCTCCCACGGGATCTGCCGGAAGAACGCCGACATGGTCCAGATCGACAGCGGCAGCGCGAACGTCAGGTACGGGATGATCAGTCCCAGCCAGGTGTCGTAGATGCCCAGGCTGCGCCACATGTTGAAGAGCGGGCCGACCAGCGCGGCCTGCGGGAACATGGCGATCGCCAGGGCCATCGACAGCAGGAACTTCTTGCCCGGGTAATCCATCCGGGCGATCGCGTACGCGGCGAACATCGCGATCACGACGGCCAGGAACGTGGCGATCAGCGCGATGAACACCGAGTTGCGCAGCGCGCTGGTGAACAACGAGTCGGTGAACACCGTCTTGTAGTTGTCCCAGACCCAGACCTGCGGGAAGAAGGTCGGCTCGACGCTGCGGAAGGTGTCCGGGTTCTTGAAGGACAGCGACACCATCCAGAGCAGCGGGAACAGTGCCCACAGCAGGATCAGCAGTCCCCAGACGGTCCACCAGTTGCTGGCTTTGCGGCCGGCCATCACCGATCACCTCGCACCTGGGACAGGTCGGTCCGGAAGCCCTTGACGAAGATGAACGCGATCACCACGACGGTCAGGAACAGCAGTACCGAGACCGCCGAGCCGGCGCCCAGGTTCACCAGTGTCACGTTCTGCCGGTAGGCCAGGAACGACAGCGTCTCGGTCTTGTTCGCGCCGACGGTCATGATGAACGGGTTGTCGAAGATCCGCCACGCGTCGAGGGTGCGGAACAGCAGCGCCACCATGATGGCGGCCTTCATGTTCGGCAGCGTCACCCGCTTGAGCCGCTGCCACGCGGTGGCGCCGTCCACCCGGGCCGCCTCCTGCAGCTCCTCCGGCACCTGGACCAGCCCGGCCAGCAGCAGCAGCGAGATGAACGGCGTGGTCTTCCAGATCTCCGACAGGACGATGACGAACAACGACGACCAGCGGTTGCCGAAGAAGTTGTAGTCACCGAGCCCGAACCACTGGTTGACGAAACCGGAGTCGAGCTGGAACGCGAACCGCCAGATGTAGGCGGAGACCACCGTGATGATCCCGTAGGGCACCAGGATCGCGGTGCGGACCAGCGACCTGCCGCGCAGGATCCGGTACATCACGAAGGCGAACGCGAAGCCCAGCACCAGCTCGACCGCCACGCTGAACACGGTGATCAGGAGGGTGGTGGAGAAGTCGGTCCACCACACCGGGTCGGTCAGCACTGTCGCGTAGTTGCCGAGACCGACGAACTCCTTCCCGGCCGGGTCGGTGAGCCGGTAGTTGTAGAGCGACAGCACGACCGCGTAGATCAGCGGGTAGGCGGTCACGAACACCATCACCACGAAGGCCGGTGCGGACAGCATCAGCCCCATCCGGCGTTCGCGCCGTGCCCGGTCGGTGACCTCGGCGGTCGCCGGCGCGGGCGCCTCCACCATCACAGCCATGACCACACCTCCTTCACAGAAGTCGCTTGCCCTGCAGCACGTCGGACATGAAGGTGGCGGTCTCCTTCGGCGTGGCCGGCGCCTCGACCTCCCCCGGCGGGTGCCAGGTGAGCTGCACCGACGTCGACACGTCGTTGTAGTACGGGGTGATCGGCCGCGGCCCGGCATCGTTTATCGACTGGCGGATGACGTCGGCCATCGGGAACGCCTCGCGCACCTTCGGATCGTCGTAGGCGGCACCCCGAGCCGCCGGGTTGCCGGCGTCCACCATGTACGCGATGTTGTTGGGCAGCGACGTCACGCACTTGACCAGGGCGACCGCCTCGGCCGGATGCGTGGTGTAGTTGCCGACGGCCAGATTGATCCCACCCAGCGGCGGCCGGCTCGGCTGATCGGCGGTGACCCGGGGATACCGCGCCCAGCCGATGTCGTCCACCACCGACTGGGCGATCCCGCCGCCGGTCACGTCCTCCTTGGCGGCGCTGTACACGTACGGCCAGTTGACCATGAAGCCGCCCGTGTCGCCCTGGAACGTCGAGCGCGACTCCTCCTCACCGGCGTTCGGCATCGCCGGCGGCGCCGCGGCAGAGCGGGCCAGCCCACCGATGATCCGGGCCGCCGCGTCGCCGGCCGGGGAGGCGATCTCCGGGGTGGCGTCCTTGCCGGCCTCGACGTTCCCGACGATCTCGCCACCGGCCGAGACCACCAGCGCGTTGATCCACACCATGTAGCCCTCGTACCGGTTGGCCTGTACGCCGATCACCCGGTGCTGCCCCTCGGCCGCCTTGATCATGTCGTCCCAGGTGAATCCGGCCCGGTTCGGATCGACCCCGGCCGCCTGGACCACCGACTTGCGATACCAGAGCAGCTGGGTGTTCGCCCAGAACGGCGCCGCGACCAGCTGGTCCTTCCAGTACGCGGTGGTCAGCGGCCCCTTCAGCACGCCGTCGGTGAAGGCGGCCGCGTCACCCGCGTCGAACGGGCGCAGGAACCCCGCGTTGGCGAACTCCGCCACGAACGGCGGGTCCAGGCTCATCACGTCGATCGAGCTGTCCTTGGCCGCGAGCCGCCGGACCAGCTGTTCCCGCTGCTGCGACGCGTCGTTCGGCAGGACCTGCACATCGACCCGGTAGCCGCCGTTCGAGGCCGCCGCACACGACTCGGCGAGCCGCCCCTGTCCGCCGTTGTCGGGGTTGATGTACCAGGTCAGCATCGGTGATCCACCGTCGTCCCCGCACGCGGTGAGCAGCGAGGCCGTCAGGGCCAGCGCGGCGACGGCCGCCCGGCGCCTTCTTCTGGATCGCGGTCCGCTCAGCACAGGTGCCTCCCAGGACGAACGAGCGCCCCGGGGCGAGCCGTGCGACCTCAGCGTCCCGGCAGCGATTCATCAGTCTCACTGCCGGGGCTCGCCGCGCGTCATCCTTCGTGGCGGATGAATCGCGGTCAGGGTCCGGGTGTGACCGCTAACTCACCTGCCGAATCTCATCCGGCACGGATGAAGACCACCTGACTTCGGTACGCCCGGTGTCCATCAGCCGAGCCGCCGATGCCGGAGCGTCGACCGGGCGACTACACTCCGTTCCATCGATGCATCGGGCAGGTCCTCAGGTCGGAGGCTGACGATCGCCGCGGCGACCGGGGCCCTGGTCAGCACGTGCCTGGCGGTCGCCCTGCTGGTCTGGCACGAGCAGGTCACCGAGGCGGTCGGTGCGGAGGCGTACAAGACGCTGCTGCAGTTCATCCTGATCGCCGTGCTCGGTGGCCTGGTCTCGCTGCTCTACCAGGCGTTCAATCGGCAGGCCGAGCTGCGCGACCAGCGGGCGAAGGCGATCCGGGAGACGCGGCAGCGCTACCTGAACGAGCTGATCACGGCGTACCACACGGTGAAACGGGTGCGCCGGCTGCTGCGCGCGCAGGCGCTCACCCACGCCGCCGCGCCCGCGGACCGCAGACTCCGGGTCGGCAGGTACGACGAGCTGCTGCAGTCCGTGCTGGACGCGCAGCTGAGCATCGAGGCGATGGTGCGCGACGCGCGGGCCGAGGGCGGCACGCTGTCCTCCGTCCCCGGCCTGGCCGCCTCGCTACGGAGCGCGGAGAACTATCTGCGCTCGCTGATCACCGAGTACGAGCAGAGCATGCCGGCGGCGCTGGACGGCGGCGACACCATGACGGTGCCGGCCGGGATCGCCGCCTTCATCGGGCCCTATCGGGAGGCCCCGCTGTTCCGCGACGAGTTCGTCGTCCCGGCGCAGATCGCGATGGCGGCCATCGAGCGGCTGATAGCCACGCCCGAGGTGTGAGAGCGGGAGGGCGATGAGACCGGGTGAGGTCGAACAGGACATCCTCGACAAGATCGAACTGCCCCGCGTCCGTAAGGAACTGGTGGCCTGGGCCGGCCGGTGGAAGATCGGGCTGGCCACCGAGGACTGGACCGCCCGAGGGTTCACCTCGGCGATGCTGATCGGTGTCACCGAGTACCCGGCGGGGCAGCAGGAGGCCGGGTTGATTCTCAAGATCGATCCGGGCGGTGACCTCAAACACCGGGAGGTCGCCGCGCACGGGCACGCGGTGCGGAAGAACCCGGATTTCGCCAAGCGGCACCTGGCCGAGGTGCGATACCAGCCGGTCGCGATGGACGAGGGCGGCTACATCGCCTTCCAGACGGTCGCCGGGGGCGGCTTCGACGTGCTCCTCGGTTTCGGCGAGATGCTCCGCGCGCACGCTCACGCGGACCGCGGCTGCCGGGCGATAGCGCGCTCGCTGCTCAGCGAGTGGAACCTCGGCACGGCCGCCACGACCAGGCAGACCGCCGGCGAGCTGCTGACCGAACTGCTCGGCTGGCGGCTCGCCCCGGGCCAGACCATCCACACCTGGGCGAGCCGGCATCCCGGCCTGCTGGAGTCGCCCCGGCCCTGGCTCAACCAGGGCAGCCGCGGCCTGGTCAACCCGTTCGCGCTGGCCCGGGACGCGAGCGTCGGCGGGACACTGAGCCTGCTCCCGGTCCGCGGGCTCACCCACGGCGACCTGCACCCGGGAAACCTGCTGGTCGGCACCGACGAGAACGCCGGCCCCGAGTTCTTCCTGGTCGACCTGTCCCGCTTCACCCCGGACGGCCCGCTGACCTGGGACCCCGCCTACCTGATCTGCACCACCGCCGTGACCTGCCTCATCGAGGACCCCGGGCTGGACCCGGACAAGGTGCTCGACGTCGTGCTGGCACCCGAGATCGACGCGGCACGGATGGCGGCGGCCGGCCCCCAGCTGGCGCGGGCGATCGCCGGCATTCACGCCGGTGAGATCGAATACGCCACCGAGCACGGACTGCTGCGCAAGTGGCGACAGCAGCGCCTGGTCTGCCTGACGGCGATCGGGCTGATCCTCTCCGGACGCGGCCGGATCCCGGCGCCGATCCGGCGGTGGTGTTTCCTGCTCGCCGCGCACGCCGCCACCCGGCTGCTGGAGGGTAGGTACCGCCCGGCGGCGCAGGGCTTCGTCGAGCTTCCCCCGGACTTCATCCCCGACGTCGTGGCGGAGACCGTGCCGGTGCCGCCGCGCCCGAGCCGGACCGGGCCGGGACTGGTCAACCACGACCCGATCCGGATGGCTCTGCGACAACGGCTCACCGCCGGCCCGCCCGGCGTCGTGGTCGTCACCGGTCCGCGAGGCGTCGGCAAGTCCGCCCTGGTCGGCGACGTGATCGCCGAGGTCGCCGGCGGACCGGGCGGCACGTCCGGCCCGGCCCGCCGGGTGGTTGCCGGCGGAGGCCCGGAGGTCCGGGTGGTTGCCGGCGGAGGCCCGGAGGTCCGGGTGGTTGCCGGCGGACGCCTGGACGTCCGCACCCTGATCGACGCGATCGAGGGCGGACCGGCGGCCGCGCTCCGGCCGGGTGAGTCCTCCCTGGCCAGGCTGGAGGCCGCACTGGAAACCGCGGGCGACCGGCGGGTGGTCCTGGTCGCCGACGACGCCGAGCGGCTGCTGCTGCCGAACTCGTCGGTGCTCGCCGATCTGGAACTCGACGAGGCGCTGGAGTCCCTGGCGATCCGTCCCGGACACCGGGTCACAGTGGTACTGGTCACCAGCGTGGTGCCGGTGTCGCCGGCCGGTGGGATCTGGCCCGCGCTGGAACCCCCGGTCGCGATCGGACGCCTGAGCCCCGAGCACTTCACCACCCTGCTCAACCGGCGGCCGCACGGCCTGGACGCCGACGATCTGGCCAGGCTCTACCAGGCGGTGCAGGGGAATCCGCGCGCCACCGAGCTGTTCCAGGCCGTGCGGGCGCTGACCGGGCCGGACGTGTCCAGCCGCGCGCTGCTGGACGAACTGGCCGGGATCCCGCCGCGGGACGTCCCGGCCCAGCTGCTGGAGGTGGTGCTCGACCACCTCGGAACGGTGCCCCGCCGGGTGCTGGAGTGCCTCGCCGCCTATCGCTTCCCGGTGACCGGCGAGCAGGTCGCCACGCTGATGCCGGGCGTCGCCGAGGATCAGGTGCACGCTGCGCTCGGGCAGCTGGTGGAGAGCTCGCTGGTGAGCCGGGCGGGCGATCGCCACGAGCTGCGCCCGGCCGACGCGGCCTGGCTGATCGGGCGGCTGCCGGCCGGCGAGAGCCGGCGGAGGCTGCTGCTGCTGGCGGCCAACGAGCTGAACACCATGTCCCCTGAGGAGATCACCATGCCCGGTGATCTCGACACGCATTTCGCCGAGCTGCGCGCGCTGATCGACGCTCCGCACCCGGGGCCGGCGTACGAGCTGCTCGAGGAGATCGACCACTACCTGCACCGCTGGCACAGCGACGTCGTGCTGCTCGACTACCGCAGGAGCCTGCGGGGCACGCTGCCGGACGAGCGTTCCGAGCTGGCCAACGACAACGCGCTGGGCTGGATCTACGCCGCACGTGGCCGTTTCGGGGAGGCTGCCGAGGCGTACCGTGCAGCTCTTGATCGTGCGGTGCGGCTGGGTGAGGAGCGGGCCGCGACGCGGGTGCGGGCCAACCTCGGCGCGATGTACTGGCAGAGCAACGACATCGAGAAGGCCCGGGAGGCCTACGACCAGGCGCTGCGCGACGCCATGCGGCTCGACGACGTGGTGGCCGGGATGGGCGCGTGGGAGGGGCTGGCGGACTGTCACCGGCGCCGGGGTGAGTATCGGGCGGCGATCGACCAGGCCGGCCGGGCCCGGGAGCTGGCCGGGCGGCCCGGGTTCCCCGCCGAGCTGACCGCCCAGCAGGTGGCGGCCCGCGGGACCCGGTTGGCGTTCAAGATCGCTCGCTGGTCGGCGGAACTCGGGCAGTGGGACCGTGCCGCTCGGGTGATGGCCGAGGTGACGGCGGGAGCCGACGAGTCCCTGCGGGCCGCCTGGCTGGACGCCCGGGCGGATCAGCTGCTGTGGGCCGGTGATCCGAGGGGCGCGAGGGAGCTGGCCGCCGAGGCAGTCGCTCTCGCGCTCGAGGAGCGTGTGCCGGTGGTCCTCATGCAGGCTCGCACCACGCTGTGCCTGGTGCATCTGCTGGCCGATGAGGTCGACGACGCGGCCCGCGAGATCGAGGCCGCCGAGCGGTACCGTTCCCGGGGCCGATCGCTGGAGGTTCTCGCCGTGCTGGCGCTGGTGGCTCGTCGGCAGCGCCGGCACACGCTGGCCCGCGGTCGCTTCCACCGGCTGGCCGAGGAGGCGGAACAGCGCATCGGGAACGATCCCGGCGACTTCTCCGCCCGTCCCTTCCGCGGCTTCGCGCTCTGCGCCGGGGTGCTCGACGGGACGGCCGGGATCGAGGAGGCGGTGGCGGCCTTCGAGTCCGTTCGGGGCAAGGCCGGGCTGGCCGCCTGGCTGCTCCTGCTCGTCCGGCAACTCGACGACTGCGGGCGGCCGGCGGGGCAGCTGAGCCGGGTGGTCGCGCTGCTGACCGAGATCGCCGCGACGGCCGACCCGCGTCAGGGGTGACGTCCGGGCGTCAGCCAGCCCAGGTTCGTCGCCCGGATCACCGCCTCCATCCGGGTGCGCACCCCCATGTCCCGGTAGAGGCTCTGGAGCAGGCGGAACATCGCGCGTTCCGAGTAACCCGCGCGGGTGGCCAGCTGGGCCACCGTGGCACCCTCGGCGAGCTGCTGCAGCCAGGCCAGCTGCCGGGGCGACAGCGAGGCGTGCCCGTCCGGGGCCGGTGGGGTCGCGGCACCGTTGGCGAGGGCCGCCGCGACCGCTCCCGGCACCACCGCCTGCCCGTCGAGTGTCGCCTCCACGGTGCGCCGCAGCACCTCGCTGGTCACCGTGCGGGGCAGCACCGAGCGGGCGCCGGCGCGTACCGCCCGGACGCCGGCCGTCGCCGAGTCGTCGTCGAGCATCGCGATCACCGGCGGGGCGGTGGACACGTCGTGCAGCAGCCGCAGCAGCTGCCAGTCGGCGGGCGTGGCGAGGGTCAGCATCATGACCGCCCGCCGCGCGTCGCGCGCCCAGGCCAGCGGGTCGGCCGGGGCCTCGACGCGGTGACCGATCGCGGACAGCGCCGCCACGACACCCTGCCGGTACATGGGCAGCGGGTCGATGACCGCGACATGAACGGTCACCGGTAATCGACACCCTCTCTCGGCGGAGCGCGCTCATGGTAAGCGCGATCGGCCGGCGGAGCGCTCCTCCCGGTCGGCCTGTCGGCCAGGTTCCTGCTCGGGTTGGGCAGTGTCCCGCCGTCTCCGGGCAGATCCCGGCCGGGGCCGGCCTCCTTACCATCAGGACAGTCCGCTACCGAGGAGCTACCCGTGGTCTTCGACGACTCCGGCGTGCCGCCGCGCCAGGACATCCCCAGGTCCCTGTTCTCCGGGGCGTCACCGGTTCCGCCGCCGACACCAGGGCACTTCCACTGCGTGGAGGCTGCGGTGAAGAAGCTCCGCAAGCCCACCCCGGAACGTGTCCTGGCCACCGCGAACGCGTACGCCCAGGATCGTGGCCTGCAGATCCCGGTCTCCGCGGGCATGGTGGAATACGTCCTGCAGGTGCTCAACCCGCCGCACCCCTGACGCCCGTACCGCCGGGTCGCATGCGGTTGCGGCCGAGCCTCGGGATGCTACTGAATGGACGGTGATGACCGAGCGGCTGCCCTGGGTCCTGCGTCCCGTCGACGGACCGGCCGGGTGCCGGCTGCCCGCCGGTGACGAGCATCGGGCCTGGTTGACCGGCCACCTCGGCGAGGCGCTGACCACCGACACCCGGGGTGTCCACGCGATCCCCCGGGAGCGCCTGGTTCACCTGGTGCGCGGGCTGACGGAGCGGTTCCAGCGGGTCGACGTGTTCCTGGACCACCGGGACGGCGAACCGTGCGGACCGCGATGCCGGGATGCCGCCGGCGACGACTGCGTCTGCTCCTGCCTGGGCCGCAACCACGGCGGCGGCGAGTTCTGGCGCCGTTGCCCGGATGTCGCGGCACCCGCCCTCGTCGGTGACTCCGGCGTGCGGCGCCGGCACCTGATCAGCACCGCCACCGGGCGGATCTGGCTCGACGTGCCGTTCGAGGACAAGGACGAGGCGAAGCGGAACGGCGCCCGGTGGGACGCCACCGCCAAACGCTGGTACGCCCCGGGCGCGGCCGCCGGCGGGCTGGCCCGATGGGCCGCGAAGCCCCCGGTTTCCGAGCTGCTGCCGCACGAGGACCGCGGTCTGGGCAGCGGCCTGTTCGTCGATCTGGTGCCGTCCAGCTGCTGGTTCACCAACGTACGGTCCTGCGTGGCGCCGGCCGACTGGGAACGGCTGCGCCGCATGATCGTCACTCGGGCCGGTGGCAGATGCGAGGTGTGCCACGCCGGGCCGGACCCGTCGGCCAAGGTGTGGCTGGAGGCGCACGAACGGTGGACCTTCGACGCCGCCAGCCGGGTGCAGCGCCTCGGCCGGCTGATCTGCCTGTGCACGCCCTGCCACACCGTCACCCACTTCGGCCTGGCCGGCCTGCGCGGCCGCGACCGGGAGGCGTTCAGCCACCTCGTCGCGGTCACCGGGATGACCGAGGCGCAGGCCCGCGAGCACGTCGAGGACGCCTTCCGGCAGTGGCGGGAACGCTCGCGGATCACCTGGTCGCTGGACCTGTCCATGCTCACCGACGCCGGGATCACCCTCGCCCCGCCGCCGGAACCCGGGCAGCGGGCCGCCATCGCCGACGACACCCTGACCGGGCATTAGGGACCGGGCGGCACGGTGCCGCCCGGCCGCGGGTCACCGCCGAGGCTGTCGCGCCAGGGTGGCGAGGTCGGTGCGGCTGCCGCGGAAGACGTCGGCGTCGTGGGCCAGCCCCGGGGTGCAGTCCGGGATGTCGTACTGCCAGAACGTCCAGTTCCGGCCCCAGCCGGGCACGCTCGGCGGGCTCGCCGCGCAGCTGCTGATGTCGAGCGGGTAGTGGCCGAACGCCGCACTGCGGTTGGTGCACCGGTTCCACCAGTTCACGTTCGTGTAGATCATCGGGACGACGCCGAGCCGGGACTCGACCCGTTCCAGGAACGTCCGGATCCACGCGGTCATGGTGCCGGCCGAGAGGCGGTAGCAGGCGGGAAGCCGGAGCCGCCGGTACGGCCATTCCATGTCGAGGAACGGCGGCAGGGTACGCCCGTCGCGGACATCCTCCATGGTGTCGACGAAGTGGTCCGCCTGCCCTGTCGCGTTGCCCAGGTCGGGCCGGCCGAACGCGTACGCGCCGGCGTACATCCCGGCGGACTTGGCGGCGGAGACGTCGGAGCGGTAGTACCGGTTGGTGTAGCCGGCTCCCTCGGTCGCCTTGACATAGGCGAAGGCGTTGCTCCGGCCGAGCGACCGCCAGTCGAGCATGCGGCCCTGCGGATGATCATGGCTGGACACGTCGATGCCGGTGACCGGATAGCCGGCGGGCGGGGTGGCGGCCGGCGGGACGAGCGACGAGGCCGGGGCACGGTAGCCACCGGCGCCGGCGTAACCACCGTCGCCGGGCACCTCCGGCGGCGGGCCCGCGTGGGCCGCGCTTCCGCCCGGAACGGCGAGAACCACTGTGGCCGCGGCGGTGACCATGCGTAATGCGCAGTTTTTCACGGTGATCTTCCTACCGAGGAGATGGCGCCGCGCGGGCCGGTTCGGGAAGCCGTGACCCTCAGGAGGCGGAACTGCCACGCGTCGAGCGCGAGGTGACGCCCGGTTCGCGGCGGCGGCGACGAGGGATGTGACGCAAAAGCGAACGCTCGTTCTTGACAGGGTCGAGCCAGGCTCCGACACTAAAACGAATAGTCGTTCGCTTAAGGAGCCGAGATGCCCACCACCGACACCGTGCACTCGCCGTGGCCGAGGGTGGCCGGCGCCGTCGCCCTGCTCACCGTGATCATCAGTGTGCTGCTCACCGCCTTCGCCTGGCCCTCGGTCCACTCGTCGGTGCACGACGTGCCGATCGCGGTCGCCGGGCCGGCCGCCGCGGCCCAGCAGGTCACCGCCGCCCTCGACCAGCGCCTGCCGGGCGGCTTCGAGGTCACCCGGGTCGACGGCACCGCCGCCGCCGAGCGGCTGATCCGGGATCGTGAGGTGTACGGCGCGATCGACCTCAGCGCCGGGCAGCCGCAGGTCGTCACGGCGTCCGCGGGCAGCCCCACGATCGCGCAGACGCTCCAGTCGATCGCCGCCGGGCTGAGCCAGGCGCAGAGCGGCGCGGTCCCGGCGGTCACCACCCGCGACCTGGTCGCGCTGCCCGCCGACGACCCGCGCGGCGCCGGCCTGTCCGCCGGCGCGCTGCCGCTGGTGATGGGCGGCCTGCTCGCCGCGGTGCTGCTCACCAACCTGCTCAAGGGCGCCGTCCGGCGGATCACCGGGGCGCTGGCCTTCGCGGTCACCGGTGGCCTGGCGATGGCCGCGATCCTGCAGTTCTGGTTCGGCTCGCTGGACGGATCGTTCCTGGTCAACGCCGGGGTGATCGGGCTGACCGTCGGGGCGACGTCGATGACCCTGCTCGGGCTGGAGTCGCTGCTCGGCTACCCCGGGTTCGGCCTGGGCGCCGCGCTGATGATGCTGGTCGGCAACCCGTTCTCCGGGGCCACCTCGGCGCCCGAGATGCTGCCCGGCTGGGGTGGCGCGCTCGGCCAGCTGCTGCCGCCCGGCGCCGGTGGGCAGCTGCTGCGCTCGACAGCCTTCTTCGACGGGAACGGTGCCACCCACCCCGTCGTCGTGCTGGGCGCCTGGCTCGTCGCCGGGACGCTGCTCTGCCTGGCGGGCGCGGTGCGGGCGGATCGGCGTACCCGAAGCGCCGCGGCCGTGAACGAGGCGGCCCGGGAGCCGGTCGCGGCCTGAACCACCCTGTTGACGGCCCGAACCTGTCGCCGGAGTCGTGAGTCATGCGCATCGATGGTCGCCGGATCCGGCTGATCGCCGTGATCCTGTTGCTGGCGGTGTTCGCCGCCGAGTTGATCCTGGCCGGGCCGTCGCTGGCCGCGGCGTTCCGCGAGCTGCGCGCGCCGCGGCCCGGCTGGGTGGCGCTCGCGCTGCTGACCGAGATCGCCGCGATGCACGCCTACGCCCGGATGCAGCGGCGGGTGCTGCGATCGGCCGGGGTACGGGCGCCGCTGTACCGGCACGCGGCGCTCGCCTACGCGGCGCACTCGCTCAACGAGACGCTGCCCGGCGGGCCGGCGTTCTCCACCAGGTTCAACTACCAGCAGATGCGCCGGTTCGGGGCCAGCCCCGCGGTCGCCTCGTGGGCGATCGCGCTGTCCGGGATCCTCTCCGCGACGGCGCTGGCCGCCGTCACCGCGGGCGCCGCGCTCGCCGGGCAGGGCCGGCCGTCCTGGTCCGGCCTGGCCGGGCTGGGGGCGCTGGTCGTGCTGCTCACCCTCGGGGTCCGGCAGGTCGCCCGGCGCCCGGAGCGGGTCGAGGCGACGGCCGGCGCGGTGCTGGCCCGGCTCAACCGGCTCCGGCGCCGGGACGCCGCCGCCGGGCTGGGCCGGATCACCGGCTTCCTGCGCCAGCTGGGGGCGGCCCGGCTCACGCCCGGCAACGCGGCCGCCGCCGGGACCTACGCGGTGCTGAACTGGCTGCTCGACGCGGTCTGCCTGTGGCTGTGCTGGCAGGCGGTCGGCGGCGGCGGGATCAGCGGCACCCGGCTGCTGCTGGCCTTCTGCGCCGGGTACGCGGCCGGGACGATCACCATCGTGCCGGGCGGACTCGGGATCATCGACAGCGCGCTGATCCTCGGCCTGCTCGCCGGTGGTGCCGGCACCAGCACGGCCATCGCCACGGTGGTCCTCTACCGGATCATCAGCTTCGGGTTCATCGTCGGCGCGGGCTGGGTGGCCTGGTCGGTGATGCGCCGGGACACCCGGTCAGTGCCGGAACAGCCGGATCCCGGTCCGGGTCAGGGCGATGCCCCGCTGGCGGCACTCGTCGGCGACGTCCGCTGAGCGCAGCGAACCACCCGGCTCGGCGAGGTGCCGGACACCGTGCCGGGCCGCTTCCTCGACGTTGTCGGGGAACGGCAGCGCGCCGTCGGAGACGAAGGTGACCCGGTCCAGGGCGCGCAGCCACTCGGCCCGCTCGCCGTCGGTCAGCGCCTCGACGGCCCGCAGCTGTCCGGATATCGCGTCCTGGACCCGGGTGGCCGTGCCGGCCCGCTGGGCGGCGGGGTGCCGGCGCAGCCACCAGGTGTCGGCCTTGGCGCCGGCGAGCCGGGTGCAGTCCACCCGGGACTGCTGGCCGGCCCCGATCCCCAGGGTCATCCCGTCCCGGACGTAGGCGACCGAGTTGGACTGCGTGTAGCGGACGGCGGCGAGCCCGAGGACCAGATCGTCGGGGAAGCCGGTCAGTGGCGCCTCGTCGCGCGGCTGGGTGATCCGCAGGCCGTACACCTCCCGGACCTCGGTGGCCGGCGGCCGGAACCCGGGATCGGCCTCGACCACCAGGAACCCGCCGTTCTTCTTCGCCGCCAGGGTGGCCACCACGCCGGGCTCGAAGCCGGGCGCGACGATGCCGTCCGCGACGACCCGGCGTAGCAGGTCGGCGAGCTCGGCGTCGACCGGCTCGGAGACCGCGACGAAGTCACCGTAGGAACTCTTCGGGTCGGCGTCCCGGGCGCGGACATAGGCGCTGGTCAGCGGTCCGGTGGCGGCCGGGTCGAGCCGGTAGGTGCCGGCCATCACGGCATCGAGCGGGCCGGCGGTGGCGGCGCCGGCGGGGGAGACGTGCTTGACCGAGGCGGCGACCGGACGGCCCAGCGCGGCCGCCGCCTCCCGGACCAGCTGCCAGCCGGCGGCGGCGTCGAGGACATTGAGGTAGGACGGCTGCCCGTGCCGGAACCGGAACGGCTGGTGCTCCGGATCGACAGCGACGAGAGTGGCGGGTCGCTGGTGCGGGTTCATGCCGTAGCGAAGCTGCACGTGGCCTCCGATCGCAGGTGAACTGCTGCCGGAGGCGCCCAGGCGGTCGGCGCCACACTGTCCAGGTCGGCCGGTCCCCGGTGGTGCTCCACCCTCGCCAGTATCGGCCGTTTCGCAGCATAGCGGGTGGCTCAGGACTGGGTGCCGAGGCGGGGCCACCGGCGTTCCACGGCGGCCAGCATGTGCCGGCAGACACGCAGCGACGCCGCCAGGATTCGTCGCCTTGCCATCGCACTCCCCAGGGATAGCAACCGCTCCACGCGTACGAAAAATATTGTGGGTGGCCTTATTGCGAAATGTCCGTTACATCAGGTCTCCTGATGGCGAACAAGCGTGCGCTCCGCCGCCACCGAGCCCGTGCCTCGCCGGTTATGCCGGTGTGGACCCGCCCTACCTCTTCGACCAGTACGACCCCGCGACAGGTGCCGGTGTCGACGTCGGACTGGACGTGGACAGTTCGCTGCTGACCCTCGCCGTGCACGGCACCTGGGAGCGGCGCCTGTGCCGGGACACGCACACCGCGGTCCGCAAGTGTCTGAGCGAGCACCCGGCCACCCTGCTGATCGACCTGCAGGAGCTGGCCGACCCGTTCGCGGCCAGCATCCCGACCTGGCTGACCGCCCGCCGCCTGGGCGTGCCGATGGCCCCGCCGGTCGAGGTGATGGTGTGCGTGCCGGACGACAATCCGCTGTCCGTCCGGCTGCACCGGATGGGCGCCGAACGCATCCTGCCGATCTACCCGACCATGGCCCGGGCCCGCGCCGCGGCCGCCGAGCAGGTGCCGCTGACCGGCCGGCTGGAGATGCGGCTGGGCCCGGACGGCGGTGCCGCGGCGGCCGCCCGCGGCGTGGTCACCAACGCGTGTATCGCCTGGCGACTGCCCGAGTTGCAGGACCGGGCCCGGCTGGTCGTCTCCGAGCTGGTGCTCAACGCCATCGAGCACGCCGGCACCTCGATCACGGTGATCATCTCCCGGCGCGGCGACGGCCTGCACCTGGCGGTGGGCGACGGCGACCCGCGCCTGCCCCGGCTGTCCGGCGGCTTCCCGGCACTGCCGCCGGACGACGCGGCACCGCAGCGCGGCTCGGGCCTGCACGTGGTGCACGCGGCCGCCACCCTGTGGGGTGCCATGCCGACCCACGACGGCAAGGTGGTCTGGGCGACGATCCGGCCCTGGAACCGCCGATGAGCCCCTCCGCGAGCGGCGCGGCCGACAGCGACCCGGTCACTCCGGTGATCGCGCTGACCGCGGGCGGCAACGAGCTGACCATCCGGCTCGGCGGCGAACTCGACGGCACCACCGCCCCGGCGCTCGCCGCGCAGCTCGGCAGCGTGATCAGCGTCGGACCGGTCCAGCGGGTGGTGGTGGACCTGAGCGACGTGGAGTTCTGCGACGCGGCGACGGTCCGGGTCTTCGTGGTGCTGGCCGCGGCGCTGGACGGTCGCGGTGCCGCCCTGCGCCTGCACGGCGCGCGCCCGCACATCGAGTGGCTGCTGCGCCAGCTCGGGGCCGCCGACCTGCTCAGCGATCGGTAGTGAGCAGCGACCAGACGATCTTGCCAGTGGGCACGGAAAGGTAGCCCCAGTGAGTGCTGGCAGCCTCGACCACGCGCAGGCCCCAGCCCGGCTCCAGGTGTTCGGCGGCCGGACCGGTCATCCGGCGCGGCCGCGCCGAGCTGCGGTCCTGCACGGCGATCCGCAGGTAGCGCCCGGTGTACGCGGCCGTCACGTCGAAGTCGGCGCCGGTGTGCTGTACCGCGTTCGAGGCCAGCTCCGAGACGATCAGCCGGGCCGCGTCCCGCACGTGCGGCAGGTCCCAGCGCAGGCAGGCGTCGCCGATCAGGCCCCGCGCGGTGCGCACGCTGTCCGGGTACGGCGCCAGGCGCTCGCGTACCCAGCGGGGGACGTGAGCGCGTACCGCGGCGAGCGCCAGCGACCGGTCCTCGTAGAGGGCGACGAAGTTCCGGTAGGTGCCGATCACCCGGGACACCTCGGGGCGGGCCGCGTACAGCAGCAGCGGCACGCCCCAGTCCTGTTCGGCCTTGAAGGTCGCGGTGGCGAAGACGCTGAAGCAGGCCTTGTCCACCTGATCCAGCGCGGACATGTCCACCACGATCGCCGCGGGGCACTCGGCGGCCAGCTTACTGAGTGTGTTGTGCACCCCCGGAGCGGTGCTCTGGTTGAGGACCCCCTGGAATCGAACCGTCACCACGCCGGTTTCCAGGCAACGTTCCACCATCGTCTGCATGGTTCCCGAGAACTCCCCGCGCTTGTCGGGCTATACATGCAACTTTCACCATCCGGCCGGTCGCGGACTACGCAGAAAACGAAGGTCGGCCACCGGGCCTACCGCGCCCGCGAAACCGGCACGCGGCCCGGATTGCCGGGCGGGAGGGGACCGGTGCACGCTGGATTCGTGATCGTCACAACGCCACCACAGCGGGTCGACGTGCACACGCAGGACCGGGACGACGCGGTCGCCGCGGTCAACCGGATCGTCGCGCACGAGGCCCGGATCGATGCGCTGGCCGGGCACGACCTGAGCCTGACGTTCCATTCGGTCAGCTACGGCGATCTGTCGGCGTTACGGCTGCGGATGTCCGGGGTGCACTACACGGCGACCGCGGCCACCATGCCGGCGGTCTTCGCCGGCATCTACACCGATGGCCTGGCCGCCATCCGGACGTCGCAGGGGGAGCAGTCGCTGGGTCCGCAGGACGGGTTGCTCTATCCGGAGGGGCTACCGTCCACCGCCGACTTCCGCGACACCGGTCAGCAGTTCCTCGTCGTGCCTCGATCGGTGGCGGCGGAGCTGACCGGCATCACCGACCTGCGGTTCCGGTTCGGCGGCCCGGTGTCGGAGGCCAAGCGCCGGTTCTGGGTGCGGACCGTCGGCTACCTGTCCGAGCAGCTGACCATCCCGGATCTGGTCCACCCGCCCCTGGTGGTCGAGCAGTTCCTGCGCCAGGCGGTGGCCGCGATGCTGATCGTCTTCCCGAACACCACGATGACCGAGGCGTACCCGCCCGGCCCGGGCCGGGCGGAACCGTCGGTGGTCCGCCGCGCGATGGAGTTCATGGAAACGCACGCGGATCAGCCGCTGAGCGTCACCCGGATCGCGGCGGCGGCCGGTGTCGGCCCGCGCGGCCTGCAGGAGGCGTTCCGCCGGCACCGGAGCAGCACCCCGATGGCCCAGCTGCGCCGGATCCGTCTCGACCGGGCCCACCGCGAACTGCTGGCCCACGACGGGACTGTCGAGCGGATCGCCCGCCGGTGGGGGTTCGCCGATCCCGGCCGGTTCGCCGGGTACTACCGGGAGGCGTACGGCCGGACGCCCGCCCAGACGCTGCGATCCGGGACGGCGCCATGATCGACGTCTTCCAGACCGCCGACCTCGACGAGGCGCGCGACATGCTGGACCACGCCTACTCCCGGGTGCGGCTCAGCGCCGCCGGCGACGAGCACCGGATGCGCCTGGCCCGGCTCGCCGTCGGCCCGATCCAGCTGCACCACCTCGGTTTCCGGATGCGGTTCACCGCCGACTTCGCGGCGGGCGGTGTGATCGCGATCGGCCGGCACATCGCCGGCAAGCTGTCCCGCCGGGTCAGCACCGACCTCGTCGACAGCGGCCCGGGCGACCTCCTGCTGGCCGCGCAGCCGGAGCACGCCCTGCGGATCCAGCTCGAGGACTACGAAGGCGAGCACGCCCGGTTTCCACCGGAGCTGTTCGCCCAGGTCGCCGCGACAGCGCCCAGCCGGACGCCGCAACCGGTGCGCTTCCTCGGCTATCGCCCGCTCTCCGCCCGGGCCGCCACCACCTGGAACAAGACGTTCGACTACGTGCTGGAGGCGGTCGTCGGCCTGGACCACGACGCCGCGCCGCTGCTGATCGGGTCCGCCGCCCGGATGCTCGCCGCCGTCACCCTGTCCACCTTCCCGAACACGGCCCTGCAGGACCCGACCGTCCAGGACCGGCACGACGCGCACCCCGCGACGCTGCGCCGGGCGTGCGATTTCATCGAGGCGAACGCGGATCGCGACATCGCCCCGATGGACATCGCCGTCGCGGCCCGGGTGACGCTGCGCTCGGTGCAGCTGGCGTTCCGCAGGTACCTGAACACGACGCCGACCGCGTACCTGCGGCAGGTCCGGCTGCAGCGGGCGCACCGGGAGCTGGTGGACAGCGACCCGGGCGCCACCACGGTGTCGGCGGTCGCCATGCGGTGGGGGTTCGCCAGCCACAGCACGTTCGCCGCCCGGTACCGCTCGGTGTACGGCGTCCCGCCCTCGAGGACACTGCACTGGCGCTGAGCCGCCGGCTGACATGATCACCGGCATGACGCTCTCCTACGCCGCCCTGGGCAGTTCGTTCGCGTCCGGCCCGGGGATCGCCCCGGTGGTCGACGTGGCGGCGATGCGCTCCGGCGCGAACTACCCGCACCGGCTGGCGCGGCTGCTCGGCGCGGACCTGACCGACCTGACCGTCTCCGGCGCCACCACCGCGACCATCCTCGCCGAGCAGCTTCCCGGCCTGCCCGAGTCGGCGGACCTGGTGACGGTCACCGCCGGCGGCAACGACCTGCGCTACATGGGCTCGATGCTGCACACCGCCTGGCACCGGCTCCGGCCGCGCGGGATCGCCGCGAAGATGCTGGCCGCCGAGTTCCCGGACGGCCTGGTCGAGCCCACCGCGGCGGACGTGGCGCGCGCCGTGGCCGGGCTCGCCGAGATCGTCGACCGGGTGCGGGAGCGGGCGCCGCGGGCACGGGTGCTGCTCGTGGACTACCTGACCGTCGTCGGCGAGCAGACCGTGCCCGCGCCCGGGGTGCCGTTCGAACCGGACGAGATCGAGCGGTTCCGCGGCATCCAGACCACGCTGGAGGAGGTGTTCGTGACCGCGGCGGCGACCTCCGGCGCGGACCTCGTCGCGGTGTCCGGGATCAGCCGGGACCACGGGCTGGGCGCCGCCGACCCATGGATCTCCCCGTTCACGACGGACCCGGCGACGACCCACGGGTCCCTGCATCCGAACGCGCGGGGGATGGCCGCGGTTGCGAACGAGATCGCGAAGGACGGTTCCACCACAGCGCCAGCGTGACCCCGGTGACCACCAGCAGCGTCCCGGCCAGCAAGAACCAGACGGTCGTCTCGGTGCGCTGCTCGTGCAGGCCGATCTCGCGCGGCAGCCCGGTCAGCACGTCGTGCAGCCGCCCGGCGTCCTCCGCCCGGAAGTAGCGGCCGCCGGTGGCCGCCGCCACCTGGGTGAGCGCCTTCTCGTCGATCTCCATGAACGGCCCGGGCGCCGACGCCGCACCGGGATCCGGTCCGCCGCTGAACGAACCACCGTTCACCTGGCCGGCCGTGCAGACCATCGGCCCGGGCGCGGTGGTGCCGAACCCGATGGTGAACACCCGGATGTGCCGGGCGGCGGCCTCCTGCGCGGCGAGGACCGGATCGACGCCGGTCGTGTTGGAGCCGTCGGTGAGCACCACGATGGTGTCCGGCTCGAACTCCGCCGGGACGACCGCCGAGATCAGCTCGACGCCGGTCTGCGCGACGTGCGGGTTGTACTCGGCGATCGCGTCGATCGAGGTGAGGATCGCCTGCCCGATCGCGGTGCCGAGCGCCGTCTTCAGGTCACCGACCGCATCGATCAGCTGATCCTTGTCGGTGGTCGGCGCGACCAGCACCGCTGCCGTACCGGAGAAGGCGATCAGCCCGATCCGGGTACCGCCGTCGCTGCGCTGGATGAACTCGCGGGCCGCCTCCCCGGCGGCGGCCAGCCGGTTCGGTTTCACGTCGGTCGAGCACATCGACCCGGAGACGTCCACGGCCAGCAGGATCGAGGTGTCGGCCCGCGGCACCGCGACGGTGGCCTGCGGCCGCGCCACGCTCACCGCCAGGGTGAGCAGGCCGGCCAGGAAGAGGGCCACCGGCACCCGCCGCCGCCACGCCGTGCGGCCGGGGACCGCGGCCCTGATCAGCGCCAGGCTGGAGACGGTCAGCGCGGTCCGCTTGCGCCGCCTGTCGAACCACCACCGGGCCGCGAGCAGCACCGGAACCACCAGGAGGGCGACCAGGGCCCAGGGCCAGGTGAGCGACATCAGGGGCTCCTTCCGGCCTGGGCGGCGAGCCGTGGTCCCGATGGCCCCGCTGGCATCTGTCCCCATGTTCCCTGCCGGAACCGTGACCAAAACGTTGCCATTCAGTTACTGGCCACTCCGACAAACCAGCCAGTTGCCGCTTCCGGTTCGCTTTCCTCCCGATCGCCAACCCCTTTCGCGGTACGCCCGCCCCCTCCCGCCCGTGATCGACCCGTCCGCCGAGCCCCGCCCGTGGCTCGGCGCCATGCGCCCTCGTCACCGGACCCGCCACGCGCGGCGAGACCCGCTGGCGCACGAAGGCCCCGGCCGCGGCCGGGGCCTTCGTCGAGCGCGGATCAGCGCGCCTCGTCCTGGTACTGCTTGGCGACGCGGACCAGCTCCACCAGCCCGCCCGCGTACTCCTGCGACTCGGCGTGCGCCTCGTCGAACGGCGGCTGGAAGCCCACCCCTTCCCACTCCTGGGTGGCCTCGTTCCACCGGTCGTTGCCCACCTCGAAGTCCCAGGCGTCGATCCCCAGCTCGTAGTACAGCTGGTCGGCCGAGTTACCGGCGGCCGAGTAGAGCACGTCCGCCACCGGCCCGGTGTACGCCGGCCAGGTCACCGTCCCCCGCTCGGCGGCGATCGCCCCGACGATCCGGCGGGCGCTGTCCAGGAAGAACTTGGACTCGTCGATCGACGGCCGGGGCAGCGTGACCCGCCCGTCGGCCTTGTACGACCCGGGCGGCCACATGAAGTACCCGCCGTACGAGTGCACGTTCATCGCGAACCTGACGTTCGGATGCGCCGACGCCAGCGCGATCACGTTGTTGCTCTCCGCCTCGGACAGTTCCCCGGTGCCGGAGTAGACGGCGGACAGGCAGTTCGGGCTGCCACCGACGTACCCGTCGAAGTAGGAGCCGACCGTGTAGTTCCGGTTGACGTCGACACCCCACTGGTCGCGGTAGCGTGGGTCCCGGTTCGTACCGGTGCAGTGATTGACCATGTTCTTGCGCTGGAAGTTGAAGTCGTTGAACGAGTAGTTCGCCCCGTCCGGGTTCACCGTCGGGATGATGAACACGTCCACGTTGTCGACCAGTTCACGGGTGGCCGGGTCGGTCGCGTAGTTGGCCAGCAGCCGCTCCGCGAACTCCAGGGTGACCAGCGGCGTCGCCCATTCCCGGGCGTGCTCCTGCGAGTACGCCAGCACCCCGATCTTCGATCCGTCGCGCACCTTGCCGATCCGCAGCGCCTGCACGGTCCACGGCCGCTTGGACACCTCGGTGCCCTTGAGCCCGTCGTCCAGCCGCACCGGCGCGACCACCGGCATCGGCAGCCCGGCCGACCCGGCCTCCACCGTCGCCCGGAACCTCCGCGGGTACTTCGCGGTGATGAGGTTCGCCACGTCGTCGGTGGTGCTGATCGTCTTGCCGGCGTTGTCGGTGGCCAGCCTGATGGTCAGGACCCGATCGGCGTACGACGCGGACAGCGGCCGGTTCTTCGCCCCGGGGTCGACGGTGCGCACCTGCACCCCGTTGAACCCCTGGTCGCCGAACTTGACCGACTCGACCACCACCGCCGCGGCGTTCGGGTCACCCAGGTAGGTGACAGCGGTGCGCCGGTAACCCTGCGTTTTGTTCGGCAGGTTGAGCACGTCGACCAGCCTCGGGTACTGCCGGGCGAGCCGCTTGATCCGCGCGGCGATGTCGGTCGGCGTCATGTAGGCCGACACGAAGTCCTTCTGGTACCCGGCCGGCGCGGGCGGCGGGGTGGCACCGGGCCAGACCGCCGGGGTGACCGCGCGCGACTTCCCGCCGAGGCTGGAGGTGGCGGTGACCTGCACCGGCTTGGCCGGCAGCGGCTGCGGCAGCGCGTAGTGGTACTGGTATTCCCCGGAGTCCTCGAACCGGACCAGCGGATAGCTGCCGGTGGTCCCGTCGGCGGTCCGCCAGGTGACGGTGATCTCGACGTCCGGGTTGTCGGTCGCGGTGGTGGCGACCTCCGTCTGCAGGAAGGTGCGGCCCCCGGTGGTCCACCAGTACGCCTGCAGGAAGGTGAGCGTGTCGGCCGCGGCGGCCAGGCGCTTGGCGGCCGGTCGGCGGGCCGCCGCGTCGGCCTCGGTCTGGATCAGCTGGACCGGCACCGCCCCGCTGCGGCTCAGCGTGGCCAGCTGCGCGTCGTCGACCACCAGGTCGGCCAGGACCGTGCCGGCGTCGGTCCGGGGCCGGGCGGCCAGGTCGGCGCCGGAGGCGACCAGCCGGTCGAGCGCGGCCCGGTCGGGCAGCCGGAAGCGGATCAGCGCCTGCTCGCCGGGGCTCAGGGAGATGGCTGGCGCGGGTGCGGCGGCGGGTTCCGCGCTGGCCGGGGTTTCGGCGAACGAGAACCCCAGAATGAGCGCGGCGGCGGTGGCCGCTAAACGGACTCGGGGTGACATCTAGCCTCCTGGGCATCGAAGGACGTGAGATTCACCCCACCCCGCCGATCGATGACTGTCAACATCGGGCCGCCGTCGGGTCCGGGCAGTCGGCCGGCTTGCGGCTAATTCCCAGAAATTTCCCGTACGGTCGGAGCGCGCCGGTCGAGGCGGAAAGTCGAGCGGCGGTCCGCTACTGTGCCTCGCGGACGTGCCGATAAACGGTGGAGGAGCCACCGGATGCACCGAGGAGAGACGGACGTGACCACCGAGCATCCCCGCATGGGAGAACTCGGCGCGGGGGACCGGCAAGTCGCCCGGATGCAGCCGGCCGGCGGCCCGTTCGGCACGTTGGGTTTCGCCCACCACCCGGAGCCCGAGGTGCTGCACGGGGCGATGGCCGAGCTGAACAAGTTCCTGATGGTGTACAAATTCGGACTCGCCGAGATCGAGACGAAGATCAAGATCCTGGCCGAGGAGCTCGCGCACCGCGGCCGCGGCAACCCGATCGAGCACGTCACGCCCCGCCTCAAGTCACTCGGCAGCATCACCGCGAAAGCCCGCCGGCTGAACTGTCCGCTCACCGTCGACGACCTGCGCACCCGGATCCGCGACATCGCCGGCATCCGGATCGTCTGCGGCTTCGTCCCGGACGTCTACACGGTCGCCCGGATGCTCACCCGCCAGCCCGACGTGCACCTGGTCGAGACCAAGGACTACATCGCCCGGCCGAAGACCAACGGTTATCGCAGCCTGCACCTGATCGTCGAGATCCCGGTCTTCCTCTCCGACCAGGTGGTGGCCGTCCCCGTCGAGGTCCAGCTGCGCACGGTGGCCATGGACTTCTGGGCCAGCCTGGAACACAAGATCTACTACAAGCACGACGCCGACGTCCCGGCCGCCCTGCGCGCCGAACTGGCCGCCGCCGCCGAGGACGCCGCCCGCCTCGACGAGCGCATGCAGCGCCTGCACCACGAGATCCATGGGTGAGTTGGGCTGAGCTGGCTGGCTGGCTGAGCTGGCTGGCTCCGCTTCGCTCCGCGCGCGAAACGCCTGGTAACCGGTGAGGAGGCGACTGATTCTCCGCCACCCGCACACCCCGCGGGTGTCGAAGAATCAGTCGCCTCCTCACCGGCGGCGTTTCGCGGGTTGGCTGGCTGGTTGCGCCGGTCCCGCCCAGCCGGAGCAGCTGTCCACAAACATGGTGTCGCCACCCACCGGCGTGGCCACCCACCGGCGTCGGCACCCACCGGCGTTGCCATCCGTCGGCGTCGCCACCCACCGGCGTCGGCACCCACCGGCGTTGCCATCCGTCGGCGTTGCCAGCCACCGGTGTTGCCAGCCAGCGGCGTTGCCACCCAGCGGCGTGGCCATCCGTCGGCGTTGCCATCCGTCGGTGTGAGCGGCGTTGGTGTCGTGCTCGTTGGCGGTGTCGCCTGTCTTGGCGTTGCTGGTCTGGGGCGTTGGTGGTGGGTGGCGGTCAGGTCGGGGTGTGGCCTCGGTTCGTCGGCGTGGCCACGTGGAAGGCGGGATCGGCGTACGCGGCGCGCTTGCGGGTGTAGTACTCCTCGTAGTGGTCGCCGTCCGAGCGGCGGTTGAAGGTCATGAACAGCGCGCGGCGGGCCCGGGACGACCTGTTCTCGAACGAGCGGTGCGGGATGAACGAGTCGAAGAGCACGATGTCGCCGGCGGCCACCTCCAGCGGATGCCAGTCGAACACGCGTACCGCCTCGGGCACGATGCTTCCGTCCGCGGCATCGCCCTCCTGGACGGCCCGGAACAGCGGCCGGCCCGCCACCTCGCGTTCCACCACGGAGCCGTGCTCCCGGGCGACGCGCCGGTGGTTGGTGGCGACCTGCAGGCAGCCGTTCTCCTGGTCCGCGCGGTCGAGCGCCACCATCGCCGTCACGTGGTACGCCGGACCGAACGCCTCGTACGCCGGGAAGTCCTGGTGCGGCGTGAACGCGCCGCCGCCCGGATACTTCAGGTTGCACTTGTCCTTGAACAGGACGTACGGCTCGCCGGTCGCCGCCTCGACGGCCGGCAGCAGGTGCCTGTCGACCAGGGCGCGGAAGGTCTGATCGGCGCCCGCGAGGTATTCGATCCGGCAGACCGAGGTGGCCGAGCCGGCTTCCGGGACACAGATCAGCTCCGGGCCGTGCGTACGGTAATAGGTTTCGAGGCTCGTCCCCTCGTCCGCCGCGGTCCGCAGGATCCGCTCGCCCTTCGCCAGCAAGCGGTCCAGGGCCGCGGTCAGGTCGGTGCGGACGGCGGTGTCCAGAGGATCGGCGAGGACGTAGCCGTCGCGCACCACATCGGTGTCCGGTCCAACCTCTCGCATGGGTTCCCCTTCCCTCATCCCTCGGCGGCCAGCAGGGCGCTCGGCCCGACGTCCGCGACTCCGCGGGGGTCGTACTTGGCGATCTCCAGGCCCACCAGCTCCTCGACCCGGGCCAGGAACTCCAGTCCGCGCAGGGAGGCCTCCGCCGAAGTGCGGGCCGGGATGATCACGTGGCCGAAGATGCTCAGGTTCCCCTCGTACCTGCGGGCCGTCTGACCGGCCCACACCTTCAGGGTGTCCAGCGGTACGTCGAACGCGGTCAGCAGCGCGTCGAGGTCGTGGCGGGCGAAGTGCGGTGCCACCACCCCGCCGTGCCGGGCGGCGACGGCCAGGGTCAGCGCCGCCGAGCCGAAGGTCGTGTCGGTGTCCACCGGCTGGCCGAGATGCGCCTTGATCATCAGTTCGAACGGGTCGGTGCCGGTCAGCAGCTGGAACATCTGCGGCGAGACGCTGCCCATCATCCTGGCGTTGATCTCCACGATGACCGGTCCGTCGCGGCCGACGATGAGTTCGACGTGGTAGACCCCGACGTCCAGGCCGAGCGCTTCGAAGACCTCCTGGACGTACGCCTGCGCCGCCGCCCGTGCCGGCCCGGGCATCGTCGAGGGCATCGCTGCCGCGATCTCCAGCAGGTCGTAGTAGTCGGCCCGATGGCGGTTGGTGGTCGCGAACATCCGTACCCGGCCGTCGGTGACCAGCACCTCGGCCGAGTGCAGGCTGCCGTCCACGTACTCCTCGACCAGGTAGTCGGTGCTGACCAGCCGGCCCAGGTCCACCGGATCGCACCGCCGCGCCTCGTCCACCGTCGCCACGAACCGGTCGAAGTCCTCCCAGGTCCGGCAGACCGCTGAGTACTGCTTGCCGAATCCGCGGACCGGCTTCACGACGAACGGCGGCCGCACGGCGGACGGGGTGTCGCGCGAATACCGGCCCGGGTCACCGATGGCGCGGTAGGCCGTCGACCGGATTCCCCGCTCCCGCAGGACCCGGCGCATCCGGTCCTTGTAGACGGCGTCGCGCAGCCGGTCGTGACGCGGATACCGGGTTCCGAAGTGCTCGGCCTCGCGGGCGACGGTGAGCAGTGCCGCCTCGGAGGTCGTCAGGATGGCGTCGATCGGCGCCTCGCGGGCCAGCCCGGTGATCACCGACCGGACCTCGCCGGTGTCCAGGGCCGCCACCTCCACGTACCGGCCGGCGAAACCGGCTCGCTCACGGAGCTCCCGCTCGGTCGAACCGGCGAGCGAGGCGAACGACGGCGACCGCTGCCGGATGAAGACTACGTCATGCCCCAGTTGCTCCGCGGTCCGCAGCGCCTGCAGGCCCATCACTGTGCTGTCGATAAAAACGATCATGTCGGCCTCCGGTCGGTGTGCTCAGCGCACGAGGGCACCGGCGTCGCCCAGGACGACAGCGACCAGCGTGGTCACCACCGCGGCGCCGGTGACGAGGCCCAGGCACCGTCCGGTGCCGGGCATGCGCAGTCGTAGCCGGGCGATCTGAGCGACGGCCACGACGGCGCAGAGAACGAGGTAGGGCCCGGTGGCGACGAGTCCGGTCACGGTGAGCGCCGACAGGCAGCCGACCAGGAATCCGGCGTACGTCGTGGGTAGCCCCGTGGAGAGGTGCGGGTCCGGTTCCGCGGTGATGTCGAAATGGGCCAGCCGTACGATGCCGAGCACCACGAACGTCGCGCCCACGAGCGCCGCGACGGGCTGCGCCGACGAAGCGGTCAGCGAGATCACCGCGGTCGGCACCGCACCGAAGTTGAGCAGGTCGGCGAGGCTGTCGGCGCGGGCGCCGAACGCCCGTCGGGCGGTGCCCGGTTCGAGGAACCGCCGGGCCACGTACCCGTCCACGTGGTCCAGCACGACGGCGAGGAACAACAGCCCGAGGCACGCCCCGGCCCGTCCGGCCAGGGCCAGCCACAGGGCCAGTCCGCCGACCGCCCCGTTGGCGAGGGTGACCACGTTGGCGGCGTCCAGGTACTCGCCGAAGACGACCGGGGACGTCCGTGGTGCGGTGCTCATCGGGTCACCTGCCGATCAGGGTCGAGGTGGTCACGGGATCGCAGTCGTCGATCCCGGGGAGCGGCGTACAGCGCCCAGAACCCGACGACGCTCAGGCAGAACGCGACGGCTGCGGAGCGTACCGCGACGGTCGCGGTGAAATAGCTGCCCAGGACGACGACGACGGTCATGCCCAGATAGATCAGGGCGATCTGCGAGGTTGAGACGAGCGCGACGGTCGAGGCGTCCGCCGCTTCGACGATGGCCGCCTGCCGCTGCATGAAGACCAGTTCGAAGGTGAACATGAACAGGAAGTAGAGCCCGAGGAACAGCGGTGGGTGGCCGGTCACCGCGACCCCGACCATCAACACCGCCGCGAGGCAGCAGGTGAACCCGTTGCCCAGCACGATCCGCCGGCCCGCCGCGAGGAAGGCGACGGCGGCGACCAGCGCCGCGAAGCTGGAGAGGAACTGCACCGCGCCGGTGATGGCGGTCGAGCCGCCGAAAGTGGTCAGCGGCAGGGCCACCCGGGTGAGGTTGTAGTAACCCTGGAACAGGATGGTCAGGACGACGAACGAGACGAAGGCGTGCCGCAGCCGGCCGTTGGCGGCCAGCGCGCGGAACTCGGCCACCAGCAGCTCCCGGTAGCCTCCGGTGTGGCCGCCGGCGGCGCGCCCCGCGTCACGCGGGGCGCCGATCAGGTGCGCGGTCAGCGCGGCGAGGACGAATCCGGTGCCGGAGACGCCCAGCGCCAGCTGCGGCGAGATGCGGGAGCCGGCCCCGGCGTAGATCAGGCCGGCCACCACACATCCGCTCGCGAATTGCGCGGAGAACGCCACCGGGACGGCCGGGCGGAGGTTCTCCCGCGACATGCACCGGTTGATCACCACCAGCCGGCCGACCCGCTGGACGGTGTCCACGAAACCGATCACCAGGCACAGCGGGATGAGCACGCCGCCGAGCACCGGCAGCAGTGCGGCCGCCGTGGCGCAGGCCAGACCGCCGAGCCACATCGCGACGGACAGCACGCGCCGGGGATCACCTCCGGCGCAGATCCGGTGGATCATCGGGCTGCCGAGGGCGGGTAGGGCCACGGGTGCCACCAGGACCAGGTTGGACAGCAGCACGCTGCTGGTCCGGTGGTGCACGTCGATGGCGAAGAAGAGATACAGGAACGTGCTCGCGGAGACGCTGAACAGGGTGTTCGACCAGAGGCCGATCAGTTCACGGCCCCGGCCCCGGGCGGAGACGGGCGGACCGGCCCGGCGCGGAGTCGTGTTCATCGGGGCTAGCCGGCCGGCAACGGCCTGGCCAGGCGCTCCACGGCGAGGCGGAAGGTCTTCTCGTCGCCGCACAGGACCAGGCGGACGTGCTGGTCGACGGAGGGGCCGTACACCTCGCCCGGCACCACCGCCACCTGCCGCTCGTCGAGCAGGTAGCTCGCCACCGTGGCGCCCACCGACCGGTCCGCGTCCCGCACCGCCGCGGGCAGCCGCCGGTGCATCGCGGTGACGTCGGGGAGCAGGAACATCCCGCCCTTGGGTGCCCGGTTCCAGGAGTACCCCTGCTCCGGCGTGAGCGCGCTGATCGCGATGTTCCGCCGCTCCCGCAGGCGTGCGTTGTTGCCGGCGAACCACTGCTCGATCGCGGGGTCCTGCAGCATGCGCAGCGCGATCCTCTCGAACAGGATGTTGACGCCGAGGTACAGGTAGTCGTGTGCCTTCTTCGCCACCTCGATCAGGTCACGCCGGGCGACCATCCACCCGATGCGCAGGCCCGGGGTGCCGAACTTCTTCGAGCAGCTGTTGATCATGATGGCTCGGTCGCCCACCGCCTCGACACCGCGGGCGGGCAGGTGCGGCCGATCGAAGGCCATCGTGTCGTACACCTCGTCGTGGATGATCCACGCGTCGTTGCGCGCCGCGATGTCGCCCAGCAGGGCCCACTCGTCGGCGGTCAGCATGTAACCGGTCGGGTTCTCCGGTGAGTTGACGATGACGGCCCGCGCGCCGCCGAAGTCACGGGCGAAGGAGGCGTCGTCGCCGGCCAGCGCCTGGAACTCACAGTCGGCCGCCGGGCGGCGGAAGCTGACCGGCGTGCGGCCCAGCGTCGCCACCGAGCGTTCGTACAGCATGTACGAGGGGTCGGTGATCGCCACCGGATCACCGTCGTCGGTGGCGGAGAGCAGCGCGAGCGCGATCGCCTCGACGCCGCCGTGCGTCACGATGATCTCGGTGTCCGGGTCGACGATCATGCCGTACCGGCGCTGGTACCAGTCGGCGATGGCCTGTCGCAGCTCGGCGGAGCCGGCCGAGTGCTCGTACCGGTTCACCGCGTCCAGCAGCGCCGCCCGGGTGAGGTCGTCGGCCAGGACCCGGTCGACCAGGTGTTCCGGCGGCCCGAACTCCGGTTCCCCGATGCTCAGGTTGCAGACGTCGGGCAACAGCTTCGCCCTCGCCGATATCGCCTTGGACGCGTACTCCGACATCGATGTCAACGTACGGTTGGGCACTTTCCCTCCTCCATCCTCGACCGGCGGGCCGGCCGGGTCAGTTGGTCACGATCGAGTCCACGAGGTCGCCCGCGCGCCGCAGGTCGTCCAGGTTGTCGATCTCCACCCACGGCAGCCCCTTGATGTCGATCACCGCGGCGCTCAGGTGCGACAGGGCCTCGTCGAAGATCCGGTACAGCTGCATGGGGCCGACGAACGGCTGCTCACCGAGGGCGCGGACCACGTGCTCCCGGGCCGCGGCGCTCAGTTTCACCAGGCAGACCAGCTCGCCCAGCACCTCCATCGGGCCGTCGTAGTGAGCCACCTCGTGCTCGAAGAACAGCAGCCGGCGCGGCTGGACGCCATCGGACAGGACCAGCGTGTCGGGCCGTGAGCTGGGCACCGACGAGTCGACGACGATGGTCAGATCGGCCCGGCTCGCCCAGAGCTGCTCGAAGCCGGCGGCGGGGACCAGCAGGTCGCCCTCCATGTAGATGGTGTCGCCCGGGGCCTGGGACAGCGCCAGGAAGGCGCTCCAGTCGAGGTTGCGGTCGGCGTAGTGGGTGTTGTCCACGACGGTGTAGTCGATCCGCTGCCCGGCCACAGCGAGGTGGTCCTCGAGCTGCGGTCCGCCGTGGCCGGTCACCACGGTGAGCGACGACACGCCCGCCTGCCGGAGGATGTCCAGTTGGTAGTCGATGATGCGGCGGCCGCCGAGGCTCAGCATCGACTTGTGGCAGCTCTCGGTGAGCGGTGAGAGCCGTGTTCCGATGCCTGCCATCAGAACTGCGACGTGCATGCGTCAGTCATCCCTTCAGGTGCGGGTACGGCTGCCGGCGCGTCGGTTGCCCGATGCGTCGCCATCGCGTACCTGAGTCGTTCGGCGATCTCCGGGGGCCGGCGGTTCGGCCGTCCCAGCTTCTCCACCGAGCCCGGTCTGATCCGCAGGTGCAACAGGACCGGCCCGGAGGCGATGCGGCGGGTGAGGTGCCGGGCCAGATCGTCGAGGTCCGCGCACGCCACGGCCCGGGGATATCCGCACGCCCGGGCCGTCGCGGCGAAGTCCACCGTGCCCGCCGACGTGACCTGGCCGCCGGTCGAGTCGTAGGTCCCGTTGTCGAGGACGATGTGGGTGAGCGCCGGCGGCCGGGTCGCGCCGATCGTGGACAGGTTGCCCAGGTGCATCAGCAGGGCGCCGTCGCCG
This sequence comes from Actinoplanes oblitus, assembly GCF_030252345.1. NCBI lineage: Bacteria > Bacillati > Actinomycetota > Actinomycetes > Micromonosporales > Micromonosporaceae > Actinoplanes > Actinoplanes oblitus. The sequence goes on along the minus strand of NZ_CP126980.1, from coordinate 5,625,391 downwards.
TCGAGGACGTAGACGGGTTCACGCGTACCGAGCGCGATACCGTGCGCGATGGCGTTGGCGTAACCCATCGCGCCCACGCAGTAGAAGTTGCGTTCCCGGTCCCGGATCGAGTGGAACTCGCGCCCGCACTTGCCGGTCGTGGCGACGACCACCGCTTCGGGAGCCAGCACCCCGGCGATCCGGGTCAGGGCCTCGTGCCGGGACGGCAACCCGGCGGGCACCTGGGCGGGGCGTGGACGCGCTCCGCCACCCCCGGCGGTCAGGTCGCCCGGCCGGACCAGTATCGCGTACGGCCGGCGGGTGCTCGCGACGTGCGCGAACACCTCGTCCAGGACGCCGGGCAGAGCCGCGTCCGAGGGCGGCAGGTGCCGCCACCCGATCTCCATGAGATCGAGCAGTCCGGTCGTCATCCTGCCCATCAGCTCGTGCTGCGGCTCGTCCGGCCGGCCCGGCTCGCCCCGCCAGGACACGATCAGCAGGCAGGGGATCCCGCTGCTGGCGGCGAGTGAGGTGAGCGGGTTGACCATGTTGCCCAGGCCCGAGTTCTGGCACATCACCACGCCGAGGCGGCCGGTCAGCCAGCTGCCCGCGCACAGTGCCACCGCTTCGCCCTCGCCGGCGGCGGCGACGTAACGGACGTCGGACCGGCCGAGGACCTGCGACAGCAGCGGGTCCAGGTGACTGCACGGAACGCCGGTGAAGAAGGTCGCTCCCCGCTCCACGAGCCGGCGCAGGAGCGCCGTGGCGTCGGTCATGCCCCCTCCTCGTCCGGGGCGCGGCCGGCGTTCACGCGGAGGACTCGTTCGTCAACTGGAACAGCTGTTCCAGGCTGGCGATCCGCGTCTCGATCTCCGTCACCGACCGGCCGCGACAGATCTGGTCGGTGATGCTGCGCATCGCCGAGATCGAGGCCCGGAGACTGTGGTTGGCCCAGATGATGGCGGCGACATCGCGCTCGACGAACAGCTTGGTCGGAGTGGCGTGGTACTTCGTGGGCACGATGATGACCGGGCATCGATTCCGCCAGCGGTCCAGGAATTGCAGGATCTCCTCCCCGTCGGATTTCTTGGAGTGGATTAATATGGCGTCGGCGCCGGACTCGTGATATCGGAATGCCCGATCGAGTGCCTCGCCCAGGCCGTGCCCGGCTATCAGCGCCTCGACTCGCGCGACCAGAACGAAGTCGTCGTCCGTCTGCGCATCCTTGCCGCGTTTGATCTTCTCGCAGAAATCTTCGACCGCGAGGAGCGGCTGGGCATTTCCCAGGAATGAATTCTGCTTGGGGAAGAGCTTGTCCTCGATGCAGACGCCCTGGACGTTTCGCTGGCACAGCTTCCGGACCAGGCGACTGACGTTGTTGGCGTCGCCGAATCCGGTGTCCCCGTCGAAGAGAACCGGCTGGGGGACGAAGTCGGTGATCATTTCCACGACGTCCAGCACCTGGGTCCAGGAGGCCTCGTTCCGATCGCGGAGGCCCATGGTCGCGGAGATGGTGAGGCCGGAGGCCCAGAGCGCCTCGAACCCCGACTCCACGGCGATCTTCGCGCTCAGGGCGTTGTGCGCCTCCATGATGTACAGCACTTCGTCGCGGCATATCAATTGGCGCAGCCGGTCAGACATATTCCACCTCCGTGGAGGCCGGCGCCGAAAGCCAAAGATCGATGTGCGTGACGATGAAAGACCTGGTCAAAACATCACCCCGTGATGTCGGACTGCGCTTTTCGGGAGGGCTCGCCGTTTGTGGCACCAGAGGCCCGGCGCAAACACTGGAATAGGTTCTACACGCCCATGGAAGGGCGTGCAAGGCCACTTCCGGTAGCGCGATCACGCCAGCCGACCTGCTCATCAAAGGGGGCAATGTCGGTCTAATCGCCCCGACCGACCGTCAGATTCCGGACAAAACGCCCAGGTTGTGTCGGAAATCCGGTCGCGCAGTTGGTCAAACGGCCCGCAACGGGTGGTTGACCGGGGATTTCCACATTGCTGCCCGTCGATCATTTCCGATGGTGGCGAAATCCGGCTTACGGGATGAAGAACTGTCGAAGAGTTTCTAGGGTTGAGGCCCATAGATCGATCGGCGCCGAAGACTCACGGGGAGGAAGCGGACGTTGTGCGCGAGATTCATGCCCTTCTGGGGGAGATCCTCAAACCGCGCTGGGCCGGTCCGGTGCTCGTCGACCTCGCCGTGCGGGGACCGGGTCGCTATACCGATCTGCAGGACCGCCTCGCCAGTTCCAGTGGGCGGCACGTGCACAACCAGTCGCTCAGCGGAGCCCTGCGACGTCTCCAGCGCCACGCCCTGATCACCCAGGATCCGGCGATCCAGGGCGGTGAGTACATCCTGACCCAGCTCGGCGCCGAACTCGCCGACCATCTGGCTCTCCTCGACCGCTGGGGCCGGCGCTATCGTGACCGCCTTCGGCTGAACTCGCATCGCTGAGCTGCCGGAGCGGGCGGCGTGCTCGCCCGGGCGCGCCCGGCGTACCCGACAATGCCGGTATGGACATTCAGCTCCGACCCGTCCGGCGGCACGACGTGCCGCAGCTCGCCGTCCTGCTGGGCCAGCTGGGCTATCCGACCACCGAGGAGTCGGCGCGGGAACGTCTCGACCTCTGGGCGGGCGACCCGGCCGGCTGGCTCATCGGTGCGGACCACGACGGCGAGCTGGTCGGTGTCGCGGCGCTGCACGTCCTCCCGTTGCTGCAGTCGACCGGCAAGATGGGCCGGCTGGTCGCCCTGGTGGTCGACGAGAGCCACCGGAGCCGGGGCGTGGGCCAGCTACTGGTCGCGGCCGCCGAGGACCAGGCCCGGGCCGCCGGCTGCATCAAGATGGAGGTCACCAGCCGCCGGCACCGCACGAGGACCCACGAGTTCTACAGACTCCTCGGCTATGAGGACATCTCGCCTTCCTCGGCCCGCTTCATCAAACTCTTCCCCGCTGATCGACCCCCGCGGGGGTGATCCCGGTGCTCGGCCGAGCACCGGGATGAGCGCCACCCGCCTCAGCCGCGGTGCCACTTCTGGGCGTCGGCGCGGACCTCGGCGGCGTCGGCATGGCTGGTGACCGCGACCGTGCGGCGGGTGGCGCCGGCCGGGATCCAAGCGCCGCCGAACCGCTTGCCGAGCTGGGCGCGCAGGCGCTTCTCGATCACCGGGGTGGCCGCTTCGGTGGTCAGCCGCCGGGCGATCTGGTCGTCGGTGAGGTGCAGGTCGCGCCGCATCGCGGCGACCCTGCCCGGGTCGGCCGGTGAGAACGCCGCCACTACCTCTCGGCGGCCTCGAAACGTACCCGGTCGAGGAAGGCCAGTTGAGCCCTCTTGTGACCTAGGTCGATCTCCGGTCCCAGGGTGAAACCCTCCCGCCGGAGGCGGCTGATCGAGCGGTCGTTGCGCATGTCCGGTTCGGCGATGATGCGTGCGCGGGCCGGGTCCGCCGCGAACAGGTGCCGGAGCAGGGCCGGGAAGACGGCGCTGGTCAGGTGTGGCAGATCCCGGCCCTCGGCGTCGATCAGCAGGTGCAGGCCGAAGTCACCGGGCTGCACGTCGTAGCACTCGCCGACCGGGTCGAGTGACGGCTCGTACGTCTGGAAGATCCCGATGGGACCGTCGTCGAGCAGCAGCAGGTAGGCGTGGTGGCTCTCCAGGCTGTCGACGTAACCGTAGATCTCCTCGACGTCGGCGACCGAGTGCTCGCCCATGCCCCAGAACCGGTTGCGCTCCTTGGTCACCCAGCCGTGCACGACCGGGGCGTGCGCGACCGGATCGAGCGGGATCACGGTGAGCTCTCCCAGGCCGGGCAGCTTCTCCGCGAAGACGATCAAGGGTTCCTCCATGAGTTCCTCCCAGTCGGTGACCAGCGGGACGAGCGCTCCGTGCGCCCAGAGCGGCAGCTGGTCGAGGAAGTGCGGCGACGCGGGGTCGTCGGACGCGCCGAACGGTACGACCCACCGGCTGCGCCGCCGGTCGGCGAGGTCCCAGACATAGCGGGCGACCGGCCCGCGCCAGCACAGGTCACTGACCCCGGGAATGCTTGACGTGTTGAGCACGCAGCCGGCCGAGCCACCGAGCCGGACCTCCGGCACGTCGACGTCCAGGCCGGGCAGCTGAAGGGGGTGCAGCAGATGCCGCGCACCCCAGAACGAATCCGGTGAACCGGGCAGCGGGGAAGCTGAGGCCGAGGGGGAGGGGGAGGGCGCGGCGGCGAGGGCCACCGGATCGAGGCCGAGTCCGGCGAGCACCCCGTCGAGAGCAAGCCCGATCCGCGCACGGGGATCGGTCCACGGCGCGAACAGCGGATCATGACCGGAGGGCGAGAAGAGCGGCCTCAACGCGGGCAGGTCGCACAACCCGCGGGCGACGGCCGACCGCTCGGCCATCCGGCGCCCGGCCTCGGCGGAGTCGGCGGGAAGCGCGGTGTCCATGTGGATCGACTCGTGCGGCACCCCGGATTCGAGCAGCTCACGGATTCGGCGGGCGCGGGCGGGCGGTGCGAAGTCCACGCCGTACGGCCCGGTGTCGGGCCGCCGGTCGTTGGCGTTGACGGCGGTGGTCACCTCGGCACGGAACATCGGCGCCCACTCCGGCCGCCACGCGTAGCGGGCCTCCCAGGCGGGAACCGGCACGATCCGGTTGCGCTCGTCGCGCTGCGGCACCCGGCCGACGGTGAGCTGCAGGGTGCGCCCGGTGCTGTCGGCGGTGAGGACGCTGTTGACCGGTTCGACCCAGCGGGACAGGGCGTCGGCGACGTCGTCCACGGTGCACGCGTGCAGCAGCGGCAACAGGGCGCCGAAACCGAGGTCGGAGGTGGACAACGACGGCGTACGAAGACTCAGGTTCCCATCGATGACCGGCCCCCGCGCGGTCTCCAGGACATCGACCACGACCGGCGGCCCGTCCCGTACGACGATCGTCTCCTGGTGGGTGACCACCGGCTCCCAGCCGCTCGCGCCGCGAGCCTCGAACCCGTTCCCGGTCATGCGCAGTTCCTCGATGTAGAGGTCCTGGTAATCGGCCATCGCGTTGGTGATGGCCCAGGCCACCGATCCGGTGTGGCCGAAGTGCTGCACGCCGGGGACGCCCGGGAAGGTGAGCCCGGCCACGTCGAAGGCCGGGCAGGCGAGCCGGATCTGCTGATAGACGCCGGGCAGTTCGAGGAGCCGGTGCGGGTCGCCGGCGATCTCGCCCGGAATCGTCCAGGCGTTGCTGCCGGAGCCGCCCGGCCCCTCGGTGGCGAACCACGCGACGGCGTCCGGGCCGAGGGTCCGCTCGACGTGCGCCCGCCACATCTTGTTGCCGAACGTCCCGAACAGGATGTGCTGCACCTGGAACACGCCGAGCGACGACCACGGCTGCCAGTCGACGCCACCAGCGCGGACACCTGCCGCGTACGCCCGCAACCACCGCCGGGTGGCATCGTCCAGTTCGGCGAATGACCGCCGCGCCGTCTCGTCGAGCCGTACCCGTCGCGCGAACCGGTCCCACCCCACCTCGGCGGCCCCGGCGACGGAGGCGAGACGCCCCTCGGAGCGGAGCCGCTCGACGGTGATCTGACGGCCCCGGTCGGTTGCGGTCACCCGCCCCTGCAGCCAGGCGAGGTCGAGGACCGAGCCGGCGCGCAGGTGTGGGATCCCGTAGGCGTCGCGGTAGACCTTCATGCCGCGATCGGGTTGTCCAGCTCGCCCGCGAAGATCAGCGAGCTGGCCTGGTCGGTGAGGTCCACCATCTGCAGCGTGTTGCGCAGCTGGAGCCGGTTCAGACAGGAGTGCCGGAAGGTGGGCCGCAGCAGGTCGAGCCGCCCGCCGAGGGACGGGTGGTCCTTGGCGTGCTCGCGGACGCAGTCGCCGGCCAGCGCCCAGAACTCGGCGGCGCTGAGCACCCCGTCCGAGTCGAGGATCCCGGCGAGGTGCCGCAGGAACCCATCGAACACGTCGGTGAAGACCGCCAGTTCCTTGATCTCGTCGCTGACCTCGATGCGGATCCGCTCCACCTCGGGCGGCAGCGGCTGGTCGTTCATGACCGCCACCTCCTCGCCGATGTCCTTCATGAACACCCGGACGGGCACGTGGTTCTCGAGCACGAGGATCAGGTTCTCGCCGTGCGGCATGAACGCCAGATCGTGCTTGAGCAGGCAGTGCACGATCGGCCGAAGGTAGGCGCGCAGGTAGGTCGCCACCCACGCCGCCGGTGCCACGCCGGACTCGCGGATCAGGGCGGCGGCCAGCGACTTCCCGGCGCGGTCGCGGTGCAGCAGACTGGCCATGGTGGCGAGCCGCTCGCCCGCGGCGAGACGCGGGAGCGGGCTCTCCCGCCACAGGGCGGCGAGCATCTTGGTGTACGCGCTGGGTGTCTCGCTCCGGTGGAAGGCGTCACCGATGTACCCGATCGCCGCCAGCTCCCGCAGCACGCCGAACCCGCAGGCGCGCAGCTCCTCGTCACCCTCCACGACCCGCGCGACCCAGTCGTTGATCGGTGGCGTGGCCCGCATGTACTTCGGCGACAGCCCGCGCAGGAAACCCATGTTCTGCACGGCGATCGCGGTCTTGACGTAGTGGCGTTCCGGCCGGTCCAGGTTGAAGAACGTCCGGATCGACTGCTGTGCCTGATAACGATCAGGTCCGGCGTCGAGCGGGACGATCGCCCTGCGGGCCACCTCGGGTGCGAACGTGACGGTGACCTTGTGCTCCCACTGCCACGGGTGCACCGGCAGGTAGCGGTACCCGGCCGGGTCCAGCCCGTGGCCACGGAGCTGCTGCTCGAAACGGTCCAGCAGGTCACCCAGCTCGGCCCGGTAGTGGTCGCGCTCGTCACCGGCGTACACGAAGATGCTCTGGTCCTTGCGAACGGCGACCCACCGCAAGCGGACCGGCCGCCCGGACTCCGGGGTGTAGGCCTCGTGATCGCTGAGCCCGTAACCGATGCGCCCGTTGTTCGCCACGAACCCGGGGTGCCCCTCGGTCATGGCCGCCTCGATGGTCTGGAAGCTCGCGTGGACGAGATCCTCGGCGGTCTCCCGGCGATGCGTGTACTTCCAGGCGCTGCCGGCCAGCGTCGCGGAGATCTCCTCGAGGTACGTGCCGAGCAGTTTCGCCGGGATGCCGAGCGTCTCGCGCAGGCGAGCGATGAAGTCGAGCGCGTCGAGCGGCCCGTCCAGTGACTCGGGGTCGATCACCCAGTGCTCGAGCGGGTAGCGCTTCGCGGTGAACGTGTTCTCGCCGCATCGGTACCTGTTCCGGGACGGGTCATGGACGGGCGAGAGCAGGCGCTCGTGGCTGAACTCGGCGATGGCCTTCGCGATCAGCCGCCGGTGCGCGAACTCGATGGCCTCCGGCCGCAGGTGCGGGACGCTCATCGCGTACGCCGTGCGGGTGCAGAAGCTGAGTCGGCCGGTCTTGCCGTGCAGCGGCACGTCGCGTTCCGGCACGAACCCGACCTCGGCGTTCTTGCGCTGGATGGCGTCGTTGCGGACATCCGGTTCGACGACGACCCGCTCGATCCGCGGATCGGCGAAGCAGAAGTCCATGACGGCCCGCATCACCGCGGAGGTGACCCCGGAGCGTTTGCGGGTCGGCGGCGCGACGAGCACGTGCATGCCGATGTCACCGGGCCGTACGGCGTAGTGCGGAGCCAGCTCGCTGTGCGCCGGGTCGTAGGTCTCGGCGAGGAACAGCGGGGCATCGTCGTCGTCCAGCCCGAGCCACACGTCGTAGTGCGGGTTGTCCAGGAAGCCCTGGTACTCCTCGCGCACCCGCTCCCTGCTGGCGCCCTGCAGGCCCCAGTAGTGCGCGCGGGGATGCGTCACCCAGGCGAAGAGAAGATCAAGATCACGGTCGAGATCCAGCGGTACGAGTCTCACGATGTCACCAGTGCCTTAGGGATGTCGGCCGCGGGGGCCCCGAACTGCTGGAAGGCGATCGACTCCTCGACCTGGTAGATCTCACGCCCGGTGATACCCCGAAGGATCACGCTGTTGCGGTAGGCGCCCATGCCCAGGTCGGGGTCGGTAACGCTGTGGGTGTGCCCGGCCGCGTTCTGCACGAAGATCTCGTCGCCTTCGCGGTCGACGGCGTAGTCGACGGTGACGTCGAACCGGCCACGGGCGTCCCAGTTGATCCGATCACGGACGGGGTCCAGGAAGGACGGCACCCTGGGGGCGTAGCCGGTGGCCAGCACGAGCCCCCGGGTGGTGGCCGTGAATGAGCTGCCGTCCTCCTGGTGCTCCAGCGCCAGCGTCCAGCGCTCGCCGTCCCAGATCACGCCGGAGAGAGCTGTGGCGGTCAGCAGTGTCGTGGACACCGGCCCGGCCAGGCTCTTGGCGTAGAGCGTGTCGTAGATGGTGTCGATCAGGTCGCCGCTGATGCCCTTGTAGAGGTTGCGCTGCTCACGACCGAGCCGGTCGCGTGTCTCCAGCGGCAGGCGCTGGTGGTACCGGATGTACTCCGGCGAGGTCATCTCCAGCGTGAGCTTGGTGTACTCCATCGGGAAGAACCGCGGGGAGCGGGTGATCCAGCTCAGGTGGTAACCGTACGTCTCGATGTCGTTGAGAAGATCGAGGTAGATCTCCGCGGCACTCTGCCCGCTGCCGATGATGGTGATCGAGTCGAGCTGCTGGAGCTTGGCCTTCTCGGGCAGATAGTCGGCGCTGTGCACGTGGGGTCCCCGGTCCACGGCGGCCGGGACACGCGGCGCCGTGCCGATGCCGAGCACCAGCTTGCGGGCCCGGAACGTCGCATTGTTCGTGTGCACCAGGTACGCCTCGCCGTCGTGGGTGACGGTGTCGACGCGGGTGTTCCACCTGATCGACGGCAGCTGCCGGGCCACCCACTTGCAGTACTCGTTGTACTCGGCGCGCAGCGGGTAGAAGCTCTCCCGGATGTAGAACGGATAGAGCCGGCCGACCTGCTTGAGGTAGTTGAGGAACGAGAAGCGTGAGGTCGGATCGGCCATCGTGACCAGGTCGGCCATGAACGGCACCTGGATCGTCACACCGTCGATCATCAGACCGGGATGCCAGTCGAACTCGGCCCGCTGCTCCAGGAAGATACCGTCGACGTCGGCGAGGTCCTGGGTGAGCGCGGCCAGTCCCAGGTTGAACGGGCCGACGCCGATCGCGGCGAAGTCGTACGTGCGCATCAGGCCATCACCGCCGCGGCCTCGTCGCGCTCGCCGGTCATCTCGGCGCCGATCCCGCGGATCAGGTCCAGCACGCTGCGCAGGTCGTCCATCGTGGTGTTCGGGTTGAGCAGGGTGAACTTGAGCCAGTAGTGGCCGCCGATGGTGGTGCCGGCGACGATCGCCCGGCCGCCGTGGAACAGCCGCTGGCGCAGCCGCGGCATCAGGTCGTCGCACTCGGCGACGGTCGTCCCGGCCGGCCGGTACCGGAACAGCACCGTGCTCAGCGTCGGCGCGGCCACCGCCTCGAAGTCCGGGTCGTCGCAGATCTCCAGGTAGACCTCGTGCGCCCGGTCGATGACGGCGTCGAACATGGCACCGATCTGCTCGGCGCCCATGGTCCGCAGCGTCATCCACAACTTCAGCGCGTCGAAGCGGCGGGTGGTCTGCAGGCTCTTGTCGACCTGATTCGGTACGGCGGCGGTGCGCGGGTTCAGGTAGTCGGCGTGCACCGCGATCCGGCGCATCGTCTCGCCCCGGCGCACCACGATCGCGCTGGAACTGACCGGCTGGAAGTAGCTCTTGTGGAAGTCGACGGTCACCGAGTCGGCCCGCTCGATGCCGTCCAGCAGGTTCCGGCGGCGCGAGACGAGCAGACCGCAGCCGTACGCGGCGTCGACGTGCAACCAGATGCCCCGGCTCTCGCAGATCGCCGCGATGGCGTCGACCGGGTCGATGCGGCCCAGGTCGGTGGTGCCGGCGGTGGCGACGACGGCCATCGGGATCCCGCCGTCGCGGCGCACGTCGTCGATGGCGGCGGCGAGCGCCTCCGGGTCCATCCGGCCGGTGCCGTCGGTGGCCACACCGACCACCGCGTCGGCGGCCATGCCGAGGACGCCGGCCGACTTGCTGACGCTGAAGTGGCTCTCGGTGGTGGCGAAGATCCGTAGCTTCGGGATCGTGGTGGCCCGGTCCCCGGCCGGACCGGCCAGGGTCTCCTCGCGGGCCAGCAGCAGAGCCTGCAGGTTGGACTGGGTGCCGCCGCTGGTGAAGATGCCGTCGGCGCCCGGGTCGAAGCCGATCCGCCCGGCCGTCCAGTCGATCAGGCGGCGCTCGATGAGGGTGCCCGCGGTGCTCTGGTCCCAGGTGTCCACCGAGGAGTTGACCGCCGAGATCAGCACCTCCGCGCTGAGCGCGGGGATGGCGACCGGGCAGTTGAGGTGGGCGACGTAGGTCGGCTCATGGAACCAGACGGCGTTGTCCAGGTAGAGCCGGGCGATCTCGTGCAATGCCGCACCGGTGTCACCGAGGGGCCGGTCGAGGTCGATGGTGTCGACCTGTTCCTGCAACTCGGCGACGCCTGCGCCGGAGTACGGCTGCCGCACTGCCTTCACCCGGTCGGCGAGCAGCGCCGACGCGTGCCACACACCGGACGTGTAGCCGTCCAGGGTGGAGCCGGAAAACAGATGCGGGGAATCGGACCGCTCCAACGGGGCCTCCACTAAGGTAAACCTTACCTAACAAGAGGGCAGGCTAACTGTCGGGCCGCGGGAAGGAAACTCGCCCTAGGCGCCGTTGGACGCCTGACGCCGGGGCTGCAGGGACCTGGAAAGCGCCGCGACCTGCGCATATCCTCATGAGGGCCACGTGGGTGGCCGTCAAGTGACGATTGCCACATAAGCCGCGAAGCCCGCGCTGGACGCTGTTTTCATCGGGGAGCCCTGCTCCGGGCGTACGCAAAACAGGTTCTGAATGTGGGAAGCGGCGGCGTCGGCGAGCCGGGAAGCGGGCTGTTGTGTGTTTCGATGTGAGCCCCGGCGGATCGGGATGGTAACGATCACAATTGACGGGTGGGGCCGCTAGTAGACCAGCAGACTCGTACGGTAGAACGTGAACATGACGAACTTGCGTGAGGCGATCGACGCCGGGAGCACGGCCCTCGGGATCGAGCTGGGGTCGACCCGGATCAAGGCGGTGCTGATCGGCCCCGACCACGAGGCGATCGCGGTCGGCAGCCACGACTGGGAGAACCAGTTCGTCGACCGCGTCTGGACCTACTCGCTCGAGGCGGTCTGGGCCGGGCTGCAGGACTGCTTCGCCGAGCTGGCCGCCGACGTCCGCGCGAAACACGGCACCGAGCTGCGCACCACCGGCGCCCTCGGGGTGTCCGCGATGATGCACGGTTACCTGGCCTTCGACGGCGAGGGGGAGCTGCTCACCCCGTTCCGCACCTGGCGCAACACGAACACCGGCGAGGCCTCCGAGGCGCTCAGCGACCTGTTCGGTCACAACATCCCGCACCGCTGGAGCATCGCCCACCTCTACCAGGCGATCCTCAACGGCGAGGAGCACATCGCCCGGCTCGCCCACTTCACCACGCTGGCCGGTTACGTGCACTGGAAGCTGACCGGGCGCCAGGTGCTCGGCGTCGGCGACGCCAGCGGCATGTTCCCGATCGACGTGGCCACCGGTGGCTACGACGCGGGCATGCTCGCCCAGTTCGACGAGCTGGTCGCCGGGCGCGGGGTGCCGGCGCCGCTGGCCGAGCTGCTGCCCGCGGTGCTGCCCGCCGGCGAGGCGGCCGGCACGCTCACCGAGGCCGGTGCACGGCTGCTCGACCCGAGCGGCGTCCTGCAGGCCGGTCTGCCGCTCTGCCCGCCCGAGGGCGACGCCGGCACCGGCATGGTCGCCACCAACTCGGTGGCCCGCCGCACCGGCAACGTCAGCGCCGGCACCAGCATCTTCGCCATGATCGTGCTGGACGGCCCGCTGAGCCGGATGCACCCCGAGGTGGACCTGGTCACCACCCCGGCCGGTGACCTGGTGGCGATGGTGCACTGCAACAACGGCGCCAGCGAGCTGAACTCGTGGGCCGGCCTGTTCGCCGAGTTCGCCACGGCGCTCGGTGCGCCGGCGGACAGCAACACCGTCTTCGAGACGCTGTTCCGGTCCGCGCTGCGCGGGGCTCCCGACGGCGGTGGCCTGATGGCGTTCAACTACCTCTCCGGCGAGCCGATCACCCGGCTGCACGAGGGCCGGCCGCTGTTCCTGCGCGAGCCGGGCAGCACGCTCGACCTCGCCACCTTCATGCGGACCCAGCTCTACTCGGCCCTGGCCACCCTGCGGATCGGCATGGACGTGCTGCAGAAGGCCGAGTCGGTGCGGCTGGACCGGATGTTCGCGCACGGCGGCCTGTTCAAGACCCAGGGTGTCGCGCAGAACCTGCTCGCCGCCGCGATCAACACCCCGGTCTCGGTCGGCGACCTGGCCGGCGAGGGCGGCGCGTGGGGCATCGCGATCCTGGCCGCGTTCGTGGCCGGCCGCAAGGACGGGCAGAGCCTGGACCAGTTCCTGAACGACGACGTGTTCGCCGGCGCGCAGCTGGACACCGCGGCGCCGGACCCGGCCGACGTGGCCGGTTTCGACGCGTTCATGCGGCGGTACGTCGCGGCGCTGCCGATCCAGCAGGCGGCCGTCGAGCACAGCTGAGCCGCCTTGGCGCCGATGGCGGACAATCGACACATGTATGTGATCAGGGAACGGTTGTTCGCCATCGGTGACGACTTCGACGTGCTCGACGAGAACGGCACGAAGGTCTACCACGTGGACGGCAAGGTGCTCAGCATCCGCAACCGGGTGGTGATCGAGGACCTGTCCGGCCAGGAGGTCGCCAGCGTGCACCGGCACCTGGTCGCCCTGCGCCCGACCTACGAGGTCCGGATCGGCGGGGAGAAGGCCGCCGAGGTGCGCAAGAAACTGTTCACCCCGTTTCGCGAGAAGTTCGTGATCGACGTGCCCGGCCCGGACGATCTGGAGATGAAGGGCGACCTGCTGGACCACGAGTACGTGATCGAGCAGGGCGGCGCCGAGGTCGCCGCGGTCTCCAAGCGCTGGCTGACCGTCCGCGACACCTACGCCGTGCAGATCACCGCGGGCGTCGACCCGCTGCTGATCATCGGCAGCGTGCTCGCGCTCGACCTGGCCCTGGACCGCGGGGCCGGCGACTGACGCACGGCCCGCTTCGGGTTCCGGTCCGTTGCTTTCCGGTACGCCCGGAGGTTCCCGGCCACGGATCCGCAGGTCGCCCGCCGGACTGTCGATGAGGCTTCCAGTCGTACCAGGAGGTCTCATGTCCAGCGAGCACTCCGTCGACTGGTGGAAGCAGTTCCAAACCGCCTCCGACCGGTTCGACGAAGCGATCCTCACCATCGGCCTGACCGAGCTTCTGCTCCCGCGCATCAGCTCGCAGCTGCTGCAACGGGAAGCGGACATCGCCGCCGACATCGCCATCCTGTACCGCAACAAGGCCAACAGCGAGGGCCTGCGCGACCGGTACGACAAGGCGCGCACCCGGCTCCGCGAGACCATCGAGCGACTCGAGTCCCGCGGCGTCGACCCGACCGCCCTGGCCGAGGCCGAGGTCGTGTCCTGGGTGATCGACGGCGAGTACGCCCGGGCCGCCGCCGAGATGGAGCCGCGGTTCGGCGCTGTCGTGCTGCTGCGCATCTTCGTCTCCGCGCTGCGCGTCACCCACCTCGACGTGCCGGTCACCGCCCAGCTGCTCAACGCCGGCAACACCCCGGCCGAGGCCATCCACGCCGGCAAGATCGTCGGCAAGTACGGCTACTGGCCGGACTGGCTGCGCGAACTTGTCGTCGAACACGCCATGGCCGGAACCCTGACCGACGACTACGTCGCGGCCCTGGACATGTGCGCCTTCGCCACGTTGCGCTCCACCCAGGCCCGCCTGGCCAAGCAGTTGCTGCGCCGGGAGCCCGCCGCGATCAACTTCGCGGCCCGGACCCTGGAGAACATCGGCGAAGCGGACATCGCGCTCCGGCTGCGGGACGGGGACGTCGGCGCGGTCGCCTTCGCCGCCCGCTTCGCCTCGGTCTGACCGGTCCGCCCTGCGGTCCGGCTGGTCCGCTCTGTTGCGGGCCGGCCGGATCGCTTCGCCGGGCTCCGGCCGTTCGCTTCCGGCGGCTGGCCCTGGTGGTGGTGTCCCGGCGCCGGAGACAACCGTGAGCACCAGCCCGGTGGCCTGAATCTACTTCTCACGACGGCGGGCGAGCAGGGCCACGCCGACTACCGTGATCGCGGAAACCATGGCCGCTGTGGTGCCTCTGGTGACGCGGGCCGTCCGGCAGCCTCGGTCCATCTTCGCGCGGTAGAACTCGTAGTCGGGATCGGCCGGGTCCGGTTCCGGCGGGGTCAACCAGAAGATGTTGCCGCAGTTCATGTCGTTCGGGTGGTCGGTGCCCGGCTCCGCGGCCTGGACCGGAGCCGCGATCAGGGCCACGACGAGCAGGGCTCCGGGGATCGCCAGCCAGCGGCCCGGGCCCGTCACGTGATCGCGGAACCTGATCTTCACGCGCCGATCTTATCCGCGTGGACAAGTCGAGAATCGGCTCGTAGAGCAGACCGCCGCCCGCGCTCGGCGCGCTGGCCGACATACGTCGTAGTCAACCTTGATGATGCGGCCGGTTGGCCCGTCCGTGGCGGGAAGCAGGTAGCACGCAGGACTCCGGAGAACCTGAGCGCGGGCGCGGAGCCACTCACCGTGACTGTATCGCCCGGCGCGTGCAGAGCGAGAACGAGATTCCTGGGACTGGCCCTCCAAGATCGAGCGCCGAGGGTCAAGCCGGCCTTGTCGAAGCTTTGCACATCCTGGTCGGGGCGAGTCCTGGTGGGACTGCCTGGAGTTCTCCGGCGACGGCGATGTGGTCACCATGAAGTTGGCTGCCGAGTGCCTGCAGCGCGACGAGCTAAGAAGCCGGCCACTGATTCGTTCAACGTCGTTGGGGCGTATAACGCAGCTGGTATACCTTCGGTACCCCATCAACCCACCGGTAGATGATGATCGCCGACAGCAGGGTCCGCTTCAGCCAGCGGGTATTGGCGCGACCATCTGCTTCGTCGGTGATCCACCCCTCCACATGCTCGGGCAGGCTGAAGGTGAGCGTATACGCGGCCGGCGCCTCCGCGGGAGAAAGCAGCCAACGACTGGCCTGGTGCGAACCCGATTCGGGTGCGCTGTCGCGCCGCAGGTGAACATTGTGTTCGGGATTCTCTTCGGAATACCTGGTGAACTGCTCGATGCTGTTTGACGTAGCGCCGGTCAAGGTGAGGATGAACGGTGCTGGCGGGAACGCGAGCAGGAATTCGCCCCCGTTGTAGGATTCCAGGCTCGCTCTCATGGTCGCCGCGACGCCCTGTAACGCCGACACGGCCGCCGATTCTGCGAGGGCAGGAGACGATGGTGGGGCGGTCTCGAGAACTTCACGGAAGGCCGCCCGCAATGCGCCTATTCCCCCCGGGCCTGCGACATGCGGGAACGCGCCGCCGGCGGCCTCCCGGACCGCACGACGGAGTATGCCGAACATCGGCAGTGACAAATCTACAAGGCTGATTTGGTGTGCCAGCGCAAACTGCTGAGCGTCGTCGGTGAAACCAGACCGGGAGAACAATGCGTAAACGTACCGGTACCGACCATGCGGGCCATCGGCTACGTGAAACTCGTTGATGTCAGCCACCGTCGCCCAGGCGTTGCGCACCAGATTGAGGCCGACCGGACGAGCGTGGCCGTAGTACTTGGCCTCGACAAACATACGGATCGGCAGGGAGAACGGCGGGGTGAACGCGAAATCACCCAGTACGTCAGCCTGATGCTCGGCGTCGCGTCCCCGGACGGTCAGGCCGGCGCCGTTGACGGCCAGGCCACTCATCGGCGACGCCGTTACGATCAACTGGTAGCCGCTGTTGCGGAGCATCCACGCAAGCGCTTCCTCCAGCACGTATCCACGAACCTGATAGATCGTCGGCACACCTGCACCGTACCCGGAGGCGCCGCACGTCGCCTCGACAACGTTCTGCCCAGGGTCTGCTTGAACAGTCGGAATGCGTGCTCCAGGTCCAAGCGGCGTAGGTGTGCCTGCCGAATCCGGTCCACATCCCGAGCGACGCCGCCGGGGTGTCTGGCATGGATGCGGCACGATGGCGGGCATGGCTGAGCCGGAGACCCACAACGGCTACCGGGTGGAGGCGCGGTGACTCGACGCTCGCGGCGACAGCGCGGCCATTGCCCCGTCTGCAGACGTCCCGTGGCCCTCACCGCCGACGGGAAGGTCCCGCGGCACAACGGCACCATCCGGGCCTACGCCCCACCCGAGGACTGCCCGGGCGGGGGACAGCGAGCGGAAGACGCGGGTCAGGAGTGACGGCGGCGCCGCGTCGGCTGTGCTGGTCGCCTCGCATCCGGATCTGCCGCCGATAGCGGGGGCGCAAGCGTCCGGCGCTGCCGGCGACGTGCCGCAGTCGCAAATCTGGAAAGGCCGGTCACCACCCCATCGTGCCGGGGCCGCCCTTGAACGGGCCACTGATGTCGGCGGTGATCCAGCCGCCGTAGAAGTCACCCTCCTGCGGCTGGACGAGTTCGCCGTCCACACGGCATTCGTCGACCCGGCTCGGATAGAAGGCGACAGCTCCGGCGATCGCCGTGTATCCGGGTGAGGGCTGTTCGTACGACCAGCCGGCCCGTCGCACCCGGGTGGTTCCGGCGACCAGGTCCCAGTAACTGGCGACTCCCTTGAACTCACAGTACGAGCGGCCCTCGCCCGGCTCGAGCACCGCGTCGGCGATGTCGCCGCGAGGTACGTAGTAGACCGGGGGGTGCGAGGTTTCCAACACCCGCCAGCAGCGGTCGCTATCGACGATCACCCGACCCGCATGCACCACCGTGACCCGGGCTCCAGTGCGCTCCGCGCGCGGCGGGCGCGGGTAGTCCCAAACCGACTCCATCAGCTCAGCCTGCCAGCCCGGGCAAGACAGCGCCCGGTGGAGGTGGACCATCTGTTGGCTCGCGCTCCTGCCGCTGACCGGGTGGCCGGAACGGTGCCAACCGCCGCCGAGGCCCTCGCGGGGCGCGGCAGGCCGGCTCGCTAGGTGACCAGTGGTTGAAACCGGCCATGCGAGAAGGCAGCTTGATGACCTCGGAGGCTTGCACCTGTCCGTCCGGGCGCTTGTCGTGTTCGTGATCGTTTAGCGTGGGTAACAAGGCGCTGGTGGAGGAGTCCGCGCGGTGCGGTCTCCGAAAGCCTGCTGAAGGAGCAGTTATGACTACAGGTACCGTCAAGTGGTTCAACGCGGACAAGGGCTTCGGCTTCATCAGCCCGGATGACGGCGGCGCCGATGTCTTCGCCCACTTCTCGGCGATCTCGGCGAGCGGCTACCGCAGCCTGGACGAGAACCAGCGGGTGGAGTTCGAGATCACCCAGGGCCAGAAGGGCCCGCAGGCGGAGAACATTCGCCCGCTCTGACCCACGTGCGTTGCGCTCGAACGGCGGCCTGGGCTGATTCAGCGGGCCGCCGTTCCCGCCACGGAGGATCACCCGCGCCGGCCGAGTCCGCCGCCGGCATCGTTCGGCCCGGTCGCTCACCCGGTCGGAAGGTGCCGGGTCAGTCGCCGGGCCGGGGCGTGGGAGGGGCGGCATCGGCGACTCGGAACTCCCGCCACTGCTGGCTGACGCCTCGCCAGATCTTCTGCTGATCGGCGAAGAACTCCCGCAACTGTTCCTGATCGCGGTCGCCGGCGCTGGTGGTGACCAGGTAGTAGTCGATCTCATCGCGAAGGCGGTTGAGCTCGTACCGCGTCTGCTCCATCGACACCCAGCGGTTGCGCCAGCTCATGTACGGCTCGAGCCCCGTCAGAACGGTCACCGCGGCCACCATCGGCAGCGCCAACGCGGTGCCGTGCCCGGCTGGGTCCACACCGAGCGCGACCGTGGAAAGGCCGGCCAGCACCAGGGACGCCACCTTTGTCGTCACCGCCCGTCGGCGATACCGCTCCTTGCGCCGGTCGGCCCAGTCCAGATCCGCGTCGACGACCGCCCGGAATCCGACGATCGCCTCCCGGGGCGTGACGCCCGACTGGCGTTGGGAGAGCACGAAGAAGCCACGCTCCGAGGGGTGAGCGTCGGCCGGCGTTTGCATGCTTACAGTGTCCGCCACCGGTCAAGGATGGCGCGCGGTGCGGGCTCTCCACCGTCCACGCGGGACTCGGCGCGGGCTGCCCGCCGTGCTCGGCGTCGTGGACGCCGTCGAGGGGCACCGGCGCACCGCCGTTGCGCTGCCAGGAGATCCGGCGGCAGGGTGCCGGGCCGTGCCCGCCGAGTACTGCACCGAACCCCGCGCGGTCAGCGGCGTCATGCTGGCCGTGCGCAGGGTGGCGCGGCACCCCGCGCGCCCGGACGGTGCGGGCGCTGATCGAGCGGGTGCCCGCGGCGGTGCGGGACACCAACCGGCACCGGTACGCCGCCACGCGACCCTGAGCCGGTGAGGATCGGTCAGCGGCCGGTGACGCCGTCGATCAGTTCGCGCAGGATGTCGGCGTGGCCGGCGTGGCGGACGGTTTCGCCGGTCACGTGGGCGATCACCCAGCGGACGGTGCGGAACTCACCGGCGACCGGGTGGGCGGTGCGGGCGTCCAGGCCGGCCGGGAGCAGGGCGTCGCTCTCGGCGATCGCCGCGCGGTAGTCGGCGATCACCTGGTGGGCGGGGCGGTCGGCGGGCACCACCATGCTGAAGTCGACGCCGGCGTGGCGCTCGTCGCCGCCCACCGTGTAGCCGAACCAGAAACGCTCGGCGTCGGTCAGGTGCCGCACCAGGCCCAGCAGGGTGGTGTCGGAGACCACCAGGCGGCGGCGCAGCTGCTCGTCGTCGAGCCCGCCGACCTTCTTGAGGACACACGATCGGGCGAAGGTGAGGAACGCCAGGGCGGTGTCCCGCTCGCCGTCGTCGTTGAGCGGGACTCGTTCGCGCTGGGTTTCCAAGGGGGTCTCCGGCATGGACCCGACCCTATGCCTCGACCGGCGCGGGCCGGCGGACGGGCGCCGGGCGGTGCGTGCGGCGGTAGGCCCAGACGACCAGGGCGGCCGCCACCACGGTGAGGACCAGGCCGGCGAGCCGGGCCGCGGTGGCGAACTCGGTGGTCTGCCGGGCCGACCAGTGCGAGGTGGCGATGTCGCCGGTGAAGACGGCGGCCAGGATGGTGCCGGACACGGCGAGGCCGGCTCCGGAGGCGACCTCGGTGACCGTGTCGGTGAGGGCCGCGCCGATGGAGGTGCGGTTCTCCGGCAGGCCGCGCAGGACGTTCACCGCGGCGACCACGCCGACCACCCGCAGCCCGGCGGCGACCAGGGCGAGGGCGAGCGCCACCCAGGCGTAGCCGAGCCGGCCGAGCCCGGTCCAGACCGCGAGCCCGGCCACCACCGAGGTGGCGCTCAGCCAGGCGGCCCGGTCGAGGCCGGCCCACCTGACGAACGGGTCGACGAACGCGCCGCCCGCGATCAGCACGATCACCTGGGGCAGCAGGCCGAGCGCCGCCTGAGCGGGGGGCCAGCCCCAGTCGAGCTGGAGCTGCAGGGTGACCAGGTAGCCGAGGCCGGCGGTGGCCAGCCCGGCGGCGGCCTTGTAGGCCAGGCCGCCGGCGACCAGTGGCCGCCCGATGAGTCTCGGGTCGAGCAGCGGATGCCGGGCGGAGCGCTGGCGCAGCACGAAGAGGATCGCCGCCAGCACCGCCGCGGCGGTGACCGGCCAGCGGGCCGGTGAGCCGTCGACGAACAGGGTGGGCGCCAGCAGTGCCAGCCCGATGGTGGTGGTGCCGAGCGCCGCGCCGGCCACGTCGACCGGGTCGCGGTGCAGGCCGGCCGGGTCGTCGGCGGCGATGCCGGACCGGATGCCGAGGAACGCCAGCGCGGCGATCGGCACGTTCATCAGCAGCAGCACCTGCCAGGGCGCGACGGCGAGGAGGAAGCCGCCGGCGGCCGGGCCGATCGCGAGCCCGGCCAGGCCGACAGTGGAGATCAGCGTGGTGGCCCGGACGCGCAGGCGGTCGTCGGCGAACAGCCGGAAGGCGAGGGCCATCGACCCGGGGGTGGTCATCGCGGCCGCGACGCCGGTCAGCGCCCGGACCGCGATCAGCTGCTCCGCCGTGGTGACGAACGCGGTGGCGAGGCTGGCCGCGCCGAGCAGGACCAGGCCGGTCAGCATGAGCCGGCGGCGGCCGAACCGGTCGGCCAGCGCGCCGAAGGCCAGCATCAGGCCGCCGAAGACCACCGCGTACGCCCCGGTCACCCACTGCAGGGCGACGGTGGAGGCGTGCAGGTCGCGCCCGATGGTGGGCAGCGCGACGTTGAGGATCGAGTTGTCCAGCATCTCGACGAGGAAGACGGCGGACAGCCCGGTCAGGGCGAGCCAGGCCGCCCGCAGGGACCGAGGGGAAGTTGCCACGCCTACCGTTGTACGGACGAACACCGTTCTGAACAATACGAACACCGTTCTTGTGGTGCAGAACACCGTTCGTCATGGGCTAGGCTGCCGGTATGTCACCCACTCCGCAGGAACGGCGCGCGGCGCGACACCAGCTCGGCGGTCCGCCCGCGCCCGCCGTCCGGCGCGGGCCGTCCGGCGGCGGCAAGAAACCGATCACCGTCGACGCGATCGTCAGCACCGCGTTCGGCATCGTGGCCGCCGAGGGCTACGAGGCGCTCACCATGCGCCGGCTGGCCGCCGCGCTGGAGACCGGCCCGGCCTCGCTCTACGCCCACGTGGTCAACAAGGAGGACCTGGACGAGCTGCTCATCGGCCGGCTGTGCGCCGAGATCGAGCTGCCCGAGCCGGACCCGGCCACCTGGAAGGCGGATCTGATCGGCGTCTGCACCCGGCTGCGCGACCAGTACCTGCGCTATCCCGGCATCTCCCGGGCCGCCTTCGCCGCCGCCCCGTCTCATCAGGACACCCTGCGCCTGGCCGAGGGCATGCTCGGCATCCTGCTCGCCGGGGGCATCGAGCCGCGGGCCGCCGCCTGGGGGATGGACGCGCTGCTGCTCTACATCAACGCGTACTGTCTGGAGCTCTCGCTGGTGAACCGGCGGGTCGGCAGTGGACACGAGGGCTGGGTGGTCGGCCGCGAGGAGCTGCTCAGCCGGATCGCCGCGCTGCCCGACAGCTTCCCGCACACCAAGCGGCACGCCGCCGAGCTCACCGCCGGCAGCACCCACGACCGGTTCGACTTCACCCTGCGGTTGATGATCGACGGGCTCGCCTAGAGTGCTCGTGTGTCGAGTTCCGCCGAGCAGCCGATCGATGCGAAACGGTTTCGGGTGCACGCGGCCCGGCTCGAGGTGCTGCGGGCGCGGCTCGGCCGGATCGGCGACGACGTGCAGCGGTTCGAGCAGGACCAGGCCGCGTTCGGGGCGCGCTGCGGCTGGATCCTGACCGGGCTCGGCGACCGGGTGGTCCGGCACGGCGAGCTGGTGGCCTACCTGGAGGAGACCCTGGAGCTGTTCGTCCAGGGGTTCCAGCGGGTGGCCGACGGGGTCGAGGGGTTCGCCGCCATGCTCGGCATGCCCGCCGACGACGTGGGCACCATGGAGGACCGGGCCTCCGAGATCATCGAGGACGTCCTGGAGACGGTGACGTCCCGTGAGTGGGTCGAGCCGCTGCTGGCCGACGCCGCGCCGGTCGCCGAGTTCGCGCTGCCGGTCGAGGACACGTTCGCCCTGCTGCGCGCCGGCGGCCTGGACTGGGCGGTGACCCACGTGCCGGACCTGGGCCGGATGCTCGACGACCTGACCGGCACCCCGGAGGTGGTCGCCAAGCAGGCCGGCCAGTGGCAGGCGATGGCCGCCGGCCTGGACCGGATCGCCGGCGGTCTGCAACGCTGCCTCGACCGGGACTTCCCGGACCGGGACCGGTCCGACGTGCGCGCCTACCTGGCGATCATGGGGAACAACGTGGTCGGCCTGCGCGGCCTCGCCGCCACCTCCACCGCGATGACCGTGCTGACCAGGGCGGCCGGCGACGTGATCCTGCTGACCCGGGACATCGTCCGGGGCATCATCGGCGACCTGGTCGCCCGGGTGATCGTCTGGGCCGCCGGCGGCACCGTCGTCCCGCTGCCGGTGCTGGCCGCCCGCCTGGCCGGCGTCGTCGCCACCGTCTGGCGGATCGACGCCTACCTCACCGCGCTGGTCGTCAGCATCGCCAACCTGTCCCGCTGCATCGACGGCTGAGGTCCGCGCGATCGGCGGAACCCGTTTCCGGTACGACCGGAGCGCCCCCGCCGTACCGGAGGGGATCTGACCGTCACACGCCGGGTGAACAGCCGACGATGGTGCCGTCCCCGAGGCGGTGGTGGACTACCGTGGGTCACAGCGTCAAACCTTCAGCAGCGAGGGACCGCGGCCTCACGATGGGCGGGAGAGTTCCTTGAGCAGCGGCTATCGAGCGTCTCTCGACGTGTCCGGGCAGTGCCGGTTGCAGGTGTGTCGCGTCGCCACCGGCCCGGGGGCACCGCTGCGCCTGGTGCTCAGCGGCGAGCTGGACCGCCGCGAGGCCGGCGGCCTGGTGGACCGGGTGACCACCCTGCTGCGGGAGCACCCCGGCCGGGCGCTCGAGTTCGACGCCGGTCCGCTGACGTTCGTCGACTCCGGTGGGATCCGAGCCCTGGAGGCCTGCTTCGAGCTCGCCGAGGCGGCCGGGAGCCGGCTGTCGATCACCGCGGTCTGCCCGATCGTGCACCAGGTGCTGTGCATCACCGACGTGGTGAAGCTCTTCGGGGACCCGGGGCAGGTCATGGACGGGCCCTAGGCACCCGAGAACGGCACGATGACCCCTGCCGTCGCGACGCACCGGGCCGTCCGCCGGCCTGACCGCGGACCGGCGCGAGGCGGGCGTGCGCTCCGGGCCCGCCCGCTTTCCGGTACGCGGCGGCGCCCGGTTCCGCCGCGCGAGCCTGTGTGCGGGGCGGGACCGGACCGGGCGTACCGTCAAGCGGCGGACCGCAGGCCGGAGCGGATCCGGCACCGGCCCGCGGTCCGCGGGTGTCACTCGTTGCGGGCGGCGGCGGGGCCGGTCATCCGGGCGAGCAGCGGCATGGTCGAGGTGAGGACGGCGATGGAGGCGAGCAGCCCGACGGCCACCGTCACGTAGTAGGCCGGGCCGGGGGCGTGCAGGCTGTACCGCATCTGCGAGCGCAGGAACAGGTGGGCGGCGAGGAAGCCGACGCCGATCGCGACGACCGAGACGCTCAGCAGCGGGATCGTGGTCTCCAGCGCCACCACCCGGCGCAGCTCGGCCAGGCGCACCCCGGTCAGGCGCAGCATCGCGAACGGGCGCCGGCGCTCGGTGAGCCCGCCGGTCACGCTGACCGCGAGACTGCAACCGGCGATCACCAGGCTGGCGACGATCACGACATCGGCGAGCCGCTGGAACTGGTACAGCTGCCGGGTGAAGTCGCTGGCGTAGTCGCTCTCCGTGGCGGCGAGCCGGCCGTACGGGAAAGCCCTGTTCAGCATGGTCCGGGCGCGCTCGACAGCGGCGGGCGTGCCGTCGGTCGGCAGCACGACGTCGATGACATTAAGGCCGGCCAGCTGGGCGGCGGTCCTGGTGGAGGCGGGCCAGGACGGGCCGGCCGCGGTGGCCGGCATGAACTCCGGCGCGTTCAGGTCGGGGAAGACCTGGGCGACCTGCGCACCGGCCGGGCAGGTGCCGCCGCCGGGAATCGTCGCGAGTTCGGCGCAGGAGATCAGGCCGGGCAGGTCCGGGATGTCGATCCCCACCTGTCCGTCGGTGACCTGGAGATGATGCTCCGGCCGCCGGTCCGGGTTGACGCGGATCAGGTGGCCGGGCGCCGAGACGCGGCCGGCCGGCACGCCCACGTCGTCGGGCAGCATGGCCACCGACACGAAGTCGTGCCCGGCCGAGCCCGGGGTGCGGTCCGAGCGCTCGGCGACGATCGCGGTGATCACGCCGGTCGCGGTGCTGGTCACGAACAGTGCCAGCATCAGGCCGCTGACCGCGCGGAACCCGGCGCGCGGGTCGTCGGCGAGCCGCCGCCCGGCGATCAGCGTGGACGCGCGGTGTGCCCGGCGGGCGAGCAGCCGGGAACCGGCCATCGTCAGCCACGGCCCGGCGATCATCAGGCCGATCATCACGACCAGGATCCCGGACAGGTAGCCGAACAGCTGGCCCTCGGTGGTGGGTGGCCGGTGACCGACCAGGTAGGCCAGCTCGGCGAGCCCGGCCAGCAGGGGGAGCACCCGCCAGGCGCGCGGCGGTTTCGGGGTGACCCGGCGGGTGACGCCGAGCGGGGAGACGCGGACCCGGCGCAGCGCGACGCGTGCGGCGACCGCGGCGGCCAGCGGCACACCGGCGAGCACCATCAGCACGTCGGTGCCGGTCAGCGACAGGTCGCCGGGGAAGAACGGTTCGCCGGTGAACGGGATCCCGGCCAGCCCGGCCCGGGCCAGCAGGAACACGCCGAACCCGGCGATCGTGCCGGTGACCGCGGCCAGGGCCGACTCGACGACGGCGAGCTGGGTGATCTGCCGGGGCGTGGCGCCGACCAGCCGCATCGCGGCGAACCGCTGCTCGCGACGGGCCGCGGCGAGCCGGGTGGCCGTCCCGATGAAGATCAGCAGGGGAAAGAGCAGGGCGGCCGCCACCACCGACAGGGTCAGCACGATGCCGTTGGAGCCGAGACCGATCACGCAGTCGCGGCACTTGTCCGGGGAGACGGTCACCATCCGGGTGATCTCGGTCGTCCCGGCGATGCGGCCGGCCTCCTCCCGGGTGTTGCCGACGATCACGATCAGCGAGTCCGGTGAGGGCAGCGCGGCGCGACCGAGCACCCCGGCCGGCCGGCCCGGGAACCGGTCGCGGAGCTGGTCGGCGGGGTGCGCGCGCAGCAGCCGGTCGAGGGCGGGGGAGACGTAGTACTCGCCCGGGCCGGGCAGGGCGGCCAGGCCGGGCGGCACCGGGCCGTCCGGGCCGGAAACCGCCACGTCGACGCGGGCCATCGGGTGGCCGTCGAAGAAGTCCTCGCGAACCGACCACATCGCCGGGTCGCGGGCCTCGGCGCCGGTGGCGGCGCTGGTCACGGCGCTGTTCAGCCAGGAGTAACGCAGGTTCTGCGCGCCGACCGCGTGGATCCCGGCGACCGTGGCGAGCAGCATGCCGACGCCGACCGCGACGGCGGCGGCCAGCACGAGCAGCCGGGTGACGGCCTCGCGACCGCCCGCCACCGCGAGACGGAGCCCGAGAGAGATCATGGGATGGTCACCTCGGCAGGGGTGGTCACCCGGCCGTCGCGGACCATGACGAGCCGATCCGCGTACGCCGCGACCCGCCCCTCGTGGGTCACCAGCACCACCGTGGTGCCCTGCTCCCGCGCCGAACCGACGAGCAGCTCCATCACCTGCTCGCCGGTGAGCGAGTCGAGCGCACCGGTCGGCTCGTCGGCGAAGAGCACCCGCGGCCGCGCGACCAGGCCGCGAGCCAGGGCGACGCGCTGCGCCTGGCCCCCAGAGAGCTCACCGGAGCGGCGGCCCTCCAGCCCGTCGAGGCCGAGCCGGCCGAACCAGTCGCGTGCCTGCCGGGTCGCGGCGTCGCGGCGCACCCCGCTCAGCAGCAGCGGCAGCGCGACGTTCTCCACGGCGGACAGCTCGGGCACCAGCTGACCGAACTGGAACACGAACCCGAACCTGTCGCGACGTAGCTCGCTGCGCGCCGTCTCGCCGAGGTCGTCGATCCGCCGCCCGTCGAAGTGGATCTCGCCGGCGTCCGGCACCAGGATGCCGGCCAGGCAGTGCAGCAGCGTGGACTTGCCGGAACCGCTGGGGCCCATCACCGCCACGATCTCGCCCTCGGCGACGGCCAGGTCGGCGCCGCGCAGCGCCGGGGTGGCGCCGAAGGACAACACGACGCCACGCGCGGTGAGCGCGGCGGTCACGGCTTCGCCTGCCGGATCCGGGTACGCAACGCGTCCAGCCGTGCCGACGTCGTGTCGATCCACCGCAGGTCGGCCTCCAGATGGAACAGCCCGTGGTCGGCGAGCAACGCCTCGACCAGCCCGCCGGACCGCTTGATCTCGGTGAGCTCGCGCATCCGGGCGATGTGCGCCTGCCGCTGCGCGTCGAGGTACGCCTCGGCCGGCCGGTCCAGCATCAGTGCCAGCACCACCTTGGTGAACAGCAGGCTCTGCAGGTGCGGCTCGGGCGCGACCGGGTCGGCCAGCCAGGCGCTCACCTCGGTGGCGCCCTGCTCGGTGATCACGTAGCGCTTGCGGTCCGGGCCCTCGCCCGGGGCCACCTCGTCCATCACCACCTT
This sequence comes from Actinoplanes oblitus, assembly GCF_030252345.1. Taxonomy (NCBI): domain Bacteria; kingdom Bacillati; phylum Actinomycetota; class Actinomycetes; order Micromonosporales; family Micromonosporaceae; genus Actinoplanes; species Actinoplanes oblitus. The sequence goes on along the minus strand of NZ_CP126980.1, from coordinate 5,599,118 downwards.
GCCGTCCCGGGTGAGACGGCTCAGCGTCGCGTAGACCTGCCCGAAGGACAGCGCCTTGCCGACGCCGAAGAAGGTGTCGTAGTCGCGTTTCAGGTCGTAGCCGTGGCTCGGGGCGCGCTCGAGCAGGCCGAGGAGGGTCAGCGGTACGCTCATGCGGCCCACTGTACGCTCAGAGTATACGCCGCGTATATACCCAGTCGGCATCGTGCCCGGCATGCACAAATGGTTGCCGCTGCTCGCCGTCTCGCTGAGCACGTTCATGCTGCTGGTCGATCTGACCATCGTCGCCATCGCGGCCGCCGACCGGGAGCCGGCACTCGCTCCGGCCGGCTGATCCCGGTCAGGACGGTGGGTTGGCCCGGTTCGGCGGCCGCCCTGTCAGCGGACGGTGGCCCGGGCCGGTGCCGCGGTCGCCTGGAAGGCGGCGATCGTGGTGCCGTCGGCCCGGGTCACCACCCACACGTGCCCGGCGTAGGTCTGCTGGTCGTAGCCCTGCCCCGGGGCCAGCTCGGTGTAGAAGACCCGCTCGCGGTCGTAGCCGAGCCAGAGGATCTTGACCGGGCCGGCGGTCTCGTTGCTGAAGTGGATCGACGTGGTGGCGCCGTTCTCGGCGCTCTTCAGCCGCCACTCGTCGCCGGCCGGCACCGCCGCCAGCTCGGCGGTGCCCGCCGCTGCCGGCCCGACCGGCGCGGCCGCGGCCGGCGGCGCCGGATCGGCGGGGGCGGCCCGCAGGACCACCAGGGCACCACCGGCGGCGAGCAGCGCGCCGAGAACCGAGGCCGCGACGATCAGGCCGGTGCGCTTGCGGTCCGGCGGCGGAGGCGGCGGCTGATAGGCGACGATCGGGGGCGGCTGGTAACCCGGCGGGACATCGGGGAGCTTCTCCGTCACACGGTCACGGTAGTCCGCCGGCGCTCGGCGGCGGGTTGTCCCGTCCGGTGCCGGCCTTGAACCGCACCGTCTTGTGGGTTCCGTCGCAGAACGGCTTGTCGGCGGACTTGCCGCAGCGGCACAGGGCGATGGTCCGGCGCGCCGGGTCGATAGGCGTCCCGTCCGGGCTGACCAGCTCGAAGTCGCCGCGTACGAGCAGCGGTCCGTCCTCGTACGGGGTGATGGTCGATGTCATGGCGCAAAGATCCCCGTTTCGGCGAAGCGCAAACGGGCATCCGTCCGGCCATGAAATTGCCGGCGCCGCGAGGGTCCCTGTCCAGCGCTCTCGTCGACGCCCTGGCCGGCGGTGCGGCCGACTTCACCGCCGTCCCGGACGACGACGAGGACTTCCACCTGTCGCTGTTCATCTGCTACGAGCTGGCCTACCGGGGCTGGGACGGGGTCGACGACGCCTGGGAGTGGCGGCTGGACCTGCTCCGGCTCCGCGCCGAGCTGGAAACCCGCTGGCAGGAACGGCTGCACGAGCTGGTCGGGCCGCCGGTCGCCGCCGACCCGGAGACGGTGCCGGCCGCGCTCGCCGCGATCGTGGCCGCCGACGACGGGCCGTCGCTCTCCGGCTACCTGCGCGGGCGGGCCACCCACGGGCAGTTCCGCGAGTTCGTCATGCACCGGTCGGTCTACCACCTGCGCGAGGCCGATCCGCACACCTTCGCGATCCCGCGGCTGAGCGGTCGGGCCAAGGCCGCGCTGGTCGAGATCCAGGCCGACGAGTACGGCGGCGGCGTCACCGCCCGGATGCACCAGGAGCTGTTCAAGCAGACGATGGCCTGGTTCGACCTGGACCTGACGTACGGCGCGTACGTGCACGCGGTGCCGGCCAGCACCCTGGCGGTGAACAACCTGATGTCGTTCTTCGGGCTGCACCGGGCCCGTCGTGGCGCGGTGCTGGGCCATCTGGCCGCCTACGAGATGACCTCGTCGCTGCCGAACCGGTCGTACGGCAACGGCCTGCGCCGCCTCGGTGGCGACGCGAGCGCCACCGCGTTCTACGACGAGCACGTGGAGGCCGACGCGGTGCACGAGCAGATCGCCGCGCACGACATGTGCGGCACGTTCGCGCAGGCCGAGCCGGAGCTGGCCGGGCAGGTGCTGTGGGGTGCCCGGTGCGCGCTGGCCGTCGACAACCTGTGGGCCCAGGCGGTGCTGGACGCCTGGGCCACAGGCCGTTCGTCACTGTGTGAGTGACCGGGTGGCGGTCAGCACCACCACGGCGATCCGCTCGGCCCCGGCGTACGCCGGACCGTCCAGTTCCTCGCCGTACACGTCCGGGTCGACCTCGCGATAGGTCCAGTCGAGGCCGGTGCCGGCCAGCCGGTCGGCGGCGGCCGCGCGCAGCGGGTCGTGGCCGCCGGCGATCCCGGTGCCGCTGAACAGCACCAGGGTGCCGCCCGGCGTGAGCCGCTTCGCGGCGACGTCGATGATCCGCAGGGACAGCTCGTTGCCGTCCGGGCCGCCGCCGTCGCGATAGACCCGGCCGGCCGGATCCACCATGAACGGCGGGTTCGAGATGATCAGGTCGAAGTCGCCGTCGACGTCGTCGAGCAGGTCGCTGTGCCGGGGGAGCACCCCGCCGGTCCCGGCCAGGCGGGCGTTGACCTGGGCGTACCGTAATGCGGTGTCGTTGATGTCGACGGCCAGCACCTGCGCGTGCGGCGCTCGCTTCGCGACGGCTATCGCGCCGGCCGCGGTGCCGCACCCGATGTCGGCGGCCCGGGTCACCGGTTCGCGGCGAGCCCGCAGACACTCGGTGGCGGCCTCCGCCATCCGGTACGTGTCCGGGCCGAAGAACACCGACTCGGGCGCGTCGGTCGGGAACGCCGAATGCACGAACAGCTCGTCGTCGTAACTGGAGAACCGCACCCGGCTGCGCCACAGCTGGCCGCCGTCGTCGACCACGCCGGCGGCCAGCATCAGCTCCCGCAGCTCGCCCGGCACCACCTCCGGCGGGAACGGCCGGCTCCAGCCGAACACGTCCCGCAGGTCCCGGGCCACCTCGTTGCCGGGCCGCCGGTTCACCCGCGCGTGGGTCGCCGGGGTGACAGTGGTGAACCGGTAGCCGCCGGCCCGCAGCCGCTGCCCGAGACGCAGCAGGGCCTCGTCGTCGCCCATCAGTTCCCGGACCCGGGCTCGGCCATCTTGCGGTGCATCTCCGCCTTGGCGCTGTCCGGCATGATCTTGCTCGCCACCGCCTGCGCCCGGGTCTTCGCCGATCCGGCGAGCACCTTCTCCTTGCCCGCCAGCAGCGCCCGGATGCCCTGCTCGGCGACCTGTGCCGGGTCGTCCTTGGGGCCGGTGCCGACCCGGGTGTCGTCCATCTCGGCGCGGTGGAAGAAGTTCGTGTCGGTCGGGCCGGGCATCAGCGCGGTAACCGTCACCCCGGTGTCCTTCAGCTCGGCGCGCAGCGCCTCGGCGAACGACTGGGTGAACGACTTCGACGCGTTGTAGACCGCCTGGTAGGTGCCGGGCATCATGGACGCGATCGACGACGTGATCAGCACCCGGCCGTAACCGCGGGCGACCATGCCGGGCAGCGCCAGCTTGGCCAGGTGCACCGTCGAGGTGATGTTCACGTCGATGATGTCGAGTTCGGCCGCCAGGTCGGTGCCGCCGACGAACGCCCCGCCGATGCCCCGGCCGGCGTTGAGCGCGAGCGCGTCGATGTCCCGGCCGGTCGCCTCGACCGCCGCCCACGCCTGCTCCACGCCGGCCCGCTCGGCCAGGTCGGCGCGGACCGCCACCACCTGGTTGCGCCCGTCCCGGCGCAGGTCCGCGGCGGCGTCCTCGATGCCCTCGTCCTCGGCGATGATCAGCAGGTCGTGGCCGTGCTCGGCGAGCCGCCGGGCCAGCTCGTAGCCGATGCCGCTGGAGGCGCCGGTGACCACGGCGAACGGATTCTCACTCGGTGTCGTCATGCGTTCCGGGATGCCCCGGAAAGCGCCACCTATGCGACGGGCGAGTGATCATTGACGTACGCCGATGACTGCCCTACCTTGCGTTGATGAATGCCAGGCTGTTCGCGGCGCTCGCCGCGGTGATCCTGCTCGTCGCCGGGTGCGGCGGCAACGATGAGAAGACGCCGGGGACCGCCGGACAGCTCGACAAGGTCAACACCGGGGTGATCGCGATCGTCGACGTGGCCCCGATCTACCTGGGCAAGGAGAAGGGCTTCTTCCGCGACCGGAACATCGACCTCACGCTCACCACGGCGCAGGGCGGCGCCGCGATCGTCCCGGCGGTGATCGGCGGCGAATACCAGTTCGGCTTCAGCAACACCGTCTCGCTGCTGCTCGGCGCCGCCAAGAACCTGCCGATCAAGGTGGTCTCGAACGGCAACAACTCGACCGGCGCCGACGGCAAGGACTTCGGCAGCCTGTTCGTCAGGGCGGACAGCCCGATCACGTCGCCCAGGCAGCTGGCCGGCAAGACGGTCGCCGCGAACACCCTGAAGAACATCGTGGAGACCAGCGTGCGCGCCTCGGTGCGCGAGGACGGCGGCGACCCGGCCGCCGTCAGGTTCACCGAACTGGCCTTCCCCGACCAGGTCCCGGCCCTGCAGAAGGGCAGCGTCGACGCCATCTTCGTGGTCGAGCCGTTCCAGCAGGCGGCGATCGCGGCCGGGGCCCGCCGGATCGCGTCGCCCTACGTGGACGTCGCCCCGGACCTGACCGTGGCCATGTACTTCACCTCGCAGCAGCTGATCGCCGGCAACCCGGATCTGGTCAAGCGCTTCACCGACGCGATGAAGGAGTCTCTGGCGTACGCCGACCAGCATCCGGACGAGGTCCGTGGCGTCCTCGGCACCTATACCAAGATCGCTCCCGAGGTGCGGTCCGCGCTGGTTCTGCCCAAGTTCCCGGCCGAGGTCAACCGCGCGTCGGTGGAGACCCTGGCCGACCTGGCCGTCACCGACCACCTGCTGACCGCGAAACCGGACCTGAACGCCCTGCTGCCCTGACCGCTCGGAGCGCCGCGGAAATGCTGGATGTCCGGTCGGTGACACGCTGTCGGATGTCGTCCCAGTCATGTCGAAGCTTCTCGATGCGGCATAGCGTGCCGTCATGCGTGGAACCTTCGTAGTGCTCGCCGCCGCCGTCCTAGTGGTCGTGCCTGTCGGCGCGACTCCTGTCTCCGCCGCGCCCGAGGAATTGCCCAACCTGTCGGCGACCTTCGCCGGTAACGGCCCGGTGGCCGTCGCCGCGAACGGGGTCAAGCCGCTCATCAACCTCTACAACACCGGTCCGGTCACCGCCACGGACCTGGTCCTGACATTCGATCTCGCCGGGCTGAGCCGTGACATCACCGTGACTTCCGGGGACGCCACGTGCACCCGGACGGGCCTGCTGCTGCGGTGCCCGTTCGGCGAGGAGTTCCAGGCCTACGGCGTCTCCGAGGCCCGGCCGATACGCATCACCTCGCGCAAGGGCGCCCGGCCGGGCCCCGCCGGCCGGCTCGGGTTGTCGTTCACCGCAGCCGAGGCCGACGCCGACCCGGGGGACAACAGCACCGCCGTCGCCATCACCATCGGGGCACGCGGCCCCGACGTGACAGCGATCGTGCCGCCGGTCGGCAGTGCCGCGGCCCCGGCCGCCCCCGGCGAGCAGCTGTTCCCCATCACGCTGAAGAACAACGGCGACGTGGAGGCCATCACCACCATGCTCGTGATCCGGATGCCGGAGGGCGTCGCCCTCTGGGACCCGGGATTCGGCTGCGACTCCCGGCTCGGCACCGATGGCAACCAGTTCGACCGGCGGCCGGTCCGCTGTGCGTACGAGGCGTACATCCCGCCGGGCGGCGAGTGGGAGGTCGACGAACTCGCCGGGTCGTGGCCACGGCTGCGTGCCATGGTCGGCACGAACGCCGCCGGCCCGGCCGAGCTGCGGGGCCGGGTCGACGTCCAGATCACCGGCGGCGACCCGCGGCCCGCCGACAACCGGGTGCCGTTCTCCGTCTGGACCCAGCCCAACACGCTCGACCTCGCCGTGGCGGTGCCGCCGCTGCGCCGGGGCGCCGGCCACACCGCGGAGTTGACCTGGACGGTCACCAACCACGGCCCGTCCGACGCCACCGGCCCGATCGTCGACGTCGTCGCCCCGGCCGGCACCCGGCTGCGGCCCGCGTACGGCTGCGCGACCCCCGACGGCGGACGCACCATGACCTGCCGCTCGGATGACTGGTTCCCGCCCACGGCGTCCGGTCGCGGCACGGTGACGCGGACCGTCCTGCTGGAGGTCGGCAACGGGCCGGTCACCGGTGGCTCGGTCACCGTGCGCAACGCCGGGCCGTCCGCCGAGTCCGACCCGTCCGACAACACCGCCCCGATCGTCGCCCCCGCGGGCTGAGCGGGTGGGGATCTTCCCCGTGGCCGCCCGGCGCTGCTGTTCCGGTCCGACGGTGAGATCGACACGGTCGTCCCGGTCCGGATCGACGACGGCCTGGTGACCGCCCCCTACGCGGTGCGCGACCCGGCGAAGCCGGCCCGCCTGGAGCAGTCGGCCACGCTGCGCCGCTAGCGGGGGAGCGGCAGGTAGTAGGCGCTGAAGGTGTCCGGTTCGAAGCCCTCGGACCGGTACAGCGCCTGCGCGCTCGTGTTGTCCGGCGCGGTCTGCAGCTGGACCCCGATCGCGCCGGCCGCCCGGGCCTCGGCGGCGCAGGCACGCACCAGGGCCTGGCCGACGCCGAGGCGCCGGGCCGCCGGCGCGACGAACAGGTCGTTGAGGGTCCACACCGGTGCCATCGACAGCGAGGAGAAGGTCGGGTAGACGGTGACGAACCCGGCCGGCTCCCCGCCCGGGGTGCGGGCCAGCAGCACGATGGACTCGTCGCGCTCGTGCCGCTCCCGCAGGAACGCGAGGATGGTCTCCCGGGGCGCCGGTCGCCGATAGAAGTCGAGATATCCGGCGAACAGCGTCGCCACCTCGGGCAGGTCCTCGGTGGTGGCGCGACGTACCGTGGATGTCATGCGGGCATCATGCCCGCACCCCGATCACCACCTGATCGGCAGGGTGCGCAGCTCGTCGGTGAGCGCGCCGGCCAGGGCCGCGTGGTCGTGCAGCGACGGGTGCCAGTCGCAGCCCATCAGGTCCAGGCCCAGCGCCGTGTTGTCGTAGTAGAGCGCCCGCACCCGGTCGGTGCGCCCGGCGACGATCCGCTGGATCGAGTCGGCGAGTGCGGTGGTCCGGTAACTCAGGTCCGGATAGGTCAGCACGAAATAGGCGCCCGGACCGTAGATGCCCCGGAGCTTGTCCAGGAATCCCTGGTAGGCGGCCTGGAAGTCGGCGGCCAGGGCGGCTTCGTCGGCCCACTTCTCGCCGGGGTTCAGCGCCGTCGAGAAGTCGTTGATGCCCAGCCCGATCACCACCACCCGCGGATGCCAGGAGGGCGGCCGCCGCCACACCGTCGCGTCGACCGCCTGGAACGCCCGGTCGTAGTAGGTGCGGTAGTCGGTGCCGGGGTTGCTCCCGTTGTAGTTGCGCACCATCCCGATGCCCGACCACGCGTTCACCTGGTAGTCCGCGTGCAGCGCACGGGCGGTCCGGGCGCCGAAGGCCTGGTCGGCGTTGCTGTTGCGGGTCAGCACCCCGGCGCCGGAGCAGTCGCGGGTGGTGGACATGTCGCCGTACCCGGCGGTCCAGGAATCGCCGATGAACTCGATCTGCCGGTGCCGGGCCGCCGGGCGGCTCAGGATCCGCCCGCCGGGACCGGCGACCAGACCGCTGAACACCGCCAGGTTCCAGGGGCTTTCGGTCCGCTTGGCCAGGCGTACGGTGTGCGCGCCCCGGGCCAGCCCACCGATCCAGTGGGTGCCGCTGCCCGGGGTGACGAGTGTGATCGGCGGCCCGCCGTCCACCCGCACGTCGTAGTCGTTGACCGCGTCGTCGAGTGCCAGTCCCACGCTGGTGCCGAGGAAGCGACCCTCGAAGTAGACGCCCGGCCAGGTGAAGCCGGTGCCGCCCGGTACCGGGCCGACGCGGCCGGCGGTGTGCACCTGGGAGCGCGCCGACGTGCCCGCCGCGGGTCCGGCGGCGGTCGCCGGTCCGGCGGTCGTCGTGCCGAGGATCAGGGCGGCGCCGAGCGCGGCCAGCGCGTGCCGGGACGTACGGTTCATGTCTTCGCTCCTGGCGACTCGGGGCATCGGCCAGGATCGATTCAAGCGCTTCGACTGTCCGCTCGCAAGAGCGCTCCCACTCAGTCGGTCAGCGCGATCCGGACCGGCTGCCCCGGGCGGAGCTGGCTCGCGCGGTCCACGTCGGCGTCGAGCAGCACCGCCACCACCGGGTATCCGCCGGTGGTGGGATGGTCGGCCAGGAACACCACGGGCTCGCCGCCCGGCGGCAGCTGCACGGCGCCTCGGGCCAGGCCTTCGCTGGGGATGCCGGCGGCCGCCGGGTCGACCGGGATGACGTTGCCGGTCAGCCGCAGGCCGATCCGGTCGGACCGGGACGAGACCGTCCAGCCGTCGCGCCGCAGCGCCAGCGGGTCGGTGAGGAAATGGTCCCGGGGTCCGCGGATCGCCCGCAGCGTGACCGGGCCGCCGGGCGGGACCGGCACCGGGGCGACCTCGGTGACCGGCCAGGCCGGCGGTTCCGGGCCGATCGGCAGCAGGGTGCCCACGGCGAGGGGCTCGGGCCCGATGCCGGACAGGGTGTCGCGGCTGCGGGAGCCGAGCACGGGTGGCACGTCGACACCGCCACGGACGGCGAGATAGGTGCGCAGGCCGGTGGGCGGGGTGCCGAGCCGCAGCCGCTGGCCGGGGCGCAGGGTGAACAGTGCGTGGTGCCCGGCCGGGGTGCCGTCGACGGTGGCCGGCGCGGGTGCCCCGGCGATCGCCACCCAGACCTGGCGCAGCGCTCGCACGGTCAGGCCGCCGAGCAGGGTCTCCACGCAGGCGGCGCCCTCCGGGTTGGCGACCAGGCGGTTGGCCAGGGTGAGGGCGGCGCGGTCGGCGGCGCCCGAGCGGCCGACCCCGACGGCGGCGAAGCCGGGCCGCCCGAGGTCCTGGATCGTCGCCAGGGGGCCGGGTGCGAGGACCTCGATCACGCTGTCACCTCGAATTTCACCCGGTCGCCCGGCTGCAGGAGGGCGGGCGGTTCCCGGTCGAGGTCCCACAGCCGCGCCGAGGTGGTCCCGATCAACTGCCATCCGCCCGGCGACGGGCGGGGGTAGACCGCGCTGTACTCGCCGGCGAGCGCCACCGAACCCGCCGGCACCGAGGTGCGCGGCTCGGAACGCCGGGGCACCGCGAGGGCCGGGTCGCCGCCGACGAGATAGGCGAAGCCGGGCGCGAAACCGCCGAACGCCACCTGCCAGGTCCCGCTGGTGTGCCGCCGGACGACCTCGCCGGGGGAGAGGCCGGTCAGCTCGGACACCTCCGCCAGGTCCGGGCCGTCGTAGCGCACCACGATCCGGACGAGTCCCGCTGCCGCCGCGCCGGGGCGATCGACGCGCACCTCAGCGAGCCGGCGGCGCACCTCGGACGGATCGGTGCGGGTGTCGAGCGCGAGCAGCACGGTCCGCGCCGCCGGCGTCGCGTCGAGCAGGCCCGGCACCTGCTCCCGGCAGGCCCGGGCCAGCGCGGCGGCGGCGAGTGGCCCGGCCTCGGAGCCGAGGTCCACCAGCAGCGCCCGATCCCCGTACCGCAGCACCCTCACGGCCTCAGCCTAGGGATTGCTCAACAATTCAACAAGAGTAGGGTGCTCCCGTGGACTCCGTGCTGGCCGCCCTCGCCGCCACCCGCGTCGCCGCCACCTCATCGACCGCCGACCGGGTCGCCGGCGCGATCCGCGAGCAGATCGCTGCGGGCCGGCTGCCACCCGGGGCCCGGCTGCCCGAGCAGGCCTTCGCCGAGGCGCTGCGGGTCTCCCGCAACACCGTCCGTGAGTCGTTCGGCCAGCTGATCGGCGAGCGGATCCTGGTGCGCGAGCAGAACCGCGGGGTCTTCGTCGCCGTGCCCGGCCCCGACGACGTCCGCGACGTCTACCGGGCCCGCCGCCTGATCGAGCCGGCCGCGCTGCGCTCCGGCGACCTGGCCGGAGACCCGGCCGCCGTCGCCCGGGTCACCACCGCCGTCGAGCGGGGCCGGGCCGCTGCCGCCGCTGCCGACTGGCCCGCCGTCGCCGACGCCAACCAGGACTTCCACCGCGCCGTGGCGGCGCTGGCCGGCAGCCCCCGGCTCGATCACCAGATGGGCCTGCTGCTCGCCGAGATGCGGCTGATCTTTCACCGGATGGGCGCGGTCCGCGACTTCCACGAGCCGTACCTGCGGCAGAACACCCGGATCGCCGCCCAGCTCGCCGCCGGTCGCCGAGGTGAGGCCGCTGACGAGCTGGCGACCTATCTGGCCGCCGCCGAGCGGCAGATCGGCGCCGCGCTGCGGCGGTGACTTCCCCGCCGTACCGTGAGTCGGGTTTGATCCGGGTCAGTGGCGGTGGAGGAGGCAGAACTCGTTGCCCTCCGGATCGGCCAGGACGGTGAACGGCTCGTCGCCGGTCTGGCCCACGTCGGCTCGGGTGGCGCCGAGCGCGAGCAAGCGGGCGACCTCGGCGGACACGTCGCCGTCGGTGGCGACCAGGTCGGGGTGGTTGCGGTTCTTGGCGGACTTCCCGGCGGCGGACGGCTGGAGCCAGACGGTCAGGCCGCCGTCGGGAGGCAGCAGGTGCGCGTCGCCGTCGGGGCCGTACTCGATCTCGTAGCCGAGGGCGGCCGACCAGAACGCGGCCTGCCGGCGCACGTCGTCGACGTCCAGGGTCCACTGCGTGAAACGGCTCGTCATCAGATTCCTCCGATCGGTGGGTTGGTCATCGGCGATACCCGGGGAACGGCGGGGTGATGCCGTTTCCGGCCGGTCCGGGCGGGAATAGCAGGGCGCATGTCTGTGCATCGGCATCCCCTCGTTGACGACAGCCTCGGTCTCGCCGTTCAGGGCTACTCCTGGTTCCCCGGCCGGTGGCGCCGGTCGCCGGACCCGGACATCATGCATACGCGGCTGATGGGCAAGCACGCGGTCGGGCTGCGCGGGCCGGAGGCGGTGCGGTTCTTCTACGACGAGTCGCACGTGCGGCGGCACGGCGCTCTTCCCGAGCCGGTGCGCGGCACGCTGTTCGGGTACGGCGCCATCCACACCCTCGACGGCATCGAGCACCGCAACCGCAAGCTGATGTTCCTGGCCGGGCTCAAGGATCCGCACCGGGTCGGCCGGCTCGCCGAGCGCGCCGGGCAGGTCTGGGACAGCGCGGCCGCCGACTGGGCCACCCAGCCGCGGGTGGTTCTGTTCGACGCGACCGCCCGGGTGCTGACCAGGGCGGTCCACGACTGGGCCGAGGTGCCGCTCGACCCCGCCGACCTGGACCGGACGGCGGCGGACCTGACCGCGCTGGTCGACGGGTTCGCCACCGGCGGGCCCCGGCACTGGCGGGCGCGCCGGGCCCGCGGCCGCCTGGAACGCCGGCTGGCCGGGGTGATCGAGCAGCACCGGGCCGGCGAGCCGGACGACTCGGTGCTCGGCCTGGTGGCCCGGCACACCGAGACCGACGGGCGGCTGCTGACGCCGGAGCGTGCCGCGGTCGAGCTGCTCAACGTGCTGCGGCCGACGGTCGCGGTGTCGTGGTTCGTCACGTTCGCCGGGCACGCGCTGCACCGGTGGCCGGAGCTGCGCGACCCGCTGCGCGACGGCGACCTCGGCTACGCCGTCGCCTTCGCCCACGAGCTACGCCGCTTCTACCCGTTCGCCCCGTTCGTCGGCGGGACCGCCGTCCGGGACCTGACCTTCCAGGACGAGCACATCCCGAGCGGCTCCCTCGTGCTGCTGGACATCTACGGGCAGAACCACGACTCGCGGCTCTGGCCGGACCCGTACCGGTTCGACCCGGACCGGTTCCTCGGCCGCGAACCCGGTCGCGACGAGCTGATCCCGCAGGGTGGCGGCGATCCGCGGGAGGGGCATCGGTGCCCCGGCGAGGACGTCACCGTCGCCCTGCTGTCCACCCTGGCGATCCGGCTGGCCCGGCTCGACTACGAAGTGCCCGGCGACCAGGACCTGAGCATCTCGCTGCGCCGCATCCCGGCGCTGCCCCGCAGCCGGGTCGAGCTGCGGGTGACCGGTACCGGCGCGGCGCGGCACACCGTTTCGGCGGGGGACGGCCAGGGTAGCCAACCCGGGTGACAGACAGAACCGTTGATATCTGGGGTGCCGGGACGCCGCACGCCAAGGGCACGGTGTGGCCGGTCCGGGTCGATCAGCACCTGGACCCGGGCGTCACCGAGGAGCAGGTCGACCGCTGGGTGCACAGCGCCTGCCTGCTGTGCAGCAATGGCTGCGGCTGCGACATCGCGGTCAAGGATGGCCGGATGGTAGGGGTCCGCGGCCGGGCGAGCGACGAGGTCAACCACGGCCGGCTCGGCCCGAAGGGCCTGTACGGCAGCACCGTGTGGTCCCACGCGGCCGACCGGCTGACCCGGCCGATGATCCGCGAGGGCGGGGCCCTGGTCGAGTGCGACTGGCCGGCCGCGATGGGCCGGATCGTCGAGGTGTCGCAGCGGCTGCTGCGCGAGAAGGGACCGCTGTCGCATGGCTTCTACACCAGCGGCCAGCTGTTCCTGGAGGAGTACTACACGCTGTCGGTGATCGGCAAGGCCGGCCTCGGCACCCCGCACATGGACGGCAACACCCGGCTGTGCACGGCGACCGCCGCTGCCGCGCTCAAGGAGTCGTTCGGCGCCGACGGGCAACCCGGTTGCTACGCCGACATCGAGCATTGCGACACCATTTTTCTGTACGGCCACAACCTCGCCGAGACGCAGACCGTCCTGTGGAGCCGGGTCCTGGACCGCACCCGCGGCCCCCACCCGCCGGTGCTGGTCTGCGTCGACCCGCGCCGTACCAAGGTCGCCGAGGAGGCCGTGCGGACCGGCGGCGTGCACCTGGCCCCGCGCGTCGGTACCAACCTCGCGCTGATGAACGGTCTCACCCGCGAACTGTTCGAGCACGGCTGGGTCGACGACACGTGGGTGGCCGAGCACACCCTCGGCGTCGACGAGCTGCGGGAGGTCGTCGGCTGGTACACCCCGGAGCGGGTCGCCGAGATCTGTGGCATCGACCCGGCGGAGCTGCGCCGGGCCGCCCGGATCTTCGGTACCGGCGGGGCCGTGCTCTCCACCGTGCTGCAGGGCTTCTACCAGTCGCACCAGGCCACCGCGGCCGCCGTGGCGGTGAACAACCTGCACCTGCTGCGCGGCATGATCGGCCGGCCGGGCGCCGGCATCCTGCAGATGAACGGGCAGCCGACAGCGCAGAACAACCGGGAGTGCGGTGCCGACGGCGACCTGCCCGGATTCCGCAACTGGGACGACGAGCAGCACGTCCGGCAGCTGGCCGAGCTGTGGAACGTCGATCCGCTGAAGATTCCGCACTGGGCCGATCCGACGCACGCCATGCAGATCATCAGCTACGCCGAGGAGGGCTCGATCGGCTTCCTGTGGATCTCCGCCACCAATCCGGCGGTGTCCATGCCGGAATCCGCCCGGATCCGCCGGATCCTCGCCGGCGAGCAGTGCTTCGTGGTGGTCCAGGACCTGTTCCTGACCGAGACCGCCCGGCTCGCCGACGTGGTGCTGCCGGCCGCCGGCTGGGGTGAGAAGACCGGCACCTTCACCAACGCGGACCGCACCGTGCACCTGTCCGAGAAGGCCGTCGACCCGCCCGGCGAGGCACGCAGCGACCTGGACATCTTCCTGGCCTACGCGGACGCCATGGACTTCCGGGACGACGACGGCGCTCCGCTGGTCAAGTGGCGGACGCCGGAGGAGGCGTTCGACGCGTGGCGGGCGGCCAGCGCGGGCCGGCCGTGTGACTACAGCGGACTGACGTACGCGAAACTGCGCGGACCGACGGGCATCCGGTGGCCCGTCACCGAGGCGGCCCCGGACGGCACCGAGCGGCTCTACACCGACGCGGTCTTCCCGAGCGCCACCGAGTACTGCGAGACCTACGGCCACGACCTGCTCACCGGGGCCGCCGTCACCCAGCAGGAGCACCGGGCGCTGCGTCCGGACGGCCGGGCGTTCCTGAAGGGCGCCGACTACACGCCCGCCCACGAGCCGACCAGCGAGGAGTATCCGCTGCTCTACACGACCGGCCGGACCGTCCACCAATTCCACACCCGGACCAAGACCGGCCGCGCCGAGCCGCTGCGCCGGGCGGCCCCGGACATGTGGGTCGAGCTGTCCCCGGCCGACGCCGAACGGCTCGGGATCGCCGAGGGTGACATGGTGCGGGTCGAGTCGCCGCGTGGCTCGATCGAGGCGCCGGCCCGGATCGGGCGGGTCAAGGAGGGCGCGGTCTTCGCGCCGTTCCACTACGGCGGGGAGGACCGGCAGGCGAACGAACTCACCATGACCGTCTGGGATCCGGTCTCCAAACAGCCCTGCTTCAAGACCGCCGCGTGCCGGGTCAGCAAGGTCCGGGCTGGAGGACGACGATGAACCTGGTGACCTATCTCCGGCTGGCGCGGCACGCCGAGCAGACGTTCGCCGACTCGCTGCGCACCGTGGGGCGGGGCCACGCCAAGCATCCGGACGTGCTGTTCATCTGCCAGACCCTGGCGAAGATGAGCGACAAGCAGGCGCGGCGGCTCGCGCCGATCGTGGACCGGTACGGTTCCTCGGCGGCTTCCGGCGACGTCGAGGAACCGGAGCGGCTGCACGCGGCCGGCCTGGCCGAGGTGCGCACCGGGCCGGTCGGGCTGCTGCGCGACCTGCAGGACCTGCACGTGCTCGGCACCCTGGTGCAGACCACCTGGACGGTGGTCCTCCAGGCGGCGCGGGCGCTGCGCGACGACGAGCTGATCGAGCTGTGCCGGCACGCGTCCGGGCAGAACTCCCGGCAGCTGTCCTGGCTCAACACCCGGCTGAAAGCGGCCGCGCCGCAGTCGCTGATCGCCGCCTGACCGGCTGATCGTCACCCTGGCCACGAGGCCGGGGCGCCGCGCGGCCGGCCGGCCCCGGAAACAACGTGCCTCGGGGTGTGCCTGGGCCTTCATGTCGGCGCTCCGCCGGCCGATGTTCGGGGTCCGGGGCACTCCGTCGGGGTGAACCATTGGCGCAGGGAGCACCATGCAGCTGATTCACGCCCGCGGCTGGCGGCTCTCGCCGGTGCCTCATGTCGATGGGCAGGGTGGCTGTCACCGGCTGTACCGGGACCGGTTCTGGGTCAGCGACCGGCTCGCCGGTGAGCTGGAGGAACAACTCGCCGAGCAGGGGTTGCGGGTGGAGGACTTCACGCCGGCCGGCTTCGACTGCTGCGTCATGGTCGACCCGGGCTCGCAGATCGCCTGCCTGCGGCCGGCCGAATCGGTGGACGGCCAGGCTCATCTGCCGCTGTGCGCCGGCTGCCGGCACGGGTTGGCGTCGATGGGTGGTTTCCCGCGCCACCGTGAGATCGAGGTGGCTCGTACCGCGGTGCCGCGGCTGACCGCCATGTGGCTCAGCCTCGGCGACGACGATGGCCGGCGGGAGTTGTCGCATCACATCCGCCATCCGGTCGCCAAGATTCTCGGCTGGGCGGAGATCCTGACCGACGACGACACCGTGGATCCGGCACACGCCCGCCAGCTGAGCGTGATCTACCAGTGCGCCAGGGACCTGCAGCGGCTGCTCGACAACGTGGCCTCACCGCTGTGACCCGCGCGGTGCGGCCGGATCGGCGTGAGTCGCCTGGCGCGGTTCGAGGATGCGCCGTATGTGGGTGAGCAGTTGCTGGCTGGTGAAGGGCTTCTCGACGATGGTGACATCGGGTGGCAGGGTGCCGTTCTCGGCGAGGAAGGGTTGGGCGTAGCCGGACATGTAGAGCACCGGGGTCTCCGGGTGGATGGCCCGGATGTGGGCGGCGACCTGGTTGCCCGTCATGCCCGGCATGATGACGTCGGAGAGCAGCAGGTGGATCGGGGCGGGGTGGGTGGCCGCGGTGTGCACCGCGGCGGTGCCGTCCGCGGCGGTGAGCACGTGGTAACCGGCCCTGGTCAGGATGCGGGCGGTGACCTCGCGCAGCGCGTCCTCGTCCTCGACGAGCAGGATCGTCTGCTGGGTGGCCGGCGCCGCCGCCGACGGTCCGCCCGCGGCCCCCGGTGCGGCGGGGCTCGCACTGGTGGCGGGCAGCAGCACCGTGACGGTGGTGCCGATGCCGGGCTCGGACTGCAGTCGCACGTCGCCGCCGGCGGCCGTGGCGAGGCCGTACACGGTGGCCAGGCCGAGACCGCTGCCGGCGCCAGGTGGCTTGGTGGTGTAGAACGGCTCGAACGCTCGTTCGAGCACTTCGGGGGCCATCCCGGTGCCGGTGTCGCTGACCCGCAGCCGCACGTACCGGCCGGGCGGCAGCGTGCCCGGGACGTCGTCGCCGGTGGTCAGGTCGACGTTGGTGGTGTCGATGGACAGCGTGCCCCCGGTCGGCATCGCGTCGCGGGCGTTGACGGCCAGGTTGAGCAGGATCTGTTCGAGCTGGGACGGATCGGCGTTGACCGGCGCGGCCCGCCGGTCGAGGTCGGTGATGAGGTGGATGTGTTCGCCGAGGGTGCGGCGCAGCATCTCCTCGACGTCGCCGACGACGTGGTTGAGGTTGAGCACCTGGGCCTGGGTGATGTCGCGGCGACCGAAGACGAGCAGTTGTTTGGTCAGTCCGGCGGCTCGTTCGGCGGCGTGGGCGATCCGGCCCAGGTCGGCCCGGGCGGCGGGGTCGTCGACGGTGTCCAGCAGCAGTTCGGTGTAGCTGGAGATCACCCCGAGCAGGTTGTTGAAGTCGTGGGCGACGCCGCCGGCGAGCTGACCGAGGCTTTCCAGCCGGCGGGTGTGCTGCAGACGGCGCTCGACGGCGGCGTGTTCGGCGGCGGCCGCGAGGCGGTCCCGCTCGGCTTGGGCCTGCAGCCGTTCGGTGAGGTCGCGCACCGCGATGGAGACGATGGTCCCCTCGTCGGTTTCCAGAGCGCTGAGGCTGATCTCGGCGGGGAACTCGGTGCCGTCCTTGCGGACCGCGGTCAGTGGTATCCCGGCGCCCATCCGCTGGGGTACCGGGTCGGCGAAGTAGTCGACGCGCTGCCGGGCGGATGCTTCCCGGGTGTCCGGCGGTAGCAGCCGGTCGACGCACTGGCCGAGCAACTCCTCGCGCCGGTATCCGAACATGCCTGCCGCTTGGGCGTTGAGCAGTGTGATGGTGCCGTCCCGGGTGATTCCGAGCATCGCGTCGGGGGCCGCCTCCAGCAGTCCCCGGAACATGGCGGCGGCCCGTTGCCGTTCCGAGACGTCCCGGGAGATCGACGCGACGCCCACCACCGTGCCGTCCGGGAGGGTGATCGGCGACACGGTCAGCGCTACCGTGATGTCGGTGCCGTCCTTACGGCGGCGGGTCAGGTTCTGCCGCTCGACGCGTTCGCCCCGCATCGCGCGGGTCAGCATCGCGGCCTCGGCCTCCCGGTTCTCCGGCGGGACGATGGCGGTGCCGGGCCGGCCGACCATCTCCGCCGCGGTGTACCCGTAGAGCTGCTCCGCGGCGGAGTTCCAACTGGTGACGATGCCGTCGAGGTCGCGGCTGACGATCGCGTCGTGGGACGACTCCACGATCACGGCGAGGCGCTGCTGCGCGGCCAGGACGGTCGCGCGTCCGGCCACGGCGGCGGCCTGCGCGGCCAGCCCGGCGACGAGCGCGACGTCGTCCTCGGCGAACAACACCCGGTACCGGTTCAGCATGAGAAGTGCGCCGACGCGCCCGCCCAGCGTCATCGGCGCGGCGGTCACGAACCGGGTGCCGCTGGCCCGGGCCAGGTCGGCCGCGAGCCGGGGCGGATGGGTCCAGCCGGCCAACGCGTCCACGGTGTTCGGCGGATGGTCCAGGAGCCGGTCCAGATCCTCCGCCGGATAGGTGCCGGGGGTGCTGGGCAGCCGGGTGCCGGCCATCGGGCACACGCCACCCTCGGCGGTGGGCGACACCACCGCCACCTCGTCCGGGCCGAGCACCGTCCGCGCCCCCTCGCAGTACCGCTGCCAGGTGCGCTCCGGTGGCTCGTCGACCGGCGCGTCGAGCAACTGCCGCATCACCGCGTACGCCGCGACGGTCGACCAGTGCTGGCGCAGCCACCGCGGCGGCGCGAAGGCCAGCAGGTACATCACCGCCGACAGCAACGCCACCGCCCGGGACACCAGGGTGACCACCGAACCGGCCATCTCGCTGCCGGCGAGCAGCAGCGCCACCCCGAACGACGCGGTACCCGCGGCGGCGTACCCCAGGCGTTGGCGGGCGGCGCCGCCGCGGCGGCGCGCCTCGGCCGCGAGCAGGCCCGCGGCGGCGACCTCGACCGCGAAGAACGTGCCGACGACCACCAGCGCCGCGGCGTGCGGCATCGGCTGGGGCAGCACGGTGACCGGGACGGCGGTGGCCACCCACGCCGCGAGCGCGGCCACCAGCCCCCAGGTGGGCACCGGTCGCACCCGGCTGATCATCCGTACCACGAAGAACGGCTGGCCCAGCAGCAGCAGGGAGAACAGCACCGTGAACGGCCGGGGCGGCGAGCCCACCAACAGCTGGACCACGGTCAGCACGAACAGCATCGCCACGGCGGCGATCACCGACATCACGGCGGGCAGCAGCGGGTCTCGGTGGCGTAGGTACTGCCACGCCAGCCACAGCAGGATCAGGAAGTACAGCGCGGTGATCGCCAATGTCGCCACCATGGGAACCCCCACGCCCAAAAGCTGAAAAAGGCTGATATAGCGCCTTGTCGAGACAGCTTAGGCCGGTTCCGGGCCCACCACCGGCTCTCTGACCGCCCCGCGCCGGCCTGGGTGGGTCGGCCTCCGGTGTCCTCGGCTCAGAGCGACCTGTCGCGTACGTCGATCAGCTCCGCACGCCTCAGCGGCCCATCCGCCCGCGCAGCTCCGCGACCCCGTCGCCGGACAGGTCGGCCAGCGCGACCCGCCGCCCGGTCAGGGTCATCATGATCGCCTCCCCGGTGCCCCGGACCAGCGGCCCGTCACCCCAGCTCCACGCCACGTCGGGCGCCTCGAAGCGCAGCCCGGCCGGCCGCTGCTTCGGCACGAAGCCCACCGCCCGCCCGCCGACCAGGAAGTCCAGCGACGCGCGCAGCCGCTCCGGCTGGAGGTCGTGCGCGAGGCCGAGGGGCCGCCGGATGTCCTGCCCGTGCACCTGGAGGTCGGTGAGCTGCCCCGGATAACCCACCACCGGCGGGCGGAACGGGTGCTCCGCGTGCGCCCGCAACATGTCGGCGAGCTCACCGGCCGGGCGGACGGCCATCTGGGCGGCCAGGCGGGCGTTCGCCTTGTGCAGATTGAAGCCGCTGCGGACCAGGAGCAGCAGAGCCGACGCCCGGCTGGCGGCGACCGCCGAGACCAGGTGGCCGACCACCTCCTTGACCGTCCACGCCCCGCACAGGCTGCGTGTCCGCAGCTGCTCGGCGTTCAGCGATTCGACGAGGTCGGCCATCCGGCGCCGCTCGTCAGCGATCATTCCCCTGACATCCACAGCGGCACCCTACGCACCCGCCCCGGGGTGAGCCAACGGGCCCTTTCCGGCGAGCCAGTCGCGCACCAGCGACGAGTGCTCGCCCAGCCCGGGCGGTGGCGCCGGGCTCGCCACCGGCCCCGAGCCGTACCGGACGGGGTGCCGGATCTGCCCGTCGACCAGCGGTGCGAGGCCCAGCGCCGAGGCCCTGTCGATGGCCTGCCCGATGTCCCGTACCACCCCGGCGGCCACCCCGGCCGCGGTCAGCCGCTCCTCCCAGACCGCCGCCGGCGCTGCCGCCAGCGCCGCCTCCAGCAACGTGACGAGCGCCTCCCGATGCGCGACCCGCGACGGGTTGTCGGTGAATCGCGCGTCGCCGGCCAGCTCCGGGACGCCGAGCACCTCGCACAGCCGGGCGAACTGCCGATCGTTCCCGCAGGCGATAGCGATCGGCACGTCCGCGCATCGCAGCGTCTCGTACGGCGCTATCGACGGATGGCGGTTGCCCATCCGAGCGGGCGCCACCCCGGTCGCCAGATAGCCGGACGCCTGATTCACCAGGCCACCGAGCAGGCTGGACATCAGATCGACCTGCACGTGCTCGCCGAGCCCGGTCGCCCGCCGCCGGTGCAGCGCCGCCAGGATGCCGATCGTGGCGTCCTTCGCGGTCAGCACGTCGACCAGCGCCACCCCGACCTTCAACGGCTCACCGCCGGCCTCCCCGGTGATGCTCATCAGCCCGCCGACCGCCTGCACCAGGAAGTCGTATCCCGGCAGGCCGGCGCCGGCCCCGAACCCGGTGATCGAGCAATACACCACGCCCGGATTGACAGCGGCCACCGACTCGTAATCAAGACCGAAACCGGTCAGGTTCAGATTCTGGACGACCACATCCGCGCGCCCGGCCAGGTCCAGCGCCGTAGCCCGGTCGTCCGCGTCGGCGAAGTCCAGCGCGATGCTGTACTTGCTCCGGTTGAGCCCCTCGAAATAGGACGACGACCGGGTACCCCAGGGCGGCCCCCAGGCCCGGGTGTCGTCACCCGAGCCGGGCCGCTCGACCTTGACCACCACGGCACCCAGGTCGGCCAGCGTCATGGTGGCCAGCGGCCCGGCCAGCACCCGGCTGAAGTCCGCCACCACCAGCCCCGACAGCGCCGCGCTCACCGCACACTCATCTCAGGAACCTTTCCGGTACGGCCGCCGCGTGCCACCGTCAAGAACTCGTCAAGATCAGGATGCCAGGCGTCAAGACGGCGTCAAGAACTCCGCCGGCCCCTCCGGCCGGCGCTTGGCTCGACGTCGTGCTGAAGTGGGCGAAGCGGCTGCTGGTCGGCCGACCGTTGCGTAGTGAGCGGCTGGGCGCGACCCTGCTGCCGAAGAAGCTGGCGTTGCCGGTGTTCTGTTCCGATCCGCTGTCCTCGAACGCGTACGCCACCGAGGAGATCCTGCGGGCGTTGAGCCTGGGCGGGCTGGCGCTGTTGTTCCTGACGCCGTGGATCGCCGCTTCGGTGGCGGTGCTGCTGGCGGTGGTGGTCGCGTCCTACCGGCAGACGTGTCACGCCTATCCGACCGGCGGCGGCGCGTACGCCGTCAGCCGGGCCAACCTGGGCCGCAACGCCGCCCTCGTCGCGGCCAGCGCGTTGCTGGTCGACTACGTGCTGACCGTCGCGGTGTCGGTGGCCGCCGGGGTGGACGCGATCACCTCGGCGTTCCTGACCCTCAAGCCGGCGGCCGTGCCGGTCTGCCTGTTGTTCGTGGCGGTGCTGACGCTGATGAACCTGCGCGGGATCAGGGAGTCCGGCACGGTGTTCGCCGTTCCGACGTACGGCTTCATCGCGGTGGTCTTCCTGATGATCGCCTGGGGGCTGTGGCGTGCGGTGAGCGGGCACGCGCCGCAGGCCGAGTCCGCCTCGTTCGGTATCGCGCCGGTGCACGGCGCGACCGGGGTGGCGGTGCTGCTGCTGGCCCTGCGAGCGTTCTCCCAGGGATGTACCGCGCTGACCGGGGTGGAAGCGGTCAGCAACGGGGTGCCCAACTTCAAGGCGCCCAAGAGCCGCAACGCCGCGAGCACCATCACGATCATGGGCGGGATCACCATCGGGATGTTCGCCGGAATCACCGCGCTGGCGCTGATCGCGCACGTGCGGGTGGCCGACGATCCGACCCAGCTGGTCGGCGCCCCGGCCGGGTACGAGCAGCGCACCGCCATCGCGCAGATCGCCGCCGCGGTGTTCGGGTACGGGACGGCCGGGTTCCTACTGGTGCAGGGCTTCACCGCCGCCGTTCTGATCCTGGCGGCGAACACCGCGTTCAACGGCTTCCCGATCCTGGCCTCGATCCTGGGCCGCGACGGCTATCTGCCCAAGCAGTTCGCCCGCCGCGGCGACCGCCTGGTCTTCAGCAACGGCATCGTCATCCTGGCCGCGCTGGCCGGGCTGCTGATCTGGGTGTTCGACGCGTCCACCAGCCGGCTGATCCAGCTGTACATCATCGGCGTGTTCGTGTCCTTCACTCTCAGCCAGACCGGGATGGTCCGGCACTGGACCACCGCCCTGCGGGTCACCCGGGACCCGGCCATCCGCCGGCGGCTGCATCGCTCCCGGGCGATCAACGGGATGGGTGCCGTGCTGACCGGGGTGGTTCTCGTCGTCGTACTGATCACGAAGTTCACCCACGGCGCGTACCTGGTGGTGATCGCCATGCCGGCGATCTTCGGCTTGATGAAGGCGATCGAGCAGCACTACCGGCGGGTCGGGGCCGAGCTGACGCCGGAGCCAGGTGGCATGGTGCTGCCGTCCCGCATCCACGCCGTGGTGCTGGTGTCCCGGCTGCACAAGCCGACCCTGCGGGCGCTGGCCTACGCCCGGGCCACCCGGCCGGACACGCTCACCGCGCTGACCGTGGCGGGCAGCGCCGAGGAGGTTCGCGGGCTGCAGGCCGAGTGGGCCGAGCGCGGTATCCCGGTCTCGCTCACCGAGCTGGCCGCGCCCTACCGGGACATCACCGGTCCGGTCCTGGAGTACGTCGCGGACCTGCGCCTGCGGCACCCCCGGGACCTGGTGGTGATCTACCTGCCGGAGTACGTGGTCGGGCACTGGTGGGAACACCTGCTGCACAACCAGAGCGCGTTGCGGCTCAAGGCCCGGCTGCTGTTCCAGCGCGGCGTCATGGTCACCAGCGTGCCGTGGCAACTGAGCTCCAGTCGCGCCGGCGAGCGCACACCGCCGCGGCCGCCGGAACCGGCCGCGGTGGGTGGCCGTATAACGGACACGTGAGCATGGGGCCGCGCAGGATCTGGCTCGGCGTGGCCGTCGGCGGCGCCGGGCTGGCGGCGTGCACTCTCGCGCTGGCCCCGCGCCGCGATGCCGTGTCGCTCGCCGGGGTGGCCCTGCTCTACCTGATTCCGGTGGTGGCGACCGCCGCGGTGGGCGGATTGTGGCCGGCGCTGGCCGCGGTGGCCGGCGCCGATCTGCTGGTCAACTTCTTCTTCATCCCGCCGTACCACACGTTCCTGGTGGAGACCCGCGACCACGCCATCGTCCTGGCCGTGTACGTGCTGGTGGCCACCGCCGTCGCCGCCGCCGTCGAGGTGGCCGCCCGGCAGCGCGCCCGCGCCGCCCGCCGCGACGCCGAGGTCGCGCTGCTGGCCCAGGCGACCGCCGAGCCGGTGGCCGAGCAGTCGCTGACCCGGCTGCTGACCCAGGTCCGCGACACGTTCGCGATGACCGCCGTCGCGCTGCTGGAGAGCAGCCCCACCGGCGAGCACCCGGTGGCCGTCGTCGGCGCGCCACCGCCCGGCCGGCCCGCGCTGTCCGCCCGCGCCGGTGACGGTTTGCGGCTGGCCGCGTGGGGACCGGAGCTGATCGGCGAGGACCGGCGGACGCTGGCCCGGCTCGCGGCCGCCGCCGCCCGCACGCTGGAGGCGCAACGGCTGGCCGACCAGGCGGCCCGGGTCCGGGAGCTGGCCGAAGTGGACCGGGTCCGGTCCGCGCTGCTCGCCGCCGTCGGCCACGACCTGCGCACCCCGCTGGCCGGGGTCAAGGCCGCCGTGTCCAGCCTGCGCCAACCCGGCCTGGACCTGCCGCCCGAGGCCCGGGCCGACCTGCTGGCCACCATCGAGGAGTCCACCGACCGGCTCGACGCGCTCGTGGAGAACCTGCTGTCGATGAGCCGCCTGCAGGCCGGCATGCTCAGCGTCCACCTGGAGCCGGTCGCCCTGGACGCCGTGGTCGCCCAGGCCCTGCTGCACCAGCCCGACGGCGATAACCGCGTGGAACTCGACGTCCCCGACGAACTGCCGCTCGTACGCACCGACCCCGGCCTGCTCGAACGGGTCCTGGCGAACCTGATCGCCAACGCCCGCGCCGCCAGTCCGCCACGGCAGCCGATCCGGATCGACGCCGTCGCCACCGACCGGCGCGTGCGGCTGCGGGTGATCGACAACGGGCCCGGCGTCCCGGCTGCCGACCGGGAACGCATCTTCGCCCCCTTCCAGCGCCTGCACGACCGCGGCCACGGCGGCCTCGGGCTGGGTCTCGCCATCGCCCGCGGCTTCACCGAGGCCATCGGCGCCACACTGGACCCGGGCGACACCCCCGGCGGAGGCCTCACCATGACCGTCACTCTGCCCCGGAGCGACTCGTGACCCGGGTTCTGGTCGTCGACGACGACCCGCAACTCCTCCGGGCACTGCGGATCACCCTGACCGCCAGCGGCTATCAGGTCGCCACCGCGCCGGACGCCACCACCGCACTCACCCTCGCCGGCCGTACCTCACCCGACCTGGTCATCCTCGACCTCGGCCTGCCCGATCTGGACGGCGTCGCGGTGATCGAGGCGCTGCGCGGCTGGTCACCCGTCCCGATCATCGTGCTGTCCGCCCGGCACCACGAACTCGGCAAGGTCGACGCCCTCGACGCCGGCGCCGACGACTACGTCACCAAACCGTTCGGCATGCCGGAACTGCTCGCCCGGGTGCGCGCCGCGCTGCGCCGCGCCACCCCGGGCGCCGACACCGCACCGGTGGTGCACACCGAGGCGTTCACCGTCGACCTGTCCGCCAAGCGGGTCACCACGGCGGCCGGCGACGTCCGGCTGACTCCTACCGAATGGCACCTGCTGGAGATCCTGGTCCGCGAACCGGGCCGGTTGATCACCCAGAAGCAGCTGCTGCACCAGGTGTGGGGGCCCGGTTACGACACCGAGACCAACTACCTGCGCGTCCACCTGGCCAACCTGCGCCGCAAGCTGGAACCGGACCCGGCCCGCCCCCGTTACCTCATCACCGAACCGGGTCTCGGCTACCGCTTCACCGCAGCGTCGTGATCGCTGCCATCACCTCCGCGGTGAGTGATCCGCGGTCCGCCGCCGCCACGCACTCGGCGAGTTCGGTGCGGTTCTTCACGCCCAGCACCACCGTCGCCACCCCGGGAACGCTCAGCGCGTACCGATGAGCGAGCGCCGCCGGTGACTCGCCCAGGTCCGCGGCCAGCTTGCGGAACGCCTCGGCCCGGACGAACTCGGTGGCCACCGGATCGTCCGCCGGGAGCACCCGGTCCAGCGCCGAGGTCAGCGCGCCCGCCGCGACGGCGCGGATGCCGATCACCGCGACGTCGTGGGCGTTCGCCGACCGGGTGATCGCCTCGTGGGCCGGTGGCGTGCCGTGGAACGCCGTGGTGCCGCCGTCGAAGCCGAGCGCGTTGACGATCACCTGCGCCGCGTCCGGTCGCGGCGTCTCGCGCAGCGCCGCGAGTACGGTGTCCGGATGCGCGACGGCGGTGATGCCCCAGCCACGTACCAGGCCCTCGGCGCGCAGCCGCTCGAACTCCGGCACCACCCGCTCCCGATACGTACGCCAGGCGGTGACCCACGGTTTCGGTGGCACCGCGTCGTCCGGGCGCAGGTGGGTGTGCAGCAGGACCAGGTCCAGGTGATCGCGGTGCAGCCGGGCGAGACTGTCCCGCAGGCTGCGCCGGATCCGCCCGGCGATGTCGCCCTCCTCGTCGTCGGGCAGCTGCACCTTCGAGGTGATCAGCACGTCCGGCGCCGGTCGCCGGCGCAGCGCCGCACCCACCACCCGCTCGGCCTGCGCGCCGGCGCCGTAACTGGGCGCCAGATCGAGCATGGTGATCCCCTCGTCGATCGCCGCGTACACCGTCGCCGTCGCCTCGGCCCGATCAGTGCCACCCCACACCCCGCCGATCCCGCCACCGCCGAGCGTGAGCGCGCTGATCCGGCCGAGCCGTCCGAACTCCCGATACTCCACGATCATTCCCCCAGATCCCGGTCTCGGGATCGACCGTAGGAGCTGGAGCGCGCTCCAGATCAAGCCGCTGTCGTGCCGAGGCGTGAGCGAAACCCTCTACGGTACGGGCCGATCACCGAGCCCGGGGTGTGGCTGGAGGCGCTGCGGGGAGGGCCGCTGCCGCTGGCGGAGCAGGCGACGGCGCAGCAATCGGGTCAGGCGATCGGCTCCGGGGCGAGCCGCACCATGGTGGCGGGCCCGGCCCGGAAGGCACGGTTGGCGAGGTCGGCCTCCCGCATGTGCGGTGCGGCGTCGTGTGCTCGCAGCGCCTCGGCCGACGCCCATTCCTCGATCAGCACGAAGCGGTCCGGGTCGCCCTCGACGGCGTGCATGTCATAGCGCAGGCAGCCGGGTTCGGCGCGGACCACGGGTGCCAGCGCGGTGAACGCGGCCGCCTGCTCGGCGCCTCGTCCGGGTCGGGTCTCGATGAGCACGATGGCTCGCAGTGGATGCGACATGCGACCGAGCCTAGGAAAGATCATCACGGCCGCCACCCATTACTCAGCCGGTGGACCGTCGCAAACGGCACGCCACCACCCGGGCTGCCGGCGCCCGCCGTCAGGCCCGCAAGGACAACCGCTGACCGTTGCGGGCCGGGTGCTCTCGATCAGTCACGGATCGACCATATTCAGGTTTAATGTGGTCATGCCCCGCCCGCGCAGCTTGATGCGTTCGCTTGCGGCCAAGTGGCGATCCGGTGACGGTGAGCGTTGGCACAATGGCATGCGGACGAGTCTGGAACGTATCGGTGCCGTCGCCGGCGGGCTTCTCGTCTTCGGTACCGTTGCCGGTCTGCTGGACGTCACCGGCTGGGCGGCTCTCGTGCTTGTCCTGCTGGGTGGCGGCGGTTTCGCCGTCGCGGTCGGCCGGTGGAGATCCTCCTCCCTGCATGCCTTCGCCGGTGCAGTCGTGGCCTTCGTCTGTCTGATCGGGATCGGCTTCCTCAAGGTCAGCGACAAACCTGGGCTTGGGTTCGATGGCTCGCCGCTGGACGTCGCGGTCTCGGCTTCGGCGCACAACTGCGGAACCGGCTGGGTCTTCCCGGTCGCGCCGGACAAGCTCACAACGGTGGACGAGGATGACCCATGGGAGTGGGCCAAGAAGCTCGGCGGAGTTCCAGCGCGAGCCTTGCCCATCACGCTGACCGTGGATACCGAGGGCAAGGACAAGGTCACCCTTCACGATCTCCGGGTCGTCGGGGTGAAACGGTCGGCTCCGGCCACCGGGACGCATGTCGCCTTCGCCTGTGGGGGCGACACCGTCTATCGCTGGATGGGCGTCGACCTCGACGCCGATCCACCCCAACGCACTTTCAAGGTGCAAGAGGCCTTTGCGGAGGAGTATCCACCCGCGGAGCGGAAGCCGATTGCCTTTCCGTACGTGGTGTCCAGTTCCGACCCGGAGAGCTTCCTCATTGCGACTACCACCTCGCGATACAGCGTCGAGTTCTATCTGGAGATCGACTGGGCCCTGCACGGACGGACAGGCACGATGCGGATCGACGACAACGGCTCGCCGTTCCGGGTGCGGGCGGTGTCCCCGGGAACGCCCGACTGTATCTATGTATCGGATGAGAAGCCCTTCGGTGACTCCTCGGATCGTTGTCCGGAGATGCGTTAGCCGGTCGTGGCGCGGTGGCGGCCCGGGGTGGTGCCGACGACGGCGGTGAAGGCGGCGATGAAGTGGCTCGGGTTGGACCAGCCGCAGGCCCGGGCCACCCGGGTCGTGTCGTGCCCCTCGGCCAGCAGCACGAGCGCGTGGGCGATCCGCAACTGGGTGCGCCACTCGTAGAACGTCATGCCGAGTTCGTCGTGAAAAAGCCGGCTGAGGGTACGCGCACCCGCGCCCACCCGCTGCCCGAGCGCCGCGAGCGAGCTGGTGTCCGCCGGATCGTCGTCGAGGATGCGGGCCACCGCCCGGAGCCGGTCGTCGCGGGGTTCGGGAAGCCGGGTGGGCTGTTCCGGCGCCTCGCGGAGCTCGTCGACCAGGACCCGGTGCAGGCGGGCGCGGGCACCGCCGTCGAGCTGCCGGGTGCCGGTGAGGGTGAGCAGCACCTCGCGGGCCAGGCCGGAGGCGAGCAGCACCGCCGGGTGGGCGGGGGCGAGCCGGGCCAGCGACGGCGGCAGGAAGACGATCCGCAGGTCGGTGTCGCCGTGCGCGCGATGGTGGTGGACGGCGCCGGCCGGGAGCCACGCTGCCCGGTTCGCCGGGACGATCAGGGTGCCGCGTGCGGTGTGGACGGACAGGACGCCGCTCGCCGCGTACAGGAAATGTCCTCTCCGGTGGGAATGCGCCTCGCCGGTGTCGCCGGAGGACCAGAGGTGCACGCCGCCGGACGGCCAGATCCGGGATTGGCGGGCTACGGGCATGACTTGGCAATCTACCGGTGGGCGGCCGGGCGCCGGCGGGCGGATGGTTCGGGGCATGACGACGATGCGAGCGGTGGTGTGTGTCCGGGCCGGTGGGCCCGAGGTGCTGGCGGTCCGGGAGCTGCCGGTCCCGGCGGTGCGCGAGGGCTGGAGCCTGGTGCGGGTGTGGGGCGCCGGCCTCAACCGGTCGGAGCTGCGGACGCGGCAGGGGCACTCGCCGGGCGTACGGTTCCCGCGGGTGCTGGGGATCGAGTGCGTGGGCGAGGTGGCGGCGTCGACCGATCCGGCGCTGCCCGAGGGCACCACGGTCGCCGCCGTGATGGGTGAGATGGGCCGGCGGTTCGACGGTGGGTACGCCGAGTACGCCCTGCTGCCGAACCCGCTGCTCATGCCGGTGACCACCACGCTGCCCCGGGAGGTGCTCGCCGCGCTGCCGGAGACCTATCTGACCGCGCGGGGTGCCGTCGACGCCCTCGGTGTCCGGGCCGGTGACCGGCTGCTGATCCGCGGCGGCACGTCGTCGGTGGGGCTGGCCGCCGCCTCGATCGCCCGCGGTCTCGGTGCCGAGGTGGCGGCCACCACTCGCCGGGCCGCCAAGGCGGCGGCGCTGACCGCGGCCGGCGTCGGTCACGTGCTGCTCGACGTGGGCCGGGACATGCCGTGGACGGCGGGCCCGAGCCACGTGCTGGACCTGGTCGGGGCGGACACGGTGGCCGACTCGCTGCGGCTGGTCGAGCGTGGCGGGACCGTCTGCGTGGCGGGTTCGCTCAGCGGCTGGCTGCTCCGCGACTTCGAACCGATCGCGATGATCCCGTCCGGTACCCGGCTGACCGCCTTCCACAGCGACGACGCGAAGGGCAGCACGGCCACCCTGCAGCGGGTCATCGACGAGGTCGAGGCCGGCGCCTACCGGCCCAACCTCGACCGGGTCGTCGCCCTGGACGAGCTCGCCGCGGCGCACGCATACATGGAGGCCGATCGAGCCGCCGGCAAACTGGTGATGCTGCCATGACCCGGGTAAACGCGGGTAATCGGTTTCGTCCACCTTTGAGGGATTGATGGCGGCTAGCGGGGCTTCTAGCGTGGCACGGGTTGTCGACGTGAGAGGCATGAATTTTGACCCGCTCCACAGGTAAGCGTTTCGTTCGCAAGGCGTTGGTGCCGTTGCTGGCCACGGCGGCAGTCGGGATCGTCAATGGGCCGCCGGTGTTCTCGGCGGTGGGCCGGTGGCGGCACGAGCAGCTGATCAACAGCATGCCGTACAAGAAGTCACACGGTTTCTGGCAGACCGTGGAGCTGCCCAAGGGAGTCCGGGTCAACGCGATTCACGCGGCGTTGCTGCCGTCCGGCCGGATCCTGCTGATCGCCGGCTCCGGCAACAAGCTGGAGCAGTTCCAGGCCGGCACGTTCAAGACGCTGGTGTTCGACCCGGCCAGCGGCGCGGCCCACCTGGTGCCGACGCCCACCGACCTGTTCTGCAGCGGGCACACCTTTCTGCCCGACGGCAAGCTGCTGGTCGCCGGCGGAACGCTGCGCTACGAGGTGCTGAAGCCCGACGTCAAACGTGCCGGTGGGACGATGACGGTGAAGAACGAGTCGCCCGACGGGCCCCGCTCCTTCCCGAAGGGCACCGTCTTCGTCGCGGCGAACGGCCTGCGCTACGTCGCCGGCGACGCGTTCACCGTTCCCGCGGCGACCAAGACGGTCCGGCCGGCCCGCGCCGGTAAACCCGGCAAGGTGACCGTCACCGCGAGCGCCACCACCGTCTGGGTCGACGCCGCCGAGGACGGCAGGCAGTACGCGATCGCCGAGCGCGGCCAATACCGCATCGACGGGCTGACCGGCGACGACGTCCACAATCTGTACGGCCTGTCCGAGCACATGACCATGGACAAGCAGGACTACCAGGGCCGTAAGGAGACCTACGAGTTCGACCCGGTCACCGAGAGCTACCAGCGGGTCGCTGACATGCACGAGAAGCGCTGGTATCCGACGCTGACCGGCCTGCCCGACGGGTCGGTGCTCGCGGTCTCCGGCCTGGACGGCAGCGGCCAGGTGGTCGACGGCTCGCAGAACGAGATCTTCGACCCGGCGACGAAGAAGTGGACCGTCCGCAAGGACCTCGACAGGTACTTCCCGACCTATCCCACCCTGGTGCAGACCGCCCGGCCCGGGGTGCTGTTCTACACCGGCTCGAACTCCGGGTACGGCCCGGCGGACCGTGGCCGGCAGCCGGGCCTGTGGAACCTGACCGACAACAGCTTCCGCCCGGTTCCCGGCATCCGCGAGCCCGATCAGCTGGAGACCAGCATGTCGGCGTGGGCCGGGCCGGTGCAGAAGCAGACCATGATGGTGGTCGGCGGTGGCGGCGTGGGGGAGTCCCGCAAGTCCACCCGCCGGATCGACATCGTCGACCTGAGTGCTCCCGCGCCCCGGTTCCGGCCCGGCCCGGACCTGCCGCAGGGCACCCGGTACCCGAACCTGGTCGGCCTGCCCGACGACACCACGCTGATCACCAACGGCGCGCGGGACTACCGTGGCCGGGGCGCCAGCGACAACCACATCGCCCGGATCTACCATCCGGACACCAACACGCTGTCGGTGGCGGCGGCCCCGGCGGTGGGCCGCAACTATCACAGCTCGGCGCTGCTGTTGCCGGACGGCCGGGTGCTGACAGTGGGCTCCGACCCGCTGTACGCCGACCGGAAGAACACCATCAGCGGCTCGTTCGAGCAGCGCATCGAGGTGTACACGCCGCCGTACCTGTTCCACGGTGACCGGCCGGCCGTCACCGGCGGCCCGGCCACCGTGGGCTACGGGGGCAAGGCGACGTTCAGCACGTCGGCGCCGTCGGAGATCAGGTCGGTGCGACTCATCCGCCCGGGCGCCGCCACACACATGCTCAACGTCGACCAGCGGTCGGTGAGCGTGAACTTCACCCGGGCCGCCGACGGGATCACGGTGACCGTGCCGGCGCAGCGCACCTTGCTGCCGCCGGGCCCGTACATGCTGTTCGCGATCAACCGGGCCGGTGTGCCGTCGGTCGCCCGCTGGGTGATGGTGGCCTGACCGGGCCGGTCAGGCCGAACGGCCGGCCAGGTCGAGCGCGTATTCCGGCCACCATTGGCCGGCCGGCGGCTCGCCCGGCCGGCAGGCGCCGTCGGAGTCACCCGGATTCTTGATCCACAGGAAGGCGTCGACCCGGGGCCGGCCGGTGTCGGTGGTCGGCACCGGCCCGAGCGCCCGGCCGGGCGGGTTGCACCAGCGCGGGCCGCCGTCCACGTCGGCGCCGGGCACCGGCCCGGCGCCGTTGCGGCTGGTGTCGATCACGAAGTGGGTCCCGCCGAGCGCGTCCGAGACCCGCCTGCCGAAGGCGACGTTGTCCTCGGTCGCGACGAAGTTCGACACGTTCAGCGCGAAGCCGTCCGCGCGCGCCACCCCGGATTTGCGGAGCGCCCCGGCGAGCCGGTCGATGTCGGTGATCCAGCCGGGGTTGCCGGCGTCCAGGTACACCACTGTCGATCCGGACGCCTTCAGTACGTGGATGGCGTCGCGCAGCACTGCCGCCCGCTGCGTGGTGTCGTCCGCGCACCCGTCGACCAGGTGCGCGACGGCGTCGGGTTCCACGATGACCACTGCCGGGCGGTGGCCGATGCCGGCGGCGAAGCCCCGGATCCAGTCCCGGTAGGCCGCCGCGGAGGTCGCGCCGCCGGCGCTGAAGCTGCCGCAGTCGCGTTGCGGGATGTTGTAGGCGACCAGCACCGGCACGCGGCCACTGCTCGCGGCGCGACTGACCACCGCGTCCACCCGGGTGCGCACCGGCGTCGAGCCACCGGCGATCCAGGTGGCTGTCGGCTGATCGGCGATCTTCTTCAGGGTACGGGCGTCCGCCGCCCGGCCCTGCGCCGTCCACTGCGCGACCTGCGCCGCGGCGTCGCCTGTCGGGTCGACGAAGAGGGCCCGCCCGGCGAGCGGGTTGTCGGAGTGGCGCGTCACGGACACCGACGGCGCCGCCTCCGGCGCGGAGCGGGGCGGCGTCGCGTCATCGTGCCCGCAGCCGCCGCCGGTCAGCATGACTGCTGCCGTGCCCGCCGCGCCCCACCGCCACCACCCGCGCCCGTACTTCACTGTCACGTGGAATCCCTTCAGGCCCGGACCCGGAGGAATCCCAGCGTATCGGAGACACTCGGACGGGTGAACCATAACGGACATAAGCCTTCAATGCGTCGGCTGTGCGATGTGGACGGGCGCGGTGGCTGCCTACGCTCTCGCGGCGAACATCCACCGGCAGCGGTCAGCTCGCCGCAGTGCGCCTCCACCTGCCGACGTTCGCGGACGGTGGACGGCGCGCGTGAGGGGAAGGAGTCAGGTGTCCTCGTCGCCCGAGTCGCCGCCACACGGTTCATGGGAACGGCTGGAGCACTTCAGCCGCCTCGCGGGACCGCTCACCGTACCGCCGTCCGACCAGCCGTATCGGGTGCGCTTCCGCAACCAGCGCAAGGTGGACGGCCGGTGGCGGCACGCCAAGGCGCTGCTGATCGCCGTGCTCAACGTCTGCTTCGAGCTGTTCTTCTTCGCCTGGCTGCTGCGACCGGACCACATCGGCCCCACGTACGCCGGTCCGGCCGCCCGGGCCGCCTACCTCGCCAACCTCGCCGTCATCTTCTTCATCGCCGTGGTCGAGCTGCTGCGGCTGGTCAACGTGATCTCGTTGTCGCTCGCCTCGATAGCCGCCTGCGACCCGATCCCGGTGATCCCCGACTCCGGCCTGCGGGTGGCCTTCCTGACCACCATCGTGCCCAGCAAGGAACCGATCGCCGTGGTGCGGGAGACCCTGCGGGCGGCGACCCGGATCCGGCACGAGGGCACCTTCGACATCTGGCTGCTCGACGAGGGCGACGACCCGGCGGTCAAGGCGGTCTGCGCCGAGCTGGGCGTCCGGCACTTCACCCGGCGTGGCATCGAGAGGTACAACCAGAGCACCGGGGCGTTCCGGGCCAAGACCAAGCACGGCAACTACAACTCCTGGATCGACGCCCACGGCGACCGGTACGACGTGCTGCTGTCGGTCGACCCGGACCACGTGCCGCTGGCCAACTTCGCCGAACGGATCCTGGGCTACTTCCGTGACCCCGACGTCGCCTACGCCGTCGGGCCGCAGTGCTACAAGAACAGCGAACAGTTCGTCACCCGGGCCGCCGAGTCGCAGCAGTTCCCGTTCCACAGCGTCATCCAGCGCGCCGCCAACCGGTACGGCACGCCCATGCTGGTCGGCACGAACAACGCCATCCGGATCGCGGCACTGCGCAGCATCGGCGGCCTCAGCGACTCGATCACCGAGGACATGGCCACCGGCCTGACCCTGCACACCAGCCGCAACCCGGCGACCGGCCGGCGCTGGAAGTCCGTCTACACCCCCGACGTGCTCTCCGCCGGTGAGGGCCCGACCAGCTGGAGCGACTACTTCAGCCAGCAGCGCCGCTGGTCGCGCGGCACGTTCGAGATCCTGTCCGGCGCGTACTGGCGCCGTCTGGCCAAGCTGTCCCCGGCCGCGATGCTGCACTACACCCTGATCACCACGTTCTACCCGTCGATGGCCATCGGCTGGCTGCTGGGCATCCTCAACGCGGTCCTGTTCCTCGGGCTCGGCGTCACCGGCATGACCATCGCCCCGCAGACCTGGCTGGCGCTCTACACCGACGCGACAGCGTTCTCGCTGTGGCTCTACATCCACAACCGCCGGTACAACGTCAGCCCCTACGAACCACCGGACTCCTGGGGCCTGACCGGCATGCTCATGTCGATCATCGCGGCGCCGCTGTACGCCGGACAGCTGTGCAGCACCGTCGCCCGCCGGCCGGCCAAGTTCGTGGTCACCCCCAAGGGTGACAGCAGCAGCCAGGACGGCCTGCGCACGTTCCGCAACCACCTCGGCTGGTGCGCCGTGCTCCTCACCGCCATCGCCGTCTCGGTCGTCCGGCACTACGCGAGCGGGGCGGCGCTGCTCTGGCCGTGCACCAGCCTGCTGGTCTGCGTGCTGCCGATCGCCTGCTGGTACGCCACACCCTGGCTCGCCCGCAAGCCGGTCGCCGCCGAGCCGTTCGCCGCCCTGCCGGTCGGCCCGCTGCCCGTCCAGCGGCAGGCCGGCGACATCACCCGGGAGATCCCAAAGGCCCTCCTGCTGCAACGTCTCGGCCATCTCGATCTGCCCGTCGGCGACCCGGCACCAGGCGAACCCGACTGGTCGCAGCGGCTGCCGACCCAGCGCACCAACGCCCCGGCACCGTCGCGTCAGAAGACCGACAACACGGCCGGAGAAGCCAGAACTCCCTGAACGCCCTTGCTGGGTGTCAAGTAGGGGCTCCTCCCGGGTGCCCCGAATGACTACATTGACCGCATGCCTGAAGACGCCGATATCGGTCGATTGAACACCTCTCGCCGTTACAACCAGTGGCTCGGCGGAAAGGACCACTACGCGGCGGAGCGGGAGTCGACCGCCACCATCGTCAGCACCCTGCCGAACGTCGTCGTCGCCGCCCGCGAGGGCCGCGCCGTGCTGCTGCGCGCGGTCCGCCACCTGGTCGCCGATCTCGGCATCCGGCAGATCCTGGACATCGGCGCCGGGCAGCCGCACGCGCCGAACGTGCACGAGGTCGCCCAGGAGCACGATCCGTCCTGCCGGATCGTCTACGTCGACAGTGACCCGCTGGTCGGCGTCCACCACCGCGGCACCATCGTCAGCAGCCCGCAGGGCGCCGCCGAGTTCGTCGACGGCGACCTGCTGGACATCGAGAAGGTGCTGGTGAGCGCGGGCGCGGTGGTGGACTTCGAGCGGCCGGTCGGGGTGCTGCTCAGCAGCGTGCTGCACCTGATCGACGACGACGAGCGGGCGCGCGCGGCGGTCCGTACGCTGATCGGCGCGCTCGCTCCGGGCAGCTACGTGTTCATCGTGCACGGCACCTTCGACACCCTGACGCCCGAGGTGGCGGCGAAAGCCCAGGAGCTGATCGACACCGGCCGGCACGGGGTGTATCGGGCGCGCAGCCGTGCCGAGGTGGCCCGGTTCGCCGAGGGGCTGGAACTGGTCGAGCCGGGCCTGGTCTCCAGCGTCGAGTGGCGCCCGGGCCCGGACACGGTGACAAGCGTCACCGACGCCATGTGCTGGACGGTACTCGGGCGTGTTTCCTGATCAGGAGCCTGGCATGCTGTCCCGATGATGTCGTCTCCGCGTTCCGTGACCCGGCGCCGGGGCGCGGAGATACCACCTGTCCTGCGGCGATGGTGGCGACCCGCGCTCGGCGTCGTGGTCACCGTCGCCATTCTGGTCACCCTGCGTGATCAGCTGCCGGACCTGGGGTCGTTGCTGACCGTCTGGCGCGAGCTGGACCTCGGCTGGGCCGCCGCGGCGGTGGTGGCCGGGTTCGTCTCCCAGGTGGCGTTCGCCGAGCAGCAGCGGCTCCTGCTGGCCGCCCTCGACGTGCGGCTGCCCCGGGACAGCGCGATCGCGCTGACCGTCAGCGGCGCCGCGGTGAGCATGGCCGTCCCGGCCGGCGCGGCGGTCGCGACCGCCTTCACCTTCCGGACCTTCCGACGGTACGGCGCCAGCACCCCGGTCGCGACGGCCGTCACCGTGGTCTCCGGCGTCGTGTCGATGCTCAGCCTCGCCCTGCTGTACGCCGGCGGCTGGCTGGTCAGCTCCGACCTGGAGACGGTCCCGTGGCGCCCGGCGGTGATCGCCCTCGCCGTGGCCGTCGCCGGTTACCTGGGCTGGCGGTTCCGGTCGGCGTTCGCCCCGTCCCCGGGGTCGCGGCTCGCCCGGTTCGCCGCCGCGGCGGCCCGCACCACCGCGCAGATGGCGGCCATCCCGGCCCGCCGCTGGGTGTCGATCTTCGTGGCCGGCATGGCCAAGTGGGTGCTCGACCTGTTCTGCCTGGCCGCCGCGGCCACCGCCTGCCACGCCACGCTGGGCTGGTGGCGGATCGCGGTGATCTACCTGGGCATCCAGATCGTCCGGCAGATCCCGCTGACCCCGGGCGGCACCGGCCTGATCGAGGTGGTCATGCTCGGCGCCCTGGTCGCCGCGGGTTGCAGCCACCCGGCGGCGGCCGCGATCGTGGTCCTCTACCGGCTGATCACCATGTGGCTGGTCCTGCTGATGGGCATCCCGGCGTACCTGTGGCTGCGGCGGGACCTCACCGCCGAGTCGCCGGTCAGTCCGGCTCGGTGACCGGGCGCGCGTCGCGGATGGCGTCGGCCACGGCGCAGACGTCATCCGGCTGGTAGACGAGCCGCTTGCACGCCTCCATGTCCGATCGGTAGATGGCCGCACGGGGCAGGAAGATCCGATTGGCGACCTTCCACAGGACGGCGAGCTCGGCCACCTCCTCGGCGGGCACCGCCCAGAACGCGGCCACCTGCTCGGTCGTCCACCAGTGCTCCACGGTGAGGTGGGCCCGGACGTGGACCTTCTCGGTGGTGACCGGCACCTCGGCCGGGCCGAGCAGGTCGGCCAGCCATCCGGACAGCTGTTGCCCGGACGACCGTCCCAGCGGAGCATGCTCGTCCGCCTCGCACCGGATCGGGCCGCCGGTGGTGCTCAGCACGACGGCGATCCCCACCTGGCGGCCGAGCTTGTGCCGCTCCTCGACCACGACCCGGGACACCGCGTCCACCGGCAGCACCTGGTGGCGCCAGCCGCGGGTGAGGACCAGCCGGGCCGGCCGGTCCGCCGGCCGCAGGTCCAGGCGCCGCACCGAGCGGATGTCACCGACCACCATCGCCACCAGGAAGACGGCCGCCAGCACCGCCGCCAGCACGAGGATCACCCGGATGCCCCGCCAGACCCCGTCGGAGCCGACCAGGAAGCCGACCGCCGGCAGGACGACGAGGGCCGCGACGGCGGCGGCGTAGCCGGCGCATCCCAGCGAGCCGAGAAACCTGCTGACCGCCGCCTGCCACAGGCTCGGCAGGAACACCACCCGCCAGCCGTCGGTCAGTTGCCGTACCCCATCGGTAGGTAGCAACCACATGGGCTCACAGTAACGCCGCTGACCACAAGGGATCAGTCACCAGGAGGTCAGCACGAGGTGGTTGACAAGCAGTGCGGTGGCCGCTTGCAGGATCAGCCAGCCGCGCCGGTCGCGGGCCGGGAGCAGGGTCGCGGCGGCCGGCAGCCAGATCGCGAACGGCAGCCAGATCCGCTCGGTCTCGGCCTTGCTCAGTCCGGACAGGTCGGCGGCCAGGGCGGCCGCGAGGCCGGCGAGACAGAGCAGCACGGCCGGGGTCCGGGTGCCGGCGACCGTCGCCGCGGCGCGGCGCAGGAGGGCGGCGGCGACCGGTCCGGCACAGATGGCCAGGGCCGCGAGATTCCCCCAGACCCAGTAGGCGTACGGCCGGGCGCTCGCCAATCCCTGGTAATAGCGCTCCTGGACCAGGTGATAGCCGTCCCACCAGGGAAAGCCCAGCGCTGTCACGGTGGCCACCACCGTGCCGGCGCCCAGTCCCGCCCAGACCAGCAGCGGCGACCGCCGCGCCCGGGACACGATCACCGCCGCGGCGGGCAGTGCCAGCAGCACCAGCCCGTAGGAGAGGTAGGCACAGGCCGCCAGCCCGGCCCCGGCGGCGAGCAGGCACCACCGGGACGGCCGGGACAGTCCGACGGCCAGCAGCGCCAGCGACCCGGCGGCCACCCCGGCGAACAGCCCGTCGGCCGATACCCCGGTCCACACCGCGCCGGGGAACAGCACCAGGAACGGCAGCGCCGACCGGGCGGCCGGCTCGTCGCCGAGCGCGCGCAGGGTGACCGCTACCGCCACCACCGCCGCGCAGCCGGCCAGCACGCAGAGCAGCGCCGCCCACGCCCCGCCGCCCAGGCCGATCCGGTCCAGGCCGACGAAGACCAGCAGCGCGCCGGGCGGATGCCCGGCCACGTGCACGGCCCAGTTGTCCGGCGTGCCGAGCAGGATCCGGCCGGTGAAGCCGCGCAGCATGGCCGGCACGTCGGTGACGCCGGGCACCTCGCTCAGGTACTCGAACGGCGTGGTCAGCCGTCCGGCCACGCCCCGCTGCCAGCCGTCCACCAGGGCCAGCGCGAACGTCCAGGCCACCGCGGCCAGCCAGGCGACGGCGAGCAGCCGCCGCCAGGGCAGCCGGTCGGCCAGTCCCGGCCCCCAGCGGATCACCGCCCAGGCGACCAGCAGCGCGGCCGGGGTGCCGGGCCCCACGTGCGGCAGCACATGCCCGAACAGCGGGGCCGCCGGCGCGCGCACCGGCCGGCCGAGCCAGCCGAGCGCCGCGCCGGCCAGCACCGCCGCCGTGATCAGGCCGAGCACCGCCGCGAGGGCCCACCGGTCGGCCCGCGACGACGGCCACGACCGCCACGCCGGCCGCGGCCGGGCGGTCAGCCGCGCAGCGGCACGCACGCGAACTCCCGCAGGCCGGTCTCCGGCAGCACCGCCGCCTCGAACCCGAGCTCGGCGGCCGCCCGGGCGGGTGAGGCCACCACGTGCCGGACGTCGCCGAGCCGGAACTGACCGGTGACCACCGGCGACGGGCCCCCGAAGGCGTCCGCCAGCACGGCCGCCATCCCGCCGACGGTGGTCGGCCGGCCCGAGGCGACGTTGTACGCCCGGAACCCCGGCCGCGCCCCGAGAGCCACCACGTTCGCCGCCGCGACGTCCGCGACGTGCACGAAGTCCCGGCGCTGGGCCCCGTCCTCGAACACCCGAGGCGCCTGGCCGTTCTCCAGCGAGGACCGGAAGATCGCCGCCACCCCGCTGTACGGGGTGTCCCGCGGCATCCCCGGCCCGTACACGTTGTGGTAGCGCAGCGCGGCCACCGCGGCGTCGCACTCGCGGGCCCACACCGCGGCCAGATGCTCCTGGGCCACCTTGGTCGCCGCGTAGACGCTGCGCGGGTCGACCGGGGCGTCCTCGGTCACCAGCCCGGCGTCGAGGGGAGCGCCGCAGGTGGGGCAGGCCGGTTCGAACTGGCCGGCCGCCAGGTCCGCCACCTCGCGGGGCGCCGGGCGGACCGGGCCGTGCCGCTCGCAGGCGTACGCGCCCTCGCCGTAGACCACCATCGAGCTGGCCAGCACCAGCCGCCGGACGCCGGCCTCGGCCATCGCGGCGAGCAGCACCGCGGTGCCCAGGTCGTTGCAGCCGACGTAGTCCGGCAGGTCGTCCGGCCCGGCGCCGAGCCCGACCAGCGCCGCCTGGTGCACCACCGCGTCGACGCCGCGCAGGGCGGTCCGTACCGCGTCGCGATCCCGCAGGTCGGCCCGGTGCGGTACCGCACCGGCGGGCATCTCCGGTATCCCGGTGTGCGCGGCCGGATGGCCACAGTCCAGCACGGACACGTCATGGTTGGCGGCCAGCAGCGCGGCGGTCACGTGCGAGCCGATGAAGCCCGCGCCGCCGGTCACGAGGATGTGCGTCACGGTTGCGACCGTAGGGCCGGGACGCCGCCGGGGGAGCGTTCCGGGTCGATCCGTCAGCGGTTCGTAAGAACTGCCGCCGACGTACCCACTTCGTAAGATTTACCGGCACTGACCAGCGCTAACTTTCCGGCCATGACCGATGTGGTGCTGCCCTGCCTGAACGAGGCCGCCGCCCTGCCGTGGCTGCTGGACCGGATGCCGCCCGGCTACCGGGCGATCCTGGCCGACAACGGCTCGACCGACGGATCCCCCGACGTGGCCCGCCGGCTCGGGGCCCGGGTGATCGACGTGCCGGACCGGGGGTACGGCGCGGCAGTGCACGCCGGGGTGCTGGCCGCGGACCCGGCGGACGGCGTGGTGTGCGTCCTGGACGCGGACGGGTCGTTCGATCCGGCCGACCTGCCGCGGCTCGCCGATCCGGTCCGGGCCGGCGACGCCGACCTGGTGTGCGGTCGTCGCCGGCCGGCGAGCGTGGCGGCCTGGCCGGTGCACGCGCGGCTCGGCAACGCCGTGCTGGCCCGCCGGATCCGCCGGGACACCGGGCTGCCGGTGCACGACATCGCGCCGATCCGGGCGCTGCGCCGGGACGCGCTGCTCGGGCTGGAGCTGCGGGACCGGCGGTTCGGGTATCCGCTGGAGTTGCTGCTCGGCGCGGCCCGGGCCGAGTGGCGGGTGCGTGAGGTGGACGTGGTGTACCACCCGCGGGCGGCCGGGACGCGGTCCAAGGTCACCGGGACGGTGCGCGGGACCCTGCGCGCGGTGCGGGACATGCGGGCGGTGCTGGCCCGATGATCCAGTTGCTGGTGATGGCGAAGGCGCCGGTGCCCGGCCGGGTCAAGACGCGGCTCTGCCCGCCGTGCACCCCGGAGCAGGCGGCGGCGATCGCGGCCGCCGCGCTCGCGGACACCCTGGAGACGGCCGGCCGGGTGCCGGCCCGGCGGCGGGTGCTGGTGGTCGACGGCAGTCATCCGGTGCCGCCGGGGTGGACCGGGATGGCCCAGCGCGGCGGCGGGCTGGGGGAACGGCTGGCGTACGCGTTCGCGGACACCGCCCTGCCCGGCGTGCCGGCGCTGCTGATCGGCATGGACACCCCGCAGGTCACCGCGGAACTGCTGGTCGCCGCGGCCACCACGCTGGACCGGGCCGGGGCGGTGCTGGGACCGGCCGAGGACGGCGGGTGGTGGGCGCTCGGGCTGAGCGACCCGGCCGACGCCGCCGTGCTGACCGGGGTGCCGATGTCGATGCCGGACACCGGCGCGCGAACCCTCGCCGCCCTGCGCGGCCGGGGTGTCCGTCCGGCGCCGCTGCCCGAACTGCGTGACGTGGACACCGCGGCCGACGCCGTCGCTGTCGCGGCCCAGTGCCGGGCCGGTGCCCGGTTCCGGCAGGCGGTCGCCCGGATGCCTCAGGCGGCCGGGGTGGTCGCGTGACGGCGCCCGCCCTCGTCTGCCCGGCCGCCCTCGACATCTACGACCGGGCGCTGAGCCTGGCGGCGACCGGCCGGCGCAGCCCGCTGATCCTGCGCGGCGACGACGGCCGGGAGGCCCGGGTCGACGCCGCCCAGTGGTGCCTCGACCGCCGGCCCGGCGACGACGGCCTGCTGCGCCGGTGCGCCGGGGCCACCCTGGACATCGGCTGCGGGCCGGGCCGGCTCACCGCCGCGCTGCTGCGTCTCGGCCGGGCCGCGCTCGGCATCGACGTGAGCGCCGCGGCGGTCCGGCTGGCCCGGCAGCGCGGCGCGACGGCGCTGCGCCGGGACGTGTTCGCGCCGCTGCCCGGGCACGGCCGCTGGGAGCACCTGCTGCTCGCCGACGGCAACCTCGGGATCGGCGGCGACCCGGCCGCGCTGTTGCGCCGCTGCCGCGAGCTGCTCGCCCCGACCGGCCGGCTGCACGTCGAGCTGGAACCGCCCGGCTCCGGCTCCTGGTCGGGGGTCGCCACCCTGCACGACGGCGGCGACGGGCCGGGCGCCCCGCTGTCCTGGGCGCGGGTGGCGGCCGACGATCTGGACCCGCTGGCCCGGCCGGCGGGCCTGCGCACCGTGGCGAACTGGACCGAGGAGGGACGATGGTTCGCATCCCTGACACCCGACGAACGGCACTGATCCGCTTCTCGTCGCCGCTGCGGTCGACCCGGCTCACCGTCCACCTCGGCGCCGCGCTCGGTATCGCGTTCGGCGTCTGCTTCGTCACCGGGCTGCTCAGCCACCTGATCCAGCACCCGCCCGGCTGGTTCTGGTGGCCGTCGCGCCCGGCCGGGCTGTACCGCTTCACCCAGGGCCTGCACGTGGCGACCGGCCTGGCCACCGTGCCGCTGCTCGGCGCGAAACTGTGGTCGGTCTACCCGCGGCTGTTCACCTGGCCGCCGGTGCGCGGCCTGGCGCACGCCGCCGAGCGGCTGTCCGTCGCGGCGCTGGCCGGGGCGGCGCTGTTCCAGGTGGTCAGCGGTGTCCTCAACGTCGCCCGCTGGTACCCGCCGATGCCGTTCTTCTTCACCACCGCCCACTACTGGGTGGGTTGGCTGGCCGTCGGCGCGCTGCTGGTCCACGTCGGCGTCCAGCTGCCCGGGCTGCGGCGCGCGCCGGACGGACCGGGCCGCCGCCGGGTGCTGCTCGCGGTGGCGGCAGCGGCCGGGGTCGTCACGGTGAGCACCATCGGTCAGACGGTGCGGCCGCTCGCCCCGGTCTCGCTGCTCGCGCCACGCCGCCCCGGGACCGGCCCGCAGGGCCTGCCGGTGAACCGGACGGCGGCGGGCGCCGGCGTCCGCGACGCCGCCCTCGACCCCGGGTACCGGCTGACCGTCGCCGGCTTCGGCCGTGTCGTCGAGCTGAGCCTGGCCGACCTCGCGGCGCTGCCCCAGCACACCACGGTGCTGGCGATCGCCTGCGTGGAGGGGTGGAGCTCGACCGGCACCTGGACCGGCGTCCGGCTGCGCGACCTGGTCGCCCTGCTCGGCGCCGACCCCGCAGCGTGCACCGCCCGCGTCGAGTCGTTGCAGGCCGGCGGCCGGTACCGGGGCTCCGACGTGGCCACCCCGCACCTCGCCGACGAGCGGACACTCGTCGCGCTGCGGCTCGGCGGCGAACCTCTCGCGCTCGACCACGGCTACCCGGCCCGGCTGATCGCGCCGAACCGGCCCGGCGTCCTGCAGACCAAGTGGCTGAGCCGGATCACCGTGCGGAGCGCCCGATGAGACGCGCGCTGATCGCCGCCGGGTCACTGATCTTTTCGTACGGCGTGATCGGGCTGCTCACCGGCGACGGCGGCGACCTGCCCGGGGTGGTCGTCTTCGGGCTCGCCGTCCTGGCGCTGCACGACGGCGTGCTGCTGCCGCTGATCCTGGCCGGCGGGGCGCTGATCGCCCGGGTGGTGCCGGCCCGGTGGCGCACGGCGGTGCGGCTGGCGGCGATCGTCGGGGTGGCGCTCACCGTCATCGCGGTGCCGTTGCAGCTGGGGCCGGGGCTCCGGGCGTACGGAAAGAACCTGATTTTGATCTTGTTGGTGGTGACCGTGACAGTGCTCGCGAGCCGTAAGGGATTCGAAAGGGTCCGGACGGGCGCGGGCGGCACCGGCCCGGATAACCTGCGGGGATGACCCATCAGGTGCTGGTCGTCGACGACGACCCGACGGTGAGCGACGTCGTGCGCCGTTATCTCGAACAGGACGGCTGCCGGGTGCGCCTGGCCGCCGACGGCCTGTCCGCGCTCGCCGCCGTCGACGCCGAACGGCCGGACCTGGTCGTGCTCGACCTG
Organism: Actinoplanes oblitus; assembly: GCF_030252345.1. NCBI lineage: Bacteria > Bacillati > Actinomycetota > Actinomycetes > Micromonosporales > Micromonosporaceae > Actinoplanes > Actinoplanes oblitus. Next base: position 5,555,810 of record NZ_CP126980.1, on the reverse strand, counting down.
ATGCTCGGCGGCCTCGACGGCCTCGAGGTGTGCCGCCGCCTGCAGCGCGACCAGCCCGGCCTGCCGGTGGTGATGCTGACCGCGCTCGGCGAGGAGAGCGACCGGGTGCTCGGCCTGGAGGTCGGCGCCGACGATTACGTGACGAAACCGTTCAGTCCGCGCGAGCTGACCCTGCGGGTGCGGTCGGTGCTGCGCCGCACCGCGCCGGCCGCGCCGCCGCACCCGGCCCTGCTGCGCGACGGCGACCTGGTGGCCGACACCGGGCGGCGCACCGCCGAGCTGGCCGGGCAGCCGCTGGCGCTGACCGTCCGCGAGTTCGACCTGCTGGAGTTCCTGCTGCGCCACCCGGCCCGGGCGTTCTCCCGCGCCGAGCTGCTGGAGAAGGTGTGGGGCTGGCGGTTCGGCGACCAGTCGACGGTGACGGTGCACGTGCGCCGGCTGCGCGAGAAGATCGAGGTCGACCCGGCGGCGCCGGCCCGCCTCGTCACGGTCTGGGGTGTCGGCTACCGATACGAGCCGGGCGCCGATGCGTGACATCCTGCTGATCGGCGTCTACGCGCTCGCGGCCGGCGCGGTCGTCGGACTGTGCGGCGCCCTGGTGCTGCGGCTGCTGCGCGGCCGGTCGATCGCCGTGCACGTGTGCGTGCTGCTGGCCATCACGGTGACAGCCGTCGTCGCCGGGGTCGCCGCGGTGGCCCGGGCGATGTTCCTGTCCGCCCACGACCTGCAGGTGGTGCTGGTCACCGTGGCCGCGTCGGCGGTGGTCAGCCTGGCCCTCGGTCTCGTCTTCGGGCGCCGGCTGGCCGCCGCGGCGATGTGGGCGGCCGAGGCCCGCGAGCGGGAACGGCAGATGGAGGCCGGCCGCCGTGACCTGGTCGCCTGGGTGTCGCACGACCTGCGGACGCCGCTCGCCGGCCTGCGCGCGATGACCGAGGCGCTGCAGGACGGCGTGGTCGCCGACCGGGCGAGCGTGGCGGAGTACCACCGCCGGATCCGCGCCGAGACCGACCGGATGAGCGGGCTCGTCGACGACCTGTTCGAACTGTCCCGCATCCACGCGGGGGCGCTGCGCCTCGTCCCGGCCCACCTGCCGCTCGGCGACATCGTCTCGGACGCCGTCGCCGCTGTCGGCCCGCTCGCCGCCGGGCGGGGCATCACCCTGGTCGCGGCCGGTGACGAGTGGCCGGTGGTGACCGGCGGGGCGGCCGAGCTCAACCGGATCGTCAGCAACCTGCTGACCAACTCGGTGCGGTACACCCCGGTGAACGGGATCGTGCACATCGAGGCGGGCCGGGATGCCGGTGAGGTGTGGCTGGCCGTCTCGGACAGCTGCGGCGGGATCCCGGAGGACGACCTGCCACGGGTCTTCGACGTGGCATTCCGGGGCAGCCGGGCGCGCACACCGGACGGCGGGGCCGGGGGAGGGCTCGGGCTGGCCATCGTGCGCGGCCTGGTGGAGGCGCACGGCGGGCGGGTGCGGGCCGGGAACGTCCGCGGCGGCTGCCGGTTCGAGGTGCGGCTGCCGGCCCACCCCGCGCTGTCCCGGTAGCGGTTCGCGCGGGGGCAGTGCGGTGCGGACGGTGCGCCCCGGGTCACCCGGAAGGGGGTTCCCTCCGGATTGCCCGGATGCTCGACGGTGGGTCACTCATAGTGATGGCGCGCCCGATCGCCAGCGCAGCGACCACCGAGTGGGATCGGAACAACGACATGCGTCTTCGCCTGACCCGTCATGCCGTACTCGCCGTGTCCACCGTTGCGATGCTCACCGCCGGCCCGCAGGACCGTGTCGGCGAACCGCTCGTCCTGTCGTCGGCTGTCGCTCCGTCGGCGGTCTCCGAGGCATCGGTTCCGGTGCCGCTCGCTGGCGAGTCGGCCAAACGCCGGCATCGCCCGAGTTGGATCTGGCGGGTTTTCGGTGCGGCCCTGCCCGCTCACGGCGGTTGCGAGAACGGCGTGCTGCCCGCTGGGGGCGGAAAGCCGCCGGTGACGCTGGACCGTCTGGACTCGCTGTTCTTCTGTTTTCACGGCTTCACGCCGAAGGACAAGCCGGTGATGCGCATCGTCGCGCCGGACGGCAGGCAAACCGAATGGGCGGGCGAGGACCTCTTCGGCAACGTCTGGTACTGGGCTTGGACCGATGAGGAGGTTCTCCGTGTCCTGCCGCACCCCGGTACCTATCGGTTCGAGGTGACGGCCGCGGAGACCCCGACCACCTTCGGCACCATCGAGGCGAGATCAGCTACCAAGCCGGATCTGCAATTCTCCGACGTTCTCGGCGTTCGTCCCGGTCAGACGGTGACCGCCATGGTGGTCGGGCGCCGGCCCGGCTCCCCGATCTTCGCCAGCCTCTACGGCAGCCAGCGACCCAAACGGTTACGACTGGTCCGCGACTTCCCGCCAGTGATCGCCGACCGATGGGGTGAGGGCGTCATCCGATGGACCGTCACCGACGAACCGGACGGGGACTACGGCCTCTTGGTGGAGATCCCGCACAACGACCGGCCCGACGCGTGCCTTCGGCTCAACGCGTGCCGGCCCTTCGTCGTCGAGCGGTGAACCAGCGGCCGTCGCGCCGGAACCATCGGAACTCACCGAGCACCCGAGGCGGCGGCGACACGCTCCTCGACCTGACCGTGAAATATGTCGTACCGCTGGTCGGTCTCGGCGGCGCGGTCCTGTTCGGGGTGCTGCGCCTCGCGTACGTCTTCTTCTACCTGCCCTTGCGCGCCACTCCGCAGGAGGCGGGTTACGGGTACCTGGAGATCCTCTCCGGCCAGCTGATCGGCACTGCCGAACTCGTTCTCCTCCTCGCCGCGGCCCTGTTCGCGGGAACGGTGGCGCTGGGCTCGGCTCGTCACGCGGTGGCGGGCCGGTGGCGGGACGCGGTGTCCCTACCGGGCCGGCAGACCCTGCTCCGGCTCGCCCGGCGCTGTGCCTGTGCCGCGCTGGCGACGGTACTGCTGTGCCTGCCGATGCTCGCCTGGATGTTCGGCGAGGAGGCGCAGCGCGGCACCGCGGTACGCAACATCTACCTGCTCCACTTCGTCCCGATCCCGGTGCTCGCGGTGCAGGCCAGCACGGTGAAGGTGTCCTGGGCCGCGACCATGCCGGCCGGCACGCCGGACATCAGCCGGCGTCACTGCCTGCTGTATCTGGGAAAGTCCGCCGGCACCGCGGTGTTCTACGACGTCACCACCGAGGAGAGTCTGCAGGTGTCGTCCACCCAGATCCTGCTGACGTTCCCGCACACCGCCACGGTGTGGGATTCCGGCTGCGCGTGAGTCAGGGAACGCGGAACCACGAAGCGGCGCCACCGCACCTGGTCACTCCGGACGCGGCGGGGCGGGCGGGTTGCCGGCGAACCGCTGCCTGAACCACGTCATCGGATGCACCTTGCCGGCCATGCTGATCACCAGGACGCCGGAGATGGTCCGGGCGGCCTGCTCCAGCCACCAGTTGCTGGTCAGGGCCTCCACGGTCAGCGACCCGGCGAGCAGCAGTGCTCGGATCGCCAGGCCGGTGATGGTGACGCCGGGCTCGCGGACCGGCCGTTCGGCGAGCGGCACCGGCACCGCTGTCGGCAGCTCGGCGTGCAGCCGGTCGAGCTCGGCCGAGGTCCCGATGGCGGCACGTCGGCCGGGGTCGCCGACGTAGACGCGGATCGCGTCGAGGAGCAGGTCGACGGGCACGCCCTCGGCGACGATGGCGTTCGACACGCCGGTGATGCCCTGCCGTTCGACGAGGTCTGGCCGGGCGATGACCAGCGTCGACGAGGCCGGCGGTCGCCGGCGGACGGTCGGCCTGCCGGGGTCGAGGGCGTCCCACGGCACGACGATCGTGCCGGCCAGCCGGGTCAGTGTGAGCCCGCGGCGGGTGAAGTCGACCGAGGGCACGGTCCGCAGTGACGCGGCCAGCCCAGCGAGCAGGATCAGCCCGACGGCGACCCCGGCGATGCCGAGAACGACGTGGCGCCCGGACGTCGCCTCGATCCCGGCCGCCGCGATCCCGATGCCGATCAACGGAAACATACTGGCCAGCATCAGCAGACCGCCGCCGTGCCGAGGCGTGGTGAAGCCGTCCCCGCTGATCCGCAGGGTCCGCGGCCCGTGGCGGCACGCGACGTTCGAGACGACCAGTGATCCGGCGAAAGCCAGCGCGAGGACGCCGAAAAGGCTGAGACCGACCATGTCCCGGTACGCCTCCGAGCCGATCATGGTGGCCGCCCCGGCCAGCGCGATCAGCACCGCGAGGGCGATGACGGTCCGGCCGTGGCGGTAGAGCACGGCATCACGGTGTCAGCCGCGCCCATCCCGGAGTAATGGGCCAAAAGGCTGCAAAAACACACCGACCAGGCAGGCGAGCTGCCGGACCGCCCGCTGCCGCGCGCCGCCCATCCGGCACGGCCGGTTTGAGGCTGGGCCCTGTTCCGTACGCGTCGATGTTGCGGCGCGGCGAGGTCCCCCGGCCGGGTGGCTCACGCGTGAGATCTCGGAGACGCGGGTACCTCGAAGCCCGACGTCGGCAAGGACGTCACCGAGACGGATACCGATGATGTTCTAGGAGTTGACCGAGATGGCTACGTCCACCCATGAGAACCATGACCTCCACATGGCGCACACCCGGTCGCGGGGCGAGGAGACCAAGCCCTCGTTCAAGACCACCGAGCTGATCGTCTACGTACTTGCCGTCATCGGCGTGCTGGTCGCCTCCAACGTGGTCGGCGACGGCGCCGCCAACGACGGCCACGACTACTTCACCGCCGACAAGGCCTGGTGGTACATCACCCTGCTGACCATCGGCTACATGGTCAGCCGGGGCCTGGCCAAGGCCGGCAGCCGCAGCACCGACCGCGACCCGCGTACCCACTGAGCCTCGCGCGTCACGAACGGCCCCGAGCGGGCTCGGCCAGTCACCCACGACACGGCCGGCCCGCCGGGGCCGGTTCCTGTCCTCAGTCACCGGGGGTGGTTCGACCAGGTGGTGCCGGCCGCGGTGCGAGGCGGCCGGCGGTGACCTGGTAGTGGCCGAAGGCGGTGGTCGAGGGCGTGAGCGAGCGTAGGTGCCCGGTCAAGACAGGGCTCAGAGCGCGGACGGCCCGGCCGCGGCCGAGGCGGACGGCTGTGGCGCCGGCGGGTTGCTGTCGCAGCCTGCCGGCAGAAGGAGCAGTGCCGCCGCGGCGACCGCGGCCGGACGGATGGACGGCATCCCGGAGCCCCCGGCATCTCGAGATCAATCGATGAGATGAAGGAACATCAGACGACGCGGGTGTCGCGCGACCTGGGCGGCGAGACCAGCGCCGGACTGGTTGCCGGTTGAGCGCGGGCTGCCGGGATGCCCGGGTCCATGAACGTCAGGGGGTCAGTCCATCGAGCGGCAGTTGCCGCTGTGGTCGGAGTAGACGGGGCCGGGGGTGTTGTCGCCGCCGCGGACCGTGCGGAAGCGGACGCAACCGTTGGTTGTCGCGGCGTGATGGATGATGCGCCGCACGTTCCAGTCGCCGAACGCGACCGCCCCCAGTGCGAAGCACGGCCCCGCCGCGAGTTCGATCGCGAGCGAGCCCACACCGCAGACGGCGCCGGCGATGGCCATGGCGTCAGTGGTGTCCGCCGGGCCGCGCAGAATCTCGTCGATGCGCACGGTGGCGGAGTGGCTGTAGTACCTGGCTGCACGTGACGATGCCGCAGGTGCGGATGAAAGTCCTTGCCGTGGTTGTCGCCTGAGGATGCCAGCGCCGGCGCGGCGGTGAACGTGCTCGCGGCGACAGCGAGCGCGATGGTGGTCAGCAGGTGGCGGGGCCGGAGTTCCATGGCGATCTCCCCATCTGGTCCGTCGTGGGGTGTCGGACTCAGTGACGAACACCAAGGGCGCAGTCCCGTGGTTCACCGACTTCGGGGGCTCACACCAATGGGCTACCGCAGGCGCTCACCTCATCCCCCGTCCGGGTCGGTCGCGGTGCCCGGGACGGGAATGGCCACGATCTGGCCCGGGTCAGCCGGGCTGAAGGTCGCGGCGGCCGATGGCGGCGGTGCCGAGCAGGGCCAGCACCGCACCGGCGCCGGCGAGCACCAGCAGCGCCACCACCGGGCTGCCGCCTGTTGCGATGTCCGGCAGGTGCCGGAAGAACCCCAGCTGCCGCATCCGGGCCGGGATGGCGAGCAGGTCGCCGAGCAGCGCCAGGACGCTGCTGACCAGCAGGGGCAGCCAGGCCAGCGCGGCGAGCCGGGGGAGTGCGCCGACCACCAGGGTGGCGCAGCCGATCATGGCGATGGTGGCCGGCCACTGCCCGACGATGTAGACGAGGCTGCGCCCGGCGATGCTGTCGCCGTCAATGGCGGCGGGCGCTGTCAAGGCGGTGAGCGCGCCGGTGACGGTGAGGATCACGGCGCTGGCGACCGCGGTGACCGCGGCTTGTGCCGCCAGGGGTGTCCATCGGCGGATACCGGTGGCCAACAGGAGCTCGGTCAGGCCGATCTGTTCGGCCCGTCCGCCGGCCAGCACGGACAGGATTGCGAAGGTGGACGCGATGATGCCCACGACGGTGCCGCAGTACGACAGGTAGCCGGCCGCCGGATCGGTGCCGGTGAGCTGGGCGCCGAGGAACCCGCCGACCTGGTCGCGGCGTTGTTGCTCGACAGTGCCTGAGCCCATCGCGGCGAACAGTGTAACGGATCGTCCGTACCGTCGTCCCGGTCAGATCCGCCAGCTCCGCGATGCGCACCCGGTCAGTGTCGACTGTGACGTAGCGTCGCAGTCAAGCATCGATCGGGTCCAGGCCGCGGTGCCGGCCGCCCGGTTGCTGGGCGACGACCGCTTCGACCGACCGGCCGGCCGTTCAGCTGACGGGCGCCTGCGCCTCGCCGGGCCCGGCCGGCGGGGCGGGTACAGCGCTCCGGCCGGACGGGTCCAGGCGGCGCAGGAACGGTTCGAGCAGGTCCATCGGGAGCGGGAAGACGACAGTGGTGCGCTGGTCGCCGCCGAGTTCCAGCAGCGTCTGCAGGTAGCGCAGGTGCAGGCCGGACGGGCTGGCGGCGAGGATCTGGGAAGCGTCGTGCAGTGCCTGGGCGGCCTCGTGTTCGCCGGTGGCGTTGATGACCTTGGCACGGCGTTCCCGTTCGGCTTCGGCCTGGCGGGCCATCGCGCGCTGCATGGCTTCGGGGATCTCCACATCCTTGATCTCGACGGTGGTGACCTTGATGCCCCATGGCTCGGTCTGCTCGTCGACGATCGTACGGATGCTCTCGTTGAGTTTTTCCCGTTCGGTCAGCAGCGTGTCCAGGTCGACGTGCCCGAGCACGCTGCGGACGGTGGTCTGCGCGATCTGCGAGGTGGCGACCGGATGCGCCTCGACCTCCACGACCGCGCGGACCGGATCGGTGACCCGGAAATAGGCGACGGCATTGACCCGGGCGGGCACGTTGTCGCGGGTGATGACCTCCTGCGGCGGAATGGTCAGGGTGACGGTGCGCAGGGAGACTCGTTCCATCCGGTCGATCAACGGCAGCAGCAGCAACGGACCGGGACCGCGGGCGCCCTGGAGCCGCCCGAGGCGGAACACTACCGCCCGCTCGTATTCACGCAGGATGCGTACGCTGCTCACGGCCAGGGCGGTCGCGGCCAGGACGAGACCGCCGATCACGTAGCCGAACATGATCACTCCTCGGGATCGGTGCCGCCGGCGGCACGCCGCACCGACCGGTAGCGGCTTACGGACGGCCCGCCGCGGCCGGGCTCGGCCGTTCGGTCACGGACCGTGATGGTCTGGGGAAACCCGGAGGGGGTACGGCGCAGGTCGGCCGCCCAGCGCCTGAGGAACCATCCGGCGGCGACGGTGGCCGGCACCAGCACGGCTGTCTCGGCCGGCCGGTGGTGGATACCGAGGGTGGCCAGGAGCAGCACCACGGCGAGCGCGGTGAGGGTGACCGAGACGCCGCGGTGGAACCGGCCGGCCTCCGAGTGCGGCCACGGGTCGATCGGCCGGGTGATCTCCCGGCCGTGGTGCGACGGGGTGCAGTCGGTCTTGACCGGGCAGGCGTTGCAGACGCTCGGACGGGCCCGGTAACGGACCAGCCGGTGCTCCCGGTCCACCCGGTGCGGCCACAGCGGCTCGTCGCGTGGGCACATCCACAGGTCGTGCTCGGGCTGATAGGTGAACCCGGCGGTCCGGTAGCGCTCGGACCGGGTCGCGGTGTGCCGGGCCAGCCGTTCCAGAGCGGCGGCCACGACCAGCAGCAGTCCGGCGTACCCGGTCGCGAGCAGCACCATGGGCGGCACGCCGACCTCCTAGCCGACTGTTTCGGTGGACGCGGCGGCGGATGCCTCGTGCTGGCGGCCGTCCTCGGCGGGCACGGTGATGTCGGTGAACAGCACCTCGTCAGGCTCGTCCAGGGTGGTCGGCCGTCCACGGCGCATCGCGTGCCGTACGCCGAGCCAGCAGATCCACAGGAACGGCAGTACGCCGCCGACGATGAAGACCACGTCGCCGGGCAGTCGCAGCCACTCGATGAGGCTGTTGGTCGGGTCGGTGACGTACTCGAGGGTGCGGGCGGCGTGATAGCCGGAGTCGACCGACTCGTACAGTTGCAGGATGCCCAGCGGCAGCAGCGTGGCGAAACACATCCACAGCAGCCCGAGGTTCGCCGACCAGAACGAGATCTTCGCGAGCCGGTCCGGCCACTTGTCCTCGGGGATGAGGTAGCGCAGGCAGAACAGGGCCAGACCCATGGCGAGCATGCCGTAGACGCCCATCATGGCGGCGTGCCCGTGGTTGGCGGTCAGGGCGGTGCCGATCTCGTAGTACGACACGATCGGCAGGTTGATCAGGAAGCCGAAGATGCCGGCACCGAGGAAGTTCCAGAAACCGACAGCGACCAGGAACATCACCGCCCAGCGATGCGGGAACGCGGTGGCCGACCTGTTCTCCTGCCGCGCCCCGAGTTGCAGGAAGCTCCACGCCTCGACGGTCAGGAAGGTCAGCGGGATGACCTCGGCGGCCGAGAAGAACGCGCCCAGCGCCATGTGCTCGGCCGGCTCACCCGAGAAGTACAGGTGATGCATGGTGCCGATGACCCCGCCGGCGGAGTACAGCACGATGTCGAGGTAGATGACGGTCATGGCGACGCGTTCGCGGACCACACCGAGCATGACGAAGATGTAGGCGACCATGACGGTGGTGAACAGCTCGAGGAAGTCCTCGACCCACAGGTGCACCACCCAGAACCGCCAGAAGTCGGCGTGGGTGAAGTTGTCGCCCGAGTCGGCGAGCAGCCCGACGGCGTAGAAGGCGGGGATCGCGCACGCGGAGAGGAAGAACAGCCACGGCATGTTGCCGGCGTGATCACGGCGCAGCCGGGTCCGTACCCCGCGGAACAGGATCGCGGCCCAGACGAACAGGCCGGCGGTGAGCAGCACCTGCCACACCCGGGCGAGGTCGAGGTACTCGAAGCCCTGGCTGCCGAGAAACGAGCCCGGCTCGGCGAACACGCCGTGGATGCTCAGCGCCTCACCGATGAGGCTGCCGAACACCACCACCGCGACCGCGGCGAGCAGAAGGTAGGCGAGCAGGCTCTGCCTCTTCGGCTCACGGCCGGCGATGATCGGGGCGAGGAAGATCCCGGCGGCCAGGAAGGCCGCGGACACCCAGAACAGCGACAGCTGCAGGTGCCAGGTCCGTACCAGGTTGTACGGCAGCAGCCGGGCCAGATCGAAGCCGAAGAAGCCGGTCACCTCCGCGCGGTAATGCTCACTGGCCGCGCCGACCAAGGTCTGCACCAGGAACAACAGGCCGACGACCAGGAAGAACCACGCGGTGGCCCGCTGCGCCGGGGTCAGGGTGACCGCGTCCGGGCCGCGGAAGGAGATGGTGTCGGCCTGACGGCCGCGCCAGCCGAGGCGTTCACCCCAGCGGCCGAACGCGAAGAACAGCGCTCCGATGCCGGCCAGCAGCGCGACAAGCGACAGGACACTCCAGACCAGTACGTTCGCGGTCGGGGTGTTGCCGACCAGGGGCTCCGGCGGCCAGTTGTTGGTGTAGGAGTAGTCCTTGCCGGGCCGGTGCGCCGACGCCGCCCACGCGCTCCACGAGAAGAACGCGGTCATCTGCCGTAACCGGGTCGGGTCGGTGATCGCCTTGGGCCGCAACCCTTTCGCGGTGTTGTCGGCGCTGAAGTAGCCGGAGTAGTAGGTGACGTTCTCGTCGAAGGCGACTGCTTGTTCCGTCGTGTAGGTCAACGTCTTGGTTATCGCGTCGTACTGGTTGTGCTGGAAGTCGTGAACTACCCGCTGAGCTGTGGTCCCGGCTCCGGCGCCGAGTTGCCGGGTGACCGATTCGGCCGCCCGGTGCAGGTAGTCGTCGGTGAAGTCGGGCCCGAGATAGGCGCCGTGGCCGAACACCGAGCCGTATTCCATCAATCCGTTGTGCAGGAAGATCTGCTGCCCCCGGCTGACGTCGTCACCGGTGAACAGCACCCGCCCGTCCGGGGCGACGACGCGCTGCGGGATCGGCGGCTCGGCGGTGTAGGTCCGATAGGCCAGCAGACCCATGACCCCGAACCCCACCAGCATGACCAACGCGACCGCCTGGATCCAGGCCTTGCTGACCAGCAGCGGGCGGCGCCCGGCCTCGGCTGTTCCCGGCTGCTTGACCGCCATGGCAATCTCCTTGAGTTCGGACTGAAAGGACAATTAGTAAACTAACCACGTAAAAGCCTTTTAGATCATGAATGTCGCTTATTCAGCGGTCAATCGTGAGGCATGCGGATCTGGCGTAGACGCCATACGCATCGACGTGTACCGAAGTCCGGTATTGGTCTTACCGGAGTCTCCGTGCGGTGGCAACGGGCGCGGCCGTCGGCCGCGCGGTAGCCGGCCGCGTCCGCGATGCCGGCCGTGACGGTGGGCGTCACGGTCCTGCTGTCGTCCCGCGACTCGGAGGTCTTTCGATCCCGGGGAGCAGGACAGACGGTCCTGCTCCCCGGGACCTGCCGGGCATAGCGTCGTAGGTGGACGGGGCGGACGGCGAGTCACGACCCTCCGGAACAACGCCGCCGCAGCCGAAGCAGCGAGCCTGCTGAGCAGCCGTGATCCCACAGGAGGAACACCATGCCGTCGTTGAGTGTCTTCGACCAGCTGGCCGTGCACGACTTCGCCGTCGACCTACCGGCGGATTGGCTGCGTCGCTGGGCCGTTCGCGGCCGGCCGGTGTTCCGCGCGAACCGGCACCGCCTGTTTCGCGCCGGCGATCCGGCGGACAAGTTCTGGCTGGTCAACTCCGGGGCCGTCGTTCTCGACCTCCCGGTTCCGGGCCGTGGCGACATCGTCATCGAACAGCTACGCCATGGCTCGGTCGTCGGCTGGTCGTGGCTGCTTGCTCCGTACCGGTGGCGGTTCGGGGCTGTGGTCGCCGAAGACATGCACGCCATCGAGTTCGACGCCGCCCACGTGCGCGCCATGATCGACGACGATCCGAAGATCGGTCGTGACCTCAACGGCCGCTTCCTGGCCGTGCTCGCCGATCGGCTGGGAGCCGCTCGGAGCCGGCTCGCCGAGCTCTATGCCTACCCGGATACCGACCCCGGCGAACTGCGCTGACACGCCGCGGCCGAAGGAGGCGATCATGACATCGCTCGACGAGCGGGCTCTTGCCCACTGTGTGCGCACCGCGTCGCTGGCACCGTCGCTGCACAACAGTCAACCTTGGCGGTTCCGGCTCGTCGACGGCGCCGTCGAGGTGTACGCCGACCGCCGCCGGCAGCTGGAGGTGCTCGACCCGGACGGCCGGGAACTGCTGATCAGCGTCGGTGCCGCCGTGTTCACGCTGCGCCTGGCGATCAGGGTGGAGGGCCACGTGACCGAGGTGTCGATATTTCCTGATGCCGGCTCGCCCGACCTGGTGGCCCGCATCCGGCCGGCATATGCCAGGCCGTCGTCGGCGTACGCCACTGCCCTGGCCGAGGCCATCACCGCCCGGCACACCAACCGGAGCCCGTTCGCCGACGCCGTGGTGCCCGCCGACAGCTTGGCGCAACTGCGAGCAGCCGCCACGGCGGAAGGCGCCACCCTGACCCTCGCGGACGCGGTCAGGCGAGACGTGATCATCAACCTCGCCCAGGCCGCCGAGGCTCGGCTCCGTGCCGAGGGCGGGTACCGCGCCGAGCTCGGTTACTGGACCAGGCCCCACCCGCACCGCCGCGACGGGATTCCGCCGACCGCGGTCGGCCCCTGGGACGCCCTGGAGCACCTGCCGATGCGTGACTTCGGCCTGGTGCACCATCAGCCGTCCCGCAACGCCGAGCGATTCGAGGCCCACCCGACGATCACCGTCCTCGCCACCAACGGCGACGGCCCTGTCGACTGGGTCCGTGCCGGGCAGGCCCTGCAACGCGTCCTGCTGACTGCCACCCGCCTCCGTCTGGCCACCACCCCGATCAGCCAGCCCATCGAGATCCCGGCGATCCGTGACCTGCTCACCGACACCGGTAACGGCCGCTCGGCGCAGATGGTCATCCGGTTGGGATACGCCCCCTCGGGGCCGCCCACACCGCGCCGCCCGCTGACCGACATCCTCGACACGCGGACACCGTGAGAACGCCGATCGGCGCGGCGGGTTCTCGGCCGATCCGTTGGCGGCCGCCACGACGGCGTCGGCCCGCGGGTGTGGCGGGCCGGCGCGGTCGGCCTGTGCGGTTACCGCGGTCCCGGGTGAGCAACCCCGCTTCGATCGTCACCCCTCCTCGGCGAGTGGTGGCTCATCAAGCACGTATCCGCTAGTTGCCGTACACGTGTCTCAGCCGTGCGTCAAGTCGTGCGGTGCCATGCGGAGGGCCTGCCCTGCGTGGTCATCCCGGGTTCGTGAACGGCCCGGTGATCTCGCCGGAGCCGCGTGGGACGAGCCGGGTCGCCACCACGTGGACGGTGGGGTCCCAGCGTTCGCCGTCCAGCCGGCGGAAGATGAGCTCGGCGGCGACGCGACCCATCTGGAAGGGATCCTGGGCCACCACCGTGACGGCGGGTTGCAGCAGCTCGGCCAGGGGGAAGTCGTCGAATCCGACCAGCGCCGTCCGGTCGTGCCGGCCGAGGTCACGCAGGGCGCGGATGGTACCGATGGTGACCAGGTTCTGCGCGGTGAAGTAGGCGGTCGGCGGGTGCTGGCCGCCGGCCAGGCGGAGGGTGGCCGCGCGAGCCGCGTCCTCGGTGTGCAGGTCGTGGACGATGTGTTCGGGCTGGGGGCGGATGCCGTGGTCGCTGAGCGCCTCTTTGTATCCCTGGAAGCGCTCGGCGGCGGTGGAGATGGTGGACAGGTCACCGAGGTAGGCGATGTCGCGGTGCCCGTGTGACACCAGATGGTGCACGGCCGCCGCGGCGCCGGCCCGGTTGTCCGCCAGCACGGCGTCGGCGAGCAGCCCGACCGGTGGCCGGTCGACGAAGACCACCGGTGTGCCGGCGGCGACCTCCTGGGCCAGATAGGCCTGGTTGTCGCTGGCCGGAACGACCAGCAGGGCGTCCGCCTGACGCGCGGTGAAGGCCTGGACGAGGGCCCGTTCACGCCGCGGGTCCTCGTCGACGCTACCGGCGAAGATCATGACGTTGCGGTCGCGGGCGACGTCCTCCAGCGCCCGGTGCAATGCCGAGGAGAACGGGTTCGCGACGTTCTCCAGCACCGCGCCGATCGCCGCGGTGCGCCCCTTCGACCGGCGCAGACTGCTCGCCGTGAAGTTGGGGCGGTAGTTGAGCTGGGCGACAGCGCGTTGCACGGCGGCGAGCTTGGCGACGCTGACCCCGGGTTCGCCGTTGACGACCCGGGACGCGGTCTTGGCGCTCACTCCGGCGAGTATCGCGACGTCGCGCAGGGTCGCGCGGGTCACCGCGGTCTCGGCTTCCTCGGCATCGTGCGGCACGGCTCTCCTCGGCGTTTGTCGCGCGGGTCGGATGGTGGCACCCGTACGAGCTGAAGGCTATCGCCGGTGCGGATCGCCGCTGACCGGGTGGTGATCTCTCCTCTCCGGCGTCGGTCGACGGGCGTCGACGGCTGCGGCCAGGAGCCGATCCTGAAACCCGAATGACCACGTTGTCAAGACGGATCTCACGTTGCTGCTTTGTTACATTCCCAGTTCATCGCCACCGTTGACAGTTGGCGAATCGATGATCGAAGCTCCTTTGACATCGTTGTCGAGATCGCTCGACGCACCATCGGCGTCACATGAGGAGCTACACATGGGCCTGCACACAGGACGGCGGAGCGCGCTGCTGCTCGCCCTCGCCACCGCGACGTGCCTGGTGGCCACCGGCTGCGGTGGTGGCAGCGACAAGAGCGGGGACGACAGCGTCGCGGTCGCCCTGATCACGAAGAACTCCACCAACCCGTTCTTCGTCACCATGCAGGACGGAGCGCGCAAGGCGGCCGAGACCGAGGGCGTCAAGCTGACCCTCGCCGCCGGCAAGGAGGACGGCGACGAGGCCGGACAGGTGCAGGCGATCGAGGACGCCATCGCTCGCGGTGACGACGGCATCCTGATCACCCCGAACGGACCCGGCGTCAATCCGGCCATCAAGAAGGCCCGCGACGCCGGCCTCTACGTCATCGCTCTGGACACCCCGCCGGAGCCCGCGAACACCGTCGACATCACGTTCGCCACCGACAACTTCAAGGCCGGCGAACTGATCGGCAAGTGGACCGCCAAGCAGTTGGGCGGCAAGCCCGCCACTGTCGCCCTGCTCGACCTGTTCAACGACAAGATCGTGTCCGTCGACTACAACCGGGATCAGGGCTTCCTCAGCGGCATGGGCATCGACACCAAGGACCGCAAGGTCAACGGGGACGAGGCCAAGTCCGGCTCGTACTCCGCGGGCACCTACAGCATCGTCTGCAACGAGCCGACCGACGGTGCCGAGGACGGCGGCCGTACCGCGATGGAGCGGTGCCTGGCGAAGAACCCGGCGATCAATGTCGTCTACACCATCAACGAGCCGGCCGCGGTCGGCGCGCAGAAGGCCCTGCAGGCGGCGGGCGTCAAGGACGCGCTGGTGGTGTCGATCGACGGCGGATGCAACGGCGTGCAGCAGGTGAAGAGCGGGCTGATCAGTGCCACCAGCCAGCAGTACCCGGTGAAGATGGCCGAACTGGGTGTTCAGGCGATCACGAAGATCGCCAAGGGCGGCGAGAAGCCGCAGACCACCAGCGGGCTCGACTTCTTCGACACCGGCGTCACCCTGGTCACCGACAAGCCGGCCACCGGTGTCGACAGCATCACCAGCGCCGACGGCGCCAGCAAGTGCTGGGGCAAGGCCTGAGCACCGGCGTCCTGCCGGCCGGCACGCCGCGCGCGTGCCGTCCGGCGGCGCACCAGTCCAGATCCGTCAACGGCAGGGAGCCGTCGTGACCACCACCCCCACGGCCGCAACAGCGGTCGAACAGTTCGCGCTGCGCCGGCGCACACCACTGGAACGGCTGCAGCACGTGCTGCACGCGTACCCGGCGATCAGCCCGTTGCTGGTGCTGATCCTGGCCTTCGCGGTGTTCTCCGCCGTCAACCCGCGCTTCGCCGCACCCAACTCGCTCTCGCTGGTGCTGCAGCAAGTCGCCGTCGTCGGGGCGCTCGCCGTCGGTCAGACGCTGGTCATCCTGACCGCGGGTATCGACCTGTCGGTAGGCGCCGTCACCATCCTGGCGATGATGCTCGCCGCGAAACTCGCCGAGGGGCACGGCCTGCCAGGCGTCCTCGCGGTCGCCGCCGGCATCGGCGTCGGCCTGCTCGCCGGTCTGGTCAATGGGACCCTGGTGACCCGCATCGGCCTGCCACCGTTCATCGTCACCCTGGGCACGCTGAGCATCTTCGGGGCGATCGCCTTGCTCTACACCAAGGGGCAGAGCGTTCCGGCCACGGACCTGCCCGCCCTGCTCAACTGGACCGGCGAGACGTTCCCCATCGGCCGGTTCCGGATCAGCATCGGCGTGGTGCTGGTGGCGGTCCTCTACCTCGTCGTCGGATACGCGCTGGCCACCACCGCCTGGGGCCGGCACGTCTACGCGATCGGCGACGACAAGGAAGCCGCCCGTCTTGCCGGCATCCGGGTGGACCGGGTGCTGCTCAGCGTGTACCTCACCGCCGGGGCCATCTACGGCCTCGCCGCCTGGATCCTCGTCGGACGGGCCGGCGCTGCCAGCCCGAACGCGATCACCGACGCCAACCTGGAGAGCATCACCGCCGTGGTGATCGGCGGCACCAGCCTCTTCGGCGGGCGCGGCGTCCTGGTCGGCACCCTGCTCGGTGCCCTGATCGTCGGATTCTTCCGCAGCGGCCTGTCCCTCGCCGGCGTGGACGACCAGTACCGGGTGCTCGCCGTGGGCCTGCTGGTACTGCTCGCCGTCGCTGTCGACCAGTGGATCCGGAAGGTGAAATCGTGACAACCCCCGTACTCTCCGCCCGCGGGCTGGTCAAGACGTTCGGCCGGGTGGTCGGGCTCGACGGTGTGGACGTCGACCTCTATCCCGGCGAGGTGCTCGCCGTCATCGGCGACAACGGAGCCGGCAAGTCGACGCTGATCAAATGCCTGACCGGCGCGATGGTTCCGGATGCCGGTGAGCTGCGGCTCGACGGCGAACCGGTGCACTTCCGCCGGCCGCAGGACGCCCGCAACGCGGGTATCGAGACGGTTTACCAGACGCTTGCCGTCGCGCCGGCGCTGGACATCGCCAGCAATCTGTTCCTGGGCCGGGAACGCCGCCGGGCCGGTCTGCTCGGCTCGGTATTCCGGATGATCGACAAGAGGGGGATGCGGCGGGAAGCCGAAAGCGCACTGGCCGGCCTCGGCATCGGCACCCTCCAGGACATGTCGCAGGCGGTCGAGACGCTCTCCGGAGGACAGCGCCAGGCCGTCGCGGTGGCCCGGGCGGCGGCATTCGGCAGCAAGGTGATCGTGCTCGACGAGCCGACGGCGGCGCTCGGCGTACGCGAGTCGCAGCAGGTGCTCCGCATGATCGACCAGGTGCGCTCGCGCGGCGTGCCGGTCGTCCTGATCAGTCACAACATGCCACACGTCTTCGAGGTGGCCGACCGTATCCACATCCAGCGACTGGGCCGGTGTGCCGGCGTCATCACACCGCGGTCGCACACCATGACCGAGGCGGTGGCGATCATGACCGGTGCCACCACGCTGGCCGAGACCCCGGGCCGCACCACTGCCGACGTCGGAGAACCGGCGTGATCCTGGTGGTGGGCGAGAGCCTCGTCGACCTGATCACCGACCCGGCGTCGGGGCACCTCACCGCGTGCCCGGGCGGCAGCCCGGCGAACGTGGCGACGGCCCTCGGCCGCCTCGGCCAGCCGGTGTCACTGCTGACCCAGGTCGGCTCGGACGCCCACGGCCAGCTCATCCTCGAGCACCTGGCCGCCAGCTCGGTCGCGCTGGCTACCGCGTCACTGGTCGACGGGGCCCCCACCAGCACGGCGCGCACCCACGTCGACGCCGCCGGGCAGGCGGGTTACCACTTCGACTTCACCTGGCGGCCGTTCCACGCCGAGGTGCCGCCGGACACCCGATGCGTGCACACGGGCTCCATCGCCGCGGTGGTCCCACCAGGAGCGGAGAGTGTCGCGGCCCTGCTGCGGGCGGCACGGGCCTCCGCGACGATCAGCTACGACCCCAACTGCCGCCCCACCCTGATGGGCGACCCGGAGCAGGCCCTGCACCGGGTCGAGGCGCTGATCGGCACGAGCGACATCGTCAAGATCAGCCTCGACGACCTCGCCTGGCTCCATCCGCGGCAGCCCTACCAGGAGGTCGCGGCCGGGTGGCTGCGACGAGGCGTGCGGCTGGTGGTCGTGACGCTCGGCGCCGGCGGAGCCTGGGCGACCAGCCGTGGGTGCGCCGTCACTGTCGACGCCGTACCCGTGACGGTCGCCGACACGATCGGCGCCGGCGACGCCTTCATGGCCGGCCTCCTGCACGCGTGCGCCGAGGCGAACCTGCTCGGTGCCGACCGGCGGGATGCCCTGACCGCCGTCGACGAGGACACCCTCACCACCATGCTGCGGTTCGCCGCGCACACCGCCGCGGTCGCCTGCAGCAGAAGGGGCGCCGATCCGCCGCTGCTGACGGAGGTGCGAGCGTGAGGGCGGCGGTGGGTCCGGCACCGGACCACACCCGCCGCCACCGCGCGCCAGGTGGGTCGTCGACCTCGGCAATCGCGTCCGGCTCCCCGGCTCGTTAAGCATGTTTAAGGATCTTTAAGGTACGCGTCCTCAACCCGGCTCATCGCCTGCCTCGTAACTGTGAGTGCTGCACCGAGGCAGCCTGAGAGCGAAGGAGCGATGCGATGTATCGGACCGGACGGCGTACGTTTTCTGGGACGTCTCGCAAGGTCGTGCTCGCCCTGTCGGCGGCGGCGCTGGCGGGTGGCGCGTTCGTTGTCAGCACCGGGTTGAGTAGTGCGGCGGAGAACGGTGCGACGGAGAGTTGCGCCGGGTTGGATCAGGCGTTGCGGCAGAACCTTCAGTTCATCGCGGGGCAGAAGAGCAATCCGGACGCTCAGTCGGCGGGTCGAATCGCGAACCGGCAGGCGGTGGTCGATCTGATCAATCAGCGGCGTGCCGCCGCCGGCTGTACTGCTGATGTGGCGGGTGAGGTTGCCGCCGGTGCCGGCCAGCAGGCCAACGGTACGGGTCAGGGCTCACCGGCCGGAGCCGGCGGCGCCGGCAAGCAGAACAACGGCGCCGGCAAGCAGAACCGCGGGGGTCAGGACGCGCAGGCGGGCGCGACGGCGCCCGCCGGGCAGAATGCCGGCAGTGGCGAGGTGGTTTGCAAGGGGTCGACGGTTACTCTTTCCGGCGAGGGCGGGGCGCCGGCCGCGTCGAGTGGCACGTTCCCGATCGGGACCGTCTTGAAGGTCACCAACCTCGACAACAACAAGAGCACCACGGTCAAGGTGGCGTCCACGTCCGGTAGCTGTGTTCTGCTCAACAACGCGGCGTTCGAGCAGGTGCGCGAGCCCGGCAAGTTCCTGATCCGGCGCGCGGTCATCGAACGCGTGGGGTGACCGCCACCGAGGCGAGAGGCGGTGCCGCCAGGCGACGCCTTCCCCTTGCCGTCGAGGACCTGCGCCTCGACGGCAAGGGGTGCCTCGGAGCCTGCCCAGGAGCTGACGTCCGGGCAGGTGGGCGGGGTGACCCACTACCGACGGGCTCGGCGGCGACGCGATCGCCGACTACACGGTGATCGTCAAGCTCGCGACGTACCCGGACTGCGGGGTGCCGGAGATCGTGACCATCTGCTGGCCGTAGCCGTCCCGGAAGACACTGTCGGTGGACAGCGACACGCGCGCGAGATTCGTGATGCTGGCCTGATAGCCCGCCGTGCGGTAAACGTTGCGGCAGATGTCGGCCGGGAATGCCAGCTGGGACGTCTTGAGTTTCCCGCTGGCGGAGGTCGCCCGGGCCAGGCTCGGGTACACCTCGAAATGAAGGTGCGGCCAGCGCCCCGGATAGCAGCCGGGAAAGACGGTGGTGAACGTCAGCTGGCCGGCGGCGCCGGCGGCTTGTACGCCACGGCAATAGTTCTCCTGGGTGACCCCGGCGGAGTACATCGAGTACCTGCCCTCCCGATCGCACCCCCACAGGTAGACGGCGGCCCCGCCGTACGGAGCGCAGGTCGTTGCCGACAGCACGGTGAGGCGGAGGATCAGGTTGACGCCACCGGCGGTGGCGGAACTGGTGCCGAAGCTCGTTCGCAGGTCGCTGCGGACGATGCCGCTCTGCGTGAGGATGTTCGGGCCGTTCGTGCCGTCGCCGGGGAACGGACCCGCGGTCTCTGTGGGGATGGCCTGACAGGCGGCGGCGACCTTGGCGGACGCGGGCTCCGCCGGAGTCCCGGCGAACGCGGGGCCGGCCGCCAGGCCGGCGAGGCCGACGCCGAGGGTCAGGCCGAGCATCTGGCGACGACGCAGCAGCGTCGTCAGGTCGAACTGGAGGCCACGGTTGAAGATGTCGTCGTCGTGGTGGTCGTGGTCCATCGAGTGCCCCTTTCCTGGTGCGGGTCAACGCTTTCTCCTCCGCATCCAAACGAGAGCGCCAACGCATTGCCAGGCGTCAATGCCGTCAACGTTGTTAACCTTTGCGCCATGACTGGCACAGGACAGTCCAACGACGTGCTCGCTCAGTGCCTCGCCGAACTGCGGTGGACCCCTCGGGCCCTGGCCCGGCGCATCAATGCCATTTACGGACCCGGCACCATTTCTGAGTCGGCGCCGTACCACTGGCGCGACCGCGGCCGGGTGCCCTATCCGCCGGTGGCAGGCTACGCGGCTCAGGTGCTCGCCGATGCCCTGGGACGGCCCATCGCCGCCGAGGAGCTGTGGGCGGTGAGAGGATCGAGGCCGGCGATCGCCGGCGGTGCTGCCTGCGGGGCGGCGAGCCACGAACTCCGGGCCGTCCTCGACCCGGCGCTGCCAGCCGGCCGGCGGCTTCCCGATGTCGCGCGAGGGTTTCTGCGGCCGCGACCGGGCGGGCTTTCCGCAACCCGTGACCCTGGCCCTGGCACCGAGCTGGTGACCGTGGCCGAACGAGGGGTCGACGCGTTGCGCGAAGCCGCCGCCGGATCCGACGGCCTGGACGCGCTCGGCTACGTCGCGGCTCAATACCAGGCGACGCGTCTGCTGCTGGAGTGGGATGCCCGTAGCGAGAGCCGCACCCGGCGGTTGATGGTCGTGATGGCACAGCTGGCACAACTCGCCGCGTGGCTCGCCATTGACGCCGGGCGGCACCGTGAGTCGCAGCGCTATCTCGTCACCGGGCTGCACGCCGCGCACGAGGGCGGCGACCGCCGGCTCGTGGCGCACCTGTTGCGTGATCTCTCGGCGAACGTCGCCGTCGCGGGACGCCCCGCCGATGCGGTGGACATCGGGCAGGCGGCCCTCGACGCGGCCGCCGGTACCACCGCCACCCGCAGTTTCGCCGCCGGTCAGCTCGCCTACGCGCACGCCCTGGCCGGCGACGCGCGGTCCGCACGCCGGATGGCGGACCAGGCCGTGGAATGGCGGGTCGCGGCGGCCACCGGCCACGAACCGGAGTGGGTGCGGCGTGTGGCCGAGGACACGGCCGAGCCGATGGTCGCGCGCACCCTGCTGCGGGTGGCTCGTGACGACCTCGCCCGGGGCCGGCGAGTTCGCGCCTTGGCGCTGGTGCGCGAGGGGACCGCGATGTTGCGTCCCGAGACGCTCGTCGCACCGGAGCATCCGCGGCCGCGGGCGGCGCTCTACGAAGGCGTCTACCTCGCCGGCGGCTACGTGACCGGTGGCGAGCTGGAGCAGGCGTGCGTGGTCGGGCGGGTTGTGGTCGGCCGGTTGAGGCAGGTGCGCTCGCGGCGCGGCGTGCACCTGGTGCGCGACCTCTTGGCGGACCTGCGTCGTGGCGGGCGGCACCGCGGCGTTCAGGAGTTCATCGCGCATGCCGAGGCGCGGCTCAACACGATGTGACCGGCAGCCAGCGATGCGGCCGGATTCGTGCGGCTGACGGAGTACAGCGGGGTTCCCGGCTCGCAGGCCGATGCGAATGACTCAAGGTGCGTGGTCGATTGTCGCCAACCGCTGGCCGGAGGGCGGCGTGTTGCGGGGTTTTTCCGGGTGTCGGCTCTACGATCGCACAAATTGTCCGTTAAGCCGGGATTGTTTGGTGGTAATCGTGCCGGAACTCGATCCAGCGGTCCTGAACTCGCCGCAACGGCTGCGGGCGGTGGCCAGTGCGCGTCGCGAGTTGCCGGTGATGCCGGTGCCGCTGGACGGCGTCGCCCGGATGACGGCGCGGATGCTGGACACGCCGATGGCGGTCGTGACCCTGGTATGGGCCGGCGAGGAGGAGTTCCTCGGGCTGTACGGGCTGCCCGAGCCGTTCGCGAGCGCACGGCGCGGTGGCCAGGAATTCTCGGTGTGCGCCTTCGTGGTCAGCGCCGACGACGTGGTCGCCGTGAGCGACACCCTCATCGATGAACGGCTGCGCGAGCATCCGACGGTTCAGCAGTGGGGCGTGCGATCCTTCGCGGGGATCCCGGTGCACGACACCGACGGCGAGCCGGTCGGCGCGATCACCGTCCTCGACACCGACCGTCGCGCCTGGACCACCCGGGAGCGGGCGCTGCTGACGGATGTCGCTGACATGCTCGGCCCGATCCCCGCCGGCACCCGGTCGGTCACGGTGGCGATGGACATGCTCTCCGCCGATCACCAGGCTGCCGCGCTCGCCCGGCTGGGGCCGGCGGCCGGCGCCGTGGCCCAGGCGGAGGTGCAGCAAGCGTTCATCAACGCGCTGCTCGACAGCCTGCAGGTCGGCGTCGTCGCCTGCGACCGGGAGCGGCGGCCGGTCGTGGTCAACCGGATGATGCGGCAGCTGTTCGGCCTGCCCGAGGGCGTCTCCAGGGAGGAGGGGCTGGCGGCCGGCCTGGCGCGCGTCCATCACCTCGACGGCACGCCGATCGCCGCCCACGAACTGGTGGTGACCCGGGCGCTGAACGGCGAGACGGTACGCGACGCCGAGTCGATGCTGCGTACGCCGGATGCCCCGGACCGCTACCTGCTGGTCAACGGGCAACCCCTGTACGACCGCGACGGCAACCGTCTCGGCGCGGTGTCCACGGTGCTCGACGTGACCGGCCGGCGGCGCAGCGAACGCTTCCACGACTGCCAGCTACGGGTGGCGCAGATCCTCAACAGCAGCGCCACCGTCGAGCACGCGGCGCCCGGCCTGCTGCGAGCCGTCGGCGAGACGCTGGGCTGGCAGTACGTCTCCCTCTGGCTCATCGACGACGTGGCCGACGTGGCGTATCCCGCCGGGCACTGGGAGGCCCCCGGCGTACACATCGAGGACCTGATGCCGGAACGGCTCACCCGGCAGGATCCCGGTCTGGTCGGGCCCGCCTGGGCCACCGCCCGGGCGATCTGGATTCCCGATCTCGCCCGGACCGCCTCGTCCGATCCGCGCCTGCGGGCGTTCGTGGCGGCCGCGGCGCAGCGTGATCTGCGTGCCGCGATGGCGGTCCCGGTCTGCGAGAGCGACACCGTCCTCGCCGTGCTCACCTGCCTGACCGCTCGCGGTGAACACGACGAGTTCCTGCTCACCGGGTTACTCACCGACATCGCCGAGCAGATCGGCAGGTTCCTCGCCCGCCGCCGGGCCGCCGAGCTGGACCTGCAACTGGCCCGCGCCAAGGATGACTTCCTCACCCTGATCGGCCACGAGCTGCGCACCCCGCTGACCTCGGTGCTCGCCTGCTCCACCATGCTGGCCGACGATCCGCACCTCGACCAGGACACCCGCCAGATGCTGGGTACCGTGACCCGCAACACCAGCGCCGTCCAACAGATCATCGATGACCTGCTCGATCTGGCCGGAGTGGAGTCCGGTCACCACGTGCTCCGCAGACGCCCCACCGACCTGGTCGCTGTCATCGCCGCCGCGGTCGCCGAGGTCCCGCACCGCGACACCATCCGGATACACACCGACCTGCCGTCGAGCCTGGTCGTCACCGGCGACTCCGATCGGCTGCGCCAGATCGTCGAGCATCTGCTCTCCAACGCGGTCAAGTACAGCCCGGACGGCGGTGACGTGCGGGTGACACTGTCGGCGAGCAGCAGCGACGTCGCCGAGCTGACCGTCACCGACACCGGTATCGGCATCCCGGAACCGGACCGGGCCCGACTGTTCACCCGCTTCCACCGGGCCGCCAATGCCCGGCACACCGACATCACCGGGACCGGCCTCGGTCTCGCCCTGGTCCGGGCACTGGTCGAGGCGCACGGCGGTACCGTCACCCACGATCCCGCCTACCACCTCGGCACCCGGATCACCGTCCGCCTGCCACGCTAGGCGGGTCCGGCCGCTGTTTCTGGCGCGCCGTTCTGCGTGGTAACGGCTGAGCGACTTTCGTCTCGTTACCTCCCGGGGCTTCCCGGGTACTGGGCTGATCCTTGCCCAACCCCGGGCAACCGACCTTCGGAGGCCCGACCTGCCAGCGATCCACAACCTTCGCGCCCGGCTCCGGCAGCGAGGCCAGTCAGCGACGAAGCGCCTCAGGCAGGCCGTGATCCCGGTCTCCGAAGCGGTCCTGGCCGCCACGCTGGCCTGGTACCTCGCCGCCAGCGGCGTCGGCCATCCCGCACCGGTGTTCGCCGCGTCGTCGGCGCTGGTCGTGCTCGCCGAGTCCCGCGGGCGCCGGCTGCGGCAGAGTGCCGAGATCGTGCTCGGTGTCGCGGCCGGTGTCCTGGTCGCCGACCTCGCCGTGCAGCTGCTCGGGCCGGGAACGCTCACCATCGCCGTCGTGCTGCTGCTGACCGTCGGCCCGATGATCGCGGCCGGCGCGAGTACCACCCTGATCGTCCAGGCGGCGATCTCGGCGATCTACATCGTCGGCGTGGCGGAACCGCGCACCGACGTCATGCAGGGGCGCTGTGTCGACGCGCTGATCGGCGGTGTGCTCGCCGTCGCGGTCAGCCAGCTCGCCGTCGCCCGCAACCCGCTGGCCCCGCTGGTCGCCGAGGCCCGGCAGACCTTCACCGACCTGGCCGGGCTGCTCGACACCATCGACCAGGCGTTGCGCGACGGTGACCGCGACGCGGCGGACGGCGCGCTACGCCGGGCACGCGACGCCCACGCCCGGGTGGAGCGGTTGGAGACCGCCGTGCTGGCCACCGGCGAGACCCTCAAACTGCGGGTCCGCCGCCGGCGGCACCTGAGCCAGGTACGCCAGGTCGAGGCGACCGCCGTCGAGTTGGACCGCGTCGTGGACAACATCTGGGTGCTGGCCCGCAACGCCGTCACGCTCACCCGGCTGGACGTGCCCGCACCACCGGCGCTGAGCCGTGCGCTCGGAGCCCTGGGCGAGGCGATCCTGGCCGCCGGTGAGTCGCTGGCCACCGACCTGACCGGCGCCGACGATCCGCAGCAGCACGCCGGCCGGGCCGACCACACCGCGCTGGAGGCGGTACGGATCGCCGCGAAGCTCCTCGAGTCGCAACCCGCCCTGCCGCTAACCATGATCATCGGGCAGATCCGGGCCACCGCCATCGACCTGCTGCGCGGTGTCGGCCACGACGACAACGTCCTGAACCGCGTCGACGAGGCGGTCGGGCTGACCACACCCTGAACCCGTCACCTGGTCAGGGTGCGCCTGTGGCGCGCAGCGATCGTAAGTGGCACGGCAGTGTGCGGCACGTTCGGCGACCAACCGTGCATAGGACACCCATGCCTTGGGCATGAAACGCCCGTGCCCTCGTCTCGCCACGGTCCCGAGGAGGTCGACGCCGACCTCGTGGAAGCGTTTCTGACCGCCAGCCGCGCACTGGTCGGCGTCGCGGCACGCTCGCTCGCCGCCGGTGATGCCGAGATCACGCTGCCGCAGCACCGTCTGCTGGTGGTGCTCGCCTCCCGCGGCGGGCAGCGGATGGTCGACCTGGCTGACCTGCTGGCGGTGAACAGTTCCACCGCCACCCGCCAGTGCGACCGGCTGCAGCGGCGGGGCCTGGTCCGCCGCGAGCCGGCGCCCGGCGACCGCCGCGCCGTGCGTGTCGAGATCACCGACGCCGGGCGGCGGCTGGTCCGCCAGGTCACCGACGCGCGCCGGGCCGACATCAGCACCATCCTGAGGACCATGCCGGGCCGCTCCCGCACCGCGCTGCTGGCCGCGCTGCGGGCCTTCTCCGACGCCGCCGGCGAGGTGCCCGAACAGCACTGGTCGCTGGGCTGGGGAACCGCTACCGATCAGGGAGACCGTTCGTGAGGTCAGTCGAGGAGTCCATCGTGAACAGTGCCGGAGAACCCTCGTCATGAACGCCCGCCTCGGCATCGCCGCCGCCGCCGTGCTGCTGTTCTGGGCCGGGATCGCCTATCGGGTCACCGAGCCGCCGACCGCCGGCGACTACCGGCGCACGCTGGTGCAGGTCGCCGCCACCACCCATGACGCCGCCAGCACCACGGCGCTCACCGCCCGTCAGCAGCTCGACGACCGGATCTTCGCTACGTTCGCCACCAGCGCCTACGACGACGCGCGCACCGCACTGGCGGGAGCGGCCGAGAAGCTGGCCGCGAAGCCGCCACCGGACGATCGCACCGCCGGCATGCGGGACCGGCTCGTGCCGTTGCTGCAGCGCACCACTGCGGAGGCCGGCGCCGCGGCGACAGCCGACGACGACGTGGCCCGCCGTACCGCTGCCGAGCGGCTGGACCGGGTCGCCGACGATCTCGACGACCTGCTGCACGAATGGGGGGAGGCGTGAAGCGCGTCCTCGCCCTCGCGCTGGGCATCCTGACCGCCATCGGCGGGTTCGTCGACATCGGTGACATCGTCGCCAACGCCGAGGCCGGAGCCCGCTTCGGGCTGGCACATGCCTGGGTCCTGGTGGTCGGGGTGATCGGTATCTGCGCCTACGCGGAGATGAGCGGCCGGGTCACCGCGGTCAGCGGGCGGCCGGTGTTCGACCTGGTCCGCGAACGCCTCGGCCCGCGGGTCGCCCTGGCCAACCTCGCCGGCTCGCTGCTGGTCACGGTGCTCACCCTCGGCGCGGAACTCGGCGGCGTCGGCCTGGCCCTGCAACTGGCCACCAGCGTCGACTACCTGCTGTGGGTGCCGGTCGTCGCCGTCGTGCTGTGGGTGGCACTGTGGCGGGTCAAGTTCTCCGTCCTGGAGAACATCTTCGGCCTGACCGGCCTGGTCCTGATCGTGTTCATCGTCGCCGCCGTCAAACTCGGCCCCGATCCGGCGCAGCTGTGGCAGCAGGCGTCGCATCCCGGTCCGGCCGGGGGAGAGGACTGGGGCACCTACTGGTTCGTCGCGGTCGCGCTGTTCGCCTCCGCGCTGACCCCGTACGAAGTGTTCTTCTTCTCCTCCGGCGGTGTCGAGGAACGCTGGACCAGCAAGGATCTGACCCGGTCGCGGGTCAACGTCTTCGTCGGATTCCCGCTGGGCGGGCTGCTCGCCTTCGCCATCATGGTCACCTCGGCCACCGTGTTCCAGCCGCGCGGCACCTCCGTCGACACCCTCGCCCAGGTCGCCATGCCTGTCGCGCTCGCCGTCGGCAAGCTGGGACTCGCCGCCGCGATCCTCGGATTCTTCGCCGCCACCTTCGGCGCCGCCATGGAGACCGGCCTGTCCACCGCCTACACGGTCGCGCAGTACTTCGGCTGGGACTGGGGCAAACGACGCCGTCCGAGGGAAGCGGCCCGCTTCCACACCGTGCTCATCATCGGCATCCTGGTCGGCGTCGCGGTGCTGATGACCACCATCGACCCGATCCAGCTCACCGAGTACACACTGGTGTTCAGCGCCGTCGCACTGCCGCTGACCTACCTGCCGATCCTGGTCGTCGCCAACGACCGCGATTACCTCGGCAACCGGATCAACGGCCGGCTCGCCAACACCGTCGGCACCGTCTATCTCGTCATCGTCGTGGCTGCCGCGGCCGCCGCGATCCCGCTGATGCTCGTGACCCGGATGGGAGGCGGCTGACATGCTCCTCGCGCTCAACCTGCTCGACAGGCAGATCCTGGACCGGGACGGCCGGCCGGTCGGCAAGGTCGACGACCTGGAACTGGCCATCCACGACGACGGCAGCCCGCACGTTGCGGCCCTGCTCGTCGGGCAGCAGGCCCTCGGCGACCGGATCGGCGGGCGGCTCGGCGCCTGGATCGCCGGCACCGCACGCCGGCTCGCCCCCGACGACCGGCAACAGCCGATCCGCATTCCGTACGACTACGTCGGCACCGTCGACAGCGCGGTGAAACTCACCGTCGCGCGCGAACTACTGCCCGACGCGCCGCTGGAGACGTGGCTGCGCGATCACCTCATCACCCGGATCCCGGGAGCCGACAATGCCGGCTGACACGCCGTCACCGCACCGCGCCAGCACCTACCTCGGCCGCCGAGTGTACGACCCTGACGGGCGCTACCTGGGCCGCATAGCCGACCTCGAGACCCGTCGCGACGCCGCCGGCCGCGAGCAGGTCGTCGCCGCCGTCGTCACCCGCGGGCCCTGGGGCCGGCTGCTCGGCTACGAACGCGATCGGGGCGCCGGCCCGTGGCTGCTGGAGATCTTCGCGCGTCACGTGATCCGCCGCGACACCCGGCGGATCCCCTGGTCGGAGATACCGCTGTGAGCATGCCCCCGGGTGGTGCCCGTGGCGCCGTGTCGGTCAGTTCGCCACCGCGACGGGCGCCGCCGATCCCCGGTGGTGCAGCCAGGCGGAGAACTCGGCCGGTGGGACGGGGCGGGAGATCAGGTAGCCCTGCACGACGTCGCAGCCGGCCGCCTCGAGCGCTCGCCAGGTGGCGTCGTCTTCGACGCCTTCGGCGACGACCCGCAGACCGAGGTTGCGACCGAGTTCGACGGTGGATCGGACGATGACGGCGTCGCGGTGGCTGGTGGTCATGCAGCTGACGAACGACCGGTCGATCTTCAGTTCGTGGACCGGCAGGTTCTTCAGGTACGCCAGGGAGGAGTAGCCGGTGCCGAAGTCGTCGATCGACAGGCGCACCCCGAGAGCGTGCAGTTGCTCGACGACCTGCAGGGCGCGGCCGGGGTCGGTCATGATGGCGGTTTCGGTGATCTCGATGGTGAGCAGGTGCGCCGGCACACGCCACCGTCGCAGCCGGTCGGCGACCTCGGTCGCGAGGTCGCGGTCGAGCAGGCCGTGGGCGGAGACGTTGACCGCGACGCTGAGTTGATGCCCTTCGTCCCGCCACGCGCGGCACTGCCGCAGGGCGGAGTCCAGCACGATCCGGGTCAGCGGAGTGATCAGGCCGGTGTGCTCGGCCAGCGGGATGAACTCGCTGGGTGGGATCATCCCGTGCTCCGGGTGCTGCCATCGGACCAGGGCTTCGGCCCCGAGCACGTCGCCGGTCCGGGCATCGACCTTCGGCTGGTAGTGCAGCGTCAGCTCGTCGCGTGCCATGCCGTGGCGCAGGTCGGCGGCCAGGCTCAGCTTGCGTGGGTCGGTGCTGCCCTGGCCCGGCTCGAAGACCGTGAAGCCGGTGCGCCTGGTCTTGGCGGTGTACATGGCGATGTCGGCGTGCTGCAGCAGTTCGTCGGCGGTGGTGCCGTGGTGCGGGTACAGGGCGGCGCCGATGCTGCCGCCGACAGCGAGGCTGATGCCACCGAGATCGAAGGGCTGTTGCAACGCCTCGTGCAGGCGGGTCGCGGCGGCGGCGGCGTCCTGGGCGCCGGTGATGCCCGGCAGCAGAACGGCGAACTCGTCGCCGCCGAGACGCGCCACCGTCTCGCCGCCGCGTACGGTGTCGCGCATCCGCCGGGCGACCAGGATCAGGAGCCGGTCGCCGTAGTGGTGCCCGAGCGTGTCGTTGATCTCCTTGAACCGGTCGAGGTCGATCAGCAGCAGCGCGGCACCCGACGTGGCATCCGCGTCGGTGGTCGCGATGGTGGCGGTGATCTCGTCGTGCAGCCGCACGCGGTTGGGCAGACCGGTGAGCGCGTCGTGGGTCGCCTGGTGGACGGCCCGGCGAAACGCCCGGGTGCGGATCCGGTGCGCTCGGCTGACCAGCCCGGCGAGGCCGCACGCGGCCAGCGCGAGAATCAGCACGGTGCCGATGCGTGCCCGGCCGCTGCTCTGCCGGGCCAGCCGGTCGTAGTGCCGGGCCGCGTCGTCGAGCGCCGCTCGCAGAGCGATGAACGTGGGTACTGCCTGATTCTCGTCGACGCGCTCCGCGGTCAGCAGGTCGCCCGACTCCAGCAGGTCGAACTCGCGATCGACGACCGCGTCGTAGGTGAGGAACGCGTCCTGCACCGCGCGTGCGTACCGGTCACCGGGATCGCGCCGCTCGAAGGTGGCGCCGATCGTGTCGACCGTCCGATCGATCTGGTCGCGCGTCTGTGCCAGCGTGGCCGGCAGGCTCTTGGCGAGCAGGGCACGCGACCGCAGGGCGTTCTGTTGCCAGGCCGCCTTCTCCACCTCGGCCAGGAGCACGCGCAGCTCGCCACGGGTCGCGGCGCTCTGTTGCAGCCGGGTGATGGCGACCGCGCTGCCGGCGGGTACCGCCAGTGCCGCGAGGATCAGCAGGTAGATGGTCGTACGTCGACGCGGAGCAGCACGCTGGAGATGACCCAGCGGACGCGGCCGCCCGCTCGGATCATCCGATCCTGCCGTGGACTTCTCGCCACGGCCGTCGACGCCGCCGTGTCGCCGCCGCGCGGTTGGCAAGGCCCCCATACACCGACTGATCGGTCAGACCGCCGTCGAGGTGAGAGGTCACGGCAACATGCCCGGTTGCGATCCGGGTCGGATGACGCCGGCCAGAAGTGGTGGAGAGCGATCGCCATGAAACCTCAGACCGGGCCACCCGCTCCCGATGGTGGCGTCGGAGTCTTCGGTCCGAGGAGTGATGGTGCTGCGGTTCGGTCGTCAGGGCTGGTCGGTCTATCTCGCGTCGAGCGTCGTGGTGATGCTCGCGTGCTTCCTGGCACCGTGGGAGCCGGTCAAGACGGTGCTGTCCGGACTTCTCGGCGTCTCGGCGACGGTCGCGAGCGTGGTGGGCGTGGCACGGCATCGGCCGGCGGTGCGGTGGCCGTGGTACGTCATGGCGATCGGCTGGCTGCTGTTCGCCACCGGTGACGTCGTCTACTGGGTGCAGAGCTCGGTGCTGGGCCGTGACGTCTTCCCGTCGATCGCGGACGCGTTCTATCTGGGCTCCTACCCCTTGCTCGTGGCGGGTCTGCTCGGCCTCGTCCGGGCCCGCCGGCCGGGCAAGGACCGGCCCGGCCTGCTGGACGCGCTGGTGTTGTCGACGGGTGCGGCGATGCTGTCGTGGGTCTTCCTGATGGAACCGTACGTCCACGCCAGCGACCTCGACCTGGTCGGCCGGGTGGTGTCGCTGGCCTATCCGGTGGCCGACCTGCTGCTTCTGGCGGTGCTGGTGCGGCTGACGACCGGCCGTGGGGATCAGCCGCCGGCGTTCCGGCTCTTCGTGGCCGCCATCGGGGCCATGCTGGTCGGCGACGTGGTGTACGGGCTGCTGGAGCTCACCATCGGCTACAGCGCCGGGGACTGGATCGACGCGGCATGGATGCTGATGTACGCCTTCGCCGGCGCGGCGGCCTTGCACCCGACGATGGCCGACATGTCCCGGCTGTCACCGCCGGTGGCGGAAGGTCCCATCGGTGTCCGGCGGCTGATCGCGCTGGCGCTGGCCAGCCTCATGGCGCCGGCCGCGTTGATCATCGAGTGGCTTCGCGGCACCCCGATCGACATTCCGGTGATCGTGTCCGGCTGTGTGATCCTCTTCCTGCTGGTCATCGCCCGCCTGCACGGCTTGGTGGTGCTGCTGACCGACACCCTGCGCGCGACCGAGGAGCAGGCCACCACCGACCAACTGACCGGACTGGCCAACCGCCGGCGCTTCCAGGCCTGTTGGCAGCAGTCGCTGACCGGTGAGGTGGGCCCGACCGCGTTGCTTTACATCGACCTCGACGGGTTCAAACCGGTCAACGACAAGCTCGGTCATGACGCCGGCGACGTCGTGCTGCTCGGCGTGGCCGACAGGTTGCGCGGCCTGGTACGCGCCGGGGACGTGGTCGCCCGTCTCGGCGGCGACGAGTTCGCGATCATCCTGCCCTGGACCGACGACACCACCGCTGGCGCGATCGCCGGGCGCATCGTCCAGGAGCTCGCGCAGCCGTTCGAGCTGTCCGGGCGCGCGGTGTACATCGGCGCCAGCATCGGCGTCATCACCGCGGCCCGGGGCGACAACCCGAACGCGCAGCTACGCCGTGCCGACACCGCCATGTACGCGGCCAAGAACGCCGGACGGGGCCGGGTACACCACGGTTGACCACTCCGCGACCGCCCGGGCGCCGGGCCGTCGTCGGACGCGCGGGAAAGCTGATCGACCGGGCCGCCGGCCGGGAATGCCGGACGAACCGCTGGGTACAGGACCGGGCGTGAAAACACCGGTCGTCGCCGTAGTCGGACAACTCGCCCGTGATCTCGTGCTGAGCGTCGACGGCCTGCCGTCAGCCGGCAGCGCCGCCGACGCGACGGCGCGCCGGGAACAGCTCGGCGGCAAGGGCGCCAACCAGGCCGTCGGGCTGACGCAGCTGGGCGCCCAGGCCCGGCTGGTCGCCGTGGCCGGCGAGGACAGCGCCGGCGACGAGCTGCTCGATCAGGCCCGGCGCGACGGTGTCGACGTGCGCGCCGTGGTCCGGCGTGGCCCGCTCACCGGGCTGATCGTCGAGGTGCTCGAACCGGACGGCACCTGGCGGTACGTCCAGCACCTGCCCGAGTCGGTGCTGCTCACCGAGCGGGACGTGGTGGCGGCCGGCGCGGTGATCGCCGGCGCCGACGCCGTACTCGTGCAATTGCAGCAACCCGCCGCGGCCGCGCTCGCCGCCGCCCGGATCGGCCACGACGCGGGCCGGCTGGTCGTCCTCGACGGAGCCCCGCAGGAGCGGCGCGACGACCTGCTGGCCGCCGCCGACGTCGTCCGGGCCGACGAGCAGGAGGCGCGACTGCTGCTGGGCGGTACGCCGACCGCCGGCAGCGCACGCGCCCTGCTCGACAACGGGCCCCGGCTGCTGGCGCTGGGCGTGACGGACGGCAACCTGTTCGTCTGGCGCGACGGGCACCTGCATCTGCCGCTGACCGCCGAGAACGTCGTCGACACGACCGGCGGCGGGGACGCGTTCACCGCCGCACTCACCGTGTCGCTGCTGCGCGGCGAGGATCCGGCCACCGCCGCGCGCTGGGCGGTGGCGGCGTCCGGGGCCACCGTCGGGCACCCGAGCGGGCGCCCGGACCTGGCCGGCGCCGATCTGCGCAAGCGGGTGAGCGAGCTCGCCGGTGAGTGAGACCGGGCCCACCGAGGCGTGGACGATCCGCGAGACGACGCTGACCCCCGACGCGCCGCACACCGCGCCGCTGCGCCGGTCCGAGTCCGTGTTCGCCCTGGCCAACGGCCATATCGGTCTGCGCGGCAACCTCGACGAGGGGGTGCCCTCCGGCATGCCCGGCACCTACCTCAACTCGCTGTACGAGGATCGCGACCTGACCTATCCCGAGGCCGGGTACGCCTTCCCGGAACGTACCCAGACGATTGTGGACGCCCCGAACGGCAAGCTGATCGCGCTCACCGTCGACGGTGAGCGCCTCGACGTCCGAGCCGGCACGCTGCGCCGCCATGAGCGCTGCCTGGACCTGCGCGCCGGCACGCTGCGGCGGGACCTGGAGTGGGTGGCCACGTCCGGGGCCGCCGTGCGCGTGCGCAGCACCCGGCTGGTGTCGTTCGCCCACCCGTCGGTCGCCGCGATCCGCTACGAGGTCGAGGCGCTCGACCGTCCGGTGCGGATCCGGATCGACTCGGATCTGCTGGCCAACGAGGCGCAGCCGGACCAGCGTGACGACCCGCGCGCGTCGGCCGTCCTGGACGCGCCGCTGCGGCCGCTGTCGCACTCGCCGGAGGTGCTGCTGCACCGCACCCGGCGCAGCGGCATCGAGGTGGCCTCCGCCGTGACCCACCGCGGCACCCCCGTGTCGACGTCGAGCGAACCGGACCGCATCCGCGCCGGCATCACCACGACCTTGCGGCCCGGCACGCCGCTGCGGCTGGACAAGTTCCTCGCGTACGCGTGGGCCGAGCCGGACCCGGTCGGCAAGGCGCTCGCCGACCGGGACGAGGCCGCCGAGCTGGGCTTCGACGTCCTGCTGGAACGGCAGCGGGCATACCTCGACGACTTCTGGGCCGGCGCGGACGTCGAACTCGACGGCGATCCGCAGGTTCAGCAGGGCGTACGGTTCAGTCTCTTCCACGTGCTCCAGGCCGGCGCCCAGGCGGGCCCGCACCCGATCGCGGCCAAGGGCCTGACCGGCAACGGATACGACGGTCACGTGCTCTGGGACACCGAGGCCTTCGTGCTGCCGGTGCTCACCTACACCCATCCGGCCTGCGTCGGCATGGCGCTGCGCTGGCGGCACCGCACCCTGAACGAGGCCCGGGACCGGGCTCGCGAGCTGCGCCTGGCCGGGGCGGCCTACCCGTGGCGCACCATCGGCGGCGCCGAGTGTTCCGGTTACTGGCCCGCCGGGACCGCGGCGCTGCACGTCAACGCGGACATCGCCGCGGCGGTGCTGCGTTACGTGGCCGCCACCGGCGACGAGGAGTTCCTGCGCGAGTGCGGGCTGGAGATCCTCGCCGAGACGGCTCGCCTGTGGTGCCGGGTGGCGCACGCCGACGACGACGGCGTGTTCCACATCGCCGGGGTCACCGGCCCGGACGAGTACACGGCCCTGGCCGACGACAACCTCTACACCAACCTGCTGGCCCGGCAGAACCTGCTCGGCGCCGCGTCCCACGAGGGCCTGTTGCGCGCGGCCGGCGTCAGCGCCGGCGAGATTCGCGACTGGCGGCAGGTGGCGCGAGGGCTTCATGTTCCGTACGCGGACAAGCGCGCCGTGCACGAACAGCATGCCGGCTTCACGAGCCTGCGGGAGTGGGACTTCGAGCAGGTCAAGGACGACGACTATCCGCTGATGCTGCACTTCCCCTACCTGAACCTGTACCGCCAGCAGGTGGTCAAGCAGGCCGACCTGGTGCTGGGCATGATGCTGCATCCGGAGGAGTTCACCGCGGCGGAGAAGCTGCGCAACTTCATCTACTACGAGGCCCGGACCGTCCGCGACTCGTCACTGTCGGCACCGGTGCAGGCCGTCCTGGCCGCCGAGACCGGCCACCTCGACCTCGCCCACGACTATCTCGCCGAAGCGGCCCTGCTCGACCTGCGTCCCGGCGGCGAGTCCAGCGGCGACGGCCTGCACATCGCCGCCTGCGCGGGGGTGTGGATCGCGCTGGTGCAGGGCTTCGGCGGGTTCCGCGACCAGGACGGCCGTCTGTCGTTCGCGCCGCGGCTTCCCGCGCACCTGCCGCGGCTACGGTTCCGCCTGCGCCACCACGAGAGCCGGCTGCGGGTGACGGTCACGCCTGAGCGGGCCACCTACGAGGTCACCGGCGATCAGATCACCTTCGCGCACCACGGATCGGCGGTGACGCTGGCGCACGGCCAGAGCACGACGCTGCCCATCGAACCGATCGAGACCCGTCCCGCCCCGCCCTCACCCCGGCCACCCGAGGCCCGCCGGCCGGCGCTGCGCTCACCGGGGCTGACCGGCTGAGAGAGGGCCGGGTGCTGCCGGTTGCGAGAGCGGACGCCGTCGCGTCGACTGGTCGCGGCGGCGAATCGTCTGCCGGGTGCCGGCCGCCCGGCCGGTGCCCGGCGGAGTCCTCGCGCGTGGTCAAGCATCGATCGGTGCGGCATCAT
The DNA here is from genome assembly GCF_030252345.1 of Actinoplanes oblitus. Taxonomy (NCBI): domain Bacteria; kingdom Bacillati; phylum Actinomycetota; class Actinomycetes; order Micromonosporales; family Micromonosporaceae; genus Actinoplanes; species Actinoplanes oblitus. Next base: position 5,520,520 of record NZ_CP126980.1, on the reverse strand, counting down.
GGCCGATGGGTCCGAAACGGGATGGCGCGAGCGGAGGGTCTGGTGCGGGAGCCGTTGTCACCGTGGTGGAACCGGGTCGAGGAAGCCGCCCAACTGCTGGCTTCCCGGCTGAACGCCCTGGTGACGCGCGCTGCGCGGGAGGGCGTCTACAGCCCGCCGCCCGGAGCGCCGGCACCCCGCCGCCGCCGGCAGCCCGCCTCACTGCGGCACCTGGCCGAGGTGATCCGGACCCACCGGCTGGCTCCCGGTACGTCCGTCGACAAGGACGGCGTCGCGGCGGTTCTGGCCGGAAATCCGCAGTCGGTCGCCGACCCGGTGCTCGTCCTCGCGGTCGCCCGCGCCGCCCACCTCATCGCCCGGGTGCCCCTCGAGCGCGCCGACGCCGACCGGCTGGTCGTGGCGGCCGCCCACGTGTCGGCTCTGATCGACGCGGCCCGGGAGGCGGACGAGCGTGCACCGCACCTCGTGCCGGTGCCCCGCCGGCCGGCCGACGACAGCCGCGCCGAGGAACCGCGGCCGACGGAGGACAGCCGCGCCAGCGAACCGCGTCCGGCGGAGCCGGTGATCATCGAGGCCTACTACACGACGCGCCGGCCCGGCCGTCGCCGGGCGTTGATCGCCGGCATCCTCGGTGCCCTGGTGCTCGCCGGCTCCGCGGCCGTCGTGGGCTTCCGCGACTGGGGAGCGGAGACGCCGCCGGCCGCGGTGACATCCCCGGCCCCGGCCGCGGGGGGCGCGGTGACGGCCTTGGGCCACGGGGACGCCCACGACGACTACCTCAACCCGCGGCCGGTGCGGGATGCGTTCGATCACGGCTTCACCGGCCTCGACGTCGATGTCGTCGTGCACCACGGCCGGCTGCTGCTCTGCCATCACGTCGACGGCGACGTCTGCCGGGACCCGCGCGACAGGAGGATCGCCGCGAGGCCCTTCGACGCGACCTATCTGCGGGGCCTCCAGACCCGGGTGAGCACCTATGGAGGCCGGGTGTACCCGGGTTTCCAGCAGCCGGTCCTGCTCTTCGTCGAGATCACGTGCGTGACGGACGGGGCTGGTTGCCGACTGCCGGCCGACCGGGCCGCGGCGGCCACCGACCCGAACAACCCGCTGGTGGTCGCCCGCACCATCATGGACGCGCTCGTGCCGTACCGCGGCATGCTCTTCCACGTCGACGGAACGGCACGGCACTGGGGCCCGGTGCAGGTGGTGGTCGCCGGCGACCACAACGACGACCGGTTTCCCACCGGAGCCACCGGCGACGAGTCGGTACGCGAACTGCTCGCCCGGCAGGCCGACACGTACGCGTTTCTCGACGGAAGCTTCGCCGTCGACCGGGACCAGTACAACGCGGACCTGGTCCCGGTGATCACTTTCCCGACTCCCGCCACGGACCGGAGCTGCCCGGCCCCCGGCGGAAAGCCGATCCAGTCCAGGCACTGGGACAACATCGTCAAGGCACAGAGCACCGGACATCACGTACGGGTGTGGGACCCCCGGGACTGCCCCGACCGGAGCGACTTCTGGACCGATGCCCTCTTCGGCGGCGTCGACTATCTCAGCACCAGTCACCTGGCCCTGCTGGGCGACTGGCTCACCACCAACGCCGCCGGGGGTGGTGGTGGCCACTGCGGTGTTCCCGAATGGATCGCGGAGCAGCGACTCGTCGGGCAATACTGCACCCTCGCCACCGGCGATGTGCCGGTCATGAGCCGCCCCGACCAGAACTCCGCGCCCGTCGGATCGCTTGCCAAGGGCGGCTCCACCTGGTTCCTGGGCCAGCAGCCGGGTGAGGCGTACCCCTACTATTCCCTGCACAATTTCTGGTGGGCCTACACGCGAGCGGACAACGGGCAGTGGGGCTGGGTCTCGCTGGTCCACTTCACCGACCCCCTTCCCGACCAGTCCGCCGACGGCCTGCAGTACGGCTGCTACGACGTACGCCCGGGCGAGAGCGACGACTGTCACGCGCTCTGAGCGCCGCCCGCCGCACCCGCCGCACCCATTCGGACCGTCTGGGTCAGTTGGAGCCACTGGTACCGGCGAAGCTGGACGAGTTGAGGCCGGCGAAGGCTTTGCCGTGGTGGCGTCCGAGGTCAAGGATCTCGCTCAGGAGACCGCCCGGGCCGCCGCGAACAGCAGACTCGTGCTGACCACGAATGGTCCTTCAGCACCTCGTGGGTGTGCACCGGGTCGGCCCAGACGGTCGCTCCGGGTGGGGCGTGAGCGACGCTGACCCGGGTGCGGGCCTCCCTGGTCAGGTCGTCGACGGCCCGGTCCCGTGCCTGCTCGGCAGGCAGCGCGAGGTCGGGCCAGCGCTTCGGGATGCCGGTCCGATGACGGATGACGACCTTGCGGATCCGCTCGCCGACCGGCCGCCCGCTACCGGCGGCCCGCTTCCGGCCGCCCGCGCCACACCGGCGACCCGCTCGACAGCGTGAATCCGGCTCCGGAGCTGGATTGAACGCCGCACTGGTGCGGGTATAGGACCATCCCCGCCGCCGACAGTGAGGACGACGAGTGCCAGCGGAGCGCAGTATCCCCCCGACTGTCGTGGTGTTGCCGGTCTACCAGCCGAGCTCGTCGCTGCCCGAGATGGTCACCGCGCTGATCGCCGAGGGGTTCGACCCGGCCCGGTTGGTGGTCGTCGACGACGGCAGCAGCCCGCGGGCCGAACCGGTGCTGGCCGAGGCTCGGCTGCTCGGCTGCGTGGTGCTGCGGCACGCGGTCAATCAGGGCAAGGGCGTCGCTCTCAAAACCGCTTTCCGGTACGCCGCCGCCACGTTCCCCGGCTCGGACGTGATCTGCGCCGACGCGGACGGGCAGCACCGAGCGGCTGACGTACGCCTGGTCGCCGAGCACGCCGGCCGGGGGAGCATCGTTCTCGGCGTACGCGACTTCGGTCCGATGCCACCGCGCAGCAAGCTCGGCAACACGCTGACCCGGCTGCTCTTCCGCGCCGCGACCGGCCGTCGCGTGTCGGATACGCAGACCGGGCTGCGGGCCTACCCGGCCGGCCTGCTCGATCGGCTCGGCAGGGTGCCCGGCGAGCGGTTCGAATACGAGATGAACGTGCTGCTCGACGCGGCCCGCACCGGCCGGCCGATCGAGGAGATCAGGATCCCGGCCACCTACCTGAACGGCAACGCCTCGTCGCACTTCGGCAGCCTGAGCGACTCGGTGCGCGTCTACCGGCCGCTGCTGCAGTACGCCGCCACGTCGCTGCTGACCCGTCGCGCCGGATGAGGTCGCTGCCCAGCCGGCGGTGACGCGCCTCGCGGGCCGGCTGGCCACGCCGTCCGGACACGGCCCGGAGCGTGGCCGGCGGTTTGCGTAAAACGGCAACCGATTCATCGGCGTCTTTGCCGGACATGGTGGTTCGCATGCCAGAAAGAGCTACCATTCAGGGACAGATCGGTGTTTCGTAACCCCGCCCCGTTGCCATGACGGTGATTCGCGGCCGCGAACCTGGTTCGCGCCCCGGTTGGGTTCGAAGAAGGTAAAGATCTGATGCAGCACCCTCGGCCTCGTAGCACTCCACCATCGAACCGGGTCGAAGAAATGGCCGGCGACGGCCTCGCCGTGGCACTGAGTTGGGCGGCACTGCGCTGGGAAGCCGCGGAGAGCGAGCAGGCGACTCTGGAGGCGATCGTCGCGGCCGCGCTGGAGATCGTTCCCGGCGCGCAGTCCGCCGGCCTGGTGGTCCGCCGCCATCGCCGGCTGATACCCGCCGCGGCCACCGACGAGGTGGCCCGGTGGCTGGACCAGGTGCAGTGCGACAGCGGCCGCGGCCCGTGCCGGGACGCGGTCAAGGAGCAACACGGCATCCGGCTGGCCGACATCGCCGGCGAGCAGCGGTGGCCCGAGCTCGAGTCCCGGGCCGCCACGCTCGGTGTCCACGCCCTGCTCGCGCTACCGCTCGAGGTGGAACGCGGCACGCTGGGCGCACTGACCCTGTCGTCGAAACAGCCGGGCGCCTTCGATGCCGAGGCCGAACAGGTGGCGACGTTGTTCGCCGCGCACGCCGCCGTCGCCATGTCGAGCGCCCAGCACCAGGACCAGCTCAGTCAGGCGGTGCAGGTGCGGGACACCGTCGGTCAGGCCAAGGGCATTCTGATGGAACGGTTCGGCCTCACCGCCGACCAGGCCTTCGGGCTCCTGGTCCGGGCCAGCCAGCACTGCGAGCGTTCCCTTCTGCAGGTGGCTCGGGAACTGGCCGAGACGATAGAACCGGGCCCGATGAATCAGCGCCGCCGGCCCCAGCTGTGACACTCCGCGTCATCCCGGCGTACCGGAACGGGGTCTGCCGCACGGCGGATCGGTCGCGCCGTCGCGGCACACCGACGGCTGCCGGGCCGGTCGATCAGGGGCATTGCTGCCGGCGTGCCAGGAACAGCGCGGTCTCCACGATGAGTGTGACGTGCGTGCCGACCGAATCGGTGATCGCCTGGAACAGGTCCGTGCGGGCCTGCTCGGTGAGCATCCGGTAGGCCGACTTGGTGGACAGGTAGGACACGTAGTCCGTGGCGGAGAGGGTCCGCTCCCGCTGGTACAAGCGCTCGGAGAAGTCACCGAACTGCGGCAGGCGGTCCAGGTCCGTGCGCGGCCAATAGGCCCCGAGCTCCGCTTCCGGAGTGGACTCCGGGGCGACCTCCGCGGCGGTGTCGATGTCCGGCGCGTGGGTGTGGTGCGCCGACAGGATCGCGGCCAGCACCGTCCGGTCGGCAGGGCGGTCGCCGTTCCAGAACAGGGCCAGTGCGCCGCCCGGTGCGAGGGCCGACGCGGCCCGCTGCCACCGCACGGCCGGATCGGTCCAGTGCCACGCCTGCGCGCTGAACAGCAGCCCGAAAGGCTGCCGCGGCGCGTAGTCCTCGAACGGTGTCACCTCGACCACGACGTTCGGGTGGCCGGCCAGGCGCCGGGTCAGCACCGCCGCCATCGCCTCGTCCGGCTCGACCGCCGTGACGGCGACGTCCCGCCCGGCGAACGCCACAGTGGCCTTGCCCGTTCCCGCGCCGACCTCGAGCGCGGGGGCGCCGTCAAGCCGGGCATAGGCCAGCACGTCGTCGATCAAGCCTGGCGGATAGTCGGGCCGGATCCGGTCGTACTCGTGGGCCACCTCGCCGAACACGCGAGCACGGACTCGCTCAGTCGTCATGACGCAGACCCTAGACGATGGGCGAAATCGGACGATCGGTTGGCACAGGACCGGCTGGAGGCCCGCGACACCTTCGTCGTCCGCCCGCCCCGTAGCGGATCGGCGGTCCTGTGCGCGACGGCGGCCCCTCCCGTTAGGGCAAGGGGCCGCAGTTGTCGCGTCCGAGAACGGGGATCGCAGCCACACGAACCCGGGCGGTCATGTCATCTGTCTTAACCGTGCGAAGCGCTCACCAAACCCCCGCCGTCTGCTGGTGGTACATCGTCGGTGTCCGGGTGCCGATGTGGACTCGCCGATTCGCAGCGATCGGCTGGTCCCGCAGATGCTCGGGTGACCGTCGAGATACGCGCCGGGCGCGAGGACGACCTGCCGGCGCGTCAGCTCCGCGTGGTTCGAGCGCCCGGTGCGGCGGTGACACGTCAGCCCGGGGCCGGCTAGCGGAGAAGGCACTCGGCGCCGGTCATCCGGAGCAGCCGTTCGACGTTCTGGCTCGGATTGCCGATGGCGCAGGGCAGGTCCCGGCGGGCGGCGGCGGCCTGCACCGACAGCAGGGCGCGAACGCCCGCGACGTCGCAGAACGTCACGGCCGAGGCATCGATGCACATGGACAACGCTGTCGTCTCGTGGGCGAGCGTCGTCAGCCACAGTGCCAGTTCCGCGGCGTTGGCGAGGTCGATCTCACCGGCGAGAGCGACGGCCAGCAGCTGGCTGTCCGAGCGGGTGATCGCGCCGTGCAGCGTTCCGGTGGCGTCGGCGTGCCAGCAATGGTCACCGTTGAGGTTCATCACGAGTCCGCCCGTCCAGGCCGTGGGGGCTGGCGCCTCGAGGCGTGCCGTGGCCGCTCGGGCGCCGGCCCGGCGGCGTGTGTCCGGGCGGGCTGCCTGCTCGCCGCCCGCTCGCGGTCAGGAGTCAAGATGCCGCTCGATGGAGCGCGGACGCTGACCCTCCGCCGCCCGTGGCGACATCGACATCCCGGCGGCACCCTGGAACGCCGCGCTCAGCTCAGCCATCTCCGACTCCCGGTTGTCAGCGTGCCTGCCAGTGTCGACGTGGCCACCTGCGATGAACCGGACATCAGGTGCGACCCGACACCGCCGATGAGTGCCATAATTCAGCACGCGGGTATGAAGTTGAATAGTTTTGCAACTGAGCAAAGCCCACTTTTTGCAAAAAGTCGCCGATGGGTTGAAGCGACGCACCGGCGCCGGGTCATCGATCCGATCACCCGGGTGTCGCCGTGTATGTTGGACGCACGCCGCACGTCAGCTCCAGCAGGCAGCGGCTGTCGGAGCCGGCGACGTCGTGACTCGAGCCATGGTGAGGGACTTCCCGTGACGGTGCCGCTGTACCAAGCGAAGGCCGAGATGTTCCGGACCCTCGGGCATCCGGTTCGGATTCGTGTCCTGGAGCTGCTGCAGACCGGCCCTCGGCCGGTCCGTCACCTTCTCGACGAGATCGATATCGAAGCGTCCAACCTGTCGCAGCAGCTGGCCGTGTTGCGCCGGGCCGGCATCGTCGTCTCGTTCCGCGACAACGGCCTGGTCATGTACGCGTTGAGCACGCCGGCCGTGGCCGATCTGCTGGCCGCGGGCCGCGCCATCCTGGCCGAGATCCTCACCGACCGCGGCGGCCTGCTCGCCCAGTTGCAGGCCCATCAGAAGTCCGGTTAGTGCCTCGTCGTGCGGCATCGAAGGTGTGACCGAGACGACGGATCTTGGAGTCGGCGGTCATGTGTCGGTCGCCGTGGTCACGGTGGTGGGTCGCTCGGAACCGGCCGGCTGACCTCGTGGTTGCGGCACTCCGCCGGGCAGCGGCCGCCGGTTCGGCGGCCCGAACCGGTTGACGTAGACGACTCGGCCGCCGGCTGGTGGACGGTCGTGCCGGACGAGTGCCCGCACGGGCGCCTTTCGGCCGGCACCAGCCGGGCGTCCGGGCCATCCACATCAGACCGCCGCTCCGGTGAGTGATGAAGTGGCGTCTGTCCATCTCTGTCGTGCACAGCAGGTCCGACGGTGCCGTCAAGCCAGTCGGCCGTTCGGGTGACCGGGCGCCACTACGCCGCTGACACTCGGCTCCGCCGAGATCCGTCCGCACCGGACGCCTCCGGCATGCCGCGTCTGTTCACCTGTTCGGTCTACATCGTCGCGATCGGCGAACGCCGGCCCTGTGGGTCGGTACCGTCCTGCTGACGGTGGGTGCGCGGGCATGCCGCCGGCGAGCGCGAGGGGGCAAGGCGTGAGCCACCACCCGGAGAGCAGGGTCGTGCGGCGGCTTGGTGAGGCGTGCGGCACCCGTGGTGAGGTGTCGGCCGATGGGCGGGGCCCACGGACGGTCAATCGGGCATCCAGGCCGGGGACGTCCCGGGACGTCCTTCACCGGTACGTCGCCAGACCGAGCCGTCGGTCTTCGCGGAGGTTGACGGCGGTGCGGCAGACGCGCGGGACAACAGTTGATGCGACATCGGGGAGCGCGACATGGTAAGCCAGATCTGCCTGGACAAGATCGCAACGAAGCCGCCGCCCTTGAACCGGCCGTGCCCGTCGATCTGTAATGAGAAAAATTTCATCGACGGTACCCACTGCAAGGCTCTCGGTCTGAACGACGAGGAGCCGTTCATGACCCAGGATCCCGACTTCGGAGGACCGGGTGTTCCCGGTTTTTGCTATTGCTGTTGCTCGTGTTTCACGCTCGGTACACCCATCGAGGTGGCGCCGGCCCAGTACGAACTCATCGAGAATGTGCAACAGGGGGATCTGGTCCTGGCCGCGGGGCTCGACCTCGATTGGAAACCCTGCCGAGTGCGGCTCCAGTCCGGGCCGTTGGATCGCCGCATCGTTCCCGGCCTCTGGCAGGTCAGATACCAGATTCCCGGAGAAGCCGGCACGAGGGACCTGGTCACTACGCCCGATCATCTTTTCCTTCTGCATGGCAGGCGTACTCTCAAGCCCGTCCAGAACCTGGTGCCAGGTGATGGTCTGACCACCAAGGACGGCGCAAGTGCGAACGTATTGTTCGCTGTCCGGTGCGACAACGTCGATACCGCTGTCCACACATTGGTCATGGACGGCGACTTCGATGGAACGGACCCCTCGGGTCACCTTGTCAACTCCAACGGGGTCGTCACCGCCGACTACATCATCCAGACGTTCTTCGAAAGACAAGGTAACGCCGAATCGTTCGCTTCCCTGTTCGAGCCGGGCGGAAACAACCTGGTGGCCGGGAGTCCTGAGTATGTCAGATCCTATCCGTCACCCGAGTTGCAGGCTTACCTCAACAATCCGTCCTCCTGGCCGAAGGGGATCGTTCCGATCGCGCCGGCCGAGACAATCCAGCCGCCGCGGGAAGCCGTTGGGTACCTGACTTCCGACCAGGCCGCGGATGTCGCCAAGAATGCCGAGTTCCACGGCACCTGGATTGCCAGCAACCAAGCGGTGATGTTGCGGCTCTTCAAGGAACATCGAGCATATCACCCGGACACTGTTTGCATCATCGATCGGGACGGAGAGACACCGAACGCCTTTTCCTGGTATCGTGCCGGGCAGAAGTTCATCCTTTTCACGGGGGCTTTTCTGCGTGTGAAAGGGCTGTATCGGGAGTTCTATTCCTTGGTTCTGTCCGTCCTGCAGGCGCATGTGGACGGTACTCCGTCGGCTACGGATGCCGACTATGAGGCCGTGGCGTACCACTTACGTGAGAAGTATGACGGTCCACATTATGCGACGACGGTGACCGGAGCACTGGAGCAAGCTGCGACACTATTTGCCAGTGTGAGTTCCGAAAATTCGGGCGCCGGGCAGATCGGCACGACGGAACTGCCCTCCGTGGGCGACCGGCTCCAGACCTATCAGGGTGCCATCAGTTTCCGGCGTATCCCGAACTCGGAGACCTCGGGTCGCGCTGCGAATCGGCAGTCATGATCCCCATCCTTGAAGAGGTGGAGAAGGACGGGGCGAGCTGGCAGGAAATGTGCCTGCGGCTGGGCCGTATCCTCGGATTGGATTCTCCGGTCCCGGGCTCCGTGCTGCGCCGGGCCCGCGCGGACGATCGCTTCGCCGCACATTTGATGATCTGCCGGGGCACTCCGGATCTGCTCAAGGAGGCCCTGTTCGACGCCGGGAACCGCGCCTTCGAGCGGCCGCAGGATTCGGCAGAGCGGTCCGTGACCCAGCTCGGTCGCGGACTGGTGAGTTCGCTGGCGTCGTGGGTGGCCGACGGCGCTCGATTCGCGCCCAAAGATCTTCACGAGCAGAGGCTCAGCACTTGCCGTTCTTGTCCGCATCTTGTCGACCCGCCCACCAAGCTGGTCTACCGTGTGGCGCTGGTGGGCAGCAGCGACCAGCGGGTCTGCCATCTTTGCGGTTGTGTGGCGACAAGGAAAGCGCGAGTCGCGTCGGAGAAATGTCCTGCTGGGTACTGGTAGGGCGGTTGTCCGTCACCTCGCCTCTCAGTCAGATCTACCATTCAGTTAGGTTAGGTGGATAATGGGTCGCCCCGACGAGCGGAACGCGCCGCTGATGGCCCAACCCGGTGCGCCGGGCATAGATCTCGGCGGTCCTGAATTCGGGCCTGTGGCACCATATACCCAGTCCGTGACGATCGAGGGGATCGAGGTCACGCAGGCTGTCCAGGACATGAATCACTCGGTTGCCTTGATTGCCGGTCGTCGAACGGTGATCAGGGTCTATTTCAGTGTGACGACGGACCAGGGGTTCGGGCAGATATCTGGACGCTTGCTGGTGAAGTCGGCCGGCCACGACGTGATCGTGGACCCCTCGATCCAATCGATCTCTGTGTTGGATCAATGGAATGGCAACATGGATTCCTTCAAGAGGGTCAACGTTGACACGAGTTTGAATTTCGAGTTGCCCGACTTCTTGACCGTCGAGGGCAGTTGCACGATATCAGTGCTGCAGGTGATGGACATGTATCGTAATCGTGCGACAGTACCGTGCACGAATGCCGATACGCTCACCAGAACGGTTTCCTTCACAGCCGGTGCGCCGCATCGTCTCACGATCATCGGTCTGCAGTACACCCAGAACTCGACCTCGCACGCGCCCCGGCAGATCGATCTCGATCTCATCCGTTCGTGGTTCTTGCGCGCCTATCCGATAACTTCTCTGGTATACAGCACCCGGACTGTGGCGGCGAATTTCACCGTCACCGGCACGGCGGCCTCGACGGCGAACACGCAGATCGCCCAGATCCGCGCACTCGACATAAGCGGGGGTGTCGACAAACGCACGCACTATTACGGCCTCGTCTTCGACGGCGCATCGGTCACGCCGGCGACCGGAACGTTCATGCGTGGTCTTTCGCACACCCCGGCGGGCGCGGCCGATCCATCGGCTGTCGGCTCGGGCCCGACGGGGTCAGGGACGTTCGGCTGGGACAACGACGGGTCGTACGGAGACTGGTACACCGGGCACGAGCAGGGGCACACCTTGGGCCGCCGGCACGTCGGCGGCACCTGCGGCGAACCGGGGACGCTCGACCCCAACTTCCCGTTCCCGTCCGGGCAGCTGTCGGGGCCTACCGACGGGTTCGTCGGGTTCGATGTCGGTGATGCCGCCATGAACATCCGGATGCAGGCGATGGACGGAACCGTCTGGCACGACGTCATGGGCTATTGCGCCAACCAATGGGTCTCCTCCTACACCTACGAGGCCCTCATGGACCGTATCGGCGCAGAGGACAAGCTGCCTTCGGCGGGACGGGAGATTCCCGAGCCGAACCGGCTGATCAAAAACGATCTGCTGGTCGTCATCGGGTTGTGGAACCACGATGCCGACGCCATCACCGTCACGTCGGTCGACCGGGTACGGCAGGCGTGGGTCGGCGAGCCATCTGCTGCTCTCACCGCCGTGGGGCTCGGCGCTCGCGGTGAGGAACTGGTTGTCGGGCCGGTCGTCGTGCATCCGCCGAGCGAGGACGCTCCGGCCGCGCCCGCCCTGGTGACGGCCGTGCTGCCGGTCAGCTCGCAGCTGAGCCGGATCGAGTTCCGGGACGGTCAAAGAGTGATCGGTTCCTATGAGCGTGTGTCAGGCTTCGACGCGGTCGCCGGTGCCCGAGTCGAACGGCGAGCTGGAACGGACCAGTTGGAATGGCATGCCGATGTCGGTTCAGCGCCTCAGGTCCATTATCACGTGCAGGCAAGTTTTGACGGGGGCGGCACCTGGACGACCTGGGCGGTCGGCCAACGGACCGAGTCGATCGACCTGCAGCGCATTCGTACGGAAAGCGGAGGCAACCCGTTCAAGGTCCGAGTGACGACTACGGACGGATTCGACGCCAACGAGGAGGTCTTCGATATCGACTGAGGGCGCACGGGAGAGCGGTCATCCGCCTTCGTGGTCGGCGCCGATGACGTTGCTGCCCTGAGCGACGCTCTCCTCGACAAGAGGCCGCGCGAGCACGCGACGGTCGGCGGTGGGTCGCAGCCGCCAGGTCAGCTCCCAGGTGCGTACCGTCGTGTCGCGGCAGGCGGCGGCGACGAAACGGCCGTCCGGGCTCAGGCAGACCGCGGAGATCTCCGCCGGCCGATCCGGCAGGTCGTACGCCGGGTCGCCGGTCGCCAGGTCGTACAGCCTCAGCAGCCGGTCGCCGGCGGCCAGCGCGTACCGGCCGTCGTCGCTGAGCCGCACGTCGGTGCACCCGGACCAGTCCGGCGCGAAGGTGCGCGGGCGGGCGCCGGAGGTGAGGTCCCACAGCCGGGCCCGGCCGCCCGCATCGACGGTGAGAACCCGGTCACCGCCGGCACCGAGCCGGACGGCGGCGACCGCGAAGCCCTGATGCGATGCGTCGAGGACGCGGACACAGTCCCCGGTGTCGAGATCCCACACCCGGGCGGTGCCGTCGTGGCTGCCGGAGACGGCCCGCCGCCCGTCGGCGGTGATCGCCACCGTGGGCACCCCACCGGTGTGCCCGCCGAGGCGGTGGATGCTGTCGCCGCTGTCCAGGTCCCACACCAGCAGCCGGTCGCCGTCCCGCGCGCCCGACACGGCCCGGCGTCCGTCGGCGCTGACCGCCACCGCGTACACGAGACTGTCGTGCCCGGTCAGGGTGCGCACGCACCGCCCGGAATCGAGCTCCCAGACGCGGACCGTCTTGTCCCGGCCGGCGGACACGACAGTACGACCGTCACCGCTCGCCGCCACCGACAGCACCGCGCCGGTGTGACCGGTGAGGGTGCGCCGGCATTCTCCCGACGCCAGATCCCACACCCGCAGTGTCCCGTCGCGGCCGCCGGACACCGCGATCCGGCCGTCCGGGCCGGCGCAGATCGACGCGACCCGGTCGGTGTGACCGCCGAGTGTCCGGGCGACCAGGACGTCCTCGACAGCGACGCGGTCCACCCGCGCACTGAGCCGCTGCCAGGCACGCAGCGCTCGCGGCGTCCGATCGTGCCGCCGGTCGGTGCGCAGCCCGGCCAGCAGGGCATGCGCCGCGTCGAACCGCTCCTCGGCGATCGCCAGCTCCGCCCGGTCGAGGATCGAGCTCGCGGCGGCGGCGAGCGCTTCCGCCTCGGTGGACGAGCGGGGCCGGCACGGCTGGAGCGGCGCGGCATGACCGGTCGGTGCCGGTACGTCCCACACCCGCACCACGCCGGTCAACCCGCCGGCCGCCGCGACCCGGCCGTCCGCGCTCAGCGCCACCGTGTCGTCGTACTCGCTGGCGAACGTGCGCAGGCAGCGGCCCGCCGCCAGCTCCCACAGCCGTACCGTGTGGTCGGTCCCGCCGCCGGACAGCGCGTACCGGCCGTCCGGGCTGACGGCCAGCCCGCGCGCCTCGCGGACGTGCCCGGTGAGCAGGTGCCGGCACCGTCCGCCGGCCAGGTCCCAGACCCGGATCACCGGGTCGTACTCGCCCGCGGAGACCGCCACCCGGCCGTCGGCGCTGAGCCGCAGCGCGTGCACCCGGGAGGTGTGACCGTCAAGGCGCAGAAGGCACTGCCCGGTCGGCAGATCCCACAGCCGGACGACGTGGTCGCGGCCGGCCGACACGGCGCGCCGGCCGTCGGCGGACACCGCGGCCGCCACGATCGGACCGTCGTGGTCGATGGCGCGCAGCAGCCGGCCGTCGCGCAGGTCCCACACCTGGAACCGGCTCTCGACGGTGATCACGGCGGTCCGCGCGTCGTCGCCAGCCCACACGTCGACGACCTGCTCACCCGTCCGGAACCGGCGCAGCAGCTGTCCGTCCCGGAGCGCGCGCCACGAGACGGTCCCGTCGCGGGCGCCGGACAGCACGTGTCGCCCGTCGGCGGTGATGTGCAGCGCGCTGGCCTTGCCGGCGTGCTCGTGCGCCTCGCTCAGGCATCGGCCGGACCGGGTGTCCCACGCCTGGACCGTCTCGTTGCCGGCGGTCACCGCGATCCGCCCGTCCGCGCTCAGGCGTACGTGGTCGACCTGGTGCCCCGGGCCCCCGTGCAACGAGTCGGTTCTGATTCCCGGCCGGACACGCACCGTTCGCGGCTGCGGGCGGGGCGGGCGCTCGGCGTGCACCGCGTACCGGAAAGCGGTTTCGACCTGGATGTTGTCGCCGGCTGCCCGGGAGGCCTCGAGCAGCAGCGGCAGCGCCGCCGCGGCGTCACCGCGCTCGAGATGGACCTCGCCGCGCAGATGGCCGCCCTGCCACGGCGGACTCCCGGTCCCGATCGCGTCCAGGGCGGTCAGCAGCCGGTCGTCGGTCAGCTCACCGGCGCGCCAGCGCAGCAACCCGTCGTTGTAGGTCGCCTCCGGATGCCCCGGATGCAGGGCCAGGGCCTGGCCGAACGCGGACCGGGCGGCCTCGGTGCGGCCGAGGGCGGCCAGCACCAGGCCGTGATCGCTCAGCTCGTCGGAGGTGCGGGGGAGCGGCTGCGGCGCCGGGCGCGGGTACGGCCGGCCGCACTGCTGCCGGTACATCCGCACCAGGCCGGCCGCGACGTCCGCCACCGGCGGCCCGTCGTCCAGGCAGCGGTCGAGCAGCTCCGCGAGCGGCACCGGCAGCGCCGGCCCGCCCAGCTCGCGCACCAGCGTCACGACGCCTGCCACGTCGGCTCGCCGGGCCGTCTCCCGCGCGACGCCGAAGCCGGTGACCTTGACGGTGCCGTCCGGGGTCATCAGCACGCTGCCGGCCCCGAGGTCCCCGTGGGCGACGCCGTGCCGGTGCGCGTGGCCGACCCCCCAGGCGGTCTGGATCGCGATGTCGAGAACCCGGTCCAGAGGCGACGCGGCATCGACCAGGTCGCGCACCGGGCCGCCGTCGACCTGTTCGACGTCGAGGCGCGGGTGGCCGTCCACGATCTCGGCGTAGTGGCAGATACGCACGTTGCGGTGCCGGGGCAGCGACATCCAGCGCTCGGCCGCCTCCAACGCGCCGTCGACGTTCACGCGGCCACCTCGCCGATCTCGAGAACGGCGAGGCCCTCGGCGCACCCGACGGCCAGCCGCGAGCCGGTCGCGGCCAGCGCCAGAACCGTGCCCATCGCCAGCAGCACCCGGTCGCGCCCGGCCGGCGTCGCGGCCAGCGACCACACCCGGATCTGCTCCCCGACCGGCCGGCCGGTCATCGGATCCCACAGCCGGGCCGCCCAGCCGCCGCCGCGCGCCGGGGTGGCGTTGCCGGCCGCCGGCAGCGTGCGGCCGTCGCCGGCCGCGACCGCGACGGCCACCTCGGCATCGACGTCGAGAGTGAGTCGCGGCCGCAGCCTGCGACCGGGCCGCTCCCACGAGCGGCGTACGCGTACGTCATCGAACCGTTCGATTCCCGCGTCGTCCACCCCGGCCGCCCTCCCCGTTCCGAGCCGCCAGGCTACCCAGCAGCCGCACGCAGGCCGTGTCGCGGCGTCCGGCCGGGGCCTGGTCAGCGGCCCAGCAGCCGCCAGGTCTGGTTCAGCGGGCTGCCCTGGCTGACCGGGTTGCAGGTCCACTGGTGCACCGGCGCGTGCGCGGCCGTGGAGATCCCGCTGACGTCCACGCACTTGCCGCTGTGCCGGGCGACCAGCTGGTAGTCGTGCGAGTCGCTGCCGGAGTAGGTGACCTTGCGCAGCGTGAACTGCTGGTTGGCCGCCCCGCTCAGGCAGGGCCACTGCTGCACGGCGGCGCCGTCGGCGGACGAGGCGCCGCTGACGTCGAGGCACTTGCCGCTCTGCTGGTTGACCACGGTGTACGTGCCGGCGACGCCGCTGACCGGCCGGAAGTTCCAGAGCTGCTGGTCACCGCCCTCGCAGTAGTACTGCTGCTGCCGGTCGCCGTCGGCGGTGGACAGGCCGGTGTTGTCCAGGCACTGCTGGCTGTGCTGAGCCACGGCGACGGTCGGGAAGCCGGCGTCGGAGGGCGGCAGCAGGGTGATGGTGAACGTGTCGTCGGCGTTGCTGTGCGGGAGGTTCACCGTGGTGGCGTTGCCGGAGAGCGTGACGATCGAGTCGGCGACGGTGACCGGGCCGGCCACCGCGCCGCCGCCGTTGAACGGGACGCGCTGCACGCGTACGCGAATCCGGTTGTCGGCGACGATGCCGGTGGTCGCGTCGATCCGGTTGAGCCGGACGGCGATGTTCCCGGTGGTGCCGCCCCCGCCGATGAGGATCTTGGCGGTTCCGGTGTCCTTGGTGGCGAACGCGTCGTAGGCCGGGCTCGGGGTGGTGGACGCGATCAGCCCGGTCTGGCCGCCGTAGAAGCGGTAGACCCACCATTCGCCCTTGGGCAGCGACTGCCCGGCCGCGTTGCGCACGAGCAGGTTGGCGAGATCGTTGTGCAGGTTCTGGCCCGACGCCCAGTTCGCCCGCAGGCCCTGGACTCCGGCCCGCTCGAACCGGGTGAGGTACCAGGAGCCGTCGCCCGGATTCTGCTCGCCGGGCGCGGCGTACTCGTTGATCTGGAACGGCCGCGGGTGGGCCAGGCCGCGGGAGTCGAGCATGCCGGCCAGGGTGTTCGAGGTGGCCACCGGATCGCCGGGCAGGTTGTGGAAGCTCCAGATGTCCGGGGCGACGTTGTTGGCCTTGACGAAGGTGAGGTAGTTCGCCCACCAGGTGTTGCCGGTGCTGGGGCTGGCGGCGGTGCTGGGTCCGACGATCAGCGCGTTCGGGAAGGCCGCGCGGATCCGGCCGTAGGCCCGCTGCCACATCTGCAGGTACTGGGCCTGGGAGGCGCCCCAGAACCCGGCGCCGTCCGGCTCGTTCCAGATGTCCCACTGCACAGGGAGGCCGCTGGCGCGGACATCGGCGATGAGACGGGTGTAGAAGGCGTCGAAGGTGCTCCAGTCGCCGTTGTCGCCGGGCCACTGCGGTGAGCTCAGCCCGTCGGCGCCCCAGAGGTCGTGCACCAGCATGACGAAGGTGCCGCCGAGAGCGCTGGTCCGGCGGGCCTGGGCGAGGGTGGAGGCCCAGCGGCGGTCGTACGTGCCGCCGGTCCAGCCGCCGGGATTGTCCAGCTGGGCGCCGCCGGCGCGCATGGCCTGGAACTTGAGGTCGGTGAGGAAGTGGTCGGCGGGACCGGCGGCGTTCTCGGTCATGCCGTAGATCCAGCCGGCGGCGCGGTGGGCGGGTGTGCCGCCGGCGATCGAGAAGTCGACGCTGATGCTCTCGTCGGCGGCGTGTGCCGGTGCGGCGGAGCCGACCAGCAGCAGGGCGGTGGCGCCGATCGCGGCGCCCAACTGGCGGAGTGGGGGCATGGCGGTCCTTCGCGGGCGGGTCCGGGGATCCGGAGAAGGGCAGGGGACATCGCGGGAGGAGCCGGTCGGCTCGTCCCGGGAATCAAGGTGCGCGACTAGCGCGTGGGTGCCGGTCCGGTGCTGGCGCGCAGCGAGATCGGCGGCGTGAGCAGCAGGTGCCGGGCCGGCGCGCCGGGTGCCGCGATGCGTTCCAGCAGCAGGTCGACGGCGCTGGCGCCCATCTCCAGGGTGGGCACGTCGGCGGCGGTCAGCTGGGGCCGGAAGTCCTCGGCCCAGTGGCGGGCGGCGACACCGGCGATGGAGAAGTCCTGCGGGATGCGGACGCCGGCGCGTTCCAGTCCGCGCTGGATGCCGGGCAGCGCTGCCTCGTTGAGGGTGACCACTGCGGTGATCTCGGGATGGTCCTGCCGGAGTTGTTCGATGCACGTCTCCCCGGCAATGGGGTCATCACCGCAGGTCAGCGTGATGCCGCGCAGATCGCGCTGGACGGCGGCCTCGGTGAAGCCGGCCAGGGCCCGGTGCGCCGGTCCGTAACCGGCGGCGACCAGCTCGGCGGAGCGGTTGATCAGCGCGATCCAGCGGTGCCCGAGGTCGGCCAGGTGGTGCACGCACCGGGCGATCAGGGTGCCGTAGTCGACGTCCACCCAGCAGGTGCCGTGCGGGTTCGAGGTGTGCCCGATGGTGACGAACGGCAGTCCGGTCTGCTGGAGCCGGGCGACACGTTCGTCCTCGAGCCGGATCTCCATGAGGATCGCTCCGTCGACGCGGCGGCCGCTGACGATGCGTTCGAACGAGCGGTCGTGGTCGCCGCCGGAGGGGGAGAGCAGCACGTCGAGGTCGGCGCGGGCGGCCGCCTCCACGACGCTGGCGACGAAGCCGAGCTGCATGTCGGTCAGCCGGGCGCCGGCCGGCGGGATGACCAGCCCGAGCGTGCGGGTACGGCCCTCCTTGAGCGCCCGGGCGGCGGCGTTGGGCCGGTAGTCCAGCTCGTCGATCACCGCCTGGATGCGCCGCTTGGTCTCCTCGGTCACCGGCCGTTTGCCGCTGAGGGCGTACGAGACGGTGCTGCGGGACACCCCAGCCCGGCGGGCGATCTCGCCGATGTTCATCTGGACCTCCTTGCGCGCAGCTCATCATGACGCACCGCCGATCGGCACGCATCATCGAACCGATTCGTTTGCCAGTATGGGCCCGCAATGACAGGTGTCAATACCGTCCCGTTTGCGCTTGTAGATGCTTGACTAGGACACGTGGGTGGCCCTACTGTGCCGTCGAATCGCGTCGTCGAACCGATTCGCTCACGGCACTCGAGAAGGGGGCCAACCTCATGCGCGATCGCCATCGAGCACGCCGGGCGGCCACCGCCGTGATCGCCCGCATCCCCGCCACCGTCGAGGACTGACCGGCACACCCGTACCCACGAAGGCAGGCACCGTGTACGCCATCCAGGACATCCCCTTCTCCTACCGCGGATCGTGGTTCGACATCTCCCCGGTCATCGCCGAGAAGACCTACGCCGACGACCTGCACCTGGTCTCCCACCAGACCGGCATGCACCCCGTCCTGCGGTTCCTGCCCCAGCACGCGGACGCCCGGGCCGACACCCGGATCACCGCGACACCCGCCCGGCTCACCTGGACGAGCGACGACGGGCGCATCGACGCGGCCTACCAGAGGGCCGACACGATCCGCCTGCGCGGCGCCGGGCTGGGTCTGCGCGTCCAGGTGGCCGCCGGTGCCCTGACCCCGTTCACCGGCAGCTACCTGTTCCAGGATCCGGTGGCCGGCGGCTATGTGCTGACCTCCTACGAGACCGGCCGCCGCTACCGGATCACCGTCCTGACCGGCGCGATCACCGAGGCGGCCGGGCTGGAAGCCCTCGGTGCCGGGGACCGCCACCTCACCCTGCCCGCCGGGCAGCCCTGGGAGATCGCGATCGAGGAGTACCGGACCGGCCGGCCGCCGTTCGCCGCCACCGGCGGTTTCGACGACGTCGTCGCCGCGACCGCCCGAGAGTTCACCGGTTTCGCGGACGCCGTCGCGCCGTGGCGTGACGCCGAGACCCCGGCCGCCGAACTCGCCGCCTACGTGATGTGGTCGGCCACCGTCGACCCGGCCGGCTTCCTGGGCCGGCCGGGCGTCCTGATGTCCAAGCACTGGATGGACAAGGTCTGGAGCTGGGACCACTGCTTCAACGCCCTCGCTCTCGCCGCGGGCGTGCCCGACCTGGCCTGGGACCAGTTCCACCTGCCCTTCGACCACCAGGACCCGACCGGCGCGCTGCCCGACTCGATCACCCACTCCGAAGTGCTCCACAACTTCGTCAAGCCACCCATCCACGGCTGGGCGCTGCGCCGGCTCCGGGAACGGCTGCACCTCGACCCCGGCCAGTTGAGCCAGGCGTACCAGCGGCTCGCCGCCTGGACCCGGTTCTGGCTCGACCACCGGCGCGCGCCCGGCCGCCGGCTGGCGCACTACCAGCACGGCAACGACAGCGGCTGGGACAACGCGACGACCTTCGACGGGGACCGGGTCATCGAGACCGGGGACCTCAACGCGTTCCTCGTCCTCCAGCTGCGCGAACTGGCCGCGCTGGCCCGCGACCTGGACCGCCCCGCCGACGCCGCGACCTGGGAGGCGACCGCCACCTCGATACGCACGGCGCTGCTCGACGAGTTGTGGCAAGACTGCGCGTTCGTCTCCCGGTCCACCCGCACCGGAGACCTGCGCGCCAGTTCCAGCCTGCTCGACCTGATGCCGATCGTCCTCGGTGACGACCTGCCCGAGCACCTCAGCGCCGCACTGGCCGTGCGTATCGAGTCGCACCTCACCGCCCACGGCCTGGCCACCGAGCCGATCGCGTCACCGGGCTACCTCGCGGACGGTTACTGGCGCGGCCCGATCTGGGCTCCGGCCACCGTCCTCATCGAGGACGGCCTGCGCCGGGCCGGCCATGCCGGGCTCGCCGACACGGTCAGCGAGCGCTTCCGGGCGCTGTGCGAGAAGTCCGGCTTCGCCGAGAACTTCGACGCCGAGACCGGCGCCGGGCTGCGGGACCGGGCCTACACCTGGACCGCCAGCGGTTACCTCATCCTGGCCGCCGCCCACCAGCAACGGCGGCGGGACGCGCGCCGGTAACCCGAGGTGCGCTGCGACGCCCACGGACCGACGAAGACTCGAAGTTGTCGCCCTTGGCGGCGCAGCGCGGCCTGGGGGCCGGCTGCCCGGCTCATCTCAGCGACGGTCGGTCACGGCGGCCTCGATGCGCAGCCCGATCCCGGTGAACACCAGCATCCCGGCGAAGAAATAGCCCTTGGCGGGCGTGCTGTCGGTGACGAGGCCGACGACAGTGATCAGAAGGCCGACGACCACGGCGATGGTGCCGAGGATCCGGGCGGTGTCGATCCGTCGTTCTCGGGTGTCCATGGTCACCACGGTAGGACCGTGGCCGGGCGAGTGCGGCATCGAGGGCACATCGATCGCCGACCGCGACGGATCAGAGCCGAGCCCGGGCCACCGCCCGCGCGGCCAGCCGCCGATCGCCGACCTGGGCCGCCGGGCAGCCCGCCCGGACATCCGAAGACGCCGGCGCGGGCCATCCGGAACTCCGTCAGCCGGCCACCTTCGAGGTGAACTCGGTGGTGTACGTCTTGCTCAGGTCGACCTGGTCCTTCTTGCCCTTGACGTTCGGGGAGAACTGGCTGAGCACCTCGAGGACGTTCCTGGCGCCCTCCTCCTTCATCAGCCCATCGCCGTTGAACATGCCGGCGCTGTCGTGCACGGCCTTGGCGTACAGCTTCGGGTCACCGGCCGCGTACTCCGCCGGCATCTTGGCGGCGATCTCCTCGGCACTGTGCCCCTTGATCCAGCGCAGCGTCTTGACCAGCGCGTTCGCCAGCTTCTGCACCTGCGCCCGGTGGCCGTCCACCCAGGCGCAGTCCATGTAGAGCGAGCTGGCCGGGTAGAGCCCGCCGAGCGCGGCCCGGGTGCCCTGCTCGGTACGCATGTCCAGCAGGATCTTGCCCTTGCCGGTGGTGAGCAGTTTGGCGGCTGTCGGGTCGGTGGTCATCCCGGCGTCGATCCCGCCGTTGTCGATGGCGGCGATGAACGTCTGCCCGGCGCCGGCCTTGACAGTCGTGTAGTCCGCGCTGGTCAGGCCGCCCTTGGTGGCCAGGTACTGGGTCAGGAAGTCGGTCGACGAGCCGGGACTGGTGACACCCAGCTTGTGTCCCTTGAAGTCCGCCGGACCGGTCAGCGTGGCGGCCTGGCCGGCGGCGACGATCTCCACCTCGCCGGGCACATCGGCGAACTGCACCACCCCGGTGATGCACTTGCCCTTGGTCTGCAGGTCGATGGTGTGGTCGTAGAACCCGACCACACCCTGCACGTCGCCGGCGATCAGCACGTTCTCCGCGTTCGCGCCGGACGGCTCGGTGAGCAGCCGCACGTCCAGGCCTTCGGCGGCGAATCCACCGAGTTGCTCGGTCAGCTTGGCCGGCATGTAGATCACCTTGTCGATCCCGCCGACCATGATCTTGATCGGTCCGGCCGAGGCACCGGACGCGGCGTCGTCGGGGCTGGTGCCACGGCAGCCGGTGAGGGCGAGCGCGGCGACGGCGGTGACAGCGAGGAACTTACGCACGTTGTTCTCCCAGGGATCGGACCGGGGGACGCCAGCGGAGAAGCCGGTTCTCCAGCAGCGTGAGCAGCCACTCGGCGAGCAGCGCGACGACGGTGATGACGATCATTCCGGCGTAGATGCCGGCCGCGTCGAAGGTGCCCTGGGCGTTCGCGATGAGCAGGCCCAGGCCCTTGTCGGCGCCGGCGTACTCGCCGACGACCGCGCCGATCAGCGCGAAGCCGAAGGCGGCGTGCAGCGAGGCGAAGATCCAGCTGGTGGCGCTGGGAACGACGATCGAGGTGAGCACCCGCATCCGCGAGGCGCCCAGGATCCGGGCGTTGTCGACCAGGTTGCGGTCCACCTCGCGGGCGCCCTGGAAGGCGTTGAAGAACACCGCGAAGAAGACCAGTACGACGGCGGTGGCGACCTTGGAGGTCAGGCCGAAACCGAACCAGATGATGAACAGCGACGCGAGCACGATCCGGGGCACCGCGTTGGCCGCCTTGATGAACGGCGCGGCCACCTCGGCGGCGAACCGGGCCCGGCCGAGCAGGATGCCCAGCACCACGCCGGCCACCGCGCCGATCAGGAAGCCGAGCACCGACTCCTCGAGGGTGACCGACAGCTGCGTCCAGACCGATCCGAACGCGGTACCGACGGTGAACCAGTCGGCCAGCCGGTCCGCGATCGCCGACGGCTTGGAATAGAAGAACGGGTCGATCCAGTGGGTCGCGGCCAGCTCCCAGCTGCCGAGCCAGACCACCACCAGAGCACACCGGACAACCCACATTTTGGTACGCCGATTCGCCGGCTTCCGGACCCGCTCGGCGGTGATGTCGGGCGCGACGGTCATCTCAGCCTGCATGGCCGGCCTCCGTCCGGGCGCGGGCGACCTCGTCGCGCAAGCTCTCCCAGATCTCGCGGTAGGTGGCGGTGAACTCGGGCGTCATCCGGATCTCCTCGACGTCGCGGGGACGGTCCAGCGGCACGTCGAAGACCGCCTTGATGGTGGCCGGGCTGGAGGTCATCACCACCACCCGGTCGGCGAGCGCGATCGCCTCCTCCAGGTCGTGGGTGACGAAGATGACCGCCGCGCCGGTGCCCTGCCACAGCCGCAGCAACTCGTCCTGCATCAGCTGGCGGGTCTGGACGTCGAGCGCGCTGAACGGCTCGTCCATCAGCAGGATCCGCGGCTCGTTGACCAGTGTCTGGGCCAGCGCGACCCGCTTGCGCATGCCGCCGGAGAGCTGGTGCGGGTAGTAGGCGGCGAACCTGGCCAGCCCGACCCGCTCGACCCAGACCATCGCCTTCGCCCGGGCCTCGGCCTTCGCCAGCCCCCGGTAGCGCGGACCGGCGGCGACGTTGTCGAGCACCGAGCGCCAGGGCAGCACCGCGTCGGCCTGGAACATGTAGCCGATCCCGTCCGGGATGCCGCGCACCGGCGTCCCGTCCACCTCGACCTCGCCGCTGGACGGCGGTTCGAGGCCGGAGACCAGCGACAACGTCGTCGACTTGCCGCAGCCGGTCGGGCCGACCACGGCGACGAACTCGCCCGCCGCCACGGTCAGAGTGAGGTCCCGGACGGCGGTGTGCGGTTGGCCACCGGTGCCGGGGAAACGCTTGGTCGCGTTCCGCAACGCGATTACCGTCAAGAGAACGCCTCCTAACTGGTACGTCGTCATGGCTGTTGATGGGTCCAGCCGATGCGGAGAACCTAGGAAGGTCGGCCGCCGGCCGGAATCCTTGTGGGCCTTGCGGCGCTAAGCCGCGTTGACCGCGTATTGCGCGTTCTGCTCACCGGCCGGAACGGCCGTCACCGGCGTTACAGTGCCGTCATGCTGCGCCGCCCCGTTCCGTTCGCCTGGCAGGTCATGGCCCTGCAGGTCGGCTTGCTCGTGGTCGTCTTCGGGATGGGCTGCGCGCTGATCGGCTGGCTCTTCGACCGTGAGCTGACCGACCAGTACGGCAGCCGCGCGCTGGCCGTCGCGCACACCCTGGCCGCCGACCCGGCGATCCCGGCGGCCGCCGCGATCGGTGACCCGGGCGGAGTGCTGCCGGCCCGCGCCGAGGCGGCGCAGAAGGCCAGCGGCGCGCTGTTCGTGGTGATCACCGACCGGAACGGGATCCGGCTCGCCCACCCCATTCGGCAGCGTCTGCACGAACCGGTCAGCACCGACCCGTCGGCGGTGCTCGCCGGGCGCGACACGATCAGTGTCGAGCGCGGCACCCTGGGCCTGTCCGCCCGGGGCAAGACACCGCTGCGCGCCGCGGACGGCAGCATCGTCGGCGAGGTCAGCGTCGGCTTCCGGGCCTCGGACATCAGCGAGTACATGTGGCAGCAACTGGGCGTCGCCGGCATCGTCGCCGGATGCGCGCTGCTGCTCGGCGTGGCCGGGTCGGCGCTGCTCAGCCGCCGTCTCAAGCGCCTGACCCTGGGCCTGGAACCGGCCGACCTGGCCGAGCTGGTCCGGGAACGCGAAGCGGTGCTGCGCGGCATCAGCGAAGGTGTGCTGGCAGTCGACGCGACCGGCCGGGTCACCGTGTGCAACCGGGAGGCGGTACGGCTGCTCGGCACCGCACCGGAGCCGGGCACCCCGGTCACCGCGGCCGGCCTGCCACCCGGGCTGGTCGCCGTCTTCGAGCGGCGTGCGGCGGACAACGAGATCACCGTGGCCGGCGACCGCGTACTGGTGGTCAACTACCGCGAGGTCCGCCGGGACGGCCGTGACCTGGGCGGCGTGCTGACCCTGCGGGACCGTACCGACCTGGAGAACGTGACCCGCGAGCTGGACTCGGTGCGCACCCTCAGCAACGCGCTGCGCGCCTCGCGACATGAGTTCGCCAACCGGCTGCACGTGCTCTCCGGCCTGCTGCAGAACGACCACCGCGACGAGGCCCTGGAATATCTGCACGCCGTCGCGGGCGGGGCGATCGCCGCAGCCGGTCCGGTCGGCGCCGTCGACGACCCGTACCTGCAGGCGTTCGTCGCCGCCAAGACCGCCGAGGCGGCCGAGCGCGACGTACGCCTGGCGCTGTCCGACACCAGCTGGGTCGGCACCCGGGTGACCGCGCCGGTGGAGGTGACCACGGTGCTCGGCATCCTGGTCGACAACGCCCTGGAGGCGGCCCGCCGCGGTGGCCGCCGACCGGCCTGGGTCGATCTGGCGCTGCTCTCCGACGACGACGCCCTGCACATCTCGGTGGTCGACTCCGGCGACGGGGTCGCCGCGGACCTCGGCGAGACCGTCTTCACGGCCGGCGTCACCACCTGCGGCGAACAGGGCAGGGGACTCGGGCTGGCGCTGGCCCGGCAGGCCGCCCGGCAGCTCGGCGGCGACGTCGGGTTGAGCGCCCCGGCCGGCGACGGGCACGGCGCGGTGTTCGAGGCGCGACTCCCGCACGCCCTGGTGGCGGTCACCCCGTGATCCGGGTACTGGTGGTCGAGGACGACTTCCGGGTCGCCCAGGTGCACGTCGGCTTCACCGCCCGCGCGGACGGCTTCGCCGTGGCCGGCACCGCGCGGACCGCCGCCGAGGCCCGAGAGTTCCTGGCCGCCCAGCCGGTGGACCTGGTGCTGCTGGACAGCTACCTGCCGGACGAGCCGGGCCTGGACCTGCTGGCCGAGCTGAGCGTCGACACGATCATGCTGACGGCCGCGTCGGACACCGCGTCGGTGCGGCTGGCACTGGCGCGCGGGGCGCTGAACTACCTGGTCAAGCCGTTCACCGCGGAACAGCTGGGCGACCGGCTGGCGGCGTACCGAAGGTATCGTGGCGCGCTGGCCGGTAACCGCGACCTGGGCCAGGAGGAGATCGACCGGGTGTGGCGGCTGCTGCACGAGGGCGACCGGCCCAGTGTGCCGAAAGGCCAGTCCGCGGTCACCGTGCACCTGGTCAGCCAGGCCCTGCGGCAGGCGAGCCAGCCACGCACGGCCGCCGAGATCGCCGATGAACTGGGCATCTCCCGGGCCACCGCGCAGCGCTACCTGGCCGCTCTGGCTCGCGACGGCGTGGCCGAGATGCGCCTGCGCTACGGCAGCACCGGCCGCCCGGAACACCGCTACCGCTGGCTGGCCGCTCGCTGACCGGGACGGGTCCGACGGAGATCCGGCGATGACCGCCACGGCGGCGCGGCACGGGTAAGCGGGCGGTAAGCGGGCCGGCCGAGCATCGGCGAAGCACACCACCGACGCCGCCGTCCGAAAGGAGCCTTCCACCGTGCTACGCCGGCTTCTCCTGGTACCACTGCTCGTGCTCCCACTCGTACCGAAAAATGCGGTCGCGGCCGTGCCGATCAAGACCGACACGGTCGGGGTTTTCCGGTCCTCCGACCGGAATGCCTATCTGCGCACCTCGCTGGGGCCGGGCAACGCCGACGTCCAGCCGTTCCCGGTGGGCGCGAGCGGCGACGTCCCGGTCGTCGGTGACTGGGACGGCGACGGTGTCGACAGCCTGGGCTTCTTCCGGCCGTCGGATCGGACCTTTCACCTGCGCAACACGCTCGACGCGGGCGGTCCGTCCGATCTCGCGTTCTCGGTGGCCGATTTTGCTCAGTCCGGTGACGTCCCGCTGATCGGTGACTGGGACGGTGACGGCCGCGACGGCATCGGCGCCTACCGGCCCGCGGACCGGACCTTCCGGCTGCGTGACGCGCTGAGCGCGGGCGGCGCGGACGTCAGTTTCGGGTACGGCACCGCCGGCGACACCCCGATCGCCGGGGACTGGAACGGCGACGGCCGGGACACGGTCGGCGTGTTCCGGCCGTCGACCGGCGCGATGTTCCTGCGCGACTCGCTCGGCTCGGGGGCCGCTGACCGCTCCTTCGACCATGTCCGGATCGACCCGGGTGACCTGCCGATCGTGGGGGACTGGGACGGTGACGGCACGGACACCACGGGGGCCTACAAGCCGTCGACGCGTACGGTCACCGTGCTGGCGGGCAACACCGCGACCGCCGCGGTGACCGCGTCCTACCGGTACGGCGGTGCCGGCGACCGGCCGCTGGCCGGCGACTTCACGCTCGACACCGCCGCACCGGACCCGGCGCGGCTGGCCAAGGTGTACGGCTTCTACGCCGATCCGGACGCGCATCCGGACGCGTGGCTGGCGGCGCACCCGGACGACTCGCGGGCGCCGGCGATCCGGGCGGCGATGGCGCGCCGGCCCGGAGCACACTGGTTCGGCAGCTGGAGCGGCGACATCGCCGAGGCGGTCGACGACTACGTGAGCGCCGCGGCGGCGGTGCGCAAGGTGCCGATCCTGGTGGCCTACGACATTCCCGGCCGGGACTGCGGGGGTGCGTCCAGCGGCGGGGCGGGCAGCCCGGCGGCGTACCGGGAATGGATCAGCGATTTCGCGGCCGGCGTGGGGGACCGGCCGGCGATCGTGGTGATCGAGCCGGACGCCCTCGCCCAGGCCGATGCCGGGTGCATGCCCGACCCCGACGATCTGCGGACGCGGTTCGATCTGGTGCGGTATGCGATCGAGCAGTTCGGCGGGCGGGCGTGGGCGTACGCGGACGGTGGGAACGCCCATTGGGTGCCGCCGGCGACGATGGCCGACCGTCTGCGGCGCGCCGGTGTCGCCGAGGCGCACGGGGTCGCGGTGAACGTGTCGAACTTCTTCACCACGGCCGAGTCCACGTCCTACGCCGAGCAGGTGCGGGCCGGCACCGGCAAGCCCTATCTGATCGACACCAGCCGTAACGGCAACGGCGGGCAGCCGGGTAAGTGGTGCAACCCGGTCGGCGCCAAGCTCGGCGCGCCGTCGCGGGTCGATGGCGCCACCGGGCCCGAGCTCACGCTGTGGGTCAAGGTGCCCGGCGATTCCGACGGGGCCGACGCGTCCTGCGGCCACGGCTCGGACATTCCGGCCGGCACGTTCTCGCCGGACCTGGCCACCCACCTGATCAACGGGGACTGACCGGTACCGGAAACTGCCGGCGTCGACGACGCCGGCAGTTTCCGGTCCGTGGAGCACCGGTTACGGTCATTCCCGCGGGCGATCCGTGCCCTCGGGATCGTCGTCGAAGGACAGCGAAAGTGTGCTGTGGTAAGCGCCGCCGGGGCCGCCCGTCGCGTCCGCGAACCGGTCCACCGGCTCTTGGCCTTCGGGCCAGAACCTGACCGCGCGATAGGGCCATCCGTCCTGGCCCGGGCTTTCCCATTCGAGCCGGACCGATTGGCCGGCGGTGAAGCTGACGTAGCCCGAGACGGCGGCCTGCGAGAAAAGCGCCCAGCATCCGCCGGGTGTCCGCGGGGAATCGATGACGCCCCAGCCCTCGTCGTCGTTCCACTCCCGGATCGTGCCGATGACAGTCACGCCACACCCTAACTTCCGGCGGAAACCGTCGGGCGAGAGCTGGTGGCTCAGGCCAGGGAGGTGCTTCGGGTACGCGGTCCGGGCCGACCGGGCCCGCCGGACGCGTCCCGACGCGAAGATCCTGGTGGGCGGCCGGTTCCATCGAACGCCGGATCCCCGCGCGCAGGC
The DNA here is from genome assembly GCF_030252345.1 of Actinoplanes oblitus. Taxonomy (NCBI): domain Bacteria; kingdom Bacillati; phylum Actinomycetota; class Actinomycetes; order Micromonosporales; family Micromonosporaceae; genus Actinoplanes; species Actinoplanes oblitus. Next base: position 5,492,604 of record NZ_CP126980.1, on the reverse strand, counting down.
GGGTGAGACTAGGCGGGTGAGGTCGCGAAGGATCGCGGTGGCGCTGGCGGCGGTACTGTCGGTGACGGCGTGTGCGGGCCCTGCCGGGAAGCCTGCCACGGGACCGGTTCCGTCGGCGACCGCGTTGCCCCCGGGGTGGCGGTGGGAGTCGTACGGCGGGATCGAGGTGGGGGTGCCCGCCGCATTCGGGTATGACAACGGCAGCCAGCGGCTGGGCCAGTGGTGCGTCGGGCAGCGGCGGGCGAACGCCGGCTCACCGCCCGTGGTGGGCCGCCCCGGGATCTCCACCGCGGCCGGGTGCCCGGAGAGCGTGGACGTCGCCGACACCGGGCCGGTGGTGTCCCTGGAACGGGACCTGGGCGAGCCTTCCGACGGGGTGACGCGAAGCGGCGACCGGACGACCGTGCGGCTGCGTGGCGTGGCGGTGGTTGTGCAGGTGGGGGAGGACCTGCGGGAACGAATCGCGAGCACGGTACGGGTGGTCGACGGCGTCGACCACCACGGCTGCCCGGTGCGGCATCCGGTCACGGAGAATCCCGGGTACCGGCCGGTGCGGGCGCCCGCCGGGGACGCGGTCACGTCGGTGTCGGCGTGCCGGTACCCGCTGGCGGCGGACGAGTCGATCATCTCCTCGTTGCGGCTGGACGGGGCGGCCGCACAACGGGCGCTGGCCGCGGTCCGCGCCGAGCCGGTCGGCGGCGGTCCGGACGAGCCGCAGAACTGCGCGCCGGAGGCTTCCTACGGCGACGAGGTGGTCGTGCTGCTGGCCGGGGGTGGTGAGGTGGTGGTGCGCTACTCCGGCTGCGACCACCGGGGCTTCGACGACGGCCGGACCGTGCGACGCCTGGGCCTCGCCACCGCGAAACTGTTCCTGACCGGCGCGAACACTGTGTTCGCGGGTGCCGGTGTGGCGCTGCTTCCCGGCGAGTAGCCGGCGGCAGGGTCTTGATCGAGGAGCGATGCGAACCAGTCTCGATGCCGGTGTCGATGGGGACTGTCCGGGACAGGAGAACTGCCGGCGTCATCGACGCCGGCAGTTCTCTGCGCGGGATGGGGCTGTCAGCAGTTGTCGAGGATGGCGGGCTCGTCGTAGCTGTAGGTGCCACCCCAGACCTTGACGTCGCTGCCGTAGACGTAGGCGATCATCCCGACCGGGTAGTAGATGTCGTAGTGGTAGGCGCCGTCGTCCGCGCCGCCCTGGTCCTTGTAGTCGATGTAGGAGCACGGCGACGCGATGGGCGCCGGCCAGATGCGCAGGCGGGCGGTGACACCGTCGGCCCTCTTGTCGGCGACGATGAGGTGCTTGCGCCCGTTGCCGTAGGGGTCGCTGTAGAAGGTGATCTTGTAGTCGGCCTGCCGGATGCCGACCACGTCGTGGTGCCGGAACTCGGTCACCGAGGCGTACGCGCCGGATCCGGTGGCGGCCAGGAAGCCGATGGTCGCCGTCACGGCGGCCGCGCCGGCCCGGATGATTCGTGCGATGGTCATCTGTCGTCTCCCTCGTGTGTCAGCCCCAGGCGCCGTGCAGCGGCACCTGGTCGGCGGTGAATCCGGTGAAGGTGATGTCGGCGTCGCCGCCGCCCTGGGCGTTGGCGAGCAGGAACTGGGTGGTCGCCGGGCGGAACACGGCCGGCGTGTCGGTGCGGTTGCCGTCCCAGTCACCGACGAACGGCTGGTCGCCGGCGCGTCCGTACACGTAGGTGTAGTCGGTGTCGCCGCCGCCGAGGGTGTTCGTGAGGGTGAATCGGGAGGTGGCGGGGTCGTAGTAGCCGATCGAGTCTTTGCCGTCGCCGTTCCAGTCGCCGGCGAGCGGGATCAGGTTGGTGTTGTCGGGGCCGAAGGAGAACGCGTAGGTGGAGGAGCCTTCGCTGAGGGCGTCGCGTAGGTGGAAGGTGCCGTCGGAGGGGCGGTAGATGCCGACGGAGTCTTTGCCGTCGCCGTTCCAGTCGCCGGCGAGGGGCAGGTCGGTGGGCAGGCCGGAGGCGAACGCGTAGTCCGAGGTGCCGCTGGTCAGGTCGTTGGACAGGTGGAAGGTGCCGGAGTCGGTACCCGGCCGGAACACGCCGACGGAGTCCTTGCCGTTGCCGTCCCAGTCCCCGGTGACCGGGAGGTCGCCGACCGCGCCGTACTGGAAAGCCCACCGGGAGTTGCCTGCCGCGTTCGCGGCCAGCAGGTGGAACGAGTGACCGGACGGGTCCCAGACCCCGACCAGGTCCCCGCCGCCCGCGCCGTTGGCCAGGGCCCGCAACGCGGCGAGGTCGCCGTTGAACCGGTTGTGGTCGGTGGCCGCCGGGATACCGGCGACGGTGGCGTTGTCGGTGTACTGCCACATGGTCCACTTGCTCCAGCCGACCGGCAGCCGTGGCGCGGCGGCGGTCGTGTAGTGCGCGACCTGCAGCGGGTACGACCCGAACGCGGTGCTGTTGACGTTGGCGTCCCAGAAGCCGGGGCTCACGTAGATCATCGGTTTGCGCCCGGTGAGCCGTTGCACCTCGGTGAGCCAAGTCTGGATCCAGGTGCGTAGCGCCGCCTGGCCGAGACCACCGGTCTCCTCCAGGTCGAGGATCGGCGGCAGCTGGTTGCGCTCGCGCAGCGTGCCGGTCACCGAGATGTAGTAGCGGGCCTCGTTGAGCGCGTCGTTCGCGGCACCGCTCGGGCGCGCGTAGTGGTACGTCCCCCGGATACCGCCCTTGGCCTGCAGCTTCGTCCAGTCGCCGCGGAACGTCGGGCTGGTGTAGTCGGCGTCCTCGGTGGCCTTGACGATCGCGAAGCTCTGCGAGGCGTACACCGTGTCCCAGTTGACCGCCGCGCCGTTCGGGTGCTGGTAGCTGGAGATGTCCGGGCCGACCAGGTAGCCGGCGGCGGACGCCGGCTGGGTCACGGCCAGTGCGCCGAGCAGCGCGGCGGCGGTGAGCGCCGCGGCGAGCCGGGCCCTCACCGGTCGTCCCAGTCGCCGGCGACCGGTGTCATGCCGGCGCTGAATCCGGTGAAGGTGATGGTGGCGTTGCCGGCGCCGTGGCTGTTCTTGAGCAGGAATTGGGTGGTGTCCGGCCGGTACAGGCCGGGGGTGTCGGTGCCGTTGCCGTCCCAGTCACCTATCACCGGCTGGTCGCCGGCGCGTCCGTACACGTAGGTGTAGTCGGCGTCGCCGCCGCCGAGCGTGTTCGTGAGGGTGAATCGGGAGGTGGCGGGGTCGTAGTAGCCGACGGAGTCTTTGCCGTCGCCGTTCCAGTCGCCGGCGAGCGGGATCAGGTTGGTGTTGTCGGGGCCGAAGGAGAATGCGTAGGTGGAGGAGCCTTCGCTGAGGGCGTCGCGTAGGTGGAAGGTGCCGTCGGAGGGGCGGTAGATGCCGACGGAGTCTTTGCCGTCGCCGTTCCAGTCGCCGGCGAGGGGCAGGTCGGTGGGCAGGCCGGAGGCGAACGCGTAGTCCGAGGTGCCGCTGGTCAGGTCGTTGGACAGGTGGAAGGTGCCGGAGTCGGTACCCGGCCGGAACACGCCGACGGAGTCCTTGCCGTTGCCGTCCCAGTCCCCGGTGACCGGGAGGTCGCCGACCGCGCCGTAGGTGAACGCCCACGTCGAGTTCCCGGCGGCGTTCGCGCCGAGCAGGTGGAACGAGTGACCGGCCGCGTTCCACATACCCACCGTGTCGACCGGCTTGGCGGGCGAGTTGCGGCTGGTCAGCGTCTTGCCCTGGACGGCGGAGTCGTACAGCGAGCCGCCGTACTCCTGGAACGCCATCTTGATCGAGTAGCGGTTGCCGCAGTTCTCCGCCTTGAAGTCCAGGTGGGCGCCGCTGACGTTGCCGGTGGCGCCGGAGATGCCGACGATCTGGGCCTGCGTGACGCTCTGCCCCTCGACCACCTTGCGCGAGGACAGGTGCGAGTAGCGGGTGCACTCGCCCCACGGATGCTTGATGACGACGGTGTTGCCCCAGCTGTCCGCCGAGTAGTACGACGCGTAGACGACGCCGGGGGCGGACGCCACGACGGTGCTGCCGCTGGGCATCGCGAAGTCGACCGCATAGCGCACGTACTCGCTGCCGTTGTGGCTGAACGAGCCGTCCCAGCCCTGGGTCACCCGATAGCTGACACCCGCCGGGAACGGCAGGTAGTAGGCCTTGGTGGCGGCCTCCGCGCGGGGCACCGCCACCGCTGTCGCCACCGCTGCGACGGCCAGCACCACGGCCGTCCTTCCGATCGTGAGTAGCACGCCGGTTCCCTTCCCTCGACATCGGCGGTCGGGAATGAGCAAGCCACGGCGGGCTTTCCGCACGCTTACCGCCGCGCGAAAGCGGTCGGTAAGCGGGCTCCGGCCACCGTGGTGGCGCGCGTCGACCGGCGCGTCACCCCCTGCGGGGAAGGACGAGAATGAAACGCACCCTGACGCTGACGCTGGCGGCCACCATGGCCGCCGTCACCGTCCCGACGCCGGCCCGGGCCGAGCCGGGCATGGGCGTCGCCGCCGCGGCGGCGTACGCGACGATCACCTGCGGCGGCACCAAGGCGATGGACACCGCGCTGGCCACCGGCCTCAACCCGAAACTCAACGGCAAGCTGCGCGGCTACCTGACCGGTTACCGGATGTCGTGCGCGCGGCGCATCGTCGAGACGGTCCGCGCCCGCGGCCTGGCCAAGCGGGCCGCCGCGATCGCGGTGACCACGGCGATCGTCGAGTCGACGCTGGAGAACATCAGCGAGGCCGTCGACCACGACAGTCTCGGGCTGTTCCAGCAGCGGGCCTCCTGGGGTACCGCGTCGCAGCGGCTCGACCCGGTCTGGGCCACCAACGCGTTCCTGAACAAGATGGTGCGGCTCTATCCGAACAACTCCTGGAACAACACCGCCAACTCGATCGGGCAGATCTGCCAGGACGTGCAGGTGTCCGCCGTCCCGACCGCGTACCAGGCGCAGGCGTCGGACGGCAGCACCATCGCGTACAACATCTGGGACGCCCTCAACACCCCGCCCGCCAAGCCGGTCGACACGGTGGGTATGTGGAACGCGGCCGGTCACTCGTTCCACCTGCTGGCCGCGAACGCGGCAGGCAACTCCCGGTGGGCTTTCCAGTACGGCGCGGTCGGCGATCTCCCGGTCACCGGGGACTGGGACGGCAACGGCAAGGACTCCGTCGGCGTGTTCCGGCCGGGTACCGACTCCGGCACCTTCCACCTGTCCAACGACCTGACCAGCGGCACCTCGGACTACGCGTTCGCCTCCGGCCTGCCCACCGACCTGCCCCTCGCCGGCGACTGGAACGGCGACGGCAAAGACTCCGTCGGCATCTACCGCCCCTCCGACGGCACCTTCCACCTACGCGACGCCCTCAGCGAAGGCTCCTCCACCTACGCATTCTCCTTCGGCCCCGACAACACCAACCTGATCCCGCTCGCCGGCGACTGGAACGGCGACGGCAAAGACTCCGTCGGCTACTACGACCCCGCCACCTCCCGATTCACCCTCACGAACACGCTCGGCGGCGGCGACGCCGACTACACCTACGTGTACGGACGCGCCGGCGACCAGCCAGTGATAGGTGACTGGGACGGCAACGGCACCGACACCCCCGGCCTGTACCGGCCGGACACCACCCAATTCCTGCTCAAGAACAGCCACGGCGCCGGCAACGCCACCATCACCTTCACCGGATTCAGCGCCGGCATGACACCGGTCGCCGGCGACTGGGACGACCGATGAGGGCCCCGCTGACCGCCGCCCTGACCGCCGTCGTGCTGTGCACCGGGAGCGCCGTCGCGGTGACCCCGGCGCGGGCCGCGGTCACCTCCTACATCCGCGTCAACCAGGTCGGCTACCCCGCCGACGGGCCGAAGGTAGCCTTCCTGCTCGGCGGCACGGCCCAGGCCGGCAGCACGTTCCAGGTGGTCGACACCACCGGCACACCAAGGCTTTCCGGTACGGTCGGCGCGAACCTCGGCTCGTGGAACAGTTCGTACTCCGCTGTCGCCCCGATCGACTTCTCGTCGCTGCGGGCCGCCGGCCGGTACAGCATCAAGGTCGCCGGCGTGACCACCTCGCCCACGTTCGGCATCGGCACCCCGGACGGCCTGTACGCCCCGGTCTCCGCCACCATGACGAGGTTCTTCCAGGCCAACCGGGACGGGGCGGACGTGCTGCCCGGCGTGCTCGACCGCAAGCCGGCACATCTGGCCGACGCGTCGGCGAACGTCTACAAGACGCCGACGTTCGACAAGAACGGCGCGATCGTCGGCGCGCTCACCAAGGCGGGCACCGCCACCGTCGACGTGGCCGGTGGCTGGTTCGATGCCGGCGACTACCTGAAATTCACCCACACCACCGCGTACGCCCTGGACACGCTGCTGGTCGCGCAGCGCTCCGGGGCACCCGACACGACCCGGGCCGCCGAGATCGACTTCGGGCTCGGCTGGCTCGACAAGATGTGGGACGACACCACCAACGTGCTGTACGCCCAGGTCGGCATCGGCAGCGGCGAGCAGAACCAGAAGTACTACGGCGACCACGACTCGTGGCGGCTGCCCGAGCAGGACGACACCGTCACCGACCCGGCCGGCACCGGGCAGTACTACCAGCGGTACCGGCCGGTGTTCCGGGCCAACGAGCCGGGCGCGAAACTGAGCCCGAACCTGGCCGGGCGGGTCGCCGCCGCGTTCGCGCTGGCCGCCCAGGTGCACGCGAGCAGCGACCCGGCCCGCGCCCGCACCGAGCTCGCCAAGGCCGCCGCGATCTACGGCATCGCGAAGACCACCTCGGTCGGCGAGCTGGTCACCGCGTTCCCGCACGACTACTACGGCGAGGACGCCTGGACCGACGACATGACGCTGGGCGCCGTCGAGCTGCACCTGGCCGCCAAGGCGCTCGGCGACGCCCGTGCCACGACCTGGCTGAGCCAGGCGGCCCAGTACGCCGGGCAGTACCTGGCCGGCGACTACCGCGACACGCTCAACCTGTACGACGTCAGCTCGCTGGCCCACGCCGACCTGATCACCGCGATCGGCTCCACCACCGGTCTCGCGGTCACCCCGGCGCAGCTGACCGGCTCGTTGGAGGAGCAGCTCGACGCGGGTGTCGCGCGGGCCGCCGCCGACCGGTTCCGGGCCGGCGCCGTCTACAGCGACTACGACTCGACGTCGCACACGCTCGGCCTGATCGCCCAGGCCGTCCGGTACCGGGACGTCACCGGCAGCACCAGGTACGCGACGTTCGCCCAGCAGCAGGCGAACTGGATCCTCGGCGGGAACCCGTGGGGCACCTCGCTGATCGTCGGCGTCGGCACGACGTACCCGAAATGTCCGCACCACCAGGTGGCGAACCTGGCCGGAAGCCTCACCGGCGGCGGCGACGTGCTGGCCGGCGCCGCTGTCAACGGCCCGAACGGCACCGCCACCTTCGAGGACTTCGAGTCCAGCGACGCCGGGCGGGCGTGCCCGGCCGACGGTGTCGACCACTACGCCGCCTTCAACGGCAACGGCGCCCGTTACCTGGACAACTACGACGCGTGGATGAGCAACGAGCCGGCGATCGACTTCGCCTCGACCGGCGCGCTCGCGTTCAGCCTGCTCGGCCGCGGGCCGGGCAGCGGCGACGGCCCCGCGGCGCACACCGACACCATCGGGGTGTTCCGGCCCGCCGACCACAAGGCGTATCTGCGCACCAGCCTGACCGCCGGCAACAACGACGTGCCGGCGTTCGCTGTCGGATCCGGCTCGCAGGTGCCGGTGATCGGCGACTGGGACGGCGACGGCATCGACGGCTGGGGCTACTTCGACCCGGCCGACCGGTCGTTCCACCTGCGGGACGCGCTGAGTGCCGGCGGGTTCGACATCGAGTTCACCGCGGCGTACGCGGCCGCCGGTGACGTGCCGATCGCCGGGGACTTCGACGGGGACGGCCGGGACACCGTCGGCACCTGGCGGCCGGGTGACCAGACGGTGCGGTTGCGCAACACCAGCACGGCCGGCGCGGCCGAGGTGAGCCAGGCGTTCGGCAAGTCGACAGGCACCCCGCTGACCGGGGACTGGGACGGCGACGGCAGTGACAGCCTGGGCTACTACGACCCGGCCGACCGGTCGTTCCATCTGCGCAACGCGCTGACCGGCAGCGGCGGCTCGGACTACGCGCTGGTGTACGGCGCGGCCGGCGACGTGCCGGTGACCGGTGACTGGGACGGCGACGGCCGCGACACCATCGGTGTGCGGCGGCCGTCGACCAAGGAGTTCCTCCTGCGCGACAGCAACTCCAGCGGGGACGCCGACGTGCATGTGGCGTACGGCGTCACCACCGACCGCCCGATGGTCGGCGACTGGAAGTGATCACGCCCGGCGCTCAGGGCGTGTACAGGGCGCGGTATTTCGCCACCTCGTCGGTGTAGTGCCGCCACTTCGGAGCGATGCCGCCGGCCTGGACGACGCTGGTCGCCGAGGACCGGTAGGCGGCCGCCAGCAGCAGCCCCCGGTCACCCGGCACCGTCCGGAGCCTCTCGGCCTGGAAGCACAGCAGGCGGCCCATCGGCGGGATGGACATCTCCGGTGGGAACGGGGGCTTCGGCGGCACCGGGGGCGGGCTGCCCGGCAGATAGCCGGCGAGCACGCTCGGGGTCCAGCGGGCGATGCCGTACTCGTCCTTGGCCGGGTCGCTCAGGTTGGGGTCGAAGTCGCTCTCCACCTTGAGCATCGCGGCGATCAGCGGCGGGTTTAGCCCGGGAGCGTCGCAGGCGGTACCGGCCGCGACGATCAGCCCGCGGTACTGCTCGGGGATGCCGACCCCGTGCTTGAGCAAGTCGTCGCCCGGGAAGCGGGACGACGTGGGGGAGGGGGAGTCGTGCTGCCGGACCGTCAGCGTGGTTGCCGTGGCGGCGCCGCCGAGCACCAGCACCGCGGCGCCGGCCGCGACCAGCCGCCGCTGCCGCGACCGGCGCCGGCGCGGGACCGGCTGCTCGCGCATCCGGGCCAGCAGCTCGGCGGCGGTGTGCTCGGAGCGCTGCGCGTGGCTCGGGGCGAGGCAGTCGCGGATGATCGCCCGCCACGGCGCCGGCACGCCGTCCGGGAAGGGCAGCTCGGCACCGGTCTCGGCGTACTCGGCGGCGGCCAGCGCCCAGGCCCGCTGGCCTCCGCCGGCGAACGGGAACTCGCCGGTGAACGCCTGGTAGGCGAGCACGCCGAGGGCCCAGATGTCGGCGGTGGTGCGTACCGCGATGCCGCGCTCGCCGAGGCGTTCGGTCCAGTACTCCGGCGGCAGGTAGCCGGACGAGCCGATCGGCGGCAGGTAACCGTGGGTGCCCTCGATCTCGGCGGTCAGCCCGAAGTCGGCCAGGCGCACCGAGCCGTCGTCCATCAGCAGCACGTTCGCCGGCTTCAGGTCGCCGTGGATCCAGCCGTTCTGGTGCATGTGGGCGAGCCCCTCACACACCTGGGTGACCAGGACCGCGGCCTCCGGCAGCGGCCGGCCCGGGTGCTCGCGCAGCAGATCGGCCAGGGACCGGCGGGCGCGCTCCATCACGATCACCGCGGCGCCGTCCAGGGCCGGGGTCCGCGGGTCCTCGACGACAAGCGTCTGGTAGCAGCGGATCAGCCGGTCGTGCCCGTCCCCGCTGTGGAACCGCACCTCCCGGCCGGCCATCGCGGCCAGGTGACCGAGCTGCCGGGTCGTGACCGTCCCGGTCGGCAGGAACTTGAGCGCCGCCCGGGCCGGCAGGTCGTCGCCACCGGCGTCGACCAGGCGGGCGTCGTACACGCTGCCCCAGCTCCCGGTGGCGATCCCGCCGGTGACCTCCCACCCGCCGACGCGGTAGCCGGTGGGCACCTCGACCGACCACGCGGCCGGCTCCGGACCGCTCATCCGACTCCCGCCCTCGCCGGCAGCAGCCGCAGGTGCTCCTCGCGTACCAGATTGAATCGCAGGGCCAGCGACACCAGCGCGGCCCGCTTGGTGTCCAGGCGTTTCGGCCCGTCCACCGGGTCCTGCTTGACCCGCAGCTTGGTGCGGGCCAGGTAGTCGATGTGGAAGTTGACAGCGGCGACCGTCAAGTCCGCGCACGAGGGCAGCGGGCGCAGCCGGGCGACGACCTGCTCGACGGTGGGGATGGCGACGTGCGAGCGGTCGCGTAGCCGTGGCTCGCAGAGCGCGACCAGGACCAGGAAGTACTTGGCGGACTCGTCGAGGGGGAACGCCGTCAGGGTGCCCTCGCCGGTCGGCGCCGCGACGGCGGTGCGGTCCAGGTGGGTGTGCATCGGCGCGAAGACGCTGAACCTGACGAAGTCCAGCCCGGCCGGCAGCACCACCCGGGAGATCTCGAACGGGATCGGGGCGGCCAGGCGGCCCGGCACGATCTTCACGTGCTCGCCGGCGCCCTCCGGGTTCTCCACCACGTACGTCTTGTCGGTGCTCAGATTGCTCAGCAACCAGTGGTCGGCGCGCGCCTCGATCTCCCCGGCCAGCCGCGGGACCCCGGGGTGGGCCAGCCGCACGTCCACCGCGATCCCCGGCGCGCCCCGCCCGAACCGGGCCCGGCCACCTGGCCGCAGTGCCACCTTCGCGCCGTCCCCGTCCGCGACGTGGATGAGCACGGTCTCCATCAGTTCACCGCCCCACAGCCGTGCAAATGCCATCGAAGGCCGCAGTGTACATACGGCATTGTCTATCAACCTCCCGCCACCCTCGGCCCCTCCCTAAGACCACGCAGGACCGCCGCACCGGGGTCACGTGTGTCAATGGGTACGAGTTCGCTGTGACCCTCCGGGAGCCCGCCATGATGAACACGTACGCCCAGGCAGACCTGCGTTTCGGGGTGCTCGGACCGCTCGCGCTGTGGTACCCCGGCGGTCACCGGGGCCTGACCGCGCCGAAACTTCGCGGACTGCTCACCCTGCTGTTGCTCGACGGCCAGCCGGTGCCGCCCGCCCGGGTCCGCGCCGTCCTGGACGAGGACGAACGCTGGCGCGACAGCGCCGGGCCGATGCACGTGGCGATCCACCGCCTGCGCCGCTGGCTGGATCGGCACGGCGGCCACCGTCTCGAGCTGGAACCGGGCGGCTACCGGCTGATCCTGGCCGGCGGTGAGGTCGACGCCGCCCGCTTCGGCCGGCTGGTGGAGTCCGCCGCCGGCGCCGCCGACGCGGCCGAGCGGACCGAGCTGCTCGTCGCGGCGCTGGCGCTGTGGCGCGGCCCGGTCGGGATGGACGCGCCGGCCGCGGTGCGCCGGCAGTACGCGGCCCGCCGGCTGGAGCGGCTGCGCCGGCAGGCGACCCTGGACCTGGCCGCGGCGGCCCGGGAGGCCCGGCTGTCCGGGCGGGCGCTGCCGCTGATCGAGCCGGTGGCTACCGAGTCACCGTACGACGAGCAGGTGCGCGCCGCGTTCGCCCTGTCGCTGGCGGCCTGTGGTCTGAAGGCCGAGGCCCTCGACGTGATCGAACAGACCCGGCACACCCTGGCCGCCGAGCTGGGTCTCGACGCCGGCCCGCACCTGTGCGACGCCCAGCTGCGCATCCTGCGCGCCTGAGCCGGTCCACTGTCTCCGCCGGTGGGCAGGGCTGCGTGCACGTACTGGCATGGATCGATAGTGTGTGGCGAATGCGAAAGCCAACCCTGACGGGAGCACTGATCGCGGCCGCCGTCGCGGTGGGCCTGGTGACCGGGTCCACTCCGGCGAACGCGATAGCCAACGGCGAAGAAGTCCCGATCGGCGAGTACGCGTTCTCGGTCAAGCTGACGATGACCGGCATCCCCACCTCGACCGGCGGGAAACGCAACAGCGGCTGCTCCGGCGCGCTGGTCTCGGCCCGATGGATCATCACGGCCGGGCACTGTTTCCGCGATGCGACGGGCACCCGGGTCGAGTACCCGGTCGCCGACCTCACCACGGCCGCCGTCGGCCGTACCGACGTCACCGACACCAGCCGCGGCTACCTGCGTACCGTGGTCGCGGTCCGGCAGTCGCCGACCGCTGACGTCGCCCTGGCCGAGCTCGACGAGCCGGTCCGTGACATCCGCCCGATCAAGCTCGGTAACCACCCGCCGGCCGTCGGCGATGTCGTCCGGCTCACCGGCTACGGCTCGCTGACCAGCACCAATCCGGCGCCGGTCAACCGGCTGCGGACCGGTCAGCTGTCGGTGGCCGAGCTGAGCGACTCGGTGATCGGCTTCCACGGGTACGCCCCGCAGGCGGACACCACGCCGTGTCCCTACGACTCGGGCGGCCCCTACTTCGTCGAGGGGAAGGGCCGGCCGAGGCTGGTGGCGGTGGTCAGCAACGGTCCCAGCTGCCCGCACACCCAGGTGGAGAACGGCGCACGTACCGACAACATCACCAGCTGGATCACCAGCGTGATCCACGGGAAGTAGGCAGCGGACGGTGAGGGCGGCCCGGATGATGTCCGGACCGCCCTCGGCGCCGCGGGATCAGGTGTTGTTGGCCAGGGCGACCAGCCGGGTCCGGTCGCCGTTGAAGTAGTCACGGTCGACAGCGCCGCTGATGCCCGGCACCGATCCGCCGGCGGTGTACTGCCAGAACGTGTAGTACGGCGCGCCGGCGGGCAGGGTGCCGGGAGCGCTCGCCCAGCGGGCGATCCAGAGCGGGCTGGTGGACCACGGGCATGGGTGGGACGCGATGCTCGGCCGCGCGATGCCGTCTCATCGGTGCAGCCGCTGCCTGGTCGGCTCGGCCGGGCGCCCCAACGGGGAAATCTTGGCACCCTACGGAGTGCATGCCGCCCGTCGCGCATTGCGTCGAAATCTGCGTCGTTTTAGTGTCGGCGGCACTTTCATCGCGTCGAACTCAGAGGTGCTTGCCGATGTCCATCACCGATGTCACACCTCCGTTGCGGGTGAAGGGCGCCAAGCGCGTCATCGGCGTCGCCGCCATCGAGCATCAGTTGACCCGGCAAGCGGGCTTGGCCGACGTCGAGATCGATCTACGAGGTGTGGGTCTGCTCGGTGCCGAGGCGGTCGCGGTCCTGCTGTGCGCCCATTTCAAGCTGCACCAGCAGGGTCGCCGGCTACGGGTCAGCGGATGCCCTCCGCAAGCGGAACGGTACCTTCGGACGTGCGGTTTCTTCGATCTGCCGCCGACTCCGGCGAGCCAGGAGGCCGCGTAGATCGCCGGCCCGCGCGGCGCAGGCGGGTGCACGTCCACCGGCACGCGACGGCGCGGGCGATCGGCGATTGGCAAGCGGCGCGCGGGTGGGCCCGGCACTGCCGCCGAACGGCGTCCGCCCGGTCAGCGGCGTAGTGCTGACCGAGAAGATCTCCCGCGTTCGTGTTACGCCTCTCCCCGCCAGGAGGTCTCCACCGCGAACGCCCGGCATGCCCGGGCCGGGTGGAGGGAGAGCTGTGCTGAACCATGCGGGGCTCACCGCGCCGGCTTCGGCAGCCGCCGCATCCGGGTCCAGCCGTCCCAGCCACGCTCGCGCATCAGCTCGCGCAGCCGCTCGGCGCGTTTGTCGGCCGCGTCGGCGAGGTCGTCCAGCAGCGCGTACGACGTGTCGTCGCGCTCCTCGGCGGCGGCGTCGAGCCCACCGGCGGCCTCGGCGTCCTCGGCGAGCTCGACCAGCAGGCCGGCGGCCTCCCTCAGCAGCGCGTCGTCGGTCTCCGCGGTTTCCATCAGCGCCGACAACACCCGGTAGAGCCGGACCAGCCGCGGGTCCTCGAGCTGGGCGAACTTGCTCGGGATCCAGTCCAGTACTTGGTCGGGCCAGCGGGCCGCGACCAGGATCCAGCCGTCCCGCTCGCCGGCCAGGACCCGTTCGGACGCCCCGATCTCGCGCAGCCGGTCCAGGTAGGCGACGATCGGCTGTGGCAGCACCAGGCTGTCGCCGGCGACGAGCTGCGCGACCTGCCGGCGGCTGCGCTCCAGCCGGTCGATCTCGTCGCGGAGGCGGCTGTCGATCCCGGCGATCGCCTCGGCGAAGTCCGCCGGGCCGGCGGCGAGCATGTCGGCGATCCGGCCCAGCGGTACCCCGGCGTCGGCGAGCGTGCGGATCTTGATGAGCGCGACCACGGCCGGCGCGCCGTACCTGCGGTAGCCGGAGGCGTCGCGTTCCGGCTCCGGCAACAGGCCGATCTGGTGGTAGTGCCGCACCGCCCGTACCGTGACGCCGGCGTACGCGGCCAGTTGCCCGATGGTCAGCATGGCCCGATCCTGGCTCAGCCGACCCGGCGGCGGTAGGTCAGCCCGGCGAGGGCGACGGCCGCCACGAGGATGCCGGCGCACCAGGCCAGCGCGGTCCAGATGCCCGAGCCGACCGGCTGCCCGAGGAACAGGGCCCGCAGACTGTCGACGATGGAGGTCACCGGCTGGTTCTCGGCGAAGGCCCGGACCGGGCCGGGCATCGACTCGGTGGGCACGAACGCCGAGCTGACGAACGGCAGGAAGATCAACGGGTACGCGAACGCGCTCGCGCCGTCCACCGAACTCGCGGTGAGACCGGGGATGACGGCGAGCCAGGTCAGCGCGAGGGTGAACAGCACCAGGACGCCGGCGACCGCGAGCCAGCCGAGCACGCCCGCCTGCGCCCGGAAACCCATGACCAGGGCGGCGACCAGTACCACCACCAGGGAGATCAGGTTGGCGACGACCGAGGTCAGCACGTGTGCCCACAGCACCGCGGAGCGGGCGATCGGCATGGACTGGAACCGTTCGAAGATGCCGCTCCGCAGGTCCAGGAACAGCCGGTAGGCGGTGTAGGAGATCCCCGAGGCGATCGTGATGATCAGGATGCCGGGCAGCAGGTAGTTGACGTACTTGCCGGTGCCGGCCTGGATCGCGCCACCGAGGACGTAGACGAACAGCAGGAGCATGGCGATCGGGGTGATGGCCGTGGTGATGATGGTGTCCGGGCTGCGCGCGATGTGGCGCAGCGAACGGCCCAGCAGGACGGCGGTGTCGCTGAGGAAGTGGCGGTTCATCGCTGCTCTCCGTTCGGGGTGGCGCCGACCAGGCTGAGGAAGACGTCCTCGAGGGTGGGCTGTTTCTCGACGTATTCGACCTTGGCCGCGGGCAGCAGTGCGCGCAGCTCGTCGAGGGTGCCGTCGACGAGGATCCGGCCCTCGTGCAGGATCGCGATCCGGTCGGCCAGGTGTTCGGCCTCGTCGAGGTACTGCGTGGTGAGCAGCACTGTCGTGCCGCCCGAGGCGAGCTCCTGAACGGCCCGCCACACCTCCAGACGGGCCTCCGGGTCGAGTCCGGTGGTGGGCTCGTCGAGGAAGATGATCGGCGGCGTGCCGACCAGGCTCATCGCGATGTCCAGCCGGCGGCGCATCCCGCCGGAGTAGGTGCCCACCCGGCGGGCGCCCGCCTCGGTCAGGGAGAACCGGCGCAGCAGGTCGTCCGCGAGCGTGCCGGCGTTCCTGAGGTGCCGCAGCCGGGCGACCATGATCAGGTTCTCCCGGCCGGTGAGGATCTCGTCGACCGCCGCGAACTGGCCGGTGAGGCTGATCGACTGGCGGACGTCGGCGGCCTGCCCGGCCACGTCGAACCCGTTCACCCGCGCGCTTCCGGAGTCCGCCTGGAGCAGGGTGGACAGGATCTTCACCAGGGTGGTCTTGCCGGCGCCGTTCGAGCCGAGCAGGGCGAAGATGCTTCCCCGCGCCACGTCGATGTCGACGCCGCGGAGCACGTGCGACTGTGTGAAGGATTTCGTCAGGCCGCGTACCTGGATCGCGGTGCGGTCATCCGCCGGTGGGGTGCTCATGCCGGTCAGCATCGAGGGTTGACGCTGCGTCAGGGTCAAGCCCGTCGTCCGGTCAGCCGGCGCCCGGCCCCGATCCGAAGCTTCCCGAGGCGAGAGCGCCGGCCGCCCCGGCGTTGTCGGAGACCGACCAGTTCGCCAGATGCGAGTAGGAGCCGCCGGACCAGCCCGGGGCCGAACCGCGAGCCGCGACCGGCCGGCGCACCCCGGGATCATGTCCGCGGTGCCGCCACTGACCGGCCCGGTCGAGCTGCTCGGCGCCGAACGGGTTGCCCCGTTGCTCCTCGTCGCGGGCCAGGTTGATCGCCTCGTCCAGCCGGTCGGCGGCGCCGAGCAAGCCGACGAGGTCGCCCAGCAGTTCGGGTTCGGTGCCCAGGCCGGCGCGGGCGAGCTCCTCGCGCTCCGCCGGCCCGACCGCCGGCATCCGCACCAGCGGCAGCCGGAAGGGCAGCCCGGCGGCGACGGCCTCGCGCAGGAACTCCTCCTGCCACGGGTCGCCCTCGGTGACCACCAGCAGGCACCTGCCCAGTTCCGGGGTGCGTTCCCCGGCCGCCCAGCGCTCGCGCCACAACCGACGCACGACCGCCAGCGTCTCCGGGCACCACAACGCCCGGCGCGCCGGGATGCCGAACTCCGCGACCGCCGCCCACGCGTACGGCTCGATCTCCGCGGTGCGGTGCAGCGCCCGCAGCGCGTCGAAGATCATCGGGTATGCGGACAGCCGGGCCCAGCCGTGCCGGCTCGACATGTCGCCCGCCCGGTCGCCGCCGGTGGCGACCACCCGGGCCGCGGCCCGCAGGATCCGTTCATGGTCGCGGGCGCGCCCCCGTGCGCCCGCCTCCATGCCCGCCAGCAGGGCGCTGTGCAGGGTCCAGGCCTTCGAACCGGGCGGCCAGGCGGCCATCGACCGGCGCGCCCCGGGCGGATGCTGCCGGACCGCCCGGGCCAGCCGCCAGCGGTACTCCAGCAGCCCGTGCGGCAGCGGCCGGGTGGAGGCAAACGGCACCACGAAGGCCGCGGGGAACGCGGCGATCGCGGCGATCCAGAGGCTCACCACGGCGAAGGTGGTCGGGTCCGGACCGCGCAGCCACACCGCCACGGCGCCGCCCAGCGCGCCGACGGCCAGCGCCAGCAGCGTGCGCAGGGCGAGCACCAGCAGGAACGCGCCCGTTTCCCGATCGGTCGGGGTGTGCATGCATCCATCTTCGCCGACGCGGCAACCGGATGCGACCGCCCCGGCCCCGGCCGGACCGGGGTGCGATCGCGGCTGGATCGCCCGCCGCGGCCCCGGTCGGACTCCGAAACACGGGCTAGTAGCGGTCCCGGCGGACCACGTGCGCGTCGACCAGGTCGAGGAACGCCCGCACCGCCGGGCTCGGCGTGGGCCCGCCCAGGCTGGCCACCGCCAGGGTCCACGCCGCGGCGGGCGGGTCCAGGTCGACCGGGGCGACGTCCTGCCCGTCCTCGGCGGCCAGCGGCGGCACCAGGGCCAGCCCGATGCCGGACGCGACGTACCCCGGAATGGTGGTGATGTCGCTGACCTCGACAGCGATGGTGCGGGTGATGCCGGCCCGCCGGAAGTCGTTGTCGGTGCGGATGCGGTTGCAGAAGCCGGGTGGAAGGTCGATGAACGGCTCGTCGGCCAGCGCGGCCGGGCTCACCGTGGCCCGCCCGGCCAGCGGATGGCCGGCCGGGACCAGCACCCGCGGCTGGAACTCGGCGATCGGATCCAGTCGCAGGTCGGGCACGCTCCCGGTCTGCACGCCGACGAACGCGACGTCGAGCTCGCGGCTGCGCAGGGCGGCCAGCAGCCCGTCGGTGCCCCCGGCGGCCATGCTCAGGCCCAGCCGCACCCCGGGGTGGCGAGCGCGGAAGTCGCTGACCAGCCCGGGCAGGTCGACGGCGGTGAGGCCGGAGAGGGTGCCGACGCGCAGGCTGCCGGTCAGGCCCTCGCGCAGGCCGGCGACCGCGGCGCGCGCCTGGTCCAGGGCGTCGAGCGCCCGGCGCGCCTCGGGCAGCAGCGCCTTCCCGGCGTCGGTCAGCGTGACCTTGCTGGTGCTGCGCTCGAACAGCGGGGTCCCCAAGTGCCGCTCCAGCGCCCGGACGCTCGCCGAGACCGTCGACTGCACGGCATGGGTGCGCTGGGCGGCGCGGGTGAAGTTGAGCTCCTCGGCGACGGCCACGAAGTACTGCAGTTGACGCTGTTCCACCCCGGTGATGCTAATCGCCGTGGGCGATAAGGCCAATCGGAACTATTCGTTGGCGGCGATGCCTTGTCCACGGCAGTCTTGGCGTCGACATCCGATCTTGAGCGAGGAGCTCGCCACCATGAACGTCTTCCTGACCGGCGCCACCGGCCACATCGGCTCGGCCGTCCTGCCCGCCCTGCTCGCCGCCGGCCACTCCGTCACGGCGCTGGTGCGCTCGGAGCAGAAGGCGGCCGCCGTGCGCACCGCCGGCGCCCAGGCCGTCGTCGGCGACATTCAAGACCTTGCTTCGGTACGCCGTTGGGCCGCCGGCGCCGAAGCTGTGCTCGCCACGGCGTCGCCGGGTGACGCGACCAGCAGCGCTGTGGAGACCGCGTTCGCCGAGGCGGTCCTCGACGGGTTGCGGCCGGGCGCCACCTTCCTGCGCACCGGTGGTGTCTGGGTGCACGGCTCGGGACCGGCGATCACCGAGGAGACCCCGCGCGACGCGCCGGCTCTGGTCGCCTGGCGCGAGAAGCTGGACTCGCTGGTGCTGACCGCGCCCGGGATCCGGTCGGTCCTCATCGAGCCGGGCCTCGTCTACGGCAACGGCATCGGCATCCCCACCCTGGTGTTCGCCGGTGAGCGGGCCGGCGACCCGGCGGCGCTGCGCCTGGTCGGCCCGGGCACCCAGCACTGGACCAGCGTGCACGTCGACGACCTGGCGGAGCTCTACGTGGCGGCGCTCGAGCGGGCCGAGAGCGGCTCGGTGTACCTCGGGGTGAGCGGCCACAACCCGACGGTCCGCGAGCTGGGCGAGGCCGCGTCCCGCCGGCTGGGTCTCGACGGCCGGGTGGTGGCCGAGGACGCCGCCGCGCTGGTCGAGCGGCTCGGCGGGTTCGGCGAGGCCCTGCTGCTCGATCAGCAGGCCACCGGCGAGAAGGCGCGCCGCGAGCTGAACTGGAAGCCGTCGCGCCGGTCGCTGCTCGAGGAGTTCGCCGCCGGCGCGTACGACCCGGCCTGACCGCCCGGTTCGTCGGCGCGGTGCGGGGCGGCCAGGCCGGCGGGGGCGGTGGTCAGGGCAGCCAGCCGCGGTAGAGCATCTCCTCGGGGAGCCGGGCGGTGAGTGCCGTCCAGGTCGCATGCCAGGCCCGGCGGATCCGGCTCGGCGGCCAGTCGGAGCGCAGCTCGAGCGGGACGAGCGGGTCGTGGCGCATCGCCTGTTCCAGGGCGTCCGCCAAGCTCAGCTGGTGCGCCAGGACGGCATGGACGCCGGCGTCGGTGGTGGCGCGCACCCGCGCCACGGTGTGCTCCACCACGGCGTACCCGGCGATGATCGGTGACGCCGGCCAGAGCTGCTCGGCGATGGCGGCGGGCTCGGTGGTCCCGCGGACGTCGAGTGCGGTCGCGGCGGCGCGGACCAGGTGCTCGGCGTTGGCGTCGCCGAGCATCGCGCCCAGGTCGTGCGGGCTGACGTAGAGGCCGGTGGAGACCGGTGCGGCGCCCGCCTCGGTGAGGTCGCGGCGGAGCGCGTCGCGGACCGTGCGGTCGGTCTCCGGCACGCTGACCGCGAGCAGGTGCCACCGGCCGTCCCACGGCGCCTGCCCGTGGTCCTGGCCGAGTGCCAGGCGCAGCGCCAGCCGGTCCCGGCCGAGGCGTACCCGGCCGGCGTCGGTGAGCGCGAGGGTGCCGCGCCGCCCGCGCCCGCTCTGGGTGACCTCGCCGGCGGCGAGCATCCGGCGGATGCTCAGCCGGACCGGCTGGTCGTCGAGGCCGGCGGCATTGGCCGTGTCGTAGAGCAGATCCAGCGGAGTCACCCCGTCGAAGGGCAGGAACGCCTCGACGACCGTCCGGGGCGTGGGTGTCACTCGCCGACCTTCTTCCGCATCGTCGTGAAGCGCTGGAAGCCGTACACCTGGCCGAGGGCGCCGAGCGAGCCCTCGCCGACGGCGCGGAACCCGAGCCGCCGGTACAGCGCCTCGGCGCGGGGGTTGGTGTCGACGACGGAGAGCTGCACCCATTGATCATGGTAGTGGCGGGCCCGCTCGACGGCGGCGGACAGCAGCGCGGAACCGACGCCCCGTCCGCGCTGCCCGGCGTCGACGCAGATCCCGTCGAGGACCAGCACGCCGGGCCGCTCCCGCCGGTCGAGCGGGGCGAGGACCAGCAGGGCGCGCAGCGCGGCCGGCGTGCCGAGCGCGCGCCGCAGGCGGCCCCACGACAGGTCGGCGGCGCCGCGGCCGTCCCGGTGGTAGCCGCACACGCCGACCACCTCGCCGTCGCTGCGGGCCACCAGCATCCGGTCGGCCGTGAGCGCGGCCGTCACCTGCGCCGACCCGATGGCACTGTCGCCGAAGGCCGGGCGCAGCTTGCGGCCGAACGCCTCCCAGTACAGCGCGCCGACCCGGGCTCGCTCCGCCTCGGTGAATCCATTCCCGATCGCCAGTGTCGTCATGCGCTTGATTCTATCGCGTACGCTACGACCGTGCGAAAGAAGATAGCTCTACGAGTGTTGTGCGCGATGATCGTTCTCCTCGGCACGGGTGTCGTCGTCACCCTGATCGGCAACGACTACCGGATGCGGGAAAGGCGGCTGAGCGTGCCGGTGGCCGGCGGCAGTCTGGACGCCGTGCTGACGCTGCCCCCGCGCGACCCGGCCCGCGGCCTGGTGGTCATGGTCCACGGCGACGGTCCGGTCGAGGCGACCCATGACGGGCTGTACCGCCCGTGGTTCGAGGCGGCCGCCGACGCCGGGTTCGCGACGCTGTCCTGGAGCAAACCGGGGATCGGCGGCTCCACGGGTGACTGGCTCTCGCAGAGCATGGCCGATCGGGCCGCCGAGGCCGGGGCGGTCATCGACCACGTCCGCGGGCAGCCGGACGTCCCCGCCGGTCCGGTGGTCCTGTGGGGAGCCAGCCAGGCCGGCTGGGTGCTCCCCAAGCTCGCCGCGACGCGGGACGACATCAAGGCCGTCGTGGCGGTCGGCCCCGCGATCAACTGGTTGCGGCAGGGCCGCTACAACCTGCTCGCGGAACTCGACCACGACGGGGCGGACGCCGCGGAACGGGAGCGCGTCATCGCCGTCAGCGAACGCACCCGGCGGCTGCTCGACGACCACGCCGACTACGACACGTACCTGGCCGGCAGCGGCGACCCGGAGCCGATGAGCGCGGCGCGGTGGCGGTTCGTCACCCGCAACTACACCGCGGACGCCACGGCCGACCTGCACGCCATGGCCGGCCGGCATCTGCCGGTCCTGCTCATGCTGGGCCGCCACGACCGCAACGTCGACACGGAGGAGACACGGGCGACGTACCGGAGGATCCTCGGAGACCGGGTGACGGTCACCCGGTTCGACAGCATGCACTCGCTGGCCCGGCCGGTCATGGAGGAGTCCGATGTGGTCGGCCTGGCCACCGCGGTCCTGTGGCCACGGGCGCTGCTCGCGGGCGGCGTGCTCGACACCTACCGCGAATACCTGCGGAAGCTGGCGTGAGTGCCACAGTCGTCCGCGTGCCGGCGTCTCGGCGAACCCAGCCGGTGGCCGGCACGGCGACCGGGCCGGCGGGCGGTCAGTTCGCGCCGACCGGGATGACGCCCGGCTCCACGGCCGTCCCCGCCGACAGGCCGCGCCCGAACGGGGTCCGGGGCAGCGCCAGCACGAAAGTGGCGCCGTGTGGCTGGTTCGACCGGTACGCGACCGTCGCGCCACTGGCCTCGGCGAGCTGCCGCACCAGGTAGAGCCCCAGCCCGGTGCCCGGCTTGGTGGTGGCCACCCCACTGTCGGCGCGGGTGAACCGTTCGAACATGGTGGGCACGAACTCCTCCGGTACGCCCTCACCGTGGTCACTGACCTCGACCCTGACCCAGGCCGGGTCGTCGGTGACGGTGACCTCGACGGGCGGAGCGCCGTACTTGGTCGCGTTGCCCAACAGGTTGCCGAGCACCAACTGGAGGTGGACCGGGTCGGCGAACGCGCTGACCTGGTCGCCGGCGGTCACCCTGATCGGGTTCAGCGGGTCGCAGCCCTGGGCGTTGACGGCCTCGCGAACGGCGTGGGCCACGTCGACACGGGCCGGCCGGGCGGTCAGCGCACCGTCGTCCAGCTGTGCCAGGGTGAGGATCTCACTGACCAGTTGCTCCGCGCGGTGCCCGGCCGTGGTCATCCGGCGCAGATAGTAGTGCTTCGTCTCGTCGGGGATGTCGCACCACTCCTCCAGCAGCATCTCGCCGCCGGAGACGATGGTGGCCAACGGCTGCCGGACGTCGTGGGTCAGCATCGCGATGAAGTC
Source organism: Actinoplanes oblitus (assembly GCF_030252345.1). Lineage (NCBI taxonomy): Bacteria > Bacillati > Actinomycetota > Actinomycetes > Micromonosporales > Micromonosporaceae > Actinoplanes > Actinoplanes oblitus. Next base: position 5,470,450 of record NZ_CP126980.1, on the reverse strand, counting down.
GGCCATCTGCCCGTTGGCGCGTTGCAGCCGTTCGGCGTGCTCGGCGAGCGCGGCCTCGTCGCGTTCGCGGGCGCGTTCCATCGTGCGGCGTTCCGTGATGTCGATGATCTGGGTCGCGAAGTACTGCGGCTGGCCGTGCTGATCGCGCAGCAGGGTGGCGGTGACCGTGGTCTCGATGACGTGCCCGTCGGTGTGCAGGTAGCGCTTGTCCACGAGGAAACTGTCCGCGCGGCCGGTCAGGCAGGCGTCGGCGTACGCCAGGCACTCCTCGAGGTCGTCCGGGTGGGTGAACTGGGTGAAACTGTGGCCCAGCAGCTCGGACTCGCTGCGACCCAGCATGTTGCACAGCGCCCGGTTGACCCGGACGAAGTTTCCCGCCGGGTCGGTGAGGAACATCCCGATCCGGGAGTTGTCGAACACCATCCGGAACCGCTGCTCGCTGGCCTGCAGCTCGCGCTGGTCACGGCGGCCGCGGGCGGTCAGGGCGACCACCAGCAGTCCCACCAGCGAGGCGGTGACCAGCGCGGCCCGCCCGGCGACCTGGCCGTTCGTGGCCGGAGCGTAGAGGACGCCTTCCGGGACGGCGGCCGACAACTGCCACGGGGTACCGGGAATGGTGCGAGAGAGCTGCCGCCACCACTGACCGCCCTGACGGAACCGGCTCCGCCCCGCCCCGCGGGCGGCGGCGAGGACCGGCTCGTGTTCGGCCAGGGTGGTCACCCGCCTGACCTCGGTGTGGTTGGCCGCCACGATCGCGCCCACCGCGTCGATCAGGTGCAGCTTCACCTCGGGCAACGGGACCGCCGTGGTCAGATAGGCGGCCAGCGGGCCGTCGGCGATCGCGACAGCGCCGGAGAAGACCCGCCGGCCGTAGGGGGTGTCGAAGGGCACGGCGAAGGCCACAACCGGCACCCCGCGCGCGGCCGAAGGTACGACGGGCGACACCGCCGGACGACCCTCGCGTACGGCGGTGCGCAGGTGCGGGTACCGGTCGGTGAGGTCCTTGCCGATCAGCGCGGAATCCGGTGGCGTCAGGTGCAGCACGCGGCCGCGGGCGTCGAGCAGCACCGCCGCGGGATAGCCGAAGCTGTTCACCGCGCGGCTGAACTCACGTTCGGGCACCTTCCGTTCGGTCAGGAAAGCCGCCGCCTGGACGCGTTCGCGGTCGATGAGGTCGGTCACGTAGGAGGTGACGAAGTCGGCCACCAGCCCGACCCGGAGGTCGAACCGCTGGACCAGCGAGGTGTGGCTGGAACGCTCCGCCAGGACCAGCCCCGCTGTGCCGGCGCAGGCGAGCGCGAGCCACACGGCCAGGGGCGCGGCGACGAACCGCCACCCCAGTATCTGGGGAAGCCGAGCGAGACGCATGTCAAATCTCGATCGAGGTCTAGACGATTTGTAACCTATTATAGGTATATGCGCGGAGAGCCGGTCGGCTAAGGCCGTATCTGGTCGGGGTCGTTGTAGCGCACTGCCATCGCGCACCGTCGGTGCCCCGGAGGTGAGTGGAGCCGGCAGCCGTAAGGTGTCGGCATGGTTGATCGATCCCTGACATTGATGGCGGTGCACGCCCATCCCGACGACGAGGCGACCGGCACCGGCGGGGTGCTCGCCCGCTATGCCGCGGAGGGCGTCACGACAGTGCTCGTGACGTGTACCGACGGCCGCTGCGGGGACGGGCCGGGCGGGGTCAAACCGGGTGAACCGGGGCATGATCCGGTGGCGGTGGCCGCGATGCGTCGCGAGGAACTCGAGGCCAGCTGCGCCGCGCTCAAGGTCACGCACCTTGAGCTGCTCGGCTACGCCGACTCCGGGATGATGGGCTGGCCGGGCAACGACGCGCCCGGCTCCTTCTGGAGCACACCGATCACCGAGGCGGCGAACCGGCTCGCCGAACAGATCCGACGGTACGAGCCTGACGTCATCGTCACCTACGACGAGAACGGCTTCTACGGGCATCCCGACCACATTCAGGCGCACCGCGTCACCATGGCGGCGGTGGCCATGACCGGCGTTCCGGCCAAGGTCTACTGGACGACCGCGCCGCACTCGGCGATGGCCGCCTTCGGCGAGGCGCTGCGCGAGTTGGGGGTCGACTGGGCGGAGGCCGAAGTGGCCGGGGACGACGCGGCCCCGCAGCTCGGCCTGCCCGATGCGGAGATCACCACTTGGGTGGACGTCCGGGCGTTCGGCGGCCAGAAGTACGACGCGCTCGCGGCGCACGCCAGCCAGAGCGAGAACATCCAGTTCCTGCGCATGGGCAAGGAGCGTTTCACCGAGCTGATGGGGGTCGAGACGTTCCTGCGGGTGCACGACACGACCGGTGCGCCGCTGCCCGAGGACGACCTGTTCGCGGGACTGCGCTGAGCGGCCCGACTGCCCGGCTGCCTCTGACCATTGTTATGACCGATCACGGCTCGGTGGAGAAGACCGGCCGGCTGCCGGCACCGCTGTCCCGGGACGGCCAGCCGGCCGGTGCCGACGGCCCAGGCGCGCGGAGTGTCGATGTCGGCGTTGAGGATGAGGCTGACGGCAGGTGCGCCGGAGAGCGGATGTCGAGGAACGCCGCTGTGGCACTTCATCGCGCTGTTCGTCCTCGGCGACGAGCTCGACGCGCGGTAAGGATCAAGATTCGGGCAATCGGTGTCCACTGTGGCGCGCGCGTCGGGCATCATGGTCGGTCGTGACCGAACGGGAGAATCGAATCAGCCGGCGTTCTCTGGGCAGGCTTGCCGTGGCGGCCGGATTCGGCGCCGCCACGTACGGCGGGTTGCGGGCCGCGTCGGCGGGAACGACAGGTGCCAAGATGTGGAAGGCGACCGGCACCACGGTGCCTGCCCTGACACCCTTCGACAACACCATGAAGGCGTTCATGCAGGCGCGGGACATCACCGCCGGGCAGCTCGCCGTGACCTACAAGGGGCGGTTGGTGCTCGCCCGCGGCTACCGCTGGAGCGCCGACAGCACGCTGAACGTGCAGCCCACGTCACTGTTCCGGATCGCCAGCCTGTCCAAGTCGCTGACCGCGGCCGCCATCGTGAAGCTGGTACAGGACGGCAAGCTGACCCTCGGCACCAGGGTCGCCACGGTCGCCGACCTCACGCCGCCGGCCGGCCGGACCCGGGACCCGCGCATCGACAAGATCACCTTGCAGCAGCTGCTGCAGCACACCGCGGGCTGGGATCGGACGGTCTCGCCGGACCCGCAGTTCAACGACCGGGTGATCGCCAGGGCGCTGGGCGTGCCGATGGAGCTGCGCCCCACGGACGTGGTCACGTACATGTCCGGGCAGCCACTGGACTTCGACCCGGGCACGAAGGCGGTCTACAGCAACTTCGGCTACCACCTCGCGGGCCGGGTGATCGAACGGGCCAGCGGACTTCCGTACGCCACGTACGTGCGGCAGAAGCTGTTGGCGCCGCTGGGCATCACCCGGATGGCGCAAGGCTGGAGCATCGCCAGGCATCCGGGCGAGGTGCCGTACGTGTCGCAGTACACCGGCACCACCGTGCTCGACGAGACCGGCGCTACCGTGGCCGCCCCGTACGGCACGTTCAGCATGCGGCTGATGGAGGCGCACGGTGGCTGGATCGCCTCGGCCGTCGACATGGTGCGCTGGGCGTCGGTGTTCGACAAGGCCGGAGCGGTGCTGGGTAGAACCGCGATCGGCCAGGTCTTCGCGCAGCCCGGCATCGGCGTCAACGCGGACGGCTGGTATTACGGTCTCGGCTGGCAGGTACGGCCGGTCACTGGGGGGTCGGGCCGCAACACCTGGCACACCGGCAGCCTGCCGGGAACCTACACCCTGCTGGTGCGTACTTACCACGGGATGAGTTGGGCGGCGCTGTTCAACCAGCGCGACGACATCTCCGGACTCGACTACGGCGACATCGACGCGGCGCTCTGGACAGCCGCCGGCCAGGTCACCTCGTGGCCCACGACCGATCTCTACTCGCGCTACTTCTGAGCTCGCCGAGCTGGGCGGCACTCGGATTCCCGGCCACGATGCGGGGACTGCGGACCATGCTGGACGAAGTGTCGGCGTGCTGGTCCACCAGGAGAACGGCTCGCACCCCGCACCTACTCCGGTGCCAGGCTGACGGCCGGCTACGACGGGGTCCGGGTACACCCAAGTACTGACCGTCCGCGTGGCGGTGAACGCCGAGACCGGCCGTGTCGTACCCGCACCGTAGGCTACCTGCTTGATGGTTACACGAGGGGTTGAGGGCGCTTACCAGGGAGCGCTCCGGGCGTTCCAGAATCCGATGCTCGCCTTGCTCCACCAGACGCACGCGCCGTTCGTGGTGACGGTGCTGGCCATGGTCTTCACCGCGGAGCGCCCGGCGGTGGCGGTGGCGGACGTGCATGCGGAGATCAATGACGCGCTCGATCAGCTGCGGGCCGCGGGTTACGGCGACGAGGACGGTCAGCCGCTGCCGGCGGGGAACGCGCGGGATCTCTGCCGGCAGTGGGTGCAGGCCGGGTGGCTGGTGCGGCAGGTGTCCGACGACGATGTCGAGGTGTACCGGCTCTCGGCGTACGGGGTCGGCGCCCTCGAGGTCGCCGGACGGGTGGGCGGGACGCGTACCAGGGTGTCCGAGTCGCGGGTCAGGACGCTGCTGGAGGCGATCGAGCGACTCGCGCAGGACGCTGATCCGGACCTGATGTCCCGGATGGTGCGCCTGCACGAGGAGATCCAGCAACGGCAGAAGGAGCTGACCCGGCTCGAGAAGGGTGGCGCTGTCGAGACGGCCGGCGATGAGCAACTGCTCGAGGCGGCCGAGAACGTGCTGCACCTGGCGCGGGAGCTACCCGCGGATTTCGCGCGGGTGGCGGAGTCGATCAAAGCCATTCAGCGGGACGTCGTCGCCGAGTTGCGGCACGATGTCCGGCCGACCGGTGAGGTGCTGCGTGAGTACCTCGCGCGCGGGCAGCGGATCCTGGATGCGACGTCGGAAGGACGCGCGTTCGCGGGGGCGTTGCGCCTGATCGGTGACCCGGCGCAGATCGACGTCCTGTGGGGCCAGCTGCGTACCGTGCTGCGGCACCGGTTCACCGAGCTGCTGCCGGAGCAGCAGCGGCGGGAACTCACCGAGATATCACGGCGCATCGAGCAGGGGGTCAGAGAGGTGCTGGCCGCCCAGCGGCAGGCATCGCATGTCATCACCACCCAGGTGCGCAACCACGATCCGATGCGGGATCGCCAGGTGGACGAGCTGCTGAGGGATGTGATGTCGGGCCTGCACAAGTGGGTTCCCGGTTCGCGCCGCGGCGAGGCCGTGGAGCCGCTGCGGCGTCTGCCGGTCGCCGACGTGGGGCACCTGCGGCAGCGGACGAGTGACCCGCGTCCGCCGCAGCCGCCCGCGCCGTTGCGGGACTGGGACGCGACCGAGGACCTTCCGGCTGCGGACACGCGGGCGTGGGGTGGCCCGCGGTACGCCGAGTTGCGCACGCACCTGGCGGCGTTCGCCGGCGAGGCGGGCAGCGTCGATGTGCTGGCCGCGTTCGCGGCAGCGGGTGAGCAGCTCCATCGGCCGGTCGACCTGCTGGGGATGCTGGAGATCGCCCATGATGCCGGGATGACCGAGACCGGCGAGGTGAGGGTGGTCGACACGGTGCGACCCGATCGCAGCCGGCGACGGTTCGCTCTCGGCGGCGTGGTGGCGGCGAATGCGTGGGGCACGGACAGGAGCGGTGGCGATGAGTGAGGCGATCGACGCCGAGGACGGTTTCATCGATCCGGTCTCGATGGAGGAGGATCCCGCCGAGCTGTTCGCCGGCGACGCGGGCACGCTGGACGCGGACGTACGACGGGTGCTGGTTCAGTTGTTACGGCGTAAGTTCCTGCTCGCCGAGAAGAACCCGGGGCAGTGGCGCACCCTGCTGGAGAACCAGCAGATCATCGAGTCACGGATGCACGACCTGTTCGTCCGTCTCGTGGTCGACCGCGATCGGGGCGTCGCGTACAAGCAGCAGGTGCGGCCGGTGGAGCTGGACGTGCCGATCCTGCTCAAGGACGACCCCTACAACCGGGCCGAGACGCTGGTCCTGGTGCACCTGCGGACAGTCTTCCAACGGGAGCGCGGTACTGGTGAGACGTCCGCGCGAGTGGACATCGAGGAGCTGGAACAGACCGTGCTGACCTACTTCGACCCGCACGACCTCAACCTGGCCCGGCGCCAGCAGGAGGTGCGCAACGCGGTGCAGCGGCTGGCCACCGAGGGGCTGCTCGCGGAGGAGTCGGCCGGGCGGTACCGGATCACCCCGATGGTGGAGGTGGTGCTGAGCCGGGAGAAGCTCGCCGAGCTGAACCAGTGGCTGCGCGAACAGAACGAGGCCACGGCGTGAGCATGATCGACACCCTGTTCGGGTTGGTTCCGGCGGCGTCGCGGGGCCAGCAGTGGGTGGCACGGGACCTGCAACTGGTCAACTGGGGTGGCTACGACGGTTATCACCACCTGCGGCTGGCGCCCGGCGCGACCCTGCTCAGCGGAGGGTCCGGATCGGGCAAGTCGACGCTGATGGACTCGTACATCGCGTTGCTCATGCCGCACACCACTCCCTTCAACGGGGCGTCCAACGGCGGAGTGGTGGGCCGGCCCCGGGGCAAGGACCAGCGCAACATCCTCTCGTACGCCCGTGGAAAGCTCGACGAGTCGCGCACCGACGGTGAGACGAAGCTGCGGGTGCTGCGTGGCGACGACCGGGACACCTGGTCCGCCATCGCGATGACCTGGGTGGACCACACCGGTGCCGAGTTCACCGCGCTGCGGGCCTGGTACGTCCCGTCGTCCGCGCGCAGCCTGGACGACGTCGTGGCGGTCCGGGCCACCTGCGACCACGGATATCAGCTGCGGGCGCTGGAGGGCCCGGCGGGCCGCAAACTCGCCCGTGCCGACGTCGTGGCAACCGGCCTGACCTGGAGTGAGACGGATCGGGACTTCACCGCTCGGCTGCACACCACGCTCGGCATCGGCGCGGCGGGCGACGGGAACAAAGCAGTCGCTCTGCTCGGCCGGATTCAGGCCGGCCAGCAGATCACCACTGTCGACGCCCTGTACAAGACGATGGTCCTGGAGGAGCCGTCCACGCTGGCCACCGCGGACGCGGTGGTCCAGCAGTTCGACGAGCTGTCCGGCACCCGGGCCCGGATGATCACGGCCCGTCAGCAGGTCAAGGCGCTGACCCCGATCCGCGAACACCGGCGCACCATCGACGACGCGGCGAGCCGAATGCGCTCGATCGACGAGATCGGCTCCTTCACCGAGGCGGTGTCCCCGGCCGCGTTGTGGCGTCATCACCGCCGCCTCGATCTGTTGCGCGCGGTGGAGACGGACCTGGACCAGCGGCACCGCCGGGCCCGGCAGGAGCTGGCGGAGACGAACGCCGCGGTCACCGCGGCCGAGGCGCAGCGCGACGGCGTGGCGGCCGCCCTTCGCGCCTCCGGCGGTGACCGCATGGACACCGCGCAACGGGAAATCCGCGTCGTGGAGCAGCGGCTGGGTGACGTCGAACGCGCCCGGGAGCGACTGGACCGGGCGCTGGCCACGATCGACGCCGAAGTCGCCACCGGTGCGGACTTCGCGGCACTGGTCGAGACGGCACGTCACGCTCTGGGCGACGTCGACGCTCGCCGGACCGCGCAGAACGCGTACGCCGAGGCCGTTGCGGAGAGAAACGAGGCGGACCGGGAGCTGAAAGGGCTGCGCGCCGAGCACGAGGCGGTCAAGACCCGCCGGGGCAACATCCCGACCGAGCTGCACGCGGCTCGCGCGATGCTGGCCGAGGCTGCCGGACTCACCCCCGACGACCTGCCGTTCGTCGGCGAGCTGATCGAGGTCCGGACCGAGTTCGAGCCGTGGCGTGAGGCGTTCAACCTGGCGCTCGGCGGGTTCGCCACCCGGATGCTGATCGACATCGGCAGCCTGAACAGGTTCCGCGAGGCGATCAACTCGGTGCCGACCGCACGGCGGGTCCAGTTCGAGGGCGTGCGCACCGGGCTGCGAGACGAGGTCGGACTCGACGGCAAGACGCTTCCCGGCCGGCTCGACTACCGGCCGTCGCCCTTCACCGCCTGGCTCAAGGCCGAACTCGCCCGCCGGTTCGCCTTCGTCTGCGTCGACACCCCCAAACTGCTGCCGCAGTATGCCAAGGCACTCACGATCACCGGCCAGACGTCGGAAGGTGGCCGGGGCGCGCACGGTGGTCACGGCAGAGCCAATGTGCTGGGCTTCACGAACGGCAGGACGCTCGCCGACCTCGAGAACCGGATCAGCGGCACGCGCAAGCGCCTCGACGACGCCGCCGAGGCGGTTTCGAGGGCGGAGAAGGACCTCAACTCGCTGGAGGCCCGGCGCACGAGCTACCAGAACGTGACCGAGTTGTCCTGGGATCAGGTGGATGTCGGCGCGGTCCGGGCCGAACGGGAACGCTGGCACCGCGTCCTCGAGGAGATCCGCGCCGGCAATCCGGAGATCGACCAGCTGCAGGGTCAATGGGACGCCCTCAAACAGCAGGTCAGGGATCTGACCGAGCGGGTCGGGCGGCAGAAGGAGATCGTGAAGGCGCTCGGTGACTCGTGGGCGGCGACCGTCGACGAGGTGGACAGCGCTCAGCAGGTCCTGGACGCGGCCGCCGCGTCGGGTGCCGGCCTCAGCGAGCAACACCGGGAATACCTGGAAACGCTGTTCGGCAGCGACCCGGACAGCGCCACTCCGGCCGAGTCGCTGACGCGGTTCGACGCGGACGTCAAACGTGCCGCCGAGCGGCTCCGCACCGACCGGCAGCTCGCGACGGAGATGATCGGCCGGTCCAGGAAAGCGCTGGCCGACACCTTCGCCATGTTCCTCGAACGCTGGCCGAACCCGAACCTCGGTATCGATCCGGACGCCTCCTACCGCGACTTCGACCGTCTGCTCACCGACCTGGAGACCAGTGGTCTGCACGAGTTGGAGACCGAGTGGCGGGACAGTCTGCTCAACCTGTCCGGCAACGACCTGACCGGCCTGGACAGCGAACTCGCCGCAGCGGTCCGGGAGATCCGTGACCGGATCGACCCGGTCAACCGGATCCTCGCCGCCTTGCCGTTCGCCGACGACAACCATCGTCTGCGCATCGACCCGCAGGAGAGCCATTCGGCGACGCGTGCCCGGTTCCGCAAAGAACTGCGCGACGTGCGCGCTCTCATCGACCAGGCGGCGACAGACGACGACCGGGAAAGCGCCTACCGCCGGATGGCCAAGGTGATCGACCGCATCCGCCGCACCGCCCCCGATTTCGCCGACCTCGTCGACGTGCGCAACCACGTCCGGATCAGCGCGGAGAAGGTCGACCTCGACGGCGGCCACGTCGCGGTCTACGACCACATCGGCGAGAAGTCCGGCGGCGAGTCACAGGAGCTGGTGGCGTTCATCGTCGGCGCCGCGTTGCGGTATCAGCTGGGCGATGCGGGCGCCGCCCGCCCCCGCTACGCCCCGGTCTTTCTCGACGAGGCCCTGATCAAGGCGGACGCGCACTTCACCGGCCGTGCCATCGGCGCCTGGCGCGGGCTCGGCTTCCAGCTGATCATCGGGGCCCCGAACGACAAGCACAGCGCTATCGAACCGCACGTGGACGCGGAGTACCTGATCCTCAAGAACGCCAACGGGCGATCCTGGGCGAAACCCCTGGTAGGTGTTCCCGGCGAATGAATCCACTGGTCACCCCGGAGGAGGCCGTCGCTGCCGTCCGCGGCAAGCTCGAACAGAAGTGGGCGGAGGCGATCTGCGGCGAAATGGTGTTCTCCGTGCGGCTCCGGCCGGGAGTGAGAACGGGCAAGGCTGTCGAGCAGTTGGGCTATGCCAGCTGGCACGCCTGGCACATGCGGTGGCGCGACTTCGCGGACCGGCTTCCGGCCGGCGTGGAGCTCGTCCGCGACGCGGTGTCGATCCGAGGCGTCACCGGCCGATTCCCGACCGTGCTCCGTGCCGGCCTGGACGGCGCCGTGGCGCTGCTCGGTGCCGAACCACCGGCCGTGGACGTCAGCCGCGCCCGTGCGCTGGCTTCCAGCCTGCGGACCGCCGGCGCGATCCTCACCCCGGCCACGCTGCGAGCCGTCTCCGCGCTTCGTACCGGCGACGTGCAAGTGCTGATCAACGCGGTGACCTGGTTACGCCGGCACCCCGACGCCGGTGACTGGACCCTGCGGCAACTTCCCGTGCCGGGAATGCACACCAAATGGCTCGATACCCACGGCGCGCTGCTGCGCGACGTCACCGGACGCGATGTCCGCGACGAGGTCCGGCCCCGGCCGGCCGTCATTCACCTGACCTACGTCGACCCACGTCACGCAGCGTCGGGCAGGCGCAGGCACGACGCCTGGACCACCGGGGACGTACACGACATCGCCTACCCGCCGCGCGTCGTCCTGGTCGTGGAGAACCGCGACTCCCGCCTCTGGTTCCCGCCGGTCAGCGACACGATCGTGGTGGAGGGCGGTGGCAAGGCAGCGGCCGCCCTGCTCGGGAACGTGCCCTGGATCCGTTCCGCGGATTACGTCGTCTACTGGGGTGACATGGATGCGGACGGGTACACGATCCTCGACCACTTCCGTGCCACGCTCGCCGTGCCCGCGCCGGACGGCGCACCGGCCAGGGACGTCTCCTCCATCCTCATGGACGCCGCCGATCTGCACCGTTACGCTGCCCACGGCGTCAACCACGACAAGGCGGGCCGGCCGATCAAGCCGTCCGCGGAGGTCTTGCCGCACCTCACCGAGGGCGAGGCCGTCGCCTACGGCACCATCGCCACCGCGGGTCCGACCCCGTTGCGCCGCATCGAGCAGGAAGCCATTCCTCTCGCCGACGCGGTGGCCCGGCTCCGACAGACGCTGAACGTCGCCGGACCGGGGTGACGGTGAGCGCCTTGGCGCCCGGACGTTCGATCGCGCGCTCGTGGCGCACCGAAACGACTGTCAGGCACGGCCTAATGCTGCCGCGCCGACGTGGCACCCACGAGGGCGACGGCTGCCCGAGCTGCTTGATCGAAGGGTTCGAGACTGCCGGCCGCCCGGCACAGCACATGTGCTCCTTCGAGGAGGCTGATGAGCAGGCTGGCGAGGTCGGCGGCGTCATCGCGGGCCATCCCCGCCGCAGCGAGTGACTCCGCGAGTTGCCCGGCCCAGGAAGCGAACGCGGCTGCCGCGACCCCGCGCAGTTCGGCACTGTTCCCATCCAGTTCGAGAGTGACAGCGGCAACCGCACAGCCGCTGCCACGGGTGGATTCCTCGACGACCGGGCGGATGCCGGCGAGGAACGCCTCGACGACGGCGAGCGGGCTGGTCCTCGGAAGCCCGGCCAGGTGAGCGTGTACGTCCTGACCGTTGCGGCTGGCCGCTTCGGCGGCGAGTTGCCGCTTGCCACCGGGAAAGTGGTGGTAGATCGCACCGCGGGCGGCTCCGCTGTCGGCGAGAACGTCGCTGAACGACATCCCCGCGAGGCCCCGCTGCCGCAATGCGGCCACTGCGGCGTCGATCATCCGGGTACGGGTGTCCTTGGCCATCCGCGCCTTCCTCACTTGACTAGTACGCCCATACTAGGCCATGCTAGCCGAGCTAGTACGTACGTCCTAGCTAATTGATGGGTAATTCCATCCCTAGCCGCGGAGGCGAGCAGTGGGCAAGACGTTCCTCTACACCGAAGTCCAGGCGTCGGTGCCGTTCGAGCACTTCGACTGGGAGCGGGCCAACGGCCCGATCAAGACCGCACCCGGACTGATCCGGAAGACCTGGCTGTCCGGGCTGGGCACCAACACGATCGGCGGGTTCTACGAGTTCGACTCGGCCGAGCACGCGCTGGCCTTCGCGCAGGGCCCCTTCGCCGAGGAGGCCCGCCAGGCCGGTGCCGCCGCGACGACCCGACTGTTCGACGGGGAGGTCGTCCGTGACGCCAGTGTCGACCTGCGCTCGCCGTATTACGCGGCGGACGCCGTCGACGCGGTGAAGGAGTAGGTATGGACGTCGCTGCGCACACCCCGGGGACCGTCTGCTGGATCGACATCGGGGCCCCGGATCCCGATGCGACAGCGGCGTTCTACGGGGAACTGTTCGGCTGGACCTACACCGCCTCCGGGGCAGACGGCTACCGGGCGGCTCTGCTCGATGGCCGGGCGGTGTCAGGTCTCGGGCCGGCCGAGGATCCGGGGCCTCCGTACTGGACGGCTGTCCTCAGCGTCGAGGACATCGACGCCGCCGCCGCGGCGTTCGCCGCGGCGGGCGCACGGATCGTCGTGCCGCCCGCCCCGGTCGCGGAACTCGGGCACGCGGCGGTCGTCGTCGACCCCGTCGGCGCACCGGTCTCCCTGTGGCAGCCCGGGACCCAGACGGGAATGCAGGCGGTCGGAGAACACGGCGCCTTCGCCTCGATCGAACTCCTGACGGGTCGACCCGACGAGGCGTCGGACTTCTACCGCCGCGTGTTGGGGTGGCACCTCGACGGCACGGAACGCCGGCCGGAAACCGGTGTCAGGGGAACGCCTCCACCAAGCCCGACCCCTCAACCCTCCCTGTGGCTCGTCAACTTCACGAGCGACGACGTCGACGCCACCGTCACCAGCGCGCTCCGCCTCGGTGCGACCCACGCCGGACTCGACTGCGGCGCCACCGTGCTCCTGCGGGATCCCGCCGGGGCGCTGTTCGGCATCGTCGCCACCCGCTGACCCCGGTCCGCGAGCAGCTGCGCCGGTCGCGTCACCGGGGTGAACCGGCACGGGCGTGGCGCCGTACGTGCCCACGGCCGCTCGATGCCGTCCTCGCCTGCCACTGGCCCGATGGGGGGAGCGCCTGTGGACGAGCCGAAGCCCGAGGGGGCGCCGAGACGGCCGAGTAAGATCGGATACGTGAGCCGCCTGCATCTCGACGACGAGACCGGGATCGACGAGCGCGGCATCGTCCACGGTGAGACCGTCGCTGATTGGCGCGAGCCGACGGCGCCAGTGGACTGGGCGGCGCGGGATTGGCAGCCGGATCCGGAGATCGTCGCGTACGCGCAACTCGGTGAGTGGGAAGCGGTCCTGGCCCGGGTGGGCCGGCATGCTCAGCTGGGCGTCCGGCGTGACGGCGGCCGGCCCGCCTGGCATGGGCTGAGCAAGTCGCCGGACGACATGAACCGCGGCATGATCGGGGCCAGCCTGCTGGACCCGGGGCGCCTGGCCGACGTCACTGCCGCGACCCATCGGGAGAATTTCACCGGCATCCACGTCCATGACGCCCAGCGGATCCAGCAGCTCGTCGTTCCGCGGATCGTCGAGCACCCGCCGGGCGGCGAGATGGACCCCGCCGAGGCTCGCGTCGTCGTCGGCGCGCCGGCCGCCCAGGCTCCCGCCGCGCCCCTCGACCTGCCCGAAGACCTGACCACCTCGCTGTTGCGGCGGCTGCGCCGCAAACCGGTCGACGTGGTCCGCATCGCGGTCGGGCTGCGTGTCGCCGAAACCTGGCAGCTGCCGGACGGCTTCCAGGTTCCGGTCATGTACGACGTGGCGCCGGGTCAGACCCAGGGGTACTTCGTGGACGAGGCGGGGACGCCACACATCACCCTCCAGCCCTGCCGGAACCACCACCTGGCCGGCGTGCTCGAGTGGTGCACGCACTGCCTGCAATCGACCTGTGTCTCCTGTCCGGAGGCGGTTCGCCGGTGCCGGCTGTGTCAGGGCGCGGCCTGCGGTGACTGCGTGGTGACCGAGGACGGCCGGTGCCGTGCCTGCGCCGCCCTGACCAAGGTCGGTCTTCTCGCCCGGAGTCGCTTCGGTGTCTCGATCGGCGGCTCCGCCTGGCACGGTGAATCCACCAACGTTCAGGTGACTGTCCGTCAGCAGCGCAACTGGTGGACGCTGGAGCGGTGGGACCGCAACGGGCGGATCACCATGCCTATCGATCCGGGAGCCAGCCGGTACCTGCGGTGATTCCTGACTTGGCGTGATCCGTTCAGTCACCGCCGGCCGGTCGCCGCGACGGCACGGCCGGTCAGTCGAGTTCGACCATCTCCAGGCCGAGTCGCGGCGGATCTACAGAGCTTTCCATGGCTGCGTCTCGCTCGCTCCCGGTCGCCCTGGACAGGGCGCCCACGCGCATTGACTTCCGCGGATCCTCGCACCAAACTTTGGGAGCGCTCCCATCGATCGTTCTGGATCAAGAAGAGGATCCGATGAGACATCGTCATGCATTACTCGCGTCCACCGTCGCTGGAGCTCTCGCCCTGGGCGGCATCGTAGTCGCCACACTTCCCGCGTCAGCCGCTACCACGGGCTGCTCCGTCACGTACACCGTCCAGAGCCAATGGCCAGCCGGGTTCACCACCAGCGTAGCGATCACCAATCTCGGCAGCGCCGTCACCGGATGGACCCTGACCTTCGATTTCCCGAACGCCGATCAGAAGGTCGCCAACGGCTGGAGCGCCACCTGGACTCAGTCCGGCGCCCACGTTTCCGCCACCAACCTCGCCTGGAACGGGTCACTGAACACCGGCGCGTCCACGTCCATCGGATTCATCGGATCGCAGAACGGCGCCAATCCGGTACCCACATCGTTCGCCCTCAACGGCACCCCCTGCACCGGCGCGGTAACCAGCCCGACAGCCAGTCCCAGTACCAGCCCGTCACCCAGCACGAGCACCTCCGCGCCCCCGCCGCCCAGCGGGCCGGCGCCGAAACTGCACGTGGCGGGCAACAAGATCGTCACCGCCGACGGCCGGGCGTATCGGCTTCTCGGGGTGGACCGGTCCAGCGCCGAGTTCGCCTGTGTTCAGGGCAAGGGTCTCTGGGACAACAGCCCCGTGGACCAGGCCTCCGTCGACGCGATGAAGACGTGGAACATTCATGCCGTTCGGGTTCCGCTCAACGAGGAGTGCTGGCTGGGTGTCAACGGAACCCCCGGCGGCGCCACGTACCAGCAGGGCATCAAGGACTACGTGAACCTGCTGGTCGCCAACGGCATCACCCCCATCGTCGACCTGCACTGGACCTGGGGCGCTTACACCACAGGACCCGACTGGCACTGCAAGGACGAGCACGCGACCTGCCAGAAGCCGATGCCGGACGCGAAGTACGCCCCGCAGTTCTGGACCGGCGTCGCCAACGCGTTCAAGGGCAACGACGCGGTCGTCTTCGACCTGTTCAACGAGCCGTACCCGGACCTCGCCAGCGACTGGGACAAGACATTGGCCTGGCAGTGCCTGCGCGACGGCGGCATGTGCACCGGCATCCCCTACGAGGTAGCCGGCATGCAGGACCTGGTGGACGCGGTGCGGGCGACCGGCGCGACCAACATCCTCATGATCGGTGGGCTGGAATGGGCGAACGACCTGCGGCAGTGGCTGGCATACGAGCCAACCGATCCGCTGCACAACCTGGCCGCCTCGTGGCACGCGTACAGCAACAACGCCTGCGCGTCAGTGTCCTGCTGGGATAGCCAGGTCGCCCCGGTCGCGCAGCAGGTGCCGATCGTCCTCGGCGAGTTCGGCCAGGAAGGCTGTGGATTCGATTACATGCAGACGTTGGCGAACTGGGCGGACGAGCACGGCGTCTCGTACCTGGCCTGGACGTGGAACGCTTGGGGCTGCACCACCGGAGCTGTGCTCATCAAGAGCTACGACGGCACACCGGAGCCGGGCGTCGGCGAAGGCTACAAGGCCCAGCTACTGGCCCGTGACCCGTACGCATGACGGATCCTTCGGCCGGTCACCCAGCAGCGGGTGGCCGGCCGGAGGACGCGCATCGGCGGTACCGGGTCCGCTCTCGAGTGCGATCAGATCGAGGCCTTGGCGACGGGCACCACGGCCGGCGCTCGACGCCGCCGGGATCGGAGTCTGAGCACGGCGCGGTGGCGTTCCCATTCGTCTGTCATTCGCCCGGTCACCGCGTGGCCGGCTTTCCGGTCCCGCCCCGTAGCCAGGTGACCTCGACCCCAGCGAGGTACTGCTCCCGCTCGGCGAGGAAGTGCCGGGTGTGCGGCTGCCGCTCGTGGACGTCGAAGGCTTCCCGATCCGCGTACAGCTCGTAGAAGATTCTGACGAGTGGCTCGTCCGGGACGGTGTGCACGAGATAGGTCAGCGTGCCGGGTTCCGTCGAGGTGATCCCGCGCAGGGTCAGCTCGGTCAGCGCGTCGAACCCCGCTGCCGCTCGCGGGTCGCGCAGCGTGAAGCGCACCACCAGACCGAATGCCTCGCTCACCGGACACCTCCACGTGGGCCGTCCCGGTAACCGCTCGGTCGAGCGGGTGTCAGCGCGGAGGGCCGGGCGAGAGCGTAACCGAACGCCGCACAGCTCACGCCGAGGAACAGGATCGGCGGGGGAGGGAAGAGCAGGATCGACAGTACGAGTGCCGGGAGCGCGATGCCGAGGTTGAGCAGGAGCGCGGCCCGGCTGCCGAGGAACAGGTGCGGGGCCCGGCGCAGCACCAACAGGTTCAGCGCTCCCAGACCGAAGATGAACAGTGCCATCGTCAGGCTGAACCCGGTGAAGAGCTGCCACATGGTGCGGTCGAGTCCGGCGATGGCGACGTGGGTGGTGGCCATCGCCTCGCGGGCGGCTCGTTCGGCGGCCGGCACCGGGGCGGCGGTGCCGGCGGCGACGACGGCCGCGTGCACGGCGCCGGCGACCACCAGGGACCAGGCCCCGGCGGCGCAGGCCCGGCGACGCGCGAGCGAGCTGTGCACGGTCATGCCCGCTCCTCCGGCATGGCGGGCGCGGGTCGCGGTGCCGGTGGGTGCCAGCCGGCGGCGGCGTCGAACCCGCGCATCCCGAGACGGTCCGGAGTCAGGCGTACGGTGAGGTCGCGCAGCGCCGTGACGGCGGCCGAGGAGCTCTGCGTGAGCCGGCCTAGCAGGCGCGACTGCCGGGCGAGGCCGGTGACACGGCCGGTCCGGGCCCGGTCGTACCGGGCCAGACCGGCGACTGTCGACGAGCCGTCGGCCACCGCGTGCGCCAGCACGACGGCGTCCTCGATGGCCAGGCCGGCGCCCTGGCCGAGGTTCGGTTCCATCGCGTGGCCGGCGTCGCCGAGCAACGCGACCCGGCCGCGGTGCAGCCGCGGCAGCGCCGGGTGGACCGCCGTGATGTCGTGGCGCAGCAGGTCGCCGGGCTCGATCGCGTCGAGCAGGGCCGGGATGGGGTCGTGCCAGCGCCGGAACCGGCTGCGCAGGCCGGCCAGCTCCGCCGTGCCGGGCTCGCGGGCGGTGGTGTTCGCGGTGGCGTACAGATAGACCAGATCGGGGCCGATCGGTACGACGCCGAAGCGTTCCCCGCGCCCCCAGGTCTCGCCGGCCCCGTCGATCTCCGCTGCCGGGAAGCGCACCAGTGCCCGCCAGGCGACGTAGCCGCGGAACTCCGCCGGCGGCTGGGCCGGCCAGAACGTCTGGCGCAGCCGGGAGTTGACCCCGTCGGCCGCGACGACGAGATCGGCGGGGACGAGCCGGTCGCCGCAGCGGACGCTCGCCTGCCGGTCGGGGTCACCGGCGTCGACGCCGGTGACCGTCTCGCCCAGCCGCAGGCAGCCGGGCGGCAGCGCGGCGGTGAGCAGCTCCGCCAGGCCGGCGCGGGTGAGGGCCAGCTGGGGGAGACCGTACCGGGCGACCATCTGATCGGCGCTCGTGCGCGACAGCCATCGCCCGTCGGGCCGGCGCACCCCGGAACCGGCCAGTGCCACCGCCCGGGACCGCAGCGCCTCGGCGAGTCCCAGGGTGTGCAGGGCCCGCACCGCGTTCGGCCAGAGGATCAGCCCCGCGCCGATCTGCTGCCTGGTGGCGGACCGTTCGTGGACCGCCACCGTCCATCCCGCGCGGTGCAGCGCGATGGCGGCGGTCAGCCCGCCGATGCCGCCACCGGCGACTACTGCCGACGGCCTTCTCTCTACATCCATAGAGGCGACGCTACAGCTGTAGAGGGAGTGGTGGCAATCTCTACATGGGTAGAGTGTGGTCATGATCTCCGCCCGGCACCGCCTCGTCGCCGACGCCGCCCTCGACGTGCTGGCCGAGCACGGCTCGCGGGGCCTGACGCACCGTGCGGTGGACACCGCCGCCGGCCTGCCGCCCGGCTCCACGTCGTACTATTACCGCTCCCGCGCGGCCCTGTTGAGCGCCTGCGTGGAGCGGCTGGTCGAGGCGGACTACGCGGAGCTGGACGCGCTGACGGCCATGATCAAGGCGGCCGATCCCGCCGCGCTGACCGGATCCGTCGCCGCGATCCTGCACCGGTGGCTGACCGCCGGCCGGCAACGCCACCTGGCCCGCTACGAACTCACCCTGGAGTCGGTGCGCCGCCCCGAGGTCGCCGCCGAACTGCGCCGTTCCGGCGGCGAGCTGCGCCGGCGCATCGCGGTGATCCTCACCGAACTGGGCGCCGCCGACCCGGCTCGCCAAGCGAACTGGTTGGTCGCCTGCATCGACGGGATCCTCTTCGACAACATCGCCGGGGTCCACGCGGGCAGCCCGGTGGACGCCGCGGACCTGCACGCCGCCGCCGACAGCCTGGTCGCCGCGGTACTACGCCGGTGAGGGCAGCGGGATGAGCGCCGGCGCGGTTGCCCGGGCGTGCCACGCTCCACCTCGGGGCCGAGGCAAACCCGCGACGGTGACCGTCCCGGGCGGCGCCCCGGCCGTTGCCGCCGCCGGCTTACTCCACGAGACCTGGCCCGGGCCCTGTCGGGCACCGTCGAACCCTCCGGCAGGTGTCGCTGAGCCTCGGTGACGCGCAGGCCCTGGAGCTGCCCGACGGATCGTTCGACACGGTGGGGCAGGATGCCCGCTCCGCCGAGGGGCATCCCCGAGCGAGGCTCACACCGGTATCAGGGTGTCGTGGACGACGGCGACCGAGCAGGCGCTGTGCCGCAGCAGGTGCTGGCTGACCGAGCCGAGCACCAGCCCGCGCACCGTGCCCCGGCCACGGCTGCCGACCACCACCAGCCGCGCGGCGCCGCTCTCCCGGGTCAGCGCGGCCGCCGGGTGCTCGGCCACCGCCTCGGCTTCGATCCTGAGATTCGGGTACTCGTCGCGCAGGTCGGTCACGAGCGAGTCGAACGGTTCGCGTGCGGAGCCGGGCACGAGACGGCCCGGGCCGTCGGGCCAGATGCCGGTCGGTGGCGCCCAGGCCCGGACCACCCGCAGCGACACCCGGTGCGCTGTCGCCTGGGCCGCGGCGAGACTCAGCACCGGCGAGGCGATCATGGCGTCGTCCACGCCGGCGACCACCGGGGCGTACGGCGCCGGCGCGCCCCGGACCACCACGACCGGGCAGTGCGCGTGCGCGCTGACCGCGGAGCTGACCGAGCCGAGCAGATCGGCCACCGCGCTGTGCCCGCGCCCGCCGACCACGACCAGCCGGGCCCGGCGGGACCGGTCGATCAGCGCCTGGGCGGGCAGGGAGCGCACGTGCTTCACCGTCAGGTCCACCGTCGGATGGGTCAGCTTCGCCTCGATGAGGGCCTGCTCGATCATGTCGCCGACCACCTCGACCAGGTGATCCCGCGGGTGAGCCGGGCCGGCGAGCGAGTCGCCGACCGGCGTCCACACCGGTCGTTCGTCGGCGTGGAGCAGTTCCACCGGGGTCCGGGTGCGATCCGCCTCGTCCAGCGCCCAGGTGAGGGCGTGGACGGCGGCGGGCGATCCGTCGTACCCCACGATGATCTTTCGCAGCACGGAGATCACCTCTTCGCCGTGATCACGGCGGATCCCCGCCGCCGGGTGACCGTCTTGACGACGGTGGGTCTGGTGGCTCATCGGCCACGCCCTCGGTGATCCCGGCGGCGGGAAGGCGCCTGAGACCAGCGTCGCTCCGCCGGGTCGCGCCGGACAGTGTCATAGGTCCCGATCGCTGCCATTCGGCCCTGTCGGTGCGGTTCGCGACGGCGCACGCTGAGGCGGACACGATCCTTCGACGGAGAAGGAGAAAACCATGAAGGGCCTTGTGTACGACGGAGCCGGCGCCCGTTCCTGGACGGAGGTCCCGGACCCCACCATCCGCGACCCGCGGGACGCCGTGATCCGCGTCGACGCGGTCACCATCTGCGGCACCGACCTGCACATCCTGGGCGGTGACGTGCCCGAGGTGCGGCCCGGCCGGATCCTCGGGCACGAGGCGGTCGGCACCGTGGTGGAGACCGGTACCGGGGTGAGCCGGCTGAGCGCCGGCGACCGGGTGCTCGCCTCCTGCATCTCGGCCTGCGGCAGCTGTGTGTTCTGCCGCGAGGGCCGGTACGGGCAGTGCCGCGGCGGTGGCGGCTGGCTGCTCGGGCACACCATCGACGGCGTGCAGGCCGAGTACGCCCGGATCCCGTTCGCCGACCTGTCCACCCATCAGCTGCCCCGGGAGCTGCCCGACGAGGCCGCGGTGCTGCTGGCCGACATCCTGCCCACCGCGTACGAGGTCGGGGTGCTCAACGGCGCCGTCCGGCCGGGCGACACGGTGGTCGTGGTCGGCGCTGGACCGATCGGCCTGGCCGCGATCCGCACCGCGCAGCTGTTCTCCCCGGCGCATCTGGTGGCGATCGACAAGGCCGAGAGCCGGCTGCAGGCGGCCAAGAACCTGGGCGCCGACATCACGATGACCCCGGACCGGGTGCCGCTCGGCGCGATCCGCGGCCTCACCGGCGGTCTCGGCGCCGACGTCGTGATGGAGGCGGTGGGCATCCCGGAGACCTTCGAGATGTGCCAGCGGCTGGTCCGCCCGGGCGGCCGGATCGCCAACATCGGCGTGCACGGCAAGCCCGCCACTCTGCACCTGGAAGAGCTGTGGGGCAGCGACGTCACGATCACCACCGGCCTGGTCGACACGTACTCGACGCCCCGGCTGCTGGACATGCTGGTCGCCGGGCAGCTCGACGTGTCCACGATGATCACGCACCGGTTCGGCCTGGACGAGTTCGAGCGGGCCTACGACGTCTTCGCGAGCGCGGCGACCAGCGGCGCGTTGAAGGTGCTGCTGAGTCGGGACCAACGGCCCTGACGGTGTTAGCAGTGCGCGGCTAACGTGCTAATTGAGAGTCGAGAAGGGAGGTTGCGATGACCACCACGACCACCCGGCCCACCAAGGCCGAGACGCCCAAGGCGGCGCCCGCCGCGGAGAAGCGGCGTGCGTACGGCCGTGAGATCGGCACGCTCGCGGTGAACGTCTACGAGCGCGGGATCGCCGACATCGTCGCGTTCGAGAAGGACGCCGCGAAGATCACGCCGTACCCGTGGGCGAAGAACGCGCTCACCGTGAGCGCCGGACTCATCGAGGACGTCGGCGCGGCCTACATCCGCACGGCGCGCCAGATCCTGCGGTAGGCATCCGTCCACACCGGCCCGGGGCTCAGGCCCCGGGCCGCTCACCGTTCCCGGCCCGGCGTTCCCGGCCACGCCGGGCGATCGTCGCCTCGGCCATCGCCGCGTACACCTCGCCGAGCGCCTGGCGTTGCCGCGCGGTCAGGTTCGGGTCGGCGGCGATGGCGGCGAGCACCGCCGGCGGACCGGGCTCGGTCGGCCCGGCCTCCGCCATCAGCGCGTCGGCAGTGGTCCGCAGGGATCCGGCGATCGCGTGCAGCACCCGCTCGGACGGGGCGCGCAGGCCCCGCTCGATCTGCGACAGGTACGGGTTCGAGATGCCCACCATGGAGGCCAGCTGCCGCATCGACAGCTCGGCCAGCTCGCGCTGCCTCCGGATGATCTCCCCGAGCGTCACCGGGGTGTCCTGCTCCGCCATAGTTCTCGCAGCTTAAGCGGTCAGCGCCGCCGGGATGGTCCGCTGGGCGGTCCGCAGCACGTCGGCGCGTCGCCGCCCGTCCATCAGGTTGCCGCCGATCGCGTCGAGATCCGCCGGGCCCGGGGTCAGGACGGTGACCCGGGCGCCGGTGCGCTCCACCTTGGCCACGTCGCGGCGCAGCTCGGCGGCGAGCAACTGGCGAACCATCCGCTCGGCGCGTATCGCCGGGTGGCGCGGCCGGTCGGTCTCGAAGCTGGCCATCGGGGCGAGCACGTACACCTCGTCGTACGGCTCGGAGCACAGCAGGTCGACCGAGGCGATCGAACGCACCCCGCCGTCGACGTACCGGCGGCCGCCGATCACCGCCGGGCGGTGCCAGCCGGGGATCGAACAGGAGGCGACCACCGCGTCCGCCAGCGGTGCCGGCGGGCTGCCGGCGCGGCCGAAGACGATGCGCCGGCCGGCTTCGTAGTCCACCCCGACGATCCAGGTGTGGTGCCGCGGCCACCGGTCCGGGACGTCGCCGGCCAGCGCCTGCACGTACCGGCGGACCGAGTGGTGCTCGCAGCGGCCCTCGGGCAGCAGCGCGGAGGCCAGCACGCGCGGGTGCACGCTGTGCGGGGCCAGCGCGGCGGTCGCCAGCATCCGCGGCGACCCCAGCCGCCAGCGCGGCGCCGACGGCCGGATTCCCGAGTCGCGCTCGAACTCGTCGGTGCCCGGCACCGTCGCGTCACCGGCGCCCAGCTGATGCGCCACCAGGTCGTCCGGGCGGGACCCGTGCCGCAGGGCAGCCGCCACCACGCTGCCGGCGCTGGTCCCGATGATGGTGTCCACGTCGGCCAGCGGCCGCCCGACGCGCTCCTGAACCGCGGCGAGGCCGCCGATCATCCAGGCCGCGCCCAGCGTGCCTCCGGCCCCCAGCACCAGGGCCACCCGTTTCTCAGTCACCATGCGTCCCACCCCTGTGCCTCCCATGGTTGCACGCCTCGCCCGCCAAGAGGGGGCGTCCGGCCCTGCCGAGAAGAGGACGCCTGGCGACATCGTGAAGAGATAGCGACCCAGAGCGATGCAAAGGGGAGTGTCATGGACTATCTGAGCCCGTTGGACGCGTCCTTCCTGGACGCCGAGGACCAGGATCCACACGCATCGCTCGCGATCTCCTCGGTGGCCGTGCTGGACGGGCCGGCGCCGAGCCAGGAGGAGTTCACCGCGGCGATCCGCGGCCGGCTGCCACTGGTGCCACGCTACCGGCAGAAGGTCCGCCGGATGCCGTTCAACCTGGGCCGCCCGGTCTGGACCGACGACCCGGAGTTCGACCTCGGGTTCCACCTGCGACGCACCGCCCTGCCCGCGCCGGGCGGCGACGGCGAGCTGGCCACCCTGATCGGCCGGGTGATGAGCCAGCGGCTGGACCGGGAACGCCCGCTCTGGGAGGACTGGGTCATCGAGGGGCTGGCCGGCGGCCGCTGGGCGCTGCTGTCCAAGGTGCACCACTGCATGGTCGACGGCGTCTCCGGCAACGAGCTGTACCGGCTGATCTGCGACACCGGCCCGGAGCCGCGCCCGCCGGTCACCGACGACTGGACGCCGGCCCCGCCCGGTCCCGGGCTCGACCTGTCCCTGGGCACCCTGACCAGCCTGCTGCGGTTCCCCTACGACCAGGCCCGGATGCTGGTCGGCCTGCTGCGTACCCCGGCCGCCGCCGCCGAGGTGGCTAGTGGGCTGGTGGTGCTGGCCGAGGGCTTCGTCCCGGCCACCCCCACCCCGCTGCTCGGCCCGATCGGCCAGGCCCGCCGGTACGCCCTGGCCCGGGTCCCGCTGGCCCGGCTCGTCGAGACCGCGCACGCGCACGGTGTCACGGTCAACGACGTCTATCTGGCCGCTGTCGCCGGCGCCCTGCGCCGGCTGCTGCTGGCCCGCGGCGAGCAGGCCGATCCGTTCGCGGTGCGCACCCTCGTTCCGGTCAGCATGCGCCGCACCGACCAGCGGAACCAGCTGGACAACCGGCTCGCCTCACTGCTGGTGCAGTTGCCGGTGGAGTTCGACGACCCGCTGGCCCGGCTGGCCGCGGTGCACCAGCGCATCGCCGAGCTGCGCGCCGCCCACGAGGTGGAGGCCGTCAGCGGCATCGTCGAGCTGGCCGACAACGAGCCGTTCGGCGTGGTGTCGCTGGTCGTCCGTACCGCGTTGCGCCTGCCGCAGCGCGCCCTCTCCGCCGTGACCACCAACGTGCCCGGTCCCCGCAAGCCGCTCTACATCCTGGGCCGCCCGATCCGCGAGATCCTGCCGTACGTGCCGATCGGCGAGCGGATGCGCGTCGGGGTGGCCGCCTTCACCTACACCGATCAGGCCGCCTTCGGGATCACCACCGACTACGCCTCGGTTCCGGAGGCCGACGACCTCGCCGGCTGGCTGGCCGCGGAACTGGACGCGCTGCACCGGGCGCGGGCCAAGCGGCCGCGACGCCGGCGGGACGCGGCAGCGGCCCGCAAGCCGGCCTGACCACGGGACGGGGCCGACGACGTCGACCCCTCGCCGTGATGCCGCGCGCGGCATCACGGCGAGGCGGCCGAAGACGCGGCGGAGGCCGGCCTCCGCCGCGTGCTACCCGCCGCCGCCGCGTGCTACCCGCCGCTGACCGGCCAGTTCGCCAGGGTATCGGCGAACCGGTCACGCAGCTCGGCGATCCGCTTGTCCAGCTCGTCCACGGTCCAGCCGGTGGTGGGGATCGGGTCCAGCACCGCGACGTCGACGGTTCCGGGGTGGACCAGCAGCGAGCGGCGCCAGGCCAGCTCGCCGGTGTTGCGCAGCACGATCGGCACGATCGGGACGCCGGCCTGCATGGCCAGGTGGAACGCGCCCTTCTTGAACCGGCCCAGCCGGGGCGTCGGCATCCGGGTGCCTTCGGGCAGCACCAGGATCGACGTCCCGCCACGCAGCCGGTCCACCGCCTGCTCCAGGGTGTGCTTGGCGTTCGCCAGGTTGGCACGGTCGATCCACGCCGGGTTCAGGATCGTGCCGATCACCAGCATCCGCGGGTCGAACCGGGCTTCCCGCTTGGCCACCGCGGTGAAGTCGTGCCGCAGCAGCGCGCCCAGCACCAGCACGTCCAGGGTGCTCTGGTGGTTGGCGACGAACACCGCCGGGCGGGCCCGATCGATGTGCTCCGCGCCGGTCACGTTCAGTTTCACCCCGGCCAGCGCGAGCCCGGTGTCCACCGCCAGCTCGATGCCGAGGTTCATGCCCCGCCGCCGGTCACCGGACAGCAGGCCGTAGGCCATCCCCACGCCCAGCGCCACGTTGACCCCGGTCAGCGCGCCGAGCGTGCCGAGCCCGGCCCACAGGGTCGGTGACTTCGGCTCGCGCAGCGTCAGCACCGGCCAGTCGCGCTCGGCGGCGGCCTCGGTCAGCGCCGGGTGCGGGTTCAGCGGGTACGGCCGGCCGACCGAGGTGAGGAACGCGAGATCTTCGGCGCCGTTGGCGTACCCGAAGCTCTGTCGCAAATTGATCCGTGCGCCGCGGGCGAACGCCCGCACCGCCGCGGCCTTGCGCTCGCCACACACCAGATCCGTGGTGCCGCGGCCGGTGTAGACGCCGTCGCTCTGCTCCAACTCGGTGCAGATGATGTGCGGGATGCCCAGGTCGCGGGCCAGCGGTTCGATCTGCGGGCGGGTCGCCGAGGACGCCACCGCGACGGTGTGCCCGCGCCGCAGGTGCGCCCGCACGAGGTCGCGGGCCTCCGGCCGGATCGCGCCGGCGATCCGCTCGGCGAACACCCGCTGCCCGATCGCCGCCACCTCGTCGGCCCGCATGCCGCGCAGCGTGGCGAGACCGGCCCGGCCGATCGCCTCGGGGTCGCCGTCGCGGGCCATGCCGTCGACCGCGGCGAGCAGCACCCGGGCCAGCTCCGCCGGTCCGGCCTGACAGCGGCGGATCCGGTCCTGGTAGAGGGCGGCCACCGTGTAGCCGCGCACCAGGGTGCCGTCGAGGTCGAAGAAGGCGCCGATCCGTGGCCCGCCCGGTCCGCTGCGGACGGCCTCCATCACGTCGGCGGCGGTGACGTTCATGACCGGTCCTGATCGGCGAGGGCGGCGATCACGTTCACCAGCCGGACCGTCTCGTGGACCTCGGCCAGGAAGTCGGCGCGCCGCTTCGCCAGGCCGGGCGAGGTGGACTCGACCAGGTCGCGGTGCCGGGCCAGCCGTAGCGCCGGCCTGAACAGCTCCAGCGACACCGACTCCTCACTCGCCAGGCGCTTCTGCAGAGCCCACTGCCTGCCGACGCGCAGGCATTCGGTCAGGAAGCGCTCCTCGTCGAACGGCTCGGACTCGTCGGTGGCGTCGAGCCGGTCGGCGACCACGTGATAGGCGTCCAGGAAGGGGCGCAGCACCAGGTGCGCGACCAGCGGCCGGGTGTGTTCCAGCCAGCCGCGGGCCTCGGCCGGGGTGAACTCGTGCAGCCCGGCTGCCTGGCCCGGGTCGGCCAGGGCCAGCTCGGTGGTCATCTCCTCGGCGAACTCGGCGCGCGACGGGAAGAAGAAGTCGAATTTGAGCAGTTCGCGCAGCCGCAGGGTTTCCCGGTGCGCGGTGCGCAGCCCGTTCTCGCCCCCCTCCGCCGCAGCCGCCAGGCCCAGTTCGCCGATCGCCCGGTTCACCAGCACGTGCACCGCGTTGTTGCGGTAGAACGCGGCGACCAGATGCTGGCCGGGCGCGATCCGCCAGATCGTGTCGGTGCCCTCGTCGTAGCCGGCGAGCACGCCGGAGCGGACCAGGTCGTCCAGGGTGCGCCGGATGGTGGCCCGGTCGGTCAGGTTCGCCGCGCCGGCCACCGGCCGGCCGCGCCGGATGAGGTACCGCGCCAGCGGGGCGACGGTGGTCAGCACCTCGTCCAGGGTGAGGGCCCGGTCGGCGGCCAGCAGCGCCAGACACACCACCGCCGTGGTGGTCACCGGGGTGGCCCGGTTGATCCGGTGCGAGGTCTCCAGTGCGACCCGCTCCACGACATGGGTTCCGGCGGGGTCGCCGGCGCGCAGCTCGGCGAGCCGGTCCCGCAGCGGGATGGGGTCTCCGAACTCCAGGTAGGCCCGGCCGAACCGCTCCCGCTGGGAGCGGCCGAAGTTCCACAGCCAGCGCAGATCCTCGGGGTGCTTGCGCATCCCGCGTGCCTCGTCGGTCATCAACCGGACCTCGTGCAGCTGCTCGTAGACGATGGACACCGGGACGATCAGCGCCCGCCTGCCGGGCTCGGCGTCGAGCGCGTCGACGAGGTAGTGCAGCACGCCGTACGTCGGCGGGCGCAACTTGCCGGTCCGGGTCCGGCCGCCCTCGATCGACCAGCACAGGTTGCGCCGGTTGCGGAGCAGTTCGGCCAGGTAGGCGCGCAGCACCAGCCGGTAGACGGGCAGGTCGGCGGTGGACCGGCGGACGTAGACGAACCCGGAGTGGCGCAGCAGGTGGTTGAACGGGAACACGTCGAGGTTCGCGCCGGCCAGCACGAACGACGGCGAGATGCCGCCGCGCGACACGGCGGCCGGCACCGTGATGCCGTCCAGGTACGACCGGTGCGAGAACGGGAACAGCAGCGACTGGGTGCGATCGAGCACCCGGAGCCGGCGCAGCTGCTCCGGATCCAGCACCAGATCGTGGGCGCGGGTCAGCCAGCGGCTCATCCGTCCCCAGTCGTCCACCGCGCGCCGGGTGTGCGTGGCGCCCATCTCGCGCAGATACCCGGCGGCCTCGGTCCGCACCTGCCGCGGATCGCGCCCGAGCGTCGCTGCCAGGGCGTCGACCTGGGCGGTGAAGGCGGGCGTGGTCAGCAGTTGCCGGACCTCCGCGGGGTCGGCGGTCACGCCGGCCCGGTCCAGAATCTCGGTGATCATGGCTGTCGCTCCCGCATGTCGTCGGGGACCGCGACCCGCGCCCGGGCCCGGGCCGGGTCACGCATGCTCAGCAGCGGCACCTCGATGCCATAGGTGACGTAGTGGCCCACCGGCCGCAGCTCCAGCACCGTGCAGGTGGCCCGCCGCGCGGGCGGGATCAGGGCGGCGAGCCGGGGCATTCCGGCCAGGATGTCGCCGGGATGGACGAGAGCCACGGCCGGGAAGCTGACGGTGGCCGGTGGGATCGGCGCCACCAGCGACAGCAGGCCACCGCGCCGGACCGGCACGGTCACCGCGACCCGCCGGCCGGCCGCGATGTGCCGGGCCTTCCAACTGTCCTTGGCGACCACCACGAACATCCGGTCGCCGTCGATGGTGTAAACCACCCCGCTCGAGCGGGGCTCCCCGGCCGGCGTCACGTGGCTGAGCACCGCGAAGGAGTGGCGGGCCAGGGTCTTCCAGATCTGCTGTGCGCTCGGAGCGGACATCATAGACCTCCCTATCCGTCAAGGTAGGTCCGTCCCGGGACCCGGCGGAGGGGGCGGGCGCCGCCTTCGGGCGGGACTTTCGTCCCTGCCCGTGCCCGGCTGTCCGGACCACCCTGAAAGGAGAGACCAAAGGGGAGGACGACGATGACCTACCGCATCGCGATCAATGGGTTCGGCCGGATCGGCCGCAACTTCCTGCGCCGGCTGACCGCCAAGGACATGGTGAACAGCGGCCTGCGGGTGGTGGCGATCAACGACCTGTACGACACGGCCACCCTGGCCCACCTGCTGGAGTACGACTCCACGTTCGGGCGGCTCGACGCCGAGGTCGGGCGGGACGACGACCAGCTGATCGTCGGCTGGCACCGGATCCCGACGTTCGCCTCGCGCACCCCGGACACGCTGCCCTGGGGCGAACTCGGTGTCGACCTGGTGATCGAGGCGACCGGGAAGCTGCGGGCCCGTCACGACGCCGCGCTCCACCTGAAGGCGGGCGCCGGCCGGGTGCTGATCTCGGCCCCCGGCAAGGAAGCCGACGCCACGCTGGTGCCCGGGGTCAACGCGGACACCTTCGACCCGGCCGAGCACCTGGTCGTGTCGGCCGCGTCGTGCACCACGAACTGCGTGGCGCCGCTGGTCAAGGTGCTGCACGAGGCGTTCGGGATCGAGCGGGGCTACCTGACCACGGTGCACGCGTACACCAACGACCAGAACGTGCTCGACGCCCCGCACAAGGATGCCCGCCGGGCCCGGGCGGCGGCCGTCAACATCATTCCGACCAGCACCGGCGCCGCCAAGGCGGTCGGCCTGGTCCTGCCCGAACTCGACGGGAAACTCGACGGCGTGGCGCTGCGGGTGCCGGTGGTCGACGGCTCGATCAGCGACCTGACCCTGACCTTCGCCGAGGAGGTCACCCCGGAGCGGATCAACGAGGCGGTCGCCGCGGCCGCGGCCGGACCGATGCACGGCATCATCCGGTACACGGAGGCACCGCTGGTCTCCACCGATGTGGTCGGTGACCCGGCGTCCTGTGTGTTCGACGCCCGGCTGACCCAGGCACAGGGCACTCTCGCCAAGGTGTTCGGCTGGTACGACAACGAGTGGGGCTACACCAACCGGCTGCTCGACCTGACCCGCCTGATGGCGGATGCCCGAGCGTGACCGGCGACAGCGAATGGCCGGCGCCCGATCCGGGCGCCGGCCGTCGCATCGGTGGACCTCATTCGGGGATGCTCGCCGGAACCGGGGTCGGGACCACCACCACCGGGCAGGTCGCCTTGCGGATGACGGCCTCGCTGACCGAGCCGAGCACCGAGTGGCGCAACCGGCCGTGCCCGTGGCTGCCCAGCACCAGCAGGTCGGCGCCGCGTGCCGCGGTGGTCAGCACCGCGGCCGGGCTGCCCTCGACGAGTTCCGCGGTGATCGGCAGGTGGGTGCCCCGCGCCGCGATCACCTCCTGGACCTGCCGGTGGAGCACCTGGCTGGCGTGGCGCCGCTGTTCCTCGGGGGAGGTCGCGGTCAGCACGTCCGCCTCGACACCGTCCCAGTACCAGGCCATCACCGCACGCACCGCGGTGTCCCGGTCGGCGGCCTCGCCGGCCGCCCAGTCCAGAGCGCGGCGGCTACCGTCGGAGCCGTCCACGCCGACGACGATCAGATGGTTGTTCATGTCTTCCTCCTTCACGGGCTCGCCGGCCCGCGCAGCGCGCGCGGGCCAGGTTCGGGATCGGTGCCGGGCGGGTCGGCGGGCGTCGCCCGCAGCCAGGCCGCGTAGCCGGCGGCGTGTGCCAGCGCCCGGGCCGCCCGCTCCGGCAGGTCGTAGATCGGTACGCCGCGCCGCCCCAGCCGGGCCGGCACGTCCTCGGCGCCGAGCACCACGGCGGCGACCGGCAACCGTGGATACCGGTCGACGACCGGGCCGAGCGCCGCGAGGGTCTTCCCGGCCGGGTTGACCCGCGTGCCGGTGACAACGAGCAGCACCAGGTCGGCATCGCCGTCGCGGGCCACGGCGTCGGCGGTGGCCGCATAGGCCGCCGGTGACGCGTCGGCGCCGACGTGGATCGTCGTGGCGTGCGCGGCGGCGACCAGGCCGCCCGCGTCGCCGACCACGGCGAGGCGGTGGCCCGCGGGGAGCGGTTGGCCGGTCAGCATCCGGGCCGCGTCCATCAGGTCACCCAGATTTTCGGTACGGACGACGCCCGCCCGTGCGAACATCTCGTCCACGCCGGCCGGCGCCCGCGAATCACGCACCGCCAGGACGGGCTTGTGGCGCGCCAGCTCGCGTACCGTGCGGGCGAATCGGGCGGGATTCCCGAACGACGCCAGGTGCAGGGCGACAGCGGCGGTGGCCGGGTCGTCGTGCCAGTAGGCGATCAGGTCGTTGCCGCCCACGTCGGTCTTGTCACCGAGGGACACCAGCTGGGAGATCCCGCAGCCGGTCCGGGCCGCGTGGTCGATCACGGCGAGCGCTGCCGCCCCGGACTCGACGGCCACCGCCAGTCGCCCGGCTGGCGGCATGATCGGGAACAGCCCGGCATTGAGCCGGGTCTCCGGCCGAGTGCTGAGCACGCCGAGACTGCCCGGCCCGACCAGCCGGACGCCGTGCGAGCGGGCCTGGCGCAGCAACTCGGCCCGCCGGCGCCCATCGGGGTCCGGCCCCAGCGGGGTCAGGATGATCGCGGCACGAGCCCCGGCAGCGGCACCGTCGCGCAGCACCCCGCAGATTCGATCGGCCGGCACCGCGATGACCAGCAGTTCCACCGGCTCGGGCAGGTCGGCCAGGGTCCGGTAGGCGTACGTCGCGCCGATCGGGGCGCCGCGGGGATGCACCGCGTAGAGGCGACCGGTGAACCCGTAGTCCCGCAAGGCGCGGAACGCCTCGTGGCCGGCCCCACCCGGGCGGCGCCCGGCACCGACCACCGCGACGGTGGCCGGGGCGAACACCGCGCGTAGCGAGGCCTGCTCGGCGATCCGGTCGCGCCGGTCCACCGCCTCGCGGGCCGCCGCGCCACCGGTGTCCAGGGTGACGTCCACGATGCCGTGGTCCAGCCGGGACCGGCCGTCCGGCCCGAGATCCCGGGCGACCTTCATCATGTCGGCGTTGCTGGACAGCACCTCGCCGACCAGTTCGGTGATGCCGTGCCGGCGGGCACGGGCGGCCAGATGCTCCAGCAGCAGTGTGCCGATCCCTCGGCCGTGGTGCCGGTCGCCGACGAAGACGGCGAACTCACCGCGGGGCTCCTCGCCGCGCCGATCGCAGGAGGCCACGCCGACCAGCTCGGCACCCTGGTAGGCGGCCATCGCCAGGAACTGCGGCGACTGCGGGCGGCACAGCCGGTCCGCCTCGGTGGCCAGGGTCGCCGCGGTGGGCCAGGTGAAGAAGCGCAGCCGCAGATTCTCCGGCGCGGCTCGCGCGTACAGGCCGGCGACGGCCCGGCGGTCGCGCGGCGTCACCGGCCGGATCGACACGATCCCGCCGTCCGCCGTGAGCGCGTCCACCGGGCCGGTGCTCATCGCGCCGGGCGGTGCTTCGTGCCGGTGCGGACGATCAGGACCGGGCACTCGGCGTGGTGCAGTAGTTGCAGGCCGGTGGAGCCGAGCAGCGTCCCGGCGATCACGCCGTGGCCGCGGCTGCCGACCACCACCAGCTGAGCGCTGTGCGAGACGCCGACCAGCACCGCCGCGGCGCTGTCGTGCGACACCAGCATCTCCACCGTGACGTCGGGGTACTTCGCCTGCCACGGTGCCACCCGCTCGGCCAGCCGGGTGTGTTCGGCGGCGTCCTGCGCGGGGGTGTGCACCTGGGCCGGCGGCAGACTGCCCCGGTAGTGCGGGAACGGCGGCGTGTAGGAGCGGATCACCACCAGGTCCACGCCGCGCTGGTGCGCCGCCGCGAACGCGGTCTCCAGCACCCCGTCGGCCGCGTCCGAGTCGTCGACCCCGGCGGTGATCGGACGGGCGTCGTTGCCGGTGCCACCGCGCACCACGACCACCGGGCAGCGGGCGTGGGTGGCGACGCGCTGGCTGACCGACCCGAGCCGTAGCCCGGCGAAGCCGCCGTGGCCCCGGTGCCCGAGCACCATCAGCTCGGCCGACTCCGAATCGATGATCAGCTGGGCGGCCGCGTCACCGATCAGCACGTCGGTTTCCACTTCGATCTTCGGTGCTGTCTCGCGCGCCTGCCGGGCGGCCCCGGCGACGAGGGCGTCCGCGTGCCGGCGGGCGGTCTCGTACTCGTGCCCGGCGACGTCGAAGCGTGCCCCGCCCCAGTTCCAGTCCAGCACGTGCACCACCCGCAACGGCCACTCCCGGCGCTGCGCCTCGGCCGCGGCCCACCTGATCGCTGCGCGGCTGGCATCGGTGCCGTCGGCCGCGACGACGACGGTCTGTGTCCGCATGATGTCCTCGCTCTCCACGGTTTCACACTCATCGTCATGCCGGTCGATGCCCACCGATCAGGGCCGGAAGTCCCTACTCGCCGGGCCCGCCGGAGGCCACGGTGTAGGAAAGCGGCGAAGGAGGGATGCACGGTGAGGACCTGGAAGGTCGGCGACGTGATGACCAGTGATGTGGTGTCGGTCGGCGAGGACACCCCCTATCGCGATCTGGTGGACCTGCTGGTCTCGAAACGGATCAGCGCGGTCCCGGTGGTCGACGACTTCGGCCGGGTCACCGGGGTGGTGTCCGAGGCCGACCTGCTCCGCAAGATCGAGTACGGCGGGGACGAGCAGCCCCGGATCTTCGAGCGTCGCCGGCGCCGTGGTGAGCGGGCGAAGGCGTTGGCCCGGACCGCCGCCGGACTGATGAGCACCCCGGCCGTGGTGGCACTGGCCGACATGTCGATCGCGCGCACCGCCCGGCTGATGGACGCCAACGAGATCAAACGGCTGCCGGTCACCGACGACCTCGGCCGGCTGGTCGGGATCGTCTCCCGCGGCGACCTGCTGCGGACCTATCTGCGCAGCGACGAGGAGATCCGGGACGACGTGCGGGCCGGTGTGCTGCGCCCGTTCCTGGCCGACGAGGCCGACGGCGTCACCGTCGAGGTCAGCGACGGCGTGGTCACCCTGTCCGGCAAGGTCGAGCGGTGGGCGTCGGCCGACCTCGCGGAACGCTTGAGCCGCCAGGTCGCCGGCGTGGTCGAGGTGATCTCGAGCCTCGCGTACGACCTGGACGACCGGACGTTGGCGAGTCCGCGGCCGCCGTTCGCGGCGTACTGAAAAGCTCGGTCGTGCGCTGACCCGGCCGCCCGGGCGGCTGCCTCACGGAGGTGCTCGGTTCAGCAGGCGAAGGCCGGGTTACCGTGTCCCGGTGCGGGCGTACCAGGTCCAGCGGGCGATACAGGCGGCCATGTCGAGCGCCTCATCGCTCGGCCTGACCGCCCGCCACGCCGCCGTGCTGCACAACTCGAACAAGATCGCCCTGCGCCTGCGGCCGTGCGACGTGCTGGCCCGAGTGGCACCGGCGGCGCATCGTGGCGCCCAGCTCGAAGTGGACATCGCCCAGCGGCTGTCCGAGGCCGGCAGCCCGGTGGCCGCCCTGACCGCTCCCCGGGTCTTCGTCCGGGACGACTACGAGATCACCCTGTGGACCTACTACGAACCGGTGACCACCGCGGCGATGCCACCCGCTGACTACGCTCAGGCGCTCGACCGCCTGCACGCCGGGATGCGCCGGGTACACCTGTCCGTCCCGCACTTCACGGACCGGGTTGCCCAGGCACAGACACTCGTGGCCGCCCGCGACCGGACGCCGGAGCTGGCCGGAGCGGACCGGACCTTTCTCGCCGGCACGCTGGACCGCCTGCGCCGAGCGGTCAGCGACAGCGGGCGGCCCGAGCAGCTCCTGCACGGCGAGCCTCATCCGGGCAACCTGCTCCGCACCGCGGCCGGCCCGCTCTTCATCGACTTCGAGACGTGCTGCCGGGGGCCGGTCGAGTTCGACTTGGCCCACGCACCCGACGAGGTCGCCGGCCACTATCCGGGCGTCGACCACCGCCTGCTCCGGGAGTGCCGGACCCTCGTGCAGGCGATGATCACCACGTGGCGCTGGGATCGCGACGACCGGTTCCCCGACGGCCGCCGGCTCGGCGTCCGGTGGCTCAGCGAACTTCGTTCCGCCGGGTCACGCCGCGGTGCCGGTGGAGGGGGCCCGCTGGGCGGCGAGCAGATCGTGTAGCACCGCGACCGGCGCCGGGCGGGCGAAGTGGTAACCCTGGGCCAGGTGACAACCCAGCTCCCGGAGCCGCTGCGCCTGCGCCTCGGTCTCCACGGCCTCGGCCAGCGTGCACAGGTCCAGGCTGCGGCCGAGCTCCACGATGGTACGCACGAAGGCGATCTCGCGCGGGCTGCCGGCCTCGATCTGCCGGGACGTGAACGAACCGTCCATCTTCAGGATGTCCACCGGCAGCTCGCGCAGGTAGGCCAGCGACGAGTAACCGGTGCCGAAGTCGTCGACGGCGATCCGTACGCCGTGTTCGCGCAGCTGCTGCAGCTGGCTGATCGTCGTGGCGGCGTCGGTCACCGTGGTGACCAGTACCGTTTCGGTGATCTCGGCGATCAGCGCGGCGCCGGGCAGCCCCGCCCGCTCGAGACGCTCCAGCAGCCGGGTGGCGAAGCCGGCGTCGCGCAGCTGATGGGCCGATATGTTCACCGTCACCGGCAGCCGGTGCGCCGCCCACAGCCCGGTCAGGTCCGAGCAGACCCGGCCGAGGACCCATTCGCCGAGCAGCGTGATGTCGCCGCTCTGCTCGGCCAGCGGGATGAAGTGGGCGGGCGAGACCGCGGTGCCGTCCGGGCGCGTCCAGCGCAGCAGGGCCTCGGCCGCGACGATCCGGCCGGACTCCAGATCGACGATCGGCTGGTAGTGCATGCTCAGCTCGTCGGTGCCGAGAGCATGCTGCAGGTCGGCGATCAGGTCGCGGTTGGCCCGCCACCGCGCGTACGCCGCCGGGTCGAAGACGGCTGTCCCGTTGCCCTCGTCCCGGGCGGTCCGCAGGGCCAGATCGGCGTCGCGCAGCGCGCCGGCGCCGTCCTGGCCGGCGCGGATCGCGACGGCGCCGATGCTGGCCCGGATCCGGCGGCTGGTCAGTCCGGCCGTCGGGTACGGCTCGGCGAGCGCCCGCAGCAGCCGTTCGGCCAGGCCGCCCAGGGTCTGCTCACCGCCACGGGCCAGCACGGCGAACGCGTCGGCGTCGAGCCGGACCACCACGGCGTCGCTGGGGGTCGCCGCGCGCAGCCGATGGCCGCTCTCGGTCAGCACGGCGTCGCCGACCTTGTGCCCGAAGGTGGCGTTGATGTCGCGGAAGCCGTCGATGTCCAGCACCAGCAGGACCCGCTCCTCCGGGGTGCGCCGGACCAGCGCGTCCTGCAGGGCGGCCCGGTTGCCCAGACCGGTCAGCGGATCCACGTGGGCACGCTGGTTGAGGGCCGCGCCCAGCTGCGCGAGCCGGCCGATCAGCAGCACCGAGGTGAGGCAGCCGAGGCAGAGCAGCACGATCACCCGCCAGGCCCCGTCGCCGGACGCCACACCGGCTGTCTCGGCCACCGCCAGGCCCGCCACCAGCATGCTCAGGACGACGTACCCCAGCAGGCGGGTGCGGGTCAGCAACGCCGCGTTGCGCGGCATGCTTCCGGTGCTGCGGGCCATCGACGGGTGCAGCGCCGCGGCGCCGATCATGAGGTACGCCGTCAGCCAGCCCGCCTGGACCCAGTCGGCAGCGACCGGCGCGCCGTCGGGCAGCGTGGCGTAGAAGACGGTGTCGGCGGTCACCCACAGCGCCGCGGCGCCCACCATCAGCCGATATGCCACAGTGCGTACCCGGGAGACCACCGCGACCCGCACGGTCAGGGCCAGGATCAGCAGATCGAAGCCCACGTAGCAGAGGTAGCCGGCCAGGCGCAGCCCGCTGTACCGGCCGCCGGACAGCAACGGCGCCACCACCGCCACCCAGACCACGGCAGCCCCACCGGCCAGGGCGATCGCCGCGTCGAGCAGGCCGCCGCGATAGCGGCCGGGCCGGACCCACCAGTAGACGCTGGTGAGCAGCATCCCCATCGACACGAGGTAGAACAGGTCACCGGCCGACGGGAACCGGGGCGCCCCGCTCGGCGTCATCGACGCGGCCCATCCGATGTTGGCCAGGACCGACGCGCCCACCGTGGCGACCAGCAGCCACCAGGGCCGTGACCACACCGGCCGATGGCGGTGGATCCCGGCGCACAGGGCGGTCACCACCATGACCGCCACCAGCGTGTACAGCCACATCCGCCAGGACGCCGGCGTCATCAGCAGGGCAGCGCCGAGTAGGGCGCCGACACCGAGGTACCAGCGAGACACGGTTCCGGCGCCCCCGCCGGTGAGCCAGTCGCGACCTGCCACGATGCTCAGCACAGCATGCCGCGAGTGCCCTCGGGGCCGGAACGCCGTGCGGCCCGCGCCCGGCGCGCCGCGGAGAACTCACTGGTGATCGTGTGGGGTGGCGTCCGGTGGTGCCGGGGCGAGCCGCATCAGCAGGGTGGCCATCAGGCCGCCGGACCGGATCGGGTGCAGGTGCAATTCGTCGGCGAGCCGGCGGGCGAGCCACAGGCCGCGGCCGCCCGGGGAGTCCGGCGCGGGTGGCGTGTCCGCGGGGCTCACGCTGCCGCCGGTCGTGCCGTCGTCGCGGACCTCGCACGTCAGCGTCGTCGTCGTGCGGCGCAGCCGCAGCTCGCCACGCCCGCCGCCGTGCCGGACGGCGTTGGTGAGCAGCTCGTACACCGCGATGGTGAAGTCCTCGGCCCGGTCGGGGGAGAGGCCGGCCCGCTCGGCCTCGGCCCGGGTGGTGTGCCGCAGCCCGCCGATCATCCCGGCGGTGAACGAGGTACGGACGCCGTCCGCCTCGCCCCGGCCGGTTCGCGGCCGGTGCCGGACCACCACCAGCGCCTGGTCGTCCTCGCCGGGCCGGGACGCGGTCAGCACGGCCTCGGCGATGCCCTCGGCGGACGCGTCGGGGCTGGTGGCGGCCAGGGTGGCGTGCAGGTCACGGACCTCCTCGTCGTACCCGGCGTCGCGGCGTTCGACGAGTCCGTCGGTGTAGGCCAGCAGTGCGGTGCCCGGCGCGAACGGCACCGAGGTGACCGGCACCGGGCGCGTCACCAGGCCCAGCGGCGGGGTCCGGGTGGTCGCCACCGCCGCCGGTGCGAGGTCCGCGCCGAGCAGGATCGGGTACGGGTGTCCCGCCCGGACGACGTCGGCGCGTTCGCGTTCCGGGTCGACGACCGCCACCACTGCCGTACCCCAGAAGTCGCGCCCGACCAGGGCGGTGAACCGGGCGAAGAGGTCGGCAAGCGGCACCTCGAGCCGGATCAGAGTGTTGATCACGGTCCGCAGCTGGGCCATGTCGGCGGCCGCGTCGATGTGGTGTCCCACGACGTCGCCGACCACCACGGCGAAGCGGCGGCCGGGCAGGCTGATCAGGTCGTACCAGTCACCGCCCAGGCCGAGGCCGGACAGGGCCGGCCGGTATCGGACGGCGATGTCCAGCTCCGGGGGCACGCTGGCG
The DNA here is from genome assembly GCF_030252345.1 of Actinoplanes oblitus. Classification (NCBI taxonomy): domain Bacteria; kingdom Bacillati; phylum Actinomycetota; class Actinomycetes; order Micromonosporales; family Micromonosporaceae; genus Actinoplanes; species Actinoplanes oblitus. The sequence continues at coordinate 5,432,835 of NZ_CP126980.1, read as the reverse complement.
GACGCCGGGTGCAGGCGGGTGGCCAGCCGCATGATCAACTGGTGTTCCGCGGCGACCAGCCTGGTCCGTTCCAGCGTCTGCTCGCACAGGTCGGCCACGGTGTCGAGCCGGGCCAGGTCGTCGGCGCCGAAGTGCCGCCGGTGCCGCCAGCCGAGGCCGAGCGCGGCGACCGTCCGGCCCTGCGAGTCGTGCAGCGGCAGCGCCACCGTCGTGGCGATCTCCGGCCCGGTGGTGTACCGGACCGTCCGATGCCCGGACCGCAGGGCCGTCACCGTGGCCCGCGCGTCGTCCGGCGGCAGGTCGCTGCTGGTGGGCGCGGCGGCGTGCGGGCCGCCGGTGGTGTACCGCCGTAGCCGGTCGGCCGGCTCCAGGACCAGCAGGTCCGCCTCGGCCACGCCGAGCACCGCCGGGAGCGTCGCCAGCACCACGGCGATGGTCTCGTCCGGCGTACGGGTGACGCTGAGCCTCGCGGCCAGCGTGGCCATGCCGGAGGCGGCCGCGATCAGGTCGGTGCGCTGCAGTGCCTGGCCGATCAGGTCGGCAACGGTCCGCAGCACACTGCGCAACCGATCGTCGATCTCGGTCGGCCGGTGCCAGCGAAGCAGCACCGACCCGTCCGGGGTCGCCGAGTTCGGGACCACCGGCACGGTGAAGGTCGTACCGGTGCCCGCGCCGGCATCGGTGGCCGGGTCCGGGACCGCCGCCCAGGTGGCCGAGGCGGCCTCGACGACCGGCGGCAGCAGCCGGCCCACCGCGTCGGTGACCGCCGTGCGGTCGGTGGCGGCGCTCAGCGCGCCGGCCAGCCGGGCCAGCGCCTCCGCCTGACGCAGGGTCCGCTGGCGATCGGTGACGTCGCGGGCCACGATCGCGAGGTGCGGGGTCGCCTCGGTGTCACCGGCGACGGTGAAGGCCTGCAGGTCCACCTCGGCGGGGACCCCGGTCCGGCCGGTGGGCAGCGCCCGGATCGTGCGCTGCACCGACGACGGCCGGTCCGCGGCACGGGTCCCCAGCGGCTCCCCGATGAGATCGGTGAGCCGCCCGGGGGCGTCGGTGTGCCCGGTCATCCGCAGCCCGGCGGGATTGACGTAGCGCACCGAGCCGTCCAGCCGGGCCACCGCGATCAGGTCACCGGAGCGTTCCACCAGGGCCTGGAAGAGCCGGGACTCCGCCTGCGCGGCGCGCTCGGCGGTCAGGTCGGCGGCGTACGCCAGCCAGCGCAGCGGCGCCTGGTCGAGCGCCACCACGCCGATCAGCACCGGCACCCGGTGCCCGTCGGCGTGCAGGTACTCCTTGGGGAACGCGCGGGACCGGCCGGTGCCGCTCAGCTCCTCGAGGGACCGGCGGTCGGCGTCCTCCCAGCCGGGCGGGGTGAGGTCCGGCCAGCGCAGCCGGCCCCGGTTCAGGTCGTCCCGGGTGTGTCCCAGCATGGTCAGGAACGCGTCGTTGGCCTCGGTGATCGCCTCGTCGATGCCGCCGAAGACCGCGAGCACGTCGGTGTCCACCAGCCGCTCGAACCGGGTGCGCTGCTCACCGAGGGCCTGCAGCAGGCGGGTCCGCTCGGTGACGTCGACGATGGTGAACCCGACGCCGACGTCCTGCGCCGAGCCCGGGATGCGGATCGGGAAGTAGCTCGCCACCCGGTGTCGTACCAGCCCGGTGCCCGGCTCGGGCGCGGTGAACTCCACCCCGGTCACCGGCCCGTGCTCGATCGCCCGCCGCATCAGCTCCTCGATCCGCGGGCCGGCCTCCTCCCACAGCTCGGCCGGGCGCCGCCCGAGGTGGTCGGCGACGGACCGGCCGTTGATCCGCGCCAGCGCCGGGTTGATGTGCCGCAGGCGCAGGTCGAGGTCGGCCCACCCGATGCCGACCGGCGCCTCCCGCAGGATGGCGTCGATGATCGCGGTGGTCCGGCGGACGTCCTGCTCGGCCGCCACCTGAGCGTGGACGTCGGTGATGGTGCCCAGCCACTCCACCAGGTCACCCCGCTGGTCCCGGATGGCGGCGGCCCGGCCGAGCACGTGCCGGTAGGTGCCGCTGCCGGCGTGCCAGAGGCGGAAGCCGACCTCGCCGGGTGGCTCCGCCCCGGCGGCCGTCGGCAACGCCGTCGCCAGCCCGGGGCGGTCGTCGGGATGAACCATGTCGAGCCAGCCGGCTCCCCGATGGGCCGGCCACGGCTGACCGGTGTAGCGCGCCAGGGAGTCCTGCGGCTCGCTGATCATGCCGTCCGGGTCACGGGACCAGACCACCGTGTTGGTCGCCTCCACCAGCGAGCGGAACCGGCGTTCGGCGCGGGTCTGCTCGGTCTGGGTGGCCGCCTCGCGTTGCCAGGCCCGCGCCTGTTCGGCGGCGCTGGCCGCCGCCGACCGCAGCCGATCGGTCAGTCGCCGCTGCTCGTCGCGGGTGTGCAGCCGCTGCAAGGCCTGGGCCGCGGCGGTCGAGGCGAGACCGAGCACCAGGTGCTCCTCGCCGGTGACCGGGCGTGCCTCGGCGAACGCGATCCACAGCCGCCACTCCCGGCGACCGGCCCGGATGCTGGCCGGCACGCCGGGCACCGGGCCGGTCGATGCCGTCGCCGGCCGGACCGCATCGTGCGGCGCCGTCCCGTCGCCGGTGCGCGGGTCGGTGGCCGGCTCGGCGTCGTGGACGGTGAGCCGGACCTCGGCGTCGAACATCTCGGCCAGATCGTGGGTCAGCAGCCGGAGGACCTCGTCGGCCTCGGCCGCGTCGTTGAGTCGCTGGGACAACGTGACGGCGAGCTGCTGCCGCCGCCGGACGGCCCGCTCCTGGGTGACGTCGCGGGCGGTGCCGACCAGCAGCTGTCGCGCCGACCCGGGATCGGGCACCGACGTCGCGGTGATCGACACCCAGAGCCGGCGGCCGGTCCGGTGCCGGAACCGGACCTCGTAGGATCCGCTGCCCCCGCCGCGTAACCGGGCCAGGGCGGCGTCCAGCTGGGCATGGGACTCGGCGCTGTCCCCGGACTCCGGCCACCAGGGATGCGGTGGACGGTAGGGAGCACCGTCGCGCCCGTATCCGACGATCCGCGCCCAGGCGTCGTTGACCTCCAGCACGACGCCGTCCTCGTCGGCCACGAAGATGCCGTCGTCGCTGTCCCGGAACAGATCGGCAGACCACTGCGCGAGCCGCACCGGGCGGGGATCACGCTCCGGCGGCTCGGTCCGCACGGTGCGCCGGGCCGGCTCGGTGTCGCTCACGGTGCGCCGGGCCGGCTCGGTGTCGCTCACGGTGCGACCTCCGCCCGGCCAAAGTGACAAGGCTCAAATATATCCTTCCCGGCCGGTCACACCGGCGCCGCCGGCCCGCCTGTCGTGCTCAGTCGGCGGGCCAGTCCCGGAAAGCCGACAGCAGCCGGTCGCGGACGTCTGCCGCCAGGCTCTCCTCGGGCAGGTGACCCAGGGCGGCGACGGTGGTGCGGATCTGCTCCAGATATCTGTCACAGCCGTCGCACTCGGCGAGATGGGCGACGAACCGCTGCTCGACGGCCGGTTCCAGGACGCCGTCGAGGTAGGCGGTGACCAGCTCCACGAACGCGTCGCAGTTCATGACATTGCCTCCCCGGCCCAGTGCCGCTCCAGGGCGGCCCGTAGCGCGGCCCGCCCGCGGTGCAGCAGCACCCGCTGGTTGGCCGCGCTGATCGACAGCAACGCGCAGACCTCGTCGCCGCTGTGCCCGGTGACGTCGCGCAGGGTGACCACGACGCGCTGGCGGGCGGGCAGGCCGGCCAGCGCCGCCGCCACCTCGCGGCGGGTCTCGGCGGCGACGGCGCCGTCCTCGGGCGACGGCCAGGCCGGTGGCGAGCTGCGCCAATGCCCGGGGTACGGGTCGTCGGCACCGCGGAACCGGGCGGGATCGACAGTCGGCTCCCGGTCCCCACCGACCAGGCCGAGGTCGCCCACCGGCACGGCGCGCGCGTCCCGTACGCCACGGGTCCTGGCCTTGTTGATCAGGATGCGGTAGACCCAGGTGCGCAACGAGGATCGGGCCTCGAACCGGTCGATGCCCCGGAGCACACCCAGCCACGCCTCCTGCACCACGTCGTGGGCGGTGTGGTCGTCGGCCACGTGAGCCCGGGCGGCCCGCAGCATGCCGGGCGACCACGCGTCGATCAGGGCGGCGAACATGGTCTCGTCCCGGGCACGCAGCCGCGCCACGACGACCGGGTCGCCGGGCAGCGCGCTGTCGGAGGGTGCGGTCTCGACCACCACCGCACTCTACGGGGCCACCGGTCAGGCCCCCCACGGGTCGTCGATGAGCAGACCCCAGGTGCCGTCCGGCCGGCGGCGCACGACGTCCGCGCTGGTGCCGCTGAGCCGCAGCGGCGTACCGTCCGGCCCGGTCCCCTCCAGCGTCCAGGCATGACGCACGGTGGCCACCCCACCGGCCTCGACGACCTTGCGGATCTCCGGGGTCAGGGTGGGTCGCAGGGCGGCGAATCCGGCCAGCGCCGCGCGGATCTGGTCGGTGCCACGCAGTGGATCCGCGCCGGGCTCCGCGATGAACGCGGCGTCCGGCTCGTACAGGGCGACGGCGTCGTCGACGCGGCCGTCGTGCAGGGCGGCGGCGAACTCGGTGATGACGTCGGCGGGCGTACCGGGCATGGTCTTCTCCGTTCAGCGGTATTCGGGGTTGGCGAAGTCGAAGCGGCATCCGGCGTCCCATTCGCTGCGCTGGTTGCCGTGCGCCGGGATGCCACCGGCGTCCTTGAGCATTCGGGCCAGGTGCAGCAGGTTCCACGTCATGAAGGTGGTGTTGCGGTTGGTGAAGTCGTTCCGCGGGCCGCCGGAGCCGGGATCGAGGTAGGACGGCCCGGGACCGGCCTCGCCGATCCACCCGGCGTCGGCCTGCGGCGGAATCGTGTAACCGAGGTGCTGCAGGCTGTACAGCACGTTCTGCGCGCAGTGCTTGACGCCGTCCTCGTTGCCGGTGATGAGGCAGCCGCCGACCCGGCCGTAGTAGGCGTACTGGCCGGCGTCGTTGAGCAGGTGGGAGCAGGCGTAGAGGCGCTCGATGACCTTCTTGGTGATCGACGAGTTGTCACCCAGCCAGATCGGCCCGGCGACGACCAGGATGTCGGCCGGCAGCACGTGGTCCCGGTACAGCGCCGGCCAGGCGTCGGAGGCCCAGCCGTGCTCGGTCATGTCCGGCCACACCCCGGTGGCGATGTCCTGGTCGACGGCCCGCAGTACCTCGACCCGCACCCCCTGCTTCTCCATGATCGTCCGGCTGAGGTCGATCAGGCCGCCGGTGTGCGTGAGTGCCGGGGAACGTTTCAGGGTGCAGTTGATGAACAGGGCGCGCAGGTCGTCGTAGCGGGTTTCGGGCATCGCTCCTCCTCGGTCGATGCCCTGTAGTCCCGGCCGGCCCCGGTGGCGTTACACGATCGCGCGCCCCGGCCGAACTGACCGGGGCGCGGGTGGCGATTCAGGGCGGCGGCGGGCTGCCGGCCCGCTGCTGCTCGGCCAGGGCCAGGTAGAGACGGCTGCGGTCCCGTTCCTTCTGCTCGGCGTGCCGCAGGCCCTGCGCGGGCCCGGACAGCCGCCACCGCCAAAGCGCGGTCACCCGCTGCTGCCGGATCGACATGTCCCGGAAGCGGGGATCGCCGAGGGCGGCCCGCTCGCGGACGTGAGCGATCTCCAGAGCCAGACCGGTCTCCCACTCCGCACGGCAGCGTTCGGCGGCTCGCAGGCAGGCGGCGGCCTGGTCGTTCCAGGTCAACCGGCACTGCCGGCAGCCGCGCGGCACCTCGACCGGCCAGTACCGCGGGTCGCCGCCACGCGGCCCGATCAGCCGCCCGGCGCACGGCACGACACCGTGCCGGCCGGTCCGCGGGCAGGCTCCGTCCGGACCGGGCCCGTGGCAGCGATCGGTGATCTCACCGGTCGACGGGTCGCGGATCTCGACCGTTCGCATGGTCATCGTCTCCGCCTCCTCGCGGTTCGATGTGCGCTCCCGCACCCGGGAAGAGCAGTGTGGTGTGCCCGTTGTCCAGCCAGTGCACCCGGAACGGCGGATGCCCGTCCGCGTGCCCCACCCCGGTGACGATCCCGACCCGGCGCCGGCCGTTCAGGCCGGCCGGCTCGATCACGATCCGGTCCCCGGTACGCGCTCTCATGACGGGTGTCCCGCCGGGACGGCCTCGGGCACGATCGCGATCGGGCAGGTCGCGTGCCGCAGCAGGTGCCGGCTCACCGCGCCGAGCAACAGGCCGCGTACCGCACCGTGGCCGCGGCTGCCGATGACCAGCAGCTGGGCGGTCTTCCCGGCGGCCACCAGCGCCTGGCCCGGTTCACCGTGGACGGCTTCGGTCCGGATCGCCAGGCCGGGGAAGTCGTCGCGGATGCCGGCCACCGCGGCGTCGGCCTCGGGCCGGCTGCCGAGTACCCGTAGTGCGACATCGCGGTCGGCGGCCTGCTCGGCGGCGAACCGCAGCACGGCCGGGGCCAGCGACGAGTGGTCCAGTCCGGCGACAACCGGCGCGGTGGACGCGGGCGGCGCGGTCCCGTCGTGCACCACCACGACCGGGCAGTGCGCGTGGGCGCCGACCGCGGCGCCGACCGAGCCGAGCAGGCCGGCCAGGGCGGCGTGCCCGCGCGTGCCGAGCACGATCAGGCCGGCGTGCTCGGAGCGCTCGGCCAGCGCGGTCGAGGCCAGCGCGGTCACGGCGGTGGCCGTGACCGGGACCATCGGGTGGGTCTGCCGGGACTCGGTGACCGCCCGTCGCAGCATGCCGCCGATCACCCGGACCCGATAGTCACTCGGCCGCAGCGCGGGTGAGGGCACCATGCTCGCGGCGGGTGCCCAGGCCGGGTACTCGTCGGCGTACACCAGCTCGGCCCGCATGCCGGTACGGTCGGCCTCGTCGAGTGCCCAGGTCAGTGCCGCCTCCGCGGCGGGTGACCCGTCGTAACCGATGACGATCTTCTTGTCGCGCATGGTGGCGGGCCTCCTTCTCGGGTCTCTCTCCATGGGACGTCCGCGGTGCCGGGCGGAATAGGGCCGATGGCCCTACTCCCCGGGGCCGGAAGCGGGTTAGCAACGTAAGAGGGAAAGAACCGCGGAGGAGCGAGGGTGGGATTCAGGTGTCTGGATACGTGTTTGACTTCATGGACGGCAACAAGGACCGTGCGGACCTGCTCGGCGGCAAGGGGGCCAACCTCGCCGAGATGACCCGGATGGGCCTGCCGGTCCCGCCCGGCTTCACGATCAGCACCGAGGCCTGCCGCGAGTACCTGCGCACCGGCGCGATCCCGGCCGGGCTGCTCGACGAGGTCGAGGACCACCTGCGCGCCGTCCAGCTCAAGCTCGGCAAGACCTTCGGCGACCAGGACGACCCGCTGCTGCTGTCGGTCCGCTCCGGCGCCAGGTTCTCGATGCCCGGCATGATGGAGACGATCCTGGACATCGGGCTCAACGATCGCAGTGTCGAGGGCCTGGCCCGGCAGAGTCGCGACGAACGGTTCGCCTGGGACTCCTACCGGCGGTTGATCCAGATGTTCGGCCGGACCGTGTTCGACGTGCCGGCCGAGGCGTTCGAGGCGGAGACGGCGGAGGACCCTCGCGACCTCGTCATGGCGTACCAGAAAGTGTTCGAAGCCCAGACGGGCCGCGTGTTTCCGCAGGCGCCGCACGAACAGCTGTTCCTCGCCATCGGCGCGGTGTTCCGGTCCTGGAACGCGGAGCGGGCGGTGCTCTATCGCCGGCAGGAACGCATCCCGCAGGACCTGGGCACCGCTGTCAACGTGATGGCCATGGTGTTCGGCAACCGTGGTGACGACTCCGGCACCGGCGTGGCGTTCACCCGCGACCCGGCCACCGGCCGGCGCGGCAGCTACGGCGACTACCTGCGCAACGCGCAGGGCGAGGACGTGGTCGCCGGGATCCGCAACACCGTGCCGCTGCACGAGCTGGGCAGCATCGATCCGACCTGCTACGCGCAGCTGTTGTCCATCATGCAGCGGCTCGAGCAGCACTACCGGGACCTGTGCGACATCGAGTTCACCATCGAGAACGGCAAACTGTGGATGTTGCAGACCCGGGTCGGCAAGCGCACCCCGGCGGCCGCCTTCGTGATCGCCGCCCAGCTCGTCGAGGAGGGGGTGATCACCCTGGACGAGGCGCTGCGGCGGGTCACCGGCGAGCAGCTCGCCCAGCTGATGTTCCCCAGCTTCGACGAGACGGCGGCCCCGGCGCCACTGACCGTCGGCGTCCCGGCCTCGCCCGGTGCCGCGGTCGGCAAGGTGGTGTTCGACTCGGCGGCCGCCGTGGCCGCGGACGAGCCGGTCATCCTGGTGCGCCGGGAGACCAACCCGGACGACCTGCCCGGCATGATCGCCGCGCAGGGCATCCTGACCGCGCGCGGCGGCAAGACCTCACACGCCGCGGTAGTGGCCCGCGGCATGGGCAAGACCTGCGTCTGCGGGGCCGAGGAGATCCGGATCGGCACGGATGCGCTCACCATCGGCGACACCATCGTGTACGCCGGTGAGGTGATCTCGATCGATGGCACCAGCGGCCGGGTCTACCCGGGCCCGGTGCCGGTGCGCCCGTCCGAGGTGGTGCGCTTCTTCGAGGGGCAGCTGTCCGCGCACGGCGACCCGCTGCTCGCCGCGGTCCAGCGCCTCATGATCCACGCGAGCCATGTGGCCCGGCTCGGGGTGCACGCCAACGCCGACACCGGCGCCGACGCGGTCCGGGCCCGGCGGTTCGGCGCGACCGGGATCGGGCTGTGCCGCACCGAGCACATGTTCCTCGGGGACCGCCGGATCCTGGTCGAGCGGCTGATCCTCGCCGAGAACGACACCGAACGGGAGGCCGCCCTCGCCGCCCTGCTGCCGCTGCAGCGGGCCGACTTCGAGGAGCTGTTCGCGGCGATGGACGGCCTGCCGGTCACCATCCGGCTGATCGATCCGCCGCTGCACGAGTTCCTGCCGCCGCTCGACGAGCTGACCGCGAAGGTCGCCCGGGCCGAGGCGCTGGGGGAGGACGCCGGGCATGCCGGGGTGCTGCTCACCGCGGTGCGCCGGATGCACGAGGCCAACCCGATGCTGGGGCTGCGGGGCGTACGCCTGGGTCTGGTCGTCCCGGGTCTGTTCAGCATGCAGGTCCGCGCGGTGGCCGAGGCCGCCGCGGCCCGGGTTGCCGCCGGCGGCGACCCGCGGCCGGAGATCATGGTGCCGTTGGTCGGCACCGTGCAGGAACTCGAGATCGTCCGCACCGAGGCGACGTCGGTACTGGCCGCGGTGCCCGGCGCGCCGCCGATCCGGATCGGCACGATGATCGAGGTGCCGCGGGCCGCGCTGACCGCCGGGCAGATCGCCGGGGTGGCCGAGTTCTTCTCCTTCGGCACCAACGACCTGACCCAGATGACCTGGGGATTCTCTCGCGACGACGTGGAGGGCGCGTTCTTCGGCAGGTACCTGGAACTCGGTGTCTTCGCCGCCTCGCCGTTCGAGACCATCGACCGCGACGGCGTCGGCGAACTGGTTCGGATGGCCGTCGAGCGGGGCCGGGCGGCCCGGCCGGAGCTGACCGTGGGCGTCTGCGGGGAGCACGGCGGCGATCCCGCCTCGGTGCGGTTCTTCCACGACGCCGGGCTCGACTACGTGTCGTGCTCGCCCTACCGGGTGCCGATCGCCCGGCTGGAGGCGGGCCGGGCCGCGGTGGCCGGCACGACCGGCTCGGACACCCGGTAGGACGTGACCTGCGCCGTCCGGGACGCACGGTACCGCCGGTTCCGTGTCGCCTCGGGCGGCGCTAGGCTGTCGGCATGGTCGAGCCACCGTCACTTGGCCTCTCCCCGCTGTCGCGGGTGCGGCTGGATGAGCTGCTCCAGGAGATGCTCGACCGGGTCGGCGACGTGGTGAACAGCCGGGAGCGGCTGCGCGCCCTGCTCGACGCGGTGGTCGGCATCGGCTCCGACCTCGACCTGCGCAGCACCCTGCAGCGGATCGTCGAGGCGGCGTGCGCCCTGGCCGGCGCCAAATACGGCGCGCTCGGCGTGCTCTCGCCCGACCATCGCAGCCTGTCCGACTTCATCACGCGCGGGATCGACCCGGCCACGCACGCCACGATCGGCGACCTGCCGCACGGCCGCGGCGTGCTCGGCCTGCTGATCACCGAGCCGGAGCCGGTCCGGCTGCCGGACATCCGCAAGCACCCGAACTCCTTCGGCTTCCCGCCGCACCACCCGCCGATGCACAGCTTCCTCGGGGTCCCGGTCCGCACCCGCGATCAGATCTTCGGCAACCTCTACCTGGCGGAGAAGCGGGGCGCCGCCGAGTTCACCGACGACGACGAGGAGATCGTGATCGCGCTGGCCGCCGCCGCCGGCATCGCCATCGACAACGCCCGGCTCTACGAGCTCGCGCAGCGACGAGAACGCTGGGGGAGTGCCACCGCCGAGATCACCAGCGTGCTGCTGGGCACCGTGCAACGCACCGAGGCGCTGCGGCTGATCGCCCGCCGGGCCCGTGAGGTCGCCGACGCCGGCCTGGTCCTGGTCCTGCTCTACGACGAGCCGAACAGTCGATACGCCGTCGAGGTCGCCGACGGTACCGACCCGGCCGCTGCCGAGCTGGTGGGGCGGCTCATCCCGGTGGACCGGGACGCCGCCATCGCGTTCGGGCAGGAACGGTACCGGGCGGTGACCAACCTGCGGGCGATCACCGACTGGCCGATCGACATGCCGGCCGTGCCGGCCCTCGCGGCGCCGCTCACCGCGGGCGACACGCTGCAGGGTGTCCTGATCGTCACCCAGCCCGCCGGGCGGCCGGTCGAGGACCGGGACGCGGTGCTGCTCTCGACGTTCGCCGGGCAGGCGGCACTCGCCCTGGAACGGGCCCGCGCCCAGGAGGAACGCGAACTGCTGGCGGTGCTGGAGGACCGCGAGCGGATCGCCCGGGATCTGCACGACGTGGTCATCCAGCGGCTGTTCGCCACCGGCATGCAGCTGGAGGCCATCATTCCCCAGGTCGTCAAGCCGGACGTCACCAAACGGATCAGCGCGGCGGTCGACGACCTGGACGCCACCATCCGCGACATCCGCCGGTCGATCTTCGAGCTGCGTTCGCCGGTCGGCCGGTCACTGCGCGCCGCCGTCGGCGAGGTCGTCCAGGCGGCGGCCGACAGCCTGGGATTCCGGCCGGTACTGGACACCAGCGGGCCGGTGGACAGCGCGGTCCCCGACGACATCGTGCCCGAGCTGCTGGCAGTCGTGCGCGAGACACTGTCCAACGTCGCGCGCCACGCCGGGGCATCTCAGGTCCGGGTGTCGGTGTCCACCAGCGATGGCGAGGTCGTCGTCCGGGTCGAGGACGACGGGGTGGGCATCGACCCGGCCCAGGCCCGGAGCGGTCTGGTGAACCTGCGCGGACGCGCCGAGGACCTGGGCGGCAGCTTCGAGATCGGCCCCGGCCCGGCGGGCGCCGGTGCCGCGATGACCTGGCGAGTACCCGTCAACCGGTGACCCGGCCGGCCGGCGCGGAGGCGTCGTCGGGCAGCTCCACCGGCCAGTCCGGCGGAACCAGCAGGACCGGACAGAACCCGTGATTGCCGGCCGCCCGCCGCGGCGGCACGCCGATCAACTCGGTCAGTTCCCCTCGGCCACCGGTTCCGGTGACCAGCAGCCGGGACCGGCGCAACGCACGATCCACCGTGTACGGCACATCCAGATCCGGTACCACCAGCGGCTGGACGGCCACCTGCGGCAACCGCCAGGACCACTCGACCAGGGCCGCGGCCAGTCGCTCGGCCACCGCCTGCCGTAACGGGTCGCCGGCCATCACCGGAAGCGGATGGCGGTCCGGACGGTCCGCCGGACGGCGCCACCCGTACGCCGCGACCAGGTCCACGCCGGCCAGCGCGGCCTGCACGAACGCGTATCCCAGCGCGGGCTCGCCCGGGCGTCCCGAGACACCGGCCACCACCGGTCCGCGCGGGTTGCAGCGCCCCTGCTGCACCAGCAGCGGGCAGTGACAGGTACGGGCCAGCGCCCGTGCCGTCGAGCCCCAGTCCTGCCGGGTGGTCTGCCCGTCCCGGTGCCCGATCACGAGCAGCCCGGCCTCGCGTGACCACTCGGCGAGCGCGTCACCCGGCAGACCGGCCCGCAGCTCGGTCTCGACCACCAGCTCCGGATCGGTGGCCGCGGCGTGCCGGGCGGCGACCGCCAGCAACTGGCTGCCCTCCGCCTCGCCACGGTGCGGGCCACGCATCCGGAACCGGCCGCGATAGTGCCCGGGCCACGCGTGCACGATCAGCAGCCGCGCCGCCCGGCGGGCTGCCTCGGCAGCGGCCAGGCCGACGGTGACCGTGCTGGTCATCGAGCCGTCGACGCCGACCACGACGGTGCGGTGGTCTCGTGACGCGAGGGCCTTTCCCATGTCCACACGTTATGGAGCGATCCCCGGTCACCAGTACGGTCACTAGTCCGCGATGCCCGGGCCGTCCGGCCCTGACCACTTCCCGGCGGGCGCTCGACCATGAAGGGGAGCGGAAGGAGCACGACCATGATGTACGGCTACCCGCACTTCATGACCATGGCAGGGCCGGTCTGGTTCCTGATCCTCGCCGTGCTGCTGCTGATCGCCGTCGTCGGCGCACTGGCCTGGTGGCCGTCGCGCCGCGAGGACGACAGCAGCGCCGAGAAGACCCTGGCCGACCGGTATGCCCATGGCGACATCGACACCGAGGAGTACCAGGAGCGCCTCCGGACGCTGCACTCCGTCCACCATTGATCTGATCACCCGGCCGGAGGCAGCCGTGCAGACCATCCGTACCGGCCTGAGCAGTGCGCAAGCCGCCGCCCGGCGAGCCGCCGAGGGGCCCAACGCGGTGGCGACCGCCCCGCCGCGCCGGCTGCTCGGCCGGGTCGGCCGGCAACTGGCCGATCCGTTGGTGGCGCTGCTGCTGGCCGCGGCGGTGGTCACCACGCTGCTGCGGGACCTGCCGGACACCGCTGTCATCGCGCTGGTCATCGCGGTCAACACCGCCATCGGGGTGGCGCAGGAGGTCCGGGCGGACGCGGCGATCGCCGCGCTGAACCGGCTCGCCGCCCCGCAGGCCCGGGTCGTCCGGGACGGCCAGGACCTGATCATCGCGGCCGCCGACGTGGTCCGCGGCGACTTCGTCCGCCTCGAGGCCGGCGACATCGTCCCGGCCGACCTGACGCTGACCGAGGCGGAACGGGCCACCTTCGACGAATCGTCGCTGACCGGCGAATCCGTGCCGGTGCACCGCCAGGCGACCGAGCCGGCCGCGGCCGGCACCGTGCTGCTCACCGGCCGGGCCGCCGGCTCGGTCGAGCGGATCGGGCCGGACAGCTCGCTCGGCCGGATCGCCGCGATGGTGGCCGCCGCCCGGCCCGGTCCCACCCCGCTGCAACGCAGGCTGGCCCGTCTCGGCCGCATCCTCGGCCTGACCGCGCTGGCCGTCTCGGCGATCGTCTTCGGTCTCGGCGTGCTGGCCGGTCAGCCGGTCGTCCGGATGGCGATCACGGCGGTCAGCCTGGTCGTCGCCGCGGTGCCGGAAAGCCTGCCCGCGGTGGTGACCCTGGCGCTCGCGCTCGGCGCCCGCCGGATGGCCCACGCGAACGCGATCCCGCGCCGGCTGCACGCCGTCGAGACGCTCGGCTCGGTGACCGTGATCGCCGCCGACAAGACCGGGACGCTCACCGAGAACCGGATGGCGGTGCAGCGGGTGGTCCTCGCGGACGGCCGCCGCTACCGGGTCACCGGCCACGGATACCAGCCGACCGGCGAGATCCATCCGCCCCCTGGCCCGGACGAGGCGCTCCAGTCGCTGGCCCGGGCCGGCTTGCTGTGCAACGACGCCGACCTGATCGCACCGGCGCCGGGCAGCGCGGACTGGACGGCGGCCGGCGATCCGATGGAGGCCGCCCTGCTCGCCTTCGCCGCCCGCTGCGGCCTCGACCCGCACACCGAACGCGCCAAGGCGCCCCGCGTCGCCGAGCTGCCGTTCGACCAGCGCACCCGGCACATGACCACGGTGCACCGGCTGGACAGCGGCGAGTACCTGACCGTCACCAAGGGTGCGCCGGAGCGGCTCGCCGGCCCTTCGCTGCTGGCCGCTGCGGAGAACCTGGCCGCCGACGGACTGCGCGTGCTCGCGGTCGCCACCGCGACCACCCGAGGACCGGTGGACCCGGCCGCGCCGCCTCCGCTGCGGGTTGCCGGGCTCGTCGGCATCGGCGACCCGCTGCGCGCCGGCGCCCGGGACACCGCGCAGGTCTTCGAACGGGCCGGTGTGCGGCTGACCCTGATCACCGGCGACCATCCCGCCACCGCCGCCGCCATCGCTGACCAACTCGGCCTCGACGGATCGCGCGTCCATGCCCGGACCCGTCCCGAGCAGAAGCTGGACATCATCGCCGGCCTCCAGCACGACGGCGAGGTGGTGGCGATGACCGGTGACGGCGTCAACGACGCCCCGGCGCTGCGCCGCGCCGACATCGGGGTCGCGATGGGCGGCGGCACCGAGGTGGCCCGGCAGGCCGCCGAGCTGGTCCTGGTCGACGACAACCTGGCCACCGTGGCCACCGCCATCGGCGAGGGCCGGCGCATCTACGACAACATCCGCCGGTTCCTGCGCTACGCGCTCACCGGCGGCCTCGCCGAACTACTGGTCATGCTCGCCGGCCCGCTGCTCGGGATGCCGCTGGCGTTGCTGCCCGGCCAGCTGCTCTGGATCAACCTGCTCACCCACGGCATCCCGGGCGTGGCGCTGGGCGCCGAACCCGCCGAGGCCGGCGTGTTGCGGCGTCCGCCGCGCCCACCGCAGGAATCGGTGCTCGGCGCCGGCCTGCTGCGCGGCGTCCTGCTCGGCGGGGTCGCCGTCACCGCGGTCACCCTGGCCGCCGGCGTCGTCGCGCGGCTCGGCGGCCGGCCCTGGCAGTCGGTCATGTTCCTGGTGCTCGGCCTCGCCCAGCTGGGTGTCGCGCTCGCGGTCCGGGCCCGCCCGGCGGCCGGCGACCGCCCGAACCGGTGGCTGCCGCTCGCCGTGGCACTCTCCGGAGGGCTCCAGCTGGCCGCGGTGCTCACCGGGCCGCTGCGCACGCTGCTCACCACCGAGCCGCTGACCGGGGTGGAACTGCTGGCCTGCGCCGGGATCGCCGCCCTGCCCGGCCTGGTGATGCGGGTCGTCCAGCGGCGCGCCGCCCGATGACCGCGTCGGGCGGGGCCTTGCTGCTGTTACGGCACGGGCAGAGCGTGAGCAACGCCGCCGACATCTTCACCGGCTGGTCCGACCCGCCGCTGAGCGCACTCGGCGCCACCCAGGCACGCCAGGCCGGCGCCACCCTGGACCGGCTCGGCAGGCGGCCGACCAGTGTCCACACGTCGCTGCTGCGCCGGTCGATCGACACCGCGGCGATCGTCGTGGCCGTACTGGGCTTCGGCCGGCTACCGGTACACCGGTCGTGGCGGCTCAACGAACGCCACTACGGTGCGCTCACCGGCCGGGACAAGCGGGCCGTCGCCGCCGAGGTGGACGCCGCCACGTTCCGGGCGTGGCGACGGTCGTACGCGATCGCCCCACCCGCGATGAGCGAGTCCGCCGCCGCGGCGATGTATGCCGATCCCCGATACGCCGGCCTGCCACCGGAGGCACTTCCGCGTACCGAGAGCCTCGCCGACGTCCGGGCCCGCCTGCTGCCCTACTGGTCGGACGTGCTGCGGCCGCTGCTGGTGGCCGGCGAGACGCCGCTGGTCGTCGGGCACGGCAACAGCCTGCGCGCGTTCGTCATGCACCTCGAGGGACTCTCGCCGGCTGCCGTCGAACGGCTCGACATCCCGACCGGGGTCCCGATGCTCTACCACCTCGACCGGGGCGGACAGACCGGCACCGGGGCGGCCGGGCGATACCTGGATCCGGTCAGCGCCACCGAGCCGGTCCGGATCGGTCCGGGACTTCCGGCCCTGTCCACCCCGGGTCCGAGCGGCGCAGGGTGAAGGCGACAGGCCCGGGAGGTGCCATGCGATCGGGGATTCTGGAACCGGCGGAGCTGGCCGCTCTGTTCGGGGCGCTGCGCGATCGGGGCTACACGATCGTCGGCCCGACGGTGCGGGACGGCGCTGTGCAGCTCGCCGAGCTCGACTCGGCGGACCAGTTGCCGTACGGCTGGAGCGCCGACACCGAAGCCGGCCGCTACCGGCTGCGCCGCCGGAGCGACCGCGCGGTCTTCGCGCACAGTGCCGGACCGCAGTCGATGAAGGATTTCCTGCACCCACCGAGGGCCCAGCTCTGGTCAGGCGACCGGGCGACCGGCGCTGTCGCCCCCGCGGCGCCGCCCGGCAAACGGTACGCGTTCGTGGGCGTGCACCCGTGCGACGTGGCCGCGATGGCCGTGCTCGACCGGGTCCTCGCCGAGGGCCGATACCCCGACCCGATCTACACCGCTCGCCGTGACGGCGTCTTCGTGGTCGTGGCCGAGTGCACCGAGCCCGGCGCGACCTGCTTCTGTACGTCGACGGGCACCGGACCGTCCGCCACCGCCGGCTATGACCTGGCCCTGACCGAGGTGCTCGACGGCGGCCACCGGTTGCTGATCCGGGCCGGCTCGCCGGCCGGCGACGAGGTGCTCGCCGCCCTGCCCACCCGGCCCGCGGCCGACGACGACGTCGCCACCGCACAGGAGCTGACCCGGCAGGCCGCCGGCCGCATGTCCCGGCACCTGCCGGACGAGCCGATGCCCGGCCTGATCGCCGCGAGCCGCGAGTCGCCGCACTGGGACGACGTCGCCTCCCGCTGCCTGACCTGCGGCAACTGCACGCTGGTCTGCCCCACCTGCTTCTGCACCACGGCCGAGGACGTCACCGACCTGACCGGCGAGCACGTGGAGCGGTGGCGGCACTGGGACTCCTGCTTCAGCCTTGACTTCTCCTACCTGCACGGCGGTTCGGTACGCACCAGCGGCCAGTCCCGGTACCGGCAGTGGATCAGTCACAAGCTGGGCACCTGGCCCGAACAGTTCGGTGTCTCCGGCTGTGTCGGCTGCGGCCGCTGCATCGCCTGGTGCCCGGCCGGCATCGACATCACCCGGGAAGCGGCCGCCCTGGCGGACGGGGACCGGACATGAGCGCGCAGCCCTTCCTGGACGGGCTGAATTCCCGGGTACTCGGCGATCTGATCGACTGCGGCGTCGGGGTGCGATACCCCGGCGGCTACCGGATCTTCGCCGAGGGGGCGCCCGCCGATCGTTTCTGGCTGGTCCAGGAGGGAACCGTCGCCCTCGGCGTACACGTACCGGAACGCGGCGATCAGGTGCTGGAGACCCTCGGCGCCGGTGACGTGCTCGGGTGGTCCTGGCTCTACCCGCCGTACCGGTGGCGGTTCGGGGCGACCACCCGCAGCCCGGTGATCGCCACCGAGTTCGACGCCGCCGCGGTGCGCCGGCGCTGTGCCGCCGACACCGACTTCGGGTACGCGATCCTGCAACGCTTCGTCCCGGTGATCGGCGACCGGCTGGTCACCACCCGGCTGCGGCTTCTCGACCTGTGGAGCCGGTCGTGAACCCCGCCGTCCCCGCGCCCAGCCGGGTGGTCCGCCGACGCCAGGACACCGCCGACACGGTCACCGTCGAGCTGAGCGGGGTCGACGAGCCGCTGCCGGCCTTTCAGCCGGGCCAGTTCGCCATGCTCACCGCGTACGGCGTCGGCGACGTCCCGATCTCGATCAGCGGGACGGAGGGTGCCGGGCCCGCGCACACCATCCGCGCTGTCGGCGCGGTCACCCAGGCCCTGTGCGCCGCTCAGCCCGGCGATCTCGTCGGCGTGCGCGGCCCGTTCGGGATAGGCTGGGACCTGGCCGCCGCGGCCGGTCACGACGTGCTGGTGGTGGCGGGCGGCCTCGGGCTGGCCCCGTTGCGCCCGGTCGTCGAGCGGCTGCTCGCCGACCGCTCCGCGTACGGCGAGGTGACGGTCCTGGCCGGCGCCCGGCAACCGGCCGAACTGCTCTACCGCGACGACCTCGTCCGGTGGGCGGCCCAGGCGCAGGTGCTGACCGTCGTGGACCGCCCGGACGACACCTGGACCGGGCCGGTGGGCCTGGTCACCACGGTGATCCCGGCCGCCGCTGTGGACCCCGCCGCCAGCGTGGCCTACCTCTGCGGCCCGGAGGTGATGATGCGGTTCACCGCCCGGACCCTGATCGCCCGCGGGGTGCCCGCCGAGCGGGTGCAGGTCTCTCTGGAGCGGTCCATGCGCTGCGGCGTCGGCTGGTGCGGGCACTGCCAGCTGGGGCCGCTGCTGATCTGCCGGGACGGCCCGGTGGTGCCCTACCCGGTCGCCGAGCCACTGATGTCGGTACGGGAGCTGTGATGTCGACGCCCACCCTCGCCGTGTGGAAGTTCGCCTCCTGCGACGGCTGTCAGCTCAGCCTCCTCGACTGCGAGGACGAGCTGCTCGCCGTCGCCGACCGGGTCCGGATCGCCCACTTCCTGGAGGCCTCCAGTGACGTGCTGCCCGGCCCGTACGACATCTCGCTGGTCGAAGGGTCGATCACCACGCCCGAGGACGCCGAGCGCATCCAGCGGGTCCGGGCCGACTCGCGCATCCTGATCACCATCGGCGCCTGCGCCACCGCCGGCGGCATCCAGGCCCTGCGCAATCAGGCCGACGTCGACGAGTACGCCAAGGTGGTCTACGCCCGGCCCGAGTACCTGAGCACCCTGGCCACCTCCACCCCGATCGCGGCGCACGTCGACGTCGACTACGAGCTGCACGGCTGCCCGATCGACCGGCGGCAGCTGCTCGACACGATCGGTGCGCTGCTGGCCGGCCGGCGGCCCGCCCTGCCCGCGCACAGCGTCTGCTTCGACTGCAAACTCCGCAACAACGTGTGCGTCGTCGTCGCCCGCGGCGAGCCGTGCCTGGGACCGGTGACCCGGGCCGGCTGCGGAGCGATCTGCCCGGCCTTCGGGCGCGGCTGTTTCGGCTGTTTCGGCCCCGCCGAGTCGCCGAACGCCCCGGCCGAGGCGGCCCTGCTGCGCGCCACCGGCATGTCCGAGGACGACATCCGGCGGGTCCACCGCACCTTCAACGTCACCGCCTTCGACACGGAGCGGGCGTCATGACGCACCGCTACGAACGGGTGATCGACGTACGGGCGCTGGCCCGGGTCGAAGGCGAGGGCGCCATGCACGTGCGGGTCCGCGACGGCGCGGTCGACGACGTCCGCCTGGAGATCTACGAACCGCCGCGCTTCTTCGAGGCGTTTCTGCGCGGCCGGCAGCACACCGAGCCGCCGGACATCACCGCCCGGATCTGCGGGATCTGCCCGGTGGCGTACCAGATGAGCGCCTGCGCCGCGATCGAGGACGCCTGCCGGGTCACGGTGTCGCCCGGCGTCGCGGCGCTGCGCCGGTTGATCTACTGCGGTGAGTGGATCGAGAGCCACACCCTGCACATCTACCTGCTGCACGCCCCCGACTTCCTCGGTTACGGCAGCGCGCTCGCCCTCGCGAAGGACCGGCGCGACCTGGTGGAACGCGGCCTGGCCCTGAAACAGGCCGGCAACGACCTGATCGAACTCATCGGTGGCCGGGCCATACATCCGATCAACGTCCGGGTCGGCGGCTTCTACCGGGTACCCGCGCCCAGGGAACTGGCGCCGCTGCGCGAGCGGCTGCGCGCCGCCCTGGACCAGGCACTCGACACGGTGCGCTGGGTGGCCGGCTTCGACTTCCCGGAATTCCACCACGACCACGAGATGCTGGCGCTGTGCACGCCCGGGACCTACCCGATCGAAACCGGATTCGTCACCACCACCGGCGGCCTCAGCTTCGACGTCGCGCAGTTCGAGCAGCACATCATCGAGGAGCAGGTGCCGCACTCCACCGCCCTGCACGCCCACCTGGCCGGCCGCGGCCGATACCTGACCGGTCCGGCCGCCCGCTACACCCTCAACCGGCACTGGCTGACGCCACTGGCCCGGGAGGCCGCCGCGGCGGCCGGGCTCGGCGAGGAATGCCGCAACCCGTACCGCAGCATCGTGGTCCGGGCCGTGGAGACGGTGTACGCGGTGGAGGAGGCCATCCGGCTGATCGACGCCTACGAGCCGCCGCCGAGCCCGGCGGTACCGGTGCCCGCCCGCGCCGGCACCGGCCGTGGTGCCACCGAGGCGCCGCGCGGCACCCTCTTCCACCGCTACGACCTCGACCCCGACGGCCGGATCACCGCGGCCCGGATCGTGCCGCCCACCTCGCAGAACCAGGCCGCCATCGAGGACGACCTGGCCCGTTTCGTCGCCGGTCGGCTCGACCTCGACGACGAGCGGCTCACCACCCAGTGCGAGCAGGCGATCCGCAACTACGACCCGTGCATCTCGTGCGCCACTCACTTTCTCGACCTGCATGTGGAGCGGAGCTGACATGGCGGCGCGCAGGGTGGTGATCGGCGTCGGCAACGAATACCGGCGCGACGACGGGTTCGGCCCCCGGGTGCTCGCCGAACTGACCGCCCGCCGCGACGGCGATCACCGGCTGGACGGGGTCGAGCTGCGGGTCAGCGACGGCGAACCGAGCCGGATGTTGCAGGCGTGGACCGGGGCCGCCCTCGCCGTGGTGGTCGATGTCGCCGCCGGTGGCGGCACCGGCTGGTGTGAGGTCTGCCTGCCCGAGGACGCCGGGCCGGCCGCGCCGGCCACCTCCGGGCACAGCATCGGGCTCGGCGACACCATCCGGCTGGCCCGGGCACTGGACCGGCTTCCGTGCCGCCTGGTCGCGCTGGTCGCCTACGGCCACGAGT
This sequence comes from Actinoplanes oblitus, assembly GCF_030252345.1. Classification (NCBI taxonomy): domain Bacteria; kingdom Bacillati; phylum Actinomycetota; class Actinomycetes; order Micromonosporales; family Micromonosporaceae; genus Actinoplanes; species Actinoplanes oblitus. The sequence goes on along the minus strand of NZ_CP126980.1, from coordinate 5,412,058 downwards.
TCGGCTTCGGGACCGGACTGAGCGCCCCGGTGGCCGCCACGATCCGGCCGGTCACCGAGCGGATCTGCGATCTGGTGGCCGCGCCATGACCGCCGTCGGCACACCGCAAGCATGGTCGGTGCGGGTGTGCGGCACCGTGCAGGGCGTCGGGTTCCGCCCGTTCGTGCACCGGGTCGCGACCGGTCTGCACCTCGACGGAGAGGTCCGCAACGTCGGCGGCGAGGTGGTCATCCGGGTCGGCGGGCCCGAGACGGCCGTGTCCCGGCTGGTCGAGGCGCTGCGCGCGCAGGCCCCGGCGGCCGCGCGGGTCGCCGCGATCACCGTCACCCCGGACGGCGCCGCGCCGCCACCCGGATTCCGCGTCGTGCCCAGCGGCGACGCCGCCCTGCCGGCCGGGTTCGCCGGGCTACCAGCCGACCTCGCCACCTGCGACGACTGTCTCGGCGAGCTGTTCGATCCGGCCGACCGGCGCTACCGGTACCCGTTCGTCAACTGCACCGCCTGCGGACCGCGGGCCACCATCGTCGACGATCTTCCGTACGACCGGGCCCGTACCGCCATGTCCGGCTTCCCGCTCTGCCCGCGCTGTGCCACGGAGTACCGCAACCCGGCCGACCGGCGGTTCCACGCCGAGCCGGTGGCCTGCCCGGCCTGTGGGCCCCGGCTCACCTGGCGGGCCGGAGGGCGTCAAACCGATGGCGAGCAGGCGCTGGCCGCGGCGGCCGGCGCGATCGCGGTCGGCCGGATCGTGGCGGTCAAGGGCCTCGGCGGCTTCCAGCTGATCTGCGACGCCACCAACCCGGCCGTGGTGAGCCGGCTGCGGCTGCGCAAGCAACGGCCCGACAAGCCGTTCGCGGTGATGGTGGCCGACCTGGCCGCCGCCCACGCCCTGGCCCGTCTCGACCCGGCCGCGGCGGAAGCGCTGACCAGCCCGGCACATCCGATCGTGCTGGTGCCGGCCCGGCCGGGGACCGCCCTGGCGCCGGCCGTCGCGCCCGGCGTGGACCGGGTGGGGCTGTTCCTGCCCACCACTCCGCTGCACCACCTGCTACTGCACGACCTGGCCCGCCCGCTCGTGGTGACCAGCGGCAATCGCGCCGACGAGCCGATCGCGATCGATGACGCCGACGCGGCCGACCGCCTCGCCGGGATCGCCGACGGCTTCCTCGGTCACGACCGGCCGATCCGGGCCCGCTACGACGACTCGGTGGTCCAGGCGGCCGGCGGCACCGTCCGCCTGATCCGGCGTGCCCGCGGCTACGCCCCCGGCGCGTTGCCCCTGCCGGTACCGGCCCGCCGACCCATCCTCGCCGTCGGAGCACAGCTCAAGCACACCTTCGCGGTGGCCCGCGCCGGCCAGGCCCTGATCGGTCCGCACGGTGGCGACCTGGCGGACGCCGACGCGCTCGCCGCGTTCGAGGCCACCGTGGCGCAACTGTGCCACCTGCATCGGTGCGAGCCCGAGGTGTACGCCCACGACCTGCACCCCGACTATCTCTCCACCGGCTATGCCCAGCGGGCGGCACCCCCGCCCCGGCGGATCGCAGTGCAGCACCACCACGCTCACGTGGTGTCCTGCGCCGCGGAGCACGGCCTGGACGGTCCGTTCCTCGGCGTCGCCTACGACGGCCTCGGGTTCGGCGACGACGGCCGGCTCTGGGGTGGTGAGCTGCTGCTGTCCACCTACACCGGATTCCGGCGGCTGGGCCGGTTCGGCACCGCGCCGTTGCCCGGGGCGCGATCCGCGGTGCGCCGGCCGGCCCGGATGGCACTCGGCTACCTGTACGGTGGCGAGTTCCCGCTGCCACCCGGCCCAGAACCGGCCCTGCTCAGCCGGATGCCCCCCGCCGAGCAGGCGCTGGTCCGCCGCATGATCGAGCGCGGCGTGCACTGCCCACCCGCCTCCAGCGCCGGCCGCTTCCTCGACGCGGTGGCCAGCCTGCTCGGCATCCGCGACGACGCCGGCTACGAGGGCGAGGCCGCGATCCTGCTGGAGGCGGCGGCACACCGTGGCGCCACCCGTCCGGAGCCGCTGCCGTGGCGGATCACCCGGGTCGGCGGGCTGTGGGTCTACGACTGGTCCGGCACCCTCGGCGCTTTGCTGGAGCGCAGCGCGGCGGGGGAGTCCGCCGACGATCTGGCGGCGGCGATCCACCGTACCGTGATCGAGGTGACAGTGGCGCTGTGCGCCCGGGCCGCCGAGCGGACCGGTGTGCGGGTCGTCTGCCTTTCCGGTGGCTGCCTGCAGAACCGCATCCTGGCCACCGGCCTGCCGCACGCCCTGCGCGCCGCCGGGCTGACCGCGCTGCTCAACCGCGACGTGCCGGCCAACGACGGCGGCATCAGCTACGGCCAGGCAGTGATCGCCGCGGCCCGGCTGGCCGAGGACGGCTGACATGTGCCTGGGCATCCCCGGCAGGCTCACCGGGATCGAGGAGCAGGACGGCTTGCGGGTCGGCACCGTCGACTTCGGCGGCGTCCGCAAGCAGGTCTGTCTGGCCTACACCCCGCAGGCCGGCGTCGGGGACTACGTGATCGTCCACGTCGGCTTCGCGATCAGCGTCGTCGACGCGACCGAGGCACAGCGCACCCTGGCCGTGCTGCGCGCCATGGGCGACGTCCTGGAACAGGAGCTCGGGCCGTGAAGTACCTCGACGAATACCGCGACCCGGACCTGGCCCGGGCGCTGCTCGCCGAGCTGCGCCGGGTCACCACCCGGCCGTGGACGCTGATGGAGGTGTGCGGCGGGCAGACCCACACCATCGTCCGGCAGGGCATCGACGAGCTGCTGCCCGGCGGCATCCGCATGATCCACGGACCGGGTTGCCCGGTCTGTGTCACCCCGCTCGAAGTACTCGACCAGGCCATGACGATCGCCCAGCGCCCCGAGGTGATCCTCACCAGCTTCGGTGACATGCTGCGGGTGCCCGGCTCGCACACCGATCTGCTCGCCCTGCGTGCCCGTGGTGCCGACGTCCGCGTCGTGTACTCGCCGATGGACGCGGTCGCCCTGGCCCGCTCGCACCCGGACCGGCAGGTGGTGTTCCTCGCGGTCGGCTTCGAGACCACCGCGCCGGCCAACGCCATGGCCGTGCGGCACGCCGCCACCCTCGGCCTGACCAACTTCAGCGTCCTGGTCAGCCACGTGCTGGTGCCGCCCGCGATGACCGCGGTGCTGCGCGCACCCACCTGCCGGGTGCAGGGCTTCCTGGCCGCCGGGCACGTCTGCGCGGTGATGGGCTGGACCGAGTACGAGCCGATCGCCGCCGAGCACCGGGTGCCGATCGTGGTCACCGGATTCGAGCCACTCGACCTGCTGGAGGGCATCCTGATGGCGGTCCGGCAGCTGGAGACCGGGTCGTACCGGGTGGAGAACCAGTACGCCCGCGCGGTGCGCCGCGAGGGCAACACCGCGGCGCAGGACGCCGTCCGCAGCGTCTTCCGGATCACCGACCGCAGCTGGCGGGGGATCGGCGCCATCCCGGCCAGCGGACTCACCCTGACCGACGCGTACGCCGCGTTCGACGCCGGGCGCCGCTTCGATGTCGGCAGCATCGTGGTGCGCGAGCACCCCGACTGCATCGCCGGCGGCATCCTGACCGGCGACCGGGTACCGACCGACTGCCATGCCTACGGCACCGCCTGCACCCCGCGCACGCCGCTGGGCGCACCGATGGTCTCCGCCGAGGGCACCTGTGCCGCCTACTACTCCGCCGGGCGCCGCCGCGCCCCCGCACCGGGAGATCCGTCATGACCATCGTCGACCCGGCGGCCGGCACATGCCCGGCGCCGGTCCCGGAGACCGAACGCGTTCTGCTCGGGCACGGCTCCGGTGGCCGGCTCTCCGCCGAACTCATCGCCGACGTGCTGGTGCCCGCGCTCGGAGCGGCCGCCTGCGGCGGGCCGCTCGAAGACGCCGCGGTGGTGCGGGCCGACGGCACCGAGCTGGCCCTGAGCACCGACGCGTACGTCGTCGACCCGCTCTTCTTCCCCGGCGGCGACATCGGCGCGCTGGCCGTGCACGGCACCGTCAACGACCTGGCCATGCGGGCGGCCATGCCGGTCGCACTGACCCTCGCCTACGTGGTCGAGGAAGGCCTGCCGATGGCCGACCTGCGCCGGGTCACCGCCTCCGCTGGGGCGGCCGCCGTGGCCGCCGGCGTGCCGGTCGTCACCGGTGACACCAAGGTGGTCGGCCGCGGCGCCGCCGACCGGCTCTTCGTGATCACCGCAGGTCTGGGCCGCCGGCTGCCCGGCACCGCCCCGTCAGCGGCCGGCGCCCGCCCCGGAGACGCGATCCTGCTCTCCGGGCCGATCGGCTGCCACGGCGTCACCGTGCTCAGCACCCGTGCCGGCCTCGGCTTCGAAGCCGACATCACCTCCGACACGCGCCCGCTGCACCGGCTGGTGGCCGCGATGATGGCGGCCGGCGGAGACGCCGTGCACGCGCTGCGCGACCCGACCCGGGGCGGCCTGGCCGCGTCGCTCAACGAGATCGCGGTGGCCTCCGGAGCCGGGGCCGAGATCGAGGAGCGGGCACTGCCGGTACCCGAACCGGTCCGGGCGGCGTGCGAGATGCTCGGTCTCGACCCGGCCTACGTGGCCAACGAGGGCTGCCTGGTCGCGTTCGTCGCGCCGGGCCGGGCGGACGCCGTGCTCGCGGCGATGCGCGGGCGGGCGGAGGGCCGCGACGCGGTCCGCATCGGCACGGTCCTGCCCGAAGGACCGGTGGTGGTCCGCACCGCGGTCGGCTCCCGGCGGGTGCTCGACATGCCGCTGGGTGAGCAGCTGCCACGCATCTGCTGAACCGCCGGGTCACCGGGCGGGCCGGACCGCGGCGACCATGAAGTCCGTCACGGCGGTGGCGAAGGTGGAGGTCAGGCGCGGCACATGGGTCCCACCGTCTATCGTCCACTCCCGCACTGTCGATCCGCCGGCGCACCCCTGGGTGTAGGCACGTACCGACGTCTCGGCGGCCGGCAGGTCGGTGACCAGGTCGAGCGGGGCAGCGTCGCGGCCCGTCGCGGCGCACCTGTCGTAACCCAGCCACTGGGTGATCGTGGTGGCCGCCGACGGGTAGGCGACGCCGTTGATCTGGCCGCCGCCGAACGCGATGGTCTCGTCGGCGCTGCTGTGCACGGCGAGCACGCTGACCGGCCGGGACGGCCGGCATCGTGCGGCGTCGGTCCAGCTCGCGCCGTTCAGCGAGACGATCGCGGTGACCTGGTCGGCGTGCTCGCAGGCCATCCGGAACGCCATGAAGCCGCCGTTGGAATGGCCGATCAGGTAGACCCGGGAGCTGTCGATCCGGTACGTGGCCCGCATCGTCGAGATGAGCTGACTGAGGTAACCCGAGTCGTCGGTCTCCGGGCTGGAGAAGGCGCAGCACGCGTCGGTGGCGTTCCAGAAGCGATTGCCACGATCGTCGGTCGTGCCGTCTGGGTAGGCGTAGACGAAGCCCCGCCGGTCCGACTCGGGCGTCAACCGCATGTAGCTCTCGAACTCCCGGGCATCGGACGAATATCCGTGCAGCCCGATGACCAGCGGCGCCGGCCGGTCGGGGTGGTAGGAGTCCGGGACGTGCACGGTGACCTGGCGGCCACCGATCTCGGCGGTGCCGGTGCCGCTCGACGGCAGCACGGCCGGAGCGCTGGCGGAGGGTTTCCCGGCGCTGGAGCCGGAACCGCAGGCCACCGTCACCATGACCGCCGCCGCGGCGATCATCGCCCGAGCCGCCTGCCACCGTCGCCGAGCCATCGCACCTCCCGAGCCGGGATGCGGCCAAGCTACCACCGATGAGCGAATCGCTCAGCCCTGAGCCGCCTCGCGCCGGATCTGGTCGAACTGGGCGTTCATCGCCTCGGCCAGCGCCTGCGCCCCGGACAGCGGCCGGACCATCACGGTGAACCGGTCGATCAGCCCGTCGTCGTCCAGGTGCAGGAAGTCGCACCCGGTGATGTCCTTGCCGCCGACGCTGGTCTCGAACACCAGCGCGTGGTCCCGGTCATCCGCGCCGGCGAGCTCACCGACGTACCGGAAATTCTCGAAGACGCGCAGCACCCCGCGCAGGATCGCGACGGTCATCGCCTTGCCGGAGTAGGGCTGGAACGCCACCGGGCTGACGAAGACCACGTCGTCGGCGAGCAGGGCGGCGATCGCGGCGATGTCGCGTGCCTCGACCGCTTGACGGAATGCTTTCATGAATCCTCCCGGCCGATGGTGACCAGCGTCCCGCCCGGCAGTGACACCTTCCCGGCGCGGTCCTGCTGACCTGGCGGAGCGAGCTTACGGCACGGGACCGCGACGGTCAGCCGGGATGTGGCCCGGCCAGCGCGCGCAGCAGTGTCACCGCCTGCACGATGAAGCCGATCAGCGCACCCACCAGGCAGGCCGCGATCCCGAACCGGAACAGCAGCGTCCAGTCGAATGAGGCGTCCCCGAAGTCGAACGGGAACACCCGCCACATCCGGACCAGCACGGCGATCCCGATCGCGGTGGTGGCCAGTCCGCCGAGCGCGACCAGCCAGCGCGGATCCCGGACGAACTGGACGGCGTCCACGACCAGCCCGACGACCAGCGAGGCGTTGACCAGGGGGATGATCTGAGCGGTATCCGCAGACAGGAACGGGACCGCCGCCCAGCCCGGACGCACGTTGACGAGATAGATCAGCAAGATGTTGATCGTGGCGGCGACGCCGTAGCCGAACCGGCGTGAGCCCACCGACGGGCGGTGTCTCGCGGTTGCTGTGGTCATGACTCTGCCTTTCCTCGTTCAGCCTCCACCGGCGACCGGGCGCCGGATAGGGCCGACGGGCCCAGATCGGCGATACGACCCGGAGGCGTGCGGTGGTCGACGCGTCATCCGGCCGGCGACGGGACGACCAGCACCGGGCAGGCGGCGTGTTCGACCACGTGGCGACTCACCGAGGTGAGTGCGGCGACGCCCGGCCGGTATCAGCCGCGCCCGGACCTGCCGGTCAGGGCCGGTTGCGGCCCAGCCGTTCGTGCGCGCCCACCCAGTCGTCGTGCAGGACCGCGGCGGCCAGCGAGATCTCGCCGGCCAGCACCACGGCCGCGCAGATCTCGGCGAACGCCCGTGCCCGCCCTGGCCCGTAGCAGCCGAGCAGTTCCAGGCACTCCCGCTGGGTCGGCAGCCCCGTTCCACCGCCGCAAGTGGCCACGATCAGCGCCGGCAGCGTCACCGACCAGTAGTAGTCACCGGAGTCCAGCAGCTGGGTGTAGCTCATCACGGCGTGCGACTCGGCGACGTTCGCGGCGTCCTGCCCGGTCGCGATGAACAGGGCGGCCAGCCCGTTGGCCGCGTGGACCCCGGTGCCCGCGGCGCCGGCCAGCATCGCGCCGGTCATCGACACCTGCCGCCAGCGGAACAACTCGGCCGGGTCGACCCGCATGATCCGGTGCAGCGCCTCGGCGCCCAGTACCGCCTCGGCGACCACCCGCCGTCCGCGAGTCAGCAGCGTGTTGATCTGCGAGTGCTTCTTGTCGGTGTCGACGTTGCCGGACAGCACGTAGCACGGCTGCCCGGGGCAGTGCCGGCGGATCCACTCGCAGGCCGCCCGGGTGGCCTTGCCGGTCATGTTCTGCCCGGCGGCGTCCCCGGTGGTGTAGTTGAACCGCAGGTAGCGCAGCGGGCCGACCTGGTACTGGCCGATGTCGACCAGCCGTCCGACGTGGGTGGTCGCCTCGGCCGTGGCCCGGATCCCGGCGAGATTGTCGAGCACCCACCGGCCGAAGTCGCGGGCCTCCCGCGCGGTGTCGAACCGGAACGCCGGGCCGCGCTGCATGGACTCCTCGACGATCGTGGTGGTGACGCCGCCGCACGCACCGAGCAGGCGCATCCCGCGGTTGTAGCTGGCGACCAGCGTGCCCTCGGTGGTGGCCAGCGGCACCAGGAACTCGCCACGCGCGTGCTCGCCGTCGACCAGCAGGGGACCGGCCACGCCGATCGGCACCTGCGCGGCGCCGATGAAGCCCTCGATGTTGCCGCGCAGCACCGCCGGATCGATGCTGTAGCGCCCGACGTGGGCGAGGACCGCGCCGCTGTGCTCACTGAGCACCTGCCGGCGCTGCGTCGCCATCGTCCGGGTGTAGTCGTCGGACATGCTGCGGGGAATGCGCGGGCTTGCCATACCCCCAGTCGACACCGCGCCGGACCCGCGCGGCATGGCCGCATGACCCGCGGCGCACCTGCCATGCGGCCCGCCACGCCGCTCTCGCGGCTACCCGGCTGGGCTGGGTGTGCTGGTGACGGTCGGGGAGCTGGGGGCGGGCGACTCGCTCGACGGGCTCTCCGAGGGCGAGGCGGACGGGCTCTGCGACGGGGTGCCGCTCGGCGTCGCGCTGCTCGGCGCCGGACTCGGTGACCGGCTCGGTGACTGGCTGGGCGTGGGTTTCGTGGTGGCCGGCCGGGTGGTCGGTGCCGGATTCAGGTCGGGCGGCTTGACCAGGCCGGTGCTCGGCGCGGTCAGCAGCGTGACGAGCAGGGCGACCGCGACCCCGGCGGCACCCAGGGTCAGTCCGGCGGTGGTGCCGGCGAGCACGGCACGCCGGTCGCGCTGCCATTCCGAACGACGGCGAGCCGCCAGCTCCGGCGGCAGCATGGCCCGTTGCGCGGCCCGGCTGTAGTACGGCGCCGCCGCCAGCCCGAGTGTCGGCACCACCAGCAGCCCGGCCAGCAGCGGTCCGCTGTAGGTGTCCCACCGGGTCAGCGAGGCCACGATCCCGGCCACGCCGAGAGCCGCCAGCAGCGTCTCCGCCCAGTTCGCCCGCAGCGCCTGCCCGAGACTCTCGCGCTCGCCGGTCTTCGGCGTACGCAGGAACTCCGCCCGCCGGGCGAACAGCCCCTGCACCGACGCCCGGGCCACCACCAGCGCGGTGGACTGCCAGACGAAGAAGGCGCCGACGGCATCGCGCCAGGTCGCCCCGGTCTCCCGGCGCAGCAGCGCCACGGCGCGCAGCAGGCCCAGCACGATCAGCACCGGCACGGTGGCGACCAGGAACGCCGACAGCTTGCGGAACAGCTGGTCACCACCGAGCGCCAGATTGACCGCGCCGCACAGCAGGAAGACGTAGAAGATCAGGCCGAGCAGATCGCCGTACCATTGCAGCGCCCCGGACAGGTAGGCCCACCGCTGTCCGAGCGACAGCCGGTTGTGCTCGGTGCGCGGCCCGGGCAGCAGCGACCGGAAATGCATCCGCATGATCTGGATGCCGCCGAAGCACCAGCGGTAGCGCTGGCTCTTGAGCGCCTCGAAGGTCAGTGGCATCACCCCGCGACCCATCGACGCGTCGACGTGCAGACCGGACCAGCCGGCCCGCAGCAGGCGCAGCGACAGTTCGGCGTCCTCGGTGATGCACCACTCGTCCCAGCCACCGACGGCGCGCAGCGCCTCCCGGCGGATCAGCCCCATCGTCCCGGCGAAGATCGCCCCGTCGCGCTCGTTGCGGGACGGCTGTGACACCGCGAAGAAATACCGGTACGAGTAGTACAGCCAGCGCAGATACGGTACCGAGTGCCAGTCGCGGTAGTCCTGCGGCGCCTGGATGAACCCGATCCGCGGATCGTCGAAGAGCGGCACGCACCGGCGCAGGAACCCGGCATCGATCCGGTAGTCGGAGTCGACCACCCCGATGATCTCGGCGGCCGGGTCGGCCAGCTCGCCGAACGCGTAGTTCAGCGCCCCGGACTTGAAGCCGGGCCAGCCGTCGAGGTGGAAGAACGTGACGCCGTGCCCGGCGCACCAGGCCTCGACCGGTCGCCACAGAGCCTCGTCGCCGGTGTTGTCGTCGATCGCGATGACCTCGAAGCGGGGATAGTCGATCAGCTTCATCCGGCGCAGCGTGTCGATCACCATGTCCGGTGGCTCGTTGTGGGCCGGCACGTGCAGGCTGACGAAGGGCAGCGTGGCCGCCGCCCGGGTGCGGCTGCGCCGGGCCAGCTCCACGGACCGGTCGACCGGCACCCGCCGTTGCCACACCTGACTGCCCAGCGCGTCGCACAGCTCCCACAGGTAGGCCGCGCCCAGCAACGCCGCGACCAGCTCGAAGAGGCAGAGCAGCAGACCGGCGGCGGTGCCCCAGGGACCCAGGCCACTGCTGAGCGTCCAGCCGATCACGAACAGCAGGTACGCGACGAAGAGGAAGACGCTGGACGCCCAGGCCACATGGGCCCGGGCGGTCCAGCGGCCGGTGCACGGCAGCCACACCACGCCGGTCAGCAGGTAGGCGATGACGGCGCCGGCGATCTGAGCGGGCGGGGCCCCCAACAGGGCGAGCACGGCGTACACCAGCGCGGTGAACGCCGTGGTGAGCAGCACCCGCCGGATCACCGACGCGGCGCCGGTCCGCCGGGACGGCAGAAAGATCAGTAGCGAACTCAGCGGCGCGGTGACGATCCCGGCCAGCAGCAGAACGGCCCGCATCTTGCCTCCTCGGATCAGTCCAGGGCAGCCCGGCGGCGCGTCGCGATCAGCAGCCCCAGTGCCGTCCACCCCGCCAGGACGGCCAGGTGGCCGGGCGCCAAGCCGGTGCCGGTGGCCGCCGGATCCGTCGCGGCCAGCACCGCCTGGAGCAGGTGCCGCAGCGGGAAGACGTTCGCCACGGCGGTCAGCCGGCCGGGTAGCGGCTGGTCACCCACCACGAAGACCTCGGACACGAAGCAGAGCGGCAGCAACGTGCCGAGCGTGACGGCGACGATCGAGCGGGCCGAGGCCAGCAGCGCGGCGACCGCCAGGCCGAGTGCCGCGAAGCAGAGAACACCGGCGGCGATCGTGAGCAGCAGCGCCGGGAGCCGGGTGGCGTCCAGCCGCACGTCCAGGAAGCCCACGCCGACGGCGGTGAGCAGGGCGGCGGCCAGCAGCGCGGCGAAAAGGGCGGCGCCGGCGCGCCCGGCGAGATACCAGCGGAACGGCAGCGGGGTGCCGCGCAGCCGCTTGAGCACCCCGGCGGCGCGGGCGACCACCACCGACTCCGGCATGTCGACGTAGGCGGTGACGGTGGCGCTGTAAGCGATCATCCCGGCGAACAGGTACTGGGCCATCGGCATGCCGTGCACCTGCCCGCCGCCGAAGACCGTCGGGAACAGCGCCAGCAACAGCGCCGGGAAGACCAGCGAGAAGAACACCGCGAGACCATTGCGGCGCAGTCCGAGCAGGGCGTACGCGATCTGTCCCGCGAGCGGTGACCGATGGGAAACCGTCGGCGGCGACAGCCGGGCCGCCGCGGGTGAATCCGGATCGACCGGCACCCGGGGCGTCCCGGCGCCTCGCGGCTGCCACCCGAACCGCAGACTCGCGACCACCGCACCGGCCACGGTCCACAGCGCCAGAACGGTGAGATGGCCGGGGGAGAAGCCGGATCCGGGGGCCGGATCGAAGGTCTCTGCCATCGCCCGGGCGAAGTGTTTGAGGGGCAGGACCGAGCCGAGCACGTCCAGCCAGCGGGGTAGGACGGCACCGACGATGAACACGTCGGAGACGAAGGCCAGGGTGATCAGCAATCCCTGTGCCAGCGACTGCGCGACCAGAACGGTCCGGGTCAGCGCGGCCAGGGCCAGGCCCAGGGCGGCGCAGCAAGCGATCCCCAGCAGCAGGGTGACCAGCATGGCCGGCAGCTTGTGCCACACGATCCGCACGTCGTATCCGAGGATGCCCACCGTGACCAGCAGCGCCACCGCCATGCCGGAGGCGACTACCGATGCGCCGATCCGGGCGGCGAGCACCGCCCACGCCGGCACCGGCGTGGCGCGTAGCCGCAGCAGCACGCCGTTCTCCCGGAGCCCGGCCATGTCCACCGCGACCAGGACGAAGGACGCCTGCGCCACCCCGAACACCGCGAACGGCGCCACCAGGAACTGCGCCACCGGCACGCCCGACCCGGTCCGGACGTCGCCGACGAGCGACGCCACGATGATCAGGAAGGTGACCGGGAACGCCAGGGTGAAGAACGCCGCGACCGGGTTGCGCAGGAAACTCCGGATGGCATGCCCGGTCAGCGCGGCCTCAGTCCGCGGGCTCATCGGAAGTCTCCTCGGTCAGGGCCAGGTAGACGTCCTCCAGCGTCGGCGGGCTGACCGTGAAGTCCGGCAGCGCGATGTCATGCTCGCGCGCCCACCCGGTCAGCCGCCACGCGTCAGCGACCGGATCCCGCGAGACGACCCGCACGGTCGTGCCGGTCACCTCCGGTGCCGCGCTCAGCGCCGGCAGGTCGCCGGCCGGCAGACCGAAGCTGATCACAGTGGGCAGCTTGCTGCCGGCTCGCAGGTCCTCCGGCGTTCCGGTGGCCAGCAGCCGGCCGCCACGCATCACCGCCACCCGGTCGGCGAGCTGCTGCGCCTCCTCCAGGTAGTGCGTGGTGAGCAGGATGGTGGTGCCCAGCTCGCGAAGGCCGGCCACCAGCTGCCAGGCGCGGTGGCGGGCGGCCGGATCGAACCCGGTCGTCGGCTCGTCGAGGAAGAGCAGCTCGGGTGCGCCGGCCAGGCCCAGCGCCAGATCCAGCCGGCGCCGCTGGCCACCGGAGAGTCCTTTCACCCGGGCACCGCTCTTGTCGCCCAGTCCGACCAGGGCGATCAGTTCGTCCGGGTCGTGCCCGCGCGGGAACAGGCTCGCCTGCAGGCGCACCAGCTCGCGGACGGTGAACTCCTCCTCGAACCCGGCCGACTGGAGCACCACGCCGATCCGCGAGCGGTAGGCCGGCCCGCCGGTCGCCGGGTCGTAGCCCAGCACCCGTACGGTGCCGGAGTCCCGGGTGCGGTATCCCTCGAGGATCTCCACGGTGGTCGTCTTGCCGGCCCCGTTCGGCCCGAGCAACGCGAAGATCTCGCCGTCGCCGACCGAGAAGCTGATCCCGTCCACGGCTCGCACCGGCCCGTACGCCCGCGCCAGGTCGCGTACCTCGATGGTGGCCATGTTCCGAGCGTCACCCGGACCCGTGGGTCGCGGCAGCGCGAAAGGTCCCGCCGGCACCGGGACTTCCGGCCGCTGTTCCGCGGCGGGAACGGATCCACGCTGGAGGCATGGAACGGGTGTGGCCGGTATGGATGGCGACCGTGACGGCGGCCGAGGTGACCGGGTTCGCGGTACCGGCGACGGTGGGTGCGCTCACCGTCGCCGCGCGGCCGGTCGTCGCGGTGCCGGCCCTGCTGGCCGCGGGCGCGGTGGAGGGCGCGGTGCTGGGCTGGGGACAGAGTTCGGTGCTGCGCCGGATCCTGCCGGACCTCCCGGTGCGGCGCTGGATCGCCGTCACCGCGGCGGCGGCGGTTCTCGCGTACGCGATCGCCCTGCTCGCGCCCACCTTCGTCACCGTCTGGACGGCTTGGCCACCCGGCCTGCTGATTCCGGTGGCCGTGCTGCTCGGCCTGGCCCTGCTGAACTCGATAGGCGTCGCCCAGTGGACGGTCCTGCGGCACCTGGCACCGCGGGCGGACCGGTGGATCGTCTACAGCGCGCTCGCCTGGCTGGCCGGGCTGACCGTCTTCATGACCTTCAGCACGCCGCTGTGGCATCCCGGCCAGGCCGTCGGCGCGGTGATCGCGATCGGTGTCGCCGGCGGGCTGCTCATGGCGGCCACCATGGCGGCGGTGACCGGCGTGCCGGTGCACCGCTGGAGCCGCCCCGGTGTGCTCGAAAGCGTCGGACGATGACCGCCACGCTGGTCGCCCGCCCCGGCGTGCCGGCTCCGCCGGCGACGCGCCGCATCATCGTGGGCGTGATCGGCCCGGCTCCGGTCGAGGATGCTTTACGGTACGCGTTCAGCGAGGCCGCACGTGACGCCAACGCCGTCAGCGTCGTTGCCACCGGCCCGGCAACGGACGCCGAGACGGTACGCCTCGAGAACACGGTGCGCCACTGGGCCGGGCGGTACTCGGTCGAGGCCGAGTTCCTCGCCCGACGCGGTGTGGACGCCGTGATCACGCTGGCCGCGGCGAGCCGGCGGGCGGACCTGCTGGTCATCGCAGCCGCGCCCGGGCCTCGGGCGGCGGCCACCATCGCCGCGCTGAGGCATCGTGCGCACAGCGCCGTGCGGGTCGTCGGCGCGTCATCCGGCGGCCGGGGCGACGACTTGCGGCAGGCACCCGCCAGGCCCGCCACCCGGTGACCTCCGGCCCTGTACGGACCGCGACGGCTCGGATGAGGGTGGGAGGGTACCGACGTCCGCGACGGCGCCCACTGCCGCGGGCGTGGCTGCGATGGGAGGGGAGTTGCGATGACGACCACGTCGGGCACCCCGGCCGCGTCCCCGCCGGGTGACCTGCACCAGATCGCGAGGGACCGGCTGCGCAAACGGCGCGAGCTGGGTACCCACGCGCTGGCCTACCTGTTGTTCAACTCGTTCCTGGTGGTGGTGTGGTTGCTGACCACCCCGGAGGGCTTCTTCTGGCCGGTGTTCCCGATCTTCGGCTGGGGCATCGGGCTGGCCTTCCACGCCTGGGACGTGCTGATCGGCTCGGAGCCGTCCGAGGACGCGATCCGCGCCGAGATGGACCGGCTCGGCAAGCGCTGAAATCCCGGGGCGAATGGCCTCTGAACAGGTCTAACAGCCCTGTTCGTGGCGTGTGCCGAGGTGTGAGATGAAGTTAGGAGCGCCGGCAGCGTGGCCGGCGCCCCGCATTTCCGGGGCGTCGCTTCGTCGTCGGCGCGTGGCCAGCGCGCAGATGGGCAGGGAGGCGGCCATGAGCGACCTCGGCAAGTTCCAGGTTGAGCAGGAGGCGCGGCAGCGAGCCGGCGCGTCCCGCCGGACAACCCGGTACGGTGAAGTGATCAATCGGTATCTCTCCAGCTACTCCTACGTGGATCCGTACGTCCCGCAGCCCGCGACGCCGCCGGTCGTGATCGAATCCACCGCCAGCGGGACGGTGATCGTCGGTGTGGACGACGCGCCGAGTGGCCACGTTGCCGTCGATCACGCGGCGATCGAGGCGGAGCTGCGTGGGTACGCCCTGTTGCTGGTGCACGCCGGCGACACACCGCGCGATCCGCGACTGCTGGAGAAGGTCGTCGAGCGGGTGCACGACTTCGCCCCGAAGGTGACTGTCACCACCCGGCTCGGTGCCGGGATGGGCCCGGCGGAGATGTTGCTCGCCGACGCCGGCGACGACGACCTGATCGTGGTCGGACACCGGCACGGGCCGATCCGGGGTTCACTGCGGCGCAGTGTGGCCGACCGGGTGGCAGCCCGCCACCGTGGCCCGGTTCTGGTGGTGCAGGCGCCGTGGCCGGCCGGCCCGGAACTGGCCACCCGGCCGTTGCTGGTCGGCATGGACGGTTCGGCGGCGGCGGATCAGGCGGCTGATTTCGCCGTGCGGGAGGCCCGGCTCCGCGGCTGCGACGTGGAGCTGCTGCGGGTGACCCGCGAACCGGCCGGCACCCCGGATTGGACCGACCGGCGTGGTGGCGTCGCCGTGCGGAACCGGACCGTGGCCGGCAACCCGGTCACCGAGCTGGTCGACGCCTCGCACCGGGCCGCCGCCGTCGTGCTCGGCCGGCCGGCTGGCAAGGCGGAACTAGGCCCGGTCGGCCGTGCGGTCCTGCACCAGGTCGATTGCCCGGTCTTCCTGATCGGCTGAGCGAGCCCGGATGAAGCTGTCCGGTGGCCTCGCGTAACGCCGTGCCGGACGCCGTCGCGCTGGTCGTGGTGCTCGGCGGCTGCTGACCGGTACCGGGGCAATGCGCTCGCCGCCGCGGAAGGCCCCTGAGCGCATTGCCTTCGGCCCTGACCGCCGTCGGCGCGGCGACGCACGCTGGGATGGGGAGGTGGCTGCGATGGCACGCATCCTGGTTGCTTACGCCACCAGAAACGGTTCGACCCGGGAGGCCGCCGAGGCCGTGGCGACCGCCGCCACCGCCGGCGGGGCGACGGCGCAGGCGATGCCGGCCCGGCTGGTCACGGCACCGCTGAGCGACTGGGACCTGATCATCCTCGGTGCGCCGATCTACTCCGGCCGCTGGCACCGCGACGCGCACCGGTTCCTCCGGCGCCATCGCCACGAGCTGGACGGGGTGCCGGTGGCGGTGTTCGGGATGGGCCCTCGGCGCGACGAGGAGGAGGCCTGGCGCGGCAGTTCGGCGCAATTGGACCGGGCGCTGACCCGGCGGCCCTGGCTGGTGCCGGTGGCGGTCGCCGTGTTCGGCGGCGCGGATCCGCCCGGTGGCCGCCGCCCGCGGCGTGACCTGCGGGACTGGTCTCGGATCGGGGAGTGGACGAGGAAGGTACTGGCGATGAGCGGCGCCGAGGGCGCCGGCTCGTGACCGGGGAGGGATTGCGGTGGGTGTCGCGCGGCACGGGGCCGTGAAGATCGCGTACGAGGTGGAGGGACCCGAGGACGGCGTCCCGCTCCTACTGATCATGGGGCTGGGCCTGTCCATGTCGTTCTGGCCGGCGGGCTTCCGCCGCCGGCTGGTGAAACACGGCTTCCGTGTCGCCCGATTCGACAACCGGGACGTCGGCCGGTCGACCCATCTGACCGAGCTGGGCCTGCCGTCGCCGCTGGTCTGGGTGACCCACCGCTGGCACGGCTACGCGCTGGCGGACATGGCCGGGGACGCCGTGGCGGTCCTGGACGACCTGGGCTGGACGAGCGCCCACGTGGTGGGGGTGTCCCTGGGCGGGATGATCGCCCAGACACTTGCCTGCCTGCACCCCGACCGGGTGCGCACCCTCACCTCGATCTCCTCCACCCCGGCGTCGCACATCGGACGGCCGCATCCGCGTGCCGTGGCCGCCCTGGCGCCGCGGCCGATCCGGGACCGGGAGGCGGCGGCCCGCCGGATGGTGCACATCTTCCGGGTCGTCGGCTCGCCCGGGTATCACCGGGACGAGGAGTGGATCGCCGAGGCGGCCCGCCGGGACTTCGACGAGGCGCACGACCCCAACGGCGCCCGGCGGCAGCTGGCGGCGATTCTGTCGGCCGAGGACCGGCGGCCGCTGCTGCGTGACCTCACGATGCCGGTGCTCGTCGTGCACGGCACCGAGGACCTGCTGGTCAGGCCGGCCGGTGGTGCGGAGACCGCGCAGGCCGTCCCGGGCGCCAAACTAGTGATCTTCAATGGCATGGGGCACGATCTGCCGGACGCGCTGCAGCCGGCGATCACCGGCGACATCGCCGCGCTGGCCGGAAACGGGGCGGCGCCGCGCACCTGACCCGGAGCGCCCCGGCACCAGCGAAGGCGGCCGACCGGATCCGCATCGCCACGCCGGGGTGCGGGAATCCGCTGTCCACCGTCGTGGGGGAGGTAGCCGGCGTGGTGGAACGCCGAACGGCGGCCCGCTGAACCAGTCGGGCCGCCGTTCGGTGCGAAGCTGTGGATCAGAGCGAGCGGATGTTCTCCGCCTGCAGGCCCTTCTGGCCCTGGGTGATCTCGAACTCCACCCGCTGGTTCTCGTCGAGGCTGCGGAAGCCGCTCGAGGCGATGGCGGAGAAGTGGGCGAAGACGTCGGCGCCGCCGTCGTCCGGGGTGATGAAGCCGAAGCCCTTGTCGCCGTTGAACCACTTCACGGTACCTGTAGCCATGTCTTGCTCCTTCGCAGGCTGTCGGGGGACCGCGGTGTGCGGACCCCTCACGCCGCCGCGTTGATCACCCGCGCCGGAACCGACACGACAAACGAAAAAGCGCCTGGCGGGTGTCAGATAACCCGATCAGGCGCCGAAAACGTCCACGGAAATCAAAACTGCAACGGGAAAACCGTAGCACGGATCATGCCGGGGCGCGGCGTCGGCTTCCGCCGAAGGTTCCGGCAGGTACGGCAAACGGTCCCTCTCCTGGTGGAGCAGGGACCGTCAGGTGTCGGGGATCAGGCGGCGTCGGCTCGCTGACTGTGCTGCCGGTTCTGGCGCTGTCGCAGGGCCTCTTCGAGTTGGTCTTCCAGGACGATGATCCGGCAGGCGGCTTCCAGGGCGGTGCCCCGGTCGACCATCTCCCGGGCTCGTGCGGCCAGACGCAGCTGGTAGCGGGAGTAGCGGCGGTGCCCGCCGGCGGAGCGGAACGGGATGATCAGTTTCGCCTCGTCCAGGCGGCGCAGGAAATCCGGTGAAGCGCCGACGATGTCCGCGGCGCGGCCCATGGTGTAGGCGGGGTAGTGCTCGTCGTCGAGCATGTCGTCGGGTTGGGCCATCCATTCCTCTTCATGAACGAGGGCCCCGGCGCATGTCGCGCCGGGGCCCGGGGTTACGGGTTGAATACACCATCTACCGACAGGTTCGCCGGGTTCTCTTTTCCGCACCGTGCCGCTACCGGCGGCAGGGGGTGCGAGGATCGCATAAGCGTGACCGGAGACCACCTCACGTTCGATGTGGCAACGGTGTCCACCGCAGAACTCGGAATCCGTCCTGACAGTGGGCGATCCAACGGCGTCCAGCCCTCCCTTTCCTCTTCTTTCCTCTTACCTGTGGAACTTGCCCGCCGGTGTCGGAGCCCCACGCGACTTCATGGCCCCGCGCACGTGCGACGGATCTTCTTGCGTCCGGCAGAGCCCCGAACCTGCGTCGGCCCTGCCAGCGGTTGCCCTGACCTGGAATTACGTCAAGGTCTTGTCGTGCACTCACCTTGCCTGTGTCGCATGCGGTGAGGTGTTTCCACCGCGGTTACCGAGCGAGCCGCGAACGGTGTCGGGCCCTGCTTGACGCTCGGCCTGTTTCGTCGGCGTCTTAACCAATCCTCGTCGTCAACGAAGGCAACGTTAGCTGGCGGCGCCAAGAATGTCTAGTCCCCCGAGGCCAGATTTTCTCGGCGGCCCGCCGAGGGTTTCCGTGGGCCTCGACAGGCGCGGGTCGGCGCTGCTCAGCAGCCCCGACCCGCGGGGCGCGTCAGTTGCAGCTGGCGCCGTTGAGCCGGAACCCGGTGGGGGCGGCGGCGTTGCCGGTGTGGGTGGCCTGGTATCCGATGGTGGTCGAGGCTCCCGGCGCGAGGGTGCCGTTGTAACCGGCGTTCGTCGCTGTCACATTGCCGCTGGCCGGGGCGTAGGTGGCGCTCCAGCCCGCGGTGATGGTCTGTCCGGGGGCCAGCGTGAAGGTCAGCGTCCAGCCGTTGACCGTCGTGGCGCCGGTGTTGGTGAGGGTGATGCTGTTGGTCAGCCCGGTGTTCCACGCACTGACCGCGCTGGTCACCCGGCAGGCGCCGGCGGGGCTGCTGGTCGGCGGCGTGGCGGACGGGGAGGACGACGGTGACGTCGACGGGCTGGTGGGTGGCGTGGAGGGCGAGCTGCCGCCCACGGCGCTGATGATGGCGTCGATGATGCCCTGCTGGGTCACCGTGGCGGAACCGCGGTTGAACAGCCCGAACCCGTACGCCCCGTTGTAGCCGTTGTCCCAGTACGCGGTGGCCGCGCCGTACTTCTTGGCGGCCGCCACCAGGGTGCGCGCGTAATCGGCGCGGTACCGGTTGTTGGCCGGGTCGGCGGCCGTCTTGTCGATGGCGCCGTACTCACCGACGAACACCGGATAGCCGCGCGCGACGAAGGTGTCGTGCATCTTCTTCAGCTGTCCGTCGAGATAGTCCGCCTGCCCCCAGGTCGACGTCTTCGCCGGGTTGGTCGCGTTCGGACCCCACTGGGTGATGGTGCCGTCCTCCTGGCCCGTGAAGTCCCACGGGTCGTAGTAGTGGACGGAGATCATGAGCCGCTGTTCGGTGCTGGGGATCGACGACGACCGGTACTGGTCGGTCGGCAGCGTGAACCCGTAGTTGCCGACGGTGTAGTCGATGTTGGTGTTCCAGCCGGGGACGAGCAGCCAGCGCGACGCGTTGGTGCCGCCGGTCCTGCGTACGGTGTCGACGAAGGTCTGGTTGTAGGCGTTGATGTTCGAGTAGCACGGCTGGGTCGGATTGCCGTACTGGCCGTCGAACTCCTCGTTCATCGACTCGAAGATGAGGTGCTCGTTATAGCTCGCGAACCGGGCGGCGACCTGCTGCCACACCTTCTGGTACTTCGCCTTGACCGTCGTCTGGTCGGACGCGTCGCAGATCAGCCAGGAGCCGGTGACGGACTTGTAGCCGTCGCCGTGCATGTTGATCACGACGTACAGGCCCTGGCCGTAGGCGTAGTCGACGACCTCTTGGATCCGGTTCAGCCAGGCCGAGTTGATCGTGTAGTTCGGGCCGGATCCGATGTTGCCCAGGTAGGAGATCGGGATGCGGATCGTCTTGAAGCCCGACGCCTTCACCCGGTTGATGAGGGCCTGCGTGACGACCGGGTTGCCCCACGCCGTCTCGCTGGGGATGCCGTTGTTGCTGGCCTCCAGCTGGTTGCCCAGGTTCCATCCGGCGCCCATGTCGGCAACCAGCTGAGGAGCGGTCAGCTGGGCGGTGACGTCGGCCGAGGCCGACGTCACGCCGTACACGGCTCCGGCGAGGGCCAGCGCGGCGGCGGTGAACGCGAGCCCGGCCCTCCTTGCCATCGAACTCATAAGGGGTTCCTCTCGTGCGGTCGCGGCGCGCGAGCCGGCGGTGACTCCGGTCCGCGCCCGGCCAGAAATGGTGGCATGGGATCGCTCCCATGGCAATCGAATCGCTTCGATGACGCTTCGACGCGCGGTGCCGGCCCGGCCCGCAGGCAGGTGTGCGCGCCGCGCGGCGGCACGTCCGCCGGCCCGGCCTCGGCGCCCGCACGATCAGCGCCTCACGAGAGCAGATCGGCCCGGTGCGCGGGCTTGCGTCCGGGCGGTTGATCGGGGACGCCGGTCAGCGGCGTGATCGGCGTGATCGGCCGGGTGACCGGCTTGGTGGTGGTGAGCACCAGTGGCTCGCCGTGGTGCCACAGGTGCAGCTCGGCGTCGCCGTCGCCGTTGCGCAGCGAGTACTCGGCCTCCGCGGGCCGGACCGTCACGTGCAGCCGCAAGCCGCGCCAGAGCAACGAGAACGCCAGCCGCTCGATCCGGCTGGGCAGCCGCGGCGCGAACGACAGCCGCCCGCCGTGGTCACGCATCCCGCCCAGCCCGGCCACCAGGGACAGCCACGCCCCGGCCAGCGACGCGATGTGCACCCCGTCGCGGGTGTTGTGGTGCAGGTCGTGCAGGTCCATCAGGACCGCCTCGCCGAGGTAGTCGTGGGCCAGCTCGAGATGCCCCACCTCGGCGGCGATGATCGCCTGGGCGCAGGCGGACAACGAGGAGTCACGGACGGTACGGGGCTCGTAGTAGGCGAAGTTGCGGGCCTTGTCCGCGGCGCTGAACGCGTCCCCGCACCAGTGCATGGCCAGCACCAGGTCGGCCTGCTTGACCACCTGGGACCGGTACAGGTCCAGGTACGGGAAGTGCAGCAGCAACGGGTAGTCGCCGGGCGCGGTACCGCGGAAGTCCCACTCCCGCATCAGGGTGAAGCCGCTGACCTGGGGATGCACGCCGAGCTGCGAGTCGTACGGGAGGTGCATCGCCGCCGCGGCCGCCCGCCATGCCGCGATCTCCGCGCCGGTGACCCGCAGCGTGCCGGCCCGGTCCGGATGCCGGCCCGCCACGTCGGCCGCCGCTGTGAGGTTCCGCCGCGCCATCAGGTTGGTGTACACGTTGTCGTCGGCGACGGCGGTGTACTCGTCCGGCCCGGTCACGCCGCCGAGGTGGAAGACGCCACTGCGGTCGTAGTGGCCGAACGCCGCCCACAGCCGCGCGGTCTCGACCAGCAGATCGACGCCGACGTCACGCTCGAACCGGGTGTCGCCTGTCGCGTTCACATACCGGACCGCCGCGTCGGCGATGTCGGCGGCCAGGTGAACCGCCGCGGTGCCGGCCGGCCAGTACCCGGAGCACTCGTGCCCGCGAATCGTCCGCCAGGGGAACGCCGCGCCGGCCCAGCCGAGCGTCGCCGCCCGCTCCCGGGCCAGGTCGAGCGTCGCGTGCCGCCAGCGCAGCGCCTCGGCCGCGGCGGCCGGCTGCAGGTAGGTCAGCACCGGCAGCACGAAACGCTCGGTGTCCCAGAACACGTGCCCGTCGTAGCCGGCGCCGGTCAGCCCCTTGGCGGCGATCGGCCGCCGCTCGGCCCGGGCGCCCGCCTGCAGCACGTGGAACATCGCGAACCGGACGCCCTGCTGGACCTCGGCGTCGCCGTCCAGCTCCAGGTCGGCGCCGTCCCAGAAGTCGTCCAGATAGGCCCGCTGGGCGGCCCGGAGCCCGGCCCAGCCCTCGAACCGGGCGCCGGCCAGCGCGGCTGCCACCTGATCGCGGATCGCCGGGCGGGAGCGCCGGCTCGACCAGCCGTACGCCAGCAGCTTGACCAGGCGCAGCCGTTGTCCCGGCGCCAGCCGGCAGGCGATAGTGGTGCGGGCCAGGTCCGGTTCGGCCTCGGTGTCGCAGCGCACGCCGGGCGGCCCGTCCACGAGATGGTCCATGGCGGCCGCCAGGCGCAGGCCGCTCTCCCGGGTGACGTGCATCAGCACCGCCCCGGCCGGCCCGGCGGTGTGCTCCTCGGCCACCAGCGGCGCCCGCAGCACCGCCGAGACCCGGGGATCCTTGAGCGGGCCGGGCAGTGCCTCGTTGGCGACCAGCTCGGACTGCACGATCACCCGGACCGGGGCGTCCAGCGGGGTCACCTCGTACTCGATCGCGGCGATCGACCGCTGCGCGAACGAGACCAGCCGGGTGGAGCTGACCCGGACCGTCCGCCCGGCCGCCGACTGCCACTCCACGTCGCGGCGCAGCACCCCGTCCCGCAGGTCGAGCACCCGCTCGTGACGCAGCAGCCGGCCGTCGCGCACGTCGAACGGCTCGTCGTCGACCAGCAGCCGGATCACCTTGCCGTCGGTCACGTTGACGATGGTCTGACCGGACTCCGGATAGCCGTAGCCACCCTCGGCGTACGGCAGCGGGCGCAGCTCGTAGAACGAGTTCAGATAGGTCCCCGGAATGCCGTACGGGTCACCCTCGTCGAGGTTGCCGCGCAGCCCGATGTGCCCGTTGCCAAGCGCGAAGATCGACTCGGCGCGGGCCAGCACGTCCCGGTCCAGGCGCGTCTCGCGCACCTGCCACGGGTCCACGGGGTACGCGGGATGCCGCATGCCGTCAGTGTGGGCCGGTGGCGGCGCACCCGCCAAGGGCCGAGAGTCCCGGCTACCAGGTGTCGCCGTAGAACTCGTGGCCGGGCACCACCCGCAGCAGTCCCCGGTACGTCTGCTCGACCGGCTGGCCGTGGTTGAGCACGGCGTCGACCTCGTGGGCGATCGGCATCTCGACCCCTTGTTCGGCGGCGAGCTTGGTGACCGCCGCCGTCGTTCGCACGCCCTCCGCGACCTGGCGCATCCCGGCGAGGATCTCCGGCAGCGGACGGCCGCGGCCGAGCTCGACGCCGATGTGCCGGTTGCGGCTGTACGGACTGACGCAGGTGACGATCAGGTCACCCATGCCGGCGAGGCCGGCGAACGTCTCCGGGCGGCCGCCGACGGCGGTGCCGAGCCGGGTCAGCTCGTGCAGCGAGCGGGTGATCACCATGGCGCGGGTGTTGTCGCCGGCGCCGAGCCCGTCGCCGAGGCCGACGGCGATCGCGAAGACGTTCTTCAGCGCGCCGGCGATCTCCACGCCGATCACGTCGTCGCTGGTGTAGACGCGGTAGCGGCCGGTGTTGAAGATGGCCTGCAACGCCTGCGCGGTGTGGTGGTGCGGCATGGCCAGGGTGGCGGCGGCGGCGTATCCCCGGGCGATCTCCCGGGCGATGTTCGGGCCGGAGAGCACGCCGGCCGGATGCCCGGGCAGCACCTCGGCGACCACCTCGGTCATCCGCTTGCGGGTGCCCTGCTCCAGGCCCTTGACCAGGCTGATCACCGAAATCAGTGGACGCACGTGGTCGGCGGCCGCCATCAGTACGCCGCGCAGGTACTGCGACGGCACCGCGGCGATCAGCACGTCGGCGTCGCGGACCGCCCCGGCCAGGTCGGCGGTCGCGCGCAAGGTGGGCGTCAGGGAGAAGTCGGGCAGGTAGCGCGGGTTCCGGTGGGTTTCGCCGATGGTCGCCGCGAGCGCCGGGTCCCGCAGCCACAGCACGGTCTCGGTGTGGCGGGCGGTGATCGACGCGACAACGGTGCCCCAGGTCCCACCGCCGAGCACGGCCACCGATGGGCTGCGGAGCGTCATGCCGCCAGTCTCCGCACTCGTGGCGGCCCCGGGCAACCAGCGACAGGCCCGAGCATCAGGGTCATTGGTCCCTGCAATCGATCGACGATTGTTTCTACGGTGCGTAGTTGAGGCACTACCGCATCCACAGGGGAATCCCATGAAGATCGTAGTCCTGGTCAAGTACGTTCCCGAGCCCACCGCCACGTGGAGCTTCGCCGACGACCACACGCTCGACCGGCAGAACGTCGAGGGCCGCCTGTCCGAGCTGGACGAGTACGCCGTCGAACAGGCGCTCCGGATCGCCGAGACGGTTCCCGGCGCGCACGTCCGCTACCTGACGATGGGCCCGGCCCGGGCCGCCGACGGCCTGCGCAAGGCCCTCGCCATGGGCGGCGACGACGCCGTCCACGTCCTCGACGACGCGCTGCACGGCGCGGACGCCGTCGCCACCTCGCTGGTACTCGCCACCGCGCTGCGGCAGGCCGGGTTCGACCTGGTGCTCTGCGGCATGGCGTCGACCGACGCGGAGATGTCGGTGGTCCCCGCGATGGTCGCCGACCGGCTCGGCGTGCCGGCGGTGACCCTCGCCGCCGAGCTGAGCACGGACGGCTCGGCGGTCACCGCGCGGCGCGACACCGACGTGGCCACCGAGGAGCTGACCGCGCCGCTGCCCGCGCTGCTGTCGATCACCGACCGGTCCGGCGACGTGCGGCTGCCGTCGTTCCGCAACATCGTCGCCGCCAAGAAGAAGCCGGTCGTCACCTGGTCGCTGGCCGACCTCGGGATCGCGCCGGAGCGGATCGGCGCCGCCACAGTGGTCCGGGCGGTACGCCCCCGGCCGGCCCGCGAGGCGGGCACCGTCATCACCGACGAGGGCGACGCGGCCGTCCAGTTGGCCGACTTCCTGGCCGCGAACAAGCTGCTGTGAACCACGACCCCGAGGGAGGGGCACGGTGAGTACAGTCTTGGTCCTCGTCGAACACGACGGCGCCGACGTCCGCAAGCCGGCTCTGGAACTGCTGACCCTGGCCCGCCGCCTGGGCGAACCAGCCGCGGTGATCACCGGAGACGCCGACCCCGCGCTGGTCGCCGTCCTGGGCCGGTACGGCGCCGCGACGGTGCACCCGGTGCCCGAACCGGTGACGGCCCTGGCCGAGCTGGCCGGTCGCACCGCACCCGCCGCCGTGCTGATCACCGCCGGCCCGGCGGGCAGCGAGATCGCCGCGCGGCTGGCCGTCCGGCTGGACGCCGGCCTGATCACCGGCGCGGTCGACGTCACCGCCGGTCCGGACGGCCCGGTCGTCACCCAGGCGGTGTTCGCCGGTGCCTGGCTGGTGGACAGCCAGGTGTGCCGGGGAACTCCGGTGGTCACGGTCCGGCCGAACACGGTGTCCCCGCAGGAGATGCCGGTCGAGCCGCGGGTGGTGCCGGTTCCGCAGCCGGCCGCCGCGCCGGCGCCGGCCCCCCGCCTGGTGTCGCGCCGGCCCAAGGTGGCCAGCGGGCGCCCCGAGTTGACCGACGCCACGGTGGTCGTCGCCGGTGGCCGCGGTGTCGGCTCGGCGGACGGATTCGCCCTGTTGGAGCGGCTGGCCGACACGCTCGGCGGCGCCGTCGGCGCGTCCCGGGCCGCCACCGACCTGGGCTGGTGCCCGCACGAGCTGCAGGTCGGGCAGACCGGCAAGACGGTCACCCCGCAGCTCTACCTGGCCGGCGGGATCTCCGGTGCGATCCAGCACCGCGCCGGCATGCAGGGCTCGCACACCATCGTGGCGATCAACAAGGACCCGAAGGCGCCGATCTTCGAGATCGCCGACTTCGGGGTGGTCGGTGACCTGCACACCATCGTCCCGGCGCTGATCGCCGAGATCCAGCAGCGGCGTGGATGAGCCGCCATGATGGCCGTGCGGGTGATCCTCGGACTGCTCCTCACCGTCGTCGCGTCCGGCCTGGCCGGGCGGCGGCTGCTGATGCTGTACCGGCTCGGCCGGGCCGGGCAGCCGGCTGAGCCCGGCCGCACCAGGGGAGTGGCCGCGCGGGTGCGCGCGGAGCTCACCGAGGTGCTCGGCCAGCGCAAACTGCTCAAGTGGACGGTGCCGGGGACCGCGCACCTGCTCACCTTCTGGGGTTTCCTGATCCTCGGGCTCACCCTGATCGAGGGTTACGGCGCGCTGGTCGACCGGGACTTCCACCTCCCGTGGATCGGCACCCAGCCGTGGCTGGGCTTCCTCGAGGACCTGTTCGCCGTCGCGGTCCTGCTCGCCGTGCTGGTCTTCGCCGCCATCCGGCTGCGACACCTGCCGGCCCGCGAGGGCACCCGCTCCCGGTTCTTCGGCTCGCACCTGGGCGGCGCATGGCTGATCCTCTTCATGATCTTCAACGTGGTGTGGACCCTGCTGCTGTACCGCGGGGCACAGATCAACACCGGCAATTTTCCGTACGCCGATGGCGCCTTCGCCTCTGAAGTCGTCGCCCGGGTGCTCGCGCCGCTGGGCACCACCGCGAACGACGTGATCGAGACGGCGGGGCTGCTGCTCGCGCTCGGCGTGGTGCTGACCTTCCTGGTCATCGTGGTGCACTCCAAGCACCTGCACATCTTCACCGCCGCGCCCAACGTGGCGTTCTCCCGCCGGCCGCGGGCGCTGGGCGCCCTGCAACCGGTGCGCTCCGGTGGCAAGCTCGTCGACTTCGACGATCCGGGCGAGGACGACGTGATCGGCCGCGGCGCGATCGAGGACTTCACCTGGAAGGGCATGCTGGACTTCGCCAGCTGCACCGAGTGCGGCCGCTGCCAGTCCCAGTGCCCGGCGTGGAACACCGGCAAGCCGCTCTCGCCCAAGCTGCTGATCATGAGCTTGCGGGACCACGCCCTGGCCAAGGCGCCCTACCTGCTGGCCGGCGACGATCACGCGGGGGTGGACGCGCTCGCGGCGGCCGAGGCCCAGCGACCGCTGGTCGCCGAGGGCGGCGTGATCACCCCGGACGTGCTGTGGTCGTGCACGACCTGCGGGGCCTGCGTCGAGCAGTGCCCGGTCGACATCGAGCACGTCGACCACATCGTCGACATGCGCCGCTACCAGGTGGTGATGGAGGCCAGCTTCCCGCGCGAGGCGGCGGTGCTGCTGCGCAACCTGGAGCACGCCGGCGACCCCTGGGGCCGCGGCGCCGCCAACCGCCTGGACTGGACCGCCAAGCTGGACTTCCCGGTGCGGGTCCTGGGCGACGGCGAGGCGCTGCCCGACGACGCCGAATACCTGTTCTGGGTCGGCTGCGCCGGCGCCTTCGACGAGCGTGCCGTGCGGACCAGCCAGGCGGTCGCCGAGCTGCTGCACACCGCCGGTGTCGGGTACGCCGTGCTCGGCTCGGGGGAGACCTGCACCGGCGATCCGGCCCGGCGGCTCGGCAACGAGCTGCTCTTCCAGGAGCTGGCCCGGCAGAACGTGGCGACGCTCACCGCGGCCGGCGTCCGGAAGATCGTGACGACCTGCGCGCACTGCTTCAACAGCCTGGCCAACGAGTATCCGCAGCTGGGGGGCACCTTCGAGGTGGTGCACCACACCCAGCTGCTGTCCCGGCTGCTCGCCGAGGGCCGGCTCACCCCGGTCACCCCGGTGCAGGCCACCGTGACCTACCACGACCCGTGCTACCTGGGCCGGCACAACCGGATCTTCGCACCCCCGCGGGACATCCTGGGCAGCGTCGCCGGGGTGCGCCTGACCGAGCCGGACCGGACCCGCGAGCGGTCCTTCTGCTGCGGGGCCGGCGGCGCCCGGATGTGGCTGGAGGAGCCGCTCGGCACCCGGATCAACGAGGCCCGCACCGACGAGCTGCTGGCCACCGGCGCGGACGTGGTGGCGGCCGCCTGCCCCTACTGCATCGACATGCTGGCCGACGGCGTGGCGCAGCGTGCCGCCGAGGGCGTGACGGTGACCGACGTCGCCGGCGTCCTGCTGCGTTCCGTCCGTGCCATCCCCGACGACCCGGAAGGGGCCACCCGATGAGCACCCGGACCACCGGGCTCGACCCGGACACGCTGGCGATGATGCTGTCCGCACTGGACGACTTCGCCGCCGGAGCACTGCCGGACAGCCGCCTGCTCGAACTCGACCACGAGGACGTCTGCCCGGAGGACGTGCTGCGCGCCATGTGCGGCGACGACCTCGGCGTGCACCTGGTCTTCGTCCCGGAGGAGTACGGCGGGCTCGGCGGTGGCGCCTTCGACGCGTACCGGGTCTGTGAGCGCCTCGCCCGGGTCGACATCGGCGTGGCCACCGGGGTGTTCGCCACCTTCCTGGGCAGCGACCCGATCCTGGTCGGTGCCACGCCCGAGCAGCGCAAGGAGTGGCTGGGCCGGATCGCCGAGCAGGGCACCATGTTCGCCTACGGCGCCACCGAGCCGGAGGCCGGCAGCGACCTCGGGGCGCTGACCACCACGGCCACCCCGGTCGAGAACGGCGGGCGGGTCACCGCGTACCGGCTCACCGGGCGCAAACAGTGGATCAGCAACGGGTCGATCGCCGACGTCACCACCGTGCTCGCCCTCGCCCCCGGTGGCCCGTCCTGGTTCGTGGTGGAGAAGGGCACGCCCGGGTTCACCGCCGCGCCGCCGGAGGACAAGCACGGCATCCGGCTGTCCAACACCGCGGCACTCTTCCTCGACGACGTCGAGGTCCCGGCCGAGCACCTGGTCGGCCGGGTCGAGGGCCGCGGCCTGCAGCAGGCGCAACAGGTGTTCGGCTACACCCGGGTGATGGTCGCGGCGTTCGGCCTCGGCGGCGGCTGGGCCGCGCTGGAGCGGGCGATCGGCTACTCCCAGCAGCGGGTGCAGGGCGGCACGCTGCTGGCCGCCAAACAGGGCTACACCCACAAGCTGATCGTGCCGCACGTGGTCCGGCTGGAGGCGGCCCGCGCGTTCCTGGAGCAGACCGCGGCGCTGATCGACGCCGGCGACAGCCCGGCGGAAGCGCTGAACACCGCCGGCGCGATCGCGAAGTACCTGGCCACCGAGTCCGGCAACGCCGCGGCCGAGGCGGCGATCCAGGCGCACGGCGGCTACGGCTACACCCGCCCGTACCTGGTCGAGAAGATCAAACGCGACGTCCGGATCACCACGATCTACGAGGGCACCTCGGAGATCCTGGAGATGACCATCGCCCGGGACCGCTGGCAGCAGCACCTCAAGACCCGCGGCGAGTACTACCGGGACGCGGCCCGCGAGCTGGCCGGCCTGCCCGACGCGTGCGGTGCCCCAGCCGCGGCCCTCGCGCTGGACTGCCTGGCCGAGCTGATGGAGGCGTGCCGGGCCGGTCGGCTGACCCGCCACCAGCACATCCTGCTGCGGCTCGGTGAGCTGATCGCGTACGCCGAGAGCGCAGCGGCCCTGGCCCGGCGCGCCGCCGGCACCCCCGCACCCAAGGCGGACCGCCGCTTCACGCCGGACGCCCTCGCCGCGATCAGCCGGGTCTTCGCCCGCGAAGCGGCGCTGAAGGTGGCCGAGGAGGGCCTGCGCTGGATCGTCGGCGCCGGCTCCACCGCTCTGGCCGCCACCCTGCCCCTCGACCGGGTCCGCGCCGTGCAGGCCGGCCTGATCGCCGACCTCGACCGGATCGCCGACGCGGTCTACGGCCGGGCACCCACCCAGGAGACCCCCTCATGAGCACCACCCCGCCGCCCGTCGCCGTCGTCGGCATCGGCGCGATCATGCCGGACGCCCCGGACGCCACCGCGTTCTGGCGCAACCTCACCACCGGCCGGTACTCGATCAGCGACGTACCGCCGGAACGCTGGAATCCCGACCTCTACTACGACCCGGACCCGCGCGCCCCGGATCGCACCTACTCGCGCATCGGCGGCTGGGTCCGCGACTACGACTGGAACCCGCTCGCCTGGCGCCTGCCGGTGCCGCCCGCTGTCGGCGCCCAGATGGACGAGGGTCAGCGCTGGTCGGTGGCCGCGGCCCGGGCCGCGCTGCTCGACGCCGGCTGGCCGGACTGGCGGGTCGACCCGGACCGGACCGCCGTCATCATCGGCAACGCCCTCGGCGGCGACAAGCACTACCGCACCCTGCTGCGGGTGCAGTACGCCGAGGTCGAGCAGGCGCTGCGGGCCGCGCCGTCGTTCGCTGCCCTGCCACCGGCGGCCCGCGACCGGTTGCTGGCCGAGGTCCGCGAGCCGCTGCTGGCCGGCCTGCCGGAGATCACCGAGGACACCATGCCCGGCGAGCTGACCAACATCATCGCCGGCCGGGTCGCCAACCTCTTCGACCTGCGCGGCCCGAACTTCACCACCGACGCGGCCTGCGCCTCCGGGCTGGCCGCGATGTCCGCGGCCCTGCACGCCCTGCAGTCCGGCGAGGCCGACGCGGTGGTCACCGGCGGTGTGGACCGCAACATGAATGTCGGCGCGTTCGTCAAATTCTGCAAGATCGGCGCCCTGTCGGCGACCGGCACCCGGCCGTTCGACGCCGGCGCGGACGGCTTCGTGATGGGCGAGGGCGCGGCGCTGTTCGTGCTGCGCCGCCTCGCCGACGCCGAACGCGACGGCGACCGGATCTACGCGGTGCTGCTCGGCGTCGGCGGCGCCAGCGACGGGCGCGGCAAGGGGATCACCGCGCCCAACCCGGTGGGCCAGCGGCTCGCCGTGGAGCGGGCCTGGCAGGTGGCCGGGATCGATCCGGCCCTGGCCACCTGCGTGGAGGCGCACGGCACCTCCACCCGGGTCGGCGACGCGACCGAACTGGCCAGCCTCACCGACGTGTTCGGCAAGGCGGGCGCGGCACCCGGCAGCATCGCGCTCGGCTCGGTGAAGAGCAACATCGGTCACCTGAAGGCCGCCGCCGGGGCGGCCGGGATGGTCAAGGCCGTGCTCAGCCTGCACGAGAAGGTGCTGCCACCCAGCCTGCACTTCGCCGTGCCGAACCCGAACGTCGAGTGGGACCACGTGCCGTTCCGGGTCACCACCGAACTGCGGGAGTGGCCCGCACCGGCCGGCGGCGTCCGCTACGCGGGGGTGAGCGCGTTCGGTTTCGGCGGCACCAACTTCCACGCCGTCCTCGAGGACTACCAGCCCGGCCGGCACCGCGACCCAGGTGCGGCCCGCTCGTTCGCCGGCGCGGACCTGCCCCGGCGGGTGGACACGGTCACGCC
Source organism: Actinoplanes oblitus (assembly GCF_030252345.1). Lineage (NCBI taxonomy): Bacteria > Bacillati > Actinomycetota > Actinomycetes > Micromonosporales > Micromonosporaceae > Actinoplanes > Actinoplanes oblitus. The sequence continues at coordinate 5,380,870 of NZ_CP126980.1, read as the reverse complement.
GACGGCGCCACGGGCGCCGCTGCGGGGCGCGGCCGTGGTCGGTGGCCGCGACGACACCGAGGTGCTGGCCCAGCTGGAGACCCTGCGCGAGCGGGCCGCCGCGGGTGACCCCCCGCCGGTCCGGCCGCCGGACCCGGCGCTGGCCGGCGCCGCGGTCCGGGTCGCCATCGACTTCGCCGACGCGGCCGACCTGGCCGCCAAGGCGGCCAAGGCGAGCCAGGCGCTGCGCACCGGGAACGCGCCGCTGTGGAAGATGTTGCGGGCCCAGGGGGTGTTCCTGGGGCGCGGCACGCCGGGAAAGGTCGCGTTCCTCTACACCGGGCAGGGTTCCCAGTACGTCAACATGCTGCACGAGCTGCGCGAACGTGAACCGATAGTGGCCGCGACGATGGCCGAGGCGGACCGGGTGATGACCCCGCTGCTCGGCAGGCCGCTGTCCGAGTACGTGTTCGCCGAGCACCCGGACGCCGGCACCACCCAGCGGCTGGCACGCCAGCTCATGCAGACCGAGATCACCCAGCCCGCGGTGCTGGCCACCGACCTGGCGCTGACCCGGCTGCTCGCCGCCTACGGCGTACGCCCCGACCTGGTGATCGGCCACAGCCTCGGCGAGTACGGCGCGCTGGTCGCCGCCGGCGTGCTGTCGTTCGACGCCGCCCTGGAGGCGGTCAGCGCCCGGGGCCGGGGGATGGCCGGACTGGCCATGGCCGACAACGGCGCGATGGCCGCCGTCACCGCCCCGCTCGACGAGATCGAACGAGTGGTGACCGCGACCGACGGCTACGTGGTGATCGCCAACCTCAACAGCACCAGCCAGGCGGTGATCGGCGGCGCCACCGACGCGGTGAACCGGGCCGTCGACGCCTTCCGGGCCGCCGGGCTGTCCGCCGACCGGATCCCGGTCAGCCATGCCTTCCACACCGCGATCGTGGCCCCGGTCAGCGAGCCGCTGACCGCGGTGCTGCGCCGCCTGGACGTGCGCCCGCCGGCCCTGCCGATCGTCTCCAACGTGACCGGCGACTTCTACCCGCCCGCGGCGACCCCCGAGACGATCGTCGAGCTGCTCGGCCGCCAGGTCGCCTCCCCGGTGCAGTTCGTCAGCGGCCTGCGCACCCTGTACGCGGCCGGCGCCCGGATCTTCGTCGAGGTCGGCCCGAAGAAGGCGTTGCAGGGCTTCACCGCCGACGTGCTCGGCGACGACGTGCTCAGCCTGTACACCAACCACCCCAAGACCGGCGACATCGCCTCGTTCAACCAGGCGCTCTGCGGCCTCTACGCGGCGGGCCTCGGTTTCGGCGAGATCCAGCCCGCCGCCCCGGTCGCCGCCGTCGCGACGACCACCACCTCCGAGATCAGCCCGGCCACCACCGGAGGGACCACCATGACCACCGACCGCTACACCGAGCTGGGCCACCTCTTCGCCGACGCGATCGAACGCGGCCTGCGTGTCTACTCCGGCGCCACCTCCCCGGCCGGCGGCACACCCGCCCCGGCCGGCACCGACCCGGTGGTGGTCACCGGGGCCGCGCTCGGCCTGCCCGGCGTGCCGCGCGTCTTCGACGACGAGAACCTCGCCCGGATCCTGGCCGGCCAGCAGTTCATCGACACCATCCCGCACGGCCTGCGCCGGGCCATGGTGGACCGGCACATCACCCGGCTGGTCAAACCGGCCGCCGGCGACCCCACCTTCGTCCCGATCGACAGCGAGGCCGACGTCATCAAACTCGCCGGTCGCGGCGCCCACGTCGACATCGTCACCGAGTTCGGCGTCGACCCGGCCCGCGAAGCAGCCCTGGACCGGGGCACCAAGCTGGCCGTCGGGGCCGGCTTCGACGCCCTGCGCGACGCCGGGATCCCGCTGGTCATGCACTACAAGACCAGCACGCTCGGCACCCGCCTGCCGGACCGCTGGGGGCTGCCCGAGTCGCTGCGCGACGACACCGGCGTGATCTTCGCGTCCGCGTTCCCGGGGCTGGACAACTTCGCCCGGGACCTGGAGCGGTACTACACCGACCGCAGCCGCCGCGATCAGCTCGCGGCGCTGGAGGCGGTGCGTGCCCGGATCCGCGGCGACGAACCGGCCGCGGCGGAGACCGACCGCCGCATCCGCGAGCTGCGCCACCTGCTGGACAGCGACGGATACACCTTCGACCGGCGCTTCCTGTTCCGCATCCTGTCGATGGGCCACGCGCAGTTCGCCGAGATCATCGGGGCGCGCGGGCCGAACACCCAGATCAACGCGGCCTGCGCCAGCACCACCCAGGCGGTCGCGCTGGCCGAGGACTGGATCCGGGCCGGCCGGTGCCGCCGGGTCGTGGTCATCTCGGCCGACGACGCCACCACCGACACCCTGCTGCCCTGGCTGGGTTCCGGCTTCCTGGCCTCCGGCGCGGCCGCCACCGACGACGTGGTGGAGGAGGCCGCGATGCCGTTCGACAGGCGCCGGCACGGCATGATCGTCGGGATGGGCGCTGCCGCGTTCGTGGTCGAGTCCGCCGCCGCGGCCCGCGAGCGTGGCCTGCAACCGATCTGCGAGGTGCTCGGCGCGGTCACCGCGAACAGCGCCTTCCACGGCACCCGGCTCGACGTCGACCACATCGGCCAGGTCATGGAGCAGCTGATCCGCCAGGCCGAGGCGCGCGGGGTGGACCGGCACGCGATCGCGCCGGCCACCGCGTTCGTCTCGCACGAGACGTACACGCCGGCCCGCGGCGGCAGCGCGGCCGCCGAGATCAACGCGCTGCGCCGGGTGTTCGGCGCCGACGCCGACGCGGTGGTCATCACGAACACCAAGGGCTTCACCGGGCACGCGATGGGCGCCGGGATCGAGGACGTCGTCGCGATCAAGGCGCTGGAGACCGGCCTGGTTCCGCCGGTGCCGAACTTCAAGGAACCCGACCCGGAGCTGGGGCGGCTCAACCTGTCCACCGGAGGGGCCTACCCGGTGCGCTACGCGCTGCGCCTGGCCGCCGGGTTCGGCTCGCAGATCGCGATGTCGCTGCTGCGCTGGACGCCGCCGGCGGACGGGCAGCACCGGTCGCCGCGGGAGCTGGGATACGCCTACCGGATCACCGACCCGGCGGCCTGGCAGCGCTGGCTGGCCGGGCTCAGCGGGGGAGCGACGGACCTGGAGGTCGTCCAACGCCGGCTGCGGATCGCCGACACCGCCCCGGCGGCCGCCCCGGCCGTCGTCCGGCCGCAGCCGCCGGCCCCGGTGTCCGTTCCGGAACCCGCCCCGATCCCGCCCGCCGCGCCCGTCGAGCCGGTCACCACGTCCGACGAGATCACCGAGGCCGTGGTGGGGATCGTGTCGCAGCTGACCGGTTATCCGTCCGACCTGCTCGATCTGGACCTGGACCTGGAGGCGGACCTGGGTGTCGACACGGTGAAGCAGGCCGAGGTGTTCGCGGCGGTGCGGGAGCGGTTCGGGGTGGCCCGCGAGGACGCGTTGCGGCTGCGTGACTTCCCGACCCTCACCCACGTGATCGGCTGGGTCCGGGAGAAGACCGCGGCCGCCGCCCCGGTCGCGGCCGCGGCCGCGGCAGCCGCGCCGCCTCCCGCCGAGGTCAGCCCGTTCGACGGTACGACCACCGCCGCCCCCGACGAGATCACCGAGGCCGTGGTGGGGATCGTGTCGCGGCTGACCGGTTATCCGTCCGACCTGCTCGATCTGGACCTGGACCTGGAGGCGGACCTGGGTGTCGACACGGTGAAGCAGGCCGAGGTGTTCGCCGCGGTGCGGGAGCGGTTCGGGGTGGCCCGCGACGACGCGTTGCGGCTGCGTGACTTCCCGACCCTCACCCACGTGATCGGCTGGGTCCGGGAGCGGCTCGACGCCACGCCGGCGGTCGCGCCGGCCGAGTTGCCGGCCCCGGCAACCACCGGCGACCTGGCGCCGGCTCCCACGGTCACCGGCAGCCTGACGGCGACCGACCGGATCACCCGGCGGGTACCGGTCCCGGCACTGCGCCCCGAGCTGGCCGGCTGCCTGCCGACCGGCGTGGTCCTGGACGGCGGCACCCGCATCCTGGTCATGCCGGACAGCGCCGGTACCGGCGAGGCGCTCGCCGCCGAGCTGCGCGAGCACGGCGCCGAGGTGCTGATGCTGCGCCCCGGCGAGCCGGATCACGGCCAGGACGACTTCCTCGCCGCCGGTCCGGTGCACGGCGTGTACTGGCTGGCCGGGCTCGACGACGAGGGCCCGCTGGACCAGCTTGACGCCGACGGCTGGCACGCCGCCCTGCAGACCCGGGTCCGTGCCCTGCACACCACCATGCGCCGCTGCTACGAGCACAGCCCGTTCCTGGTCACCGGTACCCGGCTGGGCGGTTACCACGGCTATCACGAGGCCGGGGCGACCTGCCCGCTCGGCGGTGCGGTCACCGGGTTCGCCAAGGCCTACCGGCGGGAACGGCCGGACGCTCTGGTGAAGGCCGTCGACTTCGGCACCGGACCGGACCCGGCCGCGCTGGCCACCCGGCTGATCGAGGAGACGCTCGGCGATCCCGGCTGCGTCGAGGTCGGCTACGCGGACGGGCACCGCTGGGGTGTCGGCCTGGCCGAGCGGCCGTTCCCGGCGGGCGACGGCGCGCTCGGCCCGGACCAGGTCTTCGTGATCACCGGGGCGGCCGGCAGCATCGTCTCGGCGATCACCGCCGACCTGGCCGCCGCCTGCCGGGGCACCTTCCACCTGCTCGACCTGACCCCGGAACCCGACCCGGCCGACGCGGACCTGCGCCGGTACACCGAGAACCGCGACGCTCTCAAGACCGAACTGGCCGCCCGGATGCGCGAGCACGGCGACCGGCCCACCCCGGCCCGGATCGAACGCGAACTGGCCCACCTGGAACGCCGGCAGGCGGCGCTGACCGCGATCCAGGCGATCGAGCGGGCCGGCGGCACCGCCCACTACCACCAGGTCGACCTGACCGACCCGGACGCCGTCCGGCGGGCCCTGACCGCGGTCCGCGAGCAGCACGACCGCGTCGACGTGCTGCTGCACGCGGCCGGAGTGGAGATCAGCCACCTGCTCCCGGACAAGGAGCCGAACGAGTTCGGCCTGGTCCTCGGCGTCAAGGCGGACGGCCTGCACGCCGTGCTGCGCGCCCTGGACGGGGTGCCGCTGGGCACCGTGATCGCGTTCAGCTCGATCGCCGGCCGGTTCGGCAACGCCGGGCAGACCGACTACAGCGCCGCCAACGACCTGCAATGCAAGATCCTCAGCAGTCTGCGGCGGACCCGGCCGGACACCCGGGTGTGCGCTGTCGACTGGACCGCCTGGGGCGACATCGGCATGGCCACCCGCGGCTCGATCCCGGCGATGATGGCGCAGGCCGGGGTGGAGATGCTGCCGGCCGAGGCCGGCGTCGCCTGGATCCGGCGCGAGCTGGCCACCGGCGTGCCCGACCGCGAGGTGCTCGTCGCCGGCGCGCTCGGTGCCCTCGCCGGTGAGCCGCACGACAGCGGCGGCGTCGACCCGGCCGCCTGGCCGTCCGGTGGTGCGTTCGCCGGCCGGGTGGCCCGGTTCGGCCTCCACGACGGCCTGGTCGTGGAAAGCACCCTGGACCCGGTCCAGGTGCCGTTCCTGGACCACCACCGGATCGACGGCGTGCCGGTGCTGCCCGGCGTGATGGGCATCGAGGCGTTCGCCGAGGCCGCCCGGCTGCTGGTGCCCGGCGCGCACGTCACCGGCGCGGCCGACGTGGACTTCCTGGCCCCGGTCAAGTTCCACCGGGACGAGCCGCGCACGCTGACCGTCACCGCGCTGGTGCGCCCGGACGGCGCCGGGCTGGCCGCCGAGTGCCGGCTGACCACCGAACGCACCTTGCCCGGCGCCGACCGGCCACAGCGCACCGTCCACTTCACCGGCACGATCCGGCTGGCCGCCGAGCCGCCGGACGCGGAGCAGGCGCCGGCCGCGGTACCGGAACCCGGTGACGCCGCGACACTCACCCCGGCCGACGTCTATCGGCTCTACTTCCACGGCCCCGCCTACCAGGTGGTCGAGGCGGCCTGGCCGGTCGGCGACGGCGCGGCCGCCCGGTACGCCGCCGACCTGCCGGCGGCGACCGGCGAGCCGACGCTGACCGCCGCCCGGCTGCTGGAGCTCTGCTTCCAGACGGCCGGGCTGGTCGAAGCCGGCCATGAGGGCCGGCTGGCCCTGCCGCGGCACCTCGACACGCTGCGGCTCGGCGCCGCGCCGGCCGAACGGGCCGGACTGCTGGCCGTCGTCGCACCGGACGGGACCGGTGGGTTCGACGCCCGGGTGGTCGACGGCGACACGGTCGTCCTGGCGGTACGCGGCTACCGGTCGGTACCGCTGCCGGACACCCCGCCCGAGCAGGTGATCGCCCCGATCCGATCGATCCTGCGCCGAGGCTGAGGAGACCTGGTGCCATGCCCGCAACCATCCGCCGGCTGGCGATCGTCAATCGTGGCGAGGCAGCCATCCGGGCACTGACCGCCGTACACGAGATCAACCAGGCCGGTGACCGGCCGCCGATCACCACCATCGCCCTCTACACCGACCCGGACGAGCACGCGTGGTTCGTCCGGGAGGCGGACGAGGCCGTCGCGCTCGGCCCGGCCACCTACCTCGATCCCGGCTCCGGGCACCGGCAGTCGGCCTATCTGAACGAGGCCGAGGTGCTGGCCGCCGTGCGGGCGGCCGGCGCGGACGCGGTCTGGGTGGGCTGGGGGTTCCTCGCCGAACGCGCCAGCTTCGCCGAACGCTGCGAGCAGGCCGGCATCACCTTCGTCGGCCCGGCCGCCGCCACCATCCGGCTGCTCGGTGACAAGGTCGCCGCCAAACGGCTGGCGCAGGGCGCCGGGGTGCCGGTGGTGCCGTGGAGCGAGGACCCGGTGGAGAACCTGGACCAGGCACGTACCCACGCGGCCCGGCTCGGCTACTCACTGGTGCTCAAGGCGGCCGCCGGTGGCGGCGGCCGCGGCATCCGGCTGATCCGGGCCGAGGCCGATCTCGAGGTGGCGCTGACCGCGGCCCGCGACGAGGCCGCGCTGGCCTTCGGCGACCCGACGGTGTTCCTGGAACGGCTGGTGCCCGCCGCCCGGCACGTCGAGGTCCAGGTGATCGCCGACTCCTACGGCACCACCTGGGCGGTCGGCGTCCGCGACTGCACCCTGCAACGCCGCCACCAGAAGGTGATCGAGGAGTCCGGCTCGACCGTCCTGGACCCGGCCGTCGAGCGCGAGATCCGCGACGCCGCCGTGCGGGTGGTCGCCGCCGCCGGATATCGGGGTGCCGGCACCGTGGAGTTCCTGGTCGACCCGGACACCGGGCACCACCTGTTCATGGAGGTCAACACCCGGCTGCAGGTGGAGCACCCGGTCACCGAGGTGACCACCGGCCTGGACCTGGTGAAACTGCAGCTGCACGTGGCGGCCGGCGGCCGGCTGACCGGAGCGCCGCCGCCGGTGCGCGGGCACGCCGTGGAGGCCCGGCTGTGCGCGGAGGACCCGGAGAACGACTTCGCCCCGGCACCCGGGCGGCTGGTCCGGCTCACCCTGCCGGCCGGCAGCGGCATCCGGGTGGACAGCGGGGTCCGCGAGGGCGATCAAATCCCGGCCGAGTTCGACTCGATGATCGCGAAGATCATCGCCTGGGGTGCCGACCGCGCCGAGGCGCTGGCCCGGCTGCGGCGGGCACTGGCCCAGACCACCGCGGTGATCGAGGGCGGCACCACCAACCGGTCCTTCCTGCTCGACCTGCTCCACCGGCCGCAGGTGCGTGCCGGCGACTACGACAACCACTGGCTGGACCGGCTGACCGGCGCGGGCGGGCACCTACCGGCCGCGGACCCGGTCGCGCTGCTGGTCGCGGCGGTCACCTCGTACGACGCCGACGAGGCCGACCAGCAGGCGGCCTTCCACGCCCGGGCCGCTCGGGGCGGAGCCGAGGCGCCGCCCGCAACCGGGCACCGCTGCCGGCTCACCTATCGCGGGCACCGGTACGACCTGCACGTCTACCGCACCGGCCCGGCCACCTACCGGGTGGTGGGCGCCGGGGGCGCCGCCGACGTCGGCCTGGTGCGCCGGGGCCGGGACGAGAGCCGGGTGACCGTCGCCGGCCGCACCCACCGCTTCCTGGCCACCGTGGAGGGCGCGGCGATCCGCGTCGACGTGGACGGGATCGGGCACACCGTGTCCCGCGACGACGGTGGGGTGGTGCGGTGCGCCGGCCCGGCGTTCGTGGTGGCGCTGCGGGTGGCGCCCGGTGACACCGTGGTGCCCGGGCAGCCGGTGGCCGTGCTGGAGAGCATGAAGATGGAGTCCACCCTGACGGCCCCGTTCGGCGGCACCGTCGTCTCCGTCGACGTGGCCGAGAACGCGCAAGTGGAGGCGGGCGCCGCGATCGTACGGATAATCGCCTCGGAGACCACGACCAGCGGCGATGCCGCGAGCGTGCGGCTGACCGGGCTCACCGCGGTCCCGCCCCCGGGCACGCCGTCGTGCGACCGGGTCTACCAAGCCCTGCGCGGCTACCTACTCGGTTACGACCTGGATCCGGCCACGCTGCGCGAGATGCTGACCCGGCAGCGCCGGCTCGGCGAGGTGTCGCCGCCGGCCGATCCGGGCCTGCTGCACTGCGAGGACGGGCTGCTCGACCTGTTCGCCGACGTCGGCGCGTTGTACCGGCCTCGGGAGGCGGCCGACACCGACGATCCGGCGGCCGGCGGCAGCGGCCGCGAGCACCTGCTCGCCTACCTGCAGTGGCTCGACCCGGACCGGGCCGGCCTGCCGTACGAGTATCGCGAGCGCCTGGCCCGGGCCCTGAGCCGCTACGGCGTGACCGGCCTGGACCGCACCCCGGCCCTGGTGGAGGCGGTGGTGTGGCTGACCCGGTCGCTGCACCGGATCGACGAGATCGTCCCGGCCGTGCTGGCCATCCTGGACCGGCGCCTGCGGCACCGCGGCGCGCTGCTGCACCTGGTCGACGACGACACCCGGGCCCGGCTCGACCGGCTGGCCGCCGCCACCCGGGGACACCCGGCCGTGGTCGCCGACCTGGCCCGGGACGTCCGGTTCCGGTTCGTCGACGAGCCGCTGCTCGCCGGCGCGGTGGCCGAGGAGTACACCCGCGCCCGCCGGCACCTCGACGCGCTGCGCGCCGACCCCTGCCGGGCCGACCGGGCCGAGCGGGTGGCCGGGCTGGTCGCCTGCCCGCAACCGCTGCACGGCACGCTGGTCCGCGCCTGGCGGGACACCGCCGACCCGCGGCTGCGCCGGGTCCTGCTGGAAGTCTGTGCCCGCCGCTACTACCGGGTCGTCCGGCTCACCGGGCTGGGCTTTGCCGAAGCGGACGGCCACCAGCTGTGCGTGGCGGACTGCCCCGCCGAGGGCTTCCGGTTGATCACCGCGTTCCTGCCGGTCGGTGAACTTCCCGAGCTGGCCCGGGCGGTCACCGGTCAGCCGGCCGCCGGCCCGGTGGTGATCGACGTGGTCACCTGGCGGGACGTGCCGGACAGCGGCGCCGACGAGGTGGTCGCCGACCTGGACAAGTCGCTGGCCGACGTCGACTTCGGCCCGTCGCTGCGCCGGCTGAACGTCGCCGTCACCACCGTGGCCGGGCAGCGGATCAACGTGACCTACCGGCCGGGCGACGGCGGCCTGACCGAGGACCCGCGCTACCGCGACCTGCACCCGATGTTCGCCGCTCGCCTGGAGCTGTGGCGGTTGTCCGGCTTCCGGCTGCGCCGGCTGCCCACGGAGGCCGAGGACGTCTACCTGTTCGACGCGGTCGCCCACGACAATCCCGGCGACCACCGGCTGTTCGCCCTCGCCGAGGTGCGGGACCTGACCACGGTCCGGGACGCCGACGGTGCCGTCCGCTACCCGCGACTGGAACTGATCGGCCTGCTCAGCCTCTCCGCGATCCGCGCCGCGCTGGCCGGGATGCCGGCGAGGCAGCGACCGGCCGCCAACCGGCTGGTGCTCTACGTACAACCACCGTGGGACCTGACCCCGGCAGCCTGGCCCGGTCTGGCCCGGTCGCTGATGCCGCTGGCCGCCGGCGCCGGCCTGGACAAGGCGGTGCTGCGGGTGCGCCTGGCCGACGGCCGCGACACGGTGCTGCACGTCGAGGCGTTCGGCGACGACGTGACGGTCCGGGAACGCCCACCCGGGCGGGACCCGATCCGGCCGCTGACGCCGTACCGGCAGAGGTTGCTGCGGGCGCGGCGGCTGGGTGCGCCGTACCCGTACGAGATCGTCCGGATGCTGACGCCGCCGACGGGCGCGGTCGCCCGGTTCCCGCACGGCCGGTTCACCGAGTACGACCTGGACGAGCACGGCCGGCTGGCGGCGGTGTCCCGGCCCTACGGGCTGAACACGGCCAATATCGTGACCGGGCTGCTCGCCAGCGACACCGCCAAGGTGCCGGCCGGCATGCAACGGGTGATCGTGCTCGGCGACCCCACCCGGGGACTGGGCAACCTGGCCGAACCGGAATGCCGGCGGATCATCGCCGCGCTGGACCTCGCCGAGCGGCACGGGCTGCCGGTGGAGTGGTTCGCGCTCTCCTCCGGCGCCCGGATCGCGATGGACAGCGGCACCGAGAACATGGACTGGATCGCCGCGGTGCTGCGCCGGCTGATCGAGTTCACCCAGGGCGGCGGCGAGGTGAACATCGTCGTGACCGGGATCAACGTGGGCGCCCAGCCGTACTGGAACGCCGAGGCGACGATGCTCATGCACACCCGCGGCATCCTGATCATGACGCCGGCCAGTGCCATGGTGCTCACCGGCAAGCAGGCGCTCGACTTCTCCGGCGGGGTGTCGGCCGAGGACAACTTCGGCATCGGCGGCTTCGACCGGATCATGGGACCGAACGGGCAGGCCCAGTACTGGGCCGCGGACCTCGCCGAGGCGTGCCAGGTCCTGCTGCGACACTACGAGCACACGTACGTCGTACCGGGCGAGCCCGGACCGCGGCGGCGGCCGACCGCGGACCCGGCCGATCGGGATGTGCGTACCGCGCCGCACCGCGGCGTGGCCGGCACCGATCTGCACACCGTCGGCGACGTGTTCTCCGCCGAGCACAACGGTGAGCGGAAGAAGCCGTTCGACATGCGCTCGGTGCTGCGCGCGGTCACCGACACCGACGCCGAGCCGCTGGAACGCTGGGCGCACTGGCGTGGCGCGGAGACCGCCATCGTCTGGGACGCGCACCTCGGTGGCATCCCGGTCTGCCTGCTCGGCATCGAGTCGCACCCGGTGCCGCGGCGCGGGTTCGTTCCGGCCGGTGGCCCGGCCGCGTGGACCTCCGGAACCCTCTTCCCGCAGTCGTCGCGCAAACTGGCCCGGGCGATCAACGCGGCCAGTGGCAACCGCCCGCTCGTGGTGCTGGCCAACCTGTCCGGCTTCGACGGCTCGCCGGAGTCGATGCGTCGCTGGCAGCTGGAGTACGGCGCGGAGATCGGCCGGGCGGTCACCAACTTCCGCGGCCCGATCGTCTTCGTGGTGGTCTCCCGCTACCACGGCGGCGCGTTCGTGGTGTTCTCCCAGCGGCTCAACGAGCGGATGGAGATCGCCGCCGTCGAGGGTTCGTTCGCCTCGGTGATCGGCGGGGCCCCGGCCGCCGCCACCGTCTTCGCCCGCGACGTGCGGCAACGAACCGAACAGGATCCGCGGGTGCGGGAAGCGGCCGAGCGGCTGCGCACCGCGGACGGCGACGAGGCCGGCAGGCGGCGGGCCGCGCTCGCCGAGATCACCGCGGCGGTCCGCTCGGCCCAGCTCGGTCAGGTCGCCGACGAGTTCGACCGGGTACACACCGTGCAGCGGGCCCTGGCCGTCGGCTCGGTGGACCGGATCATTCCCGCCAGCCGGCTCCGGCCCTACCTGATCGACGCGCTGGAGCGCGGCCTCGCGGCCTCAGCGCAGCGGCCGGTCGACCCAGGAGTGCCGGGGTGAGGCGCCGGCCAGCGGATCCGGGCCGGCCAGGGCGATCGGTGGTGGAGCCGGTTCCCTGCCGACCACGGTGATCAGGAACGAGCCGGAGCGGCGACACCAGCCGGGGAAGGTGGCACCGCCGCTCTCGCGTACCGAAATCGGCGCCCACCCGGCACCCGGCGGACCCGGCACCGTGACCTCGACCTCGCGGGTGTCGCGGCGCAGGCCGGTCCGGAGAACCTTGAGCGCGCTCTCCTTGGCCGACCAGATCAGGTTGGCCACCGCGTCCCGCGCGTCACCCGGCGGCAGACCGGTGACCAGCCGCTGTTCGGCCTCGGTCAGGAAGTCCCGGACGAACCCGGGGGTGCGCGGCTCGACCAGCTCCAGATCGCAGCCCACGCCGGGCCCGGCCAGGCAGATCGCCCAGCCGGCCCGGTCCGAGATCGACACGTCGAGCCCGGACGGCACACCGTCGACGTGAACCAGCGGCGCGCCGCTGGGCGCGTTGCCGACCTCGATGGTGGCCAGGGTCGCCGGATCGGCCGGCCGGCCCAGGATCGCGGCGACCGCGTGCTTGGCGGCCAGGCGGCGCAGCAGGAACTCGTCGTGCCGCTTGCGGAACCGCAGCCCGGCGGCCCGGGCCTGCTCGGCCCCGGTCAGCCAGGCGGTGCCGGACGGCAGGTCGGCCTCACCCACGGCCAGCCAGCGCGGAGCCTCCATGACCCCATTCTGCCCGGGCGCCGCGGCCGTCCGGCCCTGCCGGGACGGCGCGGGGCCGGACCAGGATGAAATGGAAGGAGGTCGCCATGCGAGATCGCCCATTGTCGCTGCCCGCGGCCGGGTGGGCCGTCGCCCGCTGTGCCGGGGTGACCGCCGCACTGCTGGCCCGGCGGCGGGTACATCTGCCGCGTGACCGGGTGGGCCGCCGGCTGTCGTTCGGCGACGGCACGACGGCCCGGATCTACCGCGACACGGTGGTGGACCGGCCCGCGCCGCGGGATCCGTGCGTGCTCGTGGTCGAGTTCCGGCTGCGGGGTGTCCACGGGCGCGGACACGCCCTGTTCCGTGCCGAGAGCATCCTCAACACGCCGCTGTTCGTCGGCTTCCCCGGCTTCGTGTCGAAGCTGTGGCTGGCCCACGACGAGCACGACGTCTATCGCGGGCTGTACGAGTGGGACGGCGCCGAGTCGGCCGCCGGGTACGCCCGTGCGCTGTGGTGGGTGCTGGCACTGGTCAGCCATCGTGCCTCGATCGACTACCGGGTCATTCCGGGTCTCACCCGGGCGGACGTGCTGGAGCGCACCCCGGCCTGGGTCGCCGCCACAACCGGCGCCGGAGCCGCGTGGTGGTGCCCGGTCGCGGCGTGATGAACGGGCCGGTCGACGTACTGGTCGCCGGTGCCGGTCCGGTGGGGCTGACCCTGGCGTTGCAGGCGCATGCCCTGGGCGCGAGCGTGCGCGTGGTGGAACGCCGGCCGTGGCTGTCCCGGCCGTCCCGCGCGCTGATCGTGCATCCGCGCACTCTGGAGGTGCTCCGGCCGCTCGGTGTGGTGGACGCCATCCTGGCCGGTGCCGACACCGCCCCGCGGGCCAGCCTGCACGCCGGGACCGTTGTGGTACCGGCTCACCTGGCCGATCTGGGCCTCGACGACACCCGGTACCCGCATCTCACGCTGGTGCGGCAAGCCCACCTCGAGGCGGTGCTCGCCGCCGCCCTGGCCGGCCGTGGCGTCGCGGTGGAGCACGGCACCGAGCTCGTCGACGGTGGCCCCGGCACCGGCGACGGACCGGCGGCGGTGCTGTGCGCGGCCGGCGAGAACAGCCAGGTGCGCTGCCGGGCGATCGCCGGCTGCGACGGCCGGGCCAGCACGGTACGCCGGCTGGCCGGCCTGGCCCGGCGGGAGACCGGCTACCGGCAGGAGATCCTGCTCGCCGACGTGACCCTGAGCGGCGACCTCCCACCCGGGCTGGTGCACGTCCACGCCGGCCGGTACGGCCTGTCCTTCCTCTTCCCACTCGGTGAGCGGGCGCCCTGGCGACTGCTGACCACCCGGCCGGTCAGCGGACCGCTCGGTGCCGAGGCACGCGTCGGGCCGCCACCGGACCGGGCCGAGTTGCAGGCGTTGCTGGACCGGTCCCAGATCCCGGTCCGGGTCACGGCCGTCGCCTGGTCCACCCGGCTACGGCTGCGGCACGGCGTCGCGCGGACGTACCGGAACGGACCGTTGTTCCTGGCCGGCGACGCGGCCCACGTGCACTCACCGGCCGGCGGGCTGGGCATGAACATCGGCATCCAGGACGCGATCAACCTGGGCTGGAAGCTGGCGCTGGAGCCGTACAGCAGCCAGCCGGACGACCTGCTCGACTCGTACACCGACGAACGCCGTCCGGCGGCGCTGCGCGCGCGCCGGCTGACGAACCTGATCTTCCGAGCCGAGTCCGGTACCGACCCGGTGTCCGGCTTCGTCCGGGGCGTGCTGTTGCCGCTGGGCGCGCCGCTGATTCCGGCGGTGCTGCGCCGGCGCCGCCTGATCAGCGGCGCGGTGCGGATGCTGGGACAGCTCGACCTGAGTTACCGGGCCGGTTCATTGTCCCGCGCCGCGCCCCACCGGCCTGGCGCTCCGATGCCGGGTGACCGGCTGCCGGAGCAGCCGGTCACCGTGGACGGCACCCCGATGCGGCTGCATGAGCTGACCGCCGTCCCCGGTGTGCACCTGCTGCTCGACCGGGACGCGCCGGCGGTCACCGCGGACAGGGGGACAGTGCATGTCCGGCGGCTCAGCGGCACGCCCGGACAGGGCCTGCTGGTGGTCCGTCCCGACGGGCACGTGGGCGCCAGCGCCGAGCGTGCCGACGACCCGGCGCTGATCGCCTGGCTCGCCGCGATCGGCGTCCGAGCGGTGATCCAGGGACCCGATCCAGCGTGAAGCCACGTTTCCCGCCGCGTTCCCGCGGATCCTGATCGGAGACCCACCCGAGCGACACCGCGCCACCTCGAACGGCCCGGCCGCCAGCAGCCACGCACCCACGACGCCGGTCCGTCATGGTGCGAGCCTGACGGGCATCCACCGCAGGATCACTGGCGCGGAGGGGGCGGCGCTGCCCGGCATCACGACATGCCCTCGGTCCGGTCGGTCGCCGGCCATTCCCAGACGCGGACGACCCCGTCAGCGGCCCCGGTCACCAGCAGGCCGTTCCGGGTGTCCACGGCGACGTCGTGCACCGCGGCGTCGTGGAAGAAGCGGGCGAGTTCGGCCCGTAGCCGCACATCGATGATCCTGACGGTGCCGTCCTCGGTGACCACGACCATCGCCCCCTCGCCTCGCGCGATCTGGGTGACCGGCGTGGCCGTGGTCGTCAGCCGTTCCGGCGCGGCGTCCGGCTCCGGGACCGAGCTCGCCAGTACGGCCCCGTCGAGCGACCCCGAGATCATGGTCTGGCCGTCCGGGGAGAAGGCCACCGAAGTCGGGGCCCGCACATGACCGACCGTACGGAT
Source organism: Actinoplanes oblitus (assembly GCF_030252345.1). Classification (NCBI taxonomy): domain Bacteria; kingdom Bacillati; phylum Actinomycetota; class Actinomycetes; order Micromonosporales; family Micromonosporaceae; genus Actinoplanes; species Actinoplanes oblitus. Next base: position 5,365,468 of record NZ_CP126980.1, on the reverse strand, counting down.
GATTGCTCCGGTCTCGCACGCGAGTGCCCGCACCGACCCGTCCTCGCAGGCGGTCGCGACGGTCGCCGCGCCGGTCGCCAGCGCATTGATCGCGCCGTCGTGCGGGACCTGCCAGCGCTCCGCCCCGTCCGCGATCTCGAGCGCTCGCGCGGTGCGGTCGGCGCAGGCCACCAGCAGGAAGCGGCCGTCGGCGCTCACCGCCACCCGGGCGACGCCCCGCGGGAGCGTGACCCGCCACAGCTCGGTACCGGTCGCCGCCTCGATGCCGCGTACGGTCTTGTCGCTGCCGGCGCTGAAGACCACCTCGCCAGCCGGGTCGACAGCGAGCGCGTTCACCGCCGAGGCGTGTGACAACCCCCAGCGCTTCGCGCCGGTGACGGTGTCGAAGAGCCGTACCCCGCCATCCGTGCAGGCCGTGACGAAGCTCGCGCCTCCCCGCAGGAGGGCGATGTCGGTGAGCGGTGCCGGATGCGAGCGTTCGAACAGCAGCTCGCCCGAGGCGGCCGTGTGCAGTCTGGCGATCCTGTCCGAGGCGCTGACCAGGAGCTCCGTCCCCGATGTGCCGACAGCATCGGGCATCGCGGCGAGGGTCACGTCGACGCCGCGCACCGGAGTCCCCGGCGCCACGGCGACCTGCCGCAGCAGCCCGTTGCCCGGCGCGTCGATCTGGAGCATGCCCCGGCCTTCGGCCCGATAACCGATGGCCACCCGGCCGGACCGGTGGAAGGTGGCGGCGGCTCTCGCGTCGAGCCGCTGCTCCCGCACCACCTGCGCGGATGGCGCCGTCATGACCTGATGGTGGGTGGTGACCCTGGTGGTCGCCAGCAGGCGCGCGTCCGGGCTGTAGGCGGTACGTGCCCCCAGCGGGGTGGGCCCCGGGGTGCTGCCGATCCGCGCGCCGGTCCGCGCCGCGAAGGTGGCGGTGCCGGTCGTCCCCGTCACGGCCACGACCCGCCGGTCCGGGCTGAGTGCCACCGGCCAGCCGGCCAGCAGGACCAGGTCACCGGAGCCCGCGGGGAGGTGCGCGTCCGCCAGGACGGCGTGGCCGACCGGCCGGCCCGACGCCACGTCCACCACGGTCACCGAGGCGTCCCTGCAGACCATGGTCAGCGTCTCGCCGGCCTCGTCGAAGTCCGCGGTGATCGTCGGCGCCGCCGTGGGCAGCTCGTGCCGGATCGCGCCGGACGGCAGGTCGGCGATGACCATCCGGGTGGCGTCCGCCACCGCCAGATGTAGGCCCGTCGGGCTGATGAGCGGGCGGAACCGCGGCAGCGGACGCAGGACGACCCGGCTGAGCTCCGTGCCGTCCTCCAGCGCCAGGATCGCGTAGTGGTCGGCGGCGGTGACCGCGAGCCAGCGCCCGCCCGGATCGGCCGCGATCCCCGCGCCGAAGAGCTGGTCATGGAGCCACAGTTGTTGCCCGGTCATCAGGTCGAACGCCGCCACCCGGCCCTCGCCCAAGACCCCGCCCCCCGGAGAGCTGACGAACTGACAGACCGCGAGACGAGAGCCGGCGACCTGAGCGGCGGTGCAGTTCAGGCCGGTCAGCTGCCAGGTGACCGCGCCGGTCGCGCTGTCGACGACGGCGAGCCCGGGCGTCCCGAAGTCGACGAACGACCAGAAACTCCCGCAGGCCACGAGCCGGCTGCCGTCGTCGCTCCACAGCAGCAGGCTGGGCACGAACGGCAGCGGGAACGTCAGGCTGGGTGCTTCACCGGGCATCGCGACACCCCGCCCGGTCACACGATCGGGACGGACACGTCGAGGGAGGCCACGTCGACGTCGAGCTCGGCGGGCCGGCCGTGGTACTTCGCGGTCATTCTGGCCTCCCTGAGGTCCGCGTCCGGGGCCTCCCGACGGTGGACGGGCGAGCGCTCATGCCGGCCGCCACGCCGCCGGCAGGATGATCGTGTCGACGAAGACGTTGCGGCGCACCAGGTCCGGCGGCCCGCCGTCGGCCGAGCCGGGCAGGTCCTCGGTCTCGCGGATACGAATCCGCAACGGGCCGGGCGTCGCGGCCAGCGGCAGCGGCGGGATGGCACCGGCGGGGGTCCGCACGACCCGCGCGCCCTCGACCGGCCGCCACGCCGGAACCCCCGGCTCGACCGCGGGGCCGCCCGGCACGGTGTTGTCGAGCACGAGGTGGACGGCCGCGGGGTCGACGCCGGGGTCGCAGGTCTCCAGGATCGCTTCGAGCCGGTTGGGCGGGTGCGGCGCGACCCCGTCCACGGTGATGGTGACCTGGCCGCCGGTACGGGTCAGGACGACATGCCGGTCCGGCAGCAGCGGAACGCGCTCGGTGATGACGACCGGTGACAGCCACAGCGGCGGCACGGCCGGCCCGGTGAGGCTGTCCCGCTGGTAGCGAGCCACGGCGAGCCGGACGAACGGATGGTAGGAGCGTGTGGGCGGGGCGAGCTCGACGTCGGCGTACCAGCGGTCGCCCGCCGCCACCACATCGAACGGCACGACGGTGACCTGCCCGTTCAGCTCCGGCAGCGGGACCCGCGTGGCCGTCGTGCCCGGGAACCAGCCCGGTGCGGGCCGGGGCGGGACGGCCGCGGTCGCGAACAGCGGGTCGCGCCCGATCCTGCTGACCAGGTCGCTCGCCGCGGCGGGACCGGTGTCGTCCGGGGCGAGCACGACGGCGAGCCGTTCCCCCTCGCCGGTGACGAACCACGGGCGGGCCAGCTCGACGCGGAGCCGCCGGGACCGCCGCGTGTGCTCGATGCGGTCGGGCCCGGGCTGCGTACGTTCCCAGGCGAAGGCCGGAACGACGCCGAGCACGACCGGTGCGGGCGGGCGCACCGAGGACGGCACGTTCACCGGTTGCTGCTGCTGACTGTCCTGGAACAGCGACTCCGGCTCAGTGGCCTTGAAGTACTCGCGGTACCGGGTGGTCGCGTGGAGCGTGTAGGTGACGGTCCGGTGCTTGGTGTCGCCGAACTCGTGCCGGATCGCCATCCTCGGCGGGTCACCGCGGTCGATCGACTGACTGTGCAGGTGCTCGACGGTGACCGTCCGCTCGCCCGGACCGGCCTCCGCGCCGACGTCCTCGTACTCGGTCCACGACGCCGCCACGTCGAGCCGGCCGGTGCTGTCGGTGTTCAGGCCCTCACCGGCGGCGACTGCCGCGAAGACGGGCTTGAGCACGAGAGTCGTGTCGCCCGGCGCCCGCTCGACGACCGTGTCCGGCGGCGGCAGCCACCGCGGTGTCGCCAGCGGCCGCCGTACGGCGTGCACCACGACGATGCGGGCCGGCGGGCAGACGACGGGGTTGCGGCCCTTCTTGGTCTTGTCCGGGGAGATCTGCTGGTTGCTGAGGTGATCCGTCAGCGCGAAGTGATCCTCGAAGTCGCCGACGATCGTGGAGGACAGCTCGACCGTGGCCTGCTCGCCCTTGCCGAGCGTGACCTGAAGATCGTTGCGGCCGTCGCCGGTCCACCTCATGGTGACCGGCACGGACCCGGCCCCGTGCGCGGCCAGCTTGATCGTCTTCGGTCGCCGGTCCGGCCAGACCGGCCGGCCCGGTGTGAGCGCGGTCCACGCGCTGCGGTCGGAGAGCGTATCGGCGAGCCCGCCGGGCGCCTTCGGGACCGTGGCGTTGACCCCCTCCGCCGCGGGATCGGCCAGCCCGCTGCCGTCCGCTTCGGCGATCATCGCCCGCCGGGCCAGGACGAACGTCTCCTCGTCGGACAGCTCCGGGTCGTCGAGGACGCGGTGCTGCTCGATCAGCTGCAGCGGCGCGATCGGTGTGTCCAGCGTGCGGGTCTCGGTGAGCGGATAGTCGGGGTCGAGGGCGTGCAGCTGTTCCGGGGTCAGGTCCTTGTCACTGCGGACGACCATCCGATCGATGGCGGCACCCGGAGCGTACGGACCGGTGGCGCGCAGGCGCGGTGGCGGGATCGGGTCGTGACGCCGGTAGGTCACTGTCGCGCTGGCGAAGGCCTGGCCGTCGGCGACGGCGTCCTCCACCTCGTCCGGCCGCAGGCCGCCGCCGGCCAGGTCGGCGACGCGGACACGCAGCTGGTAGAGGTCGGCGAAGCGCAGCTTGGGCAGTCGCCCGACCGGTACGGCGAAGCGCCACATGAAGCGGTAGGGCAGCGGGCGACGCGGATCGGGGACCGGCCCGCGGGTGTCGCCGCGCAGGTTCGGCAGGGGCACCGCGAGGTTCCAGCCCGTCCAGCGGAACGCGACCTCGTCGGCGCGCAGCCCGCCATCGGCGTCCTTCACCGCCGCCAGCGCCTTGACGTGGCCCTCCTCCCGCACGAAGCCGTCCGGCGACTCGGCGGTCCCGATGCCGATGTCGTCGATGCTGTATGCGGCGTCCCGTTCGCAGACGGACAGCCACGGGGTGGACTCGCGCCGGATGTCGACCCGGTAACCGAGGACGAGATCCTCCGCGCCGAGCACGGTGTCGGTCATCGCCGCAGTGCTCCGGAGCGCCGCGGCACCGACCCGGGCGGCGAAATCCTGGCGCCGGCCCGGGCGCAGCAACGCGAGCCCCGTGGACCGCAGGACCGGCATGGCCGGCTGCTTCCGCGGGTCCGCGGCGAGTTCCCGCCCGGCCTGGCGCAGGTTGCCGGCGACGCCCACGTCGAAGGTCGCGATGGCCCAGCGGACCGGGTCCGCCGGCGCTGTCGGATCGGTGATCGACACCGAGTCCGACAGATCGAGCAAGCCGTGCCGGATGCCGGCGTCGGACCCCGGCTCGGGAGCCGGCCGGAAGTCGGCGCCGGTCAGGTCGTACCGGGTCCAGGGCGAGCTGACCAAGGGGCGCAGGAACGGCGGGTCGGTGCACCGGATGGACAGCTGCCGTCCCGCCTCGGCCGTGCCGAGGTCCAGGTCGGCGACGTCGACGACGAGTTCGAACACCAGCCCCAGGTCGAGCAGGACGGTCGGGTGTTCGCGCAGCCAGGACACGGTGGCGTGGAAGTCCGGGGTGGCGAACGCCGGCGGATCGGTGCTCACCGGCGGCGGCTCCGGCTCGTGCGCGGCCAGCGGGATCAGGGCCGACCGGATCGCCGCGCCGCTGTCGGTGCGGGGGTCGGCGCAGTCCCGGGTGACGGCTCGGTACGTCGCGACCACCGTCCGGGCGTCGTCGTACGACGACGTCACGTCCGGGACCGGGTTCGTCCGGGCCTCGTACGCGTTCGTCAGGCCGGCGTCGCCGCCGAAGAAGCCGGACCAGACCTCGGAGCGGGCCCGGGCCACGTACCGGGGACGCCCGGCGGCCACCCGCTCGCCGAGCGAGGTACGGGTTCGCAACTGGAACACGACCTCGTCAGCCAGTGTGGCCGGCCAGTCGCCCAGGCCGAACTCCTGGATGCTGCCCTCGGCCAGACGCGGCACCACCAACACCCGGATCGATGCCCGGTTCGTCGGCCGCCGGCCGTCGGGGACGGCCACCCACAGCAGCTCACTCATGGCGCCCGCGCTCGTCGTCGCCGTTCGCGGCCCGGTTCCGTAACCCGCGGGCGACCGCCACGGCGCTGTCGGTCTCGCGTACGTACGCCTTGCGGTAGATCTGCCACAGCTCGAACGGGCTGTGCTCGGCGGCGTCCGTGGCGCCCGCGTCGGCGAAGAGGTGCGGCCGGTCATCGCCGGCCAGCACCCAGTCGCCGGAGTCCAGCTCGACGCTGTCCGACCACAGGGTCAGGTCGATCTCGATCACCAGAGTGGCCCGGCCGACCAGGGCGTTCCGCTCGGACCGGTAGGCGAGCGACAGGACCAGCTCGATGGAGACCGACATCAGTCCGAGCACCTGGACGCAGCCGCCGATGCGCAGGTATCCACTGACCGTGACGGAACCGTCCCGCTCCAGTACGAACCGTACGCCGCCGAGCGCGTGCACCTCGCCGGCGGCGACCACGAAGTCCACCGCGACGAACGCGCCGAACTCCAGCGCCGCCTCGAAGCGCGTCAACCCGTCCTTGCCGAGCGCTAGTTCCACGTACCCGCCGCCGCCGAACATCATCACGGCCAGCTGGAACGGGTTCGCCCGGCTCGCGAAGCCGAGCAGCACCGAGATCGGCCGGCCGTCGAACGGCACCTCGATCCCGGCGGTGAACGCCATGTTGCGCATCACGAACGCGCCGGCGGCGACGGCCGGCACCGGCAACGAGTACCGCACCGAGACGCCACCGGGCCGGACGTCGATCAGCTTGCCCGCGGCGCCCAGGTCGACGGCCTCGCTCAGCCTGCTCAGCAGCGTGAGGTCACCGAGGAACTCGGCCGACACGCCGCCGACGTCCAGCCGCGGCGCCTTTCCGTCGCGCTGGGTGAACCTCATCTCCGCGAACGACAGCCGCAGCACCCGCTTCGGGCCGGGCGGCAACTCCAGCGTGACGTCGGTCAGGACGCACTCGGTCTCGGCCCGGCCGGGTGCGGTCGTGACCGCGAGGGTGAGCCGGGTGGTGGGCTTCGCCCGGAACGGGCCGGCCGACGTGAGCCGCACGTCCTCCCACCGCATCCGGACCTCGGGCGCCGACCCGGGGAGCGGGGTGTAGGTGAGTTCCGGTGGCAACCGCAGCTGCGTCAGCAGGGTGCGCAGCGGGAAGCCCAGCAGGCTGGCCTCGTCGGAGGGGAACAGGCGGGCCGGGTCGATGAGTCCGGTGGCCGGGTCGGGCAGCGCGAACCGGTCGATCGGGCCGAGGCTGCGGGACAGCGCGTTGGTGGCGTACTTGGGCGCGACCAGGCCGCCGGCCCGGTCCGCCGCCTTGCTGAAGTCGATCGGGACGGACTGTCCGGGCAGCATCGTGAGCAGTACGTCCTCCACCGGGCCGTTGCGGAGGTACGGCTCGGCGAAGGCCACCCTGGCTCGCGGGTCCGCACCGCTCAGGGCGCGCAGCGCGGGCAGTCCGACCTCGAGCTCGGTGAGCCTGGACCGGTAGCCCTGGGCGAGGTCGAGGCCCTCGGCGACACCGGCGACGGTGAGGGACCGTACCTCGAGCACGTCTCCCGGTAAGCGTTCCGCCGCGGCTCCGACGAGGTCGATGTCGGTCGGGGCGATCCGCACCTCGGTGGCCGGGAAGTCCGCCGCCAGCCGCCGCACGAGGAGCGGGCTGCCCAGCGAGTCGGCGGCCGGGCGTAGGTCCGCCACGAACAGCATCGGCAGGCCGAACCTGACCACGCCGCCGCCGGTGTCGCAGGCGACCGGGAACCGTACCTTCTCGCCGGTGAGCGTGGTGGGCCAGAAATGGGTGTCCACCCTGCCCACTCCGGTCAGCTCGGTGGCCTGCCACACCGGTGGCGCCAGCTCGGCGAACACGGTACCGGTGATCTCGACGTCGCCCAGCGGGAAGGCGCGGCGGATCGCACCCTCGGCCGGTGCACGGCGCACTGGTTCGACGATGGTGAGCACGCGCACCGAGCGCAGCACGTCCGCGCCCCCGGCGGACGGGTCGCTGATCCGCTCGGTGATCTGCTGGAATTCCGCGCGATGGCCGAACGGATACATCGCGCCCTTGGCCAGCGTTCGAACGTGCATGTCGCGGCCGAGCACCGCGCGCTGTGCCCACTCGAACCCCGGGAACACCCCGCCGGCATCGAGGGTGCCGCCGAGCGCGCTCAGCTCCAGCCGGCTCGCGCGGGCGGGCGTGCCGGCGGTCTCGGCGAACAGCCGCAGTCGCTCGGACCGCGCCAGGGGGACGGAGTTGCCCGGCCCGAACGCGGGGTCCGCCGCGCCCGCGGTGGCCTGATCGGCGACCCTGATCGTGAGGCCCGCGTCCGGCGGTGCCGACTCCGCCGCGGGCAACCGGACGGCGGAGGCCGAGTCGAGAAGCCGGGTGCGCCACAGGCCGTTGGCGCCGGGCGGGGCTTGGGCCGGGTGGCGGCAGACCACGGTTCCGGACCGGCCGCGCGGTGTGATCACCAGCCGCCAGGGCAGCTCGACGGCGGTGTCGTCCGGCCCGGGGACACCCGCCGCGGCGAGCAGCGGATTGTCCGTGACCGCGGCGAGCAAGCCCTCGGCGGTCAGCGGGATCCGGGTTCCCGAGGGCACGGTGAAGGCCAGCCGGCTCGGGCCGGAGACGACGCCGCGCCAGGTGGGTACCGGCGCGGCCCCCTCCTCCGGCGGCATGGGGAGTCCCACGGATCCCGGTGGTGAGGTCTCCTCGCCGATGTGCTGAGGCGGGAACAGCAGGACCAGGCGCGCCTGAGCGCCGGCGACCAGCCGTGCCGAGGTGCCACTTCCCGCCAGCGTGAACCCCGACCACCGCACTCCGAGGACCAGGTGATCGTCTGCTCGGATCAACGCAAGCGTCATGGCTTCCCCCACCCGTTGAGCCGTACCGGCAATCTCCCACAGGTCCGAGTCGTTTGGCAGCGCGCCTAACCCGTTTGACGGACAGCCGGAAATCAGACCCCCGGGTTCAGGGGTATGTCCGGAACGGCCGAGGCCGAGCCAGCCCGCACCACACCCGATGTCAGGACCTGCGGGGCAGGTGGAGCGTGACGGTGACGCCGCCGCCGGCCGGAGCGTCCAGGGTGACCCGGCCGCCGTGCGCCGTGACCAGCTCGCGGACCACCGCCAGCCCGATACCGGAGCCGGCGACGCGCGCCGCGCCGCGTCCGCGCCACAGGCGTTCGAACGCGTGCGGCAGCTCGTCGGGCGGGATGCCCGGGCCGGTGTCGGCGACTTCGAGCGTCACCGTGCCCTCCTCGACCCGGGTCTCGACCCGCACCCGGTCGCCGGGCCGGCAGTAGCGGGCCGCGTTGGCAAGCAGGTTGGCCACCACCTGGTGCAGCCGGTCGGGATCGCCGCGCACCGGCGCCGGTGTGTCCAGCCGGGCCGCGACGGTGAGCCCGGCGGCGTCCAGCCGTGGGCGCTGGGCGGCCAGCGCGGCCGTGGCGACCTCGGCCAGGTCGGTGTCGATCGGGTGCAGCGAGAGCGCGGCCGCCTCGGCGGCGGACAGGTCGGCGAGATCCTGCACGATCCGGCCCAGCCGCAGCGACTGGTCGTGCAGCGCGGCCAGCCGGGCCGGGTCGGCCTCGCGCAGCCCGTCGCGCAGTTCCTCCAGGCCGGCCTGCAGCCCGGCGAGTGGGGTGCGCAGCTCGTGCGCGACGTCGGCGGCCAGCCGGCGACGGACGGTCTCGGCGCGTACCACCTCGTCGGCCATCGTGTCGAACGCGTGCGCTACCTCGCCTAGCTCGCCGGGCGCGGCCAGCCGGGCCCGGGCGGTGTGCTCCCCGGCCGCGAACCTCCGGGCGGTCGCGGCCAGGGCCACCAGCGGCCGGGTGAGCCGGCGGGTCACATAACCGCTCACCAGCAGCCCGGCCAGCAGGGCGACGGCGGCCGCCCCGGCGATCCAGGACCAGGCGACGGTGCGCCCGGTGGCCGGCCCGGCCGGAAACTCGAGCCGTACCGTTCCGACCTGGGTGCCGTTCACCAACACGGCCGCGTCGACGGAGGAACCCATCCCCATGCCGGATCCCATGCGGTGACCGGTGCCGGGCGCTACCAGCCGGGCGCCGGCGGCGGTGGCCAGCGCCGAGGCCACGGCCAGGTCGGCGTGCTGCCAACCACCGACCTGTGCGTACGCCCGGGCGGCGGCTGCGGCGACCCGGCCGGCTGCCTGTTCCCGGTCGTGCTGCTCGGAGCTGGCCAGGCCGCGGTCGGTGGCGACCAGCGCGGCGACCGTGAGCACCGCCACCGACGAGAGCGCCACCAGCAGGAAGGCGGCCAGCAGCCGCCGGGCGAGCGGCCCGGCCGGCAGCACGCGGTCACCGGTCACGCGACCACCCCAGCCGGTAGCCGACACCCAGCACGGTCGCCACGATCTCGGCGGCGTCCGGACCGAGCTTGCGCCGCAGGTTCTTCACGTGCGAGTCGACGGTGCGCTCGTAACCGGGGAACTCATAGCCGCGTACCTGATTGATCAGCTCGTATCGGGAGTACACCCGCCCCGGAGTCGCGGCCAGCGCGGTGAGCAGCCCCCACTCGGTGGGGGTGAGCATCAGGGGCCTGCCGTCGAGCCGCGCCTCGTGCCGGACCTCGTCCCACCACAGCCGCCCACCGCCGAACGTGGCCGGCCCGGCATCGGACTGCCCGGAGCGGGCGCGATGCAGCACCGCCTCGATCCGCAACACCAGCTCGGTGGGCGAGAACGGCTTGGTCACGTAGTCGTCGGCGCCGCGCCGCAAACCCTCGATGCGGTCGTCGACGGCACTGCGCGCGGTCAGCACCACCACCGGTACGTCCCGGCCGTCGCGGGCGGCGGCCAGCACGTCGCGCCCGTCCACGTCGGGCAGGCCGAGGTCGAGCACGACGAGGTCCACGCCGCCGGCGGTGAGCAGCCCGATCGCCTCGGCACCGGACCCGGTGGTGTGCACCAGGTGCCCGGCCCGCTGCAGATAGCGGCGGACCAGCTCGCGCAACTCGCGGTCGTCCTCGACGACCAGAACGGTGGCCGGCACGCCTTCACCGTCGCGCATCGGCACCCGCCGGGCCAGGGCCGACCGGCCTTCTCCATGCGATCTGCACACCGGCTCCACGGTGCTGCCATGCCGGTGGCGCACGGTGAGGGGACAGCGAAGGAGGAGCCATGAGGAGCATCACTCGACGGACCGCCACCGTTGTGCTGGCCGGCGCGCTCGGCGTGGGCGGCCTGACGGTCGCGGCTCCGGCACTGGCCGGGAACGGGCCGGGCTGGGGTACGGGCTACGGCATGAGTCAGGGCATGGGCCAAGGCATGGGCCAGGGCATGGGCCAGGGCATGGGCTACGGCGGCGGCTGCCAGGGCGGGGTCTCCACCGCCCCGCAGGGAACCCTGACCGGCGCACAGAAGAGCACCCTCGCGTCGATGGCGCAGGAGGAGAAGCTCGCCCATGACCTGTACGCGGAGTTCGGCGCCCGCTACGACGCGGTCGTCTTCGACCGGGTCGGCGCGGCCGAGACACAGCACCTGACCGTGCTCCGCGTGCTGCTGCAGCGTTACGGCGTGAGCGACCCGACCGCCAAGCAGCCGGCCGGCACGTTCACCGACAGCACGGTACAGGCCACCTACGACGAACTTCTCCGACAGGGCCAGGCGGGTCGGTCCGCGGCGCTGACCGCCGCACAGCAGGTCGAACGCGACGACATCGCCGCCCTGACCGCCGCGCTCGGCGGACTGACCGCCCCGGACGTCCAGCGCGCCTACACCCACCTGCTGATGGCGTCCCAGATGCACCTGGCCGCCTTCACCCGATGATCCGGGCCCGTCGGCCCTGGTGGTCCTCGTGACCACGGCGGACGGTGGAGGTGTGGAGGCGGGAAGGAACATCATGCGGTGGTGGGCCCAGCACCGCGAACAGTTGCTGTTCGCCGCGACCACGATGTTGTCGCTGGCCGGTCTGGCGCTGGCCGCGACCGGCGCCGGGGCCGCGGCGGACACCGCCTGGGCGACGGCAGCGGTGCTCGGCCTGGCGTACTCGTCGGTCACCCTGATCGCGGCGGTCCGCCGCCGCGAGCCGAGCGTCGACGTGATCGCCTGGCTGGCGCTGGCCGGCGCCCTGTGGGTGGGCGAGATGCTGGCCGGTGCGGTGATCGCGGTCATGCTGGCCACCGGTGTGCTGCTGGAGGCCCGTGCCGAGGCCCGCGCCCGCCGGGAGCTGAGCGCGCTGGTGGCGCGGGCACCGCGGACCGCCCGGCGGGACACCGGCGCGGGACCGGTCGAGGTGCCGGTGGCCGAGGTGGTCGTCGGCGACCGGTTGCTGGTCGGTGCCGGTGAGATCGTCCCGGTGGACGGGCGGCTGCTGGGCCCGGCGGTGCTCGACGAGTCGGCGCTGACCGGCGAGCCGCTGCCGGTGGAGCGCCGGGCCGGGGAAGACGTGCGCAGCGGCGTGGTCAACGCCGGCCAGGCATTCCGGCTGACCGCCACCACGACCGCGGCGGCCTCCACGTACGCCGGGGTGCTGCGCCTGGTCGGGCAGGCGCAGGCACAGAGCGCCCCGTTCGTACGGATGGCCGATCGTTTCGCCGTGGTGTTCGTGCCGGTCACCGTGGCCCTCGCCGGTCTGGCCTGGATGCTGGCCGGCGACCCGGTCCGCGCGGTGGCGGTCCTGGTGGTCGCGACGCCGTGCCCGCTGCTGCTGGCCGCGCCGATCGCGATCATCTCGGGGATCTCCCGGGCCGCCCGCGCCGGTGTGGTGGTCAAGGGCGGCGCCGCGCTGGAACAGCTGGCCGCCGGCCGGGTCCTGCTCTTCGACAAGACCGGGACCCTGACGGCCGGCCGGCCGGTGCTGTCCGACGTGGTCACCCCGGTGGCCGGGCCGGTGCCTGCCGCCGAGGTCCTGCGCCTGGCGGCGAGCCTGGACCAGAGCTCGGCCCACGTGCTGGCCGGCGCGATCGTGACCGCCGCCCACGATCGCGGGCTGCGGCTGAGCACCCCGGACCGGGTGGTGGAACGCCATGGGCACGGCATCGCCGGCCTGGTCGGCGGCCGTCGGGTGCACCTGGGCAAGGCGGCCACCGTGGTGCCCGGCCCGATGCCGGACTGGATCCGGCGGGCCCGCCGGCGGGCGCTGCTGGACGGCTCACTGACGGTCTTCGTGGCGGTCGACGACATACCGGCCGGGGTGCTGCTGCTGGAGGATCCGATCCGCCCGCAGGCGCCGCGGATGGTGCGGGCACTGCGCCGGGCCGGGATCAGCCGGATGGTGCTGGTGACCGGGGACCGGGCGGACACCGCGGAGGCGGTGGGCCGGATCGTCGGGGTCGACGCGGTGCACGCGGACTGCGATCCGGCCGGCAAACTGACAGTGGTCCGGGCCGAGCAGGACCGGGCCCCGGCGATCATGGTGGGGGACGGGATCAACGACGCGCCCGCGCTGGCCGCGGCGAGCGTGGGCGTCGCCCTCGCGGCCCGCGGCGCGACAGCGTCGGCGGAGGCCGCCGACGTGGTGCTGACCGTCGATCAGATCGGCGCGCTGGCCGACGCGATCCTGATCGCCCGGCGCAGCCGCCGGGTCGCCGGGTGGGCGGCCGGGGCCGGAATGGGACTGTCGGCGGTGGCGATGCTGGTCGCGGCGGCCGGCTACCTGCCGCCGGTGGCCGGCGCGGTGTTGCAGGAGGGCATCGACGTGGCCGCCATCGCGATCGCGCTGACCGCGCTGATCCCCGGCCGGGGGCACGCCGCGGCGCTGCGCCCGGCCGACGTCGCCACGGCGCAGCGGTTGTACACCGAGCACCAGGAGGTGCGGCCGCTGGTCGAGCGGGTGCGCACCGTCGGTGATGACCTCGACCAGCCACCGTACGACCTGGGCCCGGTCCGCGCGCTGCTGGCCGACCTGGAGCTGCGGCTGCTGGCCCACGAGCGTGCCGAAGAGGCCGAACTGCTGCCGATCATGGCTCGGGCGCTGGGCGGCACCGAGGCCACCAGCGGGCTCAGCCGTACCCACGCGGAGATCGAACATCAGGTCAGCCGGCTGCGTCGTACGCTCGACGACCCGATGCCCGAGGACGTCACCGACCTCCGGCGGCAGCTCTACGGCCTCTACGCGATCCTGCGCCTGCACAACGCGCAGGAGGAGGAGGGCGTGTTCAGCCGCCTATGATCGCGCGATGGAAATCTGGATCAACCCCGACTGCTCCAAGTGCCGTTCGGCGCTGTCGATCCTCGACGCCGAGCGTGCCCAGTACACCGTGCGGCACTATTTGGAGCAGCCACCCACCGTCGCCGAGCTGCGTGAGGTGCTGCGCCGTCTCGGCCTGGAGCCGTGGCACATCGTGCGGTCCGGCGAACCCGTCGCGGCCGAACTGGGCATCGCGGACTGGCCCCGCGACGAGGCCGGCCGGGACCGGTGGCTCGAGGCGATGGCCGCGCATCCGGCACTCATCCAGCGCCCGATCATCACCGCCGACGAGGACACGGCCACCGTGGCGCGCACCCCGGAGGCGGTGCGCCAGGCGTTGTCGCGCCCTGCCGGAAACACTTCGGCCGCGCGGCCGGTGACGCCCCCGGCCTGAGCCGGGCCCTCGGTGGCGGCGACTTCCTCGATCGGCCACGCCGGGCCGGTCCCGGCGGCGACACCTGCGTTCTCGTCGCCCACCAGCACGTTCGTCTTACCGGGTCAGTGCGAGAAGGCGCCGATGGATCCGCGGGCCGCCCGGCCATGCCGGATGACGGGACCTTCGGCCCGCGCACACCTCGGGCTCTGGCTGGCAGAGTCGAAAGAGACGACCGTCGAGCTGTCGGAAGGGGCAGGACATGACGTTGACGATCGCCGGCCTTTCGGCCGTGGAAGTGCTCGATTCGCGAGGACGTCCCACCGTGGCGGTGACAATGGTGCTGCCCGGCGGCCGACGGGTGCGCGCCGGTGTGCCGTCGGGAGCGTCCACCGGCAGCCGTGAGGCCGTCGAGTTGCGCGACGGCGACCCGCACAGGTACGCCGGCCGAGGCGTTCGGCACGCTGTCGGCAACGTCCGGGGGGAGATCGCGGATCTCCTGGTGGGCCGAAAATTCGCGGACTTGGCCGCCGTGGACCGGGCGATGATCGATGCCGACGGCACCGGCACCAAGGCGCGACTCGGCGCCAATGCGATCGTCGGCGTCTCGATGGCTGCCGCGCGCGCCTTCGCCGTCCTGGCCGGCCTGCCGCTCTGGCGCTATCTGAACCCGCCGGGAGTCCCGCCGCGCCTACCGGTTCCACATTTCAACGTCGTCAACGGCGGTGCCCACGCACCCAACCGGCTCGATTTCCAAGAGTTCATGATCGCGCCGCTCGGGGCACCCAGCCTCACCGAGGCGGTCCGGGCCGGGGCCGAGATCTACGCGGCGCTGCGCCGCGGGCTGGCCGACAAGGGCTTCGCGACCGGGCTCGGCGACGAGGGCGGATTCGCCCCGGAGATCGACGCCCCCGAGGACGTCCTGACCACGCTGGTCGACGCCATCGCCGACGCCGGTTATCCGCCCGGCCGGGACGGGGTGGCGATCGCGCTGGATCCGGCCGCCAGCGAGTTTCACCGCGACGGCCGTTACCGCGTCGCCGGCGAGAATCTCACCAGCACCGACATGATCACCCGGTACGAAGCCATCGTGGACCGGTTCCCGGTGTGGAGCATCGAGGACGGCCTCGCCGAGGACGACCTGGACGGCTGGGTGCGGCTCACCGAACGCCTCGGCCACCGGGTGCAGCTCGTCGGGGACGACCTGCTGGTCACCAATCCCGCCATCGTCACCGAGGCGATCAGCCGCGAGGCCGCCACCGCCGCCCTGATCAAGGTCAACCAGGTGGGAACCGTCACCGAGACCCTCGAGACCATGCGGATCTGTCGCGACGCCGGCTGGGCGCAGATGGTCTCGCACCGTTCCGGCGAGACCGAGGACACGTTCATCGCCGACCTCGCCACCGGCACCGGCTGCGGCCAGCTCAAGACCGGAGCACCCGCCCGCGGCGAACGCGTGGCCAAATACAACCGGCTGATCGACATCGAGGCCGGTAACGACCTGCCGTACGGCCGAGCCTGATCTCCGCACGACAATGATCTCGTCGTCACGTTCTGGTCGTACACCCGGCGCCGGCCGGGCGCCGGACGGCGATCCGGCAGTCCGGTCGCTCTACCGCGCCGGAGCCGTCTCGGCGGGACTGGCGGTCGTCTCGTACGTGACGGCGCTGGTCATCGTCGCGAGCACCAGCTCGCCACCCAC
Source organism: Actinoplanes oblitus (assembly GCF_030252345.1). NCBI lineage: Bacteria > Bacillati > Actinomycetota > Actinomycetes > Micromonosporales > Micromonosporaceae > Actinoplanes > Actinoplanes oblitus. The sequence goes on along the minus strand of NZ_CP126980.1, from coordinate 5,349,839 downwards.
GTCGGGGGCTGCGAGCGTCCTGGAGTACGTCGAGCGGCACCGGACCCTCTACATCGTCAGGCAGTTGCTCTGGACGGTCCCCAGCGTGTTCCTGATGGTGGTCTTCCTCGCCCTCGCGGTGGCGCTGCGCTTCCGGAGCCGGGGTCTCGCGGCCGCCGGCGGGCTCGTCGCGGTCACCTCCTGGGCGGTGTCGCTCGCGTGGCCGACCACCGGGGACGGCTCGCTGGCCATGGTGCTGCTCGCCGACAGGTACGCGGACGTGAGCACCGCCGTGGACCGGGCACCGTTCGTCGCCGGCGCGGAACTGCTGATCGCGCTCAACGACGTGCCGGCCGTGATCGGGGTGCTGCAGACGCTCGGCATCCTGCTGATCTCGCTGCTGATGCTCAGGGGGCCGTTCGCTTCGGGTGTCGCGTGGCTGGGTGTGGCGACCGGCGCCACCGGGGTGATCGCGGAGGTGCTGCGGCCGGTGCTCGGCGGGGCCTACGCGATCTACGGCGTGCTGCTGTTCGGGTGGCTCGCCTGGATCGCCGGTGCCCTGTGGCGGCACGCGGCGGCCGTGGCTCCCGATCACCCCTGACGGCTCGGTGCCGTCGCCCACGCGCGGATGTAGTCGACCTGTTTGACCGCGGCACCGGTGCCCGGTTCGGGCGGGATGCGGGAGTAGACGGCCAGGTTGGAGATGAGAGCCGTCGGCGCGTCCGAGGTGGCCGTGGTGTGGCAGATCGCCGTGCCGTCGACGTACCAGGTGGTGCCGTCGGGCTCGATCGCGGCGCCGTAGGTGTGCCAGCCGCCGGCCGGGTGGAACGGCGGGCGCCACTCGCAGCGACCGCCCGCCCCGGAGAACTGGGTGCCGTAAAGCCGCAGCGGGTTGTCCGAGTAGTACTCGTACACGTCGGTCTCGGCGTGTCGGTCCACGCCGGGCGCCTGCCACGTCCAGAAGGCCGGCCAGAAGCCGCGGTGCGCCGGCAGGATCGCGCGTTCCTCCACGAACCCGTACCGGAAATGGGCCGCCGGGCTGCTGGTGATCAGGCAGGACGTCCAGGCGTAGCGCTGCCCGGAGAGCGGCGAGGTCACCGGTTCGCGACGGGCGGTCATGGTCAGCCGGCCGTCGCCGACCCGGCAGTTGGCGGCCTGGTTCCATTCGAGCTGCTCGTTGCCCGGGTTGCCGCGGCCGTCGTCCGGTTCCGCACTGGAACGATCGGCCCAGCGCGCCGGGTCGAGGGCCGTACCGTCGAAGTCGTCACCGAATATCAGGCGCCAGCCGCCGGGCGCGCCGAGCGGCCGGATGGTCTCCGCCGGAGTCGCGGCGCCGCAGCCGGACAGGACCACGCAGGTCAGCAGGACCAGCATCCGGCGGATCACTGGAGCACCTGCTCGGTGTGCGCCGCGAGTTGCTGATAGGTACGTCGCAGGTCGAACCGCGTGGCCTGCCGGGCCGCTTCGGCGCCCTCGGCGGCTCGGGCCGCCGGATCGCGCAGCCGCGTGATCAAGCCGTGTGCCAGCGGCACCGGATCGCCGGCGGCCACCAGTTGCCCGGCCCCGGGGCCGAGCGCCTCACGCAGGCCCGGCACGTCGCTGGCCACCACACCGCGCCCGGTGGCCATCGCCTCCAGCAGGGCCAGTGACAGCCCCTCCCACCGCGACGGCAGGGCGACGACGTCGGCGGCGGCCAGCCAGTCCCGTACGTCGTCGACCGCGCCGGCGAACGTGACGCCGGGCGTCGCCCGGGCATGTAGCGGCTCGGCGAGCTCGCCGTCACCGATCAGGGCCAGGTGGGCGTCCGGGCAGGCGTGCCGGACCGCCGGCCAGGCGGTCAGCAGTACGTCCTGCCCCTTCTGCCGGGTCAGCCGGCCGGGGCAGACCGCCAGCGGCACCCCGGCGGGAACTCCCAGCCTGCGCCGGGCGGCGGCCCGCTCGGTGGCGCCGGCGAGCCGGAACTCGGTCAGGTCCACGCCGTTGCGGATGATCGCGTACCGGCCACGGACGCCCCGCTGCCGGCCCTGCTCCGCCTCGTCCTCGCCGACACAGATCAGCAGGGCGGTGCGGCGGGCGGCGGCTCGCTCCCACGCCACGCAGGCCCGGCGCAGCGCACCGTCGACGGCCAACCACGACCAGCCGTGCGGCTGGAAGAGGATCGGCAGCCGCGGGACCGGCCACAGCCGGCCGGCCAGCCCGGCCTTCGACGCGTGCAGGTGCAGCACGTCCGGCCGTACCGAACGGATCAGCTCGCGCAGCCGGACGGTCTCGGTGAGCGAGCGGAAGCCGGGACCGCGGGTGGCGGCCCAATGCCGCCGGGGGATGCCCGCGCGGGCCAGGCCGTCGGCGAGCCGCCCACCGTCCGGGCAGGCGGCCGTGACCAGCCAGCCACGAGCGTGCTGGTCCTGGCAGGCGCCCAGGACGTAGCGGGCCACGCCGGCCTCGGTCGGCTGAGCCACGTGCAGCACGGTGATCGTCATCGCCGGAGCCGATCGCGCAGCGTGCGCAGCCACGGCGCGTGCCGTTTCGCGGCGGCCACGACGGCGCGCCCGGCGCGCACCCGGGCGGCGTAGCCGAGCCCGGCCACGCTCGCCGGCCGGACCAGCACGATCCGCTGGTTGCGCACCCGGCGCGGGCGCCACCGGTCCTTGTACGGCTCCTCGCCGCGCAGGAACCCGACCCTGGCCAGCCCGAGCCGGTGCGCCCGCGGCAGCGCGTCGGCCAGCAGCGTCATGGTCACGTCCAGGCCCTTGCGCAGCGCCGGGTCCACCCCGGACAGGTAACCGTCCAGCGAGTCGTGACTCACGAACATCAGGTGCGAGGCCATCAGCCGGTCCCCGGCCCGGTATTCGACCAGGGCGGCCTGCCCGGTGGCGAGCATCGCCGTGACCGCCCGGCACAGGTACGCCGCGAACGCCGGACTGACGTGCTCGGGGTCGATGCCCCGGCCGCGCCATTGCAGCTCGTGCAGCCGTAGCAGGTCGGCCACCGCCCGGTCCGCCTCGTCCGCCGTGACCTCGTGCGGCACCAGCCCGGATCGGTTCAGCGTGACCAGCCCGTGCCGGGCGGTGCGGCGCTGCTTCCCGGGAAGCTGGGCGAGGAAGCCGGTCAGCGGGAGCGCGGGCAGGTCCTGGCACACCGACGAGGCGAGCCGGTAGCGGCGGCCCGGCCAGGCATCCCAGAACGCCGTGCCGGTCACCGCGCCGGGCCGCGACTCGGGCAGGTCGACCGCCTGCCAGCCGGGCTCGGCGAGCAGCGCGGCCGCCAGGGCCCGCGCGGCGGGCCCGGCGACGTCGTCGGCGACCAGGACCTCGGTGTGGTCGGCGAGCGCGCCGCCCAGCGGCACCAGCACCCCGAAGGCGCCACGGCGGTCCAGCATCAGCGGGGCGGCGGCGACCAGCCGGCCGTGCCGGCGGACCACGGTCAGCCGCAGACGGCCCGGCCGGGCGTATCCCTGCCACCAGCCGGTCAGCCATCCGTGGCTCTGGAAGGCCGAAGCCGTGGCGCAGTGCCGGTACAGCTCGTCCCAGTCGTCGCGCAGATCCCGGAACGCGGCGTCGTCGCGGACCGTCTCGGTGGTCCATCCGGTGCCGGTCCGCGTGCTCATCGCTCGTCCTCCGATCCGTCCACGACGGCGCGTCCGACGGCAGGCGGCTCCGCGTCCAGGTTCGATGTCGGTGCCGGTGGTGGCATGGCGAACACCGGGATGGTGGCGGTCCGCGGCGACGGCGGACGCGCCATTGCGCGGGCGACGCGCTCGGGCGCCGGCCGGGGTGCCGGTTCGGGTCGCGGCGGCGGCTCGCCGCGAGCGCCGCCGCCCAGCGCGGCCAGCCCGCCGATGAGCAGCCCGGCGGCGGCCCCGACCGCCAGTTCCAGCGGCGGTTTCGGCGATGTGGGCCGGGCCGGCACGGTCGCCGGGGCGAGCACTGACAGCTTCACGGTGGTGGCCTTGCTGCGCTTGTTCGCATAGTCGGCGAGCGCGCCGGCCACCGCGTTGGCGAGGCCGGCGGTGTGCTGCGGGTCGCCGCCGGTGGCGACGATCTCGACGACGGGAGCGTCCGGCGAGGTGGACGACCGTACCGACGACAGGCCGGTCGGGTCGGACAACGCGCTGCGGGCGGTGGCGAGCACCGGCCCGCTGGTGGCGATCCGGCCGTACGCCTGGGCGAAGTTCAGTGCGGTCGCCGGGTCGTCGCGGGCGGTGGCCACCACGTAGGCCTTCGCGGTGTAGGTCGGCGTCTTCACCGCCGCGTACACCGCCCCGGCCGCGCCGCCGAGCAAAGCGAGCAGCACGATCAGGGCGATCCGCCGGAGCGTCCGGCGCCGGACCGATGACGAGTTCACGAGGATCTCCCTTCCGGGACCGGCGACACGACGCGCCGGTAGAGGTCCGCGACCGAGCCGGCCAGCCGCGCGATGTCGTAGTGCCCGACCACGTCCGGAACCGGCAGCCGGGCGCCGGCGCGCTCGCGGACCGCGGCGAGTCCGGCGGCCAGCGCGCCACTCAGCGCCTCGGGTCCGGCGATCCGCCGCCACCGGTCGCCGGGCGAGACGCCGTCCAGCGCCGGGCAGCACGCGTAGATCGCGGGCAGGCCGCTGGCGAGCGCCTCGATGACGGCCAGCCCGAAGGTCTCCTGCGGCGACGGGGACGCGAACAGATCCATCGCGCAGTACAGCTGGTGAGGCTCGGCGACTTCGCCGGTGACGACGAACCGGTCGGCCACGCCGTACCGCGCGGCCAGCTTCTCCAGCGCGGTGCCCGCCGGGCCGGCCCCGACGAGCAGCAACGTCGCCCCCGGCGCCCGGGCCAGGGCCGGGATCAGCAGGTCGAAGCGCTTGCCGGGGACGAGCCGCCCGACCGCTCCGATGACCGGGGTGTCCGGGCGGATGCCGAGGCGGCGCCGGGTGGTGCGGCGCAGGTGGGGGTCGAAGCGGAACTCGGCCGGGTCGATCCCGTTCGGGATCACGGTGATCCGGCGGGCGGGAACGCCCCACGCCGCCAGCCGCGCGGCGACCACCGCGGAGACCGCGATGGTCATCCGGCCCAGGCGCTCGGTGGCCAGGTAGAGCGCGCGGACACCGGCCGACGTGCGGCGGCCCTCGAGCACGCCGTCGCCGAGCGAGTGCTCGGTGGCCACGGCCGGCACGCCGGCCAGCCGCGCCGCGACCCGCCCGTACACGCACGCGCGGTACAGGTGGGTGTGGACGAGATCGAAGCCGCCGCCGCGGATCAGACGGACCAGCCGGGGTACGACCGTGACGTCCCGGTTGCTGGTCATGCCCACCTCGTGCACCCGGGTGCCGCCGGCGCGGAGCGCACGGGCGACCGCTCCCGGATGGGACAGCGTGACGACCTCACCGTCGACCGGCAGGCGGGGCAGCAGCAGGCGCAGCTGATGCTCGGCGCCGCCGGCGTCCAGCCCGCTGATCACGTGCAGCACCCTCATACCGGCACCCACCCGGTGGTCAGGCGGTGGCGGATCAGCTTCGCGTACAGGCGCGGGCTGGTGTCGTGGTCACCGACGAAGGTGCGTGGCAGGGTGAACGAACCGGTGGGCAGGTCGCGGCCGGCGGCGCAGGCGTACTCGTAACCGGCGGCGGCCACCGCTGCCGTCTCCCGGGGACCGGCGTCGCCGTACGGGTAGCAGAATCCGATCACCGGCTCGCCGGTCAGGGCCGCGAGAATCTGACGGCTGCGGCGTACCTGCTCGTTCAGTTGCGCGGGGTCGAGCCGGGGCAGGTGCACGTGGCACAGGTTGTGGGAGCCGATCTCCATGCCGGCGGCGGCTATCTCCCGCACCTGTCCGGCGGTCAGCAGTTCCTTGCGGGGGCCGGGTTCGTCCCAGGCGTTGCGCCCGCCGAGCGAGCCGGCGACGACGAACACGGTCGCGGTGAAGCCGTGCCGGCACAGGGCCGGCAGCGCCTGCGTGGCGAAGTCGGCGTACCCGTCGTCGAACGTCAGCCCGACCAGCCCGGCGCCCCGCCCGGCACGACGGGCGCGCAGCAGGTCGCGGACCGACACGCCGCGCCGGCCACGCCGGTCCAGCCAGCGCAGCTGTTCCTCGAACCGGCCGGGCCGCACGGTCACCCGGTACGGGTCGGCCCGGTACGCCTGCACCGAGTGGTACATCAGCACGAACGGCGCCGTCTCAGCCGGCATCGCGCAACCTCCATTCGTGGAATCCGGCCAGCCGCGCCGCGACGGCGAACACGGCCAGCACGACGAGGCCGCCGGCGAGCGCCTGCACCAGGGACGGCAGCCCGGTCGTCAGCCGCGCGGCGAGCAGCCCGGCGGCGCACGCGGCGGCCGCTGCCAGGACGAGCCGGCCCGCCGTCCCGGCGATCGCGTGCACCGAGATGGGCAGCACCCGGCGGTGCACTCCGATCAGCAGCAGCAGGGCGGTGACGGTGATACCGACGCCGTTGGCGGCGGCGATCGCGGGCGCGCCGAGGGCCGGCGCCCCGGCGGCGGCGAGCACGGCGGTCAGGCCCAGCCCCGCCGCCATCGCGGCGACCGGGTACCAGGTGCGCTGCCCGCCGGTGTAGAACGGCCGGGCGAGCACGCCGACGAACGCGTGCCCCAGCACCCCCAGCGCGTAGACGCGGGTGACCGTGGCGGTCGCGGCGGTGTCCGCGGCGGTGAACTGGCCGTGTTGCAGCAGGACGGCGATGACCTGTGGCGCGTAGGCGATCAGGAACGCGACCGAGACCAGGATCAGGGCGGTGACCGTACGCAGATCCGACTCGACTCGGCGGCGCGCCTGATCCACCTCCCCGGCCGCGACGTCGCGGGCCAGCGCCGGGAACGTCACCGCGCAGATCAGCAGCGCGATCAGCATCGGGATCTGGTCGATCTTCTGCGCGTAGTTGAGATGCGAGATGGTTCCGGGCGGCAGACCGGAACCGACGAAGCGTTCGACGAACACCTGTCCCTGCCGGGCCAGCGTGTAGGCGATCACCGGCAGCACCGCCCCGACGGTGAGCGCCGACCCGCCGAGCCGCCAGAACCGGGGCAGGCCGACGCGCCGCAGATACGACGGCACCTGGACGAGGACCATGAACAGCCCGCCCAGGGCGACCCCGGCGGCCGCGCCGACCACCCCGGCGCGGTGGTGCAGCAGCACCATCGAGCCGACGATCCCGAGGTTGTAGACCAGCGTCAGCGCGGCCGGGGCGCCGAACACCTGGTGTGCGCGCAGGGCGGCGCTCAGATAGCCGGCCAGGCCGAAGGTCAGCACGGTGAGGGCGGTCCAGCGGGTGCAGGTGACGGCCACGTCGTGAGTGGCCAGGCCGGGCGCGAGCACACGGACCAGCAGCGGCGCGGCGGCCAGCGCCATCGCGCACACGGTGACCAGCACGAACGTGATCCGGGGGAGGGTGGTGGCCACCACCGTACGGGCGTCGCCGTCGTGGGCCAGCGCGGCGCTGAACAACGGGATCATCAGCAGCGACATCGCGCCCTCCACCACCAGGACGTACGCCGTCTCCGGCACCGTCCACGCGACCAGGAACGCGTCGGTGCCGCCACCGGCGCCGAAGTAGCGGGCCAGCAGCAGATCCCGGCCCAGCCCCAGCGCGGTACCGGTCAGCGAGATCCCGACCGTGAGGACCGCCGCCCTGGTCAACGTCGCGGTGTTCATGCCGCCACCGCCACCGGCCGGGTGGCCGGGACGATGAGGGCGCGGCGCGCGGCGAGGCCGAGCAGCACCGCCAGCAGGACCGCTGCCGGCCCCCCGCCCAGGTCCCCGTAGACGAAGTCGATCAGGGTCCAGGCGATGATGCCGGGCGCTGCCAGGTCCAGGAAATGCTTCTCGGGCCCGGGCGAGACCCGGCGGAGCGAGCTCACCGCGAGCGCCGCCAGCAGCCCGCCGAACGCGAGCAGTCCGATGGTGCCCTGCTCACTGAGGACCTGCAGGTACTGGTTGTGAGCCGATTGCAGCGGCTCACGACCCATCCCGCTGGACGGGTCTCCGATGTCGCTGCCGGCCGACAGGGCCACCGAGGCGTAGGAGTCGCGGTACCCGGCGAAGTCCTTGATCCCGACGCCGAGCACCGGATGGTCGGCCCAGATGGCGGTCGCGGTCCGCCACAGCGCGTAGCGGTCCAGCACGGACTGGTCGGGGCTGCTGGCGGAGGTCGCGATGCTGGTGACGCGCTGCACGAACGTGCCGTTCGCGGCGTTGCCCCCGGCCGTCAGCGACAGCGTGACCAGTAACAGCGCCCCGGCACCGGCGACGCCGGCGGCCACCCGCCAGTTCGCCACGGCCAGCACCGCGAGCACGGCGACCGCGGTCGCGATCCAGGCGCCGCGGCTGAGCGTGAGCGCGAGCGGGACGAGCAACAGGCCGGCGAGAACGATCAGCAGCGGCCGGGCCGGCCCGTGCGCCGCAAGACCGAGGGCCAGGGCGACGACGATGCCGTAACCCAGCAGAGTGGCGAGCGCCATGATCGCCTCGGGTCCGAACGTGCCGATCGCCCGGACGTATTCGCCGGCGTACGAGGCGCCGGTCCCGGTCAGGTACTGGTGGACGCCGACGGCGCCCTCGGCGGCCGCGATCGTGACGAAGGCGCCCGCGACCACCCGCAGGTCGTAGCGATCCCGTACGGACAGTGCCACCGCCACCGGCACGAGCACGAAGATCTCGGCGTAACGGATGAAGCCGAACACGCTGGTGGACACGTCCGAGGCGGTCACGGTCGCCAGCGCGAACGACGCCAGCGCGACGCCGAACGGCAGCCACCCCCACCGGACGCCGGTGCGCAGGCCGGCGAGCAGCCGCACCGCGATCACCGCGACGAGCAGACCGGCGGCGACGTCGGCCGGGCTCAGCCGGGAGGTGGCCGGGTCACCGGTGGCGCCCGGCAGGCATGCCAGCAGCACCGTGCCGGCGATCAGCAGGCTCGGCCGCAGGTGCCGCTGACCGGTGCGCATGGCTCACCCCCGCGGCCGGTGCAGCATGCTGCCGAGGGTCCGCAGCATGATCTTCAGGTCGAGGCCGAGGGACCAGTGCTCGATGTAGTAGTTGTCGAAGCGCAGCCGGTCGGTGATCGAGGTGTCGCCGCGCAAGCCGTGGATCTGCGCCCAGCCGGTGATCCCGGCGGGCACCCGGTGCCGGTCCGGGTAGCCGTTGTAGACGTGCCCGAAGCGGTTCGCGAAGTACGGGCGCTCGGGTCGCGGGCCGACCAGCGACATGCTGCCGGTCAGCACGTTCACCAGCTGCGGCAGTTCATCCAGTGACGAGTTGCGCAGCAGGCGGCCGACCGGGCCGACCCGCGCGTCGGTGTCGATGTTCCAGCGTCGGCGGGACTCGGTCTCGTCGCCCGGCGTGAGCGAACGGAACTTGAGGATGGTGAACGGCTCGCCGTCGCGGGTCACCCGTTCCTGGCGGAACAGCACGGCGTGCCGCCCGGACTCCAGCTTCACCGCCAGCGCGCAGAGCAGCAACACCGGTGCGAGCAGCACCAGCGCGACGACCGCACCGACCACGTCGATCAGCCGCTTGAACCCCCACCGGCGCAGCTGCATCGGTTCCGGGCGCAGCCGGGTCAGCGGAATACCACGGACCACGTCCGCGCCACTGCTGCCGACCGCCAGCTCGTGCAGTCGCGGCACCACGTGGACGGTCACCCCGAGCCGGCGGCAGCGGCGCAGCCGGGCGACCAGTTCGCTGTCCGGCACGGCCGGGTAGGCCACGATCAGGTGCAGCGGCTGGTACCGCAGGACGGCCTTCTCCAGCTCCTCCACCGGAGCGAGCACCGGCATGTCGTGCTGGGCGAGGGTGCGCGGCCCGACGAAACCGACCGGGGTCAGCCCGCACGAGCGGTCCCGGCGCAGCGCGCCGGCGACCCGGACGGCCAGCTCGCCGCTGCCGACCACGATCGCGGCCCGGCCCGGGGAACTGCGGCGGTGCGCGTGCAGCAGGGCGTACCCGGTGGCCCGGGCGAGCAGAACCGCCCCGAGCAGGACACCGAGCACGGCCAGGTCCGGGCCCGGCGACGGGCCGATCAGGTGGATCGAGGCCGCGGTCAGCACGATGGCCAGGACCAGCCGGGGCAGGTCGTCGAGCACCGAGAAGTGCAGGCGGGTGCGGTAGAGACCGGCAGCCGCGAGGGCGGCGGGCAGGAAGGCCACCGGCCAGGGCGCCTGGGCGGCCCACACCACGGCGGTGACGGCGAGCCCGTCGAGGGCGAGCAGCACCAGGCTCTCACCGCTGCCGCTGTGCGCCTTGTGGATGGGCACGAGGCGGGGAACCCGGGCCGGCAGGACGAGGGTTCTGGTGAGGCTGAGATGTGCCGTGGTGCTGGGTCTGGACACGGTGCTTCCCGAGGTCGTTCCTACGCCAAGCGTCGCAGTGGCGTCCCGGTCACCGACAGGCCCGAAAGACCGTAGGGTCATCGACCTTCGTCACTGCGGTTGAGGGTCGTCCGGGCCCCGCGCCGCCTCAGGGGTTCTTGACGGTGCGGGGCACGTTGCCGGTGGCCGACAACACCAGGCGAGCGATCTTGTGCCCGATGTCGGCGGTCGGCTCGAACATGCAGGGGCAGCCGCCGTCGATGACCGACACGCCGTGCTGCCGGCCGTATTCGGTCGCCGGCGCGGACACGCTGCCGGCGCCCGGGCCACGGTGCATCCACACGTGCCGGATGCCCAGTTCGACGCACTCCCGCACGGTGGCGTCGGCGAGTTCCGGCCTGGTCCCGATCACGACCGCCTCGACATCGTCCGGGACCGAGGAGAGGTCGGGGTAGCAGCGATCGCCCTCCACCCGGTCGGCGTTCGGGTTGATCGCGTACACCTGGTAGCCGCGGTCCCGCAGCCGCTTGTACACGGCGTTGCTGCCGTGCCCCTGCGGGTTGCGGGACACTCCGGTGACCGCGATCCGCTTCTTGGCGAGGAACTCCGACGCGGCGTCCTTCATGGTGGTCATCGCCGTCTCCTTACTCATCGCGCCGTCATCACCCACCCAACCTGTGTCTCGCGCCGGGGCGGCGGCCAGGGCCGAACGTCCCGTCGCCGGCGGGCGTCAGATGAACAGCAGCTGGGCGCCGGCGGTCTTCTCGATGAAGTCGGACGCGTTGATGACGTCCTCGACGCCGTCGTAGAGGTCGTCGCGGGTCAGCCGCATCATGCCGGCGGACATCCGGCAGGCCCACAGGTGGCCGCCGGAGTCGACGATCTGGTCGAGGAATTCCGGCACCTCGGGCACGCCGATGGCAGCGATCTGGTCCTGCATGCGATGGGTGGCCAGCGCGGTCATCCCGGGTAGCCCGCCCAGGCCCTGGGGAAGGTGGGTGGCGGTGTTGCCGAGCATGGTGAACTTGAGGTCCGCCATCCGCGTCTTGGTGATCATGTCGAAGCCCCAGAAGGTGAAGAAGAGGTGTGTCTCCACGCCCTCGCCGAGGGCGGCATTGGCCAGCACCAGGGCGGGGTAGGCCATGTCGAGGTCGCCCTTGGAGCAGATGATGGCGAGTTTGCGGCCGGTGCTCCGCTCGTCGCCGAAGTCCGGGACGAGGGCCGGCGCGGCGTCGCTGGTCATGGTGTGACCTCCTGTCAGACGCAGCCGTGTGGCTTGGGCAGGCCGCCGATGTAGGCCATCTTCTTCGCCGGCTTCGTGAGGAAGAGCGCGAACAGCTCCTTGACCGGTATGCCGCCGGCGATCGAGACCCGGCGCAGTGTCGCGGTCTCGCCCTGCGCCGCGTAGTCACGGCGCAGGAAGTCGATCGCGGCTCGACGCCGTCGGCGATCAGCCGCTCGGTGGGCTTCGACACCAGCTTCGGGGTGTAGGTCCGGAACGGTACGAAAAGGAAGCCCGGCTGGTAGAAGTGCCGGTCCCCGGCCTCGACGACGGTGATCCGCCAATGGTCGCGGCGCAGTTTGTTGACCACCATGGTGCCCGCGGTCCCGCGCCCAGGACGAGTAGCCGACGCACCGTCACCACCTCCTGATACCCCCCCGGGGCATGTGCGAAGGGGGTGCGCCGGTAGGGACCTCCGGCCCTACGGGGGGTTCCTGCCCGACCCGAGACTGGAGAGGGGTGAGATGCCATGGGTATCGATTTCGACTTCGTCAACCTGCACAAGCCCGCGGACGCCAATGTCATCCTCGGCCAGGCGCATTTCGTCAAGACCGTCGAAGACCTCTTCGAAGTGATCGCCGGGACCGGGCCGCACCTGCGGTTCGGCATCGCGTTCTGCGAGGCGTCCGGTGCCCGCCTGATCCGGCACAGCGGCAACGACCAGGAGCTGCAGGCCAGCGCCTGCCGGGCCGCCGAGCAGATCGGGGCCGGCCACAGTTTCGTCGTCATGTTGCGTGGCGGGTACCCGGTCAGCGTGCTCAACGCCGTCAAGGCCGTGCCGGAGGTGTGCGGCATCTGGTGTGCCACCGCCAACCCGATCGGGGTCGTCGTGGCAACCGTCCAGGGTGCGCGTGGCGTCGCGGCAGTGCTGGACGGCGGCACGCCCCTGGGGATCGAAAGTGACGCCGACGCCGCCGAGCGGCACACGCTGCTGCGGGAACTCGGCTACAAGCTCTGACTCGGGAGGGGCCGTGCCGACCAGTAAGGACACCCACCACCACGAGGCGGTGCGGCAGTTCACCAAACGCGTACTGAATCCGGTGATGCGGACGATGGCGGGCCGGCGGCACTGGTATGCCGCGGCGCTGCACCACACCGGCCGCAACTCGGGCCGGGCCTACACCACCCCGGTGGTCGCCGAGCCGGTGCCCGGTGGCTTCCTGATCCCGATGCCCTACGGCAGCGGGGTGGACTGGCAGCGCAACCTGCGCGCGGCCGGCCGGGCCACGATCGACCTGCACGGGCGGCGTTCCACCCTCACCGGCTTCCAGGTGATCGGTCCCGACCAGGCACTGCCGCGGGTGCGGCCCGCCCGGCGCTGGGTGTGGCGGCGGCTGAACGTCAAGGACTTCCTCTACGCCGACGCGGTCTCCGATCAGCATTCGTGAACCGCCGTTCGCGCCGCACGCCGGGCCGCGGCCCGGCGTGCGGCGCGAACGGCGCCAGATCAGGGATGCAGCAGGGCTGCGACGCCCCCGCAGCCGGCCAGGGACTGGGCGGCCGTGCCGCCGACGAGGGTGACGGCACCGCCGGCGCGGTAGGTCCGCTCGATCAGCAGCTCGGCCAGGTCGGTTCCTGTGCCGTGCCGGGCGGAGCCGTCCAGCAGCAGACGCCGGATCCGGCCCTGCGCCGCGGCCCGCGCGGTATCGCCGGGCCCGGCAGTCGCCGCGCCACCGGCGTGTGCGGTGTCGCGAGCCGTCACGGCCAGTCGCACGTGCGTGTCCTCCCGGGCCACTCGGAGTTCGGTCGCCACGAGGGCGGCGATCCGGGGCACCGGCAGCCCGGCGGCGACCACGTGGTGGGCGGTGAGCACTTCGGTGTGCGGCAGGTGAGGCAGTCGCGCGACGAACGCCGCGACCAGATCGGTGTCGCCGGTCACCAGCAGATGCTCCCAGTCCGGGCGGGCGCCGAGCCGGGCGAGCCCGGAACCGCTGGCGGTGAGGAAGCGCTCCAGGTGGACCGTCCAACGCCGGTCCTGCCGGTCGCGCTGGGCGCCACCACGCCGGTTCGACGCCCGCGGCGGGGTGCCCGGCCGGTAGTCCGCGGCCCCCACCTGTTCGGCTTGCCCGAGCCGGTAATCCACCACCCGTACGCCGTGCCCGCTCACGGCGACGATCCCGGCCGGCGACGCCTGGCTGTACGCGGCGGCGAGTGGACCCAAGTACGCCGACTCGCCGAACCGGACGGTGTCCGTCAGCGCCGACTGCACCCGCATCAGGCGTATGTCCCCGCCGTCCACGGTGGCGAACAGCGCCCGGCCACGGCCCACCGTCGTGATGTCCAGCAGCGTCTTGAGCTCCGGTTCGAGCAGGTCGAGCCGGTGCCGCAGGGTGGCCGGAGCCCGCCGGCCCAGCTCGGCCAGCAGATGCGGGACGCCCACCTGCCAGGGCGCCGGAACGGCCGTCTCCCCGTGCGGACCGACGGTGACGTACACCGAGAGCACACCGGTGGGATCGTGCAGGCAAGCGAGATCGTGCAGGTCCTCTGCGCGGATCACGGACATCGGGTCACCTCCGCTGAGACCCTCTCAGCCTAGGAGGCCGCCCGGGTGCCGCGGACAGAGTCCAACGTCCCGCGTTCCGGCCGGGCCGGAGCGGCCGGCAGGGCGACCGGGGAGAGCCGGCGCAGGGTGGCGTCCGGTTCGGCGCCGACCGCGGCGAGCCGGATCCGCGCGTCGGCGACCAGCACCCCGTCCGGCCCGGCGAAGATCGGCGCGAGGTCCAGCTCGGCGATCTCCGGATGGTCCTCGGCCAGGCGGCCCAGCCGCAGCAGCAGATCCTCCAAGACGGACGTGTCGAGCAGCTGCGCCAGCCGGCGCGGGCCGGACGACGCCGCGGCTGGCAGATCCCGCCACATCCGGCCGGCGTCGAGATCGGTGAGCGGCACCAGGCGCGCGGTGTGCCCGGTCCAGCCGTCGTGCAGCCCGAGCCGTACCAGGGAACCGAACAGCGGATCATGCCGGATGCCGGCGGCCAGTTCGACCGGCGCCGCGAGTTGCCGCTGGAGCAGCACGCCGGTCGGCCCCGGGCAGTTCCCGATCACCGCGTCGAAGGCGTCCCGGACCGCGGCCGCGCTGGACAGGTCGCGCCGGACCGTTGTCACCCGATCCGGTGCCGGGTGAGCGGAGCGCAACACCACCGGAAAGCCGAGACGCTCGGCCACGGCGACCGCGTCGACTCCGGTCCGGGCCGCGGACGCCGGCACGAGCGAGATCCCGTACGCCCGGAGCAGCGCCGCGACCCGGATCCGCGGCAGCCAGCCCGGCCCGGTCGCCAGCGCCTGTGCGATCAGGGTCCGTGCCCGCGCCCGCTGGATGCCGGGCAGGTCGGGGTGCCGGCCCAGTGGCTGCCGTTGCCACCGCGCGTACCGCTGGGCATGCGCGAGGGCCCGGATCGCCGGCTCCGGCTGCGCGAAGACCGGCGCGCCCCGCGCCCCGAACCGCTGGATGTCGTCGTTGCTGCCGGTCAACACGGCCGCGATGGTGATGTCGGGATGATTGTCGACCACCTCGGCGAGGGCGGCCATCGTCCCCACCGAACAGTTGGCCCGGGTACCGACGATCATGAGCAGCAGGATGTCGGCCTCGCCGCTGTTCGCGATGGTCTCGGCGGCCGCCGCGATTGTCGCCGGGGTGGCCTCGATGCCGAGATCCACCGGGTTGTCGCGACCGCGGGGAAGCTGACGGCGGGTGTCGCGGCTGAGCGGCACCAGCGTGAAGCCGCCCGCCACGGCGTGGTCGGCGGCCAGCGCGGTCAGCCCACCGCCGTTGCCGACGATCGCCAGCCGGGTCCCGGCCGGCTGCGGCTGGCCGATCAGCATCCGCGCGGTGTCCAGCATCTCGTCGATGCCGGTGACCCGGATGACGCCCGCCTGGGTGAACAGGGCGTCCATCAACTCCGGGGTGGCGGCCTCGGTGTGCCGGGCGGCGAGCGATCGCCCGGTCTCCAACGCCAGCACCGGCTTACGGCGGCCGAGTGCCCGGACGGTGCGGGCGAACCGGCGCGGATTGCCGAAGGACTCCAGGTAGAGCGCGACCGCCTGGGTGTCCGGATCGTCGTACCAGTACGCGATCAGATCGTTGCCGCTGACGTCGAGCTTCTCGCCCAGCGACACGAAGCTGGAGATGCCGCATCCGCTGCGGGCGGCGTTCGCCAGCAGCGCGATGCCCACCGTCCCGGACTGGGTGGCGACCGCCAGACCGCCGGCCGGCGGCCGGATGGGGGACAGGCAGGCGTTGAGCCGCAGCTGCGCACCGGTGCCGAGCACCCCGATGCTGCTCGGACCGACCAGTCGTATGCCGTGCTCCCTGGCGATCCGCAGCATGTCGGCGCGCCGCTGCCGGCCGACCGGCCCGGACGTGCCGAACCCCTTGCTGAGCACGACCGCCGCCCGCACCCCTCGCTGACCCGCCTCCTTGAGCGCGCCGGGCACCAGCTCGGCACGCACCGTGATGACCGCCAGATCGACGGCTTCCGGCAGGTCACCGACGTGGCGATGGGCCGGGAGTCCGCAGACCGGACGGCCGGCTGGATTGATCGCGTACAGCCGGCCGGCGAAACCGTAGTCGCGCAGCGCCCGCAGCGTCTCGTGTCCGGCGGTGCCGTGCCGCTGCCCGGCGCCGATCACCACCACCGAGCGGGGCGCGAGCAGCGGGCGCAGCGAAGCCCGCTCGGCGAGCCGGTCCCGGGCGTCGACGGCCCGCTCGAAGGCGAACTGGTCGGTGAGATCGATGTTCAGGTCGACATACCCGGCGCGGGTCTGGGTGTGCGTGTGCTCGTGGAAATCATGGACCATCCGCAGCACACCGATGTTGCCGGGCAGCATCTCCCCGACGAAGTCGGTGATGCCGACCCGCTTCGCCCGGGCGGCCAGGTGTTCCAGCAGCAGGGTGCCGATGCCGCGTCCGTGGTGTTCGTCGGCGACGAACGCGGCGATCTCGGCCATCCGGCTGCCGGCGTCGAGGCGGACGCAGGAGGCGACCCCGATCAGTTCGGTGGCCTGCCAGGCGACGACGGTGAGCCGGTCCCGGGTCTCCGGCCGGCACAGCGAATCCAGCTCGGCGGCGATCGTCAGCCGGCCCGGCACGATGAAGAACCGCAGCAACAGGTTCTCCCGTGACGCCCCGGCATAGAGCCCGGCCAGCGCTCCCCGGTCGCCCGGCCGGACCGGCCGGATGGTGACGATGCCACCATCGGAGGCCAGCGCGTCGGCGCCGTCGGGATCGCTGATGATCGGCATACTCGTCATCGTCATCACGGCCTTCGCGTCCGGACGCCAACCTTCAGCGTCGCGCCGGCGCTGCCCCACCGGCCAGGGCCACGGGTCCCATCCTGCCGGGTAGGGCCGCCCGAGGGAAGCTCGAGACCGTGCCGCGTCGCCGACGGTAAGGGAACGGTTTCGTCGCGTGCGGACGAAGACGCGATGGCGGCGGCTCAGGCCGCGACCGGAACCCGGCGCACCACGGCGACCGGGCAGGCGGCACGGTAGGTCAGGTGCTGACTGACCGAACCGAGCAGCAACCCGGCGAAGCCACCGTGCCCGCGGCTGCCCACCACGACCAGTTGCGCGTCCTGCGACCAGTCGGTGAGCAGCTGCCGGGCCATCCCCTCCCGCACCTGCCGGCGGATACGCAGACCCGGATGCCGTTCGGCGAGGCCGGCGACCGCCTCGGCCAGCAGCCGCTCATGCTCGTCCGCACCGTGCCACGTCTCATAGCTGAGCGGCAGACCGTAGTCGAGCTCGCTGGCCTGGCCCGGCGTCCACGCGTGCAGGGCGACGAGTTCGGCCCCACGGCGGTCCGCCTCGTCGGCCGCGAACTCGCAGGCCGCCATCGAACCAGGCGAACCGTCCACCCCGACGACAACCGGCCCGTTGCCGGCCGCCCCACGGATCACCATGACCGGGCAGAGGGCGTGCAGGGCGGTGTGCGCGGCGACCGAGCCGAGCGTCATCCCGGCGAAACCGCCGGTGCCACGCGCGCCCAGCACCAGCAGGGCGGCTTCCTCGCTGAGCTGTAGCAGAGCCCTCGCCGGCGACCCGATGACGGTGAGCGGATCGCCGGGCAGATCGGGCGCCACCTTGGCAGCGTGCCGGGCCGCTTCCGCCAGGATCTCGGCGGAGGCGCGCCGCAGCGTCGCGTCCGCCGAAGCGGCCAGGCTGGGCGAGAACGGGACGCCGTTGGGCGGCCAGGCGTACCCGTGCACGATCTTCAGCGGACGGCGTCGCAGGGCGGCCTCGGCCGCGGCCGCCTCGACCGCGTGCAGCGCCGAGGCCGAACCGTCGACCCCGACGACGACCGGCGCGCCGGTATGGATGGTCATGATGTCTCCTCACACCTTCAGTGCGCGACCGAGATGTCCCGGCGCGCGAAACGGGGTGCCGCGGCGGCCACCAGCAGTACCGCCACCACCGGCATCACCAGGTGAACGGCCCGGAATCCGGCACCGATCGGTCCGCCGCTCATCGCCTGGTCGAACGGCGACAGCCACTGCCACGGCTGCACGGCCGTGACCAGTTCTCCGGCCACGTACAGCAGGTACGCGCCGACCGCTGACGCCGCGGCGACACCGATCGCCACGGCCCGCCGCCCGGTGACCGCGCCGACGGCCAGGGCGAGGAAGCCGAACTCGGCCGCCAGCAGCACCATCGCCAGCGTCGCGGACAACAGCGGGAACAGCCCGATGCCCAGCCCGAACAGCACCGACCCGGCCACCACCGCGGCGTACAGCACCGTGCCCAGCGTCAGCAGGCCGGTCAGCAACGCGGCCGCCTGGTAGGCGAGCAGGCCGGTGGTGGTCACCGGGGTCACCAGCAGCACGTCGAGGGTGCCGGCTTCCTCCTCGCCGGCGATCGCCCGGGCGCCGCGGCCGATCGCGTACGTCAGCAACAGCACCGGCACCAGGATGCTGAACAACTCCGTGTTGACGAACCCGGCGCCGGTGCCGAAGTCCTCGATGTCGAACAGCTTGCGCATCGCCTCCGGATAGTTCGCCAGGAACTGCCGCAGGTCGGGCATCTTGCCGATGGACGGCCACAGTGCCGTCTCCATCAGCACCATGAGGAACAGGCCGATACCCCACCCGATCAGCGAACGCCGCTGGTCGGCCAGGGCCCTGACGAAGACTGAGCGCATCCTATTCACCCCTGCGCGTCGTAGTAGCTGAGGAATACGTCCTCCAGGTCCGGTTCGTGCGTGACGATCTGCTCGACGCCGTACGGCGCCGCGACCCGCAGCAGCTCCGCGGTGTGGCCCTCGACGACCAGGTGGGCGGTGTGCCCGGTGACCGTGAGCTGCTGAACGGCGGCGACCTCGCGCAGGACGGCGTCCGGCGGGACACCGGCGAAGGTCAGATCGATCCGGCGGACCGCCTGCGCCTTCAGCTTGCCGACCTCCTCGACCACGGCGAGCCGGCCGCGGACCAGGATCCCCACCATGTCGGCGACCGCCTCGACCTCGTACAGGTTGTGCGAGGAGAGAAAGACGGTCTGCCCCCGATCCCGGGCCTCACGCACCAGGCCGAGGAACTCCCGCTGGATCAGCGGGTCCAGACCGGCGGTCGGCTCGTCCAGCACCAGCAGGGCCGGCGTGTGCATGAACGCCTGCACGATCCCGACCTTCTGCCGGGTGCCGTGCGACATCGCGCCGATGCGGACCGTCAGGTCCAGGTCGAGGCGGTCGGCGAGGGCCCGGATGGTCCCGTGGTCCGGGCCGCCGCGCAGGTGCCCGAGGTAGTCCAGGTAGGCCGCCGCTGTCATTCGTGGATAGCCGGCGAAGTCACCGGGCAGGTAGCCGATCCGCCGCTGGGCTTGCTCCCGCTCGCGGACCACGTCGTGCCCGCCGATCTCGGCCCGGCCGCCACTGGGTCGCAGCAGCCCGGCCAGCAGCCGGATCGTCGTGGTTTTTCCCGCGCCGTTCGGACCCAGGTAGCCGAAGACCATGTCGGACGGCACGGTCAGATCCATCGCCGACAGCGCCGGCCGGCCGTGGTACGTCTTGCTCAGCTGCCAGGTCTGTATCGCGATGCCCACGAGGCCCCTCCTCACCAGTGATACGGATCAACCGACCGTGCTGACGTCGACCCGGCCGGCCGGTGCGACCCCGAGCTGGGCCACCCCCACCAGGCGGGCGACGTCCCCGGTGGTGAGCACCCCGCACGGGCGGTCCTGCTCGACCACCACCAGCAGCCGCGCCGGGTTGTTCAGCGCGCCGACCACGCCCAGCAACGGTTCGTCCGGGTGCACGGCGCGCAGCCGGGCGCGTGGCGCCATCACCTCGGCCAGCCTGGTGATCACCCGGTGCTCCGGTGGTACCGCCATCAGCGCGTCGACGGTGACCAGGCCGGCGAGCCGGCCGTCCAGGTCGACGACCGGATAGCTCTGGTGCGGGCACAACCGTGCGGTGTGCGCCACGAACTCGGTGACGGTGTGCCCGGCGTACCCGCAGACCGCCGGGCGGGACATGGCCGCGCGTACCGGCACGCCCCGCAACTGCTCACTCACCACGGCCGTGGCGAGTTCGGCGCGGGCGGCGAAGCTGAGATACCAGCCCAGTACGATCAGCCACAGCCCGCCGGTGGCGGTGTAGCCGAAGACCAGGACCACCCCCAGGCCGGCCAGGACCAGGCCGAGCAACCCGCCGGCCCGCGCGCCGGCCCGTCGGGCCGCGGCCCGGTCGCCGCGGCTCCACCACACGATCGCGGTGAGGATCCGGCCGCCGTCCAGCGGCGCGCCGGGCAGCAGGTTGAACACCGCGAGCACCAGGTTGGCCACGGCCAGCCAGGAGCAGCCGAGCCGGGGCAGGTCCGAGCCGAGCAGCCCGGCCGGGATCGTCGCGGCGGCGAACAGCCCGGCGGCGGCCAGGCTGGTGACCGGCCCGGCCAGCGCGGTGAACAGCTCCGCCCGCGGATGGCTGGCCTGCTCGTCGAGCGTCGAGACGCCGCCCAGGGCCCACAACGTGATCGACTGGACCCTGATCCGGTAGTGCTGCGCGACCAGCGCGTGCGCCAGCTCGTGCCCGACCAGAGCGGTCAGGAACAGCACCGCCATCCAGCCGGCGGTCAGCCAATAGGCGACCGTGGGGTACCCGGCCGCCGCCGCGGGCAACTGGACCGCGGCCAGGCTGTAGGTCAGCAGGAAGACAATGACCAGCACGGACCAGTGGACACCCACCGGAATCCCGCGGACCGTGCCGAGCCTGATGCTCTGCCGCATGGCGGCCACCTTCTTCGCGTCGAGTTCCCGCGTCGCTCACCGCCAGCGTCCCGCCGGCCGGTTGGGAGAGGCCAGGGCCGTAGGTCCCGCCGGCCCGGACAGAGGGGTCATCGGGTACGGCCTGGGCAGCAGCGCCCGGGCGATGGTCTGACCGCCTGGGGACCGGGGCCGCGCGGCGGTCCGGCGTGGATGGGTGCGACGCGACGGGGACGGGCGGGACTGTGCTCCGGGCGTACACGAGGCGGGTTTTGATGTTTGTGGGGATCGGAGGATCGAGGCGGGAGCCGTGGCGCGGATGGCGGCCTACTCTGGTGGTGAGACTCGGGGGCTCCGAAGCGGAGGTGGCCCGGTGGACAGCGACAGGGACCAGCGAGAGTTCGATCGGATCGTCGCCCGGCTGGTCGACGACTTCCCCGGCCTGGCGGGCCGGCGTCCCTGGCCGCGCCGGGTCCGGATCACCGCTGCCGTGCTCGGCGGGCTGTTCTGGGGGCTGCTCTCGGTCGCGATGGTCGCCTGGGGAGCGGCCGGTGTGGTGCTGACCATCCTCGTGGGCGTCGCCACCGTCGCCTTCCTGCTCGCCGATCACTATCGCCGCGGCCGCTGACCGGGCGGTTCGCCCGCTGCCTCCGGGACTCCCGGAGCGAACCGGGGTGCCAGCTCATCGGCGGCCGTCGCCAGCGCCGCCAGTCCGCTGTCGAACCCCCTGTCGCGGCTGAGCCGGTTGGCGATCCGGCGGGCGTCGAGTTCCAACGCCCGGAAAGTGCCGTCGTCGAGCTGGCGGGCCAGCCGCATCCGAGTGGCCAGCACCGCTATCGGATCCCGGCGTCCGCGGCGCGCGGCGGTGCGCAGGGTCAGCAGCCGGGCGGCACCCCAGGTCCGGACGACCCGGGCGGCCCCGGCCGACGCGGCCAGCACCGCCTCCGCATCCCAGCCGTCGACGGCCAGCTGCCGTTGGACCCGGTCCCGATACTGGTGAGCGAACAGCGCACAGATCCGGTCCGGGCCGCCGTTGCCGCCGAAGTGCGCGAGCCAGACGGTGACGCCGGCAGCGGTTCCGGTCAGTTGATCCGGCGAGGGCCGGCCACCGACGACGCGAATGGTGTCGGACGGCGAGAGGGCCGCTCGGATGCCGGCCAGTACGGCCTCCGCACCCCGGCTCGGCGAGTGGCGCAGCACGGCCAGGTGCCGCAGGACCAGCATCCGACGGAGCAGGTCGGTGCGATCGCAAGCGGACAGTTCCGCCGCTTGCCCTGGAAGTGTCATGGTCGCCGGGTACGTCATGCCGATCCCCTCCCCGAAGTGCTGGGCCTGCACTCATCCTCGGCCGGGCGGGGTACGGGCGGCAGAGCCGAAGGTCGGATCATCAACGGACATCCGTGCCAGCCGGAAGCCGGTAGACCCGGGACTCGCGCGGGCGGAAGCCCAGCCGCTCGTAGAGCCGTATCGCCGCCCGGCGCGACGGCCGCGAGGTGAGGTCGACGGTCCGGGCCCGAGCTGACGATGACGGTTGCGGCAGCAGGTGGCCGACGGCCTCGACCAACTCCGGGGGACGTCGTGGACGATCTCGATGCTCATGGCTGGACACCTTCGGCCGGCGGGGTCGTGGTCGTTGGAGTCGTGGTGGCCGTGGCTGCTGGCCGGCTGCTGGCCGGTGGCCGGCTGCTGGCCGGCGGCGGGCTGCTGGACGGCGGCGGGCTCGACGGTGATGGGCTGCTGGCCGGCGACCGGCTGGTCGACGGGTGCGGCGTGGACCGGCGTGGGCGAGGGGCGGTGCTCGTCGCCCCGGTGGTCGGGGAGTCCTCGGTGGGAGTGGCCGACGGAGGCCGGTGGCTCGCGGACGAGGTCGACGTGGACGGTTGCGGGGCTCCGGGGAACCAGCCGAACGGGTCGGCGAAAGCCAGCGCCGTGCCGGTCGCGAGCAAGGTCAGCAGGGCGGCCAGCACGGCCAGCAGGAGCCCGCGACGGCTGCCCGTGGGGGGCGGGGCGTCCGGCGTACCGTAAACGCTGTCCCGGGGAAGGACGACCGTGACGTCGCCGCCTGCCGCGACGCCCGCGGCCCGGTCGGCGGCCGTGGCCATCGCCGCCGCCGACGGGAAGCGATCGGCCGGATCCTTGGCCAGCGCGGTGGTGATCACGGCGCGCACCGCCGCCGGGACGTCCGGGGGGAGTGGGGGCGGCTCGTCGTGCAGGTGCTGCATGGCGACGGCGACCGGGTTGTCACCGAGGAACGGCGGATGCCCGGCCAGACAGTGGTAGCCGACGACACCCACCGCGTACACGTCCGCGCCCGGGCCGACGGGGCGCCGGGCTACCTGCTCGGGCGCCATGTAACCGGCGGTGCCGACCACCTCGCCCACCCCGGTGAGGGTGGCCGATCCGGCCGAGCGGGCGATGCCGAAGTCGACCAGGACCACGGAACCGTCCGGCTGGATGATCAGGTTGGCGGGTTTGACGTCCCGGTGCACGATGCCGGCCTCGTGGACCGCCTGCAACGCCCGGCCCACGTGCGCGACGATCGACATCGTCTCGGCCGGGCCGAGACGGCCGCGCTCGGCGAGCCGCTCGTCCAGCGGCTGCCCGTGCACCCGGGCCATGACCAGATACGCATCAGCGCCGGACTCCTGGCCGTAGTCGTAGACGTCGACGACGCCCGGATGGTGCAGGGCGGCCAGGGCATGTGCCTCCTGGCGGAACCGGATCTGGAACTGCGGGTCGAGGGCCCGGTCGGCGCGTAGCGTCTTGACCGCGACCGGCCGGTTCAGCGCGGTGTCGGTGGCCTGCCAGATCTCGCCCATGCCACCGGCGGCGATTGGGTCGTCGAGCCGGTAGCGGCCGGCGATCAGGTCGCCGGGTGCGTGTGGCATCGCGAATCTCCTTTCGTTCGCTCATCCGGAGCGGGCCGGGACCACGACCCCGCCGGTCCGGCGCAACTTCTGCCAGCGCAGCCCCCGGCCGGTCAGTGCGGTCAGCGCGGCGCGCAGCAGCACCAGGTACAGGAATTGGCGGTAGGCGATCTGCTGCAGGGGCAGGCTCCACAACGGCCACAGCGGCAGCAGCATCCCGGCGGCGTACCACCAGTGCCGCGGCCGGCGCCGGCCGCCTGGAGCGGCGAAGATCGGCGATGGTGCTTCGTCGAGGCGCGCCACCTCGGTGAGCGCGTGCTCGATCGGCCGGACCCGGCCGGTCACCGGGCGGACGCGGGTCCGCCCGGCCACCCGTCCCACCGGACGCGGTGCCGGCCCTCGGCGAGATCGCCCGCAGCGGGCCATGACTTGACGCTAGGCCGGACCCGGCCGGCTCCGCATGTTCCGGAAGTCCCGTCGTGTATGCCATCGCGGGGACCAAAGACCCTGGCCGGGTGGGCGAGTGGAGGGTCTCGTGGAAGGAGAGCAGAGGAGGAGTCATGAACGTTTCCTTCGTCCCGCCGTCGCGGGGAGTGCTCACCGACTGCGTTCGCTCGGCGATGACCGCGCCGTCGTTGCACAACAGTCAGCCGTGGCTGTTCCGGATCAGTGGCCCGCACGTCGACGTGTACGCCGACCCGTCCCGGCGACTGCCGGTGGTGGACCCGGACGGCCGGGAGCTGCTGATAAGTGTGGGCGCTGCGGTGTTCACACTGCGGGCGGCGGTGCGCGGGGCCGGCTACGACACGCGCTGCGACCTGTTGCCCGACCCGGACCAGCCGACGCTGGCCGCCCGGGTCACCGCGACCCGGGCCCTGGCCGTCGACCCGCCGGCCGAGGCGCTCGCCGCGGCGATCCCGTACCGGCACACCAACCGCTGGCCGTTCGCGCAGGTGCCGGTGCCCGCCGACCAGCTCGGCCGGCTCCGGGACGCCGCCCGCCGGGAGGGCGCGGTGCTGACCGTCGCGGACCCGGTCGGTCGGGACGCGGTGCTCGACCTGGCCCGGGCCGCCGATCGCTGGCTGCGCGACCAGCCTGGTTACCGGGCAGAACTCGGCGACTGGACCGGCCGTCGGCGGCACGACGGGGTACCGGTGTGGGCGGCCGGCCCGTGGGACGCCCTCGAGGTGGTACCGGTCCGCGACTTCGCGACGCGGGCGCGGCGCCAGCCGGCCCCGGAGCCGTTCGAGCCCTACCCGACGATCATGGTGTTGGCCACCGGCGGGGACACCCGGCTCGACTGGCTGCGTGCCGGGCAGGCGCTGCAACGAGTCCTGTTGACCGCTACCTGGCTGGGCCTCGCCACCATGCCGATCAGCCAGCCGATCGAGGCGCCCGCGGTGCGTGCCACGCTGGCCGCCCGGACGCCGGGCATGTCGCCGCAACTGGTGGTGCGCGTCGGCTACGGCCGCGTGCAGACGCCCGGCGGCAGCCCGCGCCGGGCGCTGTCCGAGGTGCTGCTCCGCGCGGCCGATGGACCCCGGCCGACGGGACCAACCGTCCTGCCCTTCCCGGCGCCACAGGCCTAGCGTCGGAGGTGGAGGGATCGACGATGAAGACTTGGCATGTCAGCGACGTGATGACCACCGACGTTGTCGCGGTCGGGCCGGACACACCGTACCGGGAACTGGTCGCCCTGCTGGCCACGCACCGGATCAACGCGTTGCCGGTGGTGGACGCGGGACGATGGGTCCTCGGCGTGGTGTCCGAGTCGGACCTGCTGCGCAAGATCGAATACGTGGGCGCGGATCAGCCGCGCTGGTTCCAGCGGCGGGAGCGCGCCGCCCGCCGCAAGGCCGGCGCGCTGACCGCCGGGGAGTTGATGACCGCGCCGGTCGAGGTGGTGCTGCCGACGACGAGTATCCGTACGGCCGCCCGCCGGATGGACCAGGCGCACGTCAAGCAGCTGCCGGTGGAGGACGACCTGGGCCGGCTGGTCGGCATCGTCAGCCGCAGCGACCTGCTCAGGGAGTATCTGCGCCCGGACGCGGAGATCCTCGCCGAGGTGCGCGCGGCGGTCCACGAGGCCACCTACACCGAGAACACCGCGCAGGCCGAGGCGAGCGTCGAGCAGGGCGTCGTCACCCTGACCGGCCGGGTCGAGCGGTGGTCCACGATGGCCCTGACCGTCCGGCTGGTCCGCCTGGTGCCCGGGGTGCTCGACGTCGACTGCCGGCTCGGTCACGACATCGACGACCGGCAGTCGGCCGACCGGACGCCGGCGTTCCTCGTGGGTTGACCCGGTCACGGTAGCCGCCCGCATGTTCCCGGAGTGAACGAGGCGCGCCCGATGGCTTGGTCACGGGTCATCCGAACTTCGCGGACGGGACCTTGGTCCCTGCTGATCGAGGTCACTACCCACCAGGGTTGACGTCGGAGGAGGTGGAAGCTTTGTTCTACCTGGTCTTGTTCACGATGGCCCTGCTGTTCACCGCCGTGTTCGCCGCATGGCCGGCGGTCACGGCGGTGCCGTCGAAGGACGCCACCGCGTCCCCCGACCTTGAAGATCGGCTGGTCCGGGCGACCACCCTGGAGGGCGCGCTGGCCGCTCAGCTTGTCCGCGGTGAGATCAACCGCGGCCAGTACCAGCATGCGCTGGAACGGCTGGCGGCCCGGGACGACGAGGAACACCCGCTGTCGGTGCCGGAGAAAGGCGACTCCAGCACGGGCGCGTGAGGCGATTGGCAACGGTCCGGCGGATGTCGGTCACTGCGGGGCGGGCAGCCGGATGGTGAAGGTGGCGCCGCGGCCGGGTTCGCCGCCGGCCTCGATGGTGCCACCGTGCCCGGCCACCACCTCGCGGGCCAGCGCCAGGCCGAGGCCGAAGCGGCGATGATCGCCGTGGCCGCGGGCGAACCGGTCGAAGATGCGCTCGGCGTCGGCCGGGTCGAAACCGGTGCCGTCATCACGTACGGTAAGCCGCACCGAGTTCTCCTGGCGCTGGAAACGCAGTTCGACAGTGACGTGTCCACCGGCCGGCGTGTGGCTCAGCGCGTTGTCGACCAGCGCGACGACCACCCGGCGCAGTGCCGCCTCCCGGCCGTGGACCAGCGACGGACTGTCCGGGTCGGGATTCAGGGCGAGTTCGACGTTCTGGTGGTGAGCCCGGGCGGCGAAGGCCGCGACCACGCCGGCGGCCAGCACACCCAGGTCGACCTCGGCCGTCGCGCCGGCGTTGTGCGCCGGCCCGGTGGAGAGCAGCAGGTCCTCGATCACCTCGCCGAGCTGCCCGGTACCTGTCACCAGCTGGGCGACGTCCGCTGCCATGGCGTCCCGCGACGCCCCGGCCAGCAGATCCTGTTGCAGCAGCTGGGCGCGGGTGTGCAGTTGCGTGACCGGGGTCCGCAGCTCATGGCTGGCATCGGCGACGAACCGGCGCTGCCGGGCCAGCGCCTCGCCGAGGGGTGCGGTGGCCCGGCGCGCCAGCAGCGTCCCGGCCGCGCCCGCGGCGGCCAGGCCGAACAGCCCGGCCACGCCGAGCGCGGTCAGCAGCCGGTGCCGCTCGTCCTCCTCGCCGGCGAGGCTGCCGACCACCTGCACCGTGCTGTGGCCGCGGCTCCGGGTCACCATCAGGTAGTCGGATCCGTCGATGTCGATCCCGGTCGTCTCGGCGGCGCCGCCGGCCCGGACCCGGTCCAGTGCGGCCCGGTCCGGCAGGCCGTGCGGCGGATGCGCGGTCGAGGTCAGCCGGCCGTCCGGAGCCACCCGGAAGATCCAGGTGCCATCCGGCGGGTCGATCACGTCCTCCGCCGTGGCGGCGGTCTTCCACAGGGACCGCTGCAGCTCGGCACGTTGGGCGCGCGCGACGGTGTACGCCGTGACGAGGCCGAACATCAGCAGGATCAGGGCCACCGTCACGGTGTTCTGCACCGCGAGGGCACGGCGCGCCCGCCGCAGCAGCTGCCGGTCGGGGCCGGCGGCGCTCATCGCGCGCCCAGCCGGTAACCGGCGCCGCGCACGGTGTGCACGACCTCGGCGCCGAGTTTGCGGCGCAGGTAGTGCACGTAGGTGTCGACCAGGGTCTCCGCTGCCGCGTCGGGGAAGACGCGGGCGACGATGTCGGCCCGGCTGAAGGTCCGGTCCGGCGCCTCGGCCAGCATGCGCAGCAGGTCGGCCTCTCGCCCGGACAGCGCGGCGACGCTGCCATCAGCACCGGTGACCTGCCGGGTGAGCAGGTCGAACTCGGACGTCCCGACGGACAGGGTGGTCACCGCGGCG
The DNA here is from genome assembly GCF_030252345.1 of Actinoplanes oblitus. Taxonomy (NCBI): domain Bacteria; kingdom Bacillati; phylum Actinomycetota; class Actinomycetes; order Micromonosporales; family Micromonosporaceae; genus Actinoplanes; species Actinoplanes oblitus. Next base: position 5,321,953 of record NZ_CP126980.1, on the reverse strand, counting down.
ACCGGGCGACGCAGCAGCACCCGCACCCGGGCCAGCAGCTCGTCGACCTCGAACGGCTTGACCAGATAGTCCTCGGCTCCGCCGTCCAGGCCCGCCACTCGGTCGTCGACGGTGCCCAGAGCGGTCAGGACCAGCGCCGGGGTGGTGATACCGCTGCGCCGCAGCCGCGCGAGCAGGTCCAGGCCCTCGATGGCGGGCAGCCGGCGATCGAGCACCAGGACGTCGTAGCGACGGATCAGCGCCAGATGCAGTCCGGCCTGACCGTCACGGGCCAGATCCGCGATGTACCCCGCCTGCTGGAACAGGCGCAGCAGCATGTCACCGACTTCCCGGTCGTCCTCCACCACTAGGATCCGCCGTTCCGCCGGGTGCCGGCCGCCGCCGCCGGTCGCTGTGGTCGTGGTCCGCACCGGCCAAGAATGCCGCGACCGCATCGGAAAACTCCAAGAAAACGACTCCTACGCTGCCAGGAATGCCCGGCAGCCCGATCACCTCGTACAGAATCCGGAAGGCTCTCGCATGTCAACCATCAACGGACTCCCCGCACACGTCCTGCTCGTGCACGCCGTCGTCGTGCTGCTTCCGCTGAGCGCCCTGTTGCTGGTGCTCACCGCGCTCTGGCCGGCCGCCCGGCACCGGCTGGCCGGGGCGAACGCCCTGCTGGCCTGGGGCGTCACCGGGCTGGTGCCGCTGACCACCGAGGCGGGGGAGTGGCTGGAGCGCCGTGTCCCCGGCAGCGTCCTGGTACACGAACACGCCGAACTCGGGGACAGCGCCATCTTCTACGCCGTCCCGATCGCCGTGCTGGCCCTGCTCGTCTGGTGGCGGCACCGGGAGATCATCGCGGCGACCGGTCCCGGCGGGGCACCCGAACGCCGCACCTACCTGGCGCCGCTGTCGCCGGCTGTCACCGGAATGGTCGCCGCGGCCGCCATCGCCGTGGCGACGACGGGTGTCTACGGCATCTACCGCATCGGTGACTCCGGAGCCAGAGCCGCCTGGACCGGCGGCGTCAGCACCACCGGCACCGGGCTACCTGGCTGACCGGCACCGGGGCGTGCCGCGTGCCGGAGCAGGCCTGGGGCCTCAAGCGGCGGTCATCGGCTCGCCCTGCAGCAGACCGATCGCGTTGCCGGCCGGGTCCTGGAACAGCGCGAACGACAGGGAGTCGTTGATGCGGGTGGGCGGGGTCAGCAGGTCACCGCCCAGGCCGGTGATGGTCTTCAGCGCGGCATCCAGGTCCAGGACGTCGATGTAGATCGTCACGTAGGGCAGCATCCGCTCACGGGTCTGCATCAGGCCACCGCCGGTCCCGTCGGCGACCGGGCGTACCAGGCAGTAGTCCTCTCTCGCGTCGTCGATCGTCCAGCCGAAGGCCTTGGCGTAGAAGTCGCGCAGCTCGGGCAGGTTCGGGCCGCCGATCTCCCAGTGCACGACCGCGTTGGTCATGGTGATCACCTCGATGTGGTTGCCTCTGCCGCCAGTGTCGGCCGCTTTCCGGGCGGAGCCCAGGGCCGGGAGTCCCGAACTCGCGGACAGATCGCCGCGTCGCGGTCGCATGCCGGCCGTGGTCCGCCCCGATCGGGCCCTTCGCATCCCGCCGTCCGGGACCAGTGGCCCTGTGTCCCGGCCGCTGCGTGGATCAAGGTGAGGGTGTCCGGTCCGTTCGAGACGGACCACGAGTGAAGGAGGCGGCCGTGACCGCTCAGCGATCGGGCCCGCAACCTGTGCCCTCCGACGTCGCCATCGAGGTGGACACCCTGGTGACCGCCGCGCTCAAGGCGCTCGCCGAGTACGACTCGTTCGACCAGGAGAAGATCGACTACATCGTCAAGAAGGCGTCGGTCGCGGCTCTCGACCGGCATGCCGCGCTGGCCCAGCTGGCCGTCGAGGAGACCGGCCGGGGCGTCTTCGAGGACAAGGCGGTCAAGAACATCTTCGCCTGCGAGCACGTCACGCACAGCATGGCGAAGCTGCGCACGGTCGGCGTGATCAGCCACGACGAGATCACCGGGGTCACCGAGATCGCCGACCCGGTCGGCGTGGTCGCCGGCATCACCCCGGTCACCAACCCGACCTCGACGACCATCTTCAAGGCGTTGATCGCGCTGAAGACCCGTAACCCGATCGTGTTCGCGTTCCACCCGGCCGCGCAGCGGTGCAGCGCCGAGGCGGCCCGGGTCGTGCGGGACGCCGCGGTCGCCGCCGGCGCGCCGGCGGACTGCGTGCAGTGGATCGAGCACCCGTCGGTCGAGGCCACCACGGCCCTCATGCACCATCCGGGCGTCGCGACCATCCTGGCCACCGGCGGCAACAACATGGTGCGGGCGGCGTACTCGGCCGGCAAGCCCGCCCTCGGCGTCGGCGCCGGGAACGTGCCCGCCTACGTGGAGGCGACCGCGAAACTTCCCCGGGCGATCAACGACATCGTGCTGTCGAAGTCCTTCGACAACGGCATGATCTGCGCCTCCGAGCAGGCCGCCATCATCGACGACGAGATCTACGACGCCGCCCTGGACGAGTTCCGCGGTCTGCACGCCCACCTCGCCACCGCCGAGGAGAAGCGACTGCTGGAGGAGTTCATCTTCGGGGTCGCGGCGTTCGGCACCGCGTGCGACGGCGCCAAGCTCAACCCGCGGGTGGTCGGGCAGTCCGCGGCCTGGATCGCCGAGCAGGCCGGGTTCACCGTGCCGCCGCAGACCTCGATCATCCTCACCGAGGTCGCCGAGGTCGGCCCGAGCGAGCCGCTGACCCGGGAGAAGCTGTGCCCGGTCCTCGCGGTCCTGCGGGTGCACTCCCGGGAGGAGGGGGTGCGCGCGGCCACCCAGATGGTGGAGTTCCACGGGCTGGGCCACAGCGCCGTGATCCATACAGCGGACGAGCAGTTGGTCGTCGAGTTCGGCCAGCGGGTGAAGGCGGTACGGGTGATCTGGAACTCGCCGGCCTCGCAGGGCGGCATCGGCGACATGTACAACGCGTTCCTGCCCTCGCTGACCCTGGGCTGCGGGAGTTACGGGCACAACTCGGTGTCCAACAACGTGTCGGCGGTCAACCTGATCAACGTCAAGCGGATCGGCCGGCGTACCAACAACCTGCAGTGGTTCAAGGTGCCGTCGAAGATCTACTTCGAGCCGCACGCGATCCGTTACCTGAGCGACATGCCGGACGTCGCCCGGGTCACCGTGGTCACCGACGAGACGATGACCCGGCTGGGTTTCGTCGAGCGCATCGACCGGGTGCTGCAGAACCGGCCGAACCGGGTGGTCCTGCAGATCATCGACGACGTGGAGCCGGAACCCCGGATGACCACCGTGGAACGCGGCGCCGAGCTGATGCGCTCGTTCCACCCGGACACCATCATCGCGCTCGGCGGCGGCTCGGCGATGGACGCGGCCAAGGTGATGTGGCTCAAGTACGAGCACCCGGAGGTCGACTTCGCCGACATGCGGGAGAAGTTCTTCGACATCCGCAAACGGGCGTTCACCTTCCCGACCCTGGGGGAGAAGGCGCGGCTGGTCTGCATCCCGACCACCTCCGGGACCGGCGCCGAGGTGACCCCGTTCGCGGTCATCACCGACCACCGCACCGGCAAGAAGTACCCGCTCGCCGACTACGCGCTGACCCCGACCGTGGCGATCGTCGACCCGGCGCTGACCGCCAGCCTGCCCCGGGTGATCGCCGCGGACAGCGGGTTCGACGCGCTCACCCACGCGATCGAGGCGTACGTGTCGGTCTACGCCAACGACTTCACCGACGGCCTGGCCCTGCACGCCATCCGGCTGATCTTCGCCAACCTGGAGAAGTCGGTGGTGCACGGCGACGGCGAGGCCCGGGAGCGGATGCACAACGCCGGCACCATCGCCGGGATGGCGTTCGGCAGTGCGTTCCTCGGCATCGTGCACGCCATGTCGCACACCCTCGGGGCCACCTTCCACCTCGCGCACGGGCGGACCAACGCGGTCCTGCTGCCGCACGTGATCCGCTACAACGGCAGCACCCCGTCGAAGCTGTCCGGCTGGCCGAAGTACGAGAACTACCGGGCACCCGAGCGCTTCGCCGACATCGCCGCGATGCTCGGCCTGCCCGCGGCCACCCCGGCCGAGGCGGTGGAGTCCCTGGCGGCCGCCGTTGAACGGTTGCGCGACGCGGTCGGCATCGAGCCGTCGTTCGCCGCGCTCGGCGTCGACGAGAAGGCGTTCCTCGCGGCACTGCCGCAGCAGGCGCTCAACGCGTACGAGGACCAGTGCGCCCCGGCCAACCCGCGGATGCCGATGCTCGCCGACATGCGGGAGCTGATGCGGGCCGCCTTCTACGGCGCCGAGCGTTCGTAGCAGTCGCGGCAAGCGTGGCCGGCCCTCGGCAGGGGCCGGCCACGGCTCATCAGCGGGCGATCAGCACCGGGCAGTCCGCGTGGTGCAGCAACTGCTGACCGACCGATCCCAGCGGGCTGCCGCGGCCGTGGTTGCCGACCACCATCAGCTGGGCGTGGTACGAGGCGCCCACCAGCAGGCCCGCAGCCGATCCGGCGGCCACCTGGCTCCGCACCTGAACATCCGGGAAGTCGGCCTGCCCTCCGGCCAGCAGCCCGACCACCTCGTCCATGCGGGACTTCGCCAACTCCTCCGGGCCGGTAGGCAGGGTCGGGTGCAGGCCCGAGGCGACCGGTGGCAGCGCCTCGGCATACGCGTGCAGCGCGAGCACGGGCGCGTGCCTCAGGCGGGCGGCGTCGAGAGCGGCGCGCAGCGCCGCCCGGCCACCGGGGGAGCTGTCGACGCCGACCACGACCGGGCCGTCGATGGCGAAGGACCGGCCGCGCACCACCGCGGTGGTGCACCGGGCGTGGGTGGACACCCGCTGCCCGACCGACCCGAGCAGCAGGCTGGTGAGACCGCCGCGGCCGCGATGGCCGACCACCAGCAGGCCGGCGTCCCCGCTGTGCTGAAGCAGCACGGCGGCGGGCTGGCCCGGCGCGACCACGGTGCGCACGCTCACCGTGGGAGCCAGGGCGCCGAGAGCGGCGCGGGCGTCGGCCACGGTGGCCTCCGCGAGGACGGCCGCCGTGGCCGGATCCTGGCGGGACCGCCAGGGCAGTGCGGCTCCGGCCGGATCGTAGGCGCACAGGACGGTGAGTGTGGTGCCACGCCGCTGGGCTTCCACCGCGGCCCACCGCACAGCCGCCTGCGCGGGAGCGGAGCCGTCGGTGCCGACGAGGACCGGCTCGCCGGCCCGGGCCGGTCGCTGACCGGCCATGCTGGGTGCTCTCCGCCGAGCGAGGGGCTCAGGAGCGGCGTTGTCCGCGGATGCCGGCGACCAGGGCCACGCCGGCGGCGGCCAGGCCCACCTGCAGGGCGAGTTCTATCCAGTCGATGCCGGGGGTGTCGTCGACGCCGATGGCGGCGGCGAGGAAGGTCCCGATGAGCGCGGCCACCACGCCGATGAGCAGGGTGAGCCAGATCGCGATGTGCTGCTTGCCGGGAACCACGAGACGGCCGAGGGCTCCGATGATCAGGCCGATGACGATGGCGGTGAGGAATCCGGTGATCTCCAATGTCCGCTCCTTGGAAGGTGAACGGTGCCGCCGGTGAAGGGTCGCATCACGTCACAGCCTCCGGTGCCGCGACCGGCCGAAGTTGGCGGGCGGTGCCACTTCGGACTGTTTCCGCTCGCTTTTCAGCGCCGGCGGCCCCACACCAGGTACGACGGCGGGCCCATCGGCTGCACCAGCAACGCCGGCCACCACAGCGCCTTCGGTCCCCGGACCTCTCCCGCCGGTCGGCGTGCCAGGTCGAGCGCGGCCGTCACGGTCAGGGCCACCTCCACCGAGCCCAGAACCAGAACTGCCGTTCGCTGCGCGGGGGACAGTTCACCCCAGGTTCGCCGGCCGGCCGGCCGGTGATGCTCGGCCGGGCGGCCGGAGGTGATGATCCGGAACACCGGGTAGTCGTCGGCGATCCGGGCGAAGTCGGCGAGTGCGGCGTGCCGGTCCACGGGCAGGTGCGCCCGGGCACCGGGTGCCGCGGCGAGGAAGGCGCGCAGGATCGGCGCCCGGTCCCGCGGCTCGACCTCGACCAGCCGGGCCTCCTCCCGATCGCCGTGTCGCAGCACCACCGTCCCGTCCGCGGCGCGCACGTTCGCCACCCAGTTGGCTCGCCGGCCGAGCATCGCGACGAGGTAGCGCTCCCCGCGATAGCGGGTCACCACGAGGGGGCACGAGATGGTCCGTCCGCTGCGCCGGCCGGTCACCTCCAGCGTCACCCAGGTGGCCGGGGTCAGGAAGCCGGCCGAGAACTGGGCCGCGGAGAGCCGGTTGAGCCATCGGGCCACGCGGTCGGGGCGGCCGCCGCGGTACATCCGTCGCCGGGCCGCCTGGGATAGCAACATGGGACCTCCTAGCCGTCACGGACCACGCGCAGCGCCGGTCCTCACCCTCCACGCTCGCCCGCCACCGGGCGCTCGGCCAGGGCCGATCGGCCCGCGCGGGCGGCGAGGTTCACGTCATCTGCGAACGGGCATCCGCCGGGAACCGTTCCGGGCCGTGCGACGCCATCTCCTCGTACACCCGCCACCGCTGGTCGACCGCCTCCTGAGCGAGCCGGGCCAGCCGCTCGGCCTCGACCGGATCGGTGTCGTGCAGCTGCCGGAAGCGCAGCTCATGCCCGGTGAACTCGGTCAGCGGCAGGCGTGGCCGGGGCGAGTCGAGCAGGAACGGGTTGGCGCCCGCGGCGCGCAGCACCGGGTCGTAGCGCATCAGCGGCCAGTACCCGGTGGCCACCGCCCGGTGCTGCTGGTTCAGGCCGTCGCGCATCTCGATGCCGTGGGCGATGCAGTGCGCGTACGCGATCACCAGCGACGGCCCGTCGTACGCCTCCGCCTCCCGCAGGGCTTGCAGTGTCTGCTGCGGGTCGGCGCCCATCGCCACCCGGGCCACGTAGACGTTGCCGTACGCGATGGCCTGCAACGCCAGGTCCTTCTTCGGCGTCGTCTTGCCGCCGGCGGCGAACCGGGCGACCGCCGACAGCGGCGTGGCCTTGGACATCTGCCCGCCGGTGTTCGAGTACACCTCGGTGTCGAGCACCAGCACGTTCACGTTCCGGCCGGTGGCCAGCACGTGATCCAGGCCGGCCGCGCCGATGTCGTACGCCCAGCCGTCGCCGCCGACGATCCAGACGCTGCGGCGTACCAGATGGTCCAGCACGCTGCGCAGGTCGGCGACCACCGGATCGCCGGCCGGCAGCGCCGCGAGGCGCCGCCGCACCTCGTCGAGGCGCTCCCGCTGGGCGGCGAACTCCGACTCGCGCCGCTGCGGCGCGGCCAGCACGGCGTCGACGAGCTCGGCGCCCACCTGGTCGCGCACCTGCCGCAACCGGGTCTGTGCCAGTTCCCGATGCAGGTCGGCGGCGAGCCGGAAGCCCAGCCCGAACTCGGCGTCGTCCTCGAACAGCGAGTTCGACCAGGCCGGCCCGCGCCCCTGCGCGTCGCGGGTCCACGGCGTGGTGGGCAGGTTGCCGCCGTAGATCGACGAGCAGCCGGTCGCGTTCGCGACCATCAGCCGGTCGCCGAACAACTGCGACAACACCTTGAGGTACGGCGTCTCCCCGCACCCGGTGCACGCGAGGGAGAACTCGAACAGCGGTTGCAGGAACTGCGCCCCGCGGACGGTACCGAAGTCGACCCGGGAGCGGTCCGCGTACGGAAGGGTCTCGAAGAAGTCGATGTTGGTGCGCGCGGCGGCCAGCTGGGGCTCGCGCGGCTCCAGATTGATCGCCTTGTGCGCGGGCGTGCCGACCGGGCAGGCCTCGACGCACAGCCCGCAGCCGGTGCAGTCCTCGGCGTAGACCTGCAGGGCGAACCCGGCGTCGGGCAGCCCGCGAGCGTTGAGTGGCGCGGCCGGGAAGCCGTCCGGGGCGCCGGCCAGCGCCGTCACGTCCAGCAGCTTGGCGCGGATGACGCTGTGCGGGCAGACGAACGCGCAGGTGCCGCACTGGATGCAGGTCTGCGGATCCCAGGTGGCGACCAGGTCGGCCAGGTTGCGCTTCTCGAAGGCGGTGGTGCCGCCCGGATAGGTGCCGTCCACCGGCAGCGCGCTGACCGGCAGCAGGTCGCCGCGCCCGGCGAGCATCGCCGCCGTGACCTCACGGACGAAGCGGGGCGCGGTCGCCGGGACCGGCTCCGGTGGCTGCCGGGTCGAGGTCGCCGTTTCCGGTACGTCGATCTGCCGCAACGCCTCGAGCGCGGCGTCCACGGCGGCGTGGTTGCGTGCCACCACCTCGGGACCCCGTTTGGCGTACGTCTTGGTGATCGCCGCCTTGATCCGGCTGATCGCGGCGTCCCGCGGCAGCACCCCGGAGATCGCGAAATAGCAGGTCTGCAGCACGGTGTTGCTGCGCCCGGGCAGCCCGGCCGCGGCCGCCACCCGGTCGGCGTCGATCGCGTACAGCCGCAGCCCCCGGGCGACGACCTGCTCCTGCGCCGGTCGCGACAGCGACGCCCAGACGTCCTCGGCCGCGGTGTTCACCAGCAGGGTGGCGCCCGGCGCCGCCCGGTCCAGCACCTCCGCCCGGTCCAGCAGGGCGGCGTGGTGGCAGCCGACGAACCCGGCCCGCGAGATCAGGTACGGGGCGTGGATCGGCGCCGTCCCGAACCTCAGGTGGGACACCGTCAGGCCACCGGACTTCTTCGAGTCGTAGACGAAGTAGCCCTGAGCGTGGGTACCCGGCTCCTCGGCAAGGATCTTGATGGTGTTCTTGTTCGCGCCGACGGTGCCGTCCGAGGCGATCCCGAAGAACACCGCCCGGTTGGTCCCCGCCGGTTCGATGTCCAGCTCGGTCCACGGCAGGCTGGTCCCGGTGACGTCGTCGACGATGCCGGCGGTGAACCGCGGCCGGGGCCGGTCGGCGGCCAGCTCGGTGAGGACGGCGGCGACCATGCCCGGGGTGAACTCCTTGGAGCCCAGGCCGTACCGGCCGCCGATCACCAGGGGCATCGGGCGGCCACTGCCCGCGAGGGCCGCGATCACGTCGAGGTGCAGCGGCTCGCCGGCCGAGCCGGGCTCCTTGGTGCGGTCCAGCACGGCGATCCGGGTGACCGTCGGCGGCAGCGCGGCCACGAGCGCCGCCTGCGGGAACGGGCGGAACAGCCGGACCTGCACGACGCCGACCCGCTCGCCGCGCCCGGCCAGGTACGCGACGGTCTCGCGGGCCGTCTCGGCGCCCGAGCCCATCAGCACGACGACCCGCTCGGCATCCGGCGCGCCGTGGTACTCGACCGGGCGGTACCGTCGCCCGGTCCGCGCGGCCACCTCGTCCATGGCGGCCCGCACCGCGTCCGGCACCCGGTCGTGGAACGGGTTCACCGTCTCCCGGCTCTGGAAGTAGACGTCCGGGTTCTGCGCGGTCCCGCGGATCACCGGCCGCTCCGGCGACAGTGACCGGGTCCGGTGCGCGCGGATCAACTCCTCCGGCACCAGCGCCCGCAGGTCGTCGTCGCTCAGCGTCTCGATCGTCGTCAGCTCGTGCGAGGTCCGGAACCCGTCGAAGAAGTGCACGAACGGCACCCGGGTGCGCAGCGACGCCACCTGGGCGACCAGCGCCAGGTCGTGGGCCTCCTGCACGGATGCCGACGCCAGCATCGCGAAGCCGGTGGCCCGGACCGCCATCACGTCGGAGTGGTCCCCGAAGATGGACAGCCCCTGGGTGGCCAGCGCGCGGGCGGCCACGTGCAGTACCGCCGGGGTCAGCTCACCGGCGATCTTGTACATGTTCGGGATCATCAGCAGCAGCCCCTGCGACGCGGTGAACGTCGTGGTCAGGGCGCCGCTCTGCAACGCGCCGTGCAGTGCTCCGGCGGCGCCGCCCTCGCTCTGCATCTCGACGACCGACGGCACCGAGCCCCACACGTTGCGGCGACCGGCCACCGACCACTGGTCGGCCAGCTCCGCCATCGGCGACGACGGGGTGATCGGATAGATGCAGCAGATCTCGTTGAGCCGGTACGCGACCGACACCGCGGCCTCGTTGCCGTCCACGATCGCCCGGGTCATGGGTGTGCCTCCGGAATCAGGTCGATCGCGTGCACCGGGCACTGCGCGAAGCAGGTGCCGCATCCGGTGCAGCGGTCGTAGTCGAACCGGTACCGGTTGCCCGGCCCCAGCTTGATCACGGCGTCCTCCGGGCAGGCGCCCAGGCACCCGTCACATTCGAAGCAGTTGCCGCAGGACAGGCAGCGGCCGGCCTCGAACCGGGCGGCCGTCGCGTTCAGACCGCCGACCACCTCGGTGAAGTCGGCAGTCCGGGTGGCTGGATCGCGTTCGTCCTGGACCCGGCGGTCCGCGTCGCCGAAATACCACGGGTGCAGCAGGTCGAAGCCGGCCAGCGGGTGCTTGGCGGGCGCCGCCGCGCCGCTGCCGGAGAGGTAGGCGTGAATGTGCCGGGCCGCCTTGCGGCCATGCCCGATCCCGACGGTCACCGTGCGTTCGGCGGGCACCATGTCCCCGCCGGCGAACAGGCCGGCGGAGCCGGTCATGAACGACGCCGACACCAGCACGGTGCCGTCCGCGCCGAACTCGACGCCGGGCACCCCCCGCAGGAACGCGGTGTCGGCGCGCTGCCCGAGCGCGAGCACCACGGTGTCGGCCGCCAGGATTTCGGTACGCCCGGTCGGCACCGGCCGGCCGTCCGCGTCCAGCTCCATCACCTCGACCGTCAGTTCCGGCCCGTCGAACGCCTGGATGGTCCGCAACCAGTTGATCTTCACGCCTTCGCGTTCGGCGTCGTCCGCCTCCTCGGCGTGCGCGGGCATCTGCGCCCGGGTCCGCCGGTAGACGATCAGCGCCTCCTCGGCCCCGAGCCGCTTGGCGACCCGGGCGGCGTCCATCGCGGTGTTGCCGCCGCCGTACACCGCCACCCGCCGCCCGATCACCGGCCGCTCGCCGGCGGCGACGCTACGCAGCAGGCCTACCGCGTCGACGATCCGCCCGGCCTCGCGGGCCGGGATGTCGACCCGCTTGGACAGATGCGCCCCGACCGCGACGAACACGGCGTCGAAGCGCCCGGCCCGGCGTTCCGCCGCCAGGTCCAGGACCGGATGGCCGGTCTCGATCACCACGCCGAGCGCCTCGATCCGGGCGATCTCGGCGGCCAGGACATCGCGCGGCAGCCGGTAGGCGGGAATGCCGTAGCGCATCATCCCGCCCGGCTCGTCACCCGCGTCGTGGATCACCACCTGGTGACCGAGCCGGGCCAGGTGGTAGGCGGCCGACAGCCCGGAGGGCCCGGCACCGACCACCAGGACCCGGCGCCCGGTCGGTGCCGGCGGGGGATCGAAGGCCCAGCCGTGCTCCAGCGCCAGATCGCCGAGGAACCGTTCGACACCGTGGATCGAGACCGCGCTGTCCAGCTGGATCCGGTTGCAGACCGACTCGCACGGGTGGTAGCAGACCCGGCCACAGATCGCGGGCAGCGGGTTGTCGGCGGTCAGCACCCGCCAGGCAGCCTGGTAGTCGCCGCCGCGCGCGTGCGCCAGCCACGCCTGGATGTTCTCCCCGGCGGGACAGCCCGCGTTGCAGGGCGGCAGCAGGTCGACGTAGACCGGGCGGCGTTGCCGGACCGGACCGCCGCGGGCCTGGTCGTGTGCCAGGTCGGGCAGCGGTGTCATGTCACCGGCGGGATTCTTCTTCGGCATGGGACGGACCTCCTCCGTGGCGTCGCGTCTCCCTCCCTCCATGGCACGCACGACAGCCCCCGTCCGGGCAGGGCGGGAAGGCCGGGTAGGACGGGCCGGACGGCCCGTCCTGGCGCCGCCGGTCGCGAAAGGACCGATGGAGAAGGCCGGCCGGGCGGTGGATTTCCCCGTTTGCGGCATAACTGGTGAAGCAAGGGGGCACAGGCGGGCGGTGACTTCGCTTCGTACCTCACCACCGCCGCCCCGCGCCGAGCATCTGCGGACCTGGATCCTCACCGATGCCACGGAGCTGCGGCAGTTACGGGCGTCGCTGCACCGGGAACTGACCGGCCATCCGCGACTGCCGGCCGAGGACAGCGACGACATCCTCGACCGGATCGTGCTGGTGGCCACCGAACTGGCCACCAACGCGATCCGGCACGGCATTCCGCCCACCGAGGTGCGGCTGCTGCGCAACCCGGACAGCCTGATCCTCGACGTCGCGGATCATGACCTGAGCACGATTCCCGAGCTGGCGGACACCCGTCCGCTGCATGCCGGCGGCCGTGGCCTGCTGCTCGCCCAGTCCTTCTCCCTCGACGTCGGCTGGTATGCCACCCAGGACACCAAACACATCTGGGCGGCCTTCGCCACCCGGCCCTGAGCGGCCGCCCCGCGCCCGACCGAGATTCGCCGTTCCATACCGCCGAGCCGGCCGCCTCGGCTCCACGTCGGGACACCTGCCCTCCGCGGTCTTTCCCGGCGGGCCCGGGGACCTTCGCGCTCAGGTGGTCGTCAGCACCAAGCGAAGTCCTCGCGCCCGTCAGCCCGCAACGGCCTACCGCCCTCGCCCGTTCAGTACCGGGGCGAGTTCGGGCGGCGCACCGCGTACGAAAATTATTTGAATTAAGAAGCTTCTATGTGTGGCGATCACATCCCATTAATATCTATGAATATTTCTGGTCGGAGTGGGAGGTACACATGCGCGGGAATCCCCTTGGCGAAGCCGTCTGGGCACTGTTCCGGGGCGTGATCGGACTGCTGTTCGCCCTGCATGGGGCGGCGACGGTGTTCGGGGTCTTCGGCGGCAACCGCGGCAGCGGGCACGCGGTGCCGATGGGCAGCTGGCCCGGCTGGTACGCCGGGGTGATCCAGCTGGTGTGCGGCCTGCTCGTGCTGGTCGGTCTGCTGACGGTGCCGGCAGCGATCCTCGCTTCCGGTTCCATGGCGTACGCCTATTTCACCGTCCACCAGTCGCACGGTCTGCTCCCGATGGAGAACGGCGGTGACGCCGCCGCCCTGTTCTGCTGGTCGTTCCTGGCCATCGCCGTGGTCGGCGCGGGCCGCTGGTCGGTCGACGCCCTGCGCCGCCCGCGAACACCGGCGCCCGCACTCGAGGCGGCCGACGCCTGAGCGGTGCCCCGCCGCGGATCGGCGGTGCGCCGGAGTTGAGCCTCAGGCGCTGGTGACGACGATGACGGTCTTGCCGGGCAGGGCGGCCGCGGCGGCCTGGGCGTGCACGGCGGGCAGCTCGGCGAGCGGCACCCGCTGAGCGACGCCGACGCGCAGCTGTCCCGCGTCGATCAGGGCGACCAGCTCCCCGAGCTGGCCGGCGTCGCTGCGGACGAACAGGTCGATGCCGCGGACGCCGCGCTGCTCGTCGCTGGGCGCGGGCATCCACACCGTGGTGTTGACCAGCACACCGCCCGGGCGGATCGGGTCGAGCAGCGCGGCCAGCTGGGCCGGTTCGATCGGCGCGAGGTTGAGCACCACGTCGACCGAGCCGGCCGCCGGGGTGGTGCCGTGCTCGAGGACCTCGTCCGCGCCGGCCGCCGTGGCCCGGTCGGCACCGCGCGGGCCGGTCGCGGCGATCACGTACGCCCCGGCGTTCTTGGCCAGCTGGACGGCGTAGCCGCCGACCGCGCCGCCCGCACCGTTGATCAGCACCCGCTGGCCGGCGGCGAGCTTCGCGTGGTCGAACAGCGCCTGCCAGGCGGTGAGGCCGACGGTCGGCAGTGCCGCGGCGTCGGCCAGCGGGATCGCGGTGGGCGCCGGCGCGAGGATCTCGGCGGGGGCCACCGTGTACTCCGCGGCGGCGCCGTCGCCCGTCATCGGCAGGAAGCCGACGACGCGGTCGCCGACCGCGAAGCCGGTGACGCCCTCGCCCAGCGCCGCGACCGTGCCGGACACGTCGATGCCGGGCGTGTGCGGCAGCGTGACCGGGATCGGGCCTCGCATGAAACCGGCGCGGATGTTGCCGTCGACGCCGTTGAACGAGGTGGCGGCGACCTGGATGAGCACCTGACCGGCGCCGGGGCTGGGCTGCTCGACGTCCTCGTGGCGCAGGACGCTCGGGTCGCCGTACTCGTGGAAACGCACTGCCTTCATCGGGATCCTCCTCGACAGAGTGCTTCGAACTCGAAGCACCTCTAGAACGTAGCACGCTTCGAATTCGAAGCAATGGCGTGAAGTGTGAGCCGGGCGACAGCCGCCAGCGCCTGCCCGGCAAGCGTCGCGAGATCCGCGGACGAGAAGTCCGTGGACAACGCGCGCTCAGCTCACCGAGCGGAGTAGGCGCCGCGGCTTCTCGTCGCTCGGCGGCGCGAAGAAGACCAGCAGCTCGTGGCCGTGGTCGAGCCCGGCGTCCTCTGGTCGCAGGGCTTCCCGGCGCGCCCGGAGAAAGTCCGCGAGCAGGGCCGGTTCATCGCCTCGGGCCCCGTCAGCCGGCGCGGTTGCGGCCGCCGCGCGGTTTGGCGGACCGCGGCGGGGTGGCGCGCATGTGGTCGCGGACGCGGCCCAGAACGGTGCTCAACGCCGCGAGATCAGTGCCGGTCATCGGGTCGAACAGCAGCTGCCGGACGCGCTCGACGTGGCCCGGAAGCACGTGGGCGACCAGGTCCCGGCCGGCGTCGGTGACGGTCACCAGGACACTGCGATCGTCGTCCGGCGCGGGGGAGCGGGCGATCAGGCCGCGCTTGTCCAGCAAGCCGGCCTGGTAGGTGAGCCCGCTGCGGCTGTAGACCACGCCGTCGGCCAGATCGGTCATCCGGAGCCGGCCCCCCGGTGCGTCCACCAGCCGGGCCAGGATCTGGAACTGCACGTAGCTGAGGTCGCCGGCGGCGCGCAGGTGCTCGTCCACCGCGTACTGAAGGAGGCTGCCGACCTCCATCAGAGCGAAGTACGCGCCGAGTTGCTCCGAGTTCAAGCCGGGCGCCGCGTCGCTCACGCCGTGATCCTACTTGCTTTGAATTCGAAGTGTGGCGGCAGCCTGCCGGCGGCTGTGGGCCGCCGGCAGGTCCGGACCGCGGCTCATACCGAGACGGTCGACAACGGCACCGCCGTCGGTGCGGGCGGCGGGAGATGCCGGCGGCCGAGCCCGACCCCGCCGAGCACGATCAGGCCGACGGCCACCAGGCCGAGCACGATGCTGGAGATCAACAGGCCCAGCCCGAGCGCGGTCAGGTCGGGCACCTGAGCGGCGCCCCGGACGTCGGCGATCACACCGGGCGACCCGTCGGCGTTGGCCACCACCACGGCGAACTGCCCGCCGGTGATCCTCCAGTTCAGCGTGGTGGTGCCGGGGCCGCTGGCCGAGGCGAGCCAGAACCGCTGCTCGGCCGGAGCGGGCACCCCGGTCACCGGTCCCGCGGCCCGGTGGTAGCGCGCCGCGCCGAGGCCCATCGCGACGAGCTCGTCGTGGGCGGTGCCGGCGAGCCACTGGTCGACCGCCGCCTGCGGGGCGATGCCGACGAACAGCGAGCGGCCGTCCGGCGCGGTCGCGGTCAGCCGCAGACCTCCGACGTCGGCGACGTCGCGGGTCCACACGTCGACGTCGGCGATGGTGAGATTCTCCGCGGTGACCGCGGCGGTGGCGGTGTGCAGCCCGACGGTCCGGCTGGTCGCATAGCCGGAGCTGTCCCGCGCGGCGTCCACCGCCAGCAGCGCGGCGCCGCCGATGCCCAGCCCGGTCGCGGGCGCCAGCAGCAGCACGCCGGCGACCAGCGCGATGACGTGACCGGCCGCCGACGACCTGGGCGGTGCGGTGGGAACGTCCGGTCCGGACCGGTAGTGCGGCGCGGTGGGCGAGTCCACGGCGGTCGGACCGGACGGTCCGGCGACGGGTTCGGAACCGCCCTGGTCCAGCCGGAACGGCGGGTAGCGCGGGGTCAGCAAGGTCAGGTAGGCGATCACCCGCAGCTGCCAGCGGGCGACGCCGACCAGCAGATCGTGCAGCCCGTCCAGGTACCGCCCGGTGAACAGCAGGGCCAGCCCGAGGATCAGCACCGCCGCGCCGAGCACGCTCATCGAGGTGCGGTAGCCGTCCGGGGTGTGCCAGGTGACGGCGGAGGTGAGCGCGCCGATCAGCACCAGGTGCGGCACGGCGAACAGCCAGGCCACCAGTGGCAGCCACCGGGGGACCGGCTCCGGCTCACCGACCGCGAACCGGGCCGGGTGATCGGGCACCTCGGCCAGGGTGAACGGCGGGTATCGGTCGGTGCCCAGCGCCTGGTAGCCGTAGTAGCCGACCCGCCAGGTCCAGCGCAGCACCCCGACGTTGTAGGCGCGGATCGACGGCGGATAGCGGCCGGTGAACAGGATCGCCAGGTAGGCCACCAGGGTGAGCACCAGCAGACCGACCCAGAGCACCGCCAGGACGATGTAGTGGGGGATCAGCAGGAGCCACTTGACCAGCCATAGCCAGCGGCTCAGCGACGGGTCGCGACGTGCCTCGACCCGCACGGGACTGTAGTTCATCACGCCTCCCAAGGGGGTTTCTCTCAGGACAACCCCGCACGGCGTGGTCCGGCAGGGCCGAACGGCCCACCGGCGGGCCGGAACATCGGGCCGTCCGGCCCTGAACCGCCCCGCCGTGTGCTCATAACGTTCGAGAAGAGCGCGCCCGCACGGATGCGGAGGAGCCGGCGATGACCACCGTGGGAGTGTTACGGGAGACCGCGGACCACGAACGGCGGGTGGCGCTGACCCCGGACGCGGTGCGCCGGCTGCGCGAACGCGGCACCGGCGTGCTGGTCGAAAGCGAGGCCGGCGCCCGCGCCTGGTTCGGCGACGAGCAATACCGCGCGGCCGGCGCCGAACTCGGCGACCGCGACCGGGTGTACGCCGGCAGCGACGTGCTCACCTGCCTGGCTCCGCCCGCCGACGCCGATCGGCTGCGCCGCGGCCAGACCCTGATCGGGCTGCTCGCGCCGCTGGCTCACCCGGAACCGGCCGGCCGGCTGGCCGCCGCCGGGGTGACAGCGATCAGCCTCGACCTGCTGCCCCGGACACTGTCCCGGGCACAACCGATGGACGCGCTCACCTCACAGGCCAACGTGGCGGGATACAAGGCCGCCATCGTCGCGGCCGAGGCGTACGGGGGTTACTTCCCGCTGCTGATGACCGCCGCCGGCACCGTGCGGCCGGCCCAGGTCCTGGTGCTCGGCGCGGGCGTGGCCGGCCTGCAGGCGATAGCGACCGCCCGCCGGCTCGGCGCCGTGGTGACGGGCTACGACGTCCGTCCGCAAGCCCGAGCCGACATCGTCTCGACCGGCGCCGCTGTCCTGGAGGCCGGCCACCCGGTAGCCGCCTCGGGCGACGGCTACGCCCGGGCACTCACCGAACAGGAGAGCGCCGAACAGCAACGGGCGCTGCAGGCAGCCGTGGCCCGCTTCGACGTGGTGATCACCACCGCTCAGGTGCCCGGCCGGCGGCCACCCGTGCTGGTCCCGGCGGCCACGCTGGCGGCGATGCGACCCGGTTCGGTCGTCGTCGACCTCGCCGCCGGCCCGGACGGCGGCAACGTGGAGGGCTCGGTCGCCGGCACCACGGCCCTGATCGGCGGGGTCACCCTGATCGCCGCCGGGAACCTGGCCGCCACCATGCCACAGGCCGCTTCCACGGCGTACGCGAAGAATCTCCTTGCCCTGCTCGCCGTCCTGACCCCGGAGCCGGACCTCGGTGACGAGATCCAGGCCGCGGTCACCGTCACCCACGCCGGGCGGGTCGTGCATCCGGCCGTCCGTCAACTCCTGGAGGGAGCCGCGCTGTGACCCCGCTGCTGATGGCCGATCTGACCGTCTTCACGCTCAGCGTGCTGGTCGGCTTCGAAGTGATCAGCAAGGTGCCGGCCACCCTGCACACCCCGCTGATGTCCGGAGCCAACGCCATCCACGGTGTCGTCCTGATCGGTGTCATGCTGCTGGCGCTGTCCGTCACCACGGCCGGCGGCTACCTGTTGCTGGGCGTCGCCGCGTTCTTCGGCGCCGCCAACGTGGCCGGCGGCTACGCCGTCACCGACCGTATGCTCGGCATGTTCCGGAGTCGGTCATGAGCGCCTTCGACACCGCGGTCCACCTGGTCTACCTGGCCTGCGCCACGCTCTTCGTGGCCGGGCTGTACCTGATGAACGCCCCGGGTACCGCCCGCCGCGGCAACCGGCTGTCGGCGGCCGGCATGCTCGTCGCCATCGCCGTGACCGTCGCCGTGCTGGTCGAGGACGGTGGGCTGACGGCCGGCGCGGTCGTCGGCCTGACCGTCGGCGCGGTGGCCGGCGGCGCGGCCGGGCTGATCGCCGCGCGGCGGGTGCGGATGACCGCGATGCCGCAGCTGGTCAGCCTGTTCAACGCCGTCGGTGGCGGGGCGGCCGCGCTGATCGCGCTGGGCGACCGGGCCACCGGCGCCCAGGCCGCGGTCACCGGCGCCCTCGACGTGGTGATCGGCGGCATCACCTTCAGCGGCTCGCTGATCGCCTCCGGCAAACTGGCCGGCCGGGTCCCGGGACGCCCGATCGTGGTGCCCGGCGGCCGGATCGCGTCAGCCGTGCTGGTGGTGGCCGCCGCCGGGCTGGCCGTGCTCGCCGGTCCCGGCCGCGCGACGCTGCCGCTGGCCGGGGTGGCGGGATGTGCCCTCGTCCTTGGCGTGCTGCTCACCCTGCCGATCGGCGGCGCCGACATGCCGGTGGTCATCTCGTTGCTCAACGCCTGCACCGGCACCGCCGTGGCGATGGCCGGATTCGTGCTCGGCAGCACCCCGCTGATCATCGCCGGGGCGCTCGTCGGCGCTGCCGGCGCCATCCTCACCAAGCTGATGGCCGACGCCATGAACCGCTCGGTTCTCGCGATAGTCGCCGGTGGTTACGGCAGCGGCGACGAGGTCGCGGTCACCCCCGCTTCCGGTACGCCCGGTGTGCGCGAGATCAGCGCCGACGACGCCGGGATCCAGCTCGGGTACGCCGCCAAGGTCGTCATCGTGCCCGGTTACGGTCTGGCCGCCGCCCAGGCCCAGCACGAGGTCGTCGCGCTGGCCCAGGCGCTCACCGAGCGTGGCGTCGACGTCAGCTACGCCATCCACCCGGTCGCCGGTCGGATGCCCGGGCACATGAACGTGCTGCTCGCCGAGGCCAACGCGCCCTATGAGCAGCTCAAGGACCTCGACGAGAGCAATCCGGCGTTCCCCGGCACCGACGTGGCGCTGGTCGTCGGCGCCAACGACGTGACCAACCCGGCGGCCCGCCGACCCGGCAACGCGGTCTCCGGCATGCCGATCCTCGACGTGGACAAGGCCCGCAGCGTCATCGTGATCAAACGGTCGCTGGGGCACGGCTATGCCGGCATCGACAACGAGCTGTACCACGACCCGCGGACGGCGATGCTGTTCGCCGACGCCAAGGCCGCGCTGACCGCGCTGCTCGCGGCCGTTCGAGCGTACGCCGCCTGAGCCACTCAGCCGCCGAGCAGCCGCAGCAGGTCATAGACGACGAAGGCCGGCCAGACGAGGGCCTTGAGCACGCCGAGCGCGCCCTCCGCGAGGCCGTCGGCCGCGCCGAGGTAATAGACCAGGGCGCCGATCAGGCCCAGCCCGTAGAGGGCCCCGCCGCCATCGGCGCCGGCCGGCCGGCGGCGGGTGCGGTTCTCGGTCATGACGTGGCCCTCGCGGTCAGCGCCGTGGGTGCACCGGTCTGGTCCGTCCGCTGCGCCACCGACCGGGTTCCGCGCACGACGACGACCGGCGCGCGGCCATGGTGCAGCAGGGTCTGCGCGACCGAGCCGAGCAGCCCGTGATACGGCAGTTCGCCCCGCGCCCCGACGACGATCAGCGACGCCTGCCGCGCCTCCTCACGCAGCACGGTGGTCGGGTCGCCGTTCAGGGCGCGGAGTTTCGCGTCCACCTCGTCATCGCTGGCGCGGGCGGCGATCGCGTCGCGCAGGGCACGCGTGCGGTCCCGCGTCCCGCCGACCTGCACGACCACCAGGCCGGTCCGCCGCCGGGCGGCCGCCTCGAACGCGTAGTCGAGAACCGGGTCGGCGATGTCCGCCCCGGTCACCCCGACCAGCACCGGGCCGTACGGGGCGAGCAAGGCGCGGGTCACCATCACCGTGCCGAAGGCGCGGGCGGCGACCTGCACCGCGGTGGACTCCCGCGGCAGACAGACCCGATCGTTGAGGCCGCCGTCGCCGATCACGGTCAGCGCCGCGTGCCGCGACAGTCGCAGCAGGCCGTTCAACGCGTGCCCCTCGACCAGTTCGGTGGTGACCCGCAGCCCGGACACCGTGCGATCGGCGATCGCCTCGGCCTGGCGCAGCAGATCCCCGGCGGCGCGTGGCTGATCGAGCACGTCCGGCCGGTAGCTCAGCGCGTGGACCAGCAGCAGCGGATGTCCCGCGGCGTCCGCCTCCCGGGCGGCCGCCTCGACCGCGTGCAGACTGGCCGTCGAGCCGCTCACCCCGGCGACCACCGGTGTCACCGACGAGATGTTCATCCGGCTCACCTCCCGCGTAGAGAGTCCTGCTGTCACGCTAGGGCGGGCACGGCCGGGTGGTGTAGGGCCGATGGACTCTGCCGGCGGCGGTGCACCGGGTCGGCTGTCCCCGGGGCCGTTCTCGGGACGCATCGTCCGGCCCTTCGTCGTCCGCCCCGACCGGGTCACAACGGGGCCGGCGCGTCCGGGCCGGTGTCACCGGACTTCGTCGGTGCTGAGCGATCCAGAGTGGGCCGGGAGAGGAAGTGACGCACCAGATGGAACGGCCGGGTGAACCACGCCCGATCGCGGAGAGCCGAGATCTGCCGGGCGATGCTGTCGAACTCGGGCGAGTCCAGTACCCCGTCCTCCCCTCGCCGGGGAAGGTCGACAAGCGCCAGAAGCAACTGCCACGTGGGGACGCGTGACATCCATCGGCGACGTACGGCTTCGGCGACGAGCGGGCGTGCCGCGCGTGGCTGCCACGCCGCGAGGGCGATCACCGCTCTGTGACGGTACCGTCCGGGCACGTGGGGGTCACGGGCCAGCGAGCTGAGCGCGTCGATCCCGGCAGCGCTGGGCAGGAGCGCGGCCGCCGCAGCGATACGCAGGCCGGGTGGGGTGGCCGAGTCGGCGGCCAGGCGTTGGAGTTGGATGACTCGTGCGGGCGGGTGCCGCGGGCGGGCCGGGAACGGGAAGCCCGGCGCCAGTGAGTCGAGTCGGCCGAATCTCTTCCACTCGCTGTGGTCCAGGAGCGCCGTTTCCTTGTCGCGCCACGATTCGCTGAGCCCGTCGGTCAGGGTGGCGACGACGTGTTCGCGGTGACGGGTGCCGGTTGCCGTGCCGTGGAGCATCGCATCCAGCAGACTCTCGTCCCGATGGACGCGGGCCAGCCGGATCGCGGCGGCGAGCCTGATCCGGGGTGAGCCGGTCAGGGCGCGGAGCGCCCGACTCGCCTGCACCGGGTCGGCGTGAAGACGTTCCGTCGCCAAGACCCGAACCTGGGGCGGCTGCCACCTGCCGGCGGCGATCCGGCGCAATGCTCTGGTACCGGCCGGCTCGTCGACCTGGCTCAGGGCGACAGCGACGACAAGGCGCCGTTTCGGTGGCATGAGCGGGTGCACGCGATGCCGCAGCCACTGGAGGGACGCACCGTCGCGGTGCTGAGCGAGTAGCGCGTGCAACTCCGGCCGTCGTTCCCACGGGTGGATGCGATGCCGCCAGGATCGGCGGCGCGACCGCAGGAGATCGCGGAGCGGCATGGCTGCCCGATCCTCGCCGAGCCGGACCAACCCGGCCAACAGGAACGCTCGCACGGCCGGCACTGGTTGGCCCGCGAGCGCCCGGTGGATGCTGTCGGGTTCGGCACGCCGGCCGAGTGCTCCGGCGGCGGCTATACCGAGGGCGATCGGGACGATGGGGGACTGCGGCCAGGAGGATTCGGCCACCGGCTGGTAGGTCATTCGCTCCAGCACGTCGGGTTCGCCGGACTGGGCGAGCAGCGCCGCCGCGCCGTACGTGAGCGGGACCTGGCCGGAGTCGGTGACCAGCGCGTGCAGGATCTCGTCGGTGCCACGGGCGTCGCGGCGGATGAGGTCGCGGACCGCCAGGAACCGTAGCCAGGTGGTCGAGCTGACGCCGCTGAGCAGGTTGTCGCCGCGGGCCAGTCCGTACAGGGGCGCATCCTCGCCGTGCTCGGCGAAGACGATCGCGGCCCGGAAACGCACCATGAGGTCGGTCTCGGGATCGTCGAGCAGCGCTCGCAGCGGCTCGGTGTCTCCGTCGTCGCAGAGCCGAGTCGCCGCCGCCAGCCGCTCCCGGTCACCCGTCCTCGGGTCACCGGCTCGGCGGGCGAGAGCGAGCCGGCCGATCCGGCCGAGGGGCCGCCGCACGGTGATGCCCGGTGCGTCCATCGCTTCGCGAGCGGGTTCGGCGGGAATCCCGCGTTCGTCGAGCACACCGGCCACCCAGTCCTGAACATCCCGCGGTGCGGTGCGCATGACGTCGCGGAGCACGCGTACGCCGGTGGCCCGGTCGATGTCGGCAATCGCGTCCGCCAGCATTGCGCGCACCCAGGGCTCGGTCCCGGCGTCGTTCGCCAACTCGGCGATCCGGGACAGCGCTGCGAGGTCGGCGCACAGCTCCCGGATCACCCGCAGGCACTCGGCTGTCGTCGGCGCATCGTGATTGAGTTGTTCGACCAGGGCGGTTACGACCCGCTGCCGGGTACGGTCGCCGACCGGCACCCCGTCGGCAATCATGTCTCCGGCCGCCACCGCGTCCTGGCGGTCGTCGAGGAGGGTCCGTACGAGGTGATCGGATGTGGGCTGCCAGGCGGCGGCGAACGCGGCTCGGCTCCGGGCTGCGGGGTCGGCGGCAAGGGCATACCACGCGTCGGCGTCGAAGCATCGGGCGGTGGCCCGGGCGGCGAAGAAGTCGGCGAAGCTCTGATGCGCGAAGAGCAGCCGGCCCTGGCGAGGAGTCAGCACCGCGGTCGCGCGGAGAATGTCGTCGATGGTCTGCCTCGCTCCCGGCAGGAGCGCCGTGAGCGGAAGCGGCGCGTTCCGGTCGATCCAGTCGAGGGCGACGGTCAGCAGGTCGGCGGCCGGATCATCGAACGTGGCTACGCCCATGGCGTCGAGCAGCCGGCCGATGATCGGATAGAAGTCGTCGTCGAACCACGTGGCTACCCCTTTCCCGTCCTGGCCGCGAGACCGCAGCGCGGCGAGCAGGCCGCGGCGCGCCGAGGACAGCTCGTGGCGCCCATCCATCAGGTGGTCGATGAAGCTCTCGTAGAGCAGCGCCCGGCTGGTCGGCAGTGCCCGGCTGTCGGCTTGCTCGAAAACCATGGCGGCGATCGTGGCCAGCAGGGGTATCCGAGCCACCGGACCCAGCCGCGCTCCCGCGAGGCGGGCCAGAAACAGTATGGCGTTGCGCGTTGCGGCGTCCGGGTCGCCGGGAAGGCGGGCGGCGAACCAACGCCGGGCGAAGGCGTCGAGGTCGGTGCGGTCGAACGGGCGCAGCTCGTACTCTTCGACACCGGGCCGCCGCAGCTCGGCGAGTTCCGCGGTGGGCAGGGCACGCGAGGTGACGATGATCCGGTGAAGCGTGACCTCCTTCTGGAGAAGGCTGTGCAGTCGCCACAGCATCCGGGCTCGGGCATCGGTGTCGATCACCTCGTCGGCACCGTCGACGATCACCAGCCAGGTGCCGCCCGGCAAGGGCGGCCGTTGGAAGAGGGCGGCCGTCGCCGCCACGCCGAGGTCGCGGAGAGTCGCGGCGGCGAGGGCCTCCGGCAGCTCCTGGTCGGTGAGGTCAGCCGCGGTGCAGGCCACGGCCATCCGTGGGGTGTTCCCGGTTAGCGCCAGCCGGGCCGCCTCCCGAACCATCATCGCGGCCACGGTGGACTTGCCTGAGCCGGCGCCGCCGAGGATCAGCGCGTGTGCCTGCCGGTCCAGCAGGCCGTCGGCGTCGATCAGGGTGTGCCGGTCGGCCTCGCGCGTGCCCGAGGTCGACATTCGCCGGCGGACGTGGATCTCGGATAGCGCCGGGGCGTGGAAGCCGAAGAAGTGGTATCGGTGGACGACCTCCGCCTGCTGGGCGATGGCCAACTGATCCAGCTCGGGCGGCCGGATCATCCTGGGGGACCGGCCGGCTCGCCGAGCCCTGAGCGCGATGATCAGCGTGGCGATGGCGAGCGGCGGCAGCGCCCACCCGGCCGTGGCCGGCAACGCCGCGGGAAGGCCGGGCGCGAAGTGAGCACTGAGGGCGAGCAGACCGAAAGCGACCAGACCGAAAGCGAGCAGGGCGAGGGCGAACACGGTGGCGAGGCGAACCCGATGTCTCGCGACCTGTGGAGGCTCGGCGCTCCTCGACCGGTGGTCGAGAACGAGCGCGAGCACTCCGGTCGCCGCACCGACGACCGACCCGATCTTGTCACTGATCTCGAGCCACGACGCGAAGTCGCTCACGCTCGGATAGTAGAGCAATACGAATGGTGACCGCGGTCGTGGCGGGCGAGGACCGACCTGTACCGCCTCGGCCCGGCTTCTCTCCACAGCGGTCGGACCACCACCAGGCCGGCGGGTGGCCGCCTATGCCGGCCGCCGCTCGTCCGCTCGGCTGAGGAGCGTCCGCAGCCAGGATTCCGAGGTGTCGACATGGATCAGCGCGACCGCCTGGGCGAGGAACTGGTCCCGGGAACGCAGGGCCCGGTAGATGGCCTCGTGCTCCGCGATCGTCTGCCCGGACACATCCCCGCTGATCATCCCGCGCCACAGACGCGCCCGCAGCGTCCGGCTGGAGAGACCGTCGAGCAGCGAGGTGAGCGACTCGTTGCCGGTGGCGGCGGCGACCGTACGGTGGAACGCGGTGTCGTACCCGATCAGTTGCTCCGCGTCGTCGGCGGCCGCCCGCATCCGTGTCAGCAGGCCGGCCAGCTCCTCGAGCGCGTCATCGGTGATCCGCAGCGCGGCCAGCGCGGTGGCGGCCGGCTCGAGCAGCCGGCGTACCTCCATGATCTGCGGCAGGCTGTCGTCGCGCAGCAGGTCGACCGCGAAGCCGAAACCCTCCAGCAGTACCCGCGGCGCCAGGCTCGTCACGTACGTGCCGTCGCCGCGCCGCACGTCGACCACGCGAGCCAGCTCCAGCGCCTTGACGGCCTCTCGCAGACTGCTGCGGGAGAGCCCCAGCTGCGCGCTGAGTTGCTGCTCAGGGGGCAGGCGGCTGCCCGGCGCCAGCTGATCCGACTGGATCAGGTCGCGGATCTTCAGAATCGCCTCGTCCGTCAGCGCCAACGCGCGGGTCCCTTCCCCTCGTCCGGCATGCAGCACCGGTAACGGGAGGATAGGCGCAGGCACGAGCGCTCGGGGGCACCGCGTGGACGCCGGCGGGCCGGCCGGGTCCGGCCGGCCCCGTCATCCCTGATCAGACCGCGGTGAAGGTCCACTGCAGGTTGGTGCTGCCGTCCCAGTTCCACTGCTTGACGGTCGAGCCCGAGGCGACGGAGCCGCCCGAGTCGAGCACCAGGCCGGTCTGCCGGTTCGCGATGCTGAACCGGCCGTTGCCCCGGTCGGTCAGCTGCCACTGCTGCGTGTTGCCGCCGTTCCACGGGGCCTGCTGCGCCGCCGCTCCGATGGTGGTGGCGCCGTACCCGTCGATCACCATGCCGTTGGTGCGGTTGACGATGCGGTGGTAGCCGTTGTTCAGACTGATCACCTGCCACTGCAGGTTGGTGCTGCCGTCCCAGTTCCACTGCTTGACGATCGAGCCCGAGGCGACGGAGCCGCCGGAGTCGAGCACCAGCCCGTTGGTCACGTTGGTGATCCGCTGATAGCCGGTGGTCGGGCCGCCGGCACCGAGCGCCGGGATGTTCCCGGAGAAGGTGAGCTTGACGACGTACGCGGGTGCGCTGAACGGCGCGCCCGCCGAGGGCAGGGTGATCCGGAGCCCGTTCGCGTCCTGGGTGCGGGTGGGCAGGTCGGTGTACGTCCCGGCAGTCGTGCCGAGCAGCTGCACCGACGTCAGCGTGCCGAGGTCGATCCGGCCGGCGGCCAGGGTGGCGATGTTCATCGTGCTGCCCGGCCAGCCCAGGACCGTGGCGTAGAGGACGCGGTTGTCCTTGCTGCGGGTGAACCGTACGTCCTGCGCGGTGCCGGCCCGGGGAGTGGTGAAGGAGCCGCCGCCCATCTTGGTCGGGCCCTCGCCGTACGCGGCCCACGCCCGCGTGGCGTAGAGGGACTCGCCGAAGCGCTTGAGGTAGTCACCCATGCCCAGCAGGACCGTGCGTTGCGCCGAGGGAATGGTGCCGTCCGCCATGGGCGAGATGTTGAGCAGCATGTTGCCGCCCTTGCTCACCCGGTCGATGAGCGAATGCAGCATCTGGTTGAGCGAGTAGTAGCCGATGCCGACGGTGTAACACCAGCTGGAGCTGCTGATCGCGTCGTCGGTCAGCCAGTACGGGGTGCGGAGGTCGGCCGGGCCGCCCCGCTCGTAGTCGAAGATCTCGCCGTTGTCGTTGAAGCCGTCCTTGTAGGTGGCGACGACCTCCTTGTTCCAGGCCACCGCACGGTTGTAGTAATACGACAAGAAGTTCAGCCGCTGCGTCTCGTCCACATGCGTGAGATTGAAGTCCTGCCAGATGATGTCCGGCTGATAGCCGTCGACGATCTCGATGAGCTTGTTGTACCAGAGCTGATTCTCCGCGGCACTGCCCAGCTGGCCGTACAGTTTCTTCAGACTGGCGTCGGACTGGGCCGGGACGTGGTCGTAGAAGCCCGTGAAATGGTACGCGTGGTGCATCGCCACCAGTAGCTTCAAGCCCTTGGCGCGGATCGCGTCGGCGTGCAGCCGCAGCAGGTCGAGCCGCGGTCCCTTGGCGACCGAGTTCCACTCGTTGGCGCTGCTGTTCCACATCGAGAAACCGTCGTGGTGCTCGGCGACCGGTCCGGCGAACTTGGCGCCGGCGTCGGCGAACAGCTGCGCCCATTCATGGGGGTCGAAGTTGCCGCCGGCCGATTTCAGCTTGGGCGCGAACTGGTAGTAGTTACCCGATTTATCGCGGCCACCGTTGATGAAATTGTGGTACGGCCACGCCGAGGGGTCGCCGAAGACGCTCTTGTGGTGGTTGTTGGCCGCCGACCCGCTGATGTACATGTTGCGCGGGTACCACTCGTTGTCGTAGGCGGGAACGCTGAAGACGCCCCAGTGGAAGTAGATGCCGAACTTCGCGTCCTGGAACCACTCCGGCGCCGGCGGATGCTGGTTCACCGAGCTCCAGCTGGGGGAGTAGCTGGCCGGGCCGGGGATGGCCGCGAAGGCCGGTGCGGCGCCGAAGAGGTCGACGGCTCCGGTCGTGGCGGCGGCGGCGCCGGTGACGCCGAGCGCGCTGAGGAAGGCGCGCCGGCTGTAGCTCCCTGCGGGCATGGGGGTCCTCCGATGAGGGATCGATGGAGCGCTATGGGCTCAACACGTCAGATGTTATGAGCGTGTTACACCGTCGTCAACGGAAGAACAGGGACTCCGCGCCTCGATACATCCTATGTATAGGGCTCAGTTCGCCTCTAATTCTCCTCCGGCTCGGCGGCCTCCGCCTCCAGATGGGCTCGGAGCCAGCTCTCGGTAGTGGCGACATGCAGCAGCGCCGCGGCATGGGCGAGTGCCGGGTCGCGGGCGACGAGCGCTCCGTAGATGGCCTCGTGCTCGGCCAGGGTGCGGCCCGCGGCGTTGTCGTCGACGAGACCGCGCCAGACGCGGGCCCGCAGTGTCTGGCTGGAGACCCCGTCGAGCAGCGTCGACAGGGTCCGGTTGCCGGTCGCGGCGAACACCGCGCGATGGAAGGCGGCGTCGTGCTGGTTGAGCAGCTCGACGTCATCGCGCGCGCCGCGCATGGCCTCCAGATGTCCGCGAATGGTGTCGAGCTGCTCGGCGGAGACCCGCTCGGCGGCCAGCCCGGTGGCCACCGGCTCGAACATCCGGCGCACCTCGGTCAGCTCCAGCAGGGTGTGCCCCTGCAGCAGTTCCACGGCGACGCCGACGCCCTCGAGCAGGAGCTCGGGCTCCAGGCTGGTCACGTAGGTGCCGGTGCCCCGGCGCACTTCGAGCACGTTGGCGACCACCAGTGCCTTGACCGCCTCGCGCATGAGGTTGCGGCCCAGGCCGAGGTCGGCGGCGAGCTGGTGTTCCGGCGGCAGCCGGGAGCCGGGCCGCAGCTCGCCGGTGAGGATGAGCTCACGGATCCGCGCGATGGCCTTGTCCGTCAACGACACGGTGGTCCTCCTCGCACGGGATCCGGCGGCGGCAACGCGGGCTGCAGCCTACCAGGACATCCCATGTCTGCGCGCCGATGAGCATGCCGGCGGAGTGCCGATGGCGTACCGAAGATGGGCTGACTCGGCATCGTGCGGCAATTTCAGCGCCGTCTATGGACAGAGGTTGGTAAGAGGGTCTACAAAGACATCCCATGTCTGTGTGGTCGAAAGCGATCATGCCGCCTCGTGTGCCCTCGCTCACCCTCTCACCCACACCCTTCGGGACACAGATCGGAGCACCGATGAGACGTCAACTCGGTAGCGCTGGAGCCGTCCTCGTGCTGGCCGCCGGGCTCGTGGCGGCGTGCGGCAACGACAGCGGCGGCGGTGCCGGCAGCAGCAAGCCGCTGGTCGGCGTTGATTACCCGCGCTCGGACACCGACTTCTGGAACTCGTTCATCAAGTACACACCCCAGTTCGCGAGCGAGCTGGGCGCCGACCTCAAGACGACCAACTCGCAGAACGACATCGCCAAGCTGACGGCCAACGTGCAGACCTTCATCAGCCAGGGCGTCAAGGGCGTCGCGATGGCCCCGCAGGACACCGCCGCGATCGCGCCCACCCTGCAACAACTCGAGGCCAAGAAGATCCCGGTGGTCACCATCGACACCCGGCCGGACACCGGCAACGTCTTCATGGTCGTCCGAGCCGACAACCGGGCGTACGGGGAGAAGGCGTGCCAGTTCCTCGGCGCCAAGCTCAAGGGCGCGGGCAAGGTCGTGATGCTCGAGGGCGGCCTGGACTCGATCAACGGCCGGGATCGCACCGAGGCGTTCAACGAGTGCATGAAGAAGAACTATCCGAACATCACCGTCTTCGGCGAGGCGACCAACTGGGACGGCGCCACCGCCTCGCAGAAGCTGCAGACGCGGCTCACCGAGCACCCCGACATCAAGGGCGTCTACATGCAGTCCAGTTTCGCGCTGGCCGGCACCAAGCAGCTGCTCAAGCAACGCGGTCTGGCGGTGCCGCCGACCGACCCCAAGCACGTGTACGTGGTCAGCAACGACGGCATCCCGCAGGAGCTGAAGGACATCGCCGCCGGCGACATCGACGCCACCGTCTCACAGCCCGCCGATCTGTACGCCAAGTACGCGATCTCGTACCTCAAGGACGCGATCGCCGGCAAGACGTTCCAGGCGGGACCGACCGACCACCACAGCACGATCATCCAGGTACGCCCGGGCGTCCTCGAGGACCAGCTGCAGGCTCCCCTGGTCACCGCGGACGGCGGCACCTACGGCGGCACGCCGAGCGTGAAGTCCGAGGACAAGTCGCTCTGGGGCAACAACGCAGGCTGAGGCCGGGAGCGGGCGGAGAAGCGGGACATGACGAACGAACAGCGGCCCGGCGCGGACGGGCCGGGTGCCGCGACCCGGCCCGTGGTCGAGGCGACACACATCAGCAAGCGATTCGGATCGACGGTGGCCCTGCACGACGTCGGGCTGGTCGTGCAACCGGGGGAGACCCACGCGTTGGTGGGCCGCAACGGCGCCGGTAAGTCGACGCTGGTGTCGATCCTCACCGGTTTGCAGCAACCGGACTCCGGGCGGCTGCGGTTCGGTGGGCGCCCGGCGCCGCGGTCGAGCGACCGGGACGGCTGGCGCCGGGAGGTGGCCTGCGTCTACCAGAAGTCGACGATCATCGGCTCGCTGTCGGTGGCCGAGAATCTCTTCCTGAATCGGCAGGACCGCGGCCGCACCGGCTTGCTCCGCTGGCCGGTGGTGCGGCGGCGGGCGCAGGAGCTGCTCGGCACCTACGGGGTCGACGTCGATGCTCGTACCCTGGCCGGGGAGCTGTCCGTGGAACAGCGCCAGTTCGTCGAGATCGCCCGCGCCCTGTCGTTCGGCGCGCGGTTCATCATCCTCGACGAACCCACCGCGCAGCTCGACGCCGGTGCGATCGACAGGCTGTTCGCCAAGATCCGCCACTTGCAGGCACAACAGGTCACCTTCCTGTTCATCAGTCATCACCTGCAGGAGGTCTACGACATCTGCGACACGGTGACGGTCTTCCGGGACGCCCGCTGGATCGTCACCGCCCCGGTCGCCGACCTGCCACGCGACGACCTGGTCGCCGCGATGACGGGGGAGGCCGGCGGCCTGACCGCGACCCGGCACCGGACGGCGCCCAGCCGGACGGCGCCACCGGTGCTCGAGGTGAGCGGACTGGCCGGAGGCAATGTCGAGGACCTGAGTCTCGACGTCCGGCCGGGCGAGATCGTCGGCCTCGCCGGCGCCGGTGGCAGCGGGCGGATCGAGGCGGCGGAGACCATCGTGGGTCTGCGCCGTCCGGCCTCCGGGACGGTCTCGGTGGGTGGCACTCCGTTACGGCCGGGAGACGTCGGCGCCGGCCTGGCGGCCGGGATCGGCTTCGTCCCCCAGGACCGGCACCATCAGGGCTTCGTGGCCGACATGTCGATCGCCGACAACGCCACCATGACGATCGCCGGACGCCTCGGCCGGGCCGGCCTGATCAGCCGCCGCCGGACCGCCGCCGAGGCGCACGCGATGATCAGGAGTCTCGCGATCAAGACCGCCGGCCCGGACCTCCCGGTACGCGCGCTGTCCGGCGGCAATCAGCAGAAGGTCGTCATGGCGCGGGCGCTGGCCAGCAACCCCCGTCTGCTGGTCCTGATCAACCCGACGGCGGGCGTCGACGTCCGCTCGAAGGAGTTCCTGTTGGCCAAGGTCGAGGAGGCCGCCGACGGTGGCACCGCGGTGCTGGTCGCCTCCGACGAGCTGGACGACCTGCGGCCGTGCGACCGGGTCCTGGTGCTCTTCCAGGGACGCCTGGTCGCCGAATTGCCGCGCGGCTGGCACGACCATGACCTCGTAGCAGCGATGGAGGGAATGAACCGGCATGTCTGACACCGCAACCGCGCCGGCGCCCGAGCGCGACGTGCCGGGCCCGCCGCAGCCGGCCCGTCGCTTCGCCGGCGTCCGGTTCGCGCGCCTGCGTGACCTGGTGCTGGTGCCGGCGATCGTGGTCATCGCCGTCATCGGCCAACTGGTCAACCCGGTCTTCCTCAACCGGGACAACCTCATCAACGTCCTGCAGACCATGTCCGAGATCGCCCTGCTCGTGCTGGCGCAGACCCTCGTGCTGGTGGCCGGCAAGATGGACCTGTCCCTGGAGTCGACCTTCGGCCTGGCGCCGGGCATCGCCGCCTGGCTGACCGTGTCGGCCGGAGCCGGCCACGGCCTCGGACTGCTCTCCGGCGCCTGGGCGGTCCCGATCACCCTGCTCGTGGGGGTGGTGGTGGGCACCGTCAACGCGCTCCTGATCGTCCGGTTCGGGCTCAACGGGTTCATCGTGACCCTGGGCATGCTGATCGTGCTGCGGGGCCTGCTCACCGGCATCTCCGGCGGCCAGACCTTCTTCGGGCTGCCCGCGTCGATGATGTACCTCGGCACCGAGGTCTGGCTGGGCTTCCCGGCCTCGGTGTGGCTGTGCCTCGTCCTGTTCGCGGTGGGCATCGTCCTGCTGGGCTACACCCGCTTCGGCCGGGCCCTGTACGCCATCGGCGGGAACGCCGACGCCGCCCGGGCGGCCGGCATCCGGGTGGAGCGAGTGCTGTCCATCGCGCTCATCGCGGCGAGTCTGCTCGCCGCCGTGGGCGGCCTGCTGCTGTCCGGCCGGCTCGCCTCGGTCGCCGCGTCGCAGGGCAACGGTTACATCTTCACGGTGTTCGCCGCGGCGGTGATCGGCGGCGTCAGCCTCAACGGCGGCAAGGGCACCGTCTTCGGCGCCTTCACCGGCATCCTGTTGCTGTATCTGATCCAGAACGTGCTGACCCTGGCCTCGGTGCCGGCTCAGTGGATCGGCGCGCTGAACGGCGCCATCATCCTTATCGCGCTGGTGCTGTCGCGGATCACCTCGGGCAAGGCGCAGGAATGACGCGTCCGACCCGTAGAGCTGTCCTGTAAACATCGGATGTCTGGAGCGCTGATGCGGCGCTTCGCGCGTTGACCGGAGTGACCTATGCCTGCTGCCCGTCCAGCCTCGATCACCGGCCTTGAGGTACTCGATATCCGCTTCCCCACCTCGGAGGAGCTCGACGGATCCGATGCCATGAACCCGGAACCGGACTACTCCGCCGCCTATGTGATCCTTCGAACCGACGCGTCCGACGGGTGCGAGGGCCACGCGTTCGCCTTCACCACGGGCCGCGGCAACGACGTGCAGGCCGCGGCGATCGCGGCGCTCGCGCCGTACGTGGTCGGCCGGCGAGTCGACGAGATCTGTTCGGACCTCGGCGCCTTCGCCCGCGGGCTGGTGCACGACCCGCAGCTGCGCTGGCTCGGGCCGGAGAAGGGCGCCATCCACATGGCGACCGGCGCTGTCGTGAACGCCGCGTGGGACCTGGCCGCCAAGCGGGCGGGTAAGCCCGTGTGGCGGTTCCTCAGTGACATGTCGCCGGCCGAGCTGGTGGCGCAGGTCGACTTCCGCTGGCTCACCGACGCCCTCACGCCGCAGGACGCGCTCGAGCTGTTGCACCGGGGCGAGTCCGGCCGCGACGAGCGGATCGCGCGGCTGCTCGAGTCGGGTTATCCCGCATACACCACCACGCCGGGCTGGCTCGGGTACCCCGACGACAAGCTGACCAGGCTCGCCCGGGAGGCGGTGGCCGACGGATTCACTCAGATCAAACTGAAGGTCGGCGCCTCGCTCGAGGACGACATCCGCCGGTTGGACGCCGCCCGGGCCGCCGTCGGTCCGGACATCCGGATCGCCGTGGACGCCAACCAGCGATGGGACGTGGGACCCGCGATCGCGTGGATGCGGGCGCTCGCCCCGGCGCGGCCGTACTGGATCGAGGAGCCCACCTCGCCGGACGACATCCTGGGACACGCGGCGGTCCGCGCCGCCGTGCACCCGATCAAGGTGGCCACCGGTGAGCACATCGCCAACCGGGTGGTCTTCAAGCAGCTGTTGCAGGCCGGTGCGGTGGACATCGTGCAGATCGACGCGGCGCGGGTGGGCGGTGTCAACGAGAACATCGCCATTCTGCTGCTCGCGGCGAAATTCGGGATACCGGTCTGCCCGCACGCCGGCGGCGTGGGCCTGTGCGAGATGGTGCAGCATCTGTCGATGTTCGACTACGTCGCCGTCTCCGGCGCGATCGAGGACCGGGTCATCGAGTACGTCGACCACCTGCACGAGCACTTCGTCGACCCGGTCCGGATCCGCGACGGGCGCTACCTGGCCCCGGCCGCGCCCGGCCTCAGCGCGCAGATGCTGCCCGCGACGCTGAAGGAGTTCGCGTACCCCGACGGCCCGGTGTGGTCGGCGCGTGTCTGACCACGGACTCGTCGACGCCCACCACCACCTGTGGGATCTGCGCCGGCGTCCGCAGCCGTGGCTCGACGAGGACGGCAACGAGCCGATCCGGCGAAGCTTCGGCATGGCGGATCTGCGGGCGGCGGCGACCCGGCCGATCGGCGGGCGACCCCTGCGGGCGACGGTGCTGGTGCATTGCCTGGCCACGGTCGAGGAGACCCGGGAACTGCTGGCGCTGGCCGCTGACGAACCCCTGATCGGGGCCGTGGTCGGCTGGGCCGACCTGACCTCACCCGCCATCGGCGACCGCATCGACGAGCTGCGGGCCGGGCGCGGTGGCACTCGCCTGCGGGGTCTGCGCCATCTCGTGCAGGGCGAGGCCGACCCGGCCTGGTTGCAGCGGCCGGAGGTGGAGCGCGGGCTGCGGGCGGTCCAGCTGCGCGGTCTCGGCTACGACCTGCTGATCCGCAGCCACCAGTTCGAGCAGGGCATCCGCCTCGCCGAGCGGTGGCCCGGCCTGCCGATCGTGCTCGATCACGCGGGCAAGCCGCCGATCGCCGGTCGGGACCTGCACGGGTGGGAGCGTCAGGTGCGTCGCCTCGCCGCGTACGGAAACGTGGTCGGCAAGTTCTCCGGTCTGATCACCGAGGCCGATCGCCGGGGCTGGACGTCGCCGGACATTCGCCCGGTGGCCGAGGTGCTGCTGTCCGCGTTCGGCCCGGAGCGGCTGATGTTCGGCTCCGACTGGCCGGTGTGCACCCTCGCCGGCGGCTGGAACCGATGGGCCGCCACCGTCGACGAGCTGCTCTCCGGCTGCACCGCGGACGAGGCCGACGCCGTGCTCGGCGGCACCGCCACCTCCTTCTACCAGCTGTCGTCCGTACCGAAGGGAGCGTGAACGTTCATGACCACACCGCTCGCCGTCCGATACCGCAGCGCGCGCCGGCTGGACACCGGCCCGTCGACCACCCGCCCGCCCGGCCCCGGTGAGGTGGAGGTGGCGCCCGCCTACGTCGGCATCTGCGGAACCGACCTGCACATCTTCCACGGCGACATGGACGCGCGGGTCACCACGCCGGCCGTCATCGGCCACGAGATGTCCGGGCGTGTCGTGCGCGTCGGGCCGGACGTGCCGGGATGGCGACCGGGCGACGCGGTCACCGTCATGCCGCTGCGCTGGGACGGCACCTGCCCGGCCTGCCTGCACGGCAACCACCACATCTGCCAGAACCTGGACTTCATCGGCATCGACTCGCCGGGGGCCATGCAGCAACGGTGGACCGTCCCGGCCACCACGCTGGTCCGGCTGCCGGCCGGGCTGCCGCTGGACCGGGCCGCGCTGGTCGAGCCGACCGCGGTGGCGGTGCACGACGTGGGGCGGGCCGCCATCCGGCCCGGCGAGCGGGTGGTCGTGGTCGGCGGGGGACCCGTCGGTGTCCTGATCGCGGTGGTGGCGCGGGCGCGGGGCGCCGACGTGCGGCTGGCCGAGATCAGCGAGCACCGCAGGCGACTCGCCGCCGGCCTCGGCCTGCGGACCTGGGACCCGCTTTCCGAGGACGTGCCGGAGCGGGTCCGGGAGTGGACGGGCGAGGCGGGCGCGGACGCCTCCTTCGAGGTGTCCGGCGCCGAGGCCGGCGTGCGGGTCGCCGTCGACGTGCTCGGGGTGCACGGCCGGTTGTGCCTGGTCGCCATCCATCCCCGGCCGCGCGAGGTGAACCTGCACCGCTTCTTCTGGCGCGAACTCACGCTGGTCGGTGCCCGCCTCTACGACCGGGCCGACTTCGAGGAGGCGGTACGCCTGGTCGCCGGCGGCACCGTCGACGCCGACCGGCTGATCAGCCGCGTCGTGCCGCTCACCGATGTCCCGGCGGCCTTCGCGGCGCTGGAGGCCGGCGGCGACGTCATGAAGGTTCTTGTCGACTGTGCCGGGACCGGTGGAGGGACTGCCGCATGAGCCCGTTCGATCCCACCGGCCGGCTGCCCGATGCCATTGACAACCGTCACTGTAACTGACAGCTTGAAACGACTTCGAACACAAAGCGACGCCGACGGCCGCTGTCCGCCACTGCGATCTGCCATCTCCGGGACCTGGGAGCGAAGGCGCGGATGTGCGGGCCACCGCCGGTGGACGGTCACTGCCTCATCCCCGGGGCGCGTCCCGGCCGGCGCGCCTCGCGCAGCCATCGGCCTGAGCTCGTTCGCCCGGCGGGAGCGAGCGGGCCACCCGTTCGTGTTCGAGGACCGCAGCCCCCTACAGCGGTAAGGAGTACCTCCGTGCGAAAGACGCTCCGCTCTGTCCTCTCGGCGCTGCTCGTGGCGGTGGCCACGCCGGTAGCGCTCGCCGCCGCCCAGCCGGCCCAGGCCCTCGAGAGCGGCCTGGCTCGCACTCCCCAACTCGGCTGGAACGACTGGAACAGCTTCGGCTGCAACGTCAGCGACACACTGATCCGCCAGACGGCCGACGCCATGGTGTCCAGCGGCATGGCCGCGGCCGGCTACCGCTACGTCAACATCGACGACTGCTGGTCGCAGAGGACCCGCAACGGCAGCGGCGACCTCGTCCCGGATCCGCAGAAGTTCCCCAACGGCATGAAAGCCCTGGCCGATTACGTCCACGGCAAGGGCCTCAAGATCGGCATCTACTCCTCCGCCGGTCTCACCACCTGCGCCGGCTACCCGGCCAGCCTCAACAACGAGCAGCGCGACGCCAAGCTGTGGGCCTCGTGGGGAATCGACTACCTGAAGTACGACAACTGCGGCGACACCCAGGGCAAGTCCGGCCAGCAGCGATACACCGCGATGCGGGACGCGCTGGCCACGTCGGGCCGGCCCATCCTGTTCGCGATCTGCAACTGGGGCACCGACAGTGTCGGCTCCTGGGGACCGGCGACCGGGAACTCGTGGCGGACCACCGGTGACATCGCCGGCAACTGGAACTCGGTGATGGGCATCCTGGACAGCCAGCCGGGGTGGATGTCGTACTCGAAGCCGGGCGCCTGGAACGACCCGGACATGCTCGAGGTCGGCAACGGTCTCAGCGACACCGAGTCCCGGGCTCACTTCAGCCTCTGGGCGGTGTTGAACGCTCCACTGATCGCCGGCAACGACCTGCGCACGATGAGTGCCGCCACCAAGGCGATCCTGACCAACACCGAGGTCATCGGCGTGAATCAGGACTGGGGCGGGCGCCAGGGCAACCGGATCGCCGACAACGGGAACTCCGAGGTCTGGGCCAAGCCGATGGCCAACGGGTCCGCCGCCGTCGTCCTGCTCAACCGCGCGAGCAGCACGGCGACCGTGTCCACCACGGCCGCGCAGCTCGGGCTCGGTGGCGCGGCGTCCTACTCGGTACGCGATCTGTGGGCGCACACCACGTCCACCACCGGCTCGACGATCAGCGCGTCCGTTCCCGCCCACGGCGCGGCCATGTACCTCGTCACCGGCGGTACCGGGTCCACCACGGGGACGTTCGCGTTGCGCGGCAGTCAGTCCGGCCGGTGTCTCGACGTACCGAACGGCAATCAGACCAACGGAACGCCACTCGCGATCTGGGACTGCAACGGTGGTGGCAACCAGCAGTGGACCGCCACCGCGGCGGGGGAGCTGCGGACCAGCGGTGGCAAGTGCCTGGACGTCACCGGCGCCGCCACTGCCGACGGCACCAGGGTCGAGGTGTGGGACTGCAACGGTCAGGCCAACCAGCGATGGCAGCTGCAGAGCAACGGCACGGTGACCGCCGCCGGCGCCGGCAAGTGCCTGGACGTCTACGCCAACGGCACCGCCAACGGCACCGCGGTCGAGATCTGGTCCTGCAACGGAGGGGCCAACCAGCAGTGGACGCGCGGTTGAGCCGGAGCCGGAGCTTCTCCCGGAGGCCGACGATGACCACCCACCACCGCCGGCCGGGCCGATCGTTTCGCGGCTGCCCCGATCGTCGGCCTTCGCCGCGAGCCGGTCGAGCGATGTGCCGGTACCGGACTCAATTGAAGAAGGCGTCCAGCGGCAGGAAGTTCTGCAGGGCGACGGCGATGGACGTGAGGGTCACGTAGTGGTGCCAGCCGGGGAACGACCGGCCGGTGAACGCGCGGATGCCCAGCTTCTCGTGCAGCGAGTCGCCGACCGGCTTGTCCACCCGGGGCAGCTGCAGCAGGGCGGCCAGCTCCCGGGGGCTGGCGTCGCGCAGATTCGTGATCCAGTAATCCGGCGTGCGGTCCTGACCGGCGCGGCCCGTCACGAGCAACCGGAGGCCACTGGCCATCTCCTGCCCGGGAAAGGCGAGGGAGCGCTGGGACAGCCGGAAGACCTCTTTGCGGCCGGTGATCCCGTTGACCACGGTGACCCGCTGCTGGACGCCGGCCGGGAATCGGCTCACCGGCAGCGGGGTCGGCGCCGGTGATCGGCGGAGGCCGTCGGCCCGGGTGGAGCGATGCGGGACGACCTTGGTCTGCGGGTCGACACCGACGAGGAATCCCTGGTCCTGCTGGGCGAGCTGGCCGATGAGCTGGTCAGCGCCGGGTATGCCGGACCACTGGGCGACGAGCGGCCGCCGCGGCAGTCCCCACTGCTGGAGCTCGCTCACCATGTCGACGAGTTCCTCCCACTCCGAGCGGGCCGCCACGGAGGGCGGGATCCGGGCCTGGCGCCGGAGATCCGGATCGGCGATCCAGCGCGGTGACAGCAGAAGCCGCCAGTTCACCGGGATGCCGCCGGCGGATCCGGTGAGGAGCAGGCTGACGGCCGCCTGGGAATTGACCGTCCGATCCAGCGCCGGTACGAAGCGGCGGTCGACGCCGGCCGCCTGTCCACCACGTTTGGGGATCACCAAGTAGGCGGCGGTCCAGGCCCGCGGTCCCATCCGCTCGTGGATTTCCAGCGCGACCTGGGCGCGCACCGGCGCCCAGTCCCAGGGGCTCTGGTTGATGAACTGCTGCAACGATTGGACGGCTGACCTGCCCGGGACGGCCTCCGCGGTGCGGGAGATGGCCTGCGGCCCGTCCCGCAGCAGGCCGATCAGGTAGAGCTGCGCCCATCGTCGCTGGTCCGAGCGGGGGAGCGAGGCGAAGACCCGGTCGGCGAACTCGCGCAACCACGCGTCGGCCGGTGTCTCGTCGATGTTGGTCAATCGCGGCTCCCCTTCACCACGAGATGCCAATGTGGACACTCATGGTAACCGTCATCGGTAGAGGCAGTCATAGGCGCAGGCGGTGGAGACCAGGGTGGCGTGGTGGTGCCATCCGAGGAACGACCGGCCCTCGAAGTCGCTGACGCCGAACTCGGTGTAGAGCCGGTCCGAGGCGCGGTCGGCTGTCTCCCGTAACTGCAGCAGGAAGATGATCTCCTGCAGCGGGGCGTCGAACAGGTTGGTGACCCAGTACCGGGGCGGTTCGCTGCCGGTCGGGTGTGCCGCGATGAGGCGTACGTCGACCGCCGCGCCGAAGCGGGAGGCGGTCGGCGCCATGGTGATCGGCATGGACACCACCCGGGCCGAGGACTGGCCGGTGGCGACGATGATGTGCCGGTGCGACTTCTCCCAGATCCGGGCGTGCTGGGCCAGCGGGCGGGGTGCCATCTGCCAGGCGTCACGCTGACCGGCCGGTGCCAGCGGCCGGTGCGCGGGGGCCACCAGCAGGGAGCCGTCCACCTCGAGTGCGAACGGCTGATCGAGGGCGACCAGGCTGTTCACCAGTTCGACGGCGCCCGGGGTGCGCCATTCGCCGAGCAGGGGAGCGACCGGCATGCCCCACCGGTCGCGCACCTGGCGCACCATGTCGAGGACCTCCTCCCACTCGGCCCGGGCGTGCACACCGTCGGGAATGCGGGCCTTGGCGCGGCGGGCCGGGTCGTCGGTCCAGCGGGGCGACAGGACCAGGCGCCAGTCGATCGGCACGCCGTGCAGCCGCGAGGTGGCCATCAGGCCCAGGCCCATCTGGCAGTTGATCAGGCGTCCCTCGGAGGGCACGAAGCGCCGCTCCACGCCGATCGACTTGTCACCGCGCTTGCTGGTGATGTTGGCGACCACCACCCAGGCCTCCGGGGAGAGGCGGGCCTGCACCTCGGCCGCCAGCCGCTCCCGAATCGGCTGCCAGTCCCAGGGGCTCTGGTTGACGAACTGTTGCAGCGACTGGATGGCCGGCTCGGCCACGAGTTCCTGCGCCGTCCGGCGGATCGATTTGGGCCCGGTGCCCAGCAGTAGCCCGCGAGTGTAGATTTCCGCCCAGCGGCGCTGGTCCGAGCGGGGCAATGCGCTGAATACATTCTTTACGAATTCCCCGAGCCGGTCGTCGTGGATGGACTCCACAAATCTTTGATCGATCTCGGGCGTGGAAAAACGTACCAGCATGGCGGCCCCCCGAAGTCACCCATGGACCTTCGGATCGTTGCCAGGTGCCGCCTTCGCCGACAAGGTCAACCTAACGTTCCTGCGCGAGCGCGGCGTTCGTCACACGGCAATGCTGGTTGTTGAGGGGCCGATATAGCAGGTCAGGGCGGGTATGACAGGCCGTCGGGCGGGTTTGTCGTTTTAGGGAAGATAGCCGTGGCATTCGCTGATCTTGTTGTCGCCGGGCTGCGCCATCGAGTGCACGAAGTCGTTTCCGGATCACGAGAAGTCATTGACGGCTGTCGGCATCCGGCGGGGATCGAGCGAATTAGCCAAGTTGACTGAGTGTCGATCGGGCCGATTAGGCCGGGGCGGCATCGGCGAAGT
This sequence comes from Actinoplanes oblitus, assembly GCF_030252345.1. Classification (NCBI taxonomy): domain Bacteria; kingdom Bacillati; phylum Actinomycetota; class Actinomycetes; order Micromonosporales; family Micromonosporaceae; genus Actinoplanes; species Actinoplanes oblitus. Next base: position 5,281,761 of record NZ_CP126980.1, on the reverse strand, counting down.
GTTCAGCGCACCCGTCAGGAAGTCAGGTGAGTCGGCGTGGAAGGACTTCGGCAAGTGCGAGAAATACCGTTTCGTAATCATTCAGAGGAGGGACTGCCGGCGCACGTGGTCGGCGGCGACCCGGACTGGTATCGCCGCTGCGTCGTCTACGAGGTGCTGGTGCAGGCATTCCAGGACAGCGACGGCGACGGCATCGGGGACCTGGCGGGCCTGACGCAACGCCTGGACTACCTGGCCTGGCTCGGTATCGACTGCCTGTGGCTGCCGCCGTTCTACGCCTCACCCATGCGCGACGGCGGTTACGACGTCAGCGACTTCCTGCAGGTACGCCCGGAGCTGGGCACCCTGGACGACTTCCGGGCCCTGCTGCGCCAGGCGCACCGGCGCGGCATCCGGGTCATCGTCGACATGGTCCTGAACCACACCAGCGAGGAACATCCGTGGTTCCAGGCCAGCCGCTGCGACCCGGACGGTCCGTACGGCGACTTCTACGTCTGGGCCGACGACGACTCCGGTTACCCGGACGCCCGGATCATCTTCACCGACACCCAGACCTCCAACTGGGCGTACGACCCGGTGCGCCGGCGCTACTTCTGGCACCGGTTCTACCGGTGGCAGCCCGACCTCAACTACGCCAACCCGGCAGTGCGCGCCGCCGTGCTCGACGTCATGCGCTACTGGCTGGACCTGGGTGTCGACGGCCTGCGCCTGGACGCGGTCCCGTACCTGTTCGAAGCCGAGGGGACCAACTGCGAGAACCTGCCCGAGACGCACGAGTTCCTGCGGGCCTGCCGGCGGCTGGTCGACCAGGAATACCCGGGCCGGATCCTGCTCGCGGAGGCCAACCAGCCGCTGCCGCAAGTCATCGACTACTTCGGGGCGGTCGGCGCCGAGGAGTGCCACATGGCGTTCCACTTCCCCCTCATGCCGCGCATGTTCGCGGCGCTCCGGCGGCAGGACGCCACACCGGTGGCGCAGATCATCAGCGAGACGTCGCCCCTGCCCAGCGGTGGTCAATGGGCGTTGTTCCTGCGCAACCACGACGAGCTGACCCTGGAGATGGTCACCGACGAGGAGCGGGCGTTCCTGCTGGAGAGGTACGCGTACCACCCCAGGATGACCGCGAACATCGGCATCCGCCGCCGGCTGGCACCGCTGCTGGACAACGATCACGACGCGCTCAAGCTGATGAACGCGCTGCTGCTTGCGCTGCCGGGCACGCCGATCCTCTACTACGGCGACGAGATCGGTATGGGCGACAACATCTGGCTCGAGGATCGGGACGGCGTCCGCTGCCCGATGCAGTGGAGTGGCGACGCGCATGCCGGCTTCTCCACCCGCGATCCCGACGAGAGTTACCTGCCGCTGGTCGACGCCCCGGAATTCCATGCCGCGACGGTGAATGTGGAATACCAGCTGCGCGACCCGGACTCGCTGCTGCACTGGATGCGCCACATGATCCGGATCCGGCACCGGTTCGCCGACGTCTTCGGCCAGGGCGAACTGATCCAGATACCCACCGGCAACCGCGCCGTGCTGGCCTTCGTCCGGCGCCGGCCCGGCGCCGAGGAGTCGGTGCTGTGCGTCAACAGTCTTTCCGCGCACCCGCAGGAGGTCCGGCTGGAGCTGCCGGAACAGGCTCGTGGCGCGCTGGTCAACCTCGCCGGCAGCGGGCCGCAGCGGCTGGTCACCGAGGGACCGGTGCGGCTGCGGCTTCCCGGGTGCGGGTTCATCTGGTTCGCCGCGACCCCGTTGCCCCCGGACCGGCGTGTCACCGCGGGCCGACCGGACGTGCTCCCCGCGGGTGCGTGGTAGCGATGATCCCCGACCTGAACGCCCCGCCGGTGCTGGCCGCGCTGACCGGCTGGTTGCAGCGACAGCCGTGGTGTCCGGCCGGTCATCGGGGCCGGGCGCGTGTCGTCAGCGCCCCGGTACTGGTCAACCGGTTGCCGGCCGGTGGCCCGGCCGCCGTGCTGGCCGTGGTGGGCGCCGGGCCCGTCTCGGGCTGGTGCCTGGTGCCGCTCGGGATCCGGCCCGGCCCGCCGCCCGTCGCGGCGGACCACGTGGTGCGAGACCTCGACCACGGTTGCGTCTACGACGCCACACAGGACGAGGAACTGATGCGTCTGGTCCTCTCCGTCTTCGCCGGTGCCGCCGCACCGGTGGCGAGCGGCCGGCCCAGCTGCGCGGTCGTCGACGCTCCACGGCCCGGCACCGGCGGCCCGGCGTGCACGCCGGTGCTCGTCGACGACACGTACGTGCTGAAGTGGTACCGGCACGTCCCCGGCGGCGGGCACCCCGGCCTGGAGTTGCACCGCGCCCTGCACGCCCTGGGCAACGGCCACGTCAGCGCACTTCACGGGTCCTTGGAGACGGACGTGCGCGGCAGCGCCGTGACCTTCGCCGCGCTGCAGGCCGCACCGGCCGGCCACGGCGCGCTGGAGGCGGCGGTGCGCAGCGCCCGCGCGGTGATCGCCGGCGAGGAGCCGGAGACCGGCTTCATGATGACCGCGCGCGGCCTGGGCACCTGTGTCGCCCGGGTGCACGCCGACCTGCTGGCCGCGTTCCGCGGCGCCCGGTTGAGCTCGCTCGACCTGCGGCGGATCGCCAACGACATGATCCGACAGGCGCACGACGTGCCGGCCGCGGTGCCGGAGTTGCAGCCGTACCGCTCGCGGCTGCTCGCCGCACTGGCCGAGGTGGCCGACGTGGCCGCCGGCCGGGAGCCGGTCGTCGCCCAGCGGGTGCACAGCGATCTGCGGCTGGACAACATCCTGCTGACCGGGCAGGGGGCGGTGGTCGACTTCGACTGGGTCCGCACGGCCCCGGAGCAGCGATCGCGGCAGCCGGTCGCCCGGGACGTCGCCGGTGTGCTCCGCTCGCTGGAGTGGACCGCGCGTGATCAGCTGGCGCGCGCCGCGACGCCCGGTGACGCGGCGGCCGGGCAACGGGCCGGCGCCTGGGTGGCCCGCTGCCGGCAGGCCTTCCTGACCGGGTACGCCGACGCCGGCGGCCGTGTCGACGAGCGCGTGCTGCGGGCCTACGAGATCGACTGCGCGGTGCGCGAGCTGGTGCACCGCGCCGAACCCGCGCCGGCCGACGTGGCCGCGATCTGCCGGATGCTCACCGGCCCGAGCCTGCGCCCCGCCCTGCCTGGCCGGGGCGGCAACACCCGCAGCCGGCGCAGCCGCCGCACCGGGCCGGCGGACTGTCAGGCGGCACCGGACAACCAGTTTTCCGCCGTTCGGTGACCGGCGGACGGATCGGCCCGGACGGGACGGATCCGAGCAGTCACCGGTGTTCATCGCGAGAGGAGTAGCACCATGAGCAAGTCCGTGCTGGTCGTACTGTCCGAGTACGGCTACTGGGCTGAGGAACTCGTCGGGCCGTTGGAGGCGCTGGACGAGGCCGGCTACCGGGTGGACTTCGCCACCCCGACCGGCAAACGGCCGGTGCCGATCGGGGTCAGCCTGGACCCCGAGTACGTCGACCCGCCGCTGGGCCGCTCGGTGACCACGGCGGAGATGGCCGACAAGGGCCGGCGGCTGGACGCGTCGTCACGACTGGACGACCCGATCAACCTGGCCGCGTGGCTCCCGGACCGCCCGTACCGCAGCGAGCCGGATTTCCTGCGCCGGCAGGAGGAGTACTTCCGGGCGCTGGCGGCGGAACTGAGCAAGGCGGACCGGTACGACGCCCTGCTCATCGTCGGCGGCTCCGGCCCGATCGTGGACCTGGCCAACAACGGCCGGCTGCACGAGTTGATCCTGCACTTTTACCGGACCGGCAAGCCGATCGCCGCGGAGTGCTACGGCGTCGCGTGCCTGGCGTTCGCCCGCGATCAGGAGAACCGGCGCAGCATCATCGACGGCAAGCACGTCACCGGCCACTGCATCGAGTACGACTACAAGGACGGGACCGGCTTCGAGGGCACCGACTTCGTGATCGGGCCGCCGCCGTACCCGCTGGAGTACATCCTGCGCGACGCGACCGGGCCGGACGGCGCCTACATCGGCAACTTCGGCCGGGAGACGTCGGTGATCGTCGACTACCCGTTCATCACCGGACGCTCCACCCCGGACTCCCGGCTGACCGGCGACAAGCTGGTCGAGGTCCTGGACAAGGGGCTGCGGACCTGGGGCTTCGTCCCGCGTACCGGCGTGGTGGCGCCCGAGCCGGCCGCCGCCGGGGACCGGTGAGCGGCGGTGGGCACCGCTAGCCGGCCCGGCCGGCAGGCCGTGGTCGAACAACTGGTCGCGGACGGCCACCGGTACCTGTTCGGCAATCCGGGCACGGTCGAGGAGGGGCTGCTGGACGCGCTGCAGGAGACCGCCGACCTGGAGTACGTCTTCGCGCTGCACGAGGCCGCCGCGCTCGGCATGGCCGACGGCTACGCCCGGGCCACCCGGCGGCCGGCGATCGTGCAGCTGCACAGCGGGGTGGGCCTGGGCAACGGCATCGGGATGATGTACCAGGCGATGCGCGGCCACTCCCCGCTCGTGGTCCTCGCCGGCGACGCCGGTCTGCGATACGAGGCACTGGACGCGCAGATGGCGGCCGACCTGGTCGCCATGGCGCGCCCGGTGACCAAGTGGGCCACCCGGGTGACGCACCCCGACTCGCTGCTGCGCGTGCTCCGGCGCGCCTGCAAGGTGGCCGCCACACCGCCGTACGGTCCGGTCTTCGTGGCCTTGCCGATGGACGTGCTGGACGCGGCGAACTCGGAGCGCGTCGTGCCCACGACCATCCCGCAGAGCGCGGTGACGCCGCCGCACCACACCGTGCGGCGGATCGCCGCGGCCCTCGCCGGCGCGCGGCGCCCGTTGATCATCGCCGGTGACGGTGTGACAGCGTCCGGCGCCCAGACGGTGCTCGGCGAGGTCGCCGAGCTGGTCGGCGCGCCGGTGTACGGCGGCGACTGGTCGGAGGTCAACCTGGATCACCGGCATCCGTGCTTCCGCGGGCAGTTCGGTCACATGTTCGGTACGGCCAGCCTGCCGGTGACCAACGCGGCCGACGTCGTGCTGATCTGCGGCACGTCGGTGCTGCCGGAGGTCTTCCCGGAGGTGGGGGAGATCTTCGACGAGCAGGCGACGGTGGTGCACGTCGACCTCAACGCCTGGGAGATCGGCAAGAACCACCGGGTCGACGTGCCGGTGCTGGCCGATCCGGCGGCGACGTTGCACCAGGTCCGCGAGGAGCTGCGGCACCACATGACCCCCGCACGCGCGGAGCTGGCGTGGCAGCGCCGTGCCGAGTTCGCCGGGCAGCCCGCCGGCACACCGCCGGACCGGCCGGTTCTCGACACCTTCCTGCGCACGTTGCGGGATCGGGCCGAGGATCTCGTGGTGTTCGACGAGGCGATCACCGCCTCGCCGCACCTGTTGCACCACCTGCGGCCGGGCGGGCCGGACAGCTACTTTCTGACCCGGGGCGGATCGCTGGGCGTGGGACTGCCCGGCGCGGTGGGGCTGAAGCTGGCCCGGCCGGAGGCCACCGTGGTCGGCTTCGCCGGTGACGGCGGCAGCATGTACACGTTCCAGGCGCTGTGGACCGCGGCCCGGCACCGGATCCCGGCCAAGTTCGTGATCTGCGACAACGGCAACTACCAGATCCTGCGCGACAACATCGCCGTGTACTGGTCGCAGGAGGGCCTGCCGGCGCGCGAGGCACCGGACTCGTTCCGGCTCGACGACCCGCACATCGACTTCGTGTCACTGGCCCGCGGTCTCGGTGTCGCCGCCTGCGACGCCGACGCGCCCGCGTCGGCGGTGGACGCGGTCGAGAAAGCGCTCGGGCACGACGGCCCGTTCCTGGTCCGGTTGGACACCCGCTGAGTCCGAAGGGACGAAACCATGCGACTACAGGGATGCCGGATCGGCGTTCTGATCGAGAGTGACTACTACGAGCCGGAGATCTTCTACTACCGGCACCGCTTCGCCGAGGAAGGCGCGGAGCTGCACTTCTTGAGCCGGTTGTGGGGACAGCCGGAGATGACCTTCACCGGTCACGAGTTCGGCGCGCCGTTCGTCTGCGGGGAGAGCTTCGAGCCGATCGGGGATGCCGAGCTGGCCGGTTACTCGGCGATCATCGTGCCGTCCGGCATGGTGGCCGACCGGCTGCGCTACACCGACAGCCCGGACCGGCTGCCGCCGGCCACCGAGTTCCTCGCCCGGGCGTTCGCCCACCACGACGTGGTCAAGGGCCTGATCTGTCACGGGATGTGGCTGGTCGCCCCGCGGCCCGAACTGGTCCGCGGACGCCGCGCGGTCGCGCACAACAATCTGCTGGGCGACCTGCGCAACATGGGCGTCGACTACGTCGACTCCGACGTCGTCGTCGACGACGACCTGGTCACGGCCCGGACCGGCGAGCACTGCCACGCCTTCGCCGCGGCCCTGATCAGTGCGATCGCCCGCCGGCGGGGTGCGCTGCCGCGCGGGATGCGCGACGTGCCGGCGGTGCCGGACGACACCGGCGACCTGCCCCGTGGCTCGCGCAGCCGGAACCACGCGGTGGGTGCGTCATGACGGCCGTCGACCTGCGCCCGTACCGGCCGGAGACCGCCGGCGGTCCGTCGCCGGCCGGTGTGCCGCATCCGCTGGGTGCGATCGCCGACGCCACCGGCACGAACTTCTCGGTGTTCTCGCAGGACGCGGAGGCCGTCGAGTTGCTGCTGTTCGACCCGGAGCGGCCGGATCGGCTGACCGCCAGCGTGCCGCTGGACCCGAGGCTCAACAAGAGCTTCCACTTCTGGCACGCGCGGGTCGAGGGGGTAGGAGCGGGCACGCCGTACGGATACCGGGTGACCGGCCCCCGCTCGCCGCGCCCCGGGCACCGCTTCGATCCGGGGAAGGTCCTGCTCGATCCGTACGCGCGAGCGGTGTGGAGCGACGCGTTCGACCGGGTGGCCGCCTGCCGGCCCGGTGACAACCTGGACGGCTCGCTGCGCGGTGTCGTGGTGGACCTGGACGCGTACGACTGGGCGGGCGACACGCCGCCGCGGCGGCCGATGAACGAGACCGTCGTCTACGAGTTGCACGTCGGCGGGTTCACCCGGTCCGCCAGCTCCGGGGTGACCCACCCGGGCACCTTCGCGGGGCTGACCGAGAAGATCCCCTACCTGGTGGACCTGGGCGTCACCGCCGTGGAGCTGATGCCGGTGGCCGCGTTCGATCACCGCGAGCCGTTGCGGCGGCACCCGGTGACCGGTGCGGCGCTGACCAACTACTGGGGCTACGACCCGTACGCCCTCTTCGCCCCGCACCCGGCCTACGCCGTTCCCGGGCAGCGTCCGGACGCCGTGGTGGACGAGTTCCGGGACATGGTGAAGGCGCTGCACCGGGCCGGCATCGAGGTGATCCTCGACGTGGTCTTCAACCACACCGGCGAGGGCAACCACCTCGGGCCGGCACTGAGCCTCAAGGGTTTCGCCAACGACGTCTACTACCTGGGCGGCGGGGACCCGGAGTGGTCGTACATCGACTATTCGGGGTGCGGCAACACGCTCAACGTGAACCACCCGATCACCACCCAGCTGGTCGTCGACTGCCTGACCTACTGGGCGCGGGAGATGCACGTGGACGGGTTCCGGTTCGACGAGGCGTCGATCCTGACCCGGGGCCAGGACGGCAGCCCGCTGCCGTACCCACCGGCGGTGTGGCGCATCGAGATGTCCGAGTCGCTGGCCGGCGTCAAGCTGATCGCCGAGGCCTGGGACGCCGGGGGTCTCTACGACGTCGGCCGGTTCCCGGACCGCTGGGCGCAGTGGAACGGCCCGTTCCGCGACGACGTGCGCCGTTTCCTGCGCGGTGACGGCGGCATGGTCGGCGCACTGGCCTGCCGGCTCAGTGGCAGCGCCGACATCTTCGAGCCGGTGGCCGAGCAGCCGACCAACGCGGTCAACTTCATCACCGCCCATGACGGGTTCACGCTGCGTGATCTGGTCAGCTACGACTACAAGCACAACGAGGCGAACGGTGAGGACAACCGCGACGGCCTCGACGAGAACTACAGCTGGAACTGCGGGACCGAGGGGCCGAGCGAGGACCCCGGCATCCGGCGAACCCGGATGCGGCAGATGAAGAACGCGATGGCCGTCCTGCTGTTGTCGCAGGGTGTGCCGATGCTGGTGGCCGGTGACGAGCGCGGGCGTACCCAGTCCGGCAACAACAACGCGTATTGCCAGGACAACGAGCTCAGCTGGATCGACTGGGCGGACGACGCGGAGTCCACGGAACTGCGCCGGTTCGTCCGGGAGATGATCCGGATGCGGCGGGAGAACCCGGCCCTGCACCGTCGGCACTACGTCGATCCGGACGGCGCGGCCACCCGGACCACGTTCAGCTGGCACGGCTGCGAACTCGGCCGGCCGGGCTGGGCCGATCCGCAGGCACGCTCGCTGGCGGTCACTCTGCGCCACCACACCGAGTCGGCCGGCGATCAGTCCCCAGCCGATCTGCATCTCATCTTCAACGCGTACTGGGAGGAGCTGTCCTTCGACCTCCCGGAGGCGCCGTCCGGCTCGGCGTGGCTACGCGTGGTCGACACCGGGCGGCCGGCGCCGTACGACGTCGTGCCGGCCGGCCGCGCGCCCGGGCACACCGGCAGCGTCCGGGTCGGACCGCGCAGCACCGTCGTTCTTCGCCTAGCAGGGAAAGAGGCAGGCCAATGACCAGTCCTTCGCCGACAGTGGTCCCGACGTCGGAGCCGGGGCCGGACCGGGCACCCGGCGAGATCTCCCTGGACGACATGCGTTTCTCGTTCTCCGACCTCATCGCCGGCTACGTGGTCGCCTTCGACCCGGAGACGGACCTGGTCGAGGTCCGTACCGTCGACGACCGGTGCTTCCCGGTGCTGCTGACCGGAACCACCCAGGGTGAGCTGCTGCGCAATTTCGGCGATCCGGTGCGCGACGTCACGGGCAGCCTGCGGGAACTGCTGGCCGAGGGTCGTTTCGTCTTCGCCCACGGCATGTTCTATCCGGAGGGCAGCGGCTTCGCGTTCGAAGGCAAGCACATGATGCTGGTGGAGGAGCAGACCGGCCGACCCGTCTTCGAGGAGCCGGGCTTCTGGAGCCGGCACCTGTCCGCCCTGGCGGATTTCTACCTGGGTGCCCAGTTCGGCGACGAGGTCGACTTCCGCGAGTACCGGACCCGGCTGGGGGTTTCCGGCGAGAAGGTCGACGAGCGGCAGGAGACCGCCACGCTGTCCCGGTTCATCTACGGGCTGGCGACCGCGTACGCGCTGACGGGTGAGGAGCGCTTCCTCAGCGCGGCCCGCGGCGGGTGCGCTTACATGATCGAGCACATGCGCAGCCGGGTGCCCGGCGGTGCGGGACACTTCTGGGTACACGGCCTGGACCGCACCGACCCGCCGGTGAAGCTGCTCGTCTCGGAGTTCGACGACGACGCCGGCTCGATCCCGCTCTACGAACAGATCTACGCGCTCGCCGGCCTGGCCCAGACCTACCGCGTCACCCGGGACCCGGAGATCGGCCAGGCGGTGCGGGACACCATCGACTTCATCGACGGCTACTACCGCGACGAATCGGGTGGCGGGTACTTCTCGCACGTCGACGCCGTCCACCTCGACCCGCGGCACGAGTCGCTGGGCAGCAACCGCGCCCGCAAGAACTGGAACTCGGTGGGTGACCACGCGCCGGCGTACCTGATCAATCTGTTGCTCGCCACCGGCGACGACCGGCACCGGGAGATGCTGGTGCGCCTGGCCGACACCATCGTGGAGAAGTTCCCGGACGACGCGAGCCCGTTCGTCAACGAGCGGTTCCACGAGGACTGGCGACCCGACCTGCACTGGGGCTGGCAGCAGAACCGGGCGGTGGTCGGGCACAACCTCAAGATCGCCTGGAACCTGATGCGGGTGCACGCGATCCACCCCGACGAACGGTACGTGGAGCTGGCCGAGCGGCTGGCCCGCCGGATGCCGGAGGTGGGCCAGGACCGGCAGCGCGGCGGCTGGTACGACGTCGTCGAACGCTGGCGCGACGACCGGCAGCAGTATCACCGCCTGGTCTGGCACAACCGCAAGGCCTGGTGGCAGCAGGAGCAGGCGATCCTGGCGTACCTGGTGCTCGCGGGGCGCCGCGACGATCCGGAGTTCCGCCGCCTGGCCCGCGAGTCGCAGGCCTTCTACCTGTCCTGGTTCCCCGATCACGACTCCGGCGGGGTCTACTTCAACGTGCTCGCCGACGGCACGCCGTACCTGGTGCACGGCGAGCGGATGAAGGGCAACCACGCCATGTCCGGCTATCACGCGTTCGAGCTGGCGTACCTGTCCGCCGTCTACAACGACTTGCTGGTGATCGGCCGTCCGCTCGCCCTGCACTTCCACGTCGACCCGGCGACGCTGCCGGACGGCGTGCTCCGGGTGGCGCCGGATCTGCTCGCGGCCGGTGAGGTGATCATCCACGAGGTGTGGGTGGACGGTGAGCCGCACACCGACTTCGACGCCGAGCGGCACACCGTCGCGCTGACCGGGAACTCCCCGGTACGGGTCGAGGTGCGGTTGGCCCCGGCCCGGGCGCAGACCTACGGCGTGCTGGAGACCGTCGGCGACGACATCGTGGTGATCAGCGTCGAGGGCGACCTGGACGGTGACCACCTGAGGCTCTTCGAGCAGGACCTGCGCACCCTGCTGGACCACCGGCCGCAGCGCCTGGTGCTGCGGGCCGAGCGGCTCAACAGCATGGACGACGCGGCCGCCCGCACCATCGTGCTGTTGCAGCAGCAGCGTCACGTCGCCGAGACGTTCGTGGTGGGGGCCAACGAGTCGGTCCGCCAGGTGTTCGCCGACATCGACCCCTCCGGAGAGGCCGTCTCCCTGGTGGCCGGCGAGGAGCGGGCCGAGCTGTTCCGGGTCTGACGATCCCGGGGTGGGCCGCCGGTGCCGTGCACCGGCGGTCCACCCCCGTGTGAGGGGGACGCGAGTGAACACGGACTGTGCCGCGGTGTACGAGGTCACGTGCGCGGTGCGGGAGCTTCCGGACACCGTACGTTTTCTGCTCGCCGCCGCTGTCGTCGTGGCGCTGGCCGCGGCCGGCGGCGCGCTCGCGGCCCGCGGTGGTCAGCCTCGGGTGCTCGGTGAGATCCTGGCCGGCCTGCTGCTCGGGCCGCTCGGCCTGGCCACTGTCGCGCCCGCAGCGGTGGAGTGGCTGCGGTTGCCGGACACGGCGACGGCGGTGCGGGCGCTCGCCGATCTGGGTATCGCCCTGTTCGCCTACCTGATCGGCTACGAGCTGCGCACCGCGGGCCGCCCCCGGTCGAGCGCGGTGCTGACGGTGACGGCCGGTGCGGTGGTCGTACCGGTGCTGGCCGGTCTGGCCGTCGCCCCGGTGATCCGGCCGGTGGTGGGCGCGGCCGGCGTGCCCGGCGGGGTGTTCGCCGGCTTTCTCGCCCTGGTCTGTGCGGTGACGGCGCTGCCCGTGCTGGCGCGCCTGCTTCCGGATGTGGAACTGGCCGGCACCACCTGCGGCAGGCTGGCCCTGACGGTGGCCGCGTGCACCGACGCTCTGGTGTGGGCCGGGCTGACCGTCCTGCTCGCCGTGGCGGGCCGGGGATCCGTTCCGGTGCCGGCCTGGGCGGTGGTGGCGGCCCTGTTCGGTCTGGTCGTGGTGGCGCTGGCGGTGCTCCGGCCCGTGGTGCGGTGGGTGGCGCGGCGATCCGCGGTGGCCGGCGCCGGCCCGGCGGTGGTGCCGCTGATCGTGGTGTCGGTGGCGCTCTTCGCCGCGGTCACCCACGGCGCCGGCCTGCACGCCGCGCCGGGGGCCCTGCTGGCCGGCGTGGTGATGCCCCGGGTGCCGGCGGTGGAGCGGGCCAATCAGCACCTCGAGGCGACGACGTCGGCGGTGTTGCTGCCGCTGTACTTCGGCTCCATCGGGCTTGCCATGCCGCTCGGCGCGCTCAGCGGCGGGCGTGCCGAGGTCGTCTGTTTCGCCCTGCTGCTGGCCGTCATGACGGTGGCCAAGGCGGGCGGCGCCTGGCTCGGCGCGCTGCCGTGCGGATTGCCGGCGGCGGACCGGCTGCGGCTGGGTGTGCTCCTCAACTGCCGGGGCGTGACCGAGGTCGTCGTGCTGACCATCGGCTTCGAGCGGCACATCGTCGGCGCCGCCGGATTCGCCACGCTGCTGCTGGTGACGCTGGCGGGCGTCGCCGTCGTCGCTCCGGTGTGCCGGCGGCTGCCGGGGGCGGTGAGAAACGTGTCGCCTGGTCCACACCGTGGTGATCAGGTCCAGCGGACAGGGTTTGGCCGCTGAGCCGACGCTCGATCTCGTGGTCGCTGTCAGCGGGGGCTATTCGCTGCTTCGAACCAGTCGGCCAGGGTGAACGTGCTCCCGCACGCGCCGCATCCGGCCCGGCCGAATAGGTATGTGAGCCCGTCAGCCAGGACCGTTTCACCTGAGCGATCGTCAATGGTTGTGGATGCGGCGGTCGATGGATCCCGTGTCAGGGCAGGTGTGCCAGGAGAACTTCGGTGAGGGCCTCGGGCGTACGTAGCGGCAGGTAGTGGTCGGCGTTCGGGATGATCTCGGCGTGGGCGCCGGGGATGCGGGCCGCGAGCAGCCGGGCGATGACGCCGATCTCCGGGTGGTCGCGGTCGCCGTGGAGGACCAGTGTCGGTGCGGCGATCTCCGCGAGGTGCGCTTCGGCGTTCTGGCCGGTGGCGCATTGCTGTTCGCTGACGATGCGTCGCGCGGCGTTTTGCGTGACCATCGCGTCGATGAGTTCCCATCCCGGGGCTGTTGGGCCCAGGCCTGCCCAGATGGAGAGTTCGAGCTCGGCCAGGGCGCTCGCGTCCCGTTCTCGGCGTGCGGTGGCGTAGGCGCTCAGGTCGGGGTCCTGGGGCCAGCGGTGTCCGCTGACCGAGGCGCCGACCAGGGCGAGCGCGGTGACCTTCTCGGGGTAGGTGAGGGCGAAGTCCAGCGCGCTTTCCCCGCCCATGCTCAGCCCGACCAGGGCGGCTCGGCGCAGTCCGAAGTAGTCCAGGACGGCGCGCAAATCATCGACATCGCTGAACGGCTGGTTCGGTGGCGTGGAGCGGCCCAGGCCTCGGGCGTCATACCGGATCACGTTGTGGTACCGGGCCAGCTCGGGAACGATGCGGTCCCACAGGCGGGAATCCATGCCTGCGCCGTGCAGCAGCACGACCGGGCTGCCGGTGCCGACGCGCTCGGCCCACAGCCGGGCGTCGCCCGGAACCGGGATAGAGGCTTCACGCGGGCCGCCAAGGCCTGGCGTGTCGAGATTCGGTTTCACGCGGCGATCATTCCAGAACGTTCGACGAGTTGGCCCGCATGATCAAACCGCTACCTGGGTCGGTGGGACCGTGGGTCCAGAACAGCGGCGTAAGGCCGCGCCGGTCGGCGTCGGTAAGCTGGGCGGCCCAGTCCTCGTGGGCGAGAACATCCTGGACTGAATGTGCGCAAGTCCCCGGCTAGGTTTCCGGTGCGGCCGAGGGGCCGGCGCCGTGACTCGTGGGAAGGGGGACCCCGGCGTCGAGTGCGGCGAGTTCGGAGCGGACGAGCTCCAGCAGCCGGCCGATCCAGTTGCTGCTCCGCTGCCCGGAGGCGGTCCAATAGGCGGAGCCGACCGCGGTGTAGACGATGCGCGCGTCGCCGGTGGCGAGCAGGACGCGCGCCATGGACGGATGCTGTGCGAATTTCGTTCGCAGGAGCCGCGCCATGATCGCGAGGCGGGCCGCCGGCCAACCGGGCCGGCGGGGTGCCTGTCCGGCGAGTTCGGCGGCGTCGTACGTGTCCGGTGCCGCCGCGATGCGATCACGCCAGCCGGGGTCGTCGGTGGCCAGTGCCCAGTAGGCGTGGGTCACCGTCGGATAGTCCCTGCCGTCGATGGTGAGCCTTGCCGGATAGTCGTTCTGCAGGACCGCGTTGTCCGGGTGGTCCTGTCGTCCCTGGTAGAGGGTCAGCGTCGCGGTCTCGGGCTGATCCGGCCCATCGGCCGGGATCCGCGCGCCGGCTCGGGCCCGATGGAGCTCCCGGTCACGGAAGTACTCGACGGCCTCCGCGTGCAGGTCCGGCGTGGCCACTTCGTCGTCGTAGTGGCCCTCGACGGTATCGCCGATCGCGGTGGCCAGGACCTTCAGCGGCCAGTCGCGGTTGTCCATGTCGCCGAGGGCGTAGATCCGCAGGTGCTCGGGTATGGCCAGGTACCGCTGGCGTACGCGCAATCGGTTGTCCTCGGTCGCGTCGGCCAGATAGGTCCGCACGGCCCGCAGGCAGCGATCGGTGGAGTCGGGCCGGTCGTTGAGCCGGTCGATCTCGTCAGCGACCTCGCCGAGGAGCATGTCGGCGTCGATCGCGCAGGTGGCTTCGGTGAAGCGCCACGTGGCAAGGTGATGGGCCGATGCCCAGGCGCCGTCGTGCAGGGTGGTGGCTACCTGGCCGGATCGCAGGAGGCCCGCCAGACCGTCGGGATCGGTGAGTCCGCCGGTGCCGGTGTCGACCGCGCCGTCGGCGTAGATGACCAGGTCGGCCAGGTAGTAGTTGTCCCCGTTGCGGACGAAGATGTGCCGCCAGGTGCCTTCGACGCGGTGGCCGTCGACGTCGCGGTAGGCGCGGCGGAATCGTGTCACCACGGCACCGTAGCGCAACCCGAACCGCTGGTCGCAACGGTTTCGCGGGCGGGTCGCCCAGGACGGCCCGACCGGTCACGAGCCCGCGCCCGGCCACCGGGTGCGCGACGCCGGAGACTTGCGGCCGAACGTGTAGTAGAGGACCAGCACGCCGTTGAGCATCAGGCCGCCGATGGGGGTGATCAGGGCCAGCAGGCCGGAACAGAGGTAACCGGCCGGCCCGATCACGGCCCGGCGCAGGGCGGTGGCGGCCTGCGGCCGGGCTTCGTCGTGCACCAGGTGCGGACGGCGGTGCAGGTGGTGCCAGAGCAGCGTGAAGCACAGCGAGGTGATGGTCAGGCAGCCGAAATACAGCTCGGCGGCGGCCGTGGCGTCCGGGCCGCCGAGATGCGCGCCGAGCGTGGCGGTGGGTACCGGCAGCACGCTGAGGGAGAGCAACAGCAGCAGGTTCAGCATCAGCATCGGCCGGTCCACGTGGCGTACGTGGTGGAACAGGTTGTGGTGGTGGATCCACGCGATGCCGATGAGGATGAAGCTCATCGCGTAGACCGCCAGCGAGGGCCACTCCCGGCCGAGCGCCGTCCACACCGGGACGTCCGGCCCGGGCGCTTCGATGTTCAGTACCAGCAGCGTGGCGACGATGGCGATGACGCCGTCACTGAAGGCCTCGAGCCGGCGCGGGCTGACGCCGACGTCGGCGGAGTCCTGGCTCATCCGCTGTTCCTTCCCCTGAGAACGATCGCCGCTCGCGCGGGCGGGTAGCGGGCGCACCACTGCCCGGGATCGGCGAGCCGGAACGTGCCGCGGGGCGGCTACGTTAACTCCGCGAAGTCGTCCCGCGCCGCCGCCTCTGGTTAGCGGCGCGCCGGTGCCGCCAGTTGACTGGGGGACAGACACCGCCGCCGGTTGCGCGCCACAGGCCCCCGGCAATCCGGCCGCCTCTCGTGTCGGCTCCGACGTCTCGATCCTGTCAGGAGGTCCCGATGATGCTTTGTACCACCGTTACCTCGTCGCCACGGAGGCGGCGATGAGCGATTCGTACGCCGATTACGTGGTCGTCGGCGCCGGCTCGGCCGGCTGCGCCGTCGCGAGTCGCCTGAGCGAGCGCGGGGACCGTTCGGTGCTGCTGCTGGAAGCCGGCGGCTGGGACACCAGGGAGGAGATCCACCGGGTCGATCTGCCGTCGACGACGGCGCTGTGGACCGCGGACTGGGCGCCGACGATCGACTGGGGCTATCGGACCGAGCCGGAGGCCGCTCTGGCCGGCCGGCGGATCCCGGTGGCCCGCGGGCGGGTCGTCGGCGGGTGCAGCTCGATCAACGCGCTGATGTGGGTGGTCGGTCACCCCTCCGACTACGACGGCTGGGCGGCGGACGGCTGCCCGGGCTGGTCGTACGAGGAGGTGCTGCCGGTGTTGCGGCGGGCCGAGGACTACGCCGGCGGCGATCCCCGGTATCGCGGCACCGGTGGTCCCATCCAGGTGCGCCGGCACGACCGGCTCACCGGCGTGTCCGAGGCGTTCGTGGCGGCCACCCAGGAGCTGGGCTATCAGCCGGAGCGTGACTACAACGCCGGCGACCAGACCGGCTTCGGGTTCCACTACCAGGTGACCCGGGACGCGGCCGGCCGGCGCAGCAGCGCGGCGACCGGCTACCTGCACCCGGTGCTGAACCGGCCGAACCTCACCGTCCAGGTCGGTGCGCAGGTGACCCGGATGGTCGTCACCGGTGGCCGGGTCAGCGCCGTGGAGTACGTGCGGCACGGCCGTCCGGCGCGGGTCGAGGTGGGCGGCGAGGTGGTGCTCAGCGCCGGTGCGTTCGAGACCCCGAAGCTGCTCATGCTCTCCGGCATCGGACCGGCCGGGCACCTGGCCGGGCACGGCATCCGCTGCCTCGTCGATCTGCCGGAGGTGGGTCGCAACCTGCAGGACCACCTCTTCGTGCCGGTGTGTTTCCAGTCGCGCCGGGAGCACCCGCCGGCCGAGCTGGTGTCCGAGGCCGGGCTCTTCGTCCGTACGCCGGCCGCTGACCGGTCGGGTGCGCCCGACCTGCAGTTCGCCTTCGGGTCGGCGAAGTTCCTGGCTGACGGGGCACCGGCCGGCCTGTGGGAGGGGCCGGGCTTCACCTTCGCCCCGGTGGGTCTCAAGCCCACCAGCCGCGGCACGGTCGAGCTGGCCGGCACCGACCCGGCTGTTCCGGCCACGGTGCGGGCCAATTATCTGTCCACCGACCACGACCGGCAGGTCCTGGTCGAGGGGGTGCGACTGGCCCGGGAACTGGCGAACACCGCCGCCTTCGCCGACTTCCGCGGTCCGGAGCTCGGCCCGGGACCGGAGGTGACCGCGGCCGCGGACCTGCGGGACTTCCTGGCCCGCGCGGCCACGACGCTGTGGCACCCGGTCGGCACGTGCCGGATGGGCGGCCCGGACGAGTCGGTGGTCGATCCGCGCCTGCGCGTGCACGGCGTGCGGGGTCTGCGCGTAGCGGATGCGTCGGTGATGCCGTCCATCGTGGCCGGCAACACCAACGCCGCCACCATCATGATCGGCGAGCGCGCCGCCGAGTTCATCCGACAGGAATCCGTCGGCTACTTGCAGGAGGTTGCACGATGACCAGCGCAGAACACCCGAACGTGGCGCTCTACCAGCGTTTCCTGACCGCCTTCAACAGCACTGACTACGACGCGATCACGAAACTGGTCGACCCGGGGTTCGTCGACCACCACCCCGGCTTCCAGGTCGACGACATCGACTCGTACCTGGCCGCCATGCGGGAGGCCAAGGCGACGCTCGAGCTGACCGGTGAATTGATCGAGGCGGTCGCGGTGGACGACCGGGTGATCACCCGCTGCCGGCTCACCGGCCGGCATGTCGGCGCCGTGCTGGGCGAGGCGCCCACCGGCCGCTCGGTCAGCTGGACGACGACCGAGATCTGGCGGATCTCCGGCGACCGTTTCGTGGAGCGGTGGGCGCAGGACGATCTGCTCGGCCTGAAGAACCAGCTGTCGGCGGACGAGGAGAACGTCGCCCTGATCCGCAAGCTGAACGACGTCGTCAACGAACGGCGCTACGACGACATGGACGAGCTGTTCGCTACGTCGTTCATCGACAACAACCCGGCGTGGAGCGTGCGCGATCTCGACGAGCTCAAGACGATCATCCGGGACGCCCACGAGGCACTCGACTTCACCTCGCACCACGACCTGATCTATCCGGCCGAGGGCGGCAAGGTGGTCATCCACATCACCTTCACCGGCCGGCATGTGAAGCCCTTCTTCGACCGCGAGCCGACCGGGAAGCAGGTCCAGTGGACCAGCGTCGAGGTCTATCGGATCGAGCACAACAAGATCGTCGAGCGCTGGGTCCAGGCGGACACCACCGGCCTCATGCGCCAGCTCGGCGTCCCGCTTCCCTGATCGGGCTCCCCGCACGAAAGGACCACATTCTCATGATCACCTGTACGCTGTCGATCGAAGTGCGGCCGGGCTCGGAGGAGCGTGCGATCGACACGCTCAGCCGGATCGAGCGCGGCACCCGTGGTGATGCCGGTCTGATCCAGTTCATCTGGCTGCGGGACGAGGCGGATCCGCGTCGCTTCCTGCTCTTCGAACAGTGGGCGACCCAGGCGGACCTGGACGCGCATCTGGCCAAGGACCCGTCGCTCTGGCAGCAGTTCGAGCCGGCGCTCGCCGGTCCGGCCGTCGCCGGGCGCTATCACCCGGTCGCCCAGCTCACCCAGCCGCCGCGCGACGACGAGGTCCGCGACTTCGCCCGGGACTGGTTCGACCGGCTGAGCCGGCACGAACCGGTGGAGCGGCTGCTGCCGCTGCTCAGCGACCACGACCTGGAGATGGTCTTCCCGGACGCGACGATGACCAACGAGGACGAGTTCCGCGGCTGGTACCGGACGGTGGGGGAGCAGTTCGCCGACCAGAGCCACGACCTGGAGTCCATCCAGGTCCGCCCGGTACCCGCCTCTGCGGACGTCACCTGTGATGTGGTCGTCGTGTGGCGTGCCCGGCAGACGGCCGACGACCAGCGGATCGCGGCGCGCGCCCGGCAGTCGTGGCGGCTGTCGCGCTCGCCGCGCACCGGCGGCCCGGTCATCGTGTCCTACCGGGTGCTGGCCCTGGACGACCTGGCCGTGCCGGCCTGAACGGGGAGGCGACGACATGAGTGAGGTAGCACCGGTTCGATGGTCGCACGTGGGCCTCAACTGCCGTGACATCGCCGCCACCGAGGAGTTCTACCGCCGCCGGTTCGGTTTCCGCAGGGCACGGGTGATCGAGACCGGGGACGGTCGCGTCATCTTCCTGCGTGCCGGTGACGTGTACCTGGAGCTGTTCGAGGCGCCCGGCGTGGCGGCGCACGACGCCGTGGCGGACGGCCCCGGTCAGCCCGGTCTCATCCGTCACCTGGCCTTCCAGGTGACCGACCTGGACGGCTGGCTCGCCGGAGCGGGTGACCAGCTGGTGATCACGCTGGGACCGCTGCGCTTCGACGAGGTGATCCCCGGCTGGCGTACCGTCTGGGTGCGCGATCCGGACGGCGTGATCGTCGAGGTCAGCCAGGGTTACACCGATCAGGACCCGGCCTCGCTGGCCGGGGCATCCGAGTCGCCGGCGCCCTAGATGCGCGCCGACCTGCACAACGTCTCCATCGACGAGGGCCTGGCCCGGCACGGCCTGTGCGGACAGATCCATCTGCCGAGCGGGCGCCGATGCGTCCGGCCGCACCGGCACGCCGGGCCCTGCCACTTCGTCCACCCGGCGGATCTGGACCGGCTCATCCCGGATTCGCCGGTGGATTCCCAGGCCATCGCGCCGGCGGTTTTTTAAACAATCCCGTGTCCATTCAGTCAAGTTCCACAAGTCTCCGCGCGTCGATCGTCCCCGGTTGTTGCCGTGGTGCGCCGGGCATTCACTGATGGCGCCGCACCGCACACCACCGCGCGAGACAGGGTCACGGTTATCGGAAACATTCCGCCGAGCCGGTGCTCGATCGGCGAACCCGTAATCGATTCGCCGATCGAAATACCTGCACAAGGCGAACGTTGATCTCTCAACAGGAGTCTGCTCATGACAACCGAAGCCATTCAGACCGTCTCCGACGGTGAACTGTTCATCGGCGGCCGATTCCGCCCGGCCCGGGCCGGTGCGGTCGTCGAGGACATCAACCCCGCCACCGGCGCACCGCTGTGCCGGGTGGCCTGGGCCGACGAGACCGACCTGGACGACGCGGTCCAGGCCGCCCGGACCGCCTTCGACGAGGGCCCGTGGCCGGCGATGACGCTCAAGGAGCGGGGTGAGCTGCTGATCCGTATCGCTGAGGGGATGCGGGAGCGTGCCGACGAGCTGGCCTTGCGCGAGACGCTGGACGTCGGCAAGCCGATCACCTTCAGCCGCGGTTTCGACGTGCCCGCCGCCGCCGACCTCTTCGCCTACTACGGCGGCATGGTGCAGCAGCTGGAGGGTGCGGCGCGGGCGGCCGGGCAGTCCTCCTTCGCGTACACCCGCCGGGAACCGGTCGGCGTGGTCGGCGCGATCACGCCGTTCAACTTCCCGCTCAACCTGGCGATCAACAAGATCGCGCCGGCGCTCGCGGCCGGGAACACGGTGGTGCACAAGCCGGCCGAGCAGACGCCGCTGTCGACCCTGCTGCTCGCCGAGATCATCGCCGACGCGGGCACTCCGGCCGGCGTCTACAACGTGGTGCTGGGCGACGGACCGCTGCTCGGCGGCCGGCTCGCCGAGCACCCGGGCGTCGACAAGCTCGCGTTCACCGGCTCCACGGCCACCGGCAAGCTGCTGATCGGCAAAGCCGCCGGAACCCTCAAGAAGGTCACCGTGGAGCTGGGCGGCAAGGGTGCCAACATCGTCTTCGGCGACGCCGATCTGGACGCGGCGGCGCAGGCCGCCTTCCAGGCCGCGTTCTTCAACGCCGGCCAGTTCTGCATGAGCGGCTCCCGGCTGCTGGTGCACCGGTCGGTGCACGACGAGCTGGTGGACCGGCTGGTGCGGCTGGCCGAAGCGACGAAGATCGGCGACCCGCGGGAGCCGGAGACCCAGCTGGGCCCGATTGCCCACCAGGAGCAGCTGGACAAGGTCTCGCAGTACCTGCGGATCGGGCAGGAGGAGGGCGCCACGCTGCGCACCGGTGGGCGGCGCCCGGACGGGACCGATGACCGGGGCCTGTTCCTGAGCCCGACGATCTTCACCGACGTCCGTCCGGGCATGCGCATCGAGCAGGAGGAGATCTTCGGGCCGGTGCTGAGCGTGCTGCGCTTCGACACCGACGACGAGGCGGTGGCGATCGCCAACGGCACACCGTACGGCCTGGCCGCCGGCCTGCACACCCGGGACCTCAAGCGCGCCCACCGCACCGCGAGCCGGCTGCAGGCCGGGATCGTCTGGATCAACACCTGGGGCCAGTTCGAGAGCAGCACGCCGTTCGGCGGCTACAAGCAGTCCGGTTACGGGCGCGAGCTCGGCCCGGAGGGCATCGAGGAGTACCTGCAGTACAAGACCGTCTTCGTCAACGTCGACTGAACCGCCTCGCAGAACGGAGCGATGATCATGGCTGAATACACGGATGTCATCGTCGGCGCGGGCTCGACCGGTGGAGTGATCGCGAGCCGCCTGAGCGCCGACCCGCAGCGCCGCGTGTTGCTGATCGAGGCCGGCCCGGACTTCCCGTCCGACCGGCTGCCGGCCGACGTCTTCGACGGTCTCTACCCGTCGTTCTCGGAGCACGACTGGGGCTACAGCGCCGAGGCGGTGCCCGGGCGTTCGATCCCGATGGCCCGGGGCAAGCTGGTCGGTGGCTGCTCGGCGATCAACACCTCGCTGGCGGTCCGGCCGGATCCGCAGGACCTGGACGAGTGGGCGGCGTCCGGCCTGCGGGGCTGGGGCTGGAACGACATGCTGCCGTACTTCAAGCGGCTGGAGGACGACCAGGACTTCCCGGACCACCCGCACGGCTCCGGCGGCCCGATCCCGGTACGCCGCTGGCGTGACGAGGAGTTCCTGCCGCTGCAGCGCGCCATGCTGGACGCCTGCACGGAGCTGGGCTTCGCGCGGATCCCGGACCTGAACGGCGCGCCCGGTGACGGCATCGCCGTGCTGCCGCAGAACCTGCGCAACGGCCAGCGGGTGTCTGTCGCGCTGGCCTACCTGGACCCCGCTCGCGGCCGCGACAACCTGGAGATCCTGCCGGACAGCACTGTCGACCGGGTGCTCTTCGACGGCCGGCGGGCGACGGGTGTCCAGGTCGTCACCGGCGGGCGGACCCGGACGATCTCGGGCGACCGCATCATCCTCAGCGCGGGCGCCATCGGCACGCCGGCCATCCTGCTGCGGTCCGGCATCGGACCGGCGGACACCCTGGGGCGGCTCGGTGTCCCGACGGTGGCCGAGCTGCGTGGGGTCGGCCAGAACCTGCTGGACCACCCGGCCTGCCTGGTCACCGTCGAACCGCAACCCGGGGTGATCGACCCGAAGGACCCGGTCTGCCAGACGTTGCTGCGGTACACCGCACCCGGCTCGGCCGAGCGCGACGACATGCAGATGTACCTGTACAGCCGGATCGACCTCAGCGGCTACGCGACGGACCTGCTGGAGGACGCCGGCAACCGGTTCGCCTTCATGCTGTCGGTCGGCATCGAGCGGCCCCGGTCCCGCGGGCAGGTGACCATCGATTCGGTGGATCCGGCGGCGGCGCCGAGGATCGAGCTGAACTACCTGTCCGACCCCGAGGACCTGCGGCGCATGCGCGAGGGGCTGCGGCTGGCGTGGAGCCTCGCGCAGCGCCCGGAGCTGCAGAAGTACACCAAGCGGATCGTCGCCCCGGACGAGGACACCTTCCGGTCCGACGAGAGCGTCGACGCGTACGCGCTGGCCTCGGCGACCACCCACTACCACCCGGCCGGCACGGCGCGGATGGGCGTCGAGGGCGACCCGGACGCGGTGGTGGACGACCGTGGCCAGGTGTTCGGCGTGCAGAACCTGCGCGTCGCCGATGCCTCGATCATGCCGACGATGATCCGTGCGAACACGAATCTGACGTGCATTGCCATTGGTGAGCGCTTCGCCGAGTGGCTCCGGTAGCGACCGCAAAACAGGCGATATCAGTCGGACGTTGGTAGGCTCGATCGGTGCGCGTTCGAGGCGTTCCGGGCCGGCGCAACAGAAATGGCGGAGTTTACAATCCGTTCATTTTCCGGCAATCGAAAAGCGAGTTGCGCCGGCTCGCGCCTCATATTCGAACTTACTTGAGGGAGGTTTGATGTCGCAGAGCAAGACGTCCGATTCCACTCGTGATCAGGCCTCGGCGCCATCATCGCGCCGATGGTGGGCGCTGCCGGTGGTTCTCGTCGGAACCTTCATGACCATTCTCGATTTCTTCATCGTGAACGTGGCTATTCCCTCCATTCAGGAGGACCTGCGGGCGAACGCCGCGGAGATCCAGCTGGTGGTCGCCGGCTACGGCCTGGCGTACGCGATCGGACTGATCACCGGTGGCCGGCTGGGCGACATCGTCGGCCGGCGACGGATGTTCGCCATCGGGCTGCTCGCCTTCGTGCTCAGCTCGGCGGCCTGCGGCCTGGCCCCCACCGCCACGATGCTCGTGGCGGCCCGGGTCCTGCAGGGACTGAGCGCGGCGATGCTGTTCCCGCAAGTGCTCTCGATCCTCAACGTCACCTACACCGGCCGGGACCGGGCGCCCGCGTTCACCGCGTTCGGCGTGACACTGGGGCTGGCCGCGGTCTGCGGCCAGCTGATCGGCGGCCTGCTGATCTACGCGGACGTGCTGGGACTCTCCTGGCGCAGCTGCTTCCTGATCAACGTGCCGGTCGGCCTGGCCGCCCTCGCGCTGACCCGTCCGCTGGTGCCGGAGTCGCGGTCGGACACCGCGCGCAAGCTGGACCTCGGTGGCGTCGCGCTGAGCACCGTCGGCCTGGTGCTGCTGCTGTTCCCGCTGGTGCAGGGCCGGCAGGCGGGCTGGCCCGCGTGGGCGTTCGTCAGCCTGGCCCTGTCGGTGGTGGTCCTCGCCCTGTTCGTCCGCTACGAGTGGCGGCTGGCCGCCCGCGGCGGCGCCCCGCTGGTGGAGCCGAAGCTGTTCGGGGAGAGCTCCTTCGTCGCCGGCATCACCATCGTGCTCGCCTTCTACGCCGGCCTGGCCTCGCTCTTCCTGGTGCTGGCGGTGTACCTGCAGGAGGGCGAGCGGTTCGACGCGCTGCGCGCCGGAGTGACCTTCGTGCCGCTGGCCGTCGGCTTCTTCCTCACCTCGGTGAACGCCACCCGGCTGGCGAAGCTCTTCGGACGCCAGGCGCTGGCCATCGGCGCCGTCCTGATGGCGCTCAGCTACGCCGTGCTCATCCCGGTGGTCGGTTCGGCCGGCGCGCACGTCAGCGGCTGGTCGCTGGCCCCCGGCCTGCTGCTCAACGGGCTGGGCGAGGGCGCCGTGATGGGCCCGATCATCGCGCTCGTGCTGGCCGGGGTGAAACCCGAGTACGCGGGTTCGGCCTCCGGCGTGCTCACCACCGTGCAGCAGATCGCCGGCGCGCTGGGCGTGGCGGTCATCGGGATCATCTTCTACGGCGCGCTGGGCACCCACCCGCAAGGTGCCACCGTGTACGCCCACGCCTTCCAGCGCGGCATGGTCTACACCCTCGTCCTCGTGGTGCTGGTGGCGGTCCTGGTGCAGTTCCTCCCCAAAGCCGACCGGGCCGCCGGTTCGTGATGCAGGCAGTGCGCTGGCTGGGCTGCCTCGCCGGTCTGGTGCTGCTCGCCGGCACCAGCCTGTCGGTGCTGCACACGGTGGCCGGCCCCCGGGGGCGTACGTCGCGGCTGGCGGCACACCTGGGCCGCTCGGTGGAGCGGGCGGGCCGGTTCGGAGCGCGCCGGCTGCGCAGCCGGCGCGCCCGCGACCGGCTGCTGGTCCTGGTCGGTCCGACGGCCTTCCTGGTGGTGCTCTTCGCCTGGCTGGCCTGCTACGTGGTGGGTTACGGCCTGATCGGCTGGCCGCTGCTGCACAACCTGGCGTGGGCCATGCGGCTCGCCGGCTCGTCGGTGTTCACCCTGGGGTTCGCCGTTCCGGCCGGCGCCGGCCAGACCGTGCTGGCCTTCGTCGCCGCGTCCACCGGTCTGGTGGTGGTCACCCTCGAACTGGCCTACCTGCCGTCGCTCTACGCCGCGTACAACCGGCGGGAGGCGGCGGTCACGCAGCTCGCCGCGCGCTGCACCGGCTCGGTGAACGGCGTGCACCTGCTGCTGACGCATCTGCGACAGGACTGGGCGGACGGTCTCACCGCCCTGTTCGCCGCCTGGGAGCTGTGGGCGGCCGACGTCCGCGAGACGCACACCAACTATCCGATCCTGATCAGTTTCCGGGCCAGTGATCCGGCGGCGTCCTGGCCGTTCGCCCTACTCGCCGTCCTCGACGCGGCAGCCCTGCAGCTACTGCTCACGCCCGGCGAGCGTGCGCCGCAGGCGCGCGCGACGTTACGGATCGGGATAGCGACCCTGCAGTCGGTGGCACCCCGCGACGTCCCGGATAGCGGGATCGCCGACATCGACCTCGACGCGGTGCTGCGGGAACTGCGGGACGCCGGCTGCCCGGTGCCGGCCGATCCGTCGGCGTGCGCCCGTCGGCTGCGTGAATATCGCAGCCGGTACGCACCCGCGGTGAGCGCCCTGGCGGATCTGTTGCTGCTCGATCCGCCGGGTGCCGCCGACGACAGTCAGTGATCGATCGAAGGAGAGGACCATGCAGACAGTACTCATCACCGGCGCCACCGACGGTCTCGGCCGCGCTCTGGCGGCACACCTGGCCGCTACCGGCGCGACCATCCTGGTGCACGGCCGTGACGACGCCCGGGGCAAGGACACGCTGGCGGAGATCGCGGCGAAGACCGGGAACGAGAAGCTGTTCTGGTATCGCGCCGACCTGTCCGACTTCGACCAGGTCCGGCGGCTCGCGGACACCGTCTCCCGGGAACACGACCATCTCACGGCGCTGGTGAGCAACGCCGGCATCGGCACCACCGTGCCCGGCGGCGGGGTGCGCCAGGAGAACGCCGACGGATACGAGCTGCGATTCACCGTCAATTACCTGTCCGGTTTCCTGCTGACCCATCTGCTGCGGCCACTGCTGGTCGCGTCGGCGCCGAGCCGGATCGTGCAGGTGTCGTCGGCGGGACAGGCGCCCATCGATTTCGACGATGTCATGCTCACTCGTGATTACAGCGGCGTGCAGGCGTACTGCCAGAGCAAATTGGCGCAGATCATGTTCACCTTCGATCTCGCCGAGCAATTGTCCGGGACCGGTGTGACGGCCAATGCGTTGCATCCGGCGACGTACATGCCGACGAAGATCGTGGCAAATCCGGTGAGCGAACTGGCCGACGGTGTGCACGCGACCGGCCGGCTGGTCACCGACCCGGCCCTGGCGAACGTGACCGGCCGGTACTTCAACGGGACCCGCGAGGAGCGGGCCCACGAGCAGGCGTACGACGTGGCGGCCCGGACCCGGCTGCGCCGGCTCTCGGGGGAGCTGACCGGCATTTCCCCGGAGTGAATCCGACTCCACTGCGTTATGTTCCACCGCGCGAAAAAGTGTCGACCGGCCTAGATTTGAGGCTGTACAAATCGTTCGAGGAGGGCCGAGAAGTGGCAACGGAAACTGCACTCGAAACCACCAAGAAGGCCGGTGCCCCGCCGAGCCTGACACCCGCCCCCGGCTATTTCGCTCCGCTTTCGGAAGTGCAGAACCGGCTGTCCGCGGAGGATCGCGCGGCGGTGGCCGACCTGGTTCTGCGATTCGAGTGGTGTTACGACACACGCAATTACCAGGCGCTGGAGGACATGCTCACCGAGGACGCGGTGATGGACCACGTCTGGGGCTACCGGGAGGGCCGGTCCGCCGTGCTCACCATGCTGCGCGAGTGGGAGTACGCCAACGCCGGCCTGCGCCACCAGGGGATCAACCTGGTCGTCTGGGGCGAGCCGGACGGCACCGCGGGAGCCATGAGCTTCCTGTACGGCGTCACCATGCGTGGCCCGATCACCGGCGGGTCCGCCGGCGAGGGGCCGGTCTTCGAGCGGCCGGCCGGGCACGGGCTGGTGACCGATCGGTTCCGCCGGGGGTCCGACGGGATCTGGCGGATGACCCGCCGGACCATCGACCAGATGTACCTGGACGCCGAGTTCGTGCCGGACGCCGCGGTGCGCGAATGGTTCGCGCTCTCCGCCGAGCAGCGCCAGGCGTACCCGGACAAGCCGGCGGGGTGGCTGCCGGACGCGGCCTGAACCGGCCCGGACCGCACCCGGCGAGCGGTCGGAGCGCCACTTCTGGTCGCGCGGCCGGGTGCGGTCGCACAAGCGGACCGTGCCGTGACCCACGGGGTCTTCATTGAAGTTGTCTTGGCCCGTACCTGCCGCGAGAAGTCGTATGGCGGAACCTGCCGGCCGATCGGCACGTGAGGCGTCGGCCGCGTCAAACCATTGCCCAAGGTTCGCGTCGCTGCGATCGAAGAAGTGAGCGACTGGCAATCAGGGCCATGGCGCCCGTCATGGTTGCGCCGATGGCCGCCATCAACGGCACCATGAGCAAAACGGTGTTCTTCGGCAGCGGGGTGAACAACAGCAAGAACTCTTGAGAATAAACATCCACAAAAAGCGACTTCCCGATCTTCAAAGCGGCAAGTCCGAGCAGTGAGGCAGAGATGCCTATGAGGGCCGACCCGAGCACGAAGGGTGCCTGTATATACCAGTTCGATGCGCCGACAAGCCGCATTACAGAGAATTCACTCCGCCTGACATGCGCAGCGACCCGGCTCATGTTGCCCACCAGGACCGCCGCCGCAAGCGTCATGAGCAATGACACCACGACGGCGCCCGTCCGAATACTGGAGAGATGGGCCGAGGCACTGTCCACGTCATGACGTTGATCGATGACGCGCTGGATGCCCGGCTGACTGCCCAGCCGCGCGACGAGGGTGTCGTATTGCCCGGAATCCGCGAGCTGAACCTGGAACGAATCCGTGAGCTGCCGCCGCGCTTCCTCGAGTGCGTCATGCGCACTGCCCCACTGGTCCTGAAAGCGTTTCAACGCCTCCCGGCCACTCTCGAACCGGATGGCGACAACCGAAGGGCTCGACCGCAACGCGGCGGCGATGGTGGCGCGCTGCCCCTCCCGAACATCCGGACGCAGCTGCACCGTGACATCAACGTGATGGTGCGCGCGTTGCATCGAACCGACTTCGAGGTACAGCAGAAGACTGCCGGCCAGCAGGGTCAGAGCCACGGTAACCGTTACCAGCGCTGCAAGGGTCATCAGGACGTTGCGCCGTAGGACGATAACCGTTTCGGCAAGCAGGTATCTCCAGCGCATCAAGAATTCCTTTCTGCCCCTGGCGAAGGCCATCCTGACAAATTTCTCCGACTTTCGCAAGGACGGCATAGTGGCGCACAATCCTCGCTACGAGCTTCTTTCGCGTGGGCCATTTGGCAACTTGTCACTCGCCGTGACGGCGCTTTCCACGTTGAGTACTCGCATGGATCGGGGCCGGTTGACGGCCGTAGCGGAATTGTGAAAGGCGCACCGTGAGGCGGCCTTCCTGGCCGGTTGAGGGACACCGGCATGGCAGGTGCTGACATGGTCATGCCTGATTCGGACGTCGGCGCGACTGAGGACCGGTGGTGGGATGCCGTCGCGACTTGCGAGCACCAGCTTGACCGTGTGGTGCCGAAGTCGTCCGGCTACGAAGCGAGCTACTGCAAGAGGTTGCCGACTTCCGAGGGCACGTTTTCTGGGCCTACAACGCCAGTCATCTCACGCTGCTGGAGCAATACCTGACTGCCGGCCTCCGCGAGCGCGGTTCAGCCTTCTCGTGCTGCGATATGAGTCTGCTCGAAAAACTTCCGGCCTGGATGAAAGTAGCCAAGCACCGCGATGACCTGCTGCGCGTCGTCCACCGTTTGCAGGCCCGCCTGTCCTGAACGGCGCAATCCCACGACGAGAAAGCCGGCAACCAGTACCTGCCCGCCGACAGTGGGCCTGCGAGTGGGCTGTCGTGGGGCGTAGACGCCGGGCGTCAGGAGTCGCTATCGCCCGGCACGTTCGCAGGATGAAGGCTCTGTGTGGTGTAGGCCCCTGGACTCGCCGAGTACTGATTGGCCGCTTGGCACACGCGTTGGCAGCCGGACCGTCGTGACGTTCCGTGTCCAGATGTTTATGATCGCGTACACGCCGGTGCCGATGAACGGACGGGCCCGCAGGGTGGATGCGGCTCTGCCACTTGGTCTGTTCTTTCCGGTCCCTCAGGCGGCTGTGGGTGCTACCAGTGCTCGCTATCGTCTCCGGGGTGAAGGATCTGTCGGCGACGAAGGAACCGTCGTGGCCCTCGCTCGCGGTCGCGGGACTCACTGTCGCTTGGCTGGTGGGCATCACGGCAAGTGTGGCGTGGATCTTCGGACTCGGTCTGCAGAGCTGGGCCGACGATCAAGACAACAACGGAGCGCACCAGGTCGGGTTCGAACATGATGTGCACCTGGCAACGCACCTGCTGGAGGCGGTCGCCTTCGGCGGGCCGTTGGTGATCGCTTGCGTCGCCTTCGTGGGCGGGCGGACGAAGACCAGTGCGGTCTACGTCGGGATTGCCGTGCTGCTCGGCTTCGCTGCGGCCTACTGGCACAGCACGTGAAAGGTTGACCGCGGGTGGAATCGCCCCGCGCGAGCCCCCTGCCGCGCTGAGCTTTCCGAAGCTTGCGACGGGCAGCTCGTTCAGAACCCAGGCCGGCCCACGTCAGCATCAGCGCTATCCCCGACCACGCGACAGTGGCAGCGACGGCGGCCGTACACAACGCCGGAAACCATCCGACCCTCACCCGAGCCGCGACCACGCCGGCAGTGACGGCCAGCAGAGCAGAGGCGACCGTACGCATGCCGTCAAGGTTTCGAGGATCGAGCATCCGATCGTCGGCGGATGCGCGCGCTCGTGCCCCGAGTGGGCCCCATGACCGGATCAGAAGACCGGCTTGCCGGCGCGGAGATCGCTGATCAGATTCAGCACGGCGGACGGGCCGCCGCGGTCCGCGACCCAGTGGCTGACCACGCACGCCGCCCGCAGATAACCCTGGTCACCGCCGTCCTTGGTGACCGCCGACCAGTCGGCCCGGGTCACGCCGAGCGCCTCGCCATAGGGGACGCGGCAGCGATCCGGACCGGGTCCCAGGTACCGCGGATCCGCCGACACCACCACCGCGAGGCCCTCGTTGAACCAGGGCGGAACCGCCGACTGCGCCGCCCCGAGCCGCTGCCGCAGTTCCAGGTGGGCCAGTTCGTGCGCCGCGATCACCTCGTTCGCCCCGGCGGGCGACAGGAGCAGGGCTTTCGTACGCAAGGCCCGGCCCTTCTCGGCACCTCCGCCGATGCGCCGATAGCAGGCGTCGGTGGCGCAGATCAGCACCCGGGCGTGCGCCTCCCGCCCGCCGTAGAAGGCGGCCACCCGCTGCTCGGCGGCGTCGACCAGCCGACGGTAGGAATCGTCGTCGCGTTCCGCGTAGACGCCGCCACCCAGGCCGGTCAACCCATAGCACCGCGGACAGGCGACCGCCGCCACCGACGGCGCGGCCACCGCCACCGCGCCGCAGGCGACGCCCAGCGCCACCGTCACCCCGATCGCGATCCGGATCCACCACCGGCGCTTCGGCACGGCGGCGCTCACGACGCCGTACCGTCGCGGTCCAGTGCGGCGATCAACTCGCCCGGTGGGGTGGACCGCGGAAGGTCGCTGACCTGCCCGTCGCCGATCTCCACCACGCGCCACTCACCGTCGCCGCGGCGGGCCAGGTCCGCTGTGACAAAGGGCAGATCGACCGTACGCATGAGCCCCGCGAACGCCGACACGTCCAGATCCGCCGGCGGGTGCTCGTCCGGCGTGTCCGGGTGCGCGGTCGCCAGCCGGCACTCGCCGCCGATCCACCACGTGCGCACCTCGGCCCCGGTGAAGTCCTCGAAGCGGCGCAGCACGAACCCGCCGGTGAACTCGCTCTCCCGTAACTCCCGGAACCGGCTCGCCACCCGCCATGCCGCCTCGGTGTCCGTGACGTCCGGCAGGTACGCCGCCTCCGACCAGTAGTGCTTCATCGACTTGGTGTAGTCCCGCAGCACCGCCGCCCCGGAGCCCAGCCCCGCGCACGCCGCCACGAAGTCCGCCCGGGCGTCGCCGGTCGTCCACACCGACTCCGGCGTGTGCCCGGCCGCCGCCGGGTACCAGCCGGGCAGTTCGTGCGCCCGCCGATACTGCCGCGGGGTGGTGCGCAGGGATGTCCCGCGCCGGACCAGGGCATCGGCCAGCGCCCGATACCGCGGGGCGGGCAGCATCCAGCCGCGATAGACCGCGTCCGCGCCGGCCGGCACCCGGGCCACCGCCGCGTCCCCCGGATCGCCCCGGACGAGGGCATCGTGGTCGATCACGGCGACCTCGATCCCGGCCGCCCGGGCAGCCGCCGCCTCACCGGCGAAGTGCTCGTCGGGGCGGCGCGGCCGCAGAACGTCCCCGGGTACCAGCAACATCACCCGCCGAGGGTAGCGGGCCGGGCAGCCGAGGCCGTACCGGAAATGTCGTGAGTGGAAGCGGTCGTAACCGGCACTTGCGCCGATCCGGTACCCTTCGCCCCGCTGTTGATCGCATCGACGACGGGGGATCCGGGTGAAGGCGAGCAGGCCTGTCCGGCTGAGCGTGGTGTTACTGGGTTTCGTGATGGCCGGCTGCACCTCCGGCGGTGACGAGACCTCGACGCCCGGGCTGGCCGATCGGGGCACCGTGCTGACCACGGTCCAGCCCACCCGCCAGGACCTGACCAACCAGGTCAGCCTCACCGGCAAGGTCACCATCAACCCGGTCTTCGGGATCGTCGCACCGGCCGACGGCGAGCTGCGCTGGGTCGTCCGAGTGCCGTCCAAGACGCCGGTGAGCAGCCCGGAGTGGGTGGCCAGCGTCTGGCACGACGACTTCCCGCGCCGGGTGGAGATCCCCAAGGGGGCCACCTTCGCCGGCCGGCTGATGGAGGACCACGCCGAGGTCACCAAGGGCATGCCGGTGGTGTCCGCGCAGCACGCCGGGTACGGCATCGTCGCGGAGATCGGCAGTGACCAGGCGTACCGGATCTCCGGCGCGGTCAAGACCGTCCAGGCGCAGATCAAGAACGGTCCCGGGCCGTTCAGGTGCAAGACGCTCGGCACCATCGCCGCGCTGCCGGCCGGCACCGTGCCCGAGCCGGCCGCCACCACCGCGTCGCCGGCTCCGGACGCGTCGGCGCCGGCCGCCGACCCGGCGGCGGGGGACAGCGGCAGCACCGGCGGGTCGGAACCGACGGGCATGCGCTTGGTCTGTGTTCCGCCGGCCAGCGTCAAACTGATCAACGGTGCCGACGTCACCCTCGAAGTGATCACCGGCCGCGCCACGAACGCGCTGGTCCTGCCGGTCGAGGCGGTCGCCGGCGCGCAGGGCCGGGGCAAGGTCGACGTGGTCACCGGGGAGGAGCACACCCGCAAGACCGTCGACGTGGTGCTCGGCCTCTCCGACGGCAAGGTCGTCCAGATCACGAAGGGCCTGCGCGGCGACGAGACGATAGCGATCCCCGGCCCGAACCTGCCCACCGTCGCCCCGACCGGCGGGAACCCGGTCGGATGAGCGAGCTGATCGAACTCACCGGCATCACCAAGGTGCTCAAGGGTCAGGAGCAGCCGCGCACCATCCTCGACGGCGTCGACCTGACCGTCCGGGCCGGGGAGAGCGTCGCCATCGTCGGCCGCTCCGGTTCCGGCAAGAGCACCCTGCTCAGCGTCCTCGGCCTGTTCGACCGGCCGGACTCCGGCAGCTACCTGCTCAACGGCCGGGACATCAGCCGGCTGCCCGAGCGGCACGCCGCCAAGCTGCGCAGCTCGCACTTCGGCTTCGTCTTCCAGCGGTTCTTCCTGCTCAAGCACCTGACCGCCGCACAGAACGTGGCGATGGCCCTGATCAACGGCCAGGGCTGGCTGCCCCGCCGGGAACGCCGCGCCCGGGTCATGCACGCCCTCGACCAGGTCGGCATCGCCCACCTGGCGAAAAACCGGCCGGCCAAGATGTCCGGCGGTGAGCAGCAGCGGGTGGCGATCGCCCGCGCCCTGGTGCGCGAGCCGCAGATCCTGCTCGCCGACGAGCCGACCGGCGCGCTCGACATCGAGACCGGCACCGTCGTGATCGACGCGCTGCTCGAGGCGACCACCCGGGGCTGCGCACTGATCCTGGTCACCCACGACCGGGACCACGCCGCTCGGATGGGCCGCACGGTCGACCTGGAGGCCGGCGTGCTCAGTGAGCGGGTGCTCGCATGATCCGTCTCTCCGGCCGGCTGCGCACCGCCACGATCATCGGGATACAGGGCATCCGGGCCCGCAAACTGCGCACCTTCCTGTCCATGGTCAGCCTGTTCCTCGGCGTCCTCGCCGTCGTCGTGGTCCAGGCCGGCGCCGGCATCGCCGAACGCCTCCAGCTCGCCGACGTCGAACTGAACTCCGGCGTCGACGGCAGCAAGGCGCTCTACGTACCGTCGATGACCGGCGCGAGCCAGGCCGTCGCGGACACCGTGCGCAGCCGTACCGACGCGGTCGGCCTGTTCAACCTCAGCGCGATCATCGGCGAGCCCGGGGTGCGCCCGGTCAACGAGGGCGGGTCGCCGTTCGACCAGGACTGGGGCGGCGGCAACTCGCAGATCTGCAACCAGAACGGCTGCTACGACCCGAACGAGGGCGCACCGCGGGGGCAGGCGATCGAGCTGCGGCTCACCGCGCTGACCGGGGACGTCCGGCCGTTCCGGCCGTACCAGGTGAAGTCCGGGCAGTGGCTGGACTTCGGCACCGCGCCGATGATGGCACCACGGCTGGTGCTCAACGAGGAGGCGGCCAAGGGCTTCACCCGCTACCAGGTGCCGGCCGAGATGCGGGTACCGGGCGCGACCGCCAACCTGACGCCGCGGTTCGTCGGCGTGATCAAGGACGGCGACGCGTCGCCGCACGCGTACCTGCGTCTCGACGAGCTCACCAGCTGGCTTCCGCTGGCCCGGCTCGGCGACCCGAACACGATGGGCGACATCCAGGTCGCGATGGCCGCCGGCACCCCCGTCGAACCGGTCCTGATCGCCAAACTCACCGGCCTGGGCGCGCAGGGCCTCGCCGCCGAGACCATCAACACCCGCAAACAGATGAAGGACCAGCTCAACCTGCTCCGCCTGATCTTCCTGGCGATGGCCGGCCTGGTCCTGGTGATCGGCGCGGCCGGCGTCCTGAACGTCGGCCTGGCCACGGTCGGCGAGCGCATCGAGGAGTTCGCGCTGCGCCGCGCGGTCGGCACCCCACGGGCGGTCCTGGCCGGCATCGTCCTCGCGGAGACCCTGCTCACCGGCCTGCTGACCGCCGCCCTGGCGATCGGGCTGAGCGTGGCCGGGCTCAAGGTGCTCTCGGCGGTCCTCGGCTCGTCCGAACCCTTCCTGCAGAACGTCGAGTTCCCCTGGTCAGCCGGCGTCTCCGGGATCGTCGCCGGCCTGGTCGCGGGGATCCTGGGCGGCTTCGTCCCGGCCCTGCGAGCCGCCCGCATCCCCATCGCCACCGTGATGCGAGCCTGATCCTTCCCGGTCACGGTCCGCTTTCCTTCCGGACCGCCGCTTTCCGGTACGCGGTGAGCGGTCCCGTGTCGCCCCGGTCCCGCCCACCCGCGAGGCCGGGGCCGCCAGCGGCGCGACCCGGGCCCGTCGTGCTGGCCGACAGCTTCTTGATCGGAGTTACACCACTTGTCCTGCGGTCCCGCCCAAGGCGACCCGGACAGTCGCCGCAAGGGCGGCGGTGTCGACCGTCCGCACAGTGTCCACCTCGATCACCGGCCCGACTCCGAGCGGGGGAATATCTTCTCCCCAGAGTTCCTGCTCGGTGCGCCGCATGTCCAGATGCCGCTCGTCCCGGACACGGCGTCGATACCGTTCCCGCGCCACCCCGACGCTGACCCGGCAGCGGATCTCGACGAAGGGACCGGCGAGAGCGCGCACCAGAGGCAGGGAGTAGGGAAACCAGGTGCTGTCGATGACCGCGCCGGGACACCCCCGAGCGACGCGAAGTACCGCGTGAACGGCTGCCACACCCAGCCGACGTGACTGTTCGACGGTCGAGGGCGTACCCAAGGAGTCCATGAGCGCTTCCTTGACGTCGTCCTTGGACAGGCAGGGGAGCTGGAGCCGGGAGGCCAGAGCTCGGGCCACCGTCGTCTTCCCGGAACCCGGCCACCCGCCCACGAGTACGTATCCGCTCATGGACAGCTCATGCCCGATCCTTCGCGGGACCAACACCCGCCGGACGAGGGCGGTCCGGCCGGCGCGAACTGGTTCTCCCCGGCTGCTGTGCGCGGTGACCCAGCCGGGGGCCGAGGTCGCGCGTTCAGGTCAGGGCGAAATGGAACCGCTGGCGACCGCCGCCTGCACATCCACCGGTAACGATCTCTGATACGCGGCGGAACCTACCAGCGTGTGACTTCGTGCGTGTGGGAACGGGGCCCGGTTGTGCGGTCGGCGACGTAGGTGCGCACGACCGCGTAGGACACGTCGTGCCTGTCATGACGGCGACCGATCCGTAAGGTCCCGTGGGTGGTGCTAGCTGAGATCCGCGGTCGTCCACGATGAGTGGTGACTCCAGCCTCGCCACGGTGTTCGTGAGGTGGACATGGTGCCGTGCTGTCCTGCATCGAGGGTGGTGGGCGGTCACCAGCGTCTACCTGGTTGTCGACGCGCATCTGCCGGCGTCCGAGCTGGCATTGATCGGTGTCGGTCAGTCAGTCGCCGCGCTGGTGTTCGAGGTTCCCGCGGGCATGCTCGCCGACACGGTGAGCCGCAAGTGGTCGCTGGTCATCTCGCATGTCCTCATGGGCACCGCCATGCTCGCCACCGGCCTCGTCAGCGAGTTCGTGCCGGTGCTGGCGACGCAGATGCTGTGGGGCCTGTCCTGGAACTTCGCCAGCGGCGCAGACGTGGCATGGATCAGCGACGAACTGGACGAGCCAACAGCCGTCGCTGCGGTGTTGCTGCGTGCGGACCAGGCCCAGCTGACCGGGACGGTCGCCGGACTGATGAGCGTCAGCGGGCTGGCCTGGCTGACCGACCCCCGCTCCGCCATGATGGTTGCCGGAGCCGCCATGCTGCTGCTCGGTGGCTATGTTGTGGCGCGCTTCCCTGAGCGCCGGTTTCGGCCGGTCCGCGTGAAGCGCTGGTCCGCTTCCTGGTCGATCCTGGTGCGCGGATCGGCCCTGGTGCGCGCCAGTCGTGTCATCCTCGGCATCTTCGCGGCGACGTTCATGGTCAATGGAGTCGTCAACGCGTTCGGCCGCCTCTACCCGTTGAGACTGGTCGATGTCGGGCTCTCCGTCGATCCCCTGCTGTGGCTTGGCGGCCTGGGCGTGCTGGTGAGCCTCGCCGGCGCCGCCGCACTCCGCCTGGTGCGGCCACGCATCAACGGTGTCCACACGCTGCGACGAGGCTTCGTCACCGCCTGCACGGTCGCCGCGGTCGGCGTCACCGGCCTGGCCGTCGCCCCCGAGGGAAACAGCGGAAGCCTCGCCGTGCTCCTGGCCGCTGGTGCGCTGCCGCTGACCCGCACGTTCACCACCATCTGGATCAACGAACAGACCGTCAGCGCCGTCCGGGCCACGGTGCACTCGTTACTCGCCCAAGCCAAATACCTCGGAGAGATCGCCTGCGGGCTCGCCATCGCCGCGGTCGCTCACCTTGCCACCATGCCCCTCGCCCTGCTGATCTGCGGCGGCCTGCTCGCGATCGCGGCGCTGCTGGTCCAGCACACCGGCTCCCCGCGGCCCGAACCGGCATCATGATGCTCAGCCGATGTCGCCTCGGTCCACCCCGTACAAAGCCTCGGACGACATCACGTCGCCGAGCTGATCTCACCAACGGGTGGGGCCGAACTCACGAAAACACGAACGACCGATCAAGGGATGGGTCCCGAGAAGGCTGACGAATGGGCCCCAGTTCGAGGTTCTGGCACAGGAAGTGTGGAGATGACCCGGCACGTGGTCATGAGTGGCCAAACTGCGTCTCGTTCCGCCTTCGCAACTCCTGGCGTAGCGCGCGTACCTCGTCCGGAACGGGGTTCGGGAAGCGAGGGGTCGATTCGGCGATTGCCTCAGTCTTCTCCTCGCCGATCACCTCCGTGATGGCATCCCACAGCACGGAACGGGCGCGGGAGAGACGCGGTCCGACGAGCCATTCGGTCATGAACTGGTCAAGCGTGTCAGCGTCGGCGTTACCTGCTGCTTGGCGGGAGCCGATCCGGTCCAGTGAGACGACGATGCTCTCCAGGAGTCGGGCGGTTTCGATGGCCTTCTCCAACGGGATCGAGACGAGCCGGTCGGCGTTCTCAGACATGGTGGGCAGAACATCACAGCCTGCCGGATCGATGCGAGGCAGGGACGCTGTTCAGCGATCAGGGCGCGAGCAAGACCCTCTTGCGGAGCAGGTCGAAGCCGGCTCTGCCGTACATCTCATCTGCGGCAACGCCGCCTGCACCGTGCGGACCTTCGTCGAGCAGGTGAACGGTGGTGACGCGCCGCCGGTTGTGCACCACTGACGGTCTGCGGCCGGAAGGAGCTTCCGGATCGTCTCGTCACACAGCCGGACAACAAGTCATCCGCGAAGATCAATCACACTTCCTGTGCCAGAACCGAGTTTTCGGCGCCATCCATCAGCGAGGCGCGTTCATGTGTCGACCGCCGGACATGCCGTATACGAACGGTGACGGTCGCCGGAGCCAGGGCACGCCCTATCTGCGGCATGAGCGGATGCCGAGCGCGGTGCCACAAGGGGATATGAAGCCGCATGGGAGAGTCTTGGGTGTGGATGCCTGTCGGCGGCAACGACCGGCCGGCGCCGGGGGCTCTCGCCATTTCAGCGGCCTCGGCGCCGCTGAGGTATTAGGTCAGGAACTGACCGCAGATGACGGCATGATCCTCGGCATGACCAGCGACGTTCTGCTCTCTCCGGAAGCTGTCCCCTATGGCGGCGCCGTCCTCAATCCGTTCGTGATTGTGGATGACGCCGCGCGGTTCGTGGACTTTGTGGCCGAGGTGTTTGGTGCGGCCGAGACCGTCGAGGCGCGGACGCCGATGCCGGACGGCAAGCTCATCCACGCCCAGCTGCGGCTCGGCACGGTCGACCTGATGGTCGCCGACCGGCTGGTCGGCTGGCCGGCGCGGCCCAGCCTGCTGCAGCTGTGGGTGACCGACGCAGCGGCGGTGCTCGAGCGGGCCGGTGTCGAGGGCGCCACGACGGTGACCGAACCGACCCCGTTCTACGGTGAGACGACGCTCGCCCGGATGCTCGACCCCTGGCAGAACATCTGGTGGCTCTACCAACTGGCGCCCGGTCAGGCGGATCCGGTGCCGTCCTGGAAGGGTGGCTCCGACACCGTCTTCGCCACCTTGGACAAGGCATTGAAGTCGCTGGGCTGAGCCTCGGCCGAAAAATTCGGCCGGGACGCGGTGTCTGAATCTGCTCCCGGCCGACTCCACAAGTTCGACCGCATCGTATGGGCGTCCTGTTGGCGCCTCGACATCGGGCCGTCCCTTATCCCCGGGATTCGAGTTACCGGATTTCGGCATGAGCGGACCTCCTCACGATGCCATGACCACGCGGGAAATTCGATCAAGTTGCTGATTCTTCTTCTGCCCTACGAAGGTGGCGCTTCGTGCGATTGCGCTCCAGCAGGGAAACGATAAGACACAAAGAAGCCGATACCATGGCGGCCACCACCGGCGCACCTGTCGCTTCGATCGTGAAAGACATAATCAGCCACATGGCTGCGAAGCTCAACAAA
Organism: Actinoplanes oblitus; assembly: GCF_030252345.1. Classification (NCBI taxonomy): domain Bacteria; kingdom Bacillati; phylum Actinomycetota; class Actinomycetes; order Micromonosporales; family Micromonosporaceae; genus Actinoplanes; species Actinoplanes oblitus. The sequence continues at coordinate 5,243,240 of NZ_CP126980.1, read as the reverse complement.
CTGAAAAGAAAGATTACCAGGACGAGGACCTTAGTCGCAAGGCTCTGCATTGTCGAGCCGCCGTATCCAATTTGATCGAACCTTGGAAATCGCGGATCCGTTGGAAGAAGAACGGCTGAGGAAATCTTCGGATCATTCGAGACAAAGTAGCCACGTATTGCATTCATCGCTCTGATGTACCTGCGTCCTTGGATTTGAAAATCTAGCGCTCGAAGGTACGTCAGATAGGTAAGAAGCAGTGTGGGCAAGCCGAGAACAAGGGAAACTAGCGCGACGACCCGCTTGTCAGTGTGCTGGGTCACAAGGACCCCAATAAATGCCGTTTCAGCCGCCTGAAGAGCAATGATGAACTGGATCCGCTTCTCGACGATCGCGTAGGCGAACGCTCGGAACTCGCGTATCGAAGCGAATTCAACCAGCAAGAATTGGATTGACTCGTCCTTTATTATACTTGCGGGCGCTTGGCCTATAGCAGAATTCTTGCGGCTCTGACGAGACAGTATCATGATGTAATTATATATAGTTCATTCAACTATGAGGTTGAATCATTATCGCGCGCTCCGCGGCAGTATCGATGCGCTCTCATCGGCAGTTCCGCGCGTCCGCACTCCGAGAGACCTGATGCTCGTTTGCACGCAGGGTGAGCGGGCACGGCCGACGGCACCAGTAGTGAAGATCTACTGGTGGCGCCGGTTCTCACGAACATTGCGGCAGGCGGGCTAGCAGGAGTGGCGCCGGAAGTCGGCTCTGGCGCGAAAATAGTGAAACCTGGCGGCGGGAGTGCGATTAAGGAAGCGGTTGGGTGCTTCCACTCCGCAGCACAGCCAGCTCGCGGCTTGGGAAGGACATGTTCCTCCATGCCTGCCGGTAGCCGGCCTCACCGTGTTGGTCGAGTACTGCTTGGGCCATGTGAGCTGCGGCTGTGATGAAGGCGCGAGTGGGGATCCGGGCCGCCCATCGGCGCTTCGCACCGATCCATGGATCCTCCGCATACTCATCAGGTAGCCGGAGGATCTGGACGTAGACGTGTTCGGCGGCTCCGGTGAAGACGAAGACGTGAGCATGGGGTTCGTCGGATAGCCAGGCCAGGGAGGATTTGGATCCGAGGTGCAGGTCGACCGCGCTCCGAAGGAGGCCCTGGAGCCCGTGACCGGTATAGGACGTAATCACCTGAAGCTCGTCGTCATCGGCGATCCAGGTCAGTTTGGCCCAGCCGGATCCGACGATCTCCCAGCGCATATCGAATGAAGTGACGTCCACGAGCAGTACTTATACCGGAGTGGTTCCATATCAGCGCTGAAGGCTCGATCAGCATGATCGACAGTCATGACAGGAGTACACGTTTCCTGAGCAGGTCGAAGCCGGCCCGGCCGTACATCTGCCGTTTGATCATCTTGATGCGGTTGACGTTGCCTTCGACCGGTCCGGAGCTGAAGGGCAGGCTGAGCCCGGCGGTGACCGCGGCGAGGTCGGCGTTCAAGCCGGTGGCGAACCGGCTGACGCCGGGCAGCACGGCCTGTTCGGCGGCGGTGATCCACGCGGTGAGACGTTCGCCGTGCAGGTGAGTCATCATGTCGGCGAACGAGCGGACCAGATCGACACCGCATCGCAGCTCCGGGCAGCGGTCGAGGATCTTCTGGAGAACGCGAGTCCGATCTCCGTGAGCATCCGCCGGAGCCCTTCACTCGTGCGTGTCCAGCGGCGAGTCAACCCGTCAACCTGTTCGGCGAAGGTCTTGCTCCGGCACTCCGGGTTGCCGCAGAAGAACCGTCGAACCCTCAGCAAGATCCGTACCAGCCGCCCCGCCACCGGTGCATCGGTCAACGTCCGCTGATACCGCGAATGGACTCGCGACGATGACGCCGAGCAGACGGGACACACTCCTTCGTCCCGACGCGCGGCGGCTACGAGGACCAGTTCAGCGCCGGCGTGCACCTCTTCGATCTCGATGCCGGCCAGATGAGGGAGAAGCTGCTCGACGGTATAACACAGCCGAACAACGACTCATCGGTCAAGATCAATCACACAGTTTGCGCCAGAGCCCAGTTCGAGAGCCAGTTGTCGCTCACTTCGAGCGCCACAGCCGGCGGAGCCATTTTCGTATCGCTGAGTTTGAGCGCCACCAGGTGGCTTGGATCGAGCGTTGTCAGTCGAACCAAACGACGAGGCGTACGCCTTCTTCCCCGAAGCGCTTCGCGAGGGATCGCATGATGGCGAAGACGTGATCCCATCCAGTGCCGGTTCCGAGCACGTCGTTGCGGGTCACCCTCTTGTACGTGAGGGTAGTGGCGCCATGCTGCCAGCTGCCGTATGCGGCGGTGATCGGAGACTCGCCGACCATGGGTTGCCCGTACTCAGCTACGACGTCGGCGGGCCATTCGTCCTCGACGCGGTAGCAGTGGTAGAGGCTGGATCCGTTCTCATTGATCTCGAGCACGCCGCGCGCCAAGGGGGTGACGCTCATGTCGAGGGCGCGCAGTTCTGACCAGGAAACCCAGGTGCTGCCGCCGATCGCCCGGTCGATCTCCGCGTCGTGTTCGTATTCCTTCCGAACGGCCTCTGACACGTCGGCCGGCAGCCCACGGCCTTCGGCGACCGGCTCCCAACCGTTCCAGTTACGGATGCCGAATAGGCAGCCCAACGGCTGGTAATCGCCTCCGGGATAGAGCGGGTAAAGATCCATGCAGCGCACCCACGGCGCCTCATTGTGGGGATCGGCGTCGAGCGGACCGTCGAGGGCGGCGGCACCGATCAGGTCACGGACCTCGATCGCACCGTAGATGTCGGTTCCCACATCGCGGCATCATACGCCTCTGTCGATCTTGTTCTGGGCTGCTGACCTTGGGTTTGTTACCGATACTCGCTGACGGAATCACGCCGTCGGGCATCATGCGGTAGCGGCGTGGCGGTCCCATCCGCCGCAGTTGCTGCAGATCGCCCTCGGTGAAAGCGAGCAGTGCGGTCGTCGCACAGGCTCACCGGCCGCCGGTAACCCCGCCGGCCACGGGCGAACATCGTGAGCCACACCCACCGCGCCCCACTCCCGCTGGGTTTGGCGCGGACTTCCCGGATGCGCACCGGCCCCCACAACCCTGATCATGCTCAGCGGGTACGGCAGGCCGGGCGGTGCGGCGCCGGTGCAGCCACCACATCACCAGCGCGGCGGCCGTCAGGGTCGCGGCGACGGCGAGCAGGGTCTGCTGGAGGAGCGCCGCGCCGGCCGCGGTGAGCACGCCGGCGGTGATGAGCGGCGGGAGGGCGCAGCACGCCGCGCAGGCCAGGGCCGCGAGAGTGCCGGTGACCTTGCTGCGGGCGGGTGGGCCGTCGCCGACGTGCGGGACCGGTGGGGTGGGCTGGTTCATGCGGGGTCTCCGTCGGGGCGCTCGGCGGTGCCGATGGTCAGGAACGGGATCGGGCAGTCGGCGCAGGTGCAGTTGGTGAGGCTGTCGCAGCGGGCGTCGACGACCTCGGTCAGCGAGGCCCGGATCGCGGTCAGGTCGGCGATCTTCGCGTCGATCTCGGCGATCTTGCTGATGGCGCGCTGCCGCAGATCCACGCTCGGGTGCCGGCGGCGGCCCGCGGCCAGCAGGTCGGCGACCTCGTCGAGGGTGAAGCCGAGCCGCTGCGCCGCCTTGATCACGGTGAGCAGGGCGACGGTGTCCCGCGGGTACAGCCGATGCCCGCCGGTCGAGCGAACCGGTTCGGCGAGCAGGCCGCGGCGTTCGTAGTAGCGCAGCGTCTGAATGTTGACGCCGGCCCGCTCGGCGACCTCACCGGTGCGCAACCCGCCCCGATCCGGCGCCGTCACGCCGTGGCCCGCGGCGACGTGTCCCGGCTACCGGCAGCCGCCGCGGTGACGGCCCGCCGCACGAGGGCGTCGAGGACCGCCGTGTGCTGGCGTGGCACCTGAACCTCCAGAGTCACCGATTCACCGGCGACGGCGGGTTCGGCGGTGACGGTGAAGCCGAAGAAGGAGCAGCAGGCGCTCTCCCGCGCGGTCAGATCTCGCACGGTCTCGGCCAGCCCGTCCGGTCCGGCCAGCCGCAGCCGTACCCTTGTCGGGCCCGTCATGTCGATCCCGCGCACCGCGGTGGCGAAGAGCCGGTCGACCTCGGCAAGGCGAAAAGGCTGCTCAGCGGTGGGCAGGGTGCACGCGTCGGGCACCCACAGCGGCTCGGTGGCGGTCATGACACGACGGTAAGCCTGTACCTGGGTACCGGATGCAAGCCCGGGTGGTGGGCCGCTGGCCGGCTGGGGATCGGAGCCCCGAAGTGGACCTGGTGACGCGTGCGGCCAGGTGGTCCCCCGCTGAGGCGTGACGGGGAGCCGGCAGGCCGACCACGCCGGGGCGACGGACGCCCGATGAGCCGCGGCGCCACCTCGGTCCGGGCGCGCTCCGGGTCGCGGTCACCACGATTTCGGTACGGCGGGCGCGCCCCGGGCGTACCGAAATCGTGGTGAGAGTGACCAGAAGCGGACCTCGCGCGTGCGGACGGGGTTGGCGGAGTGCGGCGGGAGTCAGGCGGAAAGGGGTGCGGCAGAGGCGGCGGACGGCGATCGTCAGTCAGATGGCACCCGTCGCGGCCAAGTAGGGCACCGCGAGCATTCGTGACGCAAGAACTGCACCCGAGGTCGACATCAACGAACGGGGGCGACTGTCCACCAGGCGAGATGCATGGTGACCTCGGCTGTCGGCTCGATCAGCTCCCAGCCCTCGGCGATCAGCCCGTCCTGGATCCGCCACCGGTCGACCACGGTGATCTCCGGTCCGCCGTCCGGCAACCAACGCCGGGAGAAGACCACGACATGGTCGCCCTCGGCCAGCAGCTGCTCGATCTCGACCCGCATGCCGGCGAGCGGTGCCAGGGCGGCCTCGACGGCAGCCAGCCACTCGGTTCTGGACAGGGTGAGCCCGCCTGGCCGGTGGTGCCGGAAGTCGCCGGTCAGGAAGGTGGCGAGCGCGCCGACGTCGCCGGTCTGGATGAGCCCAGCCAGCGCCCGCTGGACAAGGACCTTGTTGGAATCGGTCATGAGCAGCAGTGTTTCGGCCCCCGCAGGGCTTGTCGATGACATGGGATTTCATTGACGCGTGCGAACCGTGGGGGAACAACTGCGTCAGTGGCGCCATCGCCGGGGCCTCAGCCAGCTGGACCTGGCGAACGCGGCGGACGTCTCGGCCCGGCACGTCAGCCTGGTCGAGACCGGCAGATCCCGGCCGAGCGCCGACATGATCCTCCGGCTCGCGGAGCAGCTGCGGGTGCCGCTGCGGGACCGCAATCGGCTGCTGCTCGCCGCGGGGTTCGCGCCCCGGTACACCGAGCGGCCGCTGGCCGAACTCGCCGGGGCGCGCGAGGCGGTCCGCCGGGTGCTGCGCGCCCACGAGCCCTATCCGGCGCTGCTCTTCGATCGCCGGTGGAACATCCTGATGACCAACCGGGCGGTCCGGCCGTTCCTGGACCGGGTCGACCCGGCGCTGCTGAGGCCGCCGGTCAACCTGATCCGGCTGGGCCTGGACCCGCGCGGCTTCGCGCCGATGGTGGTGAACCTGCCCGACGTGCGAGCGGTGTTCCGCGGTCGGGTCGGGCGGCAGCTGGCGGCGGCGCCCGACCCGGAACTGGCGGCGCTGTTCGAGGAACTGCTGGCGGGCGGCACCGAGAAGGAGGGCGAGCGGGTGGCTGCCGACGTGGTGATCCCGATGATCATCCGGATGGACGGGCGGGAGTTGCGGCTGTTCTCGACGATCACCACCTTCGGTACGCCGATGGACATCACCCTCGATGAGGTGGCGATCGAGTCGTACTACCCGGCCGATGCCGCGAGCGCCGCCTTCTTCGCCTGACCGTTCTCAGCCGCCGATCCGGTTCAGCACGAAGGCGCCGGCCTCCCGGTTGTACTTGCGGGTGTAGCTCAGGTGGACGGCGACGCTCTGCCCGCCGGCGCAGAAGGTGTCCCCGGTGTCACAGAACGACCGGGTGCGGTCCGCGAAGGCGTCCAGGGACGCGTCGGCGCCGCGCGGGAACAGACCGCGGGTCCGTGAGGTGCCCGCGTTGAAGACCTTTCCCGGTACGAACCGGGGGTCGCCCATCAGGATGACCGCCACGACCCGGTCGGCGATCTCCGTCCCGATCGCGTCGGCGCGGGTGAAGCCGGCGACCTGTCCGGTACCGGCCAGCACGTCGCCGATCACGTGCGCGCCCTGCGAGTAGCCCATCAGCACGAGCTTGGTGGCCGGGCAGCCGGTGGCGGTGTCGGTGAGCTGCTTGGTGAGGGCGCGGGTGCCGGCCGCGACGCTCGGTGGGTAGGGGTTGAGCAGGGCCGGGTAGTCGGTCGCCTCGGTGGTGACGGTCTGCTTGCTGGCCCGGGTGACAGCGGTGGCCAGGGAGCCGATGATGCCGGTGCCGGGCGCCTCGGTGGAGGCCCGGGTCACGATGATCCGGACGTCACCGCAGGCGGCGGCGGCCCTGGTGCCGGCCCTCGGCCCGGCTCCCGGGATGGTCGCGGCGAAGCTGTTCTGCACCACCACCAAGGCCCCGGCCGTCACCGCGGCGACCACGCCGCCCAGCACGATCCGCTTCCGCTTGCCGGTCATGAACACTCCTCTCGCTCCATTTGCACTCACGGTGCACATTCGTGCCGGGGGATACGGCGACGGCCCGGGAACGGTTCAGATCCGGTCGGCGGCGGATTCCGGAACGGCGTGGCGTCATCCCCGCGAGGGACGGGCGAATGGCGCCCCGGCACCTACCATGAATCGTTCCCATCGGCTTATCGAGCGGAGGAACATGGGCGTTGAAGTGTGGACCGCGGGCGCCTCGTTGGCCGGCGTGGTCGTGGGTGGCGTCACCTCGTTCGTCGGGCAGACCGTGCAGCGGACCGCCGCCGAGCGCGCCGAGGAGCGCCGCCGGTCCTGCGACCTGATGGAGACCCGGCGAGCCGAGCGCATCACCCACCTGATCGGCTTCATCGCTGTCGCGCAGGAGGCGGAACGGGTCGCGGTGGACCGGTACCACCACGGCCACGACGACGAGCGGTGGCAGGCCCGGGCGCGGGAGATCGAGGACCGCATCTGGGCCGCCCAGAAAACCATTCACCTCCTCTGCCGGCCGGCCGTCAACGCGGCCGCGCGCGAACTCGCTTTCGCCCTGCAGGACGTCATCCGGAATGGTCCGTCCGACCCCGAGCACCCACAGGACGAAAAGGTCTGGGAACACATCAGGAAACCGCGCCGCGCCTTCCTCGACGCGGCAGCCGACGACCTGGCGTCGGCGGCCGTCGCCGGATAGGCCGGCTCGAGCGCCTGGGTGTCCGCACCGTCGCTCGCGGACCGGGACGGTTGCCCCCAGGGGCTGTTCCTGGCCGCACCACGGGCGCCGGTACGTGGGGCGTTCCGTGGTGAGCACGGATGTGCCGGTGGTGGTCGGCGGGCGAGGCTGGACGCACCACATCGCAGGGAACGAGGAGAGCGATCATGAGCGAGACGACCACCCGGTTCACCGACGAGGAGCGCGCGGCGATGAAGGAGCGCGCCAGCGAGGTGAGGGCGGCGCGACGCGGGTCACGCGCCAAGGCCGATCCCGAGCCCGAGGTGCTGGCGAAGATCGCCGAGATGGGCGACGCGGACCGGGCCCTCGCCGAGCGACTCCACGCGCTGGTGAAGGCGGCCGCCCCGGAACTGACACCCAAGCTGTGGTACGGCATGCCGGCGTACGCCCGCGACGGCAAACTGGTCTGCTTCTTCCAGCCGGCCGCGAAGTTCAAGACCCGGTACGCCACGCTCGGCTTCAACGACGCGGCGAACCTCGACGACGGCGCGTTCTGGCCGGTCGCCTACGCGCTGACCACGCTGAACGCGGCCGAGGAGGAGCGGATCACCGCCCTGATCCGGCGTGCCGTCGGCTGATCGGCCCGGGATTCCGGCCGTACCGTGGTGTTGATCCTCGATGCCCGTCGCTAGCGTTCCGCGGCGTGCGAGGTATCGGGGCGATGACAGTGACGGCCGTGCTGCTGGTGGGCGGATGCGGCACCGGGCCCCGGGCCCAGGCCCATCCGCCCGCCGCGGCCGGCCCTCGGGTGGTGACCAAGGTCGTGCGGTTCGCCCGCGGCGCGGACCGGCCGTTGCCGACCACGCTGTGGTATGCCAGCGGCCCGGACGGCACCGGCATCGCCGCCGGGAAACACCCGATAGTGCTGTTCAGCCACGGGCTCGGCGGGCTGCCGGAGCAGTTCGCGCCGCTGGCCACCACGTGGGCGCAAGCCGGATACGTGGTCGCCGCGCCGGCCTATCCGCACACGAACGGGCACGTCGAGGTGGATGCCGGGGACATCCCGCGGCAGCCGGCGGACGCGGCCTACGTGCTGACGAAGCTGGCCGGCGGGGACCTGGCCGGGCATCTGGACGGCACGCACGTGGCGGCGGTCGGCTTCTCGGCCGGTGGGACGACGACGCTGGGCCTGTTCCGGAAGGGGCATTCACCGGCGCTGCGGGCCGCGGTGTCGGTGGCCGGGCGGCGGCCGTCGACCGGGTTCGCCGGGCCGGCCGCACCGATGCTGTTCCTGCACGGCGACCGGGACCCGGTGGTCGAGATCGAGGCCGGTCGAGCCGCCTACGCCGCCGTCCCGTGGCCGAAACGGTTCGTCACCATCCACGGTGCCGGTCACGGCCAGTACCTGAACCCCGGCGACCCGGACTACCCGGAAACGTCCGCCCGGATCCTGGCGTTCCTGCGGGAACAGGTGCCCGTCACGCGGTGAGCTGCGCCAGGTAAGCCCGGAGGATCTTCGTGGCGGCGTCCTGGTCGAGGTGTCCGACCAGGACGTGCGTGGTGAGACCGTCGGCCAGGGCGAGCAGGGCCTGCGCCTCGACCCGGGCGTCGGGCACGCCCAGGGCGATGACCAGCCGTTCGATCAGGCTCGTCAGCTCCCGGTAGCTGCCGCGCAGGACCTCGGCGAGCGGCGGGCTGACCGCGGCCCTGGCCACGAAGGCCAGCCACACCCGCGCCTCGGTCCGATGCTCGTCGCCGAGCAGGGCGATCTCGCCGACCGCGTGCGCCAGGTCGCCGGTCGGCGCGCCGCCCAGCCCGTCCTGCACCCGCTCGGTGACCCGGGTGCCGACGTGCCTGAGCACGAACACCAGCATCTCGTCCTTGGTGCGGAAACACCGCTGCACCGCGCCCATCGAGACGTCGGCGCGAGTCGCCACGTCGCGCAGCGTGACACCGTCCATCCCGTGCTCGTCGGCCAGCGCACACACCGCCTCGGCGATGCGGCGGCGGCGGTCCTCCCGGTCACTGTCGCGGCTCACGATCCACCTCCGGTAATCCGATGCGGTTGCATCGGATTCATTCTACGATCCGATGCGGTTGTATCGGTTCGGCTGGGGAGGCGCTGTGGGAGACGAGATGTGGCGGATGGACGCGGTACGCCAGGCGGCCGCGGTCCGCACCGGAGAGATCTCCGCGATCGACCTGGCCGAGCAGCACCTGGCCCGGATCGCCGAGGTCAATCCCCGGGTGAACGCGGTCACCCAGGTGCTCGCCGACCGGGCTCGCGAGGACGCCGCGGCGGTGGACCGGCAGCGCGCCGCCGGCACCCGGCCCGGCCCGCTGGCCGGGGTGCCGTTCACGGTCAAGGAGAACCTCGCGGTGGCCGGCGTGCCGACCACGCACGGCGCGTCCCGGCTGCGGCACCTGGTGGCCGGCGCCGACGCTCCGCCGGTGGCCCGGCTGCGTGCCGCGGGTGCGGTGGTCATCGGGCACAGCAACATGCCGACGCTCACCCTGGCCGGCATGCACACCCGCAGCGAGCTGTTCGGCGACTCGGTGAACCCGTGGGACCCGTCCCGGACGCCGGGCGGCAGCAGCGGCGGCGACGGCGTCGCGGTGGCGACCGGGATGGCCGCGCTCGGGCTGGGCAACGACTCCGGCGGCTCGGTGCGCATCCCGGCGGCGTTCTGCGGGGTGGCGGCGCTCAAACCGACGTACGGCAGGTTCCCGGCCGACCACCGCATCGGCCCGGACGATCCGGGCTGGTGCTCGCAGACCTTCGTCGCCGACGGCCCCCTCGCGCGCCGGGTCGCGGACCTGCACGCGGTCTTCCAGGTGCTGGCCGGCGCCGACCCGGGCGATCCGCGCGCCGTGCCGGTACCGCTGACCGGCGAGCCGCTGCCCGCTCCGATCCGCGTCGCCGTCGTCGCCGATCCCGGCGGGCTCGGCGTCCACCCGGCCGTGGCCCGTGCCGTCGACGCCGCGGCCGGGGCGCTGCGGGACGCCGGCTACGCCGTCGAAGCCGTGGCCGACGTGCCCCGGCTGGACGATGCCCTGCGGGCGTACCAGTCCATGGTGATGACCGAGTTCGCCCCGGCCTGGCCGGCCATCCGCGCACTGCTCGGCCCGGACGCGCACCGGTACATCGAGCTCGGCATGGCGCGGACGCCACCGGTGGACGCCGCCGAGTTCCTGCGGCTGACCGGGGTCCGGCTCGGCGTCCAGCGGGCGTGGGGCGAGTTCCTCCAGCGGTATCCGCTGCTGCTCGGCCCGGTCTTCACCGAGCCGCCGGTCGAACCGGGCATCGAGTCCCGCGACCCGGCCGGCCGGGACCTCGTCACCACGGCGATGCGCCTGTGCACGGCGAGCAGCTTCGCCGGGCTCCCGGCGGTGGCCGTCCCGACCGGCGTCGAGGACGGGTTGCCGGCCGGGGTGCAGCTCATCGGACGCCCGTACCGCGAGGACACCTGCCTCGCCGCGGCGGCGGCCATCGAGGAGCGACTCGGCGTGCTGACCCCGATCGACCCGGTCGCGGCGGGGCGCGGGCGCTGAAGTGTGACGGCGCGGTCGCGGGTGCGGGAACGCTTGCGAGCGCCGGGAGATCTTCGTCCGCCACGACGGGCTGCGTCGTCACCGGCCCGGGGCCGGAATGGGTGGCGCGACGAAGCCGATGCGGGCTATTAGAGTCGCCAGAATGGACCCGAAGGTGATGCCGGTATGACGTTCGAGGCCATCGCGGTCGGCGCCGGGCTATGCGTCCGGGAGGCCGAGCCGGCGGACGAGGCTGCCGTGCTACGGGTCTTCGACCAGGCCGGCGACTATTTCACGGCGGTCAACGGTGACCGGGCGCTGCCCGGTGACTTCCAGAGCCTGTTCTACGCGGCTCCCGAGGGCGTCGCACCGGAGACGAAGGAGATCCTGGTCGTCGAACGGGACGGCGAGATCGTCGGGGTCGTCGACGTGGTCCCCGGTCATCCCGACCAGTGGACGGCGGCCGCCGGGCTGTTCCTGCTGGCGCCGGCGCACCGGCGGCAAGGGGTGGGATCGGCGGTCCTTCGGGCGCTCGTCGAGAGGGGACGCGAGCGCGGCCTCCGGACGGTGACCGCGAGCATTCCGGCCGGCTGGGAGCCCGGCGCCGCCTTCCTGACGGCCACCGGGTTCCGGCTGCACGACCCGGCCGGGCCGCGGGACGGCACGGGCAACCGGGTCGTGCACCGGGGCGAGGGGCCGGTGGTCACCGCCACGCTCGCGATCGGCTGACCGGCCGCGCTCACCTGCTCCAGGCGGTCGTGCGGCGGCCGTGCTGCCAGACGTGCCTCACCAGCTGGACGCCCGGGCGGTAGGCGAGGTGCACGAACGACGGGGCGTCGAGCAGGACCACGTCGGCGCGGGCGCCGGGGGACAGGTGCCCGACGTCCGTGCGGCGCAGCGCCCGGGCGCCCCCGGCGGTGGCCGCGAGCAGCGCCTCCGTCGGGGTCATCCGCATCTCGCGGACCGCCAGGGCGATGCAGAAGGGCATCGAGCTGGTGTACGACGACCCTGGGTTGCAGTCCGTGGCGATCGCGTACCGCACCCCCGCGTCGCGCAGCCGCCCGATGTCCGGGAACGGCTGCCGGGTGGAGAACTCCGCGCCGGGCACGAACGTCGCCACCGTCTCGGATGCGGCGAGGGCGTCGACGTCCTCGTCGGACAGGAACGTGCAGTGGTCGACGCTGGCCGCTCCCAGTTCCACCCCGAGCCGCGCCGCACCCGAGGGGCCCAGCTGGTTGGCGTGCATCCGCACTCCGAGACCGCGGGCCGCCCCGGCGGACAGGATCGTCCGGGCCTGGTCGACGTCGAACGCGCCCCGGTCGCAGAACACGTCGATCCACCGGGCGAGCCCGGCCACCCGGTCCAGCATCTCCCCGGTGACCAGGTCCACGTAGGCGGCCGGCTGATGTTCGGCCGGGACGACGTGCGCCCCGAGGAACGTGGTCTCCGTGGTGAACCGGGACGCGATCGCCAGGCTGCGGCGCTCGTCCTCGACGGTCAGCCCGTACCCCGACTTGATCTCGATGGTCGTGGTGCCGGAGCGCAACGCCTCGTCGAGCAGCCGCCCGGTGTGCGCGGCCAGTTCCTCGTCCGACGCGGCCCGGGTCGCGGCAACCGTCCGCCGGATGCCGCCCGCCGTGTACGGCTGCCCGGACATCCGCGCGTCGAACTCGTCGGCCCGGTCCCCGGCGAACACCAGGTGCGAGTGGCTGTCCACGAAGCCGGGCACCACCGCCGCGCCCTCGGCGTCGAAGACGGTGTCCGCCGGCGGGGCCGCCGTGCGCGGTCCCACCCAGGCGACCAGCCCGTCGTCGATCACCAGGGCGGCGTCCCGCAGGATGCCCGACGACCCGGTGAACAGCTCGCCGATGTTCGTGATGAGTTCGCTCACGCCGTCACCTTCGCCTCGATCCGGGAGTACAACCGGGCCGCCCGATCGAGGTCGGGCCGCCCGCGCACCACGCCATCGGTGATCACCGTGCGGACGTCGGCGGCTGTCGCGCTCATGAACAACTCCGCCGGGTGGGTGCCGAGCGTCCGGACCGAACCGGTATCGATCTCGACGAGGCCGGTCCCGGCGGCACCGATCGCCCACAGCTCGGCCGGGCTGAACACCCCGCGCCGCCCGGACGCCAGCCGGGCGCCGCGTTCCAGCAGGCGCAGCTCCTCGAACGGGTCCACCGTCACGTTCTGATCGGAGCCGATGGTGATCCGGGCCCCGGCGTCGGCCAGGTCCCGGGCCCGGCCCAGCCCGTCGCCGAGATCCCCCTCGGTGGACGGGCACATCGACACGGTCACCCGGGCCGCCCCGAGCGTGGCCACGTCCGCGTCGGTCAGGTGCGTCGCGTGCACCACCGTCGTGCGCGGCGACAGCGCACCCACCGACGCCAGCAGCCCGGCCGGGGTCAGGCCGGTGGCGGCCAGGCAGTCCGCGTTCTCGGCCGGCTGCTCGGAGAGGTGCACGTGCAGTGGCACCTCGGCGGGCAGGCCGGCCACCGCGTCGCGCAGCTCGTCCGGCGCGACGGCGCGTACCGAATGGAAAGCCGCGCCCAGCGTGGCCCCGCGCAGGACGGACCGCAGGTCGTGCCAGCGGTCCAGCCAGCCCCGCACGCTGCCGTCACCGAAGCGGCGCTGGTGGTCGTGCAGCGGCTGCCCGAACCCGCCGTGCAGGTAGAGCGTGTCCAGCAGGGTGAGCCGGATGCCGGCCTCGGTGGCGGCCGCGGCCAGCGCCAGCTCCATCTCGTGCCGCGGGTAGGGCCGGCCGGACGGGGTGTGGTGCAGGTAGTGGAACTCGCAGACCGAGGCGTAACCGGCAGCCACCATCTCGCCGTAGACCAGCAGCGCCACCTCGAACATCAGGTCCGGGTCGAGGGACTGGGCGACGGCGTACATCCGCTGCCGCCACTCCCAGAAGTCGCCGCCGCCGGCGTTGGTGCGCCCGCGCAGCAGCCGGTGGAAGGCGTGTGAGTGGGTGTTCGCGAACGCCGGGACCACGGTGCCCAGCCGCAGGTCGGCACGTGTGCCGGGGGTGGCGTCGTGGACCGCGCCGTCCTGCAGGAGCACGTTCTCCCGGACGGCTCCGGGCAGCACGAGCCGCCGGGCGAAGATCCTCACGTGAGATCGGCCAGGCAGGCGGCCAGCGCCGTGACACCCCGGGAGATGTCCGCGTCGCTGGCGGTCTCGGCGGGTGCGTGCGAGACGCCTTCGGGATTGCGTACGAAAATCATCGCCGAAGGCACGAAGCCGGCGAGCACTCCCGCGTCGTGACCGGCGCCGGTCGGAATCCGCGGTATCCCGCCGAGCACCCGGTCGAGCCGGTCGGTCAGCTGCTCGTCGAAGGTGACCCGTGACGAGAACGACTCCTCCTGGACGGTGACCGTGCAGCCCTCCGCCGCGGCGGCCGCCTCGGCCGCCGCCGTGACCGCCGTGACCAGGTCGCGCACCTCCTGATCGCGCTCGGCGCGGGCGTCCAGCCAGAGCACCACCTCGGAGGCGATCGCGTTGGTGCCGCCCGGCGTCACCGTCAGCCGGCCCACCGTGGCCCGGGCGTGGGCCGGTGCGGGCGCGGCGACGGCGGCCTGCCGGACCGCCTTGATCACGTCGGCGGCCACCAGGACCGGGTCGTGCCGCGAGGTCAGCTCGGTGGAGCCGGCGTGATCGCCTCGCCCGACGATCCGCAGCGACCACCGGCCGTGCGCCAGGATCGTCGTCGCCAGGCCCAGCGGCCGGCCCAGTGGCGCCAGCTGTTTGCCCTGCTCGACGTGGAGTTCGACGACCACCCCGACGCGGGCCAGCCGCGCCGGATCGGCACCCGCCCCGGCCGGATCGATCCCGTTTTCGGCCAGCACGTCGCGCAGCCGGTGCCCGGCCGCGTCGGTCAGCTCGAGCGCCTTCTCGGCCGGCAGGACGCCGGTGAGCAGCCGCGATCCGAGGCAGGCGACGCCGAACCGGGCGCCCTCCTCCTCGGCGAACACCACCACCGCCACCGAGCGGGCCGGCTCGTGGCCGGCGGCGCGCAGCCGGGACACCGCCTCCAGGGCGCTGACCACGCCGAGCGGGCCGTCCAGGGCGCCGCCGCCGGGCACCGAGTCGAGGTGGCTGCCGGTGACGACCGCCGGGTACCGCGGGCCGTCGGCCGGGTGCCACCACGCCCACAGGTTCGCGTTGCCGTCCCGCTCGACCTCGAGGCCGAGGTTCTTCGCCGTGCTGACGAACCAGTCGCGCAGCTCCCGGTCGGCGTCGTCGAGCAGGTGCCGGGAGTGGCCGCCGCGGACCGGGTCCCGGCCGATGCCGTCGATCTCGGCCAGCATCGCCGGCGCCGTCACTTCTCCTCCAGCATCGGGATCTTCAGGCCGCGGGTCCGGGCGACCTCGGCAGCGTGCTCGTAGCCCGCGTCGACGTGCCGCATGACGCCGCTGCCCGGGTCGTTGGTCAGCACCCGCTCGATCTTGCGCGCGGCCAGCTCGGTGCCGTCGGCGACGGTGACCTGTCCGGCGTGCAGGGACCGGCCGATGCCCACCCCGCCGCCGTGGTGCAGCGACACCCAGGTCGCCCCGGACGCGGTGTTGAGCAGCGCGTTCAGCAGCGGCCAGTCGGCGATCGCGTCGGAGCCGTCCCGCATTGCCTCGGTCTCGCGATAGGGCGAGGCGACCGATCCGGAATCCAGATGATCGCGGCCGATCACGATCGGGGCGCTCAGCTCACCGGACGCCACCATCTCGTTGAACTTGAGCCCGGCCAGGTGCCGTTCCTGGTATCCGAGCCAGCAGATCCGCGCGGGCAGGCCCTCGAAGTGCACCTTCTCGCCGGCCGCCGTGATCCACCGGGCCAGCGGCTCGTTGTCCGGGAACAGCTCGAGGATGGCCTGGTCGGTCTTGGCGATGTCGGCCGGGTCGCCGGAGAGCGCCGCCCAGCGGAACGGGCCGCGGCCCTCCTCGAACTGCGGCCGGATGTAGGCGGGTACGAAGCCGGGGAAGGCGAACGCCCGGTGGTAGCCGCCCAGTTCGGCCTCGGCGCGGATCGAGTTGCCGTAGTCGAACACCGCGGCGCCCCGGTCCTGGAAGCCGACCATCGCCTCGACGTGCTTGGCCATGCTGGCCCGGGCCGCCTTGGTGAAGGCCTCCGGGTCCTCGGCGGCCCGCCGGTGCCAGTCCTCGACGCCGATGCCCTCGGGCAGGTAGCTGAGCGGGTCGTGCGCGCTGGTCTGGTCGGTGACGATGTCGATCGGCGCCCGCCTGTCCAGCAGCAGCGGGAAGACCGTGGCGGCGTTGCCGACCACGCCGACCGACAACGCCCGCCCCTCGTTCTTGGCGGCCACCACCCGGGCCAGGGCGTCGTCGAGGTCGTCGGTCATCTCGTCGAGGTAGCGGTGCTCGACCCGGCGGCGCAGCCGGGCCGCGTCGACGTCGACGATCAGCACGGCGCCGCCGTTGAGGGTGACGGCGAGCGGCTGGGCGCCGCCCATCCCGCCGGCGCCGGCGGTCAGGGTGAGGGTGCCGGCCAGGCTGCCGCCGAAGTGCTTGACGGCGACCGCGGCGAACGTCTCGTAGGTGCCCTGCAGGATGCCCTGGGTCCCGATGTAGATCCACGAGCCGGCGGTCATCTGCCCGTACATGGTGAGCCCGGCCTGCTCCAGGCGGCGGAACTCGGGCCAGGTCGCCCAGTCGCCGACCAGGTTCGAGTTGGCGATCAGCACCCGGGGTGCCCACTCGTGGGTCCGGAAGACGCCGACCGGCTTGCCGGACTGGACCAGCAGCGTCTCGTCGGACTCCAGCTCGCGCAGTGTCGCGACGATCGCGTCGTAGGCCGCCCAGCTGCGGGCCGCGCGGCCGGTGCCGCCGTAGACGACCAGGTCGTCGGGGCGTTCGGCGACCTCGGGGTCGAGGTTGTTCATCAGCATCCGCATCGGGGCCTCGGTCTGCCACGACTTGGCGGTGAGCTGGGAGCCGCGGGGTGCCCGGACCGGCCGGGCGCCGGCGGAGAAGTCAGCCATCACAAGTGCCTCTCAGAGCAGGGGTCCGGCGGCGTTCAGCACCGCACCGGAGCGGACCGCGGCGGCGACCGCCGCGATTTCGGGGGCGAGGAAGCGGTCCGGTCCGGGCCCGCTCACCTCGTCGCGGATCAGGCGTACGACCGAGCCGGTCGCCTTACCGGGCAGCAGTGGCGCGCGCAGGTCGATGCCCCGCGCCGCCGTCATGATCTCGATGGCCAGCACCTGGGCCAGCCCGTCGACGGCCTTGCGCAGCTTGCGGGCGGCGGCCCAGCCCATCGACACGTGGTCCTCCTGCATGGCCGAGGACGGGATCGAGTCGACCGAGGCGGGCACCGCGAGGCGCTTGAGCTCGCTGGTGATGCCGGCCGCGGTGTACTGGGCGATCATCAGCCCGGAGTCGACGCCGACCTCGTCGGCCAGGAACGGCGGCAGGCCGTGGCTGCGGTTCGGGTCGAGCATCCGGTCGGTACGCCGTTCCGACATGCTGGCCACGTCGGCGACCGCGATGGCCAGGAAGTCCAGCACGTACGCGACCGGGGCGCCGTGGAAGTTGCCGTTCGACTCGACCCGCCCGTCCGGGGTGACCACCGGGTTGTCGACGGCCGAGGCCAGCTCCCGCCCGGCGATCAGGCGCGCGTGCTCGACGGTGTCGCGGGCCGCGCCGTGCACCTGCGGGGCGCAGCGCAGCGAGTACGCGTCCTGCACCCGGGTGCACTCCGGGCCCTTGTGGCTGGCGATCAGCGGCGAGTCGTGCAGCAGCGTGCGGAAGTTCGCGGCCGCGGCGGCCTGTCCGAGCTGCGGGCGCAGCGCCTGCAGGTCGGCGGCGAACACCGCGTCGGTGCCGAGCAGCGCCTCCACGCTCATCGCTCCGGCGATGTCGGCCGTCGACATCAGCAGGTCCAGGTCGGCGAGGGCGAGGGCGAGGTGGCCGAGCATGCCGTCGGTGCCGTTGATCAGCGCCAGCCCCTCCTTCTCGGCCAGGGTGACCGGGGTGATCCCGGCCTCGGCCAGCGCCGTGCCGCCGTCGACCAGCCGCCCGTCCGGGGTACGCGCCTCGCCCTCGCCCATCAGCACCAGGGCACAGTGGGCGAGCGGGGCGAGGTCACCGGAGCAGCCGAGCGAGCCGTACTCGTGCACCACCGGGGTGATCCCGGCGTTGAGCACCGCGGCGTAGGTCTCGGCGACCACCGGACGGACCCCGGTACGCCCGGTCAGCAGGGTGGACAGGCGCAGCGTCATCAGCGCCCGGACGACCTCGCGCTCCACCTCCGGCCCGGAGCCGGCCGCGTGCGAGCGGACCAGGCTCTGCTGGAGCTGGGCGCGGCGGTCGGCGCTGATGAATTTGGTGGCGAGCGCGCCGAAGCCGGTGCTGATGCCGTAATGCGGCTCGGTGTCGCCGGCGAGCGCCTCGATCAGCCGCCGGGTCTCGGCCACCCCGTCCAGGGCCTCTTTATCGATATCAATGAATGCGTCGTGGCGGGCGATCGCGACCACGTCGGCGAGCGCGGGCGCACCGGCGCCGAGCCGCACGGACGCGGTCCGGCCAGAGGAAGGAGACGTGAAGGCCATGAGGCGATCCGAACACATCCGCCAGGGGTCCGGGAGGGCGTGGCGTCAACTGGTGTCCCACATGTGAGACTGTGCGGATGGCCGAGGCGAGACAATCCCCGGCCGCGCATCACACCCTGCGGATCCTCGGCTACCTGTCGGCGCAGCGGGGCCCGGTGCCGGCCGCGACCATCACGACAGCGCTCGGGCTGCCGCGATCGACGGTGTACCGGCTGCTCGGCGTCATGGAACAGCACGGCTTCGTGATCCACTACCCGGAGGTGGAGCGGTACGGCATCGGACTGGCCGCGTTCGAGCTCAGCTCCGGGTTCGCCCGCCAGGAGCCGCTGGCCCGGCTCGGTGCGCCGATCCTGGCCGCACTCGTCGACCGGGTCCGGCAGTCGGCGCACCTGTCCGTCCTGCACGGCCGCGACGTGATCTACCTGGTCGAGGAGCGCGCGCCCGGGCGCCCGCCGCTGGTCACCAACGTCGGCGTGCGCCTGCCCAGCCACATCACCGCCAGCGGCCGCGCCCAGCTCGCCGCCCTGCCGGACGTCCAGCTGCGCGCCCTGTTCCCGAACCGCGCGGCCTTCGCCGGCCGCGCCGAGGGCAGTCCGACCCGGCTGTCCGAGCTGCGCGCCATCCTCATCCGCGAGCGCCGCCAGGGCTATGCCCTGGAGGACGGCGAGGTCACCGAGGGCCTGGTGTCGGTCGCGGTGGCGATCCGGGACCGCTCCGGCTGGCCGATCGCCGGCATCGCCGTCACCTATCCGCAGGTCCCGGCCCCGGACCGTCCCCACCTGGTGGCCGAGGTCCGCCACCACGCCAACGAGCTGGCCCGCCGCATCCGAGGCCAGAAGATCCTGTAAAACCGATTTACGGTACGCCCTGAGCACCCGCCCCCGCCGCCGTGGCGGCCCAGCTGGCCAGCAGGCGCAGCGTGTCGTGGGCCGGGGTGCCGGCCTCGGCGCTGTACGCGGTGAGGGTCAGCCCGGGGTCGGCCGGGTCGCGCCTGGCCTCGGTGCGCAGCAGGTTCGCTGTCGTGTCGGCGGCCTCGGCCCAGTCCGCGTAGAGCCCCTCGGCCGCCGGGTCGAGGAAGCAGAACCGGGCCAGGTTGACCGGTCGCGCGGCAGCGGCGTAGGCGGGCGAGTAGAGCGCCTGCCCGAGGGCGTTGACGGCGAGGATGTCGAGCCGGCCGTTGCGGACGAACGCCGGCGCGTCGGTCATGGCGTCCAGCAGGCTCTGCACGCTGGGCCGGATCTGCTGCCGGGCCGGCCGGCGCCGGGTGCGCGGGCTGCTGTTGGCGGCCCGGGCCAGGTCGTAGAGGTGCGAGCGTTCGGCGTCGTCGAGCTGCAGGGCGCGGGCGATCGCGTCCAGGACGCTGTCCGAGACGCCGGACACCTCAACGGCGGCCCGGCGCCGGTCCGCGCGTACGTCGGGGAGCTGCTGCCGGCCGTCCTCGACGGCACCGTCAACCCGGGCAAGGTCTTCGACCGCACCGTCACCATCGACGAGGTGCCCGCCGCCTACCGGGCCATGGACGACCGGGCGGCGCTCAAGGTCCTCATCAGCTTCTAGCCGGCACGATCGTCGTCGGGCCCGGGCACCCCGCGGTCCGGGTCCGACGACGTGTCGCCGGCCGCATCCGGGCAGCGCCCCGCCGGCCGGGTGCGGGCGCCGTCCCGGCAAATCCGTTGACGGCGGGGCGAGCAGGCCCGATGGTTCGGTGATGATGATTCGACGGGAACGCCCCGACGATGGTGACGCGATCCACGCGATCACGGCGGCCGCGTTCCGCGGCCTCCCGTACAGCGCACCCCCGGTGGAGCCGGGTGGTGATCCCGGCGAGGCGGCGCTCGTCTCGTGGTTGCGCGCCGATGCTGGGTGGATCCCGGAGCTGTCACTGGTCGCGATCGAGGACGACCAGGTCGTCGGCCACGTCGTCGCGACGCGGGCTCATGTCGAGGACCGCCCGGTCCTGGGCCTGGGGCCGCTGAGTGTTCTCCCGCGCCGCCAGCGAGCCGGCCTGGGTTCCGCCCTGATGCACGCCGTTCTCGGCGCGGCCGACGCGCTCGGCGAGCCCCTGGTGGCGCTGCTCGGCAACCCCGCCTTCTACCGCCGGTTCGGCTTCGTCGCGGCGCAGCCGGCCGGGATCGCCGCGCCGGTCCCCGCCTGGGGTGACAACTTCCAGGTCCGAACCCTCAGCCAGTACGACGGCCAGGCCGGCCGCTTCCGGTACGCCGAACCCTTCGACCGGCTCTGAACCGGCCCTCGCCGGCCGGGCGCACCCCCTTAATGATCGGCTGTGCGCTCGCCAGTCGGACGACGGCCGTGCCGGGAAGGCCTCCCATCTCGCAGTTGCGTCGATTGCTGCGTCGATTCTGCGCCGGGCGGGCGCGGTGGCAAGCCGCGTCGGTCGGAAGGCACGTCCTTGTCCACCTTGCCCGGTCGCCGCCGCCGGGCTCAGTGGCCGTGGTGGTACTGGTGCACCACGGCGTGACCCTTGCCGCGGCCGATCATCCACCGGTTGACCGGGGTGGTCAGCAGGAAGGCCACGATGAGTGAACTGGCCAGCGAGATCCAGAACAGGGCACTGGTCAGGCCCGCGTCCATCGCACCGGGCACCGCGAGCACGAACGCGTTGTCCAGCAGCTCCATCACCGCGATCGACACGGTGTCGGCAGCGAGAGCGACCTTGAGCGCGGTGCGGAAGCCGACGCCGGCGCGCAGCACGCCGCGCATGGTCAGGCCGTAGCCGAACACGAACGCCAACGCGATCGACAGCACGACGGTGGCCGCGTTGGACAGCCCGGCCGCGGTGCCGATCACCATGCCCAGCACCTCGCCGATGGCGCAGCCGGTCAGGCAGTGCAGGGTTGCCGCCGCCGCGGCCGCCCACGTCGCCGCCGGTGGCTGGTGGCCGGCGTGCTCGTGCGTCGCGGCGTGCGGTCCGTCATGGGAGTGGTGCGCCTCTGAAGTCATGTCCGCCTCCTTCACGCCGACCAATATACCCCCTGGGGGTATGAACGGCCAGTGGTCGCCAGGCGGCGGTGCCCAAGGCTCCGCTGACCACCCACGGGTCGTGCGGGGTGCGACGATCGCTCGGGACGCGCGGTGGCCGGATCGCCGCACCCGGGCCGCGCGGGAGCCGGTGATCCGCACCCCGGCGGACCCGCGCATCCGGGGGTGCTGATCAGTGGACGGCGGGTTCTGGTGCCGGCGCCGAGCGGTCCAGGGCGAAACTGGTCACCGCCAGTCCCAGACCGGCGAGCCCGAGGGCGACGCCCACCCAGGCGGGGGCGCGATAGCCGAGACCGGCGGCGATGACCGCGCCGCCGAGGGCGGCTCCCAGGCTGTTGGCGATGTTCATCGCGGACTGGTTGACGGCGGCGCCCATCAGCTGGGCGCCGGGTGCCACCGCGATCAGCCGGGACTGCAGGGCCGGGCCGAGGAACAGGCTGGTGGCGCCGATCAGGAACGCCCCGGTGAACAGGCCGATCGTGGTCGGGGCGGCGACACCGAAGAACGCCACCGCGGCGATCAGCGCGGTGAAGCCGAGCAGGGTCGCGCGGCGCAGGTCGCGGTCGGCATACCAGCCGCCGAGAGCGTTGCCGGCGGTCATGCCGAGACCGACGGCGACCAGCACCCACGGCACCGTGCCGGCGGACAGGCCGGTCACCTCGGTGGTGACCGGGGCGATGTAGCTGTTCACCGCGAAGAAGCCGGCGAACCCGATCGCGCCGGTGGCGGCGACCAGCCACACCTGCCCGCGCCGGAGGGAGTGCAGTTCGGCGGCGGGGGAGCCGCCGGCGGCGGGCGCGTCCGGGACGGTGGCCGCGACGGCGAGCAGGGCGAGGGCGAAGACGGCGGCGATCACCAGGTACGCCACCCGCCAGCCGGCCGCCTGCCCGAGCCGGGTGATCGCCGGGACGCCGACCACGTTGGCGAGGGTCAGGCCGCTGAGTACGGCGGCGAACCCGCGGCCCGCGCTGCCCGGGCCCATCAGCGAGGCGGCGAGCAGCCCGGCAGCGCCGAAGTAGGCGCCGTGCGGCAGACCGGCCACGAATCGGGCGGCCAGGACCAGGCCGAAGCTCGGGGCGAGGGCGGAGGCCACGGTGCCGGCCACGAAGAGCACGAGCAGGCCGAGAACCAGGCGCTTGCGGGGCATCCGGGCGGTCAGCGCGGCGATCAGCGGGGCGCCGGCGACGACGCCGAGCGCGTAGCTGGTGACCATCCAGCCGGCGTGGGCGAGCGCGTCGGACCGGGCGCCGGCGTATTCGTCGCCGAGCAGGTTCGCGGCGATCTCGGGGAGCAGGCCGGACGGCACGAACTCGGTGAGGCCGATGGCGACCGCGCCGAGGGCCAGCGCGAGCAGCGCCGGCCAGCGTTTCTGGTTCATGGGGCGGACTTTAGCAACGCTGTTGCATTAGTAGTAGTGTGAGCCCGTGCACCTGGCTTACCTGCGGGACTACCACGAGGCCCTGGTCATCGAGCTGGCCCGGACCGCGCCGACGATCGAGCGTGGCACGGTCGCCGAGGCCACCGGATTGACCCCGCAGGCGGTCTCCAAGGTGCTGGCCCGGCTCGTCGAGGACGGGGTGATCGCGACGGCCGGGGTGCGGCGGCCGGCGCTGGGCAAGCCGGCGGCGGTGTACCGGCTGGTTCCGGAGAGCCGATGGGCGGTCGGGGCGCACGTGAGCCGGCGGACGTTGCGGCTGGTGCTGGTCGACCTGGCCGGGCAGGTGCGCGCCTCGGCGGTGAGCCCGCTGCCGGCCGACTTCACGCCGGCGCAGCTGCTCGGCGAGCTGACCGCCGGTGTCGCGGCGCTGGCCGGGGACCATGCGCCGATCGGCGTGGGGATCGGGATGATCGGGCCACTGGACCAGGCGCGGGGGACGGTCCGGGGTGCGCACCGGTTGCGGCACTGGGACGACGTGCCGCTCGCCGCGCTGGCCACCGAGGCGCTCGGGCTGCCGGTGGTGCTGGACAAGGACGTGACGGCCGGGGTGACGGCGGAGGCGTGGCGGCGGGGTGCCTCGTTCGGGGACGCGGCGCTGGTGATGGTGGAGAGCGGGCTCGGGGCGGGACTGTGGCTCGGCGGGGCGGTGCACCGGGGGGCGCACACCAACGCGGGGGAGTTCGGGCACAGCGTGGTGCAGCTCGACGGGCCGCCGTGCGTGTGCGGGCGGCGCGGCTGCCTGGAGGCGGTGCACGACCGGGCCGGCGACCCGGCGGTGGCCGCCGCGGTGCTGGGCACCGGCGTGGTGAATCTGCTGCAGACCCTCGACCTGGGGCATGTGGTGCTGGCCGGGGCGGATCTGCTGCGGCACGGCGAGATCTATCGGGCCGCGGTGGCGGAGGCGGTGCGGACCCAGGTGCCGCGGGCCGACTGGTTGACCGTCGAGGTGAGCCTGACCGGGCTGGGGACCGACGCGATCGCGGCGGGGGCGGCCATGCAGGTGCTCAACGCCCGCTACGGATTGCCCGCCCGCTGATCCGGCCCCTCCGGTACGCCGGCCGCGGCGATCGTCCCGGCTGCTCCCGGCGGAATGAGAATTCGGTGCTCTGGAATGTCTCGGTTCGGATGGTTACCGTCCGGTAACCGCGGCTACTCATCGACGTTGGTGAGTGGAAACGCGCGCTGAGCCGATGGAGGACAGCTATGTCCGTACGCAAAAGAATTGCTGCCGCGCTGCTTGCCGCAACCATTGCCGGTGCCGGTTCCGCCGCGCCGGCGGCACAGGCCGCCGAGTCGCGCGGGGTGACGATTCCCGATTTCTACACGCCGCCGGCGACCCTGCCCGCGGACAATGGCGCGCTCATTCGCACCGAGCCGCTGCCGCTCGCCCTGTCGCTGCCCGGAATCGATTCCCCGCTGCCCGGCCGGGCGACCCGGATCATGTACCGGTCCACCGACTCGACCGGGCGGCCGGTCGCGGTGACCGGGTCCTATCTGGAGCCGGCGGCACCGTGGCTGGGGCTGGGCCCGCGACCGCTGGTGGTGCTCGCGCCCGGCACGATGGGCCAGGGTGACCAGTGCTCCACCTCGCTCGCCCTGCAGCGCGGCCTGGTCGTCGGGGCCGACGACGGACAGACCACGATCTCCATCGGCTACGAGATCCTGGCCATCTACCGGCTGCTCGCCAAGGGGATCGCGGTGGTGCAGACCGACTATCCGGGGCTGGGCACCACGGACCGGCTGCACACCTATGTCAACCGGGTGGACGAGGGGCACGCGGTGCTGGACGCCGCCCGCGCCGCCACCGCGCTGCCGAACACCTCGATCACCACCCGATCCGGGGTCGGCCTCTACGGATACAGCCAGGGCGGGGGAGCGGTCGCCTCGGCGGCGGAACTGCAGGCCACGTACGCCCCGGAGGTGCGGCTGAAGGCCACCTACGCGGGCGCGCCGCCGGCGAATCTGGCCGAGGTCACGGCGGCGATCGACGGCACCGAACTGGCGGGCGCGCTCGGCTGGTCGGTGAACGGCTTCATCCAGAGCGATCCGGAGCTGCGGGCAGTCGCCGACAGGTACCTGAGCGACTCCGGCCGCGCGGCGCTCGCCGACCTGTCCACCATGTGCGTCGGCGACGCGATCTTCGGGTACGCCGGCCGGCACAGCACCTCCTGGACCACCACCGGCCAGTCCCTCGCCGACATCGTCCAGGCCGAACCGGCTCTGCGCGCCTTCCTCGACGAGCAGCGCATCGGCGCCCGCAAGCCGGCCGGCATCGTCCGGGTCGCCACCGGGGTGAACGACAACCTGGTGTCGCACGGGCAGGCCCGCACGATGGCCGCCGACTGGTGCAAGCTCGGCGGCAGCGTGGTCTACGAGCCGGTCAGCCTGCCCGCCACCGGCAGCCCGCTGGTGAACCACTTCGGACCGCTGCTGACCGACCAGGGCCCGGCGGTGGACTGGCTCGGTCACCGGCTGGCCGGCCTGCCCGCCGTCTCCACCTGCGCGATCCTGCCGCTCCAGCCCTGACGAGCGCCCGGATGGCCCGGCCCGGGCCGGCCTCCCGGGCTAGCCTGTCCGGGTGGCCACCTTCGTGCTGATCCACGGTGCCGGCGACGCCGGCTGGTACTGGCACCTGGTCGAGGCGGAGCTGCGCGCCCACGGCCACCACACCGTCGCCCCCGACCTGCCCTGCGACGACGACGCGGCCGGCCTCACCGAGTACGCGGACACGGTGGTCACCGCCGCCGGCGACCGGACCGGCCTGATCGTGGTCGGTCAGTCGCTCGGCGGGTTCGTCGCCCCGCTGGTCGCCGACCGGCTCCCGGTGGACCGCGTCGACCTGGTCGCGCCGATGATCCCGGCGCCCGGGGAGGCGCCCGCCGACTATTGGGCGAACACCCGGTACGAGCCGGCCGGTGCCTTCGACGACGTGTTCTACCAGGACGTTCCGGCCGGCCTGGTGGCGGAGGCGGCCCGGCACGCCCGCCGCCAGTCCGAGGCCCGGCTGGGCGAGCCGTCCCCGCTGCGGGCCTGGCCGGACGTGCCGACCCGGGTGCTGCTCTGCCGCGACGACCGCCTGCTCCCGCCCGATCACCTGCGCCGGGTGGCCCGCGAGCGGCTGGGCGTCACGCCCGACGAGATCGACGGCGGGCACACCCCGGCGCTGAGCCGCCCGGGCGAGCTGGCCGCGTACCTCACAGGAAGTGCAGGTGCTGGATCCGGTTGGCGATGTCGTTGACCGTCCGCAGGGTGAGGTCGCCGCCATCGCCGCCCGCCATCACCACCTGCCAGAACCGGCGGCCGCCGACCGGCAGGTGCGCGACGCTGAGCCGGATGCCACCGGAATGATTTCCGGCGACCTCGAATTGGTTGGTCACCACGTCGCTGAAGCCGGCCTGCCGCAGTTCGTTGGCGATCACATTCTTGAGTTCGCCGATGCTGCCGAGAGCATCACTGAGATCGAATTCCCGGGTGTTGAAGAATAGAGCTGCCATACTTCGGAGTCTCGGTCCGCCCGCTCGCGGCCGTCAATGAACTCGCCCCGGTCGGCGCGGGGAACGAGCCGAATGGCAGTTGATACCACCTCGCGGTTTGTATCAGGCGCCGTCGAATAAGCGATCACCCCTTTCCGGTACGGCGGGCGGCCCCGCCGCGCCCGAGTTGATCCCGGCGCCGGCGGGAACTCCGGTGATCGGACGACGGCGATAGGGTGAACCCGGCCCGGCGGTGGCCACGGCTGACCCGATCGACGATTCCCGAGCCTCCTCCGGTGCGTCAGGCTGTCACCGCGGCCGTGGGGAGGTGACCATGTCGCTTACCGTTCAACCCGGAGACCACATCAGCGCCCCGTTCGCGGCGCCGGACCAGCAGCCGGGCCCCGCTGCGCCACCAGCGCCTGCACGACGGCCGGACGCTGCGCCTGACCGGCGAGACCGACCTCGCCAACACCATCGCCTTCCTCGCCCTGATCCAGGACCTGCGCCCGGGCGACACCCTGGACGTCGCCGACATGACCTTCCTCGACGTCCGCGCCCTGACCGCGATAGCCCTCGCCGAGAGCCGGCTTCCCGGGCTCACCGTCCGCGCCACCCGGGGCCAGCGCGAGCTGCTGACCCTGGTCCGCGACACCGGTGCCGTCCCGCCGCAGCCGCCGCGCCCGTTCGTCACCGGGCCGCCACCGCGGCCGGCCCCGTGCCGATGACCGGCATCGGCCTGCGCCGGGCCCGATGATCAACAGCCGGTAGGTTCTGCGGCATGACCGTCGCCCGCTCGCTGCTGTTGTTCGTGCTGGCCGCGCTCGCCGAGATCGGCGGGGCGTGGCTGATCTGGCAGGGCTGGCGGGAGCAGCGCGGCCCGTGGTGGGTCGCGGCCGGCGTGCTCGCCCTGGGCGCCTACGGATTCGTCGCCACCCTGCAGCCGGACGCCACCTTCGGCCGGATCCTCGCCGCCTACGGCGGTGTCTTCGTGGCCGGCTCGCTGGCCTGGGGCATGGTCGTCGACGGGTTCCGCCCGGACCGGTGGGACCTGCTCGGCGCCGCGATCTGCCTGGCCGGCGTCGCCGTCATCATGTACGCGCCGCGCACCGGCCAGTGAACCCGCGTCGGCCGCTATTGCATCAAATCAGTTTGATGTAACCTGCGGGGGGTGAACGCGCCACCGGCCGTCCTGACCGCCGCCGGGCATCCGGTGCGCTGGCGGCTGCTCACCGAGCTGGCCCGCACCGACCTGGCCGTCCGCGAGCTGATCGAGCTGCTCGGCCAGCCGCAGAGCCTGATCTCCTACCACCTGGGCAAACTGCGCCGCAGCGAGCTGGTCACCGCCCGGCGCAGCACCGCCGACGGCCGCGACACGTATTACTCGCTCGACCTGACCCGGTGCGCCGGCCTGCTGTCCGGGGCCGGCGGGGCGCTACACCCGGCCCTGCGCCTGCGGCCACCCGCGACCATCCACCGGGCCGGCGCCCGGGTGCTCTTCCTGTGCACCGGCAACAGCGCCCGGTCGCCGATGGCCGAGGCGCTGCTGCGCGCGCGGACCGCCGGGCGGGTCGAGGCACACAGCGCCGGCAGCCGTCCCAAGCCGATCCACCCGCACGCGGTCACCGTGCTGGCCGCCCGCGGCATCGACCTGACCGGCGCCCGTCCCCGGCACCTCGACGAGTTCGCCGGCCAGCGGTTCGACCACGTGATCACCCTGTGCGACCGGGTCAAGGAGATCTGCCCGGAGTTCCCCGGCCATCGCCGCCCCACCCACTGGAGCCTGCCGGAGCCGGCCGACCTCGCCACGTTCGAGCAGGTCGCCGACCGGCTGGACGACCGGATCGGTCACCTGTCCCAGCTCATCGCATCCGCGAAGGAGGCGTCATGACCGACGGCACCGTGCACGTCCGCTACCTGGTCGACGACGTGCAGTCCGCCCTCGACTTCTACACCACTCACCTGGGGTTCACCCCGGACCGGGTGTTCCCGCCCGCGTTCGCCGACGTCCGCCGGGGCAACCTGCGGCTGCTGCTGTCCGGCCCGGACAGTTCGGCCGCCCGCCCCATGCCGGACGGCCGGCGCCCGCAGCCCGGCGGCTGGAACCGTATTCACCTGCTCGTCGACGACATCGATGCCGAGGTGACCCGGCTGCGGTCCGGCGGCGTGGTGTTCCGCAGCGAGGTGGTGACCGGCCCGGGCGGCCGCCAGATCGTCCTGGACGACCCGGCCGGCAACCCGGTCGAGCTGTTCCAGCCCGCGGAGGCCTGAATGCCGGACATCCGGGCGCGCGCCGGCCTCGGCACCGTCCTGCGGCAGTGGGGCCGGATCGGCTGCGTCGGCTTCGGCGGGCCGCCCGCGCACATCGCCCTGCTGCGCAAACTCTGCGTCGACGAGCGCGAGTGGCTGGACGCGCGGGAGTTCGAGGACGCCATCGCCGCCTGCAACCTGCTGCCCGGCCCGGCCTCCACCCAGCTGGCGATCTTCTGCGCCTGGCGGGTCCGCGGCCGGGCCGGCGCCCTGGTCGGCGGCGCCGCGTTCATCCTGCCCGGCCTGGTCGCCATCCTGGCGCTGGCGGCGCTCTTCCTCGGCGACCCGCCCACCTGGGTCCGGGCCGCCGGCGCCGGGGCCGGCGCGGCGGTCGCCGCCGTCGCCCTGCAAGCCGGCACCAGTCTCGTCCCGCCCGGCTGGCAGCGCGCGCCCCAGCAGAGCAGCCGCCGCCGCTGGCTCGCCTACCTGCTGCTCGGCGCGGCCGCCGCCGCCACGCTCGGCCCCTGGCTGGTGCTGCTGCTGATCGGCTGCGGCCTCGCCGAGCTGGTGGCGCAGCGGCTGCCCGCACCCCGCCCCGGCCGGACCCTGGCGGTCGCCGGTCTCGGCGGCGGTGTGCTCGCCCCGCTCGTCTGGACGGCCCTCAAGGTCGGCGCGCTCTCCTACGGCGGCGGTTTCGTGATCATCCCGCTCATGCGGGCCGACGCTGTCGACCGCCATCACTGGATGACCGCCGCCGAGTTCCTGAACGCCGTCGCCCTCGGCCAGATCACCCCCGGCCCGGTCGTCCACACCGTCGCCGTGGTCGGTTACGCCGCCGCCGGTGTCGCCGGTGGCCTGCTCGCGGCCCTCGTCGCCTTCAGCCCGTCGTTCGCGTTCATCCTGCTGGGCGCCGACCGCTTCGACCGGCTCCGCGCGAACCGTCACGTCCGCGCCTTCCTCGACGGCACCGCGCCCGCCGCGATCGGCGCCATCCTGGGCTCGGCCGTCCCGCTGGCCATGTCCCTGACCGCGCTCTGGCAGTTCGCCGTCCTGGCCGGTGCCGTCGTGCTGACCCTGGTCCTCCGGCGTGGCCCGGTCCTCACCCTGTCCGCCGCGGCGGTCGCCGGCGTCCTGCTGGTCCTGGTAGGCGCTCCGCTTCCGCACTGACCCCCTTTTTCGGTACGTCGTCGGCGCGGTGCCGCCGAGCAGCCGCGAGGCGGCTGGTGCTCAGGACCGCCTCGCGCCGCCCGGTTCGCCCGGCGGTGCGGGCGCGGCCGGACGTGCTGCGAGGTCCGGTTGCCCGGCTGCGCTGTGTGCGCACGGCTGCACCCACCCCCGGGCTGCTCTGCGCGCGGTGCTGTCCGGGCTCTGCGTGCGCCGCGGGACGGGCTCCTCGCGGGTGCATGCGGAACCGGGCGGCCGGTCGTACCGAAAATGGTCTTGATCGACGATCTTTATGATCGGGCTGTGCTGGTGGTGGAAGAGGAAGCGCTGCGCCGGGCGGGCTCCGGCAGGTCCGCCGGCATGGAAGCCGGCCGGACATCCCGGACGACGGCGCCGCGCCGAACCCCGGGCCGTACGGGTTCGACCTGCGGCTGGAGAAGCGGCTGTCCTTCCGCGACCTGGACCTGGCGCGGCCGGTCCGGGACGAGCCGGTGCCCGGCGTCGGCTGGCTGCTGGACGTGCCGCACGACCGGGTCGCCGCCCTGCGCGGCTTCCTGACCGGCTGGTACGCCGACGTCCCGGAGCGGGAACCGGACGGCGAACCGTCAATCGAGCTGCCCGAGCCGCTCCGGGTCTTCTACGAGCTGGCCGCCCGCCGGCCGATCGTCTACGGCTCGCAGGACGAGATCCGCCGGCCGGACGAGCTGGCGTACGACGAGGACTTCGGCGGCGTCCCGATCGCCGAGGAGAGCCAGGGCGTCTGGACCCGGGTGATCACCTTGGGCGCCGACGACCCGCTGGTCTACGACGACGCCGAGCCCTTGTGCGGCTTCCTGCTCCAGTTCGCCCTGATCGACGCGGCCATCTCGGCACCCTACGCCGGCCAGGCCGAACTCACCGAGGCCGAGTGCGACCGGTTCGTCGAGCGACTGATCCCGGTGCCGCTCGCCCCGGCGAGGCTCCCGGCCGACCCGACCCGGATCTACGTGGCACCGGGGCTGGTGGCCATCGTGTTCCCGACCGGCGACCGGATCGGGCCCACCGTCGGCAGCCGCTGGCGGTCGGCGCTGCACGAGCTGCGGGAGCCCGGCTTCGACTGGGCGTCGTTCGACGGCTGAGCTTGTCGTTCAACCCCCGATCCGCATCCGGCGCCACAGCGGAGCAGCCCGCTGCGTGGTCAACGGCGACTACAGCGAGTGCCGGCCTATGCGGTGAGAGTGGAAATACCGGCAAAGCGCGCTTTTGCAGCGGCAGAGGAAGCCGAGCGCCCCGGAGTGTGAGCGAGCCTCGCGTGGCTCGTCGGCGCGCCCGAAGCGATCATGGCGGCGTGAAGCAGTACCGGAACCTTGGTGACCCATTCGATGGTGTCGACGTAGTACTCATCGGTCTGTTTTCGGCCAAGGAGAAGCAGTACGAGGCCAGGCTCGACGAGTTCGCCGGTCTGGTCGAGGCCCGTGGTGGCCGGGTGGTGGCCCGTTTTGTCCAGCGCCGGGGCGCGTCTGACCGGTGGAAGCAGCGCCCCGGCGGGTCGCTGCGAATGTCGCAGCCCTTTTCCCGCCGCACACTGCTGACACATGGCAAGCTCCGCGAGATCGCCCTGGCGTGCCGAGAGGCGGACATCGACGTCGCGGTCTTCGTCAACACCTTGACACGCCGCCAGCGGAGTGTCCTGACAGAGATCCTCGGCTGCCTCGTCTTGAGCGGCGACGACCTGGCTGTCCACGGCGAGACCGGGTAGCCCAGCCGGCAACCCAGTGGCACGGAGACTTGGAGGTCGTCCACCGCATCGACGGTGATGACGCGGCTACGCTCCGGGTCGATAGCATGTGCTCATGCGACCGAGGGGCGACTGGCCAACGATCATTGGGACCGTCCTCGGCTTCCTGGCCCTTGCGTTCGCGGTGTTCGTCTACTTCTTTCCGCCCGGACCCTCGTCAGATGAGCCGGCACCGGCAACAACGGTCAGCCAACCAACCCAAGCAGCGACTACGGCAGCGACGCAAGCAGCCGCGGTGGACACTGCACCACATTCTGTCGTTGTGGTGGCCTGCGCCTTCGTCATTTTCGTGTTCGCTGCCCTCTACTTCTTGTCCTTCAAGCCGAACCACATACTTTCGCTTTTCGTGATCGCCTTTGGCGGCACCTTCTACGTGACCTTCTTCTGGTCCTCGATGAACCTATGGGGCCGCCTGCTCACTATCGCTGGCACGATTACCTTGTTCGTCTTTTCAGAGCCACTTGCGGAGTACCTCTACTACAAGAAGCTGACATCTTGATAAGGCTGGCCACACTCCAGCAGGAGATCCGCTCCAGCCGACGAGAGTCTGCCGGGCGTGACAGCTGGCTTTGGGGGCGGGCGGTAGCAGTGGATAGCTCAAGCGGCGGGTGCGTTCGCGAGCGCCTCACCGCGCGAACGTAGGACTGCCAGTAGCCGGGCCTGTTCGGCCGCGGTTAGATCGGCGGTCGGGATGCCGGCTGTTCGGCGCTTGCCGCCGGAGAGCCCGCCGTGCGAGAGCATTATCTGGCCGCGCGCTCGGCGCACGGCCCTGATCGCCGACCACGGTAGTGTGCTCGTGGAGAAGCCGTGAATGATGTGCACACCGACCGCGTCGATTCGGTAAGCGACCGGCCCGCCGATCTTGTGGGCGTTCCGCTTCACAGCCTGCTGCGGCACGGTGAACAGAACGAACAGGGGCGCGACGATGCTGCCGACGAGGAGCGGTGTCGCCCAGTCACCGGGGTCACCGGCCTGGTACAGCAGCGCGGCGAGAGCCAGCATGGCACCCCCGACCACTGTGACGGTTGGAAGCATGCCCCGCCGTATCAGCGCCGCCGTCAGATTCGGCTCCGCTCGGGCCTGAAAGGTCAGTTCCCCCGCGTCTTCCATGCGGACATCATAGTGACGATCTCCGTTGCACTATCCAGGAGGTCGGGAGGTGCACCGGGGTATCGGCGGCGAGTTCGCACCAAGACGTAGTACGGATCTCCTGCTGTGGTACTAGAGCTGGTTGATGGATCGTGGTCACTCACGCGAACGGCTTTTGCGTCTCGCGCAACACATTGTTGACAGGCGCAGAGAACATAACGAGAAGCGTGCCGGTCTTACCCCCACTCAAGCGAATGACGCATGTGGCATACTGCAGCGGTGATCGATCCACGCAGAATTGACACGTTTAGGCTTTTGGCTGAATGGTGCGGTGAACCATCCACCCCACCGAAAGAGTTGCCTTCCGAATATGGGTTCCTTCCCGGCCCCCTCCAGGACTGGCTAAGAATGTCATCCCGATGGAACTCGCACACCACCACCCTCAAAACCATCCTGACGCGAGCCAGATGATACAGTCGGAGGGGAAAACCGTCTTCATGACAGACCCCACCGGCGACTACCGCTGGGCATTCGACTCCGACGACAAAACAACGGCGTGCGAAGCTGAACTTCATGAGCCGTGGCAGGTGTCCACCGAGAATCTGTCGGATTTTCTTGTTCACCACGCACTGAACGAAGTCGTATATACGGCACCTCACTGGCGCGAGTGCACTCAGCTGGAAATCAGCCCGCTCCCCGTAGTCCTGGCACCGATGGAGCCGGTCTCGTTAGGCGACTGGCATTGGCCGCGCACTGGCACATCTACATTTATGAGTGAATTCCCGCTGGCAGAGGTCGGGCCGGCAATGAAGCCCGGCTCCCCGGAAGAAGATCGGCCAGGATACGCGGAGATTCGGGTCGCGGCGAAGCAGAAGAACATCCCTTCCACCTGGACGACATGACGTCTATTACATGGCACATATCTAGCTAGCCCTCACCTCAGTGCCCCGAGCTGGCGTGATGATCACACGATGCGGCGGCGTCCACGCTGGCCGAGATCGCTCCAAGGCCTTGTTCGGCCTCGCCCTCGAGACCCCCGCCGCCATCCTCGCCCGCACGCTCGGCCTCCGCATCAAGGTCGCCGTCGCCTGGCAGGAAGCATCCGCCGGAGACTGGATGGTCTGTGCTGCGATCGGTCGCGGGCGTTCTCGTTGGTGTCTGGCGGTCCTGGGTGGGGGGTTCACGTGGTGGCCAGCAGGAAGTCCTCTCCGCTTGACGGGCGAAGGTTGTCGGTGCGGTTGACGAAGTAGCGGTCGGCGAGCGTACGGCTCGCGATGTGCCGGACGTCGGAGAAGTGCGCTTCGCGGGCCAGGTTCACCATGTCGGCTGGGGTGTAGAAGCTGACGAACGGTGTCCCGGAAGCCCGCGCGCCGTCTCTGCTTGCCCGAAGTCCAGGCCGGTCGGCCTCGTCGACGAGTTCGGACGGCAGCAGGAACGTCATGGCGAGCGTCGAGCCCGGCGCGAACCCGGCGATCGTGCCGAGGGTGTCCGCGGTGGCGTCCCTGGTGAGGTACATGGTGACGCCGGTGGACGCGAAGACTGCCGGCTGGGTGTGGTCCAGCCCGGCGGCCGACAGGTGTTTCCTCCAGTCGGTGTCCTGCTCGAAGTCGACCGGGACCATCCGCAGCCAGTCGGGTATGCCGTAACCGAGCTCGGTCAGGCGTCGTCGTTTCCAGGCTTGCGGGCCGGGTCGATCGACCTCGAAGATTCGCAGCCGGCCGGCGATATCGGGCCTGCGCTGGGCGAACGTGTCCAGACCGGCTCCGAGAATGACGTACTGGGTGACACCGCGGCCGGCCTGCTCGACGACCAGGTCCTCGACGAACCGGCTACGAGCGACCATGGCGGCCCGGAAGGCGCTGGTGACCTGCGCGTCCATGTCGGGACGGCGACGCCAGTCGTCGCCGGGCGCGGCCAGTCGCAGGCCGATCTCGTCCGTCAGGACGTGCGGTGGTGGGTCGACCTGGACGTGCATCGCCCGCCACAGGGCGGTCCGCACCGCCGTGCTGTCCGGCGCCTCGACTCGATCGTCTGCCATGGCGTTCCGCCTCTCGCCGTCAGCTTTTCGCCGGGGCCTGCAGGCTCCACAGGCGCCCGTCGGGGTCGCGGACCGTCATCTCCCGAGTCCCGTAATGGGTGTCCTCGAACGGTGTGACCACCTCGACCGCGGCGTCGGCGCGGAACGTGTCCGCGTCCGGCACCTTCAGCACGATCTGCGTCCGCGGCACCTGGGTTTCGGGAACCTCGGCAAGGAACACGTACGGCCCGTCGCCGTTACGGAGCTGGCCGGAGTTGTGGTCGGTGGAGAACTCCAACTCGTAGCCCAGCGCTTGGAAGAACTTGGCCGCCTTACCCCAGTTGTGGGTCTCCAGGAACACGGCCTCGATTCCTTCGGTCGCCATGTCAGGTGCCCTCCTCGGTCGTTGGCTGTCGCTGCTGACGTGGGGCGTCGAGGTACGCGTGCAGCGCCGCGGCGACCAGCGCCGACAACGACATACCCGATTCGACGGCGCGGTACTTGACCTGCTTGATCAAACCGATCGGCAGGTACACGTTGAACTGCTTGACTTCCTCGTCGCCCACAGCAACGAAGCTAGCACGCTAGCTTGCTAGCAAGCTAGATGAGCGCCATGATCACGGCTTTGCCCGCCGGTGGAACCCGTCAGGTCAGTACGACCCCGACCGGCGGGCACCCGCGCCGCGCGATCGTGGACGCGGAGGCAGGTGGCGAGACAGCCACTGGCCGTTTCGGATCACCAGCCGTGGTTGCGGTACTCCCAGAGCCGGTTGTAGTTGACGTCGTTCAGGTCGCGGCCCGGGTCGACCCGGGCGGTGAACGGGCGGGCGGTGGTGGCGGCCGGGGCCCACGGCGCGGCGGTGTCGAAGCCGGGGCCCAGATAGCTGTCGCGGATCACGAGCTGGCCGTTCGGGGTGACGCCGGGCAGGTAACCGGTGGCGCTCGCGCCCTGGTCCCAGGCCCGGCCGAGGTGGCCGGTGGGCGCCGCCCGGTAACCGGCGTCGGCGACGATGCGGGAATTCGTGACCAGGAAGCCGTATCGGAAATGGGGTTGGGTGTTAGGGGCGAAGATGACGCCGCCGGACTCCTTGCGCGAGGACACCAGGCGGAATTCGCTGCTGTCGAAGACCGCGGCGGCCCGGCCGAAGACGAAGTCGGTGTCGCCCTCGACATAGCTGTGCCGGACCGAGACGCGGGCTATCGCGGCGGTGTCGTCGGCATTCGCCAGGAACGTGTCCTGCCGGCCGATCAGCCGCATGTCCTCCAGCTGGGTACGGTCGGCGTCGGTGCGCAACGCGAGCGCCTGATGGGTGCCGCGGTCCACCGTGTCCAGCAGCGTGTTGGTGATGGTCAGGCCCTTGAACTGCAGGTCGGTGCTCTGCGCCCAGACCACTGTGGCGCAGAGCGCGGCGGTCGCGGTGGTCTTGGTGGCGCAGGACTGGAACATCGGCCAGGCCGGGTCGCCCGCCGCGTAACGGCCCGTCGCGTTGACCTGCCGCGCCCATTGCGCCGGGGTGCTGGTGGCGTCCAGCGTGAACGCGAGTCGCACCCGGTCCGCCCGGCCCTCACCGGCGATGGTCAGCGGTGGTGTGCCGGCCGGAATGAAAACCGTCCCGGTGTAGGTGCCGGGCCGGACCGCGATGGTCAGCCGCCGGGTGCCGCCCCGGCGATAGGCCGCGTTCACCGCCTGTTGCACGTCGGCGAAGCCGTGGCTGCCGCCGACCCGGAAATCCGGATGCCGCGGTGTGCGGATCGGTTGCGGTTGCCACGGATCGACGACCGGATTCTCGTACGCCCCGGCGTACCGGAAATAGCCGGCCTCGGTGAACGGAGCGGCCTCGGCATCGGACAGGATCGGCCGGGCGGGGCTGCCCGGAGCGGCCAGCAGTGTCGCCAGCAGCAACAGCACGGTCTTCATCGGTGGCGGCCTCCTCAGCGGGAATGCGCTTTCCTGAAGCACCATACTGTCGAAGCGGGTCGATGTCTCGTGTGACCCTCCCGGTTCGGGGTACGTGGAGTCCATGGCTGCCAAGAAGAACTCCCCGTTGGACGCGGCCGACCGCGAGGCGATGCCGGACAGCGCGTTCGCCTTTCCCCGGCTGCGCAAGGAACCGCTCAACGACGCCAGGCACGTACGCAACGCGATCGCCCGATTCGACCAGGTGCGCGACGTCACCGACAAGGAGCGCGACGAGGCGTTCCGGCGGATCCAGAAGGCCGCCCGCGAGTTCGGCGTGGAGATGACCGAGCGGAGCTGGCGGGAGCTGGGCAAACCGTCGGCCGGCCGGAAGTCGTCCGGGACGGACAAGTCGAAGGCTCAGCTGTACGCCGAGGCCCGCGACCGTGGCGTCGCCGGTCGCTCGACGATGACCAAGGCGGAGCTGATCCGCGCGCTGGACGGCTGACGCCTGTCACGCGGTGCCGCGCGGACGCTCAGGAGGGCTGGCTGAGCGCCCGCCGCGCCCGGTCGATCGCCTGGTCGACCTCGGCCCGGTCGTAACCGCGGAGCACCACCGTGAAGGAGGTGCCGGCCAGGGCGTCCCGGGCCGCGGCGCGGGCGGACCCGTCGCCGGAGTCGAGGGCGTGCCGCGCCTGCGCGAGCACCCTGTCGACCTGGCCGCGGTCGTACCCGCGCAGCGCCACCGCGAACGAGGTGTCGGCCAGGTCCGCCGGGCGGGCCGGCTCCGGGCCGGGGCCGGCGTCCAGGATCTGCTGGAGCCGGCCCACGTGCTGGTCGACCTGGACGCGGTCGTAGCCGCGCAGCACGACGGTGAACCGGGCCGCGGCGAGGGCGTCGCGCGCCGCCGCCCGGGCGAACTCGCTGCCCGAGTCGATCGCCTGCTCCGCCCGCGCGATCGCCTCGTCGACCTCGGCGCGGTCGTACCCGCGGAGCACCACGGTGAAGTCCGGTTTCATGATCGAAAACTGTAGGGCAGGCCGCCCGCGAGTGGAAGACAATTGTCCCTGGTGAATGTGGTGGACCGGTTTTCCGGCCTTGTTTGAATCACCCGCTTGACCTACGGTCGGCCGTGGCCGGACACCACGGAGGACCCATGACGGAAACGGTTCCCACCTACCCGTTCGCGCAGCCCGCCGCCCTCGAACCCGCTCCCGAGTGGGCGCGATTGCGCCGGGACTGCCCCGTCGCCCGGGTCACGATGGTCAGCGGCGACGAAGCGCTGCTGCTCACCCGCTATTCCGACGTGCGCGACATGCTCGCCGACCCGCGTTTCAACCACGCCCTGAACAAACCGGACGCCGCCAAGATCTCGGCTGCCGACGACGGCGGCGTGTTCGGCGGGGAGAACTCGGCGATGACCTCCAGCCCGGACCACCCACGCTGGCGCCGGATGATGAACAAATCGTTCACCGTGAAGCGGGTCACCGCCATGCGGCCACGCATCGAGGAGATCGCGAACCGGCAGATCGACGAGCTGATCGCCGGTGGGCAGCCCGGCGACCTCCAGTCCACGCTCGGCTTCCCGCTCCCGGTCCAGGTGATCTGCGAGCTGCTCGGCGTCGACCCGAGCCACCGGGACCGGTTCTCGCACTGGTCCGACGCCATGCTCAACCTGACCAGATTCGATCAGGCCCAGCTGGCCACCGCCGCGCGGGAGTTCCAGGAGTTCATGGCCCAGCACGTCGCGGAGAAACGGGCCCACCCCGGCGACGACCTGCTCAGCGAGCTGGCCGCGGTGGTCGACAGCCAGGACGGCCGGATGACCGAGGCCGAGCTGATCATCACGGCCCAGGGGCTGCTGGTGGCCGGGCACGAGACCACCGCCAACATGATCGGCAAGATGGTCGCGATGCTGCTCGCCGACCGGCCGAACCGCTGGCAGCGCCTGGTCGACGACCGCAGCCTGATCAACTCCGCGGTCGAGGAGTCGCTGCGTTTCGACGCCAACCCGGGCTTCGGCCTGCCGCGCTACATCTCCGAGGACATCGAGGTGGCCGGCTGCCCGATCAAGGCCGGGACCACTGTGGTGGTCAGCATGGCCGCCGGCAACCGGGACGAGAGCGCCTACCCGGACGCCGACCGGATGCGCCTCGACCGCCACCCGAACCCGCACCTCGCCTTCGGCGCCGGCCCGCACTCCTGCCTCGGCCAGGCCCTGGCCCGCACCGAACTCCAGGTCACCCTCGCGGTCCTGCTCGACCGCCTGCCCACCCTCGACCTGGCCGTCCCCGCCGACGAGCTGCGGCGCCGAGCCGGCCTGATCGTCGGCGGCCTCGAGAAAGTTCCGGTGACATGGTAATTGAGATCGAACTCGATGAGCCGAAGTGCATCGCCGCGGGTCAGTGCGTGATGACCGCGCCCGAGGTCTTCGACCAGCGCGACGAGGACGGAGTAGCGATCATCTTGGCGCCCGTTCCCGCGCCGGAGCACCTGGACGCGGTCCGCGACGCCGTGGCGATCTGCCCGGCGGCGGCCCTGCAGCTGATCGAGAAGTGAGCCGGACCGCTCCGTCCGGCGGCGCTTCGGCCGACCGGGACCGCACCCGGATCGCCATCGTCGGCTTCTCGGCCGCCGGGCTGTCGGCCGCCGAGACCCTGCGCCGGTCCGGGTTCGCCGGCACGCTCACGGTGATCGGCGAGGAGGCCCATCTCCCGTACGATCGTCCGCCGCTCTCCAAGCAGATCCTCGCCGCGGAGTGGGAGCCGTCCCGCCTGTTCCTGCGGTCGGCCGAGCACGTGCAGTCGCTCGGCCTGGACCTGCGCCTGGGGGTGCGGGCGACAGCGCTCGGTGATCACCGGGTGGTGCTGGAGGACGGCGGCGAGGTGCCGTTCGACGCCCTGATCATCGCCACCGGGGTTCGGCCGCGCTCGCTGCCCGGGGTGGGCGGGCACGTCATGCGTACCGTCGATGACGCCCTCGCGCTGCGCAAACGGCTGCGTCCCGGCCTGCGCCTGATCGTGGTCGGCGCGGGCTTCCTCGGGGCCGAGTGCGCCGCCGTGGCTCGCCGGCTCGGCTGCGAGGTGGTGCTGCTGGAGCCCGCGCCGGTGCCGCTGGCGCACGCGGTCGGTCCGGTCGTCGGCGGGTTCCTCGCCCAGGCGCACCTCGACAACGGGGTCGACCTGCGCACCGGGGTGGCCGTCAGTTCCGTGTCGGACGGCGGCGTGCTGCTGGCCGACGGCACCCTGGTCGAGGGCGACGAGGTGCTGGTCGCGATCGGCTCCCTGCCGAACACCGACTGGCTGGCCGGCAGCGGGCTGACCGTGTCCGACGGCGTGGTCTGTGACGAGTACTGCGCGGCGGCACCGGACATCTACGCGGCCGGTGACGTGGCCCGGTGGCACCATCCGCTGTTCGGCGTCGACCTGCGCGTCGAGCACCGTACCAACGCGGGGGAGCAGGGTGTGGCCGCCGCCCGCAACCTGCTCGGCCCCGGGCCGGGCACGCCGTTCGCCCCGATCCCGTACTTCTGGTCCGACCAGTACGACTTGAAGATCCACGCGTACGGTCACCTGCGCCTGCACGACTCGGTGGAGATGGCCGAGGGGTCGCTTGCCGAGCGCCGGTTCCTGGCCACGTTCCGCCGGGGTGAGCGGCTGGTCGGCGCCCTCGCGGTGAACATGCCACCGAAAGCGATCCGGCCCTACCGCCAGGAGTTGCTGGCCACGACGTGAAGCTCCGCGGTGGTGTTCCGGCTCTTCTGGACGATCGCGCAGGCGGCACTCCCGGTCGGTCCGGATCGCTCAGAGCAGCTCGCGGCCGGGCTCGTTCGGCCGGTGAGCCGGGTCGCTCGGTCCGTGGTCCGGCGCCTCTGGCCCGTCGTCCGGCTCGCCCGGCTCGCCCGGCACGCCTGTCGCGTCGTCCGGCACGGCAGGTCCGTCGTCGGGCACGCCTGTCGTGTCGTCGGGCACGGCAGGTCCGTCGTCCGGCACGGTCATGATCTCGTCGTCCGGCACGCGGGCCGGACGACGCGCCCGCCGCCGGCGCCAACCGGTGATCAGCAGGGTGACCAGCCACGGGACCAGCAGCCAGGTCAGCCCGCAGAGCGAACCCCCGACCACGTCCGACCGGAAGTACGCGTCGTCGAGGCCGTGCCACGTGGAGACCACCCAGGAGACAACGAACCAGGTCGTCACCAGGAGCGAGACGACGACGCCGAGGACCCGCGTCCGCACCGACCGGCCGCCTCCGCTCAGCGCGCCGAGTCCGATCATCACGAACGGCATGAGAAAGACCCAGATCGCGAGCATCGAGTACATGTAGGTTTCGCCGGCGTCCGCGGTGACCATGGCATAGCTGTTCATCGCTGCCACTGTCGCAGCAGCCGGCAAACATCGCCCCCACCCCTTCTGGCGGTACCCGCAGCAGCGCATCTGCCGCTTCACGGCGTCCCCGCAGCGCCTCCGCTGTTTCGCAAAGCCCTCAGCGCTCGCGGGTCGTGCGGCGTCGACCCCGGAAATGCCGAGCGTCATCGGGTGCCGTGCGGCAGACTGCCGGGCATGATCGCCGAGGTGCGCAGTGTCGCCGACCTGGCCGCTCTGGCCGAGTCCGGCGAGCGGGTCAAGTATCTCCATTTCTGGGGCCACACCCCGCCCCGCGACGGCAGCGTCGGCGCGAGCTGCCTGAGCCAGTGGTCCCCGGAGGGCTTCACCGTCGACGACACCCGTTTCGCGTCCGCCGAGCACTACATGATGTGGCGCAAGGCGACGCTTTTCGGCGACACCACTGCGGCCGGCCACATCCTGGCCGCCGCACACCCCCGGCAGGCGAAGACGCTCGGCGGTCGTGTCACCCCCTTCGACCAGCAGACCTGGGATGACCACCGGTTCGCCATCGTGGTCGCCGGCAACCTCGCGAAATTCCAGCAGGACCCCGATTCGCGTACGTTCCTCCTCCGCACCGGCGACCGAGTCCTCGTGGAGGCAAGCCCGGTGGACCGGATCTGGGGCATCGGCCTGACCCGCGACGACCCCCGGGCCGAGGACCCATCCCGCTGGCGAGGCCTCAACCTGCTCGGCTTCGCCCTGATGGAGGTTCGCGCCCGCCTCCGCGGATAACCCGGCGGCGTCCGTGGTGCCGGCGGACGGCTGGGGTCACAAGGTGACTCCCGGGCGTACCGAAGCGGCAAGCGTCTCGCCCCACTGCCGTGCCCGGTCCGCCTCCCCGGCCACCAGCGGACCCTGAGCGGACTGGACCCGGAAGCTCGCCACCTCGAGGACCGGCCGGCCGCCGAGGCCGCGCAGGCGGCGGATCGCCTTGCGGCCCGCCGACCCGGAGGGCAGCGGTGTGTCCGACCGGGTGTCGAACGCCGCGACCGCCATCCCGGCCAGCTGCGGCGCCCGATCCAGGAACTCGCGGATACCGGTCTGCTCGGCACCGGGGCGGATGGTGCCCTGGCGGGCCGCGTCAGCCCGGGTGGCCGGCCGGCTCATCCCGAACGCGTGGGTCGGGCCGCCGAGCACGAGGAGGCCGACGCCGTCGAGGGTCGGCATCTCGCGCACGTCGGCCACGGTGACGTCGCAGGTCAGGGCCAGTCCGGCGGCGATCGACCGGGCCACGGTCGCGCTGTTGCCGAA
This sequence comes from Actinoplanes oblitus, assembly GCF_030252345.1. Classification (NCBI taxonomy): domain Bacteria; kingdom Bacillati; phylum Actinomycetota; class Actinomycetes; order Micromonosporales; family Micromonosporaceae; genus Actinoplanes; species Actinoplanes oblitus. The sequence continues at coordinate 5,201,145 of NZ_CP126980.1, read as the reverse complement.
CATCGACTCGTAGATGACAAGGGCACGCATGACGGCCTCCGAAGCGATCAGATCGAGCTTTCGCCTGGAATCCTGGCTCGCCCGGTGTCCCGGGCGGCAGTGCCGCGGCGTCCCGAGAATCGGGGACATCTGTCACTGTCGGCCGGGCCATCGGGCGAGCCAGGATGGTCGCCGTGGCCTCCGGCCGCACCTCCGGCGTCGACGTCCCGGCGGCGGGCGAGCCGACGCCGGTTCCCTGAGTCTTCTATAGTGGCCGCCGTGCATGATCGACTGCGGCGGTTCACGGTGGGGACCGTGCTGCTGGTGGGCGCGCTGACGCTGACCGGTTGCACCTCTGACTCGGATGCGGGCGGGCAGCCGGCCCCGATGGTGAGTTCGCCGTTGCCGGCCGACCCGGTGGCGGCTCTGGCCCAGGCGGCGAGCCGGCTGGGCACCGAGACTGCCCGGTTCTCGGTGATCTTCGGGAGGGGCGAGAAGTCCGAGCAGCGGGCGTCGGGCACGGTCGACCCGGTCACCGGCGACTGGGAGCTGGTCGGGGACGCGTATGTGGTTCGCCGGATCGGGAACGACCTGTACGCGAAGGTGACCGGCGAGCCGCAGCTCAGCCACTACGCCGGGCAGTACCTCGACGACCTGGGCAAATGGGTGCACCAGCCGGCTCCCACGGCGACCGGATCGTCGCTCGCCTTCGGCAAGGACTTCCCGTGGGCGCAGGCCCGGGACGTGTCCGGGATGGCCGCGCCGACGCGGACCGCTGACCGGATCTTCCGCGGCACGCTCAAGGACGAGCACGTTCCGGTGGATCCGGTCTGCACCGCGGAACTGGATCTCGCCGGCCGGTTCAGCCGGGTCAGCACGGCCGCGGACGCGGACGAGCCCTCGATCATGCTGACCTTCTCGGGCTACGGCCAGCCGGTCCAGATCACCGCGCCGCCGGCGGACCAGATGATCGAGGATCACCTGTTCAACTTCGCCAACCTCGGGTCGATCTTCGCCTGACCGCGCTCGGGCGGCGGCTTGGCGCGGAACGACAGAACGGCCTCGCCGCTCCCGGAAGAGTGGCGAGGCCGATGTCGGAGTCAGTAACCGAAGTCCTGGGTGTAGTACGGGGCGCCGTTGGCCGAGTAGACCGCGCCGACCCCGACCGTCTTCGACTTGCAGTTGAGGATGTTGGCGCGGTGCCCCGGGCTGCGCATCCACGCGCCGACGACGTCCGCCGCGCTGCGGTAGCCCCAGGCGATGTTCTCCGCGGACGGGCTGGCGTAACCGGCAGCCTTCGAGCGGACCACGAAGTCCGAGCCGCCCCGGCCGGTGTGCGAGAACGCGCCGGTCTGGCCCATCCACGCGGAGTGACCGCGGGCAGCGTCGGTGAGCTGCGCGTTCTCGGTCAGGCCGGCGCAGCCGTGCGCGGCGCGCTGCTCGTTGGTGAGGCGGATGATGTCGGCCTGCAGGGTCTGCTCGGCGGCCTTGGCCTTCGCCGGCGCGGCCTCAGCCGGGGACGCGGTCATCATGATGCCGGCCGCGGCCGGGACGATGAAGGCGGCCAGGGCGAAGCTACGGAGGAGAGAGCGCAAGGAAGACCCTTTCGACGAGTGGCGCCTGGCTTGCCGCCAGGTTCACCGTTCTCTTCGTCGGCCGCCCGGCTCGGGTGATCGCAGACCGGTGGCCCTCCGGTCGCCGTTCGGTTGCCGCCGGCCCGGCCGGGAGCGGCCCGGCGAAGTGCCCGGGAACGCGGGGGCAGCGCACTCCCGGGCACGATCATCACGGGCCGCTGGTCAGATAGGTGACCTGGTGGCCGCTGTTCGCCGCCGCGCCGGTGTTGTTGATGACGTGGGTGATCGTGCCGGTACCGCCCAGCGACACCGTCACCATGTCGTGGAATCTCACCCCGCTCACCGCCGGCACCTCGAACGCCCGGGCGTTCGCCACCGCCGGGTTCACGTTGAAGTAGCAGTAGCTGCCCAGCCCCCACGCCTCGTGGCTGGTGACCGAGTCGGCGACCTTGTACGCCGCCCATCCCTGCGTCGACCCGTTCAGGTACGCGGCCTGGTTCGGCGGGTCGTACGGCATCTCGTTCTGGTAGAAGTACGTCCGCCCGCCGTTGCCGTTCCAGATCGTCTGGTACTGCTGGAAGTGCTCGACGAACAGGCCGTAGAAGGTCACGTTGTTGCCGTTGACCACCAGGCCGTTGCGGGCGGTGTTCGTGGTCCAGCCGACCGTCCCGCTGTTGCCGTGGTCGGCCCGCCAGATCCAGGCGTGGTCGCCGATCACGTTGTTGCTGTTGATCTGGACGCTGACCGTGGCCTTGCCGGCGATCGCGCCGCCGATCCGGACGAAGACGTCCGACAGCACCGTCGGGTTCGTCGCGTGCGACGCCGCCGAGCCGGTCGGCCCGACCTGCAGCAGGATGTTCGAGCTGGTGGTGCCCGCGTCGAGCAGCAGCCCGGCGATCCGCACCCCGTCGACGTCGGCCACGTGCATCGCGTCGGCGCCACCGTCCGGCACGAAGGTTGCCAGGCCCAGGCCGAGCACCACGGTCCCGGCGCGGGTCACGTTCAGCGTCTGGTTCAGGTGGTAGACCCCCGGGGTGACCAGCAGGTTCTTCCCGGCGGCCAGGGCCGCGTTGATGGTCGCCGCGGTGTCACCGGACTTGACCACGTAGAAGGTGCTGATCGGCAGCGACGTCCCGGCGGGCGAGCCGGACGCCCACGTGGTGCCGGACGCGTTGCTGCGCGGGGCGGGGACGAACACCTGGTAGGCGCCGGCGCCGTCGACGTACAGATAGGGCTTCTCGGCGATGGTCGGCGCCGAGCCGACCGTGGTGTACGGCGGCGACGGGAAGCTCTGGGCGGGCGCGCCGGTCGAGCCGACGAACACCTGGTTCCAGTTGGAGCCGGACCAGCTCGACATCGCCGAGTTACGGGTCAGGAACTGCTGTTGCGTGCCGGACTGGATCTGGCCGTCGATCTTCGAGTCGGCGATGAAGCCGCCGGAGGACCAGCCGCCGTCGGAGAGCGCCAGGTTGCCGCGCACGTGCATCCGCCGATACGGCGCCGCCTGCGACACCGCCCACCGGTCCAGGCCGTCGGCCGGGGTCACCGACAGTCCCTCGGCGGAGCGCCAGAAGTTCTGGGTGGCGTTCTGTGAACCGTCCGGCCACCAGTCCGCCTCGGCGTGCACGTGACCGTTGATGGTCACCTGATCCGGGGTCAGCCCGAGCCCGGCCACCTGCGTGAAGAACCCGACGTTGGCGTCCACCGAGTACGCACCCGGCTTGAACAGCAGCGCATAGCGGGCGTTCCCGAACTGGTTGCTGACCTGCGCGGTGAAGACCGAGTTCAGCTTGCTCTGGATGGTCGAGGCGCTCATCGACGGGTCGAAGACGGTCACGTTCGGGCCGAGGTCCGGGTTGGCCGGGTTGGTCGGTACGGTGCTCGGCGGCGTGGTGGGCGTGGTCGTCCCGCCGGAGAACGTCCACTTCTGGTTGGCCCCGCCGGAGCAGTCCCAGAGCTGGAGCTTGGCGCCGTCGGCGAGATTGTTGTCCTTGATGTCGAGGCACTTGTTCGCCGCGACGTTCACCAGGTCGCGGCCGGCGCTCAGCGTCCATTTCTGGGTGGCGACCGAGTCGTAGCAGTCCCACATGTGCACGACGGCGCCGTTCGCGGTGGAGTTGTCCGCCACGTCCAGGCATTTGCCGCGGGCCTGCACCTGGCCGTTGTCGGCCAGGGTCCAGGTCTGGTTCGGGCCGCCGGAGCAGGTCCACATCTGCGGCTGGTTGCCGTTGGCGGTGCTGCCGTCGGTGACGTCGAGGCACTTGCCGTTCGCCGAGCTGACCAGGGTGCCGCTGCTCGCGGCGAGGGCTTCGGCCACGCCGGCCACGCCGAGCCCGGTGACTACCAGGCCGATCGTGCCGGCGGCCAGCCAGCGGGTCCGCCGCCGGCGGCGGCCGTGGTGGGGAGCGGTCATGGTGGACCTTTCCTGAGAAATGGGGGAGGCCCAGCATTTCCGCGGCGTCCCGACGCGCTCAAGGTTCTTTAAGGTTCCGTTAATGGTTCCGGAACCAGATCCTTGAGGTGTTTCATGTCGCGGGGGTGTAGATAGCCATACCCCGGGGCTGCGGTTACGGGTAGTGACGGCGATCCCGGCGTGATGATCTGCTCATCGCATGTCGATGCGGGTCAAAGGGATTGTTGTCTATCTGGTCATCGCCTTCGGGGTGGTCTGGCCGTACCTGTTCGTGGCACGGCTCGGGCTGGGCTGGTCGCTGGTCAACCCCCTCGTCCAGCTGCCGGTGGCGTTCGTCCCGGCGATCGGCGCCTTCGTGGTGCGTCGCTGGGTCACCCGGGAGGGCTTCGCCGGCGCCGGACTGACCTGGCGCAGTCCCGCGAGACTGTGGCTGGCCGGCTGGCTCGCGCCGCTCGGAATCACCCTGACGATGCTGGCCTGCGCCGTCTCGGCCGGCTGGTGGGACTTCCGCCTCGACGGTGGCGGGCTGCTGTTCCTCCTGATCGTCCAGCTCGTCCTGACGCCCGTGTACTTCGGCGAGGAGTTCGGCTGGACCAGCTTCCTCTGGCCGCGCCTGATGCCCGGCCGGCCGCGCGCGTCGCTGCTGGTGACCGGGCTGATCTGGGCGGTGTGGCATTACCCGCTGGCGTTTCTGGGGTACGCCGAGTTCACCGACCGGGCGATCAGCCTGCCGTTGTGGACCGTGATGTTCGTGCTCTTCGAGATCCTGCTCTGCTGGTTGTACGCCGCCAGCGGCTCGGTCTGGGTGACCAGCCTGGCGCATGCCGGCAACAACGTCGTGATGGGCCTGCTCAGCGAGGAGCTGCTCGGCGATCTGAGCAGCGTGCGGCTGCTGGTCTGCACCGACCTGGCGCTGGCTCTCGTCTGCCTGCCGCTGCTGGCCTCGAAGCTCTTCGCGGCGACCGAACCGGTCAGCCGTCAAGCCGCCCACCGATGAGACGTGCGCGCCGCTGCTCTGACCTGGCGGCCAGCCTGGTCCGTCAGGTGCCGGCGAGGCGCGCGGCCCGCTGCTCCGGCCGGTCGCCAGCCGACGCGGCGCGCTGACCGGGCGTCACGCCGACGGCCGGACCGAGCCGGGCGGGACGACAGCCGTCGCGGTGCCGTCCTGCACCCCGCTCACATGCCGCTGCAACAGCAGGGCGAGCACCGACGCGAGCAGGCGGCACCGATCAGCGGACCCGTAGCGGCCGGCGCGCCTCCCGGCGCGTGGGGAGGGTGTCACGCGGCATGCCCGGATTCTGCCCCGAACGGATGACTTCCGCGGTACCCCAGGGTTTTACCCGGCGCGGTGTGGCTTGCTCCGTCGGCACTCTGAACTGGTCAGACGAGGTGCGGGCGACGGAGGCGGACATGCGACAGGTGATGATGGACGATCTCGCGGCGGTGGTCTCCGACGCGCGGGCCGGGGACGAGCGGGCGTGGAGCCGGCTGGTCGAGGCGTACGCCCCGCGGCTGCGGCTGATCGCCCGCCGGTTCCGCATTCCACCGGACCAGGTCGGTGACCTGCTGCAGGCCACCTGGCTGCAACTGTTCAACGGCATCGACCGGCTGCAGTGCCCGGAGGCGGTCGGCTCCTGGCTGGCGGTCACCATGCGCCGGTTCTGCCTGCACGCCGTCGCCGGCCGGGACCGGGAATGCCCGGTCCCGGCGCTCGACGAGTGGCTGACCCAGCCCGGCGACGCCCCCGACACGCACCTGCTGCGCGCCGAGCAGGCCGCCTCGGTCCGCCGGGCGCTCGCCCAGCTCCCCGAACGGCAGCGCCGGCTGCTCTGGCAGATGGCCACCGACCCGGACGCCCATTACACCGAGCTCAGCGCCCGGCTGGACATCCCGGTCGGAGCGATCGGCCCGACCCGTGCCCGCGCCCTGGGCCGCCTGCGCCGCCTGCTGCTCGACGAGGAACGAGCCACCCTGCGGATCGAGCGCTGAGCTTGGCCGTCAGCCGGCGCGGCGGGGTTCGGTGCCCTTCCTGCGGTGGGCGCGGCGGCACGTCCCCGCGGTGGGCAGGTGGCCAGCGACTCCCGGATCTGCCGAGAGCGGTGTTCGCCGGTCCGGAGCCCCGTCTTTCGGCGCCTCGGCTCCTGCGATAGCCTGCGCGCCCATGATCAAATGATGGCGGGTGCGCCAGGGAGCGGGTTGCGGACGTGGCACGGCGCAAGGGCCTTGTTTCGGCAGTCGCGCTGGCCATCGCAGCGGGCTCCACGGCCATCTGGGTGTGGCATCGGCCGGGCGCACCGGAGAAGCCGGCAGTGGTGGCACCCGAGCCCAAGATGATCGACCCTTCGGTTCCCGAGTACAAGCTGCTGGACAGTGTTCTGTACGTCGACGAGTGGCGAGCGTTCGGTAATCCCGTCGGCTTCACCTACTTACCGAAGTCTCGCCCGCCGGGCCTGGTGAGCATCGGCCCTGGGAACCCGCCCGACCTGAGCGGGGGAAGCCACCGCGGGACGGGCAACGGTGCCCTGATCGACGCCTATGACGCGAAAGCCGGCGGCTCTCGTGTGTCCGGGATCGTCGAGTTCTCCGCACGCCCGACGTCCACCTGCGATGACGTCCGTGAGATGACGCATGCCGTCTGCGTGCGAAGCGGGAAGCTGGCCAACCCCTCGCCGACTGACCCGGACGTCAGGTATGTGACCGTCTACTTCACGGCCGACAATGATGCCGCCCTCACCAGCGCGGAGGCCAAGAAACTCGGGCGGTTCTGGGCCGAGGTGGACATGGTGCCGGCCGGCGAAGCGGCTTGGTTCACCGACGCGGTCACGCGGGCGCGAGCCGCCGTCGTGGAGTAGCGGCCCACGGAGGATCGCCCGGGGATGGAAGCTGTCGATCAAAACTCCGGTGCTGAGGCAGATTGCATGGGCACATTTGCCGCAGACACCGAGCGCTCAGTCACCCGACGACAACGCAGTAACGCTGAGGCATAAAGCGTTCCGCCTACAGCAGGCGACGACAATTGCGGGTGCTGACCGTCTGACACCGGTGGGATGATCACGGCATGGACGCGAGGCATGCGCGTCCATCATCCAGGAGGTAGGGAGGTGCACCGGGATATCGGCGGCGAGTTCCACCAAGATGTAGTACCGATTTCCTGCTGTACTAGAGCTGGTTGATAGATCGTGGTCACTCACGCGAACGGCTTCTGCGTCTCGTGCAACACATTGTTGGCAGACGCAAAGAACATAATGAGAAGCAAGCCACGCCTCGACGTGCCGCGCGTGCAATCCCTCCATGACCTCGCCTTTCTTATCTGAAAGCGACGCCCTCTTCTCGGCTACTTGTTTCATTGCCCTAGGACCGCGGCCCGGCCAGGCTTCGGTCTAGACGTCCGGGCTGTCGCTCTCATTTCGGCTGCCCACCTCGGTGTGGCTCTCATTTGGCCTGCGCAGTCCCGGGCGTCGCCACAGGGCAGGGAGAGGCTCAAGAGAGGTTTGCACAGCTCAAAGTAGCGATGCCCTCCCAGCTCGACGAACCGTCGGATCGAGCACCGGAGGGATACATGAACCGGTCGCAGCGTGTGGTCATCGGCATGGACCCGCACAAGCGCTCTGCCACCATCGAGGTAATGACCAGCGACGAGACCATCCTGGGCACCGGCCGGTTCGGCACCGATCGAGACGGCTACAAGGACATGGTCACGTACGCCAAACAGTGGCCAGACCGGGTCTGGGCCATCGAGGGCTGCCAAGGAATCGGCCGGCACATCGCCAACCGGCTCCTGGCCGACGGCGAGCAGGTCGTCGACGTCCCACCGAAACTGTCCGCCCGCGCCCGGGTGTTCGCCACCGGTCAGGGCCGTAAGACAGACGCTACCGACGTGCACTCCATCGCGCTGGTCGGCACCCGGATGGCCGGGCTGCGTCCGCTGGTCAACGATGAACAACTGGCCGTGCTACGGATCCTGGCCGACCGGCGCCGCTCCCTCGGCGAGGACCACACCAGGATGGTGTCGCAGCTGCACCAACTGCTGCTGGAGCTGATCCCCGGTGGGGCGAAGAAGAGCCTGTCCGCCGCTCAGGCCAAAGTACTGCTGGCCACCGTCCGACCGCGGGACGCCGCCGGCAAAGCCCGCCGGCGGGTGGCTGCGGAGCTGATCGCTGACCTTGAGCGGATCTACCAGCGGTCCAAGCAGGCCGACAAGGAGCTCAAGGATCTGGTCGCCGCCACCGGCACCACGCTGATGGACCTGCACGGCATCGGCCCGTCCGGCGCAGCCCGGCTGCTGATCGAAGTCGGTGCGGTCATCCGTTTCCCGGACCGCGGGCACTTCGCCTCCTGGAACGGCACCGCACCCATCGACGCGTCCTCCGGCGACCAGGTCCGCCATCGGCTCTCCCGGGCGGGCAATCGGCAGATCAACCGAGTCCTGCACATCATGGCCACCGTCCAGCTACGCCGTCCGACCGAAGGCCGCGCCTACTTCGACCGCAAGAAAGCAGCGGGGAAGACGTCGATGGAAGCCATGCGGGCACTGAAACGGCGCCTGTCCGACATCGTCTACCGACAGATGATCAACGACGCCACCGCGGCGATGGCGACGGGTCCGGGAGGACACCGGGGAACGTCAGCGAACTCCAGCGTGACCGGCTCTCATCCCTACACCGGCTCTTCGGAGAAGTCACTTCCCGAACCCGCCGACAGCAATCTTAGAACCTCAATCCAGACCACGTCTTGACACAGAGAGGAGCCAAGTCCGCGCACTCGTAGAGTCCCGCCCGCCGAGCGACGAACGGTGCTGAGCGTCATCCGGAGTCGGGATAGGTGAAGCTTCGGCATGCTGACGCCCGCGAAGCGCCCGATGATCGTTGTGGCGGTCATGGCTGACCAAGCGGAAGCGATCGATGTGCTGGCGGAGTTCCGCGAGCGGTTCTACCGAGGCATGACCCGGCGGGCGGACGCGTTGTTCGAACCGACCGATGCGCTGTTGTGCACCGACGGGCCGGTCAAGACCCTCGTCGGGCTGGCCCTCGCTGCAGAGCACCGGCGCGGCCACGGCGCCATGTATGACGCGCTCAACCACGGCCGCATCGAGGTGGAGGCGCCGCGCCGGCGCCCGGCCCTTGGCCCAGGACCGGCGCCGGAGCGGCACACGCCGGCCCGGGTGCGGCGGGTTTCGGAACCTCCGAGCCATCAGGCCTTTGCACCGAGCCCCGCCGAACCGGTTGAACCGCGAGCTAATCCCAGCAGAGGCAGAACGGTTTGCCGGCCGGGTCGGCGTAGACCCGCCAATTCTCCCCGGCGGCGTGCAGGTCGGTGGCGCCCAGTTTCAGCACCGCCGCCTCGGCCGCGTCGACATCCTCGACCGTCACGTCGATGTGGAACTGCTGCGGGTGCGCCGGGTCCGGCCACTGCGGCGCCCGATAGTCGCTGATCTGCTGGAACAGCAGCGGCTGCGCCCCGTCCTCGCCGATCATCGCCATGCCGTCACCCGCGTGGGTGATCGGTTTGCCGAGGACCTCGGACCAGAAGGTGCTCAGCTGCTCGGCGTCCGGGCAGTCCAGCATCACGCCCATCAGCGTGGTCTCTCGCCGGGACGTGTCCAGGCACAGGTCGAACGGATGCCCGGCCGGGTCGGCCAAGGTGTACCAGGTCTCGTTCTCGCGGAGCAGCTCGGCGCCCAGCTCGACGGCACGCGCCGCGCCGGCGTCGAGGTCCGGCACTCGCAGGTCGAGGTGCGCCTGCTGCGGGAACGCCGGATCGGGCCACCGCGGCGCCACATGGTCCGGGCTGAGCTGGACGGCGAGACGCCACCCGTCCGGGGTCCCGATCGACACCCAGTCGTCCTCGACATAGCGCTCGGCCCAGCCGCCCAGCGCGATGTAGAACGCCGCGAGCCGCCGGGCGTCAGGCGCGTCGAGCACCACCCCGCGCAACTTCCCGATCATCAGCAACCGCCTCCCGCTCCTAGATCAAGCCATGCACCACCGTGGCGAAACCGGCCGGATCCCGCAACTGCGGAAACGGCCCGTCGACGACCGGCGCCTGCGGTGCCGCGCCCACCGGCACCCCGCACCACTCCCGATAGACCGCCGCCACCTGCGGGTCCGGCCTTCGCACAGCGAACTGACGGTACGCCTCGGGTACGACAGAAACGCCCCCGTCCGCCACCGTGATCACCCCGTGCACCGCGAACCGGGACGCGAACTCCTGCGCCAGCACCGCGCTCTCCCCGTGCCCCACCAGCACCGGCGCCCGATGCAGCCCGAGCCCGTGCACCACCGTCGCGAGATCCGTCACCAGCCGGGACAGGTCCGCCCGGGCCGCCGAGTCGCCGTGCCCGGGCAGGTCCACCGCCACCGCCGCGCAACTGCCGTCCAGTTCGGCCGCGACCGGCCACCACATCGTCCGGTCGTAGAACAGCCCGTGCAACAGCACGATCGGGCGCCCGAACCGCCCCCACCGGTCATAGACCAGACGGTTGCGGGGCGTGCCATGGGCGTGGACGGTGCGGCGTGGCGGTTGTGGATGCACGAATCGGTCTTTCCGGGAGCGGACGGCACGAACACCACGTGTAACGACCGCGAGAGGCGTCCCGGTTACGCCGCCGGCGACCGGTCCGCGCTGATTTCCGGCCGCCGCTTTCCGGTACGGCGGAAGCCGCCCGTCCGCGGGCCGGCTCCCGTCCGGGCACCGCACGCGACGCCGCCGCGCCGTCCGGTCCGCGGCGCGCCCCGGCCGGCGTGCCTCAGTCGACCCGGCGCGAGCCGGCCAGGCCGTTGTCGGTTTCCACCTGGTCGTGGACCTCGGGGGTGACGCAGACCAGGTCGGCCGGGGTGACCAGGCGCCAGATGTAGCCGGGCAGACAGGTGTCGGGTCCGTAGTCGCCGCCGGTGGGACTGCGCCGCGAGTCGGCGGCGGCGTTGTCGGCCAGGGCCTGGTCGCGGGTTTCCGGCGGGACGCAAACGTGGTCGTCGGCGACCGCCTCACGCCAGACGAAACCGGACAGGCACGCGTCGGGGACCGGGTCGGTCGTCTCGCTGCTGCTCGGCTCGGCGCTGGTCACCGGCTCGGTGGTGCCCCCGGCGGTCGGTTCCGGGGTCGACGTGGCGGTGTTCGCCACGGCGTTCGGCTCGATGAGGTCGGGGAACGTGGCGGTACGGTCGCCCGCGCCGGGCAGCACGGCGCCACCGGTGGCCTTGTCGCCCAGCGTGAACCCGGTGACCGTGATGACCAGCGCGGCCACGCTGAGCAGCGCGATCGCGGCGGCCCGGACCCGGCCCGTCTCGCCGGTGTGCTTGGTGGAGAAGACCGTGGAGATCACCGGGCCGATCGCGGCGCCGGCCAGGGTGCCCCAGGTGCCGCTGTTCAGCGCGGCCGGCAGGACGGTTCCGGCGACCGAACCGGCGACGGCGAGAAACAGCGGGCGCATGCCGAACCCGGGTGCCTGCCGCAACTCCTGGCGCAGGGATCCGCCGGGTGCGGGCGGCGCTCCGGCGTACCAAAAATCGATCTTGAGGTCGGCCAGCTCCAGCTGGTCGCCGGAACGCAACGGGTAGGCGCCGCTGATCGGTGTGCCGTTGACCCGGGTGCCGTTGGACGAGTCCAGATCCTCGATCTCGAACCCGCTGCCACGGCGGCGGATCACCGCGTGCCGGCGGCTGACCAGGTCGCTGGCCAGCACGACGTCGCAGGCGGGGTCGCGACCGAGGGTCGTACCGTAGGGGTTCAGCGGATGTCGCCGGCCGGCGACCGTGATGGTGGCCGGTCCCGGCCCCGGCGCGTCCTCGGTGGCGGCCGGATGGATCCTGGTGTCGGCGGCGTCCGGGCCGCCGGTCGATTGTCGCGGCATGACGCCTCCCCAGCGCGTCCCCGTGCGGTTGTCCGCCCGATAAGACACCCCACCGGCCGCCCCTGATACCGACCCGCCATGATCCGCCACACCGCGAAGGTCAGCGGCGGGTCCAGCACGGCCGGCGCTCCCCGCCGCCGCCGCACACCGTCGCCGCCGACCTGTCGGGCAGGCGCAGACTCGTGGTCTTGTGGAATCCGTTGGCCTTCGTCGGCTCCTTGCGCCACGCCACGCCGTCGTCAGACGTCCACAGGGCCCCGTATCCCGTGGTTTCCCCGCTGCTGCCGACGGCCACGAAACCCTGCTGCGTCGTCGCGACATCGGTGACGAACTGCTGCGTGAGCGGTTTGGCGCCGGCGTCGGGAACGTTGCCGGCCTCGACGGTGGCCACCTGCCAGGCCGCACTCGCCGCGTCGCGGTACCAGGCCGTCAGCTTGGTAGAAAACACCGGGCCGCCGGGAGCCTGGTATTCCTTCTTGAGCGGCACCCGACCCCACAGGACCAACCGGTCTCCCCGCTGCGAAATGGCATAGGGAATACCGACGCGGCCGCCGTCCTGAACGAGCGACGCGTCCTCCCATGAGCTGCCGTCAGTTGACCGGTACACAAAACTGCAGTCCTTGCGGCCCATGATCTGTGAGGGCCCGAAGGAGTAGAGGTCGCATCCTTGCCCGTCGTCACCGCCGAGGATGAAGAAACCTGACGGCAGAGCGACCAGGCCGCCATCCGGTGCGGCATCCCATGTTCCCAGTGCGGGCACCTTCGGCTGGCGTTGCCATTCGTCTGATCCGGACCGCCGGGTCCAGACGCGCAAGCCGTGGTTCTCCCCGATGATGTTCCGCCGGTTCTGGAATTCCGCGACCATCAGCCTGCCACCGTATGCGGCGAACCCGACGATGGCCAGATCGGTGTCGTCCAATTGCGCTGAGGGGCCCAGGAGACCCTCGATGGTCGACGGGCCGTCCCAGGTCAACCCGTCACGGGAGGCCCATACCGCCTGCAGGCCGTCGCGTGTCGACGTGCCGAGAACGTAGGCCGCCGTGTCGTCGAACGCGAAGCGCACGCGCTGTTCGGAGAGAAAGCTGCCGAGAGCCGCGGCCTCCCAGGCGTGGCCGTCGCGGGAGACGGCGACCTGGCCGGTGTCCGCGTCCTGCCGGAAATGGAATTCCTTCCAGAGGAGATCATTCGAGTCGAGCGGGTCGGAAGGGATCCATTTCTGCGCCGGACTCGGCGACGCCGGCGGCGCACTCGGTTCGGTACGCGGCGTTCCGGAATGTGAGCAGCTCGCACAGGCGGCCAGCGTCGCGACGAGAATAAAGACCGAGAGCGATGGACGACGCCCTCGGCGCGTCCGGTGAGAGATCACTTCGCTTTCCTCGGATCGGGGGTGACACCGAATGGCTGTCCGCCGTTGTCCAGCACCTGGGTGTAGCTCTTTCCCTCGCTGGCGAATTTCAGCAGAATGCGGAAGTGGTAGGTGGCCGCCGACGCGTCCAACCGGAAATACAGTTGTTCCGGCTCGTCATTCTTGATCGTCAACGGCAGCCGTCCCGCCGTCTCCGGGTCGGCATCCCGGTTCGTCGAGCCGACTATCGAGGAGGTGGCGCCAGCGCGCAGCCGAACGGTGAACCAGCGCTGAGCGGTAACCCCTCCGCAGCCCTCCTCGGTGGCCTCCGGCGGGTCCTCGATGGGGGCCGAAGCGTCCACCACCTGTGCTTCCAGGCCGCGGAGGACAATGGTGCGCTCCGCCGGCGCCTGCAGTGTCACCCCCAGCTTGCTGCCGCTCGTGAGGACCCCGTGTGCCTGATCGCTCCACGCGTTGTCACAGTCCCTGGTGTCCGCGGGGGTCTCGACATCCGCCAGGAGCGCCGCGCCGGCACTCGCCGTCGAAGCGGGGGTGGAAGCGCTGGCCGCGGCGTTCTCGGAGTTCTGTTCGCCGTCGCGCCCCGGAATGAGAACCAGTGCGGCGATCACCGCCCCGGCCACGAGGACGCCGACCACACCGGCGAGCAGGGCGAGGTGGCCGCCGCCGACCCCGATATTGCCACCGGCCAGCGATATCCGGCCGTTCCCGGAGGCCGCGGCGGCCATGTTCGTCGTGGCGGACTGGTGGGCGGGCGAACCTGCCGCGGCCGGCGGGTCCTCGTTGCCTTCGACCATCACCATGCCGATCTGTAGGGCGACCGCGAGCACGGTCAGGACGACAACCCCGATGACCCAGCCTGTGGTCGGCGAGTCGGTCGCCACGTTCGTAGCCACACCCACCGCTACGCCGATGACGACCGCAGCAGCTCCACCCGCTGCGCGCAAAGCACGTTTGGACACGCCCACCCCCAGCTGAAGCGCCAGACTAGCGGCGCCATCGATCTATCCCCATCCCGCTTTAGGGTCAAGTTGGACGCCCACTTCGGTGGCGCGGCAGCTACCGGACCGCTCGGTGGTGGCAGCACGACGGCCCCCACGTCGTGCGCGCGGAGGCCGTCGTGGGAGGTGGTGCCTACCAGTTGCCGAGGACCAGGCGGCCGGCCACGTTGGTCAGGTCGAACGAGCCGCTGGTGTACCAGACGCGGGCGGCGTAGTTGCCGTTGCGCCAGACGTAGTACGCGAACGTGCCGCCGGCCAGCTGGTACGCCATCACGATGTCGTCCCGGCCGTCGCCGTCGACATCGCCGGCGGCCATCCGATCACCGACCGCGCTGAGGTGGAACGCGCCCGAGTCGTAGTCGGTGGTGCGATTGAACGAGTCGCCGTCGGACAGCCAGCGGTAGGTCCGCATGGTGCCGTCGCCCTGGTCGTAGGCGAGTGCCGGTTCGGCCTTCTTGTCGCCGTTGAAGTCGCCCAGCACCAGACGGCCGGCCACGCGGTTCAGGTTGTAGGAGCCGCTGGTGTACCAGACGCTGGCAGCGGAGTTGCCGTTGCGCCAGACGTAGTACGAGAACGTCCCGTCGGCCTGCTGGTAGGCCATCACGATGTCGTCCTTGCCGTCGCCGTTCACGTCGCCGGCGGCCATCCGGTCACCGACGGCGCTGAGGTGGAACGCGCCGGAGTCGTAGTCGGTGGTGCGGTTGAACGAGTCGCCGTCGGACAGCCAGCGATAGATGCGCATGGTGCCGTCGCCCTGGTCGTAGGCGAGTGCCGGTTCGGCCTTCTTGTCGCCGTTGAAGTCGCCCAGCACCAGACGACCGCCGACGGCGGCGAGGCTGAACCTGCCGCTGGTGTACCAGACGCTCGCGGCCGAGTTGCCGTTGCGCCAGACGTAGAAGGAGAACGTCCCGTCGGCCAGCTGGTAGGCCATCACGACGTCGTCCTTGCCGTCGCCGTTCACGTCGCCGGCGGCCATCCGGTCACCGACGGCGCTGAGGTGGAACGCGCCGGAGTCGTAGTCGCTCGTGCGGTTGAACGAGTCGCCGTCGGACAACCAGCGGTACATCCGCATCGACCCGTCACCCTGGTCGTACGCGACCGTCGGGGCGTCCTTGCCGGTCGGCTTGGTCGGCGTGGGCGACGGGGTGGCGCCGGTGATCTTGGTATAGCGCCGGGCCACGTAGCTGGTGGCCCGGTGGCTGTCGATCGTCCCGGCGTCGATCGCCGCCGTCCGGATCTTCACCGGGGTCGAGCCGAAGGTGTAGTAGGTGAAGTGCCGGTGGTCGCTCTTCCAGCTCTTGAAGATCACGGTGTGGGCCGCGGGCAGGTTCAGGATGTCGCCGGGGAGCAGGTCGGACTTGCTGATCTGGTTGGAGTACAGATGCAGCGTCCGGGTGCTCGGGTCGGCGTTCAGGTGCCAGGACATGCCCACCAGTCCGGAGCAGTCACGCCGGTACTTGCGGGTGTGCGTCGGGTCCCAGGAGAACGCGTGCTGGTTGTACGGCCCGGGCTGGTTGTCCACCCATCCCTGCGCGCGCTGCAGCACCTCGGCCCGGGTGATCGGGCCGCCGATCGAGGAGGCCGCCAGCGTGGACGCGCTCGCCGTCGCCTGGGCGGACACCGGGCCCTCGATCCCGTCCACCGGATCGTCGTCGGGCAGGTCGTCGCCGGGGTCGTTGGGCTGGCATCCGTCGAGCTGGGCCGCGAGGTCGGCGGGCACCGACTCGTCGCACACCCCGCCCGACCCGACGTTGAGCGGCTTCCACTGCCGCGTCGCGTCGTCGACGTGGAACAGCGCGAACGAGGCGTCGTAGTCGCCCTCGGCCGGCACCACGGCGGTGGCCCAGGGCAGGGCACAGCTCACGTTCTCCAGTACGGCCGGACTCCCGGCCGCCTCGTCGGTCAGCGGGTCGGCCCGCAGGGCGGCCAGCAGCGTGTCCGCGGCCGGGCACACCGCCTCCGCCGCCGCGGCCGGTGCGGGAGTCCCGCCCGGAACGGCGATGGCACCCGCCACCGCCAGCACTGTCGCGAGCCTTCGCCCGCCGGAATAGCGCACAGTCGTCTCCCCGTGGTCGTGGGTGGACGTCGTCGCGTCGCGGGCCGGGGGCGGCCGGATCGTCCCGCGAGCCGCGGGGACCAGGGCCGGTGGATCGTCCGCAAGGCGACAGACGTCGATGGACGAAGCCGGAGTCGCCGGCCTCCACGAAGGAGGCTAGGGCGCCAGTCGAATCCGGGGTACTGACCGGCATCGATCAGTTGGACAGGCGGCGCGGCCATGACGGGCCCGCCCACGACAGGCCCGTCATCGTCCCATCCCGGGAAGGCCGGACGGGGCCAGAGCTTGGGGCGTCGACCCCGACCGGTGCCAGTATCGTCGCGACAACGACTCTCGATCCGCTATCGACTCGCTGTCAGCGTCCGAAACAGGACAGTCGTGGCGGTCGGCGGCCGAGGCCGCCCGGCCGATCGGTCTAGGGAGGCCGGACCGGTGGCCTAGGTAGGCGTCCGGGTCACGGCTAAGACGACCTTCCTAACGTACGACGGCCCGCGCGCCCGAGTCTGTTCCGGAAACCGGGGAACGGTGGGGGGAGCAGAGGATGTCCGCGACGATGCTGAGCGTGGCTCGTACCGATGCGCTGTTCGTGAGTGCGCTGGCCACCGGCTCACAGCCGGGGCGGGAGCAGGTGGAGGCGGTGGTCCGGGCCATGGTGCGGTCGTGCCATGGATCCCGTGGCTGTGCGGCGGAGGTGGCGGCCTGCTACGGGGAGGTGCCGGAGTACGCGGTCCGCCGGATGGCCTGGGCGCGGCGGGTGATCGCCACTCACTTCGGTGGCGCGCGATGAGCGAGCCGGCGCTGACGGACCGCGAACGCACCACCGTCGAGGTCCTGGAACAGCTGTCCACCCTGGCCAGGGGCGCGACCGGGCACGCCGCCGCGGCCGCCGCCCTGGAACTGGCGGCCGGCCTGGCACCGGCCGGGCGGCGCCGGCTGCTCACCCTGGCGGCCGCCGACGCGCAGCTCGCGGGGGAGCCGGGACGGGCGGCCGAGCTGCTGCGCCGCGCCGCCGCGACCGGCGAGCCGACCCCGCTGGCGACCGTGCGGGTCGACGAGACGGTCGCGGCGGCCCGGCGCGAGATGGCCCGCGGCCGGTACCTGGCGGCCGAGCGGGAGTTGGCGGCCACGGCGGAGCAGCTGTGGGCCAGCGGGGTGATCTTCCGGCTCCCGGCCGTCCTCGCGCTGCGCAGCTGGGCGCTGGCCCGGGCCGGCAACCTGGCGGCCGCCTCCCGGGAGGCGGAGCAGGCGCTCGCCCTGGCCCAGCTGACCGAGAACGACGAGGTGGCGGCGCGGGCTCACCACACCCGGCTGCTGCTGAGCGTGCTGCACGGCGGGTCGGGCGTACCGACCCGGGGCGGGGAGCCGGCGACCGGCGTACCGGGGAAAGCGGATCCGGTCAGTGCTGGGCTCGCACTGCTCGCCGACCTGGCCGCGCGACGGCCCGGTGCGGTCGGCGGAAACGCCGACATCGCCGCGGAGTTCCTTCCGGACCTGCTGGAGTCCCGGCTGATCCGGGATCGTGAGCTCAGCGCCGAGGACCTGTACACGCTGCGCGGGCTGACCGGCTCGGCGCCGGCGCCGATCGCGGCGAACGCCTGGCGGGTGCTCGGACTGACCGCCCGGGACGGCGCGAACGACTGCTTCGCCCGGGCCGCCCGGCTGCACGCCACGATGGACCTGCCGTTCGACAACGCGCGGGTGCACCTGTCGTACGGGGAGAGGCTGCGCCGCGACGGTGACCGCCGGGCGGCCCGCAACCAGCTGCGGACCGCGCGCGACGGCTTCACCCGGCTGCACGCGGTCCCGTGGGCGCAGCGCGCGGAACGCGAGCTGACCGGGACCGGCGAGACCCGCACCGGGCGTGCCCCGACCGGGCTGACCCCCGCGGAATACCAGGTGGCCGGGGTCGTCGCGACCGGGGTGTCCACCCGGGAGGCGGCCGCGCGGCTGTTCCTGAGCCCGAAGACCGTCGAGTTCCACCTCGGCAAGGTGTTCCGCAAACTCGGGGTCACCAGCCGCGCCCAGCTGGCGCACGTCTTCCCGGAGCTGGCCGGGAAGTAAATACTGCTGTGTATGGCAGCCTGGAAAGGCTTCGTGGGGCGCGCGGCCGAACTGGCCGCTCTCGCCGAGGCGCTGGACGACGCCGCCCGCGGTGATCCGCGGACGGTGCTGGTCGCGGGCGAGGCGGGCGTCGGCAAGACCCGGCTGCTGGACGAGTTCGAGTCGCGGTGCGCCGGGCAGGACCTGCTGGTCGCGCGCGGCGCCTGCGTCTCGGTCGGCGCCGGCGAGCTGCCCTACAGCCCGTGGCTGGCCGCGATGCACGCGGTCGAGGCCGAGGTCGGCGTGGCGGCGCTGGTCGAGGGCGCCGGCGGCGGCCAGGCCGCGCTGTCCGCGCTCATCCCCGCGCTGACCGACTCGGGTCACCCGCGCGAGGGCGGGCAGCTGGCCCGGGCACACCTGTTCTCGCTCTTCCTGGAGCTGCTCGGCCGGCTCGCCGCCCAGCGCCCGCTGGTGCTGCTGCTGGAGGACCTGCACTGGGCGGACACCTCCTCGCTGGACCTGCTGCTGTTCCTGAGCCGCAACCTGCGGCACACCCCGGTGCTGCTGGCCGGCACGTTCCGCACCGACGAGCTGGACGAGGACTCCCGGCACCGGGTGGTGATCGGCGAGCTGATCCGCGGCCGGACCACCAGCTACCTGCAGCTGAACCGGTTCGACCGGGACGAGCTGGGTGTCTTCCTGCGCGCCTCGGGCGGCGCGTTCTCCGACACGGTGATCGCCAAGGTGCACGAGCGGTCCGGTGGCAACGCCTTCCTGGCCCAGGAGATCCTCGCCGCCGAGCAGCGCAACCCGGGCGGCCCGGTCCCCGACCACCTGCGCGACCTGCTGATGATGCGGGTCGACGGGCTGTCCGAGGACGGTCAGCAGGTGGTCGGCGTGGTCGCGGCCGCCGGCCGCCCGGTCTCCGGGGCACTGCTCGAGGCCGCCAGCGGACTGCCCGGTCCGGCACTGCGGTCCGGATTGCGCGACGCGGTGGCCAGGCAGGTTCTCGTCCGTACCACGGAGGGCAGTTACCAGCTGCGCCATTCGCTCACCGCCGAGACGTTCTACCAGGACCTGCTGCCCGGCGAACGCGCCGGACTGCACCGGGCGGTCGCCGCCGCCCTCGCGGTGTCGGCCGGGCCCGACGCGTCGCCGGTGGTGCAGGCCGAGCTGGCCCACCACTGGTTCCACGGCCGCAAGGACGACGACGCGCTGTTCTGGACGCTGCGAGCGGCCCGGTCGGCGGCGATGGTGCACGCCTACGCCGAGGCCCGCCGCCAGTACGGCCGGGTCCTGGAGCTGTGGCGGCGGGTCCCGGACGCGTTCAAGCTCTGCGAGACCACCTACCCGCGGCTGCTCGACGAGGCCGCCGAGGTGCTCGACTACGCCGGCGACCCGCAGCGGGCGGTCGAGCTGACCGGCGAGGCGATCCAGGTGGTCGGCGTCGACGGGGACCCGCAGGTGCTCGCCGGGCTGCACGAGCACCTGGCCCGGCTGCGCTGGCGGGCCCACGACACGCCCGGCGCCGTCGACTCGGCGCGCCACGCGATCGCCCTGCTGGACGGGGTGCCGCGGTCGCCGCTGCAGGCCCGGGCCGGAGCCACCTTCGCCCGGGTGCTGATGCTCAGCGGGCACTACCGGCAGGCGCTGGCCGAGGGGTCCGCCGCCCTGCAGGTCGCCACGGCGCCGGTCGAGCGGGGGTACCTGCTGGTCACGCTCGGGACGGTGCGGTTCCTGCTGGGGGAGCGGGAGGGCGGCGTCGAGCAGCTGTGGGAGGGGCTGGCGCTGGCCGAGAGCACGGACAGCAAGGAGAACATCCTGCGGGCGTACACGAACCTGTCCTACTGCCTGCAGATGCTGAACCGGCTCGACGAGGGACTCGACCTGGCCCGGCGCGGCTGCGACCTGGCGGCCGGCTTCGGGATGCGGATGACGACCGGGACCGTGCTGGTCGGCAACGCCGCCGACATCCTGCTCGACCTGGGACGGTGGGACGAGATCGAGAAGCTGATCGGCGAGGTGCTGCCCGACGAGGCGGCCGACGACCTGCCGCTCTACCTGCAGTACGTACGGGCCGAGGTGTTCGTGGCGCGCGACGAGCGGGACGCCGCCCGGGACATCCTGGACCGGGTGATGAGCAGCTCGGCCGGCAAGACCGACCAGGACTTCGTCGGGCACGTGTACGCCGCGCTCGGCGCCCTGGAGATCGCCGACGGGAACTGGCGGGCGGCGCGCCGGGCCGTCGACGAGGGACTGGCCAAACTGGGCGACGGCGAAGGGGTGTTCCCGGCGCTGCGGCTGGCGGTCTGCGGGTTGCAGGCGGCCGGCGAGGCGGTGGCCCGGCACGCCACCCGGGAACGCTGGCTGGACTGGTCGGCCCGGCTCGCCGAGCGGGCCGACGCGAGCATGGCGGCGCTGCGGGCGCCGACCGGTGGGCGGGCCCTGCCGGTGGCCGAGGCGCTGTACCGGGTGGCCGGCGCGGAACTGCGGCGGATCCGGG
The DNA here is from genome assembly GCF_030252345.1 of Actinoplanes oblitus. Lineage (NCBI taxonomy): Bacteria > Bacillati > Actinomycetota > Actinomycetes > Micromonosporales > Micromonosporaceae > Actinoplanes > Actinoplanes oblitus. The sequence goes on along the minus strand of NZ_CP126980.1, from coordinate 5,180,367 downwards.
GCGAGCCGCAGGAGGAGGCCTGGGTCGAGGTGGCGCGGACCTGGGCGGAGCTGGGGCATCCGTACCCGGAGGCGCAGGCCCGGCTGCGGCTGGCCGCCTGCCTGCTGCGGCGCGGGGCGACCGCGGCGCTGCACCGGGAACTGGTCTCCGCGGCAGGGCTGGCCGCCGGACTCGGGGCCCGGCGGCTCATCCGTGAGCTGGAGGCGATGGCGGAGCTGGCCGGGATCTCGCTGCGGCAGGTCTCCGGTCAGCAGGGTTCCGCCCAGCCGGCCTCCGCCCAGTCGGCCTCAACTCGGGCGGCCTCCGCTCAGCCGGCCTCCCTTCAAGGGGCTTCCTCTCGGGCTTCCTCTCAGGCGGCCTCCTCTTCTCGGGCCTCTTCTCAGGCGGCCTCCTCTTCGCCGTCCGCTGATCATGACTCGGACTGGGGGCTCACTCCGCGGGAGGTGCAGGTCCTCGACCTGATCGCGCTCGGCTACACCAACGGACGGATCGCGCGCAGCCTGGAGATCGCGGAGAAGACGGTCAGCGTGCACGTCTCCAACATCCTGGCCAAGCTGGGCGCGACGAACCGCTGGGAGGCCGCGCTGATCCGGCGCGGGGACACTACATGATGTTGCCGCCGCGCCAGCGGTGGTTGAACGCCGGCATGGCGCCCGGCCGGTCCGAGGTACGCAGCTCGAACAGGTCCTGGGTGATCCGCTCGCGCAACGGCGGGTTGGTCTCCAGCGTCGACGGCTGCACCACCGTGTACGCCTCCTCGGCGTAGGTGAGCAGGAACTCCGGCGACAGCCGGCGCACCCGCCCGGCACTGAGGCAGTAGAACTCCCGCGACGAGTACCCGGTGATCGCGACACAGTGGCTGGACAGGCTGCCCGGCGTGGCGTCGTAGACCGGGCCGTACCCGGGCACGTACCAGGCGTCGCGCGGCACACCCTTGCCGTCCCTGATCGACTGGGGCAGGGCCAGGCCGAGCAGCACGCCGCCGAAGCGCAGCACCGCCTCGCGCACCTGGTCCAGGTTGCGCGGCTCGATCTCCAGGAACGCCCTGGCGTCGGGCAGCAGGCCGGCCAGCGGCCGCTCCTGGTTCACCCACAGCTTCAGAGCCAGCAACAGGCTGGCGCCGAAGTCGTTCTGCGCCTTGCGACGTCCGGAAACGGTCAGCTGGTGGTCGTGGCCGTGGCCCGGGTCGCGGCGGAACGGCGACACCCTCTCGTAGATCTTGAGGGTGTCCTCCAGGGTGGGGGTGTACTGCTCCTTCGCCGCGGCATACCAGGACTGGGCGAGCAGGGCCAGCGCGGCCGGCACGCAGTTCTGGAAGCCGACCTCACCGAGCGACTCGCCGGCGGCCAGGTCGACGCGCAGGTCGCCGAGGTGGAACCGGCCGTCGGGTTGCAGGCCGTACGCCGGGGTGTCCGGCGGCTGGTCGAGGTATCCCAGGTACTGGCTCATCTGCAGGGTGCGGATGTCGGTCTCGGCGGCCAGGCGGCCGGCCAGAGCGTCCATGACGGAACCTCCAAAGTCCTCACTGAGCGTGCTGAGGCTAACGCTGGATGTAGGCGGTGTCGCTGCCAGATCAGCGACACCTCCGGATGTATCTGCCGCGGTCGGCCGGGTCTCTCTTGCTGGCAGAGGGGCGCTGTCCCCGGCTTCTCCTGGCAGTGGGCGCTGGCCCTGGCTTGTTCCCGGCAGTTCCCGACCGTTCCTGACAGTGGGGCCCTGTCACTGGCACTGGTCCCGGCTGGTCCTGGCAGAGGGGGCTTCGTTACACGAAGGGGAAGGACAACCGTCATGTCGATGGACAAGTTCGAGCCGCGGCTGGTCGAGGCGATCGGTGCGGAGACCGCCCGGGCCCGGGACCGCGGGATCGCCGCGGGCGAGGTCACCGAGGGGCAGAAGTTCCACGTCACCATCTCCCACCACGAGACGCTGTCCGCGCCGGAGAGCCACGGCGGCCCGGCCGGGCTGGAGCAGCTGCAACTGCGGGCGCAGGTCAGCCAGCAGCCGATCATCGATCGGCTCGACGGGCTCGGAGCGTCCGCCCGGGGCCACACGCTGACCAACGCGGTCACCGCCGAGCTCACCCCGGCGCAGATCGAGCAGGTCGCGCAGCTCGACGAGGTGAAGCTGATCCGCCTGGAACGCCTCGACAAGGTGACGACGATGAACCAGAGTGTCGCGGTGATCGAGGCCCGCGAGGCGTGGGAGGAGTTCCGGACCGCGGGGTCCGGAGTGCGGGTGGCCGTGCTCGACACCGGCATCGACGGCACCCACCCGGCGCTGACCGGCAAGGTGGTCGACGAGTTCAGCACGGCCGGCGAGCCGGTCACCGTGCCCGGCGACCACGGCACCCACTGCGCCGGCACCATCGCCAGCAACGACGCGGTGTACCGCGGCGTGGCCTGGCAGGCCGACCTGATCAACATCAAGGTGCTGACAGCGGCCGGGATGGGCACCCCGGCCGGCGTGATCGACGGTCTGGAACAGGCGGTCCGCCGCAACGCGCAGGTGGCCAGCCTGAGCCTGGGCTGGAGCGAGATCTTCCACGGGTGGGTCTGCGACGACGCGGACTGCATCCTCTGCCAGGCGGCCGACAACGCGTCCCGGCTGGGCGTGACAGTGGTGGTCGCGGCCGGCAACGAGGGCACCGCGGGGGCCGGCACCGGGCAGCTGAACATCCGGCACCCCGGCGCGGCCCGCCGGGTCGTCACCGTGGGAGCGGTGGACAAGGCGAAGCAACTGGCGTCGTTCTCCAGCATCGGCCCGGGCAGCGGACGGGTCGGTCCGGCCAGCCCGATCCGGCTCACCAAACCGGACCTGGCCGGTCCCGGCGCGGACATCGTCTCGTCGGTGCTCGGCGGCGGGTTCGCCTCGTTCAACGGCACGTCGATGGCGACGCCGCACGTGGCCGCCGTCGCCGCACTGGTGATCGAGCAGAACCCGGGCATCCGGCCGATGGTGGTCAAGAAGCTCCTCGAGGACACCGCGGAACGCCTCTCGTACGGACCGAACGAGACCGGGTACGGCCTGGTGAACGCCTTCGCCGCGATGCTGCCGATCCTGGGCAAGGCCGCGTGAGCGCCGACAAGGTGGACCCCGCGATCCTCCGGCAGGACGGGGACCGCGGGGTGCCGGTCGTCATCGAGCTGCACGCCGTGCCGGCCGGGGAGGCCGGGCTGGGCGGGCTCGCCGAGCGGGTCAACGACGCGCAGGCCGGCGTTTTCGCGCACCTGAACGAGCTCGGGGTGGCCGGGGCACGGGGGTTGACACTGACGAACGCGGTGCTGGCCACGCTCACCCGGGACCAGGTCCTCGCGGTTGCGGCGCGGCCGGACGTACGCAAGATTCTCTTGGACGAACCGCGACAGGTGATCTGACCGCACTCGACCGGGTGGCCGGCCCGCCGGGTCAGGCCTCGGCCGCCTGGCGGCGCAGCTCATCGGCCACCTGCGCACCGGTCGGGGCCCGCTCCGGGTCGACCAGCCACTGCAGCATCAGCCCGGTCAGCATCGCCAGCGGCACCGAACCACCCATGCCCTCCCGGCCCTGTTGCTGGGCCCGGGCCAGATGCTCGCGCAGCTCGGGGGAGTGCTCCGCCTGCACCGCCGCCTCCAGCTGCGCGATCCAGAGGGGCCGGTGGGTGCCGAACGTGTCGATCAGCGCCTGCCAGCGCTCCTCCACCGACCCCTCCACCGCTCGCTCGGCGACCGTGGCGCTCAGCTCCTCCACCGCCTCGATCAGGGCCTGGACCAGCAGCGACTCGCGCGACCCGAAGTGATAGCCGATCGCGGCGTGATTGACCCCCGACGCGAACGCGATGTCCCGCACGGTCGTGCGCGCCCAGCCGCGCTCGGTCAGACATCGCTTCGCTCCGGCGAGGAGTGCTTCTCGGTTTCCCACGGCTCGATCATACCCGCCATCTTAACCACGCGGTTTATCCAAATGGATTGACCGGATGGATAAATCTTCGCTACGGTCGTCGCCATGACCGACGTCCTGATTTCCGGCGCGAGCGTCGCCGGCCCCGCCCTCGCCTGGTTCCTGCGTCGCGCCGGTGCGCGGGTGACAGTCGTCGAGCGCGCCCCCGGCCCACGCGACAGTGGCTACGCGGTGGACTTCCGTGGTCCCGCTCTCGACGTGCTCGCCGAGATCGGCATCCTCGATGAGGTCCGCAGCCACGAGACCCGGATGCGCGGCGTCACCATGCTCGCGCCCGACGGTTCGGTCACCGGCGAGCTGCCGGCGTCCACGTTCGCCGGTGACCTCGAGGTGCCCAAGCGCGCGTTGACCCGCATCCTGCACCGCGTGGTCGACGCCGAGTTCCTCTTCGACGACACCGTCACCGCCCTGGAGCAGCACGACGACCGGGTCACCGTCGCCTTCGAGAGCGCACCGACCCGCGACTTCGACCTGGTCTTCGGCGCCGACGGCGTCCACTCGGCGGTCCGCCGCCTGGCCTTTCCCGGCACCGACCCGATCGAGCATCTCGGCATGTCGGGTGCCGGCTTCACCACCGGCAACCTCCTCGCCCTCGACCACCAGGGCCTGCTCCAGCCCGCTCCCGGGCGCGCGGTCTACGCGTTCTCCGCGGACGACCCCGCCGCGATGACGGTGAGCCTCTCCTTCGCGACCGCCACCGCGGAGTTGGACCGGGCCGACCGCGCCGCCCAGGAGGCCGCCGTCCGCGCGGCCTTCGCCGATCACCCCTGGCCGCAGACGCCACGCCTGCTGGCCGCGATGACCGCGGCGTCCGACTTCTACTTCGCCTCGACCTGCCAGGTCCACCTGGACTCCTGGTCGACCGGTCGCGTCGCCCTGCTGGGCGACGCCGGCTATTGCGCCGCCCCGACCAGCGGCATGGGCACCTCCCAGGCCCTGGTCGCCGCCGCCACCCTGGCTCGCTGCCTGGCCGAGGCCGGGAGTGACCACGCCGCCGCCTTCACGCGATACGAGAAGGAGCTACGCCCCTACGTCACTGACAACCAGCACCTGGGCCGCCAGGCCGTCAGCACCTTCGGCGGCTGACCCGGGCCGGTGGCCGATCCGCGGGTGGCCGGCTCCCGCCGACCGGTCAGGCGCCGAAACGACGGTGGCGCGCGGCGTAGGAGCGGAGAGCGCGAAGGAAGTCGACCTCGCGGAAACCGGGCCAGTAGACGTCGCAGAAATGCAGCTCCGAGTAAGCCGCCTGCCAGAGGAGGAAGCCCGACATGCGATGTTCACCGCTGGTGCGGATGACCAGGTCAGGATCGGGCTGGCCATGGGTGTAAAGGTGTTCGGCGATGCGGTCGGCGGTGAGCCGCTGGGCGATGTCGTCGACGGTGCGGCCGGCCCGGGCCTCGGCCTCCAGCAGGGAGCGGAGAGCGCTGACGATCTCGTCGCGCCCGTCGTATCCGATGGCGACAGCGACGTGGAACTCGGCGCCGTTGTCGCGCGTCGCCTCCTCGGCCAGCTTGAGGGCGTGCCGCGTGGAGTCCGGCAACACGTCGAGACGGCCGGCCAGGTGGACCTGCCAGCGGCTGTCGGCCCGGGCCAGACGGGTGGCGACAACCTGCTCGATCATGCGCATCAGGTTGTCGACCTCGCCGGGGTCGCGCTTGGTCACGTTGTCGACCGACGCCACGAAGACGGTGACGTGCCGGATGCCGGCAGCCCAGCACCAGCCGAGCACCTCGTCCAGATGCTCGGCGCCGTACCGGTGACCGATCCGCGGGTCGTCGAAACCCATCTGGCGGGCCCAGCGGCGGTTGCCGTCCATCACCATCGCGACGTGGCGGGGGAGGGCGGCACCCGCGAGTCGCGTGCGGAGGCGGCGGGCGTACAGGGTGTAGGCGGCGGCTTTGAGAGACCTCAGCATTTCCGGATCCCACCACGCCCGGCGAGTCTGGCCGCCGATGAACACAACACCTTCACAAGACCGGCACAGCGCTCACACCCCGCCCGGTGTCGTGCGGACAGTGGGGTCTCGAATGCTCCCGGACGACGGTTGAACAGGAACAGGCCGAGAGCCTGCGCCCACGGCGGCGGCCCGATCAGCCCGACGAGCCGGCAGCCCTCGCCGTGCGGGAGGAGGCGAGCACGCAGCGCGCGCCGGAACGGATCGCGGGTCGTCGGATCGGGGGCGTCGACGTCCAGCTCGTCATCTTCGAAGATGCCGCGGATTCCGCCGCTTCGAAGATCGAGAACAGACCGGGGACGGTCGATGCTGACGGCCAGACGGCGTCGCGCCTCGTCGATGGTCAACGGCGACACCAGTCTGACCGAGTCGACGCCCCAGAACACCATCCAGGCAGTGATCCACTTACCGGGGCACCCCGACGCCTTCGCCGATGACGCTGCGATACGGTCCGGGCGTGATGCCGGGCGTTGTCCTGATCTTTGTCGATGTCGATGGGCCGCTGATCCCGTTCAAGGCCCGGGCCGTTCGACGAGCCGGTGGCGCGTCCGGCGAGCCAGCGGCGGACCGGGGCAATCCGTTGCTGGATCGACTCGACCCGGAGGACGGCCGGAGGCTTCTGGCGCTCGGGGGTCAGTTGGTCTGGGCAACGACCTGGATGGCACAGGCCAACGAGGTCGTCTCGCCGCGGTTGGGGCTGCCGGAACTGCCCGTGGTCGAATGGCCGGACGAGGACGAGGACGAGGACGTGGCTGGCGGTCTGCATTGGAAGACCGTCTTCTTGACGCGGTGGGCCGCCGGCCGCCCGTTCGTCTGGCTCGACGACGAGACGACCGATGCCGATCGGCGGTGGGTGATGGCTAATCACCCGGGGCGGGCGCTGGTGCATCGGGTCGATCCGTATGCGGGTTTGAGCGAAGCGGACTTCTCCGAGGTTCGCCGGTGGCTCGAAACCGTGTGATCGGCGCCGGCGGCGGTGCTCACCCGGCGGTGGCGAGGTCCATGGCCCGGCACCAGCGCTCGGATCGGAGGGAAAGTCGCTCGTGGATCGGGTGCCGATGGGTCAGGATGGCCGCGTGAACGTGTCCGATCCCGCCGAGCTCGTCCGACGCGGCTACGATGACCTGTCCCAGCGTTACCGTGGCGACGACGACGCCCCGGCCGAATACGCGCCCTGGCTCGACGACCTGCAGCGGCGGCTTCCGGCCCGGGCGAGCGTGTTGGACCTCGGCTGCGGCTGCGGCATCCCGGTCGCCAAGGCGGTCGCCGGCCACGGTCACCAGGTGACCGGCGTGGACCTCAGCGCAGTCCAGATCGACCGCGCCCGTCGGCTGGTGCCGCAAGCCACGTTCGTGCAGGCCGACGCCACCCGAGTCGAGTTCCCCGGCGACTCGTTCGACGCGGTCGTCTGCCTGTACGCACTGATCCACATGCCGCTGGAAGCACAACCGCGCCTGCTTCAGCGCATCGCCGGCTGGCTACGTCCCGGCGGGATCCTCCTGGCCACGACCGGGGCCCAGGAGTGGACCGGTACCCAGAACCGATGGCTCGGCGGCACCGTCCCGATGTGGTGGAGCCACGCCGACGCGGCCACCTATCGTGAGTGGATCATCCAGGCCGGCCTGCACATCGAGTCGGAACGGTTCGTGCCGGAAGGGGACAGCGGGCACCAACTCTTCTGGGCACGCCGGCCGCTTCACTGACGCGGGGGCGCCTTAGAGAGTTCCGCGGCGCGACTCCCACATCGAGCGGGTCATCTCGTATTCGACCTCGCCGGCTTCCGAGCCGGGCAGCGGATCGTCCCAGACCGGGTGGAAGGTGCGCACGTAGCGCATGCCGACGCTCTCCATCACGCCGCGCGAGCCGATGTTGACGGCCATCGTCTGCGCGATCACCCGGGACTGCCCCACGGTGTCGAAGGCGTGCCGCAGCAACGCCCGCGACGCCTCGCTGGCCAGGCCCTGCCGCCAGTAGCGGCGGGCCAGCCGGTAGCCCAGCTCGGCAACGGTGGGATCGTCGGGCTGGTCCTCGCCGTGCGCCGGCGGCAGCATCATGAGGCCGACGAACTCGCCCTCGACCTCGGTTTCCGGCGCCACCGAATCACGCCGCCCGCCGCCGGAGCCGAAGGCCATCCAGTAGCCGAGCCCGTCCACCTTGGCGGCCAGCGCCATCCGCTCCGCGTGCGAGGCGACCACCTCGTCGCGGGTCCGCGCCCGGCCCCAGATGTATTTCAGCACCTCGGCATCGGCGTCGAGTTCCACCTCCAGCTCGAAGTGCCGGTCGGTCAGCGGCACGAGCAGCAGCCGGTCGGTTCGCAACGTCGGTTGGCCCATGCCGTCACCCAAACACACCCGTCGCGCTACCGCGATCAGATTCCGGATGGCCAAAAGCCGGTGCGGGCCGTCGCGGTGGCGGGTGCGGGTGGGGCGAGGCGACCCGGTCCGCTGGGGACCGGACCGCCTCGGATTTTCGGTACGGCGTCAGGCCGGCCAGGCAACGCTCAGGTAGTGGGTCTCCTGGAACTCGCGCAGCCCGTCCCGGGCGCCCTCCCGGCCCAGGCCGCTCTGCTTCACCCCACCGAACGGGGCGGACGGGTCGGACACCAGGCCGCGGTTGACGCCGACCATGCCGGCCTCGACGGCTTCGCCCAGTCGGATCGCGCGGGCCAGGTCACCGGAGAACACGTAGCCGGCGAGGCCGTATTCGGTCGCGTTGACCAGGTCGAGCATCGCGGACTCGTCGGTCCAGGTCACGATGGGTGCGACCGGGCCGAAGATCTCGTCCTGCAGGATCTCGGCGTCCGGTGCCACGTCGACCAGCACCGTCGGCGGGTAGAAGTGACCCGGCAGCGACGGCGTGGCGGCCTGGTGGGCGATGCGGGCGCCGGCCGCGACGGCCCCGTCGACGGCGCGGGTCACCCGGCGCAGGGCCTGCGCACTGATCAGCGGGCCGATGTCGGCGCCGTCCGCGGCGGCACCCACTGTCAGCTTCTCCACCGCCGCGCCGAAGCGGGCCACGAACTCGTCGGCCACCGACGCGTGCACGTAGAACCGGTTCGCCGCGGTGCAGGCCTGTCCGCCGTTGCGGAACTTGGCGATCATCGCTCCGGCCACCGCGGCGTCCAGGTCGGCGTCGTCGGCCACGATGAACGGGGCGTTGCCGCCCAGCTCCATCGACGAGTTCACCACCCGGTCGGCGGCGTGGCGCAGCAGCACCCGGCCGACGGCGGTGGAGCCGGTGAACGAGATCTTCCGGACCCGCTGGTCCGCCAGCCAGGCGCCGACGACCGAGGACGCGTCCGAGGTCGTCACCACGGTGACCACGCCGTCGGGCAGGCCGGCCTCGGTGAGCAACGCGGCGATGGCGAGTGCGGTGAGCGGGGTCTCGGCGGCCGGTTTGAGCACCGCCGTGCAGCCCGCGGCCAGCGCCGGGCCCACCTTGCGGGTGATCATCGCGGCGGGGAAGTTCCACGGTGTGACCAGGGCGGCCACCCCGACCGGGCGGTGCGTGACCAGGGTGCGGGCGCCACCGGCCGGCGCCTCGCCGTATTCGCCACCGGGGCGGACCGCCTCCTCGGCGAACCAGCGGAAGAACTCCGCGGCGTACGTCACCTCGCCGGCCGCGTCGGTCAGCGACTTGCCGTTCTCCCGGGAGATCAGCTCGGCCAGCTCCGCGCGGTCGCGCAGCATCAGCTCGAAGGCCCGGTGCAGGATTTCCGACCGGTGCCGCGGGGCGGTGCGGGACCACGCCGGGAACGCCGCGTGCGCCGCGTCCACGGCCGCCCGCGCGTCTGCGACACCCTGGTCGGGCACCTCGGCCACGGCGGCCAGGGTCGCTGGGTCGGCAACGACGATGGTGCCCATCAGATCTCCTCGACAGCGGTGGCGAAGGTGGCGGCCCGCGCGGTGGCGATGGCCGGTGCGACAGCGGTGGCGACCGGCCCGCTCATCGGGTTTCCTCGAAGGCGGCGGCCAGCACGTCGAAAGCGTCGTCGAGCAGCTCGTCCGAGATCGACAGCGGCGGCAGGAAGCGCAGCACGTTCCCGTAGGTCCCGCAGGTCAGGACGATCACGCCGCGCTGGTGGGCGTACCGGGAAATGTCGCGCGCCAAGCGCGGATCCGGCTCACCGGAGCCGTCCCGCACGAGCTCCACGGCGAGCATCGCGCCGCGGCCGCGCACGTCGCCCAGCCGGCCGTCCGCCGCCTGGATCTTGTGCAGGCGGGTCTTGACCAGGGTTTCGATCTCCCGGGCGCGGGCGGTGAGGCCGTCCGCCTCGATCGTCTCGATGGCGGCCAGGGCGGCGGCGCAGGCGAGCGGGTTGCCGCCGTAGGTGCCGCCGAGCCCACCGGAGTGCGGCGCGTTCATGATCTCGGCGCGGCCGGTCACCGCGGACAGCGGCAGGCCGCCGGCGATGCCCTTGGCGGTGACGATCAGGTCGGGGACGACGCCCTCGCTGTCGCAGGCGAACATGTGGCCGGTGCGGGCGAAGCCGGTCTGCACCTCGTCGGCCACGAACACCACGCCGTTGGCCCGGCACCAGGCGGCCAGCGCCGGCAGGAAACCGGGGGCCGGTTCGATGAAGCCACCCTCACCCTGGATCGGCTCGATGACCAGGGCGGCGAGGGTGTCCGCGCCGATCTGCTTCTCGATCTGGTCGATGGCGCGGGCCGCCGCCACCCGGCCGTCGAGGCCGCCGTCACGGAACGGGTAGGACAGCGGCGCGCGGTAGACCTCTGGCGCGAACGGGCCGAAACCATGCTTGTACGGCATGCTCTTCGCGGTCATCGCCATGGTCAGGTTCGTCCGCCCGTGGTACGCGTGATCGAAGACCACCACCGCGTTGCGCCCGGTGTACGCCCGAGCGATCTTGACAGCGTTCTCCACCGCCTCGGCACCGGAGTTGAACAGCACGCTGCGCTTCTCGTGGCCGCCGGGCGTGACCCGGTTCAGCGCCTCGGCCACCGCCACGTACCCGTCGTAGGGGGTGACCATGAAACAGGTGTGGGTGAACGCGCTGACCTGCTCGGTGACCGCCGCGACCACCCGTGGCGCGGTGGCGCCGACGGTGGTGACGGCGATTCCGGAACCGAGATCGATCAGCTGGTTGCCGTCGACGTCGAGCACGATGCCGCCGCCGGCGCGCGCCGCGAACACCGGCATGGTGGTGCCGACGCCACCGGCCACCGCGGCCAGCTTGCGTTCCATCAGTTCCTGGGACCGGGGGCCGGGCAGCTCGGTGACCAGCCGGCGTTTCTGTTCGAGGCTCACACCGTGCAGTCTCTTCAGCACTGCGTATGCTCGTCCAGTTCCCATTGGGCCTGTGACCCATGCTCGGGAGGCATACATGGAGCTGCGGCTGCTGCGGTACTTCGTCGCGACCGCCGAGGCGGGCACCGTGAGCGCGGCGGCGGTCCGGCTGCACCTGACCCAGCCGGCGCTCTCCCGGCAGCTGCGCGTGCTGGAACGCGATCTCGGGGTGCCGTTGTTCGACAGGTCCGGGCGGCGGCTGGACCTGTCGATGACCGGGCGGGCGCTGCTGCCGCTGGCCCGGGACGTGCTCGGGCGGGTGGACGCGCTGCGGGTGGCGGCCATGGTCGCGGCGTCCGGCCGGCTCGAACGGCTGACCATCGGGGCACCGACGGTGACGCTCACCGACGTGGTGTCGCCGTTCATCGCGACCCTGGCGCCGGAGGATCCGACGGCCGACGTGCTCGGCGCCGACGGGCTGTCGCCGGTGGAGACGCTGCGGCTGGGCGCCGACCTGGCCATCGGGACGGTGCGGGCGCCTGATCCGTACCGGTCGCTGCCACTCGCGGTGCTGCCGGTGTGGGCGTACGTCGACGCCGAGCACCCGTGGGCCGGGCGGGGCGAGATCCCGCTCGCCGAGTTGCTGACGTCGACGCTGATCGTGCAGCCGGTCACGTCCACCGCGCGACAGTCGCTGGAGGCGGCGGTGACCGCGGCCGGGGCGTCGTACTCGTCGTCGATCGAGGCGGCCAACGGGACGGTGGCGCAGGCCCTCGCCGCGGCCGGCCGGGGCATCGCGGTGGCCTCGGACGATCCCCGGTTCGGGCTGGTGCCGCTGGCGGTCGACGTCGGTGGCCGGCGGCTGAGCATCCGGCTGGCGGCGGTCTGGGACTCCCGGCACGCGGCCGCACCCACGCTGGAGTCGTTCGCGGAGCGGCTCGGCGGGTTCGTCCGCGACCGCTACGACGCCTCGGCCGGCTGACGGTGTGGCCGGGCGCGGCCGGCCGGTGCGCGACGCCGGCGGGCGGTGACGTCAGGCCAGGTGGGGGACCAGGGCGACCAGGTCGAAGGCGTCGGCCACCGGCAGATCGACGTAGCCGTCGAGGTTGCGGAAGCGCCGCGGGCCGCCGGGCGCGCCGCGCAGCGGCCGCAGGTCGGCGAGCCACGGGCCGTCCGGGGACCCGGGACCGGTGACCCGCGGCGACGCCGGGTCGGTGAGGAACGCTTCGACGCTGCCCGGGGCGGGCGGCGCCAGATCGACGGTCAGGACCTCCGCGCCGCGCTCGGTGCCCGGAGCCGGGCGCCGGGTCGGGGTGCGGCCACCGACGGCCGTGACCGCGATCGACAGGTACGCCCCGCCGAGCTCGGCCGCCAGGTGACTGCCCATGACCGGCACCTCGAAGGTCCCGCCCAGCATGATCGGAATCCGCTGCAGGTGTGTGTTGGCGGCCGAGACGACGATCCGCCGGCCGTCCCGGAGCAGGTGCCGTACGGTCTCCGCCATCGCGGCGTCGCGCACGTTGACTGCGGCGTGGATCCCGGATCCGTTCGCGGCGGCGAGCTGGGCACGCAGCATCTGGTCGAGCAGCACGGCGAGGCGCAGCTGGTGGCGGGCGGTGGCGTAGCCGGGTGCGCCGCCGCGCCGCTCGTACAGCGGGCGCAGGGCGTCGACGCGGGTGGCCAACTCGGACAGCAGGAGCGTCTGCGCGTCCCGGTCGGCGGCCGGAACCGCCTGATAGGCGCGGAACGCGGCCATCGTGTACGGACTGGCCCAGCGCAACGCGTACGTCCGAAGGTGCTCCAAGGTTTGTCGCGCCGCCGGGTCGACCTCGGCGAGGTAGTGCGCCACGCCGTCCAGCGCCGGCAGCGGGGAGCCGAGGTCGGCGGGCAGGTCGAGGCCGGCGAAGCCGACGTCACCGCCGCCGGCGTTGTGCTCGCGCAGCCAGGCGAGCAGGTCCCGCGTCGCCACGGCGCTGCCGAACCCGTACGTCAGGCCTTGATCCGCGACCTCCGCGAGGTCGCCGGATCCGTCACGAATCCAGCGGTCGACCAGGAGACCCTCGCTGAAGCCCGACTCCAGGGCCAGCACGCCGAAGCCCATCCGCTCCACCAGGAATCGGGCGAGATGGTGCCTGACCTGCTGATACTCCCGGACATTGTGCGCGGACTCGCCGATCCCGACGACCTGTGCGTCGCCGACCAGCTGCCGCACCCGCTCGAGGTCGAACATGACACTCCCTTGTGGCCGGTCCCAGGAAAGATCGCTACCCTAGCGGCCCGACCCAAGGCTCCTAGAGTCCTAGGATGCTTTAGAGGGAGTGCGGCAGGCCATGCCGGACCTCACACCGTCGGGGATAGCCTTGAGTGCCGCCGTCGACCGCGCCGCCTCCGGAGGATCGATGCTCGGTTCCGCCTCACCCATCGCGTTCCTTCCGTCGACTGACCTCGACCGGTCGCGGCGGTTCTTCGCCGGCACGCTCGGTCTCGCTGTCGACGAGGTCACGTCGTTCGCCTGCGTCGTCCGGGTCGGGGCGACGACGCTGCGGGTCACCAAGACCGATCAGCTGCGACCGCAGCCGTTCACCGTGTTCGGCTGGGAGGTCGCGGACATCGACGCGGTGGTGGCCGGGCTCAGTGGTGTGGGCGTCACGTTCCTGCGCTATGACGGTATGGAGCAGGACGGCGCCGGCGTGTGGACGACGCCCGGAGGCGACCGCATCGCCTGGTTCCGGGATCCGGATGGCAACATCTTGTCCTTGACGGAGTTCGCCCAGCGCTGACCAGGGCAGGGGAGGGGCGGTCCCGGCCGCCGTGCCGGTCCGAGACGCGCGACTTGCGGCTATGCGCGGGAGGTGATTAGCGAGTGGGCAACGACGTCGTCGATCGACGGCTGGGCCTAAGGTCGCGCTATGGACCTCCGTCGAGACCCGCGCGCCGATCCCTGTCTCCGGCGCCGGGAATCGCCACCGGAGCCTCTCACGGAGTCCGTCCCGGAGCCGTACGCCCGCCCCCTCGGGTGGGCGCAGGAGGGTCCGACCGAAGTGAGGGTTACGGTAGATCATTAGCAATTCGAGGATAAGGTTGCAGATGATCAATTTGCAGGAGTTCGCACGGCGGCTGAGCACTCTCGGAGCCGATGCGTTCACCAGCGACGACGTCGTGGACCTGGCGATCGCCGCCGATGTGCGCATCAGCGCTGACCTCGAGATCGACGCCACTCTGGCGCAGCGCTTGCTCGACCAGATTTCCCCTCCGCCGCCCGTCACCGGAGCGCAGATCACGGCGTCGCAATGGCCGCCGCCGACGTCATCCCGGCCCGCGGCGCCCTCGGTGTCGTTCTCCAGCCCCGGTGCGGTCGACGGCCCGGCCGATCAGCCGGGCCGGCCCCGCAGTTCGGGACCCGGTCGTCGCGGCCAGCGGCCCGGCTCCCGGCGAACTGGCAGGTGAACTGCAGTCCCATCATTCCTGGAGATCGCGATGCCGGGCTGACCGGTCGATCGCGGTGCCAGATGGCCCGCGCCGCACGGGTGTCGTGTGCTGCCGGCCCCGAAGGTGGTAAAGCCGCGATCGTGGCATCGCTTCTAGCCGCCGGCGCCGTGTTTCTTCGAGCACGCCGTGCGGCCCCGCCGTCGAAATCCGCCCGCCGGGTCAACCCGATCGGCTGTCGTCGCACCCGGCCCGGCCTGCCGTACTGACCTGCACCTGAAGTGCCGCTCGCGACGGTACTGTCGCTGTGAAGAGGATTCGACCGGACCGCGCACGGTACGCCCAGAAAGATCCGACAACGATGGTCAAGCCCACCGAGGAACCACAGCCGTGGACCGCCCCGACCGCCAGCGCGTCGCTCGGCGGTGGCCCGGCCCGGAGCTGCCGGGTCTCCCGGGAAAGTGACGGCACGCTCCGGCTGAGCCTCACCGGGTTCGCCATGATCGGTGTCGACGTGGCGCTGCTCTGGACGCAGAACGGCGCCGGCTTCAGCGTCGTGGGCACGGTGGTGCCCCCGCCTGCCGGCGGCCTGCCCGGCGTGTACATGCGGGTGGACACGACCGTGGGCGCCGTCGACCGGCGACGTTCCCGGCGCGTCTCGGTGCAGGTGCCGGTCGTGCTGATCCTGCCATCGGGTCAGATGTTCCCGGGCCTGGCGATCGACCTGTCCCTGGGCGGGGCACGCGTCATCGTCGATCTCGACGTCGACGATCTGGGCGAGGAAGCGTTGATCGACCTGGTTGACGGGCTGGCCCCCGGCCAGTTGGTCGCCGTCGAAGTGTTGCTGCCGGACGGCCCCGCGGACTTCAACTGTCAAGTGCGCGGCAGCGACGAACCCGGCGATGTCCGCCTGCTCTTCGTGGACGTGGACGCCGAGACCCGGGCCCGGCTCGACGCCTTCCAGAAGAGCCAGTGACTCCGGTGCCGGATGGTGCCGGCTGCCCGGATCGCGGCGGGTGTGCGGACCTGATTCTCGCCGGCGTGACGGCCGGTGGCAGACATGCCGTGTCCGGATCCGGCCTCCTGCGCGCGCACCGGCGGGCTCGGCCTCGGCGAGGTGAGCCCGCGCGGAGCCGAGCGGACCGGCTGCGGGCTGCCGCTCAGCTCCACCACCAGGGTGCGGACGGTCTCGTTTCGCAAGCCGAGCAGCGCCCGGCCGAAGTGGCGGGACGGCGAGTTCAGAGGATGAGGAAGTCCGGGGGTGGGTGGCGCAGGAAGTCGTGGTGCGAGATGTCCCAGGCGTAGGCGCCGGTGCGGCGAAAGACCAGGCGGTCGCCGGCCCGCAACCGCGCGACGTGCTGGCCGCGGGTGAGGACGTCGCGTGGGGTGCACAGTTCGCCGACCGCGTCGACCGGGGTGTCGGTGACGGCGGGCCGGGGGTAGGGGCGGTCCCAGGTGTCGACCGGCAGGATCGTGAAGGGGTGGCTGTAGCCCCAGGCGGCGGGGAGCCGGAAGTGGTGGGTGCCGCCGCGCAGCACGGCGAAGGTGCGCCCGTGGGTGGTCTTCAGGTCGAGGACCTCGGCGGCGTAGTAGCCGGCGTCGGCGGCCAGGTAGCGGCCCGGTTCCAGGATGAGCTCGACGCCGGCCGGGACGGTGACCCGGGACAGCGGGGTGAGGTCGATGGTGGCGGGGGAGGTGTAGTCG
Organism: Actinoplanes oblitus; assembly: GCF_030252345.1. NCBI lineage: Bacteria > Bacillati > Actinomycetota > Actinomycetes > Micromonosporales > Micromonosporaceae > Actinoplanes > Actinoplanes oblitus. The sequence continues at coordinate 5,164,100 of NZ_CP126980.1, read as the reverse complement.
ACGCCGAGGCCGCCACCGGCGTTGACCACGCGCAGGGTCAGGGCGTACCGGGAAGCGGTTTTCACCGACCAGTCGAGGGCGTCATCGAGAAAGGCGGCGTGCGCGGCGCCGTCCAGGTTGTTGGAGACGGCGTGCAGGTGGAAGCCGATCACGTTCAGGCCGGTGGGTATCGAGGCGAGGACGGCGGGGAGCTGGTTCTCGTCGATGCCGAACGGGGTGGGCGTGCCGGTCATGGCGTGGCTGCCGGTGACGCCGACGGTGGCGCGGTTGATCCGCAGGCAGATGTCGGCGCGCAGGCCGAGGCCGGCGAGGCGGTCGAGTTCGTGGCGGCTCTCGACGTTGAGCAGGGCGCCGGCGCGGACGGCGGCGGCGAGTTCGGTGTCGGTCTTGGCGGGGCCGCCGAAGACGACGCGGCGGGCGCCGGCGCGGACGGCGAGGTCGAGTTCGCCGCCCGAGGCGACTTCGAGACCGTCGCAGGCGTCGGCGAGGGTGCGCACGACCTGGGGGTGGCCGTTGGCTTTCACGGCGTACAGAAGGGTTGTCGACGGTGGCAGAGCGGAGCGCAAGTGATCAGCCTGGGCGCGCAGCGCGGCGGTGTCGTAGAGGTAGGCGCAGGCGGGCGCGGGCAGGTGGCGCAGCGCGTCGGCGACGTGCGCGGGCAGCTCAGGCATGCAGCGGGTTCTCCACCGGCAGGTAGAGGTCGCCGTCGCCGGCCAGGCGCATCCGGACCAGGGCCTTGTGCGGGACGGTCGGCGCGGTGAGCCAGGCGTGGTCGGCGCGCGCCTCGGCCGAGGTCAGGGCGGCGTAGGTGTCGTCGACGACGTCGCGGATCAGGCGCCAGGCGGCCGGCTCGTCGAGGTCGAGGTGCAGGACGATCTCGCCGAGGTGGGCCTGGAAGGCGGTGTAGCCGAGCTTGGCCCGCATGATCGCCGGGTCGTCGGTGCCGACGACGGAGCCGGGCCACAGGTCGACCTGGTGGCCGGCGGCGGCGAGGCGGGGCAGGTGCAGGCGCAGGCCGGCGAAGTCGCGCAGGGCGAGCCGATGCGGGTGGCCGTCCTTGAAGGTGGGCAGGCAGTTCTGCAGGTGGGCTTCGAGGGCGACGCCGTGGACGGCCAGGCGCAGCAGCGGTGGGAGCAGTAGCCGCGCGTAGTCGGTGAGCCAGCGTGCGGGGCCGCCGCCGTGCCGGCGCACCAGGTCGGGCAGGCGGTGCGGGAGGGCGCTGCCGGGGATGGCCTCCTCGCCGGGCTGCAGGCGGCCGGTGAGGCCGTCGCGCAGGATGGCGGACAGGTCACGGCCGGAGCCGGCGGGAACCGCGGCGCCGGCGGTCTCGGCCATCAGCAGCAGCGATGGCTCGTCGGCGGCGAGGCGGTGGAGCAGGGCGGAGACGGCGGGCCCGTTGCGGGTGCTGGCCACCGAGATGCTGCGGCGGGTGGAGGTGACCTGGATGTCGAGGGAGACCTTGAGGTAGCGGCGGGTGCCGTCGGCGGCGGGCGGCAGCAGCAGGGTGCGCAGGGCGGCGGTGGGGACGGCGTCGAGTGCGCCGTCGAGGTGTCGCAAGGTGCCGTCGGTGAACAGGTCGCGGTAGCGCTGCGTGATCAGACCGAGTTGCCAGGCGTGGACGGGTTGTGCGCGGTAGCCGGCGTCCGGAATGCCGGGATATAGAGCGCCCAGATCGTCGCCCAGGTGCGCGTCATCGCGGACCGCGATGAATCGGATCTCGGTTCGTCCGGATTCCAGGTCGTGAGCGAGGACGTCGCAGGTGTCCCAGCCCAGCCGGGTACGCCCGCAGGGGTGCAGGTTGTGACCGGAGATGGCCAGCCGCTCGCCGGCGATCGCCGCCTCGTCCGGATCGCCGCCCGGGTGGACCGGGCCGGGCCGGGCGAGGGCGATCGCCAGGTTGATCACCGCGTTGCGGATCTCCGCGGCGAATCCCGGCGCGTCGGCGGTGAGCAGGTCGACCGGGTCGGCCACCCCGGAACTGTCGAATTCGACACGGTTGAAGGCGTGCCGGGTCCCGCCCGTGTGGTCCGAGGACAGGCCCTCCCGGGCGAGGGCGCCGCGCAGCCGCCGTCCCACCGTCTCCGCGGCGATCGGCAGGTGGTCGAGGAAGCCGCTGACCAGCTCCGGTGCGTGCACGGCGAGCGCCGCCTGGGTGTGTGCGGCCGCCGCGGCGAGCCGGCCGGTGGTGAGGCTGGAGGTCATGCGAATACCGCCATCGGGTTGGGCTGGTATGTCCAGATGTCGTCGAGCGGGTCGGCGGCGAGGCGCATGGCGGTGGTCGCCTTGCTCGGCAGCGGCTCGGTGAGCAGCTCGGGGACGTGCCGCAGCCCGGCCGCGACGATCGCCCAGAGCCGGTCCGGTTCGGCGCCGTGGTGCGCGGCGAACGCGTCGACGAGCTGGCTCGCGACGGTGCCGAGCGCGGCGGCGGCGAGTTTGGTGCGCAGCGTCGCGGGGTCGTCGGTGAGAAGGTCGCCGTGCAGGTCGAGGCCCAGCTCGCGGTGGACGCGGACGCCGCCCAGGTCGCGGTAGAGGATTCGGGCCGGGCGCCGGTCGCGGAGCACGACGAGGGTGTTCTGCCCGTGTGCCTCGAGCGCGACGCCGCGGCGCAGGACGGTCGCCAGGGGCGCGAACAGCAGGTCGGTGAGCTGGGACAACCAGGCGTACGGGTCGTCGACGGTGGGCAGGAAGTGGTGGGTGAAGACGCCCAGCGGCACGGCCTGCTCGCCCGCCGCGAGCCGGGGGGCGCGCCGCACCAGGTGGGCCAGCCGCCGGTCCGGCCCGTGCTCGGTGATCACCGCGCCGGCCTCGGTCTCGGCGAGGACCTCGATCGGCAGGTCGGCGGTGAGTCGCCGCAGGGCTGCCGAGAGGATCGGGCCGTTGTGCACGGCGGCCGGGGAGACGGTGCGCACCGCGGAGGTCATCTGCACGTCGACGGCGGTCTTGAGGTGCGGGCCGCCGCTGACCGGGGCGACCGTGCGCAGCGACATCAGCGGCCGCATCGGGCGGGTCGGGCCCACGTCGGTCAGCCACGGGTACTGCTGCCGCAGCCGGGCGGCCTGCCACGGGTGGGCGTAGAGGACCGGCTGGGCGGTGCCGTGCCAGCGCTCGGCCGGCACCCGCAGGCGGCGCAGCCGGATCACCGGGCGGTGCTCGGGGGCGTAGGCGAGCACGTCGGCGACGGTCATCCCGGCGCGGGTGCGGCAGCCCGGGTGCAGCGGGTGCCCGTCGGTCTCGAACTGCTCGATGCGGCCGAGGTCGGTCTCGGTCAGGTCCGGCGTGACGGCGTCGGCGCGGGCCAGCGCGAGGTTGGCGACGCTGTTGGCCACCTCGGTGACGAACGCGGTGCCGGGCCAGAGTTTCGCGGCCAGCTCGACCGGGTCCAGCTCGGCGTAGACGGCGCCGGGCAGCGGCTCGCGCTCGATCGCCAGCCGCAGCCGGCGCAGGATCGCGGCGCGGGCTGCGGGCAGTGCCGCGTCGTAGCGTTCGACCAGGTCAGGGCGGATGTCTTCGAGATCCGCACGGGTCTGGGCCGGGTCGGCGGTGGGTGTCGGCTGCGGCACCCCACCATTGTCGCGTCGTCCGCCCGGGGCGTCTGTTCCAGGGCGTCGCGGGGCGAGCGACGACACAGTCAGCGCACGAGCAGGGCGGTCAGCAGTTGGGTCAGCCAGGCCCGGGCGGCGTCGGTGTCGGCGTCGAGCAGCAATTGGACGGTCACCCCGTCGTAGGCGGCGATCACCGCCCGGGCGGCGCCCGGCACGTCCGGGATGTCCAGGGTCATGGTGGCCAGGCGCTGCTCGATGGCGGTGCGCAGCCTGGCGCGGTGCTCGGCGAGCCGGCCGGCGACCTCGGGATGGCGCGCGGCGCGCAGCAGGAAGTCCGTCTTGATCAGCAGCCAGTCGCGGTCGAGCAGCAGGGTGTCGGCGACCTGGGCGATGACCTGGTGCAGATCCGGGCCGGGATCCGCGAGGGCGTCGGTGACCTGGGCGGCGATCAGGTCGGCGCGCTCGTCGTAGAGGGCGAAGAACAGCTCGTCGAGGCTGTCGAAGTTGGAGTAGAAGGCGCCGCGGGTGTAGCCGGCGGCGTCGCAGATCTCCTCGATCCGGGCCTGGCCCCAGCCCTTGGCGGCGAAGACTCGCAGGGCGGCGTCGAGCAACCGGCCGCGCGTTTCGGCTCGTCGGCGGGTGACCATGGCGCTCAGCATAGCCTTTCCATACATTCGTGTATCCGATACATTCGTGTATCGGAGTGGTCTGGATCACCGTGGGGAGTTGCTGTGGACGTCATCGTGGTGGGCGCGGGGCTGGCCGGCCTGGCCGCCGCTCATGAGATCACCAGCGCCGGGAAACGGGTGATCCTGATCGACCAGGAGAACGCGGCGAACCTGGGCGGGCAGGCGTTCTGGTCGTTCGGCGGGCTGTTCTTCGTCGACAGCCCGGAGCAGCGGCGGGCCCGGATCGCCGACAGCGTCGAGCTGGCCTGGAGCGACTGGCGCGGCAGTGCCGGCTTCGACCGGCTCGACGACGAGGACGCGTGGGCGGTCAAGTGGGCCCGGGCGTACGTCGAGTTCGCCGCCGGCGAGAAGCGGTCCTGGCTGGCCGGGCTCGGGATGACCTGGCTGCCGTTCGCCGGCTGGGCCGAGCGCGGCGACCTGCGCGCCGGCGGGCACGGCAACTCGGTGCCGCGCTTCCACATCACCTGGGGCACCGGCACCGGCGTGGTCGAGCCGTTCGCCGCCGCCGCGCACCGGGCCGCCGAGCGGGGCCTGCTGGAGTTCCGGCACCGGCACCGGGTGGACGAGCTGATCGTCGAGGGCGGCGCGGTGGTCGGGGTCCGCGGCCGGGTCCTCGCCGACGACGACGCGGCCCGCGGTGTGTCGTCCAACCGCGACGAGATCAGAGACTTCGAGGTACGCGCCCAGGCCGTGATCGTGACCACCGGCGGCATCGGAGCCAACCACGACCTCGTCCGGCGGTACTGGCCGGCCCGGCTCGGCACCGCACCCACCTCGATGATCACCGGGGTGCCGGCCTACGTGGACGGGCGGATGCTGGGCATCGCCGAGGACGCCGGGGCCCGCCTGGTCAACCGCGACCGGATGTGGCACTACACCGAGGGCATCCGCAACTGGAACCCGATCTGGCCCGCGCACGGCATCCGGATCCTGTCCGCGCCGTCGCCGATGTGGTTCGACGCGCTCGGGCGGCGGCTGCCGCAGCCGTACTACCCGAGCTACGACACCCTCGGCACGCTGCGCTACCTGCGGACCACGCCGGAGCTGGCCGAGCACGACCACTCGTGGTTCGTCCTCACCCAGAAGATGATCGAGAAGGAGTTCGCGCTGTCCGGGTCGGAACAGAACCCGGACATCACCGCGAAGGACCGCGGGGCGTTCCTCAAGGGCCGGATCATGGGCAAGGGCGCGCCCGGGCCGGTGGAGGCGTTCAAACGGCACGGGGCGGACTTCGTGGTGGCCCCGACCATCGAGGAGCTGGTCGCCGGCATGAACAAGCTGACCGACACGCCGCTGCTGGACGCCGGGCACGTGCGCGGGCAGATCGAGGCGCGGGACCGGCAGCTGGCGAACAAGGTCACCAAGGACGCGCAGGTGCAGGGGATCTACAACTCGCGGCGGTACATCGGGGACCGGATCGGGCGTACGTCGGCGCCGCACCGGATCCTGGACCCGGCCGCCGGGCCGCTGATCGGCGTGAAGCTGCACATCCTGACCCGTAAGACGCTCGGCGGCATCCAGACCGACCTGGACTCGCGGGTGCTCGGCCGGGACGGCCAGGTGCTGCCCGGGCTCTACGCGGCCGGCGAGGTCGCCGGGTTCGGCGGGGGCGGGGTGCACGGCTACAACGCGCTGGAGGGCACGTTCCTCGGCGGGTGCCTGTTCAGCGGCCGCAACGCGGGACGGCACGCCGCCCGATCCCTCTGAGCGTCCCCGGTCACACACCTGGCAGGCCACGCCGGTTCATCGGTGACGGTCGAATTCGCGCGGATCGCATGGTGTCGGCTCGCTGTCAGCCGGGTTCGCCCCGCCGGCGTTTCAGTAGGGGTGAACCGAGAGGACGGCGAAGCCATGCGCGAGAACGTCACGAAGCTGCCGCGGATCCGGGTCGACGACGTGGTCACGGCGCTCGGACCGGACCTGCGGCCCGGCGCCGAGCAGGTCGGGACGGACGACGCCGGCCTGGTCCGGGTCCGGGTGACGGCCGAGGGCGGGGTGTCCGCCGTCGAGATCGCCGGCCGGTTCGCCGGTGTGGACGCGCTGGCCGCGGCGATCCTCGGGGCGTACCGGCAGGCCCTGCTGAAACGGATGGCGGCGCGGCTGGTCGGCGACGCCGCCCCGGCACCGGCGGCGCGCCGCGACGACGCGCCGGACGTCACCGACGAGCGGTGGCTGGAGTGGGTCCGTGACGCCCTCGACCGGGCGGACCGGCAGCTGACCGCGATGGGCCGGGCCCGCCCGGCCGCCGACGAGATCACCGGGCCCGGCCGCTACGTGCGGGTCCGGGTCGCCGGTGGGGTGGTCACCGACGTGTTCATCGACGCGCCGCACGCCGCGGAACGCTCCCCGCAGGCGGTGGCGGCGGACGCCCGGTCGGCCCTCGACCGGGCGTCCCGGGCGTGACGGCACTGCCACCCGTCCCGGGCCGGGCGAGGAAGGTTGTCACGGTCGAACGGGCACACCGCCCCCGCCTCGCCCCGGGGCCGGGTGATCCGGCCGGTCAGCGGCTCACCGCGCTCGCGAGCAGCCTCGCCTCGGTCGCCGGGTCGAGGCCGACGGCCGGCCGGTCGGAGCGCTTCGGCGCGGCCCCCGGCAGCGACCGCAACCACGCCCAGGTGTCCCGCACCGTCTCCCGGACCGGGCGGCACCGCAGCCCGGCCGCCAGCGCCCGGCTCACGTCCCCCCGGTGCATGAAGTCGTGGCCCTCGCCCGGCGGCAGCCAGATCGGCAGGTCGGTCCACGGTGCCACGCCGGCCGCCAGGATCGGCTCCGGGTCGGTCCAGCGCAGCTCCGCGCGCCCGCCGGTCACCTCGGCCGCGGTGTCGAGCAGCTCGCCCATGGTGGTGTGGCCGGACGGGCTGACCAGGTTGACCGGGCCGGTCGTGCCGATGGCCGCGAGGATGAACAGGGCCAGGTCGCGGACGTCGATGTACTGCAGCGGCAGATCCCGGGGCCCTGGCGCCAGGGTCGGGCCGCCGCGGCGCAGCCGGTCCAGCCACCACGGGAGCCGGCCGACGTCCTCGTGCGGGCCGAGGATCAGACCGGCCCGGGCGAACAGCACCGGACCGCCGAACGCCGCCGTCGCCCGCTCGCCGCGCAGCTTGTCGCCGGCGTAACCGGGATCGTCCAGGTCGGCCAGGGGCGCGTCCTCGGTCATCCGGGCGGTACCCGGCCAGCGATAGACCGAGCGGCTGCTGACGTACGTCAAATGTCCGGCACGGCCCGCGAGCGCGGCGGCGGCCGTGCCCACCGCGGACGCCTCGGCGGACCAGGTGTCGATCACCGCGTCCCAGGTGCCGGAACCGAAGTCCGGATCGGTCAGCCGGTCGCCGACCAGCGTGGTGACGCCGGGCACCGGATCTCGCCGGCCGCGGTTGAACACCGTCACCCGGTGACCGGCCGCCACCGCCTCCTCGGCGAGGACACGACCGACGAAACCGCTGCCACCCAGGATGAGAATCCGCATGCGGCCGAGCCTGCCGGATCGACCGGCCCGGCCCCAAACGGATCTGCTGTGGGCAGACTAGTCGTCGTCGGCGCCCAGGAACGTCTCCACGGCTTCGACCACGAGAGCGTGGTCCTCCGCCTGCGGCAGACCGGAAACGGTCACCACGCCGATCACCCCGGCGCCGGGCACCCGGATCGGGAAGGCGCCGCCGTGCGCGGCGAACAGGATCGGGTCGACGCCCATCGCCTCGTCCAGCCGGCGACCCTTGGCCGCCAGCTCGCGGCCGACCAGGAAGGACGACCGGGCGAACCGGTACACCACCCGGACCTTGCGTTCGATCCAGGTGTCGTTGTCGGCGGTGGAGCCGGGCAGTCCGGCGTGGAACAGCTGCTGCTGGCCGCGGCGGATGTCCACCGCGACCGGCAGGCTGCGCTCGGTGGCCAGGTTGACCAGCAGGCAGCCCAGGGCCCAGGCGTCGGCCTCGTCGAAGCGGGGGAAGACCAGGCGCCTCTCCTGCTCCTCGAGTTCGGCGATCAGTTGCTGCGACTCGTCGCTCATCAGGTCATTCTCATCTGGTCGACGCCCAGCTTGACGATCAGGGCGAGCACCACGATCAGCAGCACGATCCGGACGAAGCCCGAGCCCTTGCGCAGCGCCATCCGGGCGCCGACGACGGCGCCGGCGATGTTGCAGACCGCCATGCCGGCGCCGAGCCACCAGTGCACGTGCCCGGTCGCCGCGAAGACGATCAGCGCGCCCAGGTTGGTGCCGGTGTTGACCAGTTTCGCCATCGCCGAGCCGTGCACGAAGTCGGCGCCGACGATGGTGGTGAACGCCAGCACCAGGAACGTGCCGGTGCCCGGGCCGATCAGACCGTCGTAGGCGGCGATCAGCCCACCGGCGACCGCGACGGCGATGCCGCGGCGCAGCGGGGTGCGTTTCTCCATGTGCTCGGCCAGGCCCATGGCCGGGCGCACGGTCACGAAGATCGCCACGGCGATCAGCACGACCAGCACGATCGGCCGGTAGACGCTTGCCTGGATGCTGCCGGCCAGGGCGGCGCCGCAGCCGGCGCAGAGCAGCGCCAGGGCCGCTGACGGTCCGGCGACACCCCAATCGATTTTGGTACGCCGGGCGTAGGTGACCGCCGCGGTGCTGGTGCCGCAGATCGCCGCGAGCTTGTTGGTGCCGAGGGCAGTGGGCAGCGGTAGTTGCGGGGCGGCGACCAGCAGGGCCGGCAGCAGCAGGAGCCCGCCACCACCGACGACCGCGTCGACCCAGCCGGCCGCGGCGGCCGCCACCAGGAGCGTCACGATCATTTCCGGCCGCGCACCTTCTGCAGCCAGAGACCGAAGCTAGCGCCGACGATGAAGATCAGCATCGTGCAGCAGAGGGCCTTGGTGAACAATGGCTCTCCTCGTGGTCAGGGGCGTTCCTCCCGCTGGAGGTTACACAGGCCACTGAGCACGTCGTCCGCGGCGGCCAGGAGCCGATCCAGCTCGCCGGCGTCGCGCAGGCTCGGATAGATGAAGATCGCCTGCCCGCCGGCGAGGTCCACCGCCGGCCGGCCCACCTGGTCGAGAGCGGCCAGCACGGCGCCATCGACGAGCGGTGCCAGGCTGCCGGACAACTCGTATCCGATGCCGCCGCGGCGGGGATCCAGGCGCAGGTCGCCGGCGAGCTCCGGTGCCCGCATGGTGACCACCAGCGACAGCAGGGTGCTGCCGTGGTCGAAGCCCAGCTCGGACTCGAAACCGGAGTCCACCACCGCGGACAGCACCGCCGCGCTCGCCTCGCGCTGCCGGAACCGGCCGTGGGCGGCGCCGCGCTGGCGCAGTCGCGGCAGCTCGGCGAGGCGGCCGGCCGGGAAGCTGGGCGCCAACCGGGCCGGCTCCCAGGTCCAGCGGCGGGCCAGGGCCTGCGCGCGCAGCTGGCGCACGCCCTGCCCGGAGGCCCGTAACTTGCCGAACTCCTTGCCGGCCATGCCGAACGCCACCACGCCCCGCACGATCAGGGCCGCCAGTCCCACCATCGCGCCGATCACCGCCCAGTCCATGCCTCGATTCGTACCGGATGCGGTCAACCCGCGGCCGGCACGGCTCGGTTAGGGTCGGCGGGTGCGTCTGGCCACGTTCAACCTGCTGCACGGCAGGTCCCTGTCCGACGGCATGGTCCACGCCGACCGGGTCCGCGCCGCCGTCACCGACCTCGACGCGGACGTGCTCGGCCTGCAGGAGGTCGACCGGGCCCAGCCGCGCTCCGGGCACCTGGACCTGACCGCGCTGGCCGCCGACGCCCTCGGCGCGCCCGTGCACCGCTTCGCCGCCGCCGTCGTCGGCACGCCGGGGCAGACCTGGCAGCCGTGGCACGCCGAGGCCGACGCCGCCCACCCGCAGTACGGGATCGCCCTGGTCAGCCGGTTCCCGGTGCAGCGGTGGCAGATCACCGAGCTGCCCGGTGCGCCGATCCGGTCGCCGGTGCTCACCCCGGACGAGGGATTGTTGCTGCTCAAGGACGAGCCGCGGGTGCTGCTGGCGGCGGTCCTGGAGACACCGCACGGCATCGTCAGTGTCGGCACCACGCACCTGTCGTTCGTGCCGGGCTGGAACGTCCGCCAGCTGCGCCACGCGGTCCGGGCGATGCGGGCGTTGCCGGCGCCCCGGGTGCTGCTCGGCGACCTGAACATGCCGGTGGCGCCGGTCCGGGCGTTCAGCGGCTGGCGGCCGCTGGCGCGGGCGGCGACGTTTCCCAGCGGGACGCCGCGCACCCAGCTGGATCATGTGCTGGTCGATCCGCGCGGGGCGGCGGCGCTGGGGCGGGTGGTGCAGGTGCGCACACCACACCCGCCGGTGTCCGATCACCGCCCGCTGGTGGTCCGGATCGACCGGTAGGGCAGCTTCCGCCCGCCGAACTCGGCCACGCAAGATCATCTGTACGGGCGTTCCGGCGTGTTGATCAACGAGGGTATGCGGCGCAGCCGCAGCACCCGCGACCTCACCGCGTGTGACAGCTTGGAGCCCGCCCGGCGCGCCTGACCCGGCTGACCTTCGCCACCGCCGTCGTCGCGGTCACCGCCGCAGCGCCGAGGAAAGCCGCTGTCACGATGGCGTTCGCCGTCGCGCCCGGCGCCGCCTTGACCGGCACCTGCACGGTGGTCTCGCACCCCTCGTCAGCCGCGCTCGGACCGGCGGACTGGAGAAGCCGGCTGTGGCTGACCACGGGTGACAACACCTGGAAGGTTTGGTCGCTGCGGAACAGCACCGTGCCGGGACTGAAATCGTCGCTTCGGTTCAGGCCGGCGCTTTCGGATTGCCGAGCGGCTGGCAGCGCCTTGCTATTTTGCCAAGCTGTGGACATTCTCGGACAAGGCTCGGAACGACCGCCAACGGGCAAGCGTTCGAGAGTTGTGGCTGGCGCTGTCGTCGGTGCCGTTCTGATCGCGGTCGTTGGGGCGTACCTCGCTCAGCGCCCGGACCGGGCGGACCTGGCCGGCTCGCCGTCCTTCGGCCCGTCCGTCTCTCCGGCCGGCACGCCGGTGACCCGGGCCGATCCGGTGCCGATCCGGGTCGGCACGCACGTCCAGATCGAGACGGCCTACTCCCTGTCCGCTGACGGGCGACGGTTCCTCCTGACGTACGCGCTCCAGGACCAGGACGGTTCCCAGCCCCGGGTGGCAGCGGGTCCACAGGCGAAGAACCCCGCCTTCACGCACCTCGCCGTCGCTGTCCTGCCGCGCGACGCGTTCGATCCCGAGCCGGGTTTCACCGATGTCGCGGGCGCCGCCACCACCCGGGTGACCCTGCGGAAGGGTTCACCGGTGAGCTTGTCCATCGCCGGCGAGATGACCTGCCGATCGGCGGTGACGGGCAGCGCCGACGTGACCCTGGAGGTCAACGGGAGCAGAACCGTGACCCCCTTACCCGAGTTCGACGGTTCACCCTGGACCGAAGCGGTGCGAAAGACCGTGTGCTGACACCGACGCGGGCAAGGGGCGATTCGTCCCATGGCTGCTCGGGGAGTCCTCGGTGTCGCGTCATGATCCGATCCATCCGGCGGCGACGAGTCCCCGCTCCGCCTACCGGCGAGGGTCGAGCGTGGCCAGCACCCCGTCCAGGGACAGCTCGGCGGCGCTGGGCAGCAACAGATCGGCCATCCCGAAGCGACTGCGGTCGGCATGCGGGTTGGGCACCGCCACGCAGCGCAGGCCGGCCGCCCGCGCCGCGATCACCCCGTGCGCGGTGTCCTCGAAGGCGACGGCCTCCTGCGCCGGCAGCCCGAGCCGGTCCAGCGCCAGCGCGTACACGGCCGGGTCCGGCTTGTGCGCCGTGACCTCCTCGCCGGTCGCCAGCACCTCGAACCGCGCGCGTAGCCCCGCCTGATCCAGCAGCGCGCCCACGTGGGTGAGCGGCGAACTGCTCGCCACCGCCAGCCGTAGTCCCAGCTCCGCGGCCCGGTCCAGCCATTCGGTCACGCCCGGTGCCGGGGTCAGCGCCGCGTTGAGGCCGGCCCGGTACGCCATCCGCAGCGCGTGGCTGGACGCCCGGTCGTATGCCGGCCCGACCGCCGCGGCGAGCGCGGCGTACCGCGGCTCGTTGGCGTCGCCGCCGTGGTCGGCGAAGAACCCGGCCGGGTCGAGTGCGAGGCCGTGCCGCTGCCACTCCCAGCGCCAGCTCTCCAGCAGCGTGCTTTCGGTGTCCATCAGCAGACCGTCGAAGTCGAAGATCAGCGCCTTGATCGTCACGGCGAGAAGTATCCCGGCACGGCCCGCGTGACCGGCGCGTGGCGTACCGGAAATCGGGCGCCGGAACCGGCGGCGGACCCGTCAGCGGGCGGCGGGTCTGGCGGGCCGCAGGTAGACGTCCTCCAGGCCCTCCTCCCGGTCCCACTGCTCGCCGATCTTCTTGAACCCGAACCCCTTGATCGTCGCGCGTGAGCCGATGTTGTCCGGCCGGATGCTGGCGCGGACCGCCGTCACCCGCGGGTCGGCGTCCGCGCGTTCGAGCAGCGCGCGCAGCATCGCCTTGGCGTAGCCCCGGCGCCGGTGTCCGGGATCCACCGAGTAGGCCACCTCGACGACGCCGTTCGTGTCCGGCGGGCCGTGGAAGCCGCCGTGGCCGACGACGATGCCGTCCGGGTCGGCGAGGGCGGGGCGGGCGATCCAGTCGGCGGCTTCCGGGTTGTTGGCGATGTCGTCGAGCCGGACCCGCCAGAGCCAGTTCTCGTCGATCAGGTACTGGCTCAGCGGGGTTCCGGCGGCCTGGCTGGCGGCCTCCAGGTCACCCTCGACGAGGGCGGCCAGGGCGGCGGGGGACAGCTTCACGAATCGGATGGCCGGCATGCGGCGATGATCACACACCGTGGTCGGAGGTCGCCAATTCGATTGCGCACAACTCAATTGCGCGCTACTGTTCTGGCCATGCGGGAGAGCACGGCACTGGACCAGATGATCTGCTTCCAGCTCTATGCGGCCAGCCGGGCGATGACGGCGCTCTATCGGCCGCTGCTCGACCCGCACGGGCTGACCTACCCGCAGTACCTGGTGCTGCGGGTGCTCTGGCACGACGGTCCGACTACGGTGCGTGACCTCGGGCGCACCCTTCAACTGGACAGCGGCACCCTGTCGCCGCTGCTCAAGCGGCTCGAGGCGCAGGGGCACCTGGTTCGCACCCGGGGCGCCGACGACGAGCGGACCGTGCTGGTCAGCCCGACCGAGTCCGGGATGCGGCTGCGCGACGAGATCGGTGATCTCACGCAGGCGCTGCTCTGCTCGGTGAACCTGAGCGTCGACGAGCTCGCTCAGCTGAACGACCTGCTCAGCCGCGCCCGCGGCGGAGCAGCCGGCCCGACATCCCTCGAAAGGGGCATCCCCGCATGACCGCGATCTACACCGCGTCCGCGACCGCCACCGGCGACGGCCGTAACGGCCACGTCCGCTCCAGCGACGGCGTGCTCGACTTCGACCTGGCCGTGCCGAAGGAGATGGGCGGCCCCGGCGGCGCGCTGACCAACCCGGAGCAGCTGTTCGCCGCCGGCTACGCGGCCTGCTTCCACAGTGCCCTCAAGCTGGTCGCCGGCAAGCAGAAGGTGACCCTCACCGACACCGCGATCACCGTCGACGTCGGCATCGGTCAGCTGCCCAGCGGCGGCTTCGGCCTGTCCGTGTCGATCGAGGCGGAGCTGCCCGGCCTCAGCGAGGAGCAGGCGACGGCGCTCCTGGAGGCCGCGCACCAGGTCTGCCCGTACTCGAACGCGACCCGTGGCAACGTCGAGGTCCAGCTCACCCTCGCCTGATACACCCACCGACGGCGGTCCGCACCCCGGTGCGGACCGCTGTCGTTTCCGGCCGCCGATTTCCGGGTACGCCGCGGGCACGCCTCTGCTCGGTGGCGCCGGCGAATGGCACGCCCCAGGCCCCGCCCCGGCACCGGATGTCGGCGGGGTACCGGCATGAACGGAGCCCGCGTCTGCCGCTCCGCCGGCCGCGGCTCTACGCCGTGATCGAGGGCGTTCGGCATGAGGTCGAGCCGGTCAGAGTTTCCGATCATCGAAGCCCGGGTGCACGGCCAAGATCACGCTTAGCGGGACTTCCCGGACGTTGGTCCGAGCCCCTTGAACTATTGGCGACTTCTCATGCGCCTGACTGTCATTTTTACGCGTGACCCACGTCACCCATGCCCCACGGCGCAGTCGGGCCGCCGCCCGGTTTTCACTCAGAATCGCTGATGGGTGGCCCGCTATACGTGATCCACCAGGTCGGGTCAAGCTTTGATTGCCGTCAATGTGATGGGGTCGCATTGAACCTCACGTCCGCCTACCTTGAGTCGGTCACGCCCATTCGTCGCTTCGGGCGCGACCACATTCCAAGAACGGGGAGGAAAGTGTGCGTACGTCTCAGTACCTCCATCGGCTCGGCCTTTCGATAGGCACCTCGATGCTCATGGTCGCCACCGCGGCGCCCGCCGTCGCCGGCCCCGTCGCCAGCCCGGCGACCGGGGAGACGATCTACCGGGACACCACGGTCGACGTGTCCTACCGGCGGCTCGTGGCGGGCGATCCGCAGTGGAGCTCCGTGCCGCGGACGTTCCGCGACACCCTGCCGGCGGGTTCCTACATCGCGCAGCTGCAGATCAAGAACGTCTCCGGCGACGACATCGACGGTTGGTCGCTGTCGTTCGAGTCGCCGGACCGGATCACGGCGACCGCGGCGGCGAAACTGGACGCCCCGCGGGGCCTGCGCGCGACGATCCAGAACGACCCGGCGGACAAGCTGATCGAGGCGGGCACGACCTCGACGCTCTGGTACCGCGCGCAGGACGGCCGGACAGCCGCGTACACGCCCAGGTGGGCGACCTTCGCGAAGGGCGGGGCGCGGCCGGCGCAGGACACCGACGGCGACGGGCTCCCGGACGACATGGAACAGCGCGCGAAGCTCGATCCGAGGAGTCCGGACACCGACCGCGACGGTCTCTCCGACTTCCTCGAACTCGGCACCGGCACCAGTCCCTCGAAGGCGGACAGCGACGGTGACGGCGTCCGGGACGGCAGTGAGGACACCGACGGCGACAAGGTGACGAACCAGCGTGAGGCCCAGTTGCAGACCGCGCTCACCGGACCGGACACCGACAGCGACGGGCTGGCCGACGGGCAGGAACTGGCCCGGCGCACGAGCCCGGTCAAGCCCGACACCGACGGTGACGGCGTGGACGACGGCGAGGAAACGCGGATCGGATCGGATCCCCGTGCCGCGCGCGCCGCGTTCGACGTGACGCGGTCCGCCGATGGCGGCGCCACCACGGCCTCGGCCACGATCAAGGGTCTCGGCGCCCATCAGGTGCCGACATTCCGGATCACTGAGCTCCCGGCCGATCAGCGACAGTTCCCGGCGTCCACTCCGGGTCACCTCGGCAATGGCTACGAGTTCTCGGTCGACGGCCGGTTCGCCCAGGCGACGATGACCTTCAAGGTCGACCCCGAACGGACGGGAGCGGACGTCAAGCCCGCCGTCTACCGCTACGACGACACGTCACAGCGGCTGGTGAAGGTCGTGGACCAGCGGATCGACGGCGGCACGATCACGGCCACGACAGCGACCGCCGGCAAGTACGTCGTGCTCGACAGCCACGTTTTCGACGAGGTCTGGGATCAGGCCTCCCGTACGGGTTCGGTGGATACCGACGGTGACGGGATCAGCGACTACTACGAGAACGAGAGCCGGGCCGGGCGGCTCCGGCAGGGCAACGGTGTGCCGCTCGGCGCGCTGGACCCGAACAACGCGGACACCGACGGCGACTCACTCACCGACGGCACCGAGGTCCGGATCGCCACGGACGAGTTGCCCGGCTCGCAGGAGCTGGTCTACGCCAAGCTGACCTCGAATCCGCTGAGGCAGGACACCGACGGCGACGGCACCCGCGACGGCGACGACGGGCAGCCCCAAACCCCCGACCCGGTGTCCATGCTGATCCACCAGTCCCAGAACCGGGAGGGCCGGCGCAAGGAGCCCGACCCGGAACACTTCCAGGTTCCGCCGAGCCAGCAGGTGGCGGACGACCTGACGTTCAACGACTACACCTACGGCGAGCTGACCGATCTGGACTGGGATTTCTGGGTCGCCCGGATCACGCCCGAGTTCCTCATGTGGGGCGAGTTCAACGACATCATGAACATCGGTAAGGTCGGCGCGGCCGCCGACAACCAGCAGGCGGTTGACGACCTGCGCAACGCCTTCCACTACGGCCGCAACGGGCAGAGCGCGGGCACCGTCAGCGTGGACGACAACTACGACCCCGCCAAGTACCTCCAGGTCGGCTCCGGCACCGCGCTGTCCCGGGCGGTCGCGGCCTCGCCTCAGGAGCAGAGCTACATCGACAAGGCGAAGGGGATCATCGTCCAGTCGATCACGGATAATCTGGGCGGCGTCGCGCAGTTCCAGGTCCAGGACGATCTCAACCTGAACCTGCTGTACCAGCTGTTCGACAGCAGCGGCCTGCACTATCCGGTCTACGACTTCTCCGTCACCGACGCCAACCAGCGGGCCCTCTCCATCGCCATTCACCAGTTCCACGGGCACACGATCGAACTGCGGAATTATGTGATCACCGGAAACACCTTCTCGGGGACGTTGCTCTTCCACTCGTACGACCATTTTGGGCTCGACCCCGACGACGAGATCACGAATTACGGTTTCATCGACTGGTTTACGCTTCAGCACTATGACCGGTTCAACGGGAAGTACCCCCCGGCGATCGCGGTGGCGGACGTCGAAGTCCCCATCAGCGGCTCGTTCTGATCCGCCGGAACCTGACACCGTGAAGCCGCAGCGCCGGGGACGACGCTCGCCGGTCCGGATCGTGCTCGTCACGCTCATCGTCGTGGCGGCGCTCGTGGTGGCTTGGCGAGGCGCCGTCCTCGGCGCTCTGGAGCTGCACTTCGGCAGCGGGTTCGACAAGAAGCGGTTCGACCGGCTGGAGTCGGAGTTCGATCGTTCGCCGGCGGCCTTCACTCAGGCCGACGCCCGGATGCGGGAGCTGGTGGCCGCTCACCCGCAGGCCCCGCGCGTCTCCTGGACCCGGGCGTTGGTCTGCGTCGGCGACGTCTGCGAGCACGCCACCGCAAAGGACAAAGCGATCTACGAGGCGCTGCCGGACGTCGACTTGATCGTGTATCAGTCGAAGGACTCCGGGCGCACGTTCTTCCGGCTCTTCATGCAGGACCCGCCGCGCTACACGATCATGCATGCGCCCGGCGACACGGACCCAGCGGCGTGGGCAGAGAACCGAGGGTTCCGCAGCATCCGGTCGCTGACCCCCGGATGGGTGATCCTCGGGCCGATCCCCGACGTGGACCGTGAGAACGACCAGTGGCCCTGACGCGCGTCGTCAGAATGCTCCCGGCGCCGCGGCCGGCCGGCCGGAGTGCGGCAAGATCATCCCTGCCGCGCCTGATGGATGATACGTCGCGTTCCCATCGCTGAAAGCGACGGCCGCGAGGGCTGCGCACGGTGATGCCGTTGGCGGCGCGGCAATTCCGCCGACAGTCACAGCGGCGCCGATTACGCGTGCATATGGGCTGCCGGATTCATCCCCGCGGCCAGCCGTTGCCATTCATGAAATACCTCACTATGCCTGTGAGATACGGCGCGTCAAAAGATGTGTCCCCCTGACGAGAGTTGGTCCAATAGGGTCGGTCATACAATTCTGTCCAGGCGGCCGACCGCAGAGGAGGGAACCCCGGTCGCCCTGTCTAGCAGGTGTGGTAGGACAGCTTCATGCAACGGAAGAATTTGAAAAGGAAGATGACTGCCGGCTTTCTGAGCGCGACGGTGGTGTTGGCTGGCCTCGTGATCAATCCAACCGCGGCCTCGGCCGTGACGACATCGACCGTCGTCGGATATGCCTGCGCCAACACGAGCACAGAGGTTGCTTGGGTAAAGGGCGATCTCGACAATTCACATCCGCCCGCACAGAAATTCACACCGTCCTGGTGGGACGGCAAAATCCGCTACAAGGTCACCTTCACGGGAATCACCAATCCCGGTTGGGCATGGATCTTTTTCACCTGCAGCATTGCGGCGAACCGAGGAGCATGGGTGCGCACATACCCGGGGCAAACCTCCACGCTGAACTACTAGATCGTCCTGCAGAGCGCGGGCGGCTCGGGTCAGAGGCAGCCGATTCCTCTGGACACCACGAGCCATGCTGCGCGGTACCACTGCTGTCCACCCGGTGTGGGCGGTTGATACCGAGGGTGACTCGGCGTTCGCATGCTCCGTGGGCGTAAACGGCCAGCACCCCGGAGTCCTCGAGATAGACATCGGCGAGGTCCGGAAAGGCCTCGTGACACTCCACCGCAGCATCATGTCGTCCGGCTGTGCGGACGTTGATCCGCCTTGCGGGGCGACACCGGGGATGTGGAGGCCGAGTGTTGTTGGCCGGGGGCGTGGGGACGGGTGGATCTGCGATCACGCCGCGCGGTGGGTCGCCGGACCGGGGCCTTGCGCGTTTCTGGCCAGCGGCGACGGTGCGTGGGGTGGCACGGGGCCGCAGTGGGCGTACCGAAAATGGGTGGGAATGGGGGTGGGGTGTGGATCGTCGGGCCGGGGGTGGTGTGGGGGAGATCCGACGGTCAGTCAAGGTGGGATGTCGTGGGGCTCGGCGGCCTGGCTGCGGGCCTCGTCGGCGAGGGACGGGTAGCGGTCGGCGATGACCGCGTAGACACTCGCGCGGATCGCTGGGGTGGCCTGGGCTCGGCCGGCCCTGGCGGGCAGACTGCCGGCGTTCTGGATGGTGGTCTCGTGGCGCAGGTAGCCGACCATCCAGCGGCGTAGCGTGGCCGGCTCGGGGTCCGGGTCCTCGGTGGCGGCCGCCGGGTGGCGGCGATTGCGGTACGCCAGCGCGCGCTGGAGCAGGACCTGCTCGTCGAGCTCGGGGACCCGGATGTCGAGGGCGGCGATCTCGGCGAGGATCGCGGCCCGCTGGGTGTCGGCGGCGGCCCGGAGCTGGGCCGAGCGCTGCACCGATCGGTCGTGCCAGCGCTGCCACTGCTGGGTGCCCTCGGCGGCGAGGACCCGGGCCCGGCGGAACAGGTGCACCGGCGGTGCGTTCCGCAGCACCGGGTGTGGGGTGATCCGGTCGGGCTCGCCGAGGAACAGGCGGATCGCCGCCGGCGTCCAGCCGCGCTCGGCCAGGGCCGTGCTGCTCAGACAGATCTCATCGCGAATGATGTCATTCCGCAACTGCATGCCCGACAGCTTGTCACGGCGCAAGGGTGTACGGCAAGACCCGGACGTCCGGACGGCCGGGTCCTGCCGGTTCTCAGCCGGCCTGCGGCAGGTGGCGGGCGCGCTGCGCCCGCATCTGCGCGCGCTGCTCGGGCGAGAGTGCCGCCATCGCCTCCGAGCGGTGCCGGTTCATCGCGGCCAGCTCCTCCTGGGTCAGCGTCGCGGCCCACGCGGACCGCTGGCGCTGCATCTCGTCGAGCTGCTCCGGGGTGAGGGGTGCGGACATGGTGACCATCTCCTCGATCAACTGCAGGAAATCCGACACCGACGGCTCGGCCATCCGGTCGAGCGCGCCGAGCACCCCGTGCAGGCGGCTGCGCAGGCTGATCCCGCGCCGGATCCGCTCCTCGACCTCGGCCAGCTGGCGGCGCAGCAACCCGACCGGGTCGCCGGACGCCTCGCCGAGCGTGTCGCGGATCTGCGCCAGGCTCAGCCCGAACCCGCGCAACGCCAGAATGACGTGCAGCCTGCGCACGTCGTCCCCGGTGTAGCAGCGGTGCCCGCCCGTGGTGCGGGCCGACGGCACGAGCAGGCCGAGCCGGTCGTAGTGGTGCAGCGTGCGGACCGTCACGCCGGTCGCGCGGGCCAGCTCGCCGATGCGCCACTGATGCGGGGATTCCGCCACGTAGCCTCCTTCTCGCGGGTGCGCCCTCGACGCTAGGACCTGACGTGACGTCGGGTTCAAGTCCTGGACTGCCGGGCCCGGTCGAGCAGCGGGGCGCGCTCGCGCTCGTTGCGGGTCAGTGCCGCCGCCCGCTCGAACTCGGCCCGCGCCTCGGTGTGCCGGCCCCGCCTGGCCGGCTGCGGCGCGCGGCGGCCATCACGATCGCCGCGGTCGATCCGGCAGACGGGAGGCCCGCGAGTGCCTGCGCCGCTATGCGGCGGAGCTGGCGCAGCGGTTCCCCGAGGGTACGACTCGGGCGCCCTGACCGATCCGAGCGAGCTCGACGGCACCATGCTGCTCGGCCGGTCGGCTGCGGTTTGTGGACGCGGTGCGCGGGGAGCACCGCCGAGCTGCGACACCGGTGGATCGCCGGGGACACGCGTGGCGCCGGGCTCGGCCGGCGGCTGCTGGTCGCCCTCGGGGCGGATGCCGCGGGGCTGGGCACGCATCCGGCACTCGGGTCACACGGAGATCGGCGGGTACACGCCTCATTCCTAGAATCCTAGGATGGCTTAGAGACAGTGCGGCAAGCCGCACCTATCAAAACGACGGCTTCGCCGACGCGTACACATTTGATTTCTCGATGCGAGGTGTTTCGGTTCCGGGTCGCGGCGGGAGCGCCGCATGTCGGCCGCCGCTATCGAGGCCGCTGCGAGTACCGGCGGACGGCGCGGGTGGGCGCGTTGCCCGGGCTCGGGGGCTGCGCGGCGTACCGAAAGAAATGGTGCACGGGCGGTCAGGGACCCCAGTCGAGCTGGGCCTCGGGGACGCCGACCGAGCGGCCGTAAGCCACCGCCTCCTCCCGGGCGGCGGGGTCGGTCACCGAGTACCGGAAGATCCGGCCGGCGAAGACGACGACGTGGTCGGCGCCGGCTCGGAAATCGGCATACCACCCGCCGTCGGCGGCGAGGACGGCGCTGAGGGCGGCGGCGAGCTCCTCGGCGCGTTCGTCGGGGGCGGTGATGTCGAGCAGGGTCCAGATCGAGGGCTGGCCGGGTGCCGGATCGGTGATGGTGACCCGGGAGACGCGGGTCAGCTCTAGCCCCGGCACGGTCAGCGCGGCGCCGGGGCGCAGGCTTTCGGCGAGGATTCGTCCTTTGACCATGCCGGTGATCCTGCCACCGGGAGGTGACGAAAACCGGGGCGGGCGGGTTCTGGGGGAAGACGCGGCGAGCGGCGCGTCGGACCTCGCGCATGAGCATCGCCCAGACGCCGGACGCGGCCCGGTGTCGTCGGTGACCGCGCCTGCCGTAGAGCCCATGATCACCGGCCGTGAGGTGTGCCCGGACCTGCGACCGCAGTCGGGGCAGCCCCGGCCCGACAATCCCGTCCTGGCCTCCTTCGCTGGAGCGTTGTCAGGGCCGGGGGCGGACTCGTGACGTGTCGTGCGGCCGGGACGTGTCGACGTGCTTGGGGGTTTGCATCTCGTCGGCGCGCAGCGGTGTGAGGGCCGCGTCGATGCCGTTCATGATGAGGCGGGTGGCCTGCATGGCCTGGGCGCCGGGGCTGCCGGTGACCGAGGTGAGGTCGACCGGTGCGCCGAAGTTGACGGCGACGCGCGGCCGGTGCAGCAGGGCGCGCAGCAGGGCCCGGCCGATGTTTCTGGGTGCCTCGTAGGGCAGGACGGCGTGGGCGCCCCACATGGCGACCGGAACGACCGGCGCCCCGGCCGCGGCCGCCATCCGGGCGACGCCGGTCTTGCCGCGCTCGGGCCACATCCACGGATCGAGGCCGATGCGGCCTTCGGGGTAGACCAGGACGGTGGCGCCGTCCTTGAGGGCCTGGGCGGCCGTGGGGAGGGCGTCGGCGACCTGGGCGGTGCCGCGGTCGACGCGGATGTGTTCGCAGGCGCGCATGGCGGCGCCGACGATCGGGGCGTCGAAGAGCCCGCCGGTCATCATGATGCGCGGGGCGAGGCCGGCTTTGTGGCAGGCCGCGACCATGATGATCGGGTCGCTCGGGCTGATGTGGTTGGCGGCCAGGATGATCGGTCCGGTGCGCAGGGCGGCCGGGATGTCGCCGGTGACCCGCAGCCGGCAGAACGGGTAGATCACCACGCGGGACAGGGCGAGCAGGAATCGCCACAGCAGCGGCGGTCGCCAGGTAGTCGACGTTTCCATAGGCGGGCCATGATGGCATGCCCGTGTGCCGGGCAGCTACCGGCCGGTCAGGGTGTCGAGGTCGCGCTCCGCGAACAGGCGGTGCTCCCATTCCTCGTTGAGGACGGCGCCGAGGCAGCGGCGGACCGGGTAGGCGTTCGGCCCGGGGTATCCGGGGGCGGTGACCGGGGTGGTGGTGGCGTCCAGGTCGATGTCGTCGAGGACGCGGCGCACGGTGGCCATCCGGTCGGCGCGCAGGGCGAGCACCTCGTCGAGGCTGGGGCGGGCCGTGCGGTCGCAGGGGAGGACGCCGGGCATCGGCGGCATCTCGTCGTGCGGCAGGTCGAGCGGGGACCAGGGGGAGGGGTTGCCGAGGATGGCGCGCAGGACCCAGGCGTCGGTGGCGAAGAGCAGGTGGCGCAGGGTTTCGATGAACGAGTACTCGTCGTCGACGCGTTCGTGCAGCTGCTCGGGCGGGAGCCGGCGGGCGCGGTCGACGGTGCCGGCCCAGAGTTTCTCCAGGATGGTCCAGGCTTCGCGGTATCCGGCGAGGTCGGTGGGCTTCATCTTGGCGCGGTCCGGGTAGCGCCGGTTGAGTTCCGCTTCGACCAGGGGTTCGATCTCGACGCCGTTGACGGTGAGACCGGTGATGTAGCCGTCGATCTCGGCGTTGTCGAGGACGACGCCGCGGATCTGGGCGCGGGTGAGGTCGACGTTGCGGAAGCGGGCGCGGCTCAGGTCCTGATTGATGAATTCGGTCACGGTGGCCATCGTGGCAGCGGTGCTACCGTTTGTCACGGCACCGTGTTCACGGCTGTCCCGGACGAGTGCGTGTCGTACCCGGCTCTGACAAGACGACCGTTCCGTGGGGTGGGTCTGTCATGGCGTGGTTTGTCCTGGTCGTTTCCGGTCTGCTGGAGGCCGTGTGGGCGATCGCCCTGGACCGTAGTGCCGGTTTCTCCCGTCCGCTGCCGACGGCGATCTTCGGGGTGGCCGTGGTGGCGAGCATGCTGGGGCTGGGCTATGCGTTGCGCAGCATTCCGGTCGGGACCGGTTATGCGGTGTGGGTGGGCATCGGTGCGGCCGGGACGGCGGTGACCGGGATGGTGGCGCTCGGCGAGAGCGTCTCGGTCCTGAAGATCTTTTGCCTGCTCTTGGTGGTGGGCGGTGTCGTGGGCTTGAAATACGCCCACTGAGCCCGTGTATCAGTATCCTAGGACGGCTTAGAGGCAGTGCGGCAAGCCGCACCACAAAAACAAAAGGCCGGCTTCGCCGACGAGCCAACTTCTTGTTTCTGTACGCCCCGCGGATCCGGAACTTTGGCCGGGAATGCGGGTGCCCGTGACCTAGCCGGTCGGGTAGGTGTACGGGACACGTGCACGAAGCCGGAGCCCGGGGTGGCCGGGCGAACAGATCGGGGTGGTTGTGGCGTTCACGCATCGGGTCGCGTCGCGGGTGGATCTGCCGGTGCTGGTTCCAGTGATCGAGGCGGCGATCGAGCAGCTGCAGAAGGAGTTTCTGGACGACGGGCAGATCGAGGCGAGCCGGGCGGTCATGGGTCTGGATACGGCGCTGGTCGACGACGGTACGTACTTCGTGGTGGAGGAGGACGGCCGGGTCGCCGGGTGCGGTGGGTGGAGCCGGCGGGCGACGCTGTACGGCGGGGATCATTCGGCGGGGCGGGATGCGGCGCTGCTGGTCCCGGGGCGGGATCCGGCGAAGGTGCGGGCGATGTACACGCATCCGGATTTCGCGCGGCGGGGTGTCGGGCGGCTGATCCTGTCGCTGGGTGAGGCGGCGGCCGCGGCGGAGGGGTTCACCACGCTGGAGTTGATGGCGACGCTGTCCGGGGAGCCGTTGTATCGGTCCGCCGGGTTCGTCGCGGTCGAGCGGGTGTCCGAGGAGGTCGGTGGTGTCACGGTGCCGCTGGTCCGGATGCGTAAGCCGGTCGTGGTGGCGGGGTGATGGCGTGGTGCGCCATCTGATCGTCCCCGGTGGGCGGTTGCTGGGTCTCTGTCTCTGACCGGTGCCTGCTGCCGGGGTCTGAGCTGCGCGGAGGTTCCGGGGCGGGGGCAGTAGGGTACTGCCTGGCCGGGAATGGCGGAGCGGGAGGGGCGGGGGGCTCTTCGTTACACTTCGCGCATGGCCGGATCTCTCTCGGGTATGCGGGTCCGAGGTGTCCCGGCCTACCGGTGGCGGGTCGGGGCTTGGGCGCTGCCTCGGCGGTCTGCCCCCGATCACCGAGACTGCCCTTGCCCGTGCACCGCAGACGAAAGGCACCACACATCATGAGGGCGGTACCAGAGCAGCGGTCGGTCGGCGAGGAACCGGCCGATGAGGATCTGCAGGCGCTGTTCGGGCAGTCCATCGCCGTGTTCGCTCTGCTCTCCGGGCCTTCGCATGTGCTGGAGGTGGCGAATCCGGCGTTCTTCTCGACCATCGGTGAGGAGCGGGCCCGCACCGGGGTCCCGGTCGCCGAGCTGTTGCCCGAGCTGGCCGGTCAGGGCTTCCTGGATCTGCTGGACCGGGTCTATCGCACCGGTGAGCCCTATGCCAGTCGTAATGCCCGGGTGCTGCTGGGCACCGGCGCACAGGTGCGGGAGAGCTATTTCGACTTCACCTACGAGCCGCGGCGGGGCAGTTCCGGCGAGGTGATCGGCATCCGGGTGATCGGTGTCGAGACGACTCAGGTCAAGCATGCGCAGCGATTGATGAGCAAGCATCGGGCGTTGTTGGAGCAGATTGCCCGGCAGGCGCCGTTGGGTGATGTCCTGGACGGCATGGCGCGGTCCATCGAGAGTCTTTCGCCGCACGGGGTGCTGGTCTCGGTGCTGCTCGCCGATTCGGGTGGCCGGCATCTGCATCACGGGGCGGCGCCCAGTCTCCCGGATTTCTACAATCGGGCCATCGATGGTATTGCCATCGGTGACGGGGTTGGTTCGTGTGGTACGGCGGCGCACCGCCGGGAGCCGGTGATCGTCAGTGACATCGCCACCGATCCGTTTTGGGCGGATTTCCGGGATCTGGCCGAGGCGGCCGGGTTGGCGGCGTGCTGGTCGATGCCGATCCTGGCGCGTGATGGCAGTCTGCTGGGCACCTTCGCCATGTATCACCGCACGCCGCGGGCTCCGCAGGAGATCGATCTCGCGTTGGCCCGGCTGTTCACCGATACCGCGGCCTTGGCGATCGAGCGGCACCATATCGAGCAGGGGAAGCTGGCCGCCGAGGCTCGTGCGGCGTCGGCGTTGGAGGAGCTGGCCAGGACGGTGCGGGCGGAGCGGAAGCTTCGTGCCGAGGCCGAGCAGCGGGCCGAGGACGCCGCGGAGCTGGCGGCTCAGATGCGTGCCGCGGCGGCCCTGCAGGCCAATCTGCCGCATCCGGAGCACTGTCAGCTGGGTGGGGTGGCGGGGTGCACGGAACCGGCGGAGATCAAGGTGGCGGATTCGTGGGGTGATTCGGCGTGGGGTTGCACCGCCCACGTCGAGGAGGCGATCGTCAACGTCCGGTCGGTGTTCATCGCGAACGAGGAGCTTGGCGGCCTGGCCGCGTACCTCAATCGAGCCGGTCGCCGATGAAGGTGAGCGTCCGCGCCGATGCGGGTGTCGTGTCCGTCCTCGTCGCCGGGGAGCTGGACATGGCGACCGCCGACGTGCTGTACAAGGCGTTGCACGAGGCGGTCGTCCAGCCGGGCGTGACGAGCATCGTGGTGGATTTCGGCGGGGTCGGCTTCTGTGACTCGTCGGGCATCGGGGTTCTCGATCGTGCCTACGGCGAGGCGCAGGACGCGGGTATCGTCTTGCGGCTGGTGAAGCCGCGGCCGTCGATCCGCCGGATCCTGGAGTTGGTCGGGCTCTTGGACACGCTCACCGGCTCGTAGCAGCTGTCGCCGGGAGCGAGGCCGGCCGGATGGCGGCACGGTGGCTGCCGGTACGCCCGGGTGGTTTCGAGTCGAGCATGGCCTCTGAACAGGACGGTGCCGTGGCCTGCGTGGAGCAGGCGGGGAAGCCGCGCGACGGGCGTACCGTGACAGCCCTCAGCGTGCCGATGCCGGTGACCCGGGTCAGGCGGTGAGGGCGGGGGCGAGGGTGGTGACGGCCCAGGCGTGCAGGGTGGTCGGGGTGGTGGTCAGCGGGGTGCGGGGCTGCTCGGGGGTGAAGCCGTCGCGCAGGCCGCTGGTCATGGCCAGGATGGCGGCGACGGCTTTGGTGGACATGCCGGTCTGGGTGAGGCGGGCGGCCATCGTCTCGTCGGTCACCTGGTGCACGGTGATGGTGGTGTCGAGGGCGGCGGAGAGGATGTCGGCGGCCTGGGTCCAGGTGAGGTCGGCGGGGCCGTGGACGGCTTGGACGGCGGTGCCGGTCCGGTGCGGGCTGAGCAGGCGGGCGGCGGCGATGTCGCCGATGTCGCGGGGGTCGACCCAGGGCATCGGCCGGTCGGGGTCGGCGGTGGTGGTGAGGCGGCCGGTGCGCAGCTCGCCGGTCATGGCGAGCAGGTTGGTGTAGTAGTAGCCGCAGCGCAGGGTGTGCACGTGCGCGCCGGTGGCGGTGAAGGCGTGCTCGCTGTGGGCGAGGCCGTCGATCAGGCCGGCGCCGGTGCCGAGCTCGGCGCCGACGCTGCTGATCAGGACGATGCGGGGGATCCGGTGGGCGCGGACGGCGGCGGTGCCGGCGTCGACGAGGGTGGCCATGTCGGCGAGTGGGTCGGCGGCGGAGAAGTCCTCCGGGGTGATCCAGAGCAGGGTGTCGACGCCCTCGGTGGCGGTGTGCACGAAGGCGGGGTCGCGCAGGTCGCCGTGGGCGATGTCGACAAGGTCGTGCAGGCCGGGGTCGAGGCGGGTGGGGTCGCGCAGCAGGACGCGGGGGCGTGCTCCGGCCTGGGCGAGCAGGCGCACGGTGCGGGAGCCGACGTTGCCGGTGGGTGTGGTGACGGCGATAGTCATGCCCTCTTGCCTACTCCGGGGGTGTGACAAGAATGGGGACATGCTCGGTGATCGGTGGGGGGTGTCCGGCGGCGAGACGGTGCGTCGTTATCCGTGTGATGACTTCGTCGTCGATCCGGTGTTGCGGGCGTGGCGCGGGGTGCGGGTGGCGGCGCCGCCGGAGCGGGTGTGGGCGTGGGTGCGGCAGATCCGGTTGGGGCCGTATTCCTACGACTGGATCGACAATCTGGGGCGGCGTTCGCCGCGGCGTCTGGTGGAGGTGGCGGAGCCGCGGGTGGGTGAGCCGGTCACGAGTACCGGTGGGCGGCCGCAGGGCCGGGTGCTGGCGGTCGTGCCGGGGCGGGAGCTGACCGCGCGGATCATGGGTGCGGTGATGTCGTATGTGTTGGTGCCGCAGCCGGACGGGTCGACGCGGTTGCTGCTGAAGGTGGTGATGGGTGGTAACCGGTTGGTGGCGTGGGCGGTGTGTCTCGGTGATCTGGTGATGGCGCGCCGGCAGTTGCTCACGTTCAAGCGGCTGGCGGAGGGGTCGGCCGGGTGAGGTGCGGTTTGCGCGCCTGACGTGCGGATTCAGCTCTTCGTGGTGGTGAGGAGCGCGGAGATGGACCGGATCGCCTCGGCGAGCACCGTCGCGGATTCCTGCGGGTCGTCGATCGCGCGGGCCAGTTGCAGCGATCCGACGAGGATCGCGATGTATCCCAGCGCTTCACGCCGTCCGGCCGTGGGGGCGTCCGGCGCCATCAGTGCCGCCAGGTCGTCGGCCACGCCGAGGATGCCCGCGCTGTAGGCGCGGCGGATCGCCGGCGAGCTGCGGGCCACCTCGTCGAGCAGGGCCCCGGATGGGCATCCGCCCTCGGGATCGTCGCGGTGTTCCGGTGACAGGTATCCGTGCACGAAGCGGGTGAACCCGTCCGGCTCGGCGGCGAGCTGCCGCAGGAGTATCCGCTGTTGCTGGAGCTGGTCGGCGATGGTCGCGGCGATCAGGTCGTCCTTGGACTCGAAGTGCGCGTAGAACGCGCCGTTGGTCAACCCGGCATCGGCCATCAGTGTCGCCACGCCGGAGCCGTCCAGGCCGTCCTTCTTCAGCCGGCGGCCGGCGCTGTTCACTATGCGCCGCCGGGTGACTTCCTTGTGCTCCTTGCCGTAGCGCGCCACGGTTCCTCCTCGTCCTTCGGGTGTTGCACGTCATGTTCCGGCCCTTTGGAATTACGACCATACTACAATTGGCCGGGCCGGACCACGCGGCGCCCGTCACCGTCTCCGCTTCCACCATCAGGGGAATGCCATGAAGGCCTATGTCATCGACCGGTACCGCAGTGATCAGGGTGTCCGGCTCGCCGAGCTGCCCGAGCCGGACGTCGCGGCCGGCGAGGTCCTGGTCCGCATTCACGCGGCGGGCGTCAACCAGCTCGACACCAAGATCGCGGCGGGGGAGTTGAAGCTGGTCCTGCCGTACCGGCTGCCGCTGGTCCTGGGCAACGATCTGGCCGGCGTCGTCGTCCGGGTCGGTGCCGGGGTCCACGCGTTCCAGCCGGGCGACGAGGTCTACGCCCGCCCCGGCAAGGACCGGATCGGCACCTTCGCCGAGTTGCTCAGCGTGAGCCAGGACGACCTCGCGCTCAAGCCGGCCAACCTCACCATGACCGAGGCCGCGTCGCTGCCCCTGGTCGCCCTGACCGCCTGGCAGGCCCTGGTCGAACGCGCGAACGTGCGACCCGGTCAGAAGGTTCTCGTCCAGGCCGGCTCGGGCGGGGTCGGCACCATCGCCATCCAGCTCGCCAAACACCTCGGCGCCACCGTGGCCACCACCGCGAGTGCCGCGAACGCCGGCTTCCTCAAGGATCTGGGCGCCGACATCGTCATCGACTACCGCAGCCAGGACTTCGCCACCCTGCTGGAAGGCTACGACGTCGTCCTGGACAGTCAGGGCCCGGGCAGCGTGGCGAAATCGATGAGCATCCTCAAGCCGGGCGGCAAGGTCATCGGCATCGCCGGACCGCCCGACCCCGGCTTCGCCCGCGAGATCGGCGGCAACCCTCTCCTCAAGATCGCCACCCGGCTGCTCAGCCTGCCGACCAGGCGCAAAGCCGCACGGCTCGGGGTCGACTACTCGTTCCTGTTCATGCGGGCCGACGGCAGACAACTCAGCGAGATCACCGCCCTCGTGGAGAACGGGACCATCCGGCCGGTTGTCGACCGCGTCTTCCCCTTCTCCGCCACGCCGCAAGCCCTCGACCAGATCGCCAGGGGCACCACCAGGGGCAAGATCGTCATTTCGATGATCTGATCGCCTTCCGGTATCCCGGACGGCACCGGCAGACCGGCCGGCGGCGGCCGGGACGGTGCCGGCCCGGTCCTGCCCGGCCGCGGCGGCGTCGCGCAGGCGCCGGTCCGTGGTCAGGTCCAGCGGCACCGGCCGGCGTGCGGCCCCGGCGGGGTCAGCCGGCTTCCAGGGCGGCTTTGACCAGGGCGAGCGCGGTCTCGGTGGGGATGCCCAGGGAGCGGGTGGTCTGGGCGTACGCCACAGCGGCGGTCTGGGCCCGCAGCGACGTCCCGGTGGCGCGGGCCGTGACCACTGTCCCGGCCCGTCCCCGGGTTTCGACGAGGCCGGCTTGTTCGAGTTCCTTGTAGGCGCGGGCGACGGTGTTGGCGGCCAGGCCGAGGTCGGTGGCGAGTTGCCGGACCGGGGGCAGTTTGGTGCCGGCGGCCAGGGCGCCGCCGGCGGCCAGGGCGGCGATGCGGAGCCGGACCTGTTCGTAGGGCGGGATCGGGGAGTCCGGGTCGAGCGTGATGTCGTCGGCGAGCACGGGCATCAGACCAGCTTCGGGGGTGTGTTGCCGGCGGCGACGATGGCGCGCCGGATGGGGACGAGGGCGAGCAGGATGCCACCGGCGACGAAGAACACGACGAGCGAGACGATGCCGAGGCGGTAGCTGTCGGTGAGCTGGAAGATCAGGCCGAAGAACAGCGGGCCGAGCCAGCTGGTGCCTTTGTCGCTGATCTCGTAGAAGCCGTAGTACTCGCCTTCCCGGCCGGCTGGGATCAGCTGGGAGAACAGGCTGCGGCTGAGGGCTTGGCTGCCGCCCATGACCAGGCCGATGCCGGCGCCGAGCAGCATGAACGGGACGGGTGCTTCGGCGGGTAGCCAGAACGCGGCGATGACGACGCCGAGCCACAGGGCCAGGGCGACCAGGATGGTGTTGCGGGCGCCGATGCGGTGGGCGAGGGCGCCGAGCAGCAGGGCGCCGCCGAAGGCGAGGAACTGCACGATCAGGATGGTGATGATCAGCGTGGATTGTTCGAGGTGGAGTTCTTCGGTGCCGAATTGGCTGGCCAGCGAGATGACGGTCTGGATGCCGTCGTTGTAGATCAGGTAGGCGCCGAGGAAGGCGAGGGTGAGCGGGTAGGCGCGCATCGCCCGCAGGGTGTGGCCGAGCTGGCGGAAGCCGTCGGTGAGGACGTTGCCGCGCTGGGCGGTGCTGTCGGCTCCGGGGTGTTCGCGCAGCCAGAGCAGGGGCAGCAGGGTGAACGCGGCCCACCAGACACCGGCCGACACGATGGACCAGCGGGCCAGGTCGAGGGTGCGTTGCGGGTTGTCGTCCTGGCTGAACAGGGTGACGGCGACGAGGTTGAGCAGCAGCAGGACGCCGCCGCCGAGGTAGCCGATGCCCCAGCCGCGGCTGGAGATCTTGTCGCGGTCGTCGGGGCCGGCGAGCTGGGGCAGGAACGAGTTGTAGACGACGATCGAGGCGCCGAAGGCGATGTTGGCGATCAGGAAGAGGACGCCGCCGAGCAGGTAGCGCTCGCCGGTGACGAAGGCCATCGCGACGGTGGCGGCGGCGCCGACGAACGCGGCGGTGGCGAGCAGCGGTTTCTTGCGGGGGGCGCGGTCGGCGACGGCGCCCATGACGGGCAGGACGAAGACGGTGAGCAGGACGGACAGCGAGACCAGGTAGGGGAAGTAGGAGCCGGCGGCGACGGTGATGCCGAGCGGGTGCACACTGGCGTGGCATTCATCGGCGTCGATGGCGCAGCCGGCGGCCCGTTCGGTGACGCTGGTCAGGAACGGCCCCAGGAAGACGGTGATGACCGTGGTGGAGAACGCCGAGTTGGCCCAGTCGTAGAGGTACCAGCCGGTGCGTTCGCGTTTACCGGCCGGGACGGGGGTCGGGGTGCCGGTGACGGCCATCGTGTGCGCTCCAGGGTTCGTCGGTGCGGGCACATGATGCCATCCGCGGGTCGTTCAGGCGAGATTCTTCTCACTGTTCATCGGGTGTCCACCAGCGGGCGAGGGCGCTGACGGCGGGGTCGTCGGAGGCGGCGAGGGCGGTCCACGGATCGGTGCCCTCGGGGATCTCGACGCCGGCGGAGGCGGCCAGCTCGTGCGGGTCGACCGGGTCGACGTCCGGCTGGTAGGCGCCGGGGGTGCCGAGGGTGGCGGCGTCGACCCAGGGGAAGCCGTCGACGGGCTCGGGCAGGTCGCCGACGTCGAGGGCGGGCGGGAAGTCGTCCGCCGTCACGTCGTGCGTGTCGGGGGTGTCCGGAAGATCGTCGTGATCGAGCACCGGATCGTGGTGCTCCCATGCGGGAACATCGTCCTCGTGATGCTCCGCGATGTCGGAGAGGTCCGGCAGATCGTGGGCTTGCGGCACGTCGTGCGTGTCGGCGAGATCCGGAAGATCGTCGTGGTGGTCGAAGCCACCCCAGTGGTCGCTCATTTCTGCCTTTCGTCGTCGATGGGTGCCGGCGTCAACGCCCGGGCCCGCAGCAGCGCCTCGTCGGCCTGCCGTACCCGTACCCGTACCGTGTCGAGTTGCTGCTGTGCCGCGGCGCGGCGTCTGGCGCGGCCGGCCGCGTCCTCGGCGGCGGCCGCGTCGATCTCGGCGATCTGCGCGTCGAGGTCCTTGAGGCGGCGTTCGACGGCGTCGTCGAGGGCCACCGACAGGGCGTACTGCAGGTCGGTGAACCGGACGGTGATCTCGTCGGCGAGGGCGGCGCGGGCCTCGCCGAGCACGTCACGCAGCCAGGTCCGGGCGTGCTGGCGGTCGCTGTGCACGCGCCGGCGGTACAGCACGTAGCCGCCGGCGGCCAGGCCGAGGCCGAGGCCGGCGACCGGGACGAGCAGGCCGCCGGCGGCGCCGAGCACCGACATGCCCAGGGCGGCGCCGCGGCCGGCCATGAACGCGATGCCGCCGGCGGACAGGGCGATCAGCAGGTTGTCGCCGGAGCCGTCGCGCGGCGGGGTGGCGGCCAGGGTGTGCCGCAGCGTCGCGTTGACCTTGCCGAGCACGGCGTCGCGCTCGCCGGTGTCGAACGCGCTGGCCAGCACCGTCTCGGCGACCTGGGCGAAGGTGGTCTGCAGGTGTTCGGAGACGGTGGCGGCCACGGCCTGCAGGTGGATGTCGAGGTCGTCGGGGAGTTTGCTGAGCTGGTCGCCGCGGGAGGTCTCGATGCGGGCGCCGATCTCCTGCTGCAGGTCGGCGATGCGGCTGCGCAGCAGCCCGACGGTCTCGACCCGGGCGCGCTGGATCTCGGCGCCGAGCAGCAGGGTCCACTGCCGCGATTCGGTGCGTTTGCGGGCGGCCAGGGCGGCCCGGTCGGCGCGCAGGCCGGCGTGGCGGGCCGGGTCGGCGGCCGCGGCCTGCACGGTGGCCTCGGCCAGGCCCTGCAGGCGGCCCAGTTCGCCGCGGGCGGCGCGCAGCACGTTGGCCAGTTGCAGCTGGTGGCCGCGGCCGGCGAGTTCGATCAGGGCGTGCTGCAGGCCGGGGATCCTGGAGGCGTCGGCGAGGGCGGCCTGCCGGTCGGGGTCGGTGGCGGCCAGGGCGAGTTCGGCCAGGCGGGCCGAGACCGGGAACCAGGGTGCCGCGGCGAACCGGGGGGCGTGGGCGTGCAGCAGGGCCTGGTTGTCCTCGGCGATGCCCCGCCACTGCGGGTACGCGTCGATCTTGGTGAGGGCGAACACGACGGCGTCGACGCGTTCGGCGGCCTGGGCGAGGAAGTCGAGTTCGGGTCGCGACAGCGGGGCGGAGGCGTCGGCGGCGAACAGCAGGGCGGTGCCGCGGCGGACCGCGTCCAGGGCGATGGTGGCGTGGGCCGGGTCGAGGCCCCCGGCGCCGGGGGTGTCGAGCAGGCTCAGGTAGCGCAGCAGCGGCGCCGGGTGGGTGATCTCGATGCGGCGGGCGCGGCGGCGGCCGGCGGCCCAGTCGGCCAGGTCGTCGACCGGGACGGGTTCGCCGCCCTCGGGCAGCCAGGCGCGGGCGGTGAACGTGTCGCCGGGCACGACGTCGAGGTAGGCGGCGGTGCTGACGGCGACGTCGACCGGGGACAGGCCGGGCACCCCGAGCAGCGCGTTGACCAGCGAGCTCTTGCCGCGTTTGGTTTCGCCGACGACGACGATGCCGGGCCGGGTCAGGTGCAGGCGGCGCAGCTCGGCGAGGTCGGCGGCGGCGTCCATGTCGGTGGTGCGCAGATAGGCCAGGGCGTCGCGGACGGCGGTGTCCAGGGTGGCGGTCAGGTCACGCATGGCGTACCTCCTGCGCGAGCAGCTGGAAGCCGCGGTGGGCGATGTGCGCGATCCGGGCCTGGGCGGGCCCGGCGCCGTCGACGGCGTAGGCGCGCCACCGGCCGGCGGCGGCGATCAGGTCCTTCGCGCCGGCGCCGGGCCGGCCCAGGATGTAGGCCGGGTCGTCGGAGGTGGCCAGCCGGATCAGTTCGGTCTCCCGGTCGGCGGGCAGCCGCACGGCGCCGGTGGCGGCGCGCTGGGCGGCGTCGAGCAGCCGCAGCCGGTGGTAGGCGGGGTCGCGCAGCACGTCTTCGAGGGCGTCGCGGACCCGGGTGCGCAGCCGCGGGTCGCCGGTGTGCCCGGCCAGGCGTTCCAGCCGGGTCAGCGCCCAGCCGGCTTTGATCGCGTCGGAGCGCCAGCCGAACGACTGCCGCAGGGTGTGCGCGAGCCGGGGGAAGCCGGAGACGGCGAGCAGCCGGCGGACCAGTTCGCCGGTGCCCAGGCGGGGTTCGGCGGCCAGCTGGGCGCAGGCGTAGCCGATGCCGTACAGGTCGAGGCGGGCGAGCAGGCGTTCGCGGCGCTCGGCGTCCAGCGGGGCGGGCCCGGTGCGGAACAGGTCGACGGAGGTCAGCAGCAGCTGCAGGTCGGGGCCGGGCAGGGCGGCCAGGCGGGTGAGGGCGTCGCGGTCGGCGTCGGTGAGCCGGCCGGCGCCGGCGGTCTCGGCGAGCAGCCCGGCCAGCGGGACGACGTCGCCGACGGTGCGGGCCAGCAGGCCGGCCTGCTGCTGGGCCAGGGGTGCGGCGATCGGCCACGGGTCGTCGGCGCCACCGGCCAGGGTGTCGACCTTGGCCAGGACGGCGAGGGCGTTGATCGGGGAGGCGGCGAGGCGGGCGGAGGCGTCGTGGAAGGCGTCCAGGGCGCGTACGTCGTCGGCGCGCACGGCCTGGGTGAACACGTAGACGACGGCTTCGGCGGCGGCGACCTCACGTTCGGAGTCGGCGTCGATGTCGTCGTCGAAGGGCGCGTCGCCGACGACGCGGGCGGCGCGGTCACTGCTGGCGGTGTCGGTGGAGGACAGGCCCGGGGTGTCGACGACGGTGAGGGTGCGCAGCCGGTCGTTGGTGAGGGTGACGTCGAGGTAGGCGACCCGGGTGGCGGGCACGCCGAGCCGGGCGGGGATCATGCCGTCGTCGTCGAGTGGCAGGCTGCGGCGGGCGCCGTCGCGGGTGACGACGTCGATGCGGTCGGCCGGCCCGTACCGGAAGCGGGTGACGACTCTAGTGCATTCGCCGGCGGCGGTCGGGGCGACCCGCCGGCCGATCAGGGCGTTCACTAGTGTCGACTTTCCGGCTTTCAGGCGACCCGCGATCGCCACCCGTAACGGTTCGTGTAGACGGTTGCCGATCTGTCGTACCTGGCCACCAGCGTGGGAACCGAATTCCGTGACGATCTCGTGACACAGTGTAGCCAGACGGTGGCTGAGCGGGCCGGTCACCACGACTCGTCAGCGCAGCACACTGTCAGCGACAATGTGCGGGACGCGGCAGTCGACGTCACGAACGGGGCCCTTCTCGCGGCGATGGCAGGACGATCACCTGCCCGCCGCACAGCCTAGGATGCCGATGACGCGTCGGGGATCCCGAGTTCGTGCCAGGCGAGGAGGACACTAGTGGCGGACGAGCCTTACCTGGCCGCATCCTCCACTCTGCGTCACGGCCCGGCCCTCGTCGTCCTGACCGGCCCGCCCGGCTGCGGCCGCAGCACCCTGCTGCAGCGCATCGCCACCGCCGCCGGCGGCCCCGTGCACAGCGGCGGCGGCCTGGCCATGCTCGCCGGCGTGCCCGCCCTGGCCCTGTCACGCGCGGTCCGCGCCCGGCTGCCCGGCGACGACGTGCACCTGCTGGCCGAGGCGGTCCGGTCCCGGGTCCGGGGCGGGCTGCTCGTCCTGGACGACCTGCAGCACTGCGACCCGGCCACCCTCGCCGCCCTGCCGCACCTGGCCCGCACCTGCCGGGTCCTGGTCGCGCTGCGCACCCCGCACCGGCTGAGCGACCAGGCCTACCAGGCGCTGCGCGAGGCGGCCACCGCCTGGCTGGGCGTGCCGCCGCTGACCGGCGACGACGCCCTGGCCCTGGCCCGGCGCACCGCCGCGCGCCTCGACGAGGCCACCCTCGCCCAGGTGCTCGCCCGGGCCGGCGGCAACCCGCTGGCGATCATCGCGCTGGCCCGGCAGGCCGGCGCCGGGCGCGCCCCCGCCGGGCAGGACATCGACCAGATCGGGTACGCCATCGCCACCGCCCTGGCCGACCTGCCCCGCCCGGCGCGCACCGCGCTGGCCGCCCTCGGCCTGCTCGGCCGGCCCGCCGACGCCGCCCTGCTCGGTCCCGGCGCCGCCGACCTGCACGCCGCCGGGCTGGTGCGGGCCGAGCCGGGCGGCGCGCTGTCCCCGGTCTCCGCCTACGTCGCCGAGACCGCCGCCGGCCTGCTCGACGCCGCCGCCCGTACCGACATGCACCAGCGGCTCGCCCAGCTGACCCCGCCGGCCGAGGCCGCCCGGCACCTGGCCGCCGCCGGGGACCCGGCCGGGGCGTACCGGCAGGCCCTGGCCGCCGCCGACCACGCCACCGCCGGGGAACGCGCCGACCTGCTGCTGTTCGCCTGCGGCCTGGACACCCCGGTCGACCTGCGGGTACGCCTGGCCGCCGCGGACGCCGCCCTGGTCGCCGGCCGGCCCGCCGACGCCGCCACCGTCCTGGCCGCGGCCGGCGCCCGCCCCACCGGCGCCGCCGCACCGCTGGCCCTGGAAGTCGCCGTGCTGCGCGGCGAGGCCCTGCTGCAGGCCGGCGACCCGGAGGCCGCCCGCGACGCGGTCACCGGCGTCCCGGACACCGCCGCCACCGCGGTCCTGGCCGCCCGCGACCGGGTCCTGCTGCTCGCCGCCCTGCACACCGCCCCGATGTCCGCCCTCGACCTGGCCGACAAGATCGCCACCCGGCACCCGGCACCGCCGCCCGGTGTCGCCGCCGCCCTGGCCGCCGTCCGCGCCGAGCACCGCGTCCCCGGCTGGGACACCGCCCTGGCGCAGGCCGCCGACCCGGCCGGCGACCCGCTGATCAGCCGGTGGAGCGCCTGGCTGCTGGTCGAGCACCTGGCCGCCGACGGCCGGCTCACCGAATCGGCCGTCGTCGCCCGGCGCGCCGCCGACGCGGCCGGCACCGCCCTGGCCTACGGCTGGCAGACCCGGTTCCTGGCCGCCGCCGACTGGGCCCTCGCCCTGCACGGCCGGCGCGACGACACCGACCCCGAGGCGGTGCTCCGGCAGGCCGGCAACCTCACCGACCTGGCCCTGCCCGAGCAGGCCCGCGCCTACGCCACCGCCGCCACCGCCCTGATCGAGGCCGACACCGGCCTGCTCGCCGCCGCCCGCGCCCGGCTGGCCACCGCACCGGCACACCCGGCCGCCGACTGGGTCACCCGCGAAGCCGCCTGGCTCGACGGGCAACCCGAGCGCGGCACCGGCACCGCGACCGGCGACGGGCTGCTCGCCGGCCTACACGCGATCACCGCCCGCTGGGCCGCCCACGACCTCGGCCTCACCGCGCACGCCCCGATCCCCACCG
Source organism: Actinoplanes oblitus (assembly GCF_030252345.1). Classification (NCBI taxonomy): domain Bacteria; kingdom Bacillati; phylum Actinomycetota; class Actinomycetes; order Micromonosporales; family Micromonosporaceae; genus Actinoplanes; species Actinoplanes oblitus. The sequence continues at coordinate 5,126,818 of NZ_CP126980.1, read as the reverse complement.
GACTGCCCGGCCCCGCCCGGCGCACCCTGACCGCCTGGGCCGTCGGCACCGGCTTCCCCGCCGCCGCCGACAGCTGGCACCCGGTCGCCCTGCGCGAACAGATCCGCTGCCTGCTCGCGGCCGGGCTCACCGACACCGACCGGGACCGGGCCGTGGCCGCCCTGCTGCGCGCCGAGGAGCTCGCCGACACCGCCGGGCTCACCGTGCTGGCCGGCCGGGCCCGGCGCGGCCTGCGCGCCCACCGGGTGCACCGCGACGTGCGCGGGCGCCGCTCCGAGGGCGGGCTCACCCAGCGCGAACAGGACGTGCTGCGCCTGGTCGCGGCCGGGGAACCCACCCGCCGCATCGCCGGGCAGCTCGGCATCTCCACCGAGACCGTCGACACCCACATCCGCGCCAGCATGCGCAAACTCGGCGCCCGCACCCGTACCGAAGCCGCCGCCCTGGCCTTCGCCCGGCCGGACACCGGCCGCGGCACCAGCGACAACAGCGAGGATGGCCGGTGAACACACAGCCCGACGCCCCACGGCACGTCGTAGCCACCTCCGCCGAGGCCGACACCGTCCTGCGCCGCCTGGCCCGCGACGGCTGGACGGCCCGGCCCGGATTCGCCCTGCCCGACCCGGCCTGGGACGTCGCCGCGCACCGCATCGTCCTGCACGGGCGCATCGGCGACGACGACACCGACACCGTCGCGCTGGCCGTGCTCGCCGCCGCCCGCGGCGCCGGCGTCGTCGCCGTCTGCAACGCCGAGTCCACCGCCGGGCGCGCCCTCATCGACGACCTCGGCCGGATCGGCACCGTGCACCGCGGCGCCGACCCGGTCGCCAGCCTCATCCCCGAACAACGCGCCCTGCTCGACCGGCTCGCCGCCGGCGACACCATCGCCGCCGCGGCCGCCGCCGAATTCCTGTCCCTGCGCACCGCCAACCGCCGCATCGCCGAGGCCCGCGCCCTGTTCGGGGTGCGCACCACCCGCGAAGCCGTGCTGGCCTACCTGCGCCAGCGCCAGCCCGACTGACCTCCCGCGTCGCCTGCGGCATCCGCATCCGGACCGCCCGCCCGCTCACGGCCGCCGCCGATCCCGGTCAGCCCGATTTCCGGTACGCCCACCGCCCCCACTGCCCAGCGCTCGCCCACCCGCGGCCCGGCGGCCCCGTCGCCGTGCCGGTTGTCGACACCGTCGTCCATGATGGCCTCGACGCACCACGTGCGCCGCCACCACCGCGGCACCGCCGTGGCGACACGCCCCGCGGCCGGCCGCGACTCCGCACCCCGGCGACGACAACAGGGGGACAGACGATGCGCGAGATCTTCAGCAGCGACGACCTTCCCGCGGCGGAGCGGCTCGCCGGCTACCGTGAGGCCGTCGGGCAGGCCCTGGTCCCGGTCAACGTGCACGCCGATCCGGGCGCGCCGATCCGGGTACGGATGGGCCTGATGATGCTCGGCCAGGTCGAGGTGTGCTCGGTGAGCGCCACCGACGACGCCCACGTGGAGATCAGCCGGCCGCGGCGGCTGATCCGCCGCAGCGACCCCGAGGCGTTCCGGCTGCTGCTGGCCCTGCGCGGCCGCATCCAGATGACGCAGGGCGATCGCAGCCCCCGGCTGACCCCGGGCCAGATGGCGTTCTACGACACCTCCCGGCCGTTCCACGGCTCGCGGCGCACGATCAACGGCCGGCTGCACCTGGTGACCCTGACGGTCTCCCGGGGCCTGCTGCCGGTCGCGGACAACCTCGTCAAAAGCATGATCGCCGCACCGATCGCCGGCCGGCACGGTGTCGCCGCCCTGATGGTCGACGTGGTCGACCGGCTGCTGACCGACGCCACCCGGTACACCGCCGCCGACGCGTCCCGGCTGGCCCCGGTGGTCCTCGACCTGATGACCGCGGTCCTCAGCCATGAGCTGGGCGACGACGCGGGGCGCCCGGCGTCACCGGAATCGCGGCGGCGGGTGCTGCACACCTCGATCCAGGCCTTCGTCCAGCAGCGACTGGGCGATCCGGGGCTGACCCCGCGCAGCATCGCGGCCGCCCACCACATCTCGGTCCGCCTGCTGCACCAGCTGTATCAGGAGCAGGGCGAGACGGTCGCCGGGTCGATCCGCGCCGCCCGGCTGGAACGCTGCCGCGCCGACCTCGGCGACCCGCTGCGCGCCGGCTGCTCCATCACGACGATCGCCGCCCGGTGGGGCTTCACCGACTACGCCCACTTCAGCAAGCTGTTCCGCGCCGCCTACGGCCTCTGCCCCCGCGACTGGCGGCACCAGCACCAGCCCTGAGCGGCCCCCGTGCGCGCCATCACCACCGACGGCGCCGCACACCGACCAACGACTACGCGAACCGCGCCGACCTGCGGCCGGCCATCGGCACCGGACCCGATCCGGTCCGCCGATGACGCGCAGTGACGAATCGGACTCCTTCCGCACGTCCGGATCGCGTCGTCGCGCGCAGGGGTGACGACGTCGTGGCGGACCTCGTCGAGGCCGAGGTCGGCGGCGCGGGCACGCGCACGCTTTGCGGACCCCGCGTTTCCGGGTCCCCGGTCCGGGGCCGGTGTTCAGGCCGAGGTGGTGGGGCGTTGCAGCAGATGATGGACGCGGGCGAGCAGGTCGTTGTTGTCGAAGGGCTTGCCGATGTAGTCGTCGGCGCCGGCTTCGCGGGCAGCGGCCTGTTCGGCCGGGTAGTGGCGTACGGACAGCAGGATGATCGGTAGGTGCTCGGTGGTGGGTTCGGCGCGTAGCTTGCGACAGATGTCGAGACCGTTGATGCCGGGTAGCGACGGATTCATCACAACCAGGTCCGGGAGGTCGGCGAGAGCGCTCGCCAGGGTGAGATCGCCGGTGCCGGCGACGCGGGTCTGGTATCCGGCACGGGTGAACAGCCGCTTCAAGACGTCGGCGATGTCGGGCACGTTCTCCCCGATGAGGATGGTGGGCATGATGCCTTCCTTCGCTGGCTCAGAGGTGGCGGGGCAGTCGGCCGGTAGCCGCACGGTGATGGTGGCGGTGCCGCTCTGATCCGGGTGCACGGTGATGGTGCCGTGGTGAAGTTCGGCGATGATGCGCGTCAGGGCCAGGGTGCTCGCGCCGCCGGTGGTGGCCAGGCCGGTGGTGTTGGTGTCCGACAGCCGCTGATACAGATCGACCGGGTCGTCGTCGCGCCGCGGATGGGTGATGGTGAGTGCGGCGGCACCGTCGACGAGGCCGAGAGTGACGTGGATGTGCCCGCCGGCCGGGCTGGCGGTGATGGCGTGGGTGATCAGCCGGTCGGTGAGCTGGCGGAGCCGGCCGGGGTCACCGGTCACGGTGACCCGCGGGTGCAGGTCGCACCGCAGCCTGATCCCGGTGACGGCGGCTGCCGGCTGATGGTCGGAGCACGCTGTCGTGGCGAGTGCGGACAGGTCGACGACAGTGTCGGCCAGGGGCAGGTGCCCGGCGTCGAGGGCGGCCAGGTCGAGCAGGTCGTCGACCAGGGCCCGTAGCCTCGCGGCGTTACGGTCGATCGCTTGCAGATACCGCCGGTCGTCGGCCGGGTCCGGGCTGGGGTCGTCGAGCAGCATCTGGGTGTAGGAGGTGATCGAGGTCAGCGGGGTGCGCAGTTCATGGCCGGCCAGGGCCACCAGGTCGTTCTTGGCGTGGTCCAGTTGCCGGGCGAGCTGGACGGCGTGGCGGCGCGACAGGTAGTACCCGAACCGGTCGGCGACCGCGTCGAGCAGGCCGGTGAGCAGAAACCTGTCATGCTCGGCGGCCTGCGCCACACCGCTGAACACGCCGACGGTGGTGTCCCCGCAAGGCACCGGCACGGCGGCCAGTGTCCGCAGTCCCCGTGCGGCGCATGCTCGGATGAAGGCCGGCGCGCCGGGCGTGTGCAGGCGAGCCGGGTCTATGTCGGCGAGGCTGGGAATCCAGAGTGGTTGCCCGGTGGTCCACACCCGGCCCAGCCCACGGTCGTGCCTGCCGATCCGCTGCGGCAGCAGGCCGGTCAGATCCTCGTGGCCGGCGGCGGCATAGTCCCCGGCCGGGAGCAGGCTGTCGCTGACCTCGTCGGCCAGCCACAGCGCCAGATAGGGCCAGTCCAATGCCGCGGCGACCGCTCGCAGCAGACCCGATACCGCCTCGGGGACCGTGTCGCAGCGGGCCAGAATGTCCGCGACCTGTATCTCGCAGTCGCGGAAACGCTGCGCGCGTCGCCGGACGGTGACGTCCATGACGGTGGCCACGGCCCCGCTCTGGCAGCCGTCGGCGGCGACGATCGGCTGGCTGTTGACATGCAGGTAGCGCTCCGGCAGGCCGGGCACGAGCAGCAGCGCTTGCCCGTCACGGATGTGCCGGCCGTGCAGCGCTCGGGTGATGGCCAGGTCCTGCGATGGCATCGGGGTGCCGTCGAGGTGGTACAGCCGGCCCACGGCGATGGTCATCGCCTCGTGCGGCGAGGCGGTGTCGGGTATCGCGTGGATCCGGCGCAACTCCTGGTTGAACAGCAGCGCCTGACCGTCGTTGTCGCAGACCAGCACCCCCGCCTGCACGCTGTCCAGCAGCGCGGCGACGAAGCCGTCGCCCTGGACAGCGGAGATCAGGGGATGGAGAACGACCATGATTACCCGCCCCGCCTCACCTCAGGCGGACCCGGCCAACCGGCCGGGCCTTGCCATCCCACCCCGGGCCGCAGTCGCGATCGCGGTGAATGGCAAGTCCACAAGCAGAGCACCTCCTTCAGAGAGTACCCCTAAACGGCAGGAAACCGAGAAATCAGACACGGCCTGCCGTGCCCACGGCGTCGCCGACCGGCGCGGATGGTTGCCGGCCCCGGCCCGGCAACCACGCCATCGAGCGGCAGGCGGCTTCCCGGGACGCGCACCGGCGCGGGCACAACCTGCTTGCGGCCCGGGCTGCGCGCGGTGATGCTCGACCTCTGCCAGGCACGCCGACCGGCGACGGAGGGCACCCGATGGCATCGTCCGAGCAGCTGAGCACGTGGGGTTCCGGCGGGCACGCCGCGGACGCGGTCCTGCGCGACGGTGTCGTCCGCAAGCGCCCCGGGCCCTGGACTCCCACGATATTCGCCCTGCTCAGGCACCTGGAGCGGGCCGGTTTCGGCGGGGCGCCGCGGGTGGCCGGGGACGGCTGCACCTTCGTGCCGGGCCGGTCCGCGCACCCGCACGCCTGGCCGGACGAGGCGGTGGCCGGAGTCGGGACGCTGCTGCGTGGCCTGCACGACGCCACCGCCACGTTCACGCCACCGGCCGGCGCCGCGTGGCAGCCGCACTGGCTGCGTGAGCTCGGCGGCGACGACGTGGTGATCGGTCACGGCGACACCGCCCCGTGGAACATCGTCGGCGAGCACGGGCGGCCGCGGGCGTTCATCGACTGGGAGTTCGCCGGGCCGGTGGACCGCCTCTGGGAGCTCGCCCAGACCGTCTGGTTGAACGCCCACCTCGTCGACGACGACGTCGCCGAGCTGCAGAACCTGCCCGACGCGCCCACCCGGGCCCGGCACGCCCGGGCCATCGCCGACGGGTACGGCCTGCCCCGCGCCGCCCGCGACGAGCTCGTCGACCGGCTCGCCGACGTCGCGATCCACAGCGCCCGCCACGAGGCGGTCGACGCGGCCGTGCGCATCGACAGCACCGCGGCGGTCGGCGCCGACGGCTATCCGATCCTGTGGGGGATCACCTGGCGGGCGCGCAGCGCCTCGTGGATCGCCCGGCACCGCACGCTGCTGCGCCGGGTGATGCTCGCCTGAGCGGTGACGGCTCGGGGCGCGCCGGCGAGGGCGGGCGGGTGCTCATCGCGTACCGGAAACCGGTTTTGCTCTTGGGACGCGGTGCAGCAGCAGCCAGGCGTCGGCGGGGAACAGGGTGCGGGCCAGCCGCCACGCCACGGGCGAGTAGTACGGGCGGGCCGCCGCCGCACCGATGATCTCGGGGCGGTCCAGCTGGTGGGTGCGGCCCTTCCAGCGCAGCGTGCACGAGCCGGCGGCGAGCACGTTGCGAACCCAGTTGGTGCGCGCACCCCACGGCAGGTTGATCACGATGACGTCCGGGGTGGCGACCACCGCGACCGGCACGCTCAGGGCCCGCCCGGACACCCGGCCCCGGTGCTGCACGACCGCCCACAGCGGGAAGAACCGGCGCCCGGCCAGGACCCGCACGGCGGGTGCGGTGGCCCGGGCGACACGCCACGAGGTGTTGTCAGGGACTGCGGAAACACTCATGCCGCCGATGGTGGCGCGCGCGGCCGGGGCGGCGCATCACCGGCGGCCGTCACGACGGATGACGGAAATCCGTTACCCGGCGCAGGGCGTAGGCGACCGCGTCGGCCCGGCCACGCGCGCCGATCTTGCGGTAGATGCTGGCCAGGTGCCGTTCCACGGTGTGCACGGCGATCCCCAGCCGGCGGGCGAGCTCGGCGTTGGAGTCGCCGTCGGGCAGCAGCCCGAGCACCTGCCGTTCCCGGGGTGTCAGCGGATGGCCGGCCACCCGGGTGTCGGTGCCGGTGCTGCGAGCGGCCACCGCGGTGACCGTGCCGGTGGTCAGGAACCCGGTCACCAGGCCCAGGTCGGCGGCCGGGTCCTCCAGGAACAGCGTCGGCGTGCTGCCGGGCAGCTCGACCAGGCGGGCGTCGGGCAGGGCGGCGGCGAGCCGGCGGAACACCTCGACCGGGATCTGCTGGTGGCCCTGCCGGTGCAGCACCAGCGCCGGCGCGCGCACCCGGGGCAGGTCGCCGGTCACGTCGATGCGTTCGGCGGCGGCGAACCAGGCCTTGGCGACCGGCGCGGTGGTGGCGGTCCGGAACGCCTCGGCGGTCCACCGGTTCGACGGGCCCGTGTCCCAGCCCAGCCAGGCCGCGGCGGCGGCGTCGGCGAACAGGTCCCAGTCCTGCTCGATCAGCGACAGCAGCGCCTGCGTCTGGGCGGGCAGCATCGCCTCACGCATCCGCGGCGCGCCGCCGAAGAGCACCAGCCGGTCGACCCGCTCGGGCCGGCGGGCCGCGAACGCGATCGCGGTGGCCGTCGCGTGGTAATAGCCCAGCAGCGACGCCCGGGCGATCCCGGCGTGGTCCAGGACGGCGTGCAGGTCCCGCAGGTGCGCGGGCACCCCGAGGTCGCCGAGATCGATGCGCCGGTCGGAGCTGCCGGTGCCGCGGCCGTCGTAGAGCACCAGCGTCACCTGCCGGGCCAGCGCCTGGTAGGCGGCGCGGATCGCCGGGATCCGCCACTGGGCGACGATGTTGCTCAGCGACGGCATCCACACCAGGACCGGGCCGCTGCCGAACATCTGGTAGCCCAGGGTCACGCCGTCCTCGGTGCGGGCGAACCGCAGCGGCGGGCTGTCCATCGGCCCAGTATCGCCCGGGGCGGCACCGACCGGCCTTCCCGGCCGGCCTTCCCGACCGGCGACCGACCGAGCGTCACGCCACGTCGTCCGCCAGCTCGCCGCGCAGCAGCCCGAACACCACGATGTCGCACCAGGCGCCGTCGCGGAACTCGGCGCCGCGCAGCAGGCCCTCGCGCTGGAACCCCAGCCGCCGCAGGGCCCGCTGCTCGGCCACGTTCTCCGGCTGGGTGCCGGCCTCGATGCGGTGCACGCTGGTGTGCGCGAACAGGTAGCGGCACAGCAACAGCTGCGCGCGGGTCCCGATCCGCCGGCCCCGCCACTCGGGCAGCAGCACCACGCCGATGGTACGGTAACGGCCGGCGCCGAACCCGGCCGGGCGCCACCCGACGAACCCGGCCGGTTCCCCGTCGGCGGTCACGATCAGCTGGCCGTCCTCGTCACCGAGCCAGCCGTCGGCCTCGAAGCGCCGCCGGTGCCGGGCAGCGTCCCGAAACCCGTACCAGTTCGGGCCGATCAGTCCCGGCTCCACATCGAACCGGGCCAGCAAATCAAGATCATTTTTGTGTACGGGTCGCAGCTGCACATCCATGGCGATCTAGCGTACGGCGGCGGCCGGGGCGATCCCGGCGGCCCGGGCACGTGCCAGGATCGCCGCGAGGGTGTCGCCGATCGCCTCGACCCGCTCGCCGGCCCGCTCGGGGGCCTCGTGCAGCAGCTCGATCGCGGTGGCGTGGATCAGCCCGCCGGCACCGACCACGATGTCCGGCGCCCACAGGATGCCGCGCTCGTGCAGCAGGCCGGCGGTCTGCGGCCGGTCCAGCTGGTTGTTGGCCGGCCCGGCGACCGCGGCGCAGCGCAGCCGGGGCACCGACGCCGCGGTGAGCAGCCCGCCCAGCGCGGCCGGAATCAGCACGTCGACCGGCGCTCGGGGCTGAGCCAGGTGACGCCGGGCCGGCGCCGGGCCGGGTCGGTGTCCGCGGCACGGATCGTCGCCCCGGTGGCGGCGAGCAGGTCGAGCAGATGCCCGCCGACCCGGCCGGCGCCGAGCACCGCGAAGCTGCGCCCGCCCAGCTCGGCGCAGCCGAACCGGTCGGCGCAGACGGCGCGCAGGGCGGCCAGCACGCCGAGCGCGGTGTGCGGCGACGAGTCGCCGCTGCCACCGGCCGAGCGCGGCCGGCAGAACACGTGCGGGGTGCGCTCGGCGATCACCGCCATGTCGTCCGGCCCGCTGCCCACGTCCGGCCCGGTCGCATAGCGACCGTCCAGGGAGGCGATCAGGTCACCGACGTCATGCAGCAGATCGCGGCGGGTCGCGGCACCCAGCTCGTACGCCGGGGGCAGCGCCACCACGGTCTTGGCGCCGCCGAGCGGCAGCCCGGCGACCGCGCACTTACCGGTCATCGCCGCCGACAGGCGCAGCGCGTCGGTGACCGCGTCGCGCCAGTGCGGGTAGTGGGCGATCCGGCAGCCGCCGGCGGAACGGCCGCGCACGGTGCTGTGCACGGCGATGGTGATCGGCAGGCCGCAGCGCTCACCGCGGCGGGTGACGACATGTTCGTGCTCCATGCGGCGACGCTAGCCACACCGGCGGCTTGCCCGGCCCGATTCCGAACCTCGTTCGCCAGCTCGGCGATAACGCCGGTCGTGGACGAACTTGATGCGGCGATCGTGGCTCATCTGCACGGCTTCCTGATGGACAAGTTCAGCGGCCGCCGCGAGATCATCGGGTTCCGCAGCTCGGTCATCTACGAACACGCCCGCAAGCCGGTCATCGAGGCCCTCGACCCGTGACCACGACCCCGATCATGGCGCAGCGCATACTCATCGACATGCCTGACCTGTCGAGCCGGCCCGGCCAGGCCCGGTGAACTTTCACAGCCTTGCCGGCGAGAACCAACCGGCCGAGGTATTCCGGCAGGTGGCCGGGGCACACCACAACCCCGTGCCCGGGATGGACCACCGAGGCGCGCGGCATGGCCGTCACCCGACGGCGATCGGAAACCCGTTCTGGTACGCCAACCGCCCGCCCGCCCCGGCCGCCAGCGCGTCCAGCTGACCGTCCAGCGTCAGGAACGCCGTCCACGGCTCCTGCCCGGACACCACGACCAGCCGCTGCACCACCAGGTACTCCAGATCCGGCACCCGGTTCGCCTTCCACACCTTGTCCGCCACGGCGACCAGCAGATCCTCCAGCCGCGCCCCCGGCGCATCCCACCTGCCGTGGCTACCGGCGAACCGCGCCAACCGCGGATCCACCCCGGCCGCCAGCAGCAGCCACCGGCCGGCATCCTCATGCCGCGACCCCGGCCCCGACAACTCCTCCGGATGCAGCACCTTGCCGATGTCGTGAGTGGCCGCCCCGAACAGCACCGCCCGCCGGTCGAACCGCAACCCCGGATACGCCCCACCCAGCCAGCCGGTCAACCGCCACGCCACATCGTGCACCGCCCGCAAATGCGCACCCAGCCGCGCCGGCGCCCGCAACGCCGTCAACAGCTCCGCCGCCGACGACGGCAACACCCGCAACCCCGGCGCGGCAGGCCCCCACATCGCCCGGGCCAGCAACTCCATCACCCACCACCCTCCCACGGCCACGTCCGCGCAGAAGGACTACCCACCGCGCGACGGCGGTACCGTCGGAACCCGTTCGAACCCACCGATACGGGGGAGCGCCACCTGGGGAGAAGACACCCACCGGCCTGGACACCTCGACCGTCCACCCGGCCCACCGCCGCGACCACCGGCACGGCGGCGTCGCCCGGCCCGGGCAGCAACCCCCGGTACCCTGCCAGTCACCGGCCCGGCACGACGACGGGAGCACCGCCCATGACCCACGTACGACGCTTCGACCATGTCGGCATCACCGTCGCCGACCTCGACACCGCCACCGCCTTCTTCGTGGCACTCGGCCTGCGGGTGGAAGGCCGGATGTTCGTCGAAGGCGCCTTCCTGGACACCGTCTGCGGCATCCCCGGCTCACGCACCGAGATCGTCATGCTGAAAGCCCCCGACAACGGCGCCCGCCTGGAACTCTCCCGCTTCGTCCGCCCCGACTCCGTACCCGGCTCACCGACCGCCATGGCCAACGAACTCGGCCTGCGCAACGTGTGCTTCGAAGTCGACGACCTGCGAGCCACCGTCGACTGGGCGGCGAGCGCCGGCTACACCCTGGTCGGCGGCATCGGCGAATACGAGAACACCTGGCGGATGGCCTACCTGCGCGGCCCCGAAGGCATCATCGTCTCCCTCGCCGAACGCATCCCCTGACAACCGGCCCGGGTCACACCCCGCGCAACAGAGCCGAACCCCGATTCGCGGTCCGCGTTGCGGCCCCCTGGCGTTCCCTCCCTACTCTGCGAACATGGGACCCGAACGCACCAACCAGGTGGGGGAGCACACCGCCACACTGCTGAAACTCTCCCTGCAACTGCGAGCCGCGGCAGCCGACGCCGACCGGCAGGACGTGATCGAACACGTCGACGCACTGATGCGGCTGATCGCCGGCGACCACATCCTGGCCGCCGACGGACCGGCCAAGAGCACCGGCGGAACAGCCGAGACAATCCACCGCATCCTGAACGGACTCGGCCTCTAAGCGTTGAGACTTCCCGCGACGAAACCCGGGTTTCGCCGAACAAAGCCTCAAACCCGCCAACACCCCCACCGGCACCGGCACCGGCACGATAGGGTCGCAGCACGCCGACCGGCTCTGGGGGAGAAATGATCGACTACGACGAGGCCTACCGCACCGGCACCGCACCCTGGGACATCGGCAAACCACAACCCGCACTCACCGCCCTGCTCGACTTCGGCATCCGCGGCCCCAAAGTCCTCGACCTCGGCTGCGGCACCGGCGACCTCTCCCTCGCCCTGGCCCGCCGCGGATACCACGTCACCGGCATCGACATCTCACCCGTGGCCATCGAACGCGCCCGCGCCAAAGCCACCGGCCTCACCGCCACCTTCGAAGTCCAGGACGCCACCCAGCTCAACCTGCCCAACGCGCCGTTCGACACCATCATCGACTGCGGCCTGCTGCACAACCTGCACCGCTTCGGCGGCCTCGACGCCTACCTCGCCCAGCTACCCGGCCTCGCCGAACCCGGCACCATGCTCTACGTCCTGGCCATCTCCGCCGCCGCCGGCGACACCTGGACCATCACCCGCGAGCACCTCACCCAATGGTTCCCCGAACCCACCTGGACCGACATCACCATCAAAGACGTCCAGATCACCGCCGAAGTCAACGCCGAAAAACTCACCATGCCCGGCTACCTGATGCGCGCCTTCCGCGCCTACCACTAACCGGCCGACCCCACCAAGTCCGCCGGGATCAGGCTGTACACCGCCAGATCACCACGCCCCGACCGGGTCCACGACGCATTACGCAACACACCCTCGAACCGGAACCCGGCCCGCGACGCCACCCGCACCGACGCCTCATTACGGGTATCCACCTGCAACGTCACCCGATGCAGCCCCTCCGACGTCAACGCCCACCGGCTCACCGCGACCGCCGCCTCCACCGCGAAACCCCGGCCCCGCGCCCACCCCGCCGTCCAATAATGGATCTCCGCGGTCATCGCCGACCAATCCGCGTTGAACAACCCCACATGACACGCCAACCGGCCATCCTCGCGCGACACCCCCGCCAACCCGTCCACACCCCGCGAACACCAGTCGACCGCACGATCGAGACCCGCCCCCGCGTACCGAAAACCCACCGGCGCGAACCGCAAGAAATCCCGATCGCTCCACACGGCCTGCACCCCCGCCGCGTCAGCGGCCTCGAACCGCCGCAACCGCAACCGCGACGTCTCCAACGGCACCCACGAGAACACGAGCTCAACGACCCCGGAAAAACGAAACCGCCTCGGCGAACGCCAAGTCGGTCAACACCGGATCGTGCCGCGCCCCCACATCCCGCATGAACGCATGCTCCCCACCGGCGAAAACGTGCAACTCCACATCGTCGAGACCCGCCGCATACAACGCACCAACCGTCGCCAACCGCGCCTGCGCCGGCACATGCGGATCCCGCGACCCGAACACCACCATCAACCGGCCCCGAATCTCACCCGCCCGCGCCAGCGAATCCGCGACATCCGCACCCAGCGCACCATTGTGCAAACCCGTCGGATAAAAACACACCGTCGCCGACACCCGCGGATCCAACGCCGCCCGAAACGCCAGATGCCCACCGATACAAAACCCGGTCACCAGCAACGACGACACCTCAGCACGCCGCTCCAGATAATCCAGAACAGCCACCCGATCCGCATCGAACTGCGCCGTCGACATCGCCGCCGCACCCGCCAGACCCCGCGCCTTACCCGCATCGTCGAACTCCAGCGCCACCCCCGCCAGCTCACCCCGCGGATAAATCTCCGGCACACACACCACAAACCCCGCCGACGCCAACCGGCGCGCCGACCGCAACGTCGACTCGGTCAGCTGAAAAATATCCGTATACAACAGCACACCGGGAAACACCCCACCACCGGCCGGACCGATCACGACCGCGCGGATGTCACCGATCCGCACCTCATCCTCACGCAACCTCATGCCGATCAACCTAACGCGGGGGAGCGGCACCCGAATCAGCCCAACTCCCGCAACACCCGGTTGGTGCGATTCGACGCGATCGCTGCCCGCTGCTGCTCCGCCGTCACCTCGATGTAATTCTGCGACGTCGCCAACGACGCATGCCCCAGCAACCGCATGATCTCCGACGCGTTCGCCCCGTCCTCCGCCAACCGCGTCGCGAACGTATGCCGCAACGCATGCAACTGCGCACCCCGCGGCACCCGATCACCAATCCCGGCCCGCCGGAAGCACGACCGCACCAAATACTGCAAACCACCCCGCTGCAACGGCGCCCCATGCCGATCCACCAGCAACGGATCCGACGGCACCACCCGACCGAACCGCACCCGCCGACTCGCCACATACCGCGCCACCGCCGCGTCCAACCCATTGTCGATCGGCACCACCCGAGGCCGCCCACCCTTCCCGGCCACCTCAACCCGCCGCTCACCGTCACGACCCGACACCGAACCAACCCGCAAACCCAACAACTCCGACAACCGCAAACCCGCACACAACGCCAACGCCAGCACCAGCACGTCCCGCTCCGGCCACGGATCCCGCTGCCGCTCATCCACCTGCGACACCACCCGCAACAACTGCTCCGGCGTATCCTCACCCCGCAACGGCTTGGGGGAGTGCGCCACCATCCGCGGCTTGTCCACCGCCGACATCGGATTCCCCGCCACAACACCCTCCGTCACCAAGAACGTGAAGAACGCGTTCCACGACGACCACGCCCGCGCCACCGACGCCGGCGCCCGCTGCGCGGCGAACCGCGCGAACGCCGCCCGCAACACCCGGGGGGAGAGGTCGGCAGGGGCGAGCGGCACCGGCGACACCAGCCGCAACACCAAGGTCAAATCCCGCTGGTACGCCGCGAGGGTGTGCGCCGAAGGCTTGCGGGTGGCCCGTGCCGCCAAGAACTCGTCGACGAGCTCGGCCAAGGGGGTGGGGGGCTCAGCGGCTGATTCGTGCTGCATAAGAGATATTATGCATGATATATCCGCATTTGTGCCTGGATGGACCTTAGCATGCGACTGGATCAGTTGCGTAGGCTTTCACCCGAATCCGGGGCAAGCGGCGCCCAAGAGGGCTCGACACGATCGGCTGGCCTGAGGTTGGCGGCGAGTCGGCGGAAGGCAGGAGGTGCCCGACCCGCGGAAGCGGGGAGGGTTTCCTGATCACCCCTGTCGCGCAAGCGGCGCACACCATTTTTCGGCACGCCGCGCGCCAACCAGTCACAGTCCCGCCCAACCCTGGGGGTTGCCCCCGCTAGGCAGTGTGGCGCAAAAGGCGCCGGGCTGATCGGCGGTCTGTGGACAAGTCGCTGCTGTGGAAAAGCTCGGAAGCCCTCGCGGGAAGCGTCCGGCCCCGTCGCGCGTGAAGCCGTCCGAGCCCTATACGTGAAGCACGCGGGCCCGGCGTGCACTCCACGGGCGCTCACGAACCAATTCGCCCACGCATCGGTTCCAGGAGAACCCTCCTGAGTGCTCCGTCGCCTGTGTCGAACGCCTGTGCGGACAGCCTTCAAAACCTGCGCGGGTGGCCTGAGCGCAGTGCTCGCAGAAGGATGCCGCAGCGGACCCCGGGACTGCCGGAGGCGCCCGATCAGACGCCACGCTCCTGCGTGCTGGCCCTGGAGTTCCGCCGGCTGGTCCGCACAAGCGCGGGGGGTGGGCAATGCGGTGTTAGCGACCCCTCTCCGCGCTCTAGTTGACATAATATAGATTATCGACCTGATATTTTAGGGCCGCGGACGAGTCGATGGCGGTCGGCGCTCAGGCAGGCAGATCACCGTCTCGGCGGCGCGACGAGACGAGACGGGTCTGCGCGTTCCGATGGTCACCGGCACCCATGACGGCTGCGCTCTCCGGTCGGCGCACAGCTGTTCGAACCGGGCCCGATGCGTCCGCCTGTGCATCACCGCGTTGCGCTGGAGTTGATGTGCGTCCGTTTCCAGGCGATGTGCGGTGGATTTGACGATGTTGCGGTGAGCCGCCTGGCGGCCACTTCCCTACTCACCGCGGGATCGGCGTGGCCGGGGTAAGGCGGCTGCCCGGCTACCCGGAGCCGGGCAGCCGCAACCGATCTGGCCGGGTGGCAAGTGGACCGCCTCTTCCCTGGTCTCGACCGCCCGAGACACCGTCGTCAATTCCGGGTTGACGGCGTGAGCGGTGCCGTTCCCCTGTCGCTGGCCGGGAACGGTGCTGTGGGCGTACCGGAAATCGGTTTGTGGTGGTGGATGGTGAGGTGGGTGTGCAGGGATCGGAGGAAGTCGGGGGCGTCGAAGGCGGTGCCGGCGGAGGCGACGCCGTGGGTGACACGGGTGCGGCCGGTGAGGACGCGGTCGGTGGCTTCGACGACGAGTGGGGCGCTGATGGCGTAGATGTCCTGGCCGGTGGCGGTGATGCGGCGTTGGGTGGTGCCGGTGCGGATGAGGACGTCGACGGTGAAGGTTTCCGGGGTGTCGCGGCGGGGGCCGGCGTTGGCGAGGTCGGTGGCGGCGGTGGTGGTCATGTAGGTGGTGATGTGGTGGGCGCGCAGGTGGGTGGGGAGGGTGACGACGTCGGCCATGGTGAATTCGGCGAGGACTTCGCGGGGGCCGAGGGGTGGTGGGAAGGGCCAGGTGACGGTGGTGGGGGCGTCGTCGTGGTGGTGCAGGGCGCCGTTGGTGTAGCGCAGGCGGCGGCCGCCGCGGCGTTGGGTGGAGACGGTGCCGGAGGCGAGGGTGCCGGGGGTGGGGTGCCAGCTGGTGAGGCCGTAGGCGATGTGGATGGTGTCGGCGTGGGTGTCGCCGTCGAGGGCGGTGGTGGCGAGGAGGTCGCCGAGGCCGCCGTAGAAGGCCATGGCCGGGATGATCAGGGTGGTGGCGTCGGTGTGGTGGGTGAAGGTGTCGAGGTTGGCTTCGATTTCGGCGGCGACGTCGAGGTAGGGGATGCCGGCGCGGCGGGCGGCGTCGATCAGGGGGCCGGCGGTGGTGGCGAAGGGTCCGGCGGTGTTGATGACGGCGTCGGCGCCGTGCAGGGCGCGGTCGAGGGAGTCGGGGTCGTCGACGGTGGCGTGTCGTGGGTGGTCGTCCAGGGTGTGCAGGGTGGTGAGGTCGCGGCCGAGGAGCAGGGGGTGGTGGCCGCGGCGGCGTAGTTCGGTGGTGACGTGCCGGCCGGTGTGTCCGGTGGCGCCGTAGACGGCGATGGTGTGGCTCATGTGTTGATCTTTTCGTGGTGGTGGCGGGCGGGACAGTGTCGGGAACGACGTGGTCCATACAATTTCCGACATGAGGTCGGTTGCGGTGGCTGCCACGGACGGGATGCTGCATTTCGAGTTGGCTTTGGCGTACGAGGTGTTCGGCTCGCGTCCGGACGCGGTGTCGGTGCCCTGGTACGAGGTGCGGGTGTGTGGGGATGCGCCGGTGCGGCTGGGGCGGTTCGTGGTGGAGCCGGATGTCGGGCTGGCCGGGTTGGCCGATGCGGGGACGGTGATCGTGCCGGGGTTGGCGGATGTGGATGCCGCTCCCCCGGCGGGTCTGGTCGCGGCGGTGCGAGCGGCGTATGCGGCGGGTGCGCGGGTGGTGTCGTTGTGCACGGGTGCGTTCGTGCTGGCGGCGGCGGGGTTGTTGGACGGGTTGTCGGCGACGACGCATTGGGCGCATACGGAGCAGTTGGCGGCGCGGTTTCCGCGGGTGCGGGTGGATCCGGATGTGCTGTATGTGGACAACGGGCGGGTGTTGACGTCGGCGGGTAAGGCGGCGGCGATGGATCTGTGTCTGCATCTGGTGCGGTTGGATCATGGGCCGGCGGTGGCGAATGTGGCGGCGCGGCGGTTGGTGGTGCCGCCGCATCGTTCGGGTGGGCAGGCGCAGTTCGTGCGGACGCCGGTGCCGCAGCGTTCCGGGCATGTGTTGTCGGAGTTGCTGGCGTGGGTGGTGGCCCGGCTGGATGAGCCGTTGACGGTGGAGGATCTGGCGCGGCGGGCGAATCTGAGTTCGCGGCAGTTGGCGCGGCAGTTCCAGGCGGTGACCGGGACGACGCCGTTGCAGTGGTTGTCGGCGCAGCGGGTGCGGCGGGCGCAGGAGTTGCTGGAGTCGACGGACGACAGTGTGGAGGTGATCGCGGTGGCGGCGGGGATGGGGACGGCGACGACGTTGCGGCGGCATTTTCAGCGGGTGGTGGGGGTGGCGCCGGATGCGTATCGGCGCACGTTCCGGGTGTGAGGTGCGGTGGTCAGGGTGCGTCTCGACGCGGCGCCGGGGTCCGGTGGCGGTCCGGGTCCGTTCGAGCGGTTGAACGTCGCCAAGGTGGACGGTATCTGGCGGGGCGTGCCGGTTGTTGTCGGTGGGTGCTGGTAGAAAGGGGCCCTCTGATACAGGCGTACGAAGGTGGGGCGACGGTGGCGGCGGGTGTGGAGGTCCGTGGGTTGACCACGGAGGAGTTGGATGGGGTTCGGGAGGCGCTGGCGGCGGGGCGTAAGCCGCGGGTGCAGTTCACCGAGTCGGCGGGGCAGATCGCGGGGCAGATCGGTCAGGTGGTGGCGCTGGAGGATCCGGCGGTGTCCGAGGAGTGGGTGGTGGTCCGGTTCGGCCGTGACGAGTTGCCGTTCTCCCCCGGTGATCTGCGGATCGCGCCCCGAGGTGCGACGGCGCCGAAAAAGGTGGTGGCGCCCGAGCCGGAGCCGGAGCCGGTGTTGTCCGGGCCGGAGTTTCTGATCGACAAGCCGGTGGAGCGCAAGCCGGCGCCGGTGCAGCGTAAGAGTGAGGATGTGCAGGACGTGACAGCTCCCGCGCCGCGTAAGGCGGCTCGCCCGGTGAAGGCGAAGCCGGGTCCCTCGTTGACGGTGACCCTGGCTTATGGGGAGGGTGAGTGGACGGTGGGTGCCACTCAGGGGGCCAAGCCGTTGGCGAAGCCTTACGTGATCCGCCCGGCGGAGGCGTTGAAGATGGTGCAGTTGATCGACGTGCCGGGGGTGCAGGAGGCGGTGGAGCAGATCCTGTCGGCTGAGCGGGCGGAGGCCGAGCAGCAGGCGCAGCGGTTGCGGGCGGAGCTGGCCGAGATCGAGGCGCGGCTGGCGGAGCTGGGTGAGGCGGGTTCGCCGGCGTCGTGAGCGCCGGTGCGCGGAAGGGTGCTGGTGGCCGCCCGCCTGGGGCCCAGGTGATGGCGGTGATCTGCCGTGGGGTGCCCCAGGAGGCGGCCTCCAGCAAGCCTTGTCGCGGTTAGTCGCGCCGGCGCCGGTTCATCGGCGCCTGGTGGCGTGGGTGTGGCGGGTTCAGAAGATGTTGAAGCGCTGGTTCCAGTCACCGACGCAGTCCCACACCTGCAGCAGGGCGCCGTTGGTGAAACTCTTGCCCTGCACGTCGAGGCAGCGGCCGCCGGAGGCGTTCTTCAGTTTCCCCCATTTGTCGCCGGGCGCGACGGGCACGAACTGCCAGGCCTGGTTGGTGATCCAGCCGGTCTGGCAGGTGTACTGGTAGACGGGTGTGCCGTTGGCGTCCGGTGCGTCCGTCGACTTGTCGAGGCACTTCCCGGAGTTGACGTTCTGGATCTGGTAGACGCCGGAGCCGCGCACGATCTCGGTGATGCGCCACAGCTGGTTGCTGTTGTTGGCGGTCTGCCGGTCCCAGATCTGGACCTGTCCTCGGTCGTCCATCGACCATTTCTTGACGTCGAGGACCTTGGGTCCGATGTGCCCCGACGGTGTCTTCACGCTGATCCAGGTGGTGATGGTGTCCGCCTGGGCGGGTGCCGCGACGCTGAGCAGTGCCGCCGGCGCGATCAGCAGAGCCGTGAGAAAAGCAATGATTCCCCGTGGTGACATGGGGTCTCCCCTTGTCATGACTGCCGGTACCCCCGTGGTCCGGCGCCCTCAGTCTCGGCGGGTGGCCACCGCGAAGGCAATGGCGGGGGTGTGCCGAAAAAAGCGCCCCACCCGCGGTGGGGTGGGGCGCTGGCGGCGGCGGGGGTTACTGGGCGGCGGGGGTTACTGGGCGGCGATGGTGCCGGTGGACAGCAGCAGGATGAGCAGGGAGCCCAGCGCGATCCGGTAGAAGATGAAGACGCTGTAGGAGTGCTTGGCGACGAACTTGAGCAGCCAGTTGACGGCGAAGTAGGCGACCACGAAGCTGACCGCGGTCGCGACGATCGTGTTGACCCAGCCGACGCCGGTGGAGATGTTGTCGTACTCCTCGACGCCCTGCAGGATCGAGGCGCCGGTCAGGGCCGGGACGGACAGGAAGAACGATAGTTTGGTGACGGTCACCCGGTCGAAGTCGCGCAGCAGGCCGGCGGACATGGTGGAGCCGGAGCGGGAGATGCCGGGGATCACCGCGAGGCACTGGACGACGCCGATGATCAGCGAGTCCTTCCAGGTGATGTCGTCCTCGTGGCGGTACTGGGTGGCGGCGTGGTCGGCGAAGGCCATCACGGCCGACCACAGGATCAGCGCGATCGCGACGAACCACAGGCTGCGCAGCGTGGTCTCGATGGCGTCCTTGAAGGTCAGGCCGGCGATGACGATCGGGACGGAGCCGATGATGACCGCCACCGCGAACCGGAAGTCCGGGTGCTCGCGGGCTGCCGCGCTGGTCAGGCCCTTGAAGAAGGCGGGGACGATCCGGACGATGTCCTTCATCAGGAAGATGATGGTGGCCAGCACCGCGCCGGACTGGATGATCACTGTGAAGGCGGTGATGTCCGGGTCGTCGAGGCCGAAGCCCATCATCTTTTCCATGATGGTCAGGTGCCCGGTGCTCGAGACGGGGAGGAACTCGGTGATGCCCTCCACGGCACCGAGCAGAATTGCCTGGAAGATGTTCAAACCCTGATCCCGCCCTTTGTAGCTTGCCTGACCGGGTTCCGAGCATAGGGGGACGGATCAGGCGGACCGACGGCGGTCCCGGGCCGCGGCGATCGTGTACGCGGGGTCACGGTCCAGGTTGTGGCGGTCACGGTCGTAGCGGCGGGTGGTGCGCGGGTCGGCGTGGCCCATGGCGTCCTGGACGTCTTCGAGGGGGACGCCTTCGGCGCGGGCGGTGGTGGCGAACGCGTGCCGCAGCGAGTGCGGGGACATCTTGGCGGCGCCCGGGATGCCGGCCTGTTCGGCGAGGCGGCGCACCAGGCGGAAGACGGCGTGCCGGTCGATGCGGGCGCCGCTGGCGGTGGTGAACAGCGGCCCGTCGCCGGCGCCGCGCACCCGCAGGTACTCGTCGAGCCTGGCGGCGGCGCCCGGGGTGAGCACCCGGCGGCGGGGCCGGCCGCCCTTGCCGATGAACCGGATGGTGCGGTGCCCGCGTTCCCAGCCGAGGTCGGCCAGGTCGAGGCTGACCAGCTCCCCCACCCGCAGGCCGAGGTCGGCGAGCAGGGTGAGCACGGCGCGGTGCCGGACCGCTGCCGGTCCGGCCTGGCGGTCGGCGGCGGCCAGGACGGCGTCGACCTGGTCGGGGGTCAGTCCGACGGTGGCCGAGTGGTCGCGGTCGACGTAGGGCCGGTCGGCGCCGCCGACCGGGTTGGCGTCCACCGCGCGCAGTTTGACCAGGAAGGCGTACCAGGAGGACAGTCCGGACAGCTTGCGGGCCACGGTCGCGGCGGCCATCGGGCGCGCTTCCAAACCCCTGGCGTACGCGTTGACGTCCAGGAACGTGGCCTGCAGGGGATCGAGTCCCCGTTCGGCGCACCAGCCGAGCCAGGACGCCACGTCGCGGCGGTACGCGTCGCGGGTGTGCTCGGACAGTCGCCGGTTTTCCAGCCACGCCTCGGTGAACTGGGTGGCGGAGGTGGTGACGTGGGGCAGCAGCGACATGCGGTTCATGGTCTCAGCTTTCGATCACCGCGCCGTCCGCGACATGCCAGTGCCGGGTGTGCCCGACGGCGTCGGCGAAGTACCTGTCGTGCGAGACGGTCAGCAGGGTGCCCCGGTAGCGGCGCAGCGCCTCCTCGATGACGTCGAGGGCGGCGAAATCGAGGAAGTTGGTCGGTTCGTCGAGCAGCAGCACCCGGGCCGGGCTGTTGACCAGCACGGCGAGCAGCAGGCGGCGCAGTTCCCCGGCGGACAGGTCACGCAGCCGGGCGGTCCACTGGTCGGTGTCGAACTGGTGGCCGGCCAGCAGCCGCTCGGCGTCGTCGGCGTAGACCGGCACCTGGGAGCGGAAGTAGTCCAGGACGGTGGTGTCCACCCGCAGGTGGTCGGTGGTCTGCGGCAGCACGGCCACCTCGGGGTGGCGTGCGGCGATGGCGCGCAGCAGGGTGGTCTTGCCGGCCCCGTTGCGGCCGGTGATCAGGATCCGGTCGGCGCGGGTGACGTCCAGGTCCACGTGCGCGAGCAGGACCCGGCCGGGATGCGACACGGTCAGGTCGCGGACCTTCAGGACGATGTCGCCGGGGTCGCCGTCGTCGTCCGGGAAGGCCAGGGTCAGTGGCGGGCGCCGGCGCGGCTCGGCGATCCACCGGACCGAGGCCATCTGCCGGCGCAGGCGGCGCTCGCGGACCTTCGCCTTGCGCGCTACCAGACGCGCGACGCGCCGCAGGTGGGGTGCCTCGGCCCCGGAGCGCACGGTGTTCTCCACGCCCTGGGCGTACCCCTTGGTCCTGGCGATGTCGACTTCCCAGCGGGCCCGGTCCTTCTCCTGGGCCTCGTAGTCGAGCAGCAGCCGCTGCCAGCGGCGTTGTTTCTCCTGCCGGTAGGCGGTGTAGCCGCCGCCGGGATAGTCCTGCGGCTGCTCGTCGATGCCGTCGAGCTCGATGATGCGGGTGGCGACCGCGTCGAGGAACGCCCGGTCGTGGCTGACGGCCAGCACCCCGCCGGGGAACTCGCGCAGCCAGTCCCGCAGCCAGGCGGCGCCCTCGGCGTCGAGGTGGTTGGTCGGCTCGTCGAGCAGCAGCAGGTCGGGGCCGGCCAGCAGGGCGCGGGCCAGCATCAGCCGGGCCTGCTCGCCGCCGGAGATCTGCGCCAGCGCCAGACCGTCGTCGAGGTGGTCGATGTCCAGCCGCTGGCGGATCTCGGTCAGCCGGGTCTCGGCGGTCCAGCCGCGCAGGGCGGTCCAGCGTTCCTGGGCGGCGGCGTAGGCGTCCAGGACGTCGTCGCCGGCGGCGAGCCGGCTCTCCAGCTCCCGCATGGTGGCGGTGACCTGGGCCAGCTCGCCGAGCCCGGCGGCCAGGTAGGCGCCGACGGTGCCGGCTGGGTCCGGGATCTGCTGGGTGACGTGGGCGATCGCGGTCCCCGGTGCGCGCACCACCGCGCCGTCGGTGGGTGGCAGGTCGCCGGCGAGCACGCGCAGCAGGGTGGTCTTGCCGGCGCCGTTGGGCCCGACGAGCCCGATCCGGTCGCCGTCGCGCAGGACCAGGTCGAGGCCGGCGAAGAGCAGGTCGCCGTCGTGGGCGCGGGCGAGCGAGGTGGCTTTGAGATGAGCGGGCATGCGGGAGCCTTCCGGAAAGCGGAGCCGACGGATGTCGCAGGTGTCGGGTGGCTCTCACATCGGCTGTTCGTGCTCCTCGCGCTCGGGTCCGGGTCCGCGGCCCACTCTGCCCGTGCGGCCCCGGCCCCGCAACCGAAAAAACGTTTCGCGTACGCGGTGAGCGCTCAGCCGGCCGTCACCGCCGCGCCGAGGCGCCGCATCCCCGCGGTGATCTCGGCCGGCGTGCTGGAACTGAACGACAGCCGCAGCGTGGCCGGGTCCGGGTCGGTGGCGTAGAACGGGGCGCCGGGCACGAACGCCACATCGTGGTCGAGGGCGCGGGGCAGGATCGCGGCGGTGTCGGCCGGCCCGGGCAGCCGGACCCAGACGAACATGCCGCCGTCCGGGTCGGTCCAGCGCGTCCCGGCGGGCATGATCCGTGGCAGCATGCCGAGCATGGTGTCGCGGCGTTCCCGGTAGGCCGCGCGCAGCCGGGCCAGGTGCGCGTCCAGGTCGGCGGTGGCCAGGTAGGCGGCCGCGGCGGCCTGGTCGATCGTGGAGGTGTGCAGGTCGGCGGCCTGTTTCGCGACGATCAGGGCGGCCCGCAGTGCGGCCGGGGTGCGCAGCCAGCCGAGCCGCAGCCCCGGCGCGCCGATCTTGGAGAGGCTGCCGAGGTGGATGACCCGGTCGCTGCCGGCCGCCATCGGGGTCAGGTGCGCGCCCCGGTAGCGCAGCTCGCCGTACGGGTCGTCCTCGACGATCCAGACGCCGTGGCGTTCGGCCAGGGCGACCAGCGCGGCCCGGCGGCCGGCGTCCAGGGTGCGCCCGGTCGGGTTGGCGAACGTCGGCACCAGGTAGAGCAGCTCGGGACGCTCGCGGGCGAAGACGTCGGCGACGCTGTCCGGGTCGTCGGGGGTGATCGGGACGAGCCGGGCGCCGGCCATGCTGAAGCACTGCAGGGCGGCCAGGTAGGTGGGCTGCTCGACGGCGACGACCGCGCCCGGGTCGAGCAGGGCGGCCGCGACCAGGGCGAGGGCCTGCTGCGACCCGGTGGTGATCAGGAGCTGGTCGGCGCCGGTGGGCAGGGCGCGACCGGTCATCCGGGCGGCGACCAGCTCGCGCAGCCGGGCGTCGCCCTCGGTCGGCGCGTACTGCAGGTGCCGGCGGGCGGCCGGACCGGACAGCGCGGTGTCGAACGCGGCGCGCCAGGCGGGCACGTCGAACAGTTCCGGGGCGGGCAGACCACCGGCGAACGAGATGATCTCCGGGCGGTTGATCAGGGCGAGCAGGTCGCGCACGGGTGAGCTGGCCACGGCGGCCAGGCGCTGGCTGGGCATGACGGGAGTCCGTTCCGGTGGGTGCGTGGGTGCCCACGGTCGGCGGACGGTCGTGCCATCGGCGCGCGCGGCGAGGAAACGGCCTGGTTGAGGCGTCTGCGGGAAGCCTAACGCCGGTTCAGGACCGGATTGGACCCGGAATTGGTTTGCCCGCCGGTCCATCCGGCGGTGCGTGAACCCGGCCGACAGAGGTTCTGGTCTGGCGATGAGTTTGGCAGGCTGCGGTGGTCTGACAGCCGACCGCACCTGACGTGAAGGAGCACTGTGATGGCGAAGCTGATCTCGACGCTGTTCATCTCGGCCGACGGGGTCGCCGAGATCGATCCCGACTGGCATTTCCCGTACTTCGACGAGAACATGGGCCGGGCGGTCAGCGAGGACTACGAGAGCGCCGACGTGCTGCTGATCGGCCGGGAGACCTACGACAGTTTCGCCGGGGCGTGGCCGGATCGCGAGAGCGGCGGTGGGGAGGACGCGCCGTTCGCCAAGCAGCTCGGCGACATGCGCAAGGTGGTGGTGTCCCGCCGGTCGCCGGAGTTCACCTGGCGCAACTCGGAACGGCTCGACGGCGAGCTGGTGCCCGCGGTGACGGCGCTGAAGCAGACCGCCGGGGTGCGCGCGATCCTGATCCCCGGGTCGCTGTCGGTGGTGCGGCAGCTGCTCGCGGCCGGGCTGGTCGACGAGCTGCGGCTGCTGGTGCATCCGGTGGCCGCGCGCAAGGGGCGGCGGCTGTTCGACGAGGGCGACCGGCCGTACCACCTGAAGGTGACGTCGACCGAGGCGTTCCCGACCGGGGTGCTCCGGGTGATCTACGCGCCGGGCGAGGCGCCCGGGCAGGCCGGATATGACGACGCCAAGGACAAGCTCGGCTGAGCGTCTGCGGTGGGCGGGGTCGCGGTGGCGCCGGCCCCGCCGCACGGGCGGCGCGTCATGCGGCCACGGCCAGGCGCATGCCCTGCGCGTCGGTGACGCCCAGCCGCGACGCCATGGTGCTGCGCGCGGCGATCTGCGCGGCGTACGCGGCGCGGCGCCGGGTGACGCAGCCGTCCTTGACGACCGGCGCGGCGACCTGCTCCATGTGGGTGGTCAGGCCGTCGCGCAGCAGCGCCAGGGCCTCGGTGCGCAGCTGCGAGACCCGCGACTCGGTGACCCCGAGCTCGGCGGCGACCTCGGACAGCGGACGCTCCTGCAGGAAGGACGCCTCGACCACGAAACGCAGCCGCTCGGGCAGCACGGCGACCGCGTCGTGCAGGTAGCCGAGGCGCTCGCGGTGCAGCAGCATCTCCTCCGGGTTCATCGACGACTCGGTGACCATGTCCTCGGCCGCGCCGGCGGTGAAGCCCTGCAGCGACAGCACGGCCGCGCGCTGCACGTCGTCGTCGACGCTGGCGAGCTCGTTGACCGCGACACCGAGCAGCTCGGACAGCTCCTCCGCGGTCGGGGTGCGGCCCAGCTGGCGGGTCAGCTCCTCGCGGGCGACGTCGGCGCGCCGGGCCCGGGCCCGCACCGAGCGGCTGGCCCAGTCCATGCCGCGCAGCTCGTCGAGCAGGGCGCCACGCACCCGGACGGCGGCGAACCGGCCGAACGGGATGCCGCGCGACGCGTCGTACGCCTGGGCGGCGGTGACCAGGGCGGCGTAGCCGGCCGAGGCCAGGTCGTCACGGTGCACGTGCGGCGGCACCTTGAACAGCATCTCGCGGACCATGTGCCCGACCAGCGCCATGTTGTCGCGGATCAGCTGCTCCTGCTCGCGGGTCACGGAACGGACGGCGGTGGTGCTGGTGGCAGTCGGCGAAGTGGTCGCGGTCATGTCGATTCCCCCCGTGGTGGTGGCTGCAGGGGGAACTTTTCGCGGCTACGGGTGCAGCAAGTGGTCGCTCTCGGTTGCCGCTCGGTTGCACTCCGAATTTCTTCTCAAGTACCGGGGTCGGCCGCATAGCAGATCCGCGGCCCGCCCGTCGCGCCTTTGACAGGCACGCTGACCAGCTGTTTCCGGGCAGCCGAGGGCCGGCAGCCGAGGGGGCGGCCAGGTCGGCGGGGCGGCGGGGCGTGGCGAGAGTGGGGCGGCGGGCGGGCCCGGCAGCGGTCCGCCCGCCGTGGGTCAGCCGAGCAGCCAGCCGTTGTCGACGGCGAGGCGGACGGCTTCGGCGCGGGTGCGCGCGCCGGTCTTGCCGATGGCGGCGGACAGGTGGTTGCGGACCGTGCCGTCGGACAGGCGCAGCTCGCGGGCGATGTCGGCGACCGTGCCGCCGTCGCGGGCGGCGCGCAGCACGTCGGACTCCCGCTCGGTCAGCGGCGAGTCGCCGTGCGCCAGGCTCTGCGCCGCCAGGGCCGGGTCGACCACCCGCAGACCCTGGTGCACCCGGCGGACCGCGTCGGCCAGCTGCCGCGCCGGGGTGTCCTTGACGACGAACCCGCTGGCCCCGGCCGCCATCGCCTGGCGCAGATAGCCGGCCCGGCCGAACGTGGTCACCATCAGCACCTTGCAGCCGGGCAGCGACTCCTGCAACAGCCGGGCCGCGGCGATCCCGTCCAGGCCGGGCATCTGCACGTCCAGCAGCGCCACGTCGACCTCGTGGGCGCGGGCCGCGTCGAGCACCTCGTCACCACGGCCGACCTCGGCGACCACCTTCAGATCGGGCTCCAGGTCGAGCAGGGCCGCCATCGCGCCGCGGACCAGCGCCTGATCGTCGGCCAGCAACAGTTTGATCATGAGGGGACCTCCACTCGTACTCGGAATCCGGGCCGGTCCCCCCGCTGCCCGGCGATCAGTCGTGCACCCAGCTCGTCGGCCCGCCGGCGCAGCCCGGCCAGGCCCTGCCCGCCACCGGCGGTCGACGTGCAGCCCTGCCCATCATCGACGATCTCGACACTGTCCGGGCACAGCCGCACCTCGGCGTGCCGCGCCCGGCTGTGCCGCACGATGTTGGTGACCGCCTCCCGGATCGTCCAGGCGAACAGTTCCCGGTACCGGGTCGGCACGTCGTCGGCGGCGCCGGGCAGCTCCGCCTTGACGTCGGCCGCGGCCAGGGCGGCCTTGGCCGCGGCGATCTCACCGGGCAGCGAGATGCCGCGCATGTTCAGCGCCGTCGCCCGCACGTCGGCCAGGGCGTCGCGGGCCAGCGACTCCAGGTCGCGCAGCTCGGCGCGGGCCCGGTCCAGGTCGACGTCGAGCAGCCGCTGGGCGAGTTCCGCCTTGACCGCGACGACGGTCAGCGAATGCCCGAGGATGTCGTGCAGGTCCCCGGCGATCCGGGAGCGTTCGTCGGCGACGGCCAGCTCGGCGAGCTCGTTCTGCGCCTGGATCAGCCGGCCCTGCCGTTCGAACGCCAGCCGCATCCCCCAGGTGGCGGCCGCGGCGAGGACCACCGCCAGGGCGTACCCCTGGCTGGTCGTGCGCCACTCCGGCACCACCCGGATGGCGACCTCCACCGCGACGGCGATGGTGACCGCCACGGCCAGCCCGGACCGCAACGGCAGGCCCATCACCGCGCTGGCCGCGATGTAGACGGTGCAGGTCAGGATGTGCTGCCCGGCGGCCGGCAGTTGCAGCAGGGCCAGCGCGAGCAGGACCAGCAGGCCGAGCCAGATGCGCAGCTCCGACGGCGGGTAGCCGCCGTCGGAGCGGGGCTTGCGCATGATGCTGACCAGCAGCACGTAGGTGACGGCGAACAGGGCCAGGGCGACCAGGCCGACGTCGCGCCACATGCCGGCCGGATGCCGCAGCAGCGCGTTGAGGTTCTCACCCAGGTAGAACAGCCAGATCGCGGCGAACACCCAGCCGGCGCGGAAACCGACGCGGCCGGGTGTCTCCGAAGGTGCCGGGGCCATGACAGGAACGGTACCGGCCAGTCAGACCCGGGCGGTGTCGCGGCGGAAGCGCCAGATGGCGCCGGCCGCGAACAGCGCGGTCCACACCACGACGCTCAGGATCGCCTGCCACAGGTTGTCGCTGTGGGTCAGCGGGTAGCGGGCCACCTCGCCGACGCCGTACACCGGGGTGAACTTGGCGATCGTCTCCAGGGTGCTGCCGAGCTTGTCGACCGGGACGAACAGGCCACCGGCCAGACCGAGCAGGCCCAGCGCCGGGCCGAGGATCTGCATCACGTTCTCGCTGGGCAGCAGGTAGCCCATGAACAGGCCGAACGCGGCGAACACCAGGGAGCACACCCAGGACAGCAGGGCGCAGGCGATCCACGGGCCGGTGTCCAGCTCGGCGCCGGTGAACGCGCCGACCACGTTGACCACCGCCACCGAGACCGCGCCGATCACCATCGCCAGCACCAGCTTGACGCCGATGTAGGCGGCGGGTCGCAGCGGGGTGAGCCGCAGCTGCCGGCTCCACCCGGCGGCCCGCTCGATGGAGACCATCGCGCCGCCGGAGGTGGTGGCCAGCATCGCCCCGTACACCGCCATGCTGACCATGACGTAGCCGGTGACGTTGCCGTTGCCGACCTGCTCGTGCTTGTAGTTCGCGCTCGTGCCGAACAGCAGGAAGAAGACGGCCGGCATGATGAACGTGAAGATGACGGTGCGCTTGTTGCGGATCAGCCGGCGCAACTCCAGGGCCAGCATGCCGAGGCTGAACCCGCCGAACCTGGGCAGGGTGCGCGTCTGCGCGGTGGTGGGGGTGGCGGTGGCGGTCATGCCGCGGTCTCCTCGTCGGCCGTCAGGGTCAGGAACGCGTCTTCCAGGTTTCGGGAGGTGATCTCCAGGTCCCGCGCGGCGGTCTGGGTGAGCAGGTAGCGGGCGATCTCGTCGGTCTCGCGGCCGTGCAGGTAGACGGTGTCGCCGCGCACCTCGGAGGACTCGACGCCGGGGATCCGGGTCAGGTCGGCCAGTTCGGCGCCGGGCAGGGTGGCCCGCACGGTCCGGCCGGCGGCCAGCGCCTTGACCTCGGCGGCGGTGCCGTCGGCGACGATCCGGCCGCGGCGCACCAGCACGATCCGGTCGGCGTACGCGTCGGCCTCCTCCAGGTAGTGGGTGGCGAAGATGACGGTGCGCCCGCCCTCGGCGTCCTCGCGGATCGCGTCCCAGAACTCGCGGCGCCCGCCGACGTCCATGCCGGTGGTCGGCTCGTCCAGGATCAGCAGCGCCGGGTCGGGCAGCAGCGCCATCGCGAACCGCAGCCGCTGCTGCTGCCCGCCGGAGCACTTGCCGACCAGCCGGTCGCCGATGTCGGCGATCCCGGCCCGCTTGAGCGCCACGTCGACCGCCGAGCGGGGCCGGCCGAACAGCGCGGCGGTCAGCCGGACGGTCTCCGCGACGGTGTAGTCCTTGAGCAGGCCGCCGGTCTGCATCACCGCGGACACCAAGCCCAGCGCGACCGCCTCGTGCGGCGGCCGGCCGTACACCCGGGCGGTGCCCTCGGTGGGCTGGGACAGGCCCAGCAGCATGTCCACGGTGGTCGTCTTGCCGGCACCGTTGGGCCCCAGCAGGGCGACCACCTCGCCGGGGCGGATGCGCAGGTCGATGCCGTCCACGGCGGTGACCGCGCCGAAACGTTTGACCACGCCGTCCAGGTTCACGGCCAGCTGCCCCGTGTCGGCGGCCGTGAGGTCGGGTGAAGCGGTGAGCGTCATACCGACAGTGTCGTGGCCCCGCCGCGCCCGGTCCCCGGCTATGCGTCACGGCTCGCCCATGACAAACGTCAGTATGTGCTTTGCGCCACGACGCGTATCGACCACACTTCGCGGATGGAACCGCTGCAGAGCGCCCTGATCGTCCCGATTCCGGAGGCCGAGCCGGCCGTCGCCGGTCTGCGCGCCCGTCTCGACCGGTCCGCCTCGTGGGGGGTGCCCGCGCACATCACCGTCATCTTCCCGTTCCTGCCGCCGGAGCAGCTGAGCACGCCGGCCCTGGCCGCGGTGCGCCGGATCGCCGCCGGGGTACCCCGGTTCTATCTGAGCCTGGACAAGCTCGGCTGGTTCGACCAGCGGGTGCTGTGGCTGTCACCGAACCCGGCCGAGCCGTTCCGGGAGCTGACCAACCGGCTCGCGGTGCGGTTCCCGGCGGCCCAGCCGTACGGCGGCCAGTTCGCCGAGGTGATCCCGCACCTGACGGTCGGGCACGACCAGCCGGCGCCGGCGCTGGCCGACGCGGCCGCGCAGCTGCGGGAGCGACTGCCGATCCGGGCCCGGGTCACGGCGCTGCGGCTGATCACCGGCCGCCGCGAGCCGGGTGACTCGTGGCAGACGCTCACCGACTTCCCGCTCGGGTGACGCCGCCGCGGCGTACCGGAGGTCAGCTGCCGGAATGATCCTGGCCCGGTTCCTGCGGGCCAGCGACGACCACCGGTTCGACGGCGGCCTTGGTCAGGCCGAGGCCGTTGAGCAGGCCGCCGTCCGGCTGCTCCTCCTCCAGCAGGGCCAGCAGCACGTGGCCGGTGCCGATGTCGTCGTGCGACAGGCGCAGCGCCTCGCGGAAGGTCAGCTCCAGCGCCTTGCGGGAGCGGGCGTCGTACGGCGTCAGGGTGGGCAGCTCGTCGACCCGCTCGGGCAGGGCCGCGACCAGGCGCTCGCGGACCCCGTCCAGGTCCAGGCCCTGCGCGCGGACCGCCGCGACGGCCAGCCCCTCCGGCTGGTCGAGCAGGCCGAGCATCAGGTGCGCCGGGGTGATCTCCCCGTTGTGGTGCCGCTTGGCCTGGTTCATCGAGGCGACGATCGCGCTGCGGGCGACGGTGGTGAAGCGGTTGAAGCCCTGCGACATGTCGATCTTGTCTTTGGCGACGAACCGTTTCTGCGCGGCCTGCTTGCTCACGCCCATGCTGCGGCCGATGTCGGTCCACGAGGCGCCGGAGCGGCGCGCCTGGTCGACGAAGTGGCCGATCAGGTGGTCGGCGAGCTCACCGAGGTGGTCGGCGAGCAGGACCGCGTCGGAGAGCCGGTCGAGCGGGGCGTCGGGACGGTTCTGGGTGATCGCGGTGATCAGGTCGTCCAGCCGGACGGGCGGGGTAATCTGCGTCATGCCGTCAACCATAGGTTGACGAAGCGGGCACCGTCAACCGTGAGTTGACGATCTAGGGCGCTGCCGGGCAGGCATGTGCGGCATCGGGCAGGATGACCGCCATGACGAGCAACCCGATCCGGCACATCACCGTCGACGCCCGCGACGCCGTCACCATCGCGACGTTCTGGGCGGCGCTGACCGGTTACCAGCTGCACGAGGAGTCCACCGCCGAGGAGGCGCTGCTCACCCCGGCGTTCCCGGACGCGCCGGGGATCCTGTTCATCAAGGTGCCGGAGGGCAAGACCGCCAAGAACCGGCTGCACCTGGACATCCAGCCGCCCACCGGTACCCGCGACGAGTTCGTCCCGCAGCTGCAGGCGGCCGGCGCCACGATCCACGAGGACCACCGCAAGCCGGACGGCACCGGCTGGGTGACCATGCTCGACCCGGAGGGCAACGAGTTCTGCGTGGAGCGCGGCGCCGCCGAACGCGCCGCCTAGGAGTTCCGGGCGGCTTCCCGCTTGCCGCGCCTGCCCAGCGGCACCTCCGACATGTCCACCGTCTGCGAGGTGATCTTCTTGTAGCCGTACCCGTGCTCCTCCAGCCAGGCGACGGCCTTCATCTCCGCGCGGATCGCGGCCTGCGGGATCTCCTTCTCATCGGCGACCTGCTCGGCGAAGCGGAAGGTGAAGAACGGGCGGGCCGCGATGTCGTAGGTCAGGTGACCCTGCTCGGTGTACCGCACACTCAGCAGGTCGTCACCGCCGCCGGCGGCCAGCTCGGCCTTCTGCTCGTCGGTCAGGTTGTCGAAGGACCCGCGTACGGTCACGCGAATCGTGCGGCTCTCACTCATCGCGACAGTATCGGCCGCCGGCGGCGATCACCGACAGCCGATTACCGATGGTGTCAGCCGGCCAGGAACTCGTGGGCGCCGCGCAGCCGGGTGCGCAGCAGCTGCTTGGCGCGGTCCAGGACCAGGCGTACGTCGGTCGGCCGGCTCAGCCCCAGCGCGGCCAGGCTGGTCGCCGGGATCGCCGCGACGTCCAGGCCCTCCCGGCGGGCGACCAGCACACCCAGGTCGTAGCGGCTGACCGGATCGGCGCCGGCCACGTTGAGCACCCCGGCGTAGTCGCCGCCGGCCAGTTCGAGCAGGGCGTCGGCCAGGTCGTCGACGTGCACCGGGGTGCGGATCTCGTCGGTGAACAGCGCGCCGGCGACCCGGCCGGCGATCAGGTCACGGGTGAGGATCTCGTGAGCGCCGTCGCCGTCGCCCAGGATGATCGAGGTCCGGACGATCGCGGCGCCCGGGTCGACGGCGCGGACCGCGGTCTCGGCGGCGGCCTTGGCCGCACCGTACCGGTAGACCGGGTCCGGCAGGGCGCTCTCGTCGTAGTGCACCTCGCGGCCGGAGAAGATCGCGTCGCTGGAGACGTGCACCAGGCGGAGGCCGCGGGCGGCCACCGCCAGGTGCGCGGCACCGTCGGCGGTGGACGGCCAGTCGTTGCGGTCCCGGCCGGCGGCGGTGTGCACGATCGCGTCCGGCCGGACCTCGGCAAGCACCCGGCGGATACCGGCCGGGTCGCGGACGTCCAGGTGCACGCCGGCGGTCGGGGCGGGCTTCGACACGTAGGTGCCGATCGGTTCCCAGCCGGCCGCCGCGGCGCGGGCGACGACCCGCCGCCCGAGCGCACCACTGCCACCGGTGATCAGAAGACGTCGCGTCACGGCCCGCAGCCTAGCCCGGTTCTCGCCTGCTCCGGCGCCCGGCGCGTCACCGGCCGGCCGAGCCGGGTGCACCCGGCGACGATCGGCGTCCGGCGGCACCGAGGCAGCGCAGGGCCGCGTCGCGCGACGCGGCCGTGGCGCTCAGCAGCGGCAGGCGTACCGAAGGGGTCGGAATGCGGCCCCGCGCGTGCAGCACCGCCTTGATCACCGTGGGGTTGGGCTCGGCGAACAGGGCCGCGGACAGCGGGGTGAGCTCGTGCCCGAGCTTGCGGGCGGCGTCCAGGTCACCGGTCTGCCAGGCGCGGGTCAGTGCGGCGAACCGGTCGGTGGCCAGGTGCGCGGAGGCCAGGATGCCGCCGGCCGCGCCGAGCGCGAGCAGCGGGGACAGGAACAGGTCGTCGCCGGAGAGGACGGCAAAACCGGGCGGCGGGTCGGCGAGCAACGCGATCACGTCGGCGTCCAGGGCGCCGGTGGCGTACTTGATCCCGATCACCCGGTCCAGCGCGCCGATGCGGCGCAGGGTCACGGCGTCGAGCGGCTGGCCGGTACGCGGCGGCACGTGGTAGATCACCAGCGGGACCGGGCTGGTCGCGGCGAGCGCGGTGAAGTGCGCGAGGACACCTCGCGGTCCGGGCCGCACGAACGGCGGGACCAGGGTCAGCGCGGCGCTGACCCGCTCGTCGGGCGGGCCCAGCAACGGCGCCGCGTGCGCCGCGCACACCCGGGACAGCACGGCCACGACACCGTCGCGTTCCCCGGCGGTCAGCGCCGACGGCTCCCCGGTGGTGCCGAGCGCGACCAGGCCGGTCGCGCCGGCGTCGAGGACCTCGTGCGCCAGCCGCTCCAGCGCGTCGAAGGCGACCGCACCGCAGGCGTCGAACGGGGTGATCATCGGGACGAAGACGCCGGTCAGCTCCATGCCCGCAAGCCTGCCCGCCGGCCAGCATCAGATCCAGTTCACATTTCTGACGTAAACCGTAAGCTGTGCTGATGCTCGACGTGCGGAAACTGCGCCTGCTCTGCGACCTGGAGCGCCTCGGCACGATTGCCGCGGTGGCCCAGGCCCGCTGCTACACGGCCAGCGCGGTCTCCCAGCAACTGTCGGCGCTCGAGCGGGAGGCGGGCGTCGCGCTGCTGGAGCGCACCGGGCGGCGGGTGGCGTTCACGGCGGCCGGTCAGGTCCTGGCCCGGCACGCCGCCCGGGTGCTGTCCGCGCTGGAGGAGACCGACGCCGCCCTGGCCGCGGTGCGCACCGGGCCGGCCGGGCCGCTGCGGATCGGCGCGTTCCCGACCGCGGTGCGCACCCTGCTGCCGAGCGCGCTGGTCAGCCTGGGCCGCGCCCATCCGGCCCTGGAACTCATGGTGACCGAGGTGGACCCGGCCGACGTGCCGGCGGCGCTGCGCGAGCGGCGTCTCGATGTGGGGCTGCTCAACGACTACGACATCGCGCCCGGTGACGTCGATGCCGATCTCGACTCGGTGCCGCTGCTGGACGAGACGGTGTTCCTGGCGGTGCCGGCCGAGGTGGACTGCGACTCGCTGGACGCCGCGGCCGGCCAGCCATGGATCATGGCCAGTGCCGGGACGTTGTGCCACGAGGTGACGGTGCGGGTCTGCGCCGGGCACGGTTACACGCCCCGGGTGCGGCACCGCGCCGACGACTTCGCGACGGTTCTCGCCCTGGTCGGCGCCGGTCAGGGCGTGTCGCTGGTCCCGCGGCTCGCGGCCGCCGCGCCACCGCCGACGGTCCGGCTGATCGCGCTCGGCCTGCGACGGCGCACCCGGATCGCCTATCGCCGGGGTGCCGCGACCCATCCCGCCGTCGCCGCGCTGATCGCCGCGCTGACCTGAGGATCAACACCCCGATTCGGGTACGCCCACCGCGCCCCCGTAAGGGTTAACCGCTCCGATAACCCTTGCCGCCGTCATGGCAGTCCCGTCCGCAGGACCAGCTTGCGCAGCAACCCGGCGAGTTCCTCCCGCTCCGCCGGGTCGAGCAGGGCCAGCAGCGACGACTCGGCGGCGCTCTCCGCGTCGGTGTGCCGCTCCCACGCCGCCAGCCCGGCGGGTGTGAGCCGCACCCGGACCCGGCGCCGATCCCCGTCCGCTGTCGTGCGGGTGATCAGGCCGGCCAGTTCCAGGGGCCGCAGCCGCGCCGACAGCGCACCCCGGGTCAGCCCGAGCCGGTCGGCCAGCTCCGACGGGCTCTGCTCGAACGGCTCCCCGGCGCGCCGCAGCATCAGCAGCACCTTGTACTGCCACTGCTTGAGCCCGCTCGCGTCCAGGGTGGCCCGCCGCAGCTGGGTCAGGTGCCGGCCGAGCAGCGACAACCGGCCCATGATCGCCTCCCGGACCGGGTCGAACCCGGGCAGCTCCCGGGACCACAACTCGACGTGGTCGTCGACGGCGTCGCGCACGCGTACCCCCAAAGTAGTTTTCTTGTGGATAGTTTTTCGGATAACTACCGTCCGCGGTATGACCGACCTC
Source organism: Actinoplanes oblitus (assembly GCF_030252345.1). NCBI lineage: Bacteria > Bacillati > Actinomycetota > Actinomycetes > Micromonosporales > Micromonosporaceae > Actinoplanes > Actinoplanes oblitus. Next base: position 5,092,013 of record NZ_CP126980.1, on the reverse strand, counting down.
GATGAAATCGTCGCCGCGGCCCGCGAACTCGCCTGGGCCGGACGGTGGCAGCGCGCACTGTCCCTGCTGGACATCACCGCCCCGGCCGCCGCCGAGGCCGACCGGTTCCGGATCGCCCTGACCGCGGCCGAGGTCGCCCTCGAATCCGACTGGTTCGCCGGCACCGGCCTGGCCGCCGCCCGGCTGGCCGCGGCCGGACGGCTCGGCAGCCACGGGGACCTGGACCTGCTGATCCTGCGGCACGACTATTGGCGACTGATGCACCCGGGCGGCACGTGGTCACCCGGGCCGGACGGCAAGGACCCGCGACAGCTGGACGAGCTGCGGGACCGGGCCGCCCGGCTGGCCGCGCGGGCCGGCGATCCGGTACGGCACGGCTGGGCGCGGATGTACCAGGGCCTGATCGCGGACAACCTGCTGGCCCGCCCCGATCAGGCGGTCGCGCACTACGCGGCGGCGCTGCGGGCCGGCGAGGGCACCGACCCGCGCCTGGAACGGGAAGCGCTGCGCCACCTCGGCGACCACGACCGGGACAACGGGGACCTGGACGCGGCGTACCGGCGGTGGGCGCGGGCGACCGAGCTGAGCAGCGCCACCGGCATGCTGCCCGGCCTGCTCACCCAGCAGATCCTGCTCGCCGTGCTGGCCCGCGACAACGGCGACGAGGCGGGCGCCCGGATGCTGGCCCGGGAGATCGCCCGCAGCGCCGGGGCGGCCGGGGTGACCCGCGCGTATGCGCAGGCCACCGCCCTGCTCGCGGCCTGACCGGTCAGGCCGCCTGACTCTTTCGCGGGCCGCCGCCGGACTCGTCAGGCCGGCCGGTGCGCCTCGATGAGGAAACGGCGCGAGTGCGCGACGAACGGGCCCTCGGCGGTGATCTGTTCGTGCAGGGCGCGCAGCCGGTCCCGGTAGGCCGCCACGGTGAACCCCGGCACCGTCCAGATCACCTTGCGCAGGAAGACGATCACGGCGGTGACGTCGAAGAACTCCATGCGCAGCCACTCGTCGCGCAGATCGACAACGGTCAGGCCGGCCGCCTCGGCAGCCGCGCGGTGGGTGGCCGGGTCCCGCACCGGGCCGACCCGCTGCGGGCCCATCATGAAGTCGATCAGCTCGTGCACCGAACCGGCGCCGATCTGCTGGGACAGGTAGGTGCCGCCCGGCGCGAGCACCCGGGCCACCTCGGCCCAGTCGGTGGTCACCGGGTGCCGGCTCACCACCAGGTCGAACGAGGCGTCCGGGAACGGCAGCGGGTCGTTCTCGGACGCCTCCACCACGGTCCCGCCGAGCGGGGCGAGCCGGTCCCGGGCCAGTGCCGCGTTAGGTGGCCAGCCCTCGGTGGCCACCAGCACCGGCGGCGGCGTGCCGGCGGCGGCGGTCGCGAGCACCTCGCCGCCACCGGTCTGCAGGTCCAGCGCGCGCCCGGCGGTGGCCAGGCGGGCGGCGATCAGGCGGGCGTACCCCCAGCTCGGGCGCTGTTCGGTGGCGCGACCGGCGAACCAGGAGAAATCCCAGCCGTCGACCGGGGCGGCCTCACCCTCGGCCACGAGATCCGTGAACGTGTCCATGGATGTGATCGTGGTGGGACGGGTCACGGCGGGCAAGCGCCTTTCCGGGCGTACCGGAAAGTGTCGGTCTTGCGATGATGCGACAGTGACTGTCACGGATGTCCATGCCGCCTTCGGGGCGCGCCAGGCGATCGAGGTGGCCCGCGCCGCACAACGTGCTCAGCCTCGACGGCGAGCCGCTCGCCTGGGTGCGCGGACACGGGCAGAGCGTCACCTGGTTCGCGAGCCATTCACTGACGTAAACGTCCAGCCGCTCCCCAACGTCGAGGAACTTCGATAGGTTACGGCCGATCGCTCTAACCCATCGGAAGGAGTTCGACAGTGCGACGACTGCTCGTGGCCACCCTTGCCACAGCGTTGACGCTCGCCGGCACCGGCGTCGCGGCCCAGGCACACCAGAAGGCCGCGCCCAGCCCGGGCGGACCGGGAATCGGCGACAACTACTACCCGGACTACGGCAACAGCGGATACGACGTCTCCCACTACGACATCCGGCTGCGCTACACCCCGGCCACCGACCGGCTCACCGGCACCACCACGATCCTGGCCACCGCCACCCAGGACCTGAGCCGGCTCAACCTCGACTTCGTCCTGGACGTGTCGTCGATCCAGGTCAACAACCGGCCGGCCACCTTCGCCCGGGAAGGCGATCACGAACTCGTCGTCACGCCGGCCCGGACCGTGGCCAAGGGCGGGGCGCTGACGATCGTGGTGCAGTACTCCGGCGTACCGTCGAGCAAGGTCGCCGCCGGGTACACCGCCTGGATCCGCACCCCGGACGGCGCGCTCGCCGTCGGCGAACCGGAGATCGCCTGGTGGTGGTACCCGAGCAACGACCACCCGTCGGACAAGGCCACCTTCGACGTGTCGGTCTCGGTCCCGGACGGGGTCGAGGCGATCAGCAACGGCGTGCAGCCGCGCCCGCCGGTGCGCGAGACGCTCGGCTACACCCGGTGGAGCTGGCGGTCGCTGAAACCGCAGGCCACCTATCTCACGTTCCTGACCGTCGGCCAGTACGACGTGACCACCGACACCACAGCGGACGGCTCGCCGGTCTACAACGCCTACTCCCAGCTGCTGCCCCAGGACTTCCGGTACGCCGCGCAGGCCAGCGTGGAACGCACCGCGGAGATCACCGACTGGGAGTCGACGCTGTTCGGGCCGTTCCCGTTCGAGGCCCGCGGTGGCGTCGTGGCGCCGCCGAACACGCTCACCTTCGCCCTGGAGAACCAGACCCGGCCGAACTTCAGCGCCGGCTTCTTCCGCCGCGGCTCGAACACCTCGGTGATCGTGCACGAGAACGCCCACCAGTGGTTCGGTGACTCGGTCTCGGTCCGCAACTGGCAGAACATCTGGCTCAACGAGGGCTTCGCCAGCTACGCCGAATGGCTGTGGTCGGAGAAGAACGACGAGGGCACCGCCCAGGAGATCTTCGACTACCTGTACGCCACCTACCCGGACGACGCGGCGATCTGGACGACCGCGCCGGCCGACCCCGGGGTCGCCGAACTGTTCGGTGACGCGGTCTACGACCGGGGCGCGATGACGCTGCACCAGCTGCGCCTCGCGGTCGGCGACGACGACTTCTTCGAGATCCTGCGGACCTGGACCGCCCAGCACAGGTACGGCAACGCCACCACCGAGGAGTTCACCGCGCTGGCGGAGAAGATCTCCGGTAAGGACCTGGACGCGCTGTTCCAGGCCTGGCTGTACACGCCGGCCAAGCCGGTGGTCGCGGCGTCGCTGGCCCGCTCCGCCTCGGCGAAAGCGCCGGTGGCACCGAAGTCGTGGGCGCAGATCAGCCAGACCCACGCCCTGCTGCACGAACACTGATCAACCGGTCCACGGGGCGGGCCCGTTCGCCAGCGGTTTGCGCGGCGAACGGGCCCGCCCCTTTCCGGTACGCCCAGCGCGGGCACCCATCGATGGATCCGCCTGCGTAACCACGCCACCGGCCCGCTGCCGCCCCCGAACGGTTCCTCGACCTGACCGCGGCGACCGTCGCCGGGCTGATGCCGCCCGGCTGGGTGCACCGGCAGCTGGAAGCCGGAGCGATCCTGTGCGTCGACGGCGTGGACGAGGTGCCCGACGCCCAGCGGCGCGCCGTCCGGGACTGGCTGCGCCAGCTGCTGGCGGCCTATCCCGGCCTGCGTGTGGTGAACACATCCCGGCCGGCGGCGCGACTCGCAGCGCGGCGTACCCACCCCGCTGCCCGAGCTGACCAGCCGGGACCAGGCGCAGCTGCTGCAGGAGCTGGCCTGGTGGATGACCCAGAACAGCCAGTCCGAGCCGACCCGCGCGCAAGCCGTCCAGCGTTTCGCCCACCGGCTGGCCGGGATCCGGCACCTGACCGCCGCACCCGAGACGGTGCTCGACCTGGCTCCGCTGACCGCCTTGCCGGCGCTAAAGGATCTCTGGGTCACCCCGCCGGCACCGGGCCTCGACCTGACGCCGCTGCGCGGCAAGCGGGTCACCGTCCACCTGGCCCGGGCGATCTCACCGGACAGTGTGGTCCGGCCGGACGGGCTGCGGATCCAGCGGTTCTGATTTTTGTCATACCCGCGGCCTAGGGTTCCGGTGTGTACTTCATTCAGCGCTGGCGTGATGAGACGCCGCTCGGCAAGCGGGTGACCGCTGTCCCCGGCGTGACAGTTCTTGACTGGTTCCGGCAGGGCTGGCAGCAGGAGGCCCCGGAGAAATGGGTCGACGAGCAGCTCGACGGCGGGCCGTCCGGGCTGGCGTCGATCTTCGAGGCGGCCCGGGAGCGTGACCTGCCCCGGCCGGAGAGCATGGACCAGCTGCGCGAGCTGCTGATCGAGCACCTGCGGGTGGCGCGGACCGACGACGATCCGCGGGTCGGCTGGCACACCGTGCGGGTGCGGACCAGCGCCGACGAGACCGACCTGGCCTATTACCTCGTCGACGACCAGCCGGCCGCCGACTATCCGGAGACGTTCGCGTTCCCGCTGCACGACAGCTGGCCGCTGCCGGGCGGTGCCGTCGACGCCGGCTTCGTTCACGACGTGCCGGTGCGGGCCCTCCCGGCGGCCGGCGACGGGCCGGATGCCGTCTTCTCGGTCCGCGCCGGTCTGGCGAGCAGCGGCGGCCGTCTCGACCTCGACGGCGCCGTGATGTTCCCCGGGCTGACCCTGCCGCGGCTCGCCGCGCACCTGCACGGCACCGATGACGCCGAGGCCGCCCGGTGGCCGCGCGACGCCCAGTTCCTGCGGGCGCTGCTCCCGCCCGGCGAGCAGGACGCCGGGGCGGCGCTGGACCGGTTCGCCTGGCTCGACGGCCACCAGCCGGCAGCGGACCTCGCCGGGCAGCCTCCGCGCGAGCCGCATCCTCGGACGCTTGTCGCGCGGGAGCCGCACATCGCGCAGGTGGCCCGCTACATCGACGACCTCTGGGGGTACGACCAGTGGTTCCTGTTCGACACGCACTGGGCGGCGGCCCATCCGCTGCTGGCCAGGTCGCTGCTGCGGTGGGCGGCGCACTGGGATCCCTGCGAGTACTGACGGCCACGACCGTGCACCTCGGCATGGCTCCGGCCGCCGAGCCCTGTTCGTGGCTGTCACTTGCCGAACTTCGCCGTGACGCCCCCACGGCCCCGGCCGCCGGCGTCACCAGGGGGCGGCCGGGCCTCGGGGCGTACCGGAGAGGGGGTTGCTAAGGGCGGACCGCGGCCAGCTGGGTCGCCTGGGCGACGAGTGCCCCCTTGGCGTCCCAGAGCAGTGCGGTCTCGTCCATCCGCCCGCTGGTCACCTCGGCGGCCCGCATGGTCATCCGCAGTGGTCCCGGGGCGGGCAGCCGTCGCAGGTAGGCGGTGAGGCTCAGCGTCGGCGCCCACCCCTGGATGCCGAGGGCCAGCGACACCGGCGGGCTCGGGTCGAGCGCGACGAGCAGGCTCAACGGATCCCAGTCCGTCCCGTCGGCCAACCGCAGATGGCCGCTGACCAGGCCGTCCGTGGAGGGACGCCCCATCGCGAAACCGAGGCAGGCCGGATCGAGGCGGTGCTCGACCACGTCCAGCAGGTGGACCGGGAAGGCCGCGCCGGGTGGGTTCGACGGCAGGTGCAGGCACTCGTCCTCGGCGGGCAGTTCGGGGGCGGGCTGGCCGGTCCACCACGGCGGCGCGTCGTCGAGGAGACCCTGGGTGACCAGCGATTCGGCGCACGGCTCGCCGTCCTGCAGCAGCCGGGCGCGATACTGCGCGGCGCTGCGGCCGGCGCGCAGCAGCTCGACGGCGACGGTGGCGGCACCGGGCCGGGGCGGTCGCAGGAACGTCGTGCTCATGGCGATCGGGTGCGGATGCCCACCACCGGCCGAGGCGCTGTCCGCTGTGGCGGCGACGGCCGTCGTGCTCGTGGCGTCGGCCGAGCTCCTCGTGGCCACGGCCGTCGTGCCTGTCGCTGACGCCGTGCTTGTCGCTGACGCGGCGACGGCGCGGGCGACGACTGCCATCAAGTAACCGCCGTGCAACTTGTCCCCGACGGCCCACTGCGGGTCCAGGTCGGCGCGGAACCCGCCGCCGGCGGCGGGGTGGACGGCGGTGGCCTCGGCGAAGCTGTGCATCACGACACCATAGGCGCTGCCCGGTGGGCCGGGCGGAGCTGTGACACGACCCACGGATCAAGCTGAAGGCGCGCCCTTCGGAGGGCAGCACGGAGCCGTCACCCGACCGGTTGCAGGTGCTGCCCGCAGACCGCGGAGCGGTCCGGGAGCGGTGGATACGGTTCCACGCCCTTCCTGGTGACAAGCGCTATCCAGCCTCAGAAGTCGAGGACGACATGGTTCTGGCTCGGCACCACACGCTCCTTGCCGAGCTGGTGACCGGCCCGACGGTGCTCGTCGCTACGGCTGGCTACTCCGACGCTCCGAAGCCACCGGAACCATGCCTGTCACCGGAGACCCTGACGCCGCACCCACGCGCCGTGTACTGGACGAGCGTCCGGATGGACGACAAGCCCGGGGGTCGCTGCCCGGCCGGAGCGAACTCCTGCTCCGGCCGGGTGAAATAGCGATCGTGGCCGAAATACCGCGGGGAACGCGTGCAAGCGGTGACGCCATCGGTCCCGGTGACGCTCAGATCCGGCTCCCACTCGATGGTGAAGTGGGAAAGGCACTTACAGGCGTTCGATGATGGTGGCGTTGGCGGTGCCGCCGGCCTCGCACATGGTTTGCAGGCCGAACCGGCCGCCGGTGTGTTCCAGCACGCCGAGCAGGGTGGTGGCCAGCCGGGCGCCGCTGGCGCCGAGCGGGTGGCCGATGGCGATCGCGCCGCCGTCCATGTTGACCCGGGCCGGATCCGCGCCGGTCTCGGCCAGCCAGGCCAGCACGACCGAGGAGAACGCCTCGTTGACCTCGAACGCGTCGATGTCGGCCAGGCTCAGCCCGGCCCGGCGCAGCACCTTGGCGGTGGCCGGGATGATCCCGGTCAGCATGTAGATCGGGTCGTCGCCGGCGGCCACCGCGGTGTGGATCCGGGCGCGCGGGCGCCAGCCGTTGCGGGCCGCGATCTCACTGGTGGTGATCAGCAGGGCGGCGGCACCGTCGTTGACCGGGCTCGAGTTGCCGGCGGTGACCTTCCAGTCGATGCTGCCGAAGCGCTGCTCCCACCGTTCGTCGGCGAAGCTCGGACGCAGCGCCGCCATCGCTGCCGGGTGCGCGTCCGGGCGTACCGTCTCGTCGGTCTGGAGATCCGTGAGTGGCGCGGTCTGCGCCGCGAATCGGCCCGCGGACCAGGCGCGCGCCGCGTTCTGGTGGCTGAGCAGGGCGAACTCGTCGAGCTGGGTGCGCGACAGGCCCCACTTGCGGGCGATCAGCTCGGCGGCGACGCCCTGCGGGATGAGGCCGCCGGGGTAGCGGTCGGTGATCAGCGGCCCGCCGACGTCGGCGCGCGCCCCGTCGACCAGGGTCTGGCTGCCGATCGGGACGCGGGACATGGATTCGGCGCCGGAGGCGATCACGATGTCATAGGCTCCGGAGATCACGCCCTGCGCGGCGAAGCTGAGCGCCTGCTGGCTGCTGCCGCACTGCCGGTCCACTGTCACCCCGGGCACCGATTCGGGGAACCCGGCGGCGAACGCGGCGAGCCGGGTGGCGTTTGTCGACTGCTCCCCCACCTGGGCGACGACCCCGCCGATCACGTCGTCGAGCGCGGCCGGGTCGAGGCCGGGCACCCGGTCGACCAGCGACCGCAAGACGTGGGCGTGCAGCGTGACCGGGTGCACGCCGGCGTAGGCGCCGCTCGGCTTTCCCTTGGCCACCGGGGTGCGCACCGCGTCGACGATGACGGCGTCTCGCATCGGGTTCCTCCTGCAATGTCGTTCCGGACCGATCGGTCCCAGCCTAGCGGGGTAGCGGACCGAGTGGTCCGTTACCATCGTCACTATGCCGCGCACACCGACCCCCGGAACCCGCGACGCGATCCTGCGCACCGCCAGCGGCCTGTTCTACCGCCACGGCGTGCGCGCCGTCGGCATGGCCCAGGTCATCGACGCCGCCGGCTGCGGCAAGAACCTGCTCTACCGGCACTTCCCCAGCAAGGCCGACCTGGCCGCCGCCTATCTGAGCCTGGTCCGCGCCGAGCGCGACCGGTCGATCGGTGCGGCCCTGCGCCCGGCCACCGACCCGGCCGCGCGACTGGTCGCCCTGGTCAGCGAGGTCGCCGAGCTGGTCAGCGACCCGGCGTACCGGGGTTGCGCCTTCCGCAACTACCTGACCGAGTTCCCCGGCGAGGACGACGAGCCGGCCCGCATCGCGAAGACGTACCTGCGCGACACCCGCGCCCAGGTCGACGACCTCGTCGCCGCCCTCGGCAAGCCGGCGCGCGACGCGGACCGCATCTGGCTGCTGATCGGTGGCCTGCACGGCGGGTCAGCCGAGCAGGCGCCCGTCGCCGTCGCGTGGGTCCGCGAACTCGTCGCGCCCTGAGCGCCCCTGCCAGGCAGCACCGTCGGCAGCATCCGAGGTGGAGGCTTGCGCCGTCGGCACCGGGTCCGGTCGGCGAGCGCCTGCGCGGGTCGCGGTGGACGTCCCGGTGCACCGCTCAGGGCGTACCGGAAATCGCGCGGACCTCGCACCGGGATGTCCGCGAGCGGCGTCGGATATCCGACCGGGATGGTAGCCGGCCCGGCCGCTGGATAAATAGCGGCTGATGTCCGGCGGGGTTCCTCACCCGGCAGATCTCTGGGACGCTGCTGGTGGTTCCCCGTCGCCGTGGTACTGCTGGGAGGTTGCCGCCCGTGGAGATCACCGGCTGGTTGTGGACGGTCACCCTGGTCGGTCTCGGTGCCCTGGTGTTGGCCGACCTGGCCATGGTCGGGCGGCGCCCGCACGAGCCGTCGCTGCGCGAATGCGCCCTGTGGGTGACCGGCTACATCGTCCTGGCGCTGCTGTTCGCCGGATTCCTCTGGCTGCGCTTCGACGGCGAGGCCGCCGGGCAGTACCTGGCCGGATGGCTCACCGAGTACAGCCTGTCGGTCGACAACCTGTTCGTCTTCGTGATCATCATGGCGCGGTTCCGGATCGAACGCCGCCACCAGCAGAAGGTGCTGCTCGTCGGGATCATCCTGTCGCTGCTGCTGCGCGGCGCCTTCATCGCCCTCGGCGCGGCCGCGATCAGCCGGTTCACCTGGGTTTTCTACATCTTCGGCGGCTTTCTGATCTACACCGCGGTCCGGATCTTCGGCTACGACAGCAACGAACCGGAGTACACCGAGAACCTGATCATCCGGTGGGCGCGGCGCGTGCTGCCGATGACCGGCACCTACGACAACGCCCGGCTGACCACCCGCGACGCCCGCGGCCGCCGCCGGCTCACCCCGCTGATCGTGGTCCTCATCGCGATCGGCACCACCGACGTGATCTTCGCGCTGGACTCGCTGCCGGCCATCTTCGGCCTCACCGACCAGCCCTACCTGATCTTCACGGCGACCGTTTTCGCCATGATGGGCCTGCGCCAGCTGTACTTCCTGCTCGGCGGCCTGCTCGACCGCTTCGTCTACCTGTCGGTCGGCCTGGGGGTGGTGCTCGGCTTCATCGGCGTCAAACTCGTCCTCCAGGCACTGTCCGAAAACAACCTTCCGTTTCTCAACGGCGGCCGCCCGGTCGGCTGGGCACCGCACATCAGCATCGGCGTGTCCCTGTCGGTGATCGCCGCGACCCTCGTGCTCACCGCGATCGCCTCAGTGATCAAAGCGCGCCTGGACGCTGCCGCCAAGGTCAGCCCACGCCGCTAAGGCCGACCGATACCGATCAACATCAAGATCTTCATGTTCGCGATCAGGGAGCCACGCATGATCACCGACGTCACGCTCTCCCGGATCAACCACGGCGTCGCGCTGCACCACCAGCGGGGCCGGCGCGCGGCCGCCCGCGACCTCTTCACCCGGATCTGGGCGGAGATCGGCGCCGGCCGCGGCGACCCGCTGCACGTCTGCGTCCTGGCCCACGCCATGGCCGACGTGCAGGACGACCCCCACCAGGAACTGCTCTGGGACCAGCGAGCCCTCACCGCCGCCGGCTCGCTCACCGACGAGCGTCTCGCCCACGCCGGGGTGCCCATGACGGTCGCCGCCCTGTACCCGTCCCTGCATCTCAACCTGGGCGACTGCTACCGCCGGCTCGGTGACCTCGACCGCGCCCGCGAGCAGCTCGACCTGGCCCGGACTGCGATCGGCGCGCTCGGCGACGACGCGTACGGCGATCTGATCCGCGCCGGCCTGAACCAGCTGGCGCGCCGGCTCGCCGCCGGCAACCCGCCTGGGCCAACTCCGTGACCACATCGGGCGGATCGCGCCGGGCCGGTGGCCTCAGCACCCGGTGGACGGACCGGCCGCCGACGGTACGGCACATGTGGGGTGCCAGCTCCACGGCGGTGGCTCGGACTCCACGCATTTCGGCGTGGGTAGGCCAGCTCACCGACGCCGACCGGCGCGCTGTTCTGAGCCCACGTGGCCGCGTACGGCGAGGTCAAGCTCGACATGACCAGACGTCTCGCGTTGGGAGCAGGACAGTGATCATCGTGAGACGCTCGGCGTCGGTTTCCTGGTGAGCGCCGGACGGCACGCACGATCCGGGCCGCTGACCCGCCTTGCACGGTGGCCACCGCGTCCAGGTGCGCGCCGGCCGGCGGTTACGCCGCGGTGGTGACGTCAACGGGCAGGTCGGCCAGCCGCCATTCGAGCATCCCGTCGGCCAGTCGGGCGGCGTGGCGGCCGCGGGCGGTCAGGAGTCGGACAGCGTCGTGGGCCAGCACGCAGTACGCGCCGCGGCAGTAGGCCACCAGGTCGACGCCGGTGGGTAGGTCGGCCAGCCGGTTGGCGAGCTGGTCCAGGGGGATGGAGACGGCGCCGGGGATGTGGCCCGCGGTGTACTCCTCGGCCGGGCGCACGTCCACGGCGATCACCTCCCCCGCGGCCAGGCGCCGCTGCAACTCCTCGCGGCCGATGATGTCGGTGTCGTCGGCGCCGAGGTAGGCGTCGCGTGCGGCGGCGGCCGCGGCGGAACGGTTCGCCGCGACGTCGCGCAGCAGCGCGTACAGCGCGGCCACATCCGGCCCGGCGAGCCGGTAGTGGATTTTGGTGCCGTCGCGGCGGGTCGCGACCAGCCCGGCTTGGCGCAGCGTCTGCAGGTGCGCCGAGCAGGTGGTCACCCCGAGGTGAGCGGCGCGGGCCAGAGCCTCGACGCTGCGTTCGCCTTGGGCGAGCAGGTCCAGCAGTTCCAGGCGCTTGCCGCTGCCCAGGGCCTTGCCGACGCGGGCGAGGGAGTCGAACAGCTCGGCTTTGGCAACCGGATCACCCATGACCATCCTCCAATGTTCTGTGGAATAGTGTAGTAGATGTGGGCGGGATCCGCCGTCCCGGGCCGGAGGGTGTGGTTCAGATGCAGCAAGAGCGGTTGATCCCGCTGGTGGACCAGGGTTTAGGCAACAGCGCCTACCTGCTCGACACCGGCGACGGCCGGGCCTTGGCCGTGGACGCGCCCCGGGATCTGCGGGCACTACGGGCCGCAGCGGGCCGACGGGGCCTGACGGTGGCTTGGGCGGCCGACACCCACCTGCACGCCGACTTCCTCTCCGGCGCCGTGCAGCTGGCAGCGACCGACGGCGCGCAGATCCTGGCTTCGGTGGCCGGGATGCGCGCGTTCGACCATCGCGGTCTGGCCGACGGTGACGAGGTGGACCTCGGCGGGCTCACGCTGCGCGCTCTCGCGACGCCCGGGCACACCGACGAGCACCTGTCGTTCCTGCTGCTCGACGGCCCGGCGCCGGTGGGGGTGTTCACCGGCGGGTCGTTGATCGTCGGGTCCGCCGCCCGCACCGACCTGCTCGGCGACGACCGCACCGCCGAGCTGACCCGGGCTCAGTACGCGTCGGTGCACCGCCTCGCGACGCTCCCGGACGCCACCCATGTGTGGCCCACCCACGGCGCCGGCTCGTTCTGCTCCGCCCCGCCCGGCGCTGCCCGCACCAGCACCATCGGTGCGGAGAGGGCCGGCAACCCGCTGCTGGCCGCGCCGGACGTCGACGCGTTCGTCGCCCAACTCGTCGGCTCGCTGGGCTCCTACCCGGCGTACTTCCGGTGGCTGGCCGAGGTCAACCGGCGCGGCCCCGCCGTCGTCGACACCACCCCGGCGCTGCCGCACCTGTCCGAGGGCGAGGTCCGCCGGCTGCTCGCCGACGGCGCGGTGATCGTGGACGTGCGGCCGGTGGCCGATGTCGCCGCCGGGCACATTCCCGGCGCGATCGCGATACCGCTGCGCACGCAGTTCGCCACCTGGCTCGGCTGGCTCGTCAGCCCCGAGGTCCCTGTGGTGATCGTGCGCAACCACGACCAGAACCCGGCCGACATCCTGTGGCCGGCGCTGAACATCGGATTTGAGCGCCTGGCCGGCGAGCTCGCCGGTGGCATGCCCGCGTGGGCCGGTGAGGTCATCACCACCCGGCTGGTCCGCCCCAATCAGGTCGACGCGCCGGTGCTCGACATCCGGCAGGCCGCCGAATACGGCGGCGGGCACCTGCCCGGCGCCGTCCACGTCGAGCTCGGCCAGCTGCCCGGCGCCGGCGACCCGGTGCCGACCGGGCCCGCGGTGGTGATGTGCGGGCACGGCGAACGGGCTATGACCGCCGCCACCGTGCTCGAGCGCACCGGCCGCCGCGATCTGGCCGTGCTGACCGGTGGGCCCGACGACTGGGCCGCCGCAACCGGCCGTCGCCTGCAGGAGGGCTCATGACCACCGCCGCTGCCGCGCCCCGGTTGGGTCTGGCGGCCAACGCCGCCCAGTTCACGCTGCTGGTCGTGGTCAACGCCCTAGTCGGCGGTGTGCTGGGCTCCGAACGTACCGTGCTGCCGCTGCTCGCCGACCGCGAGTTCGCGCTAGCCGCCTACACCGCGGGGCTGACCTACATCCTCGCGTTTGGCGTCAGCAAGGCCGCCACCAACTTTTTCGCCGGCACCCTGTCCGACCGCTGCGGGCGTAAACCGGTCTTGCTCGCCGGCTGGGCGGCCGCGATCCCGATCCCGGCCATGCTGATCTGGGCACCGAACTGGGGCTGGATCGTCGCGGCGAACGTGCTGCTCGGCATCAACCAGGGCCTGGCCTGGTCCACCACCGTCATCATGAAGATTGACCTCGCCGGCCCGCACCGCCGTGGCCTTGCCATGGGGTTGAACGAAGCCGCCGGCTACCTCGCCGTCGCCGCGACTGCGATGGCCACCGGCGTCCTCGCCGCGGCCTACGGGCTGCGCCCGGCGCCGTTCCTGCTCACCGCCGCCTACATCACCCTCGGCCTCGGCCTGTCAGCGGTGTTCGTCCGCGAGACCCGCGGCCACGCCCACCACGAAGCCGCCACCCACACCGCCGGCCCGCACAGCGGACAGCTGTCCACCAGGCAGGTGTTCGCCCTGGTCAGCTGGCGCGAACCCGCCCTGTCCTCGGCCAGCCAGGCCGGCATGGTCAACAACCTCAACGACGGCCTCGCCTGGGGACTGTTCCCCATCCTGTTCACCACCACCGGGCTGTCGCTGACCCAGATCGGCGCCCTCGCCGCCCTCTACCCGGCCGTGTGGGGCCTCGGGCAACTAGCCACCGGCTCGGCGTCCGACCGCTACGGCCGCAAACCGTTCATCGTCGTCGGCATGATCGCCCAAGCCGTCGCCCTGGCTCTGATCGCGCTTGCTGACGGCTTCGCCGCCTGGGCTGGCGCCGCGGTGCTGCTCGGCGCGGGCACCGCCGCGGTGTACCCGACCCTGCTGGCCTCGATCAGCGATGTCGCCCACCCCACCTGGCGGGCCCGGGCCGTCGGCGTCTACCGGCTGTGGCGCGACGGCGGGTTCGCCGCCGGCGCCCTGCTCGCCGGAATCGTCGCCGACCTCGCCGGAATCCGCACCGCCATCTGGGTCGTCGCCGCCCTCACCGCCGCCTCCGGCCTGCTGGCCTGGACACGCATGTACGAAACCCACCCCCGCCTCGGCAAGGACCCCAGCACCACGGCCGTGTTCCGGCACGCGGTGCAACAGCGAACCCTGCCGTCATCCCGTTCGTCGCGGCCAGCAGCCGACAGCCTCGATGGTCCGCCTCCAACCTCGTAGTCCCTTGGGGACCGGCTCGGCCGCTCGGTGGTCCACCTCATGCCGGCTCATCGTCGACACGCTCGCCGACCCAAGGCTCCGTGGCGGAAAGGAGCCGGCTGATCACGCCCGCCAAGCGGTAGCTGGACTACGTCACGATCATCAACCGTCCAGATCTGGTGACACGTTTCTTACCGACACCCTGTGGAGGTCGGCTCCGCGCATCCGTTCCTGAATTACTGGATTACTAATACCGGTAATCCAGCAATTCCCCGAGATGCCCAAAACGGACAAATCTTGGGTACATCATAGTGACAGTTATGTTGTAGGAACGGAGGAAGGGCTGCTACGGCAAAGCGACAGGTCGCATCTGGATCCCGGGTTGGGCGTCGCGGGAACACACCAGGCAACCGACCGCGCTGTTGACCTGGCGCCCGACAACGGTGGTGGCCACGGCAAGATGGGGGCGTGGCAGACGACGACATCTCCTGGACGCATGCCGCCGGCTGCTTCAAGTGCCGGTCGGCGGGCGTGATCCGGGACGGGGACCGGCTGTTGGTGTGCGCGGTCGAGCAGATCGACGGCTGGTTCCTGCCCGGCGGCCGGGTGCAGTTCGGGGAGAGTTCGGCCGCCGCCCTGGCCCGGGAGCTGCGCGAGGAGCTCGGCATCGAGTTCACCGTCCCCGCCGCGCCGATGCTGGTCGCCGAGGGGATCCGGGACGAGGGCGGGCTGATCGAGCAGGAGGTCTGCTTCTACTACGCGATCAGCTGGCCGGACCGGATCCCGGCCGGCTCGCTCGGCGACCGCGCCGGGCACCGGTTCCGCTGGGTGCCGCTCGCGGAGCTGGCGCGGGTGCGGTTCCTGCCACCGGAGATCATCGGCCTGCTGCAGGAGACCGGCGGGCTCCGGCATCTGTTCTCCGACCGGCGCGACCCGGGCCGCCGCCGCTAACGGGTCAGGTCGAGCGACATGCGCAGGCCCTCGCCCAGTTCGGTGCCGATCCGGCCGACCTCGGCGAAGCCGGCGGCCCGGTAGAACGCCAGCGCGTGCGGGTTACCGGTGACCCACAGCCGCCGATGTCCGGCGGCGCGGGCGGTGCCGGCGATCCACGCGACCAGCCGGCGGGCGATGCCACGGCGCTGCCAGCCGGGATCGACGAACAGGTCGTCGAGTTCGAGTTCGCCGTCCGGACCGGCGACGACGGTGGCGAACCCGACGATCCGGCCCTCGCCCGGCGGACCGGCCAGCGCGGCCACGGTCCGGCCGGCGGCGACGCCGTCCCCGGCGAAGTGCAGGAACTCGGGCCGGGCCAGCAGCATCGGGGCGTCGCCGGCATTGGACAGCGACGCCGTACGGTACACGTGCCGCAGCCCCGGCAGGTCGGATGGCACCGCGGTGCGCAGGGTCAGCCCGGGCACGGCTCGATCGCTCATCAGCCCACTGTGGGCGCGCCCGGCCGCGCCGGTCAACGACAATTCGGCCCACCGCGCCGGCGACGGTGTCAGATGCCGGCGAGGATCCGCTGGGCCTCGTCGGCGACGTCGGGTGAGGTCACCAGCGCCCACCTGTCGAACAGGTCGTGGAAGTAGGGGCCGTGCTCGGCCAGCAACGCCGGCTGGTGTTCGAGCACGTCGATTTTGTTGACCACGCTCAGGTCGACGAACGGCATCAGCTGCGCCCCGTCGAGACGCACCGCGCTGCCGGTGAACCGGTCGTGCACGGTCGCGGTCTCCGCCAGCACCGGCCAGGTCCGGTCCCGGTCGCAGGCGCCGTACAGGTAGACCAGGGTTTCGGCGGCCGGGCCGATCACCGCGCGCAACCGGTCTCGTGCGGTGATCTCCAGCAGCGCCCGGGCGAACCCGTCGGTGCCGTATGCCGCGTGGGTCAGCCCGGCCAGTTGCAGGTCGGGGCCGGCGCCCAGTTCGGCGAGCCGGTCGGCGACCCGGCACAGGTGCGCGTACAGGGTGCCGCCGGGATGCTCGATCGCCTCCGCGCCGTGTTCGCGCAGGAACGCCTTCGCGCTGTCGAAACTCATGGATGTCACGGTAGGCGTGTCCGGCCCCGCTTTCGAGGCGAGGGTCACGCTTGCGGGGTGGGCCGGGTGGCCGGTTGGCTCGGCGGTATGGCACTCATCGCTTATGACGACACCGACGCGGCCGCCTTCGAGGCGACCCGGCACCTGCCCGGCGACGGGCTCGCCCCGTGGCGCGAGGCGATCACCCGGCACCTGCGGCCACGGCCGGGTCTGCGGCTGCTCGATCTCGGCTGCGGCACCGGCAGCTGGACCAGGGCTTTCGGTACGTGGTGGCCGGCCGTCACCGTGCTCGCCGTCGACCCGTCCCCCGCGATGCGCGAACGTTCCGTGGCCGGCCCGGTGCTGGCCGGTGACGCCACGCGCATCCCGGCCGCCGACGCCACCGTCGACGCGGTGTGGCTGTCCACGGTGATCCATCACGTGCCGGACCTGGCCGCGGCGGCCCGGGAGATCCGGCGGGTGCTCACCCCGGGCGGCCCGGTGCTGATCCGCTCGGCGTTCCCGGGCCGGCACGCCGGGCTGACCCTGTGCCGGTACTGGCCGGAGACGGCGGCGGTGCTCGACGAGCGCTATCCGAGCGTCGCGACGGTCGAGGCGGCGTTCGCCACGGCCGGCTTCGCCAGGGTGGCGCTGCAACCGGTCACCCAGGTGTCCGCGCCGTCGCTGGCGGTGGCCGCCGCCGGGCTGCGACGCGAGGCGCACACGCTGCTGCAACTGATCAGCGACACCGCGTACGCCAGGGGTGTCGATCGTCTGCGCGAGGCCGCGCGGACCGTGGCCGGGCCGCAGACCGACACGCTGGATCTGCTGGTCCTGCGCTGACGAGTGACCGGTTCGGCCCGGGTCCGGGCTGCCGGGAGCGACCTTTATCGTGAGGCGTGCTCGAAGCTCGTCTCGTCGCCACGGTTCCCGCACCGTTGAGCCCGGTGTCCGCCGACCCGCCTATGGTGGCGCGTTCGCTGCTGGTGCAGCGCGGCGACACCGAGCTGGTGGCCGGCGACCTGGCCGGGTCGCGGCCGCCGCGGCGGTTCCCGGCGCCGTGGCCGCGACCGTTCGGTGCGGTCGCCGTGCGCCCGGACGGCGAGCTGGCGGTGTTCGCCGGGGTGCACGCACTGCGGGCGGTCGACGCGAGCGGCCGATTGCGCTGGGAGCTGCGGCACGGCTGCTGGTCGGCGGCGGTGTGCACGGTGGCGCACGTGTCGTTCGCCGAGTACGCCGACGACACCGCTCACGTCTACGCCGACCGGGGGTCGGTGGCGTTCTCGCCGGACGGCCGGCTGCTCTGGGCCCACGTGCGCGGCACCGACCAGCAGGAGCAGTGGCTGGTGGTGGACGCCGCCGACGGCACGGTCCTGGCGGGCGCCACGACCGGCACGGCCGGCTCGGACTCGACGCACGCCCCGCATCCGGACCCGGCGTTCATGGGGCTGACCGTCGGCGAGGGCGACGAGGGCTCGCCGGCGCTGTGGGGGCACTTCGACGGTGGC
Source organism: Actinoplanes oblitus (assembly GCF_030252345.1). Lineage (NCBI taxonomy): Bacteria > Bacillati > Actinomycetota > Actinomycetes > Micromonosporales > Micromonosporaceae > Actinoplanes > Actinoplanes oblitus. The sequence goes on along the minus strand of NZ_CP126980.1, from coordinate 5,074,348 downwards.
GAGCTGTACGTGCGGCGCTTCGACGAGCAGGTGCTGCTCGGGGTGACCCCGTCCGGTGGGCGGCTGCTGTCCACCGATCCCGGCCAGTGGGCGCTCTACCTGCACCGATCCGCCGACGGGGTGCTGCTGGGCGAGCTCGGCGCCGACCCGGCGGTGCCCGCCGCGCCCGGCGACGACCGGGCCCGCTGGGACTATGTGGCCGCGGTGCCGTGGGACGACGCCGCGGTGGTCGGCACCGAGGACTACACCCCGGCGCCCCGGCACTGGCTGGTGGACCTGGCGGCGATGACGGTGCGCGGGCCGATCGGCTACCCGATCGCGGTGTGCGGCCCGGCCCGGTCCGCGGCGGACGGCCGCTGGTACACGGTGGCCGCCGATGGTGCGGCGGTGCACCTGTGGACCCTGGACGCGCCTGACATCCGGTGACGGTGTCTCGTCGGGACAGGTGACCGCACCGTTGTCGCAGGGAGGCTCCGTGTCCGCCGCCTATGTCACGCTCACCGTCGTCACCGCCGTGTTCACCGGCGCCGCCGCCGTCACCTATCTGATCGGCCACGACTATCCGCGGGCGCAGCTGCGCATGAAGCGGCTGCCGATGTGGTGGCGGTGGATGCTCGCAGGCATGCTGGCCGCCGGGGCGCTCGGGCTGCTGCTGGGGTTCGCCGTCCCGCTGCTGGGCACCCTCGCGGCCGGCGGGCTGGTGCTCTATTTCGCCGGGGCGCTGATCGCGCACCTGCGGGTGGGTTCGCGCGACCTGACCGGCTGGGCGGTCTTCTTCGTCACCACCGTCGCCACTCTGGTGGTGACGCTGCTGCACTACTGATCGCCGGGGTCGCCCGCCGGGTCGTGCATGGCTTCGGGGTCGGTGCCCGGCGCGGGACGGTTCGCCGCCGACCGGTTGATGCCGGCGTTGGTGCTGCCGTCGGCCGGGGTCGCCGAGGTCGGCGGCTCGTCGGTCTGGAACGCGCCCTCCTCCTCGAGCCCAGAGATGTGCTGGTCGGTGCTGGCTCCCGCCACGTGCTCGCTGCTGCTCATCCTCTCCCCTTACCCGCTTGCCCGCGTTGCCTACCGTGGCGGGAATGCGACGGTCGCCGAACCGTGCCGCCGCCCGATCGCTGGCCCTGTGCGGGGTCTGGATCGCGGTGCTCGCCGTCGCGCTGACGCCGTTCGCCGACTGGCCGTTCGCCCGGCAGTGGCTGGCCGACGTACTGGTGACCGGCGCCTGCTTCTACGGGTGGCGGCGCCTGGACCCGCGGCCGCGGTTGCCGACGCGCCCCCTGCTGGTGCTCTGCCTGATAGCCTTCGCCGGCAGTGTGCTCGTCGCCGTCGCCGGTCTGCGCGGCCTGGCCGCGGCCGGCGCGATGTCCGGCATCGTGATGATCACGTTCTTCGGCGGCGCGTGGTGGCTGCTGCGCCGACCGGGATGAGGTATTCGTGACGACGACGGTGCACGTCAACGGGGTGACGCTCGCGTACCGCACGGTGGGCGACGCCGGCAACCCGCCGCTGGTGCTGCTGCACGGGCTCGGCGACAGCGGCGCCGTCTGGGACACGGTCCTGCCGGATCTGGCCGACACCCACCTGGTGTACGTGGTGGACCTGCGCGGGCACGGCGCCAGCTCGCACCCGGGGGTCTACTCCTTCGAGCTGCTGCGTGACGACGTGCTCGCCTTCCTCGACACCACCGGTGTCGACAAGTGCCTGATGATCGGCCATGCGATGGGTGGTGTCGCGGCGGCGCTGCTGGCCGTCATGGCCCCGCACCGGGTCACCCACCTGGTCCTGGAGGACATCGCCCTGCCCCGGCCGGGCGCCCTGCCCCGGCCGCCGCTGGATCCACCGGCCGAGCCGGTCGCGTTCGACGCCACCGCTGTCAACCAGCTCCGCGCCCAGCTCAACGATCCGGATCCGGCCTGGTGGGAGGCGCTCGCCGGGTTGCGCGTACGCACCCTGATCATCAGCGGGGCGGAGAGCCCGATCCCGCACGAGCTGCTGGCCGACGCGGCCGAGCGGATCCCGGACGCCACCCTGGTGTCGGTCACCGCCGGGCACCACGTGCACGTGGAGCAGCCGACCGCGTTCGTCTCCGAGATCCACCGGTTCCTGCACCCGGCATGAGACGAGTGGTCGTCTACGGGGTGGCCGGGTCCGGCAAGTCGACACTGGCCCGCGCCATCGGAGAGCGCACCGGCCTGCCCTATCACCCGGTCGACGACCTGACCTGGGAGCCCGGCTGGACGCCGGTGCCGTTGCCGGTGCAACGCGAGCGGATCGCCGCGATCTGCGCCGGGGACGCCTGGGTGCTCGACAGCGCGTACCTGCCGTGGCTGGACGTACCGATGGCCCGCGCCGACCTGGTCGTCGGCCTGGACCTGCCGCGCTGGCGGTGCCTGTGGCAGCTGCTGCGGCGCACGGTGCACCGGGCGGTGACACGAACCCCGATCTGCAACGGCAACGTCGAGTCGCTGCGTGCGGCGTTCGGCCGGAACTCGATAGTGCTGCAGCAGTGGCGGTCGTGGCCGCGCAAGCGGGCCCGGATGCGGGCCTGGCAGACCGATCCGGGCATGCCGCCGCTGCTGCTGTTGCGCACACCCGGCGAGGTCCGCGCCTGGCTGGCGTCCCTGTGAGCTCAGCCGGCCGACCAGGCCGGGTCGCGCCCGGTCAGGGCCAGCAGCTCGGCCACCTCGTCGGCGTCCGGCGGCGGCTCGACCGGGTCACCGAACGCGCCCATCGTGCGCCCGGTCTCCACCATCGTGTCCAGGAACTCCCGCACCGCCGGGACCAGGCTTGGCGGCACCTGGTACGGCTGGCCGGTGGCGCGGGCCAGGTCCCAGCCGTGCACCACCAGGTCACCGAGGATCATCTGCCCGACGGTGCGCTGCGGCAGACCCATGCCGGGTGAGACACCCTCCAGGGTGGCCGGGTCCGACCAGGCCGCCGTCAGCTTCGCGGTCTCGGCGGCGAAACCGGCCCGCCAGTCGCCGGTGACCCGGTCCGCCGCGGTCGTCCAGTCGACGGTGCCGCGGCGGGCCAGGACCTGGAAGTTCTCCACCACCTGCAGCAGATGGCCGAGCAGGTCCCGGACGGTGTAGTCGGCGCACGGCGTGGCCTGCTCCAGCTGGTCGTCGCGCACGCCGGCGACCAGCTGGCCGACAGCGGCCGCGGCGACAGCGAGCTGCTCACTGATCTCTGTGGACATGCCGCACAGCCTACGGCCGGACGATGGCGTGCTCCACCAGGTCGACGGTGGCGCGGGGATCCTCCACCTCGATGATCAGCCGGGCGTAGGTCTCGTCGCGCAACGCGATGACGACCGCCTTGTTCGCGTCGCGCACGTCCCAGAAGATCTTCTCGCCGTCCCGGCGGAACCGGCCCGCGGTCAGCCAGCCCGGGATGTGCGCCCCGGCGGTGCGGATCCCCTTGGGCTCGCGGGCGGCACCCGGGTCGATGGTCGCACCGGCCACGTTGGCCAGCGGGATCTCCAAGCGGCTCGTGAGCGCCCAGAGCTTGTCGATGCCGATCATCTCGACGACCAGGGTGTCGCCGTCGATGCGCACGTCTGCGGACATGGGGAACGCTCCTATCCTTCGCGGGTGACCCGGGCGCGCAGGCGCATCCCGAGCAGGGTGGCGGTGGTGTCGGGCCCGCCGCCGCGGGCGGTGTCGAGCTCGGCCAGGATCGCGCCGACCTCCTGGGCCACCTCCGGGTCCTCCGGGGCCCGCTCGGTGGCGGCCATCAGCAGCAGGTCCAGGGCCGGCTCGGCGGCCAGCACCGCCGGCGGCGCCCCGAGCAGCGGCCGCACCTGGTGCTGCAGGCTCCACCGCAGCGCCCGCAGGTAGAGCCCGCGTTTGCTGCCGAACACCTGGTAGAGACTGTTGCGGTGCACGCCCAGGTGGCTGACCAGGTCGTCGACCGAGACGCCGTCGAACGCGCGCCGGGCGAACAGCGCGGCGGCCGCCTGCACGGCCTCGGTCTCGTCGAACGCTCGTGGTCTTCCCATGCCGACCACGCTAGACCGTTTAGGAACGAGCAGTCAAGAACGAGCGTTCCTAAATAATTGATCTATGGTTTTAAATGCCTTAGGGAAGCTTCAGGAGGTGCCATGCGCTCGGAGATCTTCCGCAGGAAACCGGTCGAGGACATCACCGACGACCGCGACACCGGCCTGACCCGCACACTCGGGCTCTGGCAACTGACAGCGATCGGCGTCGGCGGCATCATCGGCGCCGGCATCTTCGCCCTGGCCGGCGCCGTCGCCCACGAGACCGCCGGCCCCGCCGTGCTCGTCTCGTTCCTGATCGCCGGCGTCGCCTCCGCGGCCGCCGCCCTCTCCTACGCCGAATTCGCCGGCATGATCCCGAAAGCCGGCTCCGCCTACACCTACGGCTACGCCGTGCTCGGCGAGATCGCCGGCTGGTTCATCGGCTGGGACCTGCTGCTGGAGTACACCGCCATCGTCTCGGTCGTCGCGATCGGCATCTCCGGCTACTTCGGCTTCCTGGTCGGCGAACTCGGCGCCGACCTGCCCGCCTGGATGCTCGGCGCCCCCGGCAGCGGCCACGGCCACGTCGTCGACCTGTTCGCCCTGATCCTCTGCCTGCTCATCGCCGGCCTGCTCAACCTCGGCATCCGCGCCGCCGCCCGCGCCGAGACCGCCGTCGTCGGCCTCAAGGTCCTGATCGTGCTGCTGATCGTCGTCGTCGGCTGGTTCCACATCAACACCGGCCACTACACGCCGTTCTTCCCGTTCGGCGTGAGCGGCGCCATCACCGGCGCCGCCACCGTCTTCTTCGCCGTCTTCGGCTACGACGCCATGTCGACGGCCGCCGAGGAATCCGCCGACGCCCGCCGCCACCTCCCCAAGGCGATCATCTACTCGCTGATCGTCTCCATGATCCTCTACGTGCTGGCCACCCTGGTCCTGACCGGCATGCAGGACTACCGCGACATCGACCCGGAAAGCGGCTTCTCCAGCGCCTTCGCCGCCGTCGGCCTCAACGGCCTCGCCGACGTCATCGCCGTCGGCGCCATCATCGGCATCCTCACCGTCATGTTCACCTTCATGCTCGGCGTCACCCGCGTCTGGTACGCGATGAGCCGCGACGGCCTGCTCCCGTCCTGGTTCGCCCACCTCCACCCGGTACGCCGGGTACCCACCCGCGTCACCTGGATCGCCGGCATCGCCTCCGCCGCCATCGCCGGCTTCCTGCCCATCCGCGAAGCCGCCGAACTGACCAACATCGGCATCCTGCTTGCCTTCGTCGTCGTCTGCGTGGCCGTCATCGTCCTGCGCTACCGCCGCCCCGACCTGCCGCGCACCTTCCGCCTGCCGTGGATGCCGGTCATCCCCGCCCTCGGCGTCGTCTTCAGCCTGTGGCTGATCACCTTCCTGGCCCCGATCACCTGGCTGCGCTTCGCCGTCTGGTTCCTGATCGGCCTGGTCGTCTACTTCACCTACAGCCGCAAACACTCCCTGCTCAACCGCCGCTGACCAGCACCCCGCCCGTTGCGGACCGCGGCCGGTCACGCTCAGACCCGCTTTCGGTCCACCCGGTCCGGTTTGTACACCACGAGGGTGTCGCCGGGCTGAAGCCGGTCCAGGGCGGCGCGCAGCTTCGGCCGCTCACCGCGGGTACTCCCCGTCTCGGTCACCACCTCCCGGCAGTGCGCGCCGGCGAGGGCGTCGAGCTATGCCTGACGATCCTGGGCGCGCGTCGACACCCGGGCGTAGCCGACACGGATCCGGTTGTGCGGCTGCCCGGTACCGGCCGGCGCCACCGCGGAGGCGATCGTCACACCGACCTTCGTCTCGGAAACGTCCCGCAACACCGTCAGCGACACACCGGTTTCGGGACTCCTCGACCTGCGGAGATGACCAACGCCGGCACGCCGGAAAGATCCGTCCCGGAAACCCTCGTTTCCGGGACGGCCTGCTCGCGGCCGCGCTGTCGGCCGCCTTTCGACACGTCACCTCTGCTCCAGTGCCACCTGGTGACGCGGTGATTCGAGGAATGCGAGGAGCCCGAGCGGCGCGAGGATCAACACTGCGCCGATGGTGCCGACGACGGTCGGGCCGATGGCGCCGAGTGATGATTCCAGGGCGATGCCGGAGATGCCGGTGCCGATGGCGGTTCCGAGGTTGAAGATCGAGGTGGGCATAGCGGTGGCCAGGGTGGGGGCGGCACCGCCGTAGCGGACGGCGAGTGAGACCAGGATCGGGTTGGCCGACAGCCCGACCAGGCCGAGCAGGGTGAACAGGGCCACGAGCGGGATCGGGTGGCGGGAGAACAGCAGGATGCCGGCCGAGGCGAGGACGGTGACGCCGGCGGTGGTGAAGGTGGTGGTGAACGGGCGGGTGTCGCCGAGCCGGCCGCCGATGATGTTGCCCAGCAGCGCGCCCACGCCGAAAGCCATCAGGCTCAGCGGTACCGCCGAGGGCGGCAGCCCGGCCCGACCGGCACGCCGAGGACGTTGGCCAGCATGCCCCCGCCGAGCACGATGCCCAGCGCCCGGGAACTTGCCGCGGGGCCGGCGGCCTGGGCCGCGACGACCGAGCCGACGGCCCAGAACGCGCCGGTGGCGACCGCGGTGACGAACCGGGCCGCCAGCAGGACCGGGAAGCTGTCAGTCAACGCGGCGACCACGTGGCCGGCGGCGAACAGGCCCAGCGCGAGGGTCAGGGTCAGCCGGCGCGGCATCCGCAGGGTGAGCAGCGCCATCGCCGGCGCCCCGACGATCATCCCGATGGCGAACACGGTGATCGTCAGTCCGGTCTGCCCGACCGTACGGCCGAAGTCGTCGGCCATCTCGGATAGCAGGCCGGCCACGACGAACTCGGTGGTCCCCATGAGGAACGTCCCGGCGGCCAGCACGTAGGTGAGCACCGGCAGGCGCGGTGACGTCGGGCGAACAGACCCGGGCGCGCGGACGGTGCTCCTGCCTGCCGCGCCGCTGCGCGACGTTGGCGTGGTGTCGCTGGTCGTCACGGCTGGAGCAGTACCTTGATCGCGCGGCGTTCGTCCATCGCCCGGTAACCCTCGGCGGCCTCTTCGAGCGGTAACGTCTGGTCGAAGACCCGGCCCGGGTCGATGTCCCGGCGGAGAATGCGGCCGATCAGGTCGGGCAGGAACCGCCGGACCGGTGCGGGGCCGCCGTGCAGGTGCACGCCGGAGAAGAACAGCTGGTCACCGGGCAGGCTGACGTCGTGGTTCACGCCGACGTAGCCGACGTGCCCGCCCGCCCGGGTGGAGTGGATGGCCTGCATCATCGCCTCCTGGGTGCCGACCGCCTCGATCGTCGAGTGCGCGCCGAGCCCGCCGGTCAGGTCTTTGATCCGGGCGACGCCCTCGTCGCCGCGTTCGGTGACGATGTCGGTGGCGCCGAACTCCGACGCCAGTTTCTGCCGGTCGGCGTGCCGGCTCATCGCGATGATGCGTTCGGCCCCCAGTTCCTTGGCTGCGAGCACGCCGAGCAGGCCGACCGCGCCGTCACCGACCACCGCGACCGTCTTACCCGGCCCGACCTCGGCCGCGATCGCGGCGAACCAGCCGGTGCCGAGCACGTCCGAGGCGGCCAGCAGCGACGGCACCAGGTCGTCCGACGGCGCCTCGGGGGTGGCGACCAGGGTGCCGTCGGCCAGGGCGATGCGGGCCCGTTCGGCCTGCGCCCCGTCCGGGGCGGCGCCTTGGCGGTGCACGCAGTGGGTTTGGTAGCCGGACTGGCAGATCTCGCAGGTGTTGTCGGAGGCGAAGAACGACCCGACCACGAACTGCCCGGGCCGCACCGTACGTACCTCGGAGCCGACCTCCTCGACGATCCCGGCGTACTCGTGACCCATCGGCCGTGGCCCGTCGAGCTTCTCGACCCCGCGGTACGGCCACAGGTCGGACCCGCAGACACAGGTGGCCGACAGCCGGATGATCGCGTCGGTCGGCTCGACGATCATCGGGTCCGGGCGCTGTTCCACGCGCACGTCCCCCGGCTTATACATGACAACTCCACGCATGGTGGTGTGCTCCGTTCGCTTCGATCGAGACAGCCCGCAGGGCCGTGACACCCAGTCAACGTGCCCGCTCGGGCGGGAAGAAGTCCCTGCAAAGGGGTGTACTGACAGGGCACCCCTGGGCCGCCCCGCCCGGCCTACGCTCGAAATCGTGGACAACCGATCCGAGGTACGCGACTTCCTCACCACCCGCCGCGCCCACCTCACCCCCGAGCAGGTCGGACTCCCCGCGACAGGCAGCCGGCGCGTGCCCGGGCTGCGGCGCAGCGAGGTCGCCACCCTCGCCGGGCTCAGCGTCGAGTACTACGCCCGGCTCGAACGCGGCCAGATCGCCGGCGCGTCGTCCAGCGTCCTCGAAGCTCTCGCCCGGGCACTGCAACTCGACGAGACCGAACGCGCCCACCTGTACGACCTCGCCCGCGCCGCGGACGGCATCCCCACCTCCGGCCGGCCCCGGCGTCGGGCCGCCGGCAAGGCCGCCGCCCGCCCGAGCCTGCGATGGGCGCTGGAAGCGATCACCGACGGCGTAGCGTTCGTGCGCGACCCGCAGCAGAACCTGCTCAACACCAACGCGCTCGGCCGCGCGTTCTACGCCCCCGTAATCGGCGACGGCGGCCGCACGCCCAACCTGGCCCGGTTCCAGTTCCTCGACCCGGCCTCCCGCGACTTCTACCCCGACTGGGACCTGTTCGCCGCGATGTGCGTCGGGATCATGCGGGCCGAGGCCGGCCGCGACCCCCACGACCGCGGCCTGCAGGACCTCGTCGGTGAGCTGTCCACCCGCAGCGACGACTTCCGCCGGCTCTGGGCCGACCACAACGTCCGCACCCACGGCACCGGCACCAAACGCTTCCACCACCCCGTCGTCGGCGAGCTCACCCTGGCCTACGAGGAACTCGCGATCACCGTCGAACCCGGCCTGGTGCTGCTCGTCTACACCGCCGAACCCGGCTCGCCGTCCGCCGAACGCCTGCGCTTGCTCGCCTCCTGGGCCGCCACCACCACGACCGCAGCCGCCGGCACCACCGAAGGAACCTGATGCAGATCACCCGCAGCTCCACCGCCACCGCCAAGGGCCCCGCCGACTGGTTCACCGGCGACGTGTACATCGACGCGGTCGCCGCCGCGCCGCCGCCGTCGCGGGTGACGGCGAACCTGGTGCACTTCATGCCGGGCGCGCGTACCCACTGGCACCGCCACCCGCTGAGCCAAACCGTGTTCGTCACCGAAGGCGTCGGCCTGTGCCAGCGCCGCGGCGGCCCGGTCGAAGTCATCCGCCCTGGCGACCGGGTCCTGTTCGAAGCCGACGAGGAACACTGGCACGGCGCCGCACCCGACCGGCTCATGGTCCACCTGGCCATCAACGAAGCCGACGAGCACCACGCCGTCGTCCACTGGCTCGAACCCGTCACCGACAGCGAATACGCCGCAGCCCCACCCACCAGCATGTAGCGGTTGCCCGAACGCCACTTGCCGCAGGCTTGCCCGGTGGTGAGGCCCGTCGGCGGCCTTGTCCACGGGCAGGGTGGCGCCGAGCTTAGCGTTGATTTTCGCCGGAAACTACGGACACCTCCAGGATCTCGCTGCGGGCCACCGCGACCGCCCCGCCGGACCGCTTCCGCCGCGGCCGATCATCGGCGGCCGGCGCGAGAGATGTTGATCACCTGAGCGCGGCCCGAACACCCCGGCCACCCCCGGCCACATCCCGGCTCGCCCCGCCACCAGCACCGCCACAACCGGCGCCGCCGTCCCGTGACCCACACAGTCCCGGCGGCCCACCAGCAGACCCCGGCCCGCCACCTGCGCGTTCGCCGGGTCCACCCCGGAATCGACGCCCGCCATCCGCACCCCGGCACCGGAGGCGACCGGTGCCACACCATCCACCCGCGCAACAGAGACGTGCGTGAATGTAGCCCGGGCCTGGCGATCCCGGTTGTGCCGCCACCACCACGCCAGATAGGTTGTGAAGGCCATCTGCGGCGTCGTGAGGGAAACCGGTGCAATTCCGGTGCGGTCGCGCCACTGTGAATCGCCCCCCGGCCACGGGGACGTGATGAGTCAGGACGCTCACGCGACCGCAGCCTGTCCACCGGGACGCGTCATCCCGTAGGAGGTTGATCAGCCATGCCCAAGGTCCAGTCCGTGCGGCCCCTTGCCATCCCCGCCATCTCCACCCGCCTGCTGCTCACCGCCGCCGGCGTCACCATCCTGCTGCTCGCCCTGGCCTACCTGGTCGCCTTCGACCAGGGCGCCCTGTCCCGCAGCGGCATGTACATGCACGAGCTCATGCACGACGGCCGCCACCTGCTGGGCGTCCCGTGCCACTGAAGCTCAGCTTCGGGCGCCTGCTGACCGCCGGACTGCTCGCCGGGCTCATCGCCGGCCTGCTGGCCGGCGGTTTCGCCTATCTGGCCGGCGAACCCCGCATCGACGCCGCCATCGCCATCGAGGAACAGAACACCCTCGCCCACGGCGAGGCACACGGCGGTGAGGAACTCGTCAGCCGCGACACCCAGAAAAACGTCGGCCTGATCCTCGCCACCACCCTCTACGGCATCGCCGTCGGCGGCTTCCTCGCCACCGCGTACACCCTGCTGCGCCGCCGCCTGCACACCAGCAGCGACACCCGCGCCGCCCTGGGCCTGGCCGCCGCCGCCCTCACCGGCATCGTCCTGGTCCCCTTCCTCAAATACCCACCCAACCCACCGGCCATCGGCGACCCCGCCACCATCAACCAACGGACCTGGAGCTACCTCGCCGTCCTCGTCCTCGGCCTGGTCGCGATCTGGGCCGGCGTCCTCGCCGCCCGCACCCAGACCCCCGAGTGGCGACGCGCCACCGCGGGCGTCCTCGCCTTCGCCGTCGTGGTCGCCATCGCCTACCTGCTGCTACCCACCATCAACGAGGTGCCGGACACCTTCCCGCCGGTCCTGCTCTGGAAGTTCCGGATCGCCTCACTCGGCACCCAAGCCATCCTGTGGACCGCCCTCGGCCTGGCCTTCGCCGGCCTGCTCCACCGCCTGGCCACCACCAGCACCACATCAGCCGCCACCACCACCCACCAACCGGCCGACGCCTGACCCACCGGACGCCGCGCGACCCGGATCGCGCGGCGCTTCCTCTAAGGTGAGGCGATGCCCCGGTTCACCAGCATCGACGACCTGCTCGGCCACGACGAGCTCGGCACCAGCGACTGGCACCTCGTCGACCAGAACCGCATCGACGCCTTCGCCACCGTCACCGGCGACCACCAGTGGATCCACACCGACCCCGAACGCGCCCAGAAAGACGGCCCGTTCGGCACCACCATCGCCCACGGCGCCCTCACCCTCTCCCTGTGCATGACCTTCCTGACCGAGGTCGTCCAGGTCGACAACACCACCTTCGTCGTCAACGGCGGCTTCGACAGGGTCCGCTTCCACACCCCGGTCCGCTGCGGCGCCCGCCTGCGCGGCAAGGTCCGCCTCCTCGAAGCCCGCCGCCTGCCCACCGGCGCTCGCCTCATCGTCCGCACCACCGCCGAGATCGAGGGTGAACGCCGCCCCGCCTGCGTCGCCGACCAGATCCTCGCCTTCTACGAGTCCCCACCCAGCACCTGACCCGCCGACAGCCACCCGCTACCCCGGCCGGAAGCCCGGGCCGCGCCCCGTGACTCAGCGCGCGCGGCGGTAGTGCATCGCCACCACGCCGTTGCGCAGCGGCTGCGCCGAGAGCAGCTCGAGCCGGCGCGCGCCGGGCAGCCCGCCCTGGTGCAGCGTCGGGCCGTGCCCGGCGATCCGGGGATGCACGAGCATCCGGTACTCGTCGATCAGGTCCAGCCGGTCGAGTTCGGTCGCCAGGCTGCCGCTTCCCAGAAGCACCCCGGCCGGCGTCGCGTCCTTGAGCCTCCGCACACCCTCGCGCAGATCACCGGCGAGGTGACGGCTGTTGGCCCACGGGAAATCCGTGCGCGTCGACGACACCACGTACTTGGGTTTGGCCTCCAGCTTGACCGCCCACTCCCGGATGGCCGGCGGCGCCTCCGTGGCGCCGCTGGCGACGGCCGGCCAGTGGCCCTCCATCATCTCGTAGGTGACGCGACCCCACAGCATCGCCCCGGCCGCGTCCATCAGACCGGTGAAGAAGGCGTGCGTCTCGTCGTCAACGATCCCCTCCTGGTGGTCGACACAACCGTCCAGGGTCAGGTTGAGGCTGAACGTGAGCGATCCCATGGCCGGCGAGTCTAACGCCGCCACGGCGTCAGCCGAGCGAGCGCCGCATCAGTGAGCGCGGCCCTCGCTGATGCGGAACACCGTCGCACCGTCCCGCATCCGGACCCACAACCAAAGCCGGGTTGTCGGCGAAGCCGTCCTTTTGGTTGTCGGTGCGGCTTGCCGCACCGACTCTAGGTCGTCCTAGGAAGATAGGAATGAGCTCGGACCGCATCCCTTCACCAGCTGCCGCGCAGCAGAAGCAGAAACGGCGGAACCGGCTCCACCACGGTGCTCACGTTGGCCACCACGACCACCAGCGCCGCCACAGCCAGCGCCGCCGTCAGCAAGCCGACCAGCCGAAACCGACGCCACGACCGCACCGACAGCCCGATCAGGACCACCGCCAGCACACCGACCAGCACCGCCTTCACCACATGCCACCGCACATACTCGGCGAGCATCACGGCCAGAGCAGGCGACACCGGTCCATGCACCAGCTGATCGCGGGCCTGCGCCAGGACGACCGCCAGCCCGGCGTCGGCGGGGCCGGACGCCAGCACCGGCAGCAGCGTGCCGAACGGCGACACCACCCCCTGCACACTGGCGATCAGCAGCACCGCCGCGCCCAGCGCGGCCGCCCCGATCGGCACCGCGAACCGCCGCACCCGGACGGCCAGCACCACCAGCACCGCGAGCAGCAGCAGGGCGATCACCGCCCGCACCAGGTGACCGCCGAACTGCTGGTCGACGAGGCGCTGCAGGTCCGGCGGGAACGCCGCGGCACCCGACGACCAATAGCCGGCGAAGACCCGCGGGAAGCCGGCCACCCGCCCGGTGCCGATCAGCAGCGGGGCCACGAAGAACGCGACGGCCAGGAAAACGGCAACGATGAGGAGCCCGGCGTCACGCCGCCGGGCACTGGTGGTGAACACAGGACTCTCCTAGTCGGATCGGCTGCGCAGATACGCCAGCACAGCCAGCACGCGCCGGTTCGTGTCGTCACTGACCGGCAGGTTCAGCTTGGTGAGCACGTTGCCGATGTGCTTGGCCACACCGGCCTCGGTCAGCGAGAGCAGCCGGGCCGCCGCCGCGTTCGAATGCCCCTGCGCCATCAGCGCCAGCACCTCACGCTCGCGGGCCGACAACAGCGTGAGCGGATCACGGCGGCGCTGCATCAGCTGCCGCACCACCTCCGGGTCGACCACCGTGCCGCCCTCGGCCACCCGGCGCAGCTGCCCGGCGAACTCCGCCACGTCACCGATCCGGTCCTTGAGCAGGTACCCGATGGACCGCCCGGAACCCGACGCGAGCAGCTCCCCGGCATAGCTGTGCTGCACGTACTGACTCAGCGCCACCACCGCCAGCTCGGGATCCTCGGTGCGCAGCGCCACCGCGGCCCGCAACCCCTCGTCGGTGTAGCCCGGCGGCATCCGGACATCCGTCACCACCAGCTCCGGGCGGTGCTCGGCCACGGCGGCCAGCAGCGCCGGCGAATCCCCGACCGCGGCGACCACCCGCACCCCGAACCGCGGCAGCATCGCCGTCAGACCCTCCCGCAGCAGCACCGAGTCCTCGGCGATCACGACCCGCACGGCAGCTCCACCCGCAGGACCGTCGGACCACCGGCCGGACTCGACATCAACAGCCGGCCCCCGGCCGCCGCCGCCCGGTCGGCAAGCCCGGTCAGCCCCGACCCGCGACGCGGATCGGCGCCACCAGCACCGCCGTCCCGGACCTCGACCAGCAGCCGGCCACCCACCCGCCGGACCGAGACGTTCACCTCGCCGGCCGCGGCGTGCTTCACCGCGTTCGACAGCGCCTCGGCGACCGCCGCGTACGCCACCGACTCCACCTCGTCGGGGAACCGCGACCCGTCGACGTCGACGCGTACCTCAAGGCAACTCGCCGCGGCCAGCTCCTCGACCGCCGCCCGCAAGCCCAGCTCCCGCAGCGTCCGAGGACTGATCCCGCGAATCAGATCGCGCAGCTCGGCCATCAGCGTCTTCGCCTGCTCGTGCGCCGCGGCCATCGCGGCCGCCGCCGGCGAGCCGGCCGGCAGGTCGAGCCGCGCCATCGAGATCTGCATCGTCAACGCGACCAGGCGCTGCTGCGCGATGTCGTGCAGGTCCCGCTCGATGCGCAGCCGCTCGGCGTCGAACGCGTGCGCCAGCCGCCGCCGCGACCGGGCCACCTCCACCAGCTCGTCGGAGCGCTCCGGAGCCAGCAGCAGCCGGGCCAGCGCCGCATGCGCCCCGCCGAACGACGCGGTCAGGTACAGCAGGACCGGGATCAGCAGCAACCCGCCGCCGGCCCGCCCCAGAACACCGGCCACCGAGTCCATCACCGACATCCGGTACTGCACCGAGATCGGCGTCGACACGACGATCAGCCCGACCGCCCCGAGCACCCCCAGCCACATCGGGCCGACGACGCCGAGCAGCACCATGTAGGCCACCGCCCGCCAGGTCGCCGGATCCCGGTATAGGTCACCACGACGCCCCGGCGGCAGCGGGACCGCACCGGCCAGCCGCAACCGCCACCGCTCGGCCCGGGCCGTCGACAGCGCCAGCCGGGGACCGAGCAGACCCAGCAGGCCCACCCCGACCAGGCCGAGACCGGCTGCCACGATCAGATGACCACCGCTCCGCCCGGTCCGCAGCACCACGACCGCCGAGAACACCGGCGTCAACGGCACCGCCAGCACCAGCCACACCAGGCCGCACGCCACCGCCGTGGTGGCCGCGTAGGCGAACCCGCGCCACGGCCACGCCGACACCAGAAACCGTCGCCCGGTCACCGCCCCCAGCAGCGTGTCTGTCATGCGCCCAAGCTAGACGGCCACCCACAACCACCGACAGCACGCTGGTTCGACTCCCCGGGTAGACCTGGCACTACCGCAGCCGCGCGGCCCGCGACTCCAGGTGACGCCGCTCCGCCAGACTCGCCGTCGCCCTCGCCGCCCGCCGATAGCACTCGTACGCCGCCTCCACCTCCCCCGCCCTCTCCAGCAGATGCGCCCGCACCGACAGCAACCGGTGATGCCCCGCCATCCGCTCGTCCGCCTCCAGCCCGGCCAGCACCGCCAGCCCCGCCGCCGGCCCGGACAGCTCCGCCAGCGCCACCGCCCGGTTCAACGTCACCATCGGATTCGGCGCGATCCGCTCCAGGATCAGATACAACGCGTACACCTGCCGCCAGTCGGTCTCCGCGGCCGTCGCCGCGTCCGCGTGCGTGGCAGCGATCGCCGCCTGCAGTTGGTACGGCCCCAGCGCCGCCGCACCCAGCGACGACGCCGCCAGCGCCATCCCCTCCGTCACCAGATCCCGGTCCCACGCCGACCGGTCCTGCTCCGCCAGCGGCACCAGATCCCCGCCCGCCGTCGTGCGCGCCGCCCGCCGCGCATGGGTGAGCAGCATCAACGCCAGCAGCCCGGACACCTCCCCGTCCGCCGGCAGCTGCGCGTGCACCAGCCGCGCCAGCCGGATCGCCTCGGCCGCCAGATCCGGCCGGTCCAGCGCCGACCCGGACGAAGCCGTATAACCCTCGTTGAAGATCAAATAGAGGACGTGCAGCACCACCGGCAACCGCTCCGCCCCGGACGGCGGCGGAAACGAGCCACCCGCCGCCCGGATCCGCTGTTTCGCCCGGCTGATCCGCGCGGCCATGGTCTGCTCCGGCACCAGGAACGCCCGCGCGATCTCCGCCGTCGTCAGCCCGCCGACCGCCCGCAACGTCAACGCCGTCTGCGACGCCGCGGTCAGCGCCGGATGACAGCACAGGAACAGCAGCAACAGCGTGTCATCGGTGTCCGCGACCTCCGGCACGGGCGGCTCCACCACCGACTCGCGCTCCCGGCGCGCCTGATCGCTGCGCACCGCGTCGATCAGCCGCCGCGACGCCACCGTCATCAACCAGCCCCGCGGATTGTCCGGCACACCGGACCGCGGCCACTGCACCGAAGCCGCCAGCCCGGCCTCCTGCACCGCGTCCTCACAGCCCTCGAACTGCCCATACCGGCGCACCAGCGCCCCGAGGACCTGCGGCATCAGCTGACGCAGCAGGTCCTCGACAGCCGGCCCGGTCACGCCTCGAGCAGCCCGTCCGCGAACATCACCTGCCGCACCTCGACCCCGAGCCCGTCGATCGCCGCATCCGGGATCCGCGCCGCCAGCTCGATCGCCCGCGCCTTGCTCTCCACGTCGACGAAGTAGAACCCGCCGAGAAACTCCTTCGCCTCCAGGAACGGCCCGTCGGTCACCACCGGCTGCCCGTCACGCACCCGCACCACCGCCGCCTGCGACGGATCCACCAGCGCCTGCGTCGTGATCAGCTCCCCGGACTCCTTGAGCGCCTCCATGAACCGCCCGTGCCCGTCACCGATCGCCGCCTTCTCCTGCTCGGTCAGGGCGTCCAGCACGGCCGGGTTGATATGCATGATGATCAGGAACTTCATCGCGTACCCCAAAGATCTCGCAGGCCCCGGCAGGGGCCCTCTCGCCAGGTGGTCGGAACCGACCCGCCCACCTTGACATCCCCCACCGACATTTCTCGCGTCAAGAATTCCCGGCCCGCACCGACCCCCGGGCATGAGAGTCAACAGCACCTGGCCGGGACTGATCATCCTGATGCTGCCCACCCTGATCGTCGCCATGGACCTGACCGCACTGCTGCTCGCCCTGCCCGCCCTCGCCGCCGACCTCGGCGCCAGCAACGTCGAACAGCTGTGGATCAGCGACAGCTACGGCCTCGTCGTCGCCGCCCTGGTCATCACCATGGGCACCCTCGGCGACCGGATCGGCCGGCGACGACTGCTCCTGATCGGCGCCGCCGGATTCGCCGCCCTGTCCCTGCTGGCCACAACCGTGACCAGCCCCACCCCACTCATCCTGATCCGCGCCCTGCTCGGCGTCGCCGGCGCCACCCTCACCCCGTGCACCCTCGCCCTGATCACCAACATGTTCCCCGACCCCCGCCGGCGCGGCCGCGCCATCGCCCTCTGGGCCACCGCCCAGTTCACCGGCGGCGCCCTCGGCCCGGTCCTGGCCGGCCTGCTGCTCCAGCACTTCTGGTGGGGCTCGATCTTCCTGCTCGCCGTCCCGCCGATGCTGCTCCTGCTGCTCACCGGCCCGTTCCTGCTCCCCGAACACCGCGCACCGCAGGCCGGCCGGCTCGACCCGGCCAGCGTCGCCCTCTGCCTCACCGGCGTCCTGCCGCTGATCTACAGCCTCAAACAGGGGACCGCCGGCGGCCCGACCGCGACAACACTCACCGCCGCGCTGCTGGGCGCGGCCCTGACAACTCTTTTCGTACGCCGCCAAGCGCGCCTGTCCACCCCACTGCTCGACCTGCGCCTCTTCCACGACCGCACCGTCACCGCCGTGATCATCGCGCTCGTCGGCGCCGGGATCGCCATGGCCGGCACCGGCCTGCTCGTCACCCAGTACCTGCAAGGCGTCCTCGGCCACTCCCCCGCCGTGGCCGCCGTCCTGTTCGCCCCGATGGGTCTCGGCGTCGCCGCCGGCACGATGACCGCACCCTGGCTGGCCCGCCACCTGCCCACACCCACCGCCATCGCCGCCGGCCTCACCCTGTCCGCGCTCGGCACCCTGCTGCTGCTCGCCGGCTCGCTACCGGCCGTCCTGCTCGGCATCACCGTCCAGGCCCTGGGCACCGGCCCCCTGTTCGCCCTCGGCACCGGCCACCTCCTCGCCGCCGTCCCACCCGGACGCGCCGGCGCCGCCGCCGCCCTGTCCGAAACCGCCAACTACTTCGGCGGCTCCCTCGGCTTCGCCCTGCTCGGCGTCCTCGCCGCCGTCATCTACCGCACCGGAACACACGGCACCTCCGACTCGCTGCCCGGCGCCCTCGCCACCAGCCGCCACCTCCCCGCCGAGCAGGCCACCCTCCTGCTGCACGACGCCCGCGCCGCCTTCACCACCAGCCTGCACGTCACCACAGCGGTGGCCGCCCTGCTCCTCACCGCCGTGGCCCTGCTCGTCCACACCAGCCGCCGTCCCCAGCCGGCCACGCCGGCTGACCTGGGTGCCACGCGCTGACGGCCCGGCCGCCGGGGCGCGCACGCCGACCGGCGGCCGGGCCGTCACCCGGCCCGAGCATCACATGCGGTACCAGGTCCACTGGTCGAAGCTCGACTGGCAGACATGCTGGGCGATCCCCGTGCCATCGGTCTCGCTCGTCGGCGTCATGCAGAACCCGGCGAGGTATCGCGGCACGAACGTGTAGTAGTCACCCTCCTGGTTGTAGACCGACCAATGCGTGGCCCAGTTGCCATCGCACGGCAGGTTGTAGATCGGCGAGTCCGTCCACTGGCCGTTGCTGCCCAGGCACAGGCCGGTCTTGTCGTTGCGCAGGTGGTAATACAGCCCCTCGACCAGATCGAAATGGAAGTACTGATTCCTGGCACGCACGCAACTCCAGAGGTAGGCCTGGCCCCCGGCACCACTGTTGCCGTCGATGCACTTGTTGGCGAAGTTGCGATGCTGGATGCGCCAGCGCGTCCCGTCCGCGAACGCCGCCCCGGGCGACTGCACGAACAATCCCGCGGCCACCAGCAGCAGCAGAACAACCCCTGCTCGCCACGCCCTCATATCCACCCCCGTGCTCGTCGATGCGCCCCGCGTACACCGCGGGGGCCTGCCCCGAGTGTGCTCATCGACACCTGACGATGACGAACTTTCGGACGAATTAGGACGCCGGCCCGCGGCGGCACTGATCGGATCGCTAGCCTCGGATGCCGAGACATCGACCCGATGCACGGGGGTGGGCGATGCCACTGCCAGCGGACCCGGCGACCACGCCGGACACGGTGTTCACCACGCTGCCCGATCCGGGACAGGCGAGGAGCCACGCCGACCTCGCCGACCGGCTGCGCCGGCTGAAGGTCTGGGCCGGCAATCCTTCCTACGACACCATCAAGGACCGCATCAACACGGCGTGGACCGCCGACGGCCGACCGGCCCGCGAGCGGGTGTGCAAGTCCACGGTCGCCTACTGCTTCCGACGCGGCCGGTCCCGGCTGGACACCGACCTGGTCGTCGCGGTGATCCAGGCGCTACACCCGGACACCGGCTACGTGACGCGGTGGCGTCAGGCGCTGCGCGCCGTCGACGGGGAGATCGAGGCGGTCTCCCAGGTCACTGTCCACGACAGGTTGCCACCGGAGCCGCCCGGGTTCACCGGCCGCACCGCCGAACTCGACCGGCTCCGCCACGCGGCGCGGGCCGGCACGGCGACACCGGTCGCCGCCATCGAGGGCATGGCCGGCATCGGCAAGACCCGGCTCGCCGTCCACGCCGGGCACGCACTCCACCGGGAGCAGCCGTTCGAGCGGACCCTGTTCGTCGACCTCCGCGGCTTCGATCCCGACCCGGCGCGACGACCGGCCGATCCGAGCGTCGTCCTGGCGGGATTCCTGCGCCTGCTCGGCATGCCCGGCCAGCTGATACCCCATGGTCTCGAACGACGCGCCGCCCTCTGCCGCGACCGCCTCGCCGGCACCCGCGCCCTGATCGTGCTGGACAACGCCGCGACCCCCGCACAGGCCCACACCCTCCTCCCGGCGGCCACATCGGGATGCCTGACCCTGGTCACCAGCCGGCACAGCCTCGCCGATCTGCGCCCCGCGACCCACCTGTCCATGAAGGTGTTCACCCCCGCCGAGGCCCTCGCCTTCCTCACCCGGACCGTCGCCGGCGTTCCCGTCGGCGCCGACCCCCGCGCCGCCGCCCGGATCGCGCACCGCTGTGGCTATCTGCCGCTGGCCCTGACCCTGGTCACCGCTCACATCCACGGCACCCGAGGCTGGACCCTGACCGACCACGCCGACCGCCTCGACGAACGCCACCACGCCCGGCGCCTGGACACCGGCGTCGAACTCGCCTTCTCCGTGTCCGACCAGCGCCTCCGGGCCGATCAACAACGGCTGCTCCGCCTGCTCGCCCTGCACCCCGGCCCCGACTTCACCGCCCGCGCCGCCGCGGCCCTCGCCGGCACCGACCTCACCACCGCCCGCGCCGGCCTGGACACCCTGCACCGCAACCACCTGCTGCAGCAAGCCACGCCCGGCCGGTACACCTTCCACCACCTGGTCCGAACCTTCGCCGCCCAGAGCGCCCACGACGAGGTCCGCCCAGCGGAGCGCCGCGCCGCCTTGACCCGCCTGTTCGATCACTACCTGGCCACCACCGCCGCCGCGCTGAACGCCCGGCATTCGAGGGATCCGGCCGCCGACCACCGCCTCACCGCGCCTGACCCGCTGCTCTCCACCACGAAGACCTGAAACCAGCCGCACCCGCCGAGCGAACCGGCCGGTCGCCGTGCTGATCCCGACGGCCCCACCAGCCCGCCCGTCCGGAGGGACATGCCAGGCCGTCAAGGCCAGTCGCCGGAGTCGTCGGCCAGACCGACCGTAAGGGGGCCGCCCGTAGTTTCCAGACCAAAAACAACGGTAAGAGTTGGGGGTTGATCAAGGTCTGTCCTGAGCTCTAGCGTCCCGTCCCGTTTGGTGACGATCGATGCTCAGGCGGTGGTTCGCGGCGACTCAGGACGTGTTCTCAGCGGAGGAACTGGCGCGTCTTCGGAGCGCGGCGTGGGCCGAGCGCCGCGAGCGCCTGCCCCGCGACCACGGCCAGCTCAGCATGCTGGACGCGTCGATGTCGTATCTGCGCCAGTTCGCCCCGGCCGTGCTCGCCGCGGTGCAGTTCGCCGGCGGTCTGGGCACCGAGCAGCTGCTGCAGGCGGTGAGCATGCTGGCCGCGCTGTATGCCACCGGCGCCCGCAAGGTCCCGGCCGGCGCGCCGGCCGGGTTCGTGCCGACGAAGTGGGCCGGCTACCTGATCGCCGCGGAACAGGGCGGTGACGTCACCGCGTACCGCCGGTACTGGGAGCTGGCCGTGCTAGTCGGCCTGCGCGACGCGCTGCGCTCCGGCGACGTGTTCGTGCCCGGCTCGCGCCGGTACGCCGATCCCGCTTCCTTCCTGCGCACGGCCGAGGCGTGGGCGCCGCGGAAGGTGGAGTTCTGCCACCTGGTGGGTAAGCCGGGTGAGCCGGCCGCCGCGCTCGCGCAGGCCGGCGACGAGCTGCACACCGCCCTCGCGGACCTGGAGACCCAGCTGGCCAAGGGCAACCCGGGCGAGGTCCGGCTCACCGACGACGGCGAGCTGATCATCCCGCCGCTGACCGCCGAGGCGGACGCGCTGCGCGCCGAACTGGCCGGGATGCTGCCGCGGGTGCCGATCGCCTCGGTGCTGGTGGAGGTCGACGCCCGGACCGGGTTCACCGACCACCTGGTCCACGCCGGCGGGAAGGTCGCCCGGCCGGCCGAGCTCAAACGCAACCTGATGTACGTGATCATCGCCGAGGCCACCAACATGGGCCTGTCCGCGATGGCCGAGTCCTGCGGCGTGCCGTACGACGTGCTCGCCTGGACCGCCGAGTGGTACTTCCGCCCCACGGCGCGACATTGGCGAACTTCGCCCTGTTCGACCTGGTCGGCAAGCAGCTGCCCCCGCGGATCCGGGACCTCGGGAAGATCACCCTGTACCGGACCGGCCCCCGTGCCGACTTCCTGGACCGCTATCCGCGCGCCGGGGCGCTGCTGACCCGGCGGCTGAACCTGGACCTGATCACGGACATGTGGGACGACCTGCTGCGCGTTGCTGCCAGCGTGCAGGGCGGACATGCCACCGCAGCGCTGGTGGTCGGGAAGTTGTGCTCGTCGAAGCGGCAGCAGAATGCGCTGGCCAGCGCGATCAAGGAGTACGGGGCGCTGCGCCGTACGGCCTACGCCGCCCGGTACCTGGCCGACGAGACGTACCGGCGCCGGATCGCCCGGCAGCTGAACAAGGGTGAGAACCTGCACGCGCTGCGCCGCTCCCCGGCCTACGCGGGCGAGGGGGCGCTGCGGCGCCGGCACCACGAGCAGCAGAGCGAGCAGATGTGGTATCTGACCTTGGCTACCAACGCGATCGTGTGCTGGTCGACCGAGTACCACGGCCTCGGTGTGGCCGCTCTGCGCCGGACCGGCCGCCAGGTCGACGACAAGGTCCTGGCGCATATCTGGCCGACCCACCACAAGAACGTGCACTTCTACGGCACCCACTCCGTCGACATCGACGGCGAACTCGCTCAACTCGACACCGACGGTTACCGGCCGCCGCGGCTGGGCGACGGTGCGAGGACGACTCGATGACCTGTGGCGGGCCGGCGGAGCGCGGCGCACGGCAGCCGAACGGTGTGGCTGGCCGGGATGCCCGCCCCCGTCGTGGTGACCAGTGCGCTGCGCGGGCCTTGCTCTGCGCAGCCGCATGCTTGTCGAGGGACTAGGATAGGGGCCTAAGGTCCCGATCTCGGCGATTTGTCGGCCTGCAGTTCTCCGTCAGGCGCATGATCCATGAGACGAGGGGGTGAGTTGTCCACCGGACCAACGGCGGGATCTTCGCGGACCGGCGACTCGGTCGGGCAGGTTACCGGCGTGCTGACAGGGCCCCGGCCGGACACCCATGATGAAGATTGATGGCCGCGATCCTGAGGCGCCCACCGAGAGCAGTGCGATACACGACTTGGCCGACCAGGTCGGCCGGGAGATGGCCGAGGAGCTGTGGCGCATGGCGGCCCGGCATCTGGGCATCGCCCGGCCGGTACGGAAAACGTCAGATCTCCGCCGGATTGCCGAACATCTGATGACGGTGACGGAGTTGGCCCGGGTTGCCAGCCGCTCGCTGAAGATCCGGGTCATCACCTACGACGCGCTGACTAAGGAGCTGGCGACATGTCTGCCACCTGCCCCGAGCTTGACCAGCCCGGCCGGCTTAACGAGATCGCTGAGCTCGGACTCGACCGCGAGCAATCCCGCCCCTGGCTGAGTGATCTGGTCGAGGTGGTCGCGGTCGAACTGGAGGCGGAAATTGCCCTGGCCACCATCCTGCTCGACCGGGCGCAGGCCTTCGCCGCCGGACACGGGCTGCCCGGCTGGCTCACCGAAGCCGGTGGCACTCCCATCGAGTGGTCGTTCTGCACCGCGATGCTGGGCCAGCGCAGCATCTGCGTCATCAACGACTTGACCGCCGATCCGGCAGGGCAGGACAACCCGCTGGTAACCGTCGCCGGCGTCCGCGCCTACATCGGTGCTCCACTGATGTCACCACGTGGATACGTGCTCGGCGGCCTGTGCGCTTTGGGTCTGCGACCTCGGCAGTTCACCACCGATCAGGTGGTCTTCCTGCAAAATATGGCGGCCGAAGCCAGCCGCCGCATCCGGGACAACGCGCCAGCCAACGTCGCCGGTACCTCGGCCCATGATGGGAAGAGCCGGGCCGGACAGGCCTGCTCGTAGCTTCCGCCGAAAGGTCAGCGTGGATCGGTGAGGGCCTGCAGGACACCGACCAGGCCCAGGACTCGGCGGAGGGACGATCGGTTGAGGGTTTACGAGCCGCAGCTTGATGCCTGCGCCGCTGGCGTCGCTGTAGGCGCGGTCGAGGACCTCGATGCCGGTGGAGTCGCAGAAGCTGACCTGGCCGAAGTCGACTTCGATCCTGGTGACGCCAGGTTGAGTGATCGCACTGTGCAGGGCTTGGCGTAGAAGGTCGGCGGTGGCCATGTCTAGCTCGCCGGCGACGTGCAGACGCACGAAGCCGGCGTTGGTGGTGACGGTGATGTTCACCTTTTGCTGGCGCGGTGCAGATAGGCATCGAGGCCGCCGAGTTCTTCGCTGGCGATGAACACCGATCGGACGGTGAGGATGGCTTCCTCGACGTGGGTGGTGCAGCCCCAGGCCGAGTCGCCCCACGAGTCGGCGATCTTGATCTCGGCTGGTTCGGTGCAGGCGGTGGTGCCGCCGAGCTGGCAGTGTTCAGGGTGCGGCGTGGTGGCCTGTACGGCAGCCGCGGCTCGTATCTGGGCGGCGAGCTCGGCGGCGGCGGCAGCGCGTTGCTCGGCCTCGGCCCGGAGCTGGCGTTCGGCGCGTACCGCCTTGATGGTGGCCAGGCGTAGCTCCAGGTGCTGCGCGACCTGGTCGGCGAGGTGGCCGAGCACGGTCGTCTGCGCCTCGGTCAATTCCCGGGGCATGGCGTCGATCGCGGTGACGGTGCCGAGGTGGTGCCCGTCGGCGGTGACGATCGGGGCGGCGGCATAGAACCGCAGCCCCAGCTCCCCACGGACCAAAGGATGGTCGAGGGTGCGCGGATCCGTGACCGCGTCGTTGACCACGTACGGGCCCTCGGCGCAGAACGCCGACGCGCACAGTCCCGGTTCAGTGCCGACCTGCGCGACGCCATCGAGTCCTCTGGCCGCGGCGAACCAGACCCGGTCGGCGTCGACGATGCTGACCGTGGCGATCGGGGTGCCGCACACCGCTGCGGCGGCCGCCGCGATGGTGTCGAACTGGCCGTCGGTGGGGGCGTCGAGGATCTCGTAACGGCGTACCGCGGCTAGCCGGGCGGGGTCGGTGAGGGCGGTTCTGTCAGCGGTGATCGACACGGTGTGGTGCTCGCTTCTCATGGGGTGTTCAGGCCGGGGCGGAGTACGTGGTTGCGGCGGTCATGCCGCATCCGCTGGGGCTTTCGTGGTGCTGGCGCGTTCGAGAACTCGGTACACCGTGGGCCGGGAGACCTCGAACAGTTCGGCGAGTTCGGCGATGGTGTGCTCGCCGGCGGCGTGCAGCTTGAGCAGGTGCGCCTGACGGGGTGCGGACAGTTTCGGCGCCCGGCCTTTGAGTCTGCCCTTGGCCTTGGCGATGGCCATGCCTTCGCGGGTGCGCATGCGCAGCAGGTCGACCTCGAACTCGGCGAAGGTGGCCAGGATGTTGAAGAACATCTTGCCCATCGGGTCGGTCGGGTCGTAGATCATGGTGCCGAGCTGCAGGCGGATGCGGCGGGCGGCCAGTGAGTCGCCGATGGCTCGGGCGTCCGGGACGGAGCGGGCGAGCCGGTCGAGTTTCGGCACCACGAGGGTGTCGCCGGCGCGAACGGCGGCGAGGGCCTGGTCGAGGCCGGGCCGCTCGCGGGTGGTGCCGGAGTATGCCCGGTCGAGGTAGATCTGATCAGCGGGCACGCCGAGGTCGAGCAGGATCTGCCGGTTGGCCTCGAGGTCCTGTTTGTCGGTGGAGCAGCGGGCGTAGCCGATGGAGACGCCGGTCATGTCGATCACCTTATCGAGTAACGGATAGCCCCCGCTCACCGGACAGGTCACCGGACACCTTATGTGAGACGCCTCATCGCCCGCTCGCGCGTGTCATCAAGCAGCGGCGAGATGTGTCCGTTGAGGGTTCGGCTAACGGACATCGCGTCGCGGTCGGTGTGCCGATCAGTACCGGCGCCTGCACGATCGGGGCGTTGTGTGTCTACGGCGATCGGGCTGAAGACCCTCATGACGCTCTGACCACCCTGTTGGTCGGGATCGCTGCGCACGTGGGGCAGTATCTGGAGCGTCGGCGGGCCGAGGAGCTGGCCGTGGAACTGGCCCGCACCAAGGATGAGTTCCTGGCTCTGGTCACACACGAACTGCGCAATCCTCTCGCGGTGATCATCTCGACCGCGTCGCTGTTGGAGGAGGAACTCGACGGGTTGCTCGACGCCGACCAGCGCCATTACGTGCACACCATCCAGCGTGGCGCGCAGCGCCTGTCGGTGATGGCCGACGACCTCAACCTGCTTTGGCCGGCCGGATGCCGTCACGGTGCTGCTCCCGGCCCAACACACCACATCTGCTCGCTCCACCACTCGTGGTCCCGGCGCCGGAGCGCTCCCTCCCCAGCCGGGCCCCTTGTTCCACATGCCGGAACGACGGAAGCCGCGAAGTGACTCTCCGGAGACCTACCCCCTGAGGCGATCACCCCAGGCCCGGACCTAGATCAACTGCTTAGCGTTGTTTTTGGTCTGGAAACTACGGGCAGGCCGTAAGGGTCGAACATCCTAAAACCGTTGGGGTCGTCGGCGAAGCCGTCCTTATGGCTTGGCGAACGCTCCCTATGGCTTGGCGAACGCTCCCTAGAGCATCCTAGGACGATAGGAAGAAGGATCCACGTAGGGTAGTCCCGACCCCGGGGCCGGCGTCGGGTGTCCGGGCGGGCGCTGAGCGTGCCGGTTGCGGTGGTCGCTGCCACGTGCGCGCGAACGGCGTACCGAAAACTCGCCGGACGCTGACAGCGGACCTGGCACCGCGCGGGTCGACGTGCAAGCGTCCGGATGCGCCTTCCACCGCGGGCGGCGATCTAGACCAGAAAACCGGTGATCGCGGCGCGCAGCTCGTCGTGCTCCGGCCCGACCGGCGCCTCCGCCCACCGGGCCGCCGGATAGCGCCAGACCGGGCCGCGGCGGATCTGCTCCGGCTCCCAGGCGTAGCGCGGGAAGATGTGCGCGTGCAGGAACGGATCCGTGTTCCCGAGGATCTCCAGGTTGACCCGGAGAAACGCCGGATCCAGCGACGCGCAGGCCCGCTCCACCGCCTCCGCCAGACGATCCATGCTCGCCAGGAACGCCATCCGCGCCGGGTGAGGCAGGTCGCTCAGCCGGGTCGCCGCCGGATCGTCGGTCAGCAGCACGCAGTATTCCGGCAGGAACTGGGTGTCGCCGATCACCGCGTATCCGCCCGGCATCCGGGCCAGCAGCGTCGGGTTCTCGCCACGCGCCGCCGACCCGATCCGGTCCGCCCGCCAGTCCGTCACCGCGACGCCTCCCCCGCCCACCGGGCCACCACCTCGAGGACCGGCGCGCGCCCGGCGAACCGCGCCGGCCAGTCCCGCGCATCATAGGCAGCCGCCGATCCGTCCCGCATCAAGCTGTCGATCATGCGCGGCGCCAGCCAGAAGTACTTCGCCGCGCCGGTGATCATGATGGCCCGCTGGACCAGCGACGGATCGACGCCGGACAGCCCGCTGACGTATCCGTCGATGACCGCCGCGACGACGCCGTCCATCAGCGACAGGTCGATCAGGCCGTCGAGGAACGTGTCGAGGGCCAGGTTCGCGGCGTCCTCGCCGATCGCCCCCGGCCCGGCGAACGCCCAGTCGAGCAGGACCGGCCCGGACTCGGCGAGCACGATGTTCATCGGCCAGACGTCGTGGTGGCACAGCGTGCGCGGCAGCCGGTCGGCGGCCGCCAGCAGCTCGTGCCGGCACTGCCACAGCTCCCGCAGCCGCGCCCGCAGGTCCGGCTCCCAGGCCGCCACCACTGTCGGGTGGTCCCAGTCCAGATCGTCCGGCACCGGCTGGGCCAGGGTGTAGTCCCGCAGGAAGTCCCGGGCCAGCCAGGGGAACGCCGGCGGAGCGCCCACCCAGCGGTCCTGCCCCGCACCGAGCCGCCGGGCGATCTCGCCCAGGTCCCCGGGCCGCCACGAGCTCATCGGCGTCCCGCGCACGTCGGCCAGCAACATGGCCACCGACCCGTCGGGGCGTTCCTCGATCGAGTACAGCTCCGGGACGGACAGTCCGCCGGCCGCGAAGGCGGTCCGGGCAAGACCTTCGGCGTACGCCGTGGGCTCCCGCCGCCAGTAGTTGAAGTGCCCCGGATCGTCGCTGGCCGCCAGGTGGGCCGCCGCACCCGCGCGCCGCCGGTTCACCACCTTGAGCACCGCCGACCCGCCGTCGTGCGGCACCCGCCAGACGCCGCCGGTGACCTCGTTCACTGTCGCGTGCACGAGCTCCTCGGCGCCCTCCATGATCCACATAGTCGCGATGCTAGCCCCGTGAGATGCCCGGATCCCCGACGCGCGCGGAACCGACCTGGCGGTTCCCTCCACGGCCGGCAGCGCGAGCCCGACAGCCACAGCCCGGCCCGCCGGTGACATGCCGGGCGGGTAGCAAGGCGTCGACTTCCCGGTGGCTGGCCGGCCCCGGGCAGCAGGGGTTGTGCCTGCGCCCGTGCGGCGTGACCGCACACTCTGAATGGTGGAAAAACGCATGCGGATGCATCCCCGGGCCTGGCTGGCGGTCGCGGTCGTGGTGGTGGCGGCCGGCGGATGGGCGGCGGTCAGCGCCGGCGACGACGCATCGCCCGATGACGGTACCGCCGCCGACGTTCTCACCGGTCACGACTGGACGCATTTCGCCGGGGCCACCGTCGGCCCCGGCGGGGTGCGGATCGTCGGCCTGGGCGGGCGGATCGTGCGACAGGACGGCTCTGGCGGCCAGCCGAACCCGCCGGTCAATCTGCGCGGGCCGCGGCTCGCGGTGCGCGGCCCGGTGGAGATCGCCGCCGGGGTGGATCGGCCGGCCGGCCAGTCGGCCGTGCTCACCCTGTACGGCGACGTGCCGGTGGTTTACGACGAGTGGCGGCACAATCCGCCCGGGCTGGCCGTCACCGTCACCGACGGGGAGCTGCGCCTGGCGGTCTGGGACGGGCGGGGCAACGATCCGGCGGTCCGCCGCCGGGCCAGGGTGGCCGCACCGGCCGCGGCCACGGTGATTGTCACCCGGGCCGGTGGGCGGCTCACGGTCCGGCTCGGTGACGCCCGCCTGTCCGTCACCGACCCCGGGGTGTTCAGCTCCGGGCGGGTGTTCTTCGGCGCCGACGCCGAGGACGGCGGGCCGGCCGGTTGGACGTTGACCTCGTTGCGGGCCGCCGGGCTGGACGGTGGCAGCGCCACCGTCGTCGACGCCCCGGCGCTCGACCAGCCAGCGCCCGCGCCCGGGTCGCTGCGGGTGCTCGCCGCGACCCGCCGGGCGCTGCCCATCGGCGCCGCCGTGGCCGCCGAGCCGCTGCTGGCCGACGACGGATACCGCCGCCTGACCGCCGCCCAGTTCTCCATGCTGACCACGGAGAACGCGGTGAAGCCGCAGTTCGTCCACCCGCAGCCGGACCGCTACGACTTCACCGGGGGCGACCTGCTGGCCGACTTCGCGGCGGCCAACGGCATCGCGGTGCACGCCCACACCCTGGTCTTCGGCGAGGCCAACCCGCGCTGGATGCGGGACGCCCCGGCCGGCCGGCGCGAGCGGATCATGCTCGATCACATCAGCACCGTGGTCGGTCACTACCGTGGCCGGGTCGCCGAATGGGACGTCGTCAACGAACCGCTGTCCACCGACAGCGAGGACTACGAGGACGGGGGAACGGGGCTGCGCCGGCACCTGTGGCAGCAGGCGATGGGTGAGACGTACATCGACAGGGCGTTCGCCGCGGCCCGGGCCGCCGACCCCGGCGCCAAGCTGTACCTCAACGATTTCGGCCTGGAAGCCGACGGTGAGCGCTGGGACGCGCTGCTCGGCCTGGTCGGCCGGCTCAAGCGGCGGGGCGTGCCGATCGACGGGGTGGGGTTCGAGGCGCACATCCACGAGGTCGGCGACCGGGTCACCGCGGCCGTCCTGCAGGATCACTTCGCGGACCTGGCCCGGCTCGGGCTGTCGGCCCGAATCTCCGAGATCGATGTGTACGGCGATTCGGCGGCCGGGCAGGCCGAGCAGTACGCCACCGCGTTGACCGCCTGCCTGGCCGCCCCGAACTGCACCTCGTACACCACCTGGGGGGTCACCGACCGGTACGGCTCCACCACCGAGTCCGGCACCTATCCGCCGCGGTTCGGTGACGATTTGATCTTCGACCGGAACCTGGCGCCCAAGGCCGCGTTCACCGCCCTGGCCCGGGTCCTGCGCGGCTGAGGCCGGCCCCGGCGGCGGCCGCGCCGTCGAGCAGTTCCGGGCCGGTGGTCGACACGCGCCCGATGGCGAAAGGCCGGATCCCGACAGCGCCGGGAACCCGGAGCGACCAGAATTC
Organism: Actinoplanes oblitus; assembly: GCF_030252345.1. Classification (NCBI taxonomy): domain Bacteria; kingdom Bacillati; phylum Actinomycetota; class Actinomycetes; order Micromonosporales; family Micromonosporaceae; genus Actinoplanes; species Actinoplanes oblitus. Next base: position 5,044,427 of record NZ_CP126980.1, on the reverse strand, counting down.
CGCCGAGCCGTAAGCGCCGCGGCGCACTCACCGCGTCTACCGGGGTGACGGCACGTACGCAACCCGGGGGGACACGAGTGCACAGCGGATTCGAGGACTACGTCAGGGCACGGGGCGACGCGCTACGACGCTTCGCCTACCTGCTCTGCGGCGACCGGCACCTGGGCGAGGATCTCGTCCAGGAAGTGCTGGTCAAGGCGTACCGAAGATGGTCTTGCATCGAAACCGACCAACCGGACCGGTACCTGCGCACGGCGCTCGTCCGGTCGCACGTCTCCTGGCTGCGCCGGCTGTCCAACACCGAGCGCCCGGCCACGATCAGCACCGAGCGCCCGGCCGCCGGCGACTTCGCGAGCCAGCAGGCCGACCGCGACGAGTTGTGGCACCGGCTGGCCGGCCTGACCCGCTCCCAGCGTGCCGTGCTGGTGCTGCGCTACTACGAGGATCTCGACGACCGGCAGATCGCCGAGATCCTGCGCTGTGCGCCCAGCACCGTGCGGGTACACGCCACCCGCGGCCTGGCCCGGCTGCGCGGTGACCTGAGCCCGGCCCTGCCCGTGACCATCTCGGAGGCGACCCGATGACCCTGGAAGACGACCTGCGCACCACACTGCTCGACCGGGCCGCCGCGCCCGCACCGGCGCCGGACCTGTGGGCGAGCGTCACCGCCGGGGTGCGGCGCGACCGGCGCCGCCGCCGGATCCTGGTGGCCGCCGCGGCCGCCGCGGTGGTCGCCGCCGGTGCCGCGGTGCCGGCCCTGCTGCACGACCACGACCAGGCGGCACCCACCCCGCCGGCGGCTTCGACGGTCCCGGTGCCGGTCCTCGAGCCGGTGGTCTTCCCGCTCCGGCCGACGTGGACGCCGGACCGGCTCAAGAGCGACTTGCCGTACATCACCCAGATGGGTCCGAACGTGCGCCTGGACTACGAGCAGGGCGGCACGCTCAGCACCGAGATCGGCCCGCTGCGGGCGGACTGGGAGGTCGAGGCGACCGACGTCCAGCAGACCGAGATCCACGGCCGGCCGGCTGAGGTGCGCCTCGCCGACACCTACGACTCGGCCGGGCCGGGCGACCACTTCGTCGGTGTCCGCTGGCGGCTGACCGACGGGCGCTGGGTCTCGGTGCTGAGCCTGGGCCCGATGTCCGAGGGCGACGTGCTGAAGTGGGCTCGCGGCCTGGCCGGCGGGCGGGAGCCGAACCGGCTGGACCCCGTGTTCACGGTGCCGTTCCTGCCGCCCGGCCTGGTCCGGCAGCACCAGTCCAGCGACGCCCTGTGCTTCGCCACCCCGCAGGTCGCGGCCACCGAGCGGCAGCCGTCCGGCCTGTGCCTGACCCTCGACGTCGACAACTGGGACCACGCGGACGCGCAGGAGACCTGGGACATCAACGGGCGCGAGGTGGCCTACTACCCGGACGCCGCCAGCCTCTCCGTCCAGTGGGGCGGCGACACGGCGATCGACGTGACCTGGGACCCGGAGGCGATCCCGCTGACCCACGACGAGGTCGTCCGGTTCGCGGCCGGCCTCCGCTACACCCGCGACTAGCCGCGCGCCGCCCGGGGGGTCAGCGCAGCCGCAGGGTGCTGACCCCCCACAACTCCGCGATCCGCCCGTCCGCCACCCGGAAGATCTCCATCAGCGTCCCCTCCTGGTCACCCGCCCGGAACGCGCCACGCACCGCGACCCGGTCCCCGTCCACCAGGACGTCCTCCGCCGTGATCCGCATGCCCGGAAACCTGCCGAGGATCAGCTGCCAGGCCGACCGGATGTGCTCCCGCCCGCGGGTACCCATCGGATGACTGTGGAAGTCCTCGGTGAAGATCTCGTCGACCGCGTCCACATCCCCGGCACTCGCCGCCGCGTACATCCGCTCCGCCAGCGCCACCGCTTCCGCCCGAGTCACCACACCACCACCCCCTGGAGATCAACCCCCGATTTCGGTACGCCCGGAGCACGGTCCCCGCCCCGTCAGGTCAGGAACGGCCGCCACTCCCGGACGCTCACCACCGTCACACCCGGCGTGGTGAAGTACGGATCGTTCGCGAGCACCTCCCGCGGATCGGCGGTGTCCAGCACGATCACCGCCCCGGAGTCGTCGGCGAACGGCCCCGCCATCCGCACGGTCCCCGCCGCGTGCAGCTCGCTCAGCAGCTCCCGATGCGCCGGCCGCGCCGCCAGCCGCTCCGGCGCCGGCTCGAACCCCAGCTCCACCATCCACATCCGGCCACGATAGGCCGCCGGCCCGCTCCCCTCGACCCCGTCCCGGTCGGCGCCCCCGTCCCGGGGCTCGCCGAGCGACTCCAGGCCGGTGACGTGCGCGATGCGGCGACGCCCGGTGCGCACCAGAGCAAGAACCGCCGTGGCGGCCGATCCCGGGGTGGATCGGCGGTGCCGCTTTCCCGACGGCCGCGGTCAGGACGACATCGGGAGCCGGCCAGGCAGTCCGTAGTAGTCCTCGGTGGTCACCAGCTCGAAGCCGAGCGAGGTGTAGAGGTGCAGCGCGCGGTCGTTGCCGGTGGCCACCTCCAGGTGGACGGGTGTCGCCGCCGTCCGGCACACCCGGTGCAGCACGTCCCGCCCGATCCCCCGGCCCTGATACTCGGGGTCGATGGCGAAGCCGTAGATCCCGGCACCGCCCGGCTCCGGGATCAGCCGGATCGTGCCGATCAGCGCACCGTCGCGTTCCACCACCAGGGTGTGCGGGTCGAACGCCGCCGTGGCCGCCGGCGCCCAGCCGAACGCCCGCAGCGACACCTCCCGCACCGCCTGCTGGTCGGCCGGGACGGCGGCCCGGATCGTGACGCGCGGGTCGGCCGGCACCTCCACCGGCTCGCCCGGCAACCGCAGCGCGTGCTCGCTGCCCTCCAGCTTGCCGCCACGCCGCTGGGCGAGCACCCGGCCGCCGGCCGACGAGCGCGGCACGACCAGCTGGACCGCCGAGTGTTCCCGCCGCGCGCACAGCTGCAGGCCGGCGTCGAGCAGCGCGGTGCCGATCCCCCGCCGCCGGGCCGCCGGGTCGACCATGCCGGTCAGCTCCAGGGTGGGCGCGCTGTGCGAGTAGACGCCCAGGAAGCCGAGAAGCCGGTCGCCCTCCCACCACAGGACGTCCTCGGCCCGCTGCCCGCCGCGCCCGCGCAGAGCCTCCCATTCGAGCTTGAGCCGGCCACCGTCGGCGGCGACGACCCGGCGCTCCAGGCCGGCGATCGCGTCGAGGGTGGCCGGGGGCAGCCCCGCACTAAGTTCGATCATGAGGTCCACCCCATCACGTTCGTCAACTCCTTTCGTTCCTATGATCGGCGGATGTTCGAACGTTTCCGCAAGCCGTTCACTCCGGACACCGACTACGCGCAGGCTGACCTGCAGTTGCGCGCCGCGCGGGACCGGGCGGTGGCCGGAGACTGGACCGCGGCCCTGCACCTGCTGCACGCCACCGGCCGCGACTGGGAGCTGCGCAGCCGGCGGCTCGCGGTGCTCGGCATCGCGGCCGGGCACGCGCCGTACTGGGTGGACGCCTGGGAGGCGGCGATGCCCGGCGACCCGACCGTCGCCATCCTGCGTGCCGAGGGCCTGACCGAGCTGGCCGGGCAGGCGCGTGGCGGGGCGTCGGCGCGGCACACCACCGCGGAGCAGTTCGCCGAGTTCCACCGGATCTCCGCGCTGGCCGCGCAGGCCGGCCGGCGGGCGGTCGAGCTGAACCCGGAGGACCCGTACCCGTGGGTGACCCGGATGGACGCGATGCTCGCCAACGGGCACCAGCACCACGACGACTTCCGGGTCGCCCTGGGTGAGGCGCTGGCCCGCGACCCGTACCACTTCGAGGCCCACCTGACCGCTGTCACCTTCCTCTGCCAGAAGTGGTACGGCTCGCACGAGGAGATGTTCGCGGCCGCCCGCACCCCGGCCGCCGCCGCACCGGCCGGCTCGTCGGTGGTGATGCTGCCGCTGCTCGCCCACTTCGAGTACGCGTTGCGCGAGTTCGGCTTCGACTCCCGCGCCGAGTCGCTGGGCGCCAAGATGGAGTACTTCCACCGTCCCGACGTGATCCAGGAGATCGCCTGGTGCGCGGCCAAGTGGCGGGCGGCCGGCGAGCCCCGGCTGATCGCCCGCGGGGTCACCCTGCGCCACTGGCTGGCGCTGGCCAACTACCTGTCCGGCCACGACCGGGCGGGCACCCGGGCGGTGCTCGCCCCGGTCGGTTCCTATCTGGGCAGCACCGTGGCGTACGGCTACTTCTGGATGCAGCAGGCCGAGGGCTTCCAGGCCGTCTCGAAGTGGGTGCGCTAGCAGGTGACCGGCGCGGGCGCGGCGCCACCTGTCTTGCTGGACGTGCCGGTCAGCGCGCGAAAAGCGTTTCTGCCAGCGGTGGTTCGAGCCAGCGCGTTGACGGCGAGATCCCGCAGGTAGGCGGGGAACCAGGCATTACCCGATCAAGGAAGCGGAGGTGCAGATCGACTGCGCTCTGAGCGATCGCGGTCGTCGGTCATGGAAGGCACCCTGAAAGCACCTAAACCGCCTTCGAAGGCCGCCTCGACCCCGCCATGCATTGATCAGGCGACCACGAGCCCGGAGAACCACCCTTCTACTGATCTTCTCGAGTCGGGGTATGGGTCTTCTTACGCCAATTATCGCCCGCGGAGAATCAACAGGCTGGTTTGTCAGATTGTCGAACATGGATGGACGGACTCGCGGCTCGGACAATACGCTCGCCCTGCTTCGCGGTTCTGCGGGGTAACGGGGATCACGGGGAAGGTGTTCGCCAATGAAGATCGCAACAAAGCTGGCCGGCGTCGCATCGGCCGCCCTGCTCGGCATGGGCGGCGTGCTGTTCGCCGCGACACCGGCGCAGGCGTATGTCTCCAACTGTCAGGCATGGACATCCAACAACGCCGGCTACGCGGTCTGCTGGGCCGGCACGGGTTCGTTCCGCGTTCTGGTCGACTGCGCCAACGTGGGTCGCGTCTCCACCATCGGCGGCGACTGGATCTACCGGCAAGAAAACCAGTCCACCCAGGCCAGCATCGCCGGCTGCGGCAGCGGCTACGCGACGAACGTCCGGTGGGACGCCCGCTAGACGATCAGTTCCGAATCCCGGTCAGCGGTCGTCAGCGATCAGTGACCGGGATTCGCGCGCCTCGGTCTTGTTGGTTCATCGAGCGCTTCCGCGACGACCCTCAGGCGACCGGCTCCCGAACCGTGAACAGGTCACCCGGCTGGCACCGCAGGACGTCGCACAGCGCGGTCAGCGTGCTGAACCGGATCGCCCGCGCCCGCCCGTTCTTCAGAATCGACAGGTTGGCCAGCGTCAGCCCGACCCGCTCGGCCAGTTCGGTGAGCGTCAGGCCGCGCTCCGCCAGCAGCTTGTCGAGGTGGACCTCGACCCGGTGCTCCTCCTCCGGTGGCATCACACCACCCCGTCGAGGTCGACCCGCATGGCCCGGCCGCGCCGCAGGATCTCCCCGATCGCGAACGCCCCGAACCCGCAGAAGCCCCAGGCCAGCGGCACCACGAAGTCGAGGACCGCGTACGTCCCGCCGACACCGGCGCTGTCGCTGAGCCGGGTCCGGGCGACGAAGTCCACGATCCACACGACCGGCCCGCCCAGCACCAGGACCAGCCCGAGCCGGTGGAACGCGGGAGCGATGCCCGGGCCGAACGGGTCACTCCGGCGGGCTCGCCCCACCACGCGCCACAGCAGCGCCAGCGCCGCCACGATCAGCAGTTGCCGTGGCAGCATCGCGACGAGCGCCCAGCCCTTCTGCGCCGCCGACGGGTGCACGATGTCCACCGCGATCCAGGACCCGAAGGTCACCCCGGCCGGCGGGCCGGCGGCACTCCCCCCGGTCACCGCGACCTGGGCCTCGACCGGCTGACCGGCCAGGATCGACACCACCCCGAGGGCCGTGCCGATGCCGGTCAGCACCAGCGCGACCAGCAGCAACCCGTGCAGTTCGTCGAGCCAGTCGGGCCGGCGCAGTGACTTCATCACGTTCATCTTATCGATAATCGATAAGCAATCGAATCCTGTCAACCCGCGACGGCCCGGCCCAGCGTGGTCAGCGAGGCCAGCACCAGCGCACACAGCACCACCGTGCGGAAGTTGGTCAGCCTGGTGAAGATCCGGTCGCCGGCCAGCCAGCCGGCCACGACAGCCGGACCGCCGACCATGGTGACCAGCCAGGCGGTGGACGTGATCTGCCCGGTCACCGCGAACCCGGCCACCGCGCCGAGCCCGGCCACCGCGAAGACCGCGGCGAGCGTCGCGCGGAACGGGCGCGGCGGCAGGCCCATCGCGGAGAAGACCGCCGCCATCGGCGGGCCGTTCACCCCGGCCGAGGTGGTCAGCACGCCGGAGAGCAGGCCGGCCGCGGCGAGCGTCAGGGATCGCGGTCGGATCCGCAGCCCGGCCCCGATCGCGACGGTGCCGGCCAGCACCACCACGGCGATCAGGACGCTGAGAGTCCGGGCCGTGAGCACGTGCAGCAGCCAGAGGCCGATCGGCAGGCCGGGCAGGCCGGCGACGAGCACGGTCCGCGCGACGGCCCACCTGACGTGCGATCGATCCCGGACCGCCATCACCAGGTTGACGAAGAGCACCAGGATCGTGGAGCCGACCACGGCGTCCACCGGCCCGACGACCAGGCCGAGCAGCGGCACGGAGAGCAGCGAGTACCCGAATCCGGTGACCACCTGCGCGCACGCGGCGACGCCGAGGATCAGGGCCACGGCGAGCATGGCGGCGATTGTCATCTCAGTGCCGCGCCGCCGCGCGCAGGACCTCGGCGACCAGGCGGGCGACGTGCGGGCCGGACACCGCGTACACCTGGCGGCGCCCCTCCCGGCGGACCCGGACCAGGCCGGCCAGCCGCAGCTTGCCGAGGTGCTGAGAGACCGCCGGGCGGGCCGAGCCGGTCGCGGCGGTCAGCGCCGACACGTCCCGCTCGCCCGGGAGCAGGGCGGCCAGCAGCCGCAGGCGGGTCGGGTCGGCCAGCATCGAAAGCATTGTCGTTGCCACGGCGATGGTGTCGCCCGAAGGAGGTTCCTGCAGGTCATTGGCTTCTGCAACGTTGTCGCGTGCGTGCATGAGCACATATTATGGTCGGGGCGAGCGACAGAAGCGGGGAAGCATCGATGGCCACGCATCACCACGAGCACGGGCACGGGCACGACGGCGGCACCGCCATGCGGGAGTGGTGGCACCGGCTCCGGCACCGGCTGACGCCGCACTCGCACGACACCGCCGACAAGGTCGACCCGGCGCTGGAGTCCTCCCGGGCCGGCATGCGGGCACTGTGGATCTCCCTGGCCGTCCTGACCCTGACCGCTTGCGTCCAGGCCGCCATTGTCGCGGTCTCCGGCTCGGTGGCGCTGCTCGGCGACACCTTGCACAACCTCGCCGACGCGCTCACCGCCGTACCGCTGGGCATCGCCTTCCTGCTCGGCCGCCGGGCCGCGACCAGGGCGTACACCTATGGTTTCGGTCGTGCCGAAGATCTGGCCGGCGTCGTCATCGTCCTGGTGATCGCCGCCTCCGCGGCGGCCTCGGCGCTCGTCGCCGTGCGCCGCCTGGTCGAGCCGCAGGCGATGACCCATCTGCCCTGGGTGTTCGCGGCCGGCGTGGCCGGGTTCGCCGGCAACGAGCTGGTGGCGCGCTACCGGATCGCTGTCGGCCGGCGGATCGGCTCGGCCGCCCTGGTCGCCGACGGCCTGCACGCCCGCACCGACGGCTTCGCCTCCCTGGCCGTGGTCCTCGCCGCGGCCGGCGCCGCGCTGGGCTGGCGCTGGGCCGACCCGGTCGTCGGCCTGCTGATCACCGCGGCGATCCTGTTCGTTCTCAAGGACGCCGCCCGCGAGGTCTACCGACGCCTGATGGACCGGGTCGACCCGGACCTGGTCGACCGCGCCGAACGCGCGTTGCGGCTGATCCCCGGCGTGCGCGACATCTCCGGCCTGCGCATGCGCTGGATCGGTCACCACCTGCACGCCGAGGCCGCCGTGGTGGTCGACGCGCACCTCAGCCTGATCGCCGCCCACGAGATCGCCGCCGACGCCGAACACCAGCTCACCCACGCGGTGCCCAGGCTCACCGAGGCGACCGTCCACGTCGACCCGGCCACCTATCCGGGCGCCGAGCACCACCTGCGCATCTCACACCGAATCGGCGCCTCCTGACAGCCTTCCAAGTCGGCGCCTCCCGAGCAGCCCTCCGAAGCGACGCCTCCTCAACAGCTCTCCGGACCAGCGCCTCCCGAACAGCCCTCCGGACCAGCACCTCCCGAACAGCCATCCGGATCGGCCTATCCTGAGGAGCCTTCAAGATCAAGACCTTCATATGCGCACGTCCGCTGTGGTGCGGACCGCATGCTCCCGCGCGGGCCGGGCACGGCGATCTGGCCGCTGCGCGTCCAAAACAATCGCCGCACCCTTCAAGGTCCGCCGCTGGTCACCGAAACCCCGCCGTCCCGTCACCGCCGAAGCCGTAGGCGCGTCCCCGAGCAAGATCGTCAAGCCCCGCGTCGCCACCAGCAGACTCCCGCCAGTCGCCAGCAACCACGCGCCCTGGCCGGCGTCACCTCCCAGCCCGGGTTCCCACAGGTCATGGCCTCCCAATAGCCCCCACAGCACCCAAAGCCCGAGCGCCCCTGAGTCCCGGCTGGTCCTCACGGTGGTATCCGGGGTGCTGACACCACCGTGAAAACCAGCCACAACCACCGGCTGGGCCTGACAGTGGTATCCGGGGTGCTGACACCACCGTGAGAACCAGCCACAACCACCGGCTGGGCCTGACAGTGGTATCCGGGGTGCTGACACCACCGTGAAAACCAGCCACAACCACCGGCTGGGCCTGACAGTGGTATCCGGGGTGCTGAGACCACCGTGAGGGCCAGCCGGGACTGTCGGATGCGGCTGGCGGGCCCGCTCGGCGACCTCAGGCCGGGGCGTGGGCGGCTGCGGTGGTTGGGTGGGCAGGATCGGGTGCGGCGATCGCCGATAGGCTGGGGAGCTGTGATTGCTCCCGAGATCGTGGTGGCCACGCCGGCCGATCGCTCCAGAATCGTCGCCTCGCTGGTCGCCACCTTCGCCAGGGATCCGGTGATCCGATGGTTGTTCCCCAGCGACGACACCTACCCCGAGCACGCGGCCGCCTTCTTCGGTCACCTGTTCGACAAGCGGGTCGAGCGGGGTGCCGTGTTCGTCGCGGAGGGCGGCAACGCGGTCGCCATCTGGGAACCGCCCGCTGACGGCGGCCCGCTCACCCCGCTACCCGCGCCGAGCATGCCCGCCGACGTGCAGGAGCGGCTCGACGCCTACGACCGGATGATGCACACGCTGCTGCCGGAGCAGCCGTACTGGTATCTCGGCGTCCTCGGCACCCACCCGGACCACCATGGACGCCGCCTCGGGCACGCCGTGATGGCCGAGGGGCTCAAGCGGGCCGCCGACGCCGGCCTCCCGGCGATCCTGGAGACCGGCACCGAGGGGAACGTCCGGATGTACGAGCGGGCCGGCTGGCAGGTCATCGCCTCGGCGACCGCCCCGATCCCGATCTGGGTGCTGTCCCAGGGCCGGTGAGAAAGGCCCGGGACCGGCGAAGAAGCCCGGGACCGACAAAGGCCCGGGACCGATGAAGCCGGACCGACAAAGGCCCGGACCGATGAAGCCGGACCGACAAAGGCCCGGACCGATGAAACGAACCGCTGAAAGGCCCGGGCTGAACGCGTAGACGTAGCGTTCCCGGGCGTATCCGAACGGGTGCGGGGCCGAGGCGGGAAGTTTGGCGCGGCGGCCGCCGACCGGCAGGAGCACCTGGTTCGTCGAGTCCGCCACCGAGTGCACGCGCTCGGCGAGCATGGAGGCGGATCCGGTGATGGCCGCGACGCCGATCGCCAGATTGCCACTCAGCGATTTGACCGATGTCACTATCGTCCCCTGCGGGACCATCTCCGGGTCATCCCCGATGTGATCACGAAAGGTGAATCGGGACGATTCCGGATGTCTCGAAGTTCGCTCAGGGAGGGCGCTGTGAAGCGAGTCCTGCTACCGGCAGCCGCGCTGCTGCTCGTCGCGGCCTGTGGCACCAACGACACCCCGGCCGCCGCGCCGGCCGCCTCGAACCCGCACTCCGGGCACACCGCCGGCTCCGCACCACCGGCCAAACCACTCCGTGGCGGTGAGCGCTTCGTCGACCTGGCGCTCCCGCAGCCCTACACCCCGAAGGCCCCGAGCGGCGGCACCGACGACTACCGCTGCTTCCTGGTCGACCCGGGTCTCACCGAGAACGCCTATCTCACCGGCAGCCAGTTCCAGCCGCAGAACGCCGCCATCGTGCACCACGCGATCTTCTACCGGCTCGACCCGACGCAGGCCACCGAGGCCGCCAAGGTCGACGAGCAGACCCCCGGTGAGGGCTGGACCTGCTTCGGCGACTCCGGCGTGCAGGGGCAGACCGCCTGGGTCGCGCACTGGGCGCCGGGCGCCGGCGAGACCCTGATGCCGGCCGGTTCCGGCTTCGCCATGCCACCCGGCAGCAAGCTGGTCATGCAGGTGCACTACAACCTGCTCGAGCCGGGCGCCGCCGGGCAGACCGACCAGTCCGGCATCAAACTGCGGGTGGCCGCCGCGACCACCCCGCTCAAGTCGCTCTCCACCGAGCTGTTCCCGGCACCGATCGAGCTGCCCTGCGCGGCCGGCGAGTCCGGCCCGCTCTGCGACCGCGACGCCGCCATCGCCGATGTCGGCAGCCGCTTCGGCAAGGAGGCCGGCGAGCAGGAGAAATACCTTGTCCAGGGGTGCAGCAAGGGCAAGGTGACGGCCGGCGACACCCAGCATTGCGACCAGCCGGTCGAGGAGGCCGGGACGATCTACATGGCGGCCGGCCACATGCACCTGCTGGGCCGCTCCATCAAGATCGAGCTGAACCCGGGCAAGCCCGGCACCCAGACCATCCTGGACGTCCCGCAGTACAACTTCGACAACCAGGCCCTGGTCCCGCTGGCCAAGCCGATCGCCGTCAAACCGGGCGACACCGTCCGGGTCACCTGCACCCACGACGCCAAACTCCGCAAGATGCTGCCCCAGCTGCGGCAACTGCCCCCGCGCTACGTCGTCTGGGGTGAGGGCACCAGCGACGAGATGTGCCTGGGCATCCTCGTCACCGCCCCCACCACCTAGATCACAACCAATTTCCGGTACGCCGATGGCCGCGCCCGGGCGCGGCCATCGGCATTCCCCCTCCCCCGAACGCCACCCGCACCCCGCGCGACACCCGGACGTGGTCCCCCGCCGCTCGGAACCGCCCCGGCGAGCCCGACCGGCGTCACTCGAAACGGTGACTGTCGATGCATGTCGACTCAAGGCCGGACTTTCGCTGGTCATTGGGCATCTGGCCGCGCGACAAGGCGCTCCGGAGGCGAGCTATCCGGTGAATTTCCGCGACTGCCCGGCCCACTGGGGTTATCAGACAGTTGCTCAGTGCCTATAGTCGCTTGTATGAAGCGAACCAAGCACCGATTGATGGGCACCCATGAGATCCAGATCCGGCTCGGCGGCGAGCTGAGCCGGCAGCGGATCAACCAGCTGACCGCCAAGACGCACTTTCCCAAGCCGATCGCCGAGCTCAAGCAGGGCCGCGTCTGGCTCGCCGAGGACATCGAGGACTGGATCCGCCTGCACCGCAGCCAGCCCGCCCGAGCCTGACCCCGCCGGAATGCGCACGCCGGCTCCGACGAGCCGACCGTGAACTCACCCGCACCACCGCCCTGGACGACCCCGAATCGGACCAGGCCAACCGCACGACCCCTGGACGACCCCGAATCGGACCAGGCCGACCGCACGACCCCGCGCCCGACCGGCGTCCGCCCCAGGAGGCGCGCATCCTGGAGGCGGCTGACCACTTCCGGTCGCGACCCCACACCAGATCCCGACACACCGACCACCGCCCGGCCGGGCCCGGGCACCCCGCGTCCGATCCGACAACGACGACCAGGCTCATCGCCCGGCGCGCTCCGCGCCGGGCCCGGGTCAGCCGTCGAAGGCGGACAGATGCCGGGCACGGGCAGCGGTCAGGTGCGCTCGCATCGCCGCCTCCGCGGCGTCCGGGTCGCCCACCCCGATGGCGGCGGCGATCACCCCGTGCTCGTCCCGGGTGGAGCCGGTCTCGGCATAGGGGAAATAGAGCCGGTGCAGGTGGAGGTGCGCGTGCAGCCGGCCGATCGCCTCGCGGAGCAGGGGGTTGACCGCCGCCGTCGCGACCAGGTCGTGGAACCGGGCGTCGGCCGCGGTGAACGCGGCGTGCGCACGGGGCGCGCTCACCGCGTACGAAAAAAGCGAAGCCTCGGCCCGCAGCGCCTCCCGCGCCGCCTCATCGGCCCTGGTGGCCGCCCACCGGGCGGCGGCGGTCTCCAGAACCAGCCGCATGTCGAACATGTCGTCGAACTGCTCGCGGGTCAGCAGCGGACTGACCGTGTAACCGGCGAGCGGCCTTTTCCGCAGGAGTCCCTCGGATTCCAGGCGGACCAGCGCCTCGCGCACCGGCGTCGGGGAAACTTCCAGCTCACGGGCCAGGCCGTCGATGTTGACGCGGTCCTCCGGGGCCAGCCGGTGCTCCAGGATGAGCGATTTCAGCCGCTCGTACACGTTGTCGCTGAGCACCGAACGGCGGGTCGGCCCGGACACATCCACCTTCCTCTATAGAAAGGTTGACCGGCCCATCGAAACCCATTAGTTGACTGGCCCATCGAAACCCATTAGACAGATACGCGGATCCTATAGGATCTACGAGAGGACCGCGCAGTGGATCCGTTCGCAAGGGTGTCGCTGGGCGGCACCGGTGTCACCGTGACCCGCCTCGGCATGGGGCTGGCCCCGATCGCCGGCCTGTTCACGCCGGTCGGCGACGACGAGGCGCGCGTGGCTGTCGACACCGCCTGGGAGCAGGGCGTTCGTTTCTTCGACACGGCACCGTTCTACGGGGCGGGCCTGTCCGAGCGGCGCGGCGGCGCGGCCCTGCACGGCCGGAGCCGGTCGGTGTTCACCCTCGCCACCAAGGTCGGCCGACGCCTGATCACCGGCGACGACCCGGGCGACGACATCTGGGCCGAGCGGTCCGGAGCCGCCTGGGTGTGGGACTTCAGCGCCGCGGGCGTCCGGCGCCAGCACGCGGAGAGCCTGGAGCGGCTCGGCCTGGAGCGGATCGACATCCTGCACCTGCACGACCCGGACAACCATTTCGGCCCGGCTCTGCACGATGCTCTCCCGGCGCTCGTAGAGCTGCGCGCGGCGGGCGCGATCGGCGCGGTCTCGGCCGGGATGAACCAGTCCGCGATGCTCACCGAGTTCGCCCGCACCGGCCACTTCGACTGTTTCCTGCTCGCCGGGCGCTACACGCTGCTGGACCAGTCCGGGCTCGCCGATCTGCTGCCCGAGTGCCACCGGCGGGGGATCTCGGTGCTCTGCGGCGGCGTCTACAACTCGGGGGTTCTCGCCGATCCCGCGGACGGGGCGACGTTCGACTACCGTCCCGCGCCGCCGGCGGTTCTCGCCCGGGCGCGCGCGATGGCCGAGGTGTGCGCGCGGCACGGCGTACCGTTGCGGGCCGCCGCACTGCAGTTCCCCCTCGCGCATCCCGCTGTCGCCTCGGTCCTGATCGGCATGCGGTCGGCCGCCGAGGCGGCCGACGCCGCCGCGATGGCCGCCCTGGAGATTCCCGGCGCGCTCTGGCGGGACCTGGTCAGAGCCGGACTGCTCGACGCGGACGTGCCGCACCCATGATCGTCGACGCGCACCATCACCTGTGGACCGCCGACTACCCGTGGCTGGCCGCCGACGGCCTGGCCCCGATCCGGCGCGACTACACCGTCGCCGATCTGCGGCCGCACCTGGCCGCCTGCGGCGTGCAGCGCACCGTGCTGGTCGAGGCCGGACTCTGCCAGGCCGCCGAGACCAGCCGCTTCCTGGCCCTGGCGGCGCGCACCCCGGAGATCGCCGGCGTGGTCGGCTGGGCCGACCTGGCCGATCCCGATCTGCGCGCGATGCTGGCGCGGCACCGCTCCGGGCCGGGCGGCGACTGCCTGGTCGGGATCCGCGACCAGGTGCAGGCCGGCCCGGACGACCTGCTCGACCAGCCCGGCATCCGTGCCGGGCTGGCCACCGTGGCCGACGCCGGCCTGGTCAACGAGCTGGTGGTACGCGCCTCCCAGCTGCCCGCGGTGGCCCGCGCGGTGGCCGCCCTGCCGGACGCGCCGTTCGTCCTCGACCACCTCGGCAAGCCGCCGTTCGGCGACCTGGACGGCTGGAAGCAGCTGATCGCCCCGGTCGCCGCCTGCCCGAACGTGACGGCCAAGATCTCCGGGCTGGTCACCGAGGCCGGGCCGGGCTGGACCCGGGCGTTGCTGCGGCCGTTCGTGGAGACCGCGCTCGACCTGTTCGGCCCGGACCGGCTGATGTTCGGCTCGGACTGGCCGGTGTGCGAGGTGGTGGCGACGTACGAGGAGGTCGCCGCCGTCCTGACCGGCATCCTCGGCGGCCGCCCCGGCGAAGTGTTCGGCCGCACCGCGATTCGCGTCTACCGATTGGAGCAGCAATGAGGTACCTGCGCATCGGCGCACCCGGCGCGGAACGTCCGGTGCTGTACGCCGGCGGCATGCTGCGCGACCTGTCCGAGGTGACCGCCGACATCGACGGTGCCTTCCTGGCCGCCGGCGGCTTCACCGGCGACCCGACCGAGCTGCCCCCGGCCGACCTGGACCACCGCCGGATCGGCCCGCCGATCGCCCGGCCCGGCGTGGTGCTCTGCGTCGGGCAGAACTACGCGGCGCACGCCGCCGAGTCCGGGGCCCCGCCGCCGGCCGAGCCGATCGTCTTCTACAAGGCACCGAACACCGTGGTCGGCCCGGAGGACGACATCCTCATCCCGCCCGCCTCCAAGCGCACCGACTGGGAGGTCGAGCTGGGCGTGGTGATCGGCAGGACCGCCCGGTACATCCCGGACGCCGCCACCGCGCTGGAGCACGTCGCCGGCTACGTGCTCTCCAACGACGTGTCGGAACGCGACTACCAGCTGGACCGCTCCGGCGGGCAGTGGTCCAAGGGCAAGTCCTGCGAGACGTTCAACCCGCTCGGGCCGTGGCTGGTCACCCCGGACGAGCTGAGCTTCCCGCTGCGGCTGCGCTCCTGGGTGAACGAGTCGCCCCGGCAGGACTCCAGCACCGCCGACATGATCTTCGACGTCGGCTACCTGATCTGGCATCTCTCCCAGTTCACCGTGCTGGAGCCGGGCGACCTGATCAACACCGGGACACCGCAGGGAGTGGCACTGAGCGGGCGGTTCCCCTACCTGGCCGCCGGTGACGTGGTGGAGATGGAGATCGACGGGCTGGGCCGTCAGCGCAGCGTGGTCAAGGGATGAGGATCGCGGCGTACCGAAAACCGGGGGACCTGCTCGACCCGGCGCCCGGCACGCCGGGCTGGTTCACCCCGACGCGTCCCGAGTCGCCGGCCCGGTACGCCTACCCGGAAGGCGAGGCATGGCGATGAGAGATCTGGACGGTCTGGTCGCGGCGATCACCGGTGGCGGCTCGGGCATCGGCGCGGCGTGCGCCCGCCGGCTGGCCGCCGCCGGGGCGAAGGTCGGCATCCTGGACCTCGACCCGGCCAACTCCCCCGGCCTGCCGCTGAAGACCGACGTGCGGGACACCGCGTCGCTGCGGGCGGCGTTCGCCGGGCTGGCCGAGGCGCACGGTGGCGTCGACATCCTGGTGAACAGCGCGGGCATCTCGGCGGTCGGGACCGTCGAGGCCAACGACGACGCGGAGTGGGCCCGGGTGCTCGACGTGAACGTCACCGGCGTGGCCCGCGCCAGCCGCGCCGCCCTGCCCTACCTGCGCCGCTCCCGCACCCCGGTGATCGTCAATCTGTCGTCCATCGCCGCGACGGCGGGCCTGGTGGAACGGGCGCTGTACGGCGCGTCGAAGGGCGCGGTGCACGCGTTGACCCTGGCGATGGCGGCGGACCTGGTCGGCGAGGGCATCCGGGTGTGCTGCGTGGCGCCGGGCACCGTGGACACACCGTGGGTGACGCGGCTGCTGGCCCGCACCGACGACCCGGACGCCGAGAAGGCGCGGCTGGCCGCCCGGCAGCCGACCGGCCGGCTGGTGACCGCCGACGAGGTGGCGGCGGCCGTGCAGTACCTGGTGAGCCCGGCGTCCGGCGCGACCACCGGGATGTCGCTGGCGGTCGACGGCGGGATGTCCGGGCTGCGCCTGCCGTCCCGGTAGCGTGTGGACGCGGTGCCGCAGACTCGGAATCTCCGATGCCGACACGAGGGGGAGCCGATGGTGCGTGCGCTGCGATGGGTGATTCCGCTGGGGCTTCTGACCGCCCTGTTCGTCTGGTGGGCGTCCTACGCCTCCACCGTCGTCGTGTGGGAGCTCCGCAAGCTCAGCCCGTGGCTGGTGCTGCTCGCCCTCGTCATCCTCGCGGCCGCCGTGCCGCACCTGGTCGGCGCGGTGCAGTTCCGGCGCCGGGAACGGCGCTGGGCCGCGCTCACCGGGCTGGCCTGGTTCGGCGCGGTGGCCGGGCTGCTGCTCGGGATCGGCTGGCTGGTGTACGACGCGTACCTGCGCGACCGGGACTACGCCACCGCGATCAGCGTGGTCGACGACCCGGTGCCCGGCCTCGCGGCCCGCGCACCCTACCTGGTCGGCAAGGCGCAGACCGCGCCGAACCTGGGCGACGTCACCGGCGAGGTCTCCGACATCACCTACCTGCCGGACCTGGACCGGTTCGGCACACTGGTCAAGCGGCGCGGCTGGCTCTCCGGCTACGAGGTGAACGTCGTCCAGCAGGTGCCGCTGGGCAGCAACGGCCGCACGTCGCAGCGCTGCGCCTTCGACCTCGACGCGGCCGGGGCGCGGGTCGGTGGCTGGTTCACCCACAACCTCGGGCGCCGGATCTCCGCGGAGCGGCGGTGGGTCCGGTTCGACTCCCGCGACGTCTACGGGTACTGCGACGGCGACACCCCGATCGTCGTGGTGCCGCTGAAACGCCAGGCCGGGATCCTGACGGTGACCGAGCGGCCGGCCGGCGTCGCGCTCTACAACGGGCGGACGGGGCAGCTGCGGATCACCACCGACACCGCCGCGGTGCCCGGGCCGACGTACCCGATCAGCCTGGCCAAACGGCAGCGCGAGGCCACCGCCGGGCTCGGCGGCTTCGCCGACTGGTGGTTCGACCGCTCCGGCTGGGACGCCTCCGACGACGGCGCCAACGAGGGCAACAACTCGGAGTTCACGCTGCGCTACAGCGACGGGGCGGGCAGCGCGTACGTCACTCCGCTCACCCCGCAGGGCGAGGCCAGCTCGGTGGTGGCCGTGTCGATGGTGCCGACCCGGCAGACCGGCCCGGGACTCGCCCGGCTCACCGTGCACCGGCTCAACCCGACGTGGTCCTCCCCCCAGGCCATTGTGGCGCTGATCAAGGCCGAGTACCGGGACGTCTGCTGCTACAACGACGACCGCGTCTTCGAGGTCATCCCGACCGGCGGCAGCACCTGGACGGCCACCGTGGGCAGCGAGCAGAGCATCCGCTACCGGGTGGAGGGCCGCGGCCAGATCGACGGGCGGGAGGCCACCTGCCTGCGGACCGCCGAGGGAGCGCTGGTGCGGTGCGCGTACGCGGCACCCGGCTCACCGGAGGAGCAGGAGCTGCAACGCCTGGAGCAGCAGAAACAGCAGCAGGAGCGGGCCCGGGCCACCGAGGCGGCCGGCGACCTGACCAAGTACACCGACGAGCAGCTGGCCGACCTGAATCGGCGGGTGGCCGAGGAGGTCGACCGGCGCCTGGGCAAGCGCTGACCGCGCCTGCGTCACACGATGGTGTGCCGGTACTCCGCGGCGAGCGGGGCGAGGTCCGGCTCGCCGTAGGTGGCGACCAGCTCGGTGAAGCGGGCCGCCTTGTCCGGGCCGAAACGGCTCACGGTCGCCGTGTACGCCGCCGCCGACACGAAGACCGGCGGGTTCTTCTTGCTGTGGAATTTGTCGGCGTACATGACCAGGGTCTCCTCGCCGGTGGCCGGGACGTAGTCGGCCGGCGGCAGCGGCAGGCCCTGGTCGAGCACGTCGGCGCGGGTGACGCCGACGCCGGTGTGGCAGGAGCAGAACCGGCACAGCTCCTCGGGGAAGCCCTCGGCGGCCAGCAGCTCGTGGCCGAGCAGGCCGTGCCGGATGTAGTTCGGGTAGTCGAGGACGCCGTCCCGGTCGTACAGCCGGTACACGCCGATGTCGTGCAGCAGGCAGCCGGCCCGCACCAGTTCCCGGTCCAGGCCGAGGCCGAGACGGTCGAGCAGCTGCTCGGCGATCCGGCAGACGATCCGGCAGTGCGTGTACACCGACGCGAACGCCTCCGGCGTCGGCGCGGCCCGCTCGTGCAGCGACCTGATTTCCTCGTCGGTTGGGATCCACACACCGTCGATGATCTCATCCGGCCCCGGTCCGCACGCACCCGCGAGGCCCGGTTCCCGGCCCGGCCGGGCGGTGGCGGCCCCGTCGCGGGGCGCGCCTCCGATCGAGTACGTGGCATCCCGGCCCGGCTCGGCCTAGCTTCTATGCATGGCCACTACGGTGCTACGCGTGCGGTTGATCGGCGGCGAACGGATGGACTTGACGTACGCCGACGGCGACATATCCGACGAGGATCAACTGGTGGAACACGTGATCGCCACTCTGGCGCGGGACGCGGGAGTGCTGCGTACCGCACACGGTGATCGGCTCGTGGTGCTCTACGGCCGAGGCGTCGCCGCGCTCGAGGTGGCACCTCGCGGTGCTGTGCTGTGACGAGGTCCTGTTTCCGGGCCGGCGGCAGCCGGCAGAGTCCGCACTGAGGGGCGGCCAGTAGGATGAGCGATTCGGAGCCAACCGCCGCGTCGAGCGACGACGTGCGAGATTCGCTGGCCGGGGCGGTGGTGTCACTGGCCGAGACACCTGACGACGAGCCGGCCGTCGACGCGCTCCTCGTCGAGATCGCGACGTCGGCCGCCGAGACGATCGCCGGGGTGTTCTACGCATCCATCACGGCGTGGCGCGGCGCCGGCTACACGACCGTGGCGGCCAGCAGCGACCTGGCGCGGGCGGTGGACGACGCGCAGCATGCCGAACAGGCCGGACCGTGTGTGCAGGCGGCGCGGACCGGCCAGCCGGTGGGCGTGCCGGAGATCGCCGCGACGATGGCGTGGCCGGGGTTCTACCGCCAGGCCACCGAGCTGGGGCTGCGGACCTCGGTGTCGGTGCCGCTGTTCGCCGGCGGCGGCATCCCGGTGGGCGTGCTGAACCTTTACGGACGGGAGCCGTCGGCGCTGGCCGGCCTGCTGGCGGGGGTGCATGCCGTCTTCGCCGCGGAGCAGGTGCCGGAGAGCGGGCTGGAGGCGTGCGACGACGCCGGCGCGCGGCAGCTGCTCGTCGGTCTCGGGCGGGCGTTGCAGGTCAGGGTCACCATTCAGCGGGCGCTCGGTGCGTTGATGGCGTGGGACGGCGGCGATGCCGCGGAGGCCCGCCGCATGCTGCGGGAACGGGCCGCCGCCAGGAACGCGACGTTGTCCACGACCGCGACCGAGGTGCTCGCCACGGTGATGCCGGTTCCGGGCGCCGGGGTACACGTCACCACCCGGCCGCCCATCGGCGCCACGATGGTGGTCGCCCTGAACGGCGAGCTGGCGGCCCCCCTCGCCATCGACGTTCCGACCCGGCTGACCGCCCTGCTCGACGAGCCGGTGACAACCCTGGAGCTCGATCTGACCGGGCTGCGCTTCTGCGATCTCACCGGCCTGCGCGTCCTGCTCGACCTGCGGGAGCATGCCACCGTCACCGGCCGTACGGTCAGCGTGGTCGCGGCCTCCGGCGTGGTGCGCATGCTCATGCAGATCACCGACACGGCGTCGCTTCTCGGTTACCCGCCGGCGTCCCCGGGGGTGAACGGCGTGCCGGGGTGACCCGGTAACGGCTGGCGCAGCAACAAGCGGGTCCCCTGCGGCGTGCTGGTGATCTCGGAGTCCGGGCAGATCCGGCGGATCAGCCAGAGGCCGGCGTGCCGCATGTCGCCGGGGCGGGGCGAGTCGGTACGGTCCCGGTAATCCACGGGTAGGCCGGGGCCGTCGTCGCTGACCTCGCACCACACGCTGCCCCGGTGGTGCCAGAGCCAGAGCCGGCCGCCGACCGCGTACTCCTCGGCGTTCGCCGCGGCCTCGTGCACGGCGAGCAGGAACGCGTCGGCGGCGGACCCGGACAGGCCGGCGTCGGCGATCCGCTGCCGGACCAGCGCGCGCAGTTCGGGCAGCGTGTCCACGGTGATGCGGTGGACCAGCAGCATCGGTGGGCCGGCGGCGAGTTCCCGGGCGAGCGGCACGCTAGCGACGACCTGGTCCGCTGCGGCACTCAGGCCCTGTCCGGTCCGGGACGCGTGGCGGCGCAGCTCGTCCAGGGCGGTGTCCACGCCGATGTCGAGCAGCTCGGCCAGGATGCCCCGGGCCCGTTCGACGGCGACGCGGCCGCTCAGCACGCGCTGCGACTGCGCCGCCAGGACCGCGCGGTAGCCTTGATCATGCTGGGTGAGCAGCCCGGCGGTGGCCACGTTCGCCAGCGATTGGGCCAGGCTCAGCTGCTCCGGGGTGAGCCACCCGGCGCGGTGGCGGAGCAGGCTCAACACCCCGATCACCTCGCCACGGATCCGCATCGGCAGCGCCGCCACCGACCGGAATCCGCCCTCGCGAGCCTGACGGGCGAAGGCCGCCCAGCGCGGATCGGGGATGTCCAGGTCCGCGTCGGTCACCGGCAGGCCGGTGGCGAAGCTCCAGGTGGCCGGCGCGGGGGCGGACTCGACCAGGTCGATCCAGGTGGTGAACTCCGGTGCGGCCGCCAGCAGCCGCAGCACGCCACGATCGTCGGCCAGCATGACCCCCGCGGCCTGGGCGTCGAGCAGCTCGATACACCGGTGCGTGATGCGTTCGAGCAGTCCGTCCACGTCGAGGTCGGCGACGAGGGCATCGGACAACTCCGCCAAGAGGTCCAACGTCGCCGGGTCCTGCGCTGCGTTCACCGGGGTCACCTGTCTTCGTCGTCGGTCAGGTTGTCGAACCTCAGGCGCCGCGCCACCACGTCGGCAGCCACCTCGTCGAGATCCCGCCCGGTGGCGTAGGCGTGCGCGCGCAACCGCGCCAAGGCGTCCTCCACCGGCACGCCCACCTGCACACTGATCATGCCGGTCGCCTGATGCACGGCGGCTCCCTGGAGCAGGCGATCGCCGGCACCCGCCGGGTTGTCGCCGTCCTCGTACGCCACGGTCTCGACCAGGATGAGCTCGACCACCGCCTCGGCGAGCACCCGGGCGTCTGTCAGCGTCCGGCCGGCCAGCTCCCCCGGGCTGTCCCGGTACAGGTCCAGGACGCCCACGCCGGTCGTGCCGACGCGCAAGGGCAGGGCGAACACCGCCTGCGCCCCGGCCATGACGGCCGCCGGCGCGAACGCCGGCCACCGCTCGAGCCAGATCGGCGCGCGCAGATCATCGGCCAGGACCGGGCCCGCCGTCGCGTACGCGTCCCGGCACGGCCCCTCGCCGAGCAGGAACTGCAGCTGCTCCACCCGGGCACTCACCGCGTCACTGGCGTAACGCACCTGCTGGGTTCGCGGAGTCATCATGGTCACACCGACCCCGCCGATGCCGGGAAGACCGGTCAGGCACGCGCGGCACAGGCCGTCGATATCCAGGCCGTACGCCGCCAACAGTTGTTCCACCTGCAGCCGATGGCCGGGGTCATCCACATCGATCACGGCCGGCCCCGGACACGCGCAGGTACCAGGATGTGACCATGACCCAACCTCCGAACCTGCCCGGCGGACTGTGGCGCGGCTTCGGACCGGAAGCAGATTTCGCCGGCATCCCATCGGCCCCCCACCGGTTGCGGCAGATTACCCTTTAGCCTACGCCTATCACAGGGACCCGCCTCGACGGCACTTCGGGCCAGCGCCACGATCGGTTGCAGATCCGGACCGCGCCGGCCACGACATGCGCCGGTCGCCCCCTCGTGAAAGGGTCGAAACGCCAGCGATCGCGCCACGACGGTGGGGACGCACGTCCATGACATCGGTTTCCTCCGAACGCCTCGCGGCGATCTTCGTCGAGATCGCCGACACGCTCGTGGCCGAGTTCGAGGTGCTGGAGTTCCTGACCATGCTGGCCGACCGGGCCGTCACCCTGGTGGACGCGGCAGCGGTGGGCGTGCTGCTGGCCGACCAGGGCGGTGAACTGGCGTTCCTGGCCGCCTCCGACGAGAGTGCCCGGCTGGTCGAGGTCTTCCAGGTGCAGGCCCAGGAGGGGCCGTGCCTGGAGGCGTTCCGGACCGGCCGGCCGGTCGTCAACGTCGACCTGGACACCGCCGCCGGCCTCTGGCCGGGGTTCGCACCGCGGGCCGCCGCGGCCGGCTTCCGTTCCGTGCACGCCTTCCCGCTGCGCCTGCGGTCCGACGTCATCGGCGCGCTCAACGTCTTCGGCACGCACCCCGGCGGCGACGTCAGCGGAACCGACATACCGGTCATGCAGGCCTTGGCGGACATCGCCACGATCGGGCTGCTCCAGCAGCGCACCATCCACCGCGGCGAGGTGCTGGCCGGTCAGCTGCAGGACGCCCTGGACAGCCGGGTCGCGATCGAGCAGGCCAAGGGAGTCGTGGCGCAGGCCCGCGGGATCAGCGTCGACGACGCGTTCACTGCGATCCGCGCGTACGCGCGGAACCGGAACCTGCGCCTGGCCGAGGTCGCCCGCACCGTGGTGACCAGCCGCTCGGCCATCCCGGGCCTGACCGGCCCGCCATCCGGGCGCCGGCGGTAACGGCCGGTCCCGTCGCCGGCGCCACGAACGGGTCGTTCCCATCCGGCGCTCGCGGGCCGGGTGGCGTACCGTTGAGCCATCGGCGATGCCCCGTCATCACCGTCCGCTGCTCCAGACCTCGGCAGCGCACCGCCCGTCGTGCGCCCTGGAGCCGCTGTGACCGTTCCGATTCATCCTGCCGCCGCCGGCCCATCGCGGCGGGCGCACCCGGCACAGCCGCCGTACCTGGTCACCACCGCGACCGGCCGGCGCGGCATAGCGGTGGGCGTCACGGCCGACGCGAGCACCTCGGTGGTCGAGATGACAGTGCACGGCCAGTGGTCACCGGACCTCGGCAGCCAGGTCACCGGCGTGCTGCACCTCTGCCTGGCCGGCCCGGTCGCGACGATCATCATCGACCTGCACCACCTGGCCGACCAGCACGGGCTCAGCAGGCAGTTCTGGATGACGACGGTGCGCGCGGCGCGCCTGCGGCCGGTGCCGGTCCAGATCGTGTTGTGCCTGCCGGCCGAGACGATGCTGAGTTACCGGTTGCGACATCACGACGTGCACCGGCCGCCGATCTTCACCACCCTGCCGGATGCGCGCCGAGCGACATCGGTACGACCGCCGCACAGTCACCGGCTGCAGGTCCGGCTGCGCCCCGAGCCGATCTCGGTGCCGGCCGCCCGGGGTCTCGTCGTCCGAGCCTGTGACGCCTGGCGACTGCCCCTGATGCGCCGCGACGCCGGCCTGATCATGTCCGAGTTGACCACCAATGCCGTGCAGCACGCCGGCACCGACCTCGTGGTCACCGTGTCACGCCGCGACCAGCTGCTGCATCTGGCCGTCCGCGACGCCGACACCCGGTACCCGCATCTGGATCATCCGGCCGGCCAGGGCGGGACGGGCGCGCTGAGCGAACGAGGACGGGGCCTGCTGCTGGTGCACGCCACCGCCGACGCCTGGGGCGTGCTGCCGGCCCGCGGCGGCAAGGTCGTCTGGGCCACCCTGTCGCCACCGGCGGGCCTCTCCAGCCCGCGTCGCGGTTCCGGTGAGGTCAGCTGGTCGCCATCCGGATCAGCGCGTTGCCACCAAGCATGATCAGGTCGGCGCCGGCGACGAAGGCCATGCCGCGCCGCATCAGCTGGGCGCCGGCGTCGGGATCGGCGGTGGTGATGCCGCGGACCGCGCAGATCAGCGCGCACACCACCAGCCCGACACCGGGGATCAGCAGCAGCCCGACCGAGCGCGGGGTGTGCCCGCCGGCCACCAGCAGGCTCAGCATCACCGCCGGCAGGACGCCGAACACCACAACGGCTGCCGCACCGCACCACCGCAGCGTCCGCACCACGTCCGTCATACCGCTCCCCTCGACCACCGGAGCTTAGCCGCGGGTGTCCGGATACCGGCCAGGTGGCCTGCCGCTGTGCCGCAGAATGACGGGACGAGGACGGGGAGGTCGCTGTGTCGGTCATTCCGCAGGCGTACCCGCTGTGGTGCGCGACCCAGGACGGCAACGAGGTGCGGGCCGGCCGGGTGTTCGGCTGGATGTCGGACCAGCCGTCGCCGGAGGTGGTCGCCGCGGAGAAGGTGGCGGACGCCACTGCCGCCTCCGGCGCCGAGGCGCGCTTCTCCCCGCTGGTGACGTGGGACCCGCCGCGCGGCGGCCTGGTGGCGGGCATCCTCGTCAGGTGCGGGCGGTCCGGTACCGGCCAGTTCGTGCCCTTGCACTTCGGCGACACCCGCGAGGAGGCGATCGCCGCGGTACGCGCCTCCCAGGAGAAGCGTGCCTGACCTCACCACCATGCCCGCGTGGCGGGCACGACATCGTGGACTCCGGCCGTCGTGGGTGGCCTCCGGCGGGGTGACGACCCGCCCCGGCGCCAGCCGCCGGGACGGGCGGCGGCAGCGGGCCGACAAGCTGCGCGACCGGGTGACGGCGCTCGACCGATCGCCGGCTACTGCGGGGTGGGCAGCACGATGACCTGGCGCAGGTTGACGTGCCGGGGACGCGAGGTCACGTACCCGATCAGGTCGGCCACGTCGTCGGCGCTCAGCGCCGGCAGCGCCTGGAACATCGCGTCCAGCTGGCCGGACAGGGCGCCGTTGTCGATGTGCCCACCGAGTTCGGTGTCGGTCAGGCCGGGTTCGATGTTGGTGACCCGGACGCTCTCGGGACCCAGCTCGGCCCGCAGCCCGGCGGAGAGCTGGGTCAGTGCCGCCTTGGTGGCCGAGTAGACGGCGTAGTTCGGGAACAGCACGTGCGCCCCGATCGAGGAGATGTTCACCAGGTCGGCGGGCCGGCCGGCGGCCGCGGCGGCGCGCAGGCCGGGCAGGAAGGCGCTGATCACGTCCAGCGCACCGGTCAGGTTCGTGTCGATCATCCGGGCCCACTCCTCGCGGCGGGCCTCGCCGATCGGGTTGGGCAGCATCACGCCGGCCGCGTTGACCACCAGGTCGACCGGGCCGAGCGTCGCGCCGATCCGGTCGGCGGCCGCCGTCACGGCCGCCTGGTCGGTGACGTCGGCGGTCACCGCCAGGGCCGTCCCGCCGGCGGCTTCGATCTTGGCGGCGAGTTCCTCGACGCGGTTCCGGCGCCGGGCCAGCAGGGCGACGCGGGCACCGCCGGCGGCGAGCAGGGCGGCGGTCGCGGCGCCCATGCCGCTGGCGGCTCCGGTGACGACGGCGGTCCGGCTGTGCAGGTCGTAGTTGTTCATGCCGTCGAGCGTCGCCGAGCGCGCCGGGGTCAGGCAGGGGCGCGTCGTCACCTAGGTCTGGCAGACCTAGGATCGGGCGGTGGCTGTCGCTTCCACTTCCATCCCCGAGTCCGGCATCGGCGCGTTCCTGCGTGCCCGGCGTGCGGCCATCCGGCCCGAGCAGGTCGGCCTGCCGGTGTACGGCCGCCGCCGCGTCCCCGGCCTGCGCCGCGAGGAGCTGGCCCAGCTCGCCGGGGTGAGCCCGGACTACTACATGCGACTGGAGCAGGGCCGCGGGCGCAACGTGTCGGACGCCGTGCTGGAATCGGTGGCCCGGGTGCTGGGCCTCGACGACGTCGAGCGGCGGCACCTGTTCAACCTGGCCCGGCCGGCCGGTGCCACCCGGCAGACGGCCCAGCGGATCCGTCCGGGCATGCGGACCGCGCTGGACATGATGCGGCAGGTGCCGGCGTTCGTGGTGGGCCGCCGGCTGGACGTGCTGGCCTGGAACCCGCTGGCCGCCGCCGTCAACGGCTTCACCGGCCCGGTCAACCTGGTGCGGTACACGTTCCTGGAACCGGCGGCGCGCACGTTCTACCGCGACTGGGCCGCGGTCGCCGCCGAGACGGTGGCCTACCTGCAGCTCGACAACGGGCGTCACCCGGGTGACCCGCTGCTGGCCGCCCTGGTGGACGAGCTGTCGGCGGCCAGCCCGGAGTTCGCCGAGCTGTGGGCGCAGCGGCGGGTCGCGGAGAAGAGGTTCGGCGCCAAGCTGCTGCGTCACCCGGTGGCCGGCGAGCTGGACCTGGCGTTCGAGACCCTGACCCTGCCCGGCGAACCGGACCAGCTGCTGGTGCTGTACACGGCCCCGCCGGGCAGCCCGGCCGCCGACCGGCTCCGGCAGCTGGAGCGGTCATGACGTTCGACGCCGATCGGTTGGTCCGGGCCTTCGACGAGGCCGAGCTGCACGCCGACACCGCCACCCTGCGCTCGCTGCTGGCCGACGACTTCCAGCGCAGCCGCTCGGCCTGGCAGGGCCAGCCGATGGAGCTGACCGTGCGGGCGAGCCAGACCTGGGTGCGCCACGGCGGCGACTGGCGGCTGGCCGGCCTGCAGTTCAGCCCGCTGGCCGAGGGCTGACGGCCAGCCCGGACGTCACCGGTACGCGTGCTCGGGCAGCCGGCCGACGAACCACGCGAGGACCAGCAGCAGACCGGCCGCCAGGAAGAACAGCCAGGTGCCGGCCCAACCGGCCACCGCGCAGACGGCGCTCGCCACGAGGTAGAGCAGTCGCAGGTCCCGGACGTGGCCGGCCCGCCGCTCGGCCCGCACCTGCTGGTCGCGCAGCCGGCCCGAGGCGCGCACCACGTCCCGCCGCAGCTGGCGGTACCTCGGCGACCTCGGGTTGAGCGATGCCATCTCGGCGCGTGCCCGGTCGATCCGCCCGCGTAGCTCACCTATGGCGTCGACATCCGATCCGGTGCTTGCCACAACCATCCCTCTCCGCGAACCGCCGGTACGACGGCAATAGTGGCACCCCGTCCCCCTGATCACCAGCCCCGGACATCGGCCCGCGGAAATACTCCGGTGACTAACTTGACCAACTGAAGAAACATGCGGACCCTGGTGGGAGCGCTCCCGACAACGTCCCCCATCGATAGAGAAAGGGGCAGATCATGCGAAGAGTCCTCCTCGCACTCTGCGCCGCCCTGCTCGCCGCCGTCGGCGCGGTGATCGCCCTCGGCAGCCCCGCGTACGCCGCCACCGGCCTGCACGTCGTCGGCACCGACATCTACGAGGCGAACGGCAACAAGTTCGTCATGCGCGGCGTCAACCACGCGCACACCTGGTACACCTCACAGACCAGTTCGTTCGCCAACATCAAGGCGGCCGGCGCGAACACCGTCCGGGTGGTGCTCTCCGGCGGCCGGTGGACCGCGAACAGCGCCGCCGACGTGGCCAACGTGATCTCCCTGTGCAAGGCCAGCAGACTGATCTGCGTCCTGGAGGACCACGACACCACCGGGTACGGCGAGGACAGCGCCGCATACACCCTGGACCAGGCCGTCAACTACTGGATCAGCCTGAAGAGCGTCCTGGCCGGCCAGGAGGACTACGTCGCGATCAACATCGGCAACGAGCCGATCGGCAACACCAACCCGAGCCAGTGGACCGCCGCCACCACCGCCGCGATCAAGAAGATGCGCGACAACGGCTTCCAGCACCTGCTGATGGTCGACGCCCCGAACTGGGGACAGGACTGGCAGCAGGTCATGCTCGCCAACGGGCAGGCCGTGCTGGACGCCGACACCCAGCACAACACCATCCTGTCCATCCACATGTACGCGGTCTACAACCAGGCCTCGACGATCACCTCGTACCTGGACACCTTCCGGTCCAAGGGCTGGCCGCTGCTGATCGGCGAGTTCGGCTGGCAGTTCGCGTCCGGTGAGGTCGACGACCAGACGGTGATCTCCGAGGCGGTCAAGCGCGGCCTCGGCTACCTCGGCTGGTCGTGGTCCGGCAACACCGACCCGGTCCTGGACATGGTGCTCAACTTCGACGTGAACCAGAAGACCACCTGGTACAGCCGGGTCTTCGACGGCCCCAACGGGATCAAGGCCACCGCCCGGGAGGCCACCGTCTTCGGCGGCACCTCGACCTCCTCCCCCGCCTCGCCGTCGCCGTCGTCGCCTTCCCCGTCGTCGCCGTCGCCGTCCCAGCCCACCGGCAAGACCTGCACCGCCACCTACGCCATCACCGGCCAGTGGCCCGGCGGCTTCCAGGGCGAGGTGAAGGTGACCGCCGGCAGCGCCCCGATCAGCGGCTGGACGGTCACCTGGACCTTCGCCAACGGCCAGACCGTCGCCAACGCCTGGTCCGCCACCGTGACCAGCAGCGGCGCCGCCGTCACCGCCAGGAACGCCGGCTACAACGGCAGCCTCGCCGCCAAGGCCACCACCTCGTTCGGCTTCCTCGGCTCCTGGACCGGCACCAACACCGCGCCCATCCCCACCTGCACCGCGAGCTGATCCCACCACCGGGAGGGTCCGCGCCTCGCGGCCCCTCCCGGGCACAACCCGATTACGGTACGCCCGGAGCGGGCGGCCGCCTGGCCACGGCGGTTATCCTGACCGGGCATGACGAACTTTCCGCCACCACCTGGCAGCGACGACATGCCGGCCGAGCACCTCGCTCCGCCCACCGACCTGCGAGCCCACCTGACCGCCTACACCGCGGCGTTCGCGTCCGGGTCCGGCGCCCTGCTCGACGAGTTCTACGAGCCGGACGCGCTCGTGGTGCCGCAACCGGGCACGCCGAGAGGCGGCGGGGGCGAGCGGCGTGCGGCCCTCGAGCATCTACTCGGCTTCGGGGTGCCGATGCGAGCCCAGGTCAGGCACCTCTACACCACCGGCGACATCGCACTGTCCGTCGTCGACTGGTCGATGCGCGGCACCAGCCGGCGGGGCTCCCCGCTCGACCTGCGGGGCGTCGCCACGGACGTGCTGCGGCGCGGACCGGACGGCCGCTGGCGCTACGTCATCGACAACCCGTTCGGCACCGCCTGATCCCCGCCCGCGGACAGCTGCCACCGGTCATCCCTCCCGGCACGCGGGGAAACCGTGGACAACGGGCTCGCCCGGGGTATTAACTCGGCTCAGTGCACGCTGACGGAGCGGGAGGACACGCGGTGGCCGACGACGCGACCCTGATCGGCCTGGCCGACTTCCTGCGGGACCTGCGGGCCGAACTGACCGAGGCACAGAGCGCCGCCGACGGGCAGCAGCTGAGACTGGGCATCGACGAGATCGAGATAACCATGGACGTGGTCTACACGACCACCCGGTCCGCCGAGACGTCCGGCAAGATCGGCGCCAAGTTCTGGGTGGTCGCCTCGGCCGAGGCCGCCGTCAAGGGCGCGCTCGGCTCGGCCCAGGCCAACACCCAGCGCATCTCCCTCAAGCTCAAGCCGAGGGTCGAGGTGGCGACCGTGGACCAGACGGGCGCCACCACAGTGGTCACCCGCGGGCTGGACGTGCACGGCGCCTTCGCCCCGGGCGAGGAGCTCCCCTCGCTGGGGCACCACTCCTGACCCGCGCGGCACGCCGGGTCCGGGAGCCGTAGGTGGATCAGCACCCGGCGCGGGAGCGCCTCGCCGAGATCGCGGTCCGGCGGCCGGGCGAGCCGATGGCCCGCGGCTCCGGCTACCTGGTCGCCCCCGGCTGGGTGCTCACCGCGTACCACGTGGTGGCGGGCGCGCGGGCGGCCGGCGTGTGGCTCGGCGCACCGGCCCGGCTCGATCCCGGCGCCGGCCTGCCGGTCGACCTGGACCAGGTGGTGGCCGCGCCCTGGGCCGACCTGGCACTGGTCCCGGTGCCGGGCCTGACCGGCGGCGACCCGGTGATCTTCGGCCGGGTCCGCCGGTCCGCACCGAACGAGATCCCGGTGGCGGCGGTCGGCTTCCCCCGCTTCAAGCTGCGGCCTGGCGCCGCGTCCGACGACCTGGTCCGCGACCACCGCCATGCCCTGGGCACCATCGCTCCCGCCTCCAACTACAAGACCGGCACGCTGGAGCTGAGGGTCGACGCCGCCCCGGCCGACCACCCCGGCGACCCGCACTCGCCGTGGGAGGGGATGTCGGGCGGGCCGGTGTGGTCGGGCCAGCGGCTGCTCGGTGTCGTCGGGCAGCACCACCCGGCCGAGGGCGCCGGCGTCCTCACCGTCCGTCCGCTGGCGAACCTCTACGCCGGCGCGGACGCCGCCGCGATCGCCCGGTGGCGGCAGGCGCTCGCGCACCTTCCCGAGTCGGTGGACGGGCTGGTGCCGATCGACCCGCCGAGCCTGCGCCAGAGCGAGGTGCGCCGTGCCCAGCGGGTGGCCGGGCGCCTCGCCCCGGTCTACCTGCTCAGCCGCGAGCGGGAGCAGGACGAGTTGCGCACGCTGGCCGCGTCCGACACCGCGTGGCGGTGGATCGTGGCCGAGGCGTACGCCGGCAAGACCGCGCTGCTGGCCTGGTTCACGCTGCGGCCGCCACCGGAGATCGAGGTCGCCTCCTGCTTCCTGCGCCGCCCGACCGGCGAGAACACCGCCGAGTACGCCCTGGACCTGCTGACCCGCCAGCTCGCGGCCATCGCCGGCCGGCCCGAGTACCGTCCCTCGCACTACCTGGCCGACCTGGTCGACGACCTGCTCGTGCTGCTGCCCGAGGCGGCCGCCGCGGTCCGGCAGCGGGGCCAGCGGCTCATGCTCGTCGTGGACGGCCTCGACGAGTACGACACCACCCGGGGCGGCCTGGACTGGCTGCCCGATCGGACGTCACTGCCGGCCGGGGTGACCCTGGTGGCGGCCAGCCGGTCCGGCGCCACCGTCGAACTGCCCGCCGATCACCCGTTGCGCCACCACCAGACCCCGATCGCCCCGGCCGAGATCGCGAACGACATGCACGAGGTGGTCCGCGCCGAGATCGACCGCATCCGGACCCATCCCGGCGGGCACCTGTCGCCGATCCTGAGCTGCCTCGCGATGTCGTACACCGGCCTGTCGGCAGCGGAACTCGAGGAGATCCTGCGCCGGCGCGGGCGCGACTTCGACGTCAGCGAGATCGAGGAGTCGCTGCGGCACGGACTGGGCCGCAGCGTCATCGAGATCGCCGATCCGGAGGGCGGCCCGATGTCCGTCTTCGTCTTCGCGCACGACCGGCTGCTGGTCGAGGCCCAGCACCGGTTCACCGGCGATCTGCCGCGCTACTACCAGCTGCTGGACGGGTGGGCCGACGAGTACACCGGCCGGCACTGGCCGCTGGCCACGCCGCGGTACCTGCTCCGGCCGTACGCGCGCCAGCTCGCCGAACGGGTCCGCGACACGACAGCGCCGACCGAGCGGCGGCGAGCCGCCCTGGACCGGTTGTTCGCCCTGGTCGCCGACCGCGACCGGCTGCTGCGGCTGTTCGAGTACGTCGGCAATCCGGCCGCCCCGGACGCCGACATCGCCGCGGCCCAGCAGATCATCGTGGACTTCGGCGCCGGCCTGGGCCTCGACCCGGCCGAGATGTCGTTCCGGCTGGCCGCGCTGGCCCTGCGCCGGCAGCCGCTGACCACCACCCGGGCCGGGGTCGCCTCGGCCATCGCCCGGACCTGGGCGCGCACCGGGCGTTCGCCGGCCGCTGTCGCCCTGGCCACCGGCATCGACGACCCGCTGGAACGCGGCATGGCCCTGGCCGACGTGGCCCGGCTGCTGGCCGCGCGCGGCGACGTCGAGCCGGCGCTGCGCGCCCTCGCCGAACTCGGCGGCCATCCGGACGCCGAGACGGTCGCCCGCGACGTCGCCACCGGTCTGGCCGAGACGTCCGCCGAGCCGGAGGCGTACGCCATCGCCACCCAGATCGCCGACCGGTGGCTGCGGGCGCTCGCCCTCGCCGACGTGGCGGAACGGCTCTGCGCCGACCGGCCGGACCTGGCCGCGGCGGCCGTCGACAAGGCCGGCGCGGACGTGCCGGCGCTGGCCGATCCGGTCCGGCAGGCCCAGGTGGTCGACCGGATGGTGCGGGCACTGATCGGGCTGGGCGACGCGGCGAAGGCGGCCGACCTGGTCACCACGGTGAGCACCCGGTGGCCCGCCTACCTGGCCGCGATCAGCCTGGCCGGCCTGGCCGCCGCCCTCGCCGCCCGATCCGGGCCGGACCTCGTCGAGCGTGTCGTGCGGCTCGCCGTGGCCCGGGCGACCGGCCGCCCGGCCGACGAGGACCGGGCGTTCGCCGCGGCGGCCCGCGCCCTGGCCGAGGCGGGCCGGACGGCGCCCGCGGTGCGGCTGGCCGGCCGCGTCATCGACCCCGTCGGCCGGATCGAGACGCTGGCCGGCCTGCTGCGGTCCGCGCCCGCCGGCGACCCGGCGCTCGGCTCGGAGATCGCCCGGATCGCCCCCGCGATACCGTCCGACACCGCCGAGCGGCTCGCCTTGATGGACGCCTTCGGCCGGCTCGCCCACGCGTTCGCCGAGGCGGGCCGGGACCGCGACGCCGCTCGGCTGATCGACGAGATGGTCGCCGCACCCCGGGACGCCACGCCGGAGGACGAGGTCGCGACGCTCGTGGCCGCGGTACGCCCGCTGGTGCGGGCCGGTTACCAGGAGAAGGCCGCGGCCACCGCGCAGCGGGCGGTCGACCTGGTGTACCAGATCAAGGACCGCAGCACCCGGATCCGGATGCTCGGGTCGGCACTGGACGCGCTGGCCCACGCGGGACGGCCGGTCGAGGCGATGGCCGAGGTGAAACGGCTCGACGACCACTGGCAGCGGGCCAAGGTGATCACCGAGGTCGCGATCTCGTACGCCCGGGACGGCGAGCCCGGCCGGGCGTACGAGATGGTCGACCGGATCGACGCCGCCGACCGCCGCATCCACGGCCTGGGTGTGCTGGCCTGCTCGCTGCGCGAGCAGCGGCGCGCGGACGAGGCCGCCCGCGCGGTGGACCGAGCGCACCGGCTCGCCCTGGAGATCACCAGCTCGACCGACCGGGCGACCAGGCTCGCCGAGCTGGCCGCCCAGCTGGCCGCGGGCGGCCTGGAGACCGAGGCGGCGCCGATCGCGGAGAGCGCCGTCCGGGCGGCCGAGGACGAGCAGCGGCCGGACACCCGCAACCGGCTGCTCGGCACGGTGTCCACGACCCTGGCCCAGGCCGGCTGGTTCGCGCTCGCGCTGCGGGCCGCCGCCGCGCTGCCCGAGTCGTCGGCGCGCGAACGGTCCATCGACGTGCTGGCCCGCGCGGCGGCCGCCGCCGGCCGGCCGGAGACGGCGATCGCGGCGGCCCGGCAGGTCACCGGCGACGAGTACCGCGCCATGGTGCTCAGCCACGTGGCGCTGGGACTGGCACAGAGCGGTCACCGGCAGGCGGCCGAGGCCACCGCCGACGAGGCGGTGCAGGCGATGATGGGCACGTATCACTGGCGTGACCCGGAGATCATCGGCGCGGTGACGATCCGGCTGGCCGAGGCCGGCTACCTCGACCAGGCCCGGACCGCCGTCGAGTGGATCGACGACCTCGCGCTGCGGGCGGAGAGCTATGGCCGGCTGGCGCGGGCGCTCGCCGCGGCCGGCCGCACCGACGAGGCGAACGCGGCGGCCACCGCGGCCGCCACCGTCGCGGGCGCGATCTACGACCCGCAGCGGCGGGCCGGGACGCTCGCCGACCTGACGGTGGCGCTGGCCCGGGCCGGTCAGGACCGGCCGGCCGGCCGCACCATGGCGCAGGCGCTCCAGGCGGTCGCGGCGATCGCCGACCCGTCACAGCGCACCCACGCGGTCCGCCGCCTGAGCCTGGACCTGGCCCGGGCCGGTCAGGCCGGCCTGGCCCGGACGGCCGTCGGCGCGGCGACCGAGCGGACCGATCGGGACGACCTGTTCGCGGAGGTGGCCCGGGCACTCGCCGACGGCGGGCACCCGGCGGCAGCCCTCGACACCGCCACCCTGATCGACGACCCGGGTCACCGCGCGATCGCCTCTCTCGGACTCGCCACCGGCCCACCGACCGACCAGCACGCCGTCACGTCTCCCCCACACCCCACCGACCAGCGCACGGCTATCCCTCTCCCGCAGGCCGGCCAGCGCACGGCTCCCTCTCCCCCGCAGGCCGGCCAGCGCACGGCTGCCTCTCCCCCGCAGGCCATCGGCCAGCGGGCCGAGCAGCTTGCCGTCGCCGGCCGGGCGGCCACACTCGCCGTGCGGAGCGCGACGGAACAGAGCGACGTGGCGAGCCGGGTGAGCACCCTGACCAGGATCGCCACCGGCCTCGCCGACGCCGGCCTCGCCGAACCGGCGAGCGAGGCGGCCGAACTCGCCCAGGCGGCGGTGCTCCGGTTCGCCCAGCTGACGCAGCGGGCCCACGGGATGTGCGCGCTCGCCCACGCCTTCCAGCACCCGAGCATCACCGCGAACGGCGCCGCCGCGTCGGCGGAGGCACTCCGCCTCGCCCGGCAGCCACGCGAGCCCCACGAGCGAGCCCTGCTCCTCAGCAACGTCGCGCGGCAGCTCAGCGTCGCCGGCCGCCCGGAACCGGCGCGGAAGGCCCTCGATGAGGCGATCCAGGCCGCCGGCCAGATCATCGACCTGCCCACCCGGGCCGAGATGAACTCGCACGTCAGGCGCACCGAAAGGGACGTCGCCACGATCATCGCGACGCGCACCGGCGCCGGAGGCCGCTCGACGCCGATGACCAGGGAGTCACTCCGACCGGCACCGTCCGCCACCGCGCCGCCGCCGGAGCCGTCGTCCACGTCATCGCCCTTCGCCACGCTCGCCTCGCTGTGCCGGAGCAAGCCGGAGATCGAGGTTCGCCGCCTGGTCACCGCGGCCGCCCGCCCCGACAGCACCGACAGCTCCGACAGCAGGGCGAACCAGTCAGCCAACGCCGCCGGCAGCAAGGCGAGCCCATCGGCCCGCACCGCCGACAGCGCGACGGGCCAGTCGGCCCGCGACAGCGAGAGCGCGGCGAGCCAGTCAGCCGACGCCGCCGCCCGGTCCGCCGCCGACCTACGGGGGCCGAGGCGGGTGGACATCCTCAGCGCCGTCGCCCGCTGTCTGGCCGCCCTCGGCCACGCGGAGGCCGCCCGGGCCGCCGCCTCAGCGATGCCACTCCCGCACCGGCGTACCGTCGTGCTCGCCGCCGTCGCCGCCACCCTGGCCGCCGGTGGGCAGGGCGACGCCGCCGTGCGAACCGCCGAGGCGATCACCGATGGTGTGGCGCGCTGCGCGACGCTCACCGACATCACCCGTGACCTGCACACGATCGGCCGCACCGAGCAGGCCGCGCACGCCGCCCGGGAGGCCCTCACGGCCGGCGACACCATCACCGACCCGGCGGACCGCTGCGACGCCCTGTTGCGCCTGGCCGCCGTGCTGCACGAGGCCGGCGCCACGCAACAGGCCGCACTGGCCGGCGCCAGGATCCTGCTGGCCGGTGACGCGATCGGGTCACCGGAGACGCAGTGCCGGATCCTGCGCGAACTCACCCGGCTGGAACAGCGCGCGGCCCACGACGCCGGCGCCGCGCGGGCCGCCCGGCGGGCGGTCGCCGCGGCCCGGCGGATCGGCGACCCGGAACGACAGGCCGCCGTCCTGGCCGAGCTGATGAGCCTCGACGGTACGACCCACGACACCACCGACGGCGACACCGCCCTCGAGATGCTGTTGCTGACCCCGACCGCCACCAACCATCTCGCCAAGTTCCCGGTGGACCTGCTCGCGCACCTGGTCGCCCGGGCCGAACTGGCCTGACCCGGTGCTACGGCAGCACGGCCGTGAGCCGTTCCGGGCCGTCGGTGACCACCCGGTCGCGGCCCCGCTCCTTGGCGGCGTACAGCGCCCGGTCGGCGCGCCGCAGCAGGTCCTCGGCGTTCTCGCCGGGCTCCAACTGCGCCACCCCGGCGCTGAACGTCGCCCGCAGCGGGCCGACCGGCGTCGCCACGGTGATCTGCGCGCAGCGGTGCCGCCACTGCTCGGCCAGGCCGGCCGCGGTCCGCGCGTCGGCGCCGGGCAGCAGGATCGCGAACTCCTCGCCGCCGTACCTGGCCACCGTGCCGGCCGCACCGACCGCGTCGCCGATCTCCCGGGCCAGCCGGATCAGCACCTCGTCACCGACCGCGTGCCCGTAGGTGTCGTTGACCGCCTTGAAGTGGTCCACGTCGATCATCACGGCGGCCAGCGGTTGGCTGCCGGTCACCTGCTCCCGTAGCACGGCGGTCAGGTGCCGGCGGTTGTAGACCCCGGTCAGGCCGTCCCGTACGGCCTGGTCGGTCAGCTCGGCGCGGAGCCGTTCCAGCTCGGTGATGTCGCGGACCACCACAACCGCGCCGTTCTCCGCCGGCATCCGCACCACCCGTACGTCGTAGGTGCGCCCGTCGGCGGAGGCCACGGTCTGCTGGTCGATCCCGGCGAACGCGGACGCCAGCCGCGGACCGAGCACGTCCTGCCAGCGCCGGCCCACCACGCTGCCACCGCAGCCGCGCAGCACCGCGAGCAACTCGACGGCTGCCGGGTTCACGTCCAGGAACCGGCCGTCCGCGTCGAGGACCATCACCGCGTCGCGCAGCGCGGCGATCACCTGCTTGTAGGAGACCGGCGTCCGCCGGGCGGGCGTGCCGAACCGTTCCGCCCACCACCACATCGAGGCGGTGATCAGGAACAGGATCGGCGTGAGGTCCAGCTGCCGGTCCTTGGTGAGCAGCAGGATGCTGACCAGGTTCCCGGCGGCCGGGACGAGCCCACCGACCAGGAAGATCAGGAAGACCCGGCGGTGCCCGCGCACCGCCTTGCGCATCGCCGCCACCGCCCGGACCATCCCGATCCCGATGATCGTGTAGCTGTACAGGGTGTGCACCCAGTACAGCGGGCCGAAGTGCGGGGTGACCCCACCGTCCGGGTGGCTGGTGACCGAGGTGAAGAACGCGTGGTGCCACGGGTCGGTCGCCACCGCCGACGTCAGCAGCACCGGATGGATCAACAGCAGCGCGTGCCATCGGCGCAACCGGTCCAGGCCGTAGCCGGTGAACACGGTGATGTGCCAGTGGAAGCCGGCCACCAGCATGGCGACGCCCGGGAACATGGCGTAGGTGGCGGCGACCGCCACCGTCGGCGAGGCCACCGCGGCGAAGGCCTGCGCCAGCGACCACAGCGCGGCCCCGGAGGTGATCAGCGCCAGCGACTTCGCCAGTGGCGTCACGTGCCGGCGGTGCCAGGAGAGCAGGGCGTACAGCGCCGCGCACAGGGCCGCGGCGACGTACGCCGGGACCAGTACGGCTCGCATGCGATCCCGTTCGGCCGGGCGAATCGGAAGCTGAGCGGATCGGGCGTGGCGCTGGCCACGCCCGATCCGCCGATCAGCAACCGTTGCGGGTGCCGCTGACCGCGACGTCGTCGTACCAGAGGGTGTCGGCGCCGTCGCCGTAGCTCTCCCAGCCGAGTCGCAGGTCGGTCAGGGCGGGCCGCCAGGTGCGGTTGAGCCACTGACTGTCGATGTCGTGCGTCGGGGTGCCGTCCGCCAGCAGGCCGGGCACCGCGGTGTCGTTGAGCCAGGTCTCGATGGTGCCGGCGGCACCGTCGATCTTGAACTCCACACAGTTCCAGGTGCCGACCGGCAGCGGCCGGGACAGGGCCACCCCGGCCGGGCTCTGCTCCGGCAACGTGGCGTCGTCGGAGGCCCGGTTGAACTGCAGCGCGCCGTTCTGACCGCCGAAGCGCAGGTCTCGGCCACCGTCGTTGGCGTCGGCCATCGCCACCGCGGTCACGTGCGCGGCGGGCAGGGCGGTCGTGTGCTTCACCCAGTAGCGGATGTACCGGGTGCCGGACGTACCCAGAAGGTCGGTGTTCCTGGCGAACACGTGGTTGCAGTAACCGGCGGCGCCGTTGATCCGCAGCGACGTGGTGCCGCTGTGCGCGACCGTCCGGTCGATGGCGGCGGTGCCCGCGCCGGAGCAGTCCGGGCTGGTCACCGCCCACGAGCCGGCCGGCACCGCGCCGGACTGCGCCTCGAAGCCGTCACAGCGGGCCCCGCTCCCGCACCCCGCCGGGTTCGGCGGCGTCGACGACGACGAGGGCGAGGGCGACGACGGGGAGGGCGACGACGGCGACGGCAGACCGGAGGCGTCGCTGGGGACCGGCTCCGGCCCGCACGTCACCCCGTTGAACCGGAACGTCGACGGCGCCGGGTTGCTGCCGGAGTACGTCCCCTGGAAGCCGAAGCTGGTGGACCCGCCGGTCGTGAGGGAGCCGTTCCACCCGACGCTGGAGGCGGTCACCGCCGCGCCGGTCTGCTTGACCGTCGCGTTCCAGGCCGAGGTGACCTGCTGGTTGCCGACGAAGTCCCAGGCCAGGGTCCACGAGGACACCGCGGCGCCCAGGTTGGTGACCTTCACGTCGGCGGTGAACCCGGTGTTCCAGCTGTTGGCGGTCCAGGTGACGGCGCAGGTGGCGGCGGCCGCGTGGGCCGGGCCCAGGCCGGCGACGCCGAGGGCGGCACCGGCCAGGACCACGGCCGAGGCTATCGGTACGAGCCTCATGAGCAGGCCACACCGTTGAGCTTCACGGTCGCCGGGGCGCTGGCCGTACCGTTGGCGGTGAAGCCGACGGTGACCGACGCGCCCGCCGCGAGCGACGGCGAATAGCTCGGCGCCGCCGCCGTGATCGTCGTCCCGCTCTGCGTGACGGTGGCGTTCCAGCCGCTGCCGAGCGTCACGCCGGACGGCCAGGTCCAGGTCACCTGCCACGGGCTGACCGCGCCGCCGCCGGTGTTCTGCACCTTCAGCTCACCCTGGAAACCGCCCTGCCAGGCGTTGGTCTGGGTGTAGGTGGCCTTGCAGCCGCCGCTGGGCACCGGGGGCGTCGAGGTGGACGGCGACGAGGAGGCCGAACCGGACGGCTGCGGATTGGTGCCGCCACCGACCGGCGGGATCAGGTACGGCGAGATGATCGCCTGCTTGGCCTGGTTGATCGTGGTCCAGTCGTCGTTGGCGATGCCGCCGGTGTCACCCGAGTTCGGGTTCCACGACCAGTAGGTGAACGACATCCCGTTGACCCCGGTGCCGGTGTACTTGAGCAGCTCCTGCAGCCAGATCTTGTCGACGTTGGCCTGCAAAGTGGTGCCGAACTCACCCATCATGATCGGGGCGATGTTCTGCTTGTACAGGTAACCCCAGTACTTGTCCCAGATGGCCGGCATGTTCGCCGGGTAGGACGGGTCGTCGAACCACGCCTGGTGGTAGACCGAGGTGGCGTACTCGTGCGGCGAGTAGACCAGGCGGTTCGCGACGTCCAGGCGTACCGGGAACTGGCCCGCCTTGGACAGGTTGCCACCCCACCAGCCGCAGTCCTCGTCGTTGCTGGTGTCGTTGTCCCAGACGTTGGACAGCCCGCCGCTGGGGCAGCTGACCCCCTCCACGAAGATCAGCCAGTTGGGCTGGACCGCGAGGATCGCGTTACCGGCGCGCTCGGCGGCCAGCCGCCAGTCCCGCGCGGTGTCACCGCAACCCCAGCAGGCGCCGGTCGCGGCCGGGTTGGTGCCCTCGGCGTGCGGCTCGTTGTGCAGGTCGGCACCGATCACGGTGGTGTTGCCCGCATAGTGCTGGGCGAGCGCTTTCCAATCCGCGATCCAGGTGCTTTCCGGTACGGCGGCGGTGTACCACAGCGGGGTCTGTCCCGCCGAGGTCGGCCGGTGCCGGTCCAGGATGATCCGCATGCCCTTGGTGCCGGCGTAGGCGACCACCTTGTCCAGGATCTGCAGCGGGGAGAGCCCGACCAGGTCCGGGTTGGTGAAGTCGTTGATGCCGGTGGCGGTGGCGCCGGGCTTGAGGGCGTCGTCGGAGAACGGAACCCGCAGCGTGTTGTAGCCGAGCGAGGCCATCGTGTCGAGCTGGCTCTTCCACGGGTTGCTGGACCACAGCCCGTGGAAGGTCTTGTTGTCGGTCTCCATGCCGAACCAGTTGATCCCGGTCAGCCGGACGGTGGCGCCCGTGCTGTCGACGATCTTGTTACCGCTGGTGTGCAGGTAACCCGTGCCGGTGCCGCCGGAGGCGGCGGCTGCTGGCTGGGCCAGCGCGATGGCCGTGGCGACGGCCGCGGCAGCGAGGGCGGTGCCCCCGGCCAGCCATTTACGGGGATTCATGGGTTGGGAGCTCCTTCGAGAACGGAAGGCGTTCCCGACATCGTTACATGGGAGCGCTCCCATTAACAATGTTCATCAATGGTTTCGGAACCCAGGTCTCGGTGCGCGAGGGGCTCGTGATACTCCTCAGCGCCGGGGTCGGTCAGCGTGCCGAAGTAGCCGAAGATCACCGCGCGCATGGCCCGCACACGGACGCGCCGGAGACCCCCGTGGTGCGAGGGCCTCCGGCGCGGTGGTGCCGTGCGGTGGATCAGGATCCGCGAAGGATCAGGTTGCCGTTGTCCGCGGCGCCGCCCCGCGAGCCGCTTATTTCGCTGGCGCGTTTTGCGGCGCCGCATTCCCCGCGGCTTTATCCGCTGGCGTTTCGTTCAAACCCAAACCACGCAGGATGTTGTCGCGGTCCGCGTTCGCGCGCAGCGCGGTCAAAGATTTCAACCGGCCCAGCAAAGTCGTGGAAGCTGCGGGGCATTTCAAGTCTTGAATCGCCGACAAGGTTTTCTCAAAACGCTGAATGCGGCTTTCCAAGTCCGCTCCACTCGGAAAGTTCGCATTCTTGAGCGCAACCTGCGCGTTCACCTGTGCTTGAGTGGGTGGGCAGCGACCCGGAACTTTCACCCCGGTAGGGCCTACGCGGTCGGCCGTCGCGTCCGGATTGCCCGGGCTGAAACCCAGCGCCGGCACCAACGCGTTGATGTCACCGGAGCCGGCTCCGGTGTTCCCCGTCGCTCCGCTCCCGGCCGCGTCACCGGATCCCGCGGCGGCTCTGTCCGCTGGCGTTTCGTTCAAACCCAAACCACGCAGGATGTTGTCGCGGTCCGCGTTCGCGCGCAGCGCGGTCAAAGATTTCAACCGGCCCAGCAAAGTCGTGGAAGCTGCGGGGCATTTCAAGTCTTGAATCGCCGACAAGGTTTTCTCAAAACGCTGAATGCGGCTTTCCAGGTCCGCTCCACTCGGAAAGTTCGCATTCTTGAGCGCAACCTGCGCGTTCACCTGGGCTTGAGTGGGTGGGCAGCGACCGGGAACTTTCACCCCGGTAGGGCCTACGCGGTCGGCCGTCGCGTCCGGATTGCCCGGGCTGAAACCCAGCGCCGGCACCAACGCGTTGATGTCACCAGAGCCGGCTCCGGGTTGGACGGCAGCCTGGCTCATCCCCGTGCCGACCGCGAGCGCCGAGCCGAGCAGCGCTGCGGCGACACCTCCCATCACCAGCTTGCGCGTCCGGCTGCTGACTCCGCGTCGATACATGCACGGCTCCTTTTCGTTTCGGTACTGCTTGTGCCGAGATATACGAGCGATGATGTGGCAGCCGTTCATGACGCTGAGCAAGCGTTCCTTAAAGTTTCTTTAACGGGAATCCCCGGGGCGTGCGGCCGCCAGCATCGTCGCGCCCACGTCGGTCGGCACCCGGCCGCGGGGCAGCAGCGAGCCCGCCACCATCACCGTGAACGCGAGCGGCACCGTCCACACGGCCGGCTGCGCGAGCAGCTCGGTCTGCCAGCCGGACAGCGTCGGCCCGAACACCGTGACCAGCACCGCGGCCATCGCGGCGCCGCCACCGGTCGGCACGCCCAAGGCCGCCCCGGTGTCCGTGAGCCCGCGCCACCAGATGCGTCGTGGTCTTTTCCGGCGCCGTTCGGGCCGACAGCATGATCCGGGCCCGCGCCTCAGCACGGGCCCGAAAGGTCCAACCCGAGCCGTCGCAGACCTGCTCGCGCGTTGTTTCCCGCGTTGCCGTTGCCCGGGTTCTGGCCCTTTCCTGGACCGCGTTGCTCGCTCATCAGCAACGCACTCGCGACACTCGAACAAGCGGTCTCACCAGCATCAAGGGCCTAGCCACCGCCCGCGGCGCCCACCGCCAGCACGAACAGGCCCACCAGCGCGAAGCCGGCCGCCGTGCCGCCGGCCACCCCGCCGGCGAAGGCCCGGGCCGGCTTCGAGAACCACAGCAGAAGCGAGGCGATCACCCCGAGCGGCGCCAGAAAGATTTCCAGTACGCCGTAGTAGGCCACCCACCCGTGCCGCACCGACTGCACCAGCAGACAGCCGAGCAGGGCGAGATGTGGCGCGACGGCAGCGCCGAAGCCGAGCCAGCCCCGCCTGGTGTCCCCCTCCATCGGCACCCCCTCCCGCGACGCCGATCGACCGGCGTCGCTAGACGCTACGGGGAGCACGCCACCAAGCCCAGCCGCGCCGGGCGGAAAGCCTCGTCGGGCAAGCCGGCCGCTCCCGGTACCACCCCGCGGACGGACCCACCGGCTGCGGGCCGGAACGTCACCCCGGTCGAGTGCCGCCCAGGCGTCTTTCCCGACGGCACCGGTGCCGTGTACCTCGCATCCCGTAGGGCATCCTAGGAAGATAGGTTGACTCCGGTTCGGCAGGTCGTCGGTCGAGGCGGGGCGGGCAGGGCGGGGAGATCGAAGGCGGTAGCGGCCACGAGCAGGCGGGGCGGGCAGGGCGGGCGGGGAGATCGAAGGCCGCAGCGGCCACGAGCGGGCGGGCCACGCGGGATGGCCAGCACCGATGAGGCGTTGGCGCGCGGCGGCGAACGGCCCGGCCGGCCGCCGGCTTCACGGTCATGAGCGCAGGTCGGGCGGTGGACGCGGCGGCGACCGGGGTGCGGTGCTCAGGGCGTACCCGAATCGGTGAACCTCGAGGGAAACGGCCCGGCGGCGAAGGAGGGAGCCCGGTTGCCGATGGGCGATCATCGCGCCGGGTAGGCTCGCCAACGGCGGCCTCACGCGCGGCATCTCGGTGCCGGACATGGGCGTGCACGGGGATCGGGAGGAACACATGGACTACCAGGACGTGGAAGCGGAATCCGAGGGGATCGGAGCGGCGCCGTCGGTGGCGCGACTGCTTCTGGAGCTTCGCGGGCGGACGACCGTCGAGGTCAAGCCGGTCGGCCGCAGCATCCAGGTCCGGCCGCAGGGTGCGCGGAACACGGCGGTGCACATCCACCCGGGCGGGGTCGACATCGCGGTGGCGCGTGCCCAGGCCGACGAGGTGGCCGGCACCATCGTCGGCGCGACGGTGAAGGACCCGGACGACCCGGTGCCGTTCGTCAGTGTCGACGGTGACCTGATCGACGCCAACTACGACGCGATCCTGACCGCCGCCGTGCAGGCGGTCGAGATGCGCAAGGCGGGCGGTCCGGCGAAGGCGCCACGCACGCCGCGGGCCGCTGCGGCGCCGAAGCCGGCGTCGACCCGGGCGAGCAAGCCGGCGCCACGCCCGGACCGGCCGATCTGCCCCCGCTGCCGGCAGTACGAGTTGCTGGCCAGCGGCGAGTGCCCGTCCGGTTACTGCTGATCCACGGTCCGGGCGCGGGCCAGCACCGCCGGGGTGAGCCCGGCGAACTCGACGGTCTCCCGGGTGAGGTGGGCCTGGTCGGTGTATCCGGCCAGGGCCGCCAGCTCGGCGGCACTCCCCTGGCCCAGCAGGCTCAGGAAGCGGCGGAACCGGAAGATCCGCTGCAACGTCTTCGGCCCGTAACCGACCGCCGCGCTGAACCGGCGCCGCAGCTGCCGGTCACCGATGCCGAGACGATCGCCGAGGGACGGCACCCGGACCCGCGGGTCCCTCAGCAGCCGCACCGCCTCCAGCAGCGCCGGATCCGGCGGCCGTTCCCGCGACAGCGCGCCGGTGAGCGCCACCAGGCGGCGCAACGCCTCGGCCGGCGGGAGGTCGCCCGGCAGCCGGAGCGCCGCTCCCGGACGCAGGTCGGTCAGATCCGGGCGCAGGTTCCGGAGCGGTTCCAGGGGTACGCCGAGCAGCGTCCCGCCCGCCCCCGGCCGCAGCCGCACCCCAACCAGCGTGCGCCCGCCCGGCGTGTGATCCGGCACCGGGCCGGTGTCCGGGCCGGCCAGGAACGCACCGCGCCCGCTCTCCCAGATCAGGTCGACGCACCCGTCCGGCAGGATCGGCGCGCGCCGCGGACGGTCCGGGATCGTGCTGCGCCACAGGCAGGTGGCGACTCCCCGCAGCGCTGCCGGCGGCGCCAACTCCACGTAGCTCATGTCCGATTCTTACAAGACGAGCCCAAGCCGGCGCACCTAGCCTGCCTGTCATGACCGATGAGTTCCTCGCCGCCGAGCGTTTCCTGCGGGCCGAAGCCCGCCTGCTGGAGCGCCGCCTCTTCGACACACTGTTCCGGGACGCGCCCGCCGACGGGGTGGTGGCGGCGCTGCGCGGCTATCGGAACGCGGACGGCGGGTTCGGGCACGGCCTGGAACCGGACAAGCGCTGCCCGGCCAGCCTGCCGGTCGACGTGGAGGTAGCGGTCCAGGCGCTCGCCGCAGCCGGGGCGGCCGATGCCGGCCTGCTCGAAGCGGCGTGTGACTTCTTGAGCGGGGTGGCCGCCGCCGACGGGTCGGTGCCGCTGGCCTTCCCGGTGATCGAGGACTATCCGCGGGCCGCGCACTGGACCGAGTGGACCTACGCGCCGGGGCTCAACCCGACGGCCGGGCTGGCCGGGCTGCTGCACCGGCTGGGGTTCGAGCATCAGTGGCGGGAGGCGGCGACGGCGTACTGCTGGCGGGTGATCGAGTCCGGGGAGCTGCCGGACGAGGTGCACGCGCTGGGCGAGGCGATGACGTTCCTGGCGTACGTG
Organism: Actinoplanes oblitus; assembly: GCF_030252345.1. Taxonomy (NCBI): domain Bacteria; kingdom Bacillati; phylum Actinomycetota; class Actinomycetes; order Micromonosporales; family Micromonosporaceae; genus Actinoplanes; species Actinoplanes oblitus. Next base: position 4,999,623 of record NZ_CP126980.1, on the reverse strand, counting down.
CCTGACCGGGCCCGCGCGGAGAAGGCGGCGCCGGTGGTGCTGGAGCGGATGACGTCGTCGCCGATGTTCCAGTCCATGCCGAAGCCCGGCGAGTACGGCCTCACCCCGCTGCACGTGGCCGCGACAGCCGACTCGCCGTGGCGGCGGCTCTTCGACGACGCCCAGCTGGCGGCGCACCTCGACCAGCTGGCGGGCGCGCAGCAGCCGGACGGCGGGTGGCCGATCGCCTGGGAGCCGCCGGGTGCGGCCTCCCGGCTGGAGTGGCGGGGGATCGTGACGCTGCAGGCGGTGCGGACGCTCAGGTCGTACCGGAAGATGTGACCTTGTCGGCGGAGACCGGGACGGCGCGGCTGCGGTGACGCCGGACCGCGTCGCGGTTCGCACAGGCCGGCGAGCAGTAACGCTGCCGGCCGGTGCGGCTCAGATCGGCGAACGGCCGTTCACATCCGGTGGTCGCGCAGCGCCCCAGCCGGTGCATGCCGCGGCCGGACAGGTGCAGCGCGGTGCCGACGCTGATCAGGGCGCGCAGTGCGGCGGCGAGCGGCCGATCCGGGTCGCGATAGTGCAGGTGCCAGCCGTCGGCGGCATGGTTGGTGAGGCGCGGGTAAGCGGCGGCCTCGGCCAGCAGCGCGTTGAGCCGGTCGGCGCGGGCGCTCTCGCCGGGGGCGTCCACGACGCCCAGCCAGGCCTCGAGGAACCGGGTGGTTTCGGCGAGGTCGGCTTCACTCGCCGGCACGTCGACGACCAGGCCGGCCGCCTCGCACCGCCGCTGGAGATCCGCCGCGCTCACCGGCGGGTCGGTCACCAGGCCGAGCGCGAGCCGCACCGGGTCTTCGCCGTAAGGGTTGATATGCACAGGACCATTACAGCACGCTTGCCGCATGGATGACCATGCTTGGCAGACCCGCTCCACCCACCCGACCAGCGACGGTCTGGTGCACTACCAGTCCTGCGGCTCGTGCGGCCGCTGGCGGGTGATCGTCGTGAGCGTCGAGAGATCGCCGTCCGTTAGTGTGGCCGCGTGGACGCGCGTCGACGGTTGTGGATGATCATGGCCACCTCGGCGGAGGTCGACTGGCGGCTCGGAGCGGCGGCGGTGGCCGCCGCGGTCGATGTCCCGGCGGCCCTGGTGATCATCGGGACGCCGGTCACCGAGGACGATCCGGTCCGGCCCCGGATGGCAGCGATAGTGGAGCTGTCCGCCGCCGACCGGCTGACCCTGGAGCAGGCCCGTGACCTGGTGCTCGCGGTCCGCCAGGCCTACGGCGTGGTGCTGGTGGCGGCCCCGGCCGGACCGCTGGTGCCGGTCGGCTCGCCGGACTGGGCGCTCGCCGACCTGGTCGCCGCGCTCGGGGCGGCCGCGCTGGTGGTGACCGGTCCGGGGCCGGACGCGGTGAACCACACGACGCTGGCGCTGGGCGCCCTCGCCGGTCACGGGATCTCCGCCTCGGTCATCACCGTCGGCGCCGGGGACGACTTCGACGAGGCGGCGCTGCCGGTCACCCCGATCGGCCGGGTCCCGGCGGATCATCCGGCCGACTTCGCCGGGGCCGCCGGGTGGTTCCATCCGGCACTCGTCGCGGCGGCGGAGCCGGCCCTCCCGGAGAAGCCGACGGTAAGCGGCCGTACGTTCGTTCTCGGGCTCCTGGGGATCTTCGTCCTGCTGGTCGTGCTGGTGTGCGGCGTGGCCTGGCTGGGCGCGTCCCCCGGCCACCCGTCGTGACCCGGTCCGGTGCCCGGCTCAGCCGGCCCGGTCCCGGCGGCGGGTCCAGGCCCGCGGCGCCGTCCAGTGCCGGACCATCGCCACCACCCGGAACGCGAACACGAACACCGCGGCGGCCGGCGCCGCCACGCTCATCGGGGCGTCCATCCGCTGGGCGGCGGTGACCGCCGCCGCCCCGATCATCGCCGGGATCGAGTACAGGTCGGTGTCCACCTGCACCAGCGCCGGCGTCTCCCGGGCGATCACGTCGCGCAGCAGCCCACCGCCGACCCCGGTGGTCACGCCGAGCACCGCCGACTGCACCGGCCCGAGCCCGTGGTCGAGCGCCTTCAGCGTGCCGGTCACGCAGAACAGCCCGAGCCCGGCCGCGTCGAACAGCAGCACGGTGAAGGTCAGCCGTTCCATCACCGGGTGCCCGAAGAACGCCACGACCGCCGCCGCGAACGGCACCAGCAGGTACTCGGCCTGCCGGAACGCCGCCGGCGGGGTGTCCCCGATGATCAGATCCCGGACGACGCCGCCGCCGGTAGCCGTCACCTCGGCCAGGATCAGGATCCCGATCGCGTCGAAACCCTTCTGGATGGCGGTCAGGGCGCCGGAGATCGCGAACACGAAGATCCCGACCAGTTCGAGAACGGCCAGCGCGAGATGACTCGACATCCCACCAGTCTCCGGGCGGACCGATCTCAGCCCTTCCGGCGTCCCAGCCACCAGCTCGCGAAGCTGAGCGCGATCACCGCGGTGCCGACCAGCACGTCGTTCCAGGTGGTCGAGCGCACCTCGGCGTAGCCGCGGACGAACGGCGCGGCGATCACCCAGGCGCCCAGTGCGGCGGTGAGCAGCATCATCCAGGTGGTCCCGGCCGGCGTCATGACCCGCAGGTAGGCGAGCACCACCAGCCCCAGCCCGGAGATCACGTCACTCCACCCGGCGTACGTGTTGACCGCCGAGTTGTGACTGAAGATCAGTGGCGCCGCGGTCAGCCAGACCCCGATGAGCACCAGCAGCTCGCTCGGGCTGTGCACCAGCTCGGCGACCAGCCGCCGGGTGTCGCGGGCCGGATGCCAATGCCGCAGGGGTGGGCTCAGATGCATGGTGTCTCCCCGTTCACGCCGCTGACCAGCACTCCTGGAGAGCTTGCCAGAAGAGGCCTAGCTCGCGGCGGCCTTCGCGGCGATGAACCGGTGCAGCTTGACCCACTCGGTCTCCAGCAGCGCCCCGTAGAGCCGGGCGTCGTCGATCAGGTCCCGGGCCCGGTCGTAGTCGCCCGCCAGGAACGCCGCGCTCGACGCCGCGTTCGCCTGCCGGCCCGCCTCCAGGATCTCGTCGGCGGTCCGCCCGACCACCTGCGGCATCCCGTTCTGCGCCACGTGCTCGCGCAGGAACGCCTGCTCGCCCTCGTCGGCCCCGGCGATCTCGAACACGTAGGCCAGGGCGTCCCCGGCCACCTCCCGGTAGGCCGGCGCCCACCGCTCCAGGATCAGCAGCAGCTCCCGCCGCCGCAACTCCGCCCGCCGCTTCTGCAGGTCCTCGGTCTCCGCCACCGCGGTCATCCGGTCCTCCCCCAGGCCGAAAGATCATCAAGCGCTGCCAGTCTGCCCGCCGCCCGAAAACCCCAAACCACGCAGAGGACACGGCCCGGTAACGATACGTATGGGACGACGCCACCGCTGTCCCTTACCGGACATCGAGCCGCTCGCGGTCCGCTTCAGCAGCGGACCGCCGCTTTCCGGTACGGCGACCGCCCCCACCTGTCCTACCGTGGCGCGATGGCTGACGACGGCGCGCCGACCCGACCCCGTTTGGCGGCTGTCGCCGGCACCCGTCCGTGCCGCGGTGCGGCAGTTCCGGGGCGGCCCGATCCGGCTTCACCCACGCCGTCGCCTCGGGGGTCGCCGGCCACGACGGGACCCGGCCGTTCGTCGAGGCGGCCCCCGCCGGCGACGGGCTGTCCGAGGTGGTGGGTGCGATCGCGCGAACAGGGGCGGCACCTGCCGCGCCGGCTCAGAGCCTGTTTCCTGAACCGCTGATCATGCCCTGACTAGCGTCTTTGGCCTCAAAATGGCGAACGGCGCGGCCAGGTCCTCGACGACCAGGACGCCGGATGCGAGGCGACCTGGCGCGAACGCGACTCTGGATGACCAGGAAAAGCGGGTCGACGCCCGGATCGCGGCGGATGAGTGCTACTACCTCACCTTGGCCGAAATCGGGGCAGGCGCTAGCCGTCGCCTATTTAGCATGCTTGGGGCCTGCGGTGATCTCAAGCTCCAGTGGCCGAAAGCCCGCCGGGTCGGTTCCGGCGACCGTGAACCCGGCCGTGGTAAGCAACTGGGCGACAGCTGGCATCATGGCGGCAATGATGGCGCCGTAGCGCTCCATTGCCGGATCATCTAGGCGATTCTCCTCAAGGGCCTTGATAGCGGAGTTGACGATCGCCATCGACGCTTTCCAGGCGACGAAGACACCACCCTCTACGAATGGGTCCACGTTAACGGTGGCGCCCACGACCGGGTCAGCGGAGTCGATGCTTCCGTTGTCGAGGCGCCATACGGGCAAGCCGGCAGCCAGGAGCACGTCCCGCGCAGCATCCGCGAGTCGTCGACGCTCCTCAACAACTTCCGGCGCTGCGCTCTCTAGCGGCCACAATGCCTGACGATATATGAAGACCTGGTGCGCTGCGGCCATACGGTGTGAGTCGACGGTGCCAGCACGGGCGGCGGCAGTTAAGTATGGCGTGGGCGAGAGAGCAGCCGGTCAGCTGGCGGCGAAGTTCTTGAGGATGAGATCGACGGCTGCGGTGGGGAGACTCGGATTTCTCGCGAGTTCCCATAGGACCTGGGGATCTGAATGAGCTGCAAGTTTGATGAGCATGTCCGGCGGCGTCGACGGATTGCCCGCGATGCCGGCGGCCGCATGTGGATGTCTGAGGCAAGCAGCCAAGGCGGCGGGTGGCGCCGACTCGCGTACCGCGACGTCGAGGATTTCTTCGGCTGAGCTGGTCGGGTCCGTTGCGATGGTGAGCAGTACGTCGGGCGGGCAAGCGGGGTGACCGGCCACCTGCGAGAAGACGCGTGAACCGTATCGTGTCACGAGCGTACGGACCTGTTCGGCGGACACGGTGTAGTAGCGGGTTGCTCGGCATGCGACTTCGAAGTCCGCGTCGTCGATCAAGGTTGCGCGGACGTCTGCCGGCAGCCTGAAGCTTGCAGCGGCGACGAGCCTGACCCGCGGGTCGGCGTCTCGGGCCAACGTGAGCAACCCGTCAAGGTCAGGGTGATATTCGGTGGGCGGTGAGCCGCCCTCGCGGCTGTAGCGCACCAGCAGGTCTAGCGGGGTGCGTGGATTCGCCAGGACCCAGTGTCGCCACCGGCCGCCCTCGAGGTCGTAGAGCGCACGGAGAAGATCGGGAGGTGCTGCCCAGTTCGCCGCGATGCTAGCCATCACGTCGTGGTCGTGAAGCTCCAGAAGGTGCCGATAGGTCTCGTCAGATAAGTCTGATCGTCTCGCGAGCGTCAGCGCCCATGTGGAATCGGGTCGGGCTGCCAACGGCTCGACTGCGGCTACGGGACTCGCGGGATTACCTGCAGCCAGCAGTCTTACCTGTCTCGTGACCGCCGCGGCGTCGCCGGGCTGGTGTGGGCACGGGGTTGTCCCTGGCTCGCCGCCATTGCGTATCAGGTCAGCGAGAATGGTGCCTGGAGCATGGATGTTCGATGCCAGGGCGGTCCGGACGCAGGCCTCGGCACGCCCCGATAGCAGCAGCGCCAGCTTCTCGGGAAGTTCCCAGAGGCGAGCCGCGCAGGCAGCCACCGAGCAGTCTTCATCGTTTGCCACGAGATACGCGATATCAGCCCGCTCCGACGCATGCTCACCCAGCGCCAGGCGGACTGCGGGGTCCGGCCAGCTGGCAAGCCTGGGCAGCAAGTCGTCGGGGGCGTCGGCCCGGCCGATGGTGGCAAGAAGCGCCCACGGGTCATCGTCCGGAATACGCTCCACCGCTAGGCTACCTGACTCGACCAGCGCCACCAGGATGTCGCGCTGACCACTACCGGCAAGCCGGTCGATTTGCGCGGAGCTGAGGCGCTGTTCCCGGGCCACTTCCCGTGACAAATCTGGGTCGTTCATCGCCAAGAGGGCATCGATGTGTTCCGGCTGCAGTGCGCGGTTCCCGGCCAAGGCGAGCAGGATCAGCGGAGCGAGCACGGTACTCCCGGGAGTTCGAGGCTGAACTACGCGAATTCATGGCGCATACGCAGGCGCGTAGACCGTCGCAAAGGTATAGCGAGAGGCCCAACAGGGTTTCGCCGGGGCGACCCGAACGCACTCACATCGGCTAGATCCGGATGTCGCGGGCCCGCTCACCGTCACGCCGCGTAGCTGACGAATCTCAGGTGTCAGCTGCCGACCGCCCTCGTCTTGATGACCATCCAGACGGCGTCACCCCACGGTCGGTGGATGCCTTGAGCTGCGAAAACGAGTTCAGGAACAGGCTCTCAGCCGCCGGTTGCCGAGAAGTGCATGAAATCCTTCAGGGACCGGTAGTCGCCGCCCCACTTCCAGCCGATGGCGGCGAACGCCCGCACCACCGGCCCACCCGGCTCGATCATGCCGGGCCGGACGTCGCCGCGGTCCAGGTAGGAGGTGGCCAGTTCGGGGAGGACCACCTTGCCGCGGTGGTACGGGTTCTGGAACGGATTGATGTCCACCGCCAGCCCGTACGAATGCTGTGACCAGGAAGTGCGCCCGCGGACCGGGCGGCAGGCGTACGCGTCGGTGCCGTTGCCGTCCCCGGTCGGCGGCGCGTTGAGCTCGTCGGCGCCGGTCACCCGCATCGCCTCGATCGGATAGCCCGCGGCGAACAGCCGGCCGAACACCGTGACCAGTCCGGTCGCCGCCCGCTTGTGCACCAGCAGCTCACCGGTGTGCGCCAGCCCGTCGAACCCGCGGAAGCCGACAGTGACGTAGCGCAGGTCGGTGGCCTTCACCGGGCACGCCGACGTCCACGACGAACGGGCGAGCACACTCGCCGGCACCGCCTGGATCGTCGCGTGGAACCGTCCGTCCGCCGGCGGGGACAGCACATCGGTCGTCACGATGGACCGCCGGCGCAGCTCCGGCGGGGTGTCCCCGGCCGCCGCGAAACCATCCGATCCCACCGGCAGGACCCGCGTGCCGAGCCAGCCCGGCGCGGCGGTCGCGTCCCCGGCCGGCGAACCGATCCCCGGCGAGGTGCCCCCGACCGGCGACTTGCCGCCCGGCGGCGTGACCCCGGCCGCCGAACCGGCGCCTGGCGACGAGACCCCGGCCGGTGCGCTCGGCGGCGGCGCGGAGTCGGGCGGAGTCGGGCTGCCCGAGCAACCCGCCGCGACGCCGCAGACCAGTAGAGCCGCCAGCAACCGCCGGCATCGCCCCGTCTTGTCGCTCCCACTCACCATGTACTCGCGCCCGCCCACCCCGTCCGACATCCTGCCTCGCGGAGCCAGTCTGCCAGCGCGGCGCACGCAGCCCGCACCGCGCCGCCCGCCAATCGCCAAACCCCAGCTGGCCGTGACGGCCCTGTCCCAGCCCCGGAGACAACCGTGAACACCAGCCCAAGAACCCCGGCTGGTCACCAGAGCCCTATCCCAACCCGGGACACAACCATCAGCACCAGCCCAAGAACCCCGGCTGGTCACCAAGGCCCTATCCCAGCCCGGGAGACAACCATGAGCACCAGCTCACCAAACCGGCAGCGGACCCGCGAGCGGCAGCGCGGACCGCGACGAGCGGCAGAGGGCGGCAGCGACGCGCGACCTGTGGACCGCGACGGGAGCCGGCGCCACCGGGGACCGTGCCCCGGGCGTACGGAAGCGAAATCAGGTGGGAAAGCGGCGCGCGAGAATCTCCAGAGCCAGGATCCCCCAGGCGATGTTGTCCCGCTCGAAGCTGATGCCACGCTGAAGCGTCAGATACGGCCCGATCCGGTTCCCGGTGGCCAGGAAGTCCTCGTGGCTGCGCGCCCCCAGGATCTCCGCGAGCGAAGCCTCGTAGCTGGCCACCCGCTGCCTGCTCTGCGCGATGCGGGACTCGATCGACGCCCGGACGCTGGGCAGATCCGCGTACGCGAGAGCCTCCACCTGCACCAGCAACTCGTCCCGCACCGTCGTCGGTTTCGGGTCCTGCCGGGTGAAGGTGTACAGGGCTTCGCGGCCGGCCTCGGTGACCGAGAACAACCGCTTGTCGGGGCGCCTGTCCTGCTTGACGACACGGGCCGTGAGCAGCCCCTCCGCCTCCATCTTCTCCAGTTCCCGATAGAGCTGCTGCGGCGTGGCCGTCCAGAAGTTCGCGACCGAGACGGAGAACCGTTTGGCCAGGTCGTAACCGGAGGACTCCCGATCGATCAGCGCCGCCAGCAGGGCGTTCCTCAGAGCCACAGGCGCATCTTACGGGCCCTCGGACGGAAGGCCGGAGTCTCCTTCTTGAGCACGGCGCGGCGCAGCACGCCGGTGTTCGGCAGGCGCAGCAGCCGCAGCTGCTCCCAGCGTTCGCGGGCGAACGTGCGGCGGGCGCTGCTGGTCAGGGCACCGTCGATGAGGCGCTTGGCGGCGGCGAGCGCGTCCGGGGACTTGGCGAGCAGGCTCTCGGCGAACGCGGTGGCGGCCTTGACCGGCTCGTCGCTCAGCTCGGTGACCAGCCCGAGGCGAGCGGCCTCGGTGCCGCTGAACTGCTCGGCGGTCATGGTGAGCCTCTTCGCCACGTCGACGCCGACCACCTCGGTGAGGGTGCGTACGCCGGTCATGTCCGGGATGATGCCCCACTTGCCTTCGAGGACCGACCACTTCGAGTCGGGGGTGGCGAAGCGCAGGTCGGCGGCGAGCGCGATCTGGATGCCGCCGCCGTAGCAGTGGCCCTGGACCGCGGCGATCACCGGGACCGGGATGCGCCGCCACGCCCAGCAGGCCTCCTGGAACTTGTTGGTGCCCCGCCACGGCGCCGGGACAAAGGCGCGCGCGACCCGGCCGGGCGACTTCAGCGTGCCGGCGATGTCCAGGCCGGCGCTGAACGACGGACCCTCGCCGGCGATCACCACGGCCCGCAGCTGACGGTCGCGGCGCAGCCGGCGGGCCACCGCGATCAGCTGGTCCAGGGTGTCGAGGGTGAGGGCGTTCAGCTTCTCCGGGCGGTTCAGCCGCACCTGGGCGATACCGTTCTCGACGGACACGGCCACATACTTCATGATCAATCCTTAAATCCGGCTGGCCAGCTCGGTGGCCTGCTTGATCGCCCGCTTGGCATCGAGTTCCGCGGCCACGTCGGCGCCACCGATGACGTGCACGGTGACGCCCCGCTCCCGCAGCGGCGCGACCAGCTCGCGGACCGAGAGCTGACCCGCGCAGAGGATCACCGTGTCCACCGCGAGCACCCGCGGCTCCTCCCCCACGGTGAGGTGCAGTCCCTCGTCGTCGATCCGCCGGTACGTCACGCCCTTGAGCATGGTGACGCCGGAGTCCTTGAGCGTCGTCCGGTGCACCCACCCGGTGGTCTTGCCGAGATCCTTGCCCGGCGTCGTGGTCTTGCGCTGCAGCAGGTAGACCTCGCGGCGCGCCTCGACCTTGACCTTGGTGGCCAGCCCGCCCGGCGCGGTCTGCGGGTCGGTCACGCCCCAGCGCCGCATCCAGTCGCCGAGCGGCTCGTGCGGCTCGTGCAGCAGGAACTCGCTGACGTCGAACCCGATGCCGCCGGCCCCGATCACCGCCACCCGGTCGCCGACCGGTGCCCCGTCGATGAGCTGCTGATAGGTGACCACCGTGGGGTGGTCGACGCCGGGGATCTCCGGAACCCGCGGCCGCACCCCGGTGGCGATCACCACCTCGTCGAACCCGGCCAACTCCTCGGCCGTCGCCCGCACGCCGAGCCGCAGCGTCACGCCGCGGACGTCGATCATGTGCCGGTAGTAGTCGAGGGTCCTGGCGAACTCCTCCTTGCCGGGAATCCGCGCGGCCAGCTTGAACTGCCCGCCGATCTCGCCGGCCGCCTCGAACAGCGTCACCCGGTGCCCGCGCCCGGCCAGCTCGATGGCCGCGGTCAGGCCCGCCGGGCCGGCACCGACCACGGCGAGATTCTTCACGGTACGCGTGGGCAGCAGCACCAGCTCGGTCTCCCGCCCGGAACGCGGGTTGAGCAGGCAGGTGGCCCGCTGGTTCGCGAACGTGTGGTCCAGGCAGGCCTGGTTGCACGCGATGCACGTGATGATCTCGCGTTCCCGCCCCTGCGCGGCCTTCGCCACCCATTCGGCGTCGGCCAGCAGCGGCCGGGCCATCGAGATCAGGTCGGCCTCCCCGGCCGCCAGGATCTGCTCGGCGGCCTCCGGCCGGTTGATCCGGTTGGAGGCGACGACCGGGACGGTCACCTCCTTGCGGAGCTTGCCGGTCACCCAGGTGAAGGCGCCCGGCGGCACCGAGGTGACGATCGTCGGCACCCGGGCCTCGTGCCAGCCGATGCCGGTGTTGAACAGGGACACGCCGGCGGTCTGCAGCTCGCGGGCCAGCTCGACGGTCTCCTCCCAGGACTGGGCGTTGTCGACCAGGTCGAGCAGGCTGATCCGGTACTGCACGATGAAGTCGGCGCCGACCCGGTCGCGGGTCCGGCGGACCACCTCGATCGGGAAGCGCATCCGCTTGGCGGCCGAGCCACCCCAGGCGTCGGTGCGGTCGTTGGTGCGGGCGGCGAGGAACTGGTTGATCAGGTAACCCTCGGAGCCCATGATCTCCACGCCGTCGTAGCCGGCGCGGCGGGCCAGCTCGGCGGCGCGGGCGAAGCTGTCGACGGTCCGCTCCACCTGCCGGGTGGACATGGCGCGCGGGCGGAACGGGGTGATCGGCGACTTCCGGTTGGAGGCGCCCTGGGTGAAGGGGTGGTAGCCGTACCGCCCGGCGTGCAGCACCTGCAGCAGGATCTTGCCGTCGTGCTCGTGGACGGCGTCGGTGACGACCCGGTGCGCGTCCGCGTGCCGCCGGGTGGTCATCCGGCTGGCGAACGGGGCCAGCCAGCCCCGCCAGGTCGGCGCGTACCCGCCGGTCACCATCAGGCCCACCCCGCCCTTGGCCCGCTCGCCGAAGTAGGCGGCGAGTTTCGGCAGGTCGCTGAGGCGGTCCTCGAGCTTGGTGTGCATCGACCCCATGACCACGCGGTTGCGCAGCACCGTGTGGCCGAGGTCCAGCGGGCTCAGCAACGTCGGGTAGCGGCTCGTCATGGGGGCGACTATACAAAGAGTTGCATACTAAAGAAAGTGACTAGGGGTACCGGTTCAACCGGTGGAGCCAGTCGACGAACTCGGCCGTGCCGGTGAGCGCACCAGCCGGTCATGGGCGACCCGGTCGTCGTCGGTGAGCGGGTCCCGCCACATCCGGGGATCGCTGGGGCAAGATGGCAGGCGTGGACTGGTGGTGGCGGACGCTGATCGGTGTCGGAGTGGCGCTGGTGCTGACCTGGATCGCCCTGCTGATCGCCCTGCTCGCCGCCAAGCCGGGCAAGGCGCAGCTCACCGAGGCCCTCCGGCTGCTGCCCGACCTGCTGCGCCTGCTGCGCCGCCTGGCCGCCGACCGGAGCCTGCCGCGCGGCGTCCGGATCCGGCTCGGGCTGCTGATCGGCTACCTGGCCGTCCCGTTCGACCTGATCCCGGACTTCATCCCGGTGCTCGGCTACGCCGACGACGCGATCATCGTGGTCGCCGTGCTGCGCTCGACCGTCCGCCGCGCCGGCCTCGGCGCGGTCCGGCGGCACTGGCCGGGCACCGACGACGGCTTCGCCGCCCTGAGCCGCCTGACCGGCCTGGATCGCTGAGACGCCGGGTCGCTTCGGCCTAAAGTCCTTCGCTGAGGATCAGGAGACCGATACCAATCAGGACTACCGGGAGCAGCACGTGGCCCCAGCGGCTGAGTGCCTCGGCGATCACCGGGCGGGTGGCGAAGAAGCGGCCCGCGACGACCCAGACGGCGACCAGGATCAGGAAGACGATCGCGTAGGTGGTCATCCCGCCGGCCCCGGCGGTGGCGAGGACCGGGACGTAGACGCCGATGTTGTCGCCGCCGTTGGCGAAGGTCACCGCCGCCACTTCCAGGCTCCGCGGGCCGTCGGCGGGCCGGGCGGTGGCCTCCTCGTCGTCGTGCCGGTGGCGCCAGGCCTGGACACCCGCCTTGACGCCGAGCGCGAGCGGCAGCAGTCCGAGGTAGGGCAGCGCCGCCTCGGGCAGGAAGGTGGCGCCGAGCGCGGCCGCCACGGCGACGGCCAGGATGCCGGCGAAACCGAGGTACTGACCGATCATGATGGTGCGGGTGACGTGCGGCTGCCCGGCGCCCTGGGCGAAGAAGAGCGCGAGAACCAGGATGTCGTCGATGTTCGTGACGGCGAACAGGCCCACCGCCTGACCGATGATGCCCAGGCTCACGATCGGATCACCGGACGATCCTATGACCCGCGACGGATGACCGCGGCCACGGGCGCCGCCTAGATTCGGGGCTACGGATGCCTATCGAAGGAGTCGCCGTGGCCCGCCGTCTGATCAAGCCGCGCCCCTGGACGCCGCCGCCGCTGAGCGACCCCGGCCCGACCGGCCCACTGACCGTCGCCAGGCTGCTGCCGACCGGTGGCCGCGGCCCCGAGGACGTCGTGTTCGACCACGACGGACGGATCGTCACCGGCCTGGGGGACGGCCGGATCGTCCGGATCGACCCGGCGACCGGTGACCGGACCGTGCTGGCCGACACCGGCGGCCGCCCGCTCGGCCTGCATCCGCGGGCCGACGGCGGCGTCCTGGTCTGCGACCACGACCGCGGGCTCCTCGAGGTACGCCCGGACGGCACCGTGCACGTCCTGGTCGACACCGTCGACGGCGAGCCGCTCACCTTCGCCAGCAACGTGGTGCAGGGCCGGGACGGCACGATCTGGTTCACCACCTCGACCAGCCGCTGGGACCTCGCCGATCACCTGGGCGACATCGTCGAGCACACCTGCACCGGCCGGCTGATCCGCCGCGACCCGGACGGCACCGTCACCACCCTGCTGGGTGAGCTGAAGTTCGGCAACGGGCTGGTGCTGGCCCCGGACGAGTCGTACCTGCTGGTGGCCGAGACGGCCGGCTACCGCATCCGGCGGCACTGGCTGTCCGGTCCGGCGGCCGGGCGCACCGAGACACTGGTGGCCGGGCTGGCCGGATTCCCGGACAACATGTGGCTGGGCAGCGACGGCCTGCTCTGGGTGGCGATCGCCGCGCCCCGCAACCCGCTGATCGACCGGCTGCTGCCCGGCCACGGCCTGCTGCGCCTGCTGGTCTGGAACCTGCCCGAGGCGGTCCGCCCGAAGGCCGCCCCGATCGCCTGGGTGATGGCGTTCGACCTGGACGGCCGGCGGGTGCACGACCTGCGGGCCACCGACGGGTCGTACGGTTTCGTCACCTCGGTCGCCGAGCGCGACGGCCTGGTGGTCGCCGGCAGCCTGACCGCCGCCGACATCGCCGTGCTGAGTTAGGCCGTGTCGCGGCGTTCCGGCAGGCGGATCGTGAACGTGGTGGCCGGCTCCCCCGGCCCGCTCACCGTCAGGGTGCCGCCGTGCTGCTCGACGATGGCCCGGGCCACCGTCAGCCCCAGCCCGTGGCCGGGAACGCCCTGGTGCCGGGCCGCCTCGCCGCGGAAGAACAGGTCGAACAGCCGGCCCCGCTCGTCGGGCGGGATGCCCTTCCCCAGGTTCGACACGGTCACCACCGCCGCCCCCGCGTCGGCCCGCACGGTGACCTCGACGGTGCTGCCGCCGGCCGCCCAGGTCACCGCGTTGGCCAGCAGCTCGTCCAGCACCTCCCGCAGCCGGTCGCGATCGCCGTCGACGATGACCGGCCCGGCCTCGGCGACGACCACGCCGGTCCGGGCGCCGGACGCGTCGGTCCGGGACAGCGCCGCGCCGGTCCGGGACAGGCTGGTGGCGGCCGGGTCCGGCCGGGCCGCCGCCACCTCGCGGACCAGGCCGGCGAGGTCCATCGGCGCCCGGTTCAGCGCGATGTGTCCCCAGCGCAGGCCGGCCACGTCGAGCAGCCGCATCACGATGTCGCGCAGGCTCACCGTGTTGCGCCGCATCACCTCGAGGGCGTCGCGCTGGTCCTCGTCCAGGCCGGGTTCGTCGAGCAGCAGCTCGGTGTGCGCCTGGATGCTGGTCAGCGGGGTACGCAGCTCGTGGCCGACCAGCGCGATGTACTCGTCGCGGGTGCGTTCCAGCTCGGCGGAGAGGCGTTCGGCCCGGCGGCGTTCCAGGAACTCGCCGAGACGGGCGCCGATCCCGGTGACCACGCCGTCGCGCAGCACCTCGGGGATGTCGTCGGTGTCGCTGTAGCAGACCAGCACCCCGAGCGGTTTCGGCCCGGCCGGTACCGGGATGGCCAGCGTGCCGCCGTCCGGCGACGTCGGCTCCCACACCGGCTCGGCGGCCCGCCACGCCCGTCCCGGCAGCGCCTGCCGGGGGTCGCCCGGCCCGCGGTCGGTCGATCCCAGGCAGGCCGGCCCGGCGCGGCCGGGTTCGCGGTGCGGCCAGACCCAGCGGGCTTCGCGGCGCAGCGACCGGGTCACCTCGTCGAGCACCCAGAACTCGGTCGCCGACCAGCCGATCGAGGTGCCCACGATGCGCATCACCTGCTGCAGCGTCTCCCCGGACGGCTGGCCCTGGGCGATCAGGTGGGTGACCTCCAGCTCGCCCTCCTGCAGCCGGAGGGCGAGCCGGCGGGCGGTGATGTCACGCAGTGCCACCACCGTGCTGAGGCCCGGCTGCCCGGCGATCGGGCGGGCGTTGATCCGCAGGATCCGGCGGGGCAGGCCGGGCAGGCGCAGCTCCGCCTCGGTGTCCACCACCTCGCCGCGCACCGCGCGCCGCAGCGGCGGCCGCAGCTGCTCGGGCCAGTGGTCGCCGAGCAGGTCGTGGGCGATCTGGTTGCGCAGCACCGGCCGGCCGTGCGCGTCGCACGCGAAGATCGCGATGTCCAGGCTGTCCACCGCGGCCTGCATGGTCGCCGTCCGTTCCTGCGCCTGCCGGCGGGCGAAGAGCGCCGACTCCATCTGCTCGGTGCGCGCCCGCAGCTCGCCGGCCAGCCGCCCGAGGGCGCCGTCTTGCTGGGCGAGCATGTACTCGGTGACGTCCTCCACCCGGTGCACGAGCAGCGCGATCTCGCCGCCCGGGGTGAAGACCGGCGAGGTGACCGGCGCCCAGTAGCGGGTCTCGAAGCCGCCGCCGGGCCGCCGGATGTCGTACTTGTGGATGCCCATCACGTCGGTGACGCCTTCCCGGCAGACCCGCTCCAGGGAGGCGGCGAGCCGGGCCACCCCCTGTTCGCCGGGTTCGCCGGGATTGCTGGGGAAGGCGGTGAAGATGTGCTGCCCGAGCAGCTCGTCGCGCTCGCGCATGGTGATCGCCAGATAGGCGTCGGTGACCTCGCGGATGACCAGGTCGGTGTCGAGCACGAGCAGCGCCGCCGGTGCGCCCTGGAACAGCGACCGGTAGTCGAGCTCGCTACCGCCCCGGCCCACCGCCATACTCGACATAACGCCCATATCCTCGCACGTCACCGGGCGCGGCGGATGCTCTCCCGCATCGCGACCGGACACCCCAAGATCAAAGACCGCTTTCGGTACGCCGGGAGCGCCTCCCGTGGTGATCACGGCGGGTGCGCTCCCGGCGTACGCCGAACGGGTTTTGATCGTGCAGGGGGAACGCTCAGGCGGCCACCGTGGCCGGCAGCCTGCGGGCCAGGAACGCGCCGGCCCGGTCCAGCGCGTCGTCGGCGTCGTCGAGCGCGCCGAAGTTGAGCTGGTAGACGTGCGGCAGGCCGGGGCCGACCTCCAGGGTCACCTCGACCTCACCGGCGGCGGCCCGCGCCGCCAGCCGCACCGCGTCGTCCAGCAACAGCTCGTCGGCGCCAACCTGGACCAGCAGCGGCGCCAGCCCGGACAGGTCGGCGAAGATCGGGCTCGCCGCCCGCGCCGCCTCCGCGGTCGGCGCATAGTGATCGGCGTACCAGCGCAGCGCCGCGGCGTCGAAGAGCGGATCGGCGGCGGCCCGGGTGCGGACGCTGTCGCCACTGACCGTCACATCGGTCCACGGGGAGAACACGGCGGCCGCGGCCGGCTGCGGCAACCCGGCCTCGCGCACCGCGACCAGCAGGGCGACCGCCAGCCCGCCGCCGGCCGAGTCACCCGCGACCAGGATGTCACCGGGCGCGGTGGTCCGGAGCAGCTCGCGGTAGGCGGCCAGCGCGTCCTCGACCGGCGCCGGGAACCGATGCTCCGGGGCGAGCCGGTAGTCCAGCGAGTACCCGGTCCCGCCGGTCCGGGCGACCAGCGCCGAGGCGAGCCGCGCGCCGGTCCGGGCCGAACCGACCACATAGCCGCCGCCGTGCAGATAGAGCAGCACCGTCCGGGACTGATCATCGCCACGCAGCCGCACGGCCGGCCGCCCGCCCAGTGTCACCTCCTCCGCGCGCACGCCGTCGGCGAGCGGCCGGGACGTCCCGAACAGCTCGAACCCGGCACGCTCCTGCTCCACGGTCCCGCGCTCCTTCGGCGTCGCGGCGAGCGCCGCCCGGACCGCGTCACGCTGCTGCTGTCGGCTCATGTCGACCTCCAAGACGATGGACTGGCAAGATTCCTTCCAAGGAAGCTATCTCCATAACTAGCTTCCTTGGAAGCTAATTCCTTGGAATGAAGGTTGCGCGCGTGACGGACCTCACATCGCTGTTCACCGATCTCGTCCGGACCGAGACCCGGCTCTACAACCGCATCGACGCCCGGCTGCGCGCCGGGCACGACATGCCGCTCGGCACCCTGGAGTTCCTGCGGATCATCAGCACCCGGCCCGGCTGCCGGGTCTATGACATCGCCCACGAGGTGGACATCACCGTCGGCGCCACCAGCAAGGGCGTGGACCGCCTGGTCGCCCGCGGCTGGTGCGAGCGGCGCGCCAATCCGGACGACCGCCGCTCGTCGCTGCTGTTCCTGACCCCGGCCGGCGAGCAGGCCCTGGCCACGGCGACGCCCACCTTGGAGGCGGCCTGGGCCGAGCAGGCCGCCGCGCTGCCCGGACCGGTGCTGGCTCAGCTGGCCGACGGGTTGCGCCTCTGGCGCGAGCGGCTGGAGTCGCCGGGGCTTCCCGCGGAAGGTGCGACCGGCGACGGAATGGCCCAACCGGCCGATGCCGAATTGGACCATGGTGGCGGCCCCGGGACGCCCTAGCGTTACCGCATGCGGATCTTCGTGGCCGGGGCGACCGGCCAGATCGGACGCCTGCTCGTCCCGAAGCTGATCGCCGACGGCCATGAGGTCACCGGGATCAGGCGTGGTGACACCGCCCTGCGGGCGCTGGCCGAGCAGGGCGCCACCGGCGTCCGGGTGGACGTCTACGACCGGGAGGCGCTGACCGCGGCGATGCGCGCGGCCGCGCCGGACGTGCTGATGCATCAGCTGACCGCGCTGGGCGCGGGGAACCTGGCGGACAACGCACGGATCCGGCGGGCGGGGACGCGGAACCTGGTCGACGCGGCGGCGGCAGCCGGCGTGCGGCGGATCGTGGCGCAGTCGATCGCCTGGGCCTACCAGGCCGGTGACACGCCGGCCGGCGAGGAGGCGCCGCTCGACCTGGGCGCCGACGGGATGCGCGGGGTGACGGTCGGCGGGGTGCACGCGCTGGAGACCCAGGCCGCGGAGATCGCCGAGCACGTGATCCTGCGGTACGGCATGTTCTACGGGCCCGGCACCTGGTACCACCGCGATGGGCGGATCGGGCGGCAGCTGCTCGACGGGGGCTTCACCGTCGGTACCGGGGTGACGTCGTTCCTGCACATCGAGGACGCGGCGAGCGCGGCGGCGCTGGCGGTACAGTGGCCGGCCGGGGTCTACAACATCGTGGACGATCAGCCGCTGCCGGGGCCGGTGTGGGCCGGCGCCCTCGCCGAGGCGATCGGGGCGCCCGCGCCGCCGGTGACTCCGGTGCGGGCCGGCTGGGAGCGTGGCGCCGACAACGCGCTGGCCCGGGAGAAACTCTCCTGGACGCCGGAGCACCCGGTCTTCCGGATGACCTGAGGGCCGGTGATGCCGGCTCGCGCCGGCCTTCTCGTCCGGGGGCGACGGCCGTCACAATCCGGCTATTTCTCCTATATGCCGACTCGGCGGCGATAGCTTTCGAACCGAAGCACGTGTCGAACCCGGAAGAGAAAGCCGCTCCGTTGCCCCATCAGCTCGTTGATCACCTCCGTCCGATCGCCGTCGTCGCCGCCAGCCTCCTGCTGTGTGCGCTCACCACCGCCGTGCTGCGCCGCAAGGTCCGGCCCGCCGTCGAGTCCGCCTGCCGGGCCGCCCTCGCCCGGCTGCGACCGCACCTGCCGGCCCGGCTGCGCCGGGTGGCCCGCCGGTGCCGCGGCTGGATCGATCCGGCCGCCGCCCGCACCGGACTGGTGACCGCTGTCGCCGCCGGGATCGCCTGGTCGGCGGCGAGCACCCTGCGGCTGGAGGGGCCGGTCACCGCGGCGGTCTCGGCGACGCTGTCGGTGCAGCTGAGCTCGCACGCCTCGGTCCGCGAGGGCACCCAGCGGCTGATCGGCACGCTCGCCGGGATCGCCGTCACCGTCGCGGTGTGGGGCACGGTCGGGCTCAGCCCGCTGTCCATCGCGGTGATCACCGGGTGCGGCCTGGCCGCCGGCCGGCTGCTGCGCCTCGGCGACAGCTCGGTCGCCGTGCCGATCACCTCGCTCGGCATCATGGTCGGCGGCACCGCGGTGACCGAGACGTTCGTCTGGCAGCGGATCGGCGCGACCGCCCTCGGCATCGTGGTCGGCGCGATCCTGTCCCCGCTGGTCGGCGGCATGACACCGCTGGAGCGGGCCCGGCGGGACCTCACCCGGCTCGCCACCGAGATCGCCGGTCTGCTCGGCCGGCTCGGTGCCGGGGCGCGCGACGGCTACAGCCGGGAGCAGGCCGCGCAGTGGCTGGCCCGCTCCCGCGAACTCGGCGACGACCGGGACGAGGCGGCCGCGGCAGTGGACGACCTGCTCCGGCAGGCGCGCTGGTCGCTGACCACCCCGATCGCCCGGGTGACGCCGCTGCGCGACACGCTGCGGGCGCTGGAGCACGGCGTGCACCAGGTCAACTCGGTGGCCCGGACGATGTTCGACGCGGCCGCGACACCGCAGGCACCCGGGGTCCCGGCCCAGATCGGGCCGGTGCTGACCGCGGCGTCGGAGGCGTTCGCGGCACACGCCGGTGTCGCGCCGCACGATGGCTTCTGGCACGCCGGCACCTCGTCGATCGCGGGCACCACCGTGTCGTTCGGCGGCACGCCCGCGACCGGGGACTCCCCCGGGCGAACCGGCTCGTCCGCGCGGGCCGAGTCCGCTGCCTGTGCCGGCTCGTCCGCGCCGACCAGCTCCGCCGCGCCGGAGGACACCGTCTCGCCGGCCGGTGCCTCCTCGCGGGCCGCTTCCGCCGCGCAGGATGACACCGCGTCGCCGGCCGCGTCCGCCTCTCGGGCCGCTTCGGCCGCGCCGGGTGACACCGCCTCGCGGGCCGGTCAGCGCAGCCTCGAGGAATCGCTGCAGGCTCTGCGGGACGCCCGGCAGCAGACGCTGCGGACGGTCCGGACCGAGATCGACGACACCGGCGTGCTGGTCCTCACCGGCTCGATCATCACCGACATCGACCGGATGGCCGGTTCGCTGGAGCGGTCCGCCCCGGCGCTGACCGTGGGCGTCCGGGAGCCGGGGCCGGGCCTTCCGGCGGTCTCCGAGGTGCTGCCCGCCGTCCGCCTTATGTGGAAGAAGGCGGCGGCGGGACGCTGATGTCCAGCAGCTCGGGCGGCGGGAACTCGGCCGGCTTCGCCTCGACGCCGGCCCACTCGATCCCGCCGAGCCGCCCGTCCCCGAACGTGTAGAGGAACAGCGCGTCGTAGGTACCCCGGACGGCCCCGTCGACCCGCACCGTCATCCCCACCCCGTCCTGGAAGTCGACGGACGGGCAGCCGCACCCGCACGCGCCGACGACCTGTGCCTCGGCAGCCTGGCGTCGCAGCTCCTCGACACCCTCGAAGTCCACGGCCAGCAACGCGTCGAGCACTGCTCGCTCGCGCTCGGTCAGCGCTCTCGGCTCCATGAGCCGATCATTGCAGGCTCCTGGTGAGCGGCGGGAAGTCGTGACCGGCCCAGATCAGCCGGGAGCGCTCCTCGGGATAGGCGGCGACGGCATCCGGGACGTCGAAGATCCGGGTACTCCGCCGGTCGGCGGTGTAGGCGGGCCAGCCCGGATCGCCGTCGGCGGCGAAGGCGGTCCAGGCGGCCCGCATCCGCGCGGACAGGACGGCCGCCTCATCGACAGGCCGAGCAGTGTCGTCGCCGGGCTCGGCGATGCCATCCACGGACCGCTCGCTCTCATCACCGCGCCGGTCACCGCCGTCGCCGCGCCGCCCACCGCGGTCGCCGAGGAGCAGGGCGGGCTGGCCGCTGGTCAGGTTGCCGAAGACGAGGGGGACGTCCAGGCCGTGGCAGGCACCCAGGACTCCGCCCATACCCGGGGCGGGCCAGCTCAGCTCGTACAGGAAAGCTCGACCGCGGGCCGCGACCTGCGCGTCGGCCAGACGCAGGCTGGGCATCCGGAACAGCCAGTCGGAGTGGACCAGCTCGTAGAGCCGCTCGGGGCCGGCCTCCGGGTAGGCCTCCCGATAGCGCCGCGCGCCGTCCGGGCCGGGCGCGAGCATGTCGAGAGCGGTCGCCGCCTGCCCGGCGGTCACCTGCCCGAGCAGGCCGGCCATCGCGGTGAACAGCCGCTGCTCGTCCCGGGTGTGCCCGGTCAGCAGGACCACGTCCCGGGCGGAGCCGGCCGCCACCGCGCGCCACGGCGTGTCCGGCAGGGTGTCGCCGTCGACGACCGGCGCGAACCCGATCGACCGGTACCCGGCCTGGCCCCAGCGGTCCGGCGGCTCGGCCACCGCCGCGTCACCCGCGAGGACCAGCAGCGCCGGGTCCACCTCGGCGAGGTCCGCGACGGTCGGACGCAGCCCCAGCTCGGCCGCGCAGGCGGTGGCGACGTCGGCGGCGAGTTCGCGGGAGAAGAACGTGCCCGGCACGCTCTGCGCCACCGCGCCGCGGAACAGCCCGGCCGCACGGGGCATGGCCAGCAGGGCGGCCACCGAGCCGGCACCGGCCGACTCACCGAAGACCGTCACCCGGCCCGGGTCGCCACCGAACGCGGCGATGTTGTCCCGCACCCATTCCAGGGCGGCGACCTGGTCGAGCAGCCCACGGTTGTCCGGCGCCCCGGCGAGGTGCGCGAAACCCTCCACGCCGAGCCGATAGTTGAAGGTCACCAGGACGACCTGGCCGTCCCGGGCGAGGTGGCCGCCATCGTACTCCGGCCGGCTCGACATGCCGACCGCGTACCCGCCGCCGTAGATCCACACCAGAACCGGCAGTCCCGCCGCCGGGTCGAGAGCCGGTGACCAGACGTTGAGGGTCAGCCAGTCGCCGTCGTCGGCCTCGCGGGCCGCGTCCCGGCCGAGCACCTCGCTCTGCGGCACCGGCGGCCCGAACGACACCGCCGCCCGTGTCCCGTCCCAGCGTTCCACCGGTCGCGGCGCGCCGAACCGGTTGACCCCGACCGGCGGTGCCGCGTACGGAATCCCGCGGAACACCGCCAGCCCGGCCTCCACCCGGCCGCGCACCACACCCGCTGTCACACGAACTTCAGGCACAGCCGGATCCTCGCCCCGATCCGTCGCCGCCGCCAGCCATTTTGCGGCGAGCCCGGATCGACCGGCCACCCCTGGCTTCGGCCATGAGAACGAAGCGAATGAGTTCCGTCTTCACGGCAGATGCTTGACGATGAGCTCGTGGAGATCCTCGAACTGCTGCAGCCGGGCGTGACCAAGCCACACGTCGATCACGCCGCGCGTGCTTCCTGGCTCGCCGCCGTGCACGAGGCGATGAGGAGCGTCCGCGGTGCCGTCGTCACCGCTGCCGAGGAACCGACTGTGGGCCGCAACTACTACCGGGTGGCGGTGAAAGCCCGTGACGGTGTCGCAGGGGTCATCTTGTTCAACGCGGCCGCGGTGTTGGTCGCTGCGGCCGAAGCGGCCGATCCTCAGGAGACCGCACTGGTGTTCACAGCCGTGCCAGGCAGCGGGGTCTTCTCGGAGCGAGGACTCCAGGTGGCCAGCCCGGCGCAGCTCAATGAACCGCTCAGTGATCGCGATCTGCACGCGCTCATGGCGGATGAGCGGCGTGATGTCGCCTACCATCGTCCGTCTCGACGCGGCGATCTGTTGTTCAACTGGTTCGACTGACGCGATGCCAGCAGGCAGAGCACGCCGGTCGCGTTCCCGATGGCGCCGTTGTCCACCAGCATCCGTCACCATCCGCCTAGTGACGCTGGCGGCGCGGTGCCTTCGTGTCGGGTGATGGCTGGGCTGGTTTGCCCTGCGTGTCGTGGCGCCACGGCAGCAACACGATGCCGAACACCAGGATCACGGCCAGGGCGATCACCGATGTCTTCGCGCTGGTGGCGGCAGCGAGAGCGCCGGCGGCGGCAGTGAATATCGGCTGGATCGTCTTGTTGGTGACGGACCACGCCAGGACCACCCGGGACATGTGCGCGTCATCGGTGGCGTTCATGCGGTAGGTCGCGAAGGCCGGGTTGAACATGCCAGCGAAGAACACCAGCAAGAACTCTGAGGCGGCGATCATGATGAATCCGATAGTCGACGACGGCGCGAACGGGATGAGGCAGAGCCACAGGTTGCGGCCGACACCGCCGAGAAGCAAGAGCCGGTGGCCGCCGAGCCGTGTCGTCAATGGCTTGCTCAGCAACGACCCGAGGGTTCCGGCCACTCCCGCAACGCCGCTGATCAGTCCGAACTGCCATGCAGCGAAGCCGAGATCACGCAGGACGATGATGGTCAGCAGCGGAGTGAGGGCCATGAGGCAGCCCCCGAAAATGATCGAGTTCCAGAACAGGTCCGCCAGTCCACGATGCCTGAGGATGTAGCGCCATCCCGCCGTGATGTCGCGCGCCCAGTGGTGCTCCGTGGCCCGGGTTGGCGGCGGCTCGGTCGTTCGAAGCCGGCGCAGCAGCAGAGCGGAGGCGAGGAAGCTGACGGCGTCGAGAACCATCGTGACGGTGGCGCCGAACCACGAAACGATCACGCCGCCCGCGGGATTGCCCATCGCGTTCGCGGTCCACAACGTCGTCTCGAATCGGCCGTTGGCCGCCGGCCGATGCTCGATCGGCACCAACGTCCGCAGTTGCGCGACTCCGGCCGAGTTGAACACCAAACGAGCCACCATCTGCACGACCGCGACCAGGCACAGCTGCCAGTAGGTCAGAACGCCAAGCAGGGCAGCAGCGGGTATCGACACGATCACCGCGAAGCGCAGCAGATCCGCCGCGACCATCACCGGCAGCTTGCGGTGATGCTCGATCCAGGGGCCCAGGGGCAACGCCAGTACAGCGCTGACGACACCGGCGAGCACGTTCAACAGGGCGACCTGAAAATCCGATGACCTGAGCACCAGGACCGCGACGATCGGCAACGCCGAGTAGCCCAGCGCGCTGCCGACCTCGCTCGTCGCGAAGGCAGCCCACCGCCAGCGGAGATCCCGGCGCCACCCCGCCTCGGTCACCCGCACAGCACCGGCGACAGAGCCCGAAGCCGACCCATCCGTCTCGGATGTCGCCACCGTCGGAGGAACGCCAGCGGTCCGGCTGACGCGTTACTGCCCCGCGAGGACCGACACCTCGGCCAGGCCCGGGGTGGTGCCCGCCGCCTGGACGGCCGCGAGATCCGG
Organism: Actinoplanes oblitus; assembly: GCF_030252345.1. NCBI lineage: Bacteria > Bacillati > Actinomycetota > Actinomycetes > Micromonosporales > Micromonosporaceae > Actinoplanes > Actinoplanes oblitus. The sequence goes on along the minus strand of NZ_CP126980.1, from coordinate 4,976,065 downwards.
GTGCCCGTCGGCGTTCCAGTCGGTGACCACGACCTCCTTGCCGACGACGGCGGCGTTCGCCTGGGCCAGTGACCGTCCGAGCCCCGTCCCGTCCCAGGCCCGCAGGCCGCCGTTCTGCAGGGTCACCAGATCGAGCCGCTTGTCGGCGTTCCAGTCCAGCGCCGCGACCTGCACACCGGCCCCGGCCGGCGTGCCGCTGACCACGGCCGGCGCGACCTGCTGGAAGTTCGACGCTCCGTCGAGGACCTGGACCTCGACCTTCCCGCTTCTCGTCCCGGCCGTCTGCGCCGCGACCAGGTCGGCCCGCCCGTCGCCGGTCCAGTCCGCCACCGCGAACTGGTAGCGGTCGTCGGTCGCCGGCAGCCCGGTCGCCGTGTTCAGCAGATCCTTCTGGAAGTTGGACGCGCCGTCGACGACGCGCACTTCGGTACGCCCGCTCGCCGTCCCGGACCGCTGCGTCAGGATCAGGTCCGGCTTCTTGTCGCCGTTCCAGTCGGTGAACGCGTACGCGTGCCGCTCGTCGGTCGGTCCCAGCACCGTCGCCGTCACCAGCAGCAGCGACAGGAAGTTCGTCGCCCCGTCCATGATCCGGATCTCGGTCCGGCCGGTGGTGGCACCCGCCCCGGTCACCACGAACAGGTCGGGTTTGTTGTCGCCGTTCCAGTCGGCCATCGCGAGCGCGTGCCGGCCGTCCCACCCGGCCGTCGGGACCTGGGCGGTGACGAGCGTCTTCTGGAACGGGCCGATCGGCGTCGTCGTGGTCGCCGGGCGGGGCGTCGACGTCCCGGCGGGCCGGGACCAGACCGCTGCCACGATCAGCGCGGCGTCGTGCACCTCCGGCGCGTACGCCGCCGGCCGTGCCGAGATCTGCACCTTCTGGCAGATCGCCCCGATGTCCCCGCTCATCCAGCGGCTGTCCGGGTATTTGCGGAGCATCGCGTTCAGGAAGGCGTTCGTCGCGTACGTCGGGTCGATCAGCTGCTCCGGGCGCCCCCAGCCCTGCGAGGCCCGCTGCTGGAACAGTCCCAGGCTGTCGTGGTCGACCGCGACGATGTGGTTGGTCAGCTCGCTCTCGGCGATCGCCGTGGTGATCGCGATGAGCGCCGCCCGCTGCCCGAGTTTGCGCTGCTGGACGACGCCGACGACGACCCGCGCGCAGGCGATGGCCCGCCCGCTGACCGACTGGCCGAGCCGCCGCCCGTTCATCGAGGGCTTCAACTGGGCCGCTATCGCGCGATCCGCCGCACTCACGGCGCCGACAGCGCACGAGGCGGCCGGAACCGCCTCGGCGGGCGTCGCCGCCACGAGCGCCGTGCTCGATCCGAGCAGCAGCGCCAGAACCCATCGCGATGCGGCACCAGCCATGTCGCGCCAGACCTCCCCCAGGCCGTCGATGATGACGCCTAATCTTTCATACGGCCGGACGTCGCGAAAGGCTCGGAGTGGTCCAAGATCTCAATATCGAGATACTTCACGAGCGCGTTCACCGCGTCCCGCCCGGCCCGGTTCGCACCCACCGTCGACTGTGACGGGCCGAATCCGATCAGATGCACCCGCGGCTCCCCGGCCACCTGCGTGCCGGCCGTCCGGATCCCGCCCCGCTCGCTGCGCAACCCGAGCGGCTCGAGGTGGCCGAGCGCCGCCTTGAAGCCGGTCGCCCACAGGATCACGTCGACCGCCGTGAACGACCCGTCCGCCTCCCGCACCCCGGCCGGCTCGATCGAGGTGAACATCGGCCGCCGCTCCAGGGCACCGCGCCGTTTCGCCGCCAGCGCGTAGGGCGTCCAAGCCAGCCCGGTGTAGGAGACGACGCTCCCGGTCGGCCGGCCCGCCTCGACGTCCGCCACGACCTTGGCGATCGTCTCCCGGCCGGCCACCTCCGGCTCGAACCCGCCGGCCCGGAACACCGGCTCGCGGCGCGTGTACCAGTAGGTGGTCGCCACCCGCGAGATCTCCTCCAGCTGCTGCACCGCGGAGATCCCGCCACCGACCACCGCCACCCGCAGCCCGGCGAACTCGTCCGCCGCCACGTAGTCCCGGGTGTGCAGCTGCCGCCCGCCGAAGCTGTCCTGCCCGGGATAGTGCGGCAGGACCGGATTGGTCCACGTGCCGGTCGCATTGATCACCGCCCGCGTGACCCACGTCCCGCGGTCGGTCTCCACTTCAAGATCAAGACCCGATTCGCGTACGGCGTGCACCGTCACCGGCCGCAGCACCGGCAACCCGGCGGCCCGCTCGAAGTCCGCGAAGTACCGCGGCACCGCCGTCCGGCTCGGCTCGGTGGGATCGAGCACCGGCTTCGGGAAGCGGGGCAGGTCGAAGATCCCGTTGACGGTGGCCATCCGCAGCGACTCCCACCGGTGCCGCCACGCTCCCCCGGGCCCGTCCGCCGCGTCGAGCACGACGAAGGTCCGGCCCCGGTCGCCGCCATCGGTGTCCAGCGCGCTGCCGAAGCCCCGCCGCTTCAGGTGGTAGCCCGCGGAGAGGCCCGCCTGACCAGCACCGATGACCACCACCGTGGTCCGCCCACCGTCCATGCCCCAACACTACGAAGTAGTTGACACGTCAGCTATCTCGAGTGGCCGAGCTAACCCGGCCCCTCGACATCCGGCCGCGCGAAGATCATGCCGCGTTCGTGGACACCGATCTCCCGCCGGGCGAGCGCGTCCTCCGGGAAGGCCGCCCGCTCCGTCGCCAGGGACCGCCACGGAGAGCACCGACGACCGAGCCGGCGTGGATGGTGACGGCCTCGGCCAGGCGTTGCCGATTGATTCCGCCGGACTCCTTGGCTCGGCACCAGACCTACCGATAATCCTGCTGAACCGTCGCGGCATCCCTCTCGGCGGACATCATCCCGGGAGTCACGCATGTCGAGTCGCCAGTTCGTCACCTTCGAGGTCGCCGACCAGTTCTTCGGCGTGGACGTGGACGCCGTGCAGGAGGTGCTGTCGTACAGCGAGTACACGCCGGTGCCGATGGCTCCGAACGCGGTCGGTGGCCTGTTCAACCTGCGCGGGCAGGTGATCGCCGCGGTGGACCTGCGTGTTCAGTTCGGGTTGCCGCGCCGGGACATGTCCGGCCTGGTGATGAACGTGATCGTCCGGTACGCCGGTGAGCCGGTGAGCCTGCTGGTGGACCGCATCGGGCAGGTCGCCTACCTGGACGAGAACATGTTCGAGGAGCCGCCGGCGACGCTGACCGGCCCGTCCCGCTCGCTGGTCACCGGCGCCTACAAGACCGAAGGCCGGCTGCTGCTGGTCCTCGACGTCGCCCAGTGCGTCAACACCACCCGCGTCCCGGCCTGACACCAACGCCCCACTCACGCCCGGCGGCGGGACCGCGCCCGCGGCTGCCGGAGGCGGAAGAGTTCGTCTGCCTCCATCGCTCCCGGCCACTCGGTCAGCGGCGTGAGCGGTCGACAGTTCGGCTAGTCCTCGTCCAGGAACCATCCCTGGGCCTCGTCCTGGGCCAGGGCCCTCGTGTACGCCACGAGCTGGCCCAGGAATTCGACTCGGTTGTACCCCGCCCCGATGGAGCGGGCGCACCACTCACCGTTGTCGAGCTTCACCAGAAGAAAGGCGGAACACAGGGCGGCGCCGTCGGGAAGGGGAGCGACCATCTGGCCGCGCAGGATCTCCTCGCCCGGAACCGCGGGGCGTGTTTCATCCTCGGACACGAGCCCAAGTCTTCCCGAGCCCGCGGCGGTATGTGGCTGTCTTCCCGGTTCGCGAAAACGCGACACGGCGGAACGAGCGCGGTCGCCGTCGACGCGGCAGGAGACGGCGCGTCGTACCTCTCACGGCAACGCCATACGCCCACAGTCCGCGAGTCGCCGAAGCCGACTTCACGATCTGGCCGCGGTTCGTGCGCCCGGTCGTAGCGATGCGGTGCACGGGCGGCCGCCGCGGGAGCCCGGTTGCTAGCTTGATCAACATGCCGTTGAGCCGTGCACTGGAGGCGTTCCGTCTGGAGGCCGCGAGTCTCTCTCGGGCGGTGACAGGTCTGTCCGAGAGGCAATGGCACCTCCCGACGAGGTGCGAACCATGGACGGTCCGGGAGCTGCTGGGTCATGTCCGGGTGGTGATCGCCTGGCTGCCGGGCATGCTGACCGCTGCCGAGCCGGCCACGGCAGAGGTCTCCGCGGTCGACTACTACCGGCCGGACGACCGTTTCGCGGTGCAGACCAATACGGCCCGGATCGGTCTGGCGCAGGACCATGCGGCCGGGTGGGGAAGCGGTGCCGCGCTTCTCGACGATTTCACCGCGACATGGCAGGCGGTGGAACGGCAGTGCCGCGCCGAGCGGACGGACCGCGTGGTGCGCACTCGGCATGGGGACGCGATGCTGCTGTCGCAGTTCCTGCTCACTCGGGTGGTGGAGATCGCCGTCCACGGCCTCGACATCGCCGACGCGCTGGGACACGTGCCCTGGCTGACCCGGCAGGCGGGAGACGTGGTGATGGAGTTGCAGCTCGGCCGGGAGGGGGAGAGCGCGATCCGCGAGCTGGGCTGGGACCGGCTGACCTTCCTGCGCAAGGCAACCGGCCGGCAGCCGCTCGAGCCGGCGGACGCTGAGCGGGTGGAACGGCTCGGCATCCGGTGGCTCACGCTGGCGTGAGAGCGCCCCGAAGGCCCCCGAACCGGTAGCCGACCGCCGGAGCGTCACCAGCCCGCGGAGTTGCCACCCGTCTCGCGGCTGATGCCGGAGCCGGTGTCGGGATGCCCGCCGAACCGCTTGTCGTGCAGGTGCGCGAAGAAGTAGCACATCTCCTCGCACTCCGCGTCCATCAGGGCCATCGACGGGTCGGCGGCGACCGCGTCGTAGAAACGGCGGCCCGCCGCGACGATGAATCCCCGGCAATACAGAAACCCGTCGTCCGACCCGTCGGTGTACTCGTGGACCTCCGCCCGGTCGAGGTCGAACAGCTTCCGCTCGACCACCCGGTCCAGATCGGTCAGCTCGGCGGCGGAGAGTCCGTCGCACAGCTCCCGGAGCCGGGTCAGGAACTGCTCCGTCCAGCCCTCGAGCCCATAGGCGTCGGTGTCCTCCGCCGCCGGGTCACGCTCGGCCAGCGCCCGGCGCAGCCGCGCCGCCTCGGGTCCGCACGCCACCCACGCCGACTCGACCAGCTCCCAGAACCGGTCCTCCTCGGCCGCGGTCGGCACGCGTCCCACACCATTCGTCATCACGCCCCGGAGGCTAGCGGCACCCCCCGACATTTCCGGGCGGCACGACACGGCCGGCGTGCTGCTCGGCGTCGCCGCACGGTGGCGCGGCGCGCACGATCACCGCGATCCGCTGGGCGCGGGGATCGCCCGGCGCGGACGGTCCGCGCTGGGTGGGACGGTTTCGGTACGGCGTACCCGAAACGGTTGCGCCTCGGCCCGGGGACCGCCGCGAGTTTCCTGGCGGTCGCTCAGAACGCCTGATACATCAGGTGCAGGCCGACCCGGCCGAGTGTGGGGTGCTCGAACGCCTCCGGCACCGTGCCGAGGATCGCGAAGCCGTGCCGCTGGTACAGCTCGACGGCGGACCGGTTGGTGGCCACCACCGCGTTGAACTGCATCCCCGCGTAACCGGCCCGCCTCGCCCAGTCCAGCGCGTCCCGGCAGAGCGCGGTGCCGACGCCCCGCCCGCGGGAGGCGGCGGCGACCATGAAGCTCGCCGTGGCGATGTGTGATCCGGGGCCCGGGCGGTTCGTCCCCATCTTCGCCGTGCCGAGCACCCGCTCACCGTCGACAGCGACCACGGTCCGGCCGGGCGGCGACTCGATCCACAGCGGGCGGGCCTGCTCCTCGGTCATCTCCGGGTCGTACGGAAAGGTCGCCCGCTCCCGGATCACGTCCCGGATGATCACCCACACCTGCGGCCAGTCGGCTTCGGTGATCTCTCGTATCCGCACCCGCTCGACGATAGGGGATCAGGGCTTCCTGGCCACCGCGCCGTAGACCGAGACCTGTGCGTCCGACGGATCCGGCAGCCCGGTCGGCTCCCCGAGGTCGGGCCGCCAGGCGGGCACCACCTGAAGTCCCGGCTCGACCAGCTCCAGACCGGTGAAGAACCGTTCGATCCCGGCCCGGGACCGGACCCGCATGGTGACGCCCTGCTTGCGGTAGATCTCGGCCACCTGCGCCCACGCCTCCGGCCGGAAGTCGCCGGTCAGGTGGGACAGCGCCAGGTAGCTGCCCGGCGGCAGGGCCGCCAGGAGACGCTGGACGATCCCCGCCGGGTCGTGCTCGTCGCCGATGAAGTGCAGGATCGCGATCAGCAGCAGTCCGACCGGCCGGTCGAGGTCCAGCGTGTCGCTGCGCCGCACCGCGTCCAGGATCGTGTCGACCTCGCGCAGGTCGGCGTCGATGTAGTCGGTCCGGCCGTCCGGGTGGCTGGTCAGCAGCGCGCGGGCGTGGGTCAGCACGATCGGGTCGTTGTCGACGTAGACGATCCGGGCGCGCGGGTTGATGCCCTGCGCGACGTGGTGAACGTTCGGCGCGCTCGGGATCCCGGTCCCGATGTCGAGGAACTGGTCGATGCCCCGCTCGGCCAGGAACCGCACGGCCCGCCGCAGGAAGAGCCGGTTCTCCCGGGGCGGGATCCGGCTGTCCGGGTTGGCTTTCAGCCCCCGCTCGGCGGCCTCCCGATCGGCGGCGAAGTTGTCCTTCCCGCCGAGCAGGTAGTCGTACACCCGGGCCGGATGCGGCCGGCCGGTGTTCAGCTCCACCCGATCACCGTCGTCGTCGCCCATCAGTGCCCTCCCCCGCCGGTCTGCCCGAGCGCGGCCGATCATCGCACGCGCCCGGCGGACGGTCCACAACGGAGTCGTGCCCGGTCACCGTCGGATGATCAGCGGAGCGCCCGGTTCACCCTGCCGACCCGAGCTGTGACGTGAGTCATAGCGAAGCGAGTGGTCACCACCGTCGAGTCCGGATCCTGCCGACCGTCTCCATCGGTATGACCGAACACATGCGTCAGGAGGACCGGCAATGCTCAGACGAACACTGTTGACCGCCGCCGCGGGCGCCGTCGGCGTGGTGACGGGCGGCGGGGCGGTACGCGCCTCGGCCGGCACCGGTGCGTCCTGCCGGGCCGGCCTCGCCGACCTGCACGACGCGATGGCCGCCCGCGTCGCCCGGGGCCAACTGGTCGGCGCCGTCTACCTCGTCGCGCACCGCGGACGCCGGCACGTCGGCACGGTGGGCACCGTGGCACTGGACAGCGCCGAGCCGATGCGGCGGGCCACCCCGTTCCGGATCGCGTCCCTGACCAAGCCGATCGTCGCGGCAGCCGCCATGATGCTGGTCGAGGACGGCCGGCTGGCCCTGGACGAGCCGATCGACCGGCTGCTTCCCGAACTGGCCGACCGGCGGGTCCTCACCCGCCTCGACGCTCCGCTCGACCGGACGGTCCCGGCGGCGCGCCCGATCACGGTGGCGGACGTGCTCACCTTCCGGATGGGCCACGGCATGATCTTCGAGCCCAGCTTCCAGCCGCCGTACCCGATCGTCACCAGAGGCGACGAGCTGCGGCTGGTGCTGGCGCAACCGGACCCGCGCACGCCGCTCGATCCGGACGAGTGGACCCGGCGGTTCGGCACCCTGCCCCTGATGTACCAGCCGGGCACCCGCTGGCAGTACAACACCGCGGCGCTCGTACTCGGTGTGCTGATCGCCCGGGCCGCGCGCCGGCCGCTGGGCGACTTCCTCCATGACCGGCTGTTCCGGCCGCTGGGCATGGACCACACCGGCTTCACCCTGCCCCGCGCCGAGGCGGCGCGGCTGCCCGGCCTCTACGCGACCGATCCGGCGACCGGACGGCTGGCACGGCAACCCGGCTCGCCGCCGCGGGAGTGGACCCGGCCACCGGCGTTCCCGTCCGGCGCCTCCGGGCTCGCCTCGACCCTCGACGACTACGCCGCGTTCAGCCGGTTCCTGCTCGACCGGGGCGTTCATCACGGCCGGCGGCTGCTGTCGGCCGAGTCGGTCCGCCTGCTGACCACCAACCAGCTGACCCCGGCGCAGCTCGCCGAGGCCGGCCCGTACCCGCTCACCGGCCGTGGCTGGGGATACGGCATGAGCGTCAGCGTCGTCCCGGACGCGATCTCCCAGCCCGGCCGCTACGGCTGGGAGGGCGGCTACGGCACCGTCTGGTTCAACGACCCGAACCGCGACCTCACCGCGATAGCGCTGACCCAGACCGTCGACTTCCTCTTCAACGGCGGCGCCGACGAGTTCCAGCGGCTGGCCGCGGCCGCCTGTCCCTGATCAGCGAGCCCCGGCCGGCAGCTCGGCGCGCACCCGCTCCGGCAGTGTGACCGGGTCACCCGGCACTCCGTAGGCGGCCATTACCGCCGCGATCACCATCGCCACCGACACCGCCGGGGTGCGGTCCGCGATGGCGCCCACTGTTTCCGGATCGAACGCGTAACCCAGATTCGCGTACGCCGGGGTCAGCGCCCCACGCAGCACGGCCGAGCCGGTGACCTGGATGACCGTGCTGAACAGCCAGCCGTCGCGGGTGACGCGCTGGGCGGAGCCGGCCAGCTTGGCGCGGCCGTCGTTGATGCTGTACTCGCCCGGGCAGTACTCCCCCGGCACCGCGCCGATCCGCGCGTCGACGCCGAGCCGGCGCAGCATCCCGGCGTGCATGGCGGCGAAGTGCCGGAACCGGCCGGCCGGGTCGGGTGGCTGCGGGCCCGAGCGGTGGACGTGGTCGATGATCACGCTGCCCGGGTGCTGGACGGCGAGGCTGCCGCCCTGCGGCCGGACCACCGGGGTGAACCCGGCCGAGCGGGCGGCGGCGGCCGCCCGCTCGTAGCCGGGGCGCAGGGTGTCGCGGCGGCTGAACGCCGCTGTCGGCTCCGGCGAGTACACCCGCAGGATGTCGCGGGCGTCGCCGAGGCCGTGGCGCAGCAGCAGCGGCCCGAGCGCGGCGTCGAACGCCGGGCCGCCGGCCACCTCGGCGGCCAGCAGCACGACGCCGGTCACAGGCGGGCGATCGCCGAGGCCGGGTTCTCGATCGCGTCGGCGACGCGGCGCATGAAACCGGCCGCCGTGCCGCCGTCGCAGACCCGGTGGTCGAACACGAAGCTCATCTGCGTGATCTTACGAACGCAGAGCTGGCCGTCGACCACCCACGGCCGGTCGATCATCCGGCCGAAGCCGAGGATCGCCACCTGCGGGTGATTGATGATCGCGGCGCTGCCGTCGACCCCCAGGTTGCCGTAGTTGTTGAGGGTGAACGTGCCGGCCGACAGCTCCTGCGCGGTGGCCTTGCCGGCGCGGGCCGCTGCGGTCAGGCGGCGGATCTGTTCGCCGAGCCGAGCGGTGGTCATCGCCTCGGCGCCGATGACGGCGGGCACGACCAGGCCGCGTTCGCCCTGGACGGCGATGCCGAGGTCGATCCGGTCGTACTCGACGATCTCCTGCCGGTCGGCGTCGAAGCGGGCGTTGAGCACCGGGAACTCACGCAGCGCGGCGACCGTGAACCGGGCCAGGTAGGCGAGCAGGCCGGGACCGTCCGGGTTGCTCTCGCGCAGCTGCCACAGCGCTGTCGCGTCCACGTCGACCCAGACGGTGGCCTCGGGGATCTCGGCGCGGCTACGGCTGAGCGCGGCCGTCGCGGCCTTGCGGAACCCGGTGAGCGGCGTGCGCCGCTCCCCCGAGCCCGCGGCCGCGGCGGGGGCGGTCGCGGCGGGGGCGGGGGCGGCCGCGGTCGCGGCGGGGGCGGCCATCGCCCGTTCCACGTCGGCGCGGGTGATCACCCCGCCCCGGCCGGTCGGCTCCACCGTGGTCAGGTCGACGCCGTTGCTGCGGGCGAGGTTGCGGACCAGTGGCGAGACGACCTGCGGCGGGCGCGCGGCCGGGCCGGTCGCGGTCCGCACGCCGGCGCGCGGCCTGCGGTGCCGGGCCCGGACCGGGGCGTCCGAGGTGCCGTATCCGACCAGGACGTTGCCGGAGCCGGCCTTCTCCTCCTCCCGGTAGGTCTCGGCCGCCGCCGTCTCCGCGGCCACCTCCGCCGCCTCGACGCTGATCAGAGGTTCGCCGACCGCGAGGGTGCTGCCCGCCTTCGCGTGCAGCGTGCGGACCCGGCCGGCGTACGGGGACGGCACCTCGACCACCGATTTCGCCGTCTCCACCTCGGCGATGCTCTGGTCCACGGCGACCACGTCGCCCTCGGCGACCAGCCACTGCACCACCTCCGCCTCGGTGAGGCCCTCGCCGAGGTCGGGCAGAACGAACGTACGCGTGGTCATCACTGCTCCCAGTTGAGGTCGTCGACGGCGTCGAGCACCCGGTCCACGCCGGGCAGCTGGAAGTGCTCCAGCTTCGGCGGCGGGTACGGGATGTCGAAGCCGGCCACCCGGCGCACCGGGGCGGCCAGGCTGGTGAAGCAGCGTTCGCCGACCCGGGCGGCGATCTCCGCGCCGACGCCGGCGAACCCGGCCGACTCGGTGACGACCACGGCGCGGCCGGTGGAGCGCACCGCGGCGCACACCGTCTCGTCGTCGAACGGGACGATCGAGCGCAAGTCGACGACCTGCAGGCTGCGGCCCTCGGCGGCGGCGACCTCGGCGGCCTCCAGGGCCACCGGCACGCTCGGGCCGTACGCGATGAGCGTCGCGTCGGTCCCGGACCGGCGCACGACGGCGGTGCCGATGCCCGGCGCCTGGACCGGGAACTCGATCTCCTCCTTGCTCCAGTAGAGCTTCTTGGGCTCCAGGAAGATCACCGGGTCCGGGCTGGCGATCGACGCCCGCAGCAGCGCGTACGCGTCGGCCGGGGTGGCCGGCGCGACCACCTGCAGGCCCGGCGTGTGCGCGTAGTACGCCTCCGAGGAGTCGCAGTGGTGCTCGACGCCGCCGATGCCACCGGCGTACGGGACCCGGATCACCATCGGCAGCGGCACCCGGCCCCGGGTCCGGTTCCGCATCTTCGCGACGTGGCTGACGATCTGCTCGAACGCCGGGTAGGCGAACGCGTCGAACTGCATCTCCACGACCGGGCGCATGCCGTTCATCGCCATCCCGACGGCCATCCCGACGATCCCCGACTCGGCCAGCGGCGTGTCGAAGCAGCGGTTCTCGCCGAACGCGGCGGTCAGCCCGTCGGTGATCCGGAAGACGCCGCCCAGCGCGCCGACGTCCTCGCCGAACACGACCACCGCCGGGTCGTCCGCCAGCGCGTCGCGCAGGGCCTGGTTGAGGGCCTGCGCCATGGAGAGTTTCTCGTGCACCACGGTGCTCATCAGAGGGCTCCTTCCCGGCTCAGCTCGTCGGCGATCAGGGCTTCCTGCTCGCGCAGTTGCGAGGTGGGACGCTCGTAGACGTACGCGAAAAGGTCCTGGGGGTTGGGGGTGATGTCCCGGTTGAGACCGTCGCGCAGGTGGCCGGCGGCACGCTCGGCCGCCTCGCTGAACGCGGTCTCGGTTTCGGCGGTGAGCACGCCGCGGTCCTGCAGGTAGGCGCGCAGCCGGGTGATCGGGTCGCGGGGCACCCAGGCGGCGACCTCGGCCTCGTCCCGGTAGCGGGTGGCGTCGTCGGCGTTGGTGTGCGCCTGGATCCGGTAGGTGTGCGCCTCGACCAGCTGCGGCCCCTCCCCGGCGCGGGCCCGCCGCACGGCCTCGCCGAGGACGCTGAGCAGGGCCGCCATGTCGTTGCCGTCGACCCGCTCACCGGGGATGCCGTACCCGACGCCCTTGTGCGCCAGCGACGGGGCGGCGGACTGGCGGGCCAGCGGGACGCTGATCGCGTACTCGTTGTTCTGCACGAAGAAGACGACCGGCGCCCGGAAGACAGCGGCGAAGTTGAGCGCCTCGTGGAAGTCGCCCTCGCTGGTGCCGCCGTCGCCGCACATCGCCATCACCACCGTCGGCTCGCCGCGCAGCCGGGCCGCGTGCCCCACCCCGACGGCGTGCGGCAACTGGGTGGCGAGCGGGGTGGTGTGCGGGGCAACCTTGTGCTCGTGCGGGTCGTAACCGCAGTGCCAGTCACCCTTGAGCAGGCTGAGCGCCTCGACCACGTCGACGCCCTTGACCACCGCGGCGACGGTGTCGCGGTAGGTCGGGAACAGCCAGTCGTCGGCGTCGAGGACCTGGGCGGCAGCGACCTGGCAGGCCTCCTGGCCGTGCGAGGACGGGTAGACGGCCAGCCGGCCCTGGCGGACCAGTGCGTATGCCTGATCGTTGAGCCGGCGGGCGGTGATCAGCGCGCCGAGCGACCGGAGCAGGGTGGCGTCGTCGGGGACGGCGTTCCCGACGGCCTTCCCGTCGGGGTCGATGAGGGTCACGGGTGCGTCGGACGGCAAGAGCCGGCGTGGGTCAGGCGTCATGCCGCTATCGTGTGTCCCCGGTCACTGATGTTCCATAATCTGGGACAGATCGAGAAGATTGCGTTCCGCGGGAGCCCGCGGGGAGCCAAACGTCCAACCGGACGGGCAATCGGACAGGGAGTTGAAGACAGGTGGCCGGCACGCTCGACGACATCGACCAGCGGATCCTCGCGGAGCTGGGCCGGGATGGGCGGATGCCGATCCGTCAGCTCGCCGAGACGCTGCACATCTCCCGGGCCAACGCGTACGCCCGGGTGCAGCGGCTGCGCGAGACCAACGTGATCCGCGGGTTCCGGGCGGACATCGATCACGTGGCGGCGGGGATGAGCACCTCGGCGTACGTCACGGTGAACCTGCACCAGGCGGACTGGCGGCCGGTGGGCGAGCGGCTGCGCCGGCTGCCGGGCGTGGTGCACATCGCCCTGGTGGGCGGGGAGTTCGACGTGATCCTGCTGGTGCGGGCGAAGGACAACACCGACCTGCGGCGGCTGGTCCTGGACGAGATCCAGGGGATGCCCGGGGTGGTGAACACCCGGACCCTCCTGGTGTTCGAGGAGTTCGAGCCACCGGGTGATCCTGGGTAGACTGCGCCGCATGAGCGGGGTGAATCGGCGCGTGCTGATCGGCGGCGCCGGCGCGGGAGCGGTGCTGGCCGGGTGCGGCTCGACCTCCTCCCCCGGCACCGAGGCCGGCGCCGGCAGCACCACCGCCGCCACCACCGGCACCGCCACCGGCGGAGCCCTCGCCAAGGCCGCCGAGGTCCCGGTGGGCGGCGGCGTCATCACCGACGCCCTGGTGGTGACACAGCCGGAGCCGGGGACGTTCAAGGCGTTCAGCAACCTCTGCACGCACCAGGGCTGCAAGCTCGCCGAGGTGGCCGACAAGGTGATCAAGTGCCCCTGCCACCACAGCACGTTCGACATCGCGACCGGGGCGCCGACCGGTGGGCCGGCACAGAAACCGCTGACCGAGACGGCCGTCAAGGAGTCCGGCGGCACCATCGTGATCGCCTGACCCATATCGGGTGAATTCCGGTGAAGCGGGCCGCATCGGCGGCCCGCCTGCCGCAGAATGTCACCACCATGGACTCTCTCCGTGCCCCCCGCATGTTGTTCGCCACGCTGGTCATCGCGGCGGCGTCACTCCCCCTCGCCCTGTCGCCGCCCGCCGCGCAGGCCGCGCCGGACGGCCGCATCCCCCTGTCCGTGCTGCGCGAGGCGACCCTGGACGTGCCGGCCTGGCCCGCCGACGACGTCCGCGGCCCGTCCGGCAGGCTGCGCTTCCACGGCGGCCAGGTGCCGATCGCGCCGAGGACCGTGCCCGCCGGGCAGCCGCCGTACGGTGACTCGGTCATGATCCTGTCGGTGGCCTACGGCGACGTCGACCACGACGGCGCCGACGAGACCATCGTGGTGCTGGGCTGCCTGATCGAGGGCGGCAGCAAGCAGATCGTCGCCTACGACCGGGACGCGGCCGGCCGGATCGTGTCGCTGGGCCGGGTGGCCGCCACCACCGGCGAGATCCGGGACATCCGCGACGCCAGCCCGCGGGTCGGCGCCGACGGTGTGATCACCGCGCTGGTCGCCGACTACCAGCGGTGCTGCGCCGACCCGACCCCGCAGATCTGGCAGACCCGCGGGTACGCCCTGCGCGCCGACCGGTTCAGCCAGGTCAGCGGGCCGGCTCGGATGCCCGTCAACCCGCACGTCACCGAGACCGGGGTCAGCACCGGTCCCCTGACGTTCGGCCCGGCGACCGGCGGCTACCGCTACGGCAGCGTCGACGTGACCGTGACACACCGCCGGGGCGCGGTTCCGCGGCAGGTCACCCTGCTGTTCTACCCGCCGGACGGGCTGCGGCGCTCCGGCGACTGGCCGAAGGTGACCACCGAGCCGGACTCGTTCAGCGTGACGGTGCCGGGGCCCGCGGCGGGTGGGAGCGTCACGCACAGGTTCGCCTTCCGCCGGCCGGCCGGGAGCTCGGGCGGGGAGCTCGCGGTGGAGGTGACCACGGTTCCGGAGTCGAGCCCGGCGGTCCCGTGGCTGACCAACGCCACCGCCCCGATCCGCGGCTGACCCCTCCGCCCGCGGCACGGGCTGCGGTCCGCGAGTATCGGGTGACGGCCATCGCCGGCTACGGGGTGCGGGAGCCGCCCGACGAGGCCAGCAGCGCGTCGGCGACCAGGGCGGCGTCCGCGTCGGCCACGTCCGCCGGGTACTCCGGCAGCAGGTCGTCCCAGACCAGCATCCAGGAGCCGTACAGCTGGGCCTGCCCCTCGGGCCGGGCGAAGAACCACAGGTGCAGGTGCGCCGCCCCGTCGCCGAACCGGTACACGTGTGCCCGCGAGACGTGCGGCAGCGCCTGCATGTGCCGGACGATCCGGGTGCTCAGCAGCCCCATCTCCGCGGCCATCTCATCCGGCAGCTCGGCCAGGTCGTAGTGCTCGCGGGGATAGAGCATCAGCACCAGCGGCACCCCGACACCGGAGACCCGGTCCAGACGCCACCTCTCGGTGAACCAGATCCCCTTGTCCCGCTCCCCGCAGATCTCGCACTGCGCCGGGTCCTCCCCGTGCCGCGGCCGCTCCGGCACCACCGGCGCCCGCAGCGGCGTGACCCGCAGCCCCGCCTCCTCGAACGGGCTGACCTCCCAGCCCGTCATGCGCGACAGCGGCAGCCGGTGCTCGCCGTCCGCGGCGGCGAGCGCGTGCTGATGAAACTCGTCAGGAGTCAAGGCCATGGCCGCAGGGTAGCCATGGCGATCTTCCACGGTGGACCGGGACCCGTCTCTCGGCCGTGGACGGACGGCGGCCGGTGGACCATGCTGACGGGACGACGAGCGGCTCCTCCGCTCATCGGAATCCGGCAGAGGCGGCTGATCAGATGAAGTTCGGACTGTACGGGCTGCACCGCGACCGCAACGTCGATCCCGGCGTCCTGGCCCGGCGGGCCGTACTGGCCGAGGAGGCGGGCTTCGAGTCGCTGTGGGTCGGTGACCACATCGCGCTGCCCGCCGGCGAGGGCAACCCGCCGCGGCTGGAGGCGATGGTCGCGCTCACCTACCTGGCGGCGGTGACCAGCCGCGTCCGGCTCGGGGTTGGCCTGATCGTCCTCCCGCAACGCCAGCCGGTGCTGCTGGCCAAACAGCTCACCTCGCTGGACGTGCTGTCCGGTGGCCGGCTGACCGTCGCCGTCGGTGCCGGCTACGTCGAGCCGGAGCTGCACGCGATGGGCGTGTCGCTCACCGAGCGCGGCGCCCGGACCGACGAGTACCTGGCCGCGATGCGCGCCCTGTGGGCCGCGGCGCCCGCGTTCACCGGCCGGTTCGTGTCATTCTCCGGCGTCGTTCAGCACCCGTCGCCGGTCCAGCGCCCGCATCCGCCCATCGTGGTCGGCGGCCATTCCGCCGCCGCGTACCGCCGGGCTGTCCGGCACGGGAACGGCTGGTACGGCTGGGGCCTGGACGTCGAACAGACCGGCCAGGCACTGCACGCCCTGGCCGAGACCGCCCGCCGCGAGCAGCGACCACCCGCCCTCGGCGATCTGGAGATCACCATCACCCCGCCCGGCCCGCCCGGCCCGGACACCGTCCGCCGATACGCCGACCTGGGCGTGAGCCGGCTCATCATCGAGCTGGAGGGCATCGACGACGACGCCGTCGACGGTGTGATCACCTCCGTCGGCGAAACCCTGGCCGCCCACTTCTGACGGGGTCACCGCTCGCGGCATACCCCGCGGCGGCGGGTCATCGGTCACAGCGGCGAGCCGAGCCGACTCGGCCGGCATGCGACGACCGGTCTTCCCGCCGGCCGGGGAGCCGCGACCGTACCGGAAAGCGGCGGACCGCTGGACGCGGCGGACCCGGCGCGTGCCCGCGGTCCGGATCTGGTCGTCGACCGCTTCCGGGACCTCACGGCCGATCGATAACCGGCGCCTTAAGCAGCGGTACGATCTTTCGCATTGTTCTCGCCGCCGGGCCGGGCGATCGTGTCCCGGTGAGCGAACCTCCGATCCACGTCGTGCCGGTCCCGGCGCACCCTGGGGTCGCGCGCTGGCAGGCGATGGCGCCACCCGGCGCGGCGGTCGGGACGGCCGGCCTGTGGCCGGTCCCCGGCGTGCGGCCGCACGTCCCCGAGCTGAGCCTCTACGTGCGCCCGGAGTGGCGGCGGCGCGGGATCGGCTCCCGGCTGCTCACCGCGATCCGGGACCGGGCGACCGGGCCGCTGCTGGTCGCTGACGTACCCGCCGGCTCGCCGGCCGAGGCGTTCTGCCAGTGGCACGGTTTCCGGCACGCCCGGTGCCGGCGCCACGACCTGCTCACCTACGGCGACGTCCACCAGGCCTGGCTGGGTGAGCTGGTCGACACCGAGCACCCCGGATACCGCCTGCTGCACTGGACCGGTGACCTGCCCGGCACTCCGCACGTGGCGGAGCTGATCCGCAGCCCGAGCGGCCCCGGCACCACCGTGCTGACCGCCGCCGACGCGGACGGTGACCTGGCGGCGTACGCCGTGGCAGTGGTCGGGATGCTCACCCGGCGGCGGGCCCGCCAGTACGGGCCGGCGGTGCTCCCGGGCCATCGCGGACGCCGGCTGGGCCGCTGGGTGAACGCCGCCCTGATCCAACGGCTGCGCGCGGAACACCCGCACATCGACGAGGTGGAGGCGGTCGCCGGCGCGGACGATCCGGGGCTGCTCGCCGCGCGCGCCGACCTCGGCTTCCGCATCCGGCGGAAGTCGCACCTCTACGAACTCACCCTGCCCTGACAGTCACCGTCGCCGAACCGATCACCTCAGGAGGACACCATGCCGAACTTCGACACCCCCGCCCCGATCTCCGCCATGCTGGACATCCCGGCCGGGCACATCCACTTCATCGCCGGCGACCGGGCCGACACCGCCGTCGAGGTGCGCCCCGCGGATGCCGGCAAGGCGCGCGACGTCAAGGTCGCCGAACAGACCCGGATCGCGTACGCCGACGGCGTCCTGCGGATCGAGGCCACCGCCAGGAACCAGCTCTTCGGCCCGTCCGGCGTGATCGAGGTGACGGTGGAACTGCCGGCCGGCTCCCGGGTCGAGGCGAAGTCGGCGTGCGCCGGGTTCCGGGCCGAGGGCCGGTTCGGCGACGTGGCCTTCGACGGCGCGCAGGCCGCCATCACCATCGACGAGGCCACCCGGGTCCGGGTCACCACCACCGGCGGCGACGTCTCGATCGGCCGGCTGACCGGACCCGCGGAGATCAGCACCGGGCAGGGCGACATCAGCATCGCCGAGGCCGCCCGCGGCACTGTCGTGCTGCGCACCGAGATGGGCGACGTGGCCGTGAACGCCGCGCCGGGCGTCTCGGCGGCGCTGGACGCCGGCACCGGTTACGGCCGCATCGACAACAACCTGAAGAACGACGGCGCGGCCAGCCTGGCCATCCACGCGACCACGGCGTACGGCGACATCGTGGCTCGCAGCCTCTGAGGCGTCACGCCGCCGGGCCGGCTGCCGAGCGACGGCGGAAAGGGGCTCTGGCTCACTCTTGGTGGACCCCATCGCGCGTGGTCCCGAGTGTCGATCGCAGGCGGCTCGGACATCCATCGGAAGCAGCCGGCATTCGGCGGGCCAACGAACCGGCGCTACATCGCCGAAGAAATGACCGCCAGCCTATTTCTGCTGTCGCTCAACAGGAGCACGAACAGATCGCTTCGAGCTGGCGACAACCGCCGTATGTTGTCACGCATGACCGTCACGCCCCGTCCAGGAGCCGGCCCGCGACCTGGGTTCACGCGACTTGTTCGAGATGTAGGCGTCAATGTCCTGGCCAACCTGATCGCGGCGTCGATCCTGTATCTGATCGGTGTGGGCATCGGATCACTGCCGCATCAGCGCACCGCAATCATCGCCGCGGCAGCGACGCTGTTGGCCACGGCCGCGCTGTTGTTCTACGCGCTCGGCGTACTACTGAAACGAGGAGCAGCCTTCACGGCGGTGGTGACCGGATTCGCTCTGTCGGCGAGTGGGTTCACTGTTCTGTTGCCGTCCCTGCTCCCCGGTTTCCCGGACTGGCTCAGAATCATGATCTACGTGGTACAGGGCACAGTGTGGACGACCATCGGTGTAATGACCGTCGTCAAATGGTGGCTACGGCGCTTAAGCACCTGAGTGTCAGGGACCAGATCACTGCGCGTGACGGGAGCCTGGCGGGCGTCCGGGACCGGGCCTGCTGGGTTTAGGCGCACGCGCTGGCGAGGCGCTGGTCGCGCGGAGGTTCCGAAACCCGCGCCGCACCCGGGCCGGGGTGAGCCGCTCCGGCGCCAGCGGGCGTTCCCAGGGCCGGCGCAGGTCCTGTGCCAGGGGCCGGGCGAGACGCAACTGAGTATGCGCGGCCAGCACAAGCCACGTCCAGCGGTCGGCGGCGGCCGGTTCGCGCAGTTGCGGGGCGGTCCAGCCGAGCGTCTGTTTCAGCAGGCGGAAGGTGTGCTCGATGTCGAAGCGGCGTAGGAACGCCTGCCAGCACCGGTCGATATCGCCGGCGGCGGCGTCGACCTTGGACCGCCACAACCAGAGCGGCTTCGGCTCACCCCGGCTGGGCAGGTGCTCGACGGTGAGGCGGATGACCGTGCCGGCGATGATCGGCAGCGGGCCGCAGGGACCAGTCCGACCAGCATCTTGACCGGCCCATCGGTGCGCAGCAGCGCGTCGGTCAGCTCGAACAAGGCGTCCGGCCGCCGGGTCATGCACCGGTAGAGCTGCTCACGGAACTCCGCCAACACATCGATCGCTGCTACTCGATCCGCCATGACCGCCACAACGATGATCGATAGCCGCGGACACGGCTCCGCGAGCCTCAGCGTGCCGAAGCGTCACCTACCTCCGGCACCGCATGACGCTCAGTCACAGCAGCCGGCTCGGAGACGGATCCGACGAGTACACGGATCTGCCGAAGAGAGTGCGTCGCTATCATGGTCCATCAGATCGTTTACCGGCGTTTTTAGCAACGTCGAACGCCTCATCATGAAGACCGGCGATCGCGGTCAAGTCCGCTTCCGGTAAGTCCAGGGCGCGAGCGATCTCTCGGACGAGAACGGGGTGCGGATTGCGTCCTCCGCGTTGGACTGCGTGGATGGTCGACATCGCGCGATAGGTTCGCATGGCCACGTCCATCACGGAGGGGCCCCGATTGTCCATGAGTTTGCTAAGCACAGCGCCGAACGGATGTGGCTCGTGGGTGCCGGCTTCCGCGAGCGCAGAACCGGTATCCAGATCTGTCGTTTGCTCGGGCCACGCCATCGACATGCACCCGAATTTGAAGCGCTCATTTGCCGCAGTCCGCTCGCCACCCAGCGTCACGGCTGTCGAGCGCCGATGGAGGGCCGGCTTGTGTCGATGATCGCGCTGTCCGGCGGCTTCTCGTCACTGAGCGAGGCGTCCTCCATGTCGCAAGGCGAACAGTCTGCGATCTGCGCTAATCATCGCGCGGGTGCCGGCATGATCTATCTTCACTCGGCGTGAGCCTTCACTACGAGATCGTCGTCAGCTGCTTCCTCGACGATCGCACCCCAGAGCACGTCCTCGAGGCGCTACGTTGGCATCTCGGCTTGATCGAAGAGCGGCCGGACCACCTTCACAGGGAACGCTCGCCGTTCCCGTTGTGGATCCCCGACCCGAGCAGCTATCTGCCCGGCGGCGAGGTTGCCCGGCTACAACGTCAGAGGCGTGGCTTCACTCCGGGCGGGGACGTCTACGGGTGGGGCTTGTATGCCCGAACCCTCTGCCTCGACGATGCACTGGGTGAGGCCCTTGCCCTCCTGGAATTCGTTGCGCCGCATGTCTCCGACGAGGGATACGGCGGCCACATGCGGGAGGAGTTCGACACCGACGAGGTGTCCGTCTTCGTCTTCAAGAATGGCAGCTTCGACGTCCACCGCTGACGCCGCATCGGCGCGCACATCTGCCGCAGAGAACGTGCGCTGGGTCCCGTCGCTGCCCGCGCCCAGCGCGCTGGCCAGCACGCACCGTAGTCACCCTTGATGGCGCACCGACCTCGTCCGCAGCGACGTCGGCGAGAGGGTCGGAGGTTAAACGGCAAGCTAGTGCTGCCGTTGTTTCGACGAGCACGCAGGGAGGGAGAAGGTCCGGTCGGTTGATGACATCCGATGTCACAACGCGGTTCTGGCACACGAAGTGTGGTCCGGCCCGGCGCCTTGCCGGCCCGGGTCCCATCCAGGGTCATGAGTAGGCTGGCCTTCGACTCCGAGCACGAAGGGCAGACCGGCGTGGATGACGCGTGGATCGAGCGGTGGCGCGCCGGCATGCGTTCGGATATCGCTGTGCTGCTGGATACCTTCGCATCGCGGTTCGGGTTCCCACCTGGCGATCATGGCGTCAGCGGGCCGGCTACGGCAGCCGAACTGGACGGACTGGCTCGGCTGCACGGCGGCGCGGTGCCGGGCGACTTGCTGTCCTTCCACCGAGTGGTAGCCGAGGTGGAGTTGCCGGACGTCAACAACGGCTACTGGATCCACCGCCCGCCGCTACCGGGTGCCGACCCGGGCCATCCGCGCCGGCTGAGCGACGGGCGAGCCGTGGTGGTGTTCGGCAGCGACGGCGGCGGAGCGTTGTTTGCCCTCGCCGGCGGATCGGGCTCGCCGGTTCTCAGGTTGGCGGACGGGTCCTTCCTCGGCGGGGCGTACGAAGCGGACTGTGCAACGGAGATAGCCGCGAACCTGCAGAACTTTCTGACGTTCCTACATCGCGAACTGACCGGGTTCGTAGCCTCCTCGATCGGAAAACGTCACGGGGTGAGATCACCACAATGAGAGCTGCCACATTGGACGACGTCACCGCGGAGGGCGCCGTCGTCCGGCTCAACGGCGTCGACCTGTTCGTCCGCCGCCTCGGGGATCGCGATCTGCCGGCACTGGTGGTGATCCACGGCGGTCCGAGCTGGGACCACAGCTACCTGTTGCCGGCTCTCGCCGAGCTGGTCGACACGGCCCACGTCGTCCTGTTCGACCTGCGCGGCTGCGGGCGCAGTCACCGTACGCCGCCGCTCGGGGACCTCCCGGAGAGCGAGCTGCGACCCCACCTGCTCGCCGACGACGTCGCCGCGCTCGTCGACGCCCTGGGCACCGGGCCCGTCGACGTGCTCGGCTTCTCCTACGGTGGCCGGATCGCCATGCGCCTGGTACAGCGACATCCCGAGGTCGTCGACCGGCTGATCCTGGCGTCGACCACGGCGTACACCGACTTCGACAGTGAGCTGGCCGCATCCGCCGACTACCAACAGCGCCGCCGTCTGTGTACCGAGGTCGGCTTCGACGACCCGCTGCTGACCGGTCCGGCGGCACCGGACGGCGCGTTGAGCAGGGCGATGGCCGACGCGGAGGCACCCTTGCAGGTGTGGCGCCTCGACCGCCTCGACCGCTGGCGCGAGGTCCTGGACCGGGTCCGCTTCAGCAGCGACTACGACCGGCCGTACCTGAGCGGATCGTGGCCGCCGGGCGGACCCGAGAACGCCGCCGAGGTGCTGTCCGACTGGGGCCGGCCGGTGTTGATCCTGCACGGCCAGAAGGAGATGAGCTTCCCGTTGGAAACGGCCAGACGTCTGCACGCCGTACTGCCGGCCAGCACGCTCGCCGAGATACCCGACGCCGCCCACATGGCGCATTTCGACAATCCGGCCGAGTGGCTGGCCGCCATCCGCCGGTTCCTGCGCCCCCGGCGGTCGCCGCTCGGTCCTGCGGCGGCGCCGGGAGCAGTTTGACGTTCATCCTCTCCCAACGTCATCGCGGAAGGGCCGGCGCGGACTGACCGCCCGCGTGCTCAGCCCGGACTGCGCCAGCTGACCGCCGTTGCGATCGGGTAGCCGGTCGCGGCCACCTCCGTGCGGACCGCGACGAGGCTCGACTTCGGGTTCAGCGCCCGGACCACGTCGCCGGTGAGGGGCCGCAGCGCCGCGACGTGCGCCACCGCGTCCCGGTCGGTCCCGGTCTCGCAGCTGGCTGGGCCGCCGTGGGCCGCTGCCGGTGTTCGTTGTCACGGCCGGGGAAGACCGGCGGGAAGCGATCGATGGATCCCGGCTGGCCGCTCTGAAGACGGGTCGAACCTCGTGGACCGCACTACTCGACGCCACTGGGCGGGTGCCCGGCCGAGCACGGCGGCGGGTCGAGCACGCGGAAACACTTGCCGCCACCGGGCTGGCCGAACGACGATCTCAGGACGCGTAGACCTCCAGGCCGGCCACCTGCCCGGCCGGCCAGCCGGTGTTCGCGGTGGCGGTGACCCGGAGGAACCGGCTGGTCGTGGGCGCGAAGGTGACCGTCACGGTGTTCGCCGAGGCCGGATCGAAGGTACGCCCGGCGGCCGCCGACAGCGTGCTGAAGGTCGAGCCGTCGGTGCTGCCGGACAGGGCCAGGGTCTGGGTGCGGGCACCCCACGACGGCGGCAGGGTGAGCACCACCCGGCCGATCGTGACCGCGGCGCCCAGGTCGACCTGGATCCACTGCGGGAAGGCGTTGTTGACGCTCTCCCAGTAGGTTCCGGCGTTGCCGTCGACGGCGTTGCCGGGACCGTAGATCTGCGTGTACCCGCTGGTCGACGTGCCGCGGCCCCGCGCCAGGTCGGTGACCGGTGGCGGCGTGGAGCCGGTGACCGGCGGCGTCGGGCGTACCGAAGTCAAAGGGATCTGGCCCTTGAGCATCTTCCCGGCGTCCGCGGTGATCCGCAGGTAGTAGTCGGCGGAGCAGAACGTGCCGTCCTCGTCGAGCGCGCGGATCCCGGTTCCGGCCGGCACCGACGCGGCCGTCTCGGCGGTCTTGGCGATCTGGTTGCCCTCGTTGAACTCGTCGAACATCGACACGTAGAGGCCCTGGGCGCCGAGCCGGACCATGTTGTACACGCTGCGCCAGTAGAAGTCGCCGTGCCGCCGATGCCCGGCCGACAGGTCACCGGGCAGCACGCAGGGCTGGTAGTCGATGCCGTGCGCGGCGCAGTCGGCCTGGTCGGGGGTGTTCACGTTGTCGTGGAACCAGTCCAGCCCGGCCAGGTCGCCGGTGCGCCCGACCATCCACGGCGAGATCATGTGGAAGGCGTGGTAAACGTCGAGGAACCCGGCCCGGCTGTCGTTCCTGCCCTCGCGCCAGTAGGTGGGCACCCCGCCGATCACGTAGCAGCCCTGCGCCTTGAACCAGTTGATCACGTCGAGGCAGGCGGCCGGGGTGAAGTCGTGGTTGGTGTCGTTGAAGCCGAACCCCCAGACGCAGACCACCGGCTTGCCGTTCTGCCTGGCGTAGGCGCTGGACGCGGCGTGCGCCGCCATCTTGCCGGTCCAGTCGCTCTTGATCTGCGACTGCATGCTCGTCCAGCCGCTGACGTCGTACATGATGTAGAACTTGCGGCCGGTCCGCTCCGCCGCACCGCGCACCTTCTGTGCCATCGCGTCGCGGGTCGGCCCCTCGTCGCCGACCGGGTTGAACCGCTGCAGCGCCGCGGTGTCGATGCCGTAGGTCCGCATCCAGTCGAAGTGCACGTCGACGGTCTGCTGGTCGTAGGAGGAGAAGAGCGCGGCCGGCTGTCCGTTGCCGAGATTCGGGTACGCCGTCGGATAGGTGTGCGCGTAGTCGCGCACGTCCGGCCAGGACACGATCGTGGTGTTGGCCGGCGACGGCGGCTGGAACCGGTCGCGGCTCCAGTGCCACCAGCCGCCGATCGGCGCGCCGTCGCCCGGGCAGGCGAACCAGCCCTGGTACCCCACGGTGACCTTGCCGACCACGTCGCCGGGCGGGGACGCGGCGGCGGCCGGGGCGGCGCCGGTGAGCACGACGGCGGCGGGCGCGAGCGCGGCCGAGGACAGCAGGGTACGCCGGGAAACAGCCATGGGGACTCCAGTCCAGCCGGGAGGGGGACGGCGAGGGATCGATGGCCATCGTGGCAGTGGCGGACTGGCGTACGCAATAGTTGAACGAATCTTTGCAACACTAGAACAGCGAGTCGCTCGATCCGTGGCCGTCAACGGTGAAGAACGTGGCGGCGACGTTGCCGGCGGCCAGATCGGCGCGATGGCGCCGTCCGCCGGGAGGTGGATCACGGGCGGGAAGCCGTCGCAGACCTTCTCCAGCCCCTCCCGCCACGGCAGGAAGAACAGCAAGTGATCCATTGCGGCCGATGACCCCGGGCACCGGACCGCCGCCTCACTTCCGGTCCGCCCGCGCCGCGGTCCGCCGTTTTCCGGTACGCCCGGAGCCCCGCACCCGCTCTCGACTCACCGCGGGCGCGGGTGCCTCACCGCGGGCTTCGCTCGGACGCCGGCTCGTCGTCGATGGCGCGAGCCTGCCGGGCCGAGCGGTCGAGCCGCCGATTCCGGCCCGCCTCCGTGACGGCGGACATGACGCCGGCGAGGGCGCACATGGCGACCGCCCGCATCCAGGAGTCGAAGTCCCAGTCACGGACCACCGCGATGGCGCTGACCACAGCGATCGACCCGAGAGCGATCAACGCCCCGCACCAAGGCGCACGCGTGCCACCGGTCATACCTGTCGTCCCCCTCGAAAGCCTGCCTCAACGTCGCCGATCCGCCCCGGGCATCAACGGCCCCAAGATCATCACGACAGTGCACCACCCCGTCAAATCCAACGCCGCGGGTGATCCGTTCGAGGGCCGGCCAGGTCACCGCCCGGCGACCCATCTCACGCGGAACACACCCTTCGCGGCCCGCTGAAGACGAAAAGGCGATTCCTGACACCTCTGCTGCTGGCAGATTTGCCGCCAGCATAAGGGGATTCTTCTCAACGGCACGGTTGCCTAGCGTCGCGGTATGAGGGTCATCGAATTGCTTCCCCGACTGCACATGTTCGACTTCCCGATCGGCCACGCGTATCTGTGGGCAAGCGCCGACGGCCTCACCCTCATCGACACGAGCCTGCCCGGATCCGCTCCGGAACTCGCCGCGGCGATCGAGGAACTGGGCCATCGCCGATCCGACCTCCGGCGTCTGCTCCTGACGCACTCCCACCAGGACCACGCCGGCTCGGCGGCCGACGTCGCCGCCTGGGGGGACGACATCACCGTGTACGCGCACCGGGCGGACGCGCCGGTGATACGCGGAGAGGCACCCGGGCCCGCACCGGAACTCGCCGACTGGGAGCGGCCCCTGTTCGACCAGGTGCACTCGCGGATTCCGCCCGTCCCACCGGCGCCCGTGCGGGTGGATCGGGAGCTTGACGACGGCGACCTGATCGAGCTGGGCGACGGGGTGCGAGCCGTGGCCCTGGCCGTGCCGGGTCACACCCCCGGCAGCATCGCCTTCCATCTCCCCGAGCCCCGCGTGCTGTTCACGGGCGACACCATCGCACGTGGCCCGGACGGCGAGGTGATCCTCGGCGTGTTCAACGTCGACCCCGTTCAGGCCATCACCTCGTTCAGACGCCAGGCGCGACTGGACACGGAGATCGTCTGCTTCGGCCACGGCCAGCCTCTCACCGAGAATGCCTCGACGCGGCTCCGGGCCGCCGCGGGCCTTCTCTCCTCCGTGAGGGCGCGTTCAACGGCAGGTCGCCACGACGCTCCCGCATCACCCGGATCATCTCCGGGGACGCGTTGATGCCGCTGACCAGGATCCCCAGTTGCGTCAGCGAGAGCCGGCCGGCCGGACCCGATACCCAGCTCCAGGACCGGGCCGGACCCGGCGAGGTCAGCGAGCATCCGCACCGGTGGCACAGGGTCGAGACAGCCGGCGGAGTCGGCGTCGTGGTGCGCCACCCACAGGTCCCAGTGGCTGGCCTGCTGACCGAACGGCCGGTGTCCGCCATTGATCATCTCCAGAGTCCGCGCGGATGGGTGACAGGGTCCGCCGCAGGTGTGTCACGGCCCCTACGCCGGTCCGGACCTCGGTAGGTTGCCGCGGTGACCCGGTCCGGGTGGCCTGCCGGCTCGGATCTGCTTTGCCCGGCACCGCAACATCCGACCTTGGAGGTATGGCGCGCGTGGGGTACCTACGGCTGCTGCGGCAACGGCCGATCCTGGTGCTGTGGAGCTCGGCGGCGCTCAGTGTGCTGGGTGACCGCCTGTACGGCCTAGCGATCATGTGGGTGGTCTACGAGGCGACCGGGTCGGCGGCGTGGATGGGGATCGCCGCGGTGGTCGAGTCGCTGCCGTACATCCTGATCGGCGCGTTCGGCCGTGGCCTGATCGCGCGGTTCGCCTCGTTCGGCCGGCTCGGCTGGCTCGACGCCGGCCGCGCCGTCATCGCGTGCGGGGTGCCGCTGCTCTGGACCCCCGGACGCGGCGGCCTGGTCGTCCTGCTGGCCCTGGTCCTGGCGCTGGGCACCCTGGGTGTGCTGTTCGACCCGAACTTGGGCAGCCTGGTTCCGGACCTGGTCGAGCCCGGTCAGGTGCGGCAGGTGACCGGGCTGCTCGACCTGACCAACCGGCTCGCGGTGATCGCCGGGCCCGGCTGCGTCGGCTTGATCCTGATGGCCGTCTCCGAGGTGCAGCTGTTCGCCCTCGACGGCGTCACGTTCGCGGTCAGCGCCGCCGCGATGTGGTGGCTGCGCGCCCATACCCGCCGCGCCGCAGCCGGCCACCCGGCCGTACCTGACACGGTCGCGCCCGCGGCCGGCCCGGCCGCACCGGTCGCGGCGGGGCCGGTGCTGCGCCGGCACCCGGACGTCGCGCTGGCCATCGGCCTGCACGGCGTCGGCTTCTTCGTCGCCGCGGTGTCCGCCGTCGGTCTGCCCGCCCTGCTCGCGGTCCGGCTCGGCCAGGGCGCGACCGGATACGGGCTGGCCCTGTCCGCTGTCGGCGCCGGTGCGCTGGCCGGGAACCTGCTCGTCGGGAATCTGCGGCTGGGCCGATGGCTGACCGTGTACTGCTGCGCCTGGAGCGTCACCGGCCTGGCGCTGATCGCGTACAGCGCCGCGCCAACGCTGCCGGCCGTGCTCGCGGCCGGGTTCGTGTCCGGGCTGGCCACCCCGGCGGCCGCGGTCACGCTGCGCACCAGGTTGGCCGGGTTCGCCGCGCCGCAGCGGCTGCGGCTTCTCACCGTCGACCAGACCGTCATCCGCACCGCCGGCACCGTCGGCATGCTCACCCTCCCGATGGCCGTCGACGCGGCGCCGGCGACCACGTTCGCTGGCGCCGGTCTGCTGCTGCTGACCGCCGCGGGGATCGCCGGGGCCGCCGGGCGGCGGGTTGTCCCGGCGAGCGTCGCCGAGCCGGTGGCCAGCCGCTCGTGACCCGGTGCTCGTCCCGCGCCCGGCTCAGGCGCGGGACGAGCTGTCCAGGTCAGGCCGTCGCGCCAGCGGTCAGCGCGGCCGGCGTCTCCGGCACCGTCTCCAGCGCCGTGAACCGGGCGAAGTCGGCGGCGAGGAAGTGCTGGATGGTGATCGCGCTCGGCGGGATGCCGATCATCTCGTAGACCTTCTGGTGCATCCGGCTGAAGCCGGCCTCGCCGCGCTCGACGAAGAACTCCTGCCAGCAGGCCGGGATCGCGTTGTCGACCACCTCCGGCATGACCCGCACGCTGCTGCTACTCGACGGCGCGATGTGCATCCGGCGGGACGGAGACCCGGTCGCCGCGTGCGGGGCCGCCGTCGAGGCGTTCACACAAGCACCGGGCCGGTTCCGTAAGGGCTTGGTCCGGCAGCGGGCGGTCGAACTGTACGCCAGTGTCCCCGCCGACCAGCGGGAATCCACGGACGCGCGTGAACTCGCCGAGCTGCTTGCCGCATAACTCTGCGCCGGGACCCTCCACCCGCACGAAGATCTGCTCCGAATGGTCCAGCGAGGGGAACTTCTCCCGAGGGACACACGCCTGGAGGGATGTCTGAGCGAGCGAACGGCAAGGCGTTCGCTCGATGCGAACAAGCCGACCCTGCGGACTGGGTGGCGCCGTGGCGAAGATGCAAGCGCAGATTGATGATCTGCCCGCGGCAGTGGGGTCGAAACAGGACGAGCTCGACCGCCTGAGTGAGGCGGTGACCGCGCATCAGCGGCTGTTGGAGGACTGGTTCACTCAGGGCGACGCGGCGACGGGCGTCGAGCAGTGAGCGCCGATCAGAGCCGCCGCTGCGCGAACGCGCCGGCACGGTCGACGCACCCAGGGCGGGGCTCCGAAACTTTCGGAATAGGGTTACGCAACTTCGCGTTTGTTACGGCCTTGCCATCGTTTCAGATCACACTGAGCTGCTGCTCTATCGAACAGCGCGACAAATTTGCTACCGATACATTTCCGTAAGTTGTTGACAGCCTCGACGGGCGGGCCAATACTCACGCTGTCGACCGGGATCGCCCATCGTCGATCCCGCCGCCGTCGTCGGCTCCCATCCCGCCGCCTGGAGTCCCCACCCAGGCCTCCCCTAAGGAATCCGAAATGTCCGACGCTCCCGCACCACCCACCCGTCGCGGCCGGATCCGACTGGTCTTCGGCGCCGCCTGCGCCGTCGTGGTCGCCGCGGCCAGCACCATGCTGGCCGGCACGGCCCACGCGGACACCACCATCACCACGAACCAGACCGGTACGAACAACGGCTACTACTACTCGTTCTGGAAGGACAGCGGCAACGTCAGCATGACCATGGGTGCCGGCGGCCAGTACAGCACCCAGTGGAGCGGCATCAACAACTTCGTGGCCGGCAAGGGCTGGGCCACCGGCGCGCGCCGGGCGGTCAGCTACTCCGGGTCGTTCAACCCGAACGGGAACGCGTACCTGACGTTGTACGGCTGGACGACCAGCCCGCTGATCGAGTACTACATCGTCGACAACTGGGGCACGTACCGCCCGACCGGCACCTTCATGGGCACCGTGACCAGTGACGGCGGCACCTACGACATCTACCGCACGCAGCGGGTGAACCAGCCGTCCATCCAGGGCACCGCGACGTTCTACCAGTACTGGAGCGTGCGCCAGTCGAAGCGGACCGGTGGCACCATCACGGCCGGCAACCACTTCGACGCGTGGGCCTCGAAGGGCATGAATCTGGGCACGTTCAACTACCAGATCCTGGCCACCGAGGGATACCAGAGCAGCGGCAGCTCGAA
Source organism: Actinoplanes oblitus (assembly GCF_030252345.1). Taxonomy (NCBI): domain Bacteria; kingdom Bacillati; phylum Actinomycetota; class Actinomycetes; order Micromonosporales; family Micromonosporaceae; genus Actinoplanes; species Actinoplanes oblitus. Next base: position 4,946,719 of record NZ_CP126980.1, on the reverse strand, counting down.
CATCACCGTCGGCGGCACCACCACGCCGACCACCGGCACCACCACCAGCCCGCCGACCGGTGGCGGTGGCGGCGGCTGCACCGCGACGCTCTCGGCCGGCCAGCAGTGGAGCGACAGGTACAACCTCAACGTCTCGGTCTCCGGCTCCAGCAACTGGACGGTGACCATGAACGTGCCGTCCCCGGAGAAGGTGATCGCCACCTGGAACACCAGCGCGAGCTGGCCCAGCGCGCAGCAGATGGTCGCCAAGCCGAACGGCAGCGGTAACAACTTCGGCGTGACCATCCAGACCAACGGGACCTGGACCTGGCCGTCCGTCTCGTGCAGCGCCGGTTAGACGGGCGGCGACCGATGCGAATCGCAGCGACGCTGGCCACCATCGTGGCGGCTGCCGGGGTCGTCGCCGTCACCGTGCAGGCGAGCCCGTCCGAGGCCGCCACCTGCTCGGGGTACGTCGGGCTCACCTTCGACGACGGCCCGACGGCGGGCAACACGCAGAACCTGCTGACCGCGCTGCGGAACAACGGGCTGCGGGCCACCATGTTCAACGAGGGACAGTACGCGGCGGCCAACCCGGCGCTGGTCCGCGCGCAGGTGGACGCGGGCATGTGGGTGGGCAACCACAGCTACACCCACCCGCACCTGACCCAGCAGAGCCAGGCCACCGTCGACTCGGAGATCTCCCGGACGCAGACCGCCATCGCGAACGCCGGCGGCGGGACGCCCCAGTTGTTCCGGCCGCCCTACGGGGAGACGAACGCGACGGTGCGATCGGTGGAGCAGAGGTACGGCCTCACCGAGATCATCTGGGACGTCGACTCGCAGGACTGGAACAACGCCAGCACCGACGCGATAGTGGCGGCCGCCGGCCGGCTCACCAACGGGCAGATCATCCTGATGCACGACTGGCCGGCCAACACGGTCGCCGCCATCCCGCGCATCGCTCAGGGGCTGGCCAGCCGGGGGCTGTGCGCCGGCATGATCTCACCGCAGACCGGCCGGGCCGTCGCGCCGACCGGTGGTGGTGGCGGGACGACGACGCCTCCGCCGCAGACCGGCAACTGCACCGCCACGCTCTCGGCCGGCTCGTCCTGGAGCGACAGGTACAACCTCAACGTCGCGGTCTCCGGCTCCACCACCTGGACCGTGACGCTCACCGTCCCCTCGCCGGCCAAGGTGATCGCCACCTGGAACATCTCGGCGAGCTACCCGAACGCGCAGACACTGGTCGCCAAGCCGAACGGCAGCGGTAACAACTTCGGCCTGACCATCCAGACCAACGGCAACTGGACCTGGCCGTCGGTCTCCTGCGCCACCTGAGCGGTACCCACACCCGGCGCGGCGGCTGCTCCCAGCCGCCGCGCCGGATCGATTCCGGTGGCTGCCCGGTCACGGCCGCTGCTCCCCTCGCGCTTCGCGAGCCCGATTTCCGGTACGCCGGACCGCCCGCCCGCCACGCGGCTCACCCGGCCCTCCTGGGGCAGCCGGGCGGCGCTGTCCGGGCGGCGTGCACCTGGTGGCGTACCGGAAAACGGCACGTCCGTGGGCCGGCGGACGGTGACCTCGCGGCCACCGGGACCGGCCGCGGTCCGTCAGGGGCCCTCCGGGCGCGGCAGGCGGATCACGAAGGTGGTGCCGATCGGCTGGTCGGCCGCGAGGGTGATGGTGCCGTGGTGACGTTCCACGATGGCGCGGGTGATGACCAGGCCGAGGCCGGTGCCGGGGATCCGGCGCTCGACGGCGCTGGAGGCCCGGTAGAAGCGGCGGAACAGGTGCGGGCGGTCGGCGGCCGGGATGCCGATGCCGGTGTCCGCGACGGTCCACACGATGCCCGGGCCCATGCTGTCGGCCTCGGCGGTGACCACGATGGTGCCGCCGGCCGGGGTGTACTTGACCGCGTTGGAGAGCAGGTTGTCGGCGACCTGGCGCAGGCGGTCCGGGTCGGCGTACAGATCCAGTCGCTGTGGCAGCTGGGTCAGCACGATCTGCTTCTTGTCCTCGGCGGCGGCGGCCACCGCCCGGACGGCGTCCCTGATGACCGCGCAGAGGTCGGTGTCGCGTGGCTCGATGCTGAGGTGCCCGGATTCGAGGCGGGCCAGGTCGAGCAGGTCCTCGGCCATCACGGCGAGCCGCTGGGCGTTGCGGGTGATCACCCGGAGCTGGTCGCGCTGCTCCTCGCTGGTGAGCGTCTCCAGGTCCTCGTCGAGCACGTCGGTGGCCGCGGTGATCACCGCGAGCGGGTTGCGCAGCTCGTGGGTGACCATGGCGAGGAACTCGTTCTTGGTCCGGGCCAGCTCCACCGCGAGTTCCTCGGCCCGGCGCCGCTCCAGGTACTGACCGACCCGGGCCGCGATGCCGGTGAGTAGCGCGGACAGGGTCTCCTCGGGGTCCTCGATGCGGTGGCCGTACACGCAGAACGCACCGAGGATGTGTCCGGCCGTCGACACCGGCACGCCGACGGCGACGTGCAGGCCGACCTTGGCCGCGGCGCGGCTGCGGAACGACCCGGTGTCGGCGGCCAGGTCCGGGATCCACACCGGGCTGGCCCGCTGCCAGACCCGGCCGGGCAGCCCGACACCGGGTTCCAGCTGCTCGACGGCGAACGAGCCGAGCACCAGCCCGGGGGTGACGTCCCGGGCGGCGCAGGTGATCACGTGCCGGGCGTCGTCGACCAGCCACAGCTCGGCGACCGGCCAGCCCATGTGCGCGGCGACGGCGTGCACGACACCGGCGGCCGCCGACTCGCTGGTGTCCGACTCGACCAGGGAGGCGGAGACGGCGGCCTCGACGGTCATGAACCTGCTCACCCGCTGCGCTGTGGTCACGTCCTGCAGGAAGGCGTGGAACAGCCGGCCGGACGTCTCCTCGGTGGCGGCCAGGGTCATCTCGATCGGGAACTCGTGGCCGTCCTGATGCACGGCGGCCAGCTGCAGGCGCCGGCCGAGCAGGCGCGGCGGTCCCCCGGCGGCGAGCCGGGCCAGCGCCGCCCGGTGCTGGTTCCGGTAGCGCGGCGGCACGATCAGCTCGGCGAGCTCCCGGCCGCAGGCCTCGTCGATGGCGTAGCCGAAGGTGTGTTCCGCGGCCGGGTTCCAGGCGGCGACGTTCCCGTCGGCGTCGACCGCCACGTAGGCCAGCGGCGCGACGGCGAGCACCCGCTCGGAGTCGTGCACCAGCATCCGCTCGGCGTCGTGCCGGAGCCGAGCGGTGCAGCTGACCTTGGCCGACGGGTTCATCGCGTTCAGCATGCACTCACCGGGCGAGCGCCGCCCGAGTCATCCACACATCCGGATGTGTCGTTGTGGCGAGCCGCCACATGGGCGCGCGATTAACAGGTCCGTAACGTCCGCGTCATGAATCCCCGTAGCTTGTGGCTCGCACTGCTCGCCGCGGTGCTGGTCGTCGCCGGTGTGACAATGTCCCCGTTCTCCCCCGCGAACGCGGCCGCCACCCTCACCCAGGTCGGCTCGTTCGGCAGCAATCCGGGCGCGCTGCGCATGTACTCGTACGTCCCGGCCGGGCTGGCCGGCGGCCGTCCGCTGGTCGTGGCCCTGCACGGGTGCACGCAGAGCGCCTCCGACTACTACAGCCACTCCGGCTGGCCCAAGTATGCCGACCTGTACCAGGCGGCGGTGGTCTTCCCCGAGCAGACCTCGTCGAACAACCCGATGTCCTGCTTCAACTGGTTCACCGCCGGCGACATCGGGCGCGGCCAGGGCGAAGCGCTCTCGATCAAGCAGATGGTCGACTACGCGATCCGGACGTACGGCTCGGACGCGAAGCGGGTCTACGTCACCGGCCTGTCCGCCGGCGGCGCCATGACAGCGGTGATGCTGGCCGCGTACCCGGACGTGTTCGCCGGCGGCGCGGTGGTCGCCGGGCTGCCGTACCACTGCGGCACGATCTGCCAGTACCAGGCGCAGAGCAAGACCCCGAAGCAGTGGGGTGACCTGGTCCGGGCTGCCAACGCCGGGTACGCCGGGCGGTGGCCGCGGGTGAGCGTCTGGTACGGCACCAACGACACCACAGTGGTACCGGCCAACGCCACCGAACTGCGCGACCAGTGGACCGACGTGTGGGGCATCGGCCAGACGCCGTCGTCGACCGCGTCGCTGCCCGGCTCGACGACTGTCGAGTACTACGGCGACGCGGTGGCGCTCTACCGGGTGCAGGGGATCGCGCACGGCACGCCGGTGGCACCCGGCAGCGCGGAGAACCAGTGCGGGGCCACCGGGTCGTACTACCTGGCCTCGATCTGCTCGTCGTACTACATCGCCCGGTGGTGGGGGCTGCCCGGCGGCGGGTCCACCCCGTCACCGGCACCCTCCACCTCGCCCACGCCCACGCCGACGCCCACCGCCACCGCTCAGCCGTGCTTCACCGCGAGCAACTACGCGCACACCGTCGCGGGCCGGGCCACGCAGTCCGGCGGCAACACCTTCGCCAGCGGCTCCGGCCAGGCGATGGGCCTGTGGAACACCTTCACCACCCACACGCTGCGCCAGACCGGCCCGGGCTACTACGTGCTGGCCGACGGTCAGTGCTGAGCCCGGTCCCCGATCGAGGGGTGGGACCGGCCCGGTTCCCACCCCGGCCCGGTGTGGCCGCGCGGGTTCGACACCGTCACGGGCAGCTCGAGCAGGTCGATCACGGCCGCACCCCGGAGCTCGGGTTCGGCCCATCCGGAACTATGTCGAAAGTGACATTCACGTTAGGTGGGTAGATCTCAGACGGTATCGGCGGTTATCGTGGTCGAGCCCGCGTCGTTCCCCCCGTGACGGCGCGGGCCCCTAACAGAGGTGTGCCGGGCGGCCGCCCGTGCGCGATGCCGCGGTCGCATGGCTTCCCTCAGGCGAGGGATGCGACCTGGCCGTGAAGTATCCGGAGGCAGCCGATTCCTCGGTGACACGTGACCGGTTCGCGGGGATCGCGCCGGTGCAGGGGAACCACTGCTGGCGGTCCGGGCGCGCGGCCGCGACCCGATGGTCCGCGCGGTCGCGGGGGTGGACTCGGGGCCACGTCGTCCGGCGGGCGGGCGTCACTCGTACCGGAAAATGGCGGCCGGCGGCCGAAGCGGGCCGTCAGATGCGGAACGGGTTGCTGTCGAGGGCGGCGAGCAGGAACCACGCGGTGGTGCCGGTGTGCGGGCTGGCGTAATAGAGGTCGCCGAACCCGGTGTCCAGGCCGTCGCTGGACGCCGCCGGGATCCCGCGCCCGTCCCCGGCCGGTGTCGTGGCCTGGGCCTGCTGGATGTTCCAGAGCAGCCGGCGGGCCAGCAGGGTGTCGCCCTTGGCGGCGCGGGCCCGCAGCGCGAGCGCGGTGTGCGCGGTGCCCTCCAGCCAGACCTTGCTGACGTCGGCGTCGCTGAAGCTGACCCCGGCGACACCCGCGTCCCGGGCGGCCAGCCGGTCCAGCACCCAGGTGACCGACCGGCGGTACCGGTCGTCGAGGGTGGCCAGGTAGGCCCAGGTCTGCACGTCCTCGGGGATCGGCGCGCGGTTGGTGGTGACGCCGTCCGGGTCGGTGCCGGTCCACAGGTGCCCGTCCGCGCGGTCGCGCATCGCGGCGACGAAGGCGAACGCCGCCCCGGCCCGGGCCCGCCACCCGTGGTCGCCGGTGAGCCGGGCCAGCATGGTGAAGAACGCGCCGACGTCGATGTTGTGCTCGGTCGCCTTGAAGGTGAGCGGCTGGCCGGTGGCGCCGCGGCCGCCGGTGTACCCGTACGGGGCCCGCGCGCCGTCCCAGGTGTGCTCCTGGATCCAGGTGGCCTCGCGCAGCGCGCCGGTCAGGAAGCGGGGCTGCCCGGTGCGGGCGTACAGGTGGGCCAGGGCGATCCCGGCCCACGCCTGGTTGCCGGTGTAGGCGGCCGGTGAGCCGATGTCCAGGGTGCCGTCGAGTGTGGTGAACGAGTCCGGCTGGTAGGAGGCGCGGGTACGGCCGTCGCCGATCGGGTCGTGGCGCTGGGCGTACAGCAGGGTGTCGCCGAGGACGGTGGCGCGTTCGACGTCCTCGGCGGTGGCCCGGGCCAGCCAGGCCAAGATCACCAGGGCGTCGTCGTACACGAAGGAGCTGACGAAGGTGGTCCCGAAGAAGCCGCCGGTGTAGCTGCGCGGGACCCGCAGGGCGGCACCCGAACCGTACTCGTCGAACCTGGCGGCCAGGAAGTCGAAGGCCTTGCGGACGGCGGTGCCGCTCGCGCCGCGCATCCAGGCCGGTGCGGCCGCCCAGGCCGGGCTGGGCAGCATCGCGCCGGTCAGGAACGCGGTGAAGGCGCTGGAGGCACCGACGAGCAGTGTCCGCCGGTGGGGTGCCAGGGCATCTTCCGACATGGGGTCCTCACCTCTGACTGATGGTCGCGACCAGGTGGGCGATGTGCCGGGTGCGCTGCTCGCGGGTCTGCGGGCGGCCGGGCACGCCGGGCCGCTTCTGCCAGGGCCGCGGGCCGCCGGCGTGCCGGTACTCCACGCCGAGCGCGTCCAGGCGGGCCAGGTGCCCGCCGAGCCGGGCCTCGAACTCGGTGAAGTCCCGCTCGCCGGCGGTCCACAGCGCCTCGGCCACCGCGCACAGCCGCGGGAAGGCGAGGTAGTCGACGGTGCGCGGCGAGTCGGCGTGCTCGGTCCAGATGTTGGCCTGGCCGCCGAGCACGTGCCGGGCCTGCTCCGGGGTCAGCTGCCCGGGCACCGGGTCGAAGGCGTAGACGTCGCGCAGGGTCAGCGGGATGGCGACCGGGATGGGTTCGTCGGGCGACTCGGACTGGCGGTAGTCGAGGTAGACCAGATCGTCGGGACAGGCCACCACGTCGTGGCCGCGGCGGGCGGCGGCGATCGCGCCGGTCATCCCCCGCCAGGACGCGACGGTGGCCGCGGGGCCCAGGTCGCCCTCCAGGATCTCGTCCCAGCCGAACAGACGCCGGCCGGCCGCCGTCAGGTGGGCGTCGAGCCGGCCGATGAACCAGGACTGGATCTGCTCGGCGCCGGCCAGGCCGAGCTCGGCGACGCGCTCCCCGGTCCGCTCGTCGGCCTTCCACTGGTCGCGGGGGCACTCGTCGCCACCGACCCCGATGTAGCGGGACGGGAACAGCTCGAGCACCTCGTCGAGGACGCCGGTGAAGAAGGCCACCGTGGACTCCTCGGCGTTGAGCACGTTGGTGCTGATCCCCCAGCGGGTCCAGACGCCCACCGGCTCCCCGGTGACGCCGAGCTCGGGGTACGCGGCGAGGGCGGCCTGCACGTGACCGGGGCTCTCGATCTCCGGCACCACGGTGATGAACCGCTCGGCCGCGTAGGCGACGATCTCGCGTACGTCGTCCTGGGTGTAGAACCCGCCGTGCGGCCGGCCGTCGCCGGGCGCGGTACGGGTCGCCCCGACCTGGCTCTCGTACCGCCACGCGCCCACCTCGGTGAGCCGCGGATAGCGTTTGATCTCCAGCCGCCAGCCCTGGTCGTCGGTGAGGTGCCAGTGCAGGGTGTTGAGCCGATGCAGCGCCATCAGGTCGATGAAGCGCAGCACGTCGTGCTTGGGCATGAAGTGCCGGGCGACGTCGAGCATCGCCCCGCGCCAGGCGAACCGCGGCTCGTCCTCGATCCGCACGGCCGGCACCGCCCAGCGCTGCCCGGCCACCCGGGAACGCCGGTAGATCGCCGGCGGCAGCAGCTGCAGCAGCGCCTGGCAGCCGTAGAACACGCCGGCGGGGGTTCCGCCGGTGACCACCGCCCGGTCGGCGGTGACCGTGAGCCGATAGGCCTCGGGACCGAGATCGCCGGCCAGCTCGAGGACGACGACACCGTCGGCCGACGGGAGAAAGGGCAGGCCGGTGGCCGGGCGCAGCGCCTGCTGCAGCCAGGCGAGGACGCCGCTCAGCTCGCCGGCCGCGGAGACGGTGGTGGCGTGGTCCAGGACGAGCTCCCCGTCGCGTGCCGAGAGGGAGAGCGGGCGCGGGATCAACAAGGGGGAACCTAGCCCTTCACGGCGCCGGCGGACATCCCGGCCACGAGGTTGCGCTGGATGATCAGGAAGAAGACGATGACCGGCAGGGAGAACAGGACGGAGGCGGCCATCTGCCCGCCGAAGTCGGTGCCGGTGTGCGGGTTGGTGAACGAGGCCAGCCACACCGGCAGCGTGTAGCGGCTCTGGTCCTGCATGAACGTGTAGGCGAACAGGTAGTCGTTCCAGGCGGCGATGAACGAGAAGATGCCGGTCGCGATGACGCCCGGGGCGACCAGCGGGAACAGCACCCGGGTCAGCACCTCCCAGGTGGTGGCGCCGTCCAGGTGCGCGGCCTCCTCGATCTCGACGGGGATGGCGACGAAGAAGCCGCGCATCACCCAGATCGAGAACGGCAGCACGGTGGCGACGTACGCGAGGACCAGCGCCAGGTAGGTGCCGAGCAGGTCGAGGCTGTTGAACATGACGAACATCGGGATCAGCAGCGCGGTGGCGGGCAGCATCTGCACGGCCAGGATGACGACCATGATGGTGCGCCGGCCGCGGAACCGGAACCGGGACAGCGCGGCGGCCGCGAAGATGCCCAGCACGATCGAGGTGGCCACGGTGCAGGCGACCACGATGACGCTGTTGCCCAGGTTGGTCAGGAACTGGTCCTGGCCGACCGCCTTGACGAAGTTGTCGACGGTCGGGTGGGCCGGCACGAAGTGCGGGGTGGCGGTCATCACCTCGGGGCGCGGCTTGACCGCCGTGTTGACCATCCAGTAGACCGGGAATGTCCAGACCAGGCAGAACAGCACCGCGAGCGAGTTGACGACCCAGCGTCGGCGTGGCATCACAGGTCCTCCCCGGAGCGCAGCAGGCGGCGGATGTAGACGGCGGTCAGGGCGAGCAGCAGCAGCGTGGTGACCACCGAGACGGCCGCGCCCTGGCCGATGTGGAAACCGACGAACGCCGTCTTGAACGTGTAGACGCCGAGCGTGGCGGTGGCGTCACCGGGCCCGCCGCGGGAGATCAGCCAGATCTGGTTGAAGACGTTGTAGTCCCAGATCACCGACAGGATGGTGACCAGCAGCAGGGTCGGCCGCACGTGGTTGAGCGTGACGATCCGGTAGACGGCGAGTTCGCCGGCGCCGTCGAGCCGGGCCGCCTCCTGGTACTCCGGCGGCACCTGCGTCTCGGCGGCGTTCACGGTCAGCGCGATGAACGGCACCGCCTGCCAGACGATCAGGAGCCAGATGCTGGCGTACGCCCGGGCCGGGTCCTGTGCCCAGTTCAGGTCGGTGGTGTCCCCGAAGATCCGCAGCTGGTCGAGGAACCAGTTGACCACGCCGTACCCGGGCTGGAAGAGCCAGTTCCAGACCAGGGAGGAGGCGACGTTCGGCATCGCCCAGGCGACGATGAGGACCACCGTGACGGTGAGCCGCAGGCCGCGGCCGAGCCGGGTGAGCAGGTGCGAGACGCCCATCCCGATCAGCACGCTGCCGGCCACCATCGCCGCGGTGAACAGCACCGTGCGTACCAGCGACATCCAGAAGGCGCCGTCGGCGAGCAGCTCGGTGTACTGGTCGGCGCCGACGTACGAGTACCGGCCGGTGAACAGGGTGCGCTGGTTGTAGTCGGTGAACGAGGTGAACAGCAGGAAGCCGATCGGCGCGAGCGTCACGACGGCGAGTACCAGGCCCGCCGGGCTCAGCAGCCACAGCGGCGCGCGGGTGCGCCGGCGGGGCCCCGGCGACCGCGGGGCCGACGCGGCCGGCGGGGCGCCGGCCGCGTCGAGGACGGTGGTGGTGGCGGGCACGGCTGTCACTTGCCGCCGTTGAGGGTGGTCTCCAGGTGCGAGTCGAACTCCTTGCCGGCGTCGGCGGGCGACTTGGCGCCCGAGGCGACGGCGGAGAACACCTGGTTGATGCTCTTGTCGCCCTCCAGGGTGGGCCACTGGGCGGCGGCCGGGGTGGCCTTGGAGTTCAGCGCGGCGGTGAAAAAGCCCTTCTTCAGCTCGTCGACGCTGCCCTGGGCGGCCTGGATGCCCTCGGTGCTGTTCGGGATCCAGCCGTCGACGCCGAAGACGTTCTTGTCCTGCACGCCCGGGCTGGCGGCGATCTTCACCCACTGCAGGGCCAGTTCCGGGGTGTCGCTCTTGGTGGCGATGCCCCAGTCGGAGCCGCCGAGCATCACGGGCTGCGCCTTACCGGAGAGGCCGGGCAGCGGGAACGTACCCAGGTCGGCGGGTTTGATCTTGGGGTTGGCCTTCTGGATCAGGCCGAGCGAGCCGGTCGTGGACAGGATGGCCGAGGTCTTGCCGTCGGCGAAGACCTGGTTCTGGTCCGGGGTGATGGTGTCGATGGCCTGCGAGGCCTTGCTGGAGTAGGCGTTCTGGAAGGTCTTGAAGTCGGTGAGGCCCTTCTGCCCGGCCGGGGTGGCGAAGCCGCCCTGCCAGGTGCCGCCGCCGGTGGTGGCGATGTCGCCGCCGGCGTCCCACAGGAACTGCAGGCCGGCGAACCAGTACTGGCCCGGCAGGTAGAACGGCGAGAAGTCGGCGGCCGGGTTCTTGGCCCTGACCTTGTCCAGGGCGGCGGTCAGCTCGGCGTAGGACGTCGGCGCGGCGGTCACCCCGGCGGCCGCCCAGGTCTTCTTGTTGTAGATGACGGCACGGGCGCCGGCGAAACCGGGCACCGCGTACAGCGCGTTGTCGACGGTGGCCGGCTCCTCCAGGCCCGCGAGCCAGGTGCGGCCCTGCTTCAGATCATTCTTGTACGGCGTGAGGTCGAGCAGCCCGCCGTTGGCGGCGAAGCCGGGCACCTGGGTGTTGCCCAGGTCCAGCACGTCGGGGGTGCCCGAGGTGGACAGCGCCGTACTGATCTTGGTGGTGATCCCCTCCCACTGCTGGATCTGCACGTCCACCCGCGCGCCGGTGGCCTGGGTGAACTGGTCGTTGACGGCCTTGATGGTGGCCTCGGTGTAGTCCCCGTCCATGATCCAGACGGTGAGCGTCTTGCCGTCGCCCTTGGTGTTCGGCACGGCCCTGGGCGAGCCGTCGTCATCCGACGACGACCCCCCGCCGCCGCCCCCGCAGGCGGCCAGCGTCATCAGGGTCGCGGTACACAGTGCGGCGGCGGCGAGGTGGCGGCGTCTATACACAGGGAGCTCCTTCGATCAAGGGGGGTGGCGCATCACTGGCTCTTGTTCCGGCCCCGGTTGCGGGTCGGGCTCTTCTCCGGCAGGCGGTGGGCGTCCACCGCGCGGCCGGTCACGTCGAACGCCTCGGCGGTCCGCTCGTAGGTGCGCTGGGCGACGGCGACGTAGATCATGTCGAGGATCAGCAGCTGCGAGTGCAGGGCCGAGAGCGCGGCCAGCCGGAACGTGGTCTCCTGCACGCTGGTGGTGAAGACGACGTCGGCGACCTCGGCCAGCGGCGAGCGGCTGTGACTGGTCAGCGCCACGGTGAGGGCGCCGTGGTCGGCCGCCTCGGCCAGCGTCTCGATCACCTCGCGGGTGCGGCCGGAGTGCGACAGGCCGATCGCCACGTCGCCGGGCAGCAGCAGTGCCGCGTTGGTGAGCGCGGTGTGCGAGTCGACCCGGTGCCAGATCGGGATCCGGATCCGTTCCAGGCGGAACGCCATCTCCCGGGCGCTCGTGCCGCTGCTGCCCAGCCCGAAGATCTCCACCCGGCCGGCCTCGGCGATCGCGGCGGCCACCCGCTCCACGGCGGCCATGTCGAGACCGGCGGCGGTGTCCTGGATGGCCCGCGTGTCGGCCGCGGTGACCACGCTCAGCACGTTGGTGAGCGGGTCGTCCGGGGCGATGTCGCCGCTGATGTCGGTCTCCCAGCGGGCCTGCTCGGCCCGGCCGGTCTCGGTGGCGATCGCGACCCGCAGGTTCGCGTACCCCTTGAAGCCGAGCGTCCGGCTGAACCGGGTCACCGTCGCGGTCGACGTCCCGGACCGCTCGGCCAGGTCGATGATGCTGGCGTGGGCCGCCGTCTCCGGATCGTCGAGGATCGTCTCGGCGATCCGCGCCAGCGCCTCCGGCATGCCGGGCCCCTCGATCCGGAGCCGACCGAGCAGTCCGCCGCTCTCACCCGTCACGTTGGTCATCCTTTTCATCGCCTGTCGTTGTCGATGAAAATTACGACCGCCGAGCGCTCTAGTCAACAACCCTTTCCTATGTTTCGATCTCGGCATGGATCCAGCCCGGCCGCCGTCCGCCGCTACCGATGACCGAAACGCGTTGCCCCGCGGCGGGCCCTCCGGTGAAGATCGTCGGCATGGAGTTCCTGTGCTACCACCGTGACCGGCCCGCCTCCGGGGCACTCCGCGACGAGCTGATCGAGGAGCACTGGACCTACATGGACCGGTTCGCGGCGGAGCTGATCGCCCGCGGGCCGACCCTCACCGAGGACGGCGAGACCGCCACCGGCAGCGTGCACATCATCGACCTGCCCGGCCCGGCGGCGGCCCGCGCCTTCGCGTTCGACGAGCCGAACTACCAGGCCGGCGCGTACCGCGACGTGCTGATCCGCCGCTGGCGCAACCTGCTCGGGCGCACCATGTGGCAGTTCCCCGGCGACCTGACCGACGGCAACCGGTACCTGGTGCTGGGCTTCGGCGCCGGCCCGGCCGCCGACCTGAGCGTGCCGGCCGAGACGGACCGGCTGATCGCGTACGGGCCGCTGCTGTCCGACGACGGCGACACCTGGCTGGGCACCGCCATGCTGGTCCAGGCGCCGCACCCGGATGCGGCCCGCGCCCCGCTCACCACCGACCGCTACGCGAGCATCGAGGTGCACGTCTGGGAGCCGGGCGGCCGGCGCTGACCCCGCCGCACCGCCGCCACCGGTCCGGGCGTCAGTCCGGGCTGCCGGTCGCCGTACCACCCCGTGTCCGGCCGCGTCCCGACCAGGCCGCCGCGACGACCGCGACGGCGGCGCAGGCCAGCAGGGTGCTGCCGAGCGCCCGCCACGGCACCACGACCACCGCACCCGCACCGAGCCGCACCAGCGCGCCCGCGACACCGAGCAGGTTCACCGCCGTGACCAGGAGCCCAAGCAGCCCGCCCACCAGCACCACCGCCACGGCCTCGGCGATCACCACCAGCCGCACCTGCCGCCGGCTCGCCCCGGCCAGCCGCAGCAGCCGCCGGTCGCGGGTCCGTCCCGCCGCGGCCATCAGCATCGTGTTGGCCACGGCGATGCCCGTGTAGACCAGCGCGATGCCCAGCACCACGGCGTAACCCGCCCGCGTCTGGCGGCTGCCGACCGGCCGCTGACCGGCGAGCCACTGCTCACGCGTCCACACCCGGGCCCCGGGCGGCACCACCGGCCCGGCGTGCGTCCCGGCCGGCCACACCAGGTCGAGACGGCCGGGGGCAGCCCCGCCGGCGTTGCGCGTCGTCACGTAGACGCCGTTGTCGCCGGTCCCGGCGGCCAGCACCGCCACGACGCGCAGCGACCGGCTGGTCCCGTCGGCGAGCCACACGCCGACCCGCCGCCCGACCCGGTGCTCGGCCCACTCCTCGTTGACCACGATGCCGTCGTCGTCCAGGTCGTCGAGGCTGCCCGCCACGACCGGCAGGCGGCGGACCGCGCTCAGCGTCCGCGGATCGACGGCCTGGGCGTCCGCCCGGATCAGGGCGACACCGTCCTCCAGCGTGTACACCGTCGTGGCGGCGCTGGCCATCACCCGCGCGCCCGGAGCGGTCACGGTGTCCAGGCCAGACCCGGTCACGATCACGTCGGCGGTGGTCTGCCCGGCCAGCTCCGCCGCCTTGGCCCGGGCGATCGTCGCCGGCGTGCCCAGCAGCGAACCGGCCAGCGCCACCGTCACCAGCACCGGCGCGGCGACGGCCGCCGTCCGCCGCGCCCCGGCCCGCGCGTTCGCGCGCACCAGCATCCCGGTGACCCCCGGCAGCCGCACCACCAGCCCGGTCAGCGGGCCGGCCAGGGCCGGCGCCAGCAGCGCGACAGCGGTGATCAGCAGCATCGGCTGGGTGGTGTAGGTCTTGCGGTGCAGCGCCTCACCCGGATCGCCGAGCAGCCGCCAGCAGAGCAGCCCCAGTCCGGTGGCCAGCAGCCCGGCCCCGCAGATCCACCGGCTCAGCGGCATCGCCCCGGTGTCGGCCGACGCCTCGCGCAGCGCCTCCACCGGCCGGACCCGCCCGGCCCGGACCGTGGCGACGGCAACCCCGGCCAGCGCCACCACCAGCCCGGTCCCGAACGCCACGTGGTAGGGCCACCGCTGCTCGCCGATGGCGAACCAGCCCGGCGCCAGCCGCTCCTCGACCAGGACCCGGGCCAGCAGCGGCGCACCCCGCGCGCCGAGCGCACACCCGGCCGCCGACGCGAGCACCCCGGCCACCGCCGCCTCCGCGAGCACCGTCCGGCGCACCTGCCGGGGCGTCGCGCCGGCCGTGCGCAGCAGCGCGATCTCCCGCCGCCGCTGCGCCACAGCGAACGCGAAGGTGGACGCCACCACGAACACCGACACGAACGCGGTCACCCCGCCGGCCGTGCCGAGCAGCGCGTTCATCGCCACGAGCGCGTCCCGGTCCCGGTCCGGATCCGGATCGGCGCGCCGCCGCTCGTCGCCGGTGAGCACCCGCACCCCGGCGTCGCCGGCCGCCGCCCGGACGGCCTCCGGCGCCGCCGCCACGACCAGGTTGTCGATCCGCGGCGCGATCCGGGCGGCCGTGTCGTCGCTGAAGAACACCGCTTTCTCGTACGGCACGGCGCCCAGCACCCCGGCCACCGTGTACTCGTCGTAGCCCACCGGCGTCCGCAACCGCACGCTCTGCCCGGCCAACTCCGGAGCACCCACCATGACCACCTCGGCCGGCCCCCGGGGCTCGCGCCCGGCAACCAGCCGGTAGCCCCCGAAACCGGCCACCGACCAGGGGTGCCCGACCAGCCCGCCGGCCACCGGGAACGACCGGTCGGCAACCGTCCGCCCCACCGTGGCCAGCCGCTCGGCGACGGCGGCCGGCACCGCGCGCGGTCGCGCGAGCCGCTGCACCCGATCCCCGATCCGCGACGGGACCCGCAGTTCGTCGGCGCCGCGGACCACGACCGGCGCACCCGCGAACCGCTCCGGCGGCTGCCGCGGAGCGTCCAGTGTGGCGGCCAGCCCCAGACCCATGGTGACCAGCAGAGCCACTCCGAGGGCGAGCGCCACGAAGGTGCCGGCCAGCGTGCTCCACCGGGTGCGCAGGCTGCTCAGCGTCACGATCAGCACGGGGTCGCCGCCATCCGGGTCATCTCGGCGGCGACCGCCTCCGCCGACGGCGCGTCGAGGGCACCGGCGAGCCGGCCGTCGGCCAGGAAGACCACCCGGTCGGCGTGGGACGCCGCCACCGGGTCGTGAGTGACCATCACGATCGTCTGCCGCTCGTCGTCGGCCAGCCCGCGCAACATCCGCAGCACCGTCCGGCCGGTCGCCGAGTCGAGGGCGCCGGTCGGCTCGTCCCCGAACAGCACGTCCGGGCGGGTGATCAGCGCCCGGGCGATCGCGACGCGCTGCTGCTGGCCGCCGGACAGCTCCCCCGGCCGGTGCCGGGCCCGGTCCACCAGCCCCACCCGGGCGAGCACGTCGCGCACCTCGGATCGGGCCGGCCGGCGCCCGGCCAGCCGCAGCGGCAGCGCCACGTTCTGCTCCGCGGTCAGCGTGGGCAGCAGGTTGTACGCCTGGAAGACGAAACCGATCCGGTCCCGGCGCAGCCGGGTCAGCCGGTTCTCGCTCAGCGTGGTCAGCTCGGTGTCGCCCAGCAGCACCGACCCGGAGGTCGGCCGGTCCAGCCCGGCCGCGCACTGCAGCAGCGTCGACTTGCCGGAGCCGGACGGTCCCATGACGGCGGTGAAGGTGCCCGGGGCGAAGGACAGGGACAGGTCGTGCAGGGCGGTCACCGCCGCGTCGCCGGAACCGAAGGTCCGGACGACACGGTGCAGCCGCATCGCGTCACGGGTCATGCGTCCACCCTGCCGGGCGGCCGGACCTGTCACATCCTCGCCAGCTGGCGTCTCCGGGGTAGTGCCAGGGCTACCGCATAGGGTGGCGGCCATGTCGTTAGTGGCGTCGTGGCGACCGTTGTGCGCTCTGCTCTACCTGCTGGCCAACGGCGTCGCGGGACTCCTCGCCCTACTCGTCTCGCTGCTGCTGTTCGCCGCCGGCGGGGTCCTCGCGGTGGTCCTGGTGGGCCTTCCACTGCTGGCCGCCCTGGCGTTGATCGGCCTTCCGGCGGCCGCGCTGGAACGCCGTCTGCACCCGCTGATCGACCACCGGCCGCTGCCGCACGGGCACCGGGTGCCGCCCCGGCCCGGGCTCGCGCCCTGGCTGCGTACCCGGTACACGGAAAGCGCCACCTGGCGTGAACTCGGTTTCGTGGCGCTGCTGATGACCGTGCTGTGGCCGCTGGACCTGCTCGCCGTGACACTCGCGGTGACCGTTCCGGCGGCACTGCTCGCCACACCCCTGATGTTCGACGGCGAGCAGGTCAACGTGTTGAAGGCGTACCCGGTGACGTCCTGGCCGGAAGCGATCCTCGCCGCGGCCGCCGGCCTGCTCGCCCTGGTGGCCACCGGTTACGGGCTTGTCGTGCTGGCCGCCGCCCGGGGCGCGCTGGCCCGGCTCGTGCTCACCCCGGGTGACGAGCATCGGCAGGTCGTCGAGCTGACCCGGTCCCGGGTCCGGCTGGTCGACGCGTTCGAGGCCGAGCGCACCCGCATCGAGCGGGACCTGCACGACGGCGCCCAGCAGCGGCTGGTGGCGCTGGCCATGATGCTCGGGCTGGCCCGGCTGGACGTGCCGCCCGGCCCGCTCGGCGACCAGCTGGCCCGCGCGCACGACGAGGCCGAACGGGTCCTGGTGGAGCTGCGCGAGCTGATCCGCGGCATCCAGCCGCCGGTGCTCACCGACTTCGGCCTCGAGGCGGCGGTCACCGACCTGGCCGAGCGCTGCACCGTACCGGTCGAGGTGGACTTCCCGGTCGCGCACCGCTTCGCCCGGGCGGTGGAGTCGACGGCCTACTTCGTGGTCGCCGAGGCGCTCACCAACCTGGCGAAGCACTCCGGCGCCGACCGGGGCGCGATCACCGGCCGCTACACCGGGCAGGCGCTGACCGTCGAGATCTCCGACGACGGTTGCGGTGGCGCCGCCCTGAGCGCCGGGACCGGCCTGCTCGGACTCGCCGACCGGGTCTCCGTCGCCGGTGGCAGACTGTCGCTGGCCAGCCCGCCGGGCGGCCCCACCCGCGTGATCATGGAGATTCCTTGCCAGGCCCTTCCGGACTCCGCGTAGTCCTCGCCGAAGACAGCGTCCTGCTCCGCGACGGCCTGACCGGGCTGCTGGCCCGCTTCGGCCACGAGGTGGTCGCCGCCGTCGCCGACAGCACCGCGCTGCGGCAGGCCGTCGCCGAGCGGGAGCCGGACGTGGTGGTCACCGACGTCCGGATGCCACCCGGCTTCCAGGACGAGGGCCTGCGAGCCGCGGTGGCGCTGCGCCGCGACCACCCGCGCCTGCCGATCCTGGTGCTCAGCCAGTACGTCGAGACCCGGTACGCCACCGAGTTGCTCGACGCCGGCGACGGCACCCACGTCGGCTATCTCCTCAAGGACCGGATCAGCCACGTCGGCGAGTTCGTCGACGCCCTGCGCCGGGTGGCCGGCGGCGGCACCGTCGTCGACCCGGAGGTGGTCCGCCAGCTGCTGCGCCGCCGCCGCGATCCGGTGCGGTCACTGACCGCCCGCGAGCGCGAGGTGCTGGCGCTGATCGCCGAGGGCCGCTCCAACCTCGCCATCGCCACCGCGCTGACCGTCGCCGAGGCCTCGGTCGCCAAACACATCCGCAGCATCCTGCACAAACTCGGTCTGCCCCCGGACGAGGAGACCCACCGTCGCGTCCTGGCCGTCCTCACCTTCCTGCGCTCCTGAGGCAGCGGGCGACCGGCGTCGTTTGTCGCGGGATGGTGCGGACAGCGAGGGTTTCCCCCATTCCGCAAATTCATGCGTGTAGATAGCGTCACTCCTGTCTGATCCGGTCCGGCCACCTCGCCGCACCGGACGTCGAGCCCGCCCGCCACCCCCCGGGCGGGGAAGGAGTACGAGATGGCACGAATCCCCCTGGGCATCGCGCTGGCCGCCGGCACCGCGGCGGCCTCGGCGCTGGTCGCGGTGTCCGGTCCGGCAGCGGCGCAGGCGCCCACCCCGGCGGTGGACCCGGTCGCGCAGGCCGACGCCGTGGTCGCCGCCCGCCCGGCCGCCCTCAAGGCCGGCACGCACGACGCCTTCCAGCGCAGCCAGGTCATCCAGTCGCAGGGGCTGACCTACGCGGCGTACGACAGGACGTACAAGGGCCTGACCGTCAAGGGCGGCGACCTCGTGGTGGTCACCGACACCGCCGGCCGGACCAGGTACACCTCGGTGGCGCAGAGCAACCCGATCGGCGAGCTGTCCACCGTACCGGCAATCTCCGCGAAGGCGGCCGTGGCGACCGCCAAGCAGCAGCTGAGGAGCGTGTCCGGGGTCGAGGCGACCCGCCTGGTCGTGCTCGCGGCGCCGGGCCGGTCGGCGGCGCTGGCCTACGAGACGACGGTGAACGGCACCGGGGCCAAGGGCGCCAGCCGGCTCACCGTGGACGTGGACGCGATCAGCGGCAAGGTGCTCGCCACCGAGGAGCACGTCACCGAGGCGACCGGCACGGGCACCGGCTGGATCAACGGCACGGTGTCGCTGAACACCACCCAGTCCGGCTCGACGTACTCCCTGAAGGACCCGTCGACCACCAACCTGAGCTGCCAGGACGCCTCCACCCGGGTGACCTTCAGCGGCCCGGACAACGTGTGGGGCAACGGCAACGGCACCAGCAAGGAGACCGGCTGCGTGGACGCGCTGTACGTGGCGCAGAAGCAGACGGCGATGCTGTCGGCGTGGCTGGGCCGCAACGGGCAGAACGGCTCCGGCGGCGCGTGGCCGATCCGGGTCGGGCTGAACGACCAGAACGCCTACTACGACGGCACCCAGGTCCAGATCGGCAAGAACACCGCCGGTAAGTGGATCTCCTCGGCCGACGTGGTCGGGCACGAGCTGGGCCACGGCATCGACGACAAGACGCCGGGTGGCATCTCGAAGGGCGGCACCCAGGAGTTCGTGGCCGACACGTTCGGCGCGGCCACCGAGGCGTACGCCAACAACCCCAACGACCCGGCCGACTACCAGGTCGGCGAGGAGGTCAACCTGGTCGGCAGCGGCCCGATCCGGTACATGTACAACCCGTCGCTCGCCGGTGACGACAACTGCTACTCCAGCAGCACCCCGCGCGACGAGGTGCACGCCGCGGCCGGGCCCGGTAACCACTGGTTCTACCTGCTCGCCCAGGGCAGCGGCGGCAACGGGCAGCCGGCCAGCCCGACCTGCAACGGCTCGTCGGTGACCGGCGTCGGCGTGCAGACCGCCATCAAGATCATGTACAACGCCATGCTGCTGAAGACGTCCAGCTCGTCGTACGCGAAGTACCGGGTGTGGACGCTGCAGGCGGCGAAGAACCTGTACCCGGGCAGCTGCACCAACTTCAACGCGGTGAAGGCCGCGTGGAACGCGGTCAGCCTGCCGGCCCAGTCCGGCGAGCCCACCTGCTGATCGGCGCGTCGCGGCCCGTTCCGCTCGATCGATGCGTTTGCACACATCGAGCGGAACGGGCCGCATGCGAAGAATCATGGCCGCCGCGATGGTGGCGAGCACCCTGCTGCTCGATTCACCGAGATGACCGGCGCGGACCCGTTGCCGTCGCGGCCGCTGTCCGAGACCGCTCTCGGGCTGCTCCTGCCGATCGCGCCGGGTACCACGTCGGTGCGGGTCTCGACCCCGACGGTCGCCGACGGCGTGCCCGAGGGCGAAAAGCACGCCCGGCGGGCGGGGCTGGTCTATCCGCCGGATTTCGGTGACCCGGTGGAGCCGCCACCCGCCGACGGAACGGTCGCCGGCTGACCGATGCCGGCGAGGTGGACGAACAGGTCGTGCGCCGCGTCCACCTCGGCCGGGTCCTCGCCGGCCAGCAGGTCGATCAGCAAGCCGCGGCTGACCGCGACACCCAGCCGCAACGCCGCCCGGTCGGGCGCGATCCCGAGCCGCCGCGCCGCCTCCTCGGCGTCGTCCAGCCAGCTCGCGGTCAGCCCGGCCGGGCCCGGCGCCGCCCCGCGCGCGGTGAGCGCGAACACCTCGAAGAACAGCCGCACGAACGGCCGGACCTCGGGGCTCGACACGGCCCGCCAGACATCCGTCATCAGCTCGGCCGGGGTGGCCGCGCTCTCCGCCAGGGCGACCATCGTGGCTCGCTGCCGCTCCTCCATCGCGCCGACCACTGCCGTGAGCAGGCCCTCCCGCGAACCGAAGTGGAACAGCAGCATGCGGTGGCTGGTGCCGGCGCCGGCCGCGATCTCGCGCAGGCTGCGGTCGGCCAGCCCGTCGCGGGCCGCGAACTCGAGGATCCTGGCGAGCAGTTCGGCGCGAGCTTCAGACATGTACCAAATGGTACAGTCACCGCATGCGCTACTGGGAAACGATCGACATCGACGCGCCGGTCGCGCTGATCTGGCGCCTGACCACCGACATCGAGGACTGGCCGGACTTCCTGCCGACCGTCCGGCGACTGGACCGTCTCGACACGGGCGAGCTGCGGGTCGGCAGCGCCGCCCGGCTCGAGCAGCCCGGGCAGAGCAGCGCCGTCTGGACCGTGACCCATCTCGAACCGGACCGCGAGTTCACCTGGGAGACCCACCGGCCCGGCCTGCGCCTGACCGGCCGGCACCTGCTGGAGCCGGTCGGCGCCGGCACCCGGATGACGCTCGTCCTGGAGACCGCGGGCTGGGCGGCGGGCCTGGCGTCCGTGCTGTTCGGCGGCATGATGCGGGGCTCGCTGCGCCGGGAGAGCGAGGGCTTCGCCCGCCGGGCCACCGCCGGGGTCTGAGTCACCGGTCCGCCGAACTGGCCCGCCTGCGCGAGCCCGGCATCGCCAACGGCCAGGGCTCCCCCCTGTCCCGCCCCGCCGACCTCCGCTGACCGCCGCTCCCGGGCGAACCGGTTTCCGGTACGCCCGGGGGCACCCTCCGCCGCTCGCCACCAGCGCCGGGATCGACTGTTCACCCCGGCGAAACGGCGGTGGCCTGGGCTCCGCGCCGGCACCGGGAGTAGCGTGGTCGCGGTACTGCACCACGTCGGGTTCCCGGCCTCCGAGGTCGTCTTCTCGGCACTCGCTCCGCAGACGCGGGCGCGGGTCGGACGAAGCGATCACGGTCTGGAGGCCCCATGCCCACCATCACCCTGGATTCTCCCTCGGCGCTCGTCGTGCGGCTCCGGTCCCGCACCGAGGCCATGACGGTCATCGAGGTGGCCGGCGAGGTCGACATGGACAACGCGGCCCAGCTGCTGCACGAGGTCACCACGCTGCTGCCGGGTGACGGCGACGTCGCCCTCGACCTCGCCGCGGTCACCTTCCTGGGCTCGGCCGGCGTGCTGACGCTGCTGCGCTGCCGGGAGATCGCCGAGCGGCGGACGACCCGGCTGGCGATCAGCCGGGCACATCGGAACGTTCGTCAGGTCCTGGACATCTGCGCCCTCACCGAGATGTTCCATCTGACCGCGGCGTGAGCATGCCCCGGCGATCGGGGGCCGGGTCCACCGGCACGGCGAACACCCGAACCGGAAGGTTCGATGTCGGGCGGATTTCCGGATCATTACGCTGACCTGGTGGAACCACTTGATCTGATCGGCTGGGCGGGCTCGTGCCTGCTCGTCTGGTCCCTCTTGCAAAACCGGCTGCTGCGCCTGCGCGCGCTCAATCTGGTGGGCTGTCTGGTGCTCATCGGATTCAACGCGGCCCTCGGCGTCTGGCCGATGGTCGGGCTCAACGTCGTGCTGGCGGTGATCAACATCTGGTATCTGGCCCGGATGCTGGCGACCCGGCACGACGAGAAGACGTACCAGGTGGTCGAGGTGCGGACCGACGACGGCTTCCTCGCCCACCTGCTGCGCAGCCATCACGCCGACATCACCCGGTTCACCCCGGGCTTCACCGCTGAGGGGCTCACCCGCCGCGACCAGTCGGCGTTCCTGGTGGTCAACGGGGACGAGGTGGCCGGCGTGGTGGCGTTCCACATGACCGGCAACGGGGTGGCCCAGGTCGACCTGGACTACGTGACCGAGCGTTATCGGGACTTCACCCCCGGCGAGTTCGTCTTCCGGCGCAGCCGCTACTTCGTCGAGCGCGGCTGCCGGACCGTGATCACTCCGCCCGGGATGCGTACGCCGTACTACGACCGGCTCGGCTTCCGGCGCAGCGGCGAGTCGTACGTGCTGGAACTGACCGCCTGACGGTTCCGTGGCGGCCCGGGCCCGGGCCGCCACCTCACCATCGGGTTACGAGCCGAACGACCAGAGCTGGCAGGTGTTGTTCAGCCACATCCAGAGCCGGGCCGGGGTGCCGTTGGCGGTACCGCAGTCCTGGTCGTCCAGGACCATGCCGCTGTTCTCCACGACCAGCTCGTAGCGGCCGTTGCCGGCCGGGACGACCGCCCACTGCTGGCAGGTGTTGCCCAGCGACTGCCACAGGTTGACGGCGGTGCCCAGGGCCTGGCCGCAGTTGACCGCGTCGAGGACCTTGCCGGCGTTCACGTTGGTGATCGTCCACTTGTTGGCGCCGACGCTGGTGAACTTCCACTGCTGGCAGCTGTTGCCCAGCGACTGCCACTGCTGGATCGAGGTGCCGTTCGCGGTGCCGCAGTTGGTCGCGTCCAGGACCTTGCCGCTCCGCAGGTTGGTCAGGCGGTAGGTGGCGCCGTCGACCGGGAAGGTCACGCTCTTGCCGTAACCGACCGAGACGATGTTGGCCTGGACCGCGTTTTCCGTGGCGTCGCTCGGGTAGCCGCTGGTCATCACGCCCTCGAAGAACGAGCCGACCGAGCCGTTGCTGTTGTCACCGCCGATGCCCAGGATGATGGCGCCCTGCTTGGTCATCGGCTGGTACCCCGACTGGGTGGGCAGCGAGCCGTTGTACCGGGTGGCGAGGCTGCCGGACTGGGCGTTACCGTCCTTGATCGCGTACGTCGTGGTGCCGTTGTTCTTCAGCATCGCGGTGACGAACGCGCTGTTCCGGCCGGTGTTCGAGGTCCACGAGCCGTTGCCGCCGGCGAACAGGCCGTTCTCCAGGTCGGCCTGCACCCGGGGACCGCCGGCGCACGGCGCGAACCAGCACTCGGTGCCGAAGTTGATGGCGTCCATGTCGCCGTTGCCGGTGTCCAGGTTGTTGGTCTCGGCGTTGCCGTAGTCGAAGCAGCAGCGGTCGTTGACGTGCGTGCCCTCGGTGACCATGTACATGCCCTCGGGCTGGCTGCCGGTGGCGACACCGCTGGTCGCGTTGTTGCGGTAACCGTTGCCGGCCGAGATGTAGACGCCGTAGACCTTGTGGCCGCCCGCGGTGATCGGCAGCGCGGCCGCGTTCGCCCCCTGGTCGGCGGTCGGGTTGGCGCCGCCGCCGGGCGCGATCGTCAGGTCGTTGTGCCTCGAGGTCTGATCGTAGATCTTGACGATCGTGCAGTAGGTGCCGGAGCAGAACGAGTCCTGGGCGGCGGCGTTGGCGTACCCGCCGGCGCTGAGCACGCCGATGTTCGCGG
Source organism: Actinoplanes oblitus (assembly GCF_030252345.1). Taxonomy (NCBI): domain Bacteria; kingdom Bacillati; phylum Actinomycetota; class Actinomycetes; order Micromonosporales; family Micromonosporaceae; genus Actinoplanes; species Actinoplanes oblitus. The sequence continues at coordinate 4,923,127 of NZ_CP126980.1, read as the reverse complement.
TGGCGCCGTCCGACCATCGCTTCACCTGGTAGAGCGAGCCGCCGTAGGAGCCGGACAGGGCGCGGGTGGTGCTGTGCGCGGCGACGCACGGGGTGCCGCCCGAGGCGTAGAGGTCGCACGGGAGGGTGCCGGCCGCGGTCGCCGGGGCGACGGTGGCGACCAGGGCGGTCGCGGCGAGGAGGGCGGCCGCGACGACGCCGAGGAACCTTCGGATCATGGGGGGACCTTTCGCGTACGTGTGCGACAGCGGCGGGGACAGCCGCTGGGGGGATGCACGGATGTGAAAGTTAACATCGATTTTCATGCTTGTTTCGTCGATGTCAATAGCCATCCCGCACCGCACGCGGGTTTCCTATGTGAACGTTAACGAGCCGGGCTCCGCGGGAATCTGAGAAGTAGTGGGGAACTTTCGGACCGGTCGGACGCGGCGTCCGCCGTGGCACGGGAGGATGCCGCGGCCCGGGCCGCGTCCCCCACCGACCCCCTTTCGGTACGCCCGGGGCACCGTCCCGCCATCACCCGCACCGGCAGCCGGCCGGCCACCCCGCGCTCACGTGACGGCCAGGGAGAAGACCCCGCCGACCCGGGCGGCCGGGTGGGCGGGCAGGCGGACGGTGCGGTCGCCGGTCAGCACGTCGTGCAGTTCGGCGAGGATGCGGCGCGGGGCCAGCGGCTTGGGCAGGTAACGGTCGGCGCCGGCGGCCAGGCCCGCGTCGACGTCGTAGGGGGTGGATGCTCGCCGAGAACATCAGGATGGCGAGGTCCCGGGTGGCGGGACTGCGCCGGACCAGGCGGCACAGGTCCATGCCGTTCATGTCGGGCATCCGGACGTCGGTGATCAGCGCGGCCGGGCCGGCGGTGGCGACCAGGCGGGCCGCGGTGGCACCGTCCCGGGCCGCGACGGTGCGGTAACCGGCGTTCTCCAGGGCAAAGGTCAGCAACTCGCGGACGTCACGGTCGTCCTCGGCGATGACCACCAGGGGCTGGTTCATGAGGGTTCCTCCGGGCTGTGTCGGCAGGCGGGTTCCGCGGGTGACGCCCGGCTCTTCGGCCCGGTGCGGGGCCGGTGGGGTGCGGGTCGGTTGCGGGCGGGTTGCGGGCGCTTCCGGGCGCGGTTTGGTGGCAGCGGCGCGGGGCACTTGTCGGGCATGGGTGACAGTCTTCTGGTGCGTTCCGCGGTTCTCGGCGCCTCGGCGGGCGCCCGCAGCCTCACTCCGCTGGCCCGGCTGGCGTTGCGCCGGCGCGGCTGGATCCGGGTGGCGGCCGGAGCCGCGGCGCTGGGCGAGATGGTGTTCGACAAGTCGGCCAAGGCGCCGAGCCGCCTCAAGCCGGCGCCACTGGCCGGGCGGGTCCTGCTGGGCGCGGTTGCCGGGGCCACCTATGCCCGGCGGCGCGGCGTGCCGATCGCGGGACCGGCGGTGGTCGCCGGGCTGACGGCCGGGGCGGCCAGCTTCGCCGGGGCCCGCTGGCGATCCTATGCGGCGCGGCATGACTTCGCGGTGCCGGGTGCGGTGGCCGAGGACGCCGCGGCGGTGGCGCTGGCCTGGGCCTCCTCCCGCGAGTAGCCGCCTCCCCCGACAGCCCGCGAGCCACCGACCCCGGCCGGCGCGACCACCGCGCCGAGGATCGACCCGGCCCATCGCTTCGTCGCCGCGGTCCTGGATCGACATGGGTACAGTGACGATCATGACGGCAGTGACCCAGGCCGATGCGGACGAGCGAGCCCGCCGCTGGATCGAGGAGGCCGCGCCCGGCGCCGAGCCGGTGCTGACCGAGTTCGAGCTGGGCTGGGTCATCTCCGCCCGGTTCCCGCCCGGCGACCCCAGCTGCGTGCCCAGCGTGGTGCTCGACCGGCGGACCGGTGAGATGACCATCGGCGGCACGCTGCCCCCGTCGCACATCGCCGAGTGGTACGTCCGCGACTTCCGGCCACCGCCGCGCCCGCCGCGGGTGATCCCCCAGCCCCGGCGCTTTCCCGCGATGATGAGCCGGTTGACGGTCGGTGACCGCTCGTGGGTGGCGCTCAGCGGCCGCTCGGAGGCCGGGTTGCCACCGCACCCGGCGGTCGCCACGTTCTTCGAGGCGATGCCGCCCCACTATCGGGAACGCGGCTGCGAGCGCTCGGCGGAGGCCGCCGTCTTCTCCCGGTTCCTCTGGGAGCAGGAGAACGCGCGGACCGGGGCGGGCCGCCCGCGGCTGACCCCGCCCGAGATGCGGGAGTTGGTCCGCGGCGCCCGGCTGGAGACCTTCCGGATCCGCGAGGACGGTGACCCGACCGGCGGCACGCCGGTGAGCTCCCGGCTACCGGTCCTGCTCCTGCTGGACTTTCTCGGGCTGAGCCCGGACGCGGCGGCGAAGGGAAACCCCTGATGCGATTCCCGGCACCGGTCGAGGCGGTGCTGCGCGACGCCGGCTGGGCGGCGGGCCGCCGGGTCCCCGAGGTGGCGGCGCGCGTCATCCGGACGGTGTGCGCCTACACCGCCGGCGACGGCAGCCGGCACACCCCGTTTCCCGCCGCGGAGCGGGCGCTGACCGAGTTCGCCGGCGTGTATGTCGACCAGGACGGGCCCGGTGTCGCGCTGCGGCGGGCCCCGTTCGCCATCGACCCGACGATGGCCGTCCCGACCGCCGCCACCCTGGCCGCGTTCGGACGGGTCTTGGGTGTGCGGCTCTTTCCCCTCGGCGTCGAGGGCACCGACGACGCCATCCTGGCCATCGACGAGCGGGGCCGGGTCTTCGCCCTCGACCCGGCCGGCGAATGGCACCTCGGCGACGACCTCGACGCCGCCCTGACCACCCTGATCACCGGCACCGAGCCGCCACGCGTCGCCGACGACGGGACGTGGTCACCGGCGCCGTGAGCTCACCGGTCCGGCCCGGATCGTCGGGGCTGACGGGCGGGGAGCTTCGCCATCGAGTCCGGTGACTCACGTGGCCGGGGCCCGGGCGGCTCGGGCCGTTCCCGGCCCGCGGACGGATGTCGCCACGGCCGGCCGGCTGTCGACCCGCGCGGCCGGTGGCCGGGGGCGGATCCGATCAGAGGTGGTCGCAGGACGGGCTGCGGGGCGGCCGAGGGAGTGGGCTGCCGGCGAACCCGATCTCATCCGCCGTGGAGGAACCCACCGGCGGCATCAGCCGTCAGGCTTCCGGGACGGGGGTGACCATGACTCTGACGCGCTTCCGGTTCGCCGGCCCGCCGGGCGGCAGGACCGGCCGGTGAGCGGCGACTTCACCGCGCGGGACGAGCGCCTGCTCCTGGAGTTCCTGCTGTACCTGGGCAGCGGGCTGACGGCGGCCGGCGAGGCGGTCAACCAGATCCAGGAGCATCTGCTGCGGGTGGCCACGGCGTACGGCGCGGCGGACGCCCGGATCAGCGTCTTCCCGACGTTCCTGGTGGTGTCGCTGGCCCCCGGGCGGCCGGTGACCCAGGAACCGACCCGGCAGCTGGGCGGCGGCCTGCGGCTGGACCAGACCGCCGAGCTGTACCGGCTGCTGCGCGCCGCCGAGCGTGGTGAGGTCGCACCGGCCGAGGGCAGCCGGCGGGTGCTCGAGGTGGTCCGGACGCCGCCCCGCTTCGGCTCGCCGGTACGGGTCCTCGGGCACGCCGTGCTGACCGCCGGCATCTGCATGATCCTCAAACCGACCTGGGGTGACCTGCTGCTGGCCGCCCTCTTCGGGGTGCTGATCGGCGTGCTCAAGCTGACCGGCGCCCGCTGGGCCAGCGTCCAGATGATCATGCCGGTGGTGGCCTCGTTCACCGTCGCCGCGATCACCTTCGTGCTGGCCGGGACCGGGTGGGCCGAGGCCGACCTGCGCGCGCTGGTCGCGCCGCTGTGCACGTTCCTGCCCGGGGCGATGCTGACCATGGCGGTGGTGGAGCTGTCCGCGTACGAGATGGTCACCGGCGCCAGCCGCCTGGTCGCCGGCATCCTGCAGCTCGGGCTGCTCGCCTTCGGCATCATCGGCGCCGCCCAGGCGGTCGGCGTGCCACCGCCCGGGTCACCGGCCGACGTCGCCGCGAACACGCTGGGCTGGTGGGCACCCTGGCTCGGCACCGCCGTCGTCGGCGTCGGCAACTACCTGATGCTGGCCGGGCCGCCCCGGTCCCTGGGCTGGCTGTGCCTGGTCCTCTACGCCGGCTGGATCGGCCAGTACCTCGGCGGGCTGGTCCTCGGCGGCTACCTGAGCGGCTTCGTCGGCGCCGTGGCCCTGACCGTGGTCGCCTACCTGGTGGAGCGGGCGCCGGGCGCCCCACCCGCCCTGGTCTCGTTCCTGCCCGGCTTCTGGCTCCTGGTCCCGGGCGCCCTGTCCCTGATCGGCGTGACCGAGTACCTCGGCCAGTCAACGGTCCGCGGCGCCGAGGACCTGATCGACGCGGCGGGGTCGATGGTGGCGATCGCCCTCGGGGTGCTGTGCGGGCATCCGCTCTACCGGGCCCTGGCCGGCACCCTGCACTGGACCCGCCGCCAGGACGATCTCGTCCATCCGGACCCGCAGGGACACGGCGGATAGGTGACCATGCCCGCGTACGGGTCCGGTTCGCGGGTCGAGGCGCCGATCAGGTTCCGCCGCGGTCTCCCATCACCGATCCGGCGGCACGACCTCGGCCTCGCTCCGCGCCGGGCGCATCACGCTGCCGCTCGCCGCGACCACCACGGCCAGGACCGCCGGGATCCACAGCGCGGCGGGCAGGCCGACCACGGTGGCCGCCGCCCCGATCACGATCGGTCCGATCAGGAAGCCGACGTACCCGATGCTCACCACCGTCGACAGGTCACGCCCGGAGCGCCGGGCATCCCGGCTACCCACCGCGGAGAACACCTGCGGCGCGATCCCGGACAGCCCCAGCCCGAGCAGGCCGAAACCGGCCACCCCGGCCACCGGCCGGTCCACCAGCAGGGCCACGCCGAGACCACCCGCGGCCAGCAGGCCGCCCGCCCGCACCAGGGTGACCGGGCCCAGGGCGACCACCAGCCGGTCCCCGAAGATCCGGCCCACGGTCATCATGATGGCGAACGCGGCGTATCCGTAGGCCGCGAAACCCGGCGTGGCGTGCAGGTCGTCCCGCAGGTAGACAGCACTCCAGTCGGCCGCCGCCCCCTCACCCACCAGCGTGAACAGCACCAGCACGCCGAAGAACACCACTAGCGGCGACCCGCGCCCGCCGGGGCTCACGACGCGCGGCTCGGCGACCACTGCCCTGGACGGCAACACCCACAGCGCCGCCCACCCGGTCAGCACCAGCAGGCCGGCGCCGGTGAGCAGGAACGTCGGCCCGATCCCGACCGCGTGCCGGGCGAACTGGCCGCCGAGCAGCGCCCCGGCGAACCCGCCGACGCTGTAGATCGCGTGGAACGACGACATGATCGGACTGCCCCACGCCCGCTGCACCTCGACCGCGTTCGCGTTCATCGCGATGTTGAGCGTCCCGTGCACCGCGCCGAAGGCGAACACGGTGACGCACAGCAGCACCAGCGTGCCGGCCAACCCGGCCGCCGCCAGCAGCGTCCCCTCCAGCGCCGCCGCCACCACGAGCAGCCGGGAACTCCCGACCCGGTCGGACAGCCGCCCCAGCACGGCCAGCCCGAGCAGGCACCCGGCCGCGAACGCCAGCAGCACGAACGTCAGCCGCCCGTCGCTGAGACCGAGCTTCTCCTTGACCGCCGGCAGCCGCGCCGTCCACACCCCCAGCGCCGTCCCGAAGAGCAGGAACGCCAGCGAGGTGGCGACCCGCCCGCGGCGCGCCCGCCGCCGGTGATCGATGAGGACCTCTGACATGTGTTCTCCACCAGGCTCGCCGCTCGCGGACCGCTGCGGTCCGGGTCAGATCCTATGTGGATACGCCCGGAGCGCGCTCCGCACGAGAACGGGTGGTGGCGGGCGCGAGCGAAGTGGGCCGCCGCGCTCCCGTGTCGCGCGGCCGCTGGCAGGTGGGGGCGCCGCTCCGGCCAGGCGCTGGTGACCCGCGCTCCGGGCGTACCGGAATCGGGCAGGCGCGAGCAGCGGCGGGCCGGGCGGGATCAGCGGATCCCGCCCGGCCGCGGTCATGGTGATGGGGGTCGGCCCGGCGGGTCAGGACCAGCCGGCGCCGACGACCCAGCTGACGTCGTCGGCGAACAGGCCGGTGGCGTCGAAGGTGTGCACGCCGCCCTGGCTGGCGATGTAGCCGGCGTTGTTGTAGTGCCGAATGTACCGGGTCGGATAGTTGAACGAGCGCAGCGCGTTGCCCTGGCCGTTGAGGCCGGCCTGCGGGCAGAAAGTGGCGTCCTGCTTGAACTGGGTGCCGTTGTCGTTGGCGTTCAGGTAGAGCTGGAAGCCGCTGTGGCGCAGGTAGCTGCCGGGGGTGTCCTTCGACTCGAAGGAGACGCAGCCGCCGTTGGCCAGGCCGGACCGGACGACGAAGGTGGCCTGGCCCTTGAGGGTCGCGGAGCTGGCCGAGGAGACCACCTGGGTGGCCACGCTGGTGCCGGAGTGCGCGAGGTACCGGGTGGTGCAGCACGCCGTGGTGGCGCGCAGCGACACCGACGAGCCGACGGTGACGGCCGGGCCGCTGGTCAGCGAGGTGGTGGCGTAACCGGCGGCGGCGATGTTGGCCTGGACCGCGTTCTCCGTGGCGTCCGACGGGTAGCCGGAGGTCATCACGCCCTCGTAGAAGGTACCCTGCGCGCTGACACTGTTGTCCCCACCGATGCCGAGGATGATGGCGCCCTCTTTGTGCATCGGGTTGTAGCCGGACTTGTTCGGCCGGACCCCGCTGTAGAAGGTGGACAGGCCGCCGGACTGGGCGTTGCCGCCGCGGATCGCCCACCGGTTGGGGCCGCCCTTGATGGCGGCGGTCAGGAACCGGTGGGTGATGGTCGGGTCGCCGGCGTTGTTCCCCGGGTTGTAGCCACTGAAGAGACCGTTCTCCAGGTCGGCCATGATCCACGGGCCGCTGCCGGCGCCGCTGCCCCAGCCGGTGCTGTTGCCGAAGTAGATGGCCTCCATGTGGCCGTTGCCGGTGTCCAGGCTGTTGGTCTCGGCGTTGCCGTAGTCGAAGCAGCAGCCGCCGTTGAAGTGGGTGCCGTCGAAGATCGCGTACATGCCCTCGGGCTGGTCCCCGGTGGCGATGCCGTTGGTGTTGTTGTTGCGGTACCCGGTGCCCGGTGAGATCCAGACGCCGTACGCCTTCTTGCCGCCGACGGCGACCGGGGCGCCGGTGGCGCTGGCCAGATTGTCCTTGCCGCCCACGTCCGGCCCCTGGAAACCGCCGGGCGGCGCCTGGGTGAGGTGGTTGCCCCGGCCGGACTGGTCGTAGATGACGGTGATCAGGCAGGTGGTGTTCGCGCAGAAGCTGTCCTGGGCGGCGGCGTTGGCGACCCCGCCGGCGGTCAGCGGGGCGATGTTCGTGGTGGCCCCGTCGGAGTTGCGTCGCACCTGGTAGAGGGAGCCGGAGTAGGCGCCGTAGAGGGCGCGGGTGGTGCTGTGCGCGGCGACGCAGGGGGTGCCGCCGGAGGCGTAGATGTCGCACGGGCCGGTGCCGGCGGCGACCGACGGGGCGGCGTTGACCAGGATGCCGGCGAGCACGGCGCCGAGGACTGCGGCGCCGGAGACCAGCCTGCGGGTTCGGGATGGCATGGCGGGCTCTTTCTGTCGGGGACACAGCGTTGTGAGCGCTAACAACTGCGAGCGCGATCCGGTGTCACCGGATGGGGATGATGATGTGTTACCGCTCACAGGAGGTACGTCGCCGATTGAAACACTGCGGTAACACGACTGTCAACGCATCGACGAACACCATCACGCGCCGAGGGCGGCGGGCAGTCCGAACGACGCGAAGAGCGCCGGGTCGACGAAGGTCACACCGCGCCGGATCAGCCCGCCGGCCACCTCGAACACCTGCAGCGAGTGCGCCCGCCCGTCCGGGGCGTAGGCGGCCAGCGCCGGGCCCCCGTTGGCCGCCACCGGCAGCAGCCGCCAGCCCGGGCCGCGCATCGCGAACACCCGCTCGACGAACGCGCGGTAGTGCGCCCGCCCGAGCAGCCAGAGCGCCACCGGCGGCATCTCCAGCGCCACGTCGTCGGCGAGCAGCCGGGACAGCGCCGGCACGTCGGCCGCCTCGAACGCCACCAGGTAGCGCTCGACGACCGCCCGCTCCCCCGGATCGCCCGGCTCGCGCAGCTCGTCGAGCGCCGGAGCGGCGGCGCGCAGGGCGGCCCGGGCCCGCTGCAGGCCGCTGTTCACCGAGGCGACGCTGGTGTCGAGCACATCGGCGACCTCGGCGGCGGACAGCTGGAGCACCTCGCGCAGCACCAGCACGGCGCGTTGCCGGGCCGGCAGCAGTTGCAGGGCGGCGACCCAGGCCAGGCGCAGGCCGGCACGCTGCTGGGCGGCCTCGGCCGGGTCGCCGAGCCGGGCGTCCGGGAACGGCTGCAGCCAGGGCACGTCGAGGCTGGGGGTCAGCGGCGCCAGCGGGTCGCCGGGACCGCCGAGTCCGCTCGGCAACGGGCGCCGGGCGCGGCCCTCCAGGGCGGTCAGGCAGGCGTTCGTGGCGATCCGGTGCAGCCAGGTGCGCAGCGACGCCTTGCCGCTGTCGAACCGGTCGGCGGCCTTCCACGCCCGCAGCAGGGTCTCCTGGACCAGATCCTCGGCCTCCTGGAACGACCCGAGCATCCGGTAGCAGTGCGCGAGCAGGTCGCCGCGGAACGCCTCGTGTTGCTCGGGACTCGTCACCACGGGCGAAGCGTAGCGATGAGTTCGCGGGCGCGGCCCGGTATGTGGTCGGTGAGAGGCGGTCCGCCGGGCCGCCGAGGATGCCGGGAGCATGCCATGGGCGACATCATCGTCATTCAGTTCATCACCCTGGACGGGGTGGTCTCCGACCCCGACGGGCGCGGGGGCACCGGGCACGGCGGGTGGGCGTTCAAGTTCGGGTCGGGGCCGGTGGACGGCGACAAGTTCCGGCTGGGGTCGCGGCTGGCGGACGGCGTTCACCTGTACGGGCGGCGCACCTGGGAGGCGTTCGCCACGCTCTGGCCGGCTCGCGACGGCGAGTTCGCGGGGCTGATGAACGCCGCGGCCAAGCGGGTCGCCACCCGTACCGGGATCGACGCGGGCGCCTGGCCGAACTCGGCGGCGATCGACGGCGACCCGGTCGCCTGGGCGAAGGACGAGCGGCAGCGCCGGGACGTCGTGGTCATCGGCAGCCTGAGCGTGGTGCGGGCGCTCGCGGCCGCCGACCTGGTCGACGAGTACCGGCTGGTCACCTTCCCGGTGGTGGCCGGGGCGGGTGACCGGCTGTTCGACGGTGGTGGTGGCGGCGACTTCCGCTTCGTCACCATCGAACCGGGGTCCGGCGGGGTGACGGCGCTGACCGCGCTGCGCCGGGAGCGGTAGGCCCGAGGCGGCTCAGGGCGGGCAGGTGGGGCGGTACGCGACACCGGGCGCGAACTGTCCCCACTCCGGTCCGGACAGCCCGGTGCCGGCCAGGGCGCAGGCCCGCCGCACCGGGTCGGCCGCTGTCGCCGTCCAGCCGGCCAGGTCCCAGACCCGCAGCCCGCCGGAACTCTCCCCGCTGATCAGCGTCCGGCCGTCCGGGGTGAACGCGAGCGCCCACACGAAGTCGGCCGCGTTCACCCGGGAGGTGATCAGAGCCGGGTGCACCGGATCGGTCACCTCCCAGACGGCGACCATCCCGTCCGCACCGCCGGTCGCCAGGATCCGGCCGTCCGGGCTGAACCGCACCACCGTCACGTCCCGGTGATGGTTGATCAGGGTCCGGATCCGCAGGGGACGCCCGGGGTCGTGAATGTTCCACAACACGGCCGCGGCGTCGTCGCTCCCGGTTGCCAGCGTGCCGCCGTCCGGGCTGATCGCGACGCCGCCCACCCGGCCGGGCAGGGCGACCTCCGCCAGGCGGCGCGGCCGGCGCGGGTCCGCCACGTCCCAGAGCATCACCCGGCGGTCGTCGCCGGCGGTGACCAGGATCCGCCCGTCCGCGCTGAACGCGGCGCCGGCGACCGAGCCCGAGTGGCCGCGGACCGGCCCGAGCCGCGCCGGACGTGCCGGGTCGGTCAGGTCCCACAGGACCGGCGCGACACCGTCGGCGACGGCCAGGCACCGGCCGTCCCGGCTCAGTGCCAGCCAGGGCGTCCAGCCGTCGGCGGCCAGCGCGCTCAGGCGGCGTGGCCGGGAGCGGTCCGCGACGTCCCAGACGACAACGCCCTTGCCGCCGTCGCCGATCACCAGGGTGGTGCCGTCCGGGGTGAGCGCCAGGGGGAAGCGGTACTCGCTCCGGCGTACCGTCAAGGTTCCCGACCGCTGCGGGGGCAGGCCGGCCCGCAGCGTCCAGATTCCGGCGCCCTGCTCGACATCGCCGGCGTACAGTCCGCGCCCGTCGGGGGTGACGGCGAGGCTGGAGATCCCGCCGGTTTGCTGGGCGCTCGCCACCGGCGACTCCGCGGTGCCCGGTCCGGTGTCCCAGAGCATTGCCGTGCCGTCCGCGCCCCCGCTGACCAGGGTGTGCCCGTCCGGGCCGAACGCCAGCGCCTCGACCCGGGCGAGGTGGCCGGCCAGCACCGGCAGGGCGGCCGCCGTGCCGTCCGCGTTCCAGAGCCGCACCGTCTTGTCCAGGCCACCGGTGGCGATCCGCCGGCCGTCCGGGCTGAACGCGACGGCGGACAGCCCGTCCTGGTGGCCGCGGAGGGTGGCGACCGGACGGATCCGGCCGGCGGTGCCGGCGTCCCACACCTTCGCCGTCTCGTCGTAGCTCGCTGTCGCCAGCCGACGCCCGTCCGGGCTGAACGCCAGGGCGGTGACGGTCCGGGAGTGCGCCCGGACCCCGGCCGTACGGCGTGGCCGGCCCGAGTCGATCGTCCAGATCGTCAGGTCGCCGTCGCCACCGGCCGCGGCGATCCGGTGACCGTCCGGACTGTACGCCAGGGTGTCGGCGACCTCCGGCAGCCGGAACGCGACGGCCGGGCGGCGCGGGTCGGCGACGTCGCGGACCGTGACCGCGCCGTCGAGGGTCACGCTCGCCAGCTGCCTGCCGTCCGGGCTGAAGACCAGGCGGTGGACGGTGTCCCAGGCGTCGCTCCCGGCCGGGACGTGCCAGGTCGCCATCCGCACCGGGTGTCGCGGGTCCCGGACGTCCCACAGCAGCGTGGCGCCGTCCCCCGCGGAGGTCGCGAGCAGGTCACCGTCCGGGCGGTAGGCGAGGCCGGCGACGGCGGACCGATGACCGCGCAGGCTGGCGAGTTCGCGCGGACGGCCCGGCTCGGCGATGTCCCACAGCACCGTGGTGCCGTCGCGGGTGCCGGTGGCGACCACCACGGGGTCGTCGCCGAAGGCCACCGCCTCGACCCCGTCGTGCCGGACCGGGAGCAGGCCGGCGTACCGGGTGCCGGCCAGGGTGGCGAGCAGGCCGGCCCGGGTGGCCGGGGTGGCGGACAGCCGGACGGCGGCGATGCCCAGCCGCAGCGCCAGCGCCGGATTGCCGGCACGGCGCTGCTCGGCCTCCAGCAGCAGGGCGGACACCGCGACGTCCCGGCGCGCGGCGGCGGTGATCCGATGCTCCCGGCCCACGACGGCGGCCGGTACGGCGAGCACCGTCGCCACGGCCAGGGTGATCACCTCGCCCAGCAGCCACGGCCGCCACCGTCCGGCCGGGCGGATCACGACGGGATGTCCGGCCGGACCGTTCCGGCCGGGAGCCGGCTGAGCTGGAGCCCGTCGGTCCAGAGGAAGCGCTCGCCGTAGTCGCGCACCCAGGCCGAGGACCGCATCGGCCGGCCGCCGGCGAGGCGTACCGGCACGCTCTGGCGGCGCTGACCGGCCGACGCCGTGATCACCAGCTCCCACGTGCACGCCTGCCGCCGGGTGACCGCGTCCACGGTCACCACCTGGGGATCGGCTCGCCCGACGGTGAGGAACCGCTCGTCGAAGTACGGCCGGCGAGGCGCGCCCGACTCCTCGGTCACGGCCTGGTGATTCCCGGTGTCGATCTCGACGCTCATCCGCGCCGTCGCCACCACGCCCTGGCTCCCGGCAAAGATGATCGAGGCCCGCGGCGGGTCGGCGCACGCCAGCGTCCGCGCGGTGATGTCCTCCACCAGCACGGTGTCCTCGACCGTGGTGGTCAGCGCGATCCGGATCGGGGTGATGCTGGTCGCCGCGCCGTCGATCTGCTGGCCGAGCTTCGTGCCGCCCTCGGCGCGCGCCACCGCCACGATGTTCGCCCGCCACGCGGCCGGGTCGTCGAACTGCTGAACGAGCCGCCCCGCCCCGGCCGCGCTCACCGCCCGCGGCAGCGCCCAGACCTCGCCGGCGTCGTCGGCGAAGGCGTAGTCCGCGGTGACCACCAGGAGCGGGACGCGTGCCTGGGTACGGCGCCGGTCCGCGGCGTCGAGGCGCTGGACGGCCAGCGCGACCCCCGAGCCGACCACCGCGGTCACCACGATCCCGAGCAGCGCCAGGCCCTTCGCGGTCAGCCAGGAGCGCTTCGACGCGACGGTGCCCGGCGGCACCTCGGTGCGCCGCCGGGGCCGGTTCCGTCGCGCGCGCTTGGCCATCAGCGAATGTCTCCCCCGACGACGGTGCCACCCGGCCGGCCGGTCCGGCAATCATCCCGCCGACAGAACCGCCGGCGCCCGCCGGCCGGCGCGCTCCGTGGCGGGTCAGTGCCAGTCGCTGATCGGTACGTCGCCGGGTGCCGGGGCGCCGGTGCCGGTCTCCGCGAAAGCCTTGAGGCTGAGCAGGTAGGACGCCCACTTGGTGCTGCAGTGGCTCATGAACTCGACCGGCTCCTTCCAGCCCCGGTGCTCGAACAGCACGATGGTGTAGTCGCCGTCACGGCGCAGCCGCCAGTCGATGGTGGTGCCGATCCACTCCTCCGGGCCGTCGACGACCCGCCAGCTGACGTGCTCGGCCGGGCGGGTCTCGAGCACCTCCATGTCGAACCCGCCGACCGGCGGGAACCGGAACGCCAGCCGCCCACCGGCCGTGCCGCTGCCCGTGGTCTCCTCGGTCCACCAGCCGGCCAGGCCGTCGACGGTGGTGAGCGCCTCGTAGACCGTCTCCGGGGCGATGTCCTTGACGCCGATCCGGTGCAGGATGTCCGCCATCGTGATCCTCCTCGCTTCGCGCAACCTTTGGTTGCACAACACGGTAGCCACCGCGGCGGCGTAACGCAACCATTGGTTGCACTAGGTGGGGCTGGCGCCCGTCTCCGGGCCGGCCAGGTGCTGGGCGCCGTAGTGCAGGCGACAACCCGCAACACCGCGGTGACCGGTCCGGCCGCCACCACGTGACCGGCCCCTGCGTCGACTACGTCTGCGCCGAGGAAGACACCCGGCCTTCACCGTCCCGGTCCGCGCCGGCGCGACCGCGCCGCCCTCGGCGAGCACCTCCCCCGCGTCCTGCCCGGCGGCGTCCGGGTCGAGCCCCGCGCCGCCCTCCCGCTCGCGGTCATCACCTGGGACAACCCGTAGGACCGCGACAACGCCACCGGTCCGCCCTTCACCCGGCCGCCTCGGATTTCCGGTACGCGGTCAGCCTCCGCCGCGAAGGCACAACAGTCCTTTCCGGACCCGGAAGATTCGAGCCGCACGCTCCGGGCTCCGGAGGTGATCGCGTCGACGGCCATCCCTGGCAGCTAGCGTTCGAGCGAGTCGCGCGGCAGAACCGACCAGCCGCCGGAGAGCCGAGCCGGGGCGTCGCGGGAACCGGGGCGGCGTCCGATCAAGTTGCCGGTGCCGCCCAGGAGCAGAAGCGTATCCCCGGCGCTGGCACCGATCGCACAGCTCGCGAGCGGGGGTTCAGTGCGAAGCTGGTCGCCGACGGCCGGTGTGACGGCGATCTCCTCCGCGCGGGGCGTTTCGGTACGGCCCGGGCTCGTTACGGCCTACCGGCTCGAAACAAGATCTGTCAAGATGACTGCCTCAACAGCGGGACATTTAAAAATTGATCGACTCGACAGGCAACTTCTCGGGCCTCAGCCACGTCTTATGGTGTGCGGCGGCCGACGGCGCCGGCCGGGACCCCCTCGATTGCGAGAGTCATGATTCACCGACGTAAGGTCATCATCGGCACACTGGGTGCGGCCGCAGCCGCCACCGCCGCCGGGTGCTCCTCCCACAGCAAGGCGAGCTCCGGCGACGCCACCACGACGACCAACTGGGTCGAGCCGGTGGCCGAGTCCGCCACCCAGCCGCCCGCCGCGCCGGTCACCCTGACCGTGACGCCCGCGCACGGCACCAAAGAGGTCTCCCCGGTGAAACCGATCACCGTCGCCGCGTCCAACGGCACGCTGAAATCGGTCACCGTCACCAGCGGCAAGTCGAAGGTCGAGGGCTCGATGCAGTCCGACGGGTCGTGGAAATCGACCGAGGACCTGGACTACAGCAAGACCTACAAGGTGGTCGCGACGACCAGCGACAGCACCGGCACCACCGCCGCGCACACCTCGACGTTCACCACCATCAAGCCGGACGGCCTGGCGCGGGTGACGTTCCAGGCGAACGCCATGAACGCCATCAAGACCGGCCACACGTACGGTGCCGGTCAGCCGGTGATCGTCGCCTTCAGCCGTTCGGTCAACAAGAAGGCGGCCGAGCGAGCGATCGAGATCACCACGTCGCCGTCCGTCGAGGGCAAGTTCTACTGGGCCGACGACCGCACCGTGCACTGGCGCCCCGCGAAGTACTGGGCGAAAGGCACCACGATCAAGGTGAAGGTCAACGGCCTCGGCGTGAAGCTGGGCAAGAACGTGTACGGCAAGAACGCCGCCACCCACTTCACCATCGGCCGTCAGCTGATCGCGCTGGCCGACACCCGCACCCACATGACGAAGGTGTACATCGACGGCAAGCTGGTGCGGACCATGAAGAGCAGCTTCGGCAGGGGCGGCGGCGCCACCGGGTCGAAGGGGCAGAAGGTCAGCTTCTGGACGGCAGGCGGCCCGCACGTCGTGCTCTCCAAGGAGCGCAAGCACAGCATGAGCTCGGCAAGCTTCGGCATCACCGACCCGAAGGACCCTAACTACTACGACTCCCCCGACATCGAGTTCTGCACCCGGATCAGTTACTCGGGCGAGTTCCTGCACGCCGCCCCGTGGAACCCGCAGCTCGGCGAGGCGAACCGGTCGCACGGCTGCGTGAACCTGAGCACACACGACGCCAAGTGGGTGTACGACAACTTCATCCTCGGCGACGTGGTGGACGTGAAGCACAGCCCGCGCACCCTGGAGATCTGGAACGGTCTCGGGGACTGGACGGTGTCCTTCGACAAGTACGGCCGCTGATGATCGCTCCGGCCTGACGTTACAGTTGCTCCGGAAGATCCGCAGGTAGCGGATCCGCGGGGCGATGAGGGCGGAACGTGAGTCAGAGTGTGCTGGCGTCGGCGACGGGTGTGGCAGCGCAGGCGGGCAGGCGGCGGACGTTCGCGGTGATCTCGCACCCGGACGCCGGCAAGTCGACGATGACCGAGGCGCTGGCGCTGCACGCCCGGGTGATCGGGCAGGCCGGCGCGGTGCACGGCAAGGGTGACCGCAAGGGCGTGGTGTCCGACTGGATGGCCATGGAGCAGCAGCGCGGCATCTCGGTCACCTCGGCGGCGCTGCAGTTCTCCTACCGCGACGCGGTGATCAACCTGCTGGACACCCCCGGCCACGCCGACTTCTCCGAGGACACGTACCGGGTGCTGACCGCTGTGGACAGCGCGGTCATGCTGCTGGACGCGGCGAAGGGCCTGGAGCCGCAGACCCTGAAGCTGTTCGAGGTGTGCCGCCAGCGCAGCATCCCGGTGATCACGTTCATCAACAAGTGGGACCGGCCGGGCCTGGACCCACTCGCCCTGATGGACGAGATCGAGCAGCGCATCGGGTTGCGCCCGACGCCGCTGACCTGGCCGGTCGGCCCGGCCGGGCAGTTCCACGGCGTG
The DNA here is from genome assembly GCF_030252345.1 of Actinoplanes oblitus. Classification (NCBI taxonomy): domain Bacteria; kingdom Bacillati; phylum Actinomycetota; class Actinomycetes; order Micromonosporales; family Micromonosporaceae; genus Actinoplanes; species Actinoplanes oblitus. The sequence goes on along the minus strand of NZ_CP126980.1, from coordinate 4,907,209 downwards.
ATCGACCGGCGGACCGGCACGTTCATCCGGATGCAGCGCTCCCCCGGCGGCGCCGACCTGGCCATCGAGGAGGAGATGTCCGCCGACGAGGCCAAGACCCTTTTCGGTACGGACTGGGACACCTCCGTGGAGGAGCTGGACCTGCTGGCCCTGACCGGCGCCGACCACGACCAGGCGGGGTTCCTCGCCGCGACGACCACGCCGGTGCTGTTCGGCGCGGCGGTGGCGAACCTGGGCGTACGCCAGCTCCTGGATGTCCTGCTGGAGATGGCCCCGCCGCCGGCCGCCCGGCCCACCGACACCGGCGCCGAGCAGCCGGTCGACGCGAACTTCTCCGGCTTCGTCTTCAAGATCCAGGCGAACATGAACCGGGCACACCGCGACCAGGTCGCCTTCGTCCGGATCAACTCCGGCCGGTTCGAGCGCGGCATGATCGTCACCCACGGCGGCAGCGGCCGGCCGTTCACCACCAAGTACGCCCAGCAAATGTTCGGGCAGGACCGCGACACCATCGACGAGGCCTTCCCGGGCGACGTGGTCGGCCTGGTCAACGCGACCGCGCTGGCCATCGGCGACACGCTGTACGTCGGCAAGGCGGTGCGGTACCCGCAGCTGCCGTCGTTCCCGCCGGAGCACTTCGCCGTGGTCCGGACCACCGACACGTCGGCGTTCAAACGGTTCCGGCGCGGCATCGAGCAGCTCGACGCCGAGGGTGTCGTGCAGGTGCTGCGCTCCGACCAGCGCGGTGACCAGTCGCCGGTGCTGGCCGCGGTCGGGCCGATGCAGTTCGAGGTCGCGACGTTCCGCCTGGAGTCCGAGTTCGGCGTGAAGGTGCACGTCGATCACCTGCCGTACGAGACGACGGCCCGCACCGACGCCGCCGGCCGGGAGATCCTGCGCGGCGAGGCCGGTGTCGAGGTGATGACCCGGGTCCGCGACGACACGCTGCTGGCACTGTTCCCGAACAAGTGGCGGATGCGGTCGATCGCCGGCCGCCACCCCGAGCTGAACCTGGACGCCTGAGCCGGTCCGGCGCACGCCGCCCGGATCTCCACCCCGCCACCCAAGCCTCGCCGACCCCCGGGCTGGTCACGACGGTGGTGTCCGAGCCCGCGACACCACCACCAGCACCAGCCCCGAGAACCCGGCTGGCCGCCACGGTGGCATCCAAGCCCACGACACCACCACCAACACCAGCCCCGAGAACCCGGCTGGCCGCCACGGTGGCATCCAAGCCCACGACACCACCACCAACACCAGCCCCGAGAACCCGGCTGGCCGCCACGGTGGCATCCAAGCCCACGACACCACCACCAGCACCAGCCGCAAGAACCCGGCTGGCCGCCACGGTGGTGTCCGGGCCCGCGACACCACCACCAGCACCAGCCGCGAGAAGCTGGCTGGGCGGGACGGTGGCAGCTGGCGTCGGTCAGGCCTCCGCTACGACGTCCGAGGTTCGACGGTGCGCTCCGGCCCTCCCCGGAGGGTCGGTGCGGGCCGGTGCTTCTCCTGGCGGCAGGCACCACGCGGCCGGCGGGACGGTGCCCTGGGCGTACCGAAAAGTGCCTTGCCGCAGGCGCGGCTCGCGGGACCGCTCAGCGAGGGGCCGAAGTATGGGCTTCAGCTGCGGGAGGAGTTCGAGGCGCGGACCGGGGAGGTCTGGCCGCTCAACGTCGGGCAGGTCTATCAGACGCTGCAGCGGCTGGAGCGGGACGGGCTCGTCGAGTCCGATGAGGACGGCGAGGCGGGGCCGCGGAAGGGCTTCCGGATCACCGAGGCGGGGGCCGGTGAGCTGGCCGGCCGGGAGCCGGCGGCGCTCGCCCGCGAGCCGCTGGACTGACCCTCGTCAGGCGGTGACCCGGATGGTGGCCATCATCGCCATGTCCTCGTGTTCCAGGTTGTGGCAGTGCAGGACGTAGCGGCCCGGGTGGTCGTCGAAGCGGACCCGGACGCTGACCTCCTCGGCCGGGCGCAGGTCGATGGTGTCCTTCGGCCCGGCGTCGAACGGGCCGGGCCCGCCGAGCCCCCGCGAGATCACCTCGAACCGGCCGAGGTGCACGTGGACCGGGTGGTGAAAGTCCGACGTCAGCCGCCACACCTCGACCGCGCCCAGGCGGGGTGAGGCGATCGGCACGTCCGGGTCGAACGGGCGGCCGTTGACGGTCCAGCTGTCGCCGCCCCGCTGGAAGTGCAGCGACCGGGCGGCGGCAACCGGCCCGGCCAGCGTGGTCGCGGCGGCGAGCCGGTCCGGGATCCGGCTGGTGTCCTGGACCGTGGCGCCCACGTCGAACCGCATGACGCGGTCCGTCGCGCCGGAGCCGAAGTCGTTGCGCAGGGTGACCCGCTGCCCCTCCCGGTAGCCGGCGAAGTCGACGATCACGTCGTAGCGCTGGCCCGGGGCCAGCTCGATCGCGTCGTGCTCGACCGGGGCGGTGAGCAGGCCACCGTCGGTGCCGATCTGCACGAGCGGGCGCGGCGGGTCGAGCCGGAGCCGATAGCGGCGGGCGTTCGAGGCGTTGAGCAGGCGCAGCCGGTGCCGGGCCCGGGGCACCCGGGCGACCGGCCACGGCACACCGTTGACCAGCAGGACATCCCCGAGCACCCCGGCGTGGTGGTCGCCGGTGACGCCGGGGGCGCCGCGCAGGGACGGGTCGACGCTCGGGTAGCGGAACGAACCGTCGGCGTCGAAGGACCGGTCGGCGATCATCAGCGGCAGGTCGCGGGCACCGTCCGGCAGGCCGCGCTCGGTGGCGTCGCGGATCAGGTGGAAGCCGGCGAGACCCCGCCAGACCGCCGGACCGGTGAAGTCCATGCGGTGGTCGTGGTACCAGAGGGTGGCCGCCGGCTGCCGCATCGGATAGGTGTAGTCGCGGGACCCGACGGTCGTGTCGCCGCTGGCCATCGACGGACGGCTGTTCGGCGTGCTGTCGTCGGTCGGCCGGCGCGGGCCCTCCACGCAGGCGCAATTGACCGCCGAGCTGGGCGCGGACAAGTCGACGATGCTGCGCACGGTCGACGATCTGGAGCGGCGCGGACTGATCGAACGGCAGCCGGTGCCGGGTGACCGGCGAGCCCGGATGATCGCGCTGACGCCGGGCGGGCAGGAATGCCTGGCCGCGGCGCAGGCGGTGGCCCGGGAGGTGGCCGGGCGGCTCTTCGGTGAGATGGACCCGGCGCAGCTGACCGCGCTCCGCGACGGGTTGCGGAGCTTCGTGGAGACCGGCGAAGCGACGCCCTGACGCGGCTCGGACTCGTCCGGGACCCGTCGACGCGACGGACCGGGTCGCCGCCGGGGCGGCCTGGCCGCACGCCTGGACGAGGCCGGCCGCTAGACGCTCTCCATCGCGTATCGGACCCCGGTCAGCTGCTCGGACACCGTCCACAGGCGGGCGCCCAGCTCCGGGTCGCGGGCCTCGGCGGACGGCTCGACGAGCTTCGGCGCGCCACGCAGCTCGCCGGCCCCGGACGGGCCGTAGAACTCGCCGCCGCGCACCGGCTCACCGGCGGCGGCGTGCAGGATCGGCAGGGCGCCGCGCTCCGCGGGCTGCGCGATCAGCGGGGCGGTGATCCGCAACAGCAGCCGGTTGCCGCCGACCGTGCCGGCCTGCTGCAGGTTCGTCCGGCTGAAGCCCGGGTGGGCGAGCACGCTGCGGATCGGGCTGCCGGCCGCGGTCAGGCGGCGGTGCAGTTCCAGGCCGAAGGCGGCGTTGGCGAGCTTGGACTGGTTGTAGGCGGCCATCGGCTGGTACTCGCGGGCGCCGGTGAGGTCGTCGAAGCGGAGCTTGCCCTTCCGGTGCAGAGTCGACGAGACGGTGACGACGCGCGGCGCCCGGCCGGCCGCGAGCAGGTCGAGCAGCAGGCCGGTGAGCGCGAAGTGGCCCAGGTGGTTGACGCCGAACTGCAGCTCGTGGCCCTGCGCGGTGAGCGTGCGCGGCATGCCCATCACGCCGGCGTTGTTGATCAGCAGGTCCAGGTGGCGGTGGCCGGCGCGCAGCTCGGTGGCGAAGTCGTGCACCGAGTCCAGGTCGGCCAGGTCGAGGTGGCGGGCCTCGGCGCCGGGTAGCAGGCGGGCGGCGCGGTCCGGGTCACGGACCGCGGCGATGACCTGGTGGCCGCGGTCGAGGAGGGCGCGGGCGGTGGCCAGGCCGAGCCCGCTGGTGGTGCCGGTGATCAGCGATACCGTCATGCGCCACAGCATGCCTTTAGTGGCACTCGGTGTCAATCGAGGCGCGTAGTATCGTGGCGCGGTGACGAGCATGGCGGAACGCAAACGGCAGCTGGTGGCCGCCGAGATCACCGAGGTGGCACTGCAGCTCTGCGCGGTCAAGGGCTTCGACACCACGACGGTCGACGAGATCGTCGAGGCGGCCGGCATCTCCCGGCGCACGTTCTTCCGCTACTTCGCCTCCAAGGAGGACGTCGCCATCCAGCTGCTGGCCTCGCTCGGCGCCGACATGTGCGACGAGTTGCGGTCGCGGCCGGCCGGTGAGCCGCCGGCCACCGCGTTGCGCCACGCCGTCGGCATGGCCATCGACCACTGCGTCGACCAGCCGCTGAAATCGTTACGGGTCGTTCAACTGATTTTGCGTACGCCCGTCCTGCACGCCCGCATGCTGGAGCGGGAGGCGCAGTGGCGGGCCGCCCTGACCACCGAGCTGGCCGCCCGCCTGGGCCGCGACCCCGCCGTCGACCTGTTCCCCGAGATGGCGGCCGGGATGGCCCTCGCCGCGTTCGAGGCCGCGATGCACCACTGGAGCGCCAGCGACGGCGCCGCCGACCCGCACGAGCTCACCGACCGCGCGTTCGCCGTGATCGAACCGGCGCTCAACCGGTCAGCCTGACCGAGGGAGGCGCCGGGCCGCGGCGGCGCGGACCGGGAGGCCGGCATGCCACACGGGCGGGCGCGGAAGGCGTACCGAACAGTGGTTCTCAGCCGGGCATCGTGACGGTGACGCTGGTGCCGGTGGGGTCGCTGCTGATGTCGAGGGTGGCTGCGACATTCCGGACATACCACAACCCGCGGCCGTTGAGCGCCCGCGAGTCCGGCGGGGTGAGCTCGTGGCCGGGATCGGGGAAACCCGGGCCGCGGTCGGTGACCCGGCAGCGCAGCGCCGTGCCGGAATGGCCCAGATAGAGGTGGCCCGCTCCCCCGCCGTGCCGGATGGCGTTGGTGGCGAGTTCGTGGACGGCGGCCACGAAGCGGTAGAGGGCGAGGCCGTCGAGGCCCTGCGCGGTGCCGAAGCGCTCGACCTCGGTGCGCAGCGCCGGCAGGTCGGCCCGGGTGAAGTCGCGGGTGATCTCGGGCATCACGATCCGTCCGCGGTCCGGCGCAGCGCCAGGATGCAGGTGTCGTCCTGCGGGTTGGCACGTCGCAGCCGGGCCAGGATGTCGGTGAGCGGCTCGTCCGGCGCGCTGCCACCCAGCGCGCACAGCACCGGCGCGAAACCCTGCGTGATGCTCTTGCCACGGTCCTCGATCAACCCGTCGGTGTAGAGCAGCAGCAGGTCACCGGGGGCCAGCCGTACGCTCGTCGTCTCGTAGACCGGATCCGTGCGGGCGCCGAGCAGCATGCCGGTCGGGCGGTCGAGCGGCCGGGCCGCGCCGTCGCGGGCCAGCAGCGGCGGCGGATGGCCGGCCTGCGACCAGGTCAGTGTCGCCTCGGCCGGATCGAAGCGGGCGATCAGCGCGGTGGCCGTGTCGGCGTCCGGCCAGTCGGTGTAGAGCAGCCGGTTCAGGTGGCGCAGCAGCTCGGCGGGATCGGTGGTGCTGGTGACGCTCAGCGCGTCCACGGCGTGCCGCAGCCGGGCCATCGTGGTGGCCGCGCGGATCCCGTGCCCGGCGACGTCACCGATGGCCAGCAGGACCTTGCCGTCGCGGGTGGCGGCGGCGTGGAACCAGTCGCCGCCGACCTGGCTGGCCTGCTCGGCCGGCAGGTAGCGGACCGCCATCCGCAGGCCGGGCAGGTCCACCACGCCGGGCGGCAGCGGCAGGATCACCTGCTGCAGCTGCCCGGCCAGCTGGTGCTCGGCCTCCAGCGTCTCCCGCTGGCGGTGCAGCTGCTGCTCGACCTCGGCCAGCTTGGCCCGGCTGGTCTCCCGGGCGGTCACGTCCTGGGTGATGCCGTAGATCCGGACCGGCCGGCCCTCGACGTCGCGGACCGCGTCCACCACCGAGCGCAGGTGCTTGATCCGGCCGCCGATCCGGGCCCGGTACGTGATGTCGACGGTCTCGCCCCGCCCGAACGTGGCGGCCGCCTCCTGGTGGATCGCCTCGTCCTCGGGCAGCCGCAGCGCCTCGGCCTCCTCGTCGGTGAGCGGGCCCTCCTCCGGTTCCCGCTCGTAGATCCGGTACATCTCGTCGGACCAGACGGTACGGCCGGAGAGCAGGTCCCACTCGCCCCAGCCGAGGTTGCCCAGCCGCTCGGTCTGCGCGATCCGCTCGCCCATCCGCTGCTGCTCGTCCGGGCGGAGCCAGCTGTGCAGCAGGCCCGGCCCGATCGGGTGCACCCGGACCACGAGGCTGATCGCGAACGGCGCCGGCCCGTCCCCGCCCTCGTAGGTGATCGGACCGACCTCGCGGGCCACGCCGTCGGCCAGGGTGTCCGCCCAGGCCTGCCAGATCGGGCCGCCGGCGACGCCGGGATAGATCTCGGAGACCCGGCCGCCGACGATCGTGTCGCCGTGGCGGCCGGACAGGTCGACCGCCGCGGGGCTGACCGCGACGATGTCGTAGTCGGTGATCGTGCCGTCCGGCCGGCGGACCGGCAGCAGCACCGTGTGATTGCCGGGCAGGGCGGCCAGCACCTGCCGCAACGAGCCCGCCCACTGCTGGCCGGTCGGGTGGGCCGCCGGTTTCCGCGGCGCGGCGCGGGCGGCGGGCGACGGACGCCGCAGGGCCTTCTCGACAGCGGTGCGGACCGTCTGCCGGGTGGTGGGTGGCCGGCTCTCCAGCGCGGCCAGCAGGTCCTGGGCGACCTCGGCCGGGGCGCGGCCCCGCTCGGCGGCGATCTGCCGCAGCTGGGCCTGCGCCTCGTCGACCCGGCAGCCGACCCGGCCGGCGAGCAGCCCGGCGGCGCGTTCCACCAGGACCATCGGGTCCGGCCGGGCGCGCGCGACGGCATCGTCGATCTCGGCGAGCCGTTGCAGGTACTCCCGGGGTGCGCCGCTCATCAGCCCAGCCAGCTCGGCGGCGCGTCGGGCGCGCCGAGCAGCTCGGCCAGGCCGGCCAGGTACAGCTGGTCACGCACCTTCTCCGGCGGGTGCAGCAGCCGCAGCTGCCCGGCGCGCTGCTCGGCCAGGTGCAGCAGGCGCACCAGCACCGCGATCCCGGAGGAGTCCAGGAAGGTCACCGCGGCCAGGTCGACCTCGATGTCCGGACCGGCGGCGTCCGCGGCGCCCGCCCGGATGGTCCGGATGACGTCAGCGGAATTGGTGAAGTCGATGTCGCCGCGCAGCGCCACGACCAGGTTACCCTCGGCGTCCGCGGTGGTGTTCACCCACTCCATCCGCCACCTCCTCAACCGACCCATTCTCGCAGCCGAAGCGCGCGCGGAACACCACTCGTTCGCGGGAGAGCGCGCACCGCGGAACAACCGGCGCAGGCTCGCCCGGCCGGTGCCGCGACTCGGTGCCAACGCGCGGTTAACCAGGCTCGGGACGGGTACCTGCCGGGCATGACTGAGCTAGCGTTCACCGACGTACAGGAAATGCTCGAGGATCTTGATTTTCCGGCGGACAAGGACGCGATCGTCGCTCACGCGGAGCGGAACGGCGGGTCCACGGACTCGGCCGCGGTGCGGGCGCTGCGGGCGATGCCGCCGGCCACCTACCGCAACATCTCGGAGATCCGCAGCTCGGTCGGCCTCGCGCCGGACGAGATGCCGGACTGAGCACGATGCCGACGATGCGCATCGGCGTCGACCTGCGCGCCGCTGTCGACAGGACGATGCCCGGGGTGCGCGCCGACCTGGAACGGCTGGTCAGCATCCCGGGGATCGCCTTCGACGGCTTCGACCACGCGGAGGTCGACCGGTCCGCCACGGCCGTCGCCGACCTGCTGGCCGGCTGCGGCCTGCGCGTGCGCATCGTCCGGGCCGGCGGCCGGCCCGCGGTGATCGGGCACCGGCCGGCACCGCCCGGCGCACCGACGGTGCTGCTCTACGCCCACCACGACGTGCAGCCGGCGGGTGACCTGACGCTGTGGGACAGCGATCCGTTCCAGCCGGTCGAGCGCGACGGCCGCCTCTACGGCCGGGGCGCCGCCGACGACAAGGCCGGCGTGCTGCTGCACGTGGCGGCGCTGCGGGCCTGGGGCGACGACCTGCCGGTCGGCGTCACGGTGTTCATCGAGGGCGAGGAGGAGTACGGCTCCGGTTCGCTGGAGCGGATCCTCGACGAGCACGCCGAGACGCTGCGCTCCGACGTGATAGTGGTGGCCGACTCCGACAACTGGGACACCGGCTGGCCGGCTTTCACCACGTCGCTGCGCGGGCAGCTCAGTTGCCTCGTCGAGGTGCGGTCCGCGGACCCGCTCACCGTGCTGGTCCGCCTGCTGGCCACGCTGCACGACGAGGCCGGCGAGGTCGCGGTGGCCGGCCTGGTGGCCCGGGAGACCGCCACCGTCGACTACCCGGAGGAGCGGCTACGGCGCGAGGCCGGCGTGCTCGACGGCGTCCGGCTGGTCGGCCGGGGCCGGATCGCCGACCGGCTCTGGGCCAAGCCGTCGCTCACGGTGCTCGGCATCGACCGGGACCGGCCGCGCCGGGCGACGGCCAAGGTCAGCTTGCGGCTCGCTCCGGGGGACAATCCGCTCCTGGCGTACGACGCGGTCCGCACCCACCTGCACGGCCACCTGCCGGGCGGCGCCGCCCTCACGGTGACCCTGGAGAGCGGGACCGCCCCGAGCGTCGTGGCGACGAGCGGGCCGGCGTACGACGCCGCGCGCGCCGCCTGGACCGCCGCCTGGGACGGGACCGCCCCGGCCGACATCGGGATCGGCGGCTCGATCCCGTGCGTCGCCGCCTTTCAGCGCCGGTTCCCGGAGGCGGTGATGCTGGTGCCGGGCATCGAGGACCCGTACTGCGCGGCACACGGGCCGAACGAGAGCCTGCACCTGACCGACTTCGCCCGTACCTGCCTGGCCGAGGCATTGCTGCTCGGCAATCTTGCGTCACTCTGAGGGGAACGAGGTCGTTGCCTCGCTCATGGCGGCATTCGACGAAACGACACTGAACGACCCCGGGCGGCTGGCCGCGGTGGCCGGGGCCCGGCGGTCACTACCGGCCGCGCCGCTGCCGCTGAACGCCATCGCCCGGCTGGCCGCCCGGCTGCTGAACGCGCCGATGGCGGCGGTCACCCTGGTCGACGATCTGGAGGAACACTTCGCCGGATCCCACGAGCTGCCGCCGGCGCTCATCGACACCGGGCGGGCACCCCTCTCCGTGTCGGTGTGCAAGTACATCGTCAGCCGGAACGAGCCGATGCTCCAGCCCGACCTGCTCGTCGCCGACTTCCCCGAGCTGCGGCGCCATCCGCTGGCACAGCGGTTCGGCGTGCGCTCGTTCGCCGGCGTGCCGCTGCGGGACCGTACCGATCAGGCGATCGGCTCGCTGACGGTGTTCGACACCGTGGCCCGGCAGTGGACCGCCGGCGACACCACGATCCTCGGTGAGATCGCCGAGCTGCTGCGGCCCACCGCCGTCGCCGTGGCCCGACCGGGCGAGCTCACCAGCCTGGACAGCGCCGCGCTGCTGGACAGCGTGCAGGAGGCGTTCCTGGCGATCGACACGGACGGCGTCGTGGTCGGCTTCAACCATGCCGCCCACCGCCTGCTCGGCTACACCGCCGAGCAGGTGTGCGGCCGGCGCCTGGACGACACCCTGCGGCCAGGCTACGACGACCAGCCGATCAGCGCCGCCCTCGGCCGGCTCTTCGAGGCCGCCCCGCGCCGGCCCGTGCCGCGCGATCTGACGATGCGGCACGCCGACGGCCACCGCCTGCCGGTACGCGCCGCGCTGTCCGTGGTCCGCGGCGCATCCGGCGCCCTGGCCTGCATGTTCCTCACCGATCTGACCGACCAGAACGCCGCCGAGGAACTCGCCGACCGGCACAGCAGCTTCCTGACCGCGCTGCTGAACAGCCTGTCGGTGGGGGTGGCCGCCTGCGACGAGACCGGCCGGGTCGTGGTGCTCAACCGGGCGCTGCGCGCCGTTCGCGGCTGGGACGACACCTACGAGATCCCGGCCGACTATCCGGCCACCCTGAACGACATGCTGCGCTACGCGGACATGACGCCGATGACGTGGGAACAGACCCCGCTGATGCGCGCCTTCCGCGGTGAATACGTCGTCGACGTGGACGTCCTCACCGTCGTACCGGGTCACCGGATCCGCCGGTTCGCCACCACCGCCCAGCCGATCACCGGCACCGACGGTTCCCGGCTGGGCGCCGTCGCGGTCGCCCACGAGGTCACCGCGCTGCATCGCGCCGAACGGTTCCGGGAGTGCCACAAGCAGGTCGAGCACGCGCTGCGCACCGCCGAATCGGCGGCCGCCGCCACGCCGGAGATCCTGCGCGCGGTGGCCGAGGCGCTCGGCTGGCCGTGCGCCGAGTTGTTCCTCGTCGACGACACCACCGAGCTGCTGCGCTCGGCCGGGCACTTCTGCGCGACCGAGACTCCCGACGACGGGTTCTTCGGCCACATGCCGGTGCGCGGGCAGGGCATCACCGGCCGGGTCTGGCGCACCGGTGAGCCGCTGTGGGTCCCGGACATCGGCGAGTACCTGCAGAATCCGACTCCCTACGAACGGGACCGGATCCGGATCTGCCGCGACCGTGGCATCCGCACCGTGCTCGCCGTCCCGGTCCGCGACGGCGGCACCCTGCTCGGCGTGCTCACCTGTTACGCCGACAGCCCGGAGTTCCACGAGGACCTGCTGACCGTGCTGCTGGACGGCGTCGCCGCGCAGATCGGCGTCTACGTGGCGTTGCGCCGGGCCGAACAGTACGCCCGCCAGCTCGGCCGGTCCCAGGACGACTTCATCGCGCTGGTCGGCCACGAGATGCGTACCCCGCTGACCTCGATCGCCGCCAACGCCGGGCTGCTCGTCGAGGACGGCGCCGCCTTCGACCCGGACCACCGGTACATGCTCGAAGTGATCAGCCGGAACACGTCGGCCCTGCAGCAGATCGTGGAAACCCTGCTGGATCTCGCCGGGCTCGACTCGGGCCGCGCCGCACTGACCATGCGTCGCGTCGACCTGGCGCGGCTCGTCGCCGACTCGGTCGAGACGGCCCGCCCGACCACCGCCCCGACGATCACCACCGAACTCCCGGAGCAGTTGCTCGTCGACGGCGACGCCGGCCGGCTGCGGCAGGTCGTCGACGATCTGCTCGCCAACGCCGCCGCGTACAGCCCGGCCGACGGGGACATCCACGTGGTGCTGCGTCCCGGCGACGACACCGTCGAGCTGAGCATCGCCGACACCGGGATCGGGATCCCGGCGACCGAACACGACCGGGTCTTCGACCGGTTCTTCCGCGGCAGCAACGTGCGCCACCAGGGCATCCCCGGCAGCGGACTGGGGCTCAGCCTGGCACACGCCATCGTCCGGCGTCACCACGGGACGATCGCGCTCGACGACAACCAGCCCACCGGCACCGTCGTGCGGGTCAAGCTCCCCCGCTAGCCCCCTTCCAAGATCAAAACCCGATGGGGGTACGCCCGTCCGCGCCGTTCCCGGGGGTCTCCCCCCGGGTCAGGCTCGCACCACGCGGAAGGTCGACAGCTCCGGGTCGGCGGCGTCCGGTAGCACCATGCCGGCCGCCAGTCCGGCCCGCAGGTACTCGACCACCTCCGCGTTGAACCGCTCACCGGGCAGGATGGCCGGCACCCCCGGCGGATAGGGGCTGATCATCTCAGCGCTGATCCGCCCGACCGGGTCGGCGACCTGCTCGGTCTCGGCGAAGAACGCCTCCCGCGGGTTCATCGCCTGCTCCAGGTCGAAATCCTCCATCGCGGGGATGTGCGGGCCGGGGCGGTCCGGCCGCGGCGGCTTGGCGGCGAGCTCCTCCAGCGCCCCGGTGAGCCGCTCGAACGCGGCCTCGTCGTCGGCGTAGGTGAGCGAGCAGACCACCCGGCGCGCGTCGCCGAGCTGCACGGTCAGCCGCTTCTCCGTCTGCAGCCACTCCTTGGCCTGGTAACCGGTGATGCCCAGCCCGGACACGTCCACGCTGAGCTTGAGCGGATCCCACTCGGCGACGCCGTCCTCGTCCATGATCGAGGCGTCCATCACGCTCAGCCCGGGCACCCGGGACAGCCTGGTCCGGAGCCGGCCGGCACGGTCCAGTGCCGCGTCGAGGAGCCGCCGGCCGTGCCCGACCATGTGCCGGCGGAACCCGTCGATCGAGCCGTAGAACAGCGCCGACGGGCTGGTCGTGGTGATCAGGTCGAGCCGCAGCCGCAGGTCCACCGGGTCCACCAGATCCCCGCCGACCTGGATCATCGACGCCTGGCAGAGACCGCCACCGGCCTTGTGCAGGCTCTGCACCACCAGGTCGGCGCCGGCCCGCACGGCCGCGGTCGGCAGCCCGTCGTGGAACGCGAAGTGCGCGCCCCACGCCTCGTCGACCAGCAACGGGAGGCCGCGCTCGTGGCACACGTCGGCGATGCCGCGCACGTCGGCGCCGCAGCCGTACTCGGTCGGGGTGATCACCAGGACCGCGCTGATGTCCGGGTCCGCGGCGAGCGCGGCCTCGACGTCGCCGACGGTGGCCGGGTGGGCGATCTGCCGCCGGTGATCCCAGCGCGGGCGCAGCCAGATCGGCTCGGCACCGGCCATGATCAGTGAGGCCACCACCGACTTGTGCACGTTCCGGTCGGCGAGGATCTTCTTGCCCGGCCCGATCAGCGTGAGCATCGCGGTGTGCATGGAGATGCTGGAACCGCAGGTCGTGAAGATCACGTCGCGGGCGCCGACCGCCTCGGCGAACAGCTTCTCGGCGTCGCCGACCACCTGCTTCGCGGTGATCACGTCGGCGGCGAACGCGCCGCGCGACAGCACCGCCGCGGTCCGCTCGTCGATACCCTTGCCGAGCCGGTGCCCCGGCAGCGCGAACGTGTAATCGCCCTCGTCCCGATACTGCTCGATCGCGTCGAGAACCGGTGTCGTGTCCTGGTCCATGACCTGCGAGTACCACCGGTACGGCGGGCGAAACGCGCACCGGCGGGTATCCACGCGGACGTGGCCGGTCGGCCCGGACACGTCCGCACCGGCGGCCGGCCGAGATCAGTCCCAGGCGATCGTCTCGACGCCGGGGAGTTCGGCGACGGCGCTGCGGTCCTCGCGGGCCAGGATCTCCAGCAGGGTGGTGGCCTCCCGGACGCTCACCAGGCGGCCCCGGGACTGCTTCGTGGCGGGGTCCGGGGTCTCCAGCCAGAGCCGGCCGGCCTCGGTGCACTCCACCTGGATCACCGCGTCCGACCGGGACGTGAAGACCGCCCAGTTGCCCGGCGCCCGCAGGATGTGGTGGTCGAGCCGGGCTACGCAGCTGTCCAGGGCCTCCATCCGTGGCAGGGCCGCCCAGCCGTGGTCCCGTGTCTGGTAGCGCATCTCCAGCACGTCGAGCTCCGGGGTGCCCGGCGCGACAGTGGCCAAGCCGGCCGGCTGCGCACCACCGTCCCGGTCCGCGCCGTCCTCGCGCCTCTCTGACTCCCTCCATTCCTCTCGCCCCTCGAGCACCTCGGGCTTTCTTGGCACCTCCGGCGCCTCTGGCACCTCGCGCTCCTCGCCGAGGAAGATCGGGCTCAGACGCGCCCACAATTCGTGCCGGGGCAGGTCGACCGGCGTGGTCGTGCCGTCCGGGAAGGTGAGCGTGCCGACGCCGCGGTCCCACTCGCGCCGCAGAACCAGCACGTGGCCGCCCATGCTCCGGATCTCGACGCGCACCCCGGCCGGCCCGTCCGGCGCGACCCGGGTCAGCATCCGCTCGGCCTGCCACGGGTGGAACTTCGCCGACCGCCGCATCATGCCGCCCGGCCAGTCGTCGAGCAGCCGCGCGTCGGCCCGCGGCGCCGGGTGCCGATGCCAGTCGTCGAGGTGGTGCACCAGGCCGGTGCCGCGGGACGAGATCGCCGTGTGGAAGTCCGCCTCCGCCTCGCCCGGCCGGATCTCGCTGTGGTGCACGGCCACCACTGTCACCGTACGGGTGTCCAGCTCCGGGTCGAGCCCCGAGTCGCCGGCGGGTCCCAGCGCGACCGCCCGGTCCAGCCGCAGCCCGGGCACGTCGATGGCGACCGGCTCGACAGTGCCGCTCGCGACCGCCGGCACGTCCAGCAACGCCAGCGCCACGTCCTCGCGGAACGAGTCAGCGCCGGCCCGCAGCACCGTGACCCGCCCGTCGAGCACCCGGTGGACGGTGGTGACCACCCCGCCCGGCAGCCGCACCGTGTCGACGAGCACCTCGTGCCGCCCGATCCTGCCCGGCGTCTGCTCGCGCCGCCGCGCCCGGCGGATCCGCTCGGCGATCTCCTCATCGGTCATCCGCCTATTTGATCAAGACGGTCGCGCACGGACCCCACCCGGTTTCGCTTCAGTCGCCCAGCCGGGTTCTTCCCGTTGAGTACCGGCCGGGCCGTCCCCAGACTGGTGTCCGTGAGCGTCAGAGAGGTCTACCTGGAGTCGGCCGAGGTGGTCACCGCGTTCCTGGCCCAGCCGGCCGTGGCGGAACGCTGGGACGCCCCGAGCTCGCTGGCGCGACTACGCGTCGGCGGCCTGACCGCCCACCTGGCCGGCCAGGTCACCCAGGTGCCACCGGTGCTGGACGCGCCAGTGGTCGACGAACACATTCGGCTGGCCGAGCACTTCGCCAGGTCGACCTGGATCGACAGCGGCCTCGACAGCGACGTCAACGTCTACATCCGCTGCTCGGCCGAGGAGGCGGCGACCGCCGGAGCAGCGGCCGTGACCGAAGCGGCCACCACCGCCCTGGCCGCCCTGCGCCGCCGGCTGCCCGCCGAACCACCCGACCGCGTCATCCAGCTGCCGTGGGGCCCGTGGTCCCTCTCCCTGGACGACTTCCTCGTGACCCGCCTGCTGGAACTCGCCGTCCACTGCGACGACCTGGCCACCAGCATCGGCGCCGACACTCCTCCGTTCCCGCCGTCCTGGTTCGACCCGGTGATCAGCGTCCTCTGCCACCTGGCCGCCCGCCGCCACGGCCAGCCCGCCCTGATCCGAGCCCTCAGCCGAGCCGAACGAGCCCCGGCCTCCATCGCCGGCCTCTGACCGGTTCGCTCCGAGCCCGCCCGGCCCGGGCCAGTCGCGCGGCCCCACCGGCGGTCGTCGCGACAGTCCAGGTGACCGACTGTGGCTGAGCCTCGCGCCGAGGCCGCAGTGCCGCCATCGGCGGGCCGCAACCGGCGACGCCGACTGGCGCCTACGGGTGAGCCGCGCCGCCGGGCGCCCTGACCGAGCCCCCACCTGGCCGCCGTGAAGACACCCGGCGGCGAGGTTCCGGAACCAGGCATGCATTGACATTCGTTGATCTGTGCTGACAACGTTGTCATACCCATGTCACGCTCCGAAGGGACGGCAACAATGCTCCGTACCCTCGCCACCGCGGCCCTCCTCACCGCCGCGGGCCTCTCCATCCCGGTGACGGCCCACGCCGCCGACCTCGACCTCACCGGATACGTCAACCCGTTCGTCGGCACCGACGACAGCAACTCCCCCAACCCGGTCGGCGGCGGCGCCGGCGGCAGCACCTTCCCCGGCGCCACCGTGCCGTTCGGGATGGTGCAGTTCAGCCCGGACACCCCGACCGGCTCGCCGTCCGGTTACCGCGATCGGGACCGGACCATCGAGTCGTTCAGCCTCACCCATTTCAACGGCGCCGGCTGCCCGAACAACGAGGACCTGCCGATCCTGCCGATCACCGGCAACCTCGGCTCCTCGCCGGGCAGCGCCTGGACCTCATACGCCAGCGGCTACACCAAGTCCAACGAGTCGGCCGTCCCCGGCTACTACAAGAACCGCCTCGACAAGTACGGGATCGACGCCGAGCTGAGCGCCACGACCCGCACCGGCGCGCTGCGGCTCACCTACCCCGCCACGACCAGTGCCCGCGTGCTGATCAACGCCTCCCGGTCGGCCACCGGCGACCGGGCCGGCAACGTGACGATCAGCGGTAACCGGGTCTGGGGCGAGCACACCGCCGGCGGCTTCTGCGGCGGGCGCACGTTCAAGATGTACTACTCGATCCTGTTCGACCGCACGCCCACCGGCGTCGGCACGTTCAACGGCGGCACCGTCACCGCCGGGTCGACAAGCGTCAGCGGTAACCAGGCCGGCGCCTACGTCACATTCGACACCAGCGCGAACCCGGTGGTCACCGCGACCGTCGGCATCTCGTTCGTCAGCGTCGCGAACGCGCAGAACAACGCCACCGCCGAGGCGGGCGCGTTCCCCGCCGTACGCCAGCATGCCCTTGATGATTGGAACGCGGCACTCAATCGGATCCAGGTGACCGGCGGCGGCACGACGGACCTGCAGAAGTTCTACACAGCGCTCTATCACGTGCTGATGAATCCGAACGTCGCCAGCGACACCAACGGGCAATACATGGGATTCGACGGCGCGGTGCACACCGCCTCGCATCCGGTGTACC
Source organism: Actinoplanes oblitus (assembly GCF_030252345.1). Taxonomy (NCBI): domain Bacteria; kingdom Bacillati; phylum Actinomycetota; class Actinomycetes; order Micromonosporales; family Micromonosporaceae; genus Actinoplanes; species Actinoplanes oblitus. The sequence goes on along the minus strand of NZ_CP126980.1, from coordinate 4,890,545 downwards.
AGAACTATTCGGGCTGGGACATCTACCGCTCGTGGGCGGCGCTGACCGCGCTGATCGCGCCGGACGTGATGAGCGACATCGTCGCGTCGATGGTGCTCGACGGCCAGCAGGGCGGCCTGCTGCCGAAATGGTCGCAGCAGAGCATCGAGGACTTCGTGATGCCCGGCGACCCCGGGCCGATCATCGTGGCCAGCGCCTACGCGTTCGGGGTGCGCGGTTTCGACACCGCGGCGGCCCTCGCGCTGATGAAGAAGAGCGCCACCGGCGGCAGCACGCAGGGCTATGTGCTGCGCGGCAATCGCGGTTCCTACGAGAGCGGCCATTACATTCCCGGAAATCCGTCGGAGACCCTCGAGTACGCGTCGAGCGACTTCGCGATCAGCCGGTTCGCCAAGGCGCTCGGCGACACCACCGCCTACGACACCTACGCGACGCACGCGCAGTACTGGCGCAGCCTGTTCAACGGCGAATCGGCGTACATCCACAACCGGGAGGGCAACGGCGCCTATTCGTGGCCCCTCGACCCGGCGACCGAAAAGCCGTACGTGGAGGGCAACGCCGCCCAGTACACCTGGATGGTGCCGCACAACCTGGGCGCGCTGGTCACCCTGATGGGCGGCCCGCACACCGCGGCGCAACGGCTCGACCACCACTTCACCGAGCTCAACGGCGGTCTGTCCCGGCCGTACTTCTACGTCGGCAACGAGCCGGAGCACGGCGTCCCGTGGACCTACCACTACGCCCGCCGGCCGGCCGGCGCCTCGGACGCGGTGCGCCGGGTGATGAGCGAGTCGTTCACCACCGGCGCCGGCGGCCTGCCCGGCAACGACGATCTCGGCGCCACCAGCGCCTGGTACGTCTGGGCCGCCCTCGGCCTCTACCCGGTCACCCCGGGCGCCGACACCCTGGCGGTGCACGGTGGCCTCTTCCCGCAGGCGCTGATCCGGCGCCCGGGCGGCGACATCACCATCACCGGCGGCAGCGCCACCAACCGGTACGTCCAGTCGCTCGCCGTCGACGGCACCGCGACCAGCCACAACTGGATCCGGTATCCGCAGATCGGCGACGGGGCCACCATCGCGTACACGATGGGCTCCTCCCCCGGCGGCTGGGGCACCGCCGCCGGTGACGTCCCGCCCAGCTTCGGCGACGGCGCACAGCAGCCGCCCGCCGAGCCGGACCTCGGTCCCGACCTGGCGCTGAACAAGCCGGCCACCGGCGGCGCGGCCGCCTGCGGCGCGGAAACCCCGGCCAAGGCCGTGGACGACCTGCTCAAGGACAACAGCAAGTGGTGTACGACCGGAACCCCGCGCACCCTGACCGTCGACCTGGGCTCGGAGCGGAACGTGTCCTCGTTCATCGTCAAGCACGCCGGTCTCGGTGGCGAGCGGACCAACTGGAACACCGCCGCCTTCACCATCGCGACCAGCACCGACAACGCGACCTGGTCGAACGCGGTGACTGTCGGCAACGCCCGGGCCAGTCGCACCTACGCGCCGATCCCGGCCCGCACGGCCCGGTACGTCCGGCTGGACGTCACCACCCCGGCCAACGACGGCAACAACGCCGCCCGCATCTACGAACTGGAGGTGTACGGGTCGAGCAGCTTCCCGGCCGACCTGGCGCTGAGCCGCCCGGCCGCCGCCGACTCGGCGTGCGGCGCGGCCGAGGGCGCCGACAAGGCGGTCAACGGCAGCTGGCTGGGCGGCTGGACCGACAAGTGGTGCTCGGGCGGCGCCACCAAGTGGTTGCAGACCGACCTGGGCGGCACCCGGCACATCGGCTCGGTGGTGATCCGGCACGCCGGCGCCGGTGGTGAGTACCCGGCCTGGAACACCCGGGACTTCGACGTGCTGACCTCGGACGACGGTACGACGTGGACCACCCGGGCCACGGTCCGCGGCAACACCGCGGACAGCACCAGCACGACGGTCGACGCGGATGCCCGGTACGTCCGGCTCAGCGTGATCACCCCGGCCAGCGACGGCAACGGGGCCGCCCGGATCTACGAGTTCGACGTCCGCGGCTGATCGGCACAGCACCGTCCCGGAATCCGACCGGCCGCGCGGGATGGCCGGTCGGCCCCGGCCGGATTCCGGGACCGGCCGGCACCTGCCGTGCCCGGCTGTGGTCCACAACACGGTTGAGGTTGACCTAGGGGCAGGGTCGACGCTCGTCGCAGCGGCACGCCGACGACGAGCCGAACCGACCTCGGGGAGCGACCACCATGAACACCACTCCTACCGGCCACGACGCAAGCGTTCCGCGGACCGCCACCTCCGATCGTCCGCGGTTGCGGAAGGCGATCGAGGAGATCGTGGCTTCCGGGTTCCTCGGGGTCGCGCTGCGGGTGCACGACGAACAGGGCGAGTGGGTGGGCACCGCCGGGACGGCCGAGCTGGGCGGGACCGCGAAGCCACCGGCCGACGGGCATCACCGCGTCGGCAGCAACACCAAGACGTTCACCGCGGCCGTCGTGCTGCGGCTGGTGGCCGAGGGCCGGCTCGGGCTGGACGATCCGGTCGCCGGGCACCTGCCCGAGTTCGGGCTGGACGGGCGGATCACCGTGCGCATGCTGTTGCGGCACACCAGCGGGATCTTCAACTTCACCGGCGAGGTCCACGACGACGGGACGATCGCCCCGGGGATCCCGATCCCCTACGGCACCACGGGCCCGGAGTGGCTGGCCAACCGGTTCACGACCTACCAGCCCGAGGACCTGGTCCGGCTGGCGGTGGCCGAGCCGGCACGGTTCGAGCCCGGAGCGGGGTGGAGCTACTCCAACACCAACTACGTCCTCGCCCGGCTGCTGATCGAGAAGGTCACCGGTCACACGTACGCCGAACAGATGCAGCGGCTGATCATCGGGCCGCTCGGGCTGTCGGGCACCGTGGTGCCGGACGCCTCGCCGGAGCTTCCCGAGCCGCACGCGCACGCCTACTACCGTCACGGTGACACGACGGTCGACGTCACCCGGCAGAACCCGTCCTGGCTCTCCACCGGCGGCGACATGATCTCCACCACTCAGGACCTGCACACGTTCATCTCCGCGCTCATGGGCGGCGAACTCCTGCCGGCGCCGCTGCTGGCCGAGATGTGCACCCCGTACCCGACGGGCATCCCGAACATGGGCTACGGCCTGGGTGTGTTCGTGGTGACCACGGACGCGGGCGGCACCGTCATCTGCCACAACGGCGCCACCGTCGGCCACGCGGCGCTGATGTACAGCACACCCGACGGCCGCAGGACCCTGACCGCTACGCTGAGCTGTGTGGACGACGCCGAGCTGTCGATCGGGGCGGCATTCCGGCACGCCCAGCATCGGCTCGTCGACGAGGTCTTCGGCGGCGGACGAGCCGAGCACCCGTGATCCGCACCGCGAACCGCGGCCACGCCGGGCTCGTCGAGCCCGGCGTGGCCGCCGGGCTGGAACACGAGGCAGGCTGACCGGATGACCAACGGAGTCACGATCGGGCAGGCGGCGGCATTCGTCGGCGTCACCGTCAAGACGGTGCGCCACTACCACAAGGTCGGACTGATCGACGAGCCGGAACGCGACAGGTCCGGCTATCGGCGGTACGGATCGGCCGACCTGCTACGACTCGTACGGGTCCGGACGCTGGCCGAGGCCGGGGTGCCACTGGCCGAGATCGGGCCCATGATCGACGGCGACGCCGAGCGGTTCGCCACCACGCTCGCCGGCGTCGAGCGGCAGCTCACCGCACGGATCGACGAGCTGACCGCGCGCCGGGCCACGCTGCATCGCCTCGCCGACGGCGACCGGGCACTGCTACCCGACCGCGCGGTGGCGCTGCTGGAGCGGATGCCCGGACTCGGCTTCACCGCGAACGAGGTGGCCGCCACCAGGGACTCCTGGGTGCTGGCCAGGGCCCTCGTGCCGGACGGCTTCGACGACTACCTCACCCATGTCGAGCAGGCGCTGCACGACACCCGGCTCGTCGCCCTGACCAGACGCGCGGCCCAGGCCGCGACCTGGGAACCCGATGATCCGCGGCTGGTCGAGCTCGCCACCGCCGCGGCCGAGCACTACCTGGCCGACCCGGCGCTGCTGAACACCGTGACCGGCCTGCAAGCCCGTACCGAGGCCGCGACCCGGTACACGCTGATCGCCCGCCACGGCGACGAGCCGACACCTGCCACGGCGCGGCTGACCGCGCTCTTCGAGGGCAAGCTCCGGGCCGCCGGCATCCGGATCCCCCGGCCGGACCGCGGCTGACCGCGGCCGGCTTCGGGTCCGCGAGGTGGTGCCGACAGCGATCAGTCACCGCGGTGACGGCGGGTCACCGCTCGCCGGACCCGCGCGGCACCAGCGTCGCCGGAATGACGACGGTCCGCGGCGGGCCGGTGTGACCACCGATCCGGTCGAACGCCAGCCGGGCCGCCGCGCGCCCCAGCTCCGTCATGTCGTGCGCGACAACGGTCACTCCGACCACGTCGGCCAGCTCGAAGTCGTCGAAGCCGACAAGCGCCGGCGGCCGCCGGCACCCGCGCAGGGCGCGCAGCGCACCGATGGTCAGCCGGTTGTTGGTGGTGAACAGCGCGGTCGGCGGCTCCGGCAGATCGAGCAGCTCGCCGACGACCCGGGTGGCGGTGGCCGCGTCGTGCACGTCGGTGCGCAGGTAGGACTCCCACGCCGGGTTGCCGGCGGCGCGCATCGCCGCGGCGAACCCGCTGATCCGGGCCCGCTGCGAGGCGGTCCGGACCAGGTCGGCGACCAGCGCGATCCGCCGGTGGCCGCCGGCCAGCAGGTGCTCGGCGGCGGCCCGGGCGCCGCCGGTGTTGTCGATCAGCACGCAGTCGGCGGCCATCCCCACCGGTGGCCGGTCGACGAACACGAACGGGACGTTGTGGGCGCTCGCGCTGTTCGCGACGAGGCCGCCACCGCTGGGGATCACCAGCAGGGCCCGGACCCGTCGCTCCACCAGCGCCGTGAGCAGGCTGCTCTCCAGCTCGCCGTCCTCGTCGTTGTTGACGGTGATCAGCAGGAGCCCGTGCTGGCGCAGCTCCCGCTCCGCCCCGCTGGCGACCGCCGAATAGAACGGGTTCGCCAGGTCACCGCTGATCAGCCCGACCAGCGCCGAGGTCCCCCCGGTCCGCAGCTCACGGGCCAGCCCGTTGAGCCGGTAGCCCAGTTCGTCGGCGGCCTGCCGGACCCGCCGCTCGGTCGCGCCGGACACGTAGGGTTCCCCGTTGAGCGCCCGCGACGCGGTCTTGAGACTCACCCCGGCCCGAGCCGCGACCTGGTTCAGCGTCGGCGGCCGGACCGGCGACTCATCGGCCGGCATCTCTGCAGTATGCCTCAGCGGCGGGCTCGTCAGGCGACGCTGCCCGGGCACGTGCCCGGCGGCGCGCTGGGCGCCCCGATCTGCGCCATCGACTGGTTGACCTCGGTGACCGTGGCCAGCGATTGATAGCGGTCACCGAGCACCACGTCGATGACATCGGTGGTGCGCTTGGCGTTGTACTCGGGTTTCGCCTCGCCGAGGAAGTAGGCCCTGATCCACTGGGCCGCGCCGACCGATTTCGGCCCGAACTGGATCACCGCGACCTCGGCGGACTTGGTCCTGCTGGTCCTGGTGGGCTGCATCTTGAAGCCGCGATCCTTGAACTCGGCGCTGACCTGCTCGGCCAGGCCGGCCCGCCGGGTGCCGTTGAGCACCCGGAGGCTGACCTGCGCCGCGTCGCGCGGCAACGTCACATTCACCAGCGTGGTGCCCGCGGGGCAACCGCTCGCCGCCGCGCCGCCCTGGCTGTCGCGGACCACGGCGACCGCCACGACCACGGCCGCGGCGATGGCCAGGACACCGAAGACGAGATATGCCCGCAGGCGCGTGAAGCCCATACATCTATGACGTTCCACGGCACCCGATCTGTTGCACCGCCACGGCACTTATTTTGATCAAAACCGGTTTCCGGTACGCCCGGACAACCGCTCCCGCAGCCAGTGGTAACTGGCCCGCGGCGTCCGCGTCCCGGTCGGATAGTCCACGTGCACCAGCCCGAACCGCGGCCCGTACCCGCGCGCCCACTCGAAGTTGTCCAGCAGTGACCAGTAGAAATAGCCGCGCAGGTCGACCGGGGCGTCGGCGGCGGCCCGGGCGGCGGCCGCCAGGTGCCCGGCGACGAACGCGATGCGCTCCGGATCGGCATCCGGGTCGTCGCGCAGCTGGGCGATCCCGTTCTCGGTCACGTAGACCGGCGGCAGGTCCGGGTACCGCTGGGCGAGCCCGGTCAGCGTCTCGTACAGGCCGTGCGGCTCGATCGGCCAGCCCAGGTCGGTGACCGGCACGCCCTCGCGGGTCACCGAGCGCACGCCGATGTCGAACGCGCTGCGCCGCGCCGGGTCGTCCCGCTCGCGCGGGGCGTCGGCGGCGTGGATCCGGTAGTAGTAGTTGACGCCGAGGAAGTCCAGCGGCGCCCCGATCAGCTCCAGGTCACCGTCGCGCCGGAAGGACAGGTCGCTCACCCCGGCGTACAGCTCCGCGAAGCCGTCCGGATAGGTCCGGCCGAGCACCGGGTCGGTGAACTGCCGGTTGAGCATCAGGTCCATCCGGTGCGCCGCCGCCCGGTCGGCCGCGCTGCCGGTGGCCGGCACCGCCGGGGACAGGTTGAGCGTGATGCCGATCCGGGCGCCGGCCCGCGCGGCCCGCAGCGCCCGCACCGCGCCGCCGTGCCCGACGAGCAGGTGATGGGCGGCCGCGAGCGCGCCGTGCCCCTCGGTGGCGCCCGGCGCGTGCCGGCCCTCGGCGTACCCGACCATCGACGAGACGTACGGCTCGTTGAGCGTGATCCAGTCCTGTACCCGGTCACCGAGCCGCCCGGCGACCACAGCCGCGTAGTCGGCGAAGTGGTCGGCGGTGTCGCGCACCCGCCAGCCGCCGGCGTCCTCCAGGGCCTGTGGCAGATCCCAGTGGTAGAGCGTGACGAACGGCCGGATGCCCCGCTCGCACAGCGCGTCGACCAGCCGGTCGTAGTAGTCCAGGCCGGCCCGGTTGACCGTGCCGTGCCCGGCCGGCAGCACCCGCGGCCAGGCCACCGAGAACCGGTACGCGTCGACGCCGAGCTTCTCCAGCAGGTCCACGTCGTCGCGCCAGCGGTGGTAGCTGTCGCAGGCCACCTCGCCGGAGGTCCCGTCGGCGACGGCGCCCGGGCGCCGGGTGAAGGTGTCCCAGATCGAGGCGCCGCGGCCGTCCTCGGCCACCGCCCCCTCGATCTGGTAGGCCGCCGTGGCGGCTCCCCAGACGAAGCCGTCCGGCATGTCGGGGATGTCGAATGAGCTGGTCAACCTTTGATCGCTCCTTGCATGATGCCGCCGACGATCTGCCGGCCGAGGACGATGAAGATCACCAGGATCGGGAGCGTGGCCAGCAGCGTGCCGGTCAGGGTCAGCGTGTAGTCGGTGGTGTAGCCGCTGGCCAGCGACGACAGGGCGACCTGCACGGTGGCGTTGTTCTGCAGCACCACCAGCGGCCAGAAGAAGTCGTTCCAGGCCTGCATGAAGGTGAACAGGCCGAGCACCGCGGCCGCCGGCCGGGCGGCCGGCAGCACCACGTGCCAGTACAGGCCGAACGTGGTGCAACCGTCCATCCGGCCGGCCTCCAGCAGCTCGTCGGGGACGGCCCGGCCGAGGTACTGGGTCATGAAGAAGACGCCGAACGCGGTGACCAGGCCGGGCACGATCACGGCGGCGAGCTGGTCGGTCCAGCCGAGCTTGGTCATCAGCATGTAGAGCGGGATGATGCCGAGTTGCTGCGGCACCATCGAGGTGCCGATAGCCAGGACCAGCAGCAGCTTGCGGCCACGGAACTTGAGCTTGGCGAAGGCGAACCCGGCCAGCGTGGAGAAGAACACCACCGAGATGGTGATCGACCCGCTGACGATGAACGAGTTGAGCAGCGCCTTGCCGAAGTTGGTGCTGTCGAAGACCCGGGCGATGTTGTCGAACAGGTGGCCACCCGGGATCAGCACCGGCGGCGTCTTCGCGACCGCCTCGCTGGTCTGCGACGACACCACGAACGACCAGTAGAGCGGGAACAGCGAGCCGGCCACGATGGCCAGCAGGGCGGCATAGGTCCAGACCGAGCCGCGGCGCGGGAAGCCGAAGCCACGGCGGTTCGCCCGGCGTCTCGGCGCGGCGGGCGGCTCGGTACGGGTCGCCGGCGGGTTGGCGAGAACGGTCACGGCGGCTACTCCTCGTCGTTGGCGATGCGCCGGGTCAGCAGGAAGTTGGCGATCGCGAAGACGGCGATGATCAGGCACAGGGTCCAGGCGATCGCCGAGGCGTAACCGAACCGGAACTCCCGGAAGCCCTGCTCGTACATGAACAGCGCGATGGTCTGGAACTGGCGGTCGGAGCCGCCGGTGGGCGTCGAGGTCCCGGCGAACAGCAGCGGCTCGGCGATGATCTGCAGGCCGCCGATGGTGGAGATGACGGTGGTGAAGATGATGGTGGGGCGCAGGTTCGGCACGGTGATCCGCCAGAACTGCTGGGTCGACGACGCGCCGTCGAGCTCGGCGGCCTCGTACAGGTCGTGCGGGATGGCCTGCATCGAGGCCAGGTAGATCAGCGCGTTGTAGCCGGTCCAGCGCCAGATCACGATGGTCGCGATGGCCAGGTGCGAGCTCCAGGTGTCGGCCTGCCAGTCGATCGGCCCGACGCCGACCAGGCCGAGCAGCCAGTTGATCATGCCGAAGTCGCGGCCGAAGAGCTGGGTGAAGACGATGGTCACGGCCACGATCGAGGTGATGTTGGGCAGCAGCACGCCCATCCGCAGGCTGGTGCGGGCGCGCAGCTTGTGGTTGAGCAGGTGGGCGATCCAGAGGGCGGCGAGCAGCTGCGGCACCGTGGAGAGCACCCAGATGCTCAGCGTGTTGCCGAGCGAGTTCCAGAAGTACGCGTCCTGCAGCATCTCGCGGTAGTTCGCCAGGCCCACCCACTGGTGTTCGCCGCCGTCGAGCAGGTTCCAGTCGTTGAACGACACGTACCCGGTGTAGATCAGCGGGTACAGCCCGAAGATGCCGAAGAGCAGGAAGAACGGCACCACGTAGAGGTAGGGCGAGCCCTTCGCGTCGAGCCGGTTCAAGGTGGCTTTGAGCGCCATTGTCGATCCTTCGTCGCCGGAGCCGGCCGGCGGCCGGGTGGCCGCCGGCCGGACGGGGTGGGCTTACTTGGCGAGACGCTCGACGTCGCTGACGGTCTGCGTCCAGGACTGGTCGGAGCTCTGCTTGCCCTGCTCGACGCGGAGCAGGCCGTCACGGATCGCGGTCTGGATGTCGCCGGCCCGCGGGCCCTGGTACTGCGGCTTCAACTCCTTGGCGGCGGTGGTGAAGATCTTGCCGACCGGCGCGTTGTTGAAGAACGGGTCCTTGAGCGCCCCGACCTCCGGCTTGTCGTAGAGCGCCGGGATGGACGGCAGCAGGCCCTGCGTGGTGAAGACCTTGGCCTGCTGGTCGGGAGCGGTCAGCCAGGCGGCGAGCTTCTTGGCCTCGTCGACGTGCTTGCCCTGCTTCGGCACGGTCAGGTACGAGCCGCCCCAGTTGCCGCCGCCACCGGGCACGGCAGCCACGTCCCACTTCCCGGCGTACGCCTTGGACTGGTCCTTGATCTTGGCCATCATCCACGCGGGGCAGGCGATGGTGGCGAACTGGCCCTTGGCGAAGCCGTTGTTCCACTCCGGCGAGCTCTCCACCAGCTTGGCCGAGAGGTTCGCCTGGATCGCCTTGACGACCAGGTCCCAGGCCTTGCGGACCTCCGGGTTGGTGGACACCACGACGGTGTTGTCCGGGTTGTAGAAGCCGACCGGCGCCTGGCCGATGACCGCGTTGTAGAGCGCGCCGCCGCCGTCGAAGAACGCGGTGCCCTTCGGCGCCTTCTTGGTGAACTGCTGGCCGAGCTCGATGTACTTGTCCCAGCCGGACGCCCACGCCGCGGAGACCTGGTCCCGGTCGGCGGGCAGGCCGGCCTGCTGGAACAGGTCACGGCGGTAGCAGATGGCCAGGCCGCCGACGTCGGTGCCGTACCCGATCTGCTGGCCGTCCTTGGTCAGCGACGCCTGCCACTTCCACGGCAGGTACTCCGACTCGCGCTCGGTGCCCAGGTCGGTGAACTGCTTGCCGACCTCGCGCATCTGGGCGATGAAGCCGGTGTCGACCGCCTCGATGTCCGCGGCGCCCGCGTTGGTGGCCAGGTGGGTGGCCAGGTCGCGGTGGTGGGCGTTGTAGTCCGCCGTCCGCTCCTGGATCTTGATGTTCGGGTGGTCCTTCTCGTACTGCTTGTAGAGCTCCTGGTAGCCGAAGTTGCCGAACAGGCTGACCGACAAGGTGATCTTGTCGCTGCCGCTGTCGCCACCGCTGCCGGAGCCGCAGGCGGTCAGCGCCAGCGCGGTGGCCGCAGCCGCCGCGACGACGCGCGCCGATCGAGACAAACGCATGTACATCTCCCCAAGTCATTCGATGTAACCGGTTTCATGAAACCGGTTACACGAGGCAGAGCAAGAAAGTCGCAAGGGTGAACCGAGGTGCCGACAGCCGGTCTGGGTACGCGGCCGGAAGATCTCACGGGACGGGGTGCGTCCTCGAGGCAAGAGTTTGCCTACATCAATGGGTCCGATGTCAAGTCACGAGACGGTAACGAGATCGACCGGTGTTGACCGCCACGACATCGCCCTGTTACGGTGATGAAACCGGTTACATAGGGGCGTCACCGTGTCGAGCATCAGGGAAGTAGCACGCCGGTGCGGCGTTTCCGTCGCCACCGTGTCCCGGGTCTTCAACACCCCGGAGGTGGTCAGCCAGCAGACCCGCCAGCTCGTGCTCGGCATCGCCGCCGAGATCGGCTACCTGCCGAACGAGTCGGCCCGGACCCTGGCCACCAAGAAGTCCAACATGGTCGGCCTGGTCTGGGACACCGACCACCGCCGCCCCGGCTGGCGGCACCCGTTCCTGCAGGACATCCTGGTCGCACTGAAGAGCGCGCTGAGCGCGCACGGGCTGCACCTGCTGATGCTCGCTCCGGACCAGAGCCCGGGGCTCGACCGCGAGCAGCGGTTCCTGCGCGCGGTGCAGCGGCACAACGTCGACGGCGTGGTGATCATCGACAACGGCAGCCGGGACCCGGCCGTGCTGGCCCTCGCCGACGCCGCGGTGCCGTGCGTCGCCCTCGACCTGCGCTACACCGGGCCGACCTGCACGTACATCACGTCGGACAACACCGGTGGCGGCCGGCTGGCCGCGCAGCACCTGATCGAACGCGGACACCGGCGGATCGCCACCATCACCGGGCCGCTGCCGGCCTACCCCGCCGTGCAACGGCTGGACGGGTTCCGCGCGGCGCTCGCCGAGGCCGGCGTGCCGCTCGCCGAGGATGCCGTCGTGTCCGGCGACTGGTACCTGGACAGCGGCCACGCCGCGATGAAACAGCTGCTCGCCCGCTATCCGCGGCCGACCGCGGTGTTCGCCGCCGGTGACGAGATGGCGGTCGGCGCGCTGCGCGCCGTGCACGAGGCGGGCCTGCGCGTGCCGGCCGACATCGCCATCGTCGGCTTCGACGACATCGAGGTGGCGGCGCTGATCCCTCCCGGACTCACCACCGTCGCGCAGGACAAGACCGGGATCGGCACCGCGGCCGCCGAGTCGCTGCTGGCGATGCTGTCCGGCACCGCCGCACCACCGGAGCCCACCACGCTGCCCACCAGGCTGATCACCCGCGGGTCGACCTGAGATAGCGGTTCGTCGATATGGTGGCGGGCGTGAGATCACGCATCGTTGCCATCCTCGCCTCGCTACTGGTGGTCCTATCCCCGGCCACCGTCGCTCGCGCCGCGGACGACCCGCTGCTGGACCAGCTGGCGGCCATCCCCGGCCTCTCCGTCGTCTCCGAGACCCAGGGCACCGGTTACCGGTTCTTCGTCCTGACCTACCGCCAGCCGGCCGACCATCACCACCCCTCCCGGGGCGGCTACGAGCAGCGGCTGACCCTGCTGCACCGGTCGGCGAGCTCCCCCACCGTGCTGTACACCAACGGGTACGGGCTGGCCGCCAGCCCCCGGCCGACCCAGACCGAGCCGACCGCCCTGCTCGGGGCCAACCAGGTCTCGCTCGAACACCGCTTCTTCACCCCGTCACGGCCCGTCCCGGCCGACTGGTCGGACCTGACCATCTGGCAGGAGGCCAGCGACGAGCACCGGCTCGTCACCGCGCTCAAGAGCGTCTACTCCGGACGCTGGATCCAGACCGGCGGCAGCAAGGGCGGCATGACCTCGGTCTACCACCGCAGGTTCTACCCGGACGACGTCGACGGCGTGGTCGCCTACGTGGCGCCGGACGACGTGATCAACCCGGCCGACACGGCGTACGACAGGTTCTTCGACCGGGTCGGCACCGCGTCCTGCCGGGCCGCCCTGGACGGTGTCCAGCGGGAGGCGCTGCGGCGCCGCGACCGGCTCGTCGCCCACCTGGAGGCGGACGCGGCAGCGCAGGGCTGGACGTTCGGCGGCTCGATCGGCACCGCCGACCGCTCGTTCGAGATGACGGTGCTCGACTCGGTGTGGGCGTTCTGGCAGTACAGCACGGCCGCGGACTGCGCGACGGTGCCGGCCACCACGGCGACCGACGACGAGCTGTACACCTGGATCGACACGGTGGCCGGCTGGAGCTTCTACACCGACCAGGGCCTGGAGCCGTACTGGCCGTACTACTACCAGGCGGCGGGTCAGCTGGGCTGGCCCAGCCTGCGCTTCGAGCACCTGCGCGGGCTGCGGCACCACCCCGGCATCTACACCGCGAACTCGTCGCTCCCGCCGGAGCTGCGGCGTCAGCACGACCCGCTGCCGATGATCGACGTCGACCTGTGGGTGCGGACCGCCGCCGAGCGGATGCTGTTCGTCTACGGCGAGAACGACCCGTGGAGTGCCGAGCGCTTCACCCCGAGCAGGCGTGACTCCGCCCGGTACGTGGCGCCGGGCGCCAACCACGGCGCGAAGATCGCCGGCTTGACCCCGGCGGACGCCGCCGCGGCCACCGCCATGCTGCGCCGCTGGGCCGGCGTTCCGGCCACCCTGGCCGGCGTGCGGGCCCTGGACCTGCCACTCGACGACATGATCGGCGACCGCCGCCGCCTGCCCTGATCCGTCGCGCCCGCCGGCTGCGGCCGGCGGGCGCCCCCTCTTGGGTATCGATTGACATCGATAATTCTCGGCGCGACGATGGGAGCGCTCCCGCCAAGAGGAGACGAGGTGTCATGCGACGACTGGTAACCATCGCCACAGCGGTGCTGCTGGGCGTGCTCGCCCCGGTCGCCCCGGCCCGGGGCGCCGCCGGCGACGGCACGCCGACCGATCCCGACATCAGCTTCGTCGGGCGCTGGAACACCACGAACCCGGCCGCGTACGTGCCCTACTGGGCCGGCGCCTACCTGCGGACCGGCTTCACCGGCCGGACCGTGAAGCTCAGGCAGCGCAACACCGTCGACCTGTGGGCCAGCATCGACGGCAAGGCGTTCACCGCGTTCCGGGGCGCCGGCACGATCAACCTGACGCCGGCCCCGCTCGCCGCCGGCACCCACACGCTGGTCGTCAGCTACCGGCAGGTGGCCGGCTCCTACACCGGCGACGCCGTCTTCCAGGGCCTGATCCTCGACGCCGGCGCCACCACGGTCAAGGCACCCGCCCGCCCGCGGCTCGTCGAGTTCGTCGGTGACTCGATCACGGCGGGGGCCACCAGCAGTCAGCTGGCCGTGACCGACTACGCGTTCCAGACCGGCGAGCGGCTCGGCGCCGACCACACCCAGATCGCCATCGGCGGCATGTGCCTGTCCGAGACGACCGACGGATGCTGGGCACACCAGACCCGTTACTGGCTCGCCAGCGGCGGCCAGGCCGGCACCGACCCGTGGGACTTCGGCAGGTACACCCCGGCCGCCGTGGTGATCAACCTGGGCACCAACGACAAGAGTCACGGCGTCAGCGCCGCCACCTTCCAGGCGACCTATCTCAGCTTCCTGACCAGGATCAGAGCAAAATTCCCACCGACCAAGATCTTTGCTTTGCGTACGTTCATCGGCCGCTACGCGACGGAGACGCGCGCCGCGGTGCAAGCTCGCAACGCCGCCGGTGACGCGAACGTGTTCTACGTCGACACGACCGGCTGGCTGCCGGCGGACGGCCTCAGCGACTCGGTGCACCCCAACGACAAAGGCCACCGGGCGATCACCGACCGGCTGGCCCCGATCCTCGCCGGAGCCCTCTCATGAAGACCTTCCTCGCGGCGCTGGCCGCCGCCACGCTGACCACCGCGGCCGCCGTCTCCGGTATCAGCACCACGCCGGCGGCCGCCGCGCCGTGCGGCACGACCCGGCCGGCCGCCGCCGCTCCGGCCATCAAGGTGTGGATGGCCGGCGACTCGACGATGATGAACGCCAGCACCTGCCCGATCGGCTGGGGCAGCCAGTTCCCGTCGTACCTCACCACCGACGCCACGGTGCGCAACAGCGCGGTCGGCGGGCGCAGCATCCAGACGTGGCTCTACGAGGGCAACGTGACCGGCACCAAGAACGCCGCCGGGGAGTGCGCGCTCAGCTCGACCGCGTACAGCTCACGGTGGACGGCGATGCTGACCGGGTTCGCCGCCGGCGACTACCTGATCGTCCAGTTCGGCATCAACGACGGCGACCCGGCGTGCCCGCGGCACGTGGGCCCGGCGCGCTTCAAGGAGCTGCTCGGCGTGATGGCGTCGGCCGCCAAGGCCCGCGGCGTACGCCCGATCCTGGTCACCCCGGTGGCCGCCATCACCTGCAGCGGCAGCACGGCGGTCGGCAACCGCGGCTTCGTCACCGAGACCAAGGACGCGGCAGCGGCCAACGGCGTACCGGTGATCGACCTGCACGCCCGCAGCGTCGCGCTGTACAACCGGCTCCGGCTCTGCCCGAACAACGGCGACTACACCACCGGCGCGGTCGGCGCGTTCTTCTGCAACGACCACACCCACTTCGAGGCGGCCGGCGCGAAACAGATCGCCGGGCTGATCGCCACCGCGCTACGGGAGCAGGGCATCCCGCTCGCCGGGTACCTCAGGTAGCACCGGCTCGGCACACCACCAGCGACGCGACGCCAGCGCGGCCAGTCCCGCGCCGGCCGCGTTGAGCAGCACGTCGTCCACCGAGGAGACCCGGTCCAGGCGCAGCACGTACTGCGCGACCTCGACCAGTGCGGAGCCGGCCGCGCCGAGCGCCAGAATCCGCGGCACGGAGGCCAGCGCCGCGAACCGGATCGGCGCGAAGAACCCGAGCGCCGCGAACACCAGCAGGTTGCCGACGATCTGGACGGTCGCCGTCACCGGACCGGCCGCGACGACGATCGCCAGGTCGCGCAACGGCACCAGGTTCACCCCGGCCCGCCTGCCCGGCAGCATGATCATCCAGAGCCAGGGCACCGTCCCGTAGACGATGCCGACCTCGGCCAGCGCGGTCCGCACCGCGCCCCGCCGGCGGGCCAGGACCCACACCACCAGCCCGGCCAGCGGCAACCCCGCCGTCGCGAGGACGACGGCGCCGACGATCGTACCGAAGAGAAAATGCCACCCCGCGAGCATGCCGCGGAATCTACTCGACCTCGGCACGCCCCCGGCCGGTTCGGTTCGGGTGTTCTGCTTGGTCCGGCGCCGCACCAACGTGCTCTGGGCCGCGACGGCACCCGCTACCAGCCCCCGCCTGCCGCCGCTGCTGCACCGTGACCCCCGAGTAATACCTGGGTCTGCGACTGTCCTGGCGATACGGTCAACTCCATGGACGCCTATGACACCTATGGCACCAGCGCATACCCGGTTGCCGAGCTGGCGCGCCTACTCACCGAGCAGTTGGGCGTGAGTTTCATCGAGCGCGACAGCTGCTACCGAGGCGTCTACCTGGTCGCGGACGCCGGCACTCAGCGCGTCGAAATTCAACCCAACGCGATTCCCGGCGATGACGACGAAGACGACTTCTACGACGGCGACCACCCCGGCATTCAGACGCTAGTGCTCGTCAGTGGTCCGCATCGCGACAACCCGCTCACCGCCCACCTCGACTCGATCGACGCCCTCACGGCTCTGCGCCGGCACCCTGCTCGCTGACGAGCCGACCGACGCCGGCCAGAGACGGATCTTCGCGTAGCTGACAATGCCATCCGGACTCGTCGGCCCCCTGGTCGTTGAGGTCGCAGGAGAATGGCTCGGTGAAGGCGCCGAGAGCGATCGCTGCACACGCGTCGGCCGAACCGGTGGTCAACGTGTGTTTCCGTTTCGGACCTACCCGCTCAGCGGGTCGCCCACTCCGGATCGGGAAGGGCTTCGTCCAGCACTTCGATCACGTAGCCCACGAAGACCGGGCGGGTGAGAGCCGCGTCGCCGGCCCGCTGGGAGCGGACGACGAGGCCCAGCTCAGCGAGTGCGGGATCGGCGTCGCCCGAGTAGTACAGGGTGCGCTCGTCCCGCTCGGCCTCGGTCCACGTCCACCGCTCGACGACCGACGGGTCCCGGCCGGTCAGCGCGACACCGTCCAGCAGCACCTGCGGACCGGTGAACGCGTCGACCGCGACGCAGGACAGGTGTCCGTCCGCGAGCCCGCCAACGTAGTACGTGGTGACGCCGACGCTGTCGAACCGGGCGCCGCCGAGATGGCGGTCACCCGGCGTCGGCACCGATGAAGCCCCGCCTAGCGCGGCGGTGACCTCGGCGTGGGTGGCTCCGAAGCGGAGCGGCCCCACACTGACCAGCGGCGCCGCTACCCAGGTGTCGCGTTCGTCGTCCGGCTTGGCACCCGGAAACTCCACGGCTTCTCCCCTTCCGGAACCCGCCGACACGGGCACGGCAATGGATCTCCGCCTGTATCGGCGCGAAGATCACCGCTATTACTCGGCCCCGAGCGGTACCCGGGTACCGGCTGCGAGCGCTGCGCTGGGCGGGAGCTCCGGGCGTACCCCAAGCGGGTTTTGATCTTCAGACGGCGGATGGCCGGAGCGGGTCGCGGGGGTGGATGGCGGCGGTCTCCAGGCGTTGTTCGAGGGCTTCCAGGTCGTGGGCGTGCCGGTAGATCTTCTCGGCTTCGGTGATCGGCAGCAGCCACAGCACCTGCGCGTGACCGGCGGGGAGGGTGCAGAGCTCCAGGTCGGGACCCCACGGGTAGGGCAGGCTGACCAGCAGGTGATCGCACTGGGAACCGGGGAGCCACGGACGGCCGATCGGGACGGTGTGACCGAGGCCGAGCGTGTAGTCGCCGCCGCCGGCGTGGTAGTGCGCGACCATGCTGAGTGTTTCGACATGGACGTCGTCGGCCGCCGGGGCGTGCAGCAGGAACTCCAAGCCGTGCCCCTCCCGCTGAGTGACGTCCCACAGGCCCACTGTCGCGTAGAGCCGGCCGCCCTCCGGCGGTGTCAGGCACAGGATGCGCAGGCTGGGAACGGTGTCGCTGATCGGCCCGGGCCAGGGCGGCAGGAGCGTGGCGTCACCCGCCGGGAAGAGCTTGTCGAAGTGCTCCAGCAGCGCCCGCGCCGCCGGCGTCCGGTCATGATCCACGTGGGGCAGTGTGGCACAGCCCGACTCGCGGCCACTTGTTTCCTTGAAGCGATCGACGTGTCCTCCGGTCACCAGAACCGTTGCCGGGCATACGCCGAGCCGGTCCGCGCCGGGCAGGCCTCGGCATCGGCGCCGACCCGGCTGCTCGCGAAATCGCTCCGGGCCGCATCAGCCCCGGCGCCCGCCCTCACTCCGGCGGCCGGATGTCCAGGACCCGCGCGATGACCTCGGTGACCAGGGTCGGCGGGATGGGCCGGTGTGCCACGAACCGCCGGTAGAAGAACGGCGCCGCGAGCAGGTCGACAGTGAGATCCGGGTCCAGGCCGGCGGGCAGTTGACCGCGGTCCCGGGCCCGGGTCAGCACCACCAGCAGCGGCTCCCGCCGGCGGCGGGTCAGCTCGGCGTGCAGCGAGCCGAGGGCCGGGTCACGCTCGGCCGCGTCGATGAAGGCGGCCAGCAGGCGCGGGAACCGCGGGTGTCCGAGCAGCGCCACGAACGCGGTGAGGACCTGCGCCACGTCGGCCTCGACGCGGCCGGTGTCCGGGATCGGCAGGGGCTGGAAGGTCGCGTCCATGGCGTCGACCAGCAGCGCGCCCGAGCTGGACCAGTGGCGGTAGAGCGTCGCCTTGCTGGCCCCGGCACGCCGGGCCACCGCCTCCATGGTGAAACCGGCCAGGCCGCGCTCGTCGAGCACGTCGAGGGCGGCGCGCAGCACCCGGCGGCGGGCGCCGATCCCGCGCGAAATGGGTGTTCCCGCGTCTGCCGGGTTCCGGGACTCGGTCACCGCCACCACCTCCATCGAGACGGTAGCGTACCGATAAAGGAACGGATCCGTTTCGCTAGGAGGATCCGATGAGACTCGGACCCCAGGCCTATTGGCTGCCCACCGTGCTGGTGGTGGGCGAGTGCGCGATCGGCGGCGCGCTGGACCTGATGCGGGCGCCGCCGTTCTACCCGGTGATGCTGGCGCTCGGCTATCCCGGCTACCTGGCCACGATCATGGGAACGGCGAAGGTGATCGCGGCGGTCATCCTGGTGGCGCCGCGGCTGCCGAGGGTGAAGGAGTGGGCGTACGCCGGGGTCCTGATCAACATGGTGGGTGCCGCCGCCTCGCACGCCGCGATGCGCCAGGCGTGGGTGACGCTGCTCGCGCCCACCCTCTTCGCGGTGCTGGCGCTGCTGTCCTGGGCGTGGCGCCCGGCCGCCCGCCGGCTCTGACGCGGCGCGCGCTCACCGCAGGCCTCTCGCCGCCGCTCCCCAGCCGGCCGGGTCGCCGCCGGGCGGGACCATGGCCATGGCCTGCCAGAGCAGGACGGTGTCCCACCAGCCCGCCTCGGCCGGGGCCAGCGGGCGTACCGCCTGGTAGCCGGCCAGGAACCCGGACCGGACAGCGGCCGGCACCGGCGCCCAGTCGTGGTAACGGGTGCCGAGCAGGGTCGCCGCGCGGGCCAGCTCGACGATCCGGTGGTCGTGCCCGGCCTCCTCGAAGTCCAGGACCGCGGTGATCTCGCCGGCCACGCAGAGCAGGTTGGCGGAGCGGAAGTCGAAGTGGAGCAGCTGCCGCGGCAGCTCGCCGGCGGGTGCGCTGGTGACCAGCTCGCGCAGCTCGGCACGGAGCGCGGCGGGCAGGTGGCCGGCGCCGGTGTCGAGCCAGCCGAGGATCCGCCGCGGCAACGGCTCGGACGTGCCGGCGAGGTCGCCGGCCTCCGGGTACCCGGCCAGCGCACCACCGACCACTTGGCGATCAGCCGGCCGGCGGGCGTGCCGAGCCAGGCCAGCGCGTTGCCGGCGCTCATCACGATCCGCTCGCAGGTGTCGACGCGGACCTCCCAGTGCTCGTCCAGGAGGTGGGCGAGCCAGCGGCCGGCCGCCCGGCCGTCGACGAAGCCGAACCGGTGGTCGAGCACCTGATGGGGGTCGTGCGGGTTCCCAGAGCATCTCCAGCGCGGGCGCTGACGCTTCGATCATGCGGGGCATCCCATCACGGCGGCGCCGGTCCGCGCTCCCCCGCGGGCCACCCGGCATCGTGGCCGGTCACCTTCCCGTGATCGTCTCCCAGGCGGCCATCGCGCACTCGATGACCGATTCGATATCGGTACGGCTGGCGCCGTCCCGTGCCTGCACCGAGAGCCCCTGCACCACCGTGGCGTAGTACCGGGCGGCCGCGTCGAGCCCGGCCGGCGACGCGGTGAGCTCCCCGTCGGCGACGCCCCGGGCCAGCCGGTCCCTGATCGCCGCGAACTGGCCACGCCGGCGCTCGGCCAGGAACTCCCGGACGGCGTGGTTCTCCACGGCCCCGGTGGGCGCGGCCAGGACGAGCATGCAGTAGTGCGGCGTGTCGGGGCCGGTGACCTGGTCGGCGGTGGCCCGCAGCATGGCGTGGACGGCGGCGCGGGCGGTCGGTTCCTCGCGCAGCGCGCGCCGCGGCGGCTTGCCCGCCGTCGCGCCATACCGCTCCATGACCTTGCGGAACAGGTCTTCCTTGCTTCGCCGGAACTCTTCGGTGAACTGATGGGCGAGATGTCCGGGCTGATCGCGGCCGGCGTGCTCGGCCCCGGCCGGCCGGCCGTCCACGACCTGGCCGAGGGGCCGAAGGTGCTCGCCGACCTCGAGGCCCGGGCCACCGTGGGCAAACTGGCGCTGCGGCCCTGACCACCGCACCGGGAGCCGGCCGGGCGGTCACCAGCCGATGAGGAAGAGCGCGCCGGCGACGACCAGGCCGGCCTCGACGAGGAACACGAAGGTGCGCTCGCTGATCCGGCCGACGATCCGCTTGCCCACCCACGCCCCGGCCAGGGTGGCCGGGGTCAGCGCCAGGCCGTAGCGCAGCACCTGCTCGGTGAGCAGGTCACCCGCGCCGTACCCGAAGATCTTGGACAGATGCATGGTGAGCGCGCCGGCCGCCTCGGTGCCGATGTAGGCGGCCCGGGTCAGGCCGTAGGCCAGGAAGAACGGGGCGGTCAACGGACCGGTCGAGCCGAGCAGGGCCGAGCCCAGGCCGGAGGCCGCGCCCACCGCGACGAAACTCCGGTCGGCCGGTCGGCGCGGCTGCGGATGCCGCCGCCGCCAGATCACCACACCGATCAGGAAGGCGCCCAGCAGCCGCTGGAGCGCGCCGAGCGGGGCACGCGCCAGCAGCAGGCCGCCGGCGACGGCGAGTGGGACGGCGCCGAGCGCGAACCAGCCGATCAGCCGCCCGTGCAGGTCATGGCGGTTGAGCCAGACCCGGAAGCCGTTGCTGGACAGTTGGGTCAGGGTGAGCATCGGTACCGCGACCCGCAGGCCGAACAGGGCGCCGAACACCGGCAGCAGCAACACCCCGCCGCCGAACCCGGCGACCGCGGACAGCACCGCCAGCCCGAACGCGGCAGCCGACGCCGCCGTCAGGGTCAGCACCTGATCAGCGCTCACGCGGATCCCGGATCACCGGTCTTGGCCTGGGGTCGTCGGGGTGACGGTCGTCAGGCGTCCGGCGACAGCAGCGTGGACAGCTGCCGCATGAGCTCCGGCCGGGGCCGGTAGTAGACCCAGCTGGCCCGGCGCTCGGCGTCGACCAGACCGGCCTCGCGCAGCACCTTGAGGTGGTGCGAGATGGTCGAGTCGGAGACCTCGAAGGCGGGTGTGAGGTCGCAGACGCAGACCTCGCCGCCGGGCGCCGACGCGATCATCGACATGAGCTGCAGGCGGACCGGGTCGGCGAGCGCCTTGAACGCGCCGGAGAGGGTGACCGCGACGGCGGCCTCGACCCGCTGGACGGCCATCGGCGGGCAGCAGGGCGTTGCGAGGGTCACCGGAACGGCTGGCTTTGACACAAGGCGAGTTTGACAAATATCGAATCCGGATGCAAGCTCGGTTTCGACAGACGTCGAATCCGATGGCTGTCGAATCGAGTCCAGCGTTCGAGGGAGATGCGACATGAGCGACACCACCGCCACGACCGGCGACCTGGCCGCCACGCCGAGCCGGGGCGACTGCTGCGGGAGCACGGCGACAGCCGCGGCGCCGGTTGCGGCCGACCCGTGCTGCGGCACCGCGGCGGAGGCCACCGCGGAGGGCTCCTGCTGCGGCAGCGCGGCGAAGACCGAGGCGGTCGCCGCGAACCAGGGCTGCTGCGGATGACCCGCTGGTTCGCGGCGCAGGCTACGCGTAGAGTTCAATCGTTGATCGGCGATTGACGATAAAGGCGGTGCTGGGGATGGCAGACCTTCTCGATCGGACGACAGCGGAGACGTACGCGTCCTGGTTCCGGGCGCTCGCGGATCCGTCACGGGTGCAGATCGTGGAATACCTGGCCCGGCAGCACCGGCCGATGCCGGTCGGCGAGATCGTCGCCGCCGCCGGGCTCGCCCAGTCCACCGTCTCGCAGCACCTGAAAATCCTCACCGAGGTGCGGTTCGTCCTGGTCGAGGCGGTCGGCAACGCCCGCCACTACCGGATCAACACCGCCTGCGTCGAGTGCTTCCCGTCCGCCGCCGACCTCGTCATGGGCAAGCCCGCGCCGGCCGTCGCCGGGAGCTGCGGATGAGCCTGGTGACCCTGCGGGCGATGGACGCCGGTGACGCCGCCCAGGTGCTCGCCATCTACCAGGCCGGGATCGACGGCGGTGACGCCACTTTCGAGCTCCGTGCTCCGTCCTGGGCGGCGTTCGACGCGAGCCGGCTGCCCGGCCACCGGCACGTCGCCATCGACGCCGCCGGGGCTCTGCTCGGCTGGGTCGCGGTGTCCGCCGTCTCGGCCCGGCCCGCGTACGCGGGGGTGGTCGAGCACTCCGTCTACGTCGACCCCGGCGCGCGCGGCCGGGGCGTCGGCCGCGCCCTGCTCGACGCGCTGATCGCCTCGACGGAGGCGGCCGGGATCTGGACCGTCCAGTCAGCGATCTTCCCGGAGAACACCGCCAGCCTCGCGCTGCACCGCGCTGCCGGGTTCCGCGTCGTCGGCGTACGCGAAAAGGTGGCCCGCCACCCGGCGCGCGGCAACCGATGGCGGGACACCGTCTTCATCGAACGCCGCAGCCCACACATCCACTGACCTGTTCCGCTCCGAGTCCAGGAGACGATTTCTCGTGACCATCCCGCTTGACCAGCTGCCCGTCGTCGTCATCGGCGCCGGACCCGTCGGCCTGGCCGCCGCCGCCCACCTCGCCGAACGCGGCCTGCCCCGAATCGTCCTGGAGGCCGGCGACGCCCCGGCCGCCGCCATCCGCCAGTGGGGCCACGTCCGGCTGTTCTCGCCGTGGCGGTTCAACATCGACCCGGCCGCCGCCCGGCTGCTCACCGCCGCCGGCTGGATCCGGCCCGGCGACGACGAACTGCCCACCGGGGCCCAGCTCGCCGACGACTACCTGCGGCCTCTCGCCGGCCTGCCCGCGATCAAGGACGATATCCGGTACGGCGCCCGCGTCGCCGCGATCACCCGGCTCGGCCTCGACCGGCTGCGGAGCACCGGCCGCGCGGACACCCCGCTGCTGGTCCGGCTGGCCACCGGCGAGGACCTGCTCGCCCGCGCGGTGATCGACGCCTCCGGTACCTGGTCCACGCCGAACGTGCTCGGCGCGGCCGGCATCCCGGCCCACGGCGAACGCGATGTGGCCGACCGCATCGACACGGCCCTGCCGGACGTGCTCGGCCGCGACCGCCACCGCTTCGCCGGCCGCCGGATCCTCGTTGCCGGCGCCGGGCACTCGGCAGCCAACACCCTGCTCGCCCTCGCCGATCTCGCCGAGCGGGCGCCCGGCACGAGCGTGACCTGGGCGATCCGCGCGGCGAGCCCGGCGCGCACCTACGGCGGGCAGACCGCCGACGCGCTCCCGGCCCGCGGCGCGATCGGCAGCCGCCTGCGCGAGCACGTCGAGTCCGGCGCGATCACCCTGCTCACCGGGTTCGGCGTGCAGCGCCTCACGCCCACCGGGGACGCGGTGGTGGTGTCCGACGGAACCCGCGAGGTCACCGTCGACCGGATCGTGGCGGCGACCGGGTTCCGCCCGGATCACACGATCACCGGCGAGCTGCGCCTGGACCTCGACCCGGTCGTCGGGTCCACCCGGGCGCTCGCACCGCTGATCGACCCGAACGAGCACTCCTGCGGCACCGTGCCGCCGCACGGCGCCGACGAGCTGAGCCATCCCGAGCCCGGGTACTACGCCATCGGCTCCAAGAGTTACGGGCGGGCACCGACGTTCCTGCTCGCCACCGGCTACGAGCAGGCCCGGTCGGTGGTCGCCGCGCTGGCCGGTGACTGGGACGCCGCCCGCGAGGTCCAGCTCGACCTGCCCGAGACCGGCGTCTGCAACAGCAACCCGGTGGCCCAGCCGGCCGGGCGCGGCCTGGCCACCGGTATCGCCGGCGGCCTGCTCAGCTCGCCGCTGACCGTCGTCGACCGCACCCCGCCGGCGGCCCGGGCGGGTGACGGCTGCTGCGGCTGACCACCGGTGGACACCCGGCAATCGCCGGTGGCCGCGCCCACGCGCGGTCACCGGCGCGGCTGGCGCATCGTCGCGGCGCTCGCGATCACCCAGACCGTGGGGTACGGCGCCCTCTACTACAGCTTCGCGGTGCTGCTGCACCCGGTCGCCGCCGACCTGCGCACCTCCACCGCGGCGACCACCGGAGCGCTCACCATCGCGGTGCTCGCCTGGGCGGCCATGGCGGTGCCCGTCGGACGGTGGCTGGACCGGCACGGCGGGCGCTCCCTGATGACCGCCGGGTCGGTCGCCGGCACCGTTCTGCTCGTGGCCTGGTCCCGGGTGCACACGCTGTGGCAGCTGTATCTCGTGTTCGCCGGCCTCGGTGCCGCGATGGCCATGGCGCTCTACGACGCGGCCACCGCCGTCGTCGTCTCCTGGTTCGACAGCTCCCGGCGCTCGCGGGCGATCCTGGCGATGATCGTGGTCGCCGGGTTCGCCAGCACCATCTTCATGCCGCTGACCGGCCTGCTCAACGAACGCCTCGGCTGGCGGGTCACCCTGCTGGTGCTGGCCGCCGTCTACGGGCTGATCGCCATCCCGCTGCACGCCCTGCTGATACGCCGGCCACCGCACCACCCCGCACGGCCGGCCGAGCGGTCCAGCGGAGCGCTGCGGCGCACCCTGGTGCGGGCGGCGCTGCGGGACGGCCGGTTCTGGTGCCTGGCGACCGCCTTCGTCGCGCACGCCGCGGCGATGAGCACGATGACCGTGCACCTGGTCGGCGTCCTGACCCGGGCGGGACATCCGGCGACGTTCGCGGCGACGGTGGCCGGGCTGCTGGGTGTCCTGTCGGTCACCGGCCGCATCGTGCTCACCGTGGCACAGCGCCGCGTGCCGCTGGCCCGGGTGGTCGCCGTCGTCTTCACCGTGCAGGCCACCGCCGCGCTCAGCCTGCCCTGGGCGGCCGGCACCCGGCTCGGTGCGGTGATCGCGGTGACCGGCTTCGGCATCGGGTTCGGCGTGTCCAGCCTCACCAGCCCCGCCCTGCTCGCCGACCGGTACGGCACCACCGCCTATGCCAGCATCGCCGGCACCCTCGCCGCCCCGGTGACCATCGCCAAAGCGGCCGCGCCGCTGGCCGCCGCCGGGCTCTACACCCGCACCGGTGGCTATCCGGCCGTCCTGGCCACCGTCGGCGGGCTGTGCCTGATCGCCGCCGCCGGCATCCTGGCCCGCGCCGCCACGCCGTTCCACCGCGCGGACCGGCCGGATGGGCGATCGCCGATCAGCTGATCCTGTCGGCGTCCAGACCGGCCGGTGACCACGGCGGCAGCCGGGACGCCGGCAACTCCAGCCGGGGGCGGACGTAGCGGACCGGGTGGCGCCAGCGGCCGTTCTCGGCGGCCTCGTCGACGGCGATCTCGACGACCGTGTCCGGGGTGACGGCGACGAACGGCTGCGGCTCCCGGCGATCGAACCGGCCGGTCCACCCGGCCGGCAACGGCTGCGGCCACGGATGGTCCGGGCCGGCCGGGGTGAGCAGCGCGCCCAGCTCCGCACCGGCGCGGGCGGTCAGCGGCGTGCTCTGGCCGACGTAGTGCAGCCGTCCGGACGGCGTGAACCGGCCGAGCAGCAGGCCGGTCGGCCGGTCCGCGGCGCCCACCACTCCCCCGACCACCGCCTCCGTCGTGGTCCGCCGCCGCCACTTCCACCAACCCCTGCCACCCGGCGCGTATCGGCTGGTCAAGTCCTTGATCACGAGGCCTTCGCAGCCGGTGGCGGCGAGGTCGTCGAACCAGCGGCGCGCCTCGTCCGGGTCGCGGGTCGCCGGGCACACGGTGATGCCGGCCAGGCCGTCGCAGAGTTCTTCGAGCAGCATGCGGCGTTCCAGCAGCGGCCGGTCGAGCAGTTCGACGCCGTCGAGCTGGAGCAGGTCGAACACCACGAGCGAGGCGGGACGGGCGCGCACCTCGGCCGACAGGTCCCGGCCGGCGACCGCCCGGCGTTGCAGCGCCGCGAACGAGGTACGCCCGGCGGCCGGATCCCAGACGACGAGCTCACCGTCCAGCACGGTGTCCGGGAACAGCGCCGCGTCCAGGTGGGCCACGACGTCCGGGTAGAAGCGGGTCAGGTCGCTGCCCTGCCGCGACTGCAGGTGGATGTCCTTGCCGCAGAACGCGACGCAGCGCCACCCGTCCCACTTGACCTCGTACTGCGGGGTGCCACGGGTGCGCGGCTCGTGCAGGCCGCCGGTCGGCACGGCCCGCATCGGTTCGATAGGTGGTGTGAGCAGCGCAAATCCCCGTCCAGACGCGATCATCTGGACGATAGGGAGCGCGCCGGGGCGGGCGCAGGTGATCGCCGGTTTGCCAGCGGATCAGCGGACCGCGTGCCTGGTGGGTACCGTGCACCGTCGGAATCGTTCCGCCCTGCCCCCGCCTCGCGGCGACGCCACGGAAAGCCGTTGGATGACAGCTCAGAAAGAGATTCGGAAGCCCCTCGAATCAGCACCGTTCCCGACCTGGTGCGGGGTTGGACGGAGTTCCGGTCGCACACCTGGTTGTGTGTCGTCGTGGCGCAGGCGACCGTCTGGCAGGCGGTCTGGGCGGGGGCGGTCCTGGTCATCGGCCCCGGCGTCGCCGACCGGCACTTCGGGCCCGCGGGTTGGGGCGCCCTGCTCGGCGCACAGATGGCCGGCGCGATCGCGGGTGGCTTGCTCGCCCTTCGATGGCAGCCCAGCCGGGCGGTGGCGTACGGTGTCGCCCTGACCGGGGTGAGCGCCGCCCTGCCACTGGCCCTCGGGCTCGCGCCGAACCTCGCCCTGCTCGTTCCGGTCGCCTTCCTGGTCGGGGCGGCCATGGAACAGGTCGGTGTGGCCGCGACCGTCGCCGTCCAGGACCACATCCCGCCCGACCGGCTGGCCAGGGTCGCCTCCTATCAGCTTCTCGGTGCGACAGCGGCGGTGCCGGTCGGGCAGACCCTGGCAGGGCCGCTCGCTACCCACCTCGGCGACCTGCCGGTGCTGACCGGCGCCGCGGCCCTGATCGCCGCGTCGACCCTGGCGTCCATGGCCAGCCCGGACGTCCGCAACCTTCGGCACCGGCCGGCGGACGACCCGCTCGCAGCCACCGCGAGGAGCCAGACCTGCGATCAGGCGAGGTGATCTCGGGTGCGGCCGACGGGGCACTGGCGGCGAGACCAGCGGGAAGAGGGCGTGACGGCTCAGGCGCGGGCAGCCCGCATCGCCTCCAGCACCGCCGTGCCCACGGGTTCGTGGGCGAGCGGAGGCATCTCCTCCGGGCGGAACCAACGGATCTCGTCATGTTCCTCGGGAGCGGCGTTCGCCGGTGTTCCCGCCCACTCGTCGACGAGCCAGGCGCTGAAGCGCACGGATTCCTCGCCCCGGCCCACCTCCAGCCGGCACAGGTGAGTCGCCGAGCCTGTTGCCATCCGCACGCCGAGTTCCTCGTGGATCTCCCGGGCGAGAGCGGCCAGCTCCGTCTCGCCCGCCTCGACGTGGCCGCCGGGCAGATCCCACACGTCCGGGTAGACACGGCGGCTCGGGCTCCGGTGGACGAGCAGGACACGACCTTCGCGAATCAGCGCCGCGGTGACGATCTCATGCATCGACGGGATTGTGGCATGACCGGACCGGCCGCGTGTCGCTCACGCTCGGGTTCGGAGGGTTGGCCCGCGCCGGGTCCGGGCGACAGGGGCGCCCGGACCCGTCCGTTCCTCGGCCGCTGCCTGGTCGGTCACCAGGGGACGGCGACCACGCGTACGTGATTGTCGTCGGGGTGGAAGTGGGAGATGAACAGCGCGCTCGTGGTGCTCAGCTCGGGATGGCCGATGAAGGCGTAGCACCAGCTCTTCGTGGTGCTGGCGCAGCCGGGCAGGACCGCTTCGGTGCCGGCGGTCCACGGGCCGGTCGGTGCCGGGGCGGTCCACACCCGGTAGTGCCCGGCGATCGTGGTCTGCTCGACGGCGACGTAGCCCCGGCCCGGGAAGACCCGCACGTCGATGCCGAACGGCCGGGCGCCCGGCAGGGCCGAGGTCGCGGCCGCCGAGTCCGACGACCAGGTGGACCCGGTCCAGTAGCGGTAGCTGCCGCCCGAGGACCAGCCCGCACTGGACGACCACGGGGTACGGGCCAGCGCGACGGTTCCCGCTCCGCACGCGCCGTACGCCGACGACGTGCACAGGAACGTGTACAGGTAGAGGTAGCCGTCGGCGGCGAAGGTGGGCGAGCCGAGGCGGCGCTGCCAGGCCAGCTCGCCGGTGGCCGGGCGCGGGAAGACGGTGGCCGGGCCGACCAGCTGGTTGGTCGCCGGGTCGTAGAACGTCACCCCGTAGCTCTGCGTGGTCCAGGCCTTGTTGTACACGCAGACGTTGGTGTACGTCAGGAACAGCAGCGACGAGCCGCTACGGCCGCTGATCGTGCGATTCGGACCGCGGGTCAGGCCGGTGATCCAGGAGGCGGCGTAGGAGCCGGTGTCGGCAGCGCCGCAGGCGGTGGTGGTGCCGGGCAGCACCAGCCCGGTCGGGGTGGGCAGGAACGGCGCCGGCCCCCGGTTGCTCGGCACGGCCGGCGCGGCGGGCGGGGTGGGCAGCTCGCTGAGCGTGCTGGGCACCTGGCCGGCGGTGTACGACCCGACCGCGGCCGTCGACCCGCCGATGAAGCCGATCACGGTGCCGGCCGGGTTGACCACGGCGGTGTCGCAGAAGGTCCACAGCGCCTGCCCGCTCGCCGACGGCAGCGGCGCGCTGAACCCGCAGTCCCGGCCCAGGGTGTTGCCGCTGGCCGTCTCGTACCGCGACACCACCCTGGCCGGCGGTGGCACGTCGGCCAGCGCCGCGCCCGGCACGGTCAGCGCCGCACCGGCGACGAGTACGGCCACCGTGGCCCCACGTATCCGCATCCTGCTCGCCTCCCCGATCACTCACGAGTGTCGATGCCACACTCCCACGGAAACGGAACGCGAGGAACCGCCATGTCGCGCTTGGGACTCCGCCGGCCGGCCGTCAGGGGCGGGCGGTGCGGGCGGCCAGCAGGGGGCCGATCACCGAGGTGCCCGGGCCCAGCCGGCCGCCCGGGCCCGGCAGCTGCGTGGTGTTGTCGATGGTCAGCGGCTGGTGGCAGTGGGCGCAGGTGGTGACAGCCGTGGTGTCGTGCCCGCAGTCGCGGTGGTGGACGCGGACCGGCGGGCCGTCCTGGCCGTACCAGCGGTCACCCCAGTTCATCAGGGCCAGCAGGACCGGGAAGAGTTCCTTGCCCTTGGGGGTGGCCACGTAGTGCTCGCGGGGCGGGTGGTCCTGGTAGCGCTCGCGGGCCAGCACGCCCTCGTCGACCAGCCGGGTCAGGCGCAGGGTCAGCACCTTGCGGGAGATCCGCAGGTCGTCGGCGAGGTCGTCGAACCGGGTGATGCCGACCAGCACGTCGCGCATGATCAGCGCGGTCCAGGCGTCGGCGAACAGGTCGGTCGCCCGGGCGATGGAGCAGGCCACCTCGGCGAGTCGCGTGCGGGTCATACACGGAAGCATAGTGCGAGTAGAGTTCCCTGAGGGAACTCATGGAGGTGTCATGGCCGGTCCACGCCTGGAGCTCGACACACGTTCGGCGGACGCCATCGACGGGCGACATCTGCGGGCTGCCGCTTTTCACGAGGTGCGACTTCAGTACGTACGGGAAATCGCTCTTGATCGTGTCTCGCCGGCGGCTCGTGCCCTGGTCGTCGGCAGTGGCCGTGGGGTGCTGCCGGCCGGTCTGGCCGGGCTCGGCCTGAAGGTCACCGGCGTCGACCCGTCGGCGGCCGCGACCAAGCTGGCCAGGGAGTCGGTGCCGGGGGTCGATTTCGTGACCGCGCCGAGCGAGGAGCTGCCGTTTCCGGGCGAGTCCTTCGACCTCGTCTACTGTGCCGACACGTTCGAGATCACCGGCGACCTGGACGGTGTGCTCGGCGAGGTGGCCCGGGTGCTGCGGCCGGGCGGGGTGCTCGTCTACGACACGGTCAATCGGACGGTGCCCGCGCGGGTGGTGTACCTGGGCGCGTTCCAGGGTGTTCCGTTCACCAGGATCATGCCGCCGGGGCGGTACGCGGCGGCCCGGCTGCGGCCGCCCGGCGAGGTCCGGGCGGCGCTGGCCGCGCACGGGTTGTCCGGCGGGCAGGTGTGTGGTTTCCGGCCGGCGAGCATCGGACGGCTTGTCAGCGCGGTGCTGCGGCGGCGCCGGGGACTGCTGACCGACGAACAGGTCGGGCCGCTGACCGGTTTCGTGCTCGATCCGGACGGGCCACCGGTCGTGACGTATCTGGGGTGGGCGTCGAAGGCCGGGATGGAGCGCCTGACCGACCGCTGACCCGCGGGCACGGTGCCCGCGGACCGGCGTACGAAAGAGCTCCTAGCAGTTGCCGTTGTCGGTCCAGACGTCCCACTGCCCGCTGTGGGTGGCCGGCGAATCGCCCTGCGTCCACCACTTGGCCGTGTACTTGTGGCCGTTCTGGCTCGCCTGGTTGCCCTGCGTGTAGACCGCCGTCGCGCTCCAGGCCGGCACGGCGCACGAGCCGGTCGGCGGGGAGCTTGGCGACGGCGAGGACGACGGCGGCGTGGTGGGCGGCGTGGCCCCGGCGAACCGGGCGGAGAACTTGGTGAACTCCCACGGCGTCTGCGGCACGCTGCTGCACGTACCCGAGGTGGTGCTCTGGTTCGGGTCGGCGCACTGCCGGTCCCGGTTGACCGACCAGTTGGTGTACCGGGCCAGCTTGTGGCTCAGCGCGTAGTCCAGGGTGGCCTGGAAGTCGGCCTGCCGGAAGTACTCGCCGGCGTCGCTGCGCCCGTTCATCTGCGAGATGCCCTCGTGCGCGTACGCGGTGGCGCTGTCCCAGCCGAACGTGTTCATCAGGATGGTGTGGAACGCCTCCAGCGCCGACACCTGCGCGCCGCCGCCGTTGAACCCGCCGTCGAACGGCATGATCGAGTAGTTGGCCGGGGTGAAGCCCTGCGCCTTCGCGTCGTTGAGCATCTGGGTACCGAACCAGCCGGTGCCGGCCGAGGTGCCCGCCGTGGTGATCGAGATGTACAGGCCGGGGTTGTTCCTCTGCAGGATCTTCGCGGCGCCGATCTCGTTGTGCACGGCCGCGGTGTTCTCGTACTCCGGCTCCTCCAGGTCGAAGTCCATCGCCTTGAGGCCGTACTTCGTGACGACCTGCTGGTACGCGGCGGCGGTCGCCTCCGGGGTGCCGCAGGTCTGCCCGAGCTTGGTGCCGCCGTAGCCGCCGATCGAGACGCTGACGTCGCCGCCGTTGTCACGGATCTTGCCGATCAGCGCGGCCGCCGCGGTGTCGTCGGCGACCGGGCGGGTGCCGTCCCAGGTGGGCGTGCAGCCGCCGCCGTTCGGGGCCAGGATGAAGGCGAGCTGGAAGGCCTTCTGCCCGGTGGCGTTCATGACCTCGATCGGGTCGGGTGGACTGTTGTCGAACGGCATCAGGTAGGGCGCTGACGCGTACCAGTTGCTGGCCAGGGTGGCGGCGTCGGCCTGGGCGGCCACCGCGATCCCGGCTCCGGCCAGGGCCACCGCGCCGGCGGCGACGGCGAGCAATCTCTTCATGACGTCTCCAGGTTTCGAATCTTTAACAAAGTTTCCTAAATGATTCGCCGCATCGATGCCCATGACAGATGTCATGCATTGACAGATCCCGATCCTTCTTCCTACGGTCCCACTGTTAGTAAGGTTTTCTAAGAGTTCGGAGGCCGTTCCGATGATCCGAAAACGCCTGTCCGCCGCGCTGCTCGCGGCGGTCACCGGAGCCGCCACGGCGGTGGCGATGGTGCACGCGGCCGACGCGGCGGCCGCCCCGCTGCCGGCGCATGTCTTCGCCCCCTACTTCGAGGCGTGGACCGGTGACAACCCGGCCACCCTGGCGCAGCAGTCCGGCGCCAAGCACCTGACCATGGCGTTCCTGCAGGCCGCCACCAAGGGGTCGTGCACCGCGTACTGGAACGGCGACAGCGGCAGCCCGGTGTCCACGGCGGTCTTCGGCAGCCAGATCGCCGCGATCCGGGCCGGCGGCGGCGACGTGATCCCGTCGTTCGGCGGGTACACCGCCGACAACACCGGCACCGAGATCGCCGACAGCTGCACCAGTGTCGGCTCGATCGCCGCGGTGTTCGAGAACGTGATCACGACGTACGACGTGACCCGGATCGACCTCGACATCGAGGACAACTCGCTGACCAACAGCGCGGGCATCGACCGGCGCAACAAGGCGATCAAGCAGGTGCAGGACTGGGCCGCGGCGCAGGGGCGTACCGTGCAGTTCTCCTACACGCTGCCGACCACCACCACCGGGCTGGCCGACTCCGGGCTGGCCGTGCTGCGCAACGCGGTGGCCAACAACGCGCGCGTCGACCTGGTCAACATCATGACCTTCGACTACTACGACGGGGCCACCCACCAGATGGCCGCCGACACCAAGACCGCCGCGACCGGGCTGCATGACCAGCTGCGTCAGCTCTACCCGGGCAGGACCGACGCGCAGCTGTGGAACATGGTCGGGGTGACCGAGATGATCGGCATCGACGACTACGGGCCGGCCGAGACGTTCACCACCGCCGACGCGCCGGTGGTGGCGCAGTGGGCGACCGAGAAGGGTCTCGGGCTGCTGTCGTTCTGGGCGTTGCAGCGCGACAACGGGGGCTGCCCGGGCGTCGGCGGCAGTGACAGCTGCTCGGGCGTCAGCCAGTCGACGTGGCAGTTCAGCCACGCCTTCGAGGCGTTCACCTCCGGTGGCACCGGGCCGTCGCCGTCCACCAGTGTCTCCACCACACCCAGCAGCCCGCCGTCGAGCGGTCCGGCCTGCACCGCACCGGCGTGGAACGCCACCAGCGTCTACACCGGCGGCTCGCAGGTCTCGTTCGCCGGGCGGCTCTACCGCGCCAAGTGGTGGACCCGGGGCGAGTCACCGGCCACCCACAGTGGGCAGTGGGACGTCTGGGCCGACAAGGGCCCCTGCTGAGCCACGGCGGGCAGGGTGCGGGCCGGGTTCCGGGGTAACCGTGACCAGCCACGGACAGTGAAGAGGGCGGCGATCGCTCTGGACGCGCAGCGGCCAGATCGCCGCCCTCGGCCCGCGCGGGAGCATGCGGTCCGCACCCCGGCGGACGCGCGTCAATGATGAATTCACCCTTCAGAACGGTCGCGCCCGCGCAGGAAAGCGGCCCGCACGAGAAGGCGGCCCGGAGCGGGCCGCCTCGGAGCGATGCTCAGACGGTCATGCCGTCGAGCTGCTTGCGCAGCTTGGCGAGCGCCTTGGTGAGCAGCCGCGACACGTGCATCTGCGACACACCGACCTGCTCGGCGATCTGCGACTGGGTGAGGTTGCCGTAGAACCGCAGGCTGATGATCTTCTGCTCGCGCTCGTCCAGGGTGGCCATCGCCGGGCCCAGGGCGACCCGCAGCTCGGCCTCCTCGAAACCGGCGTCCATCCCGCCGAGGGTGTCGCCGAGCTCGGTGCCGCTGTCGGTCATCGGCGTCGACAGGCTCGTCGAGTTGTAGGCCCGGGCACCCTCCAGGCCCTCGATGACCTCGTCCTCAGTGATCTTGAGGTACTCGGCGATGTCGGTCACCGTCGGCGCGCGGCCCAGGTCGTGGGTGAGCGTGTTGTTGGCGCTGGTGATCGCCAGGCGAAGCTCCTGCAGCCGCCGCGGCACCCGCACCGACCAGGTCTTGTCCCGGAAGTGACGCTTCAGCTCGCCGATCACGGTGGGGATGGCGAACCCGGCGAAGTCGACGCCCCGGTCGGCCTCGAACCGGTCGACCGCCTTGATCAGCCCCATCACCGCGACCTGGTAGAGGTCGTCGCGCGGCTCGCCGCGGTTGGCGTACCGGTTGGACAGGTGGCGGGCCAGCGGCAGCCATGCCTCGATCGCGCGATCACGCAGCTCGGGGCGGGACGGGTGCCCGGCCGGCAGGGCCGCCAGCGCGTTGATCAGTTCGCTGGCCCGGTCCGTGCTGGTCGAAGCATCGGTCTCGACGGCGGTGTCAACCAGGACGGTCATCGGTAGGGCTCCTCAACATCGGCGAACGTGTGACCCCTGTTCTCCACTGAGCAGAATCGCCAAACCACCCATTCGGATAACAAGATCCGACCAAAAAGCCGATTCGCGTACGGCGGGGAGTCACGCCGCGTCTCGCTCCCTGGTCCGGCCGGCCAGATCGCGCAGCCACTCGCAGAGCGTGGCGGTGACGGCGTCCTCGTATTCCGCGAGCGCGTACGGGGCGGAGACCCTGGCGCGGGCCGGCCGGCGCCGGCGCTGCGGCTCCAGCACGGCCAGGCAGCCGGCGATGACCGCCTCGAACGTCGCCCGGTCGGTGGCCGCCATCGTCAGCAGCACCCGGTCCAGCACCTCCGCCCGGGTGAGCCGGTCCGGGACGTCGAGGAGCCAGGCGCGCTGCCGGTCCCGGCCGGCGTCGGTCAGCGCGCACACCCGTGGGCCCCGGCGGGCGGCGCCGTCCAGCGGCCGGACGTGACCCAGTTTCTCCTGCCGGTTCAGCGCGGCCACGACGCGATTGATCCCGACCACCTGCTCCGGGCCGAACGTGGTGGCGTGCCGCTGCTGCAGCTCGTGCGGTGTCGCCGGCCGGTCGGCCAGGAAGACGAGCAGGATGTCCCCGAGCGTTGCCGTCATGACGCCGAGC
The DNA here is from genome assembly GCF_030252345.1 of Actinoplanes oblitus. NCBI lineage: Bacteria > Bacillati > Actinomycetota > Actinomycetes > Micromonosporales > Micromonosporaceae > Actinoplanes > Actinoplanes oblitus. The sequence goes on along the minus strand of NZ_CP126980.1, from coordinate 4,855,884 downwards.
AGCCTTCCGCCACACAAACATCTACATGGATGTAAAAGTTAACACCCGGACGGGTGTCTCCGGTTCGCCGCCGTCCCGCCGTATGCTGCCGTTTCATGGGATCGCCACGATGACCGACGCGCTGCGGTTCGAAGTCCTCGGCCCGATCCGGGCCTACCGGGGCGACGAGCCGATCGACCTCGGCCCGCCCAGCCGGCGGGCGGTCCTGGCGATCCTGCTGCTGCACGCCGGCCGGCCGGTGCCGATGGAGCGGATCGTCGCCGCGCTCTGGGACGGCGACCCGCCGGAGAACGGCGTCGACGTGGTGCTGCGCTGCATCGGGGCGCTGCGGCGGACCCTGGATCCGGAGCGGACGTCGCTGCTGACGCTCACCGACGGCGGCTACGTGCTGCGGGTCGGCGACAGCGCAGTCGACGCCGGCCGGTTCCGCGCCGGCCTGGCCCAGGCGCGCCGCGAGCAACAGACCGGCAACGCCGACACCGCGACCCTGGTGGTGCACCGGGCGCTCGGCCTGTGGCAGGACAAGCCGCTGACCGGCATGACCGGGACGATCTTCGAGGCCGCGCGCACCCGGCTCAACGAGGAACGCGCCGAGGCCGCGCGGTTACTGGCCACGCCGTCCAGCGCTGAGCAGGCTGCCACCGCGCCGGCTGTTCCTATGCCGGCTGCCGCCGAGACGGCTGTTCCTATGCCGGCTCCCACCGCGCCGGCTGTCTCCGCACCGGCTCCCGCCGAGACGGCTGTCTCCGCACCGGTCCCCGCCGCGCCGGCGGCGGCGAAGCCGGAATACCCCGAGCCGATCGACCCCTGGGACGGCCACGACCTCTTCCCGCCCGACCCGATGTCCATCCTCTGACACGGCGTCCCGCGGACGGCCGTCAGCGGTGGGTGGCGAGGTGGTCCTGCAGCAGGTTGTGGCGGAACTGGTAGACGCCACCGGCGCGGCGCAGCACCCCGCGGGCGTGCGCCTCCTCGAGGGCGCCCATCATCCGCAGCGGCATCCCGCCGGCCACCGCGGAGACCAGCCGGGCCAGGCAGAACTGCCCCCACGCGCTGAAGCTGACCACCGCCGCCGCGGCGATCACCGCGATCGCCGCCCAGATGCCGGGGCTGCTGTCGCCGAGCGCCACCGCGCACAGGAAGCCCGTCGCCAGCCCGGCCGTGAGACCAGCGACGAGGGCGGTCCGCCGGTCGACGTGCAGTGAGCGGCTCGGCCGGGTGGCCGCCGCGGCCACCGACGACCCGGCGACCAGGGCGCTGACGGTGCCGGCCGACAGCATCAGGCCGAGCCCGACGACCGGCTGCCCGGCCAGGGTGGCGACGACCCCGAGCGGAGCGCCGACCACCAGGTACATGGTGACCGCGCCGGCGAGGGTGAGCTGCCGCGGCACGGACCGGTCGGTGAACAGCAGCCGGGCGTAGGCGGTGACCAGGCCGATGGTGGCACCGCTGTACCAGGACATCAGCCAGGGCGACACCCGCCCGTGGTCGAACGCCGCCATGCCGGCCGGCATCGCGGCGCACGCGGTGAACAGGGCGACGATCACGCTGAACGCGACCGAGACGAACTGCGCGTCGGGGACCGGGCGCAGCTCGTTGAAATGCCACCAGGCCAGCTCGTACGTCCGCTGCTCGCGAAGGTGCGCGGCGACGGTGCCGAGCCAGCGGCGGACCCGCGCCGCGTCCTCGGCGGTACGGGCCGGGTACCGGCCCAGCGCGCTCGCGTACGCCGCGCCGACCAGGTGCTCCAGCAGGTGCTGCTCGATCCCGCCGCGGGTGGTCGCCCACCCGGCGGTGAGCAGCTCCCCCGGGTCCCGGACCGGGTCCTGGTAGACGGTCCGGGCCAGCCAGATCATCAGCGGCGTGGACAGCGCCCGGGCCAGCGGCGCGTCCGGCACCTCGGTCAGGTGGACGACCACCGGCTGCCAGCGGCGGTCGGTCAGCGCGGCGCTGTCGGCGAGGTGCCGGGCGGCGGCGCGGGCCGCGACCGGCTGGATCTCCACCACCGCTGCGGCGGGCACCGGGCCGGACCCGGCCACCGCCGCCTCGTACGGCCGGGTGCGGCAGGTGACGACCAGCCCGTGACCGGTGCCGGCGGACTGCGCGATGCCCCGGATCGCCGCCTGCTGCAGGCTGTCCGCCATCTCGTCGAGGCCGTCCAGCACCGGCAGGATCAAGCCCCGCGCGACCAGGTCACGGGCGAGCGACCGGGGCGCGCCGCCCGGGCCGGGCACCTGCCGGGCCAGCCGCCGGTCGATCATGACGATCTGCTCGGCCACCCAGTCGTCGAGGCCGAGCACCGGGTTCCACCCGGCGGCCGACAGCACGACCGGCACCGGCTCGTGCGCGGTGCGCCGGGCCAGTAGCTGCAGCGCCAGGTGCACCACCAGCATGGACTTGCCGGCGCCCGGCTCGCCGAGCACCACCAGCCGTCGCGGCCCGCCGGGGACGGTGAACAGGTCGGCGATCCCGGCGTACTCCCCGGCGAGCTCGGCCGGGGCAGCGCCGGGCCGGCCGCGCACCGACGCCCAGCTCGCCATCACGGCCTGCGCGCGGGCGCTGGACAGCCACCGTACGTTCAACGGCCACGGGTCACGCACCCGGCGGGCGGCCTGTTCCGCCTGCCACTGTTCGCGTTGCGCGCCGGCCAGCCAGTCCAGGGCGACGGTGGTGTCGTCGCCGACCGGTACGGCCCGCGGGCCGCCGAGCCGCCACAGCCAGGAGAGCGCCCCGACCACGACAGCGGCGGTGCCGGCCCCGCCGAACACCACGCTCGCCCACTTGTCCGCCCGGTCCAGTCCCTGGTGCTGCAGGAACCAGGCCAGGGCGCAGACCAGGAGCAGCAGGACGACCAGGGAGACGCCGAACCAGAAACGGGGCTGTCGGGACCATCGCGGCACCCGGACATGTTCCCCGCGAAGGGTACGGAACGACATGGCCCGTACGGATGAATCATCGACGCGGATCGAACAACGCGAACGATTCTCACGGGCGCGCGCCGGCCACCGGCACCGGTTACTGTCGACCCATGCCGGATCCCGGAGACGTACCGTCGGAGATGCTGGACCGCCTGCGCCCGATCTGCCGGCAGCTGCCCGAGACCTATGAGGAGCCGGCCTGGATCGGCGTGCGCTGGCGGATCCGCCGGCGCACCGTCGCCCACGTCTACACCCCGGACCCGGACCGCTTCCCGGTCTACGCCGCGCACGTGACCGGCGGCGAGCCGCCGACCGTCCTGACGTTCCGCGTCCCGGTCGACGACCTGCTCGGCCTCACCGCGGCCGGCTTCCCGTTCTTCCGCGCCCCGTGGGGCCACAACGTCGCCGCCGCGATCCTCGGCCCGCACACGGACTGGACCGAGATCGACGAGCTGCTCACCGACAGCTATCGCGAACTGGCCCCGAAGTTCCTCGCCGCCCGGCTGGCCCCACCGCCGTATCCCGCGACGACACCCCGTCCGCCACTGCCGGACCGCCTGGCATCGGCACCTTCGCCGAGCGCTTGAACGCCGACCGGGCCGCTGTCACCGCCGGCCAGACCCTCACCGGAAGCGAATCCTCCTCGCCTAAGGGAGGGAAGCTGGCCCGGACCTGCGTCTCGCAGCGGCGAACCAACCGTGAGCGTCGTCGAGCCAGCGATCCAGCGACAAGCCGGCAGCGATGAGTTCCGCACCGAGCCGGTCCTCGGTGACGCGATGTGCCTGGAAAACCTGGCTCCAGGAACGGTCGCCCATCTCGTAGACGGTTCGCGCTGACAGCACTTCGCCGTCGTCGCGCACCACCTCGAGCGTCCCGCGCACTGCGCCGAGCGTCCCGGAACGCCGTCCGGCGCGAACGAGCCCATCGAACCAGCTCGGTGGGAACCATTGCGCAACCAGGATGCCGTCTCGAGCGAGATGCCGCTCGCACGTGTTCAGAAACAGTCGGCGTTGCTCGAGATCCACTGTGCTGAGCAGATGGGCGGCAAGTACGACGGCGTCAAAAGTGCGCCCCAGGTGCAGTCTCTCGATCCGCGCGCACACCGGGGTGACGCCCTGAAGGTGGCTGATCATGGCGGCTGACTCGTCCACGCCGACGACGTCATGACCTCTGGCGGCGAGCACATTGGCCAGCCGCCCGGTGCCACACCCGAGTTCCAGAATCCGCGAGCCCACCGGAACAACCCTGTCGATCAGGTCCGGCTCCCCGTTCTCGGGTAGGTGCAGATACACCTCGACGGCACAACCATCGGGCGTCACCACTCCGCTGTCATCCATTCAGTGACTCTGACAGACGGAGGCTGAACGCCCGAGGAGCCGAACCCGTTCACGGAAAGCGAGCCAGAACAGCTGCGGAGGTCGTCGGTCTATCTCAGGGGACCACTCGGAAGTGTGTGGTCAAGCGTCGTTCCTCATCGAGGATGTGCAGAGCCAGCATGGGCGGCAAGCTTTCATCCACGAGAGCGTCACTTTCGAACGGCAGCATCAAGGTCGAGACCACGCCGGGAGCCACGAGAAGAGGCTTGCCGCCGAACGTGGTGCTGGCCGGGGTATGGGCATGCCCGCACAGCACAGCGACAACGTTGTCGTGGCGGGCGATCAGGCGGGCGAGCCTGTCCGTGGCGAACTGCCTGATCGCATCGACGTAGGGGATACCGAGCGTTACCGGTGGGTGATGGAAGCAGACGAACGCCGGCAGGGCAGCCGAGGCAACCAGTTCGGACTCGATCCAGTCGAGCGTGCGCTCGGCAAGACGGCCGTCGTCACGATCCGGGATACTCGAATCGCACATCAGGAACAACGTTCCGCTGATCTGGTACGCCTTGTTGACGGGCGCTCCATGTGGAGCTTCACGGAGCAGCACCTTGCGGAGGGGCTCACGTGAGTCGTGGTTCCCCGGGCAATACAGCACCGGCCCAGGGAGATCCAGGAGCTCGGCCATCCGCTCATATTCAGACTCGGCACCATGGTCGGCCAGGTCGCCGGTCACCAGTACGACGTCGACGGATGTCCGCAATGCCTTCAGGTACCGCACGATGCGACTCGTCCGTTCGGCGCTCCGGTCCTCGCCGTCGACGTGGATGTCGCTGAAATGCGCTATGACGGTCATGGTGAAAGCGTATTGAGCGGAGACGGAAACCTTGATGGCCAATTCCATGACCGGTGGCCTGCGCGCCCTCGTGTCGCGACGACGGCCAGAATCGGCTCAGTGCCCGCCCGCGAGCGCCTCACCGAGCGGTGTCCGGGTGTGCAGGACCCGGGTCCCGGGGCACCGAGCAGCGCCGGGTGGCCATCACCGAGGGGACCAGCACCAGCCCGGTGCCGCCGCAGTCCACCGTGTTGGCGTAGTGCGGCAGTCGTACCCGGACCACGTCGTCCTGCCAGGTCACCGTCGAGTGCAGGGTGGCGGCCATCTCGGCCAGCCCGGCATCACTGCTGCGCCGCGCCCGCACCGCGATGTCGGCGCGCAGCAGGCGCAGCATCTGCGGCCACACCGGCGCCAGCAGCGTCTCCCACACCTGCTGCCAGGCCTCGACGATCGCCGACCGGGCCCGGGCCGGGTGCGCGATCAGGTCCCGGATCTCGTGTTGCCGGGCGCCGCTCGACCGGAGCACCATCTTGCCCAGGTCGTACCGCAACTGGTCGTCGGGCACCTGGCGCAGCCGGTCCAGCTCCTCCTCGGGCGTCATGTCGCCGGACGGTGCGGAGGTGAGGAAGTCGGGCAGGTATCCCTCGACGCCGCTGATCGTCGCCAGCAGGCGGAACGCCGCACTCGCCGGTTCGTCGCGCAGGGTGCGGAACCAGCCCCAGTGCAGCGGAGCGACCTGGGGGCGGAGCACCACGCGCACCGCGTGGACCAGCTCGTATCCCGGCGAGACTCCGAACCGGACCGCGGTGATGTCGGCCGAGCCCAGCCGGAACTCCACAGCCTTTCGATCCACATCGAAAGCGTAGTGGGGCCGGTCCGCGCGGCGGACAGTGAGAACCGCCCAGGCGCCCGGCCTGGCAGGACAGCGGAGGATCCGTCCGATGACCCAGTACTTCCTGACAGTGCCCGGTGACACCGCCGAGGAGGCGACGCTGACCTCCCTGCGGGAGGCGGACCCGGCCGAGCTGGCCGCCCTGGTGGCCGCCGTCGGCCGGGTGAACTCGGCGATGCGCGAGGCCGGCGCGTTCGTGCACGCCGGTGGGCTCCAGCCACCGTCGACGGCGGTCACCATCGACGCCACCGGCTCCGAGGCGGAACGCGTCCCCGGACCGTTCGCTGACGCGACGCACTACGTAGGCGGGTTCTGGATCATCGACGTCCCGGACAACGAAGCCGCGCTCGGCTGGGCCGAACGGTGCTCGGCCGCCGCCCGGTCCCGCATCGAGGTCCGCGCGCTGCAGTAGAGCCGGGGCGCCGGGCGTACCGGAAAAGCACGATGCCGGCCACTCATCGCCGCGCCGCCCGGGCGGAGCACCGGTAGTGCTGCCCGCCCGGGCCCAGGGGCCGGCCCGGCCCAGGTCCGCCCCGGCCGGCTACTTCGTGTCGAAGAGCTTGTCGACGATGATCTGCTTGGTGTAGATCACTTGCCGCAACACGTCGCCCTTGTGGTCGACCCGGAACCCGTCGTCGGAATCCTTCCTCTCGTCGGCCACCACGATCAGCCGGTCACCGATCAGCCGGTAGGTCCGCTTGTCGAAGAGCAGCTCCTTCGACAGGTTGCCCTCCTCGATCCGGCCCATGCCGATCGCCGGCCGGCCGTCGATGTTGACGGCGTCCTGGTTGACCTTCATGCCCGGCAGCTGGGCCAGGTATCGGAAGAAGGCCGCCTCGACCTTCGGCGGCAGCACGTACCGGCCGATCAGTGCGGCGGGATCCATCGAGATCGGTCCGGGGTGGTCGAGGTAGTCGCGGACCTTCTCCGGCGTCGTCAGCTCGCGCAGCCGGGAGTAGTCGAGCACGCCCCAGCTCACCCCGTCCTCGCCCTGCCGGTCCACCTCGATCTTGCCGGTGTTGCGGGTCCTGGCCCATACTTCGCCGTCGATCCGCTGCCACTCCTGGATCCTGCGGTACTTCGCCTTGCCGGGAAGCAGGCTGCCGTTCGGGTGCTGGTTCTCGTATCCCGCCGGGTTGCGCAGCTCACGGGTCTCGACATACATGAACTGGTCCGGTTCCGGATCGGTCCACGGCTGCCGCTCCACGGTCCACGCCGCGTTCTCCAGGTACTGCGCCGCGCTGACCGGCTCGAGGTACGGCATCGTCGCCGGCCGGTCGCCCTGCCCCTGGTGTACCGCGGGCATCACCGGTGCCGGCATGCCGCCGTCGTGGCCGGTGACCACCACTGCCACCGCGGCGGCCGCGGCCCCGGCCAGCCCGACGGCGATCGGGATCCGCAGGTGCCAGTGCCAGTGCCGGCGACGGCCGGGCCGGCCGGCTTCGGCGATCCGGTCCCGCAGCGCGGCCCGGGCTCGCTGCCGTGCCTCCGGAGCGGGCGCCGCGTCCGGGCCGAACGTGTCGCGCAGGATGCTGATCTCGTCCATCACCGCTCCGTCTCGATCTCGGCGCCCAGCGCCTGCCGCATCGCCTGTCGTGCCCGGTGCAGGCGGGACCGGGCGGTACCGGCCGGGATGCCCAGCGCCGCCGCGGCCTCCTGCTGGTTGAGCCCGGCCCAGGCGACCAGCAGCAGCACCGCGCGCACCGGCTCCGGCAGCGCCGCCAGCGCCTCGGCGAGCCGGCCGCGGGCGGCGGCCGCGTCCAGGCGCCCGGCCACCGCGCCGGCATGGCCGTCGGCCAGCGCGTCCTCGGCGCCGCGCCGCTCGCCCAGGTCCTGCCCGCCGGCCCGGGCCAGGGCCTGGTAACGACGCGATTCCGCGCGGACGTGGCGTGCGACAAGGTTGGAGGCGATGCCGAACAGCCAGGGCCGCGCATCCCCGTGATCCGCGTCGAAGCTCTGCCGCCGGTCGAAGGCGATCAGAAAGGTCTCGGAGGCGACGTCCTCGGCCAGGTCGGGACCGAGGCGCCGCGTCACGTACTGGTAAATCGCCTGATAGTGCCGGTCGAAGATGGCGGTGAACCGCTCGGGCGCCCGTCCGGCCTGCTCGATGAGGTCCGCATCGGTCTCCACGCCCGTGATATCCGGCTGCGTCACGACCACGTCACCACCGAACCTCTCCCCGTCGTGTGCTTCACACGGGTACTTCGCCGCAGCGGCGAAAAGTGTTCGGAACGCCGTCAGCTGTCGCCGGCGGGCGGCCCGGCGGTGTGCCCGGGCGCGATCGACGCCTGCACGACGAGCGCCGCCGCGCCGATCCCGGCCGCGTCCCGGGGCTGCGCCGACAGCTCCACCACGATCTCGTGGCGGAGCCGGGCATGGGCGGTGCCGGCCAGCGCCGCGCGCAGCCGGCGGGCGTAGATCGACCCGGCGACCGCCACGCCCGGCCCGGTCAGCACGACCCGGCCCAGGTCGAGCAGATTGACCATGGAGACCACCGCGACGCTCAGGTAGGTGGCCGCCTGGTCCAGGATGGCGAAGGCTTTCGGGTCGCCGCCCACCGCGGCGTGCGCGATCGCGTCGTACGCGGTGAACATGCTCCTCTGCTCGACCGGCAGACCGGCGTCGCGTGCCGCGTCGACGGTCGCCGCCATCGAGGCGTACCGCTCGACACAACCCCGGTTGCCGCACGGGCAGGGCCGTCCGTCGTACGCGATCGACACGTGCCCCAGCTCGCCGGCGTCGAAGCTCGCGCCCCGGTGCAGCGCCCCGCCGAAGACCAGCCCGGCGCCGATCCCGGCGGACAGGTAGACGCTGCCGAACGCCTGCTCCCGCGACACCCGGCGGCTCCAGAACTCGCCCAGCGCGGCGGCCGCGGCGTCGTTCTCCACCAGCACCGGGAGGCCCAGCCGGTCGGCGAGCCCGGCCCGCACGGCGGACAGCTCCGGGCCGGCCGCCTCGTCACCGGGGCGGGCGGTCGGCGCCACGATGGCCAGGCCCTCGATCCGGTCGCGGGGCAGGTCCAGATCGGCCATGAAGTCGTCGAACCGCTCGGCCAGCCGGTCGGTCAGGTCCACCCCGTCGAACGGGACCACCTCGCGGCCCACCACGCCGCCGGTCAGGTCGATGGCCACGCAGGTCACCGTGTCCGGCCCGAGCTGGAACCCGATGCCGAACCGGTTGGCGGCGGTGATCGCGAGCAGCTTGCGCGGCTTGCCCCGGACCGAGTCGGCCGACCCGGTCTCGTGGATGACCCCGTCGGCGATCAGGTCCCGCACGATGTTGGAGATCGACGGCTGGGTGAGGCCGGTACGCTCGGCGAGCTCCACCCGGCTGATCGACACCGCGGAGCGGACGACGTCCACCACCAGTGCCCGGCTGCCCGGCCCGGCCACCGAGGTCTCCCGACGTGCCATGGACGTATGGTCTCCGTTTCGCGAACCACCGACTGTCAGGCGATACCGTACCTGTCGTCGGAACGAGAGCGGAGGAACCGGTGGGACAGGCGCAGCGGCGGGTCGGTCTGGTTCTCGCGCGTGCGTCGCGGGTGCTCGGCGAGGAGCCGTTCTACCACGAGTTCATCGAGGGCCTGGAGCGGATGCTGACTCCGGCCGGGGTCTCCGTGCTGGTCAAGGTGGTCACCGACAGGCAGGCGGAGAACGAGACGTACGAGCGGTGGGCCGAGCGCCGGCGGGTCGACGGGGTGATCCTGGTCGACCTCGCCGCCGACGACGACCGGCTGGCGCTGGTGGACCGGCTCGGCCTGCCCGCGGTGCTGCTCGGCGCGCCGTCGGCGGCGTCCGGGCTGCCGACGGTGTGGACCGACGACGCCGGTTACGCGCGGGAGGCGGTCCGCTTCCTGGCCGGCCGCGGGCACCGGGTGATCGGGCACATCAGCGGTCCGCCCTCCTTGGTGCACACCCGGCTGCGCCAGCAGGGCGCGCAGTCCGAGGCGGAGGCGCTGGGCGTCACCGTGGTGCAGGCGGAGGGCGATTATTCGTACGAGTCGGGCCGCGCCGCCACGGCCGGCCTGCTCCCCCGCCAACCCACCGCGATCATCTGTGACAACGACCTGATGGCCCTGGCCGCCCTGGACACCCTGCGCGATCGCGAGCTGGCCGTGCCGGCGGACATGTCGGTGGTCGCCTGGGACGACTCGGCGCTGTGCCAGCTCGCCACCCCGGCCCTCTCCGCGATCAGCCACGACGTGGCCGGCATCGGCGAGATCGCGGCGAACGCGATGCTCGACGCGATGGCCGGCAAGCCGCCGGCGGTCTACCAGGCGCCGCTCGCCCACCTGGTGGCCCGCGACAGCACCAACTGATCCCGGCCTCGTCCGGTCACGTCGCCACGGGCAGCCGCCGGACGACCGGCGCGACAGCCGCTCAACCGGTCGCCGTCCTGCTGCGTCGCGTAGCCGGCCGGGCGCATCGACTCCATGGGGTTCCTGCGGTTCAGCATTGCTTAAATTAATAATCTAATCTTGACAGGCTGGTAACGACGGTCGCATGCTGAGCCGCGCAACGAGGAAGTCCGTCCCCAACGGAGGTTCCCTGATGAAAATCCCCCGTCCCGTCTGGACCGCCGGCGCCGCGCTCGCGCTGCTCGGCACGAGCCTGATCGACGCGCCGACGGCCTCGGCGTTCCCGGCCACCCCGAAATCGGCAGTCGTCAACTACCTGAAGTCGATCACCGGCACGTCGATCGTCTCCGGGCAGCACAACAAGGAGCCGGCCAGCCAGCCCGGCCAGTACACCCAGCAGGTGCACGACATCACCGGCCAGTGGCCGGGCCTGTGGGGTGGCGACATGATGTTCACCAGCACCGACATCGCCAACCGGCAGAGCGTGATCAACCAGGCCAAGACCGAGTGGGCCAACGGCTCGCTGGTCGCGCTCACCTGGCACGCCTGCTCCCCCACCGTCGGCGCGAGCTGCGACTTCGACGGCGGCGTGAAGACCAGCATCACCGACGCGCAGTTCCAGCAGATCGTCACCGGCGGCACCGCGCTCAACCAGACGTGGCGCAACCGGATGGCCGCCGTCGTACCGTATCTGAAGCAGTTGAAGGACGCCGGTGTCCCGGTGCTCTGGCGGCCGTTCCACGAGATGAACGAGAGCTGGAACTGGTGGGGCCATCGGCCGGGCGCCAACGGCTCCGCCAAGATCTACCAGCAGATGCGTGATTACTTCGACAGCCAGGGCCTGACCAACCTGATCTGGGTGTGGAACGTCCAGGACAACCCGACGGCCAACTGGTCGCAGTACTACCCGGGCAGCAACTACGTCGACGTGGTCACGCTCGACGCCTGGTACAAGAGCTACCCGTCGTCAGCCGACTACGCGCAGATCCAGTCGATAGCGGCCGGCAAGCCGATCGCCATCGCCGAGATGGGCAAGGTGCCGACGGCGTCCCTGCTCAGCAGCCAGCCGAAATGGGCCTACTTCATGATCTGGTCCGAGCAGCTGCGCGGCAGCAACACCAACGCCGAGATCCAGACGGCGTACTTCCTCCCCCGCGTCCTCAACCAGGGCGAAGTCCACGTGAGCTGACCCGTTCGCCAGTCCCGGTGGCCGCCGGCTCCCCGTCGGCGGCCACGTAAGAGCCCATTCGACCTGCGCGTGCTGGCCGCCCACCCGGAGCCGTCGGTGCCCCGGCCGAGTTCGCGCAGTCCCTCGCCGCGGCGCTGGCCCGGCTGCGGGAGCAACTGCGGTCGCCGCGAGCGGTGACCGCCTGACCATCGCGCGATGTCGCCGAGCACCGGCACCGCTCATGAATCACGCCTCAGGTAGCGCTGCCGGACCACGTCGAGTTCCTCATCCGTTCCCTCCACCTTCCAGAAGCTCCAGGGATCGCGAGCCGACCCGACGACGTTTCGCATCGCCTCGGTGGGCGAGGCCGCGACAGAGCCCTCCTCGGTCTCGATGGTTCCCTCCGGACGGACGCGGGCATAGTGCACCTCGCCGCGGCGGCGACCGATGAGGCGGACGCCGGCGTCGAGGAGCCGCGCCTCCACCAGATCGCGGAACCGAACATTCGCGCGGGTGCGCCTGACCGGCGCGGCGGGCCCGGCCGGAGCCGGAGCTGTCAGCCCGAGTTCGTCCAGGCTCCAGACGTGCTTGGCCATCTCGAGGTAGAGCCGGCCACGAGCCTCGATGAACGGCTCCAGCGGAGTGCTCGCGTCGTAGGTCGCCACCATCGAGAAGAGCCCCTTGTCCCGGAGGAACTTCTCCAGGGTGCTGTTGCTGCGCTGGAAGAAGTCCGGATTGATCATCCCAGCCAGCCGGGTGTCCTTCCGATAGCGCACGAGCTTGTCCTCGAGGAGCATCCCGCCGTATCTGCCGTTCTCCGGCCCGTCGAGCAGGAGCAGGCCACCGATCCGGCTGCGCAGATACTTGTACAGCTGTTCGTTCGGCACCTTGTGCGCGTACTCCGAGGCCTTGCTGGTGAACAGGTGCTCGATCTCGAAGTCGCGGTCTTGTTCCCGGCGCTTAAGGAAGCTCTCAGTCGGATCCGGCTTGCCGTTGGTGGCACCCATCTCCACCCAGGCCGTGAGACGCGCCAGCACGTAGTGGACGAATCTGCGCTTGGTGTCATAGCGAAGCTCCGGGATACGGTCGAGCCGGTCCGGCCAGCCGGTCGCATGGTCGCCGAGCGCGCGACCGAGCTCGTCAGGGGTCTCGGACTGCCGCACCCTGGGCATGACCGCCGACACCAGTTCGTCGACGTCCTTCTGCTCGACCGGCTCGTCGTAGAGGGTTCGCGTCACGTAGAAGAGGTCGAGGAAGTTCGCCACCAGGCCGGCCTTGCGCTCCCACAGCAGATCCTCGTCACCGGGGCGCAGCGCGGCGATGGTCAGGTCGAACTGCTCGACGATGCCGTTGAAGGCGTTGTACCGGACGGCCGGAAGTGCCGGGTCGAACTCGGACCGCGCCGTCAGAAGCCTGCCGTACGGCTGATGGAACCGGTGGAGCACATCGGTCACCAGGCGGGTTCGATCCCCGTGCTCCCGGGTGCGCCAGATGTCGTCCTCGTGCACCCGGACCCACTCGAAGGTCGCGTCGTTCAGACTCGGCCCGGGCATCTGCGCGACATCGGGGAACCTGGCCCGCAGAACGGTCCTCAGATACGCGAAGGCGGCACCCCGCTCGACCCCTTCCAGGGCCGTCACCATCTCGGTCCACGTTCCCTCCATGGCGCGAGGGTCCTCGGCATCACTGAGCAGAAAACGCTTGAGAAGATCCATCGGCGAGAGGCGGAGACCCGTGTCGTTGATGGACTGGTACATCTCCTCGGCGCGCGTGCGATCCCCCGCGTCCATGGCGACCAGCGACACCCGGTTGAGCAACCATTCCGCGAACAGGACCAGCGCGCCGCTGCGCAACTTCTCCTTGAAGTGGGCCTCGATGACCAGGTATGCCCGCCAGATCCGGCGGATTGCCTCCGGGGCGTTGTCCAGGTGCGGATTGCGGCCACTCAACAGGGCGTCGAAGCAGTCGGCGTACTCATCGGCATCAACCCGGAAGAGCTTCTTACCGAACCGGTCGTTCATGATCAACGTGTGGAATTGGGCGGCTTTGCTCTTGGCACTCGGCATCGCCGTCAGCTGCCGCTGAAGATAGATCAGCAGAAGCATGAGAGTGATGACCCGCTGCTGGCCGTCGACCAGATAGACCTTGCTACCCTCCGAATGCACGATGTACGGGCCCAAAAAATAGGGATCGTAGGATTTGACGTCGTTCAGCGAATGGTACTCTCGCCACTGATCGAGGAATTTGCGGGAGAGGTCATTCACCAGCCGCGTGACCTGCTGCTCCTCCCAAACGTATTCCCGTTGATAGAAGTCGAGAAGGAACCACTTGTTGCTGAACGCCGCCTCGACCGACTGATCGCGAGCCCGAACCAGTTCTTTTACCTCGCCCTTGCCGGATTTGTTTCTTCGCTTGGCCATGGCGGTCGCTTATAGGGTTACGGTAGCTTTGGCCGCCACCAGCTGCTTACCGCTGCCGCGCCAGACATAACCCGGACGAACCACCCGCACCGCTGTGCCGGGCTCGGGTGCCTCCGGCTCGGCCTCGTGCGCCTCCGGATCGAACGGGACGGTATCGCCCGGCTCGCCCACCCGCCAAAGCCGCTTCCGCCTGGACTCCTCGGCGAGAAGCTCGATCACTTCGGCGAAGGGAGCACCGGCCGCCTGCAGCTTCTCGACCGCCACGGCCAGCCCGGCGACCAGCCGGGCCTGCTGAAACTGGTGTTCGGCCCAGCCGGCGGCGGGCACGGCCCGATCCAGGGCGTCCGCGACGTGCCGCGTCCATGCGGTGGTCAGCCACCGGGGCTGCCTCGCGTCGAGGCGGCCGGCCAGCAGATCGAGTGAACTCCGCGCCGACCGGCGCTCGGCGAGCCACTCGTATTTCCGGTTCGCCACACCGATCTGCGGGTGCAGGGCGATCACGCGCTGGATCCGTTTCCAGTGGCGATCAATGTCCCCTTTCTTCATGCCCGCGTCGACCAGCCGTTTTTTGATTAGCTGAGCGGGAATCGGCTCGGGCGACGTCCGGATGATGTCGACAAACACGGAGTTCGGATCTTTTCCGAACTCCGCGACGAGGGTCTCCGAATCCATCGCGCATCGCCTCCTCAATCCGAATTCCTCTCGGATGATAAACACATGCACGAAGGCCGGCACTGTCGGCAGCGCGACAGGCACAATCCATTCCGATCAATCCTTACACGTGCTATCGGTGTTCCGCGTCAACCTTCGACAGAGACACCGCGCATCCCGTCATCCGACGATTTCGGACTCCGAATCCGCTCATTTCATCGGCACGCCCGATAGCAGCCGCCACCATTGGCGGCGACTCCCACGACCCGACCGTCCGGGGTGCCGACGGTCCGGCCTGACCCGCCCGGCCGGCGAATTCCGGTTGTCTGTTCAGCGAGGTCCGTGGCACGGTTCAGCGCTCACGACCACCGCTCGAGGTTCAGGTGACGATCTACTTCTACGGCGCCGACGAGGTCCCGTACGGCTGCTTCTCCAACTTCTCCACCCACGGGTTCGACCTCGATGAGTGCTGGTGGCCCACCGCCGAGCACTATTTCCAGGCTCAGAAGTTCGCCGGTACCCGCCACGCCGACGTCGTCCGCCGGGCGCCCGATCCGCTGCGTGCCGCCGAGCTGGGCCGTGACCGGAGCCGGCCGCTGCGCCGGGACTGGGTACGGGTCAGGGACGACGTGATGCGCCGTGCGGTGCTGGCCAAATTCCGTGCCCACGCCGACATCCGTGCCGTTCTGCTGGGCACCGGCGATGCGGCGATCGTCGAGGACACCGACACCGACCACTACTGGGGCAGAGGACGGACCGGCGCCGGAAAGAACATGCTGGGCAGGATCCTGATGCGTACCCGCGCCCAACTTCGCGCCGGCGCGGAGGTCGACGACGATGCTCGGGGCCGCCCTGGACGGAGGGCCTGATCCGCGTTCCGTCGGGGCTCGGGCCGCGGCCGAAGGCGTCCCGGACACGATGACGCGGAGCGTTTCCCGCCGAGCGCCGCGCGACCATCGTCGGCGCCGGTCAACGGCTGTTCCCGACCGCGGCCCCCGGCGACACCTGAATCACTCTCCGGAAGCCGCCGCGGACCGCGGTGCCGGGCCGAGCAGCCCCTCCCGCGCGTCCAGCCGAATCGGTCACCTCAACGACGACGTTGTCGCGGTGCGACCACGACGAGCGGGCACGCGGTACGCCCGGCCAGCCCGTGAGCGGTGTCGCCGAGCGGCCGGTCGGCCGTGACCGCGGCGCTGGAGGCCGACACCACCAGCAACAGCGCCTCTCGGCTCAGGGCGGCGAGGGCCGGCACCGGGTCGTCGTGCAGGATCTCCCGCTCGGCCGCCGACGCCTCGGCCTCGGGGAGGCAGTCGTACAGCAGGCAGGTCAGCAACAGGTCCGCGTCGGGGATCCGTTCGCCGGCCCGGCCCCAGACGTGGACGGCGCGCAGGGGTACGCCGAACTCGCGGGCTCGGGTCGCGGCGTAGCTGAGCACCACGGCCGCGTTGTCGTCGTCGTCGACGGCGGCTACCACGATCGACCCGCCGGTACCGCCGGGTGCGCCGGCGGGGAAATGAACCGTCCTGGGACCTGGGCGAGGGCCACGGCCGTCACTCGGCGCGGGCGGTGCGGTGAGCGCGGATGTCATGGTCTCCTCCACGTGATCACGATGAAGCTCTCATGCGGTGACCGCATGCTCACCCTCAGCTTTGCCGCTATCGGCGGCGAATGACAGGGACCAAAGTCCTGAAAGCCATAAGAAGCCTAAAGCGGTCACCCTTTCGTGTTCTCGATGACTTCGCGGCCACGGAGGTGATCAGGGCCGCTGACGGGTTCGACGATGGCTCAGCGCTCGCTCGGCCAGGTACGCGGTCGGGGCGATCATCATCCGGTACGGCAGTCTCACCACCGCACTCGGCAGTCGCGGGTGCCGTTCCTCGAGGGCGACGCGAGCGCGAAGGTGCTCCTTCGACATGACCCGGGGCTGTTCCGCGCGCAGATCCAGGGCGATGAGGTGCTTGACGCTCTTGTAGCCGTACTGACTGGGGGACACGAGCCGCAGCGGAGCACCGTGCCTGTCGTCGAGGACGGCGCCGTTGAGACGGGTCGCCAGGAGGACGTTGTCGGCGACGGCGTCCTCCCAGGTGAAGGCGGCCTTACGACGGTCGCCGGCACGGGCCACCAGGTACGGTGCGGGCGCGTTTGACATCCCCACCGAGGCGAGAACATCGCGCAGTGGAACGCCGGTCCACACCAGCCCCGTCACCGACCACGTCGTGACGCAGTGGAAGTCAGCCGTAAATTCGCGCGGTCCGAGCGCCAGCAGGTCAGCGGAGGTCAGAACGGCGACCAGTTCGCCTTCGTACCTGATCTCCAGTCGGGGCTCAACCGGCATGGCGGGCGGAGGAAGGTGGGGCAGATCGCTGAATCGGGGCATCTCCGCCAGGAGGCGTTGCCCCGGCGGCAGCCCGGCGGCGCGCCGCGGCCAGTAGCGCATCATGCGTACCCCTTCACCTGACGGTGCCGGCCTGCGTCAGCGGATGACAGTACAACGTCCGCACCCGGCAACTGATCTTCAGATGGCACGAGTCTCATCCCCCACTCCTCTTACATACGTGCGTGCATGTATGTAAGTATGCTCGACGAACAGGGAGGTGCGGGATGGACCTGCAAAATGGCGGTCGCGTGGTACGCCGGGTCGCGGTGACGGATCCGGTCGCCTTGGCTCGAGCCGGTGACTACTCGGACGCTTTCGAGGCGCGGTTGGCCGAGCCGGACCAGCGCTCGCCGGAGCAGTGGGTGCGAGACGGGTTCGCCGCCTTTCCCCCGTCGGTGAAGCGCGTCGTCCGGCTGCTGGGTTTCCGCCCGGGCGACACGCGGCCGGGCCAGATCGCCGGGCTGCGCATCGTCGAGTCCACCGCCGAGGTGGTCCGGCTCGAAACCTCACTGCGGCTGCTGCGGGCGGTCATGGTGGGGCGTCAGGTGGCACCGACTCGGCGTACGCTCACCACGGTGCTCTTCTTCAACCGGCCGGTGCTGGCCCGCCTGGTGTGGCGGCTCATCGGCCCGCGCCATCGCCGGATCGCGATGCGGATCGTCGCCGGCCAGGAGCAACCCGGATGAGGCGGCCCGACCGGCTCACCCAGGCCGAGCGCCGGGAGCGCACCCGCCAGGCTCTGCTGGAAGCCTCGGCCGTCGAGCTGTCCCGCTACGGGTACGGACAGTTCAACCTCGCACGGGTGGCCAGCTCCGCCGGCTTCACCCGCGGCGCCCTGTACCACCAGTTCACCGACAAGAACGACCTCATCCTCGCGGTGATCGAGTGGACTCGTGACACCTGGCTGCGGGAGGTCGGCGCCCTGGTCACCGAGGAGCGGGACCCGGTTGCGGCGCTTCTGGTGCTGGCCCGCGGCCAGGCCGCCTTCAGCCGCCGCGACGTGGCACGCGTGCTGATCGCCCTGCGGATGAGCTTCGCCGGCCAAGACCATCCGGTCGGGCGCGAGGTGGAACGGACGTACGCGTTGCTCATCGAGCGCTGCCGCGACCTCGTCGCGGACGGGCAGGGGGCGGGTTCGATCACCACCGACACGCCGGCCGAGGTACTCGCGACCGCCTTACTGGGCGCGCTCGAAGGACTTTTCATCGGACTGGCCAGCCGGGCGTTCGACGAGCAGACGCCGCCCACCCCGACGCCGTACCTCGAAACGCTGGCCGTCCGCACCGTCGCGGGGGTGCTCGGACTGAAAGGCACGTGACCGCACCCGCTGCCGCGACAGGACGACGCCCGCCTCCGGACGCGATCAGGTGTCCGGACGCCGGCCGATCCCACACCGCCAAGGAAGCGGCAGACAGCACCCCGCTCGGCGCCCCGACGGTCCCGTCGTCCCCGCCACCGCGCTGACCCGCCACCTGCTCGATCTCGGCCACCGCACGGTCCACCACATCGCCGGGCCGCAGCGCTGGTGGGCGGCCCGGGCCCGCCAGCAGCGCCTGCTCGGGTCCCGGCCGCTGGGGCGCCACCACGCCGGCGACCTCAGCGCCGGAGCCGCCGAGTGCTGACGCGACGCCCGCCACCGCCGATCACCGAGCATCCGCACCAGCGAGAAGGCGGACCGCCCAGGCCGCGCTTCACGACCGGGCCGGTCGTCCGGCGTGGATGCCGTCGAGGAGTACGCGCAGGTAGAGCTCGAGCCGGCCGGTCGGATCCGCCCCGATGCGCAGGGCGAACGCGGTGCCGCAGACCAGGCGGTGCAGGTCGTCCTGAGAGAGGTCGGGGCGCACGCAGCCGGCCCGCTGGGCGCGGTCGAGCACAGCACGAGCCGACGCCATGAACTCCTCGCGATGGGTGGTGGTGCGGGCGACGGCGTCCTGATCCGGGCCGGTCGCGATGACCTCGGCGAAGGCGGGGTCAGTCAGCTGTCCGAGCAGGAGAGCACGCAGCAGGAGCTCGACCGCGGTCCAGGGGTCCTCGTGGCGACTCGCGCCGCGAGCTTGCTCGACCAGCGTGGTGAAGCAGTGGTCGGCGAGTGCCTCGACGAGCGCCCGACGGGTCGGGAAGTGCCGGTAGGCCGTCCCGACACCCACCCCCGCCCGCCGGGCGATGTCGTTGAGCTGCAGAGCCAGGTCGCCCTCGGCCATCGCACCGCGCGCTGTCGCCAGCAGTTGTTCACGATTGCGGGCGGCGTCGGCGCGAAGCTGCGGAGTCACCACGCCACTCTACCCAACCGGATTGACAATCCGCTTCCGCTGGCCTTCAATCGGATAAGTCATCCGCTTAACCTTGGAGGCCCCATGGAAGCCGTCGACTGGACCCTCGCCGACCTCGCCGACCAGACCGGCCGCACCTTCGTCGTCACCGGCGCCAGCAGCGGCCTCGGCGCAGCGATCACCCGTCACCTCGCCGCCCGCGGTGGCCGGGTGATCATGGCGGTCCGGGACACCGAGAAGGCCGGCCTCGTCCGGGACCAGCTGATCGCCGAGCACCCGGCAGCCGATCTGCGGATCCGGCACGTGGACCTGCTCGACCTCGACAACGTGCACGCGTTCGCCGAGGGCCTGCGCGCCGACGCCGTCACCGTCGACGCGCTGATCAACAACGGTGGCATCGGCAACGTGCCGCGGCGACTCAGCCCGCAGGGCGTCGAAAGCCAGCTGGCCACCAACCACCTCGGCCACTTCGCCCTGACCGCCCTGCTGCTGGACCGGCTGAGCGCCGGACGCGACCCGGTCGTGGTCACCGTCGGCTCCGGCCTCTACCGCATCGGCCACCTCGACCCGGACGATCTCGCCGCCGAACGCGGCTACTCACCCGGCCGCGCCTACGCCAGGTCCAAACTCGCCAACGTGCTGTTCGCCCTGGAACTCGACCGCCGGCTGCGCGAGGCCGGATCGCCGGTGCGCAGCCTGCTCGCCCATCCCGGCATGGCCAAGACCCGCCTCGACCGCGAGGCGCCCCCGCTGGACCGGATCGTCGGCACGGTCCTGGGACTCGTCCTGCGCCGCCCCATCGACGAAGCGGTGACCCCGATCCTCTACGCCGCCACCGAGACCGCCGCGCCCACCGGCCGGCACATCGGCCCGGGCCGGCCGTTCCGCCCCGCCAGGCCGACCTTCGAGAAACTCGCCGGCCCGGCCACCGACCTGGACCTCGCACGACGACTCTGGGCACGCTCCGAGGCGATCACCGGGCTCGACGTCACGCCGGCGGCACATCGCCGCTGACCCGATCGCTGTCGTCCAGAGTTTCCCCAGTCACCTTTGCGAAGGTGTGTCGAGACAGTGACGACGGGCTTCCGGGAAGGAAGAACATGGCCATTGTGGAGACGGTGACGGCCCTGCGGGCGGCCGGCATGGTGCTGTACGCCGAGGGTGACAACCTCCGCTATCAGGCGCCGAAAGGCGTGGC
Source organism: Actinoplanes oblitus (assembly GCF_030252345.1). Lineage (NCBI taxonomy): Bacteria > Bacillati > Actinomycetota > Actinomycetes > Micromonosporales > Micromonosporaceae > Actinoplanes > Actinoplanes oblitus. The sequence continues at coordinate 4,835,482 of NZ_CP126980.1, read as the reverse complement.
CACCCCGGAGCGGCTGCGCTGGCTGCGTGACCACAAGCCGGAGATCCTGGCGGTGCTGCGCGCGGGCGGCGACGAGTTCGGCGTCACCCTGACCGCCGCCCCCGAGCAGTCCGGTGAGCCGTTCCCGCTGACCGAGGTGCAGTCGGCGTACCTGCTCGGCCGGGGCAGCGCGTTCGAGTTCGGCGGGGTGGCCTGCCACGGCTACCTCGAACTGGCCGTGCCGGACTGGCCGGTGGACGAGGTGGAGGCGGCCTGGAACCGGCTGGTGGCCCGGCACGACATGCTTCGCGCGACCGTCGCGGCGGAGGGGTTCCAGCAGGTCGCCGCCGAGGTGCCGCACTACACGGTGGTGCACGCGGACCTGCGCGACGCCGGGCCGGAGGCGGTACGGTCGGCGATCGCCGACGTGCGTGAGCAGCTGTCCCACCGGGTCCGGCCCACCGATCGCTGGCCGCTGTTCGACCTGCGCGCGACCAGCACCCCCGACGGCCTGCTGCTGCACTTCTCCATCGACCTGCTGATCTGTGACTACAGCAGTTTCCGGCTGCTGCTGGACGAGCTGCGGCGCGAGGTGACCGGCGAAGGCGGCGAGGTCACCCCGGCGGTGACCTTCCGCGACTACGTCCTCGCCCTGCGCGGCCTCCGGGAGACGGAACGCTACCGGTGCGACCGCGAGTACTGGCTCAGCCGGATCGACGACCTGCCGGCGGCGCCCGAGCTGCCGGTACGCGCGGACGCGCCACGAGCGGCACCGCGCTTCACCCGCCTGGCCACCCGTCTCACCGAGGCCCGCTGGCAGCAACTGCACCGCCGCGCGACCGAGCTCGGGGTCACCGCCTCCACCGCGGTGCTGGGTGCCTACGCCGAGACGATCGGCCGCTGGAGCCGCCACCCCCGCTTCGCCCTGAGCCTGACCGTGCAGAACCGGCTGCCGCTGCACCCGGACGTGCCCCGGATCATCGGCGACTTCAGCTCGGTCAGCCTGCTCGACGTCGACACGACGCCGTCCACCGCGTTCGGCGAGCGCCTGGCCACGCTGCACGCGCGACTGTGGGAGGACCTCGACCACCGCCTCTGCGGCGGCGTCGAGGTGCTGCGCGAGATCGCGCGCCGGCGGGGCCGGGCGGCCGCGGCCATGCCGGTGACGTTCACCAGCACGGTGAGCGGCGCCCCGGCCCCCGGTGCCGGCCTGATGCCGGGAGCACGCCTGACGTACGGGATCAGCCAGACGCCGCAGGTGTGGATCGACTGCCAGATGATGGCGGAGGACGGCGGCCTGCTGCTGCACTGGGACGTCCGCGACGGCGTCCTGCCGGACGGGGTCGCCGCCGACATGTTCGCCGCCTTCACCGCACTCGTCGAACGGCTCGCCGACGGCGACGCCACCGACGAGGTGGACCCGGTCGTGCTGCCGCGCCGGCAGCGAGAGCTGGTGGCCGCGGCCAACGACACCGCCGAGCCCCGGGTGCGCGGGCCGTTGCACGCGCGGTTCGTGGACCGGGCGCGCCGCGATCCCGGCCGCGTCGCCGTGATCGCGGCCGGGCGCACGCTGACCTACGGCGAGCTGCTGGCTCGGGCCGAGTCGCTGGCCCGGCTGCTGCACGACGCCGGGTGCGAGCCGGGCGAGCGGGTCGGCGTCATCGCCCCCAAGGGCGTGGAACAGGTGGTGGCGGTGCTGGGAATCCTGCTCGCCTCCGCCGCGTACCTGCCGGTCGACCTGGGGCAGCCGGCCCGGCGGCGGGACACGATCCTGCGCGACGCCGGGGTCCGGATCGTGGTCACCGACTCGGCGCACGCCGCCGAGCTGGCCGCGTCCGGCGTGACCACCATCGAGGCGGACCGGCTCCCCGCGGTGCCGGGGCGGCCCGCCGAGGCGCCCGAGCCCGCCGGGGCCGACCTGGCGTACGTCATCTACACCTCGGGGTCCACCGGGACGCCCAAGGGCGTCATGATCAGCCACGAGGCGGCCCGCAACACCGTCGACGACATCAACCGGCGCTTCGGCGTCGGCGCCGACGACCGGGTCCTCGGGCTCGCCCAGCTCGGCTTCGACCTTTCCGTCTACGACGTGTTCGGCCCGCTGTCGGTGGGTGGTGCCCTGGTACTGCCGCGGGCCGAGCGGCGCGGCGATCCGTCGCACTGGGCCGAGTTGATGGTCACCGAGCGGGTCAGCGTGTGGAACTCGGTGCCCGCCCAGATGCAGCTGCTGACCGAGTATCTCGCGGCGGCACCCGGCCACGATCTGAGCCGGCTGCGGGTGGTCATGCTCTCCGGCGACTGGATCCCGGTCACCCTGCCCGACACCGTGCGCCACCACGCACCCACAGCCGAGGTGATCAGCCTGGGCGGGGCGACCGAGGCCTCGATCTGGTCGATCCACCACCGGGTCGGCACTGTCGATCCGGACCAGCCGAGCATCCCGTACGGGCGGCCGCTGGCCAACCAGAGCTTCCACGTGCTCGACGACATGCTGCGGGAGTGCCCGGAGCTGGTGGTCGGCGAGCTGTACATCGGCGGCGCCGGCGTGGCCCTCGGCTACCTCGGCGACGAGGCGCGCACGGCCGAGCGGTTCGTCGACCATCCCCGCGACGGGCGGCGGTTGTACCGCACCGGCGACCTCGGCCGGCGGCTACCCGACGGCGAGATCGAATTCCTCGGGCGCGAGGACGGCCAGATCAAGATTCGCGGGCACCGCATCGAGGTCGCCGAGATCGAGGCGGCACTGCTCGCCCATCCCGGGGTGCAGGCGGCCGCGGTCATCCCCTACGACGACGAGGCCGGGCGCCATCTCGCCGCGTTCGTCGAGCCCGCGGCGGCGGCCCGCGCCCCGCTGCCGGAGCGGCTACCCGAGACCATGGCCGCGGCGGCCGCGGCCCGCATCGGTGCCGTCGACCAAGATCAGGTCGCCGAGATGGTGGAGCTGCTCGACCGGACCGCCCTGCAGTCGATCAGCCGGCTGCTCGTGGACTGCGGGCTGTTCGCCGGCGGCTGGGCCCGGCACACCGACCAGGAGATCATCGAGACGGTCAAGGCCGCTCCGGCGAACCACTATCTGGTACGCCGATGGCTGGGCGCCCTGGAGCACGAGGGTCTCGTCCGGCGCGACCCGGACACCGGCGCCTACCACGACCTGACCCGGCCGGACGAGGCCGAGGCGAGGCGGTTGCGTGACCGCATCGACACCCTCGAACCGGCCGTACGGTGGGGCGCCGAGCTGGTGCGCTACCACCGGGCCTCCGAGGAGCACCTGCAGGCCTTGGTCCGCAACGACATCGACCTCAAGACGCTGCTGTTCCCGCACGGGCGGCTCGACACCGCCGAGGCCGCCTACCGCGACAACCTGATCAGCCGCCACAACAACGCGGCAGTCATCGCCGCGCTGCGGACGATCGCCGCCGGGCACGCCGGCGGTGCCCCGCTGCGGATCCTCGAGATCGGCGCCGGTGTCGGCGGCACCAGCACCGAGCTGATCCCCGCACTGGACGGTCTCGACGTCGAGTACCTGTTCACCGACCTGTCGCACTTCTTCCTCAACGCGGCGGCCGAGCGCTTCGCCGCCTACCCCTGGGTCCGCTTCGGGCTGTTCGATCTCAACGCCGATCACGTCGAGCAGCGGATGCCGGACAACGGGTTCGACGTGATCCTGCTGGCCAACGTGCTGCACAACGCCGTGCACGCCGGCCGGGCGCTGGACCTGCTGCGCCGGCTGGTGCGGCCGGGCGGCTGGCTGGTCTTCATCGAGGCCACCCGGGACGCGTACCACGTGATGACCTCGATGGAGTTCAACGCCGGGCTGACCGGGTTCGAGGACGAGCGGCGCGAGACCGGCACCACGTTCGTCCCCCGCGACCGCTGGCTGTCCCTGCTCGACGAGGCCGGCGCCGAGGTCGTGGCCACCCTGCCGGCCGCCGATGACGCGCTGTCCCTGATCGGGCAACACGTCTTCGTGTCCAGGTTCAAGGCCGACCGGGCTCCGCTGGAGGCCGAGGACGTACGCCGTCACCTGGCCGAACGCCTGCCGGAGTACATGCTCCCGGCCCAGTTGCACACCCTCGACCGGATCCCGCTGACCGGTAACGCGAAGGTGGACCGCGGCCGGCTGGCCCGGTGGACGGCCGGTAGCGGGCACCACACGGCCGGCTCGGTCGCGTCGGCGCCCGCGGACGACACGGAACGGCTGTTGGCCGGCGTCTGGTGCGAGATCCTGCCGGTCACCCAGGTCGGCCGGGATACCGACTTCTTCGCCGCCGGTGGCGATTCGCTGCTCGTCGCCCAGCTGGTCGGGCGGATCCGGGACCGGTTGCCGGCCGCCCGCGAGGTCGAGTGGGACCAGCTGCTGCGCCGGGTGCTGAACCGGCCGACGATCGCCGACATCGCGACCTACCTGCGCTCGCTCGAGGCGTCCGGCCCGGCGCCGGCCCCCTCGTCGCTGGTCTCCGTCGGCGACCGCGCCCGTGGGCCGGCCACCGGCCCCGGGCAGCCGCTGCACGTGCTCGTGCACGACGGCACCGGCACACTCATCCCCTACCGATCGCTGGTCCACGAGCTCTCCCCGGACGTGCCGATGGCCGGTCTCGTCCTCGACGACGAGCAGGAATACCTGGACAGCGACCCGCACACGCTGACCGGCACGCTGGCGCGGCGGCACGCCGCCACCCTGGTCGCGGCCGGCCACGAGGAGGTCCACCTGATCGGGTACTGCATGGGCGGGCTGCTCGTCACCGAACTGGCCACCCTTCTCGCGGCGGCCGGCATCCGGGTCGCCGCGACCACGATCATCAGCAGTTACCGGGTTCCCTACCTGGTCGAGGACGACCTGCTGGCCGAGTACATCTTCGCCCGGGTGATGCGGGCCGACCCGATCCGGCTCGGCTACCCGGCCGACGAGACCGAAACTCAGCGGATCGTCGCCGGAGCGGTCACCCGCCACGGCGGGCGAGTGCCCGAGGGCAGCCTGCTGGAACCGGGCGCGGCGGGCGTACGCCCGGAGACCGTCGCCGGGTTCCGGCGGCTGGCCGCGATGGACCCGGACGAGCGGCTGACCGCCATCGGGGCGGCCATGCCGGTCGCCGACGCCGGACTGACCTCGCTGGACCGGCTGCGCCGCCAGTTCCGGATCGTCAAACACAGCCTGGTCGCGGTCGCCGCACACCGGCCCACGCCGTACGACGGCGAGCTGACCTTCGTCCGGCAGAGCGGCGAGGCACAGGTCTTCCCGGGGATGCACCGGGACATGAGCGACTACTGGCACGACGTGTGCACCGGCGAGCTGCACGTCGTCGACGTGCCCGGCGACCACTTCACCTGTATGCGACCGCCGAACGTGCCGGCCGTGGCCCGGGCCGTGCGCCTCGCCGTCCCGCGGGGCGGGCATGCCTGAGCCGGCCGTGATCGGGGTGCTCGGCGCCGGCGGCGCGGTGGGCACGGTGGCGGTGACCTGTCTGCTCGACGGAGGCGGCGTACGGGTCCGGGCCGGTTGCCGCCGCCCGGGCCCGGCGCCGGCCGGGGTGCGCCCGGCGGTCGTGGACGCGACCGACCCGGCCGCGGTACGGCGGTTCGCCAGCGGCTGCCGGCTGGTCCTGGACTGCACGGCCCCGGCGTACACGCTGATGGCCGGGGTGCGGGCCGCCGTCCTCGGGGCGGGTGCCGACTACGTGTCGGTGATGGACGACGGGCGGACACCGCCGCCGCCCGCCGGGCGCACGGTGGTGCTGGCCGCCGGCGTCTCGCCCGGCCTGTCGGGGCTGCTGCCGCGGCTGCTGGCCGAGGGACTCACCGGGCCGCTGGACTTCACCGGAGCGTACGCGGGCCTCGGCGCCCTCACCGCCGGCGCCGCCGCCGATTACCTGCTCAGCCTGGACGCCGGGTACGGCATGGCCCTGGCCGCCTGGCACGGGCGCGAGGTGCCGCGGGCCCTGCGGGTCGACGAGGACTTCCAGGTGCCGACCGTCGACCGGGCGCTGACCGGTTATCCGTACCTGACCGCGGAGCTGCGCCGCCAGGCGCTCACACTGCCGCTGGCCCGGGCATCGTGGTTCAACGCCTTCGACGGCCCGCACGTGCTGGCCGCGACGACCCGGCGCCGCGGGGCCGGGTCGCCCGGCGCGGACGCGATCGCCGAGCTCGTCCGGGCCAGCCGGCTCGACGCCGCCGGCCGCCGCCCCTACCAGGTGCTGTACGGCGAGCTCACCGGTCACACGGCCGACGGCCGGCCGGTGCGCCGCTCGGTGGTGATCCGCGGTACCGACGGTTCCGCGCTGACCGGCGTGGTCGCGGCCGAGGCGGTGCTGGCCGTGCTGGCCGGCGGGGCACGGCCCGGAGTCCGGTACGCGTCCGACATCGTCGACTCGCGGCGGCTCCTGACGGGCCTTCAGCACCGGCTGCCGGATACGGTGGTGCGGTTCACCGGGGACGTCCCGTGTTCGACGACATCAACGGAGCAGGTCGAAGGCGTCCTGTAACCGCAGGGGGTACCGAGCAGTATGCAGTCTTCGCCGTCACGTGGCAGCCGGATGGGACGCCCGCCCCGCCTGTCCCGGGAGGCCATCGTGGAGGCGGCCAAGCGGATCCTCGACGAGGAAGGTGCCAAGAACCTCTCGATGCGCCGCCTCGCCAAGGACCTCGAGAGCACCCCGATGGCGCTCTACCACCACGTGAAGGACAAGGACGAACTCCTGCTCCTGCTGCTGGAGGCGCACGCGGAGCAGTTCCCGCGCACCGACATGCCGGACGACCCGCGGGACCACCTGATCAAGGCGGCCCAGCTGCTGCACGACATCCTGGCCGACTGCCCGTGGATCGTCGAGGTGCTCGCGTCCGACGACCTGATGGCGGTCTCCGCGCTCTGGATAGTGGAGAACATCATCGATGGCGCCGTGCGCTGCGGCATGACGCCCGAGCAGGCCGTGTACGCCTACCGGGTGATCTGGTATTACACCGCCGGTGAGCTGATGCTGCGCGTCGCCCGGGAACAGCGTTACGCCCGGCCCGACGCCGGAGCACATCGGGAAAAGGCATTCGCCAACCTCGATGCCGAGCAGTTCCCGCGGCTGTCCTCGCTCTCTGAGCTGTGGCCGGCCCTGACCTCGCGCAACATGCACCGATCGGGGTTGATCGCGATCGTCGACGGGTTGCTGGGCCAGACCACCGGATAACGGCGGGACGCTCGTCGCGTACGGAAAACCGCTCTCCAGATTTCCTTTAGAAGGTCTCCTGGTCACCCTTCATAGCATTTGAGGACGCCTGAATTACCGGTTCCCACGGCAGCGTTCTGGAGGAATTGTGACCACCACTCCCCTCGATCTCGCCGCGCTCGGCGACGATTTCGCTCGCGATCCGTACCCGGTCTACACGCGGTTGCGCGAGCAGGGTCCGGTGCACCGCGTCTGGATGCCGGAGGGCGCCGAGGTGTGGCTCGTCGTCGGCTACGACGAGGCACGCGCGGCGCTCAGCGACCCGCGTCTGTCCAAGCAGTGGCACTCCGCGGGCGAGTCGTTCCCGATCAAGAGCCCGTCCGGCAGCCACATGATGAACTCCGACCCGCCGCAGCACACCCGCCTGCGCCGGTTGGTCGCCGGAGAGTTCACCCCGCGCCGGGTGGAGGGGCTGCGTGAGCGGGTCCAGCAGCTCACCGACGAGTTGCTGGGGGCGGTGCTGGCCCGGCCGGGCGACCGGTTCGACCTGATCGACGACTTCGCGTTCCCGCTGCCGATGGCCGTCATCTGCGAGCTGCTGGGGGTGCCGTTCCTCGATCGTGAGGAGGTACGCCGCTGGGCCGACGCCGCGGTCTCGTCCAGCGTGCCCGCCGAGCGGCAGGCCGCCGCGCGCGACGCCGCCCGCTTCATCGACGCGCTGATCGAGCAGAAGCGCGCCGAGCCCGGTTCCGACCTGCTCAGCGCGTTGATCCGGACCACCGATACCGACGGCGACCGGCTCAGCGCCGACGAGTTGCGGGGCACCGTCTTCCTGCTGATCGTGGCCGGGCACGAGACGACCACCAACCTGATCGGCAACGGCGCGTACGCCCTGCTGGCCCATCCGGAGCAGATGGCGGCGCTGCGGGCCGACCCCGGCCTGCTCGACGGTGCTGTCGAGGAGATGCTGCGCTACGACGGTCCGGTGGAGAGCGCGACGTTCCGCTTCGCCCTCGAACCGATCACCATCGGGGACGTGAAGATCGCGCCGGGCGAGGCGGTCATGGTCGCCCTGAACTCGGCCAACCGCGACGCCGGCCGCTTCGCCGACGCCGAGCGCTTCGACATCCGGCGGGCCACCACGGGCCACGTCGCGTTCGGTCACGGCATCCACCACTGCCTGGGCAACGCGCTGGCCCGGATGGAGGTCCGCATCGCGTTCGCGAGCCTGCTGCGCGCCTTCGCCCATCTGGAGCTGGCCGCACACCCGGCGGCGCTGGCGTGGCGGCACGGCATCCTGGTCCGCGGGCCGCACCACCTGCCCGTGCGGTTCACCCGGGCCTGACCGGTGGGCCCGCTCCGGTGCCGGAGCGGGCCCACCTGGTCTCAGACTCCATCCAAGAAGTCCCGCAGGATCCCGGTCAGCCGCTCCGGCGCCTCCTGCTGGACCCAGTGACCGGCGCCGGGTACGACAACCGTTCCCCGGTGGCCGGGTGCGAGGGTGGCGACCGCGGCGTCCATCGCCTCGACACCGGCGAACGCCCTGTCCCGCTCGCCGATGACGAACAGCGCCGGCGCGGTGATGACGGCGCCGTCGTACACGGCCGTCAGCTCCCAGTTGCGGTCCAGGTTGCGGTACCAGTTGAGGCCGCCGGTGAAACCGGACTCGGTGAACGCCTCGACGTAGGCCGCGATGTCCGCCTCGGTCAGCCAGGCGGGCAGGGTGGCCGGCGGCTCGGGGGCCAGGTCCAGGAACCCGCCGCCGGGCGGCACGAGAGGCGGCACCGGCTCCCGGTCGGCCGGCCGGCTGCCCGAGGCGCCGAACAGCATCCGGCGGAACGTCGTGTCGAGGTCCTTGCCGAACTCGGCCTCGGCCACGCCCGGCGTCTCGAAGTAGTTCCAGTAGAACCGGCCGCCGAACCGCTCACGGGCCGCGCGCAGCGGCGGCTGCGGCTCGCGCGGCGGCAACGGCGGCACGCTGACGCCGGCCACCGCGCGCACCATGTCGGGCCGCATGGTGGCGACGGCCCAGGCGACCATGGCACCCCAGTCGTGGCCGACCACGAACGCCTGCTTCTCGCCGAGCGCCCGGATCAGGCCGATGACGTCCCCGGCCAGCTGCGGCAGCGTGTACGCACCGACGTCGGCCGGGCGGTCGCTGCGGCCGTACCCCCGCTGGTCCGGCGCCACCACGCGGTAGCCGGCGGCGGCCAGGCCGGCCAGCTGGTGGCGCCATGAGTACCAGAACTCCGGGAACCCGTGCAGCAGCACCACCAGGGGCCCGGCGCCCTGCTCGGCCACGTGCAGACGGATTCCACTCAGTTCGACGTCGTGATGTTCGATCACTTCCCGGCCTCCTGCTGTCGTGTCTGACCCGGTCCGCGGGCCGCGGCCCAGAGCAGCCGCGGTGTCAGCAGCGCCGACACCGGCTTCGCCAGGGCGATGACGTCCACGAGCGCCCGGGTCACCGGCGGGCGGGCGGTCGCGACATGGGTGATCCGGTCGGCGTACCGGTTCTGGACGCGCCCGGCCGGGCCGGGCCGCGGGCCGAGCACCCGCGGATGCCGCAGGTCGTCGCTCACCGCGAGATCCCACGCGTCACGGCCGCGCCGCCGGACCGCCCGCTGCACGCGACCGGCCAGACCCGGCGTGTTGCCGTGCCGCTCGAGCCCGGCGGCCAGCGCGGCCACCCCGAACGCCGCCACCGACATGCCGTGCGCGTGCGCCGGGTTCAGCACCGCCGCCGCGTCGCCGACCGCCACGAACCGCTCCGGCCAGGCCGGCAGCCGTTCGAAGAGCGAGCGGCGGTTGACCAGGCCCCGGAAGCCGCGGGCCGGGCCGACCGGCTGCGCGGCGGCGAGAACGTCGGCGATCTCCGGGTGGGGCAGCTGCTTGGCGAAGGCGAGGAACTCGGTGTCGCCGGTCGGCGGTTCCGACCCGCGCATGCCGATCATCGTGGCGGTCATCAGGCCGTCCTCGATCGGCAGCAGCACGCCGCCGACCGCGTCTCCGGTCACGTTGGCGATCATGACGATCGCCGGTGCCCGCTGCCCCGGGGGCAGCCCGGCATCGAAGATCCGGGTCGCGTAGGCGGTGCCCGCGTCGACCACCTCGTCCGGCACCTCGGGCAGCCCGAGATCCCGCAACCACGAGGCGACCCGGCTCGACCGCCCGGTCGCGGCGACCACGAAATCGGCGGCGACGACGGACTGCTCGCCCGTCCGCCGGCTGCGCACCACCGCACCGCCGACCGCGGTGGGCACGCCGAGCAGCCCCACCACGTCGTGCGCGTCGAGCACCTCGATCCGGTGCCGGGCCAGGACCCGGTTCCGGACCACCCGGTCGAGCAGGTCACGGCCGCAGCAGACGACGTACTCGTCGTGCGGCGTACGGGGCAGCCAGCCGTACTTGGTCAGAAAGGCCACCTCGGTCGGTGCGGCCAGGAAGTGGGCACCGGCGGCGCGCAGGTCGCCGAGCACCCCGGGCACGAGGCTCTCCATCGCCCGGGCCCCCGCGCCCATCAGCAGGTGGGACTGGCGCGCCTGCGGGATGCCACGGCGCGGACCGGCGGCGGTTCGGAGGTCGTCACGCTCGACCATCGTCACCGTGTCGAACCGGCGGGCCAGCGCGGCCGCGGCGAGCGAGCCGGCCAGTCCGGCGCCGAGCACCAGAGCGTGCCGGGTGGGTCCTGCAACCATGAGGGGTCCTCTCTGTCGGCGGGCTCAGGCCGGTTCGGGGGCGTCGGGCCAGGTGGCGTAGCGGCGCAGGCCGTACAGCAGCGGGTTTTGTTCGCGCAGCGCGGTGACCCGCTCGACCCGGCCCATGACCACCGTGTGGGTCCCGACGACGTGGGTGGCCAGGACCGAGCAGTCGGCGACCGTGTGCGCGTCCGCCACCAGGTGCGGCCCGGCCGCCTCGGCGCCGTGGCGCCACTGGATGAGGTCGAAGCGGTCGGCCCGGCCGGAGGCGAACATGCGAGCCACCTGCTGCGACCGGGCGTGCAGCAGGTTCACCGCGAACCGGCTGCTGCCCGCCACCGCCTCCCGGGTCGGGCTGTCCGAGCGCAGGCAGACCAGCAGCACCGGCGGGTCCAGCGACACGCTGCACAGCGACGTGCAGGTCATGCCGCGGGGAACGGCTGGCTCCCCCAGCGCGGTCACCACGCTGACCCCGGTCGGGAACGACGCCATCAGCAGGCGCAGGTCGGTGGCCGGGGGCGTGCCGAGTGTCGGATCGATGGTCATGGGACTGCTCATCTCCCGTCGGTCAGCGAAAGCGCGCGGATCTCGGCGGTGATCGCCGCCCCGAGTTCCCGGAAGCCGTCGCGGCGGAAGGGGAAGTGGCCGCCCTGGAAGATCCGCTGCCGGACCGGTGCGGTCGTCATCGCCGCCCAGCCGGCGAGCTCCGGAACCGGGGTCAGCGGGTCCTCCGTGCTCCCGAAGACGGTCAGCGGCACCGGCAGGGGCCCGCGCGCCGGGTCTGGCCGGTGCCCGGCCAGGACCCGCAGGTCGTGGCGAAGCAGCTCGAGAAACCGCTGCTGGAAGGCGGGCGCGGCGGCCAGGCCGTCGGGCAGGCCGCCGAGGGCGTGCAGCGCCCGCAGCAGCCGGTCGTCCGGCATGTCCGCGGCGAGGCCGGGGGCCGCCAGGGACCGGCCCGGCGGGAGACGTCCGGAGACTCCCACCCAGACCGGCGGGGTGCCGCGCTCCCGCAGCGCGTACGCCGCCTCCACCGCGACCACGGCGCCGAGGCTGTGCCCGAACAGCGCGTACGGCCCGGTGCCGGACAGGCCGAGGATGTCGCGGCGCAGCCCGGCGTAGAACCCGGCCGGCGTGTCCGGCAGGCGCTCGCCAACGCGTTTGCCGCGCCCCGGCATGTCCAGGATCAGCAGGTCCCAGCGCTCCGGCAGCCACCGGGTCAGCGGGTGGTACCCGGCCGCCGAGCCGCCCGCGTGGTGAAAGACGACCAGGGTGAGTTCCGGGTCGGCCACCCGGCGGGGCCGCACGAACAGGCTCGTCACGACGCTGTCCCGGTGCGCCGGACGACACCGGCGGCCAGCCGTCCGAGGAACTCGGCCAGCGGCAGGTCGAGCGGCAGGTCCTCGGGGCGCAGGCCGACCTCGTAGGCCTGCTCGACCCGCTGCACGAACAGCACCGAGGCGAACGAGTCCCCGCCGCTGTCCAGGAACGAACGCTGCTCGTCGAGCTCGTCGGCGTCGAGCACCTCCCGCAGCCGCGCCGCCAGATAGTCGTGCACGGCCGTCCGGTCGGCGACGTCGGGCGCGCCGTCGCCGGTCGGCTCGGGCGCGCCGGCCACGGCCGGACCGCCGGGTACCGGCTCGTCCACCCAGAAGCGCCGCCGCTGGAACGGATAGGTCGGCAGGTCGGCGACGAAGCGGTCGTGCGGCCCGCGCAGGGCGTCGAACCGCAGGTCGGCGCCGTCCTCGAAGAGGGCCGCCACGGCGGTCAGGGTGCCTTCCAGGGTGGTCAGCGGAAACCGCCGGCCACCCCAGGCGAGCTGCGCCGCGCCGGTGCCCGGCTGGGGGACGGCCGGCACCCCGAGGTCGTGCAGCAGCGCGGGCACACCGGCGTCACCGGACAGCAGGCGTACCGGTCCGGGGCCACCTCGGGGCACGGCGGTCATCGGCCGCCACAGCGCCTCCTCGATGCGTACGGCCAGGTCCGCTCCGGTCGAGGCGACGACGGCGATCCGGTACGCGAACGCGGCGCGCCCGCACCGCAAGGTGTGACAGATCGAGGCGACCTCGGCCGGCGCCGCCTTGCTCAGCCGGCTGGCGACCGACCGGGCCAGCGCGGTCAGCGCCGGCTCGCTCCGGGCCGAGAGGGTGAGCAGGTGCGGCCGCTCGGGCGGGACCGGGTCGCCGTCGGGGACGGGCGGGCCGGCGGCGAGCACCGCGTGCACGTTCGTCCCGCTCATCCCGAACGAGTTGACCGAGGCCACCCGCCCGGCCAGGGTCGCGGGCCACGGCTGGTGGTCGCGGGGCACGGTGAACGGCAGGGCGGCCCAGTCGATGTGCTCGTTGAGCGGCCCGTCCTCCGGGTCCAGCGCCGCCGGGATCTCGCCGTGCCGCAGCATCAGCACGGTCTTCATCACCGCGGCGATCCCCGACGCGGCCTCCAGGTGGCCCAGGCGCGCCTTGACGCTGCCGATCGCCAGCGGGACGCCACGCCGCCGGATGCTCTCGCCGAGCACCTCGGCCAGCGCGTGCACCTCGATCGGATCGCCAAGCGCGGTTCCGGTGCCGTGCGCCTCGACCCAGCCGAGTTCGGCCGGGTCGGTGCCGGCGTCGCGGAGCGCGGCCCGGACCACCTCCTGCTGGGCCGGGCCGTTCGGGGCGGTCAGCCCCGAGGCGGCGCCGTCGGAGTTCATCGCGGTGCCCCGGACCACGGCCAGGACGGGACGACGCTCGCGTTCGGCGTCGGCCAGGCGCTGCAGCACCAGCACGCCGACGCCCTCGCCGCGCCCGTACCCATCGGCTCCGGCCAGGAACGAGCGCGACCGGCCGCCGGGTGACAGGGCACGCGCCTGGCTCAGCGAGACCATCAGGTTGGCCGACAGCAGCAGGTTGCTGCCGCAGACCAGGGCGTACCGGCACTCACCGGAGCGAAGCGCGCGGACGGCCAGGTGCAGCGCCGACAGCGAGGAGGAGCAGGCGGTGTCGACGCTGATCACCGGGCCCTTGAAGCCCATCACGTAGCTGATCCGGCCGGCACCGAAGCACAGGCCGCCGCCGGTGGTGTAGTAGGGGTCGACCCGGCTGGCGTCGCCCCGGTCGGCCAGCCGCTCGTTGTACTCCGAGGCCATCATGCCCAGGTAGACGCCGACGTCGAGGCGGTCGGAACGCCGCACCGCCAGGCCGGCCCGCTCCAGCGCCTCCCACGCCGTCTCGAGCAGCATCCGCTGCTGCGGGTCGAGCCGGGCCGCCTCCCGCTGCGAGATGCCGAAGAAGGCGGCGTCGAAACCGGCCACGTCGTCGAGGAACCCGGCGCGATCCACGTACGACCGCCCGGCCCGGCCCGGCACCGGGTCGAAGACCGCGCGCAGCCCCGGCCGGTCCGCCGGGATCTCACGGGCGACGTCGCCGGGCCGGTGCAGCAGGTCCCAGTAGTCCTCCGGTGTGGTCACCCCGCCGGGCAGCCGCAGGCCCATGCCGATCACCGCTACCGGGGCCCGCGACGCCGCCTCGAGCTCGCCGATCCGGGCCTGCAGCCGGCGCGACTTCTCCAGCTGGGTCGCCATCAGCTGCCGGATCTCCTGCTCGTCCATGTGTTCACCCTTCCGTCGCGACGTCGGCGCGGACCGCGCGGACGAGGTCGTCGAGGGACAGCTCGGCCAGGTCGGCCCGGTCGAGCGGAGCGAGGTCGTCCACCGGTTCCGGGGCCGGCCCGGCCGCCGGAGCCTCGACGTAGGCGGCCAGCCGGTCGACCGTCGGATGGTCGAGCGCCACGGTGACCGGCAGGTCCCGGCCGATCGCGTGCGAGAGGCGCCGCTGCAGGTCGACCGTCATGATCGAGTCGAGGCCCAGGTCCATGAACCCGAGACCGGGATCGATCGGCTCCGGCTCGCCGAGCACCTCCCCCACCATCCGGCCGATCTCGCCCCGCAGTGCGGCCGGATCGGTGAGGCGGTCGCACAGCCAGCCACGGCCCGGCGCCCCGGCCCGCGCCGCCGGAGACCGCGGGACGGCCGGCTCGGCGCCCCCGGCCACGACGACCAGCCGATCGGGGCCGCCGGCCAGCACGGCGTCGAGCACCGGCCAGGCCTGGTCGTCGGTGAGGGCGCGCAGACCGCGTACGCGCATGGATCTGCGCACCGCGGGTGTGTCGGCGAGCCCCTCCCGGTAGCGGGTGCTCCACGGCCCCCAGCCCACGCTCGTCGCCGGGACACCGGCCTCGCGCAGCACCGTGGCCAGGCCGTCGAGGTAGCCGTTGGCGGCGGCGTAGTTGGCCTGCCCGGCCGATCCGAGCACCGCCGCCGCCGAGGAGAACAGGACGAACGCGGTGAGCTGCCGGGTGCCGACGGCGGCGGCGAGCTGAACCGCTCCGTCGGCCTTGGCCGCGAACACCGAGGCGAACGAGTCCGGCGTCAGCGTGTCGAAGGCCCGGTCGTCGGTGACGCCGGCAAGGTGGAAGACGAAACGCAGGGGCGCGTCCCGGCCGGCCCGGCCGACCGCGTCGCGGCAGTCCGCCGGGTCCGCCACGTCGCCGGTGACGACCTGGACGGTGGCCCCACCGGCGGTGAGGTCGCCGAGCACCCGCCGGGCCGGCTCGTCGGGCGCGGACCGGGCCATCAGGGTGACATGCCGGACGCCGCGGGCCACCAGGAACGAGGCCACGCTGAGGCCGAGGGCGCCGAGGCCACCGGTGATCAGCGCCGACCCGGCCGGATCCCAGACCGGTGGTGACGCCGGCGGTTCCAGGTCGGTCAGGTGCCGGGCCCGGAGGCCGTCCGGGCCGGTGGCCAGCAGCACGCCGTCGTCCGGCACCGGCACCGCCAGCGCGGCCGCGAGGTGCTCCGGGCGCCAGGCCTCGCGGGGCTCGATGACGCGGACCCGCCGGTCCGGCTGCTCGGCCCGGAGGCCGGCCAGCAGCCCGGCGATCGCCTCCACGACCGGCCGGCCGTCCGGCCCGGGCGGGCCGAGGAAGGCGTAGCCACGGTGCGGCGGGAGGGTCCGCAGGGTCCGGGCCACCTCGGCGGCGACCTGATCGGGGGCCTGGCGATCGGTGGCGAACCGGGCGTCGACCAGTACGGCGCCGGCGGCGGGGTCGGCAAGTTCCAGGCCGGCCTGCCGGAGCGCGTCCGCGACCGCCGGCGCGCCCAGCACCGACACGCTGCCCGGTCGTGCGCCGTCGCCGGACACCGGCGTCCAATCGACGCGCCGCACGGTGGCCCGGGCACTGAGCGAGGCTTCCACGAGCGCGCGCGGCGCGTGCCGGAACCGGAAGTCCTCGATCAGCACGCTGGTCTGCCCGCCCGGACCGGTCAGGTGGATGTCGGCCGAGCCGACCCGCAGCAGCCCGGTCCCGCCGGCGTCGCGCCGCACCCGCACGTGCGCCCACCACTCCGCGTCGCCGGCCGGGTGTGCGTGCCAGGCCAGGCGGGACATCGAGAAGGGGATGGCCAGCCCCGCGCCGTCGCCGTCCGGCTCGCCGTCCACCGCGAAGCAGACGGCGCTCTGCAGACAGCTGTCGAGCAGTCCCGGGTGCACCGCGTACCCGGCCGGGTCCTCCCGTGTCTCGGCCGGCCGGATCAGGCGGACGAGGGCCTGGTCGCCGTCGATCCAGACGTGGTCGATCCAGCGGAACGACGGGCCGAGATGGTAGCCGAGCGTGTGCAGGTGCCGGTAGAACTGCTCGCCGGTCAGCTCCCGCTCGGCCTCGTGGCGCAGGTGGCCGGTCCGGGGCCGGCGGCCGGTGGCCGCGGGCGGCTCGGCCGGCACCCGCGCGACCAGGTGCTCCTGCCAGCGCCCGGCCTCGTCGTCGACCAGGCTCTGCACGGTGACCCGGCGGCCGTCCGGCCCCGGCGACTCGATCACCTGCTGCTCGTAGCGCTCGCCCTCGTGCAACACCAGCGCCCGGGGGAAGTGCACGTCGTGCAGCCGCACGGTGTCGTGGTCGCCGGCGAGCGCGGACACGACGGTGGCCAGCTGGGAGGCGCCCGGCACGGACACCGTGCCGAAGAGGCGGTGGTCGGTCAGGTGAGCCGGGTAGGTGGTGCTGCGGTGGCTCACGAACACCCGGCCGGGCAGCGCCGGCGAGCGCAGTTCGGTCCCCCAGGCCGGGCCGGCCGGCGCGGCCGGCTCCCCGGCGGGCACCTGCTGTGGCCGCGCCCAGTACGACGTACGCGCGAACGGGTAGCGCGGCGCGTCCACCCGCCCCGGCCGGCTCGGGTGGACGCGGCGCCAGTCCAGTCGCTGCCCGGCCCGGTAGAGCGTGGCCACGGCGGTCAGCATGGCCGTCCGCGCCGGTATCCCGCGGCGCAGCGAGGCCACCGCCCCGCCGGCCGGCACCAGCCCGGCGGCGGCGGCGAGGTTCGTGAGCGTACGGTCCGGCCCGATCTCCAGAAGCACGTCCGCACCGATCTCGCCGAGGCGCACCAGGCCGTCGTGGAAACGGACCGGCCGGCGGACCTGCTCGCACCAGTACGCGGCGTCGAGGGTGGTGCCGGTGCGCCCGGTCAGGTTGGCCACCAGCGGCGTCGTCTCGGGTGCGGTGCGCAGGTCCGCCAGTTCGCCCCGCAGCTCCTCCAGGATCGGCTCCATCAGCCGGGAGTGGAAGGCGTGCGAGGTGGCCAGCGGCCGGTGCCGCACGTTCGCGGCGCTCAGCCGCGCGGTCAGGACCTCGACCGCCTCGGCCGGACCGGCGACCACCGTCGCCGCCGGCCCGTTGACCGCGGCCAGGTCCAGGCCGGTGCCCCGGATCCACTCCTCGACCGACTTCTCCGGCGCCGCCACCGACAGCATCCGCCCGTGCTCGGTGCTCTGCATCAGCTCCGCCCGCCGGACCACGAACGCGCAGGCGGTGGGCAGGTCGAGGACTCCCGCGCAGACCGCCGCCGCGATCTCGCCGACGCTGTGCCCGAGGACGGTCACCGGTTCCACGCCCCAGCTGCGCCAGGTGGCCACCAGGGACACGGCCAGGGCGACCATCGCCGGCTGGGTCACTCGCGTCTGGTGCAGCGCGGCCGCGTCCTCCCCGGTGAAGACCAGCTCGGTCAGGCTCGCGCCCAGGCGCGGGCGCATCAGGTCGTCGCACCGGTCGAACGCCTCGCGGAAGGCGGGCTCGGTCTCGTAGAGGTCGCGCCCCATGCCGAAGTACTGGCTGCCCTGGCCGGTGAAGAGGAACGCGACCCGGGGTGGCTCGGACGCGCCGGACACCGGCCCGCCGGCGGCGAGCTCCTTGGCCAGGTCGGCGCCGGTACGCCCGACCGCCGCCCGCCGGTACCGGAAGTGTGCGCGGCCCCGCCCGCTCGCCGCGGCCAGCGCGGCGAGTTCGCCGTCGGCCGCGCCGGTGAGCCGGTCGCGCCAGGCCGCGGTCGCCCGGGCCAGGCCGTCCGGGTCGGGCGCCGACACGGTCACCAGGTGCGCTCCGCCGGGCCGCGCCGGCGGCGTCGGCGGCACCCGGTCCGGGTCGGTCAGCACCAGGTGCGCGTTCGTCCCGGTGAAGCCGAAACCGGAGACGCCCGCCACCCGCGGCACCGGGCCGCGCGGCCACGGCGTCCCGGCCGCCACCACGCGGACGTTCGTCCCGGCCCAGTCCACGTGCGGATTGGGCGTACGGAAGTGCAGGTTCGCCGGTATCCGGTCGTGGCGCAGCGCGAGCAGCACCTTGACGATCCCGGCGATCCCGGCGGCCGACTCGCAGTGCCCGATGTTGCTCTTGACCGAGCCGACCAGCAGCGGCTCGTCGGGGCCCCGGCCCGGGCCGAGGGCGCGCCACGCCGCGGCCACCTCGATCGGGTCGCCGAGCCGGGTGCCGGTGCCGTGCGCCTCCAGGTAGGACACCGCGTGGCCGGGCAGCCCGGCGTCGGCCAGCGCCGCGGTGAGTAGCCGCTCCTGGGCGCTGCCGTTGGGTACGGTCAGGCCGGACGAGGCGCCGTCGGAGTTGACCGCGCTGCCCCGGATCACCGCGAGCACGTCGTCACCGTCACGGTGGGCGTCGGCGAGACGTTTCAGCACGAGCACACCGCAGCCCTCGGCGCGTACGAAGCCGTCGGCGCCGGCGTCGAAGGTCCGGCACCGGCCGTCCGGCGCGAGCATGTGGGCCTGGCTCACCGCGACCGACGACATCGGGTCGAGCAGGATGTTGACGCCGCCGACCAGGGCCGCGTCGGCGTCCCCGGCGCGTAGCGCGCGTACGGCCAGGTGCGCGGCCACCAGCGAGGAGGAGCAGGCCGTGTCCACGGCCAGCGCCGGGCCGTGCAGGCCGAGGGCGTACGCGAGCCGCCCGGCCGCCGCGTTGAGCGCCGTCCCGGTGCCGTAGTACGCGTCGACGTCGGCGGCGCCGCCCTGGGCCAGCAGCCGGGCGTAGTCGGCGTAGCTGATGCCGACGAACACCCCGGTCGCGGTGTCGCGCAGCGCCGCCGGGTCGATGCCGGCGTCCTCCAGCGCGTGCCAGGCCGTCTCCATCAGCAGCCGCTGCTGTGGATCCATGCTGCGCGCCTCGCGGGCCGGCACGTCGAAGAAGCCGGCGTCGAACAGGTCGATGCCGCCGAGGTAGCCACCCTGGTCGGTGGTGACCCGCTCGCCGCGCAGGATCTCGCTGCCCCAGCGGTCGGCGGGCGCTTCGCCGACCGCGTCGACTCCGGCGTCGAGCAGCTCCCAGAGCTGCCCGGTCGAGTCCGCCCGGGGAAAACGGCAGGCCATGCCGACGATCGCGATCGGCTCGCCGCCGAGCGGCGGCCGGGCCCCGGCCGGCGCGGCGGGCTCCGGCGCCTCGGCCGGCGCCGGCCGCACCGGCGGCGCGGGAGCGGCCGGTCGCCCACCGCCGGTCAGGTACGCGGCGAGCTCGGCGACGCTGGGGTGGTCGAAGAGCGCGGTGACCTCCACCGCCCGGCCCAGCCGGGCGGTGAGCCGCTCGGCCAGGTCGACCGCGTTGATCGAGTCGAGGCCGAGGTCGGCGAAGCCCATGTCGGGGCGGATGTCGGCGGCGCCGTCGTAGCCCAGTTGCGCGGCGAGCAGCTGGGCGATCGTGGCGCGCACCGCGGCGGCATCGGCCGGCGCCGGGATCGGGGCCGGTTCACCCGTCGCCTCGGCAGCCGGACCGGTCTGCCCGGCGAGCAGGCCGGTGCGCGACCGGGGCAGGATCCGGCCGAGGCGGGGCAGGTCGGCGCGGCAGGCGATCACCTGTCCGGCCGGGCCGGGTACCGCCGCGGCCAGGGCGAGGCGGCCCTCGGCCGGGCCGATCGCGGCGATGCCGATGCGCTCGGCGCGCTCCCGGATCTCCCGGTCGGCCATGCCGTCGCCGTCGAGGGCCCACGGCCCGTACGCCACGCTGGTGGCGGGCAGGCCACGCCCGCGCCGGAACGCGGCGAGCAGGTCGAGTGCGCCGTTCGCGGCGGCGTAGGCGGCGTGCCCCTTGGCACCCCAGAGCGCCGAGACCGAGGAGACCAGCACGAAGAAGTCGAGCGGCCAGTCGTCGGCGGCCCGGTGCAGCAGCCAGGCGCCACCCGCCTTGGCGGCGACGGCCGCGCTGAACGCGGCGGTGTCCAGGTCCGCGGCCGCGACGCTGGTGACGGTGCCGGCCACGTGCAGGACTCCGCGTACGGGCGGCAGCGCGGCGAGCGGGGCGCAGGCCAGCGCCAGGTTCTCGGCGGTGTCGCAGCCGTCGCCGCGGTAGTGGACGTCGACGCCCCGCGCGGCCAGCTCGGTGAGAAAGCCGGCGGCCACCCCGGGCAGCGCCGTGCGGGGGCGCCGGCCCACGATCAGCAGGTGCCGGGCGCCTCGGTCGACCAGTTCGGCGGTCAGCTGCCGGCCCACCGCCCCGAGACCGCCGGTGACGACGTAGGTGGCGTCCGGGCGCAGCTCCGGCAGTCCGGCGCCGGGGTGTGCCGGGGTCAGTCGCGCGGCGAGCACCACGCCGCCGCGGACGGCAGCCAGCTCCGGCGGGTCACCGGCGGCGATCAGGTCGAGCATCGGGCGTACGTCGGTGGGCAGCGGATCGGCCGGCAGGTCCACGACGCCGCCCCAGCCGCCCGGGTACTCCAGGCCCAGGGTCGGTGCCAGGCCGTGCAGCAGGCCGTGGTCGGTGGCCTCGGGACGGTCGCCGTCCCCGGTCCGCCGGACCGCGCGGGTGACCAGGTACGTCCGTCCGCCGCCGCGCTCGGCGGCCACACCGACCGCCGCCACGACCGCCGCGCACCGGGCCGCCCCGGTCGAGGTGGCCTGCGCGAGCGGCGCGGCGGCGGGCGCCAGGATGGTGGTGGCCCGGCCGGCCCGCGCCGACCAGAAGGCGTTCCAGCCGTCCCGGCCGGCCGGCAGGTCGCCGGTGTCCCAGCCGGACGGCGGCGGCCCGGCGAGCGGACCGAGCACGGTGCCGGCCAGGCCGGCCGCGGCCGCCTCGCGCACGATCGACGTGAGCAGCCGGGTGTCGTCCCCGGCCACCACGAGCGGGTCCGGCCGGGTGGCCGGTCCGGCCGGGGCGAGCGGGCGCCAGTCGAGGGTGAACAGCGGCGCCGGCTCGGCCGGCTGTTCCGGCTCGTAGCGTTTGCGCTGCCACGGGTAGGTCGGCAGGTCGACGACCCGGCGGGTGGCGGGCGGCTGTTCCGGAGCCGGATCGGCGGGGCCGAGCCGGACGACCCGCGCCGTCGGACGGCCCTCGGCCAGCTCGCGCAGGGCGGCGGCGGCCGTCGCGGGTTCGGCCGCGGCGATCCAGGCTCGCTCGGCGAGACGGCTGCGGCCGGTCGCGACGGTGGACACCAGGGCGGGGAAGTCCGCGGCGGGCAGCGTGGCCAGCCGGGCGGCGTACCGGGCGGCGAGGTCGCGCAGTGCCGGCTCGGTCCTGGCCGAGATCTCGAACCCGGCCGGGGCCGGGGCGTCGTCCGCCGGCGCGCCGGGCGGTTCCGCGGCGCCCAGCACGACGTGCGCGTTGGTGCCGCTCATGCCGAACGAGCTGACCCCGGCGTAGCGGCCCGCCCCGGGTGCCCAGTCGGTGAGCCGCGCGGGCACGACGATGCCGGTGCCGTCGAGGTCGATCCGTGGGTTGAGCGTGCGGAAGTGCACGACCGGCGGGATCTGCCGCTGCCGCAGGCTGAGCACCGCCTTGAGCAGCCCGGCGACGCCGGCCGCCGACTCCAGGTGCCCGAGGTTGGTCTTGCCCGCGCCGACCGGCAGCGGCGCGCCGGCGTTGCGGCGCCCCAGCGCGGCGGCCAGCGCCTCCAGCTCGATCGGGTCGCCGAGCGCGGTGCCGGTGCCGTGCGTCTCGACGAACCCGATGTCGGCCGGAGTGAGCCGGGCGTCGGCAAGGGCGTCCTCGATCAGGCGAACCTGCGACAGCACGTTGGGCACGGTGAAGCCGCCCGACCGGCCGTCCTGGTTGACCGCCGATCCGTGGATCACCGCGTGGACGCGGTCGCCGTCACGCCGGGCCGCGTCGAGCGGCTTGAGAACCACCACACCGCAGCCCTCGCCGCGGGTGAAACCGTTCGCGGCGGCGTCGAAGGTCTTGCAGCGGCCGTCCGGTGCCAGCGACCGTGTCTCGGCGACCAGCCGCGTCGACCGCGGCGACAGGATGAGGTTCACCCCGCCGGCCAGGGCCACCTCGCACTCGCCCCGGCGCAGCGCCTGCACGGCCAGGTGCAGGGCGACCAGCGACGAGGAGCAGGCCGTGTCGACGGCCAGGGTGGGTCCGGTCAGCCCCAGGGTGTAGGCGATGCGCCCGGCCGCGAAATTGTGGCCGTTGCCGGTGGTCCAGAAGGCGTCCGGCTCGCCGGCCTGCCAGTCGCGGTAGTCCTGCCACATGATGCCCAGGAACAGGCCGGCCGAGTGGGCGCCGAGCCGGTCGGTGGGCAGCGCCGCGTCCTCCAGCGCCTCCCAGGCGACCTCCATCAGCAGCCGGTGCTGCGGGTCGAGATGCCGGGCCTCCCGCGGGCTCAGGCCGAAGAAGGCGGCATCGAAGCCGAGGACGTCGTCGAGGAAGGCGCCGCGCCGCGGCAGCGTCTGCCACTCGGCGGCGAACCGGTCCTGCCGGGCCGCCGGCATCGGGCGGATCAGGTCGCGGCCCGCCGCGAGCACGTCCCAGTAGCCGGCGAGGTTCGTGATCCCGCCCGGCAGCCGCAGGCCCGCGCCGACGATCGCCACCGGCCGGTTCTCCTCCCGGGCGGCGAGGCGGCCCTGCAGCGTACGGATCGTGGCCATGGCCCGGTGCAGCGGACCCCGGTCGGCGGATTCGGTCTCGGATGTCACGTCGGTCCTCCGTGGGGTGTCAGGCGGGCGCCGGTCGGGCCGGTTCGGGCACCGGGGTGGGCGGGGCCGCCAGGCGCTCGCAGAGGGCGGCGGCCAGGGCCCGGGCCGAGCTGTGGGCCCAGAGCACGGTCGGGGACAGCCGCAGGCCGAAGACCGACTCCAGCCGGTTGCGCAGTTCCAGGCTGAGCAGCGAGTCCAGGCCGAGGGACTTGAAGCCGGCGTCGGACTCGATGGTGGCCGGGTCGAGCCGCAGCACCCGGCCGGTCAGCTCGCGCACCTTGACCTCGGCCACGCGTAGCCGGTCGGTGCCGGCCGCGGCGTGCAGGCGGGCCAGGAAGTCGCCGTCGGCAACCGCCGGGCCGCCGTCGCGGCGCGAGAGTTCGAGCAGGGTGCGCCAGCTGGGCAGGGCCGCCGTCTCCGGGTTCGCGTCGAACCATCGCCTCAGATCCAGGTCGACGTACGCGGTGACCGGCCGGTCCTCGTCGAGCGCCGCGGTCAGCGCCGCCCACGCCGCCTCGGCTGCGATGCCACCCATCCCGCGGCTGGCCAGCCGGTCGCCGCGCCCCTGTTCGGCGGCGGCCAGCCCGACGCCGGTGAACGGCCCCCACTGGACGCTCAGGGTCGCCCGCCCGGCCCGGCGCCGCGCCTCGGCGAACGCGTCGAGGGCGGCGTTGGCCGCGCTGTAGGCGGCCTGGCCCGGGTTGCCCAGCAACCCGGCCACCGAACTGAAGAGGACGAAGAAGTCGAGCGGGTCGTCGCGAGTGAGCGCGTCGAGGTGCCGGGCGCCGCCGAGCTTGACGGCGACCGCGGTGTGCACGTGCCGGTCGGTGAGGGTGGCGACGGTGGCGTCGGCGAGGACGCCGGCCGCGTGCACGACGCCGCGCAGCGGCGGGATCCGGTCCCGGACGCCGGCCAGGGCCAGGCCGAGCGCGCCCATGTCGGCGACGTCGCCGGCCACGACCTCGACCTGGACGTTCTGCGCGCGCAGCGCCTTGACCCGCAGTTCCGCGGTGGCGTCCGGGCCGGAGCGGCCGAGCAACACCAAGGCGCCCGCTCCCCGGTCGGCGAGGTGTTCGGCCAGCGACAGACCGAGCGCGCCGAGTCCACCGGTGATCAGGTAGGCGCCGTCGGCCCGGAACTGGCCGCCGGGGCGGGGCACCGGGGTCACCTCGGTGGCGGTTGCCGGGTCGGTCAGCGCCAGCCGCTCCGCGCCGCGGCGGTTCCAGTCCGGTGCCGTCCGGGCCGCCTGGGCGTACGTCATGGTCCGCACCGGCGGGGCGGGCACCCGGCCGTCGGCGACCAGGTCCCACACCAGTTCCAGGGTGCGGGCGAAGCGGTGCGGGTGCCGGCCGAGCAGCTGCCGGATGTCGCAGACGCTGAGCCCTACGCCGGGGCGCAGCAGGTCCGGACGGTGCATCCGGACGGTGCCGGTGCCCAGCACCACGACGCGGCCCTCGGCGCCGAGCACGGTCAGGCTGTCCTCGATCTCCACGTCCGGGTCGGACTGCGGGTGCAGCACCATGTCGACGCCGCGGCCACCGGTGGCGGTCAGCACCGCCACCGCCCAGTCCGGGTCGCGGATGTCGACCACGAGCGCGGCGCCGGCCGCCTCGGCCAGCTCTCCCGCGGCCGTGTCGCCGGCGGTGGCCAGGACCCGGGCACCTCGCAGCCGGGCCAGCGCCACCCCGGCCAGGGCCGCGCCGTCGGCACCCGCGTGGATCAGGACGGTGTCGCCGGTCTCCACCCCACCCAGGCGGACCAGGGCGTGCCAGGCGGTGGTGAGCACCAGGGGCAGGACGGCCGCCTCGGCGTCGCTCAGCCCCGGCGGCGCCGGCCGGGTGTGATCGGCCCGGACGGTGACCTCGGCGGCCAGCGCGCCCGGGGTGCAGGCGACGACCCGGTCGCCCACCGCGATGCCGGTGATGTCCGGGCCGACGGCGGTGACGACGCCGGCGCAGGCGGTGCCGAGACAGGTGTCTTCGGCGTCGGTGACGGCGCCGCGCAGCCGGGCCTCGTCATGGTCGTCGACGGCCACCGCGGTCACCGCGACGCTCACCTCGCCGGGGCCGGAGCGACGCCGGCGGTCCGGCACCCAGATCAGCCGCCCGTCGGTGGTCACCGCGCCGCGGAACGGCTGCGGCGGGGTGACCGGCGGCGGCAGCGCGGCCGGGGGCGGGGCGCCCGGACCGGGGCTGAGCCGGGCGACGAGACGCCGGTGCCCGCGGAGCGCGACCTGGTCGTCGGGTGAGTCCCCGAGCACTTCGGCGGCGGCCCGGACCGCCCACTCCGGATCGGCCGGGTCGACGTCGATCAGGCGCGCGCCGAGCTCGCCGTGCTCGCGGCGCAGCACCCGGGTGAAGCCCCAGTAGAGCGCGGCGGACGGGTCGACGACGTCGGTGGCCGTGACGGCCTGGGCGCCGGCCGTCACCACCGTCAGCCGCGGTGCCGTTCCGGCGGCGGTGCAGGACGCGGCGAGGCGGGCCAGCACGCCGAGCCCGCGCTCCTGGGTATCGCTGCCCGCGGACGCGGGCGGCGCGAGGAGGACGAGCCCGTCCAGGCCGTCGGGCACGGCGTCGCCCGGCCGGTGGGACACGATCTCGGCGCCCAGCTTCGCCATGGCCTCGGCCAGCGCCTCATCGGACTCCGCCGGCGGGGAGCAGAGCGCCCAGCGGCCGGGGACGGGCGCGGGTTCCGGTCCGGTCGGCTCGATCCAGGCGAGGTGGTAGCGCAGCTGGTCGTCGGCGGTGGCACCGCGCTCGACGAGAGGCTCGAAACGCAGGCCGCGCAGCACCATCAGCGGGTGCCGGGCCTCGTCGAAGAGGATCACGTCGGCGTGGGCCGGACCGCGGCGTTCGGCGTACGACCAGAGGGTCGTCGTGGTTTCCCCGGGCGCCCGCAGGATCTCGGCCGTGTTCACCTCGACCGGCACCACCGCGGTGTCGCCGTCCGGCTCGCAGGCGGCCAATGCCACCTGCAGCGCGGCGTCGAGCAGGGCCGGGTGCGGGGCGCCGCGGGCCGGGGCCGCGCGCAGCCGCTCGGCCAGCGCGATCTCCCCCAGCGCCCGCCCCTCGCCGGCGGCCAGCCGCCGGATGCCGCGCAGCGCGGGGCCGTACCGCAGCCCGCGCTCGTGCCAGCGACGATAGAAGTCGTCGGCGTCCGGGCCGAGCCGGGCGGCGAGATCGCCGGGGAAGGCCGGCGCCAGGCGGGGCTGCTGGGCGCGTACGAGACGGGCGGTCGCCCTCTCCTCCCACGCCGTGGCCCCCTCGGGCAGCGCGAGCAGCCGGACGTTGGCGCCACGGGCGGTGTCGCGCCAGTGGGCGGCCAGCTCGACCGGGGTGTCGCCGAGAGCCACCGCGCCGGTGAACCGCAGTCCGGTGATCAGTCCCGGGGCCGCCCGCCACCGCTGCCACGCGCTGGACAACAGGACCGTCAGCACCGCCGCGCCCGGCAGGACCGGCACGTCGTGCACCTGGTGGTCGGCCAGCCACGGCACCCCGGCCGAGGAGAGCGTGAACGTGGCGGTCCAGCTGTCCGCGTCGTCCGGTGCCGGGCGCAGCGCGGCGGCGAAGCCCTGCGTGCCGGACCGGCCGCCGGGGACCTCGGCCGGCCAGTACGGCTCGGGCCGCAGCGGATATCCGGGCGCGGACACCACACCCTCGCGCGGCAGGCCACCGAACGGCTCCAGGCCGGCGACGTAGGCGCCGGCGATCGCCGTCGCGAAGTCGGCGGCGGCGCCCTGACCACGTCGCAGGGTGGCCAGCACCGCCGGGGCGTGCTCACGCCGCGCCGAGACCCGCTTGATCGGGGTGACCAGGATCGGGTGCGGGCTGACCTCGACGATGTGCGTGACGCCGTCGTCGAGCAGGTCACCGATCGCGTCGGCGAACAGCACCGGCTGGCGCAGGTTGTCCGCCCAGTAGGCGGCGTCCAGTTCGGGACCGGACACCAGCGCCCGGCGGACCGTGGACATCATCGCGATGCGGCCCGCCCGGGGCCGGACGGTGCTCAGCGCATCGAGCAGATCGGGCCGCAACGCGTCCATCTGCGGGCTGTGCGAGGCGTAGTCGACGTTGACCAGGCGGCAGTACGTGCCCTCGGCCTCCAGCAGTTCCTTGAGGATCAACACCGAGTCGGCGTCGCCGGAGAGCACACAGGAGGTCGGTCCGTTGTGCGCGGCCAGCGCGACGGTGTCCTCGAAACCCTCCAGTGCGGCGTACGCCGCGGTGACGTCGAGGTCGACCATGAGCATCCGGCCGTGACCGCTGGTGCGGGCCGCGATCCGGCTCCGCCTGGCCACCACCCGGGCGGCGTCCTCGAGGCTGAGCGCGCCGGTGACGGTGGCCGCCACCACCTCGCCCTGGCTGTGGCCGATCACCACGTCGGGCTCCAGGCCGGCGGCACGCCACAGCGCGGTGAGGCCCAGCGCGGTCGCCCAGAGGACCGGCTGGAGCTGATCGAGCCGGTCCATCCAGCCGTCGCCGCCGCCGGGGGCGAACACGTCCAGCAGGTTCCACTCGATGTGCGGGCGCAGGGCCGCGGCGCACCGGTCGATCACATCCCGGAACAGCGGGCTGTCGTGATACAGCTCGCGGCCCATCCCGCCCCACTGCGCGCCCTGGCCCGGGTAGACGAACGCGACCCGGCCGGCCTGGACCGCGCGGCCGGTGACCAGGCCGGGCTCGTCCTGGACGTCCTCGGTCCGGCCGGCCAGCGCGCCGAGCAGCCGGCTCAGCTCCCGCGGCCGGGAACCCGGCACGGCGGCCCGCACGCCGAAGTGATCACGTCGCCAGGCCAGGGTGCCCGCCAGCCTCGTCACCTGCTCTTCGGTGTCCGGCACGCAGGCGGCCAGGTCAGCGGCCCGGCGGGTCAGCGACGGCCAGTCCCTGGCCGACAGCATGGTCACGGCGGGAAGTCCGGCCGGACGCTCCTCGCGTACGCCCGGCGGCCCGGCCGCCGGTGGGTCCTGCACCACCACGTGGGCGTTGGTCCCGCCCCAGCCGAACGAGCTCACGCCCAGCCGGACGGGACCGGCGGGCACCGGCACCGGTTCGCGCACCACCCGTACGCCCAACTCGGTGAACGGGATCGCCGGGTTGAGCCGCGGCGAGTTCAGGCTCGGCGGCACGACCCGGTGCCGCAGCACGAGCAGCAGCTTGATCAGCCCGGCCAGGCCGGCGCAGGCCTCGAGGTGGCCGATGTTCGTCTTGATCGACCCCACGTGCAGGGGCTCACCGCCGGGGCGGCCGAGCAGCCGGCCGAGCGTGGTGGCCTCGATCGGGTCGCCGCGGTCGGTGCCGGTGCCGTGCGCCTCGACGTAGAACGGTGCCCGGCCGGTGGCCTCGCCCGGCGGGCCGTACGCCGCCCGGATGAGATCCTCCTGACCCTCGGGACTGGGGGTGACCAGGCTCTCCCCGCCCCCGTCGTTGTTCACCACGGTTCGCGCGATGACCCCGTGGATCCGGTCGCCGTCGGCCAGCGCCCGGTCGAGGGTCTTGAGGTAGAGCGCGGCGACCCCCTCGCCCCGGACGAAACCGTTGGCCTCGTCCGAGAAGGTGGCGCAGCGCCCGTCCGGCGAGAGCGCGCCGAAGTGGGTCAGGCCGACCGTGACGTGCGGGTCGAGGATGAGGTTGACCCCGGCGACCAGCGCCGCCCCGATCTCGCCCGAGCGCAGGGCCTGCCCGGCCAGGTGCAGGGCCACCAGCGACGACGAGCAGCCGGTTTCGACGGTCAGGCTCGGGCCCCGCAGCTTGAGGAAGTACGACACCCGAGCCGCGATCACGTCGAGCGCGTTGCCGACCAGGCTGTGCGGCGTCGCCGGTGCGGCGCTGCGCCCGCGGACCAGCTCGTAGTCGTGCCAGGAGGCGCCGACGTAGACACCGGTGCGGGATCCGGCGAGGCCGGCCGCCGGGATACCGGCGTCTTCGAGGGTGCGCCAGGCCGTCTCCAGCAGCAGGCGCTGCTGCGGGTCGATCGCGGCCGCCTCGCGCGGTGAGACGCCGAAGAACGCGGCGTCGAATTCCTCCACGCCGTCGATGAAGCCGCCGACGCCCTGGATCGCCCGTTCCGGGTCGAGCACGGCGCTCGCGTCCCAGCGCCGGGCCGGGACCGGGCCGATGGCGTCGGCGCCGGCGATCAGCAGATTCCACAGACCGTCGACGTCCGCGGCGCCGGGGAACCGGCCGGCCATGCCCACCACGGCCAGTGGCGCCTCGTCCCGGTGGTGATGTGTGTCCATGCCGCTCCTCCTCACTTCTGGTCGGCCGGGCGAGGAGTCACTCGCCGCCGCGCAACCGCATCCGCACGAGACCCTTGCTGGCGTTGATCATTCGAGGGCCGATCTCGGGCGGGGCCTCCCGGCGGCACCACACCGCGTTGCGCGCCATCTTGGCGGGCGTCATGTTGAAGCAGCGGGTGTCGCGTTCCCCGAAGGCGAAGGAGGGCGCGATGAAGTCGGCGCCGCCGATGTGGCCGAGGATCGCGGCGGCGGCGTCACCCGGCTTGGCGGTGCCGGCCTCGACGGCCTCGCACAGCTCGCGGGTCAGCACACCCATCCGGTTGAAGCCGTCGCTGACCGGTAGCGGCGAGCCCGGCCGGGCGCTGTTCTCCAGATCGAGGAAGACCGCGTCGTCCCCGGTCCGCAGGAAGCGGTAGTACGCGTCCTCGAGCATGACGTTGCCGAGCATCGTGCCGAGCATCCAGGTGCGGTTGACGGCGTTCCACAGCTCGTAGTCGCCGAACCCGACGAACGAGGCGTAGACCAGGTCGTCGTGGAAGTCGAACAGGCCCTGCTGCAGCGCCTCCAGGTAGGCGAAGCGCTCGGTCGACCAGTCGCCGTCGCGGGCGGCGGCGATCAGGCGCCAGGCCAGCGCGTTGACCAGCTCCATCGTGTTGGTCAGACCGCGCGAGTAGAGGGCGTCGATGAAGCCGGCCGCGTGCGAGGTCAGGCAGAACCGGTCGCCGACCACCTGCTTGGCCGAGTACTGCAGCCGTCCGGTGCTCACCCAGGGCCGCGCGGCGGACGCTCCGCGGAACTGGTGGGCGATCTGCGGGAACCGGGCCAGGAAGTCGTCGAACTCCTGCTGCCCGGACCGGCCGTCCTGGGGGTACCTGCGCGGGTCGAGCGTCAGGCCGACGCTGCAGAGCGGGTTGAGCGAGCTCGGGTGGTTGTCGAACGGGATCACCCAGAGCCATCCGCCGTCGAAGACGTGATGCAGGGTGCCGTGGTGCCACGGGTTCGGGTTCTTGTGGTGACGGGCCGCCGGCGCGTCGTCGAACGGCGTGACCCCGACCATGTGGGTGAAGATCGTCCGGCTGTGGGTGCGGGCCCGGGTCGGCGTCTCCCGCAGGTTGAACGCGTCGGCCAACGGGGACCGGAAGCCACTGCCGTCGACGACGTAATCGGCCCGGAACTCCTCGCCGGACGTGCTGCGCAGCACCGCCCCGCGGTCCGGGTCGATCTCGATGTGCTCGATCCTGGTGCCCAGCCGCGGGGTGGCCCCCTTGGCCACCGCCAGGTGGAACAGGTAGGCGTCGACGTCCTGCCGGAACAGGTGCGTCTCGGTCCGGATCGCCGACGGGACCACCAACTGGTTGATCTGGCCCGGGTCCTGCGGCTCACCCTCCCGGTGGTAGACGAAGCCGAAGTTCTGCTTCTGGCCGCAGGAGCGCGAGACCTTGGTGCGGATGCCCTTGAAACTGGACAACGCCTTGAGTTCGGGTACGTCGTAACGCTGCGCGATCAGCCGCGTCATGCCGGAGGTGTACGGGATGGTGGACTCGCCCACGGCGAACCGGGGGTGGACGCCGGCGTCGAGCAGCAGGACCCGTACGCCGTGGCGGGCCAGCACCGCGGCGAGCATGCCGCCGGCCATCCCCGCGCCCAGGATGGCGACGTGGTAGGTGTCTCGTTTACCGGCAATATGGTGGTTCATCGGTACCTTCCTCCGGTCTGGACAGGCGGACGGTCAGCTGGCGCGTCCGGACGCGCCGGACAGCGCGGGGGACGCGGCCGGGGCCGGGGCGGTGATCTCGACGGGTTTGCGGTAGACCAGGGCCAGCAGCGGTCCGGTCATCGCGGTGGTGACCAGCGCCATGACCACCATCAGTGAGTAGAGGTCACCGTCGAGCAGGCCGAGTTGGAGCCCGACGCCGAGGATGATGAGTTCGGTGAGGCCGCGGGTGTTCATCAGCACCGCCAGCGCCGCCGACGGCCGCGCGGCCAGCCCCTGCGTGCGGGCGCCGAGGTAGGCGCCGGCGAACTTGCCGGCGACGGCCACGACGAGGATGGCGCCCAGTTCCAGGAACTCGTCGGCGCCCAGGTGGCTCAGATCGACCTGCAGACCGGCCACGACGAAGTAGACCGGCAGCAGCAGCGCGCAGACCCGCCCGACCTGGCGCAGCAGGCCGTCGCGCAGCCCTCGGGCACCCTCGCGCGGCATGACCAGCCCGAACATGAACGCGCCGAAGAGGTAGTGCAGGCCCATCACCTCGGTCGCCGCGCCGCTGAGCAGCGCGCCGATCACCACCACGCCGAAGCGCACCGGCGACGGCTCCCCCGGGTCGGCGCCCGCCCGGGGCGACAGCAGCCAACGGCGGGCCAGCGGGCGCACCACGAAGGCCAGGAACGCGGCGAACGGCAGGATCAGCGCCACCCGCCAGTGCTGCCCGGCGCCGCCACCGATCGCCTGCAGGCCGGCCAGCCCGGTCCAGGCGATGACGTCGACGAGCGCGGCCACGGCAAGCGCCACGCCGCCGACCGCGGTCGCCGCCAGCCCGCGGTCGCTCAGGATGCGGGCCAGCACCGGAAAGGCCGTCACCGAGACGGCCAGGCCGACGAAGAGCACGTAGCAGGTGGGGCTGGCCGTGCGGTGGCCGGACAGCAGCGTCCAGGCCAGCCCGGCGCCGAGCGCGAACGGCACGCACATCGAGCCCAGGGCGCACAGCACGGTTGCCCGGCCCCGGCCGCGCAGGACGTGGTGCTCGACCTCCACCCCGACGCCGAACATGAACAGCAACACGCCCAGGGCGGCCATCGCGCCCAGCAGCGACCGTACGCCGCCGGGGAACAGCGTGTCCGACACTCGGCCGTGGAACAGGGTGGGGCCGAGCAGGATGCCTGCGAGGATCTCGCCCACCACCGGCGGCTGGCGCACCAGGGCGGCGAGCCGCCCGAGTCCCTGCGCGAGCACCAGGATGATCGCCAGATCGACGAAGAGCAGCTGCGCCTGGGCGCTGGTCATCGCGTCGCGCCGTCGTCCGCGGAGATCAGGTCGCTGAGGTCGATGTGGAACATGGGATGTTTGCCGCTCATTCCGGAGATGAGCGTGACAAAGTCGGACGAGGGCTTGTTCTTCTGCTCCGGATCGACCATTTCCTGGGCCAGGCTGTGATAGAACTCCTTGTATTTCGTACGGTCGTAGAACCGCTCGACGAACGATCGGATCTCGTCGAAGAAATTCGAGTACGCGGTGGCGTAACGGTCCAGCGCCTTCTCCTCGATCTCGGGGTGCTCGATGACCTTGTCGAGGATTTTCGAGAGGGTGCTGCCGGCCAGCGTGGCCAGCGCTACACCGGTCGAGAAGAGGGGGTCGACGAAGGCCGCCGAGTCACCGACGAGAACCCATCCGTCGCCGTAGAAGCGGTCGCTGTGATAGGACCAGTCCCGGGCTGTCCGGAATCCCGCGGAACGCCGGCCGGGCGCCAGCATCTTCTTGAGCTTGGTGGTGCGCTCGACCTGCTCGCGGAAGATCTGCTCGAGCTTCTGGTCACCTTCGCCCACCGTGGACGCGCGCGTCACGTACCCGACGCTGATGGTGCCCTTGTCGATCGGGATGCCCCAGAACCAGCCCTCGTCGAGGCCCTCGATGAGGATGTTGGTGTACTCGTCGCCGGGCAGCCGTTCGCAGTTGTCGAAATAGGTCCAGACGGCGACGTTGCGCAGCTCGTCGTGCCACTTGACGCCGGTCTGCCGGCGGCCGATCACCCGGGCCTGCCCGGAGGCGTCGACGACCAGCTGGGCCCGGGCCTCGACCAGGCCGTCGCCGCCGCGCAGGGCGTAGCGGACGCCGGTGACCCGGCCGTCGACGTCGATCGTCTCGCGGACCGTGGCGTCCTCGATGACGCAGGCGCCCAGCTCACGAGCCCGGTCGAGGATGAGTGCGTCCAGGTCGGCACGACGGGTGTGGTAGGCGTACTCGTACCCGCCCTCGATGAACGAGAACTGCCACGGCACCTGCTCGTTGCCCCAGATGAGGCTGCCGCCGTACTTGCGCTCGAAGCCGCGGGCGTCCATCCGCTCGGTCAGCCCGAGCTCCTTCATCGGGCGCATGAAGGCGGGGATGAGTGACTCGCCGACGTGGTAGCGCGGGAACCGCTCGCGATCGAGGACCAGGACGCTGCGCCCGCGCTGGGCGAGCAGTCCGGCCGTGGTCGCACCGGCCGGCCCACCGCCGATGACGATGACGTCGAATTCGTCGGGGACACCGAATAGCTGGGAGGACATCGAGACCGACCTTCCTGACGGCGAACAGACCGGTAGCGGATTCCGCCTTCGATCCACGTACGTCTTTATCTTTGTCGCGCCCGCTGCCTTCTCTCTGGACACCGTCTGGACCTTTTCTAAGGTCTTGTCACTGGACAGAAAAGAGTGGGCGCCGGCAACAGCCGGCGCCCACTCTGGGTTGTTTACCGCTATATCGCGTCCCGGCACAGCGTCCGGGAGTCCTCGACCCGTTCGATGCCGAGGTCACGCAGTTTGTCGAGTTCGTCGTTGACCACCTTCGCCGCCTGGGCGACGTCGGGATAGTCGACCGGCGCCATCGCCATCCGTTCGACGCACTTCTCCGCCCGGATGTTGGTGAGACGGTCCCGGTGCGGCATGAGCCAGTGCTGGAAGGCGTGCTGCCACAGGTGCAGAACGGCCGTCTCGCTGCCGTGGCGTACCCGGTCCAGGGTTTCCTTCTGCAGCCGGGACGCCTCGGCGCTGTCCATGCCGATGTGTGACCACGCCGCCGTCG
The DNA here is from genome assembly GCF_030252345.1 of Actinoplanes oblitus. NCBI lineage: Bacteria > Bacillati > Actinomycetota > Actinomycetes > Micromonosporales > Micromonosporaceae > Actinoplanes > Actinoplanes oblitus. The sequence goes on along the minus strand of NZ_CP126980.1, from coordinate 4,801,415 downwards.
GATCGGTCGGGTCGTCCGAGACGATCCGCAGTTCGTCCCGGTCCTGCCAGAGCGGCATCGTCTCGTCGGTGATCGAGAACTTGCTGAGCGCGAAGTGGCCGACGTACTCGTCGACCAGGAATGCGCTGGTGTCGGCGAACGCCTCGGGGGTCTCACCCGGGTAGCCGACGATGAAGAAGACGTAGTAGCCGATGTCGCTGCGGCTGAGCAGCTCGCCGGCCCGCCGGTTCTGCCGCACGCTCACCCGCTTGCTCATCCGCTTGAGGGTCTCGTCGTTCATCGACTCGAAACCGATGTGCAGCTGCTGGCACCGCGACCGGGCCAGGTTCTCCACCAGCTCGGGCGAGTTGATGGTGTTGGCCCGGCTGAAGCCCTCCCACGGCGGCGTCCCGGCGCCGGGCAGCAACTCCAGCAGGCGGCGCATGCGCGTCGGCGGCACCGTGAAGGTGGAGTCCATCGCCGAGATCATCTTGGCGTGGTTCTCGGTGGCGTACGCCGTCCAGTCGTGCACGATCTTCTCGGCCGACTTGTACCGCCACTTCGGCGACGCGGCCGGGAACGAGCAGAACTTGCAGTCGAACGGGCAGCCGCGCATCGACTCGTAGGGCACGATCGGCGCCGGGCCGGCGACGGTCGGCGACGGGAACCGCTCCATGTCGACGTACGCGATGGGATTGATCTGGATCCGGGGACCGTCGCGCCAGACCACGTTGGGGATGCCGTCGAGCGAGGCCCCGGCCTGCAGCGCGTCGAGCACCCGGGGCAGGCTCTCCTCGGCGTCGCCGCGCACCACGGCGAGGACCTCGGGGTGATCGCGCATCACCGGCATGAACTTGAGGTTCGTGTACTGGCCGCCCATGATCACCGGGGTGTCGGGCACGTGCGTGCCGATCCAGTTCAGCGCCGCGGCCACGATCCCGTCGTTCCAGATGAAGGTCGACGAGAGCAGCACCACGTCGATGTCGCCGGAGGGTGGCCGGGCCTGCGACGTCCACACCTCCTCCAGCGGCACCCGGACGAAATCGTGACCGCTGGAGGCCAGGATCGAGGTGAGGGTGACCGAGGTGAGGTGGGGCACCGAGTCGGGGCGGGGACGCAACAGCGCGTACCGGCGACCGCCCTTCTCGAAGGCCAGCTGGCTCACGTCCAGGTCCGGCCGATCGGCGCGCTGCAGCACCTGCGTCGCGCGGGGACTGCGATCCCTCTCGAGCAGTGACCCGGAAAGGTATCCCGAGTTGAGATTGGCGGGGCCGAGCCCGCTCATCAGCAAGACACGCATGTATGCCGCTCCCGTCTCGCGCACGTCCCGTACCAGCCTGGCAGCGTCGTCTGTAGGGCCTATGGTTTCGCTCTGTACCTCCCGGAACGCCGCTCAGGACGCCTTCTCGCGGCTGGTCCGCCCAGCGCACTCCCGGGCGTAGAGGGCCACCAGGTTGTTGAGCCGGTACTCGCCCGGGCCCGCCTCCTCGATCAGGCGGTTGTCGGCCAGGACGGTCAGCTGCTGCTGTACGTGCTGGCGGGGAGCGCCGGTCACCGCGCTGGCGAACGTGGCGGTGATCGTCTCGCGTCGAGCGGCGCCCAGGCTCCGCAGCATCCGGGCGGCGTCGTCCGGCAGCGCCTGGAAGGAGACGTCCAGCGCCGCCCGCAGACTGGTCGAGGCGTCGTCGGCGACGGCCAGCCGGTCCAGCCGGCTGGGTTCGGCGACATAGCGTTCGAGCAGTTCCGCCGGGGGATGGCCGGGATCGGTGGCGAACGCGTTGGCGGCCAGCCGCAGCGCGAGCGGGAGGTGGCCGCACAGGTGCGCCAGACGCCGGGTCACCGGGCTGTCCGGGCGCATCCGCTCCCGCCCGGCCAGGCGTGCCAGCAGTTCCGCCGACACCTCCGGATCGAGCGGCCGCATCGGCACCCGGTACGCCCCGTCGCGCGCGACCAGCCCGCTGAGCCGGACCCGGCTCGTCACCAGCACGCACGACGCACCACGCGGAAGCAGGGGACGCACCTGGTCCGCGCTGCGGGCGTCGTCCAGGATGATCAGCAGGCGCCGCGCGTGCACCAGACTCTGGTAGTGCGCGATCCGGCCGGCCAGGTCACCGGGGATGCGCGCGTCCTCCACACCGAGGCTGCGCAGCAGGAACAGCAGGCAGTCGGCCGGGCCGGCGGGCGCACTCGCCGGATCGGTGCCGCGCAGGTCGACGAAGAGCTGACCGTCCGGGAAGGACCTGCCGATGCGTTTGGCAAGTTCCAGCGCGAAGGCGGTCTTGCCCACCCCGGGTGGCCCGTCGACCACGGCGAGCCGGACCGCGCCCTCTCCCCCGTCGTCCTCGCGCAGCAGTTCGCGGCTGAGCAGGGCCAGTTCCTCGTCACGCCCGGCGAACCCGGACGGCATCGTCGGCAACTGCACCGGTGGGGTCGCCGGCACCGGCGGCCGCACGGCGGCCGGACGGCTCGGCGGCGCGGCCGCCGCGCCCAGGGCCGGGTCGCTGACCAGAATGCGGCGGTGCAGTTCGCGCAGTTCCGGGCTCGGGTCGATGCCGAGCTCGTCGCGCAGCAGCTCACAGGTCTCGCGGAAGACCCGCAGGGCATGCGCCTGCCGGCCCGACCGGTAGAGGCTGATCATCAGGGACCCGCGCAGCCGCTCGCGCAGCGGGTCCTCGCCGATCGCCTGGGTCAGCCAGCCGACAGCCTCGGTGTGCCGGCCCGCGTCGAGCAGGCATGCGGCGTGGTCCTCGGCCGCGGTCAGGCGCAGGTCCTGCAGGCGACTGCGTTCCAGCGCGGCGAACGGGCCGGGCACGCCGCCGAACGCCTCACCGCGCCAGAGCTTGAGCGCGGCCTCGAACGCCTCCACCGCCCCGGCCACGTCGCCGCCACCGCGCAGCTGACGGGCCTCACCGATCATCTGGGTGAACAGCGCGGTGTCGACGGCCCGCGCGTCGGTCTGCAACGAGTAGCCGCCGACCGCCGAGACCAGCACCTCGCCGGTCTGCCGCCGGCTGCGGCTCGGCTCCAGCACCCGGCGCAAGCCGGCCACGTAGGTGTGCACGCCGTTGGCCGCGGTCTGCGGAATGTCAGCGCCCCAGACCGCGTCGGCGATCTGCTCGACGCCGACCACCTCCCCTGCCCGGCTGGCCAGCAGCCCGAGAACGGCGCGCTGTTTCGGCGGGCCGAGGTGGACGGCCTGGCCGTCGCGCCAGGCCCGTACCGGCCCCAGCAATTCGATATGGATGTTCAGCCCCGTAGACACGTGCGGTCACCTCTTGACGACGAAATGCGGCCGGGCCGCCTCACCCTTCGCTGACCACGAGATAACCGGCGATGCAGCCGAGTTTCTCCCGGGTCTCCTCCAGCTCACGTTCCGGCCGCGACTGCCCGACGACGCCCGCACCGGCCCGCAGCCACGTCACTCCGTCCCGCGAGTACGCGCTGCGCAGCACGAGGGCGGCGTCCATGGTGCCGTCCGCGCCGACGGTCACCACGGCGCCCGCGTACGGTCCCCGGCGCTGACCCTCGAGCCGGCTGATCGCCTCGTAAGCGGCCTGCTTGGGCACCCCCGAGGCGGTGACCGCGGGGAAGACGGCGGCCAGCGCCGACCACGCGTCCCGGCCCTCGGCCAGGCGGCCGGTGACCTGCGAGCCCAGGTGCTGCACCGAGCCGCGTTCCTTCACCGCCATGAACTCCGACACCGCGACCGTGTCCGGCCGGCACGGTTCGTGCAGCTCCTCGACGGCGACCCGGACCGAGATGGCGTGCTCGTGGATCTCCTTGGCGTCGGTCCGCAGCTGGCGGCGCAGCCGTTCGTCGGTCTCGGTGTCCCCGGACAACGCCCGGGTACCGGCCAGCGGCTGGCTCACCACGGTGCCGTCGGCGTCGACGCTCAGCACGATCTCCGGGCTGAAGCCGAACACCTGCAGGCCACCCATGTCGAGCAGGAACGAGCGGGCCGGCGTGTTGCAGCGGCGCCCGGCTTCGAAGCTCGCCGGAAAATCGATCTTCTCAGGTACGCCGATCACCCGGGACAGCACCGCCTTCTCCAGCTTTCCGGCCCGGATGTCGCCGACCAGGGTGGCCACCGCGTCCTGGTACTCGGTGGTGGCGGCGCTCAGGTCGACCCGGGCGTGCCCGGCGGCCCGGCCGGTCCGGCGCGCCGGCGCGGTGAGCCGGCGCTCCACCACGGCCAGGTCCTCCGCGGTGAGGCTGCGCACGGTGGCCCGGGTTCCCTGCAACCGCGTCTCGACGGTGGGAATCAGGAAGTGGGCCAGCACGTCGTCCGGGGGTTGCAGGCCGGCGATCGCCGCACCCAGCTCGAAGGCACACCACCCGTACGCCCGCCAGCCGGCCAGCGGCAGACCGTCGAGGAAGCGGCGGACCGGCCCGAGCGGGTCGTCCTCCCACGGCGTCTCGATCACCTGTCCGTCGTAGACGCACCGCACGGTACGCGGCCCGACCACGATCTCGGCGGCCCAGCCACCGGCGACGTACCAGCCGTCCGGCGACTCGTAGACGACGTAGTCGTCGAACAGTGCGGCCACCTCGAGGGCGCAGACGATCGGCTCGTCGCCCGTCTCGACCACCGCGGTCCGATAGTGCCTGGTCATCGGGCCTCTCCTCCGCTCGTCAGCGCGGCGGCGCGCGCCGCGAGCACCTTCTTGTCGATCTTGCCGACGGCGGTGACCGGCAAGCGGTCCAGCACGACGAGACGGTCCGGCAGCTTGAAGCCGGCCACCCCGCGTTCGCTCAGCGCGCCCCGGATCTCGTGCAGCTCCGGTGGGCGCTGCGCCCCCCGGGCCACGATGCAGGCGCAGGTCAGCTCACCCATGTCCGGATCGGGCACGGGCACCACGGCGGCGCCGGCGACGGCCGGCAGTGCGGTCAGCAGTTCCTCCAGTTCCTGCGCGGGCACCTTCTCGCCGCCGCGGTTGACGACGTCGTTGATCCGCCCGACCACCTCCAGGTGACCGGTGGGCCGGGCCCGGACGACGTCGCCGGTCCGGAAGAACCCGTCCTCGGTGAAACGGACCCGGTTGATGTCCGGCGCCCGGTAGTAGCCGCGCAGCGTGTACGGCCCCCGGGTGAGCAGCTCGCCGGGCTCGCCGGGGGCGACCTCGGTGCCGTCCGGCGCGACGATCCTGATCTCGTCGGCCGGCGAGAGCGGCCGGCCCTGCGTGGTGAGCACCAGCTCCGGCGGGTCGTCGAGGCGCGTGTAGTTCAGCAGGCCCTCGGCCATCCCGAAGACCTGTTGCAGCCGGCAGCCGAGCCCGTCGGCGACGCGTGCCGCCGTCACCGGATCCAGGCGGGCGCCGCCGACCTGCAGCACCCGCAGCGACGAGAGGTCGTCCGGCAGCCACTCGACGGCTTCCAGCCAGAGCGGCACCATCGGCGGCACCAGGGCGGTCATCGTCACGCCGGCCGACGCGATCAGCGGGAAGCAGTCGTCGGGCGCCGGCGACGGCGCCAGGACGGCCACGCCACCGGCGCGCAGCGCCCCGAGCACTCCCGGGCAGCCCAGCGGGAAGTTGTGCCCGACCGGCAGTGCCGCCAGCACCCGGCTGTCCGGGCCCACGCCGCAGACCTCGGCGCTGGCGCGCAGTTGGTACGCGTAGTCGGCGTGCGTGCGCGGAATCAGTTTGGGCTTGCCCGTGGTGCCGCCGGAGAGCAGGAACATCGCCACATCGCCGGGGGCGGGCGGAGTGATCGCCCGCGGCTCGGCGTCGACGTCGGCGAGCGCGGTGAAGTCGCCGGGCTCACCGGCCACGAAGATTTCGGTGAGCGTCGAGGTTCGCTTGATCACCTCCGCCGCCATGGCCCGGAAGTCGTGCCCGAGGACCACGTCGGCGCAGAGGTACGCCCGGGCGCCCGACGCCTCGACCAGGTCGCCGATCTCCATGGTGCGGTGCGCGGGCAGCGCGAAGACCGGCAGCGCGCCGATCCGCAGGAGCGCGAACAGGCACACGACCAGGTCGATGTCGTTGGGCAGTTGGACGATCACCCGGTCGCCACGTCCGATGCCGCGGTCGAGCAGCCCGGCGGCGCGCCGGTCGGCCGCCCGGTCGAGCTCGGCGTAGGTCAGGGTGCGTCCGGCGGTCACCACGGCGGGGCGGCCGGCGCGGCCGGGGTCACCGGCCGGCCATCGGCCGAGGACCTCGTCGGTCCAGTAGCCCGCCTGCCGGTAGGCGCTGGCGGTCTCGTCGGGCCAGGGAACACAGTTTTCGAGCACGCGGCTGTCCGTCTCTGTGCAGGGTCGATCCAGGGCGGAGGGAGGGTCGGTGCGGTGCGGTGGGATCAGGGCGCGAAGGTCGAGGACACGGTGGCGCCCACCGCCGCGCGCACGGCGGACATGGTCCGGGCCAGCGCCGGGCCACCGGGGTCCAGCAGCGCGAAGTGGTCGCCCGGCAGCACACACGTCTGGAAGCGGCCGGTGGTGACCTCGCGCCAGGCCCGAACCTCCTCGGCGTCGGCCTCCGGGTCGTCGCCGGCGCGCAACGCCGTGACCGGGATGCCGAGGGGACGGTGAACCGGCGGCCGATACGTCTCGATCACCCGGTAGTCGCTGCGGATCGCCGGGAGCAGCGCACCGAGCATCGCCCGGTCGCGCAGCACGGCCTCGCCGGTGCCCCGGAGCCGGGTCAGGTCCGCGATCAGTTCGTCGTCGCCGGCCGTGTGCAGGCGGGTGCGGCGCAGGCGGGCGGGCCCGGGCTGACCGGAGACGATCAGCCCGGCCGGCGGGTCGCCCAGCGCCGTGAGCCGGCACGCCAGTTCGTACGCCACCGAGGCGCCCATGCTGTGCCCGAACAGGACGGTCGGCCGTCGGGCGGACGAGCCGCGATCGGCCATGACCGCCGGGAGCAGCTCGGCGACCAGGGCCGGCATCGCCTCGTGGGCCGGCTCGCCGTACCGGTCCTCCCGGCCCGGGTACTGGGCCACCAGGATCTCCACGTCCCACGGAGCGTCCACCGCCCACCGGCGGAACTGGCCGGCCGATCCGCCCGCGTGCGGAAGGCAGACGAGCCGGGCCTGGGCGTGCCGGCGTACGGCGAATCGGCGCAGCGGTCCCTCCGCTGCCCGGGAATCGGTTTCTGCGGTCGTTGTCATGAATCCCCCATGTACTGGCACAAGGTGACCCGGCGGCTAAAGCACACCGGACTCGATGTCCTCGGTGGCACCGGCGCCGGATCGCTCGGTGATCAGGCGGCACATACCGGCCACCGTCGGTGCCCGCAGGACGTCGGCCATCGGCAGCGCCGTGCCGAACGTCGCCCGGATGTCGGCCAGCATCCGGGTGGCCAGCACGCTGTCGCCGCCGGACCGGAAGAAGTTGTCGTGGCGGCCCACCGCGGTCAGCCCGAGCGAGCGCCGCCACAGCTCGGCCACGGCCTCCTCGAGGTGCCCCTGCGGTGCCGCGGGTGCGGCCGCCGTCACCGCGGCGGCCGAGGCCAGCCGTAACGCGGCGCCCCGGTCCACCTTGCCGTTGGCGTTCAGCGGCAGGGCCGGGGTCACCACCAGCCGTGCCGGCACCATGTGCCCGGGCAGCCGCGCCGCGGCCCAGTCCAGGATCCGATCGGCGGCCACGACCGGGGCCGTCTCGTCGAGGCAGGCGGTGAGCAGAGCGGCGCCCTGACCGGCGGAGACGATCTCGCGGACCGTGAAGCCGGCCGTGGCGAACCCGGCGAGCCACGAGGCAACCGGCGCATCGGTCCGGCGCGAACCCGGGCCGCGCAGCAGCGGACCGAGCACCAGCGCGGACGTGCTGTCGGCGGCACCGGCCACGACGAGCACCCGGGCACCGGGGCGCAGCATGGGCCGCAGGCCGGCCAGGGCCTCGGCCGGCGAGGTGAGCGCGAACGCGTCGTTGATCAGCCCGATGTCGGCGCGGTGCAGCAGGTCGTCCGGCACCGTCGTACCGTCCTCGCCACGAACCGTGGCCGCGCCGGCGAGCCGGGTCCGAGCGGCCGCCGGCACCTCGGGGAAGCGGCTGACCGTCACGTAGGTCGGGCTCCCGCCGCCGGGGTGGCCGGCCATCAGCAGGTCAGCTGTCCGGCCGCCGTGCGCGGCGTACTCCACGACCAGACCGGTGGCACCGGGCGCGGTCACCGCCGCGCCGACCACCCGGCCGGCCGCCCGCAGGCAGTCGGCGACGCCGGGCAGGTGCACGCCCTCGGGCGACAGCGCCGGATCGTCCAGCAGCGCCGCCGGGTCGGCCGTGCCGGCCAGTACCGCGGCAAGCAGGGGACGGGCCCGGTCGATCGATGTCGTCTCGGCATCGGCGCCGCCGGGCGTCTCGGCCGGCCGGCGCAGCTCGTGGATCATGCCGGCCTCGACCCGGGCGCGGCCCCGCTCGGACAGCAGGTCCAGCCACGCGTGCAGCGCCTCGCTGTGCCGCGCGGACACGGGCAGGCCGGCGATCGGCGTCGGGTCGCCGCCCGCGCCGAGGCCGGCCAGCAGCGCGGTGAGCGTGGCCGCGGCCGCGTCCGTGCCGCCGGCGGAGGGCTCCGCGGCCGGTCCCGGCGGCGGCGCCGGGTCGGTCGTCGGCGTCTCCTCGACCACCAGAGCGGACAGCCGGTGGTTGCGCTCGCCGTCGGCGACCACGACGGCCCTCGCGATGCTCGGGTGGGCCACCAGCACGGCCTCGACCTCACCGAGTTCGACCCGGAAGCCGTTGACCTTGATCTGCTGGTCGACGCGCCCGAGGAACTCCAGGGTGCCGTCGGGCCAGTAGCGGCCCAGGTCGCCGGTGCGGTACCAGCGCCGCCCGTTCCGCTGGACGAAGCGCCGGGCGGTCAGGTCCGGGTCGCCCCGGTAGCCGTCGGCCACGCCGTCCCCGCCGATCCACAGTTCGCCGGGTACCCAGTCGGGGCAGTCCCGGCCGACCGGGTCGACCACGCGGTAGCTCTGGTTGCGCAGCGGGGTGCCGTACGGAATGGAGCGCCAGTGCGCCGGCACCGACTCCACCACGCAGGCGTTCGACCAGATCGCCGCTTCGGTGGCGCCGCCGAGCGCGACCAGCCGGCACCGGCCGCCGGTCTGCTTGGCCAGCCGCTCGGGCAGGTCCAGCCCGATCCAGTCGCCGGAGAGCAGGGCCAGCCGCAGCGTCGGGGGCAGCGGATCCGGTTCGGCGGCGGTCAGCAGCATGTCCATCAGGGCGGGCACCGAGTTCCAGACCGTCACCCGGTGACGGGCGCAGAGCCGCAGCCAGCCGGCGGCGTCCCGGCGCTCGTCCTCCGCCACCAGCGCCACCGCCCCACCGACCGAGAGCAGACCGAAGATGTCCCAGACGGACAGGTCGAAGTCGAGCGCGGACACGGCCAGCACGCGGTCGTCGCCCCGGAGGGCGAAGCGCTCGTTGACGTCCTCCACAGTGTTGACGGCCGCGCGGTGGCTGATCTGCACACCCTTGGGCTCGCCGGTCGAGCCGGAGGTGAAGATGACGTACGCCGTGTCGCCTGGCTCGCCGGCCACCGGCGCGGCGGGTCTCTCACGCAGTGCCTCGGCGATCGTCAGCTCGGAGTCGTCCAGGGCGGCCGGGCCGGCGGTGAGCACCACCGCGGCGCCGCACACGGCGGCGATCCGGTCACGGCGCAACGCCGGCTGGTCGACGCCGACCGGCACATACACCGCGCCGGCGGCGAGCACTCCCAGGACGGCGGTGATCTGATCCGGCCCCTTGGGCGCGTTCACCAGCACAGTGTCGCCGCGGCCGACGCCCCTGGCGCGCAGCGCGGCGCCGATCCGGCACGCCCGGTCGGCAAGCTCGCCGTAGCTCAGCCGGCCGTGGTCGCCCCAGAGCAGCGCCGGTCGGCCGGGGTCCCGCGCGGCCTGAACGAAGAACCCGTCGTGCAGGCGAAGTCCGCTGTGTGCCCGGGTGGAGCCGTTGACCTCGGCCCGGCGCCGCCGGGTCGTCTCGGGCAGCCCGATGGCCGGCTCCCCGGCCCACTCGGCGGTGATCAGTGACCGCAGCAGGCCGGCGTACGCGATCTGCATCTGGTCCAGCAGCCTGTCCGGGAAGAGGTCCTCCACGGCGTCCCAGGCGATGGTCAGGCCGCCGTCGCGGTCGAGGTAGACCTGGTTGTCCAGCCATACCTGCGGGGTCTGCGACAGCATGAAGGTGTGGTCGCCGAACCGGTCGGCGAACGCGGCCGGCACCAGCGGCGCGTCCACGTTGCAGGCGAACACGACGGGCGCGGTCCGCGGCGAGTCCGGGTCGGCCCGCAACAGGTCGCGCAGGACCTCGACGCCGTTGTAGGCGCTGTGGTCGAGGTCGGCGTGCAGGCGACGCTGGATCGCTCGGGCCCGTCCGGCGAAGTCCCCGGCCGCGTCGAGGTCGACGTCGAGCAGGGTGAGGCTGGTGAAATCGGCGATCAGATGCGCGACGTCCGGGTGGACCTCCCGGTCCCGGTCGAAGAGCGGAATGTTGACCAGGAACCGCCGGTCGCCGCTCCAGCGCGAGAGGATCTCGGCATAGGCCGTCAGCAGCAGGGTGGCCGAGGTGACTCCGCAGGCCGCGGCGCGCTGGCCGAGCGCCGCCCACTCCCGCGGGCTCAGCCGCTGGATCCGCCGGGTGAATCGGGTGGTGTCCAGCCGGCCGGGCTCGACCGCGAGGGGAAGGCGCGGCCCGCCCGGCAGGTCCGCCAGCCGGGCCTGCCAGTAGTCGCGGGCCACGGCCCGGGCCGGCCCCTCGGCGGCCGCCCGCCGGCGCAGGTAATCGGCGAAGGTGAGGCCCAGCTCGGGCAGCCGCCGCCCGTCATAGAGCGCGGCCAGGTCGGCCAGCAGTACCCGGATGCTGTGGACGTCGCAGACGAGCAGGTCGACGTCGAGGTGCAGCCGGTCCCCGCCGGGCAGGCGGCTGACCTGCAGGTCGACGACCTCGCCGCGGGACACCTGGAACCGGCGGTGCGACAAGCCCTCCCGGAGCCGGCGCAACGCCGACTCCGCCTCCGGCGACGTGCTCGCGCGCAGATCGTGCACCTCGGGGCCGGACCAGCTCGACTCGGCGGCGATCGTCTGGGTGCCGTCCTCGGCGAACACCGCGCGCAGCATGGGGTGCCGCGCGAGCAGGGCGCGGAAGGCCTCGCCCAGCCGCGCGACATCGACGCCGGTCGTCTCGAACTCCAGGTAGGCGTGGCACCCGACGCCGCCGAGCAGCTGGTCGTCGCCACGGCCCACCCAGTACGCCTGTTGCACCGGGGTCAGCGGGAAAGGTGCGTCGCCGGTGGGCCCGTCGTGCTCCGGCGCCCGGGCCGGCCGGTCCTGCCGCGGCTCCGCGGTGGGACCGTCGCCGAGCAGCCGGGCCCATGCGGTGATGGTCGGATCGGCGGCCAGCTCGGCGAAACCGACCGTCCGGCCGGCACGCCGCAGCCGCCCGACGAACCGCATCAGCTGCAGTGACTGCAGTCCGAGTTCAAACAGTGACGTGTCGTCGGCGCCGGGCGTCAGCGACCGGCCCAATAGTGTTGAGGCGAAGGCTCGTAATTCGTCGGCAACACCTCCTGAACAAGAGTCAGGATCCGTGGTATCACTGTTTTCGGAAAGCGTGGAATCCATCGGCACCCGGGACCTCCTTTAGATGTCGCGCTCACACGGAGCGGTGACTCTAACTCGGCCCAGACTAACCTAGGAGTGGAGATTTATGAATGGCTTGACACCTATTAAGGACGCGTCATATGCGCCATGCTCCAAAATTTCGCATACCGACCTCCCCGGGCCAGCAACTCATGATGGGTTCCTGACTCGACAATATTCCCCTCCTCAACGAAGTAGATGCGGTCGACATGTCGCACGGTACGCAACCGGTGCGCCACCATGACCACCGTGCGGCCCACCATGAGGCCGTCCAACGCACTTTGAACTGCGACTTCACTCGCCGGATCGAGCGCCGCGGTCGGCTCGTCGAGCAGCAGCACGGGCGCGTCCTTCAGCAGCGCGCGCGCTATCGAGACACGCTGCCGCTCACCGCCGGACAGCGCCGCACCGCCCTCGCCGACCCTGGTCTCCCAGCCCTGCGGAAGACGGTCGATCACCTCCGTCAAATGCGCCGAGCGGGCCGCGGCGGAAAGCTCTTCGCTGGTGGCGTCGGGTCGGCCCATACGTACGTTGTCGGAAATGGTTCCGTCGAAGAGATAGACATCCTGAAACACCATGGAAACGTTCTGGGCAAGCTGCTCCGACGCCAGCATCTTAAGATCGATTCCGCCGAGTTTGACGCTCCCCGAATATGGATCATGGAATCGGGCGATGAGCTGCAGAATGGTGCTCTTACCCGCACCGGACGGGCCGACGAACGCCACGCGTGACCCCTTCTGGACAACGGCCGAGACGCCGTGCAGCACCTCGCGGCCGTCGCGCCGGAACGTGACGTCGTCGAGTTCGAGATCACCGGCGGGTACCGCCACCGGCTCGGCGGGCTCGGGCAGCGTAGGAGTGGACAGCACCGCGTCGATCCGTTCCAGCTCCTCCCGGGAATTGCGCATCTGGCCGGCGAGGTCGGACAGCGACAGCAGCGGATCGACGCATCGCGTCGCCAGGATCAGCGCGACCAGCATGTCGACCGTCGCGATCCGCCCGCCGAGGGCCAGATCGGCGCCGAGCACCAGCAACGCGGTCAACCCGGCCTGCACCGTCAGCGACAGCGCGAGCACCCCGGGGATCGCCCTGATCGCCGCCCGGCGCCCGGTGCGCTGCTGCTCGACCAGCGCCGAGTCGAGCAACCCGAAGCCACGGCCGGTGGTGCCGCCCATCCGCAGCACCGGCTGAGCCCGGACGTACTCCACGACCCGGCTCGCGGCCTCGTCGGCGCTGATCGACCGCTCGCGATCCAGGCTCGCGGTGGTCCGGTTGGTCCAGACCTGGGCCAGCAGGATCAACGGCGCGGCCAGCAACGCGGCCAGGGCCAGGCGCCAGTCGACCAGGAAGAGCACGAGCGCCACGGTCGCCGGGGTCAGCACGGCGCTGATCATCGGCTGCAGCCGGTGGGCCGGCACCGCCATCGTGGACAGCACCCCGCGGCTGGCCAGCATGCCGACCTCGCCGAGCCGGCGACGGGTGAACCAGCCGAGCGGCAGACGGGCCAGGTGGTCGCCGAGGCGGTGGTGCAGCCCCCGGGACAGGGCGGCCCCGGTGGCGAAACCGGCGACGTCGCTGCGGAAACGCAGCAGCACGGCGACCACCGACGCGCCGGCGAACGCGCCCAGCCACGGCCAGGCGCCCGGCGTGTCGCCGGCCAGCAAGGCCCGCAGCAGCGGGATCAGCAACGCGTAGGCCAGGCCCTCGGCGACGGACGCGACCGCCATCAGGACGATCGCCCGGTGCAGGGGGCGGGCGTACTCGGGCCCGAGGATGCGCGACAGCAGGGTGATCACAGCAGGCTTCCTCTCGTCGGCGCGGCGGCCGCCCCGGTGGCATCCTCCCGCTGGGCGCGCCACATGGCGGCCAGCAGCCCGTCGGCGGCGACCAGCTCGTCGAAGGTGCCGCGCTCGGCGATCCGGCCATCGGACAGGACGAGGACCAGGTCGGCGTCGCGGATCGTCGCCAGCCGGTGAGCGATCACCACCCGGGTGCGGCCCTCCCCCGCGCGGTCGATCGCCGCGCGGGTCCGCGCCTCGGTCACCGGGTCGGCGAACGCGGTCGCCTCGTCCAGGACCAGCACCGGCGCGTCGAGCAGCAGGGCCCGGGCCACCGAGACCCGCTGCGCCTCGCCGCCGGACAGGCCGGCGTCCTCGCCGACCACCGAGTCGTAGCCGCGCGGCAGGCTGCTCAGGTGCGCGTCGACACCCGCCGCGCGGGCCGCCGCCACCACCTCGTCGCGCCCGGCCGACGACGAGGCCAGCGCGATGTTGTCGGCCACGCTGGTGCGCAACAGGCGTACGTCCTGCGGCACGAACGCGACCCGCCGGTAGAGCACCGACGGCTCGATGTCGCGCAGGTCCACGCCGCCGAGCCGGACCGACCCGGTGGTCGGGGTGAGGAAGCCGAGCAGCAGCTGCGCGATCGTGGACTTGCCGGCCCCGGACGGACCGACCAGCGCCACCTTGCTGCCGGGCGGAATCACCAGGTCGAGGTGGCGTAGCACGGGGTGCTCCCCGTCGTAGGTGAACCCGACGTCGCGCAGCTCGATGAGATGGCCGTCGGGCACCCGCGGCGCCGCCGGGCGCGGCGCGGGCGGCTCGGCCAGCACCGCCCCGATCCGGCCGGCCGCCCGGCGGGCCGCGTTGACGTTGTCGAGGCCGTGGGCCAGCGCGGCGACCGGTGCGGTCAACGCCAGCGACAGCAGCAGGAACGGCAGAAGATCGGCCGGCGCCAGGGCGCCCGCACCGATCATCGTGGCACCGCCGGCCAGCACGACGAGCAGCACCACCATCGGCGACAGCACCAGGGTCGCCAGGGACGCGAGCCAGGCCGCGCTGCCCACCCACCGCAGGAAGCGCTCGGCGAAGTCGTCCGCGGCCTCGACGAAGCGCCGGTGGGCGCGGCCGGCCCCACCGAACGTCTTGACCACCGCGATGCCCTCGACGAACTCGACCGCCGCGACCGCGATGCGCCCCATGGCGGCGTCCACCTCCCGCTCGTCGCGCTTGCGCCGCTCGGTGGCGAGCGCAAAACGCAGGACGAGACCGACCAGGACCGGCACGAGCGCCACGAGCGTCATCCGCCAGTCGACGGCGCCCAGGTAGACCAGCGCGAGGCCCGGGACCACCACGGCCGAGGTCAGCTCGCCCGGGGTGTGGGCGACCAGCGTGTGCAGATCGTTGACGTCGTTCTGGACGACCTGGTTGAGGCCACCCGCACTCTGCCGGGAGAACCAGCTCATCGGCACGTCGGTCAGGTGACGCGCCAGCAGCCGGCGCAACGACAGCTGCAGGCTGCTGTCGGCGGCGTGCGCGACGGCTGAGGCCAGCGCCCCCGCGACCAGCCGCACCAGCAGGCCGGCCGCGCCGGCCGCCACGATGAGCCAGACCCGGTGCCGGTCGGGGGCGTGCGGGGCCAGCAGCACCCGGCCGAGCTCGACGACGGCCAGGTAGGGCACGACGCC
Organism: Actinoplanes oblitus; assembly: GCF_030252345.1. Lineage (NCBI taxonomy): Bacteria > Bacillati > Actinomycetota > Actinomycetes > Micromonosporales > Micromonosporaceae > Actinoplanes > Actinoplanes oblitus. Next base: position 4,786,399 of record NZ_CP126980.1, on the reverse strand, counting down.
GCCGACGGCGCTGACGATCTGCAGGAGCAGGGCGCCGAGCAGTTGGTAGCGCTGCGGTCGCAGCAGTGGCCAGAGACCGATCGGCTGGGTCATCGGCATCGTCACCTCGACTCGCTCAGGGGGGAGGCGTCGCGGATGGTGGGCGGCCCAGCGGGCGCGGCCGCCGTCCCGGGGGGAGACGACGACGCGCCGCGCTGGGCCGCGGGGCTACCGGCCGGGACACCGGCGGCCCGCTTACCGGGGAGAACGATCAGGGCCACCAGCGCGGCGGCCAGCAGCAGGGCACCCGACAGCCCTAGACCGATCCCGAAACCGCTGGTCAGTGCGTCCAGGGGCGGATCACCGGCGGCGAGCCGGGCATCCGTGCGCGAGGCCTGCGCGGTGACCAGGGCGGCCAGGCCGAGAGCCCCGCCGATCTGGCGGGAGCTGTTGAGCACGGCCGACGCCATGCCGGCCTCGTGGCGCGGGAGGCCGCCGACCGCGGCCCCGGTGAGCGGCACGAACGACAGGCCCATGCCCAGCCCGGTGAGCAGGGAGGGACCCAGCAGGTCGGCGAGGAAGCTGCCGTCGGCGTCGAGGGCGCCGAACCACGCGAACCCGGCCGCGGCGAGCAGGCCGCCGGTCACCAGCAGCGGTTTGGGCCCGAGCCGGGGAACCAGCCGGGTCGAGATGTTGATCGCCACGACGACGGTGAGGGTGAGCGGCAGGAAGGCCGCGCCGGCGCGCGCCGCGTCGAGGCGTAGAACGTCCTGCAGGTAGAGCGAGATGAAGTAGAACGCCGCGAACTGGCCGGCACAGAGCAGCAGGATGAACAGGTTGGCGCCGGCGACGTTGCGCTTGGCCAGCAGGCCCAGCCGGATGAGCGGATCGCTCTTGATGCCGCGGGCCTCCCAGAGCACGAAGAGCGCGAGCAGCACCACGGCGACGCCCAGGGTGATCAGGGTGGTGGCCGAGCCCCAGCCGTAGTGGTCGGTGCGCAGCAGGCCGAGCACGAGCGCGCCGACGCCCCCGGTGACCAGCACGGCGCCGGGCACGTCGAGTGTCCGGCGCGGACCGGAGCTGAGCAGCCCGCCCGGAATGCCGGTCAGGGCGAGCAGCACGACGCAGGCCGCCATCGGGACGTTGACCAGCATCACCCACCGCCACCCGGCGAACTGTGTGAGCAGACCGCCGCTGAGCACGCCGGCGGCACCGCCGACAGCCGAGACGGCCGCGTAGACGCCGAGGGCGCGGGTGCGTTCCCGGCCCTCGCGCTGGGTCAGCGTGAGCAGGGCGAGCGCGGCCGGGGCCATCAGGGCGGCGCCGACGCCCTGCACCCCCCGGGCCGCGATCAACTGCCAGGGCGCCTGCGCCAGGCCGCCGGCCAGCGACGCGAGGGCGAACAGCACCGTGCCGGACAGCAGGATCCGACGTTGTCCGAACAGGTCGGCGGCCCGGCCGCCGAGCATCAGCAGACCGCCGAACAGCAGGGCGTAGACGTTGACGACCCAGGGCAGCTGGGTCTGCTCGAATCCCAGGTCGCCGCCGAGCGACGGCAGGGCCACATTCACGATGGTCATGTCGAGCGTGACCATGAACTGGGCCAGGGCGACCGCGGCGAGAGCCCCGCCCCTTCTCGGCTCCGACTGAGCCATGCGCACTCCCTCGTTGTTTTCTTACACATAAGTTATACGCGTACGATAAGTCTATCGCCACCCCGGGACACGAAGGAATCGCCGTGCCACCTGACAACCCCGCACGCGGCACCAAACTGGGCCGGCCGGCCCGCATCACGCAGGAGATGATCGTGGCGAAGGCACAGGCCATCGTGGACGCCGAGGGCGTGCAGCACCTGTCCATGCGCCGCCTGTCACGTGAGCTGGAGACCACGCCGATGGCGCTCTACCACTACGTTCGCGACCGGGACGCGCTGTTGCTGATGCTGCTGGCGACCAAGACCGAGAGCACGCCACTGCCCGACTTCCCGGCCGAGCCGCGCGCCTACCTGCTGGCCGCGGCACTGCACCTGCACCACATGCTCGACGGCTGCCCGTGGCTGCCCGAGATCCTCGGGTCGCAGGAGCTGGTCGGCGTGGTGACCCTGCCGGCGGTCGAGCACGTGCTGGAGGCGGCCATCCGGTGCGGCCTGGACCGGCATCAGGCGGTCGAGCTCTACCAACTGCTGTGGAGCTTCGTGGCGGGCGAGTTGATCATCAATGCCGGCACCCCCGAGCCCGTCCAGCCGTCGCGGCGCAACCGGCTGCTGACCACGCTGCCCGCCGAGGAGTACCCGCACCTGGCGGCGCTGTCCGAGGAATGGAGCGAGCTCATCGCCGGTGACCACGTGAGCCGGGGGCTGGCGGGCATCATCGACGGCGTGCTCCGCGACCGGTCCGGGCTGTCGCGGGAGGGGTGACGGGCAGCGCTACGGCGAGCCGCCGGAGCCAGCTCGCTTGACCTTGCCCCTGGGGCAAGCCGCAGCGTGGTGCGTGCCGGTCGCCTGGCCGGCACGAGGAGGATGACACCGTGGAGCTGCTGACGATCGGCGCGTTCGCCCGAGCGGCGCGGCTGACCCCCAAGGCGCTGCGGCTGTACGACGAGGTCGGGCTGTTACCGCCCGCCGCGGTCGACCCCGAGTCCGGGTACCGGTTCTACACCCCGGAACAGCTGGCGCACGCCCGGCTGATCGCCCAGCTGCGCCGCATCGGCATGCCGCTGGCCGACATCCGCACCGTGTGCGGCCTGGATCCCGCCGCGGCGGCCCGCGCGGTCACCGCTTACTGGCAGCGGGTGACCGCCGACACCGCGGCCCGGGCCCACCACGTCGCCCGCCTCGTCGAGCACCTGACCCGGAAGGGCGTCACCATGTCGGACGGCAAACCCACCCTGACCGTACGCTACGCCGCGCGCTGCGAGACCGGCCACGCCCGGGACAGCAACGAGGACGTCGCCTACGCCGGCGACCGGCTGCTGGCCGTCGCCGACGGCACCCGAGGAGCCGGCGCCACCGCCAGCGCCGCCGCCGTCGACGCCCTCAAGGCGCTCGAACTGGCCGACCAGCCGGCCGCCGATCTGCTCGCCATGCTGGCCTCGGCCGTCGACGACGTCGATCGCGCGGTCCGCGCCGCCGGCCCGGGCGGCGACCAGCCCGCCACCACCCTGACCGCGATCCTGCGACGCGGCTCGCAACTGGCCCTGGTGCACATCGGCGACACCCGCGCCTACCTGCTGCGCGGCGGTGAACTCTCGCAGCTCACCCAGGACCACACCTGGGTGCGGAGTCAGGTGGAGCACGGCAGGCTCACCCCCGATCAGGCCGCCGCCCACCCGCGGCGCGCCCTGCTCACCCGGGCGCTGGGCGCCGGCGGCCAGCCCGTCGAGGCAGACCTCGCGTTGCGCACCGCCCTGGCCGGTGACCGCTACCTGCTGTGCTCCGACGGCCTGTCCGCCGTCGTCGGCCGTACCGACCTGCACGCCGCCCTCACCGAGGCCGACGACCCCGCGGCGACGGCGCAACGACTGGTCGACCTCGCCTACGCTGCCGGCGCACCGGACAACATCGCCTGCGTCGTCGCCGACGTCATCGCCGCGTAGCGGTACCTGTCCGCACGGCAGGCCGCCGCGGCGCGGCCTGCCCGACGTCCGCGACGACGTCACGCCACTCCCCCAGCAGAACCTCCGGTACGGCGTGTCCCCAGACGCCGAGGAAGTGATCCCGCGTGCCCGAGTTCACCAGTTTGATCGCGCTGATGCCCTGGTCGGCCGTGGCGCCGCACGGCCGCGAACCCCGAGATGATCGAGCACCACGCCGGTCGCGAGACATCGCCCGGCAGGTCCGGCGAGCCGAGGAACACCGGCTGTACGGCGGCTGCGCCCCGGGTCACATGACGGAATCTCAAGTCGGCCCCGGCGGTTCCGATGGTTCGTCGATCCGACAGTGAGGAGCTGACGTGGCGAAAGCCGATGAGGTACTGGACCGCTTCGACCGGCTGATCTCCGAGGGGGTTCAGCGCGGGCTGCTGCACAACAGCGCCGAGGACGAGCGGCTCGACGGCCGGACGGTCACCCTGGGCGGCGTCCCGATGGTCAACTTCGGCTCCTGCAGCTACCTGGGGCTGGAGACCCACCCGGCGCTGCGAGCCGGCGTGATCGACGCGGTGGACCGTTTCGGTACGCAATTCTCCTCGTCCCGGGCCTACCTCTCCTCGCCGGCCTACCCGGCGGCGGAGTCGGCGCTCGCCGAGCTGCTCGGCCGGCCCACCATCCTCACCCCGAGCACCACGATGGGCCACCTGGCCGCGATGCCGGTCCTCATCGGCGGTGACGACGCGCTGCTGCTCGACCACCAGGTGCACAACAGCGTGCGGACCGCCGCCAAACTGGCGCAGGCCCAGGGCACCCACGTCGAGGTCATCGCGCACAGCGACCTCGGCGCGCTGCGCGAACGCGTCGACCACCTGCGGCGTACGCATCGGCGCGTCTGGTACGCCCTGGACGGTCTCTACAGCATGTACGCCGACTTCGCCCCGTTCGCGGCACTCGACGAGCTGATGGCCGAGCAGGAGCAACTGTGGCTGTACGTCGACGACGCGCACTCGTTCTCGTGGACCGGACGGCATGGCCGTGGCCGGGCGCTCGACGCACTCGGCAGCCTCGCGGCGCAGCGCACCGTGGTCGCCGGATCGCTGAACAAGTCCTTCGCCGCCGCCGGGGGCGCGCTGAGCCTGCCCGACGCCGAGAGCCGCCGACGCGTCTTCACCCTCGGCGGCACGCTGATCTTCTCCGGCCCGGTGCAGCCACCGATGCTCGGCGCCGTCCTGGCCTCCCTGCACCTGCACCGGACGCCCGAGGTCGCCGAGCGCCAGGAGCGCCTGCTGCACCTCATCCGGCTGTTCAACCGGCTCGCCACCGACAGTGGGCTGCCGGTCGTGAGCCACAGCGAGGCGCCCATCCGCTGCGTCGCCGCGGGCAGCCCCGCCGTGGCATACAACCTCGCGGCCCGGCTGCACGCCGCCGGCTACTTCACCGACGTGGCCACCCTGCCGGCGGTGCCCGCCAAGCGTTCCGGCGCCCGGATCACGATCACCACGCACCACACCCCCGCGGACATCGCGGCAATCGTCGGCGAGCTCGCCGAGGCGCTGCCCAAGGCCCTCGCCGACGAGGGGCAGAGCATCGCCGACCTGGACTGGGCGTTCCAGGACCACCGCGACGAACGACCGGTTCCCCTCCCCGTGTGAGGGTGGCGGCGCCGGCTGCGCGTCTCACGCCCCGCTCGGACCGGTCAACGGCGCGGTCAGGAGATGGTCACCCGCAGGCCGCGGTCGGTGAAGTGGGCGGCCGCGGCGGCCAGTTGCCGCTCGTCCGGCGGCGGGGTGTCCGCCAGCGGATAGCGCAGTCCCAGGGCGGCGTACTTCGCCACACCCAGCCGGTGATAGCCGAGGATGTCGACCTGCTCCACCACCCCGCCCCGCTCGGCACTGCCCCAGCGGGCGGCGTGCTCGGCGACGCCGGCGATGTTCGCCGGATCGTCGGTGAGGCCGGGCACCAGCACGAACCGCACCCGCATCAGGTTGCCCCGGGCCGCGAGCCGGTCGCCGAACTCGATCGTGGGCCGCAGCTCGACGCCGGTGACCCGGCGGTAGGTGGCCGGATCCGAGCTCTTGACGTCGAGCAGCACCAGATCGGTGTCGTCGAGCAGGGCGTCAGTGGCCCGGGCGCCGAGGTACCCGGAGGTGTCCAGCACGGTGTGCATCCCCTCCCGCTTGCACCGGCGCAGGTACGCCTGGACGAAGTGGTCCTGCAGCAACGGCTCACCGCCGGACACCGTGACGCCGCCACCGGACGCCTCGATGAACCGTTTGAAGCCGAGCATCCTGGCGACCAGGTCGTCGAGGGTCACACGCTGGCCGTTGTGCCCCTCCCAGGTGTCCGGGTTGTGGCAGTACAGGCACCGCAGGTGGCAGCCGGCGAAGAAGGTGACGAACCGGGTGCCGGGACCGTCGACGGCGGTGACCACGTCCCACGAGTGCACCGAGGCGACGAGGTCGCCCGGGTGGTGCGCCCCGGCCGGGGTGATCCCCAGACCGGGACGCTGGATGCCGGCGTGGTTCACAGCGCACCGTGGAAGGTGCGGGAGATGACGTCCAGCTGCTGTTCCCGGGTCAGCCGGACGAAGTTGACGGCGTACCCCGAGACGCGGATGGTCAGCTGGGGGTAGTTCTCCGGGTGCGCCATGGCGTCCTCCAGGGTGGCCCGGTTCAGCACGTTCACGTTCATGTGGAAACCGTCCACGCTGGTGTAGCCGTCCAGCACTCCGACCAGGTTGCGGATCTGCTCCTCCCGGCTGGTGCCCAGACCGTTCGGGGTGACGGTGGTGGTCAGCGAGATGCCGTCCTGGGCGTGCTCGTAGGGCAGCTTCGCGACCGACATCGCCGCGGCGACCATGCCGTGCCGGTCCCGGCCGTTCATCGGGTTCGCGCCCGGCGCGAACGGCGCACCGGCCCGGCGGCCGTCCGGGGTGTTGCCGGTGTGCTTGCCGTACACCACGTTCGACGTGATGGTCAGCACCGATTGGGTGTGCACCGCGTCGCGGTACGTCGGGTGCTTGCGGATCTTGGCCATGAACGTCTCGACGAGGCCGGCCGCGATGCCGTCCACCCGGTCGTCGTTGTTGCCGTACGCCGGGAACTCGCCGTCGACGGTGTAGTCGACGATCAGGCCGCGCTCGTCACGGACCGGGTGGACAGTGGCGTACTTGATCGCCGACAGCGAGTCGGCGGCGACCGACAGACCGGCGATGCCGCAAGCCATCGTCCGCAGGACGTCCGTGTCGTGCAGAGCCATCTCGATGCGCTCGTACGCGTACTTGTCGTGCATGTAGTGGATGATGTTGAGCGCGTTGACGTAGGTGGCGGCCAGCCACTCCATCATCTCGTCGAAGCGCCGGGCCACCGTCGGGTAGTCGAGCACGTCACCGTCGAGCGGCGGCAGCTGCGGGCCGACCTGGGCGCCGGAGATCTCGTCACGGCCCCCGTTGATCGCGTACAGCAGGGTCTTGGCGAGGTTGACCCGGGCGCCGAAGAACTGCATCTGCTTGCCGACCGCCATGGCCGACACGCAGCAGGCGATGGCGGTGTCGTCGCCGAACCGGGGGCGCATCAGCTCGTCCGACTCGTACTGGATGGCGCTGGTGTCGATGGAGACCCGGGCGCAGAAGCTCTTGAAGCCAGCCGGCAGCCGCGGCGACCAGAAGACGGTCAGGTTCGGCTCCGGGGCCGGCCCCAGGTTGTACAGGGTCTGCAGGTACCGGAAGCTGGTCCGGGTGACCAGCGGCCGGCCGTCCGCACCGATCCCGCCGAGCGACTCGGTCACCCAGGTCGGGTCGCCGGAGAACAACTCGTCGTACTCCGGGGTGCGCAGGAAACGCACGATCCGCAGTTTGATCACGAAGTCGTCGACCAGTTCCTGGGCCCCGGCCTCGGTGAGCCGGCCCTCGGCCAGGTCGCGTTCCAGATAGATGTCGAGGAAGGTGGAGGTGCGGCCCAGCGACATCGCGGCGCCGTTCTGCTCCTTCACCGCGGCCAGGTAGGCGAAGTACAGCCACTGGATCGCCTCCCGGCCGGTACTCGCCGGGCCGGAGATGTCGTAGCCGTAGGCGGCCGCCATCTGCTTGAGCTCGCCGAGAGCACGGATCTGCTCGGCCAGCTCCTCGCGGCGGCGGATGACGCTCTCGGTGATCGGACCGTCGGCGCAGGCCGCCTGGTCGTCCTGCTTCGCGGCGATCAGCGCGTCGACGCCGTAGAGCGCGACCCGCCGGTAGTCGCCGATGATCCGGCCACGGCCGTAGGCGTCCGGCAGGCCGGTGATGAGATGCGACTTGCGGGCCGCCAGGATGCCCGGGGTGTAGACGTCGAACACACCGGCGTTGTGGGTCTTGCGGTACTTGGTGAAGATCTCCGCCACCGCGGGGTCGGGGCGGAATCCGTACGCCTTGAGACCGTTCTCGACCATCCGCCAGCCGCCGTTCGGGATGATTGCCCGGCGCAGCGGCGCGTCGGTCTGCAGGCCCACGATCAGCTCGTTCGGCTCGTCGATGTAGCCGGGCCGGTGGCTGGTGATCGTCGACGGGGTGGCCGCGTCGATGTCGTGGACGCCGCGCTCGCGCTCGGCCGGGAACATCGCCGACAGCTTCGCCCAGATGCCGCGGGTACGGTCGGTCGCCCCGGTCAGGAACGCCGCGTCACCCTCGTACGGCGTGTAGTTCGCCTGAATGAAGTCGCGGACCGCGATACCGGTGCGCCAGCCGTCACCGGTGAATCCCCGCCAGGGGTCAAGCCCGGTGATGGTCGCGTCAAGAAGGGTCGCGCTCATGTCATTCCCCCAGGTCGTCATCCGAATCGCACACAAAACCCAGCTCGTCCGGCGGTGGAACGCGTCGGCCGCCGTCCTCCACCGGCCACCTGCCATCCGTCGCGTACCAGCCAGAGCTGGGCTCGATTCCAGACTGCGCGTAAATCGGTCAGGTGGTCAGGTGCTTAGGCACGCACCGCACGGGACCTTCGGCCCCTGGGCACGGCGCCAGCCCCGGGCACGGCAGGGCATCCGGCACCGCGGGACAGGGCCAAACGCAGCAGCCTACGCCCCGGTCATCGGCCCACGCTTGGAGGTGGACGACCGCACCTCTGTGAAGGAGCCAGACGATGAGCTATGGCAAAGCGGTACGCGAGGCACTCGTCAAACCCACCCAGGCGCTACGACGGGCGATTCCCGACGTGTACGCCGGATACCGGGAGCTGCACGACGCGGCGCTCGCCGACGGCACGCTCGACACCAAGACCAAGGAACTGATCGCCCTGGCCATCGCGGTCAGCAAGGAATGCGACGGCTGCATCGCCGCACACGCGCACGCCGCCGTCCGGCACGGCGCGACCCCGCCGGAGGCCGCCGAGGCGATCGGTGTCACGTTCCTGATGAACGGCGGGCCCGCCACCGTCTACGGCGCCCGCGCCTACGACGCGTTCCGCGAGTTCTACGAGGCGCACACCGCCACCCACGGCAACGCGGCCTGACACCGGCGGGGCGGGAGCTGCCGAACCCCGGCACGGCATGCCGGACCCGGCAGCAGGCCGTCCGCCAGTGAAACGCGGCCTCCTCCGGCCCTGGCCCCGGCGTGCCGCCCAGCTCGGCATGGAGGCGATGGCCGGGTGCCGCGGCACAGGAGGTGCGCGATGTCGGACCGGCCGGCTGTCTCCCTGTTCTCCGCTTCCGGTGGAGATCACCACAAGCCCGCAACTGCGCCAGGCAGTCCTGTGGAACAACGGCACCACCGCCTCGATCAGCGCCGTGGATTGACTCCCGCCGAGGCGGTGGTGCCCGGCATGAGCGGCGGCTATGTGCCACAGGCGCCGCCCGTCACCTGCCCGCTGCCGGCTCGACACCGGTGGCAGGCTCGATGTGCGCCTCCGGGCCGGGGAAGACGACACTGGTGTGGCCGTCCTCCAGCCAGCGCACGTGGTACGGCGGACGTCCGTCAGCGTGCCCGACGGCGGTGATCACGCCGACTCGGCGGACGTTGCCTTCCCGATTTCCCGCGACGACGATGCGGTCACCGGTACGAGCTTTCATGGCCGATCTCCCCTCTGGAGAGGCGCCGTATGGTCTTGGGCGGCGCTTGCCTTCCACCCCAGCCTGGGCCGCAAGGCGCCACCGCGCCAAGGGGCTAAGGTCCCGCGCACCCGAGCCGACCCGGTGCTGGGCGCCGGCCTCGGCCCGAGGCACCCGCGGGTCCCGGTCGTGGACTGTGGGTCATCACGGCGGCCCGTACCCACTAGGGCGTCGCACAGCTCCCGGATGGAGAGATCGTTCGGGCTTTGATCCGCACACACCAGCGATAATCACTGGCCATGACGGGCGATACCGGCACCTTCTTCGCCACAGCGGCACAAGTTCTCCCGACAATCTTCATTGCGATCGCGGTGGACAGGCTTGCGCTGTCCGGGTGCCGGGCCGGGCCCTCGCGGACGTCGGGGCATCCGCACGCAAGGGTCGTCCGGCCCTGGCCAGAGAAATCGATGACAATCCATGGTTTGACGGTGGGCCGGGATCTCGAAGGAGGGGCTGATGAAGCAGCACAGCAGCACAGCGACCGAGCCGGCGGTCTACGACGCGGATCACCGACGTGCCGATCATGTGGGAGGAGGACCTGATCGGGCCGGACCAGGCTGACGATCCTGCGGCGTGGCGTACTCGGATAGCGGTACCGGTACCCGCTGAAGTAGCCGCCCGGCACGGGGTCTCGCGACCATGGGCCGGAGACCGTGTCGTCACGGCAGTGACCACATACGAGACACCATGACAAACAACCTCGGGCGTCGAGGTGCTACGGCACCACGCCGGTGCGTACCCTAAAGGATCTTTTCTGGGCTGGCGACAAGGGCCATCCGGCCCGCCCGATCCGGTCTACGGACCCTGACCGTCGATGCCTCGCACGATGACGGTGGAGGCGAGGGCCGCCGGGTCCGGCGGCGAGCTCCGGAAGGACAGCGCAGCCATGAACCAGCAGAAGATCATCGTCGGGTACGACGGGTCGCCCGCCGCCCGGGCCGCCGCGACGTGGGCGCTGGAGCAGGCCTCCCGCACCGCCGAGCCGGTCGAGTTCCTGTACGCCTTCGAGGAGCCGCTCTGGATGCCGGCGGCGAGCATGGTCCCCGCCCCCGCGGTACGCCCGCCCGCCGATCTCGAACAGAGCGTCTCCGCCATGCTGGACCAGCTCGTCGCGACTGCCCGGCAGACCCACCCCGGCGTGCAGGCCGAGGCCGCGACCGTGCGCGCGTTCGCCGGGCTGGCCCTGATCGACCGGTCCGACCGGGCCTCGCTCGTCGTGCTCGGCTGCCACGGGCACAGCGCCGTCGCGGAACTGCTGGGCTCGGTCAGCGCCGCGGTCAGCGCGCATGCCCACTGCCCCGTCGTGGTGGTCCGCGGCGACGCCGCGTCCAGCACCCCGGTACTCGTCGGCATCGACGGCTCGGCCACCTCAGCGGCCGTACTGAGGTTCGCCGCCGAACAGGCCGCCGCCCGCACCGTGCCACTGCGCGTGATCAGCGCCTTTCCGCCGGCGACCGCACTGTGGGAGACCGGGCCGGTCATCACCCGCTCGGTGACCGCCGAGGAGCGCAAGCCGTTCGACGACCTGGTCGGCGAGCTGCGCGCGGCGCACCCGGAGATCGAGATCACAGCCGACGCGGTCGTGGAGCACCCGGCCGCCGCACTGACCCGGGCCAGCGCGTCAGCGCAACTGCTCGTGGTGGGCAGCCGCGGGCGCGGCCTGGTGCGGGGACTGCTGATGGGTTCGGTCAGCCAGCACCTGCTGCGCCACTCGGCCTGCACCGTGGCCGTCGTCCACTGACCGGCGGACCCGGAACGTCCTCGTGAACCGTCAGAGAGAAGCCACCTGATGTCCCACCCTGCTCGGCACCTGTTCGCGGGCCGGTCGGCAGCACCGGAGACAACCGCCGTCACCTTCGGGGTGGAGGAGGAGTTCCTCCTGCTAGATCCACACCGTGGCCGGCCCGTACCAGCCGGCCCCGCCCTGCTGCGGGTGCTGCGCGACCATCCCGGTCCACGGCCGGAACTGATGCGTTACCAGGTCGAGACCGTCACCTCCGTCTGCACAAGCGCTGATGAGCTGCGGAAGGAGATCTCCCGGCTGCGGGCACTGGGCACGGCCGGGGCGCGAGCCCTGGGGTGCGCGCTGGTCGCCACCGGAACGGCGCCCTACGGCGCGCCGGGACTGTCCGCGCTCAGCGACGTACCCCGTTACCGCGGGCTGGCCCTGCGACATCCGGCGCTGACCGCGCGGTTCGGCGTATGCGGCTGCCACGTTCACGTCGGTGTCGCGACCCGTGACCTCGGCGTACAGGTCCTCGGCCGGTTGCGGCCGTGGCTGGCCACCCTGCTGGCGATCAGCGCCAACTCGCCCATCGCCGACGGTCACGACACCGGCTGGGCGAGCCACCGGTACGCGCTGGTGAGCCAGTGGCCAACCGCCCGGCCGCCCGGGGAGTGGCAGGACGCAGCCGAATACGATCGCGTGGTCCAGCAGTTCCTGCGCCGCGGCGCCGCGATGGACGAACGCGGCGTCTACCTCCTGGCCCGCTTGTCGCCCCGCTTTCCGACCGTCGAGGTACGCATCGCCGACGTCTGCGCGGACGCCGACACGACGGTGCTCATCGCCATCCTGGTCCGCGCGCTGGTGGCGACCGCGGTGAGCGAGATCCGGGCGGGGATGCCGTTGACTCCGGTCCCGTCCGCCCGACTGAACGCGGGCCTCCTCGCCGCTGCCCGCCACGGGCTCACCGGTCCCGGCGTCGACCCGATCACCGGTTGTCCGGTGCCGGCCCGGGACCTCGTCGCCGACCTCGTCGATCACGCGGGAGACGCGCTCGTCGATCTCGGTGACGCGGCGACCGCCGCCGGCCTGCTCGATCAGCTGCACCTACGCGGGACCGGCGCACAACGGCAGCGCAGCCTCTGGACAAGTACCGCATCGGCTGCCGAGATGGTCTCCGGGCTCGCCGCGATCACCGCTACCCCGGCTGGCGTCCGCCGGCCACACCGGGTCGGGTCCGGGAACAGGGCGTGACCGGGCTGCCGCTACCCCGCGGTCCCGAGATCGGCAGGCTCGGCTGAGCCGAGCCGATCAGCTCGGCGTCGTGGGTCCGTCAGCCTCCAGACGTTTCACGGCCATCGACACACTGGCGGGGTCCAGTGCGACAACGGCCTCCGCCAGGCCTTCGCGAATCTTCTCGATCCGGTCGCTGCCCAGCAGGGCGAGCAGTGCCGCCACCGGCCGATTCTCGGCGAGGTAGGAGGCGGTGAAAGTGTGGATCCCACGGTCGAGGGCGGCCTCGGCAAGGATCTCGACCAGGGCAGTGGCCAGACCGATGCGCCGCCATCGCGGGTCCACCGCAACGGCGATCTCCGCACTGGCACCGCCCGTCGCCTCATACCGAGCGACGGCGATCCCCTCCTCAGTCCGCGGATCGCCGGCAACCAGGGCGAACCGTTTCTGATAGTCGACGGTGCACAGATAGGTCAGCAGCGCCGGCGTCAGCGGTGGCGGCGATCCCAGGAAGCGGCGGTACAGGGTATCGGCATCGGCGGAGAGAATGGCACACGCCAGCGGTAGCCGATCCGCCGGCACGATCGGGCGGATCAGCGCCACACGTCCCTCCGCCAGCCGCACTTCCCGCTCGTACTCGCTCGGGTAGCCCGGTGGCACCTCGACGGGATGGATCAGAAACGGCTTCATCGAACTCCACAATGGCTGAGACCGGTCCCGCCCGCCACGGGCCGAGGTAACCGAACGCGCGGGACGGTGTACCCGGTCGCCAACGACTACGCGGATCGTTCACCGCTGCGGTGTCTCTGAGGCACCTCGCCACGACATCGTCGCCGCCGCACCTGGTCCGACGTCGCCGGCGAGCAGACGCTCCGGGATCATTTCCATCGATGTGCGGCCTCGGTCGGGGCAGCTGCCGCCGTGCTGTTCAGCGCCGTTGGGCCTGACAACGCAGTGCCGGATCGCCTCCCCGGACGTCGCAGGCGCTCCGCCCACGAGCGTCACCTCGGCCCTCCTCGCCGCCGCGCGCACAACGGCTGCCGGGCGCTCGCGATACCACAGGTTCCGACTCGGGCACCGGCTTCTTGGTCCCGACAAGCCGGGGCCTCGTTCCCCGCCCACCCGAGACTTTCGGCCCTGGCGGGGACATACCGGACGTTCGACCGTGGAGGTAGGCACGCGCCGCAGTGGGCTCCCCGTCCGCGCCGGCCCGTGTGGAAGGAGCTTCTCGATGAGTACCCCCGCCATCGTCCTGATCATCGCAGCGGCCGTGGCGATCCTGCTGCTGGTGCTGTCGGTGCGGATCGTCAAGCAGTACGAGCGCGGTGTGGTCTTCCGGCTCGGCCGCGTCGTCGGCGCCCGGGACCCGGGTCTGCGCTTCCTGATCCCGATCATCGACATCATGCACCGCGTCTCGCTGCGCATCGTCACCATGCCGATCCAGTCGCAGGGCATCATCACCCGCGACAACGTCAGCGTCGACGTCTCCGCCGTCGCCTACTTCCGAGTCGTCGACGCGGTCAAATCCGTCGTCGCCATCGAGAACGTCCGCGCGGCGATCAACCAGATCGCCCAGACCACCCTGCGCAAAGTCGTCGGGCGGCACACCCTGGACGAGACCCTCTCCGAAACCGACCGGATCAACGACGACATCCGCATGATCCTCGACGTCACCACCGTCGACTGGGGCGTCGAAGTGACCCTGGTCGAGCTCAAGGACATCCAGTTGCCCGACGCGATGAAGCGGGCGATGGCCAAGCAGGCCGAAGCGGAGCGGGAGAAGCGAGCGAAGATCATCAACGCGGAGGGTGAGTCGCTGGCCGCCGCCGCGCTAGGTGCCGCCTCCGACACCATGATGGCCCATCCCCTCGCCCTGCAGCTGCGCAACCTGCAATCGCTGGTCGAGATCGGCGTCGACAAGAACACCACGGTCGTCTTCCCCGCGCCGCTGATGAGCACCATCGGCGAACTGGGCAACTTCCTCACCCACGAGGCCGAGGCCAGCCACCGGCCCCCGCCGGCAACACCGGCCACCAACGGCGGAAGCGCACCCCCGGCCACCCCGGCCCGATCCTGACCGCATTTCGCACACCTGGAAGGTCCCCCGATGAACACCGTCGAACCGGTCCTGGTCGGCACCGACGGCTCCGCGCCGGCACAGGCCGCCGTGCGCTGGGCCGCCGTGGAGGCCCAGCGCCGCAACGCCGCGCTGACCGTGCTCAGCGTGTACGACCCGACCTGGGCCGCCGCGCCGGGACCGCCGCGCCGCGATCTCACCGAGGCGGCCGAAGAGGCCGAAGCCGTCGTGGCCGAAGCCCGAACGGCGATCGGCACACTCGCGCCCTCCCTCACCGTGCACACCGTCGTCGCACCCGGCGACCCCGCCGCCGTGCTGCTCGAGCACGGCCGGGACGCCGGGCTCCTGGTGGTCGGCCACCGCGGCCGCGGCGGCTTCACCAGCCTGATGCTCGGCTCGGTCGGTTCCCGGGTGTCGACCCACGCCCGCTGCCCCACGGTGGTGGTCCGCGGCCGGGCGCTGGCCATCGACGGCCCGGTCGTGGTCGGCGTGGACGGTTCCCCGGGCAGCGATCTGGCCATCAGCGCGGCGTTCGAGGCCGCCCGCCGTCGGCACGGACCGGTGCTGGCGGTGCACGCCTACGCCACACCGTTGCCGCCGGTCGGCCCGGGCCTCGCCCCCATCGCGCCGCCCGACCCGGAGCAAATCGCGAAGTCGCATGTCACCGCGGTGGACGAGATCCTCGCCGGATGGATCGACCGGTTCCCCGACGTACCGGTACAGGTGCAGGTCGCCACCGGTACGGCAGCCGGGCTGCTGGTCGGCGCCTCACACCACGCACAGCTGGTGGTGGTCGGCAGCCGGGGACTCGGCACGGTGGCCGGAACCCTGCTGGGCTCGGTCGGCCAGCAGCTGCTGCACCACGCCGACTGCCCGATCCTGATCGCCCGCCAGTGATCGGGGCGGGATCGCCACCGGCACGGGCGCGCGACGTCCGGCGTACCGGAAAGAAAGTGAGACCATCGGCCCTATCGCGGAACCGCCGCCGGAGGCAGGCTTGACACCGGGACGACACCCGGAGACAGCGCCGGCTTGTCCGATGCACAGACCGCACCCTGGGGCCGACGAACGATCGCGCCCGCACTGGAGGTCCCGGACGGGAACACCGTCCGGGACCTCCGGCGATCAGCGCCCGCGGACGTCACCGGGCGCCGGCGGCAGCCCCAGCAGCGGGCCAAGACACGGGTCGACACGGCGGATCGGTTCCGGCACCCGGTCCCGGCGCACGCCCGGCACCACCCGCCCGGCCGGTGCCGGAACCGGTGTCCACAACGGCACCCCGATACCCTGGATCAGGCAGTTCATGGCGGCCACCTCCCCCTCTACGCAGGCACCGCCGCCTCATCGGCGACAGTGCCGTTCGGGCTCTGCTCCGGCACCCGGACCGCGGCCACCCCGGGAACGGCGCCGGCCAGCAGCGTGACGACCGTGCGCTGCTCCTCGTTGGGGAAACCGCCGGTGACGGTGATGACGCCGGCCGCGGCCGTCGCGGTCCACCGGCCCCGCCGCCCGGCGTAGCCGTCCAGGCGGCGCTGCACGTCCGCGGCCAGCACCCGGTCGTCCCGGACCATCGCCTTCAGGATGTCGCGGCGGCTGACCACGCCGACGAGCTCGTCGTCCACCAGCACCGGCAGGCTGCGCACGTCGTGATCGAGCATCAGCTGCGCGGCGTCGGCGACATCCGCGCCGGGCGTGGTGGTGACCGGGTACTCCGACATCACCTCGACCACGACGCCCGGCCGGAAGCCGGGATGCACCATGGTGTCGGGATGGCGGGCCGGGTCGCTCCGCGGTTCGGCGGGTACCCGGTGCCAGAGCAGATCGCTGTCGCTGACCATGCCGATCAGCCGGTTGTCCGCGTCCACCACCGGCAGGGCGGTGACGGCGTACGTGATCATCAGCTCGGCGGCGCTCTCCACCGGCGCGTCGGCCGGAACGACCTGCGCCGGGCTGGTCATGATGTCGAGGACTCGCATGATGGTGCCTCCTGGTGCGCGGTTCGGGATCCGCGGCGGCGCAGCCACGCGCGGTACAGTTCGTCGACGCCCCACACCAGCAGCGGGAACGGGGCGAGGAACGCCAGTTCGGCGCCGCCCAGCGCGGCCGTGCCGAAAACGGCCTGCAGCGGCGGCAGATAGATCAGGACGGCGGCGAAGACCAGCTCGAAGGCGATCCCGCCGAGCAGCAGCCGGTTGCTGAACACGCCGATGGAGCGCAGCGACGCGTAATCGGTGCGGGCGGCGAACGCGGTGCCGATCTGGCAGGCCACGATCCCGGCGAAGGTCATCGTGGTGGCGCGGTCGTAGTCCGCGCCGCTCAGCGCGGCACCGGGCTGCCAGCCGGCCCGCCACAGGCTCCAGAAGAATCCAGCGGTGACCAGGATCGCCGAGGTGACGCCGAGCAGCCCCCAGGCCCGCCACAGCAGCCGCCGATCGATCACGCCGGCCTTCGGCGACCGCGGCGGCCGCGCCATCAGGCCCGGCTCGGCACGCTCACGGCCCAGCGCGAGTGCCGGCAGCGTCTCGGTGCCCAGGTCGATGGCGAGGATCTGCAGCACCGTCAGCGGCAACGGCACCGCGCCACCGGACAACGCGAAGATCAAGAACGGCACGACTTCCGGTACGGCGTGCGCGAAGATGTACAGCACGAACTTGCGTACGTTGTCGAAGACCCGCCGCCCCGCCTCGATCGCCCGCACGATGGTGGCGAAGTTGTCGTCGGTGAGCACCATGGTCGCCGCCTCGCGGGCCACGTCGGTGCCGGAGCGACCCATCGCCACCCCGATGTCGGCGCGCCGCAGCGCCGGGGCGTCGTTCACCCCGTCCCCGGTCATCGCCACGATGTGGCCCTCGGAGCGCAACGCCTCGCAGATGCGCAGCTTGCCCTCGGGCGACGACCGGGCGAACACGATCTCCTGCCCGTCGCCGAGCAGCCGGTCCAGGTCGGCGTCGCCCATCGCGTCCAGCTCGGCGCCGGTGACCACCCGCTGGTGGCCGTCGCCGATGCCGACCTCGGCGGCGATGGTCGCCGCGGTCGGCCCGTAGTCGCCGGTGATCACGTGCACCCGGATGCCGGCCCGGTGCGCGTCGGCGACCGCTGCCGGTACCGCCGCCCGGGGCGGGTCCACCATCGCGACCAGCCCGAGCAGGGTCAGCCCGGCCTCGGCGTTCTCGCGTCCGGCGGCCAGCAAGCCGGCGGAGGCGACCCGCTGCGCGACCGCCAGCACCCGCAGACCCGCCCGGGCGTACCGGTCGACCGTCGCGGTCGCCTCGGCCCGCACCGCCTCGGTGAGTTCCGCGATACCGCCGGCGTCGAGGACCCGGGTGCACAGCGGCAGCACCGATTCGGGCGCCCCCTTGGTGTACAGCCGGTCGCCGGTCACCGTGGACATCCGCTTGGTGCGCGGGTCGAAGGCGTACAACGCGGTCCGGGCGGCGTCCCGGGCCGCGGCGTCCACCGGCACACCCCGCTCGGCGGCCAGCCGCAGCAACGCCAGCTCGGTCGGATCGCCCCGGTCGGCCGCGTGCGCCGTAGTGCACGTGGCGGCCGCCAGCGCGAGGGCACGCGCCGCCGCGTCCTGCTCGCCGCCGGGCAGCCACAGCTGGGTCACCCGCATCCGATTCTCGGTCAGGGTGCCGGTCTTGTCGGTGCAGATCACCGTGGTCGAGCCGAGCGTCTCCACCGCCGAGAGCCGTTTCACCACCGCGCCGGCCCGGGCCAGCTCGCGCACGCCCGCGGCGAGCGCCAGGGTGATCGTCGGCAGCAGCCCCTCCGGCACGTTCGCCACGATCAGACCGATGGCGAAACTGATCGCCGCCGCCCAGCCGAGCCCGGCCAGCACACCGATCGGCAGGAACGCGACTCCGGCCGCGACCGCCGCGGCCGCGATGATCCAGGTGGCCCGGCGGACCTGGCGTTCCAGCGGGCTCGCCTCGACGCGGCCACGCTGCGACAGCGCGGCGATCCGCCCGATCTCGGTGTGCATACCGGTGTGGGTGACCACCGCCCGCGCCTGCCCCGCCGTGCACGACGTGCCGCTGAACACCAGTTCCCGCGCCTCCAGCAACGGCCCCGGCACCAGGTCGCCGTCGGCGGTCCGGACGGCCGGCGCCGACTCGCCGTTGAGCGCCGACAGGTCCACCGCCACCGCGCCCTCGATCAGCCGGGCGTCGGCACAGACCCGGTCGCCCTCGGTTACCTCGATGACGTCGCCGGGCACCAGCTCCCGGGCGGGGGCTTCGACCAGTTCGCCGTCGCGCAGCACCCGCGCGGACATCGGCAGGAAGGCCGCGAGGGCCTCGACCGCGCGTTCGGCCTGCTGTTCCTGGACGAACGCGAACCCGGCGTTGAGCAGAATGACGGCGACCACGGCCGCGGCCAGCGCGACGGTGTGCCCGAACCAGGCCAGCACCGCGGCGACCATCAGCAGCACCGCGAGCGGCTGGGTGAACTGGGCGAGCAGTTGCCGCGGCCAGTGCCGGGTCTGCCGCCGGGACAGCTCGTTGGGGCCGTACACGGTGAGCCGGCGGGCCGCCTCACGCGAGCGCAGCCCGGTAGGTCCGGAACGCAGGTGCCGGAACAGTTCGGTCGGCGGCTGTCGCTCGTCGACCTCGGCCGGAGCCGTCGTCATCTGGGCCATACCCTCAGCCTCGGCCCGCCCGGCCGGGCGGGGTCAGGGTCCGACGTCCCGGCTCCACGGGACGGACGGCACACCGGCCGGCGCGCCGCGCCGGCCGGTGTCCTCTCGAGACGCCGAGGTCACTTCGCGCTGACCTCGATCTTGCGGCCGGCCGGTTCCGGCCCGACCAGCGGCACCGTGATCTCCAGGATGCCCTTCTCGTAGCTCGCGGTGATCCCGGCCTCGTCGGCGTTGGGCGGCAGCCGCAACGCGCGGTGCAGCATGCCGTACCGGAACTCCGAGCGGCCCGTGCCGGTCTTCTCCTCGTGCCGTTCCGCGTTGACGGTCAGCACGCCGTGCAGCGCGGTGATCTGCACGTCCTTCTCCGGGTCCAACCCGGGCAGTTCGGCGCGCAGCACGTACTCCTTGTCGGTGATCCGGTCCTCGACGCGGATCGCCGGCAGCGGACGCGGGAAGTCGACTTCCAGCCAGTCGGTCATGTCCCCGAACAGACGGGGCAGCAGCGACGTCATTCCTCTCCTCCTTTCCGGCTTGTCCACCTCCATCGCAGCGCGCGCACCGGGCGTCGGGCAGGGCCGGCCGACCGCGGTACGCGGGACCTCATGCCCTGCCCGGTACCGCACAGATGCCCGAGGATCGATGCGATGGAAGGTGAGGGAGAAATCATGCGAACCCCGGCCGTCGTCGTCGGCACCGACGGCACCGAGCCCGGTACCGCCGCCGTCCGGTGGGCCGCACTCGACGCCGATCGCCGGAACCTGCCGCTGCGCATCGTGCACGTGCTGGAGTGGGACTGGGCCGTGTCGCGATACGACGTCGGCGGCCAGACCTTCCAACTGGCCCGGCAGAGCGCCCGGCTCGTCGCCGAGGACGCCGTCCGGGTGGCCCTGCGGGCCGCGCCCGGCATCGCCCTGCGGGCGCAGATCGCGGTCGGTCACCCGGCCGGTCAGCTGCTCAACGCCGCGGTGGACGCCTCCCGACTGGTGATCGGCACCGGCCGCCACGGCCGGTTCGCCGGACTCCTGCTGGGTTCGGTGAGCCGGCGGGTCGCCGCCCGCGCCCACTGCCCGGTCGTCGTGGTCCGGGGCCGCGCCGACCCCGGCACCGGCTTGGTGGCGGCTGACGTGGACGACTCCGGCTCCGTCGACGACGTGTTGCCGGCGGCGTTCGCCGCGGCGAGCGGGTTCGGCACCGAGCTGGTGGCGGTCGGCTCCTGTGCGCCCGACCGGGAGGCCACGCAACGCAGGCGGCTCACCGAACGGCTCGCCCCGTGGGAGTCGAAGTACCCGCGGGTCGCGGTCGAGTTGATGTTCTCGGCCGAGAGCGCCGCGACCACCCTGACCGACATCTCGCACGGCACCCGGCTGATCGTCGTCGGCAGCCGCCGGCACGGCCCGATCCACGGCACCACCGCGTCCCAGCTGATGCGGCACGCCGACTGCCCGGTGCTAGTGGCCCGCTGACCCAGGGTTACCGCGGCAGCACCGCGACGCCGTCGCGAGGCACCGGCATGGTGACCCGCCGCGGCGCCTGCCGGACTTCCGGCCCGGCGGCGGGCCACCGGCATCCGAACACCGAGTTCCCTTCCCCGTCGGGTCAGCTGTCCAGGAACACCGGCCGGTGCACGATGCCCTCGATGTCGGCGGCGGTCACATCCAGCAACTGGTACGCCAGATCGGCCAGCGCCCGCGCGGTGGCGAGCTCGTCCCCGATCTCCGGCACCTCCAGGTCCCGCGGCGCCCGCTGGGCGGTTCCCTCGCCGCGTACCTGCGGGCGGGCCTCGGTGCGCAGCACGGCAACCGCGTGCGTACGCCGCTCGTCCTCGTGCTCGTCGATGGTGATCTCGACCGTCCAGGTCCGCGTGTGCATCATCGCTCTCCCTCCCTGATCGTGCCTCCTCTCCCCATCCAGGCGCACCCCGCCGGACGCGCCCAGTGCTGTTGGTCCCGGACCCGGTTCCGATCAGCCCTACCCGACACCCGCGCGAGCGCCGATGGTGGAGGCAGGAAGCGGAGGAGGCTATGCCATGACCTCGCTCGGCCACCCCGAGGTGGTGGAGACGCCTGCCGCGGTGCTGTTCCTGCTCGGCGAACGGGCCTACAAACTCAGGAAGCCGGTGGAACTCGGCCGCCATGACTTCCGCCGTCGCACCGACCGGTTCCACCTCTGCCACCGGGAGGTACAGCTCAACCGCCGGCTCGCCCCGGACGTCCACCTCGGTGTCACCGACCTGCTCGGCGTCGACGGCGAGCCCTGCGAGCACCTGGTGGTGATGCGCCGCATGCCCGCCGACCGCCGCCTGTCGACGCTGGTCCGGTCGCGTACGCCGCTCGACGACGAGATGCGCCGCCTGGCCCGGGTGCTGACCGTCTTCCACGCCGGCGCCCGGCGCGGCACGGCGATCGACGCGGAGGCGACCCTCACGGAGCTACAGGATCGCTGGGACACGTTGGCCGGCCGGCTGGGTCGATTCCACTGCGGCATGCTGAGCGCCACCGACGCCATCGAGGCCCACCAGCGTGCTCACCAGTTCCTCGCCGGACGCGAATCGTTGCTGGCCGAGCGGGTCGCGCAGGGCCGGATCGTCGACGGCCACGGCGATCTGAACACCGACGACATCTTCCTGCTCGACGACGGCCCGCGGGTACTCGGCTGCCTGGCGTTCGACGACCGGCTGCGCTGCCTGGACGTGCTGGACGACGTGGCGAGCCTGACGGTGGACCTGGAACAGCTGGGCGCACCCGCGCTCGCGGACCATTTCCTCACCGCCTACCTGGCGTTCAGCGGCGATCCGGGCCCGGCCGCCCTGCGGCACCACTACTCGGCATACCGGGCGCTTTCCCGAGCCGAACTCGGCTGTCTGCGCCACGAACAGGGCGATCCGTCGGCGGCCGGCGACGTCGCCGCTCACCTCGGCCTCGCACTGCGACACCTGCGCGCCGGCACGGTCCGTCTGGTGCTGTTGGGCGGCCCATCGGCGACCGGCCGGTCCGGGCTGGCCGGCCGGCTCGCCGATCGGCTCGGCGCCACCGTGCTGTCCGGCAATCGGATCCGGCGGGAACTGGCCGGAATCGACCCGGACGGCAGCAGCGCGTCGGACTTCCGCACCGGGATCTACACCGCCGAGTGGACCGAGCGGACCTACGCCGAGCTGATCTGGCGGGCGCGCCGGCTGCTGGAGCACGGTGAGACCGTGATCCTGGACGCCTCCTGGAGCCGGGATCGGCACCGGGGCCGGGCACGCGAGCTGGCCGGCTGCACACACAGCGAACTGGTCGAGCTGCGCTGTGCCCCCGATCCGGACCGGCCGGCCGGCCGATGGACCGGCTGTGCCCCGGACGACCTCGGCATCCGGCTCGCCGCCGCGGCTGCCCGCGATGCCGACGACTGGCCCCAGGCGCGGACCGTGGACGCCGAAGCTCCGGCGCTGACCGTGCTGGGCGGGACGTTCGGCCCGGACGAGACGGGACATCAGCCTCCGGTGACCATGCGCCCGGCGGCGAATAGTCGTCCATAGAAGTTCATCTGTGAGGAGGAGACCATGACTGCCACCGGCCGCGACGCGGCCACCTCGTTGGAACACGTCCCGGCACCCGGCTCGATGCTCACCCACACCGCCGCCCGCAGCCTCGCCGTGCTGCGCATCGCCCTCGGTTTCGTCTTCCTGTGGGCGTTCCTCGACAAGACCTTCGGCTGGGGCTACGCCACCCCTGCCGAGCGTTCCTGGCTCAACGGCGGCTCCCCCACCAAGGGCTTCCTCGCCGGCGTCGACGTCGGCCCGTTCCAGAGCTTCTTCACCGGCATCGCCGGCCAGGCGTGGGCCGACTGGCTGTTCATGCTCGGCCTGCTCGGCATCGGCCTGGCGCTGATCCTCGGCATCGGCATGCGGATCGCGGCCGGCGCCGGCGCGCTGATGATGCTGCTCATGTGGTTCGCCGAGTTCCCGCCAGCCAAGACCACCGGCGCGGGCGAGGCCACCCACTCGACCAACCCGCTCGTCGACTACCACATCGTCTACGCGCTCGGCGTGATCGTCACCGCGCTCACCTACGCCGGTCACACCTGGGGCCTGGGCCGCTGGTGGGCGAGCCTGCCGCTGGTCCGGCGCAACCCCTGGCTGATCTGATCACATCGCCGCGAGGCGGCGGACACCATCGAGGCCGGCCGCGGCGAGCGGCCGGCCCCATGCCGGTTCAGGCGGCAAACCCGATTACGGTACGCCCACCGCCGCCGCTCACCGTCCGAGAACCTCGCCGAGGAACGCGGTGAGCGCCTGCCAGCTGCGCCGGTCGGCGGTCTCGTGGAAGTACTCGGTGCCGGCGATCGTGTACGCGTGCGGCGCCCCCGAGTACACGTTCACCTGCCAGTCCAGGTCCTCGCGGGTGCGCAGCTCGTCCTGGAACGCGGCGATCGCCGAGTCCGGGACCACCTCGTCGGCGCCGCCGGTGAGCACCAGCAGCGACCCGGTGATGCCGTCCACCTCGGCCGGCTCGTGCACGATCAGCCGGCCGTGCAGCGACACCGCGCCGCGCAGGGCCGCCCCGGTGCGGGCGAACTCCAGCGCCGCCGATCCACCGAAGCAGTAGCCCAGCACGACGATCCGCTCCGGGTCGACGGCCGGGTTCTTGGCGACCTCGTCGTAGGCGGCCCGCACCCGGGCCCGCAGCAGCGGCAGGTCCCCGTAGTACTTGGTGGCCTCGGCGAAACAGTCGTCCTCGGACTCGAAACGCCGCCCGGTGCCGTAGATGTCGGCGGCGAACGCGTAGTAGCCGAGCCGGGCCAGCATCTGCGCCCGCGCCTTCGGGTACTCCCGCAGCCCCGACCAGTCGTGCACGATCACCACCGCCGGTTTCCGCTCGGTGATCGCCGCGTCGTGGGCGACGTAGCCCTCCAGCGGCTGACCGTCGTGCTCGTACGCGACCGTCGCCGTCTCGATCCGGGCACCCGCCCCGGCCGGCACGGTGTCGACAAGCCGCTGATGGACGGCGGAGAGCTCAGGCATGTCAGAAAACCCCTCGATCGACGTACCGAAAACTGGTTTTGATCCTAATGACCGTTCAGAGACCAGCGGGCGGACCACTTCTCGTGCGGCACCCCGATCACCGCGGCCTCGGCCACCGCCGGATGTGCCATCAGCTCGTTCTCCAGCTCGACCGAGCTGATCCACTCGCCACCAGACTTCACCAGGTCCTTGGTCCGGTCGACGAGCCGCACCGACCCGTATCGATCCACCGCCGCGACGTCGCCGGTCTTCAGCCAGCCGTCCGCGGTGAACTGTCCCTCGCCCTCGCCGCGGTGGTACTGCCGCGCCACCCACGGTCCCGCGGCCTGCAACTCGCCGGTCGCCACGTCGTCCCAGGGCAGTTCCTCGCCGGTGTCCGGGTCGGTGATACGCAGCTCGACCAGGGGCGCGGGGACACCCTGCCGGGCCCGGGCGTCGGCCCGCTCGTCCTCGGTGCCGCCGTCGAGATGCGAGCGCGCGCTGCCGACGGTGGCGACCGGGGACGTCTCGGTCATCCCCCAGGCGTTGGCGTGGAACATCGGGACGACCGGGAGCACGACGTCGCGCTCGCCCAGGCCGAACGCAGGGTCAGCGGCCGGTCCTGCATCAGTCCGAGCACGTGCGCCTCCCGACATCGACCGCAACGGTTATTTGGGTCTAACAATCCGCTGCGGGGCGGGTCAAGATGGAGTCGTGGACTCCCCGCTGAGCATCAGCACCGGCCCGGCCGAGCCGCCGCTGCTGGACCGCACGATCGGCACCGACCTGCTGGCCACCGTGGCCCGGCACGGCGATCGGGACGCCCTGGTCGACTGCGCCTCCGGCCGCACGTGGAGCTATGCGCAATTGCGGGCGGTCGTCGACGCGGTCGCGCTGGGCCTGCGCCGGCTCGGCGTCACCAAGGGCGACCGGGTCGGCATCTGGGCGCCGAACTGCCCGGAGTGGGTCTTCCTGCAGTACGCGACCGCCCGGCTCGGCGCCGTCCTGGTCACCATCAACCCGGCGTACCGCACCCACGAGCTGCGCTACGTGCTCCGGCAGTCAGGCATCCGCACCCTGGTCGCCGCGCGATCGTTCAAGACCTCCGACTACGCCGCGATGATCGCCGAGACCCGCGGCGAGTGCCCGGACCTGCGCGACGTGATCCTGATCGGCGAACCGTCCTGGACCGAGCTGACCGGCGCCGGCGACGACCCGGCGGTGCTCGACGAGATCGAGGCCACGCTGCACCCGGACGACCCGATCAACATCCAGTACACCTCCGGCACCACCGGTTTCCCGAAAGGCGCGACGCTCTCGCACCGCAACATCCTGAACAACGGGTACCTGGTCGGTGAGCTGATCGATTACACCGAGGCGGACCGGATCTGCATCCCGGTGCCGTTCTACCACTGCTTCGGCATGGTGATGGGCAACCTGGCCGCCACCAGCCACGGCGCCGCCATGGTGATCCCGGCGCCCGGCTTCGACCCGGCCCTGACCCTGCGGGCTGTCGCCGGACAGCGCTGCACCTCGCTCTACGGCGTGCCGACCATGTTCATCGCCATGCTGCACCATCCGGACTTCGCCACCTTCGACCTGTCCTCGCTGCGCACCGGCATCATGGCCGGCTCGCCCTGCCCGGTCGAGACGATGAAGCAGGTCATCGACCGGATGGGGATGACCGAGGTGTCGATCTGTTACGGCATGACCGAGACGTCCCCGGTCTCCTGCCAGACCCGCACCGACGACAGCCTCGACCGCCGGGTCGCCACCGTCGGCCGGGTCGGCCCGCACCTGGAGGTCAAGGTCGTCGACTCGCACGGCGCGACCGTCCCGATCGGCGAGGCCGGCGAACTGTGCACCCGCGGCTACTCGGTGATGCTGGGCTACTGGGAGCAGCCCGACAAGACCGCCGAGGCGATCGACCCGGACGGCTGGATGCACACCGGCGACCTCGCGGTGATGGACGCCGACGGCTACCTGCGCATCACCGGCCGGATCAAGGATCTGATCATCCGCGGCGGCGAGAACATCTCTCCCCGCGAGGTCGAGGAGTTCCTGCTCACCCACCCGGACATCATCGACGCCCAGGTCATCGGCGTCCCCGACGAGAAATACGGCGAGGAGGTAATGGCCTGGGTCCGGATGAAACCGGGCACGACGCCGCTCGACGCGGCCGGCCTGCGCACCTTCTGCTCCGGCAAGCTGGCCCATTACAAGATCCCACGCTACGTCCGCATCGTCGACGACTTCCCGATGACCGTCACCGGCAAGATCCGCAAAGTCGAGATGCGCGAGATCTCCACCCGCGAGCTGACCGCCTGATCACCCCGCGCTCCGCCGGCCCCGACGGTCGTACCGTGGAGCCGGTCCCGTAGGACCCGGCCGATCGACCGGCCGGCGGTTCGCACCATGCTGCTCACGTCCGCGGCTATCGGCCGGCGGGCTGCGAGCCTGAGCTCAGCGGCGGCACCGAATCGCCGCCGCCCGCCCCGGCCGCCGCCCGTGGGCTCAGGCGCGGGCGCCTCCGTCGACCGGCAGGATCGCGCCGGTCACGAACGAGGCGCGGTCGCTGAGCAGCCAGGCGGCCGCCTGGGCGATCTCGTCCGGTGCGGCCTGGCGGCCCAGCGGGGTGGCCGCCACCAGCCGCTCCACCAGGCCGGGTGAGTGCGACTGCCAGGCGTCGATCATCGCGGTGGCGGTGTTGCCGGGCGCGATCGCGTTGACCCGGATGCCCTCCGGCCCGTAGGTGACCGCCGCCGACTCGGTCAGGCTGTTCACCGCCCGCTTCATCGCCGCGTAGGCGGGCAGCCGCGGGTTGCCGCGCAGGCTGCCGACGCTGGAGTTGTTCACGATCGCCCCGGTGCCCGCGGTGGCCCGGATCGCCGTCACCTCGGCCGCCATCGCCAGCCACACCGCGCGCAGATTCACCTCGTAGAGCAGATCAAAGTCGGCCACGGTGACCTGATCCATCGGGCCGGGCGGGGTAATCGCCGCCCCGTTGTTGAACGCCACGTCGAGCCGGCCGTGCAACGCCACCGCCCGCTCCACGGCGGCCCGCACGCTGTCCGGGTCCGCGAGGTCGCACACCACGTAGTCGGCCACGCCGCCCGCCGTACGGATCTCCTCGGTCACCGCCTTCAGCTGGTCCTCGGTCCGCGCCGCGAGCAGCACCCGGGCGCCCTCACCGGCGAACAGCCGGGCCGCCGCCGCACCGATCCCCCGGCCCGCGCCGCTGATCAGGGCCACCTTGTCCTCGAGCAGATAGGTCATGTGGCCAACCTGCGCCGCCGCGCCGCCCGCGTCCAGGCACCGGCGGTACCTGGCTGGGCCGGCACCGGGTCACGCAGACTGGGTGGCGTGGATCGACGAGAGCTGGCCGGATTCCTGCGCAGCCGGCGGGAGCGGATCAGCCCCGCCGACGTGGGACTGCCGGCCGGCCCGCGCCGGCGCACCCCCGGGCTGCGCCGCGAGGAGGTGGCCCAGCTGGCGTACATCTCCACCGAGTACTACGCCCGCCTGGAGCAGGGCCGCGCCCCGCGCCCGTCCCGCGAGGTGCTCGCCGGCCTGGCCCGGGCCCTGCGCCTGTCGGGCCCCGAGCGCGACCATCTGCACCACCTCGCCGGCGCGCCGCCCGCCCCGCGCTCCGGCCCGTCCCGGGAGGTCCGGCAGAGCATCCTGGACCTGCTGCATCGGCTCCCTCAGGCGGCCGCCACGGTGCTCTCCGCGGGCTTCGAGGTGATCGCCTGGAACGACCTCGCCGCCGCGCTGATGGAGGACTTCTCCGCCGTCCCGCGACGCGACCGCAACCTGGTCCGGCGGGTCTTCCTCGGCCCGCACCGCGACGGCCGGCGCCTCTACGGGCTGTCCGACGCCGATCATTTCGCGACGCGCGCCGCCCGGCGGCTGCGCGCCACGGTGGCCCGGTACCCCGCCGACCCGGAATTGGCCGCGCTGGTCGGTGACCTGCTCGCCGGCAGCGCCCGGTTCCGCGAGCTGTGGGACTCGCACGACGTCTCCGACGAGCCGACGCTGGTCAAGACGTTCCGGCACCCGGTGGTCGGCCCGATCACGGTGAACTGCGACGTCCTCGACATCACCGACCGCGACCAGCGCGTCATCATCTACACCGCGGAGCCCGGCTCACCCGCCGAGCAGTCCCTGCGCCTGCTCTCCGTGATCGGCACCCAGCGCATGCCGGTCGGCTGACCGGGGCTGCGGCCGGCCTCGGGCTGCCTTTCGAACATCTTCGGTTCCGCCGAGGGCCGTTGCGATGTGCCGCGTCGAAATGCCGGCACTCACCTGCCGCCGGTGTGCCTGCCGGACGCGACATCCCTGGCTATCGCGCCGGGAGGTCCAACGGGTTGTCAGCCATCTGCCGCAGATACGAGGCGGCCTGCCAGGCGTCCACCTGTGACGATGGACGGCCGGTGGTCACGGCATCGGCCAGGGCGCGCAGTTCCCGCGGCGGCAGGCGGTCCATGCCACCCCCGCTGAGCGGCAGTTTCACACTGCTGCCACTCGCCGGATCACGTGCCACCAGGATCGGCACCCGGCTGGAGCGGTGGTCGTCGTGGGTGTACGTGACGGTCCCGAGCGTGACGTCCGCGACGGCGAGGTCAACCACGCGGGACCGGAGCGCCCCGCGGACCCGCAGCGTGGTGCCGTCCAGCCAGGCCGCCGCGCGCAGCCACCGCAGGGTGAGGAACAGCCCGAGCAGAGCGAAGCCGCCACCGAGCACCAGCCCGAACCACCCGAACAAGCCGATGTGCGACGGTAGCCACCCGGAGCAGACAGCGATGTCCGGCGGCAACACATCCTCCGGCACCCCGCCGAGACTGTCCGAGTCCACGCACTGGTCCATGCCGCCGAAATCATCGACGAACCGCTCACCGACCACCGCCATCACGGCGAACAACAGCCCACCGGCCATGAACACGGCGCCGACGACCGCACCGAAGACGCGCCCGGCCAGACCAGGACTGCTCGACAACCTCAGCGACCGCTCGTTCATGACCAGGAGAGTAGGGCAGGCCGCCAACTCTCCTGCAAAGCCACGGCGCGGACGGTCGGCGGGCTCGGCCGCGAGGTCACCGTGGTCGACTCTTCCGGCGCGGTGGGCGTCCGCTCGGTCGCGCGCTTGCGCGGTGAGGCCGACGGCGCGGGTCAGTAGAACGGCATCCATCGCCGGGCGGCCTCGTCGTAGCGGGCGACGGTGCCGGCGTCGATCGCGTCCAGCCGCACCCACTCGTCGTCGAGGTTCCACTCGGCGCCGTCGGTCGACATGGCGTACATCGGGCTCGGCGCCCAACTCAGCAGCACTCGGTCGCCGTCGACGTCGGCGGCCCAGCCGAGGAACTCGCGGCCGTCGAGCAAGGTGAAACCGAGTTTCTCGCCTGTCTCGACGCAGCTTCGCAGGGCGTGGCGCAGCGATGCGGGTTGTGCCGTCATGCCACGATGATGCCGCGTACGGGCCAGCCTGGCGGGCTCGTGCGGGCGCGCGCCCGAAGGCACCGCGCCCGCACGCGAACCACCCAGAGATCGGCGGGAGCGCGATGCGCGGCGCGGGTCAGATCCAGATGTTGTCGTGTTCCCGGTAGAAGGCGGCCTTCTCCGGCTCGCTCATCTCGTCGAGGTGTGCCAGTCCCTCGAAATAGCCCTCGCGCGGGGCGCCCGGGGAGAAGTGCAACAGCATCGACGCCGGCTCGCCTGATTTGTTCTTGAAGGCGTGGATACCGCCCGGGGGGACGTGCACCCAGTCGCCGGGCTCGGCCGTGATCCATCGATGGCCGTCATAGATGCTCATGACGCCGGTGAGAATGTAGAACGACTCGGCGATACTGCGGTGGAAATGCGGCTCCGGGCCGGTCACGCCGGGGCCGCACTCCCAGCGGTACAGACCGAACAGCCCGCCGGTCGATTCCCCGGTGGACAGGTAGTGGATCCGGGTGCCGTTCGGATAGACGAGTTCGGGCTTGCTGTCGCTGGGCCGATGGGTCGCCGAGACCTCGCCCTTTTCCCCGTGATACAGCGGCGGCGGATACGTCATGATCCCGAATCTAGCCGAAATCCGCGGCGTGATCGCGGGCCCACTCGGCGAAGGTGCGCGCCGGTCTGCCGGTCACCTGCTCGGCGGTGGGCAGGTCCGCCGGTGGCTCCGGACGGCCGACCGGCGCCGGATCGGGTGTCCCGGCCGAATAGGACCGGAAGCCGGTCAGGAAGTCGGCGGAGGCGGCCGCGAAGCCGCCCTGGGCCAGGTACAGGTCGCGCGCCCGGGCCGGCGTCACCACCTCGAGCCGGATCTGCTCGCCCAGGGCGGCGCCGATCGCCCGGACCCGGTCACGGCAGCTGATCGCGTCGGGGCCGTAGATCGTGTACGCCGCGCCGTGGTGGCCGTCGCCGAGCAGGGCCGCCACCGCCACGTCGGCGACGTCCCGCTCGTGCACGGGCCGCCCGGTCCGGTCCGGGAACGGCTCGCGCACGGTGCGCTCGGCCCGGATCGACGGGCCCCACAGCCACAGGTTGTTGAGCATGAACTCGGCCGGTCGCACGTGGGTCCACTCCAGCCCGGACGCCTCGACCGCTCGCTCCACCGGCAGGTGGAAGTCGGTGTCGTAGCCGGTGGTCACCGCGCCCGAGGAGAGCGTGACCACGCGCCCGACCCCGGCCCGGGCGGCGAGCCGGACGATGTCGGCCGCCGTATCGGGACACGGGAACAGATACATCCGGTCGACGCCGCGCAGGGCCGGCAGGAGCGTCTCCGGCTGGGCCAGGTCGCCGCGGACCGTCTCCACTCCGGATGGTCCGCCCTCCGGACGGCGACTGACCACCCGCACCCCGGCATCGGCTCGCGTCAACTGCTCGACGACCAGCCGCCCCACGTCTCCGGTTCCCCCGGTGACCAGAATTCGCATTCCCCCTCCCTATCTTGCCGTCCGGAAAAGAGCAAACGCGAACAGAGTGTTCGGATATCCCGCGTCACCTGCGAAAATGGCGCTCATGGCAGACGACGAATTGGCGGATCTGCTGGCCGAGCAGATCACCTACTACCGGGCGCGGGCCGGCGAATACGACGCGACCTACCCATTGGACGTGCACGCCGACGCGGATTCCCGGGCCCGGCTGGTGGCCGCCTTGGAGACGTTCGCGCCGTACGGCCGGGTGCTGGAGCTGGCCTGCGGGACCGGCCAGTGGACCGTCGAACTCGCCCGGCACGCCACGAGTGTGACCGCTGTCGACGCCGCGCCCGAGGTGCTGGAGATCTGCCGCCGGCGGGCCGGCGCGCCTCACGTGTACCTCGTCGAGGCGGATCTGTTCACGTGGCGGCCGCGCCAGCGCTACGACCTGGTCTTCTTCTCGGGCTGGTTGTCCCACGTGCCACCGCAGCGGTTCGACGACTTCTGGACGCTTGTCGCCGACTGCCTGGCCCCGGACGGCCGGGTGTTCGTGATCGACGAGTTGCCGGCGGTGGCCACCCAGGAGCGCCCGGCCCCCGGGCAGCCCGCCCCGGCCGTGCACCGCGAGGTCGCCGGCGGCCGGGCGTTCCGTGCCGTCAAGGTGCTCTACAGCCCCGGCGAGCTGCGGGCACGCCTGGCGCCGCTGGGCTGGCACGCGGATGTCGAAACGGTCGGCTGGCGGTTCCTCTGGGCCGTCCTGCGGCGAGACGGGCGGCCGGGCGGTGCCGCGGGCGTACCGTAAATCGGTTTTGATCTTGTTCGGTTGCCGAGCGGCACGTGGGGTGCGATGCCGTGGCGGCGGGCCTGCGACCGCCGGCCTATGCGGTCGTCGCCCGCAGGACGTCCCGCACGGTCCGCGGCCGACGGCCGAGGAGTTCGCCGAGCAGCGGATCGACGCCGGCGAAGTAGCCGCCCCGTGCGGCCCGGTAGAAGCCCAGCAGGAAGTGGACCATGTGCTCCGGCTGCCCGGCGGCGAGCCGCGCCGCGCACCAGTCCCGCTCGTCCATCAGCTGGTGGCGGATGGTCCGCCCGGACAGTTCCGAGGCCAGCTCGGCGATCTCGGCAAAGGTGGGAGCGGCGGGCGCGGTGAGGGTCACCGGGCCGTCGTAGGCGCCGTCGGAGATCAGGACGGCGGCGGCCGCCTCGGCGGCGTCCTCGCGAGCGGTCCAGGACACCGGGCCGTCACCGGGGACGGCGATCACCCCCGTCTCGTGCCAGGGGCCGGCGAGCAACGGCAGGCTGTGGGCGTAGAACCCGTTGCGCAGCGAGGTCCACGGGACACCGGAGGCGGCCAGCAGCTGCTCGGTGACGAAGTGGTCCCGGCCGGGGACGAACGGATTGTCCGGCGCCGAGGCCTGGTGGCTGGTGTAGAGGATGCGTTTCACCCCGGCGGTGACCGCGGCGTCGATCGCCGCGCGGTGCAGAGCCGGCGCGTCAGCCGCCGGGTCGTTGGAGGAGACGAGCAGCAGCTGGTCGGCACCGGCGAACGCCGCCGGCAGGGAATTCGGTTCGGCGTAGTCACCGCGCCTGACCTGGACGCCACGCCGGGCGAAGCGGCCGGCCCTGGCGGTGTCGCGCGCGACCACCACGATCTCGCTCGCGGGCAGGTGTTCGAGCAGGTGATCGACGGTGGCACCGTTGAGGGCACCGGTTGCTCCGGTCACGATAATCATTGATCCGCCTTCTTTGTTATCGGTGGAAACAGACCGACCGTAGCAGCCGCAATCGCCGATAGCAACGTGGTGTTATCGTTGGTTCATGAGTGACGAGGCCAAGAGCCGGGCAGACGTACGGGCGGCGATCGTCGACGCCGCCGCGTGGCTGTTGCGGCACGGCGGGCCCGCCGCGGTGACGACCCGCGGGGTGGCCGAGCGGGCCGGGGTCCAGGCGCCGACCATCTACCGGCTGTTCGGCGACAAGGACGGTCTGCTGGAGGCGGTGGCCGAGCACGTCATGGCCGCGTTCGTGTCCGAGAAGGTGGCGGGCGCGGCGGCCGCCACCGCGGCGGACGTCGACCCGCTCGACGATCTCCGCGAGAGCTGGCGCAAACAGATCGCGTTCGGCCTCGCCAACCCGGCGGTGTTCCGCCTGCTGAGCGACCCCGACCGGGTCGCCGGCTCACCGGCCGCCCGGATGGGCAGGCAGGTGCTACAGGCGCGTGTCCATCGGCTGGCGGCGGCCGGACGGCTCCGGGTGCCCGAGGCGCGGGCGGTCGACCTCATCCAGGCCGCCGGCGTCGGGACCGTGCAGACCCTGCTGGCGACGCCGCCGCAGGTGCGGGACCCGGGCCTCGGTGAGGCGATGATGGACGCGGTGCTGTGCCGGATCCTGACGGACGCCCCGGCCGGGGCGCCGCAGGGGCCCACCGCGACGGCGGTGGCCCTGCGGGCTCTCGCGCCGCGGCTCGGGGTGCTCAGCGACGGCGAGCGGCGCCTGCTGGTGGAGTGGCTCGACCGGATCGCGGACGCTCCGGCGAAGCCGGCGGAGGTCGCGGCGACACCCACCGGCGACCGGTAGGCGGCCGGCGATCTCCCCGTCGACGTGCCGCGGCCGGTGGCGGAGATCATCGCCAGGCACGCCCCGGCCGCCGCCCGGATGAACCACTTCTGCTCACGCCTGTTCGACGGCGATCTTCACGCGGAATATCCGGGCGGTCGCGCCGCCGAGTAGCGGCGACGCGCACTACCGCGCATCGGCGGCCGGCTTGAGGACGCGCTCGCACCAGTCACGGAACGTGGTGGGTGTGCTGTTCTCCGGCGTACGCGGTACGCCGTTGTCCAGACCGGCGTTCTTGGCCACCGCCATCTCCCGCATCCCGGCCGCCGCCGCCGCGGACATGCCGTGGGACAGCAGAGT
The DNA here is from genome assembly GCF_030252345.1 of Actinoplanes oblitus. Taxonomy (NCBI): domain Bacteria; kingdom Bacillati; phylum Actinomycetota; class Actinomycetes; order Micromonosporales; family Micromonosporaceae; genus Actinoplanes; species Actinoplanes oblitus. The sequence goes on along the minus strand of NZ_CP126980.1, from coordinate 4,752,286 downwards.
GGCCTCGAACTCGTCGGCGGGCACGCTCACGTACCGGACCGGCCGGTCCAGCACCTCGCTGATGATCCGGGCCTGATCGGTCCCGGACAGGTCCTCCGGGCCGAGCACCGGCACCTCGCCGTGCCCGGTCCAGCCGTCGTCGAGCAGCAGCCGGGTGGCGACCGTGGCGATGTCGTCGGTGCTGCAGGTGGGCACCCGCCGGTCGGGCGCGAGCACCGACGAGAGCACGCCCTGCCCGATGATCGAGGGAAGCTGGCGCAGCGTGTTCTCCATGAACGACGGGTTGGCGAGGGCACGATAGGGCGTACCGCCGGCGGCGATCAGGTCGTCCATGGCGAGCGCGGCGGTCACGTGGCCGGCCGTACGCTCCCAGGGTGTGCCACGGCCGAGCGCCGAGACACCGACCACCCGGGCGACGCCCTGCTTGCCGAACGCGTCGACGGCCGGCCGGGTGAAGTCGAGGTAGTACCGCCGCAGGTCGTCGACCCGGTGGTCCGGCGGCACGAGCCAGAACACGGCGTCCGCACCGGCACAGGCCTCGGTGATCACGTCGGGCTCGGCGTGCGAGCCGGCGACGACCTCGACCCGCTCGCGAACGGCCGGGGACAGCCGGTCCGGATCCCGGACGACCACCCGGACCGGCTGGTCCCGGTCGAGGAGCTGCTGGACGACCTGACGGCCGATGTTTCCGCTGGGTGTGGTCACTACGAACATGCGATCAGTCAACGCCGGGCACGGCCGACACTGAAGGACCGATCCGGTCGCCATTGATACCGTGGCGGTATGAGTGACCTGGAGGTCCGGCAGCTACGGTATTTCGTCGCCGTCGCCGAGGAGCTGCACTTCGGCCGGGCGGCCGAGCGGCTCGGCATGGCGCAGCCCCCGCTGTCCCGGGCGATCCGCGAGCTGGAGCGGCAGCTCGGCGTCCAGCTGCTGGAGCGGACCACCCGACAGGTCACGCTGACCCCGGCCGGGCGGGTGCTGCTGCGCGACGCCCGCACCGCGCTGGACGCGGTCACCGCCGCCGATCGACGGGCCCGCAACGCCGGGCGTGCGGCGCCGGCGTTGCGGCTCGCGTTCAAACCGGACTACGACGCCGGTCTGCTGCCCCGGATGCTCGCCGAGTACCAGAGCGATCCGGCCGCCGAGCCGGTGGAACTGCTGATGGGCGGCCGTGGCGAGCAGGTGCCGGCGCTCTGGGACGGCCGCGCCGACGTGGCGATCCTGCCGATGCCCTTCGACGAGCGTGGCCTGGACTTCGAGCCGCTGCTGAGCGAGCCGCGCCTGGTGGCGCTCGCGGCCGGCGATCCGCTCGCCGCCCGTACCGAACTGCGTCTGGCCGACCTGGCCGGGCGTGTCCTGCCCGACGGCGCCCACGCCGACGACGAGACCCGCGCGGTGCCACCGGAGTGGACCCGGCCGCCCTGCAAGGACCTGGGCCAGATCTTCCACCTGGTCGAGCTGGGCACCGTGGTCTGGTTCCCGCCGCTCTCGCTGGCCCGGCGGCACCACCGCCCCGGCATCGCGTACCGGCCGGTATCCGACCTGGCACCGTCCACCCTGGTGGTGGCCTGGCCGCAGAACTCGCACTCACCGTCGGTGGCCGCCTTCGTCCGCGCCGCCACCGCGGTCGCCGCCACCCACGCCCCGGACACCGCTCCGCTGACCATCGGCTAGCCGGCCCTCACCCCGAGCGGTCCAGAATCGTCCGGGCCAGCCCGGCGAGCCGGGCTCGCCGCGGGTCGGCCTCGGAGAGCAGCGCCCGGGCCTGTTCGACCCGCAGCCGTCGAAGGAGCCCGTCGTCCACGGGGCCCGCGTCGTGACCCATCCGGCCGACGACGATCAGTTCGCACGGATCCACAGTGCCCCGGCCGGCCCGGTCCCCACCCCTGCCGGGCTTCGCCGCCACCGGACCTGCGACCGATCGTGCCGACTACGCCGAAGGCTCGACCGGCGACGGTTGCGCGGCAGGTTGGCTGGGCAAGTGGGTGGCGTGGCATCTGTGACCGGGCTCGGGCCCGCATTGGACATCGACGCACGGCTGACCGAGATCGAACGGCGGGTGGACCTGCTGCTCAACCTCACGCCCGTCAACGCGGCCGAGGCCTGGGCGGATTTCGAGCGCAGTGACTTCGGCACCGTCCCCACCCTGCGGCTGCGGCCGCTGGAGTTCGAGCCGGACCTGGTGCGGCGGGAACTGTACGACCTCGCCGTCGAGGACGTCACCGACCCCGCGCTGCACACGCTGTTCCGGACCAAGCGGGACGAGATCGCGCGGCAGATCACCGCCCTGGAGGACCGGGACACCACCCGGTTCGTGCACGGGTCGCTGCAGCTCTACGGCGGGGTCACCCCGGCGCTGGTGGCGGCCGCTGAGCAGCTGCTGGCCACCATCCCGGCGCAGTCCCCCACCGCGCCGGCCGTCACCGCCGGCGCGTTCGCCGAGGCGGCGCGCGAGGAGTTCCAGCGGTACCGGGCCGTCTACCCGGACTTCCCGGTCAACGTGGACGTCCGGGAGGACATCTCCGAGCTGATGGTGTCGTTCGGCCGGCTGCTGATCCCGGCGAACGCCTCGTTCCGGGCGGACCGGGTGGAGCCGCTGCTGCACCACGAGGTCGGCACCCACGTGGTGACCTACCAGAACGGCGCCCGGCAGCCGCTGAAGCTGCTGACCATCGGCCTGCCCGGCTACGACGAGACGCAGGAGGGTCTCGCGGTGCTCGCCGAGTACCTGACCGGCGGGCTCGATCCGCGGCGGCTGCGGGTGCTGGCGGCACGGGTGGTGGCCGTCGACCAGATGATCTCCGGGGCCGGTTTCCTGGACATCTTCGAGTCGCTGCGCAAGAAGCACCGGATCCCGCGCCGGACCGCCTGGATCATCGCGATCCGGGTGGTCGTCGCGGGCGGTTCCGCCAAGGACGCGATCTACCTGCGTGGCGTCAGCCGCCTGCTGGAGGCGTTCGCCGACGGCGTCAGCCTGGACGCGCTGCTGGTCGGCAAGCTCGCCCTCGATCATCTTCCGCTCGTTCAGGACCTACTCGACCGCGGAGTGCTGCGGAAACCCTGGATCCGGCCGCGCTGGCTGGAGGCGCCCGGTGCTCCGGAGCGCCTGGAACGGCTGCGTGCCGGCACGTCCATCACCGACCTCTACGAGGGAGAGAAATCCGCATGAAGCTCGCGTTTTTCGTCAATGACGTCGCCGCTGAGATCGACGAGTACGCGACGACCCGGCTCGCCCTGGCGGCGAGCCGAGGCGGTCACCAGGTCTGGTATCTCGGGGTCGGCGACGTCGAGCTCGGTGAGAGCGACGGGCGGCTGGTGGCCCACGCGCATCCCGCGCCGTTCCGCGCGGGTGACACCCTGGCGAGCTTCCTGGGCGCGGTCAAGGAGCACGAGGCCGAGCGCCTCGTGCTGGACGACCTCGACGTCCTGTGGCTGCGCAACGAGTCGATCGACGACCTGCAGCAGCGGCCGTGGGCGAGTCCGCTCGGCGCGGTCTTCGGCCAGATGCTCAAGGACCGGGGTGTCACCGTGGTCAACGACCCGATGTCGCTGATCCGCGCCACGAGCAAGCTCTACCTGGAGGAGTTCCCGGAGAAGATCCGGCCGCGCTCGCTGGTCACCCGGGATCCGGCGGCGATCGGACGGTTCGTCGCCGAGGTCGGCCGCAGCGTGGTGAAGCCGCTGTACGGCGCGAAGGGCCGCAACGTCTTCCTGGTGCCGAGCGCGGCGGAACCGAACCTCGCGCAGATCACCGAGGCGGTGCTGCAGGACGGGTACGCCATCGCGCAGGAGTTCGTCGACGGCGGCGAGCACGGCGACGCCCGGATCTTCCTCCTCGAGGGCGAGCTGCTCGTGCACGACGGCAAGGCGGCCGCCTTCCGCCGGGTGCCGACCGGCAACGACCCCCGGGCCAACATCAGCAAGGGCGGCCGGATGGTGCCGTTCGAGATCGGCGAGGTCGAGCGCGGCGTGATCGACGCGATGAGCGCCAAGCTGGTCGCCGACGGCATGTTCTTCGTCGGCATCGACCTGATCGGCGACAAGGTGGTGGAGATCAACGCGGAGAGCCCGGGCGGCCTGCAGAGCATCGAATGGCTCTACGACATCGACGCCTGCGTCACCGTCATCGAGGCCCTGGAGCGCCGCCGGGCCGTCGACCTCGGCCGATGACAGTCGGCGGTGCCCGCCCGGCGGCGGGCACCGCCGCGGTCGTCAGGACGCCATCACGCGGGCAAGGTCGGTGAGCACCCACGGCGCCTTCACCAGGCCGGGGTCGAGGTCGATGTCCAGCGGGGCGCGGACGTGGAACACCACCGACTCGCCGGGCAGCAGGGTGACGAAACCGCGGTCGACGGTGGCCCGCGGATGGATCCGGTCGGCCTGCAACAGCACGTCGCGGGCCAGCCCCAGGGCGTGCACCCGCACGTCCAGGCCACCGGGCACGGACTCGACGTCGATGGTCAGCGCCGGATCGTCGTACGAGACATCGGTGCCGAAGTGAATCGCTCGCGCGTCGTCGAGCTGGGCGACGAGCAGGTCGGCGCTGGGCACCGGCACCAGGGTCACCGAACGCGGGGCGACCGAGACCTGCTGGGAGGCTGCGGAGACCAGCAGTGTTCCGGTCCACTCGGTGGGCTCGTCGTTGATGATCGCGACGACCAGGCCGCCGTCGCGGGGCTGGATGGTGAGCAGCCGCGTCGCGTACATCTCGCGCAGGGCGAAGTAGAGCGGCTTGTAGCGCCCGGCGCCGTCGATCGCCGCCCACGAGGTGACCGGCCACAGGTCGTTGAGCTGCCAGAGGATCGTGCCGGCGGTGTGCGGCCAGTGCGAGCGCCAGTGCTCGACGCCGGTCCGGACCGCCCGCACCTGGTTGAGCTGGGTGAGGTAGTGCCAGGCCTCGACGCTGAGCGGAGCCGGATCGCCGAAGTGCGGGGCCAGGCCCCGGGCCAGTTTGCCGTTGCCGTCCTCGGCCTTCTGGTGGTGCAGCACGCCCGGCGAGTCCGGCAGCATCGGCTCGTCGGAGACCGCGTCACGCAGCGTGGTCCAGGCCGGCGGCGCCTGCCAGCCGAACTCGGCGACGAACCGCGGCGTCGAGTCGCGGTAGTGGAGGTAGTCCTCCCGGTTCCACACCTCCCAGGAGTGGAAGGTGCCGTGCTCGGTGGAGTTGGGCTCGTGCTCCCAGGACCCGGACCAGGGGCTACCGGCCTGATAGGGACGCGACGGGTCCAGTTCGGCCACGATCGCCGGCAGCGTCTCGAGGTAGTAGCGGGAACCCCAGGTCTGGTAGGCGCCGTCGGCGTTCCACGGCATGGCCTGGTGCAGCCACAGGTTCTCGTTGTTGCCGTTCCAGGTGATCAGGCTCGGGTGCGGGGCCAGGCGGGCCACGTTCTCCCGGGCCTCGGCGACCACCTCGGAGAAGATCGGCTCCTCCTCGGGATAGTCGGCGCAGGCGAACAGGAAGTCCTGCCAGACCATCAGGCCGAGCTCGTCGCAGACCTCGTAGAAGGCACGGTCCTCGTAGATGCCGCCGCCCCAGACCCGGACCAGGTTGACCCCGGCGCCGGCCGCGTCGCGCAGCCGCCGCTGGTAGCGTTCCCGGGTCATCCGGGACGGGAAGATGTCGTCCGGGATCCAGTTGACGCCCTTGACGAACACCGGCTCGCCGTTGACGTGGAACACGAACCCGCCGCCGGTCCGGTCGATGGTGACGCCGCGGAAGCCGGTGCGCCGCTCCCAGCGATCCAGCACGGTGTCGCCGTCGAGCAGTTCGACGGTCAGCGTGTAGAGCGCCGGGTCCCCGTAGCCGCGCGGATTCCACGGCGTCACACCGCGGACGTCGACGGCCGCCGTCGCCACCGATTCATCACAACCGATTTCCAGTACGGCCAGCTCACGGTCCCCGAGCAGCACCCGGGCCCGCAGGTCTCGCTCGCGGGTGCGCCGCACACCGACGGTGATGTCCAGGCGCCCCACGCCGTCGTCGAAGGTCGCCAGCGGGCGGACCTCGGCGAGCCGGGCGGTGCTCCAGCCCTCCAGGCGCACCGGCCGCCAGATGCCGGCGGTCACCAGGGTCGGTCCCCAGTCCCAGCCGAAGCCGCAGGCCATCTTGCGGATGAAGTTGAACGGCTCCGGGTACGCGTTGTCGCGCGCCCCGAGCAGCTCACGCACCCGTTCCGCCTCGGCGTACGCGGACTCGAAGTGCACGGTCAACGGCTGCGGGGTGCCGTCGAGCAGGGCTGTCACGTCGTACCGGTAGCCACGGTGCATGTTGCGGGTGCTGCCGAGCGTGGTGCCGGCCAGTTCCACCGTCGCCACCGTGTCGAGTCCCTCGAAGACCAGGTCGATCCGCTCGTGCGCCGGGCCGGTCCAGGTCACGTCGCGCCGGTAGGTCCAGTCGGCGCGGCCCACCCAGGCCACCGCGTGCTCGTTGTCGTCCAGGAACGGGTCCGGGATCCGGCCGGCCGCGAGCAGATCGGTGTGCACGCAGCCGGGCACTGTGGCCGCCACGGTGAGGTCGTCACCGTGCAGCTCCCACGCGCCGGCGAGGTCTTGTCCAGAGATCACTTGGTGGCTCCCGCGGTGATGCCGTTGTAGATGAAGCGCTGCAGCAGCAGGAAGATCACCACGGTCGGGACGATCACGATCATGGTGCAGGCGGCGATGGTCTCCCACTGCGCGCCGTAGGGGCCCTTGAAACGGAATAGCGCTGTGGAGATGACGCTCAGTTCGGGCGAGCGCAGGTAGAGGAACGGGATGTAGAACTCGTTGTAGACGGCGATGCCCTTGATGATCACCACGGTGGCGATCGCCGGTTTCATCAGCGGCAGGATCACCTTGCGATAGATGGTGAACCGGCCGGCGCCGTCGATCATCGCGGCCTGGTCGAGGCTCTGCGGGATCGACTGCATGAACTGGATGAAGATGTAGATGGAGACGATGTCGGTCCCCATGAACAGCACGATGGCCGACCACGACGTGTTGACCAAGCCCATCGATTTGACGATCTGGTACGTCGCGACCTGGGTGGTGACGCCGGGCACCAGCGCGGCCACCAGGAAGAGGCCGAGGATCAGCCGCTTGAGGGGGAAGACGAAACGGCTTATCGCGTACGCCGCGAGCGTCCCGATGAGAACCGTGCCGGTCAGCGACACCACCAGGATGAACGTGGTGTTCCAGAAGCCGCGCAGCATGTCGCCGGCGGTCCACGCGGTGGCGAAGTTGTGGAAGTTGAACCAGTTCGCCGGCGGCGTGAGCGGGCCGGTGGTGTTGTACTCGGCGTGCGTCTTGAGCGAGGCGAACAGCACGACCACCAGGGGGATGAGCACCACCAGGGAGGCCAGCGCCAGCGAGAGGTACTTCGCGGTGCTCGCCGTGGCCGCCAGGACGCGGACGCGGCCGGCCCTGGCCGGGGGGGCCGGGTGGCCGGCGGCGTGCCGGGGCGCGCGGGTCATCGTGGTCACGAGAGGGTCACCTCCTCGTCGGGCAGCACCCGGCGCTGGACCCAGGTGATGAGCAGGACGATCAGCAGCAGCACCACCGCCATCGCCGAGGCCAGGCCGATCTGCCGGAACTGGAACGCGGTCTGGTACGCCTGGACGACGAACGTCCGGGTGCCGTTCGCGCCGCCGGTCATGATGAACGGGATCTCGAAGACGCTGAGGCTGCCGGAGATCGCCAGGATGAACGAGAGGCTGATGATCCGCCGGATGCCGGGCACGATGATGTGCCGGAACTGGTGCCAGCGGTTCGCCCCGTCGATCTCCGCGGCCTCGTAGATCTCGCCGGGGATGGACTGGATCGCGCCGAGGAACAGCACGAAGTTGAGCCCGGTGAACCGCCACACCGAGGTGCCGGCCAGGGAGATGTTCGCGATGTCCGGGTCGCCCAGCCAGAGGTGGGTGTGCTCGCCGAGGCCGGCCACCCGCAGCAGGGTGTCCAGGGTGCCGTCCGGCTGGAACAGGTAGAGGAAGACGAAGCCGACCGCGACGCCGTTGAGCAGGTACGGGAAGAACAGGATGCCCTTGAACAGATTCTTGAACCGGACGTTGAACGAGAGCACCACGGCGAAATACAGGGCGATGGCGATCTGCGCGAACGAGGCGACGAAGTAGTAGAGGCTGATCAGGAAGACCCGCCAGTACTGCTCGTCGGTGAAGACCCGGACGTAGTTGTCCAGGCCCACCGGGTCCATGGTGACGTCCAGGCCGTCCCACTTGTGGAAGCTGTACCAGATCATGTTGCCGACCGGCACGTAGGTGAAGGTGACCAGCAGGATCAGCGCCGGGGCGACGTACAGCCAGGGGCTGTGCGGGATCTTCCGCCGGGCCCGGCCCGCCGCGACGGCGGGCCGGGTGGCGACGACAGGTCTCGTCACTTCATGACCTTGGCTTGCGCCTTGTTCCACCGCTGGTTCAGGTCCGCGAAGAAGGAGTCCTTGTCGCCCTTGGCGGCGCCGCGCGCGACGTCGACCATCTTCTGCCGGTAGATCGGGCCCTTCAGGTCGATCTCCGACTCCTTGATGATCTCGTCCTCCTTGCCGGCGTTGCTGGTCGCGGCCGGCGTCTCGACCAGCTCGACACCGGTGGCGGTGAAGTCCCGCAGCGACTGGGGCAGCGCCTGGTCGACGGCCGGCGGGATGGCCTGCTGGTCGGTGGCGAAGCCGGACTCGTTGACGAAGAAGTCCAGCCAGGCCTTGGCGGTCGCCTTGTTCTTGGAGTTCTTGCTGACCGCGGCGAGCTTGTCACCGTCGATGTTGGCGTGGAACTTGCCGCCGGTCTGGTACGGGAACGGCCAGAACGCGATGTCGGCCGGGTCGGCGCCGGCGTCCTTCGCGGCGGCCTGCATCTGCGGGACGGCCCAGGAGCCGAGCAGCATCGTCGCGACCTTGCCGGTGGCGATCATCGGCTTGGAGCTCTCCCAGTTGGTCGTCAGCGGGTCCTTCTCGCTGAGCTTGTCGTGCACGATGTCGAAGAGCAGGCTGTCCTCGATGTACTGGATCTTCCCGGGCTGCCACGGCTCGGCGTCGGCCGGGAACTTGTCGTTGATGCCCGGGTCGCCCAGGATCGCCCGGTGGGTGTTCCACTCGGCGAGCGGCCACCCGTCCTTGTAGTTGGTGTAGTACGGGACGGCGTCGGTCTTGGCGGCGACGGCCTGGAGCCCGGCCAGGAACTCCTCGGGGGTCTTCGGCGGCGCGGTGATCCCGGCCTTGGCCCAGATCCGCTTGTTGATCACGAAGCCCTTGGCGACGCCGCCGACCGACAGCGCGTAGACCTTGCCCTGGTAGGTGGCCGGGCTGAGGAACCGGTACTTGGCCTTGAGCTCGTCCTGGGTGCCGAGCGGCTCGAAGAACTGGCTGTACTGGTCGATGGCGACCGGGTTCGGCACCATCAGCACGTCGCCGTAGTCGCCGCTGCCGAGCTGGGTGGTGACGTCGTCGTCGTAGTTGGTGACGCCCTGGAAGGTGACCTTCGTTCCGGGGTACTTGGCCTCGAACTTCTTGGCGTACTCCGGCAGCGTGGTGCCGACCAGGTCGGTGCGGTTGGTCAGCACCGTGATGGCGCCCTTGATGTCGCCGGAGAAGTCGCCGGTCGAGGCGGTGTCGTCGCTCGCGCCGCCGGTGCAGCCGGCGGTGAGCGCCAGCGCCGCGACAGTGCCGAGGCCGAGGAACGTCCTTCTATTGATCATGCCGGTATCCGTCCTGCTGGTGCAGCCCTTGGGAGCGCCCAGCATGAGACCGGCGTTACGACGGTGTCAAGATTAGATTATTAATTTATCCGGTGCTGTAATCTGAGCCGTCTCCTGCCGGGGCGGCCGTCCGCCACCCCGCGATCGGGTGCGGAATCGGAGGTGGCGGGCCATGGCACGTCGAGAAGCGCCGGCGGCGGGTCCGGGCAGCCGGGCCCTCGTCGTCGACGTCATCCGCTCGGCGGTGACCATCAGCCGGGGCGAGCTCGTCGACCTGACCGGCCTCACCCAGCCGTCCATCTCCAACATCGTCCGCGAGCTGATCGCGGACGGCATCATCCACGAGATCGGCTCGCTGGACTCGGCGCACGGCCGGCGGCGCAGGCTCGTCGCCATCAATCCGGCCAGCCGGTTCGGCGTCGGTTTCCACGTCGGCCCGGAGACGGTCACCTGCGTCGCTGTCGACCTGACCGGTGGGGTAGTCGGCCGCGAGGTCGTGCCGCGGGCGCCGGACCAGGCCCTGCGCGCGGACCGGCTGGCCGAGCTGTTCGAGCACTTCACGACCGGGCTCAGCCTCGACCCCGACCGGATCGAGGGGCTGGCCGTGGTGGCGCCGGACGCCCTGCCCGGCGGGGTGCGGCCCGGGCTGGTGCGGCGCATCGGCGTACCGGTGCTGGTCGACAACGACGCCGCGGCGGCGGCGCTGGGCGAGTTCTGGAGCCGGCGGGTCTCCCGCGAGCAGGCGTTCGGTTGCGTCTACCTGGGCAGCGAGATCGGCGCCGGGCTGGTTTTCGGCGGCGCGTTGTTCCGCGGCGCCGGGTTCGGGGCCGGCGCGTTCGGCCACCTGTCCATCCACGACCGGGGACGCCCGTGCCCCTGCGGGAACCGTGGCTGCGTGCAACAGTACGCGTCGATGGGTGCCACGGTGCTGGCCGCCCGCCGGAACCCGGCGCTGCGGGACCGGCTGGCCCTGGACGGCAGCGAGTCCAGCGCGTACGAGGCGATCGCCCGGGCCGCGGTGAACGGCGACGCTGACGCGTACGCGGTGCTGGACGAGGCAGCCGGCCGGCTCGGCGTGGCCGCCACGTCGGTGGTGAACCTGCTCGATCTGGGCCGGCTGGTGCTCACCGGCCCCGGCGTGGCCCTGGCCGGGTCGATCTTCGCCCGCCGGTTGCGCACCCACCTGGACCGCACCGCGCACTCCCGGCGGCAGCACCGGGTGACCGTCGAGATCTCCGCCCAGCCCCGCGACGCCGCCGGGATCGGCGCGGCGGTGCTGGTGATCCAGGCGTCCGTCGCACCCGGCCACACCCCCGGGCGCACCCCATGAGAAAGGAGTCCCAGGTGACGGAATCGGCGGCACCGCCGCCACGACGGGTCGGGCTGGTACTGGCCCGCGCCTCCCAGGTGCTCGGCGAGGAGCCGTACTACCACGAGTTCCTCGAGGGGCTGGAGCGGCTGCTGATCCGGGCCGGGATCTCGGTGCTGGTCAAGGTGGTCACCGACCACGCGGCGGAGAGCGCCACGTACCGGCAGTGGTCGGCCGGGCGGCGGGTGGGCGGGGTGATCATGGTGGACCTCAGCCCCGGCGACGAGCGGGTCGAGCTGGTCCGCCGGCTCGGCCTGCCGGCCGTGGTGATCGGCGACCCGTCGACGGCGGGCGGGTTGCCCACCGTCTGGACCGACGACGCGGGGTCGGCCCGCGAGGCGGTCCGCTTCCTCGCCGATCGCGGGCACACCGTGCTCGGGCACGTCAGCGGGCCGCTCACGCTGGCGCACACGCAGCTGCGGCTCGGCGGCTTCCGGGCCGAGGCCGCCGCGCGCGGGGTGACCCTGATCAGCGCCGAGGGCGACTACTCGCAGGAGTCCGGGCGGGTGACCACCGCACGGCTGCTGACCACGGGGCCGGCACGGCCGACAGCGATCGTCTACGACAACGACGTCATGGCGCTCAGCGGCGTGGCGACGATCCGCGGGCACGGGCTGAGCGTGCCCGCGGACCTCTCCGTCGTCGCGTGGGACGACTCGGCGCAGTGCCAGCTCGCCGTGCCGGCGCTGTCGGCGATGAGTCACGACGTCGGGCGGATCGGCGAGATCGCCGCGCACGCCGTGCTCGACGCGATGCGCGAGCACGCCGCGCACCAGGTGTACGAGGCTCCGCAGGCCCACATCGTGGAGCGGGACAGCACGGGCGACCGTACCGGAATCGTGTTCGATCCTCTGAGAGAAAGAGATCTGTGATGCCTTCGGCCACACCCCTGCCGGACACCGGCTGGCTCGCCGCGGAGACCGGGCGGCTGTTCGACTTCGGCCGCGACTTCGCGCATCCGCTCGGCGGCGCCGCCTGGCTGCGCGCCGACGGCACGCCGGACACGAGCGCGCCGGTGCACACCTGGATCACCGCGCGGATGGCGCACGTCTACAGCCTGGCCGAGCTGCTCGGCGTCCCCGGCGCCGCAGCGCTCGCGGACGCCGCGCTGGCCGGGCTGACCGGGGTGCTGCACGACGGCCGCCACGGCGGCTGGCATCCCTCGGTCGCCGCCGACGGGGTGCCGGCCGCCGGGAAGTCCTGTTACGACCACGCCTTCGTGGTGCTGGCCGCGGCGTCGGCCACGCTCGCCGGCCGCCCGGGCGCGCCGGCCCTGCTGACCGAGGCGATCGACACGCTGGTGCGGCGGTTCTGGGACCCGGCGCAGCGGATGTTCGCCGACGAGTGGGACACCGGCTGGCAGCGGCTCGACGAGTATCGCGGGCTGAACGCCAACATGCACGCGGTCGAGGCGATGCTCGCCGCCTTCGACGCGACCGGGCAGCGCGAGTGCCTGGACCGGGCACTGGCGATCACCGAACGGACCATCGGCTGGGGCCGCGAGCACGGCTGGCGGCTGCCGGAGCACTACGACGCCGCATGGCAGCCCCGGCTGGACCAGCACCGGGACCGCCCGCGGGACCCGTTCAAGCCGTTCGGCGCGACGGTCGGCCACGCCCTGGAATGGTCGCGGCTGATCCTGCACGTGGAGGCGGCCCTCGGCGAGCGGGCACCGGACTGGCTGCTGCCCGCGGCGACCGCGCTGTTCCGGCGGGCGGTCGCCGACGGGTGGGCGGCCGACGGCGCGGCCGGCTTCGTCTACACCACCGACTGGGACGGCACCCCGGTGGTGCGGCAGCGGATGCACTGGGTCGCCGCCGAGGCGATCGCCGCGGCCGCCGCCCTGTACCGGCGCACCGGCGATCCGGACTTCGCCCAGTGGTATCGGACCTGGTCGGCGTACGTACGCGAGCATTTCCTCGATCTTCGGCAGGGCTCGTGGTGGCACGAGCTGGACACCGCCAACCGGCCGGCCACCTCGACCTGGCCGGGCAAACCCGACCTCTACCACGCCGTGCAGGCGACCCTGATCCCCCGCGCTCCGCTCGCCCCCGGACTGGCCGCGGCGTGCGCGACGGGAGCCGTGCGATGAGGCGCTTCCTGGTCGTCGGCGAGTCGATCCTCGACGTCATCGCGGAACCCGGCGCCGCGCCTCGCGAGCTGCCCGGCGGCAGCCCGGCCAACGTCGCCGCCGGGCTCGCCCGGCTCGGCAACGACGTCGGGCTCTGGACCCACCTGGGCGACGACCCGGCCGGCGACCTGCTGCGCGAGCACCTCACCGGCTCCGGTGTCGAGCTGCTGGCCCCGGTCGCCGGGACGACGTCGCGGGCCCTCGCCCGGCTGCGGCCGGACGGGTCGGCGCACTACGACTTCACCGTCGACTGGCCGCGCTGGCCGGGCGGCCCGGCACCGGAGGAGGCCGCCGAGCACCTGCACACCGGGTCGATCGCGGCGCTGATGGCGCCCGGCGGCGACGACGTCGCACGGCTGCCGCGCGACCGTGCGGCCACCACCACGATCAGCTACGACCCGAACATCAGGCCGTCGCTGGTCGGCGACGCGGCCGGCTGCCGGCTCCGGGTGGAGGCCATCGCGGCCGGCAGCGACGTGGTCAAGGCCAGCGACGAGGACCTGGCCTGGCTCTACCCGGAGATGCCGGCGCTGGGCGCCGCCCGGCACCTGCTCGCCCTGGGGCCGGCCCTGGTCTGCGTGACGCTGGGCGCGGAGGGCGCGCTGGCGGTCACCGGGACCACCCGGGTGACCGTCCCACCGGAGGCCGTCACCGTCGTCGACACCGTCGGCGCCGGCGACGCCTTCATGTCCGGCCTGCTCGACGCCCTGGGCGAGCGGGGGTTGCTCGGCGCGGCCGCCCGTCCCCGGCTGCGGACCATGACCGGCGACCAGGTGCGGGCGGTGCTGTCCCACGCGGCGCTGGTCGCCGGGCTCACCGTCGCCCGCGCCGGAGCCGCCCCGCCGACCCGGGCCGAGCTTTTCTCGCAGCGGTAACGCGAAACGTCGGTGAATGCGCCGTTCACTTTTCGGGCGGCGCCATTCACCAACGGGGTAAACCGAAATGACGGCGGTCCTGACGCGCCGGTCAGCGCCCTCGAACTGCGCCGACGATTTCGATTCTGGCCGACGCCCATATGGTTGTTTCCAGCACAGCCGCACTCGCGATTGTGCGATCGACTATGGGGAGTGGATCAATGGGTGGCAAACTACGCTGGGGCCGGCGGATCGGTGTTCTCGCGGCCGCCGTCGCGATCGCCGCGGTCTCGGCCGGGCAGCCGGCGAGCGCGAACGCGAAGCGTACGCAGGGCTTCGGCCCCTGCTACGTGGCCAAAGGGATCTGCCTGCCGCGCGGCACGATGACCCTGGAGACCCGCAGCCTCGGCGGCCACGGGAACCGGCTCGTCTCGGTGGACGCGAACTTCACCTACTTCGGGCAGATCCACAACCTCTGGATCGACCACGACTTCTACGACTCGGACGGCAAACGGGTGTACCACATCCAGGGCCCAAAGAAATTCGGCGATTTCAGCGTCGCCGGGCAGGCCTGGGGTTTCCGGGGATATTACTCGGCACCCCGGTTCGGCCAGCACTGCGCGACACTTTTCTCGCAGGAACGCGACTATGTGAAGACCTGGAAGACGGTCTGCAACAGCATCCGCTGATTCTGGCGGGGTCGCTTTTCCATCGCCCGGCACGCCAGCGTGCCGGGCGCGCTGGCGACCGAGGAACGATTCGTCACCTCCGGACCGCTGCGGCTGTGGACCGAACGGTTCGGCGATCCGTCCCGGCCCGCGGCGATCCCGGGGGCGCGGCTGCACGTCGTACCGGAAATGGGTCATGTCCGCTATTCGCCCGGCCTGCCGGAGGAGGTCGCCGACCTGATCCCGCGGTGATCCGCTCAGCTCGGCGGCGTAATTGATCGGCTCGGCGACGCCGCCGGCTCAGTTCGCGACGCCGCCGGCTCAGTTCGCGGCGCCGCTAGTGCTCTGACCAAGAACGTTCAGGGTGTTGGATGACACGCCGTCGGGGCTGACAGCTGGGCGGCGATGCGGCGGTCAGGCTGTGGTGGTGGCAGATCCAGTACGCGTGCGGCGGCTCAGTGACCAGGAAGGTCAGACGCTGCTGCGCATTGCTCGCCGGGGAACCGGCTCACCGATCCGATTACGGCGGGCGATTGTCGTGCTCGCTTCGGCCGACGGGAACACGGTACCTCGCAGACGCGCGGGCCTCACGCGGGCGCGAGTTGGCGCCGGCGGAGATCGTACGGCAGCTGGTTGCGCCAGCAGGTATGGATCATTGTTTTCCCTGGAAACTAGACGAGGCCGTGGGCGTACCAGGCGTCGTAGCGCCGAAACTGGCGTTGCTTCGGATTGAGTTTCCTGCCGTCAGCCTGGTGATGCCGGAGGTAAGGGCGCTCCGGTCACGCGGCGTGGTCGGGAACCGGCCTGCGGCGGGATCCCGGCCGGTGCTCCTCTGCCGAAGGGCTTAGTGGCGGCACTTCCCCAGTCCGTCTCTGGTCAGAGGCGGTGGCACACCGTCGCATGACAGTGTCTTGTCACCGCCGCGGACCGTCGCGGCCCGAGGACAGGAGGAGCCATGCGGCGTGAACTGGGAATCCTTCCCGGCGGAGGCGGACCGCAGTTCGGCGACGGGATCATGTTCCGTTTCGGCACCTTCGGCTTCCCGCTCTGGGACGCCCACCTCGTCGAGGTCCGGGCTCCGGGCGAGGCGGTCCCGGCAGGCTGTCCTGGACGGCCCGGCAGGACGGCAAACCCGCCGAGCAACTCGACGTGCTGCACGCCTGGCTGCCAGGCCCGGGTGCGGATCCTCACCAGCTAGCCCAGATCGGCCGGCTCGCCGCCGAATGGGACTAGCAACGGCCGAACCCGATGTTGAATGGCCACCCGGTGTGGCCCGGCGGGCTGCCGCATCCGCTGGGCGGACACGATGCGCAACCGGGAACTGGCAGAGGGCACCCTGTTCGATCCGTCCGGCGGGCCACATCCGCCCAGGACCGGCTCAGCCGGGGGATGACTTCTATCTACTATCGGCCGATGGTGCCGGGCTGGCCTGCGCCTACGCTAGGTGACGATGTTGAATCGTCTTCTGTTGCGGGCCGGTCAGATCGGCGTGCTCGGCACCATGGCGCTCCTCGGTCTCGTCGAGATGACATCCGGCGGGCTGCGTTCGAGCCCGCTCATCGGTTTGCAGGTGGCCGTCGCCATCGCGGTGGCCGTCGTCTGGCTGCCGCTGCGCCCGCCCGGCGCGCTGGTGTTGCCGGTCGGCGCGATCGTGGTCTCCTTGGTTTCGCTGCTGATCACGGCGGTCCTAGTGCTCGACGAGACGCGCAGTTCGCTGTGGGGACTGGCCGAAACCGTAGGGATGCTGGGCATGCTCGGGGTGATGACCCGCAACGCGCCGGCCCGCTGGGCGGCCGCGGCCGTCCTGGTCAGCCTCGTGGCGGTCAGCCTCATGCCGCTGCGCAGCGGCACCGATCCCGTTCTCATTACGTTTTGCCTGGTCCAGGCGCTCGGCGGCGCCGCCGCCATCAGCGTCGGTTTCATCCTGCGCAACTTGGAGACCAACCGGCGGCTAGGTCTCGAGTCGGTACGCGCGGAACAGCGCGCCGAGTTCGCCCGTGACCTGCACGACTTCATCGCCCACCACGTGACCGGGATCGTCGTGCAGGCACAGGGCGCCCGTTTCATCGCCGGGCAGAACCCGCAGGTGCTGCTGGCGCTGGAGCAGATCGAGAAGGCGGGCGCCGAGACCATGGCGTCCATGCGGCGGATGGTGGGCGTGCTGCGCGACCCCCATTCCCGGCCCGACGCGCCGCTCGCCCCGATCGCCGGGGTTCCGGACCTGCCCGCGCTCGTCGAGCAGTTCACCGCGGCCGGAGGCCCGGTGGCCCGGCTGCACCTGGACGGCGACGCTCACGGGCTGCCGGTGGAGGTGTCGACCTCGGCGTACCGGGTGGTGATGGAGGCGCTGACCAACGTGCGGCGGCACGCTCCGGGCGCCCCGGCGGTGGAGGTGTTGCTCCGGCGTACCCCGAAGGTTTTGCTGGTGCGGGTGGCGAACGATGGCCCGCCCCGCCCGCCCGCGTCCCGGGATCGCTCGGGATACGGTCTGGCGGGGCTGGCCGAGCGGATCCGTGCGGTCGGTGGGCAGATGTCGGCCGGGCCCGGCGTGGACGGCGGCTGGGTGGTCGACGCCGCGCTGCCCTTGAGCTAGTGCCGACAGAGCTGGTCGTCGCCGACGCTGTAGCAGCCGTGGAACTGCCGCACCCCGTGCAGTTTGTGGTAGTTGGCCGGCAGCCGGTCGGGATGCCCGGCGGCTGCCCAGCCGGCGCCGCCGTGCGGGCGGATGGCGAGGGGCCCGAACTCGTCGAAGGCGAACACCCTCTGCGGCATGTGGCTGCTCACGTACTCGATACGGGCGAGTTTGGCGTCGCGGCCCGGGTCGGTGGATTCCTTCCAGGTCTTGGTCCGCTGGAAGGTGATGCCGTTGCGGTGCAGGATCTGCCGCAGCCGTTCCCGCCCGACCTCGATCGACCGGGCGGGCTGCAGGTTCAGGTACTCGGCGAGCTTGCGGATGCTCCACCGGGTGAACGGCCGCCCCAGCGTTTCGGGGCAGGCCGTGGCCGTCGTGACGATGAACTGCTCGTCGTCAGGATTGATCTGGCGGGGACGGCCACCCGCCCACCGAGGGTCCAGGCTGGCCATCCCTGTCTCGTTGAACCGATGGATGACCTGCCGGATCGTGTCCTCGTCGGCCTGCACGAGACGGGCGATGGCCGGCACGGTGTTCCCACCGGCGGACGCGAGCACGACCATGGCCCGGCGTAATCGGATCGGTGAGCCGGTACCCCGGCGAGTGATACGCAGCAGCGTCTGACCTTCATGATCGGTCAGCCGCCGCACGCGTACTGGTTCTGCCACCACCACAGCCTGAACGCCACAACGCCGACCGCCCGTCATCCCGGACGGCGTGTCACCCAACACCGTGAACGTTCTTGGTCAGGGCATTAGCTCAGTTCGCGGCGTCGCTGGCTCAGTTCGGCGGCGTGGCTGCCGAAGGGCTGATCATGAAGGTCGCCAGCTTGGACGAGGTGCTGCGGGACGGCCTGCACTGCGTGTACCAGCCGTTCGTCGACGTGGACTCCGGGGCGGTGCTGGCCTTCGAGGCGCTGCTGCGCGGTCCCGCGGACTCCCCCTGGCAGTCGCCGATGGCGCTGCTGGACGCCGCGCGCTCGGCGGACCGGCTCGCCGACCTGGAACGGGCCTCGCTGCGGTCGTCGCTCGCCGACGCCGCCGCCTTCTCCGGGGGCCGGCCGGTCACCCTCTTCGTCAACCTGGAACCGAGCACCCTGACCCAGCGCCCGGACGTCGTCCTGGACGCGCTCGCCGAGCGCGCCCCGCACGTCCAGGTGGTCGTGGAGATCACCGAGCGGGCGCTGGCCGAGGACCTGTCCGGCGTGCTGACCGGCGCCGAGCGGCTGCGCGCGGCGGGCTGCGCGATCGCCCTGGACGACGTGGGCGTGCACCCCGAGTCGCTCGCCTTCATCCCGCTGCTGCGCCCCGAGGTGGTCAAGCTCGACCTGAAGCTGCTGCGTACGGTCAAGGACCCGCTCACCGTGACGGTGGCCGGGGCGGTACGCGCCTACGCCGAGCAGGCCGGGGCCGAGGTGGTCGCGGAGGGCATCGAGACGCCGGAGGACCTGACCCGGGCGCTGGTGCTCGGCGCCACGCTGGGCCAGGGCTGGCTGTGGAGCCGTGGGGAGCGCCGGTTCACGCCGTCGACGTTCCGGCCGGAGCGGTTCGCGGCCCGGCCGATCGGCGCGACGTTGCGGACCACGCCGTACGGGTTGATCGGCGCCGGCCGCCACATCCGGCACGCGCCCAAGCACCTGCTGGTGCCGGTGTCGAAGACCCTGGAACTGATGGCCGAGCAGGCCGCCGTGCCGCCGGTGCTGTTCGCCGCCTTCGAGCACGTGCGGTTCTTCCGGCCGTCCACCACCCGGCGGTTCACCCAGCTCGCCGCCCGGCTGCCGTTCGTCGCGGCGCTCGGCGTGGACATGCCCGCCGAGCCGGCTCCCGGCGTACGGGGCGCCGGCCTGTCCGCGCACGACCCGCTCGCCACCGAATGGACGGTGGTGGTCCTCGGCGCGCACACCGCTGCCGCGCTGATGGCCCGCGACCTGGGCGACAGCGGCCCGGACCCGGACCGGCAGTTCGAGTTCGTCGTCACCTACGACCGCACGCTGGTCACCGCCGCCGCGCACGCGATGATCGGCCGTCTGACCGCGGCGTGATCCGGGCCGGGCCGGCCGGTGCGGGGCGCCACCTGCCCCACACCGGCCGGGGACCGGTCAGCTCAGGCTGAACCGCTGGTTGGCCTGGCCGTTGCAGTCGTAGAGCTGCACCTGCTGGCCGTTGCCGGTGCCCCAGACGTCAAGGCAGCGTCCCGACTGCACGCCGGTGATGGTGCCGTTGCTGTTGACGTTCCACTGCTGGTTGGCCTGGCCGTTGCAGCTGTAGATCTGCACAGCGGCGCCGTTGCCGGAACCGGCCGCGTCCAGGCACTTGGAGCCGTACACGGTCAGCTGCTTGCTCGACGTGAGCGTCCACGCCTGGTTGGCCTGGCCGTTGCAGTCGTAGAGCTGGACCCGGGTGCCGTTGTTCTGCGACGCGTTCGGCACGTCGATACACCTGCCGGACTGGGCGCCGACGATCCGCTTGGCGCCGCCCGGGGTGACTGAGGGCGACGGGTCGCTCGGGGCCGGCGACGAGGGGCCCGGGCCGGCGGCGTTGAGCGCGTTCAGCACCGAGGTGTACGCCGCCTTCTTGTTGCCGCCGCCGTCGAACAGCAGCGGGCTCTCACTGGAGCGCCACGAGTCGCTGTCCCGCACGCCCCAGACCGTGATGCCGATGCACCGCGGCACGTTGAGGCAGGCCTGGGTGAGGCCGGCGTACTGCGACGTCGACGCGTTCGTCACGTCGACCTCGGTCAGCGCCACGTCGACGCCGAGCGCGGCGAAGCTGGACAGCGTGGTCTGGAAGTTGCCCGGCAGCGAGCTGCCCCCGGTGAAGTGGGTCTGCAGGCCGACGCAGTCGATCGGCACGCCGCGGGACTTGAAGTCCCGGATCATGTTGTAGACGCCCTGCGTCTTGCCGTACGACCAGTTCTCGATGTTGTAGTCGTTGTAGCAGAGCCGGACCGACGGGTCGGCGGCCCGGGCGGTCCGGAACGCCACCTCGATCCAGTCGTTGCCGGTGGCCTGCAGGTTGGACTGCCGGCGGCTGCCGTCCTCGTTGAACGCCTCGTTGACCACGTCCCAGGCGGTGAGCTTGCCCTTGTAATGGCCCATCACGCCGTTGATGTGATCGATCATCGCCTGGCGCAGGCTGCTGCCGGAGAGGCTCTGCATCCAGCCGGGCTGCTGCGAGTGCCAGGCCAGGGTGTGCCCGCGGACCTTCAGGCCGCGCTGGGTCGCCCAGTTGTAGATCTGGTCACCGGCACTGAAGTTGAACTGGCCCCGCTGCGGCTCGGTGGCGTCCGGCTTCATCTCGTTCTCGGCCGTGACCATGTTGAACTCGCGGGCGGCGATCGAGCTGTACGTACTGTCGTTGAGCCGGCCGCCGGCGATCGCCGTGCCGAAATAGCGGCCCGACTGGGCGGCGGCGGCACCCAGCGTGCTCGCCGCGCTCGCGTCGGGTGCCACCAGCAGGACGCCGGTCGCCGCGACGGCGGCGACCACGCCGGCGGTCAGGGCTGCCCGCAACGATCGGCGTGGGACAGGGGATCTGGTTGCCACGGGGGATCTCCGTTCGCGTGGGGGGTGGGGATTCGGTGGACGCAGAGCCATCACTGAGAGACGGACCTCGATGCCACGCAATGCTGGCACGGCAACATCCCTGAAACAAGTAGTTCCGGAATACTTCCGGAACTATCAGAGCCGCCTGGTATCGCCAGAATTGGGCCTCTCAGCGCTCTGAACTGCGGGTTTAAGCCTCTCCCCAACCGGCCGGCAGCACCGATACCGAGTTCCGCCACACTATCTGGAATAGCGCTTCCGAAACTTTCGACAAAAAATCCGAGAATTGCACCCGTCATGACTCGCAGGATTGGCGGCGCATAACAGAAACCGGAAAATTGCCCGGACACGCGCCGGCCCGGTGCGCTAGCGTCCCCAAAAGCGCACCGGGCCGGCTCCCCACCGATTGATGGTCTTGGTTGCTCCTTACCGCTGCAGGGTGAGCAGGCCGGGCCGCCAGGGCAGCTGGTCGTACGGCCCGCCGGCGCTGGGGTCCTTCCCCTGGTAGAGCAGCTGCAGGTGGCACGGGTCGACGGTCTTGGTCTGGTCCGGGTTGGTACGCACCAGGTCGCCGTGGCTGATGTCGTTGGTCCAGGTGGCGCCGCTGTTCGCCTTGCCCGCGAACGGGTTGCTCTCGCTCGCGGCCTGCGGCGTCCACGTGCCGCCCAGGCTGGTCGCGGTGAACGAGCGGAAGTAGCGTCCCTGGCTGCCGATCGCCTCGACGATCATCAGGTACTGGTTCTGGCCCTGCACCTTGTAGACCTCGACCGCCTCGAACAGGTTGTTCGTCGAGTCACTCATGATCGTGGTGTAGGACGAGCCGAAGCTGCCCGGGAAGTTCCCGATCGGCATGCTGGCCCGGTAGATCTTGCCGTTGTCCCCGGCGAAGAACAGGTACATGTTCGTGCCGTCACCGATCAGCGTCTGGTCGATCACCCCGGTGCCGGAGCCGGAGATCGAGCCGGTGAACAGCGTCTGCGGCGCGGACCAGCCGTTGGCGTTGGTCGGGTCGGTGGAGGTCTTGTAGCTGAACGCGGTCGGCCCCCACTGGTAGGCGAGCACCCAGATGTTCTTCGGGGCGAAGTAGAACAGCGTGGGTGCCACGGTGCCCTGGCTCATCCCGTTCTGGCTCGCCGAGGCCATGTCGGACCAGTTGGTGAACAGGCCGAAGTTCATCGAGCCGTAGCCCGAGCCGGAGACGTTCGAGGCGTACACCAGGTGTTTGCCGTTGTAGACGACGTTGGTGAAGTCCTTCAGCGAGACCCACCCCGACTTGGGGTTGGCCAGCGAGCCGGTCGAGGTCCAGCGGTAACTCGACGGAAGCGCGCAGGTGGTCGGCGTCGACGGCGAGGTGGACGGGGACGCGGACGGCGACGACGGGGACGTGGACGGCGACGGCGACGTCGGCCCGGTGCCGCCGGTGCAGTTCACCCCATTGAGGCTGAAGCCGGTCGGCGCCGGGTTGCTGCCGGTCCACGAGCCGTTGAAGCCGAACGACACCGTGCCGCCGGTGCCGACCGAGCCGTTGTAGCTCATGTTCTTCGCGGTCACCGCGGCGCCGCTCTGCGTCACCGTGGCGTTCCACGCCTGTGTCACCGTCTGCCCGGCGCCGTAGGACCAGGTGAGCGTCCAGTCGGAGAGGGGGTCGCCCAGGTTGGTGATGGACACGTTGGCGCCGAAGCCGCCCTGCCACTGCGACGACACGGCGTAGCTCACCGAGCAGCCGGCCGCCGCGGCGTCCGCGGGCAGCGCCACCACCACCGCCGTCGAGGCCAGCAGTGCCGCGCCGGCCGACACCAGAACTCTTGACTTCGTCACGTTCTCTCCCTTCAGCCGACCTGGACCAGGCGCCAGTTGTTGTCGGCGCTGCCGTTGTCGGACTCCTGCACGACCTGGGTGCCCCAGGTGCTGGAGGCGCCCAGCACGGCGAGCACCTTGCCGCTGTTGACGTTGCGCACCCGGTAGGAGCCGTCGCCGTTGGCGACCAGCGTCCAGCGGTGGTCGGCGGTCCCGTTGTCGGCCCACTGCAGGACGCGCGCGTTGTCACCGGTCGCCATGTTCTCCACGCCGAGGACCTTGCCGCTGTTGACGTTGCGGAACCGGACGGCCGAGCCGTCGGCGATCCGCACCCAGTTGTGGTCGGCGGTGCCGGTGTCTCCCCAGACGATGGCCGTCCCGCCGTCGGCGGTGGACATGTCTTTGACGCCGAGGACCAGCCCGGAGGCCACGTTCACCAGCTTGTAGACCGGGTCGGTGCCGCCGGCGGTGTTCCAGTAGACCGCGTAGTTGAAGCCCTGCGCGTCGTGGAACGGCCCGAGGTTGACGGTGGCGCCGTTCGCCGTCGCGGTGAAGGCCAGGCTGCCGGAGCCGGTCCGGGCGATCGACGACACGGTCAGCGACGGGTTGCCGGACAGCGTCGTGCTGCCGTAGTTGCCGGCCAGCACCACCGGGCCGTACGTGATGGCCTGCACCGCCGGGTTGTCCGGCGTGGCCTGCATGATCACTCGCATCGGCAGGCGCACGGTCAGCACGTCGCCGGCCGCCCAGGTCCGGGTGACGGTGGCGTAGCTGCCCGGCGTGACGCCGACGTCCTGCGCCACCCCGTTGACGGCGAGCGTGGCCCCCGACGTCCAGCCCGGGATGCGGACCCGGATGCTCCACGACCCGCTCATCGTGCCGGACAGCGTCAGCGTGGTGGTGTCGCCGACCGGGTACGACGTGCTCTGCGTGACGGTGATGCCCCGCTCGGCCCAGGACAGCACCGACGGCGTGAACAGGTTGACCGTCAGCGTGGTCCCGCTGAAGAAGTAGATGGAGTCCATCAGTTTCGTGTTGGTCTCCACGCCGGTGCCCTGGCAGCACCAGAAGCTGTTGTAGTCGGTGGACCAGGTGCCACCTCCCCACGCCGGCCCGACGCCGCGCCGCCCGCCGGCCCGCAGCGGCGTGAAGTAGGTGATGTGGCCGTGGCTGTCGGCCGGGTTCTGCGCGCCGATCAGGTGGTTGAACAGCGCCCGTTCGTAGTAGTCGAAGTAGGCGGCCCGGTCCGGGTCGGTCAGCCACAGCTCCCGGGTCAGTTTCAGCATGTTGTAGGTGTTGCAGTGCTCGCAGGTGTCGTTGGTGAGATAGCCGGCGATGGCGTTCGGCGCGCGGAAGTGCTCGGCCTGGCTGTTGCCGCCGATCGCGTAGGTGTGCGCGCCGGTGGTGATGTTCCAGGCGTTGACGCCGATGTCGCGGTACCGGGTCGTCCCGGTCGCCTTGTACTCGCGGACCGCGCCGACCCACTTGGGCACCTGGGTGTTGGCGTGCAGCCCGTTGAGCTGGTCGCTGCCCGCGGCCAGCGGGTTGAACACCGCCGCGTGGTCGAAGCGCTGGGCGACGGTGAGCCACCGGGCGTCCCCGGTCTGCTGGTAGAGGGCGGCCAGCACCTCGTTCATGCCGCCGAACTCGGTGCCCAGCACGGCCTGCATCTGGCTGCCGCTGAGCCGCGCCGTCCGGGTGTCCACCCAGCCGGCCAGCCGCAGCAGCACGTCGCGCGCGGTGGTGTCGCCGATCAGCCGCCACGCGTCGAGCAGCCCGGCGAGCGTCTTGTGCACGCAGTAGTAGGGCACGTTGCCGTTGGACAGGGTGCCCGCCTCCAGGGCGGCGAAGTCGGACTCCGGGAAGCCCGAGAGGTAACCGTTGGACGCCTGGCACTTGGCCAGCTCGGCGACCAGGTAGGTGGCCTTGTCCCGGCAGGTGGTGTCACCGAGTGCGGCCCACGCCTGAGCCCAGGCGGTCAGGAAGTGGCCCTGCATGTGCGTACGGAAGGGGAAGTTCGGCGCGTCCCAGCCGCCGTTGGCGGCGGCGCCACCGGTGGACCGGCCGTGGTTGACCCGGAAGTTGTAGAGCAGCCGGTCCACGTCGACGAAGCGCAGGTAGTTGAGGGTGCGGGCCTGGTTGTCCAGCCAGCGTCCGGCGGTCAGCCGGACCCGCCCGAACTCGAACGGGTAGGCCGCGACGCCGAGGTCGGGGCGGGCCGGCGCCACCGCGCCCTCGGCGCGGGAGACCGCGCCGAGGGTGGTGGCGACCGCGCCGGCGCCGGCGGCTTGCAGGAGCCGGCGCCGGCTGATCGGAAACGGAGTCATCGTGGACGCCGCCTACCGCTGCAGGGTGAGCACGCCGGGACGGTACGGCAGCAGCCCGTAGTCGCCGCCGGAGCTCGGCGAGCGGCCCTGGTAGAGCAGCTGCAGGTGACACGGGTCGATCGTCATGGTCTGGTCGGCGGTGGACCGGACGAGGTCGCCGTGGCTGATGTCGTTGGTCCAGGTGGCGCCGCTGTTCGCCTTGCCCGCGAACGGGTTGCTCTCGCTGGCGGCCTGCGGGGTCCAGGATCCGCCCAGGCTGGTCGCGGTGAACGAGCGGAAGTAGCGTCCCTGGCTGCCGATCGCCTCGACGATCATCAGGTACTGGTTCTGGCCCTGCACCTTGTACACCTGGGGCGCCTCGAACAGGTTGTTCGTCGAGTCGCTCATGATCGTGGTGTAGGACGAGCCGAAGCTGCCCGGGAAGTTCCCGATCGGCATGCTGGCCCGGTAGATCTTGCCGTTGTCCCCGGCGAAGAACAGGTACATGTTCGTGCTGTCACCGATGATCGTCTGGTCGATCGGCCCGGTGCCGGAGCCGGAGATCGAGCCGGTGAACAGCGGCTGCGCCGCGGACCAGCCGTTGGCGTTGGTCGGGTCGCTCGAGGTCCGGTAGGAGAACGCCGAGCCGCCCCACTGGTAGGTGAGCACCCAGATGTTCTTCGGGGCGAAGTAGAACAGCGTCGGCGCGACGGTGCCCTGGCTCATCCCGTTCTGGCTCGCCGAGGCCATGTCGGACCAGTTGGTGAACAGGCCGAAGTTCATCGAGCCCCACGACGAGCCGGTGTCGTGCGTGGTGGCGTAGACCAGGTGCTTGCCGTTGTAGGGCACGGCGGTGAAGTCCTTGAGCGAGGCCCACCCGGACTTCGGGGTGGCCAGCGCGCCGGTGGACGACCAGCGGTAGCTCGACGGCAGCGTGCACGATCCGGACGGGGGCGGTGAGCTCGGCGTGCCGCTACCGACCTTCACCAGCTGCCACTGCTGGTTGCTGCCGTTCCAGTCGGCGTACTGCACGACGGCGCCGCCGTCGGCGGTGGAGGCGCCCTGCACCTCGACGGCCTTGCCGCTGTTGCGGTTGATCAGCTGGATGTAGCCGTCCACGTCCTGGACGCTGAACTGCTGATTCGTGGTGTTGTTGTCGGTCCACTGCACGATCGCGCCACCGTCGGCCGTCGACAGGTTGTAGACGTCCAGCACCTTGCCGGACAACTTCGACTTGAGCCGGTAGAAACCACCACCGGAGTCAACGAACTGCCACTGCTGCTGCGCCTGGTCGTTGCGCGCCCACTGAACGATCTTGGCCCCGTCATTGGTGGCCAGGTTGTACACGTCCAGCGCCTTGCCACTGTTGCGGTTGACCAGCACGTAGGAGGCGCTCGTGTCGATCGTCGCGGCGGACGCGGCCGAGGCGGTCACCGCCACGACTCCGGCGCCGGCCAGCAGGACCAGCGCGGCGAGGGCACCACGCCAGGTCCGGCGGCGCGTCGCCGGTGGCTTCGCTTCCGGTTCTTCTTTCGGTACGGCGGGCAGGTGCACTGTCATCGTGAACTCCTACAGAGGGGGGATGTCCGCCGGTTCGGGGCCGGCGGGCGTACATCAGGGTGTGGTCAGGTCGAAGCGGTTGACCGTGACCGCGCCGCCCAGGGCCTGGGTGGCGTAGTTGAACAGGGCCAAGCGGTAGCCCATGAAGAACTGCCAGGCGTTGGTGAGGGTGAACGCCGGCCCGAGGGTGGTGAAGGTGCTGCCGTTGGTGCTGTAGGAGAAGGTGGCGGTGCGCCCGGTGCCGGGCCTGATGTCGGCGCTGACCCGCAGCCAGATCTTGCCGCCGCTCACCGCGGCGCCGGCCGCCTCGGTGCCGGTGCCGGTGGTCGCCCAGCTGGAGTTCATGGTCAGCCCGTTGGTCATCGACACCCGGGTGGCGCCGTTGTCCTTGCGGATGCCGATCCAGGCCGACGAGTCGCGCAGCATCGCCAGCCCGGCCCGGTCGCCGTTGGCCATCTGCGAGTAGTCCAGCTCGATGGTGGCGGTCGAGGTGGGGCCCTGGATCCGGTGGGTGAGCGTGTTACGGGCGTTGTAGAGGTCGCCGGTGACAGTGGCGGTGGCCAGCCGCAGCCCGTTGCCGACGCTGAACCGGCTGGTGTCCGGGTTGTGGTTCCACTCCCAGCGCGGGTCCAGCGTGCCGCCGGTGAAGGTGTCCGGCCCGATCATCGAGCGCACCGTCTTCGACGTGGTGATGGCCGGCTTCGGGTAGCTCGCGCCCCACCGGCCGTTGACGGTGCTCAGCACCGGCCAGTCGTTGCTCCAGGTGATCGGGGCCAGCGTCGGCACCCGGCCGCCGGGGTACGCGTCGGTGAACGCCATGTACCACCAGTCGCCGTTCTGGGTCTGCACCAGGCCGCCCTGGTGCGGGACCCCGCCGCCGGAGATCGGGCCGGGCAGGTCGAGCAGGACCTGGCGTTGCTCGTACGGGCCCCAGGGGCTGGTCGAGCGCAGCACGTACTGGCCGTTGGCCGGGCGGGTCACCCAGATGTAGTAGTAGTTGCCGCGCTTGTACATCCGGGAGCCCTCGAGGGTGCCGATGCTCGACGGCGTGGTGTAGACGGCCTGCGCGCGCACCTGGGAGGTGAGGTCGCTGGAGAGCTGGGCGACGCTGATCGTCCCGTTGCCGTACGCGACGTACGGGGTGTCATTGTCGAACAGCAGGCCGGCGTCGTAGTAGCAGTTGTTGATCCGGGCCTTCTTCGACCAGGTGCCGTCGACAGCCGACGCGGTGTAGACGTAGGTGCGGTTGAACTCGGTGCAACCCAGCCAGTAGTAGGTGCTGTTGCTGGGCCGGTAGTTGAACGCGGACGCCCAGATGCCCTTGACGTACGCGCGCCCGCCGTTGAGGTCGTAGGCCGCCGAGTCGAAGTCCAGCCGGGGCACCGAGTGTCCCGCGTACTCCCAGTTCACCAGGTCGTAGGAGCGCAGGATCGGCGCGCCCGGCGAGTAGTGCATGGTCGACGCCGAGTAGTAGTAGGCGTCCCCGACCCGGATGATGTCGCCGTCGGCGAAGTCCTGCCACACCACCGGGTTGGTGAAGGTGCCGGTGGACGGGGTGCCGCCGGTGCCGAGCTTGACGAGCTGCCACTGCTGGTTGGCGCCGTTCCAGTCGGCGTACTGCACGACGGCGCCGCCGTCGGCCGTGGAGGCGCCCTGCACCTCGACGGCCTTGCCGCTGTTGCGGTTGATCAGCTGGATGTAACCGTCCACGTCCTGGACGCTGAACTGCTGGTTGGTGGCGTTGTTGTCGGTCCACTGCACAACCGCGCCGCCGTCGGCCGTGGAGGCGCCGGAGACGTCGAGCACCTTGCCGGACAGCTTCGACTTGAGCCGGTAGAAACCACCACCGGAGTCGACGAACTGCCACTGCTGCTGCGCCTGGTCGTTGCGCGCCCACTGAACGATCTTGGCCCCGTCATTGGTGGCCAGGTTGTACAGGTCCAGCGCCTTGCCACTGTTGCGGTTGACCAGCACGTAGGAGGCGCTCGTGTCGATCGTCGCCGCCTGGGCCACGGAGCTGACGGCGAAGGTGAGCGCCGCGCCGAGCACGGCGGTCAGGGCCGCGGCGAGCAGCCGCCACGGCCGGCGGGATGATCGGACGGGTAGTGCCATCGTCAGCTCCTCGCATCGGATACGCGCGAATGGCGGCGCCGGTTCCGGCACCAATGGGAGCGCTCACATTCGTGAGCGATATTGCCAGACGGTTACCACTGATTCAAAGGTTTCTACGTACGACCCGGCTGATTCCGTACGCATAACGGTTTTGCGGTTTCGTTTTTCTGTTATCCGGCGGTCCTCGCCGGAGTCGGGTCAGCCGGCTAGTGCGGGGCGTATCAGAAAGGAGCCGTCGACTCGGAAATCGGCGGTGCCGTCGAACTGATCGACCCACAATTCGTCGCCGCGGTGCCGCAGGAACCAACCGGGGTAGTTGGACGATTCCAGCGTCACCGAGCCGGGGGTGTCCCCGGCCCCGGGGCAGAACGTGGCGTCGCCGTGGAACAGCTTCGTACCGTCGTCCGGGTTGACCCGCAGCCGCCACGACGCGTGCCGCAGGTACCGGCCGTCGGCGGCCCGGAAGGAGAAGCAGTCCGGATCGGCCAGCCCGGCCACCGCCTGGAAGGTGGCCTGCCGGCGGGCCGCCCGGGTGTCGTCCGGGCCGACCCGGGTCAGCATGCCGTAGTCGCCGGCCACTGTGACGTAGCGGCCGGTGGTGTTCGCCGGCTCCAGCGACACCGGGCCCGGGCGCAGCGGGGCCGCCGCACTGGTCGCCGAGCGGCTCGGCGCGGCGCTCGTGGTGGCCGCCCGGCCGGCCGGGGCGCTGGACGCCGGCGCCGCGATGGTCGTCGGATGCGGGGTCTGCGCGACGGTGGCCGGCTGCGACGTCGCCGGGCCGGACACCACCACCGCGCCGGCCGTGGTACCGGCGATCAGGGTTCCGGCGGCCACCGCCGTCACCACCGGGTGCGCCGCCGCCAGCGCCATCAGGTGGCCGAGCACCCCGGCCTTCCCGGCGGCGGCGGTGCCGGTCAGGCTCACGGTCTTGGACAGCACCGCCGCCGGCACCGGGACCAGCGCCAGCGCGGGCAGCAGCCGATCGATCGGCGCCTGGTCACCGGTGGCCCGGGCGCAGATCGGACAGTCCCGGACGTGCCGGGCCAGCCGCTTGCGCCAGCGCGGGCCGGGTCGTCCGTCCCAGCCGGACACCTCGGCCGCGAGCAGCGGGCAGCGGGGCCGGGCGTCCAGGGCCGCCACGATGGACCGGCTGATCTCCAGCTGGGCGCGCATCCGCTGGACCCGGACACCCGCGTGCAGCACGGTGACGCCGAGGGCCTCGGCCAGCTCGGCTCGCGACAGCCGGCCGGCCACCTCGAGCCACCACAGCGCCAGCAGCCGGCGATCGTCGGCGTCCAGCCAGCGGCCGGCCCGCTGCACCCGGCGGCGCTGCGCCGACAGGTCGGCGCGCAGGTCGGTGACGCCCTCGAACTCCGCCTCCGCGTCCGGCATCCCGGTGGCCTCGTCGAGCGGCACCAGCTGGGCCGCGGCCCGGTCGGCCCGGTGCTGGTAGGTGCCCACCTGGCGCAGCGCGATGGCGGCCAGCCAGGGCCGGAAGCTCTCCGGTGCCCGCAGTGACGGGAGCTGCCGCAGGGCGCGCAGCATGATGTCCTGCGTGACGTCGTCGACGTCCGGATGCCCGTCGAGCGCCTGCCGGACGATCGTGTAGACCATCGGCAGGTGCGTGGCGGCGAGTTCGTCGAGCGCGGCACGGTCACCGGCCTGCGCCGCCCGCACGAGGCCGGCGCCACCGATCCGGGTCGATGCCATGTTCGTCGTCACCACCACGCGCCGCTTTCCTACCGTGAGCACCCTGGATCCTGCCCTATCCCAGTGCCGTGCCGGCGAAGCGCCACCAGTCGATGTTGAACAGGTAGCCGCTGCCGCCGGTGAAGCGCAGGTACAGGTCCTGGGTGCCGGTGGCACCGCTGACCGGGCAGCTGACGGTGGTCCAGGTCTGCCAGCCACCGGTGGCCGGTACCGTGCACGTCCCGGCGAGCGCGCCGGTGGGGCCGCCCAGGCGTACCTCGATCCGGCCGCCGGCGGCAGCCGAGGCCACCCGCGCGGAGAACGACGTGGCACCGGACCCGAAGGCGACACCCTTCACCTTGATGTAGTCGCCGTTGTTGAGATAGCCGACGTCCATGCCGCCCTCGCTCGCCGGTTCGGTCTCGACACCGGAGCTCCACGCGATGGTTTCGGCCTCCTGCCGCACATAGGGATTGAGCGTCCCGTTCTGCGGAGCGCCATTCGTCGTCATGTTGATCGTCGGAATGGTGCCGTCCGCGTTGTAGCTGAACTTCTCGACGGCCACCGACCGGGTGTATCCGCCGCCGCCGGGCAGCGCACCGTTGTGGTAGAAGAAATACGATCCGCCGTTGAAGTCGACGACTCCCGGATGATTGGTGAAACTGCTGCCCTGGGTGGGCATCACGGTGCCGCGATAGGTCCACGGCCCGGTCGGCCCGGGCGCTGTGGAGTACCCGATGAACTCCGAGCAGCACTTGGCGGCGAAGACGTTGTAGTACAGGCCGTTGCGCTTGTAGACCCACGGCCCTTCCTCGTACAGGGTCGGGCGGCTGGTGCTGCCGGTGCGGGTGCCGAAACCGGCGGTGGTGAGCGGGATCTGGTTCACGCCGCCGGAGTAGCTGATCATGTCGGAGTTCAGCCGCACGTACCAGAGATTGGGGTTTCCCCAGTAGAGGTACGCCTGCCCGCTGTCGTCGATGAACACCGTCGGGTCGATCTCGCCGTTCTCCACGAGCGGATGCCCGAGGGCGTCGGTGAACGGGCCGGTCGGGCTGGACGCCACACCCACCCCGATCGCCATCCGCCCGGTCGCCCGGTTGGTGACCGGGACGTAGTAGTAGAACTTGCCGTTGCGGTTGACCACCTGGCCGGCCCAGGCGTCCGATTTCGCCCAGCTGAACGTGGCGAGGCTCATCGGCGAGCCGTGGTCGGTCCAGTTCACCATGTCGGCCGACGAGTACAGCCGCCACTCCTTCATCGTGAAGTAGGTGGAGTTGTCCTCGTCGTGGCCGGTGTAGAGGTAGACGCGGCCGTTGTACACCAGCGGCGCCGGGTCGGCGGTGTACACGGTCTGCACAATCGGGTTGTCGGCGTGCGCGGCGGTCGGGACCGCGGCGCCCAGCAGCACCAGGGCCGCCGTGCAGAGCATGCCGAGGAGGGATCTGCTGCGCATCAGACACGGCTCCAGCGCTGGTTGGTGGCGGCGGTGCAGGTCCAGAGCAGGACCGGCGTGCCGTTGGCGGTCAGGTTGTGGTCGACGTCCAGGCACAGGCCGGAGGCGGTGCCTCGGATGGTGCCGTCGGCGTTGAGCGTCCACTGCTGGTTGGTGCCGCCGTTGCAGTCCCAGAGCTGGACCTTGCTGCCGGCGGTGGCCCCCACCGGTGAGTCCAGGCACTTGCCGAGGGCCTGCAGGGTCTGGCCGGTGCTGGTCCAGCGCTGGTTGGTGCCACCGTTGCAGTCCCAGATGACCGGCTGGGTGCCGTTGGCGGTGGCTCCGTTCGGCACGTCGAGACAGCGTCCCGAGGCGGCGCTGACGAGCGTGGTGCTGGTCGGCGGGGTGCTGGTCCCGCCGCTGACCCGGTAGACGACGGTGCCGTGCGCGGGCACGCTGGCGCTGATGCCACCGGTGCTGGTCGTGGTGGCGCCGCTCCACGCGTCCTGCAGGGTGAACGAGCTGCCGGACTTGCCGATCGCGGCGGCGGTGGTCGACACCGTGGTGGTGGAGCCGCCCTGGTTGAACAGCGCCACCGCGACATCGCCGTTGGCCAGCCGCTTGGCCAGCACGCGACGGGTCCCGTCATTGGCGACCTGGGTCGCCTGCAACCCGAGGGTGTCCTGGTTGATCGCGATCAGCCGCGGGTTCTTCAGGATGGTCTGGGTGGCAGCGCTCATCGAGCGCAGGTCGTTGCCGGCGATCAGCGGGGAGGCCAGCATCGCCCAGAGCGCGAAGTGGCTGCGCTGCTCGGTGTCGGTCAGGCCGCTGCGGCCGACCTCCATCATGTCCGGGTCGTTGAACTGTCCCGGCCGGGCGTAACCGGCCAGCGGCACCGTGACGTCGACGATGTTCTTCACGCCCATCGGATAGCCGTTGGTCTGCCCGGTGTCCCAGGCGGCGCTGATGTCCTCGGTGGTGCGCCACATGTTCGCCACGTCGCCCCAGTTGCGCTGCGGCCCGGTCTTGGCGTGGATGCTGTTCGGGTTGATGCTGTAGACGATCGGCCGGCCGGTGGCCGCGAGCGCGTCACGCATTTTGGCGAACGTGGTGACCTGCTGGTCGATGGTGCCGGTGGGCGAGCACCAGTCGTACTTGAGGTAGTCGACGCCCCAGGCGGCGAACTGCCGGGCGTCCTGCGCCTCGTGGCCGCCGCTACCGGTGGCGCCGGGATAGCTGTTGAAGTACTGCGCGCAGGTCTTGTCCAGCGGGACCTGGTAGATGCCGAACTTGAGGCCCTTGCCGTGCAGGTAGTCACCGAGGGCCTTCATGCCGCTGGGGAACCGGGTGGGGTCGCCCTGCAGGTTGCCGGACCCGTCGCGGTTCGGGTTGAACCAGCAGTCGTCGACGACGACGTACTGGTAGCCGAGGTCGCGCATGCCGCTGCTGACCATCGCGTCGGCCATCTGCCGGATGAGTGTCTCGCTGATGTTGCAGCCGAAGGTGTTCCAGCTGTTCCAGCCCATCGGCGGGGTACGGGCCACGCCGTTGTCCAGGGCCTGGGCGGCGGTGCCGGGAAGGACCGTCGCCGTACCGGCGAGCAGCAGCAGTCCCGTCGCGAGCAGCGTCCTGAGTTTCTTCATCATCGCCTTGTCCAGAGCTGGTTGGGGGAACCGGTGCAGGTCCAGAGGAGGACGGCGGTGCCGTTGGCGGTGGCGTTGCCGCTGACGTCCAGGCACAGACCGGATTGCGCGTTGCGGATCGTGCCGCCGGACGCGAACGTCCAGCGCTGGTTCGTGGCGCCGCTGCAGTCCCACAGCTGCGCCTTGGCGCCCGCCGTGGCGCCGGTCGGCGAGTCCAGGCACTTGCCCAGCGACCGCAGGGTCTGCCCGTCGTAGGCCCACCGCTGGTTCGCGGCGCCACTGCAGTCCCAGATGATCGGCTGCGTGCCGTTGGCGGTGGTGCCGTTCGGCACGTCCAGGCACCGGCCGGAGGCGGTGCCGACCAGGGCCTCGCCGGTGCCGGTGCCCGGGTCGCCGATCGATCCCGGGACCGTGCGCAGCGCCGCGTACCAGGTGGCGGCCATCTTGTCGTAGCCGCCGGCGGTCGGGTGGACGCCGTCGACCAGGTCGGCGGCGGTCAGTGCGGCGTGCATGTCGACCAGGTGAACCCGCGCGCCCTTGCCCTGCACGATGCCGGGCAGTGACGCGTTGAAGGTACGTGCGGCCGCCTCCTGTCCGCTGTTGGCCAGCGGGATGAGGGTGGCCACGAAGACGTCGGCCGACGGGGCGGCCGCGATGATGTGGTCCAGCAGCGCGGACAGCCGGCCCGGCGCACCCGCCACGTTGTAGTTCTGCAGGATGTCGTTGGTGCCGATGTGCAGCAGCACGGTGCGCGGGCCGGTGGTGCGCAGCCAGCCGCTGACGTTGGCGTCGATCTGGTCGATCCGCCAGCCGGGGTGTCCTTCGTGGTCGTGGTCGCCGAGGGCGGCCGGGCCGTTGAACTGCGATCCGACGAGGTCCACCCGGTAGCCGGCGGCTGCCATCCGCTGCCACAGCCCGATCCGGTACCCGCCCGGCACCTGGGTGCCCTCGGTGATCGAGTCGCCGAGCGGCATGACCCGGGTACCGCCGTTGGATTCGGCGGCGGCGGCACCGGGCCGGGCGACGGCACCGACGGCGGCCAGGACGACGGCGAGGACGGTTGCGAGCATCCACCCTCTGCTTCTGGGCATCGGGGTGCCTCCTTGACTCGGCGGGGGTTCTGTTATCGCTCACACCGCGAAGATCACTGGTCCAGCCACGACCAAGGGGGATGACGGCTGGTGATGGGAGCGCTAACAGCCTGAAACCGAAGATTGCCAGGATGTTTCCAGACATTCAAGAGGTCTTTTGCCGAGAATCCGTGCCGCCGAAATCCCGACTCGCCGGCACTCGCGCACATAACACTTTTCGCGCCGCGAGATTTCACGCGCCGCGATTCGCCGGTCCGGCGAACCTGTTATGTCGCCGTTGTGGCAATGGTCGCGTCTTGTCATTGCGGGAAATGCGCTGGCAACATTGGCCACCCTTGATGGAAGCGCTCCCACGGCGCACTCCCCCATCCGGAAAGGTCGTTCACCATGCCCCTGCTCAAGAAGAGTCGCTCCGTGCTGCTGGCCTCGGCCGCGGTGGGCGTCGCCGTCGCGGCCGGCGTGGCCGTGGTCGGCACCGCCGAGGCGGCCAGCACGCTCGGCGCCTCGGCGGCGCAGACCGGCCGCTACTTCGGCGCGGCGATCGCCGCCGGCCGCCTCGGCGACGCCACCTACACCGGCATCCTGACCCGCGAGTTCAACGCGGTGACGCCGGAGAACGAGATGAAGTGGGACGCCACCGAACCGTCCCAGGGCCGGTTCACCTTCACCAACGGCGACCGGATCCTCAACCAGGGCTTGTCCAACGGCTCCAAGGTCCGCGGCCACGCCCTGCTCTGGCACGCCCAGCAGCCCGGCTGGGCGCAGTCGTTGTCCGGCAGCGCGCTGCGCACCGCGGCGATCAACCACGTCACCCAGGTCGCCACCCACTACAAGGGCAAGATCTACGCCTGGGACGTGGTCAACGAGGCGTTCGCCGACGGCGGCAGCGGTGGCCGGCGGGACTCGAACCTGCAGCGCACCGGCAACGACTGGATCGAGGCCGCGTTCCGCGCCGCCCGGGCCGCCGACCCGAACGCGAAGCTCTGCTACAACGACTACAACACCGACGGGATCAACGCGAAGTCGACGGGCGTGTACAACATGGTCCGCGACTTCAAGTCGCGCGGCGTGCCGATCGACTGCGTGGGCTTCCAGTCCCACCTGGGCACCGGCATCCCCGGTGACTACCAGGCCAACCTGCAGCGCTTCGCCGACCTGGGCGTCGACGTGCAGATCACCGAGCTGGACGTGGCGCAGGGCGGCAACCAGGCGAACATCTACGCGAGCGTGACCCGGGCCTGCCTGGCGGTGTCCCGGTGCGCCGGCATCACCGTCTGGGGCATCCGGGACAGCGACTCCTGGCGTACCGGCGAGAATCCCCTGCTGTTCGACAACTCCGGCAACAAGAAGGCCGCGTACACCGCGGTGCTCAACGCGCTGAACGCCGGTGGCACCACCAACCCGCCCTCCCCGTCGTCGCCGTCGCCGTCCTCGCCGTCGCCGTCCTCGCCGCAGCCCGGCGGCGCCTGCACCGCCTCGGTGTCGCTCAACTCGTGGAACGGCGGATTCGTCGCCACCATCAAGGTCACCGCGGGCTCGGCCGCCGTGAACGGCTGGACCGTCGGGGTGGCGCTACCCGCGGGCAGCGCCGTGACCAACGCCTGGAGCGCCACCAACAGCGCGAGCACCGGCACGGTGAGCTTCCGCAACGTCTCCTACAACGGGCAGATCCCGGCCGGCGGCAGCACCGAGTTCGGTTTCCAGGGCACCGGCACCGGGCCGGCCGCCACACCGACCTGCGCGGCGGGCTGAGCGATGGCGTACCGACGCAGTCTCCCGCAGCTGACCGCGGTCCTGGCCGCGCTGGCACTGGCCACCGCGATGCTCACCGGCGTGCTGGGCGGAACCGCAACCGCGGCCCCGGTCGGCGCCGCGGCCACCACCGCCGGATGCGGCAAGACGCCGACGCTGGCCAGCGGCACCCGCACCATCCGCAGCGGGGGCCAGAACCGCACCTACATCCTCCGGGTACCGGACGGCTACGACCGGAACCGCCCGTACAAACTGATCTTCGCCTTCCACTGGCTGAACGGCACCGCCGGCAATGTCGCCAGCGCCGGCTACTACGGGCTGCAGGGCCTCTCCGGCAACAGCGCGATCCTGGTCGCCCCGCAGGGCATCGACAACGGCTGGGCGAACACCGGCGGCCGGGACCTGACCCTGGTCGACGACCTGACCGCGCTGATCGAGGGTGACCTGTGCGTCGACACCTCGCAGCTGTTCGCCCTCGGCTGGAGTTACGGCGGCGCCATGAGCTACGCCGTCGCGTGCGCCCGCCCGGCCGTCTTCCGGGCGGTCGCCGTGCTCTCCGGGGCCAACCTCAGCGGCTGCTCCGGTGCCACCCAGCCGATCGCCTACCTGGGCATCCACGGCACCCACGACAGCGTCCTGGACATCTCGCAGGGACGCGCGCTGCGGGACACGTTCGTCCGGGTCAACGGCTGCACCCCGCAGAACCCGCCGGAACCGGCCCGGGGCAGTCTGACCCACATCGTCACCGCCTACGCCGGCTGCCGGGCGGGCTACCCGGTGGAGTGGGCGGCGTTCGACGGGGACCACACCCCGGAGCCGGTGGACGGATCGACGAGCACGAGCGGCGCGCGGACCTGGGTCGGTGGCGAGGTCTGGAAGTTCTTCTCGCAACTGCCCAGCACCACGACACCGTCCACCTCGCCGTCCAGTTCGCCGTCCAGTTCGCCGTCCAGTTCGCCGTCCAGTTCGCCGTCCACGACACCCGGCGGCTGCACGGCGACGTTCCGCGTCGTCAACGACTGGCCGGGCGGGTTCCAGGCGGAGGTGACCGTCGCCAACACCGGGTCGGCGGCAGTCACCGGATGGCGGGTGACCTGGACGCTGCCCAGCGGCCAGTCGGTCAGCCAGGTCTGGAACGGCACGCTGACCACCGGCGGCGGCACCGCGACGGTGGCCAACGCGACGTACAACGGCTCGATCGCGCCGGGTGCCACGACCACCTTCGGCCTGATCGCCGCCGGTGGGTCGGCCAGCGCGCCACCATTGACCTGTAACGCCGTCTGAGCATCCCGGGCTGTCGCCGAAACTTTCGGCGGCAGCCCGCGTCACTTTCGGAGTAAGGCTCCGCCCCGGCGCCGTCACCACGGCTGGATGACCTCGGTATTTCCGGTTTCAGTCCGATAGTTGTTGACACGCCGTCGGTCGGCGGGCCACGATCTCGCAATGACGGACCTGGATGGCGCCACGACGATCACCGCGGCCACTGCCCCGACCGACGACGGCGGGACCGGCCATCCCGTGATCCGGAACCCGGTGCTGCCGGGCTTTCACCCGGATCCGTCGATCCTGCGGGTCGGAGCCGACTACTACATCGCGACGTCGACGTTCGAGTGGTTCCCCGGCGTGCGGGTGCACCACTCGACCGATCTGGTCACCTGGCGGCCGCTGGGCGGCGTGCTGACCGAGCGGCGGCTGCTCGACCTGACCGGGACCGCCGACTCGTGCGGCATCTGGGCGCCCAACCTGACCTACGCCCACGGGCTGTTCCACCTGCTGTTCACCGACGTGGCGACGTTCGCGGGCGGCTACTGGGACCCGCAGAACTACCTGGTCACCGCGCCCAGCATCACCGGACCCTGGTCGGACCCGGTGGTGCTGCACGGCCGCGGCTTCGACGCCTCGCTGTTCCACGACGAGGACGGCACCACCTGGATGCTGTCGATGCGCGCCGACTGGCGGCCCGGCCGCAACCGCTTCGCCGGCATCTCGGCCCAGCGCTACGACTGCCACGAACGCCGGCTGACCGGCCCCGAGCACCTCATCTTCGAGGGCACCGAGGCCGGCCTCACCGAGGCACCCAACATCTACCGCAAGGACGGCTGGTACTACCTGGTCACCGCCGAGGGCGGCACCACCTGGACGCATCAGGTCACCGTGGCCCGCTCCCGGGAGCTGCTCGGCCCGTACCGGGTGGATCCGGCCGGGCCGCTGCTCACCTCGACCGGACGCCCGGAGCTGACCCTGCAGAAGGCCGGGCACGGCAGTCTGGTGGAGACCCCGGACGGTCAGTGGTATCTGGCGCACCTGGCCGCCCGGCCGTACCCGCCGACCGGCCGGTGCGTGCTCGGCCGGGAGAGCGCCCTGCAGCGGGTGGACTGGCCGGCCGGCGACTGGCCGCGAATTCCCGGCGGGGTCCCGGCCGAGGAGGTCCCGGCCCCGGCCGGCGCCGTGGCGGCGCCCGGCGACGACCGGGCCGAGGACGACCATTTCGACGCCCCGGTGCTCGGCCCGAACTGGTCGACGCTGCGCCGCCCGGCGACGCCGGACTGGATCGACCTGGCCGCGCGCCCCTCGCACCTGCGCATTCACGGCGGCCAGTCGCCGATGGCCCGGCACCGGCCGAGCCTGGTGGCCCGCCGGGTCACCGCGCAGCGCTGCACGTTCGAGGCCACCTGCGAGTTCGAGCCGGGCAACTACCGGCAGCTGGCCGGGATCACCGCCTACTACAACACCCGCAACTGGTACTACCTGCACGTGACGGCCGGCGACGACGGCACTCCGGCGCTCGACGTGCTGTGCTGCGACAGCGGCCGGGTCAGCGAGGTGCCCGGCCTGCGGGTCCCGCTCGGCGGCGTACGCCGGGTCGGACTGCGCGCCCGCCTGGACGGCCCGGCGCTGACCTTCGCCTACACCCTCGACCCGGACGGCACGCCGGCCTGGCACGAACTCGGCCAGACCTTCGACGCCACCACCCTGTCCGACGAGTACGCCGCGACGGTGGTCGCCGGCGAGCCCGAGGCGTGGGGCTTCACCGGCGCCTTCGTCGGACTCTGGGTACAGGATCTGGGCGCCGAGGGCGGTTACGCCGACTTCGACAGGGCCGTGTACCGCATCGACTGATCAGCGCTCACAGCGCACCGCTGACGGTGACGAACGAGTGCGGCGGCAGGTGCACCGAGAGCTTGCCGCCAGTCACCGACGCCCCGTCGTACGGCTGGGGCGCGACCGTCTCGGGCGCCTGCGGCGTGTTGTGGTCCTGGACCGCGCCGGACGTCAGGATCCGCGCGGCGACCGCCTCGACGGTCCCGCCGCGCAGGTCGATGGTCACGTCGGCGGGCTCGGCGGCGTCCAGGTTCGACAGCGACACCAGCAGCCGGCCGTCCTTGCGACTGGCCGACATCGACACGGTGGTGAGCGTGGCGTCACCGACCCGGCGCGACGGCGGCGCGGTGCGCAGGTCCACGCGCAGCGAGGTCGCGTCGTGATGCCCGCGGTTCATCGCGAAGACGTGGTAGGTCGGGGTGCGGACCATCGCGTCCGAGTCGGGGTCGGTCAGGATCATGGCCTGCAGCACGTTCACCGTCTGCGCGATGTTGGCCATCACGAGGCGGTCGGCGTACCTGTGGAAGACGTCGAAGTGCACGCTCGCCACCAGCGCGTCGCGCAGGGTGTTCTGCTGGTACAGGAAGCCGGGATTGGTGCCCGGCTCGACGTCGAACCAGGTGCCCCACTCGTCGAGGACCAGCCCGATGGTCCTGGCCCGGTCGTAACAGTCCATCACCGCCGCGTGCCCGGCGATCAGCTCCTCGACGCGCGCCGCGGACACCATCGTCGCGTAGTACTCGTCGGTGGAGAACGCCGTGGCGGAACCCTTGTCCTCCCAGGTGGGCCCGGTGATCGTGTAGTAGTGCAGGGACAGCGCGTGGTAGGGCGTACCGTCGATGTGCTGACAGCCCAGGTGCCCGATCTGCCGCATCAGCGTCTCGGTCCAGGCGTAATCGCCGCCGTTGGCACCCGCGGCGATCTTGTAGAGCCGGTTGTCGCCGTGGTCGCGGCAGTAGGTGCCGTACCGGCGGGCCTCCTGCGCGTAGTGCTCAGCCGTCATGTTCCCGCCGCAGCCCCACGCCTCGTTGCCCAGTCCCCAGAACCGGACCCGCCACGGTTCGGCGCGCCCGTTGGCCGCGCGCAGCCGGGCCATCGGTGAGTCACCGCCGCGGGTCAGGTACTCCACCCACTCGCTCATCTCGCGGACCGTGCCCGAGCCGACGTTCCCGCTGATGTACGGCTCGGCGCCGAGCAGTTCGCAGAGCGCCATGAACTCGTGCGTGCCGAAGTGGTTGTTCTCCTCGACCCCGCCCCAGTGCGTGTTCACCATGACCGGCCGCCGATCCTTCGGGCCGATGCCGTCGCGCCAGTGGTACTCGTCGGCGAAGCACCCGCCCGGCCAGCGCAGGTTCGGGATGCCCAGGTCGCGCAGCGCCTGCACCACATCCAGGCGGATGCCGCCCTCGTGCGCCAGCGCGGAGTCCTCGCCGACGTAGAACCCGCCGTACACGCAGCGACCCAGATGTTCGGCGAAGTGCCCGTAGAGGTGCCTGCTGATCCGGGGTCCGTCGAGGTCCAGATTGACGACGGCGTCGATGGTCATCGAATTGCCTTTCCCAGAGTCACCGATAGTTTCGGTAAAAATTCCACAACTTACGACGGCGGGGCGCGGCGCACCGTCGTGACGACCGACGGCGAAGATCCCCTTCCGGACAGGCCTTCCGTCATACGCCGGCCGCCAACTTGATCAGAGCAATATCTTGACAGCTCGATGCGCCGCTTCATAGCTTGAGCGCCATCTACCGAAACAACTTCGAAACTTTCGGTTTCGAGAGGTGAGACTTTCATGGCATTGAAGAGGACCCTCGCCGTCGCCACTACCGTGCTGGCGTTGAGCGCTGTGGGGCTGGCCGCCTGCGGGGGCGGCGACGACGACGCCGACGCGGGCGGCAACGTCACCATGGAGCTGTGGCAGAACTCCACCACCGGTCCGGGCAAGGCGTTCTGGGAGAAGACCGTCGCGGACTTCCAGACCGCCCACCCGAACGTGAAGATCAAAATGTCGTCGATCCAGAACGAGGACCTGGACGGCAAACTGCAGACCGCCCTGAACTCCGGGTCCGCGCCGGACATCTTCCTGCAGCGCGGCGGCGGCAAGATGGCCGCCATGGTCGAGGCCGGCCAGCTCAAGGACATCACCGGCGACATCAGCGCGGAGAGCAAGCAGGCGGTGGGCGAGGCCGCCCTGAAGACCGGGCAGATCGACGGCAAGGCGTACGCCGTACCGGTCTCGATCCTGCCCGGCGGGCTCTGGTACAGCCAGGACCTGTTCCAGAAGGCCGGCGTCACCACTCCCCCGGCGACGATCGACGACCTCAACGCCGCGGTGACCAAGCTGAAGGCCAACGGCACACCGATCGCCCTGGGTGCCAAGGACGCCTGGCCGGCCGCCCACTGGTTCTACTTCTTCGCCCTGCGCGCCTGCAGCCAGGCCACCCTGGACGCCACCGCCAAGAGCAAGACCTTCGACGACCCGTGCTGGACGAAGGCGGGTGAGCAGCTCAAGGCGTTCGCCGACACCAAGCCGTTCAACGAGGGGTTCCTGACCACCTCGGCGCAGCAGGGCGCGGGCAGCTCGGCCGGCCTGCTGGCCAACCACAAGGCGAGCATGGAACTGATGGGCGCCTGGGACCCCGGCGTGATCGCGTCGCTGACCAAGGACACCAAGCCGCTGCCCGACCTCGGCTTCTTCCCGTTCCCGGCGGTTCCCGGCGGGCAGGGCGACCCGGCCGCGGTGATGGGCGGCACGGACGGCTACTCGTGCGCGGCGGACGCCCCGAAGGAGTGCACCGACTTCCTCAACTACATCCTGACCAAGGATGTGCAGGTGGGCTTCTACAAGGGCTTCAACTCGCTGCCGGTCAACAAGGAGGCCCAGGCGGCGGTCACCGAGCCGTACCTCAAGGCGGTCCTCGACGCCTACAACAAGGCGCCGTACGTCTCGCAGTGGCTCGACACCCTCTACGGGCAGAACGTCGGCAACGCCCTGAACGTCGGCGTGGTGAACCTGCTGGCCGGCAAGGGTGACGTCGCCGGGATCATCCAGGCCGTGAACGACGCGGCCAAGAAGGGCTGAGAGTGGCCGGCAGCTTCCTGGTGGCCGACCGGGTACGCGCCGGAGGTGGCCAGCAGCCGCCTCCGGCGCGTCCCCGCCGGCGCGGCATCGGCTGGGCGCAGCGCCTGGAGATCGCGGCGCTGTCCGGCCCGGCGATCCTGGTGTTCCTCGCGTTCGTGATCTTCCCGGTGCTGCTGGCCGCCTACTACGGCTTCTACAAGTGGAAGGGCTTCGGGCCGCCGACCAACTTCGTCGGCCTCGACAACTACCGGACCATCCTGCAGGACACCGCGTTCCGCGAGGCCCTGTGGCACAACGGCCTGATCCTGGTCCTCTCGCTGGTGTTCCAGGGGCCGATCGCGATCGGCCTCGCGCTGCTGCTCAACCAGCGGATCCGGGGCCGCTCGGCGATCCGCGTGCTGATCTTCGTGCCGTACGTGATCGCCGAGGTCATCGCCGGGACGGCGTGGGCGCTGCTGCTACAGGCCAACGGCGCGGTCAACGGCGTACTGCGATCGATGGGTCTCGGCTGGCTGGCACAGGACTGGCTGGCGAACCCGAAACTCGCCCTCTGGACCCTGATAATGATCCTGACCTGGAAGTACATCGGGTTCGCGGTGATCCTCTTCCTGGCCGGCATGCAGAACATCCCGGAGGAACTGGCCGAGGCGGCGGCGGTGGACGGCGCGTCCTACTGGCAGATCCAGCGGCGCATCACGCTGCCCCTGCTCGGGCCGACCATCCGGATCTGGGCCTTCTTGTCGATCATCGGCGCGCTGCAGCTGTTCGACATGGTCTACATCATCTGGGGCCAGTACGTGGCGTCCACCGCCGGCACCTCGACGATGGTCACCTACATGGTCAACGAGGGCCGCAACGCGAGCAACTACGGGTACGGCAGCGCGGTCGCCGTCGTGCTGTTCACCGTCTCCATGACCATCGCGCTGCTGTACCAGCGTTTCGTTCTGCGCCGGGACACCGACGGCGCGCTCACCGGAGGACAGTAGGCATGGCCGGCAGGAAAGACAGCACCTGGGGCAACCCGATCGTCTACGTCGGCGCCCTGCTGCTGGTCGGCCTGATGCTCGGGCCGGTCGTCTACATCATCATCGGCGGGTTCCGGACCAACTCGCAGATCACCACCGACCCGGCCGGCCTGCCGGACCCGTGGCAGCTGGACCACTACACCGGCGTACTGACCAGCGGTACGTTCTGGCGCCAGGTCGGCAACTCGACGATGGTTGCGCTCGCCACCACCGCCGGTGTGGTCGTACTGGGGGTGATGGCCAGTTACGTGCTGGCGCGATACCGCTTCCGCGGCCGCGGCGCGATGTACGCGCTGTTCGCCGCCGGCCTGATGTTCCCGGTCACCGTCGCCATCACTCCGCTGTACATCCTGGTGAAGACCATCGGGCTGGTGAACACCCTGCCCGGCGTCATCCTCCCGCAGATCGCCTTCGGCCTGCCCACGACGATCATCATCCTGGTCCCGTTCCTGCGCGCGATCCCCAAGGAGATCGAGGAGGCGGCCGCCATCGACAGGTGCAGCCGGCTCGGCTTCTTCTGGCGGATGGTGCTGCCGCTGTCCGT
This sequence comes from Actinoplanes oblitus, assembly GCF_030252345.1. Classification (NCBI taxonomy): domain Bacteria; kingdom Bacillati; phylum Actinomycetota; class Actinomycetes; order Micromonosporales; family Micromonosporaceae; genus Actinoplanes; species Actinoplanes oblitus. Next base: position 4,708,269 of record NZ_CP126980.1, on the reverse strand, counting down.
GCCCGGGCTGATCACCACCGGCATCCTGGCGTTCGTCAACAGCTGGAACAGCTACCTGCTGCCACTGTTCATCCTCAACGACCCGGACACCTTCACGCTGCCGCTGGGTGTGCAGGCGTTCGCCTCGCAGTACTCGGTGGACACCGCGAAGGTGCTGGCGTTCACCTCGCTGTCGATGATCCCGGCACTGATCTTCTTCAGCCTCTTCGAGCGCCGCATCGTCGGCGGGCTCACCGGAGCGGTCAAGGGGTGACGCCCGAGCCCGGCCCGGCCGGCGGCACGCGCCGGGCGGGCCGGCGCCTCATCCGGCCGGGGTGACGCGGCAGCGGGCACCGCCGGGATGGACTTGTCCATGGACGCGACCCGCTATCCGACGACGCCGGCCGAGTGGTCGACGGCCCGGCACCGCCACGTCGGCCCGTTCCTCACGCACGTCACCTATCGGCGCTCCGACGGGCGTACCGTCGTATGGTCCTCCCGCGGTCACCGCAAGCACGCCTCCCGGCTGTCCGGGGCGTCCTGGTGGATCGCCGTGCTCTTCGCCGCGGGGTCGCTGTGTTTCCTCGTCGCTCCGCTCCCGGCGTTTCTCCGGCTCGCCGGCCCGGCCGCGGACGGCACGGTCTTCTTCGTGGGGTCGCTGCTGTTCACCTCGGCGGCCGGTCTGCAATGGCTGGAGACGATCAACACCAGCCGCGCACCCGGCCGGCCGGCGGCCGGGCACCGGTGGCGGCTGCTGACCTTCGAGCCACGCCGGATCGACTGGTGGAGTTGCGGCCTGCAGCTGGCCGGGACGCTGTTCTTCAACGTGACCACGTTCCGGGCGCTGTCGGTCGGGCTGGACTCGCCCGGCTACGACCGCCTGGTGTGGCGGCCGGACGCCCTCGGCTCGCTCTGCTTCCTGCTCTCCGGCTACCTGGCCTACGCCGAGGTCACCGGGCACCTGCTGGCCCTGCCGGACAGAACGCTGGAGTCGGCGATCGCCGGCGTGAACCTGCTCGGCTGCCTGGCCTTCGCGGCGGCAGCGGTGGCGTCGTACGTCATCCCGTCGGCCGGCAGCGAGCGCGGCCCGGCCGTGGTGAACACCGGCACCGCGCTGGGTGCGCTGTGCTTTCTCGTCGGCGCCCTGCTGTTGTTTCCCGAGAGCGGCCGGAAACCGGCCGCCGAGCGGGCGTGACCACCGCTCACGGCGCCATCAGCAGCTGCCGCACCATCGACAGCTGCAGGTTGTTGACCTGGGCCAGCATCGCCGAGGCCGCCTCGGCGCGCAGCTGGGCGGCGGTCAGGGTGACGGTCTCCTGGGCGACGTCCAGGCCGCTGATCGTGTCGAGCCCCGAGTCGAGCCCGCTGATCTGGCTCCCGATCGCCGAGGCGTGGTAGCCCATCGCGGCCGACACGCCGCCGGTCGAGGCGAGGCTCGCGGTGACCGCCGCCTGCGCCGCGTCGATCGCCGCCAGGGCATCGCTCTGGGTGGTCGGCGAGCCGGCGGTGAAGTCGATGGAGTCCAGCTTCAGCGGGCCGGTGCCCAGGTGGGCGGCGTCGACGGCGATCGCGGTCAGCTGGACGTCGTCCGACGCGCTGCCGGTGCCGGCGACCTTGAACGACAGCGGGGTCGACGCGATCGAGCCGTCGAGCAGCTTCGTGCCGTCCGCCGCGGTGGTGGTCGCGCTGATCCGGGTCAGCTCAGCGGTCAGCGTGTCGACCTGCTCCTGCACCGCGCTGACCGAGGCCGGGTCGGCGGCGTTCAGCGCTAGGACGTCGTTGCGCAGCTCGATGAGCAGGTCGGACGCCGTCTGCAGCCCGGCCGACGCCGCGTCCGCTGTGGTCACCGCGTCCTGCGTCGCCCGCAGGTAGAGGGTGGCCGCGCCCCGCTGGGTGCGCAGCGAGATCTCCACGGTGGCGGCCACCGAGTCCTCGGCGAACGAGGTGAACCGTCGGCTGGAGGCGATCCGGGCCGTGGACTGGTCGACAGCCATCAGCGCCTGCGCCTGGTAGGCGGCGATACGCATCGCGGTGCTGCTACCGGTTCCGGTCAGGTACATGGGGGCTCCTCGCGTTGCCGCTCGTGGTGAAGTCGGCCCGCACCGTCGGCAGGGCACTCCCGAACCGCAACGTTTCCCTCCTCAGATCCTCCGGCCGCCGACCGAAGCCGCCCGAACGGCCGAGCCGCGCTGCCCGGTCCGCGCGGTCCGCCGGCCGCCGGCGACCGGAGCTGACCGACGGGCTCAGGCCGGCAGGTACGCCCGGAGCACGACCATCTGCTCGGCGGTGACGAAGGACGGGTTGGCACCCTGCGGCTGCCGCAGCACCTCCAGCGCGGCGAGCTCCCCGTCGGCCCGCACGGTGTCCCGGTGCACCCGCCGGTCCTCGTCCAGCCAGCGCAACGCCAGCGGCACGCGCAGCTTGCCGCCGGACACCGCCGGCCGGCCGCTCAACTCGCCGACCGCCCAGATGCCCGGGGTCACCCGGCGGCGATCACCGCTGACCCAGAGGAGCGCCGGCTGCCCGGCCGCCATCAGATCGGCGCGATAGCCCGGCCGCACGCACCAGGTCCGGACCGGCTGCCGGCGCGCGGCCACCTGGGCGATGTCGGAGCTCACGCCGTTGGCCTTGAGCAGCCAGGCCCCCAGGTTCTCGATGCTCACGGCACGCGTCACTCCGCTACCGTACGACCGGGTGCCGGCCCGTCACCGAGCGACCCGCTGACCCACCCGCGACGCCGTCGGCAGCACGCCGGCGATGTATCGCCGCTGAATGCCTCCCGGGCGGCCGAGCCGTATACCTTGGTCGGCGCCGGATAGACCATCGGCCGTCGCCGCCGCACCGGGCCGTACCCGAGGCTGTGACGCATGGGTCTTAATCGAGCACAGTTTCTCGGCCTGGCCGCGGCGGCGGGTGGCGCGGCACTGCTCCCGTCCGCCGCCGCGACCGGTGCGACACGACGCGGCCTGCGGCTGCGCGGCGTCGTCTACGAGATCGACGACACCTGGAACGCCCACCGCATGCGCCGCGACCTCCGGGCCATCCGGCACGATCTGCACGCCGGCACGGTGAAGGTGACCGGCACCGGCGTCGACCGGCTCGCCGCCACCGCCACCGAGGCCGCACAGCGCGGGCTGCACGTCTGGCTGGAACCGACACTCGGCGACCGACCGGCCGCGGAGATCCTCGACCACCTCGCCGAAACCGGCCGCGTCGCCGAACGCCTGCGCCGCCAGGGTGCCGCCGTCCACCTGAGCGTCGGCTGCGAGTTCGTGCTGTACGTACCGGGGATCGTCCCCGGCGACAACGCCCTGGAACGCATCGAGAACCTGCGCAAGGGCACCTTCGACCCGGAGAAGATGGTCCGCCGCCTGCGGCGCTTCACCGCACGCGCCGCCGCCACCGGCCGGGCGGTGTTCCACGGCCGGCTGACCTACGCCGCCGCCGAGGACGAGGACGTCGACTGGGACCTCTTCGACATCGTCGGCCTCGACTACTACGGATACTTCCCGGACCACGCCGGCTACGTGCGCGACATCCGGCGCCACCTGCGCCCCGGCAAGCCGCTGGCCGTCCTGGAGTTCGGCACCTGCACCTTCGCGGGCGCACCCGAGCGGGGCGGCCTGGGATGGCAGGCCGTCGACTACACCAAGGAACCGCCCGAGGTGCAGGCCGGCCTGGTACGCAGCGAGCGCACCCAGGCCCGCTACCTGGCGAACGTCCTCGCCGCGTTCGAGTCGCTGAACCTGTACGCCGCGCTGGCGTACACCTTCGTCACCCCGGAGGCCGAGCACCGCCGCGAGCGCCGCTACGACCTGGACATGGCCAGCTACGCCATCGTCAAACCGATCAGGGACCGGCCCGGCGACCCCGGCTCCGACTGGCACTGGGCGCCGAAGGAGGCGTTCCGCACGCTCGCGCGGGCGTACGGTGCGCACGCCCGCGCGAGGTGACGGTCAGCCCGCCCGGACCCCGGACCGCAGCTGCCGCACCCCGGCCTCCACCTTGACCAGCTCGTCCAGCATCGCTGTCGCCGCGTCCTCGGTGGAGCCGGCGGGCGTGAACACCCCGTCGGCGATCAACGGCGCGTGGAACGGGATGTTGACGCTCTCGAAGACCGGCAGCATCCGCAGCGTGGTGACGACCTGCTTGAGCTGCTGCACCGCCCGGGTGCCGGCCGCGATCCCGCCGTAGGAGACGAACCCGACCGGCGCGTACGCCCACTCCTGCGACAGGTGGTCCAGCGCGTTCTTCACCGCGGCCGGATACCCGTAGTTGTACTCCGGGGTCACGATCACGAACGCGTCGGCGGACTCCACCTTGGCGCTCCAGTCCCAGGTGTGCTGGTGCACGTACTTCTTCAGCCGCGGGTGGTGCGGGTCGGCCAGCAGCGGCAGGCCGATCTCGGCGAGGTCGGCCACCTGCACGTCGAAGCCGCCGTGCTTGGTGGCGAAGTCGGCGAACCACTGGCCGATGGGCAGGCCCGCCCGGCCGGGGCGGGTGGAGCCGATGATCACCATGAGGTTGGGCATGAGCTGGTGCTGCCTTTCAGTACGCGCCGCCGGCGGCCGCGCTGTGGTGGTGCGGTTCGATCAACCGCGGAGCTTCGGTACGATCGCGCGTCCCGATCGCGCCGGCCGACCGCTCGTGCGGCGGGCGGCGCGCTGACACGTACGCGAAGAGGGTTTGACTCGATCTGCTCCCGCGGGCTGGGATGGGACGAGGCCGGCGATCATCGGCCACATTGTCTACCACCGCACGATCACCCGGCGCGCTCAGCCCTGACCCAGGACTGCGCGCAGGACGCCGCGCACCGTCACGTCGAACAGATCGCGTCCGGCCGGCGGCGGTGACGGCGTGGTGAGGGCGGCGAGCAGGTTCGGGAACGCCGCCAGGTCCATCCCGCCGAAGCCGGCCGGCGATCCGCCGGACTCACCGCGCGACTCACCGCGGGCGAAGAGCGTCACCACACCCGTCATCATCGCGATCGCCTCGAACTTGGCGGCCGTCGCGGCCGGGACCGGCCGCAGAATTCCCAGGCAGTGGTCGAACCACGCCAGGGAACGCGGTCCGAACGCGGTCGGCCGCGGCATGATCTCCACCAGCCACCGATGCCTGCGGTACAGGTCCAGTTGCCCCCGGGCGACCCGCAGCATCAGGTCCGGCCAATCACCGGAGATCTCCGGGTACGGCAGCAGCTCCCCCGCCGCCTGATCGGCCATCAGGTCGAGCAGGTCGTCGCGGGACGACAGGTAGCGGTAGAGCGTCCCGGCGCCGGTGTTCAGCGCGCCCGCGACCGCCCGCATGGAGACCGCGCCGATGCCGTCGGCGTCCGCCATCGCGATCGCGGCACGCACTATCTCGTCCCGGGAGTGCGCGGGCGCCGGTCCACGCGTACCTCTGGCCGGTCGCGTCCACACGGACTGCCGCACTGGTTCAGCGGGTGTCGTCACCGCTACACTCTAAAACCGCGAACTACGTTCGCAGTTTCTAGGGAGGGTGAGATGGATCAGCACTGGACCATCCAGCGAGTCCCGGCGGCCGACGGCGCCGAGATCGTGCTCCACTCGACCGGCGCCGGGCCCGGCCTCGTCGTGGTCCACGGCGGCGGTGTCACCATCGAGATGTACCGGCGCACCGCGCGCCGGCTGGCCGACCGCTTCACCGTGCACCTCTACAACCGCCGCGGCCGCGCCGACGCCGCCGCCCGCGCCGAGCCCTACGACGGCGAGCAGGACATCGACGACCTCGCGGCCCTGCTGGCGCACACCGGAGCCGGGAACGTGATCGGCCACAGCGGCGGCGGCTTCATCGCTCTGCGCGCCGCCGCCCGCCGGCTGCCGATCGCCCGGCTCGCCCTCTACGACGCGGCCGTCCAGGTCGACGGCATCGGTTCGTACCGGTGGCTGCCCGCCGCCCGGCAGGCAGCCGACGCCGGCGACATCGCCCGCGCCATGGCGATCGTCGGTGCCGGCGTCCACACCGAATCGGCGTCCTCCCGCCTGCCACTCGCCCTGCGCATCGCCATGTGCAAGCTCTTCTTGCGTACGCCCATCGGCCGCACCATGGGCGAATTGCTGCCGACCACGCTCGACGAGACCGCGCTGATCCACCGTTTCGACGGTCCACCGGGGCAGTGGGCCGGCGTCCAGGCGGAGGTGCTGCTCGCCAGCGGCGCCGACGGGCCGCCCTATTGGCCGCCGACCAACGAGGCCCTGGCCGCAGTCATGCCGCACGCCCGCACCCTGGTGGTGCCGCGCGCGAATCACGACGCCCTGAATCGCGCTCCGAAACACCTGATCGACGCCCTCGCCGAGTTCTTCCTCTCCCCGGTCAGCTCGGAGCCCACCCACCCGTGAGGTTCAGGCGGTGAGCGCCCGCTTCCCCGCTTACCGGCGGCCGCGATCGATCAGATATCGGGCACTCTGCCAGCACGTCAGAAACCCGGCGACGTTGCTGATCGCCAGCAGTTTCGTCAGCGTGTTGCTGCCGACCGGCTGAGGAAGCAGAAACGCGATCACCAACAGCACCGCGAAGTAGACGGCGTTGAGCAGGAGCGCGGTCCGCGCCCGGCCCACCTGTTCCAGGTAGGTCAGCACGGCCAGGGTCCCGCCGAAGACCGCGTACGTCGGCCCCATCCACAGGAAGTAGTCGGCGGTCGTCCGCGCCACGTCCTCGTCCGCGGCGAGCAGCCGGCTCAGCGGATCGCGCAGCACGACGGCCAGGATGCCGATCCCCGCGTAGGCCGGGAGGGAGATTCGCACGGCGGCGCTCAGGCCGGCCGCGTCGATCGGCCGCCGCACCTCCCCCTGTCGCAGGTTCGCGACGATGGCCGTGCCGGACCCGACCGCGATCGCCACCACCATGAAGAGGGAACTCGCGCCCTGCCCCAGATTGAATCCGGCGATGTCCGCGCTGGTGGCGTCGCGGAGCACCCGCAGGTAACCGAAGTTCACCGAGGACAGCATCAGGAAAGTGACCGCCACCGGCGCTCCGAACCTCCACAGTTCCGCCGCCGCGTCCCGCCGGAACCAGGAACTGGCGGCCGGGTGCCCGCGCAGCAGCCAGCATGACGCGGCGCCGGCGACCACGCCGGCTGTCAGCGTGCCGCCCGGCACCGCGAGCATGCCCAGGTCCGTCCAGACTCGCAGCACCACCATGGCCCCGATGGACACGACGGTGAATCCGACCGCGAGGACCGACGACGCGACCGTGCGTCCCATGCCTCGCAGCACCGCGCCCCCGGCCAGCGGCACCAGACTCACCACCGTAGCCAGACAGACCGCGACCACGAAGATCAGCACTGCCCCGCGGTCCGCCGGATCGACCTCGAGCGCGTTCAGGATCGGGGTCGCCGCGGCGGCGAACACCCCGGCGGTGAGGATCAACGCGCCGCCGCCCAGCACCAGGAAGGTCGGCAACGGCCGGAGGGTGTCGCGCCGCCCCGAGCGCGTCGCGATTCCCGCCGATACCTGCGTGGCGACCACGAGCCCTTCGGTGACGGCCAGGACCAGAAATCCGATCGGGGTATATATCGCACGCACGTAGAGCGCGTCCTCGCCCAGCCGGCCCAGGAAAGCCAGGGTGAAGATCTGCAGCACCAGGCCGGCCAGCAGCCCCACCAGAATGGACGCGGAAAACCGGATCGCCGGGACGACCAACGATGCCTTCCCGGCGACGGCGAGATCCGTTTCATCGATCAAGAAGGCCACCCGGTCCAGCGCATGATTGACCCTTCCCCGGCTGCCATCTCCGCCGTGCAGCCGGTCAGCAGCGGCAGGCCGGCGAACTCTTCGACAGTGCGCGTCATGCTCGTACCTTCCGGCCTGACACGAGGTGAGAGTCAAGCCCCGATTCGCGGCGCCACCATTTGGTCCACACCGCTGCCGCCCGCGGAACTGTCCGTCGCCGGCGTTGTCGAAGCGGACGTGGACACCGGCCGGGAACCGTGTCCGAAGAAGCCGTGGCAACCCACAAACCATCTCGGTCGGCCATCAGGAGCCGCTACTGGACAGGCACGCTCGCATCAGGCGCCCCGGTCACCGCCGAGCGGGCCGGGCCGGCCCGGGCACGGACCGACGTGCGCGCAGCGATCGGCCGCCGGTACCGACTTGACTGCACACACTTCAACGCAACCACTCAACGATGCGAAGTGACCGTTCGGCGACGGTGGCGAACCGCTCGACCTTCCGTAAGACATCGACGTTGACAGATGCATGCGGAGGCGAAAGGCTTCGGGATACCCGCAACCAACCATGATGCGACATTGTCGATCGTTATCACACGCGGGCTTCCCCGAGGAGTGACTCATGCGTCACTTGGTCATGGCCGTGGTCGCCGCGGTCACCATCGGCAGCGTGGCGGCTCCGGCCCCCGCCGCGGCCGCCGTCACCACCATCGCGATCAACGGCACGGTCGCCGGTCGCACCTTCGACGGCGTCGGAGCGATCAGCGGTGGCGGCGGCAACTCCCGCCTGCTCATCGACTACCCCGAGCCGCAACGCACCCAGATCCTGGACTACCTGTTCAAGCCGGACTACGGCGCCGCCGTCCAGCTGCTCAAGCTGGAGATCGGCGGCGACGGGAACTCCACCGACGGCTCCGAGCCCAGCCACCAGCACGTGCGCGGCGACGTCAACTGCGACGCCGGCTACGAGTTCTGGCTGGGCGAACAGGCCGTCGCCCGCAATCCGGACCTCAAGCTGGTCGCCCTGCCGTGGACCGCGCCCGGCTGGATCGGCGGCGGGAACTTCTGGTCCTCGGACATGATCGACTACGACATCTCGTGGCTGAACTGCGCCAAGCGGCACGGACTCACGATCAGCTACCTGGGTGGCTGGAACGAGCGCGGGCACGACAGCACCTGGTACAAGAACCTGCGGACCGGGCTGGACAACGCCGGCTACGGGTCGGTGCGGATCGTCGGTGACGACAGCGGCTGGGGCATGGCCGACGAGTTCGCCGCGGATCTGGCGCTCAAGAACGCGGTCGGCGTGCTCGGCAACCACTACGTGTGCGGGTACCTGTCGCAGGCCGACTCGTGCAGCACCACCGGCAACGCGCGCGGCAGCGGAAAGCCGTTGTGGGCCAGCGAGTTCGGCTCCCAGGACGACAACGCCGGGGTGGTGCCCTACATCCGTACCGTCAATCGGGGTTATCTCGACGCGGAGATCACCGGATACCTGAACTGGCCGCTGATCGCCGCCATCACCCCCAATCTCCCGTACGCCACGGTGGGCCTGATGGACGCCGGCTCGCCCTGGTCCGGGGCCTATCGCGTCGGCCGGAACCTCTGGGCGAACGCGCACTACGCCCAGTTCACCAAGCCCGGCTGGCGCTACCTCAACAGCTCGGCGAGCGGCTATCTCGGCGGCAACCGGGCCAACGGCAGTTACGTGTCGCTCAAGTCGACGAACAACAGTGACTACAGCACGATCTACGAGACCAGTGGCAGCACCGCCGCGCAGACCGTGAACGTCACCGTCTCGGGCGGGCTGAGCACCGGCACCGTGCACGTCTGGTCGACCGACATGGGCTCGCCGGACACCGCCGACTGGTTCGTCAGGCAGGCCGACGTCACGCCGTCCGGCGGCTCCTACACGCTGACCCTGCAGCCGAACCGGATCTACACCGTCACCACCACGACCGGGCAGGCCAAGGGCACCGCGGCCGGCCCGGCCCCGCACGGTCTCGCCCTGCCCTACACCGATGACTTCGACGGGTACGCGGTGCGCAAGCTGCCCCGCTACACCGAGGACATGCAGGGCTCGTTCGAGACGCGCGCCTGCTCGGCCGGGCGGTCCGGGATCTGCCTGCAGCAGGTCACGCCGCAGCGGCCGATCAACTGGCAGGACGACAGCGACGCGTTCACGCTGTTCGGCGACGCCGGCTGGACGAACTACACGGTCGGCCTGGACGTGAACATGCAGCAGGCCGGCACCGTCACCCTGCTCGGCCGGGCCAACACCCAGAACCGGCCGCAGAACCGGCAGGCCGCCTACCAGCTGCGGGTCAACAACAACGGCGGCTGGGCGATCGTCAAGCACACCACCGGCAACACCGACACCACGCTCGCCTCCGGCACCCGCGCCGCCCTCGGACTCAACAGCTGGCACAACCTCAAGCTCGGCTTCTCCGGCAGCCAGATCACCGCGAGCATCGACAACACGACGCTCGGCACGGCCAACGACTTCTCCTACGGCAGCGGCCAGGCCGGCGTGGGCGTCGTCGGCTACCAGACCGACCAGTTCGACAACCTGAGCGTCACCCCGAACACCGGCCCGGTCCTCAGCACCCTGCGCGGCGTCCAGTCCGGTCGCTGCGTCGACGTGCCCGGCGCCGCACAGACCAACGGCACCCAGGTCGCCCTCTGGGACTGCAACGGCGGCAGCAACCAGAACTTCACCCTGACGGACGCGAAGCAACTTCAGGTGTACGGCGCCAAGTGTCTCGACGTCGACGGCGCGAGCACAACCGACGGCGCGAAGGTGCAGATCTGGGACTGCAACCGCGGCGCCAACCAGCAGTGGAACGTGAACCCGGACGGCACCGTCGTCGGCGTCGGCTCTGGCAAGTGCCTGGACGCGACAGCCCAGGGCACGGCCAACGGCACCCGGCTGGAGATCTGGACCTGCAACGGCGGCGACAACCAGAAGTGGGTCCGGTGACACGGTCACCGGCGCCGCCACTGCCTGGTCGGCACGCCGGCCTCTGCTGAGGGCAGAGCGGGTCTGCTGACCGCAGATCGGCTGGGCGGACGGCCGCCTTCCCCGCGAGGGTGAAGGCGGCCCGTCCGACCTATCCGAAGGAGAAGGCCATGCAACAGGCCATCAGTGGTTCCGTCGACGACCAGGTAGCCGTCCAGCTGCTGCACCAGCGCATCATCGTGCTCGGGGCCGAGGTCGACGACCCGATCGCCAACCGGATCTGCGGGCAACTGCTGCTGCTGTCCGCCGAGGACCCGCAGAGCACGATCAGCCTGTACATCAACTCGCCCGGCGGGTCGGTCACCGCCGGGCTGGCCATCTACGACACCATGCGGCTGATCCCCAACGACGTCAGCACCCTCGCCCTCGGGCTGGCCGGCAGCATGGGCCAGTTCCTGCTCACCGCCGGCACCCCCGGCAAGCGGTTCGCGCTGCCGCACGCGCAGGTCCTGATGCACCAGGGCTCGGCCGGCTTCGGTGGCACCGCGGCGGACGTGGAGATCTACGCCAACCAGCTGGAACGGCTCGGCCAGATGCTGCTGCGGCTGACCGCCGAGCACACCGGCCAGCCGTACGACACGGTGGAGCTGGACAGCCGCCGCGATCGCTGGTTCACCGCCGAGGAGGCACGGGCGTACGGCCTGATCGACCACATCATCGACAGCGTGGACGACGTACGCCCGGAAATGGCCCGCCAGCCGATGGGACTGAGCGCATGAGCCAGTACACGATCCCGACGGTGGTGGAGAAGACGCCGAGCGGGGAGCGCGCCTTCGACGTCTACTCACGGCTGCTGGCGGACCGGATCATCTTCCTCGGCACCGAGATCGACGACGGGGTCGCCAACGTGGTGATCGCCCAGCTGATCCACCTGGAGTCCAGCGGGGAGCAGGAGATCGGGCTGTACATCAACTCCCCCGGCGGCTCGTTCAGCGCGCTGACGGCGATCTACGACACCATGAACTTCGTCCGCTGCGACATCGCCACCATCTGCGTCGGGCAGGCCGCGTCGTCGGCCGCGGCGCTACTGGCGGCCGGCACGCCGGGCAAACGCTCGGTGCTGCGGCACGCCAAGGTCACCCTGCACCAGATGTCCAGCCAGGCCCGGGGCACCCTGCCGGACCTGGCGGTGGAGGCCAAGGAGGTGGCCCGGGTGCGGGCCGAGATGGACCAGATCCTGGCCGAGCACACCGGACATCCGGCCACCAAGATCCGCGAGGACACCGACCGCAAGCTGGCCCTGTCGGCGCAGGACGCGGTCGCCTACGGGCTCGCCGACCGGGTGATCACCCACCGGGAGCCGCGGTCCTACCGGCTCAACGCCGCCTGACGGCGGGGTGCGCCGGAGCCGTGCGGCTCCGGCGCACCCGCCGGTCAGGCCGCCGCGGCGACGCCGGTGGAGACCGGCTCCAGCGCGGAGGCGAGGATCTCCCGCACGTCCGCGACGACGTGCACGGTCAGCGCCGCGAGGACGTCGGCCGGGACATCGTCCAGGTCGGGCTCGTTGCGCCGCGGCAGGTACACCTCGGTGAGACCGGCCCGCTGGGCGGCGAGCAGCTTCTGCTTCACCCCGCCGATCGGCAGGACCCGGCCGGTCAGCGACACCTCGCCGGTCATCCCCACCTCGGCGCGCACGTTGCGGCCGAGCAGCAGCGACACCAGTGCCGTCGTCATCGTGACACCGGCGGACGGCCCGTCCTTGGGCACCGCGCCGGCCGGCACGTGCAGGTGGATCGGATGGTCCAGCTGCTCCGGCGAGATGCCGAGCTCCTCGGCGTGCGCCCGGACGTAGGAGAGGGCGATCTGCGCCGACTCCTTCATCACGTCGCCGAGCTGCCCGGTGACCGACAGCCCGCCCTTGTCGCCGGGCAGCAGCGACGCCTCGATGTAGAGCACGTCGCCGCCCATCCCGGTGACGGCGAGACCGGTGGCCACGCCGGGGACCGCGGTGCGCTCGCCCGACTCGGGGGTGAACCGGGGCCGGCCGATCAGGTCCTTGAGGTCGCCGGCCTCGACGGTGGCCGGCAGCTGCCCGAGGGCCACCTTGCGGAACGCCTTGGCGAGCAGGCGCTCGAACGAGCGTACGCCGGCTTCCCGGGTGTAATTGGCGGCGATCTCGCGCAGGGCGTCGTCGGTGACGGTCACCTCGCCCTCCCGGAGGGCGGCCCGCTCCAGCTGCCGGGGCACCAGAAAGTCGCGGGCGATGGCGACCTTGTCGTTCTCGGTGTACCCGTCGATGGAGATCAGCTCCATCCGGTCGAACAGCGCCTGCGGGATCGTCTCCAGGACGTTCGCGGTGGCGATGAAGAGCACGTCGGACAGGTCCAGGTCGAGATCGAGGTAGTGGTCGCGGAAGGTGTGGTTCTGCGCCGGGTCGAGCACCTCCAGCAGTGCCGCCGCGGGGTCGCCGCGGTAGTCGCTGCCGACCTTGTCCACCTCGTCGAGCAGCACCACCGGGTTCATCGAGCCGGCCTCCCGGATGGCGCGCACGATCCGGCCGGGCAGGGCGCCGACGTAGGTCCGGCGGTGTCCGCGGATCTCCGCCTCGTCGCGGACGCCGCCGAGGGCGACCCGGACGAACTTGCGGCCGAGGGTCCGGGCGACCGACTCGCCGAGCGAGGTCTTGCCGACGCCGGGCGGGCCGGCCAGCAGGATCACCGCGCCGGAGCCGCGGCCGCCGACGACGGACAGGCCGCGCTCCTCGCGGCGGGCGCGGATCCCGAGGTATTCGACGATCCGCTCCTTGACCTCGTCCAGGCCGTGGTGGTCGGCGTCCAGGACCGCGCGGGCCGCGCCGAGGTCGGTGGTGTCGGTGGTGCGCACCGTCCACGGCAGATCGAGCACCGTGTCCAGCCAGGTCCGGATCCAGCCGGCCTCCGGGTTCTGGTCGCCGGCGCGTTCCAGCTTGCCGACCTCGCCCAGCGCCGCCTCGCGGACCGCGTCGGGCAACTCGGCGGCCTCCACCCGGGCCCGGTAGTCGTCGTTGCCGTCCGGTTCGCCCTCGCCGAGCTCCTTGCGGATCGCCTTGAGCTGCTCGCGGAGCAGGTATTCGCGGTTGCGCTTCTCGACGGACTCGCGGACGTCCGCCTCGATGGTGTCGTTGACCTCGGACTCGGTCAAGAAGTCGCGGGTCCACTCGATCAGCAGCCGCAGCCGGGCCTCCACATCGGGTGTCTCCAGCAGCTCGCGTTTGCGGTCGTTGGACAGGTAGGGCGCCCAGCCGGCGGTGTCCGCCAGGTCGCCGGGATCGTCGATGGCGCTCACCGACTCGATCACCTGCCACGCCTCGCGGCGCTGCAGCACGTTGACCACCAGCTGCTTGTATTCGGCGGCGAGCTCGCGGGCGTGCTCACTCGGCGCGCCGATCGCGACCGGTTCGGCCTCCACCCAGAGCGCCGCGCCGGGACCGGTCACGCCGCTGCCGATGCGGGCGCGCACACCGGTCCGCAACACCGCGGCCGGGGCACCGCCGCGGGACTTGCCGACCTGCCGGACGCTGGCCACCACGCCGTGCGAGGCGTACCGATCCTCCAGGCGCGGCGCGATGAGCAGTTCCGAACCGGCCGAGGTGCGGGCCGCGTCGACGGCGGCCTGGGCGGCCTCGTCGAGTTCGATCGGGACGACCATGCCCGGAAGCAGAACGATGTCTTCTAGGAACAATACGGGGAGTCGCTTGCTGGTCACCCGGCACCTCCGAAAGTTGAGTCTGCCGTGCTCAACTAGAAAGATCCCCGCTCTCTTCCAGCGTTCACTGTCGGCGAAACCCCAGGATCAGAACCCGATTGGCGTACGCCCGCGTCAGCGCCCGGGCTCGGCTGGGTGCGCGGCCGATGAGCGGATGCGGGCTGCCCGGCTGGCGGGTAGCGTCCGACTGATGTTTGACCGATTCCGTCTCGATCGCGTGGACCTGGGTGAGGTCACACTGCGAGTCAGGTACGGAGGTGCCGGCTCGCCGGTAGTCCTGTTGCATGGTCATCCCCGGACCCATACGACCTGGCACGAGGTGGCTCCCAGACTGGCTGAGAGCCACCTCGTCGTGGCGCCCGACCTGCGCGGATACGGTGGATCGACGCTTCCGCAGGATGCGCCGGACCATGCGCAGTCGAGCAAGCGGGCGATGGCCCGCGACGTCGTACTACTGATGTCCCACCTCGGTCATGACCGATTCGCTGTGGTCGGGCACGATCGTGGGGCTCTGGTAGCGTTTCGCGCGGCCATGGACCACCCGGACGCGGTTTCGCACCTGGTTGTCATGGATGGGCTACCCGTCATTGAGCACCTTGAGCGAACGGACGCCGTCTTCGCCCGCACCTGGTGGCACTGGTGGTTCCTCGGGCAGACCGACATGCCCGCCGAACGCGTGATCTGCGCCGACCCGGACGCGTGGTATTCGACCCCCGAGCCCGCCGAGATGGGCAGCGGTAATCACGCTGATCTCTGGGAAGCCCTTCACAATCCGGCGGTCGTCCACGGAATGTGCGAGGACTACCGGGCCGGCCTGGGCATTGACCGTGAGCACGATGACGCCGACCGGGTGGCCAGACGGCAGGTCATGTGCCCGACATTGCTCCTGGAATCCGCTGACGACGACCTCGACATCCACGGCGATCCGGCCGCCATCTGGGCTCCGTGGCTCGCCCAACCACTTCAGCACCGCGTGATCGACAGCGGACACCACCAGGCCGAGCAGGCGCCGGGCTCGGTGGCCGAGTCGGTGCTCGAATTCCTTTCCCGCGGCAAGCCACCCCATTGAACCCGCCCACGCGCGTCACGCAGGGCCGTCCGTACGCTCGGCGGCCCGGGGCCGAGACTTTGCACGCCGGCTCGCGTCCGGGTCTGCTGCGATCCGCGCGTCTTCGGATGTCCGGCTGATCAGGCGGCAACGAGCTTGTGCAGGGCGGCCCGCCGACCATCCGCACGGGTGATCCGGCGGGTCATAAGGGTGATGTCTGCCCAGGTGATGTGGGCTTCGGAATGCTCCGGGAGGCGTTCGTAGTCTCGGGCGTTGCGCCGTGCACCCATCAGCCAGGACAGTGACCGCTCGACGATCCACCGGCGGGGCAGCACCTTGAAGCCGGCCTGGTCGCCGCGGACGACCCGCTGCCGTCACCGAGGCCAGCTACGCTCCCTGCCGGTAGGCGGGCCCGGTGCGTGTCGAGACCGAAGCGGAGCGCGCGTTATCTGCGGCGGATCCGGATATTCGTCAGGCTGGCTTATCGATATCGCCTTCCTTGCCCCTCGATGACGGGCCTGGCCTACGGGTAGCGTGCAGGCGGTGCTGGGCGAGCGCGACCCAGTGCGGTGTGCCGTAGGCGGCGACAAGGTCGCGCCGCGTGTGTCGCCATTGTTCCGCGGCGGGGGGTACGCCGATGGCGTGCAGGTATTCACGGTCGGCGAGGACGAAGTGGCGGCGGTACGGCAACAGCACCAATGTGTCATTGTCGGCGAGAAACGTCCTGGCCTGCAAATAGCTGGGAAACCAGTGGCTGAGCAGCCCGGTGCACCGTGGCGCATGCCAGAACGTGCCCAGGTCGTCGCCGATCTGCGCGCCGCCGCCGAGTACTTTCCGCGCCTGGTCCCAGCTGGCGAAGCCGGCGTTCTTGGCGACCAGGGTCAGGCAGTGCCGTAGACGCCAGTCGGTCACCGGCAACGGGTCAGGCCCCAAGCGGGCCTGCAACTGACCGAGAAGGCTGGAGTCGCCCCGGCGGGCGGCGTTGAGGGCGAGGCGGGCTCGGGTCTTGAGTTCGGTGACCAGGGCGTTCATGCCAGTGCCCCGAAGTCGGTGAACGGCGTGCCGGCGCCGACCACGGCACGGTGGCGCGCTTCGGTCCAGTCCATGGTTTCCGGATGGGTGAACCAGTAGAACGGTGCGCCGCTGTCGAGGCCATCGAGAACTCGGCGGGCAAACGCATCGGCCGGCTCAGCCTCGCGCATCGCGGTTCTCATGAAACTTTCAAACGGGTTGGGCTCGGCGGGCGTGGCGTGGGCAACCTCGGCGTAGCGGTTCACTTCGGTGATGTCGGTCCGTACGAGACCAGGGCAGAGGGCGTGGACACCGACACCGTCACCGAGAGCCTGGTAGTAGAGACCTTCCAGCGCGCTGAGCAAGGCCGCCTTGGTAGCGCGGTACGGGCCCGCGCCCGGGTAACTCTGCAAGGCCGCCGCCGACACGGTGACCACCGCCTTGCCGCGGCCGGCGACCAACTGGGGCCACCACAGACGAAGGGTACGGATGACGCTGAGCACGTTGACGTCCCAGGCCCACTGCCACGCTTGCTCCGGCGAGGACAGCACATCGCCGGAGACGCCGACACCCGCGTTCGCGAACAGGTAGTGCACCGGCCGCGATGACAGCGACTCTGCCAGCTCTTGCATAGCGGCACCGTCGCGGACGTCGAACTCGTACGCCTGGACGCGCTCGTCCAGGCGGCTGGTGTCGCGGTCGACGGCCACCACCTCCACGCCACGGGTGAGCAGGTCCTGCGTGAGGGCGTAGCCGATACCGGAGCCGGCACCGGTGACCACGGCAAGGGGCAACAGGGAAGACATGACAACTCCAATGCGCTTCTGTGGCCACCCGCGTTGACCGGAAACGACTCATTGGGCTGTCGAGGAGACGATGAGTACGCCATGAGGGTGAGAGCCTCTTGCGCGGGCAGGCGCCCCTCAGCACCTGAGGCGATCACTGTAACCGACGTTCCCGACGCCGGTCGACCGGCTCCCGACGAACGCGCTCGCCGCCCTCAAACGCACGGCTATCGGCTACTTGTTTCATTGCCCTAGGACCGCGGCCCGGCCAGGCTTCGGTCTAGACGTCCGGGCTGTCGCTCTCATTTCGGCTGCCCACCTAGGTGTGGCTCTCATTTGGCCTGCGCAGTCCCGGGCGTCGCCACAGGGCAGGGAGAGGCTCAAGAGAGGTTTGCACAGCTCAAAGTAGCGATGCCCTCCCAGCTCGACGAACCGTCGGATCGAGCACCGGAGGGATACATGAACCGGTCGCAGCGTGTGGTCATCGGCATGGACCCGCACAAGCGCTCTGCCACCATCGAGGTAATGACCAGCGACGAGACCATCCTGGGCACCGGCCGGTTCGGCACCGATCGAGACGGCTACAAGGACATGGTCACGTACGCCAAACAGTGGCCAGACCGGGTCTGGGCCATCGAGGGCTGCCAAGGAATCGGCCGGCACATCGCCAACCGGCTCCTGGCCGACGGCGAGCAGGTCGTCGACGTCCCACCGAAACTGTCCGCCCGCGCCCGGGTGTTCGCCACCGGTCAGGGCCGTAAGACAGACGCTACCGACGCGCACTCCATCGCGCTGGTCGGCACCCGGATGGCCGGGCTGCGTCCGCTGGTCAACGATGAACAACTGGCCGTGCTACGGATCCTGGCCGACCGGCGCCGCTCCCTCGGCGAGGACCACACCAGGATGGTGTCGCAGCTGCACCAACTGCTGCTGGAGCTGATCCCCGGTGGGGCGAAGAAGAGCCTGTCCGCCGCTCAGGCCAAAGTACTGCTGGCCACCGTCCGACCGCGGGACGCCGCCGGCAAAGCCCGCCGGCGGGTGGCTGCGGAGCTGATCGCTGACCTTGAGCGGATCTACCAGCGGTCCAAGCAGGCCGACAAGGAGCTCAAGGATCTGGTCGCCGCCACCGGCACCACGCTGATGGACCTGCACGGCATCGGCCCGTCCGGCGCAGCCCGGCTGCTGATCGAAGTCGGTGCGGTCATCCGTTTCCCGGACCGCGGGCACTTCGCCTCCTGGAACGGCACCGCACCCATCGACGCGTCCTCCGGCGACCAGGTCCGCCATCGGCTCTCCCGGGCGGGCAATCGGCAGATCAACCGAGTCCTGCACATCATGGCCACCGTCCAGCTACGCCGTCCGACCGAAGGCCGCGCCTACTTCGACCGCAAGAAAGCAGCGGGGAAGACGTCGATGGAAGCCATGCGGGCACTGAAACGGCGCCTGTCCGACATCGTCTACCGACAGATGATCAACGACGCCACCGCGGCGATGGCGACGGGTCCGGGAGGACACCGGGGAACGTCAGCGAACTCCAGCGTGACCGGCTCTCATCCCTACACCGGCTCTTCGGAGAAGTCACTTCCCGAACCCGCCGACAGCAATCTTAGAACCTCAATCCAGACCACGTCTTGACACAGAGAGGAGCCAAATCCGTGCGTTCGCAGGACACGCCTCCGCTCTTGCTGGCGGTGACCGCGCGCCATCCGATGAGGATGGGCGTATCGGGCACCGATCGACGCTCGTCGTGGCGGTCGTGACGGACAGGGCGGATGCGATCGATGTGTTGGCGGGGTTCCGTGAGCAGCTCTACCGATGCAGGACCAGGCGGGCGGAACCTGCGCGACCAGCGTCTCGCCAGCGCGTGCACCTGAACCCAGCCGCCCGGGCCCCGGACGGCCGCCAGGCTCCCGCAACCGGCAGCCCGCCGCTCGCCACGACGTAGGACTCATCCTGGTCACCGGCCAGGCACACCAACGACCGACCCACCACAAGAAGGGCACCAAACCCCGCCGAACTGGTTGAACGACAAGCTCAGTGCCAGTCACACCGGATGTCGCCGGCCATCTCCGGATGCTCGACGCAGTCGATCAGCCCCATCTTCTCGGTCAGCGACGCTCCGGCCAGCACCTCGGCATAGGTCTGCACCACCTGCCGGCACTTGTCGATGTCGAGGACGAGTTCCACCCCGGAGTCGTGCCACCCGCTCGGATCGCAGCTGGACAGCCCCGTGTCGATCAGGTCGGCGTACGGGACGATGTCGTCCTTCCATGCCTGGATGACTTCGGCGATAGGTACGATCAGACCCTTTCCGGTTTCTGCGAGGTGGATGACGAATTTCTGTGCGGCGTTCAGATCGAGTTGTTCGTCGATTGTGGTTCCGGGCAGGAAGGCGACGAATGGCTGCACCGCCTCGCCGCATTTCTTGATGTCGTCGACCAATTGTGGCGAGACGGGGTGCCAGGTGGTCGGGTCGCAGTCGGCGAGGCGGGCGCCGGTGAAGTCGATCCCGGGAATTCTTCCATTTTTCAGCGCATCGATCAGCGCGGGCATCGGCAACCGGCCGCCCTGCCCCACTTTGTCGACGTAATCGCCGATTCTCTTCTGCGCCTCCCGGAGGATTTCGGCAGGACCGGGAATCGGGTCGGTGGGAAGTACGCGGATGCAGGTTCCGCCGGGCAGCGGAAGACCGTTCTTGCATTTCTTCGCCGCCGCGGTCGCCGGGTCGGGTGACGCTGCCACCGGCGATGGGGAGCATCCCACGATCATGGCCGCGAGCAGGCCTGCTGCGAATCTCGTTTTCACCATCGACATGCGGGGGACGGTCGCGTTCGTCACGGCTGCTTGAGATACATGCGGTTGACGAGGCTGTAGTCACTCGTGCTGGCCAGGTGCACCTCGACCCGTTTCCGGAATGTCAGCGCGGCCAGACCGGTGGCGAGGAACTGTTCGGGATTCAGCTTCCCGTCGAACCAGATGTCACGGGCGAAATGTCCGGGATCCGAGGAATGATCGCGGAGCAGAACGTAAACGGTGTCGCTGTCGGCGGCCGGCCCGACCGACCTCACCTCGCAGTCGTGACACCAGTAGCCGTCGTCCGCCACATCGGGCGCCGCGGCGGCCGGGCCGCCGAAGGCGACCGACAATGCGGTGGCCGCCGCGATCGCCGACCATACGGGCTTCCTCATCACATTCTCCACTTCGCCGACAAAGCCACATTTCGGGACCAAGTTAGCCCGGAACAGTTCGGCAGGCGGCCGGTATCGCGGAGGTACACCGATCAGGTACCGCCCGGACCGTGTGCGGTCTCAGCGCCGGGGTACGGCACTGACGGCGGATCAGCAATCCTTGCGGATCTCGTGCCGCGCTGCCGGGCGAACCCACCCGACGGGTGCGGGTGAGCCCTGCGACCAGCGGGGTGCCGGGCCGCCGCACCACCGGGAGGTGGCGCCGATCAGCCGACGTCGGTGGCGATCACCTTCTCGATGTTGCGTTCGGCGAGGGCGGTGATGGTGACGAACGGGTTGACGCCGGTGCTGCCCGGGATCAGCGAGCCGTCCATCACGTACAGGCCGGGGTAACCGGGGAGCCGGCCGTAGTCGTCGGTGGCCTGGCCGAGCACGCAGCCGCCGAGCGGGTGGTAGGTGAAGTCGTCGCCCCACACCTTGTCGCCCCCGAACAGGTCGCTGCGATACACGGTGAGCTGCGCCTTGTTGATCTTGTCGAAGACCCGTTTCGCGGCGGTGACGGCCGGCTGGTTCTGCGCGGTCTGCCAGGTGAGCCCGACGGTGCCGGTGGACGAGTCGTACGCGAATCCTGCTCTGTTGGGATTCTTGGTGATGGCCAGGTAGAGGCTGATCCACAGCTCGGCACCGGCCGGGAACGGCGCGATCTCGGCGAACACCGGGCCGGCCGGATCGGCCCAGTTGTCGATGCCCATGGCCGGCATGCCGGACTGCAGGGCGCCGGTGGTGTTCCACAGGTGCTGGGCGCGGGCGACCATCACGTTGCCGTTGTTGCCCCAGCCCTGCCCGACGGCGCCCGGCAGGTCCGGCAGCCTGCCCTGCGCGCGCATGGCGACCAGCAGTTTGCTGGTGCCGACGCTGCCCGCGGCGAAGAACACCCGGTCGGCCCGGACGGTCTTGACCGCGATCGTGGCGCCGGTGGTGTCGAGCTGGTTCATCGTCACCGCGTAGCCGCCGAGCGAGGCCGGGGCGACGGCGGTGACCATGTGCTGGGCGGTGATCGACAGCCGTCCGGTGGCGGCCGCCGCGGCCAGATACGTCTTGTCCAGTGACCGCTTGCCGTGGTTGTTGCCGTAGATGACCTCGCTGCCCAGCGCCGACCGGGTGACGGTGCCGGCCTGCTCCTGTTTCATGTAGTCGAAGTCGTACACGTTGCCGAGGAACGTCGTGGCGAAGCCGGACGCCCTGGCCTGGTCGCGGCTGACCCGCGCGTACCGGTAGCAGTCGGCGGTCTCGAACCAGGCGGTGTCGATGGCGTTGACGCCGAGAGCGGCGGTGGCCCGCGGGAAGTACGTGTCGTACATCGCGGTGACGTCCACCGACGGCAGGATCTCGGCGAAGTAGTCGCGCCGGGGCAGCACGGCGATGCCGCCGTTGACCAGCGAGCCGCCGCCGACGCCCCGGCCCTGGTAGACGCGGATGCCGGCGAACCTCTCCGCGTCCAGCACCCCGGTGTACCTGCCGATCGGCTTGTTGGCGTCGATGCCGAGGAAGTAGCCGACCGGCTGGTCGGTGCGGGTGCGCAACCAGTACGAGCGCCGGTCCGGGTTCAGCATGTCGCAGAAGATCCTGCCGTCCGGGCCGGCGGTGTTCCACGCCATGCCCATCTCCACCACGACGGTGGCGATGCCGGCCCGGGTCAGGCGCAGCGCGGTGACCGCGCCGCCGTAACCGCTGCCGATGACCAGGGCGGGCACGTGGTCGCCGTCGTCGACCGGGAGCAGCGTGGCGGCCGGGACGCCGAGCAGGGCCGCGCGCAGCAGGGTACGCCGGCTGGTCATCGCGCACCTCCACCGGCCGGGGAACCGAGTGAGCCGGCGGCCGCGGAAGCCAGCTCGCCGGCCGCGATGTACCCGAACGTCATCGCGGGACCGATGGTGGAGCCGGCGCCCGCGTAGCTGTGCCCCATCACCGCGGCGCTGGAGTTGCCGGCCGCGTACAGCCCCGGGATGACCGAGCCGTCGGCCCGCAGCACCCGGGCGCGCGGGTCGGTACGCAGCCCGCCCTTGGTGCCGAGGTCCCCCGGCACGATCTTGCAGGCGTAGAACGGCGGCAGCCAGAGCGGTGCGAGGCAGGAGTTCGGGACGACCGCCGGGTCGGTGTAGTAGTGGTCGTACGCGCTGTCACCCCGATGGAAGTCGGTGTCCCTGCCGGTCCGGGCGAACCCGTTGAACCGGGCGACGGTGGCGGACAGCGCTGCCGCCGGCACCCCGATCCGGCCGGCCAGCCCGCCGAGCGTGAGGTCCCTGACCACAGCCCCCGAGGAGTACCAGGAGTCGGGGAACGGCAGCGCCGGAGCGACGTCCCGGAACAGGTACCGGTTGCGGTAGTTCTGGTCGAAGATCAGCCACGCCGGGATGTCGGGTGTCACGCCGTTCTTGTCGTACATGACGTGCACGACGTCGCTGTACGGCGCCGCCTCGTTGACGAACCGCTGCCCGGCGGAGTTCACCAGAATGCTGCCGGGCAGCGTCCGCTCGGCCAGGCAGAAGTACGGTTCGCCGGGCAGCGGGATGGCCGGTCCCCACCAGGCGTCGTCGAGCAGGTCGGTGGCGGCGCCGGCCCGCAGCCCGGCCCGGATGCCGTCGCCGGTGTTCTCCTTGGCGCCGACCGTCCAGTCCACGCCGATCGGCTGCCGCTGGTAGGCCAGGCGCATCGCCAGGTTGTGCTCGAAGCCGCCGGCCGCCACCAGCACGCCGCGGGTGGCGGTGACGCCGGTCGCGACGCCGTCGCGGGTCACCACCACCCCGGTGACCCGGCCGCCGGCGTCCACCTGCAGGTCGGTGAGCGGGGTGTCGAGCCAGACCGGCACGCCGGCGGCGGCCAGCCCGGCGCGCAGCGCGCCGGCCAGCGCCTGGCCCATGGTGAGCGGGGTCTTCCCGGCCAGCACGGCGGCGGTGTAGCGGGCGACGCACTCGGCGGCGACGGCCGTGCCCTTGGCGTTGACCAGCGACAGGTTCAGCCACTTGTAGTCGGCGCTGAACACGGTGAGGCCGGCCGGGGTCGGCAGGTACGCCGGGTTGAGGTGGGCCAGCTCGGCGCCGAGCAGCTTGCCGTCGAACAGGTCCGGCTCGATCGAGCGGCCGCGCGCGATGCCGCCGGGCAGCTCGGGATAGTAGTCGGAGTAACCGTCCATGTAGCGGAAGCGCAGCGGGCTGTTCGCCATCACGAACGCGATCATCGGGGGCCCGTTGTCCAGGAACGCCTGCTGCTTGGCGGTCGGCACGTCACCGTCGACGACGGCGGCGAGATAGGCGGCGGCCTTGGCCGGGGTGTCCGGCACGCCGGCCGCGAGGATGACCTGGTTGTTGGGGATCCAGATGCCGGCGCCGGAGCGGGCGGCCGAGCCGCCGAAGGTCGGCGCCTTCTCCACGACCAGGACGCTGAGGCCGCTTCTCGCCGCGCGCAGCGCCGCCGTCATCCCGGCGGCGCCGCACCCGACGACCACCACGTCGTAGGACGGCTGGGCGGCCCGCGCCGGGCTGCCCAGCGCGGCCGAGCCGGTGACGACGGCGGCGGCGGTCAGGACCTGGCGGCGATTGAGGTGACCGGGCATCGGAACTCCTCACACGAGAACACGTTTCAGTTCGGCGACATCGTCGACCCGGTCCGCCCGGGTCGCCGCCAACGGCGAGACCAGCAGCGTCGTCACACCCACGGCGGCCAGCGCGGCCACCCGCCCGCGCACCTCGTCCAGGCCGCCGACCAGCGCGGTCGCCTGGACGAGCTCTTTCGGTACGGCCTGGGCCGCCTCCACCCGTCGCCCGCTCAGGAACAGCTCCCGGATCGTCGCCGCCTCACCCGGGTAGCCGTACCGGCGGACCAGATCGTTGGCGAAGGTCCCCATCCCGCCGATGTAGAGGGCGAGTTGCGCGCGATGCCGGGCCAGCAGCTCCTCGGTGGGCTCGGCCAGCGCGAACGGCATCGGCGCCAGGATGTCGAGCGGCCCGAGCGCCGGGTCGCGGCGGGCCAGCCCGGCGGCGAGCGCCGGGCCGAACACCTCCGGCGCCGCGGCCGGGTCGAGGAAGAGCGCCTGCCAGCCGTCGCCGATCTCGGCCGCCAGCGCCACGTTGCGCGGTCCCATGGCGGCCAGCAGGATCGGGATGCGGTCCCGGACCGGCCGGTTGATCAGCTTCAGTGGCCGGGCCGGCGGCAGCGGGATCCGGTAGCGCCGCCCCGCGTGCACGAGCGGTTCCCGGCGCCACACCGTCCGGCAGATCTGCACCACCTCCCGGGTCCGGGCCAGCGGCGCGTCGTAGGTGACCCCGTGGAATCCCTCGATCACCCGCGGGCCGGAGGCGCCCAGGCCGAGCGAGAACCGGCCGCCGGAGACGTAGTCCAGGCCGGCCGCCGTCATCGCGGTCAGCGTCGGCGTGCGGGTGTAGAGCTGCATGACCCCGGAGGCCAGCTCCATCGTGCGGGTCCGCGCCGCCAGGTAGCCGAGCTGGCTGACCGCGTCGAAGCTGTACGCCTCCGGCACCACCACCAGGTCGGCGCCGGCCGCCTCGAACTCGGCGACCTCCTCGACCGCCGTCGCGAAGCCCTCGCCGCTGTAGCCGAGCTGGATGCCCAGCCGCATCTCAGGCGTCCACGCCGGAGACGATCACCTGCCGGATCACGTCACCCCGGCCGAGCGCGGCCAGTGCCTCGTCGGCCTGATCCAGGCGCAGCCGGTGGGTGATCATGCCGTCGAGGTCGAGTCGGCCGGCCCGCCACAGCGCTATCAGCCGGGGGAAGTCGCGGGGCGGGTAGGCCGATCCGTACAGCGAAGGGACGATCTTCTTGCCCTCGAAGAGCAGCTCGAACGGGTTGAACGCCACCTGGTGCTCGGCCCGGCCGGCGCCGACCACGACGACGGTGCCGCCGCGGCGGGCCGCGGTCCACGCGGTCCGCAGGGTCTGCGGCAGGGCGACCACGTCGAACGCGTAGTCGAACCCCTCGCCCCCGGTGACCTCGGTGACCAGGTCGCTGAGCCGGTCCGGGGACACCGCGTGGGTGGCGCCGAAGCGGCGGGCCACGTCGAGCTTGGCCGGCACGGTGTCGACGGCGACGATGAGCGCGGCGCCGGCGACCCGGGCGCCCTGGATCGCCGAGATGCCGACCCCGCCGCAGCCGATCACCACGACGCTGTCACCCGGCCGGACCCGGGCGGTGTTGACGACGGCGCCCACCCCGGTCATCACCCCGCAGCCGACCAGCGCGGCGATCTCGTAGGGCACGTCGGGCTCGATCGGCACCGCGCCGATCCGCGGCACCACCATCTCCTCGGCGAAGGCGCCGCACCCGGCCATCCCGAAGATCGGCAGGTCACCGGCCATGAAGCGGGGCATCGCGTAGCCGGCCATGACGTGGGTCATGCACAGGTACGGCTCGCCGCGCCGGCACTCGGCGCAGGTGCCGCAGGACGGCAGCCAGTTGACGATCACCCGGTCGCCGGCGGCGAGGTCGTCCACCCCGTCGCCGACCTCGAGGACGTCGCCGGCCGCCTCGTGCCCGAGCACCGCGGGCATCGGCTGGGGCAGGCCGCCGTCGCGGGCGGACTGGTCGGAGTGGCAGACACCGGCCGCGCGCACGCGGATCCGGATCTCGCCCGGGCCGGGCCCGAGCACCGTCACATCGTCGCGGATGTCGAGTTTCTCGCCCAGATCGTGGAGTACCGCGGCACGCACCTGGCCACCTCCTGAAAAAATAGAACGCGTTCTAGGTTAGGCGCCGGGCCGCCACCCGAGCAAGCGATTGGCCGGTAGTGCGCGATAATCGGCCAGGTGACGACCACCAAGAAGGCCGCCCCGCCGTCGGAGCGCCGGGCACATCTGGTCCGGCTGGCCGCCGACCTCTTCGCCGAGCAGGGGTTCCGGGCCACCACGGTCCGGCAGATCGCGGACGCCGCCGGCATCCTCTCCGGCAGCCTCTACCACCACTTCGACTCCAAGGAGTCGATCGGCGACGAGATCCTGCGCGGCTTCCTCGACGACGTGCTCGGCGGCTACCGCGAGGCGGTCACCGGCGTCGACGACCCGCGCGCCGCGATCGAGCGGATGGTCCGCTTCAGTACCGCGGCACTGAGCCGGCACCGGGCCGCCCTGACCATGCTGCAGAACGACTGGGCGTACTTCAGCGCCCAGAAGCGCTTCGCCTACCTGCGCACCGCGATGCGGGAGATCGAGCAGACCTGGCTCGACCAGCTGGAGCGGGGCAAGCAGACCGGGCAGTTCCGGGCCGATCTGGACGCCCGGCTGGCGTACCGGCTGCTGCGCGACATCCTCTGGATCCCCACCTCGTGGAAACAGGCGCGGGGCCGGTCGTGGACCACCGACGAGATCGTCGACGGCCTGCTGAGGCTGCTCTTCGACGGCATCGTCGCCCGCTGACAACACCGTCGAGATTCACCACCGCCCGGACCGGCTGACGGGCCGCTGCGGGTCATTCGCCGACATTTTCCGGTACGACTCGGTGTCCCCTGGCAGTCGGCTCGCGAGGCCCGGCCCCCGCACGACCGCCGCGCGTGTCGTGCGGGTCCGCTGCCCCGCACGGACGGGTCCGCCGTGCCCCGGGATGCGACTCCCGGCCGGTGGCTCACCCGCCGCCACAACGCCTTCAGCGGGCGGACCGCCGCTGGTCGCAGGACGCGCGGATCGCGGTCAGATGAGGGCGCCGCACGCGGAGCGCGTTAGGAAGCTGACGGGGATAGTGCAGTGGCCAAGGCGGCCAACTCCTCAGCGGTACCAGGAAGAACGAGGAGGTGCGCCATGGTCATCGAGTCCACGACACCGGTCGGGTTGTCCATCGGCGTCCGCAGATCGGGGCCGCCGTCGAAGTAGAGCACGGCCGGGTCCAGGCGCTGTCCGAGGCGGCGGCGACGACCACAATCGGGTGCGGGCCTGTTCTGCGGCCGTGCGCCGGGTGTCCCGTGGGGTGCGAGTCGAGGAGTCTCGCACCCCACAGGGTCACTGCGGCACGTTGATGTCGGGGCCACCCACCGGCGAGCCGGCGCCGGCCGCGTTCACCGAGGCCACCGCGATCGCGTAGTTGTGGTTGCTGGTCAGCCCGGTGATGGTGGCGGTCAGGCCGCTGGTGTTGACGCTGGCGATGAACGCGTTCGGGTCGTTCCGGTCCAGGTAGTAGACGACGTATCCGTTGACGGTGTCGCTGTACAGGCCGGTCGCCGGGCTCCAGGAGACGGTGAGCGAGCCGGGGCCGGACGTGGTGGTGATGTTCGGCGGGCCGTCGGCGGTGAGCGGGTCGGCAACCGCGCTCGCGGCCGCGGAGGCGGGGCCGGTGGTGTCGCCGCGGACCGGCAGAACCCGGAACTCGTACGTGCTGCCGCGAGACAGCCAGCCGGTGTCCCACTGGTCGGCGGGGATCGGCAGCGGCAGGCGTTGCCAGGCCTGACCGCTGTCCTTGAGCCGCTGCTCGAACCAGTATCCGCCCGCACCGAAGCTGTGACTCCAGGAGACCAGGACGCCGGTGCCGGTCGGGGTCGCCGTGATCGAGGTGGGCGCGGCCGGGACGAGCAGGTCGGGGCCCGGTGACGTCGCGGTGAACGTGGTGCCGACCCCGAACGTGCCCGCGAGCACATTGGCGAACGCCCGCGCGATCTTGTATTCGCCGTTGCTGTTCGGATGCAGGCCGTCGTACGCGTCGGTGGCGTACGCGTACCCGGTGGAGATGTCGACCAGGGCGACCGGCGACGCCGCCGTGCTCACCGACGCCAGCGCGGCACCCAGCTTGCCGTTGTATTCGCTGATCACGGCATCGAGCTGCGGCAACTGCGTCAGCGGGCTGCGGTGCGGCACGTTCGCCACCAGCACCTTGACGCCGGCGCGACCGGCCCGGGCCTGGGCGATCAGCGTCTTGATGTCGGCGATCAGCCCGTCCGGGTTGGAGACGCCCCAGCCGAGATCGTTGAAGCCCAGTTCGACCAGCAGATAGTCCGGCTGGTACGTGCTGACCTGGGCCCGCACGTCGTTCATCGCCTGGTGCGCCTGTCGCCCCCACTGAGCGAAGTGGGCGCTGTCGAAGCCGATGTGGTTGCGGTAGGCGCCGTTGAACACCGGCGGCGTCGACGGGGTCTTGGTCGTTCCGGTGTACGGCCCGACGAAGTCGGCGCCCGCGCCCGCCGCGACGAGGTGCTGGTAGAGGCGGTAGCGCCAGGTCCAGTCACCCTCCAGACCCTGACTGATCGAGTCGCCGACCACCATGATCTTCCGCGACTGGGAGGCGGGCTGATCGAACAGGATCGACACCTGGGCGGACGGGTACGGCCCGGTGGCCGGCGCCGTGGTCTGGCTGCCGAACACGTCGACGTTCACCGACTTGGCGGCGACGATCGCGGCCCACTCCGCGGTGGTCGGGGTGTAGCTGGTCGTGGCGAGGTTCGTCTTGTTGAGCAGCACCGCGCCAGTGAAGCCGTTGCGGACGCGCAGCTGGAAGCTGTTGTTGAGATGCCCGGGGATCCCGCCGGCGGTCCACTGGAACGCCTGCCGCGCGGCGGGGATGTATCCGGTCGGCCGCAGCCCGGTCGGCGCCATGCCGTGCACCTCGAGGATCCTCTTGGCCGTCTCGAGCTCGCTGAAACCGCGCCCGGCGCTCAGGGCCGTCCACGCGGCAGAGAACGTGACGGCGTTCGCCGCGTCCAGCTTGCCGAGGATGTCGGCGAAGGTCCACGAGACCGTGTCGGTCTCGCCACCGCCCAGTGCGTCCTCGCCGCTGTCGGAGAAGTCCCACAGCGCGCGCATCACGGCCCGCTCGTTGTCGTCGCCCCGCACCCCGCAACTGTCGCTGTTCTCCTCCAGGCTGTAGGACTGGTCGGACGTGTTCGCGGGCGGCCCGGAGTCGTCGTCGTAGGTGACGCCGCCCGCGTTCCGGATGTTCGGCACGCCGGCCGCGAGTGCTTTCAGCCCGTAGAAGGTTGCCCAGCCCTCGGACCAGGCGAGCTGGATGCCGGCCTGCTTGTCGCGGATGCCGGTGCCGGTGCCGCCGTCCGAGCCCCAGGCCTGCACGCAGCTGGAGTGGTGGCCGCTGTCCGCCGGACCGTTCAGCCCGGCCTGGTCGGCCACGATGTGCCCGGATTCGTGGGCGAGGACGTCCCAGTCGAAGCCGTCCTCCGAGCAGAGCGCACCGTCGCACATCGTCAGGCCGCCGCTGGTGTGGATGGTCCCGCCGCCGGCGTGCGAGCCCTCGTCGCCCGATGGGTAGTCGACCCTCAGCGCCGTCTGCCAGGAGGAGCCGCGGATGCTCTGGTAGAAGCCGCCGACCGACCGCAACGCGTCGAACAGCGCGAAGGCCCGGCCGGCTAGCGGGTCGCGGGTCAGGGCGATGGTGACGCCGTCCCAGGTGCCGCCGGCCGGGAGCGTCTGAACGGCGCTGAAGGCGTTGTAGGTGGCGTCGCCGCCGCCGGCGCTGACCCAGCCGAACGTGCCCTTGGTCGACAACCGGACCCGGTAGCTGCCGCCCGCCGCGGTCGCCGTGCTGATCGTGAAGGTGCCGGCGTCCCGGGTGTACGCGCTGGCCCACGTCAGCCCGGCCGTGTCCACCAGTTCGACCAGGCCGCCGCGGACCGGATGGACCTTGTCGTCGGCGTCCCGGTAGCTGGCCGACCCGGTTACCGTGGTCGTCTCGGCGAGAGACTGCCGGATCGTGCCCACTGAGCCGGCGACCTGGTGACGGCGACCTGTCTCGGCCGCGTACGCGGTCCCGGTAATCCGCCCCGCATCGCGGTCGGCGGCCGCCACCGCGTCGTCCAGCAGGCCGTAGGCCGGCGCCGGGATCAGAGAGCCGGCATGCGGGCGTACGGCCAGGAACTTCGACGATGAACCGGGAAGCGCGACCGCCGTGAGGCCGAAGTCGCCCTCCCCGGTCGCCGGCAGCGCGAGCACCACCCGGACCGCGCGGCCCGGCCGGAGCGCCGCGAGCGGCCGGTCGACCCGGCTGAGCTCCCGCGTGCCGCGATAGGCGATCAGCCGTAACAGTCCCGCCGGCTGCCCGCCCGCCGCCAGCAGTGTCACCGCGACCTGGCGGCGCCCGGGAACGAGAGCGAGCCCGACCTCCACCCGCCCCGCTTCGCCGGCGGCCCGCGGCGCGGCCGCCGCCGCCGGCGAAGCCACCACCGTGATCGCCGCGCCCCCGCCGAGCGCGAGAACCACGGCCAGCAAACCCCGGACCCACCGTCGCATCGCCATCCCCCGATCCCGCCCAGCATATTGACGCTGATTGTTGGATCAGAGCCGCCGGCGGTCAACCGCGATCTGTCTCCGGGCTTCGACGGGCGACAGATGGCGCTTCGATGGGGGACAGATGATATGGGCGACCCCACGACATTTCCCGATCGCACCGATCATCCGAGTCCATGGATACGGCGCCGCGCCGGGCGCCGGCTGAACCGGGCCCGGCCGCCGGGCGGTCACTCGGGAAGGTCGCCCTTCTTGTGGACGACACCGCGCTGCAGGACGGCGGTGGTGCCGGTGAGCATGCCGGCCTTGCCCAGGTCGGTGTCACGCACCAGGTACGACCGCTCGCCGAGGTACTCGAAGGTGGCCGGGTTGAAGATCCATTCGCGTCGCTCGCCTTCCTCGTCGGTACGGGCGACCGCGACGCCGTGGCGACCTACCGCGTCGACGGAGTCGGCCACCAGGACCACCCCGGGGATCTTCGCGGCGGCCCGGTAGAGAGCAGCAGCCACCTGCGGGGGCAGCAGCGACTCGCGCAATGCATCGCCGATGAAAAGGAACGCCGCGGTTTCATCGCTGTGGCTGTGGCCCTTGGTGATGGCGTGGATTTTCGCGAGCAGCGTGGTCGGGTCGGTGGGCAGGCCGGCATAGTGGCTGTTCGGCTCCGCGCCGGACAGGCCGAACGTTTCGCCACGGTCGTGGATCAGACCCTCGTCGCCCTGCGACGCGGGTATCCAGATTTCGCGGGTGCGCACCGGGCTGAGGGCCATCGGGTCGATACCGGCGTCCTTGTTACCGGAGTTGCCGTCCTGGACGAAGTCCAGAAAGGCAACCTTGCTCCTGATGTAGACGTACTCGTCCTTGCCGACCGGCACCTGCGGCTTCTTGCCGGCGACCAGCGCCACCCGTTCCATCAGCGGTGCCACTCCGGCCGCGTCACCGGCCGCGACCGCCACCCGTGGGCTGTTGGCGGCGATGGACGTCCCGCCGGTCGCACGATGGCGGAGCACCGTGACCCCGACGAGGGTCGCGACCAATACCGCGGCCGCGACCGGCACGGTGAGCAGGGCGAGTCGGCGGCGGGGCGTGACGACGGGCGGTTCGGTGATCTGTTTCATGAAGGCGTCCTTGAGCAGGAGGTGGCGGTCGGCGGACAGTTCCGGTTCCCCCGGTGCCGGCAGCATCCGGGCCAGTTCGGCGCGCTCCGCAGGATCGGGCCCTGAGGTTCGGTTCATCGGTTCCGCTCCTGATTCGACCGGGCCATACCAGTACGGCCACCCAGTTCCTGTCCGCTGCCCGCGCCGGGTTCCCGTGGCCCCGGGACGTGCGCGGTCATCTCCCGCAACTTGGTCCGGGCGCGCGACAGCCGGGACCGGACCGTGCCGATCGGCACATCGAGTGCTTCCGCGGCCTGGGCGTAGTCGAGCCCGGACCAGACGCACAGGGTGAAGACCTCCCGCTCGGCCGGCCGTAGCCGAGCCAGTGCGGCAGTCGCCGCGGCTAGTTGCTCGCTGTCGCGCAGGCGATTGACGATCTCGTCGGCGAAGTCCGGCATCGCCTCGGCCGGTGGTAGCCGGATCAGCGCGGCGGCGTGCCGGCGGGCCGTACGCCGGGTGTTGCGCAGCACGTTCGTGGCGATGCCGAGCAGCCAGGGCAGCACGCTGTCACCCTCAGGTCGCAGCTTGGCGCGCAACCGCCACGCCTCCAGGAAGGTCAGTGACACCACATCCTCGGCCGCGCTCCAACTGCCGGAACTGCGCACGACGTGGCGATACACCTCGTGCGCGTGGTCCTCGAAGAGCTGCCCGAACGCCGCGGTGTCACCGGCGCGTATCCGGGCTCGCTGAGAGAGATTCACTACCGATCCTGTCCGCCCGCGGCAATGAGTTCCGTGACCATGGTCACATCCCGCCAGCGATGGAAGCTCGCCCGTCCGCCCGCCCAGCACCCGGCGGGGCCATCGTCAGGACTTGATGTTGGTCAGGTCGTCGAGCAGGCTCGGGTGGGTCGGCTCCCAGCCCAGCGCCGCGCGGGTGTGGGCGCTCGACGAGGGCTGGTCGGCCGCGAAGATCGCGCCCAGCGGGCCGTAGGTCTCGGCCGGCACCGACTCGACCGGCAGGCCGAGCTGCTTGCCGATCACGGTGGCGATGTCGCGAACCTGGTCGCCCTCGTCGGCGACGGCGTGCCAGGCGGTACCGCCCGGGCCCCGCTCCAGGGCGAGCCGGAAGAGCACCGCCGCGTCGAGCGCGTGCACGGCCGGCCAGCGCTGGGTGCCGTCGCCGGCATATCCGGAGACACCGCGCTGGCGGGCGATGGTGGTCAGCAGGCCGGCGAAGCCGCCCTCGCCGTTGTTGTGGACCGTGCGCGGCAGGCGCGCCGCGGTGCTGCGCACGCCGCGCGAGGCCAGCCCCGGGATCGCGTTCACCGTACGGCCGCGGCCGCCGACCGGCCCGTCGGTCGGAGCCGGGTCGGCCTCGGTCGACGGGCGCCCGGGCACCCACGGCGTCCCGGAGACGGTGACCAGCGGGCGGTCGCTGCCCACGAGAGCCTCGCCCATGGTGGTCAGGGCGGCGGTCTCCTCGGCGATTGCCTTCGCGAGGGCCTCGGGGCTGCTGAAGTCGTTGCTGAAGGCCAGGTGGATCACGCCGTCGGCATCGGCGGTGGCGGTCCGGATGGTGTCCAGGTCGGTCAGGCCGCCCCGGACGGTCTCGGCGCCGGCCTGCTCGGCGGCCCGGGCGGAGGCGTCCGAACGGGTCAGGGCGAGCGCGGTGTGGCCGTGGCCGAGCAGCTCGGCGACGACGGCGGAACCCACGAGGCCGGTGCCCCCGGTGAGACTTCCCCGACAAGCGGGAGCTGCTGGTGGCTGGGCAGGAGACGCTGAGCCGGCTGCTGGCCGAGGGCATCGCCGAGGCGCCGGCCGGGGCCAGCCCGCTGGCGGCGGTGGCGCTCGGGCTGGAGCGCGCGTCGAGCACGATGGGCCCGCTCAACCGCGAGCTCGGCCCCCGGCTGAAAGCGGCCGTCGCGGCCAGCACCGAGTTGCAGGAACGCGACGCCCTCAAGACCGCGCGGCGGGCCCGCACGACACGCGTTGCGGTCCGCAGTGGCCGCCGCCTCGCGAGCCGATCGGGCACGGGACGCCAAGTCGTACCAGAAATCGCTTTTGAATCCTCGCATCTCGGCTGGCCGGAGGGTGGCGCGCGGACCGCATGCACCGCGGCCCGCCCGGGCCGGCATCGATCGGTCTATTTCGCATCGGGGGCCGTACCGGTAGCCTACCAAGCAAGCGCTTGGTGAGGAGGGGCGATGCGGCTGGACGGCAAGGTTGCTCTCATCACCGGCGGCGCCCGAGGGATGGGCAAGTCGCACGCCCGGCACTTCGCCGCCGAGGGCGCCCGGGTGGTGATCGGGGACGTGCTCGACGAGCGGGGTGCGGCGGTCGCCGGCGAGGTCGGCGGCGTCTACGTGCACCACGACGTGACCAGTGAGGACGACTGGGCCGGCGCGATCGGGACGGTGCTGGACGCGTACGGGAGACTGGATGTTCTGATCAACAATGCCGGGATCCTGCGGCACGGGCGGATCGCCGAGATGGACCCGGCCGAGTTCCGCCGGGTGCTCGACGTGAACCTGGTGGGATGCTGGCTCGGCGTGCACTTCGCGGCGCCGCCGATGATCGCGGCCGGGCGCGGCTCGATAGTGAACGTGTCGTCGGTCGAGGGGTTCGCCGGTGCGGCCGGGCTGTCCGCCTACAGCGCCAGCAAGTTCGGCATCCGCGGGATCACCCGGTCGGCGGCGCAGGAACTAGGGCCGTCCGGCATCCGGGTCAACTCGGTGCATCCGGGCGGCGTGCTCACCTCGATGGTGATGACGGCGGCCGGGCAGCTGACCGACGTCGACCCCGCCGCGTTCCTCAAGGCGCTGCCGATCGCACGGTTCGCCGAGCCGATCGAGATCTCCCGGCTGGTGGCGTTCCTCGCCTCGGACGAGTCGTCCTACACCACCGGCGCCGAGTTCCTGGCCGACGGCGGGCTGCTCTCCGGGCCGGGGTACTGACGTGGCCTCCCTCGACGGCAGGATCGCCGTCGTCACCGGCGCCGGCCAGGGTCTCGGCGCGGCCGAGGCGCGCGCGCTCGCCGCCGCGGGCGCCCGGGTCGTGCTCAACGACCTGCCCGGCCCCGCGCTCGACCGGGTCGCCGCCGAGATCGCCGGGGCCGCCGTCGTCGCCGGGGACATCGCCGAGTGGTCGACCGGCGAGGCGCTGCTGGCCGCGTTCGGCGGCGTCGACATCCTGGTGAACAACGCCGGCGTGCTCCGGGACCGGATGATCTTCTCGATGTCCGAGCAGGAGTGGGACACCGTGATCCGGGTGCATCTGCGCGGGCACTTCGTGACGACGCGGCTGGCCACCGCGCATTGGCGGGAGCGGAGCAAGGCCGCCGGCGGGCCGGTCTACGCGCGGATCGTGAACACCGCCTCCGAGGCGTTCCTGCTCGGCTCGCCCGGGCAGGCCAACTACGCCGCGGCGAAAGGCGGGATCGTGGCGCTCACCCTCGCCACGGCTCGGGCGTGCGGGCGGTACGGGGTGCGCGCCAACGCGATCTGTCCGCGGGCGCGGACCGGGATGACCGCCCCGCTCATGGGCCCGCCGCCGGGGGGAGCCGATCCGCTCTCGCCCGCGTGCGTCGCGCCGCTGGTCACCTACCTGGCCGGGCCGGCCGGGGAGCGGATCACCGGCGAGGTGTTCGTGGCGCATGGTGACGTGGTGGCGCTGCTGGGACCGCCCAGTGTGCGGGCGGCCTTCCGCGCCCCGGGTGAGCGGTGGACGGTGGACGAGTTGGACGCGACGCTGGGGAAGGTGTTCACCGCCGACCCGCCGCGCCCGGGGTTCGTCTGCGAGGAGACCCTGCCGCTGGCCGACGCGACGTTCGGGGAGATCCGGTGAAACAGCGCGATGTCGTCTCGATGCCGGACGCCGACGTGGTCGCGCTGCTGGCGGCGGGTCGCAAGGTGCACCTCGCGACGATCCAGCCGGACGGCACGCCGCACCTGGTCAGCATGTTCTACGCGATGAAGGACGGGCGGATCGCCTTCTGGACCTACCGGGCGTCGCAGAAGGCCCGCAACCTGGCCCGCGATCCCCGGGTGACCTGCCTGGTCGAGGACGGCGAGGACTACTTCGAGCTGCGCGGTGTGCAGGTCACCGGGGTGGTGCACCCGGTCGGCGACCTGGCCGGGGTGACCGAAGTCGGACGCCTGGTCGCCGCGCGCATGCCCAGCCCGGCGGCCGGCGAGATCGACGCCGCCCTCGACGACTACGTCGCGCACGCGGCCACCAAGCGGATCGCCTACCTGGTCGAGCCACGCCGGGTGATCAGCTGGGACCATCGCCGGCTGGTCACCCGTGCAGCACCTCCGCCAGGATGACGCCGAGCGGCCCGTCGACGCTGTCCGCCGGAATCAGCCGATCGCCGCGGACACGCAGCTCCTCCTCGTCGTAGCCCGGACCACCGTGTCCGCCGAACTCGGCGCAGGATCCGGCCAGGCGATGCTCGGCCCACACCTCCCGCATCATGGCCGCGCGCACCCGCACCGCGACCTGTTGCCATTCCCGTCCGGTGAGCCGGCCCGTCTCGTTCGCGGCCGCGCGGACGACCTCGGCAAGACCCGCCCGATCCACCCGGTTCGCCGCTGCGCGCGGGCCGCCGGATCAGACCCGCTTGAGGTACGCCCCGAGCACCCACCCGCCAAGCCCGGACCCGACCGTCACCCGATCGACCAGTCGCGTGCTGCCGTCCCCGGCGTGCTCGGACACGCGCTCGTGCCGCACCACGCCGAGCGGGCCGGCGTCGCGCTCCGCCACCAGACGGTGCGGTGGCTCGTCGGCGACGACCCGGCCGGCCGTGGCGGCGCGCGCCACCGCGAACACCTGCCGGGGAGCCGCCTCGACAGCGGTCCCCACCTCGATCACCAGCGGCAGCCCAGCGATCCGCACCAGGTCGTTCCGGCGACCTTTACCCCGCAGGTAATCGTCACGATGACCTGGCGGCGACAGGATCGGATCCGCAGACAACGCCGCCGCCCCGGAGCGGCCCGCCGGAGGGACCGAGAATGACCACCTACGCCGTCGCCCACCTGCACACCACCAGCAGCCACGAGGACGTGGTGACCTACATCGAGCGGATCCAGGACACCCTGGACCCGTTCGGCGGCCGGTTCCTGGTGCACGGCTCGCCGGTCGAGGTCGTCGAGGGGACGTGGCCGGGCGCGCTCGTCATCATCGCCTTCCCGGACGGGGCGAACGCCCGCGCCTGGTATGCCTCCCCGGCCTACCGGGAGATCCTGCCGCTGCGCACCGACCACCTTTCCGGCGACGTCGTGCTGGTCGACGGCGTCCCGCAGGACTATGACCCCCGCAGGACCGCCGCCGCGATCCGCGCCACCCGGTGAATCCGGTCGTTGAACTGGTGTGGTGCTCCGACGAGGCAGGATGGGCCGGCACCGCTGCCGCGGGCCCAGCCGATCCCGCGCCGGTGGTGGCGTGATCACCGGCAGGCCGTCCGCGATCTGCCGGGGCAAGCACCCCACCACCCCTTGTCGTGCGACAGCTGACGTGCGTACAGTTGTCGCATGCCATCCAGCACATCGGGGAACGCACGGACAACAAAGGACACGGCCCGCACTCCGGCTGACAACCGCCCCGAGATACCGCGACCACGAGAAGCCACCCGGGACTACGACGGCCTGTACAAGGCACTGCTGACAGCCCATCCCCACGACACACTGCGCCTGCTGTGCCAGGTCCACGTCGACGACGGCGCCGTGATCGTCGACGGGCCCACCGAACAGGTCCGGCTACGCAGCCTGCACCGCGACAAGGTGTTCGTCGTCTCCGGCCCGGACGGCACCGTCGACGTACACCACATCGAAGTACAGGTGAAACGGACCCACGACTTCCAAGTCCGGATGGTGGCCTACTGGGCCGGACTGGCCAGCCGATACGAGGAGCCACACCACCGGATCCACCAAACCGTGGTGTGGCCCGCCGGCGGCGGCTACCCCGGCTCCTTCCAGCGCGATCACCTGCGCCTGGAATACCACTCGGTGAACGTCCCCGACGACCTCGACCCGGACACGCTACTGCGCAGCCCCCTGGCTCCGCTCGCCCTCTGGTCGAGCCGGCGCCCACCCGACGTAGCCGACCGGATCGCTGAACTGACCAACCCCGAAGAACGACTCGTCCTGATCGACTTGAGCATGCTCGCCGAGCACACCATCGCAGCTCAAGTAGTCAACGCGTTGAGGAGCAAGAGTATGAAATTCAACCTGGCAGAAACCGAGACCGGCCGCGAGATCGCCCAGGAGAACCGGGAGCGCGGACGCGAGGAAGGGCTGATCCGTTCGATGGAACTCTTCCTCCAGACCCGCTTCGGCGACTTCCCCGACCTGGACGACCTGGCGCGAAAACTCGTGACCGACGACCACACGACAAACGTGGCACGCATCCTTAACGGCGCCTCCCTGGAGGAACTCCGGCAGTCCCGATGACCCACCATGCCGGCACGTGGCCCGGAATCCGGCCGAGTGCGAGACACGGTCGGGTTCCGGGACATGGACCGGCTACGCTTCCCCGGCCGCGGCGGCGATCGGCTCCAGTGCCGCGATCAGCTCCTCCAACTCCGCCGTGCTGAGCACCTGGTAAGCCGGCGCCGCCAGCTCGTCGGTCAGCGCCTCGATCCGCTCCCGCAGCTGCCGCCCGGCGTCGG
Source organism: Actinoplanes oblitus (assembly GCF_030252345.1). Taxonomy (NCBI): domain Bacteria; kingdom Bacillati; phylum Actinomycetota; class Actinomycetes; order Micromonosporales; family Micromonosporaceae; genus Actinoplanes; species Actinoplanes oblitus. The sequence goes on along the minus strand of NZ_CP126980.1, from coordinate 4,669,879 downwards.
TGAACCCGCCGTCCGCGTCCACCAGGCCGCGCCCGCGCAACCCGTCGACCACCGCGGCGAGCTGCTGCCTGGGCAGGTGGTGCACCCGGCCGAACTCCTCGGCCCGCATGCCGAGGGCGAGAGCGAGCAGGACGTGCGCCTCGGTGCCGCCGACCCCGTGGGCGAGGAGGACGGCGTTGTGGCCGTCCCCGCGGTGCTCGCGTAGCAGCGTCGCCGCGTGCCACAGCTTGGCCACCGGCTCCTCGGGCACGTCGAGCGTCCGGAGCCCGGCGTACAGGGCCCGTCCCGCCGTCGGGGCGCTGACAGCCGCCCGGATGGCGAGGTCGGCCGCCCGGGCCAGGCCGGGCGACTCGGCGAGGTCGCCGATCCGTTGACGCAGCGCCGCGGTGCTGCCGCGCTCGCGTACCCTGATCGCCTCCTGCGGGGTGACCTTGCCCCAGACCCACGGGATGTGGCGGGCGACCTCGCCGTCGGCGAAGTTGTAGAAGACCGCGTGCACCACCTCGGCCGGGGCCGCTCCCAGCGGCGCGGCCCGGCCGGCGAAGTATCCGTCCCAGTAGTTGCGCATGCCGAGCGCCAGGAACGCCTCGTTCGGCACCTCGGAGAAGGTGACGGCGGCGATCGGCTCGACCAGTTCGAACACGCGGTGGACCTGGACCGGTGGGTGCGGCATGGCCGGCTCCTCCCGTAGTCGTGGTGGCACCTCGCTGGGTGCCCGCTCACCCAACCTACGAACGATGCCGCCCGGATCCGACACCTCCGTTCACGACCAGCCGTGACCGGCGCCGTCCCGGCGGGTCGAACGGCGCGGCGGTGAGGTCGATGCCGCGGCGGCCATGCCGCTAGCATCGGCTGATGGACTGGCTCACCGCCGACCGGTATCTGTCCGCCATGGAGTCCGAGACGGCTCTGCTGGCCGCCGCGGTCACCGGTCGTGATCCGGGCGAGCGGGTGCCCACCTGCCCCGAGTGGACCATGCGTGACCTGGTCAGCCACGTGGGCACCGGTCATCGCCTGTCGGCCGGGGTGATCGAGCGGGAGGCGACCGCCCCGCCGGCGTACGAGCTGGTCGCCGCGCCGGAGGCGGCCGCCGAGTGGCCCGGCTGGCTGACCGCGGGTGCGGCCGGGCTGATCGCCGCGGTCCGTGAGCACGGGTTCGGCGCTCACGTGTGGACGTGGGTGCCGCGGTATCCGACGGCCGGCTTCTGGGTGCGCCGGATGCTCCATGATCTGATCATTCACCGCTTCGACGCGACGTCGGCCCGCGTGCCGGCCGTGCACGTCGGTGGTGAGCTGGACGACGACCTGGCGGTGGACGGCGTGGCGGCCGTGCACGTCGGTGGTGACCTGGACGACGACCTGGCGGTGGACGGCGTGGCGGACATTCTGCTGTGCTTCGCCACGATCAGCGGGCGCGGGCCGGGGTCGCCGATGGCCGGCCTGCGCGGCGCCGGGGAGACACTGCGGTTCGGCGCGGGTGACCGCTCCTGGCACGTGACGCTCACCCCGGACGGCGTGACCTGGCGGGACGGCGCCGGGCCCGCCGACGTCGTCTACCAGGCGGCGTCCGCGCTCGACCTGTTGCTGGTGCTGAACCGGCGCCGCGAACCGGGCCCGTCCGCCGGCGACCGCGAGCTGCTCGGCCGCTGGCTGGAGAACAGCAAGTTCTGACGCCGGTCGCTCACATCATCTCGTCGCCGGTCGGGATCAGCACCGTCTTGACCTCGGTGTACGCCTCGATCGCGGTGCGCCCGCCCTCGCGCCCGAGCCCGGACTGCCCGAACCCGCCGAACGCCACGTGCGGCTCCAGCTGGTAGCCGTTGATGCCGACCGTCCCGGCGCGGACTGCCCGGGCCATCCGGATCGCGCGTTTCACGTCCGAGGTGTAAACGGTGGCGGCCAGGCCGTACGAGGTGTCGTTGGCCAGCCGGATCGCCTCCTCCTCGTCGGTGAACGGCACCACCGCCAGCACCGGCCCGAAGATCTCCTCCTGGGCGATGGTGGCGCTGTTGGCGACGTCGGCGAAGACGGCCGGCGCGACGAAGTTGCCGGCCGACAGCTCACCGTCCGGGCGGCCGCCGCCGCACACCAGCCGGGCGCCCTCGGCCTGCCCGCGCTCGATGTAGCCGAGCACCCGGGTCAGCTGCCGCTCGTTGATCAGCGGGGCGGCGGTGACCGCCGGGTCGAACGGGTCGCCGTAGGTGACCAGCGTGGTCATGCCCTCGGCGATGGCCAGGAACTCGTCGTACACGTCCCGGTGGACCAAGGCCCGGGAGTGCGCCACGCACGCCTGGCCGGACAGGCCGAGCGTCACGGTGCCCATGGTGAGCGTGGCTGCCGCGTAGACCTCGGCGTCCGGGAAGACGATCGACGGGCTCTTGCCGCCGAGTTCGAGGCTGACCCGGGTCATCCGCTCGGACGCGGCGGCCAGCACCCGCTTGCCGACGGCCCGGCTGCCGGTGAAGGTGATCTTGTCGATCCGCGGGTGGGTGATCAGCGCCTCGCCGGTCGGGTCGCCCGGCCCGGTCACCACGTTCAGCACGCCCGGCGGCAGCCCGGCCTCCTCCAGGAGTCTCGCCAGGCGCAGCGCCGCGAACGTGGCGAACTCCGACGGCTTGAGCACGACGGTGCAGCCGGCTGCCAGGGCCGGTGCGACCTTCTGCGCGGCGAGCAGCAGCGGCCCGTTCCACGGCACCACGGCGGCGACCACGCCGACCGGCTCGCGCAGGGTCATCACCAGGTGGTCGCCGCCCTGGTAGCCGGGCAGCGTCTCGCCGGCCAGCTTGTCGACCCAGCCGGCGTGGTGGTCGAAGACGTCGGCGACGCACTCGATCGACATCGCGTACTCGTCGCCGAAGGTCAGTGGCACGCCGTTGTCGAGCGCCTGCAGGGTGCGCAGCTCGTCGGTGTGTGCGCGGATCAGCTCGGCGGCCCGGCGCAACACGGTGATCCGCTGCTTGGCCCGCGAGCGCGGCCACGAGCCCTCGTCGAACGCCTGCCGGGCGGCGCGCACCGCCGCGTCCACATCGGCCGGGGAGGCCACCGCGAAGTCGCCCACCTGCTCCCCCGTCGCCGGGTGCCGGTGGGTCCAGGTCCGCCCGTCGGCCGCGGCCCGCCAGGAGCCGCCGATCAGCAGCTCACCGGTCGCCAGTCCGACCGCGTCCCGCCTGGTCTTGATCGAGAGAACCATCCGGCACCTCTTTTTTGAAACAGGTTCTATTTCTGCGCACGGTACGCCGCATCGCGCGGGTCCGCCAGGTACCCCGGCCACTCGCCGCCGCCGTGCACCGCTATCGATGCCCCGGTCACGTAGGAGGCCAGCGGCGAGGCCAGCATCAGGCAGACACCGGCGACGTCCTCCGGCGTGGCCGGCCGTCCCATGGGCACGGTGCGCGCCACCGCCTCGGGGTCGAGCAGGCCGGCGACCGGTCCGGGGACGACGCAGTTGACCCGTACGGCCGGGGCCCACTCGGCGGCGAGACTCGTCGCGAGGTGGTGCAGGCCCGCCTTGGCCGCGCCGTAGGCGGCGGTGCCCGGCGACGGACGGGTGCCGCTGACGCTGCCCACCATCAGGATCACGCCGCCGCCCGGCTGCTGTTGCATCACCGCGTTGGCCGCCTGCGAGACGTGCAGCGGGGCGATCAGATTGAGCTCGACGATCTTCGCGTGCAGGCGGGGCGAGGCCGCCGCGGCCGGCACCGGCGGGGCGCCGCCCGCGTTGTTCACCAGGACGTCGAGGCGGCCCCGGGCGGCGGCCACCAGGGCGGCCGCCTGCTCGGGATCGCGGACGTCGGCGCGCAGGAAGTCGGCCGGCCCCGTGTAGGAGCCGCGGCCGCAGACCAGCACTCGCGCCCCGGCCGCGAGAAAGGCCGACGCGATGGCGGCGCCGATCCCCCGGGTCCCGCCGGTGACGACCACACCGCGGCCGGTGAAGTCCAGTGGATCCATGACGCGAGGCTAGCTCACCAAGCAAGCGCTAGGTTAGCCTCGGGCCATGGGCGAAAACCCGATCGCCGAGGTGGTGATCGACTTCCCGCCGGTCAACGCGGTGCCCGCGGCCGGCTGGCAGTCCCTCGCCGACTCGATCATCGCGGCCGGAGCGGACCCGGCGACCCGGGTCGTGGTGCTGTCCGCGCGCGGCCGCGGCTTCTGCGCCGGTGTCGACATCAAGGAGATGCGGCGTGACACGAGCCACGAGACGCTGCTCGCGGCCAACCGGGGCTGCGCCGCCGCGTTCGCCGCGGTCTACGACTGCCCGGTCCCGGTGATCGCCGCCGTGCACGGCTTCTGCCTCGGCGGCGGCGTCGGCCTGGCCGGCAACGCCGACCTGATCGTGGCGGCCGACGACGCCACGTTCGGCCTGCCCGAAGTCGACCGGGGTGCCCTCGGCGCGGCCACCCACCTGGCCCGCCTGGTGCCGCCGCAGCTGATGCGGGCGATGGTCTACACCTGCCGCCCGGTCACCGCCGCCGCCCTGCACCGCTTCGGCACCGTCCACGAGGTGGTGCCGGCCGCCGAGCTGCCGGCGGCGGCGCGAGCCGTGGCCGACGCGATCGCGGCCAAGGACCCGGTGGTGATCCGCCGGGCCAAGGAGTCGCTCAACGGCATCGACCCGGTCGACGTGAAGCGGTCGTACCGGTTCGAGCAGGGTTTCACCTTCGAGCTCAACCTCGCCGGGGCCGGCGACCGCGCCCGGCAGCGGTTCGAGGAGGGGCGATGACGGTGGTGGGCGTCGACGACGTGGTCGCCGAGCTCCGCGACGGGATGACCGTCGGCGTCGGCGGCTGGGGGTCGCGCCGCAAGCCGATGGCGCTGATCCGGGCGATCTGCCGGGCCGGGCTGCGCGACCTGACGGTGGTCTCGTTCGGCGGGCCGGACGTGGGGCTGCTGGTCGCGTCCGGCTGCGTGCGGCGGGTGGTCACCGGGTTCGTGTCGCTCGACAGCATCCCGCTCGAGCCGCACTTCCGGCGGGCCCGCGAGCAGGGCACCATCGAGCTGACCGAGTACGACGAGGGCATGCTGCACTGGGGCCTGCTCGCCGCGGCGAACCGGCTGCCGTTCCTGCCGATCCGGGCGGGGCTGGGCTCCGACGTGATGCGCGTCAACCCCGAGCTGCGGACGGTGCGGTCGCCGTACGCCGATGGTGGCGATCTGGTGGCGATGCCCGCCGTGACGCTGGACGCGGCCCTGGTGCATCTGCATCGCGCCGACCGGCGCGGCAACGCGCGGTATCTCGGCCCGGACCCCTATTTCGACGACCTGTTCTGCCTGGCCGCCCGGCGCCGGTTCGTCTCCTGCGAGCGGCTGGTCAGCACCGCGGAGCTGATCGCGGCGGGGCCGCCGCAGGGCCTGCTGCTGAACCGGATGATGGTCGACGCGGTGGTGGAGACGCCGCACGGCGCGCACTTCACCAGCTGTGTCCCCGACTACGACCGCGACGAGTCCTTCCAGCGGGAGTACGCGACCGCCGACTGGGCGACGTTCCGGGCCGCCTACCTGGACGGCGACGAGGAGCATTACCAGAAAGCGGTGGCCGCGCGATGAGCCGCGCCGACGTCTGCGTGGTGGCGTGCGCCGAGGCGTGGCGCGGCGACGGCGCGGTGCTGGCGTCCACGACCGGCCTGATCCCCCGGCTCGGCGCGCAGCTCGCCCAGCTCACCTTCGCACCCGCGCTGCTGCTCACCGACGGTGAGGCCACGCTGCTGCACGGCGGCGAGCCGGAGGGGTGGCTGCCCTATCGCGCGGTGTTCGGGGTGGTGGCGGCCGGCACCCGGCACGTGATGATGGGCGCGAGCCAGCTCGACCGCTTCGGCAACCAGAACATCTCCTGTGTGGGCGACTGGCATCGGCCCACCCGGCAGCTGCTCGGCGTCCGCGGCGCGCCGGGCAACACGATCAACCACACGACCAGCTACTGGGTGCCTCGCCACGAGCCGCGGGTCTTCGTCGAACACGTCGACATGGTGTCCGGGATCGGTCACGACCGTGGCGCCGCCGAGATCCGCGTGGTGGTGACGAACCTGGCGGTGCTCGACTTCGCCACCCCGGACCGGTCGATGCGGCTGCGCTCGACGCACCCCGGGGTGTCGGTCGCCGAAGTGCTGGCCGCGACCGGCTTCCCGCTGGCCGTGCCGGGCGAGGTGCCCGTCACGCGGGAGCCGACCCCGGCCGAGCTGGAGATCATCGACAGGCTCGACCCGGCCGGCCGCCGATGAGGACCCGACTCACCGAGCTGCTCGGCTGTCCGCATCCGATCGTGCAGACAGGCATGGGCTACGTGGCCGGCGCCGGCCTGGTCGCGGCCACCTCGGCGGCCGGCGGCTTCGGCATCGTCGCCTCCGCCACGATGACCCTGGACCAGCTCCGGGCCACCGTGGACAAGATCCGCGCCCGCACCGACGCCCCGTTCGGCGTCAACATCCGCGCCGACGCCCCCGACGCCCCCGACAAGATCGATTTTTTGGTACGCGAGCGGATCGGTCTCGCCTCGTTCGCCCTGGCCCCGAACCGCGACCTGCTCCGCCGCTGCGCCGACGGCGGCGTGCTCACCATGCCGTCGGTGGGTGCTCGCCGGCACGCGGAGAAGGTGGCCGACTGGGGTGCCGACGCCGTCCTGGTGCAGGGCGGGGAAGGCGGTGGGCACACCGGCCCGGTCCCGACGACGCTGCTGTTGCCGCAGGTCGTGGACGCGGTGGACATCCCGGTGGTGGCGGCGGGCGGCTTCTTCGACGGGCGGGGGCTGGTGGCGGCGCTCGCCTACGGCGCGGCCGGGATCGCGATGGGCACCCGGTTCCTGCTCACCTCGGACAGCCCGGTCGCCCTCGAGGTGAAGCGGCGGTACCTGGCCGCCGACGTGACCGGCACGGTGGTCACCACCCGGATCGACGGGGTGCCGCACCGGGTCCTGCGCACCCCGTTCGTCGACTCCCTGGAGCGGTCCGGCCGCCTGGCGACGCTGATCCGCTCGGTGCGGAACGCCGCCGCGTTCCGCCGCGAGTCCGGCATGTCCTGGCCGGATCTGCTGCGGGCCGGCCGGACCCAGTCGTTGCTGGCCGCGAACACGCCGGCCATGCTGCGCGCGTCGATGGTGGAGGGCCGGCTCTCCGCCGGAGTGATGTCGGCCGGCCAGGTGACCGGTCTGATCGACGACCTGCCGTCCTGCGCCGACCTGATCGACCGGGTCATGGCCGAGGCCGACGCCCGGCTGGCCGCCCTCAACAGCGTTCGAGGACGGTGACGTTGGCCTGGCCGCCGCCCTCGCACATGGTCAGCAAACCGTAGCGACCGCCGCAGCGTTCCAGCTCGTGCAGCAGGCCGGTCAGCAGGCGGGCCCCGGTCGCCCCGAGCGGATGCCCCAGAGCGATGGCACCTCCGTTCACATTGACCCGGGACGGGTCGGCACCGGTCTCCCGCAGCCAGGCGAGGACCACGCTGGCGAACGCCTCGTTCACCTCGAACCGGTCGATGTCGGCGACCCGCAGGCCGGCCCGGTCCAGCGCGTGAGCGGTCGCCTCGATCGGCGCGGTCAGCATCAGCACCGGGTCGCCGCCGCGAGCGGACAGGTGCCGGACGACGGCCCGCGGCCGCAGGCCGTGCCGGCGCAGCGCCCGGCCGGACGCGACCAGCAGGGCCGCGGCCCCGTCGGCGAGCTGGCTGGAGGTGGCGGCCGTGGTGACCCCACCGGGGCGCAGCGGGGCCAGCCCGGCCATCCGCTCGGCGCTCGTGTCCCGGCGCGGGCCCTCGTCGACGCCGGCCGTCACGATCTCCGCCCGGAACCGGCCCTCGCCGATGGCCCGGACCGCCCGCCGGTGGCTGGCCAGCGCCCACTCCTCCAGCTCGGCCCGCCGCAGACCCCACTTCACCGCGATCTCGTCGGCGCTGCGGAACTGGTCGACCTCCCGGTCGCCGTAGCGGGCCGCCCAGCCGGCGGATCCGGCATAGGGCCCGCCGGGCGCCATAGCGCTGCCGATCGGCACCCGGCTCATGCTCTGCACCCCGCCGGCCACCACCAGGTCCGCCGTGCCGCTCATGACCGCCTGCGCCGCGAAGTGCACCGCCTGCTGCCCGGACCCGCACTGCCGGTCCACCGTCACCCCGGGCACGTGCTCGGGCAGACCCGCGGCCAGCCAACTCGTCCGCGCGATGTCCCCGGACTGCGGCCCGAGCGTGTCCACGCACCCCAGCACCACGTCGTCGACGGCGCCCGGGTCCACGCCGGCCCGGTCGAGCAGGGCCGCGATGACCTGGCCCGCCAGGTCGGCCGGGTGCACCCCGGACAGGCCGCCACCACGCCGGCCGACCGGTGAGCGGGCCGCCGACACCAGGTAAGCCGATTCCACTGTTGACGCCCCTCCACCCGGAGACCAAGCTAGAACTTGTTCTAATCTACGACCCCGGGCGGCAGTCATGCACGTGGGATACACACCGGAGCAGGAGAAGCTGCGCCAGGAGCTGCGGGCCTACTTCGCCGGCCTGATGACGCCGGAACTGCGCGCCGCGCTCATCGACGACGAGGGTGAGTACGGCGACGGCGAGGCGTACCGCGCCGTGGTGCGCCGGCTGGGCCGCGACGGCTGGCTGGCGCTGGGCTGGCCGGTCGAGCACGGCGGCGGCGGGCGCTCCCGGATGGACCAGTTGATCTTCGCCGACGAGGCGGCCATGGCCGGCGTGCCGGTGCCGTTCCTGACCATCTACACGGTCGGCCCCACCATCGCCCGGCACGGCTCCGACCGGCAGCGGGCCGAGCTGTTGCCGCGGATAGCGGCCGGCGAGGCGCACTTCTCGATCGGCTACTCGGAGCCGGAGGCCGGCACCGACCTGGCGGCGCTGCGCACCCGCGCGGTCCGCGACGGCGACGACTACGTGATCAACGGGCAGAAGATGTGGACCAGCCTGATCCGGTACGCCGATTACGTCTGGCTGGCCTGCCGCACCGACCCGGAGGCGCCCCGGCACCGGGGCCTGTCCATCCTGGTGGTGCCGACCGACGCGCCCGGCTTCTCCTGGACGCCGGTGCGCACCGTGGCCGGCCCGACCACCAGCGCCACCTACTACGCCGACGTCCGGGTGCCGGTCTCGGCGCGGGTCGGCGCGGAGAACGACGGCTGGCGGCTGATCACCGACCAGCTCAACCACGAGCGGGTCGCGCTCACCTCGGCCGCCCCGCTGCGCCGCGCGCTCGACGAGGTCACCGCGTGGGCCGTCGGGACCGGGGCGATCGAGCGGGAATGGGTGCGGCTGCACCTGGCCCGCGTGCACGCCAAGACCGAGGTCCTCAAACTGCTGAACTGGCGGGTGGCGGCCGGTGGCGACGGCCCGCCCGCCGCGGTGCGCGCCTCGGCCGGGAAGGTGTACGGCACCGAGCTGGCGGTGGAGGCGTACCGCCTGCTCATGGAGGTGCTCGGCCCGGCCGCCACGATCCGCGCCGGCTCGCCCGGCGCGCTGCTGCAGGGCCGGATCGAGCGGATGCACCGCGCCTCGCTGATCCTCACCTTCGGCGGCGGCGCCAACGAGGTGCAGCGCGACATCATCGCGGCCGGCGCGCTCGGCCTGCCGGTCAGGAGATAGCAAACCCGCTTTCGGTACGACCCGAGTACGGTCAGGGGACTCGATGGACTTCACACTCACCGACGAGGCACGTGACCTCGCCGCGCTCACCCGCGACCTGGCCGCCTCCGGCCGCCGGCTGTGGCCGGCGCTCGCCGACGCCGGCGTGCTCGCCGCCGCGCTGCCCGAGCGCGCCGGCGGCGAGGGCTACGGCCTGATCGAGCAGTGCGCGATCCTGATCGAGCTGGGCCGCGCCGCCGCCGACGTGCCGTACCTGTCGTCGATCGTCGGCGCGGCGTCGGCCATCGCCCGGTTCGGCACCGAAGAGCAGGTCGCCACCCTGGCCGTCCCGGCCGGGCAGGGCAGGCTCGTGCTGACCGCGGCACAGGCTCCCGACGGCCCGGACGCCACCGCCTGGCTCGCCGCGCACACCACTGTCGGGGCCTGCGCGGCCCAGCTCGGCGTGGTGGAGCGCGCCCTGGAGATGACCGCCGAGTACGCCCGTTCCCGCGTGCAGTTCGGCCGCCCGATCGGCTCGTTCCAGGCGGTCACCCAACGCCTCGCCGACGCGTACCTCGATGTCGAGGGGTTGCGCCTGGCCCTGTGGCAGGCGGCCTGCCGGCCGGGCCGGGCCGAGGTCGCCACCGCCGGATTCTGGGCGGCCGAGGCGGGCCACCGGGTGCTGCACACCGCGGTCCACGTGCACGGCGGCGTGGGACTCGACCTGGATTACCCGCTGCACCGGTACTTCCTGGCCGCCAAGCACCACGAGTTCCTGCTCGGCGGGGCGACCCGGCAACTCCTCGACCTGGCCGGCACCTTCCCGACAGAATTAGAACACGTTACAGTTCAGGGATGAAGTTCAGCCTCGGCATCGCGCTCAGCCCGCTCGACCAACTCATCGACCTGGCGCGGACCGCCGAGGAGTGCGGTTTCGCGTCGATCGCCCTGCCCGACTCGCTGTTCTACTCCGAGCAGGTCAGCGCGAAATATCCGTACACCTCGGACGGGAGCCGGTTCTGGACGGCCGAGACGCCCTGGTCGGACCCGCTCGTGACGGCCGCGGCACTGGGCGCGGCCACCACCCGCATCCGGTTCTACACGCAGGTGCTCAAGCTCGGCCCGCGCAACCCGGTGCTGCTGGCCCGGCAGGTCGGCTCGGTGGCCCACCTGACCGGCAACCGCTTCGGGCTGGGCGTCGGGCTCGGCTGGTCACCGGAGGAGTCCCGGTGGTGCGGCGCGCCGTTCGAGGACCGGGGCGCGCGCGGCGACGAGGCGATCGAGGTGCTGCGGCTGATCCTCGGCGGCGGCATGGTCGAGTACCACGGCAAGCACTTCGACTTCGGCCGGCTGCAGATGAGCCCGGCGCCGACGTCGCCGGTCCCGATCTACGTCGGCGGGCACGCCGACGTGGCGCTGCGCCGCGCGGCCCGGGTGGGCGACGGCTGGTCGTCGGCGATGATGCGCTTCGACGAGCTGCGCGCCACCATCGACCGCCTGACCCGGCTGCGCGCCGAGTACGGCCGCGCCGACCAGCCGTTCGAGATCCAGGCGGTGTGCGTCGACCGCTTCGGCGTCGACGGTTTCCGTCAGCAGGCGGAGGCCGGCGTGACCGACGCCATCGTGGTGCCATGGCGCTTCTACGGCACCGGCTTCGACGGCGACCTGAACGCCAAACGCGACGGCCTCCGCCGCTTCGCCGACGAGGTGATGTCCAAGGTCAACTGACGCCGTCACCCGGTGTAGCTGGCGAGGAAGTCCAGCGCGTCTTCGGCCGGGCTCCCGGACTCGGCCGCGTAGGCGACCAGGAGATGCCGCTCGGGTCCGGGAATCCGCAACGTCTCGTAGCGCAACGTCACGTCACCGATGGCCGGGTGCCGGAACCGCTTGATCCCATGGGTCTTCTCGTGCACGTGATGACTGGCCCACAGCGTACGGAAGGCGGCACTGTCGAGGGCGAGCTCGCCGATCAGACGCACCAGTTCCGGGTCGCGCGGTCGCCGGCCAGCGGCCATCCGCAGAATGCCGACGGTGGTCCGGGCCGCGTCCGCCCAGTCGGGATGGACGTCGCGGGCGGCCGGGTCCAGGAAGATCCGGCGGGCCATGTTCCGCTCGGCCGGCGCCAGGTTGGCGAAGTCCGCGATCAACACTGCCGCCAACCGGTTCCAGGCCAGGACGTCGTTGCGATCGTTCATGATCAGGGCCGGCGTGCCGGGCATCGCCTCGACGAGCTGCCGCACCGCGGGGCGCAGCGTCTCCCGGCCGGCGACCACCGCGCGGCGGGAGGGACGAGCCAGGTCATAGAGGTGGGCACGCTCGGCGGTGTCGAGCCGCAGCGCCCGGCTGAGGGCGTCGAGCACCTCGTCGGAGGGACGGTCCGCGCGCCCCTGCTCGAGGCGTACGTAATAGTCCGTGCTGAGACCGACCAGTTCCGCCACCTCCTCGCGGCGCAGGCCGGGCACTCGCCGGCGACCGGTCGGCGGCAGTCCCGCGTCGGCGGGCGACAGCAGTGCTCGCCGGGTCCGGAGATAGTCACCGAGGCTACCGGCGATGGTGATCACGTCAGCCATGCGCTCCAGTATGCGTGGCCGGCCGGACGGCTGGGTGGCCCTGTCATACCCAGGGAACCAAGCTCTCTTCCTGCCCGGCCGGTGCCCGCTCACGATCGGTGTCATGGTCATCTCACCTCCACTCGACGTCGTACGCCGCCCCGAACGGCACTACTGGGCCACGGTCAGCGCGGTCGGCGGCGCGAGCATGATGCTGCCGTTCTCGGTGACCGGGGCAGCGGTGGCGCTGCCCAGCATGGCCACCCACCTCGGCTCCTCGGTCGGCGCCGCCCAGTGGATGTTGAACGCCTTCAACATCACCTTTGCCGCCCTGCCGCTGGCCGCCGGCAGCCTCGCCGACCGGGTCGGCCGGCGACGCGTGTTCCGCACCGGTATCACGCTGGTAGGCGTCATGTCCCTGCTGGTCGCGCTCGCCCCGTCGATGGTCGTGGCGGACCTCGCCAGAGCGGTCCAGGGCTGTGGGGCCGCGGCGGTCCTCGCCTCCGGGGCGGCGGTCCTCGCCCACGCCACCACCGGGCGCCGCCGGCGGGTGGCCTTCGGCGTGCTCGGCACCTGCTTCGGTACGGGTCTGGCGGCCGGGCCGCTGGCCGCCGGCGCGCTGGTCGAGGTGGCCGGCTGGCGCTCGGTGTTCCTCCTGGTGGCGGCGATGTCGGTACCCGCGTGGTGGTACGCCACCCGGGCGCCGGAGTCCCGCGATCCCGGCCATCCCGGCTTCGACGTGGCCGGGCTGTTCTGCTTCACGGCCGGCCTCGCCGCCCTGTCGCTCGCGCTGGTCCGGGCTGTCACCGCCGGCTGGACGGCACCGAGCACCCTGCTGCCGCTCGCCGGCGCGATCCTCCTGGTCGTCCTGTTCGCCCTGGTGGAAGCCCGCCGGGGCGAGCGCGCCATGTTCGACGTCCGCCTGTTCCGCAGGCCCGAGTTCGTCGCCGTGGTGTGCCAGCCGTTCACCGTCACCCTCGGCTTCGTGGTGCTGCTGGTCTACCTGCCGGCCTATCTGCAGGGGCGGCCCCGGAGACGGCGACGGATTCTCCGGTGATCCGCATGGTGTTGAAGATGCCCGCCGCGGCTCCCGCGTTCGTCACGGGAACGGTGCTGACGGCCGCGTTGTCCATCACCCCGAACGCCAGCCCGACACCGGCCCCGAACGGCAGCAGCGGCAGCGCCAGCGCCGGCCACGACGCGGTGCTGCGCACCGTCACCAGCAGGAGCGCACCCGCCGCGATCAACGCGGAGGCCCCGGTCAGCACGGCCCGGACCGAGCTGATCGAGGCCAGCCGGGCGGCCACCAGCGGCAGCAGCAACACCGGCGCCGTCATCGGCAGCAGGAGCAGGCCACTGACCAGGACGCTGCGGCCGCCCACCGCCGCCCTCCTCAGCACCCTGACCGCGACCCGGCTGAGCGGCCACGGCCTCACCCCCGACGAGATGGCACGGACCGCGGCGCAGGCCGTCCAGGGCCACGTCGCCGCGGCCCATCAGCACGGCCTGACCGTGGGCTTCACCGGCGCCATCCACACTCTCGGCCTCGTGCTGGCCGCCCTGTCCACCGTCGGCGCGGTACTCACCTTCCTGGCCCTGTCACCCCGGACGGAGTAACTGTCGCCTCAGCGGACTCTCAGCAGCCGCATAGAACGATCTTGTCGTGACCGTCTGGGAAATCGTCGTCGTGCTGGGATCCGTCGCCCTGGTGCTGAGCCGCTGGCTGCCGGCCGTCGCCCGCCGCCCCACCGCCCTCACCGCGGCCGGTGTGGTGGTGCTCGGCACCGCCCTGACCCTGCCCGACCCACGCTGGCAACTGCTACCGGTGCTGGCCGCCGACCTGCTGGTCGGCGTGGCCTGGCTGCTGCGCCGGCGCCGCGGCCGGGCCGGCTGGAGACTGGCGCTGCCCGGATCCGTGGCCTGTCTCGCGCTGGTCGCCTCGGGTACGGGCGCGGCATGGGCGCTGCCGGTGCCGGAGTTCCCGCAGCCGTCCGGGCCGTCCGCGGTCGGCACCACGGTCATGCAGTGGACCGAGCCGGATCGGCGCACCGTCGTCGTCCAACTGTGGTACCCGGCACAGTCGCCCGGCCCGGATGCGCCGCGAGCGCAGTACCTGGGCCGGACCCGGCACGAGGCGGAGATCGTGGCCGGCGCGGAGGCCGGCTACCTGGGAGCGCCGGCGTTCCTGCTGGACGGGCCGACCCGCGCGCACAGCCACGCGGCGCCGGATGCCGCCCCGGCCGCCGGCCGCTTCCCGGTGGTGCTGTTCTCCCCCGGTCTGGGCGGCACCCGCACCCAGAACACCGCGTGGGCTGAGGACCTGGCCAGCCGCGGTTACCTCGTCGCCGGCGTCGACCACCCGTACGACTCGGCAGCCGTCGTGCTCGCCGACGGACGCGTCCTGCGGACCCGGATCGCGTCGACCGGCAACCGGGCCGAGGACGACCGCCGGCGGGCCGGCTGGGTCGCCGTGCGGGCCGCGGATCTCAGTTTCGTGCTCACCCAGCTTGGCCGCCTCGACCGTGGTGAGCTGCCCGGCCCCTTCACCGGACGGTTCGACACCGCACGGGCCGCGGCGACCGGCCACTCGGTCGGCGGGGCCGCCGCCATGCGCGCCGCCGAGCGGGACCCGCGCTTCACCGCCGTCATCAACCTCGATGGCGGCCCCGACCCGGACCAGGGCCCCCTGCGCCAGCCGGTGCTCGCCCTCACCCACCCGATCGAGGACCGGGCCGACACCGACTACCTCGCGCTGCTGACCGCAATCCTGGACCGCGGCACGGCGACCAGCTACCGGCTCACCGTGCCCGGCAGCGCCCACCTCACCTTCACCGACGCCCCGCTCTTCCTGCCGCCGCTCCCCGCCCTGACCGGCTCGCTGGGCCGCACCGGAAGCGTCCGGATGACCACCGAGACCACCGCCGCGTTCCTCGACGCCACCCTGCGCGGCCGCCCCGGCGACCTGCCCGCGGCCCTGTCCCGCCACGGCGACCTGCGGGTGCACCCACCGGCGGCCGCCGTCAAGTAGTCGGGCACCGGCGACCGGATCAGTCGAGCGCGCGCCGCAGTCGGTCGGTCCTCGGCAGCTCCGCCGGAACGACCTCGATCTCCTCCGGGAGCCGGAACCCCAGATGCCGCAGTCGCAGGGCGACGCGTCCGATGGACCAGCGGCCACCGTTGACGCCGGGCAGCAGGACACCGGGATTCACCGGGGATCGGAGGGCGTTCTCCAACTCCTCCTGGTCATCCTCGTCCCCGGCGAGCATCCCACCGAAGAACGCGCGGTCATCGTCGCCGACGGTGACATCCGGCCAGGCGAAATCCGGCACGCCCAGGCCGAGTTCCAGCAGGCGCAGCGCCGCCTGCTGGGGTGACCGCCGCAGGATCGCCGCCGCAACGAACACGTGACCGATGGAGACCGGCTGCTCGGGATCCAGCCACGGGCCTTCACCGTCGAAGCCCTCGGACAGCAGACGGGCGTCATCGTTGCTGAGAGGGCCGGCCGGCCAGTCCGACCCGGACACCGACAGGCCGAGCTCCATCAGGCGCTCGGCAACCCGGCGAGGCGACCACCCCAACCGGGCCGCGGCCACCGAGACACGCCCCGGCGGTGCCGGCACCTCGGGATCGAGCCACGGGCTCTCGCCGTCGAGGTCCTGTGACAGCAGGCGGCAGTCATCGTTGCTGAGCAGCGTCTCCGGCCAGTCCGACCCGGACACCGACAGGCCGAGCTCCATCAGGCGCTCGGCAACCCGGCGAGGCGACCACCCCAACCGGGCCGCGGCCACCGAGACACGCCCCGGCGGTGCCGGCTCCACGGGATCGAGCCAGGGCCCCCGGCCGTCGAGGTCCAACGACAGCAGCCGGGCGTCGTCGATGCTCAGGGCGCGGTCGGGCCAGTCGCCCGCGGGCACCGGCAGGCCGAGCTCGGTCAGGCGCTCGGCAGCCCGGCGCGGGGACCACTCCACGCGCGCGGCGGCTACCGAGATGTATCCGGGCAGCGCCGGCTCGTCGAGCTCGAACCACGGGAACGTGCTGTCGGAATCCTGAGGCAGAAGCCGAGCGTCGGCATTGTTCATGACGAGGCTCGGCCAGGCGAAGTCGGAGACCGGCAGGCCGATCTCCGTCAGCCGCTGGGCCACCTGTCGAGGCGACGTGCGCAACCTCGCCGCGGCGAGGAACACGTGCCTGATCGGGGCCGGCCGCGCGGGATCGAGCCATGACTCCTGGCCGATGGGCTCCCGCGGCAGAAGCTGGACGTCGTCGTTGCCAAGGACCACGTCCGGCCAGTCGACTTCGGGTACGAACAGACCGAGTTCCGTCATGCGCCGGGCCACCTGCCGAGGCGACTTGCGCGACCTGGCCGCGGCGACGAACACGTGCCTGATCGGGGCCGGCTGCGCGGGATCGAGCCAGGGAGCGATGCCGACACGTCGGATCGGCAGCAGTTCGGCGTCGTCGTCACCGAGGGCGGTGGCCGGCCAGGCGAGATCGGGCACCGGCAGGCCCATCTCGGCCAGTCGCTCGGCGACCCGGCGGGGTGACCACCCGAGCCGCATGGCGGCCACCGAGACACACCCGGGTGGGGCCGGCCGGGTGAGATCGTCTTGGCCCGCGGGATACTCCGCCAGCAGCCGGGCGTCGTCGGTGCCGAGGGTGCAGTCCGGCCAGTCGAATTCCGCGGCGGAGAGTCCGAGTTCGATCAGCCGCTCGACAACGCGTCGGATGGGCCAGCCCAGCCGCGCGGCGGCCGTCAACACGTGCCGGACGGGCACCGGCCGGGCGGGATCCGGCCAGGGATGCGGTCCTTGTGTACCCAGCGACAGGACCCAGACGTCCGAGGGGCGGGCCGGCGCCACGGCCGGTTGCGCTGTGGCGAGACGGACCCCGGCAACGCATCCGGCCCGCAGGTATTGGTAGAGCCGCCACCGGCCCACCGACAGTCGTTCGCTCTCCGGCAGGGCGTCGTCGAAGGTGTCCGTCGCGCGCGACGGGACGTCCGTCGAGAAGAGCAGGCGATCGGTCGGGAAGACCCCGACGAGAGCGGTCTTGATCGTGATGCCGTAGCCGACGGCGAGCTCGATGCCGCGATCGATCATCCGCTCCGCGATCTCGTCGGCCAGCCCCAGATACTTGTCCGCGACCCGGCTGAGCCAGTCCAGGGTGAGCAGGCGGCCGTTCTCGGCGAACAGGTCGTCCAGGGAACCGCGCAGGAGACGCTCCACGTGGCTCTCGTCCATCGACAGGATGCGACGACGATCCACCGTCAGCCGCGGAACCTTCGGACCCACCAGGTTGACGACGTACCCGAAAGGCGCGTTTCCGGCCCACAGACCGTCGGCGAGGATCCCGCCGGGTCCCTTGCACCACCAGACATGTGCGGTGGTGGACGGGAGAACCTGATCGAGGATCCGGGCGGAACGCTCGTAGCCGTAGTCCCGGCTCCTGCCGATCACCCGGTCACCGCCGGCCGGCGCGTAGGGGGACAGCTCCCCCGGCTCCCAGGTGAGGGTGGTCGCCCCGTCCGAGGCCGTGACCGGGAACTCGGCGACCCACAGCAGCCGGGACAGCAGGTTCGTGCAGGACACCGAGATGTCCGGCCGCAGGTAGACGCGGATGGTCGTGCCGGACTCGGCGGAACCCGCATCGACCGTACGGATCCGGCAGAGCGAGCCCGGCCCGTCGATGTCCACCCGCAGCCGTGCCGCGATGGACCCGTCCCGGGAGAACCGCGCCGTCGTCACCTCGATCTCGTCACCGAGCATGAAGTAGCTCAGGACACCGATCCCGAACCGGCTGTTCGGGTGGAACTCGATGTCCTCCTTGTCCCAGACGGCACGCTCTTCGAGGAATTCCGGCAGGTCCGCGAAGCGTGCCCCCGCGTGGGAGAAGACGCTGCCCAACTCCCGCTCGGACATGCCGATCCCGTTGTCGCGGCACTCCAGCCATGCCCGGCCACGCTCGTCGACGCCCTGGGTGAACGCGATCTGGCCGTCCCAGTCGGCAGTCCACCGTCCCTGCTTGCGCAGGTGCTGCGTTCGCGCGCGGCGGTACCGGCAGGCATCCAGGGCGTTCTGGTACAGCTCCCGGATGGCCAGCGCCGGATCACCGTACAGTTGCTCGCCCATGAGCAGCTCCTGCACCTGGTCGTCGTCCAGGCGGAAGCGGAAGCCCACCATGTCGTACCGGGGCTGGCCGTCGGGTCCGGGCAGCGGCCGCAAGCCGTCGGCCGCGACGTGCGTGGGCAGATCCCGCAGCGCTTCCAGAGTACGGTCGGCCTCCGCGGCGGCGTCGACGCGCCGCAGCACCTCGGCGATCCCGTTCGTATGCTCGGCGAGCGCCAGCTCCACCGCCTGGTGCGGGCACTGCGCCTCCAGCACCCGGGTGCGGCCGCGCGCCGACCACCGGGCGCCCTGGACGGCGCGCAGCACCTCGACCGGCTCGATGCCGTCGTTGAGGCCGATGTGGTCGGTCACCATGCTCGGCAGCGCCGTCGCGTCGATGGTGAACTCCTCGGCGACCAGCAGGATGAGCGCGAGGAGCCGGTCCCGTACGGTCTGCTCGTCGGGCGATCCGCCGGCCACCGTCTGGGCACCGGCCGGGATGTCGGTCCCACCGAGGGCGTCCAGCGCCGGATCGCCGGAGCCGGCCGCCTCCGGATCGCTGCGCAGGGCGCGCAGCAGCCGGGCCAGCCGCTCGGCGGAGGCCACGTCACGCAGCAGCGACGCGGATTGGTTGCCCGGCGGCGCGAGCGGGGCCAGCAGGCTTTCCGCGATCACCTCGGTGCGATAGAGCTGGGCTCGTTGCGCGAGCCACCGGTGGTAGGCCGCCCACCGGATGGTGCTCGCGTGCGCCTGGTCGCCGTCCGCGACGAGGCGACGCAGCCGGCGCCGGATGCGACTGCGCCCCTCGACGTAACGAGCGAACTCGGCACACCTGTCGTCCGCCGGGTCGGGCTCGTCCAGCACCGACCGGTACGCGACGGCGGCCGACGCCCGGTGCAGTTGCTGCGCGAACGGCATCAGGACCAGAACGGCGGCCTCGGCCGGACTCAGCGGCGGCTTGTCCGCCTCGGCCAGCTTGCCGCGGTTGAGCAGGTGCTTGATCATCCACGACAGCCGGTCGTGCATCCGGCTGGCGAGTTCCTCGTCCCACCAGGGGTCGTCGTTCAGCGACTCGCGCAGTCGCCGGTACTCCCGTGACCAGGTCTCGACGCACTCCACCGTGGCGTCACGCAGGCCGGCGGCCGACTCCGGCAGCTCGGGAGCACCGGGTTTGGCGTGGACCAGGTCCCAGACGGCGTGGGTCCTGGCGTAGTCGGCCCAGCCGGCCGCGCCTCGTGACACCAGCACGGGCACCGTCCGGTCCACCAGGACCAGCCGCGCGCATCGATCACCGTCACCGTCGAGGTGCGGTTTCTGCAGGGGCACACCCAACTCGGCGCTGAAGGTCTCCAGGCGGACCTGGACCGCCTCGCGTACGCCGGTCAGCGTGCCCGGCACCGAAGGGTCCGTGAGCGCCCGGCTGAAGGCCCGGGTGAACAGGCTGAACGTCCCGTCCGCGGTCTTCCTCCAGTGCGCGTACTCACCGCTGGAACAGGCATAGAGGTAGGCGATCGTCCGGGCGGCGGACCGCTTTCGCTGTTGCTGGCCCCAGCTGTGCACATAGCTGTAGCCGCTTTTCTCCTGCAGCCGCACGCCCTCGCGGCAGGCGTCGACCACC
The DNA here is from genome assembly GCF_030252345.1 of Actinoplanes oblitus. Lineage (NCBI taxonomy): Bacteria > Bacillati > Actinomycetota > Actinomycetes > Micromonosporales > Micromonosporaceae > Actinoplanes > Actinoplanes oblitus. The sequence continues at coordinate 4,650,062 of NZ_CP126980.1, read as the reverse complement.
ACCAGGACGTCGCCGCACCGGGTGCTCTCGATGTGCCCGTCGAACTCGATCTCCAGGCACTTCTCGGTGAACTTCCGGCTGGTCGTGTCCGCGCTGGAGGGCAGCAGGAAGTCCCGGCCGTCGCGGTGGATGCCATGACCACTCACGAAGATGAGCAGTTGCTGGCCGGATTCGGCTTGCCGGCAGAACTGCTCGATGGCGGTGTCGATCCGGTCGCGGTCGTTCTGCTGCCGCGGATGCCTGACGACCTCGTAGCCGACCGAGGTCAGGGCCTCACCCAGATCGTCCAGGTCGTCGTCGATGAAGCGCAGCGAGTCGATCGAGGAGTCGTCGTACTCGGACACGCCGATCAGCAGCGCGCGCCGCGGTCGCCTGACCATGTGCGCTACGCGCGTTCGAACGTCAGCGTGATTCCGCCGGTCCCGCTCGTCTCGACCCCGGTGCCCAGGATGGTGATCGTGCCTGTCGCGCTCACCTCGAACGACACCTCGACACTCTTGAGAGGCAGGTCGCCGGCGGCGTCCCGCAGGCCGGCGAACGCCTGCCGCAGGCCGGCGATCGTCGATGCGAGGTTGCGCTGGACGGTCTCCACGCTGATCTGGCGGAGCGCCACATCGCGGTCGCCGCGGCTGAAGATGCCCTTGCTACCCCCGTCCGGATCGTCGTCGGCGGCGACCAGGAAGGTCAGCGTGGCGTCGGCGCTCGGGAGATCGTCAGACATGGAACCGCCCTGTCGGAAGGGAGCCGGAATCGGTCCCCAGTAAACCGCACGACCCTCGTCCGCTCAACGACCCCGCACCGGAAACGCCGCGTCCACCTCGGCCTCGGTCAGTCCGAAGTCGGCGAGGTCGTACCGGTGCGCCGGTCCGCGCGGCGGCGCCTGCCAGGCAGCCACCACCGACGGGTCCAGCGGCGTGCCCAGCCGCTCGTAGATCATCTCCACGGTTGCTCGGGGGTCCGCCACGAAGTCGTCGTAGTCGACGTCGATGAAGTGCGCCGGGTCGTGGCGCGCTCGCGACGCCGCGAACTCCCGCAGCCCGCGCGACCACAACGCCAGCTGCGCCCGCCCGAGCACCTCGCCCTGGAACAACGACGACCACCCGGCCGTGGCCTTGGCGTTGAGGCTGCACACCGAGGCGATCACGGTCCGCGGCGCGCGATGCGTCTGGATCACCACCGCGTCCGGATAGGCGGCCAGCAACGCGTCGAGGGCGAACAGGTGGCTGGGGTTCTTCAGCACCCACCGGCGTTCCCGATCGGGCAGCCCGATCAGCTGGAGATTGCGCCGATGCCGTCGGTAGGCGGCGGTCCAGTCCTGCCCGGCGAGCCATTCCGCGTAGCTGGGAAGGTAGGCCAGGCACTCGAACGACACCGACATCATCGACTGCCGCAGCAGCCGCCAGCACTCCTCGACCTGGTCGGCGGCGATGTGGTGCGCGCCGATGAGCGAGGGGCTCACCCGCGCGTACTCGTCCCGCAGCATCGCGTAGACCGGGTTGCCGTCCCACGTCGCCCGTGGCGGTCGCGGCTGCGGCGCCTCGGTCAGCCACAGTTCGAGCCCCTGATGCGCCGGATCCGCGGCGAGCAGCCGGTGCAGCGCGGTGGTCCCGGTCCGCGGCAGCCCGGTGACGAACACCGGCCGGCGCACCGCGACCCCGGCGTGCTCCGGGAACTGCCGCCAGCCGACCTCGCTGAGCAGTCGCGACACCAGCGCCGCACGCAACAGGCTCCGGCTCATCCTGCTGCCCACCGGGGTCAGGGCCGCCTGCTCACGGTACGCCCGGAGCAGCACCCCCAGCCCCTCGCGATAGTCGTCCTCGCCGAAGTCGTCGAGTCCCGTCAGCCGGGTCGCCGACGCGTGCAGGTCATCGACGGTCCCCACGTCGGTGCGGGTGCCGCGCATGCCGCCTCCTCAGTGGTGGAATTCGCCGCAGTTGACGTCGAGGCACTGGCCGGTGACGCCGCGGGCCAGGTCGGAGAGCAGGAACAGCGCGGCGTCGGCCACCTCGTCCGGCTCGGGCAGGCGGCGCAGGTCGGTGCCGGCGGCGATCTCGTCGTAGATCCGCTGGGTCGGCACCCCGCGCTGGTTGGCCTGGTAGTCGAACCAGGTGCGCAGGCTGTCCGCCCAGATCCAGCCGGGCGCCACCGAGTTGACCCGGACGCCCTGCGGGCCCAGCTCGCTCGCCAGGTTCTGCGCGACCGCGAGCAGCCCGGCCTTGGCCAGCTTGTACGGCCCGAACGGGCGCCGCGAGTGGCGCAGCACCGCCGAGTTGACCATCACGACCGCGCCCCGGGCCGCGACCAGCGCCGGGGTGAGCAGCCGGGTCAGCCGCAGCGCGGCGAGCACGTTGACGTCGAAACCGGCCCGCAGGTCGTCCAGGTCGACCTTGCCCAGGCTGCGCATCGGCGGCATCGCGAACGCGTTGTTCACCAGGCCGTCGACCCTGCCGAACTCGTCGAGCGCGGCCCGGACCAGGCCGGCGCTGGCGGCGTCGTCGGTCAGGTCGGCGGGCACCACCAGCGCGCGGCGGCCGGCGGCGGTCACCTTCCCGGCCACCTCGGTCAGGCAGGACTCGGTGCGGGCGGCGAGCACCACGTCGGCGCCGTGCTGGGCGGCGCGGATCGCGACCGCCCGGCCCAGGCCGGGTCCGACCCCGGCGACCAGGACCACCTTGTCGGCCAGCACGGCTCAGCCCAGCATCCGGGCCGCGGTGGCGGCCTGCCGGGCGGCGATCCGCTGCCGCCACGCCGCCGGGCCGATCGGCTCGTGGTAGGGCAGCTGCTTGGGCAGGTCGTCGACGGCGACCACCTCGGTGCGCGGCCCGTCCGCCTCGGTGAGCGCGCGGGACAGCCGCTGCCAGCGCAGTTGCACGTAGCCGCGGTCGTGACCGGTGCGCTCGATCCAGTTGGCCACGCCGGGGTCGCGCTCGCTGATCACGTACCGGATCATGCCGTCCGGGTCGACCCGCGCCTGCGGGACGGTGAGGCTGGTCTGGTGGTTGGCGTAGTCCAGCGAGACGTACCACATGCTGCCCAGCTGCAGGCCCTGATAGGGGGCGCCGGCGACCGGGACGGTGACCACCATGGCCTGGTCGTCGCCGAGCGCGTAGTGGCCGGCCGAGGAGTACTGCGTGGCCAGGCCGCCGGGGGTGAGCCGGGGCGGGGTGAGCGTGTTGACCGGCAGGTTGAGGTAGAAGCGCTCGGCGAAGGCCAGGAAGGTGTGTATCCGGCCGACGAGCATCTTGGCGGCCACCGCGTACCGTCTGGTCTGGGTGTCCTCGGTGGGTGGCGGCGGCGCCGAACCGATCCGGTCGGCCCGCTGGATGCGCAGCGTCCCGGGCTGCTCGCTCGCCCAGTCGCTGAAGACCTCGCGGACCACCAGCATGGCCGAGCCGGGTGCCAGCGGGACCGCGTTGCGCCCGGACAGGCCCGGCCCGAACCGGATCTCGAAGGTGCCGTCGGGCGCGATGTCGATCTCGCGGTCGTCGAAGGCGGCGAGGCTGCCCGGGACCTCGACCGGGGAGTAGGACCCGTCGAGGATCTGGAAGCTCAGGTCGGCGGTGCTGCCCCGGCGGCCGGTCACCACGTATGTGGCGTCGTCGCGCAGCCACGCGTGAAAGTAGAGCGTGTCCGGATTATCCAGACCCATTTTGGTGTACGGCCCGGTGGAGCGCACGAAGTAGGGATAGTCGCGGTCGTAGGCCCACGCCATCTGCAGGGACGCCCGGATGCCGCCGGCCAGGTAGTCGTAGCCCTCGATCAGGTCCTGCGCGCCGCTGACGTGCGGTGCCTCGGCGATGACGCGCTCGGCCCGCGCGATGGCGTCGGCGAACGGCTGGGTAATCACGACTCATGCTAGAACGCGTTCTATTTTCTGGTCAATCGTCGCCTTGACCATAGGTGGAACACGTTTCACTCTGAGGGGCATGCGCGCGTATCGGATGACGGCCTGGGGCGCCCCGCCGGAGCACTGCGAGGTGGCCGAGCCGGTACCCGGGCCCGGGCAGGTGCTGGTCCGGGTCGCCGGGTGCGGCCTGTGCCGCTCCGACCTCACCATGCGGCAGATGCCCCGGGCGGCCGGCGAGCGGCTCGGCTGGCGGATGCCGTTCACCCTGGGCCACGAGACGGCCGGCTGGCTGCCCGACGGGACCGCCGTGGCGCTGGTCGCGGCCACCTCCTGCGGCACCTGCCGGCTCTGCGTGCGCGGGCTGGACAACGCCTGCCCGCGCGGGACGACCGGGCGCGGCTACGGCGCGGACGGCGGGCTGGCCGACTACGTCGTCGCCGACCGGCGCGCGGTGCTGACCCTGGGCGGGCTGGATCCGCGGCACGCCGGGCCGCTGACCGACGCGGGCGCCACCGCCTACCACGCGGTACGCCGGGCCCGGCCCCGGATCGCACCGGGCGGCACGGCGGTGGTGCTGGGCGCGGGCGGGCTCGGCGCGTTCGCGGTGCAGTTCCTGCGGATCCTGACCGGCGCCCGGGTGGTGGCCGTCGACGTCGACGCGCACCGCCGGGCGTACGCGGAGTCGGTCGGCGCGCACCAGGCGACGGCGGAACTGCACGAGCGGGCCGACGCCGTGCTGGACTTCGTCGGCACCGACGAGACCATCGCCGCCGGGCTCGCGGCGGTCCGGCCCGGCGGGGCGTACGGGCTGGTCGGCTCGGGCGGCGGCCGGCTGGACCGGCAGTGGTTCGGGACGCTGCCCCGCGACGGCGAGGTCTTCACCTTCCAGGGCGGCTCGATCGCCGACGCGCAGGAGGTGATCGCGCTGGCCGATGCCGGGCTGATCCGCAATCAGGTGCGGGAGTTCCCGTTCGAGAGGGCCGCCGAGGCGTACGAGAGCCTGGCGGCCGGCACCCTGAACGGCCGAGCCGTCGTCCTGCTCTGACGCTGATCTCTCGCTCCGCCGGCAGGAGGCCACCGCCGGGTGCGACCTTGGTGCTAGTACCTGGGACGGAGGCGCTGCGCGGCGAGCCCGCGGGGTTCCGATCGTAGGTGGATGGCGGTGAGCGGATACTTCACGACACTGGGCGGACCCTTACCGAAAGCAGGTCCGTCCGTGTTCGCCACGCTCTCCGATCGCACCGCTTCGATCGTCTTCGTCCTGCTGGTCCTAGGTGCCTCGCTGGGCACCGCCACCATCGCCGATGGGTTGATCCTGGCGTTCTCGCCGCTGCTCGTGGTGCTGCTCATGCTCCTGGTCGTCACCCGCGAGGGCTATGCGCGTGACGGCTGGCGCCGGCTCGGGCTGGGCCGGCTCGGCCTGCGGTACTGGCCGGTGGCGATCGCCACCACCGCCGGAGTCTGCCTGCTCGCGACCGTGGGGGTCGTGGCGTTCGGCTTCGCGCGGTTCGCTGCCCCGCGGGGACCGTGGCTGGCCGACGTGCTCGCGCTGTGCGTCGCCGGCCCGATCCTGGCGTTCGCGGAGGAGATCGGCTGGCGCGGCTACCTGCAGCCGCGGTTGTCCTTTCTGGGCGAACGGGCGGCGATGCTCACCGTCGGCGTCGTCTGGATCGGCTGGCACCTGCCGTACATCCTCTTCACGCCGAACTACCACAGCGGCGGGAACCGGGCCGTGGTTCTCACGTTGTTCGGCGGCTCCGTGCTCGCGTTCTCGTTCCTGATCGGCTACCTGCGGACCGTGTCCGCCAGCGTGTGGCCGGCCGTGCTGGCCCACTTCGCGCACAATGCCACCTTCGCCGCGCTGACCATTCCGATCGCCACCGAGCAGCCGGTGGTGGTCGACGAATACCTCAGCGGCGACTCGGGGCTGTTCGTGCTCCTCGGCACCGCCGCGTGCGCTGTCGCGGTCGGAGTCAGCCGGGCGCGCGCGAACCGTCTGCCAGTCCCAGCGTCTGGGCGAGGATGACGGCCTGCACCCGGTCGCGCACCTCCAGCTTGCGCAGCACCGAGCCGACGTGGGTCTTGACGGTGGACTCCGCCACGTGCAGTCGCGCGGCGATCTCGACGTTGGTCAGTCCCAGCCCGATCGCCGCGAGGATCTCACGCTCGCGGACGGTGAGCCGCGCCAGGGTGGACGGTGCGGCGGACGGCCGGTCGCCGGGGGACGCGGCCGGCGCCACGAGGACGAACGAGTCGATCAGCCGACGGACGAGCCGGGGGGAGACGGGCGAGTCGCCGGCCGCCGCGGCCCGGATCGCGCTCAGCAGTTCGGCCGGGCCGGCGTCCTTGACCAGATATCCGGACGCCCCAGCCCGCAGGGCGGCGACGAGCAGGTCGTCGGACTCGAAGGTCGTCAGCATGACGACCCGCGGCGGATCCTCCCCGGCGAGCAATCGCCTGGTGGTCTCCACCCCGTCGAGCCCGGGCATGCGAATGTCCATCAGAACGACGTCGGCGCGGTGCTCGGGCTGCCGCAGCGCCTCGAGTGCGGCCTGCCCGCCGCCGACCGACCCGACCACCCGCAGGTCCGGGGTCGCGCTCAGGATCATCGCGAAACCGGCGCGGACGAGTTCCTGATCGTCGACGAGAAAGACCCGGATCGGCTCGGCAGGCCTCATCGCCGGGCGCTCCGGGCCGCGACCGGGATGGTGGCCTCGACACCGAAGCCGCCGCTCGGGCGCGGACCGGCCAGCACGACACCGTCCAGGGCGCGCAACCGCTCCCGCATCCCGGCGAGGCCGTGACCAGGCCCGGCCGGGGCCACGCCGTCATCGCGGCCCACACCGTCGTCCTCGACGTGCACCCGAACGGCCGCCGGTTCTCGTTCGACGACCACCCTCGCCGTGGCCTGGGCCCCGGCATGCTTGAGCACGTTGGTCAGCGCCTCCCGGACCACGCGGAGCACGGCGAAGCCCACCGCGGCCGGCGTCTCCTCGAATACCGCGGGGTCGGCGTGGACCTCGACCGGCAGCCCGGCCGCCCGGACCGCCGCGACGAGCTGCCCCAGGTCGGCGAGCCCGACCGACGACCCGGCCGGGTCGTCCGCCGCTTCCGGATCGCGGAGCACGTCGATGACGTCGCGCACCTCGCTCAGCGCGGTCCGCGCCGTTCGCGCGATGGTGGCGAGGACCGTCCGGGCATCCGTACGGTCCCATGGCTGCGCATGCTCGGCGGCGTACTCGGCCCCATCGGCCTGCACGATGACGACGGTCAGCGAATGGGCGACGATGTCGTGGATCTCCCGGGCGGCCGCGACCCGCTCCCGCTGCGCCAGGAACCGCTCCCGCTGCCGCTGACTCTCCGCCAGCTTCGCGTAGGCCTCGCGCAGCGCCCTCGTGTTGGTCTCGCGACCGCGCACGACGTTCCCGATCAGCCAGATCAAGCCGGCGAAGATGGCCAGGAACGCGGCGATGACCAGGGCGTTGCGGGTGTACTCCGGCTCGGTGCTCCACCGGAAGCCGGCCGCCAGACTGCCCGCCAGCGCCGTGCCCAGCGCGCACAGCCGGACCGGCAGCGACGCCACGTGCGCGGCGACCGTGAAAATCACCAGGGCCTGGGCGATGTTGCCCGGCAACGGAATAGGCAGCACCCCGAGCTGGATCACGAAGATCGCGACCGACCACGCCAGCACGGCGGTCGGCCATCGGCGCCGCACGGCGAGCGGAAGGATTGTCGCGCTGGCGACCACAAGACCTGTCAACCCGCCGACGAGAACGCTCAACAGGCCGAAGACCAGCCAGATCAAGCCGGCGAGGAGCCCGTCCACCAGCAGCGGACGGACCCGAGCCCAATGGTCCACCCGGGCCGCGAGGGCCGTGCTCTGTTCCACAGCCCTCCCACCGCGTGCCGGCCTGGCCGGCCCAGCTTAACCAGCGAAGGCGAACCGAGCGCGGGCCGCTCCCGCCCGGCGCGCACGATCGGCCGCCGAGGAGGACTCGGTACTGTCGTCCGTCATGGGGATGTACGTGTCGGCTCGCGGCTGGATCGAAATCGATGCCGAGCAGCGGGCCAGCGCCGAGGAGGTCCTCCGGCGGCACGAGGACGGGCACTACTCCGGTGGCTGGGCCTTCCCCGCACATCCGGTCAACTGGACGCGGTACCTCTTCTACGGCGGTGACCTCCGGGAAGGTCAGCTGCCCTGGCTACGCGCACAGCTCGCCGAACTGGCCGCCCTGCCCGCTGTCGACGAGGACGGTGACCGTCCTCGCGGTCTGTTCCTGATCACCGACGAGCGCGGCGGAGCGGTCACCTGGCAGATCCGCGACGCGACCCTGCGGGAGTCCCCCGCGCCGTCCCTGTCGTGGCTGGCTGAATAGCGGCACGCCACGCACGGAGATCATCCGACGGAACGCCGGCGGCCGGGCTGACGCTCGCCTGCCGCCCTCGGGAGAGGTCGGTCATCCGACCGGCAGGATCCGGGTCGGCGGGATTCCGCTCCTGACGTCGTCGTCGTGCGCGTAAACCAGCAGTGTGCGCCCGTCGCTGACGATCCAGGGACAGGTCCAGGCCTCGTCGGGACCCGGCACGAGCAGCCGCGTTCTGGACTGCTCGGCGTCGTGGAGCAGCAGGGACTTGATCCGGGAAGCCAGGTTTCCCATCTGGTAGTCCTGCGCCGGATGATCCACGGGCCCGTCCGCCCGCACCGCGTAGAACCGATCATCGAGCCACTGCCCGGACACGTCGAGCGTCTGATCCTCACCGACCCGCGTGCCGTCGACCCACAGCGTCCCGCCCTGCGGGCTCTCGGACCACAGCACGGCGCGGTGCCGGGCTCCGGCGCTGAACTGGATCCAGACCTGGCTGTGGCGGTGCGACAGGTAGAACGAGTCACAGGCCCCGGGGAGCGGCCCCTCCCTACCGACCTGCTCGTCGGGGCCCTCCGCACGGTCCTGGGAGCAGATCTCCGGTTCGCGGCAGGCGCGGTCGAGGCGCCGGGTGCAGCCGAGACCGGCGGCCGCGCAGTCCCTGGGCGCAGCGCGGGACAGCACCTCCACCAGCTGGTCCCGGTAGGCACCCGCGCCCAAGAGGTGTTCGTACTCGTCGCTCTCGTGTCGCCGGGTGAACAACTCCACGGCGGTGGTGGACCGGCGCAGCCACTCCCGCCAGCCCTCCTCCGCCCATCGCCACCGCCGGACAGCGCGCACGTCGATGGGTTCCGGCGGCCGCTGGAGAGCCCGGATGAGCTCTTCCTCCCGCGAGGCCTCTCGCCTCGACCGGTTCACCATGGGCGCATGACCATCATGTCGACCTCCGCGATGATGACGCCCCGCCCCCGCGCGCGCCGTGTGACGAGTTCACCGTCGTCACCCCGCACATCGTCGCAACGGATGTCAACTCCTCCGGCTGCCGCCCGCACCACGAAGGGCCTCGTACATCGCCGTACCGACGCCGGGTGCCGACGGCCCCGGTGAAGAGGACCAGGAAGGTGGAATTGGGCGGAATCCCCGACACCCTCCGCCGATCCTGGTTACCTTGGCCGACGTTGTCTTGGAAAGGACGGCCGGCCCGATGTTGATGACGATTGTCGATACGGATCCCGATCCGGGTGAGGCCGAGGAGACGCTGGTCCGTCTGCGGCGCGAGTTGCTCGACCATTCCGGCGTTGCCGACGCCAGGACGTTGTCGCGTGTCCCGCCGCCGGCCGGCAGCAAGGCAGTGGACGGTCTGGTGGCCGCGCTGTCGGTGGCCATTACGCATCCGGACGTGCTGGCCACGGTGCTGGAGGCGGTGCAAGGCTGGGTCGGCCGGCTCGGCCGCGCCGTCCGCGTCGAGATCGACGGCGATGTCCTCGACCTCGGCAGGGCGACGTCGGCCCAGCAGCAGCAAATCGTCGATGCCTGGGTGCGCCGTCACGGGACGGGCGAGTGAGCGGCCGCCGGGAAGCGCTGATCATCGCCGTCCACGAGTACGAGGACCCCGGTCTGAGTCGTCTCCGAGCGCCCAGCCACGACGCGGACGCGCTCGCCCGGGTGCTGGGCGACCGCGACATCGGCGGATTTCACGTCCGGCAGCTGCGCAACGAGCCGGCTCACACGGCCAGCGAGGCCCTGGAGGACTTCTTCGCCGACCGGGACCGCGACGACGTGCTACTGGTCTACTTCTCCGGGCACGGGCTCAAGGACGAGGACGGCACGCTGCATCTGGCCGCCGCCAACACGAAGGTGCACCGCCTGGCCGCCACGAGTGTGTCCGCGGCGTTCCTCAATCAGCAGATGAACCGTAGCCGGTCTCGTCGGATCGTCCTGATTCTCGACTGCTGTTACGCCGGCGCGTTCGCGCGCGGCCTGACACCGCGTGGCGCCGCGGACGTGGGCATCGATGAGCAGTTCGGCGGCTGCGGGCGCGCGGTGATCACCTCCTCCAACGCCATGGAGTACTCCTTCGAGGAGAACCGGCTCACCAAGGGGACGGACCGGACGGCCGGCCCGAGTGTCTTCACCAGCGTGCTGGTGCACGGACTGGAGACCGGTTCGGCCGACCGGGACGGCGACGGCGTCGTGACGCTCGACGAGATATACGACTACGTCTACACGGGCGTACGGGAAATCACCCCCCACCAGACGCCGAGCAAGTGGATGTTCGACATGCAGGGCAGCCTGCACATCGCACGGCGCGCGACCGGCCCGGTCGCCGAGACCCCGCCGGTGTCCGGACGGCCTTCCCGCCGCACGCGATGGCGGTGGGCCGCTGCCGCCCTCACCGTCGGCGGACTGCTCGCGGGCATCATCACCGCCACTCAGCGTCACTCGGCACAGCCGAGCCCTTCGCCGGCACCGGCAGCCGCGTCAGCGCTCCCGGCGGGTCCGGTGCTGTTCCACGACGATTTCACCACCAAGAAGGGCGGCTGGGCCGACGACGGCGCCGCCGCTTCCCACGGTGGCTATTACATGTCCGACGCTTACCGCTTCCAGAACCGCACACCCGGATCGCTGTGGGGTAGCAGCCCACGGTCGGCGGCCGCGGTGTATCCCACCGCGCCATCGAACATCCGGATCTCGGTGTGGGCCCGGTGGTCGGCACCCGACGATCTGGCCTGGTTCGGGGTGACGTGCCGCGTCGTCGGCGACCGGGACGCCTACCACCTCCTTCTGACCGACGGCGAGGCCCACATCGTGAAGATGGTCGATGAGAACCCGCAGTTCCCAGCGCTCGCGGACGGGCGCGTGCCGGGAGTCGACCTGCGAGCCGGCGTGCGACTGCAGGCCGACTGCACCACCGCGCCCGCCGGCAACGCGACGAAGTTGGTGCTGTGGGCCAATGGCAGACCGGTGCTGGAAGCCACCGACAGCACCGCACCGCTGCGGTCCGGCACGGTCGGCGTCGCCGTCGAGATGCACCCCTCGGCCCGCGGTGCGGAGGCGGAATTCAAGGACTTCACCGTCACCCAGCTCTAGCCCGTCGGATCAGCCGGCGAGTTTGCCGAGGCGGGCCAGGGTCTCGTCGGCCTCGGTCACCAGGTCGGCGAGCACCTCCGCGACCGGGCGGACCTCGTTCATCCGGCCGACGATCTGACCGACCGGCATCGGCACGACGGTCGGGTCGCCGGACTCCATCAGCCGGGCGTGCGCCTCGGCCACCAGCAGGTTCTGCAGCGGCATGGGCAGCGGCCCCGGCGCGTGCTCGTCGTTCCACGCGTCGGTCCAGCGGTTGCGCAGCAGCCGGGCCGGCTTGCCGGAGTAGATCCGGCTGCGGACGGTGTCCGACGACCGCGCCTTGAGCAGCGCCTCGCGCAGCGCGGGGCCGCTGTGGTACTCCGTCGTGCCGAGCCACACCGAGCCCATCCAGACGCCGCGCGCGCCGAGCGCGAGCGCCGCCGCGATCTGCCGGCCGCTGCCGATCCCGCCGGCCGCGAGCACCGGCACCCGCTCCCCCACCGCGTCGACCACCTCGGGGACCAGGACCATGCTGGCGATCTCGCCGGTGTGCCCGCCGGCCTCGTAGCCCTGGGCCACCACGAGGTCGACGCCGCTCGCCACGTGGCTGCGGGCGTGGTCGGCCCGCCCGGCGAGGGCCGCGACCAGCAGGCCGTGCTGGTGCGCCTGGGCGATCACGTCGGGCGGCGGCGGGCCGAGCGCGTTGGCGATCAGCCGGACCGGGTGGTTCAGCGCCACCTCGACGTGCGAGCGGGCCACCGAGTGCAGCCAGCCGAGCACGCCGGCCCGCCGTTGCGGGTCGACGCCCAGCGGCGGGACGCCGAGGCGCAGCAGGGTCCGCTCGACGAAGTCACGATGGCCCTGCGGGATCAGCCGGTCGAGATCGGCGGCGACGCCCTCGGCCGGTTCGTGGCTGGGCATCACCACGTCCACGCCGTACGGAAATCCCTGGGTTTGATCGTCGAGCCAGCTCAGGACCGTGTCGAGTTCGGCGGCGTCGTTGAATCGGACGCAGCCGAGCACGCCGAGCCCGCCGGCCCGGCTGATCGCCGCGACCACCTGCTCGGACGGGCTGAAGCCGACCACCGGGTACTCGATGCCGAGGCGTTCGCACAGCTCAGTCCGCATGGCTGAGCTCCTCGGCCGGATGCTCGGCGGCGTGCCGATGGGCCCAGCGGTAGTCGGCCTTGCCGCTGATCGTCCGGTGGATCTCGTCGACCAGCCAGACCGCCCGGGGCACCTTGTAGCCGGCGATCCGTTCGCGCAGGTGCTCCTCGACCCCGGTCAGGTCGAGCTTGGCTCCCGGCCGGGCCTGCACGAGCGCTGCCACCCGCTGCCCGAGCCGGTCGTCGGGGATGCCGATGACCAGGGCGTCGAAGACGTCGGGGCAGGTCTTCAACGCGCCCTCGACCTCCTCCGGGAAGACCTTCTCGCCGCCGGTATTCACGCAGGTGCTGCCCCGGCCGAGCAGCGTGACGGTGCCGTCCTCCTCCACCCGGGCGAGGTCGCCGGGGAACGCGTAGCGCACCCCGCCGATCTCGGTGAGCAGGGCGGCGGTCTTCTCCGGGTCCTTGTAGTAGCCGAGTGGCAGGTAGCCGCTCTTGGCGAGCCGGCCGACGCCGCCGGGTGGCACCGGGCGGTTGTCGGCGTCGAGCACCACGGTGTCCGGGCCGGGCATCACCCGCGGGTCCTCGACCGCGCCGCCGGGCACGTCGGCGACCACGCCGAGCCCGGTGAAGCCGGTCTCGGAGGCGCCGATCGCGTCGGTGACCAGCACGTCCGGCAGCAGGTCGAGATACTGCCGCTTGACCACCGGGGAGAACAGGGCGCCGCTGGACGAGACCGCCATCAGCGACGAGCCGTCGTAGCCGCCGGTGGCGTACGCCTCGATGATCGGCCGGGCCATCGCGTCGCCGATCAGCACCAGCACGTTGACCCGGCGCCGGTCGACGACCCGCCAGACCTCGTGCGCGTCGAAGTGCGGCAGCATCACCACGGTGTCGCCGGCGAACAGGGCCATCAGCGCGGCCCACTGCGCGTTGCCGTGGATCAGCGGGGCCAGGCAGAGCCGGACCATGCCGTCCGCGGCGGCGCCGCGCCGCGACTGCTGCCACTCGTCGTCCAGCGGGATGCCGGTCATGAAGTCGACGCCGCCGCCGAGGGTGCGCCAGACGTCCTCGTGCCGCCAGAGCACACCCTTGGGGTACCCGGTGGTGCCGCCGGTGTAGAGCAGGTAGATGTCGTCGCCGGAGCGCTCGCCGAAGTCCCGGACGGGGGTGCCGGCCTCGACGGCGTCCGCGTAGGGGACGCCGTCGGCCGGGCCGTCGGTGCCGTCCGGCAGCACCACCACGGTGCGCACGCCGGACGTCGCGGGCAGCACGGCGGCGACCCGGGGCGCGAGACGACGGTCGTGGATCAGCGCCGACAGCTCCGCGTCGGCGACGAGAAACTGTAACTCGTTCTCGACGTACCGGAAGTTGACGTTGACGACCGCGGCGCGCAGCTTGTAGACGGCGATCATGGCCACCACCGCCTCGACCGAGTTGCCCGCGTACAGCCCGACGTGATCACCCGGTCCGATCCCGCGATCTTGCAGGAAGTGCGCCAGACGGTTGGCTCGCTCCTCCAGCCCGGCGTAGCTGATCTCCTGCTCGCCGAAGCACACCGCGGTCCGTTCCGCGAAGGCGTCGACAGCGTGCTCGAACAGATCCGCAATATTTGCCGCCATCACTAGAAACTAGAACCTGTTATCGTACGAGGCAAGCTCTGCCCAGGGAGTCGCCGTGGAACAGCACGCCATCGTCGAGCAGCGTGGACCGATCCTGATCGTGACGATGAACCGCCCGGAGGTCCGCAACGCGCTCTCCGCCGAGATGATGGCGATCATGCGGGACGCCTGGGACCGGGTGGACGGCGATCCGGCGATCCGGGTGGCCGTGCTGACCGGGGCGGGCGGCGCGTTCTGCGCCGGCGCCGACCTGCGGGCGATGACCGAGTCGCATCCGGGCGACACCTTCGACGGCGCCGACCTGTCCCGGATCGACGCGCTGCTCAAGGGCCGCCGGCTGAGCAAGCCCCTGGTGGCCGCGGTGGAGGGTCCGGCGGTGGCCGGCGGCACGGAGATCCTGCAGGCCACCGACGTGCGGGTGGCCGGGGAGAGCGCGCGGTTCGCGGTGTCCGAGGCGCGCTGGGGACTGTTCCCGCTCGGCGGGTCGGCGGTCCGGCTGGTGCGGCAGATCCCGTACACCGTCGCGGCCGAGATGCTGCTGACCGGCCGGCAGCTGAGCGCCGCGGAGGCCCGCGACGCCGGGCTGATCGGGCACGTGGTGCCGGACGGGCAGGCCCTCGGCACGGCTCTCGAGCTGGCCGGGGCGATCGCGGCGAACGGGCCGGTCGCGGTGCGGGCCATCCTGCGCACGATCCGGGAGACCGAGGGGCTGGCCGAGGACGACGCGTTCGCCGCCGAGTCGAAGATCGGGACGGCGGTGTTCCGCAGCGAGGACGCCAAGGAGGGCCCGCGCGCCTTCATCGAGAAACGGACCCCGCGATTCCGGGGACGTTAGTCCCGTGTCGGGTGCCCCGCCCCGGCGGGCCGGGGCACCCGAACCATCAGACGGGGCAGCCGGAGCCGAGGCCGCCGATGTACACGGCGGCGGCCACGACGCCGGCCAGCGCCAGGATCAGGCCGGCCGCCCCGCCGAGGAGCACCTGGCGACGCTCACCGGGCCGCCGCACGGACATCACGACCAGCACGGCCACGGCCAGGACCACGTCCAGGGCGATGGCCAGCACCAGGGCCAGCACGGCGCCATCGCCCCGATCGCAGCCCTCCAGGTCGGCCGCGACCAGGGCCAGGAAGCAGGCCGCGGAGAGGAAGTGAACCAGCGCCGTGAAGCCGAAGGCCCGCCGGGCCACACCGCTTCCGCGCCGATCGGTCACTTGCTGGTCCACTTCTTCTCCTCGCTCTCGGTCAAGAACCGGTGCAGACGTAGTTACCGGACTGGCAGACCCAGTAGTCCGCCACGGCGAACGCCTCCTGATGCAGGGTCAGACCCGGCTCGTAACGACCGGTCCGGGCCGCCTCGAGCATCACGTCCGGGCCCGCACGGTACCCGATGCGCGCGTACTCGTCGTCGGTGAAGTTCTTGCTGCGGTCGGCCGGCAGCTGGTCGATCCGCTTGGCCGCGAGGAAGGCACCGGCCCGCATGGACTTCACCGGATCCTCCGCCGTGGCGTCGAGATCATAATCGATCTTGCCATTGGCGAACTCCTTCGCCTCCTCGAAGGCCGGTTCCTGCATGTTGGCGATGCCCACCGAGAAGTCGTGGAACCAGCCGGCCGGGCTGTTGTCCAGCCAGGAGCTCCGATGCTTGTCCCCGCTCTCCCGAATCATGATCGCCAGCAGCAGGCGCGGATCGATGTTGGCGTCGGACGCCTGCTGCACCACGTCGTCCAGCAGGTAGTACAGGTCGTCCTTGATGACGTTCTGCATGCCCTGGCAGTGCTGGGGCGCGACCTGACAGGGGTCCATCGGCTTCTTGTAGAGGTTCGCGCCCTGCGGGGTCTGCTTGGCCGAGGTGACCCGGGTGCACGACGTTCCCCTCGAGCAGTTCCCCTCCGAGCTGTTGTTCCCGCCGCCGCCGTTGATGGCGCCGATGATGGCGGCGGCGGCCCCGACGATGGCCCCGATGATGGCGGGCCACGGGTTGTCCCACAGACCGGTCGGGTCCGCCGAGGTGGTCGGGTTGTTGTGGGCGTACGCGTAGGCGTTCCACTGCTGCGGATCGTTGAGGTCGTGCACCGGGTCGACCGAGACGAACCGCCCCAGCGCGGGGTCGTAGTCGCGGGCGCCGATGTGGACCAGCGTGCTCAGGTCGTTGTCGCCGCCGACGAAGCCCTTGGCGTTGGGCCAGGCCGGGTTGGTGCCCCGGCCCTCGCCGTACGGCGTCTGCCGGCGGACGTCGACCTTCTGGGTGTACGCGTTGACGGCCACCTGCTGAGTGCCCTGGTGGTCGTCGAAGAGCCAGGTCAGGCTCTGCGCCACGTTGGTACGTGAGGCGACGACCTTGTCGTTGAAGGTGTAGTACCGCGTGCCGCTGATCCCGGCGGCGCTCTTGCGCACCTCGTTGTTCGGCAGGAACAGGGTGGTGCCGCCGGCGTCGCGGCGCAGCAACCGGGCGCCGTCGGCGTCGTACACGCTGGTGCTGGTCTGCCCGTTCGCCACGATGCTCGCCGGCTTGCCCTCGGCGTCCCAGGTCAGCGCCTGAGCACCGCGGGTCTTCAGGTTGCCGGTGTTGTCGTAGTCGTAGTTGATCGTGCTGGTGCCGGCCGGCCCGGTGGTCTTCATCGCGGTGACCGCGTGCGGGCGTACCGCGTCGGCGCCGGACGGCGGGATCGTGTAGTCCCGCACGGTGTCACCCACGCTGGAGTGCGACACCTCCCGGGTGCGGTTGCCGAGCTTGTCGAACGACCACTCCAGCCAGTACGGCGCCGCCCCGCCCAGGTCGGCAACCGACGGCGTGCTGCCGCAGGTCACGCCGGCCTTCGGCGTCCACGCCGAGGTCAGCCGGCGCAGCGCGTCGTACCCGAAGCACTGCGTGTCGGCCGGCCCGGCCTGCGGCGCGTCGGCGATCGAGGTCAGGTTCCCGGCCGGGTCCCAGGTGTAGCCGCGCTCGGCGACGGTACCGGTGGCGGTCTCCGGCTTGACCTTGATCTGCTGCATGCGGCGGGTGTCCAGCTCGTAGGCGATGGCCTGCTGGGTGTAGACGCCACCGGTGATCTTCATGGTGGTCACCGTCGGCTCGCCGTAGGAGCTGTACTGCTGCCCCGCCACGTAGCTGCCCACCGCCGACCACGCCGAGGTCAGCGAGGTGGCCAGGCCGGACGTCTGATCGAATCCGGTGGTCACCTGCTCGTCCGCGATCCCACCGGCCGCCGGGTAGCTGACGCTGGTCGGCACGCCGGTGTACGGCGAGTACGAGTGCCCGTACACGTACGTGCCGGCCAGCCCGGTCTCCGCCGCCGGGATCACCCACTGCTCCCCGGAGACCTTGTAGTCGCCGGTGAAACCGCGGGCCTGCCACTTGTACGCGTTGCCGTTGTCGTACCGGATCTTCTCGGTGATCTGACCGCGCACCGTGACCCCGGTGTACAGCTTGTCGTACCTCCACTCGGACCGCTTGTTCGCGTCGGCCACCGCGTCGTCGTAGAGAGCGGTCTTGCGGCCCAGCGAGTCGTACGTGTAGACCAGCACCTCGTTGCGCGCATCGGTGGTCTTGGTGAGGTCGCCCAGCTCGTTGTACTCGGAGAGCAGCTTGCCGGTGTCCGGGTCGACCTCCTCGACCTTGTGGCCCAGCATGTCGTACTTGTAGGTCCACTGGTTGTCCGACGGGTCGACGACCGCGGCGAGCTGGTCCTTGCCGTTGTAGGTGTACCGCGTGCGCTCGTACGCCCCGGCGGTCCCGGCCGCCGTGGTGTACTGCCACAGCTCGGCCACGTGGCCCCGCACGTCGAGCACCCTGGTCTCCGGCGTGCCCCCGGGCGGCGGGATCACGGTGACCCGGTCACCCTCGTAGGCCGTCCTGGTGTGCCACTTGTCCACCAGGTTGGTGACGCCGTCACCGGACCGGAAGATCGCGTCGGTGACCCGGTCGGCCCGGTCGTAGACGTTCACCGTCTGCGTCGGCACCGACCACTCCGGCTCCCACCACAGGGTGCCCGACGGCGCGTCCGGCTCGGCGTGCGCGGCGAACTCCATCGCCACCCGGCCGTGCGCGTCGTACAGCTTGTCGGTGACCACCCGGCCACCGCCGACCGCGGCCTTCTGCGTCTGCCGCGACCGCAGCAGACCGTCGAAGATCTCGTAGCTGACGTCGGTGCCGCCGCCGGCGTTCAGCGTCTCGGTCCTGACGTACGGGTACCCGCTGCGCGTCGGGCTGTAGTAGTAGCCGTACCGGGTGGTCGGCTGCGTCGGGTGCGCGTCCCGGGTCCAGCCCTGCCGCCAGACCTCGGCGGTCCGGCCCAGAGCGTCGTAGGTGCCCTCGGTGATCCGACCGTTCTGGTCGGTGATCTTCGTCGGCACCGCCCACGCCGGGTGCTCCTCGGTGGTCGTCACCCAGCCGAGCTCCGTCGTGTCGGTCCGCTTGGTGTTGATGCCGTTCGCCGGGCTGTAGGTCGTCGTGGTGGTGTTGCCCCGCGCGTCGGTAGCGGTGATCTTGCGCCCGAACGCGTCGTACGTCGCCCGCGAGGTCGTCCGCCGGATCGCGCCGGCCGCCGTGGTCCAGTCGGTCAGTTCGTCGGTCCGGGTCGGCAGGCCACGCACCGGCGCGGTCGTCGCGCTGGCCGCCCCGTCGTAGTAGGTCACCGCATCGGAGATCACCTGGTCCCGGCTGGCCGGCGAGGTCCCGCAGGGCAGCGCCGTGGTGGTCACCTGGCGGGCCAGGGTGACCAGGTTCTTGGCGGTGTTGCGGTGGTAGACGGTGGTGGTGCACTTCTCGTCACCGGACTTGGCCAGGTCGCCGCTGTCCTGCAGGGTCTGCACCGTGCCGTAGGTGTCGTCGAAGGTGCTGATCTGGCTGGTGACCCGCCAGCCCCGCGCCCCGTCGACGCCGAGCGCGGTACCGGTGTAGGTGGTCTTGACCGCGGTGTACCGGGCCTCGGCGGTGTCGCCGTTGATGGTGCGCGAGGCCAGCGCCGGCGAACGCCACGGCACGTTCACCGTCTTGGACACCGGCTTGTCGGTGGTCCCGTTGTAGACCACCTCCTCCCGGATCATGCCGGCGAACTGGTCCTCGTCGTACACCGTCTCCGAGCCCAGCGACGCCGGCACGGTCACGCTGCGGGTACCACCCGACGGCGCCAGCTTGTCACCGTGCATGCCCCGCAGGTAGGTGGTCTTCTTCAGCGTCTTGTCGCTGTCACCGACCTGGGTCAGCACACTGGCGAACCCACGGAACTGGTTCCACGTCTTGTACTTCGGCTTGCTCAACCCGTCGTCATCGGCGTAATGCCAGGCCGGCGCACCCTCGTACGTGTAATAGGTGTTCTTCACCGGCGCCTGGTGCCCGTCCTGCAACTGCACGTCGGTCTCGGTGATCTGCCGGACCACGTACTTGTGCCACCACTCGGTGATGCTGCCGCCGTCGGTGGAGTAGGGGTCCGGGCCGACCACCGGGTAGCACAGCTTGGTGTTGTTCTGCGGCGAGTCAGGCAGGTTCCCGCTGGAGCACTCCGGCAGCGAGTACGTCACCTGGATGACGGCACCGGTCTCGGTGTGGATGGCGGCCATCCGCTGCCAGTTGTTGGTGGTGTTCGTCTTGGTCAGCACCCGGTTCGGCATCGCCACCGGGTCGAACGACACCGGCGGCTGGGCGATCGTGCCACCCACGTGCCCGGTGTGCACCACCGAGCTGAGCCACAGCCCGCCGCGCTGCCCGTCGCCGGGCGACGGGAAGGCGTGCGTCAGGGTGTACGAGTCGACGTCCTGCCACGCCGGCGTCGCCTTGGTGGTGTCCCAGATCCGGGTACGCACCTTGGCCAGCCGCTTGGTCGACCAGAACGTCGGCGAGAAGTCGTCACAGCTGGTCGCGTCGGCCTTGCACTCCTGGTCCCACGGGGTGTCCGGCCAGTGCGCGCCGTCGTGGGTCGAGCAGTCCGACAGGCAGCGGTCCGCCGACTCGAAGACGACCTGTGCCACCGGCGTGACCGAGCGGTCCGCGGTGCCCCGGTCCCAGGTGCCGTAGTCGATGCGCTTGAGCACGCCACCGCGTACGTAGGAGACGTTCTTGGTCTTGGTCACCTCGGTGGCGTACTGGTTGGTCTCCTTGTCGTACCAGAACGACATGGTGTTGCCGTGCACGTCGACCGCGTAGTCGAGGTTCCACCGCCACGCCTGGTTGAGCCGCGAGTCGGCGAACTTGTCGGCGTGGCCCGGCTCGCCGGCGTGGTTGCCGTAAACCGGCACCGTCCACGCCGAGTCGGTGTCCGTGCTCTGGCCGGGCAGCTTGTTCAGGCCGAAGAAGTACTGGGTGCCGCCGGTGGTGGTGACCTTCCAGTGCTCGCCGTTGTCGTCGCCGTTGCTCGCGCCGGTCAGCTGCTCGATCGTGGAGCCGTCCTCGGCGCGGCCGTGCCAGCCCTTGCCCGACTCGTAGATCAGCTCGGTGCTGCTGCCGCCCAGCGACATCGTCGCGTTGTTCGACCGCCAGCAGATGTCGCCGGTGAACTGGGGGTTGTTCGGCGAGCCGGACTTGTCGTCCGAGCAGGACACGTAGCGGCGCTCGATGAAGCCGGGCGAGAACTCGAAGCCCTCACCGATCCAGGACGGCTGGTTGTTCGACGCCGAGGACCGGCCGTCCACGCTCGCCGACGAGTAGGCGAACGAGACCTCCGGCAGCGGGCCGCCCATCACCTTGGGCACCCGGACCGGGTACGACCAGTTGAAGCTGCCGGCCGAACCACCCGTCGACCACGTCGAGGAGGCGGAGAGCGGGGTGGCGGTGAAGTCGCCGTCGTCGCCCGAGGGCCCGGCGGCGACCGCCACCAGTGCCGTGGCCTGCCGGGCCGTCGCGGTCATCGCCACGTCCGCCGTCACCGTCGCACTCGCGGCGTCGTTGCGCGACGGCAGCGGCGTCGCCGCGCAGCCGGCCTTGTCCGGGGTGGTCAGCGCGCACTCCGGCAGCCGCCATGCCCGCAGTCGCGACGCCCAGCCCGCGCCGTACGCGGAACCGAACGTCGAGTAGTCCATCGCCACCGAGACGGTCGCGGGGCCCGACGCGGAGACCCGCGCCACCACACCGGCTCGCCACCGGGCGGGCACCGACGTGCGGGCGAGCACGACCGCTGAGCTGTGGCCGGTTCCCTTGGCGACCCGGGCCGGAATCGCGCTACCGGCGGCCGGCCACGAGGGCGGGGGCAGTTTCGCGGCGGCGAGGTTCGTGGCCGGCCGGGCGATGCCGGTGATCTCCCGGCCGTCGTGGTCGAGCTTCTCGGTCTGCGCCCGCAACGGACCCGACCGCCCGGAGTCGGCGTGCGCCGGGGTCACGGCCACCGCCTGGAGCGTGCCGCACACCAGGACGGCCGGCAGGGCGAAGCTCAGCAGACGGGTCGTCAATGAGGCAGGTCGCGAACGAGGGCGCGGTGACCGCGCCCTCGAATGAGTGGTTGGCATGGATGGAGCACCCCGTATCAGAGATCAGATAGTCCCTGATCAATGTAGGGGTGACAAGATCCAATGTAAACGGTGCGAGTGGACAGTTAGGCGCCCCCGCCGAAGAACCGGACGAGGTCGTCGGCGGCGGTCGGGGCCAGCATCATCGCCTGCACCCGGGCCGACATCTCGGCGATCGGATGAATGCGGGCGAACATCTCCTTCTCGTACGCCTGGAGCGCCGAACCGGGATCGGCGGCAAGCGCCGCACCGAGTACGGCGGCGTCGAGCATGGCCTGGTTGGCGCCCTCGCCGACCGGCGGCATGAGATGCGCGGCGTCGCCGATCAGCGTGAGGCCCGGGTGGTGGGCCCAGCGCGTACCGATGGGCAGTTGCTCGATCCGGCGCGGGATCGGCGGGCGGTCGCCGGCCTCGATGAGCGCGGTGAGGCGCGGGCTCCAGCCGTCGAAGACCTTCAGCACGGCGTCCTTGCTCCGGTACGTGTCCAGGTCATGCTCGACGGCGGGCAGTGTGATCCCCACCCGGATGGTGTCGTCACCCTGGCGTTGCGCCGCCAGGATGCGGCACTCGCCGACGCACCAGAGGCTGCCGGGGCCGACCAGGTCGGCCAGGTCCGGGTGGCGCCGGTCGGCGTCGGCGATGGTGAGCTCGACGAGGGTGCCCACGGCGGACACCGGCGCGTCGGTCAGCAGCGACCGGACGGCGGAGCGGGCGCCGTCCGCGCCGATGAGGACGTCGCAGCCGGCGTCGCGACCGTCGGCGAAGCTCAGCGCAAAGCCGCCGGCCGGTCGTGGCGCCGCCCCGACGAGCCGGTGCCGCCAGCGGACCGCGTCCTCGGGAAGCGCGTCGAGCAGCAGGTCACGCAGCACGCCGCGGTCGATCTCCGGCCGCCCGTCGAAGGAGCCGGGCGGTGGCCGGTGGTGCACCAGGACACGGCCGTCCGGGGCGAGGATGCGGTGCTCCTCACCCTCCGGCCGCACCGCGGACCGGAACCGCTCGGTGAGACCCGCCTCGGCCAGCGCTCGCTGGCCGGACTCCGGGTGCAGGTCGAGCAGCCCGCCCTGGCCGCGCGCGGCTCGGCTCGGCTCGCGCTCGTAGACGACCGCCTCGATGCCGTGCCGGTGCAGGATCCGGGCCAGCGTCAGGCCGCCGAGACCCCCGCCGGCGATCGCGATGCGCATGTCACCATCCTTACCGTACGCTGTACGTCATGGATACGCCGTACGGTAGCGCATCGCTGCCCGTCTGGGAACGCCCCGAACCGCGGCCCCGGGCGGCAGCGGTGCCGCTGAGCCGGGCGACGATCGCCGGCGCCGCGATCCGGATCGCCGACGCCGACGGCCTCGACGGCCTGTCGGTGCGCAAGATCGCCAAGGAGCTCGGCGTCGGCCCGATGCGGCTCTACGACTACGTGGCCAACCGCTCCGAGCTGCTCGATCTGATGGTCGACGCGGTGTACGCCCGGATCGCCGAGGCCGCCCGGCCGGCCGGGTGGCGGGCCACGGTGCTGGCCATCGTGCACCGGACCCGGGCGGTGGCGCTGGAGCACGAGTGGTTCGCCGACCTGCTCGGCGCCCGGCCGCACCTGGGCCCGCACGCGCTGGCCGTGGGCGAGGCGACGGCGGCGGCACTCGACCGGGCCCCCGGCATCGACGGCATCGACGATCTCCAGCGGGTGCTGGGTGCCCTCAACGCGTTCCTGGCCGGCGCGCTGCGACGGGAGATCACCGAACGCCGCACCGCCCGGTCGACCGGCACCGGCCTGCCCGACTGGCAGGCCGCGCACGGCCCCTACCTGACCCGCATGCTCGCCACGGGCCGCTACCCCACTGTCGCCCGGCTGGTCGTCGACGGCGCCCATCTCGACCCGGAGGAGACCTTCCGCCACCACCTGACCACGCTGCTGGACGGCATCACCAGCCGTCCTCGAACACGGCGCGGGTGAGCTTCTCGCAGAACGCGACGTCGTAGCCGAGCCGGGCGTCGTCGAGGCTGATCACCGGGACCGCGCCCATCACCGAGTTGGTCACGAAGACGTGGTCCGCGGCCATCAGGTCCGCGACGGAGAGGCGCCGGTGCTCGACCGCGTGACCCCAGCTCCGCAGGAGCGCGCCGACCTCGGCCGCCATGGTGCCGGGCAGCGCGTGCTCCGACACCGGGAAGACCGCCGTCTCGCCGGCCACGCAGCACAGGCTCGCGGTGTTGGTCTCCGACACCGAGCCGTCGGCGTTGAGGATCAGCGCCTCGTCCGCGCCGTGGCCGGCCGCCCAGGCACCCGCCATCCGGTAGTGCAGGTAGTTGAGGGTCTTGTGGCCGGCCAGGTACGTCTCCCGGCGGTGCGGGTAGGTCATCAGGCGCAGCCCGGGCCGGGCGCGAAGGGCCGGGCGCGGCACATACGGCCGGGCGGCGGCGAACAGCACCGGGGACAGCCGCGCCCCGGCCGGGTTGCCCGCGGCGGCGACCAGCTTGACCACGGCGTCGGCGCCGGACAGCCCGTTCCGCTCGACGAGGCGGGCGATGACGTCGGCCCAGGTGACATCCGGTGGCGTGCTGCCGAAGAACTCCCGCCAGGCCAGCTCGAAGCGCCGCAGGTGGGCGTCGAGCAGGATGGGGCGGCCGGCCCGGACACGCAGCGTCTCGAAGAACCCGAGACCGTACGACAGGCCCTCGCTGTCCAGCCGCACCGTGGCGGCGCCGGCGGGCTTGAAGATCCCGTCCTGCCACACCGTCGCGGTGTCCCGGTCGTCGCCGGACGCCGCGTGCAGGGCGTTCATCAACGTACGCCCCTTGTGCAGGGTCTCCTCGTACTCGCTCGCGGCGTCCGAGTCGAAGACGATGCCGCCGCCCACCGAGAAGACCGCCGTGCCGCCGGTGAACGTGGCCGTCCGGATCGCGATGGACAGGTCCATCGTGCCGTCGAACCCGAGGTAGCCGATGCTGCCGGTGTAGATGTGCCGGCGGACCGGTTCCAGCTCGTCGATGACCTCCATCGCCCGGATCTTCGGGCAGCCGGTGATCGAGCCGCCGGGGAAGGTGGCCCGGAGCAGGTCGACGGCGTCCCGCCCCGGAGCCAGCTCGCCGGTCACCGTCGACACGAGGTGATGCACGTTGCGGTAGGTCTCCAGGCGCTTGTGGTCGAGCACGCGTACCGAGCCCGGACGGCACACCTTGCCGATGTCGTTGCGGAGCAGGTCGACGATCATCGACAGCTCGGCGTCATCCTTGGTGCTCTCCCGCAGCTCGGCCCGCAGGGCGTCGTCCCGCTCCGGGGTCGTCCCGCGCGGCCGGGTCCCCTTGATCGGCCGGGTCTCCACGGTGCCGTTCCGCAACTCGACGAACCGCTCCGGCGAGGTCGAGACGATCTGGTGGTCGCCCGCGTTGACGTAG
The DNA here is from genome assembly GCF_030252345.1 of Actinoplanes oblitus. Taxonomy (NCBI): domain Bacteria; kingdom Bacillati; phylum Actinomycetota; class Actinomycetes; order Micromonosporales; family Micromonosporaceae; genus Actinoplanes; species Actinoplanes oblitus. The sequence goes on along the minus strand of NZ_CP126980.1, from coordinate 4,625,230 downwards.
GCGAAGAAGGGTGCCGGGTTCTCCGCGAACATGCCGGCGAAGCAGTCGAACGGATCGCCGGTGAACGGCGCCTGGAAGCGCTGCGACATGTTCACCTGGTAGACGTCGCCCTCGACGATGTACCGGCGGATCGCCTCCACGGCGGCGAGGTACTCGTCGCGGGAGAAGGCGGACTCACACCTGCCGGTCGCCGCCGGCTCCCCCGCGCGGGGTGCCGCCGGCGCGCGCAGCGCCTCCCGGAAGCGCGTCACGTGCTCGCTCACCGGCGTGTCATCGCCCGCCACGCGCATCACGAGCAGCGTCGCCGCCTCGGTGACCCGGTCCTGGACCAGGATGAGGGTGGGCGCGACGAGGTGCATCAGGGGCAGCCCGAGATCGTCGACGCTCGTCCTCGGCAGCTGCTCCAGGCAGTCCTTCAGGTCGTACGCGAGGTAGCCGAGCAGCCCGCTGGACAGCGGCAGCGACGCGTCCGGCGCCGGCACGGTGTTGTGCCGCAGCAGCCGCTGCACCGTCGTGAAGGGATCCTCGTCCAGCTCGTACCGCCGGTCCCCGTCGGTGAGCGTGGTCCGGGCGCGCTGCCCGCTCACCGTGAGCCACGGGCGTACGCCGAGGATGTGGTACCTGGCGCAGTCGAGCGTCCCCCCGCTCAGCAGCGCGACGGTGCCGGGCTCGCCGGCGAAGCGGCGCACCACCTCGACGAACGGCTCCCGCAGCGGGAGCGGCTCGGCGTGCACTCCGGTCACCCGCCGCAGCGAGGACAGCAGGTCGGCGCTCACGCCAGTGCTCCTTTCAGCGGACCCGTACGCAGGAAGTTCTCGATCATCGTGAACCCGTGCTGGGTGAGGAAGCTCTCCGGATGGAACTGGACGCCGAACAGCGGGTCGCGGACGTGCTCGATGCCCATCGGCACCCCGTCGGCGGAGCGCGCGTTGACCCGGAGGTCCGCGCTGAGACCGGTGACGGCCAGCGAGTGATAGCGGGCCACGGTGACCGGCTCGGGCACCCCGGCGAACAGGCCCGTCCCGTCGTGGTGCACGGCGCTCGTCTTGCCGTGCATCGGCACCGGCGCGTGCACGGTGCTGCCGCCGAACGCCTCGTTGACGCACTGCATGCCCAGGCACACGCCCAGGATCGGGAACGCGCCGTGGTAGCGGCGGACCAGCTCGGTCGAGATCCCGGCCGCGCCCGGACTCTTCGGGCCCGGGCTCACCAGGACGTAGTCCGGCCGCTCCCGCGCGACGTCGTCGACGGCGAGCTGGTCGGCGCGGACCACCGAGATCTCCAGGGGGTAGTTCTGGAACATCTGGACCAGGTTGTAGGTGAAGGAGTCGTAGTTGTCGATGACAAGGAGCCTGGAACGCATGCTGGGCACTCCTACAGCGTGGTGAAGCCGCCGTCGACCGGCAGGTACGCGCCGGTCATGAACCGGGACAGGTCACTGGCGAGGAACAGCACGGCGCCGGCGACGTCCTCGGGCAGGCCGTTGCGACGCATCGGGGCCCGGGCGGCGGCGTCCTCCCGGGCCGCCGGCGCCAACCCCATGGCGGCGTCGGTCAGCGTGACCCCGGGCGCGACGGCGTTGACGCGAACGCCCCGGGGACCGAACTCGGCGGCCAGCGACCGCACGAAGGCGTCGACAGCGGCCTTGGCCGTGCCCTGGGCCAGCGATCCGGTGCCGCCCTGGCGCGAGAGGGTGCTGGAGAGGGCGATGATGCTGCCGTTCCGGCGCTCCAGCATGCCCGGCAGGACGAGCCGGCACGGGTGGAACACCGCCCGGAGCTCGTCGCCCACCTTGCGTTCCAGATCGGTCCAGTCGAGGTCGAGGAAGGACCGCTGCCGGTACGGCATGTGCGCGTTGGCCACCAGGACGTCGATCCGCCCGAAGCGGTCGGTCACCGCCGCGACCATGGCTGCCACGTCGTCGGCGCGGGTCACGTCGGCCCGGAAGATCTCGGCGGTGCCGCCCTCCGCCTCGATCGTCTCCTGGACGTGCCGCGCGTCCGCTTCGCTGTCCCGGTAGTTGACGGCCACCCTCGCGCCCTGCTCCGCGAGCAGCAGCGCGGTGGCGCGGCCGATGCCCCGGCTGCCGCCGGTGACCAGCACCACCCGGTCATGGAGCAGCCCCGAGCCGGCACTGGGCCTGGGCGGTCGCGCCGGGGTCCGTGCTGACGCGCTCGCGTCCGGCCGGCGGCGCTCGGTCTTGCGGTCGATCGCCGCGGCGACCGCGTCGAGGCGGGGCGCGTCGAACAGCTCGGAGAGACCGACCTCGACCCCGAACTCCTCCCTGATCCGGGCGAGAACGCGCATCGCCGAGAGCGAGTGCCCGCCGATGTCGAAGAAGTGGGTACGGCGGCCGATCCGGGCGACGGGCACGTTCACGATCAACGCCCAGATGTCGGCCAGCGCGCGTTCGGTCGCGCCGACCGGCGGCTCGTGGTCCTCGCCGGGTCGCTGCTGGGCGGGCGAGCCGGCCAGCGCGCGCCGGTCGAGCTTGCCGTTCGGCAGCGCCGGCATCGCGTCGAGCGGGACGAACACGTCCGGTACCAGGTAGGCGGGCAGCCGGTCGTGCAGGAACGCGCGCAGCTCCGCCACGTCGACGGTCCGGTCCGGCCGGCTGGTGTAGAAGGCCACCAACCGGTCGCCCTGGCCCACCACCGCGCGCGCCCCGATGCCGTCGAAGTCGCCCATCACCTTCTCGACCTGGCGTACCTCGACGCGGAAGCCACGCACCTTGACCTGGAAGTCCCAGCGGCCGATGAAGTCGAGGGTGCCGTCCGGCAGGTGCCTGACGACGTCGCCGGTGTTGTAGAGACGGTCGCTCGGCGCGGCGCCGAACGGGTTGGGCGGGAAGCGTTCGGCGGTCAGGTCGTCCCGGCCGTGGTAGCCCTCCGGCATGCCGGCCGAGGCGACGTGCAGCTCACCCGGGACACCGTCCGGCACCAGGCGGCCGTGGCGATCCAGCACGTACACCTTGGTGTTGGCGATCGGCGTCCCGATCGGCACGAACTCACCGTCCCCGCCGAAGCCGGCGGTGTCGTAGTAACTGACGTCGTTGAGCTCGGTGCACCCGTAGTTGTTCAGCAGCCGTGCGCCCGGGAGCACCGCGCGGAACGCGGCGACGAGTGCGCTCGGCAGCGGCTCCCCGGCGGTGACGCAGACCCGCAGCGCCGGCAGCCGCGTCCCGCTCGCCCGGAGGTGGTCCAGGACCCCGGCCAGGTGCGACGGGACGAGGTTGAGGCGGGTGACGTGGTGCTCGGCCAGCGCGCCGACGAAGGCCGGCGTGTCCCGCACCGTCTGGTCCGCGATGACCACCTGGGGGCAACCGTTGAGCAGGCCCGCGAACAGCTCCTTGACGCCGACCGCGAAGACGAAGGTGGTCTTCTGCGCCACCACCTCGCCGGCCCCGAACGGCAGCCGTGCCTCGAGGGCGCCGAGCCAGTTGACCAGCTGCCGATGCGGCACCCGGACGCCCTTGGGCCGGCCGGTGGACCCGGACGTGTACATCACGTAGGCGAGCGCGTCGGGCGCGGCGACGTGTCGCGCGCGGACGGCGTCCGGCGCGTCGTCCGGGATGTCGTCGACGCGCAGGCATCGGGCGTCCGCCACGTCGAAGGACGCCTGGTGGGCGGCCCGGCACACGACGACGCCGGGGTGCGCGTCGTCGAGGATCTGCCGCGAGTAGGCCGCCGGATAGCCCGGATCGATCGGCACGTACGCGGCACCGGCCATCCAGACGCCGAGCAGGGCCGCCAGCAGTTCGCCGCCCCGGGGCAGGCACACCCCTACCAGGTCACCCGGTGCGACGCCGCGCGCCGCGAGCGCACCGGCGACCTGGCCGGCACGCCGGGCGAGCTCGGCGTACGTCCAGGCGCCGCGCTCGTCCCAGCACGCCACCGCGTCCGGGGAGCGTCCGGCGAGCGCGTCGAACCGGGAGACGAACGACCACGCCGGCGCCTCGGTGACCGGCGCCCGGTCCGCCCGCTCCAGCAGCTGCCGCACGTCACCGTCGCGCAGCATGGGAATCTCGGCCAGGCGGCGGCTCGGGTCCGCGAACATGCCCTCCAGCACCTGCTGCTGATGGGCGAGCAGGCGCTCGATGGCGGCGCCGTCGTAGAGGTCCGAGGCGTACGAGACCTCGACCGTCAGCTCGCCGCCACTGCCCAGGTACGACAGTTCCATCTCCGACCGGGCCGGCACGTGCTCCCGGGCCAGCAGCTCGCGGACGTCGGCGTCGGTGTCGCCGGGCTCGGGATAGCCGGTGAACGTCACCCCGCCGGGCAATGGCGCCCCGAGCGCGGTCTGCGGGAAGTTCTGGTGCCGCATGACGACGGGCACCAGCGGGTTGCCGCCGCCGCGGCGCGCCACGTCGGTGGCCCGCAGGATCTGCTCGTACGGCGCGGGGTGCTCGAACGCGTCCAGGACCTGCCGCCGGACGGCTTCGAGCAGCGTGGCGACACTGCTCTGTTCGTCGATCCGCAGCCGCAGCGGCAGGATGTTGACGAAGAACCCGATCAGCGGTTCCAGCTCGACGTCCGACCGGCTGGACACCGTCGTGCCGACGCAGAGGTCGTCCTTGTCGGCGTACCGGCTGAGGGTGACACCGAGCGCGGCGAGCAGGCACATGAAGATCGTGCAGTCGTGATCCCGCGCGAAGCGTTCCAGAGCCAGAGCGAAGCCGGGCGAGTAGCGGTGCGCGTAGCTCGCGCTCGTGGTGCCGGACCGCTGCCGGCGCGGGCGCTCGGTCGGCAGCTCCAGGCTGTCCTCGTAACCCGCGAGGGCGTCGCGCCAGTAGGCGAGGTCGGCGGACATGTCAGCGGTCCGCTGTGCCCGGGCGTACGTCGCGTACTGGACGGGCAGCGGCGGGAGGGCCGGGAGCCGCCCGCGACAGCATGCCGCGTAGGCGCCCTGCAGCTCGGCGAAGAAGACGGCTTGCAGCGACCACGCGTCGGCGGCGATGTGGTGCACGTTGAGGAGCAGCAGGTGCCGGTCGGGCGACAGGCGGACCAGGCTCGCGATGAAGACCTCGCCGCGACCGAGGTCGAAGCGGTGTTCGAGCACCCGGTCCAGCTGCTTCAGCAGTTGCCCGCGGTCCACGTCCAGGACCGGCAGGCGTACCGGCCGCGGCGGGGTGACGAACTGCAGCGCCTGGCCGTCGTCGGTCATCGCGTACGCGGTGCGCAGGCTCTCGTGCCGGGCGACGATCAGGCTCAGGCTCTCCTCGAGGGCCGGCACGTCGAGGTCGCCCCGGACCGACAGCAGCAGCGGGAGGCTGTAGCTCGTGCTCTCCGGATCGCGCTGGTGGTGGACCCACATGCGCTCCTGGAACCACGACAGGGGACTGCCGGCGCCCTGGTGCGAGGTAATGCCATCGACAGTCATGTGTGCTCCCGCGTCGCCGGACACTTACGCGGTTAAGCTACCGATCGCCGTCGAATAGCGATGCCCCTCCGTCCACTACAGAGAGGAAGCCCACACCAGCTGGAACCAGTGCGTTAACCGGTTCAGTGAGACGCGGCGTCAGGAGGCCGACAGGACATCCACGACGAACCGGAGCGGGCCGGCCGGCTGCGGGCCGCTCGGATGCTCGCCGTAGGCCATCGCCGCCGGGATGTCGAGCCGCACCCGGCTACCCACCTTCACCCCGACGAGCCCCTGGTCCCAGCCCGGAATCACGCTGCCCGCCCCGATCCGGAAGCTGAACGGCTGGGACCGTTTCCAGGACGAGTCGAACTCCTTGCCCTCGGCATAGGTGACGCCGACGTAGTTCACCTCGATCGTCTGCCCGGACTCGACGGCCGGTCCGGTGCCCTTGACCAGAGTCGTCACCGTGAGCTTGCGGACCGCACCGGTGCCCGCCGTCGCGACCGGCTTCTTGCGCAGGGCCGCCGGGATCGACGGCGCCGCCGCGCTCGGCACCGGCGAGGCGGTCGCGGCGGACGAGGCGACCCCGTCCGCGGTGGCGTAATTCGACTCCGGCGACGAACCGCCGATCCACACGACCAGGCCCACCACGAGCGCCAGCACCACCACCGCCGCGCCGGCCACGGTCATCAGCTCGCGGCGCCGCCGCCTCGCCCGGGCACGCGCCTTGGCGGCCTTGGCCTCGGCCCGCTTCTCGGCCTTCGTCTTGACGGGCGGACCTGCGGCGGCACGTTTGCGGCCAACTACGGAATCGGGCACCGTCCGACGATACGACACACGCCCGCCGGATGACGTCCACCCCGGATCTCGATCGCCGATCGGGCTGACGTGGCTCAGAGCGCGGCCGCGCCCAGCACCCAGGGTGTGGTCTGGGCGATGAAGTCGGCCGGGAAGCCGAGGCCGAAGCCGGTCGCCGCCTCCAGGCGCGTCACCAGTTCCGGCGGCAGGGTCACCGCCGTGCAGCCCAGGTTGTCCCGCAGCTGGTCGACGGTGCGCGCACCGACGATCGGCAGCACGCCGGCGCGCCGGCCGGCCCAGGCCAGGGCGACCTGAGCCGGGGTGACACCCAGCTCGGCCGCGACCTCGCCGACGACCCGGGCCACCGCGAGGTCCCGCTCGTCGATCGCGTCCCGGCTCAGCCGGGTCGTCCCGGCCGGCTCGGCGGCACCGTACTTCCCGGACAGCACACCGCCGCCGAGCGGGCTCCACGCCGTCACCGAGAGACCGTACGCCTCGGCCATCGGGATCAGCTCCCGCTCGGCGTCCCGGTTGAGCAGGCTGTACGGCACCTGGAGACCGGCGAACGGCGTCCAGCCGCGCCACTCGGCCAGCGTGTTCGCCCGGGAGACCACCCAGGCCGGCGTGTCCGACACCCCGATGTAGAGCACCTTGCCGGCGGTGACCGCGTCGTCGAGCGCCCGCATCGTCTCCTCGATCGGCGTGTGCCGGTCCCAGATGTGCACCCAGTAGACGTCGACGTGGTCGGTGCGCAGCCGGCGCAGGCTGGTCTCCAGCGACAGCCGGAGATTCTTGCGATGGTTGCCACCACCGTTGGGGTCGGCCGGGTCGCGGGTCACCGTGTACTTCGTGGCCACGACGAACCGGTCGCGCCGCCCGGCCAGCAACTCCCCCAGAATCTCCTCGCTGGCCCCGCCCCGATAGTTGATGGCGGTGTCGACGACATTGCCACCGGCCTCGGCGTACGCGTCGAGAATGCGCCGGCACTCCTCGATCGGCGCGCCGACGCCGCCCTGCTCGCCGAACGTCATCGCGCCGAGCACCAACTCGGACACCCGCAGCCCGGTACGCCCGAACGTCGTGTACTTCATGAACCGACCATACAGCGTGTCTGGTCAGGCCGTCCAGATCCACTGTGCGCTAGGCTGCGCCCCGTGACACCGCGCCGCGACGAACCCCAGCAGGAGAGCACCGGCCTGCGCGAACGCATCCTCGACGCGCTGCGGGAGCTGCTGCGCGAGCGCACCTTCGACACGCTCAGCGTGGCGGAGATCATCACTGCGGCGGGGGTCTCCCGGGCGAGCTTCTACTTCTACTTCGCCGGCAAGCAGGCGGTGCTGGCCGAGGTGGTGCGCCGGGCGGTCGGCGCCGGCCACCAGGCCGCGCAGCCGTGGGTCCGGGGCGGGCCGGATCCGCGCGAGGCGTTGCGGGCCGGCGTCGAGGCGGGCGCCGACCTGTGGCTGTCCCACGCGGCGGTGTTGCGCGCGATCGTGGAGAGCTGGGCCTCCGACCCGCAGCTTCGTGAGCTGTGGCTGACCCAGATGGCGACGTTCACCGACGCCGCGGTGAACCGGATCGAGGCCGACCGGCAGGCCGATCCGGCCGTGCGGGCCCGGCTCGACGGCGTCGACGTGCCCGCCCTCGCCGCGTCGCTGACCTGGGCCGGCGAGCGGCTCTACTACCTGGCCGCCTGCGGCGTACCGCCGTTCGACGACCGGGCGGTGCTGGTGGACACGCTCACCCGTCTGTGGGTGGCCGCCCTCTACGGCTGACGGCGGCCGTCAGATGGCGCGTTCCCGCCCGGCCCAGTAGGGATCACGCAACAGCCGTTTGTAGAGCTTGCCGTTCGGATCCCGGGGCAGCTCGTCGGCGTAGTCGACGGTGCGCGGCAGCTTGAACCGCGCCAGCCGACCGGCCAGGAAGCCGAGCAGTTCCTCGGTCAGGGCGGGACCGGCGGTCACCTCCGGCACCGGCTGCACCACCGCCTTGATCTCCTCACCCCACTCCTCGTGCGGCACCCCGAAGACCGCCACGTCGGCGACCGCCGGGTGACCGGCGAGTTCGCCCTCGATCTCGGCCGGATACACGTTCACCCCGCCGGTGATGATCACGTCGCTCTGGCGGTCGCACAGATAGAGGTAGCCGTCCTCGTCGAGATAGCCGATGTCGCCGACCGTGAACATCCGCCCGTGCCGCGACCGCCGGGTCTTCTCCGCGTCACCGAGGTACTCGAACGTCGCGTCGCCCATCTGCAGGTAGACCGTCCCGGGCTGCCCCACCGGGACGTCCTCGCCGTCCGCGCCGAGCACCCGCACCCGCGATCCGGGCCACGCCCGGCCGACCGAGCCGGGCCGTTTCACCCACTCCGCGGCGGTGATCAGGGTGCCGCCGCCCTCGCTGGCCGCGTAGTACTCCACCACCACCGGGCCCCACCAGTCCAGCATCCGCCGCTTCACCTCGTGCGGGCACGGCGCGGCACCATGGATCATCACCCGCATCGAGCTGAGGTCGTAACCGTCGCGGACCGGGGCGGGCAGGGCCAGCAACCGGCGGAACTGGGTGGGCACCATGTGGCTGTGGGTGACCCGGTGCCGCTCGACGAGCCGGAGCATCTCGTGCGCGTCCCACCGGTCCATCACCACGACCGGATGACCGAGCTGCAGCGAGATGACAGCGAAGTTCATCACCGCCGTGTGGTAGAGCGGCGAGCAGCACAGATGCACGTGCCCGCCGAACGGCTCCAGTCCGAAGAGCCCGAAGAACCACTGGGACACCTGGGGTACGGCGTCGGGATCCGCCCCGGTCAACGGCCGGCGCACCCCCTTGGGCCGCCCCGACGTACCGGACGTGTAGACCATCAGCGCACCCGTCGTCCGCGGCTCCGGCCGCCGCGATCCGGCGCTGCCCAGCTCCGCCACGCCGGTCGGGGCCGGCACCCCCGGCTCGGCCGCCGCGGCGGTGGCCGTCGCCGCGAACCGCTCGTGGGCGACGAACACCTTGGCCCCGCTGTCCCGCACGATGTAGGCGATCTCGGCGGCCGTCAGGTGCCAGTTCAGCGGCACCGAGTAGAGCCCGGTCTGCAGCGTCGCGAACTCGACGGCCAGCAGGTCGGCGCCGTTGGGCAGCAGCATCGCGACGGTGTCGCCCGGAACCAGGCCGAGCGCCTGGAGACCCCGCCCGATCCGGTCCGCCTCGGCGGCCAGCGCGCCGTACGTGACGGTGCGGCCGTCCGGGTCGACGACGGCGGGCCGCTCCGGCTCCCGGCCCGCGATGTTCCACAGTCCGATGGCGTTCACGACCGTCACTCTATAACGCGTTCCAGTATCCGAACAGGCGTCGCGCGGCGTGCTTGATTCGCATACTTAGAACGTGTTTCACTGAGCGGCGTGGATGCGCCTCCGCTCTCCGCCCCGCTGACCATCAGCTTCGACTACACGCGCTCGCTCGGCCCGGTGCTGAGCCGGTTCATGACCGGGTTGCGCGAGCGGCGGGTGCTCGGCAGCCGCACCGCCGACGGCCGGGTCCACGTGCCCCCGCTCGAATACGATCCGGCGACCCACGCCCCGCTGACCGACCTGGTCGAGGTGGCGCCGACCGGCGTGGTGACCGGCTGGACCTGGACCGATCGGCCGCTCGACGGGCAGCCCCTGGACCGGCCGTTCGGCTGGGCGCTGATCCGGCTCGACGGGGCCGCCACGGCGCTGCTGCACGCCGTCGACGCGGGATCACGCGACGCCATGCGTACCGGAATGCGGGTCCGGATCCGCTGGGCCGCCGAGCGGACCGGGCACATCCGCGACATCGCGTGCTTCGAACCCGGCGAGGGCCCGGCCGAGGCGGACCAGCCGGCCGGTGATCCCGTCACGGTCATGACCACGCCGATCCGGCTGGCGTACACCCACACCACCTCCCCCGAGGAGAGCCGCTACCTGCGCGCGCTCGCCGAGGGACGGCTGCTCGGGCAGCGCTGCCCGGTCTGCCGCAAGGTCTACGTGCCGCCCCGGGTCTGCCCCGCCGACGGCGTGCCCACCGAGGACGAGGTGACGCTCGGCGACCACGGCACGGTCACCACGTTCTGCGTGGTCAACGTCCCGTTCGCCGGGCAGCGCCGGGACCCGCCCTACGTGGTGGCGCAGATCCTGCTGGACGGCGCCGACATCCCGATCCCGCACCTGATCCTCGGCCTGCCCGCCGACCAGGTGCGGATGGGCATGCGGGTGGCGGCGGTCTGGCGGGACCGTTCGACCTGGACGACCACGCCGGAGAACATCGCGCACTTCCGCCCCACCGGTGAGCCGGACGCCCCCTACGAGTCGTTCAAGGACCATTTATGAGTACGCCACGGGTCGCGGTCATCGGTTTCGCCCAGGCGCCGTGCCTGCCCTCGGCCGGCACCACCAGCGGCGTGGAGACCCTGGTCCCGGTCTTTCAGCGGGCGCTCGCCGAGGCCCGGCTGGACCGCCGGGAGGTGGACTTCTGGTGCTCCGGCTCGTCGGACTACCTGGCCGGGCGGGCGTTCTCGTTCGTCAACGCCGTCGACGCGATCGGGGCGTGCCCGCCGATCTGCGAGTCGCACGTGGAGATGGACGCGGCGTGGGCGTTCTACGAGGCGTACGTCAAGATCCTGGCCGGCGAGGCGGAGACGGCGCTGGTCTACGGCTTCGGGAAGTCGTCGGCCGGCCGGTTGCGCCGGGTCCTCGCGCTGCAACTGGACCCGTACACGGTGGCGCCGCTGTGGCCGGACTCGGTGAGCGTGGCCGCGGTGCAGGCGCGGCTCGCCCTGGACGCCGGCATCGTGACCGAGCGGGCGATGGCCGAGGTGGCGGTGCGCAGCCGCGCGGACGCGACGACCAACCCGTACGCTCAAGTCTCCGGTGTTCTTGATCTTGACGATCTTCTCGGCCGGCCCTACCTGGCCGAACCGCTGCGGGAGCACGACTGCGCGCCGGTCTCGGATGGGGCGGCGGCGCTGGTGCTGGCCGCCGGGGAGCGCGCCCGGGCGCATCCGCGGCGCGCGTGGATCAGCGGGGTGGCGCACCGGATCGACCCGCCGGGCCTCGGCGAACGGGACCTGACGGCGGTGCCGTCGGCGACGACCGCGGCCGAGGCGGCGGGGTTGCCGGGTGACGTCGAAGTGGCGGAGCTGCATGCGCCCTTCACCCATCAGGAGCTGCTGCTGCGGGTGGCGCTGGGGCTGGACGCGCGGGTGCGGATCAACCCGTCCGGTGGGGCGCTCTGCGGGAATCCGATGTTCTCGGCCGGGCTCGCCCGGATCGGGGCGGCGGCGGGGCAGGTGATGTCCGGCCGGGTTCGCCGGGCGGCCGGGCACGCCACCAGCGGGCCGGCGCTCCAACAGAATCTCGTCTGCGTCCTGGAGGCGTCGTGAAGCGGTTTCGTGATCCGGCGTCGTGGTGCGGCTTCGTGATGCGGGCGGCAGTGCTGAGACTGGGGGCTTGATGATGCGGGCGGCAGTGCTGGGGACCGGGCAGACGCATCATCGGACGCGGCGGACTGACGTGTCGATGGCCGGGCTGTGCCGGAAGGCGATCGACCGGGCGCTCGCCGACGCCGGGGTGGACTGGCCGCAGATCGACGCGGTGGTGCTGGGCAAGGCACCCGATCTGTTCGAGGGCGTGATGATGCCGGAGCTGTTCCTGGCCGAGGCGCTCGGCGCGGCCGGCCGTCCGCTGCTGCGGGTGCACACCGCCGGTTCGGTCGGCGGCGCCACCGCGAACGTGGCGACCACCCTGGTCCGGGCCGGGGTGCACCGCCGGGTCCTCGCTGTCGCGTTCGAGAAGCAGTCCGAGTCCAACGCCATGTGGGCGCTGTCGATCCAGCCGCCGTTCACCGCGCCGATCGGAGCCGGGGCGGGCGGCTACTTCGCACCGCACCTGCGCGCCTACATCCGCCGCTCGCACGCGCCGGACCACATCGGCGCGCTGGTCGCGGTCAAGGACCGCCGCAACGGCGCCCTCAACGAGTACGCCCACCTGCGCCAACCGGACATCACCCTGGAGTCGGTGCGGGCCTCGCCGATGCTCTGGGACCCGATCCGGTACGACGAGACCTGCCCCTCCTCGGACGGCGCCTGCGCGCTGGTGATCGGCGACCAGGCCGCGGCCGAGGCGTCGGCACGGCCGGTCGCGTGGATCCGGGCCACCGCGATGCGCACCGAGCCGACCTTCTACGCCGGCAAGGACCACGTGAACCCGCGCGCCGGTGCCGAGGCGGCGCGGGCGCTCTGGCAGGCGGCCGGGATCACCGACCCGCTCGACCAGGTCGACGTGGCCGAGATCTACGTGCCGTTCTCCTGGTTCGAGCCGATGTGGCTGGAGAACCTGGGCTTCGCCGAGCCCGGCCACGGCTGGAAACTCGTCGAGGCGGGCGAGACCCGGATCGGCGGCCGGCTGCCGGTCAACCCGTCCGGCGGGGTGCTCTGCTCCAATCCGATCGGCGCCTCCGGCATGCTCCGCTTCGCCGAGGCCGCCATGCAGGTGATGGGCCGGGCCGGCGAGCACCAGGTGGCGGGGGCACGGACGGCGCTCGGCCACGCGTACGGCGGCGGCTCACAGTTCTTCTCGATGTGGGTGGTCAGCAGTTCCTGACCCTCCCGCCTTCGATCGCCGCGGCGGCCTCACCCTTGACCCGTGGGCTCTGCCGGGGCCGACCTCACCAGTTCCAGAACGTCGTCGACGCTCGCCGGGCGCCGGGCGGGATCGTCGTGGGTCATCACCTCGACGGCGGTCTGCCAGACCGTGCCGGCCGGTATCAACGGCCGGTTGGCGCGCGGCCACTGTCGCGTCACGGCCCAGCCGATCAGCTGTCCGATGCTGAAGATGTCGGCCTGAGGGCCGGCCTCGTGCGCGTCGTCGGACAACTCGGGCGCGGCGAAGCCCTCGGTCCCGTACAGGAAGCCGGCTCGGGTGCGGCCCGGCTGGCTCGTCTGACCGCGCGGGCGGCGCCCCAGCCCCCAATCGGCGACGGCCCACTCGCCGTCCAGTCGGAGAATGTTGGTCGGCTTGAGATCCCGGTGCACCCATCCGTCCTGATGAGGCCTGCGGAGGCCGGCGCAGACGGCGGCTACCAGATCGAGCAGACGCCGCGGGTCCTCCAGTTCGTCGAGTACCTCTTCGGCGGTGCCCGATGCCAGCGGCATGACCAGCCAGCTCGCGCCCGGGTCGAAATCCAGCACGGGTACGACGTGGGCGTTGTCCCCGTAGCGCTGACCCGCCTCGATCTCGCGACGCATACGCGCGATGTCGTCGACGCTCCGGCGGTTCAGCCTCTTGAACGCCACCCGGGTTCCGCTGGCCCGGTGCCGGGCCCCGAAAACCGTCGCTTGACCGCCGTCGGCGATCGGCGTCGCGTCGAGCGCGTAGGAGCGCCTGTCACCCATCGCGGCGAGCCGCAGGTCGCGAAACGATGTGGGGCCATCCTCGGAGCGCCTGTCACCCATCGCGGCGAGCCGCAGGTCGCGAAACGATGTGGGGCCATCCTCGGCAGCCGCCGGAGCCGGGCGTGGGATGGTCGCCTTGAGGATCACCGGCCGGGGCCGGCTGTGGTCGTTGCCCCGGACATCGCCGAGAAGGTAAACCGGTCCCTCCGCAGCCTCCGCCATCCCCTGGATCTTGTTCAGCCTCAGCCGGGCCAGTACCTCGACGCTGTGGGTGACCAGGTCCGTCCGGCAGATCGTGACGCCCACGCCACGGCCGTCGCCCGAACCCGTCAGCACGGTTCGGGCGTCAAGGGCGATCACGTGCTCGGGGTACGGCTGTTCGGACCGGACGTGGTCCCGCGGGGACACCGCGCTGCTGCGGGACAGGTCGACGATCCCGCTGTCGCTTCCGGTCGCCAGGAAGAAGCGACGGCCCCGCAGCCAGGCCAGGCCGTGAACGCCGGCGGCGAAGGCGACGCCGTACGTCTGTTGGCTCCCGAATCGCTCACCGACACGCGTCAGCGAGAGTGTGCCGGATCCTCCGCCGAACGTCGCTCCGGTCCCCGACAGCACCCAAGCCTCGCCGTCACGGTCGGCGGCGAGTCCGACCGCGGCACGGAATCCACCGGCGATCGGCTCCACCGTCCCACCCCGATAGGCGATGACGGCGTCACCGCACAGCACCAGCACCGACCCGTCCGCTCGCCGGACAGGCGCACCGCGCAGGCCGGGCATCGGCAGGAACCAGTCCGTGGTGCCGCGTCGCACGTGCACCTCGATCAAGCCGTCCGCCGAGGTGAGCAGCAGCCTGTCGGCGTCGACAGCGGTCATACCGGTGATCTCCGGCCAGCCGGGCAGGCCGCCGAGAACCTGCCGGACACGCACCTCGGCCGCGGTGTCCTGAAGCAGGTCCCACGGCGGGGGCACACGATCGGGAGGCATGAATCGCGGTGCCGGCGCCGGGTTCCGGTGCAGGAGGAACCGTGTCAGGGGCAGGTAGGGCTCCGCGTCGAAGGTCGCCAGATGAACGGCTTCCTCGAACAACCCGGCCGGATCCACCAGCCCGGACAAAATCGCCTCGAGATGCTGGCGGTCCATCAGCAGCACGTTGTCGCCGCCCTCGATCGCCTCCGCCGCGAAGCCCCGCAGCGACAGAACAGCCACCAGCGGCGTGGTGCTGGCGCGCGCACCCACGGCGGCGATCTGCCCACCGGTCAGTGGCGCCCGGGCCCCGCAGATCTCCAGGGAGACACTCATCGAAGGCAACGGCACCGCGATGGTGGCGGCACTGGTGACGACGCCGGGACGGGACCGCCGGGCACCGATGCCATGACGGTTCAGGACCTCGACGGTCAGCTCGGACAACCGATCGACCAGGTCGCGCTCGTCGAGGTCACCGTCGACAAGCTCGCCGTAAGCGGCGATCACCTCACTCAGGCGCACATCCGGCACGCGGCACCCCCTCGACACCGCGATGATTGTCCACCGGGGGGTCGAGGCCGCCGACCGCCCTCCCCCGATCGCCGGCTCGTCAGCTGAACTCGCGCGCTGCCGACTCCAGCCGTTCGCGGTGGGCCGCCCAGTCGCCGACCGCGTCGATGTTGTCGCCGGCGTGCCGCCAGCCGACGCCGCCGTCGATCAGCTCGCGGACGATGTCGGCGTGCCCGGCGTGCCGGTTCAGCTCGGCCAGCATGTGCGTGAGGATCCGGTGCAGCGTCACCGGCGCGCCACCCCACCACCGGACCACACCGGGCGCGTCGACCGGCAGGGCCTCGATCGTCGCGTCGGCGTGCGCCCACGCCCGGTGCCATCGGCCGATGATGTCGTCACGGGACTCGTCGGCGGTGGCCCACATGTCCGCGTTCGGCTCGGCGTTCTGCCCCACGGCCGGCAGTGAATCCCGGAACGGACGGTCGAACACCTCGCCGAAGTACCCGGCGGCCACCGTCGACACGTGCTTGACCAGGCCCAGCAGGTTGGTGCCGGTGGGGACGAGCGGGCGGCGCACGTCGTACTCCGACAGGCCGTCGAGCTTGCCGAGCAGCGCCTCGCGCGCCTCGCGCAGGTAGAGGTGAAGGTTCGCCTTGGCGTCGAGGTCAGTCATGCCGACCAATATCGCACCGCCGGGCCGGCGGTACCGCGCCGGCAGGTGTTTGATGCTGTCGAACCGGCCGGAGCGCAGCTTCTCGGCGCGGGTGGTCAGCAGCGATTCGTGAACTGCGTCGGCGCCCTCACCACCCTCAACCTGCAAGGCGTCCTCCGCGTCCGCGACCGGCTGCCCGCCAACATCCGGGACCGCGTCGAGGTTGCCACCTACGACCAGACAATCCGTGTCAACATCACTTTGATCAATAACTCGGTCTGCGTCGCGCAGCAGTACCTACCGCACGCGCGAGGCGTCGAGTCCCCGACCATGGTGATCAAGAAGCGGTGGCCGGACGCTGGGCTGTACCCCGTGTTCGAGCGCACCTTCCACGAGCTTTGGAGCGGTGGCCAGCCCCGATGACCGACTACGCCGACCTACTCCCCATCGCCCACCATGCCGTCGACCTCGCCCGCGACGTCATGCGCACCATGCAGCCCGGCGCGTTGACCGCCAAAGGCGACCGCGACATGGCTTCCGAGGTCGACTACGCCATCGAGGAGCAAGTGCGCGCCTTCTCGCCGAGCACACATCGGATATCGGATTTCTCGGCGAGGAGAACGGCGGTATCGAGGTCCGCAAGAGCCTGGTGTGGGCGCTGGACCCGGTCGACGGAACCGTCAATTTCGTCCACGGCTCGCCTCTGTGCGCGGTCTCTCTCGGCCTCCTTACTGGAAGACGGCCCGTGCTCGGCGTCATCGATCTGCCCTTTCTGGGATGCCGCTACAGCGCGGCCGAGGGCAACGGCGCTCATGCCAACGGTGAGCCCATCCACGCCAGCACGACAACGAGGATCAGCGAAGCTGTCGTAGCCATGGGGGATTACGCGGTTGGCGAGGAATCCGAAGAAAAGAACCGTGACAGGTTTGCCCTGACCCGACGACTAGCCACCAACATGCAGCGCGTCCGCATGCATGGTTCTGCCGCCATCGACCTCGCATGGCTCGCCGAAGGCAGGGTCGATGCGGTGGTCATGCTCGCCAACAAGCCGTGGGACACCGCGGCCGGCGTCATCATCGCTCGCGAAGCCGGCGCAGTGGTCGTCGACCGCGATGGAGCACCCCACAGTGTCGATGCGAAGGCGACCGTTGCCGCTAATCCCGAAATCCTGCCATCGCTTTTAGAACTCCTCAACGACGAGATGGCGCGCGAAGGCTAACCGAATAGGTCCCACTCAGCATTGAGTGCAGGCTGGAAAAAGGGGTGCCGGGACAGGGCCGTCGCCGATCAACCGCGGCGAGCCGGGCTCGAAGCACCGTCTGATCTGCGACGGTCACGGCGCCCCGATCTACGCACTGACCTGCGGTGCGCACGTGTCCGACCGGCGTTCGTTCTGCAACCAGGACCTTGGGGCCGCGCCATGATTCATACTGCCGTCATGATCCACCGGGTCCTGGGCAGCGTCGCCGCGTTCACGATGGTCGCCACGCTTGCCGCCGGCCCGCTCGCCGGGTGTGGCCAACCGGGGCACGCAGGATGTCCCGACCGCGACGAACAGCGGGTGAAGGTCTTGGCGCAGCTTCCGATCCTGCGGGCGCGTCCTTCCTCCACCGAAGCCGCCGGCACCTACTCGGGCTGCGGGCAGGACGACTCCGGGGACCCGATCGCTCCCTACGCGGGTCAGCGCTATCGCAGCACGTCAGCGGAACCCACCATCCGCGCCTTTTACTGGGGCGAGCTGATGAAGGACGGCTGGCGCAACGCCTCGCCGGCGATACCTCCGGAGGTGGCACCGTCACTTGCTTTCCAGCGCGGCGTATCCTGCCTGGTCAAAGACGTCGCTGGCACAACGGTCGTGTTCACCATCTCATTCGACCCGGCACCAAGCGCGTCGTCGTCGCCAGCAGAACCCATGACGTATACCGTCGAGGCGTCCGACGGTAAGCCTCTCGTATCTGCCTGTTGACCTTCGCCCCCACCAGTATCGCGTCCGCGTCGGCCCATATTCCGTTGAGCGAAGATCCCTATGGTCAAGGCGCCGCGACACCGGGCGCCCACGCTCACCGCGGCCAGCGGCTTCCCGGCCCATTGGTACGCGATCAGGCCGCCCACCACCATCATGAGCAGCGGGATCGATCCGACGAGGAGGCTGCGCCGTCGCCGGGTCGTCCGATGGGTGACGGTGAACCTCCGCATGTCCGACAGGCGCAGGCGCCCCGCCGGGGCTCCGGGGTCCTGCAGGATCAGATAGTCGCTGGTGACCGCGAGCAACCCGCTTGCTCGGGAACCGCCGCCTTCCGGGTGGTCAGTACGCGTACGTGTTGAGCTGTGCCACCGCGGCCGCCGGAGTGCCCAGGTCGTACCGGTCGACGGCGATGTAGTTGGGCTTCTTGCGGGCGGCCGGGGCGCAGAATCGCTCCGCCCGGTTGAGCACCTTGGCGTTGTCGCCGGACGCGGTGGCCGCCACGGTCACGTCCCGGAAGTGATTCATGACGAACAGCGGGCGGAAGCCGGGTTCGGTGCGGGTGAGGGGGATGCCGGGCCAGCGGCTGGAGCAGGACCAGTCCGAGGTGCCGGCGCCGGAACCCATCGACCAGTAGTTCTCCACGGTCCACTCCCGTTGGTACTGCACCCCGAAGCTGTCGCGGGTGAGCCCCGCCGCCTGGTCGGAGGCGCGGTCGTGGTCGGTCATGATCAGCAGCCGCTGGTTGCGGCGGCGCAGCTCGGACAGGCGCGGCCAGCCGTGGTCGCGGACACCGTCCAGGTCCGGGCGGATCAGCATGGTGGCGAGGCCCGGCACCCGGGCGAGCTCGGCGCGCAGCACGCCGGGCGCGACGTAGTCCTCCAAGAAGACGGTCACGATCTCGGTGGGATGGGCGGCGAGGAAATCCGTGATCCGTTTCAGGTCCACCCAGAGGGCGACCGGCCGGGAGACGAGCGTGCAGCTGTCGTGACAGAGGATCGCGCCGTCCGGCGTCTGGTGCAGGTCGAGCATGAACCCGCGTACGCCGTCGGCGAGCTGCCGGTCGATGCCCCGCACCTGATTCGGGAAGAGGTTGATGATCGGCGGCGAGAAGCCGCCGTCGACGCCGTTGGCGTACGCGTTGTGCGCGGTGAGGAAGGTGACCTGGTCCAGCGTCCGGTCCGCCTCGGCGGGCAGGGCCGCCTTGACCGGAGTGAGCGGAGTCAGGTACCACCTGGCCGCCGGGCCGTCGGCGGCCAGGCCGAGTCCCTCGGCCCACCCGTCACCGCTGGGCGTCAGGCTCAGGTAGCGGTCCGCGGCCGGGTCCTTCACCGCGTACTGATCATCGCCAGCGTCGGTGATCTCCCACCGGGTGTTCGGATCGCCGCAGGCCAGCATGGCCGGGGCGGTCGCCGCGCGACCGAGGCAGCGGCCCGGGCGGACGAGGTTCTCCAGCCACCAGGCGGCGCCGTCGGCGCGCAGGCTCCACTGCTGCTGATCCTCGTCGCCCTTGGGCCGGTGCTGGGCGACGGCGTCACCGGCCGCCGCGGCGGCGAAGCCGGTGAGCACGCTCTGCAGGTAGTAGCCGCCCGGAGCGGGTGCGGCGGACACGGCGGCCGGCACCGCCGGGGCGAGGCCGACGGCGAGGACCAGGACGGTTCGGGCAACGGTACGGATCGGGCGCATGCAGGTCCCCTTTGACTCCGGCACGCCAACGTAATGATGAATGTCTATACGCCCGGTCCGTCCGCGCGGTCAAGCGGAGCGACCGGCCATCGCCTCGGCCGCCGGCAGCGCCCGGGCCCGGTCGGCCGGGACCAGCCCGATCCGGGTCCGCCGGTCGGGTCCGCCCGTCGGCTCTGCGGCTGATCGGCGCCCGGCAACCGGCCGCCGGCTGAGCGGGCTTCGACCGGGGGCGTGGACCCGCGGTGGCCGGCCGGGATGCGCACGGGGGTCAGTGCCTCGCCTCGCTGCCGTCACGACCTGAAGCCGACTGCGGGTCGCGGTCAGACCTGTGCCGGTGCGGATGGCAGGGTCCCTATCCGGACACGCATACCCCTGCAGAGGCGATACGCGCACGACGGTTGCGGCGACAACGGCACCGACGACGCCGGGAAGGTATCCCAAACCTTTGGGTACGGCGGCGTCGCCGGCCCGCGACGCCGTCGCGGATGGGCGTGTCACGTCCCGGTGGTTGAGCTGTACCGCACCGGCAGGTGCTTGATGCTGTTGAGCCAACCCGACCGCAAACGCTCCGGCGGGCCGGCCAGGCTGATCCGCGGCATCCGGTCGGCGATCGCGTGGAAGATGAGGTCGATCTCCAGGCGGGCCAGGTTGGCGCCGAGGCAGAAGTGGGCGCCGCTGCCGCCGAAGCCGAGGTGCGGGTTGGGGCTGCGGGTGATGTCGAACCGTTCCGGGTGGTCGAAGACCTCCTCGTCGAAGTTCGCCGAGCCGTAGAAGAGCGCGACCCGGTCGCCCCGGACGATCCGCTGCCCGCCCAGCTCGGTGTCGCGGGTCGCGGTGCGCTGGAACACGTTCACCGGGGTGCCCCAGCGGACGATCTCGTCGACGGCGGTCCGCGGCCGGGTCTCCTGCCACAGCGCCCACTGGTCGGGGTGCTCCAGCAGGGCGAGCATGCCGTGCGAGATCGCGTTGCGGGTGGTCTCGTTGCCGGCCACGGCCAGCATCAGCACGAAGAAGCCGAACTCGTCGGCGGACAGGTGCTCGCCGCCGATCTCGGCCTGCACCAGCGTGGACACGATGTCGTCGCGCGGGCACGCCTGGCGCTCCTCGGCCATCTTCATGGCGTACGCCAGCAGCTCCATCGCCGGTTCCATCGGATCGGCGCCGCCGCGGTACTCCGGGTCGTCGTAGCCGATCATCGAGTTCGACCAGTCGAAGACGTTGCGGCGGTCCTCCTGCGGCACGCCGAGCAGCTCGGCGATCGCCTGCAGGGGCAGTTCGCAGGCGATCTCGGTGACGAAGTCGCCCGTGGCCGACTCGCCGGCCTCCCGGACTATCCGCTCGGCGCGGGCGGCGAGCGCCGTACGCAAATTGTTCATCGCTCGCGGGGTGAAGCCGCGGGACACGATGGCGCGCTGCTGGGTGTGCTGCGGCGGGTCCATGTTGAGCAGCACGGCGCGCTGCATCTCGATCCGATCGCGGGGCATGTCCGCCTGGAATCTGACGATTGCCGTGTTCTCCCAGCTGGAGAACGTCTCGCTGTCCCGGGACACGGTCATCACGTCGGCGTGCCGGGTCACCGCCCAGTAGCCCTCGTCGTCGAACCCGGCGCTGCCGCGGGCCTGCGGGATCCACGACACCGGGGCGTCGCGGCGCAGCTCGGCGAACTCGGCGTGCGGGATGCCGTGGACGTAGATCTCCGGGTCGGTGAGGTCTCTCACGGCTCCTCCTCGATAACAGGTTCTACCGATTCAAACTCCTGTGCTTCGATATAGCAACACGTTCTAGTTTTCCGGGGATGCCGTCGTCTGGCGGTGGCCGCTGAGCGGTCCCGAGGTGAGGAGGATGCCGTGGGCGTACCGGTGATCGTCGAGGCGGTCCGCACGCCGATCGGCCGCCGCGGCGGCCTGCTGTCCGGACTGCACCCCGCCGAACTGCTCGGCACGGCCCAGCGCGCGCTGCTCGACCGGGCCGGCCTGGACCCGGCCCACGTCGAGCAGGCCATCGGCGGGTGCGTCACCCAGGGCGGCGAGCAGTCGAACAACGTGACCCGGACCGCCTGGCTGCACGCCGGCCTGCCGCACACCACCGGGTGCGCGACGCTCGACGCCCAGTGCGGTTCGGCGCAGCACGCCTGTCACCTGGTCGCCGGCTTGATCGCGGCGGACGCCATCACGACCGGCGTGGCCTGCGGGGTGGAGTCGATGAGCCGCGTCCCGCTGCGGGCGAACCTCGGCGACGCCGGCCTGCCACGCCCGGAGTCCTGGGACCTCGACCTGCCCGACCAGTACGTGGCCGCGGAGCGGATCGCCGACCGGCGCGGGTTGTCCCGCGAGGATCTGGACCGGTTCGGTGTGCGCTCGCAGGCCAACGCCGCCCGGGCGTGGCGGGAGGGCCGCTTCGACCGCGAGGTGGCGCCGATCGGCTCGGTCGCCCGTGACCAGGGGCTACGTGACACCACACTGGCCGGCCTGGCGGGGCTGCGGCCGGTGCTGCCCGACGGCCGGCACACCGCCGGCACCTCCTCGCAGATCTCCGACGGCGCCGCCGCGGTGCTGCTCATGGACGAGGAACCGGCCCGCCGGCTGGGCCTGCGGCCGCGGGCCCGGATCCTCGCGCAGTGCCTGATCGGCGCGGAGCCCTATTACCACCTGGACGGGCCCGTCGCCGCCACCGACCGGGTCCTCGCCCGGACCGGCATGACGATCGAGGACATCGACGTCGTCGAGGTGAACGAGGCCTTCGCCAGCGTGGTGCTGTCCTGGCTGAGCGTCCACCACGCCGACCCGGACCGCGTCAACGTCAACGGCGGCGCGATAGCCCTCGGCCACCCAGTCGGCAGCACCGGCGCCCGGCTGATCACCACGGCGATGCACGAGCTGGAGCGCTCGGGCGGCACGACGGCGCTGGTCACCATGTGCGCGGGCGGCGCGATGTCCACCGCCACCATCCTCGAACGGATCTGAGGACGGCGGGCACGGTCGCGGGCCGGCCGGTCAGCGCCGCGCCGTGCAGGAGGTGGTGGTCGTGGCGGCCGGATCGCTCTCCGAGGCGACGGTGACCGACACCTTCGCCGCGCGGTTGACGTAGACCTCCACCGCCGAAGTCCGGCCGCCGGACACGGCGATCACCGCACGCGGCAGCGTCGCCCCCTGCGCCGTGACCCGGAAGACGTCGTCACCGCGCCCGGTGTTGCGTACCGGGATGGTGCATCGCGCCCAGCCGGACTTGTCGAGCCGGGCCGACGCCGGGAGGGCCCGCACCCCGCGCGCGGACGGCCCCGCCCCGTCGAGCGACCGCACCGCCACCTGGTACGACAACACCCCGTTCCGGTCCCGCTGCCGGTCGAGCACGTAGAACTGCAGCCGGTTCGCCGTGTCCACGTACTCGAACTCGCTGCCCGACCCGGTCCCCGCGTGGAACAGCGCGTCGGACAGCTGCCGGTAGTCGCCGATGGTCATCTTCTGCGGGGTACCGTCCGGCAGCACGAAGTCGACCTTGTCGATGTCCTGCGGGTTGGCGTCCACCGTCCAGATGAACGGCGCGCTGTCCGCGTTCTTCGTCTTCGCCAGCAGCACCCCGGAGTCCGGGGTGAACGAGTCGAAGCCCATCCGGTCGACCACTTCGAGGGTGTAGTTGTCGTACCCGCCGCCGTCACAGTACGGATCGGTGGCCGGGTCGCACGCGGCCGACCGGTCGCCACCGTCCAGTGTCACGTTGATCCCGGCCAGCCGCCGGCCGCCCGGGTCCACCTCGCGGGCCGTCATCCTGGTCACCACGACTCCGGAGGTGGCCAGGGCGGCGCGGGACAGTTTCAGCACGGCGCCGTCGTCGACGATGCCGAGCTTCATCTTGTTGCGCAGCATGTGTTGCGCGCCCATCGACGATCCCGCGGTGCCCGGGATCAGCCAGCGGCTGTGCGGTCCGCCGGGCCCGTTGAACGTGCCGCGGCTGAGCATCTCCCACGGCCCGCTGTAGTCGCGGCGGGGCGGGACGCCGTACGGATTGTTGTAGTTGTCGCCGACGCCGAGGATGTGGCTGAACTCGTGGGCGTACGTCGACATGCCGGAACTCTCCGCCTGCAGGGAACTGCCGGCGGCGGCGTTCGGCCAGATGTTCGACGACGCCTGCCAGGAGGTCCACGGGACGTAGCGGGTGTCGTTCCAGTTCGGCAGCGACTCGTCCGGCGGGCCGAACTCGTCGGTGACGTCCTCCTTGGTGGTGAACTTCATCGGGCCGAACTCCTGCCAGGTGGACGACTCGTCCTGGCCGGCCGAGAGGAAGAAGACGAAGTCGTACCGGGCGGCCTCCGCCTCGCCGACCGCGGCGATCCAGGCGGCACGCGCGTCGGCACGCAGGTCCCGGCCGCACACCTCGCCGCCCGGGCAGCCCTTGCCGTGCTGCATGAAGTCCTCGATGCCGTACTCGTGGCTGGGGTTCGGCATCCGGTAGACGCCGAACGCGCTCAGGTCGATGCCGAACCGGCCGTCGGAGTCCTCCATCCAGTACTCGTGGATGGTGTGCCCGCGGTTGAGCTTGCCCGGCTTGTTGAGGAAGTCCCGATAGAAGGCCGGCACCTGATCCCGGGCCAGATTCTGTACGCCGGACGGGTTGCCGTAGATCGTGGAGTTCGCCGGCTGGGTGACCACGAAGGGCTGGTTCGGGTAGTCGACCAGCACGAGCGCGCCGTTGAAGGTCCGCTCCGATCCGCGTACCGCCGGATCCGCCCAGTTCGTCCCGGGCACCTTCCGGTAGTCCGACCAGGTCATCGTGTCCGGCAGCTCGTAGTGCTGCGGATCGATCGGCCGCGGCCCGCCGCCCGGCCTGGCCAGCGCGGCCGGCTCGTCGGCCTGCCACGGCTGAGTCCGCGGCCAGTGCCTGGTGCGCCACGGCGTCTCCGGATCGGTGCCGGGTGGCGCGGCACCGGCCGGCGTCACGGTGAGCACACCCGTGACCAGCACCACCACAGCGGACAGGACCGAGCCGAGACCTCGCGCCGTCACCATCCCGCCATCCTGGCAGAGAAATCGACGCCCCTCAATCGCCGGACGCCTGGCGACCGGATCCCGGCGGCGATCGAGACGGCCACCGCGCGCACGGCGTCGGCCGGTGGCATCCCGGCGGCGACAAGCTTGTCGATCGGGCCGCGGATGGCCTGGCCGGCCGCCTGCAGATGGGCGAGGACCAGGTCCTCCTCGCCGGGGAAGTGCCGGTGGACCGTCGCCCGGGTGCCCTGGGCACAGCGCCGGCGGTCACGGGTGCTGGCTACTCACCGAGATCACCTCGCCGGTGAGATAGGAGGCGTAGTCGCTGGCCAGGAACGCCACCACGGTCGCCACCTCCCACGGCTGCGCGGCCCGGCCGAACGCCTCGCGCCGGGCCAGTTCGGCCAGCTCCGGTTCGCTGATCACCTTGCTCAGGTGCGGGTGGGTGGCGAGGCTGGGCGCGACCGCGTTGACCCGGATGCCGTGCCCGGCCACGTCGAGCGCGGCACATCGGGTGAACGCCATCACCCCGGCCTTCGCCGCCGCGTAGTGGGCCTGCCCGGCCTGCGCCCGCCAGCCGAGCACCGAGGCGTTGTTGACCACCGCTCCCCCGCCACCCTGCGCGATCATCTGGCGCAGTGCCGCCCTGGTGCACCGGAAGGTGCCGGTCAGCGTGACGTCCAGGACCAGGTCCCACTCGTCGTCGGACATCTCGTCGACCGCCCGCTCACCACCCAGCCCGGCGTTGTTGATCATGACGTCGAGCCGCCCGAACTCCCTGGCCGCGCCACTCACCAGGGACCGCACGGCACTGTCGTCGGTGACATCACAGACCAGGGGCAAGACCCGATTGGCGTACGCCGTCGCCAGGCGCTCGCAGGTCGCGGCGAGACGTCGCTCGTGCCGGTCGCTGAGCACCACCCGGGCGCCCTCGGCGAGGCAGCGCTCGGCGATCGCGCAGCCGATCCCGGTGCCGGCCGCGGCGGTCACCACCACGACCTTGCCGTCGAGCAGCGCCCGGCCCTCGGGCGGCCCGCTCGCCGGAACGCCCGTCATCGGCGGTCCCGCCCCGGCCGGCTCGGCGAGCGGTCCGCCGGCACGGCCCTCACCGGCGCCCTCGCCTCGCCCGGCCTCACCGGGCACTCTCGCCTCGGCCGGCCTCACCGGCGGTCCTGTCTCGGCAGGCCCAGCACGCGCTCCGCGAGGATGCCGCGCTGGATCTCGCTGGAGCCGCCGTAGATGGTGTCCGCCCGGCTGAACAGGAACAGCCGCCGCCAGCGGTCGACCTCGCCGTCGCCGTCCGATGCCACCCCGGCCGGCCCGAGGATGGTCATCGCGAGCTCGCCGAGCCCCTGCCGCCAGCGCGACCACAGGAGCTTGATGACCGAGGCGGTGCCCACCGAGGGCGGCTCGGCGAGCACCCGCAGGGTGTGCGCGCGCAGCACGGTCAGGTCCATCCACGCCCGGGCCAGCCGCTCCCGCACGGCCGGGTCGGCGACCGCGCCGGTGCGCCCGGCGAGCGCCACCAGGTCGTCGAGATCGCGCTGGAAGCCGACCTGCTGGCCGACGGTGGCCGCACCACGCTCGAAGCCCAGCGTCGCCATCGCCACCCGCCAGCCCTGGCCGGGCTCGCCGACGACCAGGTCCCGCTCGGTGCGGGCGCCGTCGAAGAAGACCTCGTTGAACTCGCTGTCGCCGGTGAGCTGACGGATCGGGCGGACCGTGACACCGCTCTGGCGCATCGGCACCAACAGGTAGGACAGGCCGGCGTGCCGGGAGGCGCCCGCCGGGACCGGCGCGGTGCGGGCCAGCACGAAACACCAGTCGGCCACGTGGGCCAGCGACGTCCACACCTTCTGCCCGGTGAGCACCCAGTGGTCGCCGTCCAGCTCGGCCCGGGTGGTCACGGCGGCGAGGTCGGAGCCGGCGCCGGGCTCGGAGTAGCCCTGACACCACAGCTCGGTGGCCGCGGCGATGCCGGGCAGGAACCGCCGCCGCTGCCGGTCGGTGCCGAGCCGGATCAGGGTGGGACCGACCATGGTGACGCCGATGTGGTCGACCCGGCCGGGCGCGCCGGCCCGCGCGTACTCCTCGTGGAAGATCACCTGGCGGGCCAGCGACGCGCCGCGGCCGCCGTGCTCGACCGGCCAGGCCAGGGTGCTCCACCCGGCGGCGGCCAGGCGCCTGGTGAAGGCGAGGCGCCTGTCGAAGGCCTCGGTCTCCCGGCCGGCACCGCCCGCGCCGCGCAGGTCGTCTGTCACATTCGCGGCGAGCCAGTCCCGGACCTCGCGCCTGAACTCCCGGTCGTCCTCCACTGGCCCGCCTCCCGCCCCACGCGTACGCTCACCCTACCAAGCACTTGCTTGGGTGACCACGGTTGCTCGGTCAGCCCGGTCGCCCCGTCAGCCGGTCAGCGGTGCGGCACCGCGGCCGGGGTCCGACGGAGGCGAGCGGAGCCGTTCCCGGGAGGTGTGATGCCCTCGACCATCCCCGCGGCCCTGTCCCGCGCGGCCGGCCGGTTCGCCTCGGCCCCGGCCCTCGGCCGGCTGACCTATGGGCAGTTGGCCGGCGAGGTGCGGCGGGTGGCCCGGGCGCTGATCGCCGGCGGCCTGCGGCCCGGTGATCGGCTGGCGCTGTGGGCGCCGAACTCGGTGGAGTGGGTGCTCACCGCGCTCGCGGTGAGCTGCGCGGGCGGCACGCTGGTGCCGGTCAACACCCGGTTCACCGCGGTCGAGGCCCTCGACGTGATCCGGCGGTCCGGTGCCCGCGGCCTGGTCGTCATCGGCCCGTTCCTGGGCGTCGACCGCCTGGCCGGCCTGCGCGCGGCCGCCGCCTCGCTGCCCGAGATGGTGGTGTCGATCCCGCGGGGGTGGGCCGGCTTCCTGGCCCGGGGTGAGGCGGTGCCCGACGCCGAGGCCGGCGCCCGGGCCGAGCGGGTCTCCCCCGACGACGTCGCCGACATCCTGTTCACCTCGGGGACGACCGGGCGCAGCAAGGGCGTGATGAGCGCGCACCGGCAGTCGCTGGCCGTCGCGGAGGCCTGGGCCGGGATCGCCGGGCTCCACCCCGGCGACCGGTACCTGGTGGTCAACCCGTTCTTCCACAGCTTCGGCCTCAAGGCGGGCATCCTGGCCTGCCTGGTCAGCGGGGCCACCATCGTGCCGCAGGCGGTCTTCGACGTGCCGCGCGTGCTGGAGCTGATCGCCGCCGAGCGGATCACCGTGCTGCCCGGGCCGCCCACCCTCTACACCAGCCTGCTGGACCATCCGGAGGCCGGCCGGTACGACCTGTCGAGCCTGCGCCTGGCGGTCACCGGGGCGGCCACGGTGCCGCCCGCGCTGGTCGAGCGGATGCGTGCGGAGCTGGGCGTGGAGGTGCTCACCGCGTACGGATTGACCGAGGCGGTCGTGGCCACCATGTGCCGTCCCGGTGACGACGCCGCGATCGTGGCCGAGACCTCCGGGCGCGCCGCGGCCGGGTTCGAGGTCCGGATCGACCGGCCCACCGGGGAGATCCTGCTGCGCGGGCCGAACACGATGCTGGGCTATCTGGACGATCCGGTGGCCACCGCCGAGGCGATCGACGCGGACGGCTGGTTGCACACCGGGGACGTCGGGCGGCTCGACGAGCACGGCTACCTGACCATCACCGACCGGCTCAAGGACATGTACATCTGCGGTGGCTTCAACGTCTACCCGGCCGAGGTGGAGCGAGCCCTGGCCGGCCTGCCGCAGGTCGCCGAGGCGGCCGTGATCGGGGTGCCGGACCGGCGGCTCGGCGAGGTCGGCAAGGCGTTCGTGGTGTGCCGGCCGGGCCACTCGCTCGCCGAGACCGAGGTGCTCGCGTTCTGCCGGGGACGGCTCGCCGGCTACAAGGTGCCGCGTGCCGTCGAGCTGCGGGCCGAGCTGCCGCACAACGCCTCGGGCAAGGTGCTCAAATACCTGCTGCGCACGGAGGCCGCCGATGTCTGACGAGGTGCTCTACGAACGCCGGGGCGAACTCGCGAGGGTGACGATGAACCGGCCGCGCTACCGCAACGCGCAGAACTCCGCGATGACGTACGCGCTGGACGCCGCGTTCTCCCGGGCCGTCGACGACCCCGCGGTACGGGTGATCGTCCTGGCCGGGGCCGGCGAGCACTTCTCGGCCGGGCACGACATCGGCTCGCCGGGGCGGGACGCGGACACGCCCTTCACGCGCCGGGCCGGGATCTGGTGGGACCACACCGACCGCGCCGGCGCCGACCGGCGGTACGCCCGGGAGATCGAGGTCTACCTGGGCATGTGCCGGCGGTGGCGGGAGATCCCGAAACCGACCATCGCGATGGTGCAGGGCGCCTGCGTCGCCGGCGGGATGATGCTGGCCTGGGTCTGCGACCTGATCGTGGCGGCCGAGGACGCGTTCTTCGCCGACCCGGTGCTGCGGATGGGCATTCCCGGCGTGGAGTACTTCGCGCACCCGTGGGCGCTGGGACCGCGCTTCGCCCGCGAGGTGCTGTTCACCGGCGACCGCTTCGACGCGCGCCGGGCGTACGACATCGGCATGGTCCAGCGGGTCGTGCCCCGCGCCGACCTGGAACCGGTGGTGCTCGCGCTGGCCGGGCGGGTCGCGGCGATGCCGCCGTTCGGTCTCGCGCTGGCCAAGCGGGCGCTCAACCAGTGCGAGGACCTGATGGGCATGCGCGCCGGGATGGACGCGGTGTTCGGCCTGCACCACCTGGCCCACGCGCACAACGCCGAGGTCACCGGCGATCCCCTGGCCGGTCTGGACCCGAAGGCGATGAAGGGGTGAACCTCGACCTGCCGCCCGAGGCCGAGGCGTTCCGCGACGAGGTGCGCGCCTGGCTCGCCGCGAACGTCCCCGCCGAGCCGCTGCCCGAGGTGAACACCCCGGCCGGCGCCGCGGCGCACCGGGCGTGGGAGCGCCGGCTCGCCGACGCCGGCCTGGCGGTGGTCTGCTGGCCTTCGCGGTACGGCGGCCGGGCCGCCCCGGCGCTGCACGGGCTGCTGTTCGACGAGGAGTACCACGCCGCCGGCGCACCGGTGCGGATCGGGCAGAACGGCCTGTTCCTGCTGGCCCCGACGCTGCTCGCGCACGGCACCGCCGCACAGTGCGCACGGATCCTGCCGCCGATGGCCCGCGGTGAGCAGGTGTGGGCGCAGGCCTGGTCGGAGCCGGAGGCGGGGAGCGACCTCGCCGCCATCCGGTCCCGCGCGGTCCGCGCCGACGGCGGCTGGCTGCTGTCCGGGCAGAAGACGTGGAGTTCCCGCGCGGTGGTCGCGGACCGGGCGTTCGGGCTGTTCCGCACCGGCCCGTCGGCGCTGACCTACGTGCTGTTCGACCTGCGGGCGCCGGGCGTCACCGTGCGGCCGATCCGGCAGCTGGACGGCCGTCCCGGCTTCGCCGAGATCTTCCTGGACGACGTGTTCGTGCCGGACGCCGACGTGCTCGGCGACCCGGGCGACGGCTGGCGGGTGGCGATGCGCACCGCCGGGCACGAGCGCGGGGTGGGCCTGCGCGGCCCGGGGCGGTTCACCGCGGCCGCGCGCCGGCTGGTCACGCTGTGGCAGGAGACCGGCGACCCGGCCCTGCGCGACCGGGTGGCCGACGCGTGGATCGCCGCCCGGGCGTACCGGGCGCACGCCTTCGCCGGGGTGCCCTGCTCCCCCAGCATGACCAAGCTGTTCTGGTCGGAGATGGACCTGACGGTGCACGAGACCGCCCTGGACCTGCTCGGCCCGCACGCCGAGACCGACGACTCGTGGACCGCCGGCTATCTGTTCGCGCTGGCCGGCCCGATCTACGCGGGCACCAACGAGATCCAGCGCGACATCGTCGCCACCCGGGTGCTGGGCCTGCCCCGATGAACCTGACCCCGGCACCGGAACAGGCGGCGTTCGCCGCCGGGCTGCACAACATGCTGCTCGCGGCGCGGGTGCCGGCCGCCGCCGACGCCTGGGCCGGCGGTGACCACGGTCCCGGCCGGCGGCTCTGGTCGCGGCTGGCCGAGCTCGGGGTGACAGCGCTCGCCGTGCCGGCCGGCTGCGGCGGTCTGGCCGCCGGCCCGGCCGACCTGGTCGTCGTCGCCGAGGAGCTGGGCCGGCACGCGGTGCCCGGCCCGGTCGCCGAGACGCTCGCCGCCGTGCCCACCCTGCTGGCCGCCCTCGACGAGCCCGGCAGATGGCTGCCCGCACTGGCCGAGGGAAAGATCTTGGGTACGCTCGCCGCGCCGCCGTGGCTGCCCTACGCCCTCGACGCGGACGCCGCCGGTGTGGTCCTTCTCGCCGATCGGGGCACTGTCGGCCCGGCCCGCGCGGGCGCCTCGAAGCCATCGCTGGACCGGGCCCGGCGGCTGTTCGAGGTGTCCCCGGCCGGCCCGGCCCGGGACTGCCCGGCGATCGCCCGGGCGCTCGATCTCGGCGCGCTGGTCTGTGCCGCGCAACTGCTCGGCGCCGGCCGCGCACTGCTCGACGCGGCCACCGCGCACGCCCGCACCAGGACCCAGTTCGGCGGCCCGATCGGCCGGTTCCAGGCCGTCCGGCACCGGCTCGCCGACGTCGCTGTCGGACTGGAGTTCGCCCGGCCACTGCTCTACGCCGCCGCGGTGACGATGACCGCCCGGGACGTCTCGGCAGCGAAGGTGGCCTGCTCGGACGCCGCGAACCGGGCCGCCCGCACGGCGCTGCAGGTGCACGGCGCGATCGGCTACACGCAGGAGCACGGACTGGGCCGCTGGCTGACCAAGGTGCGCGCGCTGAGCCTGTCCTGGGGCACCCCGGCCGGCCACCGGGCGCGACTGATGGCGGAACTGGCCGAGGGGGACCGATGGAACTGACCGAGGAACGCCGGGCGCTGCGCGACGCCGTACGCAAGCTGCTGGCGTCTCGTCCCGATCCACTGTGGCCGAGGCTGTGCAAGGAGATCGGGGTGGCCGGTCTGGCGGTCCCATCGTCGTGCGGCGGTGCCGACGCCACCCTGCTGGAGTCGCACGTGGTGCTCGCCGAGCTGGCCCGGCAGCTCACGCCGTCGCCGATGCTGGGCAGCGCGGTGCTGGCCACGCAGGCCCTGCTGCGGGTCGGCGCCACCGGCCTGGTGCCGTCGCTGTGCGCCGGCGACCGCGTCGCCACGGTGCTGTTCGCCGGCGATCGGGTCCTCGACGCCGCGTCGGCCGACATCGTGCTGGTGGTCGACGGGGACGAGCTGTCGGAGGTGGCCGCGGCCGACGTCGCCCTGCGCCCTTGCGACGTGCTCGATCCCACCCGGCCGCTGAGCGTGGTCCGCCGGCCCGACGCGCCGGCCCGGCACCTGGGCAGCTCCCCCGGACTGCAGTCGTGGCTGCGCGACCTGGCCTGCGTGGCCCTGAGCGCCGAGCAGGTCGGCGCCGCGTCCCGGGCGTTCGAGCTGACCCACGCCTACGTGCGGCAGCGGATCCAGTTCGGCCGTCCGATCGGCTCGTTCCAGGTGATCCAGCACCGGCTGGCCGAGGCGTACCTCGATCTGGAAACCGCGACCACCGCGTCCTGGACCGCCGCCGAAGCCTTGGCCGCCGACGCGCCCGATGCCCCCGCCCTGGCCGCGATGGCCAGGGTGCACTGCTCGGAGGTGTTCCAGGCGATCGTCGCCGAGATGGTTCAGATGCACGGCGGCATCGCCATCACGTGGGAGCACGACGCCCACCGCTACCTGCGGCGCGCCCACGCCGACGCGCAGCTGTTCGGCGCGCCGGCCACCCACCTCGACCGGCTCGCCGCGACGCTGCTGCCCTGACCCGCCGTCGTCTCAGGCGAGCCGGCGCACGGCGTCGCCCGGCTCGATCGGCGCGCCGACGATCACCCGGGCGTTGAGGCCGCGCAGCCGCAGCCGGCGGCCCTCGTCGGTCCACACCAGCTTGTGCGCGTCCCGCCCGAACCGGGCGGCGAACTTCGCGCAGCCGGTGTGCGGCTGGTCGGTCACCTCGATCACGGCCCGGTCGCCGATCGCCAGCCGGGAACCGGCCGGCAAGGCGTCCTCGCTCAGGTCGAGGTCGACGTAGAGCTGGTCACCGGCGAGCGCCCAGGCATCCCGGTCGGGGCCGGCGATCAGCTCGATGTAGCGGGCGTTCATCACGTTCAGCTGCATGTCCGGGTGCGGGGAGAGGTCGGCCGTCCGCTTGCAGGGCCGCTGGCTCCAGTTGTCGCCGACCAGCCCGAGGCGGGTGTCGAGCTCGGCGCGGGCCAGCACCTCGCGTTCGCCGTCGGCCGGCCGGCGCACGGCGAGCGCCAGGGTGCCGACGCCCTGCGGGGACTGCCGCACGACGTCGAGGCCTTCCACGATCTCATCCAGCGAACGGTGGCGTACGGCAATGGAGTCGGTCACGGGTCGACTCTGCCGTACGCCCGCAACCGGCGTCCACCGCGTTTCCGACCAGTGGCGGCGGTCCGCGGCTGGACCGATGATGTAGCCGACTTCAGTCGACGCACGGGGGATTCATGACGGTTTTCGGCTGCCGGGGCTGCGACGCGACGTTGACGGTTCCGGTGTCGCGGGTGGCTCTTCCGGTCCACGCGAACCAGAAGTACGGGAACGGGCCGGGATCGCTGGCCTCGGCACTGGAGCCGGGCACGTTCGCGGTGGATCCGCTGCCCTTCGGTGCGCCGTGGCGCCGCTGGGCCGACCTCGAAGCCGGCGAAGCCGAGGCGCTCGGCTGGTACGCGCCGCGGTTCGGCATCTCCACCGGGCCGGTCGGCCGTGTGTTGCTTGCCCCGGGGGACGTCCGCGGCGCCGTCATCGATCCGGAGCTGGCCGGCGACTTCGCGTGCTGTGGCCTCGACGGCGGCGAGCCCAACATGATCTGCGTCGCCTGCGGCACGCCGGTGGCCGTCCGGATCGACGACTGCGGCCTGCGGCAGGCGGTCTGGCTGGACCCGCTGACCACCCGCGTGATCGAAGACGGTCCCGGCCCGCACCCGGTGCTCGACTGGGCAAACCTGATCGA
The DNA here is from genome assembly GCF_030252345.1 of Actinoplanes oblitus. NCBI lineage: Bacteria > Bacillati > Actinomycetota > Actinomycetes > Micromonosporales > Micromonosporaceae > Actinoplanes > Actinoplanes oblitus. The sequence continues at coordinate 4,591,948 of NZ_CP126980.1, read as the reverse complement.
TCAGCGGCTCGGGATCCCGCCGACCGAACCGGACGGTGGCTGGCACCCGATGTGGGCGGCCGCCGCCGCCTCGGCGCTGGCGCATTTGCTGGCTGCCTCGGGCGGCGAACCGGTCGTGATCCCGGATCAACAGGTCGCTGAGGTCTTCCAGCCCGCTCTCGACCGTCTCGTCGGCCCGGTCGGCACGGGGCCGCGGCGCGCTCTGGTCCTGGCCGGGCCCGGCCTTCCGGACGTTGGCGGCGACTTCGCTCTGCTCCCGGAACACCCGCATACCGGTGAGCTCTGGCCGGTGGCCCCGCCGGTGAAGCCGGTCCCGCTGGCCTGGGATGCCTGGCGACACCTCGCCTTCCACCGAACCTCGAAGCCGGTCGGGCGGTCGGTCCCGATCCCGCCGGAGGCCCTGCCGGCGCTGCTCCCGGGTCACCGATTCGAGCCAGACCGCCAGATCTTCCTTCGCGTTCTGGCCCGACTGCCTGAGGTCAGGCAGCCACGGTTGCGTGCCATCTACGACCGAGGCCGTCCCTACAGCTATAGCTACTTCATCTTCTGACCGCCTGACTCGCCGTGACGGCGCCCTTCCTCCCGTGCCTCACTCCCATCGCCCAGAAGCCCAGCCGATCCGCAGTCATCGGCCGGCTCGCGCCCGCCGCACAGCTGACGGCGGAAGCAGTCGCGGGTCACCATCGCCCGCCTCGTTCACGACGGTGGGCGGCACGAGTTGTCGATGTCCGAGGTTCTCTGCACAAGTACATATCCGGTCACTTTGCTGTAGCGCGCAGGAGCGGATGATCGCGGATCAAGATTGCCGAGTTCGGTACCGGCCTGGGGCGGTACCGAACTCGCGCTTGAAGGCATTGGCGAACGCGAACTCCGATGTGTATCCGACCTTGGCGGCGATCGCGTGCAAGGGGGCGTCAGACTCTTGCAGCAGCCCGGCGGCGGTGCTCATGCGCCACCAGGTCAGGTAGCTCATCGGGGGCTGGCCGATCAGGGCGGTGAAGCGGCGAGCGAACGCGGCCCGAGACAGCCCGCTCCTGGCGGCGAGTGCTGCGACGGTCCAGGGACGGGCGGGGTCACGGTGCATGGCGTGCAGTGCGGCGACGGTCGCGGGGTCGTGGAGCGCGGCGATCCAGCCTGTTGCCTGGGTGGGCTGCTCGTCGAACCATGCTCGCAGGACATACAGCAGCACGACGTCGAGCAGCGCCGGAACGATGGCGTCCACGCCCAGCCGTGGTGACTCCAGTTCTGAGCCGAGCAGGTCGACGGCGGTACGCAGTTCGGCGTGTCGCCCTAGGTGAACGGGCAGGTGAGCGAGTGGGGGCAGCGCGTTGAGCAGGGGATGCGTGCGTGACGAGTCGAGTTCGTAGGCGCCGCAGAGAGTAACCGTGACGGGTCCGGCAGCCTCGCTGCCGTAGTCGACCACGTGGTTGATGTATTGGTCCAAGGTCTTGATGTCCTCAGGGCCGCACGCCGGACCGATGGGCGGGCTTGCCGGGCTGTCCGCCAGTGCGTAGCCGTGTCCGCCGTGGCTGAACAGCACATCGCCCACGGCTAGCGGCATGGGTTTGGCGTTGGCAGCGATCAACCAGCAGGGCCCCTGCAGGAGGACCTGGACGCCGACGGCGCCGGGGACCGGTGCGAATTGTTGATGCCACGGCGCCGACCAGGCAACCCGTGCGGATCTCGGTCGGCCGGTACGCAGGGCGGCGACGATCGCACTCAGGACATCCACGGGATCAGTCTTTCATGTAAGACGATCGAGTATGCAGAGGCGCTTCTCGCGCATGGGTCGGCTACTCGGCTCCGCATAGTTTGGTTATGTGAGAGCTGCACGCATACACGAGTACGGCGACGCTTCCGTCATCCGGTACGAAGAAGTCCCGCGCCAAGCACCCGGGCCGCAGCAGGTGTTGATCCGGGTTGCGGCCACGTCCTTCAATCCGTCCGAGTCCGGATTACGGTCCGGGTACCTACGCACGGTGCTTCCTGTCGATCTTCCCTACACACTGGGCTGGGATGTCGCGGGGACGGTCGAGGCGACCGGAGCGCACGTTGACGCCTTCTCCGAGGGCGACCCGGTCGTCGGTCGACTCGATACGGGCGGGGCGGCCGCCGAGTACGTCATCGCCGACACGGCCAACCTTGTTCGGGCGCCGACGACCATCCCCCTGCCACATGCCGGTGCCCTCCCGGTCGCGGGGCTGACGGCGTGGCAGGCGGTGTACGAGCATGCCCGCATCACCCCCGGGCAACGAGTCCTGGTCAACGGTGCCGGCGGCGGCGTCGGAGGCTTCGCCGTCCAACTGGCCAAGCATGCGGGGGCGTACGTCGTCGCCACGGCAAGTCCACGAAGTACCCACGCGGTCCGCGAGCTGGGCGCCGACCACATCATCGACTACACGGCGTCCGTCCTCGGTGAGGCCCTCGACAAGCCAGTCGACGTGATCCTCAACCTGGTCCCGCTGAACCCTGGCGCCTCTGCGGGCCTACTGTCCACGCTCCGGCCGGACGGAACCATCCTGTCGATCACGAATCCGATCGAGCCGCCGACCCACGCCGCGGTCAAGGCCATGACCTTCATCGCGCGAAACGACGTCCGCCAGCTCCAGGCACTGGTGCACCTCATTGACTCGAACGCCGTGCGGGTCGACATCGCTGACTCCCGCCCGTTGGCCGACCTCGCCTCAGTCCATCGCGACGCGGAAGCCGGCCGCCTCCGCGGCAAGACCATCCTGACCCCTTAACAGAGGACACCGGTCAGCCTGGCGCAGCAGCCGCTGCATCCCGTCCGGGCGTACCTCACCGGCGTGCTCGGCCAGGGTCCAGCCGTTCTTGCGTTCCAGCCCGGCCACCAGCCCACCCACGTAGCGGCGGACCCGCACCCGCGGTTCTGACCTGCTAAAACGCACGCCGATCCGGGCCAGCAAACCATCCAGCTCATCACGCCGAAATTCGACGTCAACGTAAACCACGCCCGACTAATGCTCGAGAGCGCCAGTCGGCGCGAACGAACATGAACTACAGCTGCCGTTGCAGTACTAGATCCAGTCGGTGTGGCGGGGCCAGGCCAGCAGGGTGTCCACCACCTCGGTGGCAGCCGACGGGGGCGGCGGTGCGGCGGTCCGGTAACGGCCCTTGAAGAAGAGCAAGGGGTCGCCGTCGCGGCATTCGCCGAGGGTCAGGACCCGGCCGACGACGATGGCGTGGTCGCCGCCCGGGTGGACCGCCTCGATCTCGCATTCGGCCCAGGTCAGGGCGCCGTGCAGGATGGGGGCGCCGCGTGGGGACGGTGACCAGGCGACGCCGTCGAACTTGTCGGGACGGCTGGTGCCGAAGGCCCGGGACAGGGTGTCGTGGTGGTCGGCCAGAACGTTGACGCAGAACAGGCCGGTGTGCTGGATCCGCCGCCAGGTCCGTGAGCCGGCCTGGGGGCAGAAGAGCACCAGCGGCGGGTCCAGCGACAGGGGCGCGAAGGCCTGACAGGCGAACCCGGCCGGACCCTCCGAAAAGGCGGCCCCAGCCGGAGCGCCGGAAAGGACAGACCCGGCCGGGCCACCGGAACGGACAGGCCCGGCCGGGCCACCGGAACGGACAGGCCCGGCCGTAGTGATGACGGTGACGCCGGTGCAGAAGTGGCCAAAGACGCGGCGGAACTCGCGGGCGTCCAGCCGTTCCCGGATGGCGGTCATCCGTGGCCCGGCAGGGCGAAGCGGTGACCCCACACGCTGTGTGCGGTGGTCTGCCGGGCCACCCAGGACTCGTCGTCGACGGTGCGGCCGGCGGTGCCGTACTCGATGTCGAAGCCGCTCGGTGTGCGTACGTAAAAAGAGATCATGTTGTCGTTGGCGTGCCGGCCGAGCGTGGAGATCATCGGGGCTTTGTGCCGGGCGCAGCGGTCGATGGCGCGGCCCACGTCGTCGATCGACGCCGTCTCGGTCATCAGGTGGATGAGGCCGGCGGGTGCCGGGATCGGGGCGAGGGCGACGCTGTGGTGCCGGGGGCCGCAGCCGAGGAAGCGCATCCACAGCGGTTTGTCGCCGGCCGGCAGGCCCATCGTCGACGGGTCCAGCAGCATCGAGTCGCGCAGCCGGAAGCCGAGCACCTCGGTCCAGAAGTGCAGCGCCGCCTCGTCGTCGAAGGCCGGCAGCACCACGTGGCCCATGCCCTGCTCGCCGGTGACGAACCGGGTGCCGTACGGGCTGATCGCCGGCCGGGTGTCCAGGGCGGCGCCGCAGAAGAACTCGAGGTGGTTGCCGGCCGGGTCGTCGACACTGATCATCTCGGCGACCCGCCGGTCGGCGAGTTCGTCGGCCCCGGCCTGCTTGAACCCGGCACCGGCCGCCTCCAGGACTCCGCAGAGCCGCCTCAGTGTCGCGAAGGACGCCAGCTCCCAGCCGGTGGCGACCAGCCGGTCCCGGTCGCCGGGCAGCACCACGATGCGCGCCGGCAGGTCGTCCATCCGCAGGTACGCGGCGTCCGGGTCGGGACCGCGGCCCTCGACCATGCCGAGCACCTTCACGCCGAACTGGCGCCAGGCGGGCACGTCGGTGGCCTCGACCCGCAGGTAGCCGAGGGATCGGACGAGGCTCACGGCCGGTCTCCTTCCAAGAAGTCGAACGCCAGGCGGTTGAACTCGTCGAATTTCTCCAGGTGCGCCCAGTGGCCGCAGCCGCCGAAGACGTGCAGCCGGCAGCGGCGGATCATCTTGAGGGCGACCAGCGCGCCGTCGAGCGGGTTGACCCGGTCCTCGCGGCCCCAGACCAGCAGTACCTCGTTGCGCAGCCGGTGCGCCTCCCGCCAGAGCAGGCCCTCCTCGAAGGCCGGGCCGCTGAACGAGGATCGCAGGAACGAGGAGTCGCCGGCCGCGTCGAGCCGCTCGTCGATCAGCTCGTCGGTGATCAGCGCGGGGTCGAAGACGAGGGTGCGCAGGAACGCCGCCATCCGCTCCCGGCTCGGCGCCGCCCCGAACGCGCCCAGCCGCTTGACACCCTCGGTGGGATCGGCGGCGAACACGTTGAGGCTGAGCCCGCCCGGGCCCATCAGCAGCAGCTTGCCGGCCCGGGACGGGTGGTTCAGCGCGAGCCGGACCGCGGTGCCGCCGCCGAGCGAGTTGCCGATCAGGTCGACCCGGTCGAGGCTGAGCTCGTCGAGCAGGGTCACCAGCGCGTCGGCGGCGTGGGTGAAGTACTGCCCCTTGAGCTCGCCGAGCGCGGAGCCGCCGTATCCGGGCTGGTCGACGGCGAGGGTGTCGAAGGTCTTGGCGAAGACCGGGATGGTCCGCGCGAAGTTGCTCATCGCCGAGGCGCCCGGGCCGCCGCCGTGCAGCAGGACGACGGGTCGCGCGCCGGCGGGCCCGGCTCGGTGGAACGAGAGTGTCATGGCGGCCTCAGACCATCGCGTCGGCTACGGACAGGCCGAACTCGCCCCGGCCGTACATGGACAGGGCTCGTTCGGGGTCGTTGATGGCGTGCACCCGGCCGGCGTGCGCGTCGCGCCAGTAACGCTGCATCGGGTGGCTGGTGTAGATGGCCCGGCCACCCGAGTTCTCGAACAGCCGGTCGACGGCCTGGATCGCCAGCTCGGTGCCGCGGACCTGGTTGCGGCGTACCCGCAGGCGCAGCCGCATGGGCAGCTTCTGACCGGCGGTGGCCAGCGTCATCAGCTCGGTCATGTCGGTGGTCAGGGCGAGCCAGGCGGCGTCCACGTCGGCGGCGGCCCGGGCGACCCGGACCTGCGAGTAGGGATCCTCGGCGGCACGCACCCCGGCGTACGCCGCACGCACCCGGTCGCGCATGTGGGTGACGTGCGCGTGGTACGCCCCGGTCGCCATCCCGATGATCGGCGTGGTGATCGTGTTGGGGAAGATCGAGCCGTACGGTATCCGGTACAGCGCGGCCGGGTTCTGCTCCTGGCCGGGGCAGACGCAGCGCGCCGTGTCCGCGAAGCTGAGCGACCGGTACGCCGGGACGAACGCGCCGGCCACCACGATGTCGTTGCTGCCGGTCCCGCGCAGCCCGACGGTGTGCCAGACGTCCTCGACGGTGTAGTCGGCGGCCGGCAGCAGGAACGTGCGGAAGTCGGCCGGGGTGTCCCCGGCACCGGGCACGATGCCGCCGAGCAGCACCCAGCTCGCGTGGTCGCTGCCGGACGAGAAACTCCACCGGCCACTCACCCGGTATCCCCCGTCGACCGCCTCGATCCGGCCGGTCGGCGCGTACGACGAGGACATCAGCGTGCCCGGGTCGTCACCCCAGACGTCCTGCTGTGCCCGGTCCGGGAAGAGGGCCAGCTGCCAGTTGTGCACCCCGATCACCGAGGCGACCCAGCCGGTGGACCCGCAGGCCGAGGCGAGGTCGCGCACGCAGCCGAAGAACGTCACCGGATCGGCCTCGTAGCCGCCGAACCGGGCCGGCTGCAGCAGCCGGAAGAATCCGGTGGCCGCGAGCGACTTGACGGTCTCGGTGGAGATCGTGCGGCGGTCCTCCGCCTCCTGCGCCCGGTCGCGTAGAACGGGTAACAACTCACGGATCCCGGACGTGACGCCCTCCATGAGATCACGACTCCTCGGCTTGGCCGGCGAACGGAACGGTCCCTATACTAGAACACGTTCTACTTGGTGGGCTACCGAAGAGTTCGGGGAGCGACATGACCGACGGCGCGGCACCACGCACCATCGACACCGGGGTCCTGCCGATCAGGTTCGCCCGGGGCTGGCACTGCCTGGGCCTGGCCGACTCCTTCCGGGACGGCCGGCCGCACCCGATCGAGGCGTTCGGCACCAAGCTGGTGGTCTTCGCCGACTCGGCGGGTGCGCTGCACGTGCTCGACGGGTACTGCCGGCACATGGGCGGCGACCTGACGATGGGCACGGTCAAGGGCGACGAGATCGCCTGCCCGTTCCACGACTGGCGCTGGCGCGGCGACGGCCGCTGCGCCGCGGTGCCGTACGCGCACCGCGTCCCGCCACGCGCCCGCACCCGGTCCTGGCCCACCCTGGAGGAGAACCGGCAGCTGTTCGTCTGGAACGATCCCCGGGGCGCCCCACCGCCGCCGGACGTCACCATCCCCCGGATCGAGGGCGCCTTCTCCGACGAGTGGAGCGACTGGACCTGGGACTCGATCCGGATCGACGGCGCCAACTGCCGCGAGGTGATCGACAACGTGGTCGACATGGCGCACTTCTTCTACATCCACTTCGCCTTCCCGACGTTCTTCAAGAACGTCCTCGAGGGCCACGTGGCGGCGCAGTTCCTCCAGACCCGGCCGCGACCGGACGTGCCGAGCACGGCGAAGCAGTCGGGTGACGCGACGCTGCGCTCGGAGGCGGCGTACCACGGGCCGTCGTACATGATCGATTATCTGTTCAACACCTACCGCGGGATCGACGTCGAGTCGGTGCTGATCAACTGCCACTACCCGGTGTCGCCCGACGCGTTCGTGCTGCAGTGGGGTGTCATCGTCAAGCGGCTGCCCGGTCTCACCAACGAGCAGGCCGCGAAGGCCGCCCGCAGGTTCGCCACGAGCATCGGGATCGGCTTCGAGCAGGACGTGGAGATCTGGAAGCACAAGTCGCGGATCGACAACCCGCTGCTCTGCGCCGAGGACGGCCCGGTCTACCAGCTGCGCCGGTGGTACGAGCAGTTCTACGTGGACGTCGAGGACGTCACCGAGGACATGGTGGCCCGCTACGAGTTCGAGGTGGACACCACCCGGGCCGTCCAGACCTGGACCGCCGAGGTCCAGGCCAACCTCGAACGGCAGTCATGACCCGCACCGAGCGGCAGCACTACCTGGAGGGCGGGCTCGCCGAGCTGGCCTGCGACAGCTGCGCCGCCCTGGTCCGGGTCCGCAAGTCGAGTCCGCAGCAGACCAGCGTGCAGTGGACCACGGCGGCCGTCCGGCAGTGCGCCACCGAGCTCGGCGCGCTCGTGCCGACCTGTCCCGGCCTGCGCGCCAGCATCGAGCACGCGGTCCGCACCGGTCGGCTGGACGTGCCCTGATGTCCTACCGGCTGCCGGTCCGGGAGGTCGTCGCCGAGACGGCCGACGCCTGCTCGCTCGTCCTCGCGGTGCCGCCGGAGCTGACCGAGACCTTCGCCTATCGGCCCGGTCAGTACCTGACCGTCCTGGTCCCGCGGGACGACGGCCGGGTAGCCCGGTGCTACTCGCTGTCCAGCTCCCCGCACACCGACAAAGACCTCAAGATCACGATTAAAAGGGTACGCGACGGGCAGGCGTCGAACTGGATCTGCGACCACGTCCGCGCCGGCGACACCATCGAACTGCTCGCCCCGGCGGGCGACTTCACTCCCGAGTCCCTCGACGACGATCTGCTGCTGCTGGCCGGGGGCAGCGGGATCACCCCGGCGATGGCCATCATCAAGTCGGTGCTGGCCGGCGGGCGCGGGCGGCTCACCCTGATCTACGCGAACCGGGACCCGTCCTCGATCATCTTCGCCGCCGAGCTGGCCGGCCTCACCCGCCGCCACGGTGACCGGCTGACCGTCACGCACTGGCTGGACAGTGAGCGTGGCGCTCCCGGTCCGGCCACGCTCGCCGGGCTCATCACCGGGACCGGGCGGTGGGCGTACGTCTGCGGTCCTGATCCGTTCGTGGTGATCGCCCGCGACGCGCTGCGGCGAGCCGGGGTCCCGCAGGATCGCGTCCGGGTGGAGCGCTTCGCGCTCGACGAGGTGCCGGCCGGGGAAGCGAAGGTGGTCGCGGCGCCGGCCGGGGAAACGGCGCCGGCCGGGGACGCGACGGTCCACCAGGCGGCTACCGGGGAGGCGACGCTCGACGTGGAGCTGGACGGGCAGACGCACCGGCTGCCGTGGCCGGCCGGCAAGCGGATGCTCGACGTGGTGATCGAGGCCGGGCTGAACCCGCCGTTCTCCTGCCGCCAGGGACACTGCGGCGCGTGCGCCTGCCGGCTGCTCAGCGGCAAGGTCGAGATGGTGAACAACGAGATCCTGGAGGAGGAGGACTTCGCCGAGGGTTACGTGCTGGCCTGCCAGTCGGTGGCCCGCAGCGACCACGTCGCGGTCACCTATTACTGAGCTCGACCGCGATGTCGATCAGCTGGTCCTCCTGGCCGCCGACCAGGTGACGCTCGCCGGCGCGGACCAGGATCTCGGCGCCGGAGACCCGGTAGCGCTCGGCGAGGGTGAACGCGTGGGTCAGGAAGCTGGAGTAGACCCCGGCATAGCCCATGATCAGGGCGAGGCGGTCGAGTTTGCACTCGTCGGGCATGACCGGGCGGACCACGTCCTCGGCCGCGTCGACGATGGCGAAGAAGTCGACGCCGGTGTGGATGCCGAGCTTGTCGCAGACGCCGACGAACGCCTCCACCGGCGTGTTGCCGGCGCCGGCACCGAACCGGCGGGTGCTGCCGTCGATCTGCCGGGCGCCGGCCCGCACGGCCAGCACCGAGTTGGCGACGCCGAGGCCGAGGTTCTCGTGGCCGTGGAAACCGACCTGGGCGTCGCCGCCGAGCTCGGCGGCCAGCGCGGCCACCCGGTCGCCGACCTGGTCGAGCACGAGCGCGCCGGCCGAGTCGACGACGTAGACGCACTGGCAGCCGGCGTCGGCCATGATCCGGGCCTGGGCGGCGAGCACCTCGGGCGGCTGGGAGTGGGCCATCATCAGGAAGCCGACGGTCTCCAGTCCCAGGTCGCGGGCGAGCCCGAAGTGCTGTTCGGTGATGTCGGCCTCGGTGCAGTGGCTGGCGATCCGGCAGACCGTCGCGCCGCTGGCGGCGGCCGCGCGGATGTCGTCGAACAGGCCGATGCCGGGCAGCATCAGGAACGCGATCTTCGCACGTACCGCGGTGGCGACGGCGGCCTTGATCAGATCCTGTTCGGGCGTGCGGCTCAGGCCGTAGGTGAGAGACGAACCGCCGAGCCCGTCGCCGTGGGTCACCTCGATCACCGGGACACCCGCGGCGTCCAGGGCCGCGACCACAGCGGTGACCTCGTCCACGGTGAACTGGTGCCGCTTGGCGTGCGAGCCGTCCCGCAGCGACGAATCCGTGATCCGGATGTTCATCCGGCCAGCTCCTCCCCCACGCGCGTCGCCGCCGCGGTCATGATGTCCAGGTTGCCGGCGTACACCGGCAGATAGTCGCCGACCCCGGCGATCTCCAGGAGGATTGTCACTCTGCCCTCGCCGAACTGCGGCTCGTTGAGCAACCGGTAGCCGGGCACATAGCGGGCCACCGACGCGACCATCGCCATGATCGACTCGCGGACCGCCGCCAGGTCCGCGTCCGGCCCGATCGCGCAGAACACGGTGTCCCGCATGACCATCGGCGGATCGGCCGGGTTGAGCACGACTATCGCCTTACCCGTCGCCGCGCCGCCGACCAGGGACAGCGCCCGCCCGGTCGTCCGGGTGAACTCGTCGATGTTGGCCCGGGTGCCCGGCCCCGCCGAGCGCGACGCCACGGTGGCCACGATCTCCGCGTACGCCACCGGGGTGACGCGGGAGACCGCGTACACCATCGGGATGGTCGCCTGCCCGCCGCACGTGATCAGGTTGAGGTTCCGCGCGCCGAGGTGTTCCCGCAAGTTGACCTCGGGCACCACGAACGGGCCGACGGCCGCCGGCGTCAGGTCGACGACCCGGATCCCGGCCTCGGCGTACCGCGGCGCCCAGGCCCGATGCACGGCCGCCGAGGTGGCCTCGAAGACCAGGTCCGGCAGCGGGTCCTGAGCCAGCAGCCAGCCGGCGCCCGCCGCACTGGTCGCCAGGCCGAGGCCGGCGGCGCGGCGCAGCCCCGGGCTGTCCGGGTCGATCCCGGCCATCCAGAGCGGCTCGATCACCTCCGAGCGCAGCAGCTTGTGCAGCAGGTCGGTGCCGATGTTGCCGGACCCGACGATCGCCGCCGTCGCCATCAGGCACCTCCCGCGAAGGACAGCCGCACGTCACCGAGGCCGGTGAAGACCGCACGGAACGACGAACCCGGGTGCACGTCCACCGCGCGGGCGCACGCCCCCGGCAACACCAGATGCCCGGCGCGCAACCGCACCCCGAAACCGGCGACCGTCCGGGCCAGCCAGGCCACCGCGGTCACCGGGTTGCCGAGCACCGCGTCGGACCGGCCCCGCACGACCGGCTCCCCGTCCCGCAACAGCACCGCCTCGATCCCCCGGACGTCGATCTCGCCGGGCCGCACCCGGCCGGCGCCGACCACGAACCCGGCCGACGAGGCGTTGTCGGCGATGGTGTCGGCCAGGCTGATGTTCCAGTCCTCGATCCGGCTGTCGATCAGCTCGATCGACGGCGCGAGGAACGCGGTCGCCGCCAGCACGTCGGCCTCGGTGCAGCCCTCGCCGGGCAGGTCGGCGCCGAGCAGGAACGCCGTCTCGATCTCCACCCGCGGGTAGCAGTAGCGCGACGCGTCGGCCGGGTCGGTCTCGGACAGTCGCATGTCGGCCATCAGGTGCCCGTAGTCCGGCTCGTCGACGCCCATCATGCGCTGCATCGCCACCGACGACAGGCCGACCTTGTGCCCGACCACGGCGCTGTCCCGGCGGCGGACGTTGATGAGCTGGATCGAATACGCGTCCGCCACGGTCAGGTCGGGCCGTTGCCGCACCAGCGGCGGGATCGGCTTGCGGTCGCGCTCGGCGGCGCGCAGCCAGTCGGCGAGCACGAGCCGGTCACTTCCGGTCAGCATGGGTGTCTCCCGCCCGGCAGTCGAGCGCCGCGGACCGCCCCGCCCGGCGCCCCGAGAAGACGCAGTCGGCGAGCGACAGCCCGCTCACGTAGTGGCGCGAACAGATGCCGGCGGCGGTGCGCCCGGCGGCGTACAGGCCCGGCACACCCAGCACCTGCCCGGTCTCCTCGTCGACCCGCAGACCCCCGAGGGTGAGCATCGGCGCGGGGAAGGCGGTCCGGTTGCGGACCGAGACGTCGATCATGACGTACGGCGGAGGCCCGGTCGCCGCCCTGGCGGTGGCGATCAGCCCGTCCGGGTCGACGCCGGCCCGCCGGGCGACCTCCGCCAGGCTCGACCCGCCGACCCGGCCGAAGGTGAGCAGCCAGAGTGCCTGCCACCGCTGGAACCACAGCGTCTGGGACCACAGCTGGCGGCGGCAGCGGGCCAGCGTGGCGGCGTCGAGCAGCAGCCACGCCCGGCCGCCCGGCGAACGCAGGATCGCCTCGCCGACCGCCGCGCCGTAGCGGGCCAGGTCGCAGACCTGCCGGCCGTCCCGGTCGACCAGCAGGCCGTCGAGCATGGCCGCGGGCGGGCTCAGGAACCGCCAGACGGTCACCCGGTCGAGGTGCGCGGTGGAGCCGCCGGCCGCGACGCCGAGCCGGATGCCGGAGCCGTCGTCGCCGGGCGTACCGAGTCGCAGCCCGCCCCGGTAGTCGGGCGCGTGCTCGCGCATCATCGCGCGATCGAAGACGAACCCGCCCGCGCACAGCACGACGCCACCGGCCGGGATCCGCAGCGGGCGCCCGTAGCGTTTCTCCAGCCGGACCACCGGCCGGTGCAGCGCGCGGCCCAGCCCGGGCAGGTAGAGGCCCGGTCTGACCGACAACCGGTGCAGCACCCGGTGCCCGAGCCGCGCCCAGCCGGGCGCGTCGCGCAGGGTCCGGCACTCCACCCCGGTCACTCGCCCGCCGTCGTCGGTGATCAGTCGTTCGGCCCGGGTCTGCGGAAGCACCTCCACGCCGCGCTCGCGCACGGCCGCCGCGAGCCGGGTGAAGAGCAGCCGGCCGGACGTGCCGCGCGCGAGCACCCGGTGGCCGCGCGGCGCCGACTGGCCGAACACGGTCTCGCTGCCGGAGAGGTACAGGTAGTGCCGGTTGGTCGGATAGGACGTCTTGTACGGGCACAGCCGGGCGTCGAACGGCACCCCGAGCCCGGTCAGCCAGTCGAGCATCGCGGCGCTCCGCTCGCAGAACCCGCGCAGGGTGCCCGCCGAGACCGTGTCGCCGACCTCCTCGCGCAGGTAGGCGGCCATCGCCTCGGGGGTGTCGGCCACCCCGGCCGCCCGCTGCTGCCGGGTGCCGCCGCCCGCGTAGACCACCCCGCCGGAGATCGCGGTGGCCCCGCCGCCGGCGAAGCGGTCGAGCACCAGAACCCGGGCGCCCGCGTCGGCCGCCTCGACGGCGGCGCACGCCCCGGCCGCGCCGAACCCGACGACCACGACGTCGACAGTGCCGGTCACCGCGCCTCCGATCAGTGGTGCTCGATGCCGGATAACTATAACCTGTTCTAGTGACAGTGGCGGAACGCGATTTCGACCTCGTGGTGGTCGGCAGCGGCGGAGCGGGCCTGGTGGCAGCACTGACGGCGGCGCACCGTGGCCTGCGCGCGATCGTGCTGGAAAAGGCCGGAACGTATGGCGGTTCTACCGCCCGATCCGGGGGCGGCCTGTGGCTGCCGGGCAACGAGGTGCTGCGCCGGGCCGGCGTGAGCGACACCACCGAGGACGCCCGGACCTACCTCGCCCACGTCGCCGGGCCGGAGGTGTCCGCGGCCCGGCAGGACGCCTTCCTGGCCGCGGCGCCGGAGATGCTGGCGTTCGTCAGGGCGCACACCCCGCTCGAGTTCGCGTGGGTGCCCGGGTATCCGGACTACCATCCCGAGGCGCCCGGCGGCCGGGCGGGCGGGCGCAGCATCGAGCCGCGACCGTTGGACACCCGACGGGTCGGCGCGGATCTGGGGACGCTGGCCGAGCCGTACCGGAAAGCTCCCGACGGTGTCGCCGTCACCCAGGTCGACTATCGCTGGCTGGCGCTGGGAACCCGGCACCCGCGGGCGATCCGCACCGCGGCCCGGCTCGCCGTCCAGGGGCTCACCACGCGGCTGTCCCGCCGGCGGCGGCTCACCATGGGTCAGGCGCTGGCCGCCGGGCTGCGGGCCGGCCTGCGCGCGGCGGGCGTCGAGCTGCTGCTCGGCACGCCGATGACCGACCTGCTCGTCGAGGACGGCCGGGTGGCCGGCGTGCTCTCCCACGAGCTGACGTTCCGCGCGCGGCGCGGGGTGCTGCTGGCCAGCGGCGGCTTCGAGCACAACGAGCCGATGCGCCGCAAGTACCAGGACCTGGGCGTGGAGTGGACGGTGGGCGCGACCGGCAACACCGGTGACGGCATCGAGGCCGGCGAGCGGCTCGGCGCCGCGCTCGACCTGATGGACGAGGCGTGGTGGGGCCCGTCCATCCCGCTCACCGGCGGGCCGTACTTCTGTCTCGCCGAGCGCAACCAGCCGGGCTGCCTGATGGTCGACGGCACCGGGCGGCGCTTCGTCAACGAGGCGGCGCCCTACGTGGACGCCGTGCACGCGATGCTCGCCCCGGGAGTGCGGCTGCCGGCCTGGCTGGTGGCCGACCAGACCTACCGGGACCGTTACCTGTTCGCCGGCCGGGGCCCGCGCGCCAGGCTGCCGCGCCGGTGGTTCGCGGCCGGGATCGCGCACCGGGTGGCCACCCTGGACGAGCTGGCCCGGCGGATCGACGTCCCGGCCGAGGCGTTGCGCGACACGGTGCGGCGGTTCAACGCGTTCGCGGCGCGCGGGCACGACGACGACTTCGGCCGCGGCGACTCGGCGTACGACAGGTACTACGGCGACCCGCGGCAGCGGCCGAACCCGTGCCTGGGCGCGGTGGCCCGGCCGCCGTTCTACGCGTTCCGGATGGTCCCCGGCGACCTGGGCACCAAGGGCGGGCTGCGCACCGACGAACGGGCCCGGGTGCTGCGCCCGGACGGCACGGCCATCGCCGGGTTGTACGCGGCCGGCAACGTCAGCGCCGCGCTGATGGGCCGCGGTTACGCCGGGGCGGGCGCCACCCTCGGCCCGGCGCTGACCTTCGGCTACCTCGCGGCGCTCGACCTCTGACCGCCGGCGCCGCCTCAGTCGCAGCCGAAGTGCTTCTCGACGCCGGCCGGCAGGTCGTGGTCGCAGTAACCGCCGCTGCCACCCGAGACGTACACCCAGGAGCCGGACTTGTACTGGAACAGGATCTGCTCACCGTCGGCCACCGGGCCGGACGGCGTGCTGCCGAACGCATAGCCCCGGTAGCACTTGATGTCGGACAGCGAGGCGCCCAGGGAGCCCTTCGGGTCGCGCTTGCGCAGGGCCGCGAGCAGCGTCTTCTCGGACACCGGGCAGGCGGACATGGCGTCGGTCGAGGCCGGCTCGGTGGTGGCCTTGGTGGTGGCCTTGGCGGTGGGCGTGGTGGTGGCCTTGGTACCGGCCGGCTTCGCGGACGCCGTGGTGGCGGCCGGCTTCGCGGCGGCCGTGGTCGCGGCCGGCTTGGCGGCGGCCGTGCTGGTCGCCGTCGGCGCGGTGGCTTTCGCGTTGTTGTCGCAGGCCGCGACACCGAGAGCGAGGCCGGCACCGGCGACGAGAACGAAAAGGTTGCGCGCTGACATGGTGATCTCCCCGTGCACTGTTGCTGTCGTTGACGAAGAACGTAGGCGACACGCCGTGAAGTGATCATCACGGATTCGTGCCATCGACTTCCGCTGTCGGATCGAGAGCACTCGTACGCAGGCCTTTCGCCACTGCCATACGGTCAGTGGGTTGGTGCCCGGACCGACCACAGCGAGGAGGGAACCATGGACGTCGGGATCATCGAACAGAATCCTCAGGCGGCTCCCGCCAAGGAAGGTGCCCGCGCCCGCCCGCGGCTGGCCGGGCCCGAGGCGGACGTCGCCGTCGAGGTCGCGGCCCAGCAGCTGGACGAGATCCGCCAGCATCACCTGGACATCTACGCCCGGCGCGACGTCGTCGCCCAGACCGTGACCGCCGAGGGCGACCGGGTGGACTGGGTGCCTGTCGAGTCGCAGACCAGCGACGCCCCGGCCGAACCGCCCCACCTGGACGACACCGGCCCCGGCGCCGCGGAGCGCCCCACCCTGGCGGCCGCACGCGCCCTCGCCGCACCGGAGACCGACCGGGGTCCGGCCGGCACGGTGCCGCTGCTGCGCAAGGACGTCAGCGAACTGCGCCCGGTCGGCACCCTCGAGGACTATCTCGCCAAGGGACCCTACCGGCGGCAGTTCACACCCCCGGACGACCCGCATCCACCGGCCGTCGGCGCCAAGCACAAGTACGCGCACGCCTACCAGTTCGTCACCAACTACGGCACCGAGGGCACCGTCAACACCTGGAAGCCGTACGTCCAGTGGTCCAACGAGTTCTCCCTGGGCCAGCTCTGGATCGTCCGCGGCAGCGGCGGCGCCCTGCAGACCCTCGAGGTCGGTGTGCAGACCTACAAGGACCTGTACGGCGACTGGTCGCCGCACCTGTTCATCTTCTACACCACCAACGGCTACTCGCAGTCCGGCGACAACCTGGGCGGCTACAACACCGACGTCAAGGGCTGGGTGCAGACCGGCACGTCCACCTTCCCCGGCATGCGGATGTCCGAGAGCGTCGTCGGCGGCAACCAGTACGACACGCTCGTCAAGGTCCAGCTGTGGCAGGGCAACTGGTGGGTCCGGGTCGGCGCCGAGTGGATGGGCTATTACCCGGCCAGTCTGTACAGCCCGACCGGGCTGCGCTCGATGGCCGACCAGGTCGACTGGGGCGGCGAGATCGTCGACGACTCGGACAACCACCCCGAGCCGACCAGCACCGCCATGGGCAGCGGCGAGTTCTCCCGGTTCGGCTGGCAACACGCCGCGTACATGCGCAACCTCAGCTACCAGAGCGACGCGAACGGTACCCTGGCGAGGCTGCGGGGCACGACGCAAACCACCAACCCGGCGTCCTATGACATCACCGCCGACTTCAGCGGCAGCACGGGCTGGGGCTCGTACATGTACTGGGGCGGACCGGGAGGCGTGTGACGTGACGGACGGCGACGAGCTGCCCGAGGTGCTGCCCTCGGGACCGGACGACGAGTACGAGTGCGTGCTCCTCGACCCGCGGGCGGCTCTCGCTCCGCCGTCCACCGCCGGCACCGGCGGCGAGACGCTGTGCCCGCCCGGTTACGTGCCCCGGCTCAAGCGCCGCGCCCCCTACGGTCTGCGAGGCAAGGAACGGATCGCGGAGGATCCGCCCACGCAGAACCCGGAACCGCCGCCCGCCGGCTGAACACCCGCGGCGACCCGCTCCGGCCACCTCCCGCCACCACCGGGCCACTCCATCGCGCCGAGGAGGCAGGCGATGTCCGGAGCACAGGGGATGTTCGGTCCGCAGTTCCGTGCGCGGATGATGATGCTGCGGCCCGGCCTCGATCTCGAGAGGCTGCGCCGGATGGGGTCGTACCGGCCCGGTGTCCCGCGCTCCCAGGTGACAGTGCCGATCAGCCCGGACGGGCGGGTCGACGACACCGTGCTGTACCAGGACCACGCCGACGCCACCACCACCTACTACCTGCCGCGGTACCGCCTGCGGGTGACCCCGGCCGGGCAGTACGAGATCACCACCGAGCTCGTCGACGGCCTGTGGCGGATGACCTTCGGCCTGGAGAGCTTCCCCGCGCCGGAGATCACCCAGGCCGGCGCCCGCATCCTTCCGCACCAACTGGCCGTCACCGTGTCCTCCGCCGGGCAGCTGTCCCGCGACTACCCGGTGGCCGAGTTCACCCCCGGTTTCGGAGACGCCCAGGTGCGACCCGAGGTGGTGCTGCGGCTGACCTTGCCGGAACGCGACGCGCTGCTGCGCGCGTTCACCCGGGACGACGAGCCGGCACAGCTGGTGGTCCGCCGTGCTGTCACGGTGGCCGTGCCGCAGGCCGTACGCGCGCCGGTCCCCGCAGTCCTGGCTCCGGCGCGGACGGACCAGCTCGGCACGCACGTGATGCTGCCCGATCTCGCGGCCGGTCACGCGTTCGGCGGCGTCGTGGTGGGCGGCACCCGCCTGCCGATACCGGGTCATCCCTTCCCCGGCCCCTTCCCTCGCCCCTACCCGTGGCCGTTCCCCCGGCCGGTGCCGGCCGGCCCGGGTCCCGTCGTGGTCGACCCGGTCCCCGTCCCGGTCCCCGACCCCGAGCCGCGCTATCTGCCGGTCAGCACCACAGCGGAGTTCGCCGTGCCGTTGCGGTTCGACGTGGCGGCCCACCCCTACCTGTTCCCGTCCGGCCAGCCGCCGGCCGCGAAGGGCTTCACCACGCTAGTGGTGCCCTGGCCACCCGACGGCCCGTCGTCCCGCAACCACGTGTACTTCCAGGACCTGTTGCGCGGCGACGTCTTCTACTACCTGCCGGACGCCGTCCTCATCGGCCAGCGCGACGAGGCGCCGTACGGTCCGGAACTGTCCTTCACCGTCGGCCGGGCCACCGACGCGCAGACCGGCAAGGACCACGCCCTGGCGCTGATCAGCGTGCACCTGGTGCCGCAGTCCTCGCCGGCCCGGCTGTTCGCCGCGGCGAACGTCCTGGCCGGCCACGTGCCGGCCGGTCGGGGCGCGCCGCAGCTGCGGCCCGCGGTCCGTCCGGCCACCTGCCGGCTGGACCTGCCGGGCGGCCCGGTCACCACCGCCGCCGCGCCGGACCTGGTACGCGGCTGGTGGGTCGCGGAGAGCTTCCCGTTCGAGGATCTCCGCGACATCTACGTGATCCTCACCGGCGGTGGCGCGGCCAGCGCCCTGCTGCGCGGACGGGTCGACGTCGACGTGAACGACGAGACCCACCAGGTCCCGGTCGAGCTGCGGCTGGCCCGGCCGGCGACACCGCCGCTGTCCTGGACCGAGCACCGGCAGCCCGACGGTTCGCTCACGGTGAGCCTGCACAACGACGGCGAGGCCACCCTCACCGTGCCACGGCTGCCGGCCTGGATCGACGCGACGCCGGTGACGCCGGACGGGGCCCTGCCGGCCACGCTCGCGCCGGGCACCGGGCTCGACCTCACCGTCGCGCCGGGCCCCACCTCCTCCGAGATCACACTGGACGTGACCGGCGTGCGGGTGGTCATGGACCGGGAGCAGGCCGTCCGGCTGACCCTGGACCGCCGGGTGGAACGGCTACCACGGCAGGTCACCGTGCTGACCACCGAGGGCGGCCTGGAGCCCGACCTCGAGAAGATCGGCGTGCAGTTCGAGGGCGTGGCCGACTCCGTTCTGCTCGACCGCGGCACCCTGCAGCGGGAGGTCCCGGTCCCGGTCCCGCTCGCGGACTGGCTGCTCGACCGCGGCCTCGGCACCTTCCGGTTCCGTCAGACGCTGGTGTACCGCTCGGGGACCAGCAGCGCCGACACCGACTGGCGCTCCAGCGACACCAATCTGCTCACCCTGCCTCTGCCATAGGGGAAATCATGGGCATCTTCACCGGACTTCCCGACTTCGGCCGGCCGGAGCGCGCCGGCGTGGCCGAGGGCTACCTCGCGTACGACCAGCCCGCCATCCTGTCCGTCGTCCCCGGCTCACTGAGTCCCCAGCCGCTCGAAGTGGACCAGTGCCTGCAGGAGCGGGGCACCGAGATCGCGCAGTTCGCGCTGGTCACCGCCGGTTTCACCCTCGACACGGCGATGGACACCACCACCCGCGACGACCGCACCCGGCTGCTCGCCCGGCCGGCCCCGCTCGGCGCGGGCCTGGTCCGCCTCACCACCCCGGCCGACCTCGGGGTACCCGCCACCGCGCTGGCCCCGCAGCCCTGCGACGCCGCGGCCGGCGCCGTCCTGCCCACCCTGATCCGCCTCGACGGGGTGGCGGCCGAACTGCTGATCGGCGCGCTGCGGGCCGGCCTGCTCACCCTGGGCGCGGTCGCACTGGTGACCGTCCACGGTGTCGCCACCCGCTGCCCCGGCACGCTCACCGTCGACGTGGACACCCTGCTGAACAGCCTCGGCGGCGGCCCGCTCCCGGCCGGCGGCCTGGCCGACCGCGCGCGCACCGGGCTGCCGGGCATCACCGTCTCCGGGGTGCCGGACGACGACCGGCTGGTGGCGGCGGCGGTGCTGGACCGGCTCGTGGCGCGGCTGGCGGCGCCGGCGTTCGTCGACGAGACCGGCGCCGGCTGGCTGTTCGCCCCGCCCGGCGACGCGCACCGCAAGCTCACCTGGGATCTGGCCGAGCCGGTGGCGGCCGCCCGGCTGCTGCGGCTGAGCTGCGACCCGGTGCTCGGCGAGGGCGGCGGCGCGGTAGTGCGCCGGATCACCGCACCGCCGCTGACCGACGGCCACGAACAGCTGGTCGTGCACAGCACCCTGCCCGCCATGCCGGCCGGGGTGGTGGCGGCCACGGTCCGGCTCAGCGCGCCGCCGGTCCCTCCGCACCGGCCGTTCGAGGCGGTCGCCGACGTCCGCCTCACCCCGCCCCGGCCCACCCCGGCCACCCTGGAGCTGGCGCCGGGTGAGGCCCTCGCCTACGACCTGCGGGGCTCGGCGGCGCTGGACACCGACCGCGGGCCACGCACGCTCACCGGGCCGGCCCGCCGCGTGACGGACGACCGGACGCCCGTCGTCACGCCGGCCGACCTCGGCATCCGGGTGATACCGGTGCACGCCACCGACGACCTGCTGGAGCTGGCCGACGTGACAGTCACCGCCCGGGCCACCCGGCTCAGCCGCGATCCGGCCAGGTTCGTCAGCCGGGCCGTCCCGCGATCGGGCGCGGCCGGCGCGTGGCTCGCCCTGCCGCGCGACGCCGCCGAGGTGACGGTGGAGGCGGTGGCGACCACGCACGACCCGGAGCCCCGGACGGTCCGGCAGCCGCTGCCGGACGCGGCGGTCTGGCTCGACCCGTTCTCGTTCACCGATCCGCCGTGGCGCCCCGGCGAGCCCGCCGAGCAGGTGCTCGTGGTGACCGCCGCCGGCCTGCGCGCGGTGGGCCACAAGGGCGGCGCGGACTGGGAGTTCCTGCCGCTGACCGCCGGTCCGGCCCGCGACGCCGCAGGGGTGCCGCAGCTGTCCATCCTGGAGGCGGCCGGGATGGCGATGCTCGCGGTCACGACAGCCCTGAACGTGTCGAACGCCGCCCAGGACGCCGCCCGCGAGGCCTGCCGGGCGGCCGGCGCGGCCGGCGACGTCCGGCTCTCTCCCGCGCCGTTCGAGGTGGCCGGGCCGGTACGGCTCCTGCTCCGCCAGGGCGGGCAGTTCCAGGAGATCGCCGCGGTGCGGCCGTCCGGCACCGTCACCCAGGACGCCGCCCTCAGCGCCACCCTCACCGGCGGTCAGCTGGCCGCCGTCCATCGGTCGCTGGCCGGCGAGAAGGACCTGCTCGTCGTCCAATACCTCCTCCGGGTGACGGCCACCGGGCCGCGCGCCCTCGCGCTGACCGGCGGGCCGGATCCCGTCCGGGTGGCCTCCGACGCCAGCACCTGGCGCACCTGATTCTTCGCGGTCCGGCGGAAACCGGCTCAGGAAGGGAATTCCCATGCTCAAGCTCGACAACGTCCGGATGATCGCCGACCACCAGGTGCACGGGGACGACGATCCCGCGCGCCCGCACGTGTTCTACGTCATGCCCCGCTACCCACGGATCGCCCGGCTGGAGAACGGCGGACTCGCCCTGCGGTTGTTCGAGTACGACGCCATCCGGGTCGCGGGCGACAGTCAGTTCGGCGGCTGCGCCGCCTTCGACGCCGACCTCAGCATGCTCCCGGCCACCCAGCAGCAGATCCGCGACGAGCTGCAGAAGGAGGTGAACAACCGCTTCGGCGCCGGCGCCCCGCAGGTCGAACTGCAGACCGTACCGTGGCTCAGCGGCGCCGTCCGGCTGAACCTGCAGCAAGACGGCAAGATCGTGGAGCGGATCACCGGTCAGCCCGCACCGTCGCTCACCGGCGACAACACGGCGTGCTTCTTCGTGGAGCTGACCGTGCTCGGCACGGCGATCTTCAAGGACGCGCTCAGCAAGGGCACCGCCTCGGGCATCCAGGTGGCCTACGACCTGGACCACTACTGCCGGCTTCCCGAGGGTAAGGCGTCCGGCTGGTGGCACGCGGACGCCTTCTACTCCTTCTGGCAGGACGTCCACGTCGAGGAGCGCTTCTGGGGGGAGGACAGCTACACCGAGATCACCCGCAGTACGCGCTACTCGAGCGAGGTCAGCGAGACCCACTTCGAGCCGATCGCCGACCCCGGGCTCACCCCCGCGGAGCGCAAGGAGTTCGACACCTGGGTGCACGACCTGATCACCAAGCAGTTGGAGGAGGGCGTCAAGCGCAACCTTCTGCAGGCCGTCCAAGCGGTGGACCCCAGCGTCAAGGAGTGGACCGAGGGGCAGGACATGGAGAAGGTGCACCGCGAGATCTCCAACACCCAGATCAGCGACGTACGGGTCGCCTGGACCGAAGCCAAGGCGATCATCCGGCAGATCCACCCGCAGGGGATGCTGCCCACGGTGACCAGCCTCAAGGGTCCCGACGGCCAGCCGCTCAAGTGGTCCGACTACTACACCAAGGTCAGCGTCGACGAGTTCCTGCGCACGCTGCGCCTCAACATCCGGGTGGACGCCCGGTTCGAGGACTACGGGATCACGCTGGTCGAGGTGAAGGTGCGCTATCCGCACGGGGACAACGCCAAGACGGTCGAGGCCACCTTCACCAAGGACGACGCCGGCAAGCCGCAGAAGGCCGAGTTCATCGTCGCCGACGGGATCCGGACGTTCCTCTGGTCCTACACCGTGCACTTCGAGGGCGACTCGCCACCGTGGACGTCGGAGGAGGACGAGGACGACGGCACCGATCTCAACGTCAAGCTCAGCCACCTGCCGGTGCTCCGGGTGGAGATCGCCAACGACATCAACTTCGAACAGGTCAGCCAGGCCCGGGTCCGGGTGCGCTACGAGGGCGGGGACCACCCGATCGAACGGTTCTTCAACCTGACCGACCCGAACAGCACTCACACGATGCTCGAGATGATCGGGAAGCCGCGCACCGGCCCGGTCACCTACCAGACCACGTACACGATGAAGGGCGACGGCCGGAAGATCACCGGGCCGCCGAAGGCGACCGACACCGACGTCATCTCCGTCGAGGACCCGTTCCGGGCCCTGAAGACCGTCACCTTCCAGGCCGTCGGCGACCTCAAGACCGACATCGGCGAGGTCACCGTGCAGGCGACGTACACCGAGCCGGCGAACGGATACTCGCAAACGTTCCAGGTCACACTCAGCGACGAGGGCAACACCTTCGCGCTCTGGTCGATCCCGACCATCGACGAGGACAAGGGCACGCTGTCGTACCAGGCGACGATCGAGTACCGGAACCACCTCAGCGAGGAGGTGGAGGTGACGGACGCGAAGGGCACCCGGTTCCAGATCGGCCGCAAGTTCGCCGACCGGCTGGACGTGGCGCTGGTCCCCGACCTGCTCGACTGGAGCAGGCTCAAGATGGTCAGCGTGTCGCTGCGGTACCCGGGGACCACACCGCCTCGGACCGACGACTTCATGTTCCGCTCCACCGACACCACTACCAAGACGTGGACGGTGTTCCTGCCGCCGGGGGCGCCGGCCTCCTATTCGTACACGGTGACGTATTTCCTGCTCGACGGCGGCCGCAGGACGGCGAGGCAGGACAACGCCACCGACGAGTCGGTCTTCCTCGAGATCCCGGCCTGAGGCCGCCGCCATGTTGCTGCTCGACTCCCGCTGCGCCGTACTGGACGGGGTTTCGGTGTTCCCCCACGTCAGCGACCCGCTGCAGTGGTATTACCTGCCCAGCCAGCCGCACCTGACCGTCGCCGACGGCGTCCCGATGTTCCAGCTCATCGGCTTCCGCGGCGAGCAGGGCGGCGGGCTGCTGTCCTTCGACTGCAACATCGGGCTGGACCAGGCCCGGATCACCGCGCTGCAACAGAAGATCCGGGCCCGGTTCGACCTCGACGACGACCCCCGGGTGGCCCCGGTGCCGCTGGAGGCCGGCACGGTGCGCCTGATCATGATGGGCGTGGACACCGCCGCGGCACCGGCGCCGGACCGGCCGTTCGTGGTCACCGCGGTGCACAACACGCAGCCGTCGCTCTACGCGGAGAATCAAGCATCCTTTTCGGTACGCCTGGACCAGGACGGTTACGCGATGGTGCGGCAGACGCTGGACGCCGCCGTGCTGCCGGTCGCGGTCCTCTACGCGGTCGAGTTCAACGGGCTGCGCCCGGCGTACCGGGTGACCCTGTCGATCGACTGGGACCGGGTGCAGAAGCACCTCGACGAGAGCTTCGGCGCCAAGGCGTGGATCTTCTCCACCGACATCGCCAAGGCGGTCGACGAGCTCGACGAGGCCAAGGCGATCGACCTGCGCGCCGACACGTTCGTGCCGGAGGACACCGAGGGCGTCATCGACCGGCGCGACGCCGCCCTGGCCCAGGTCCGCGCGATGATCACCGCCGCGTTCTTCGAGCCCAGCCTGCCACCGTGGACGCCGGAGAAGCCGGCCGAGTGGGAGCGCGCGCTCAAGGCGGTCGGCGAGTTCACCGCCCAGCAGGCCGCCCTGGCCGCCGGTGGTCCCGCCGCGCAGAGCAGCCCGATCACCTTCAGCTACAAGCGGACCGACTACACCCGGATCGACCGCAAGCACCTCGACGTGAACTTCTCGGAACGCACCACCGTGCGGCGCTCGATCTACCCGCAGGGGCATCTCGCCTCGCTGGCCGAGGTCATCGCGGCCACGCCCGGCCTGCTCGACCGGCTGGTCCGGGAGGTCAGCCCGGCCGACTTCTTCAAGCGGCGCCGGATCCAGGCGATCTACCGGCCCAACCTGGGCGCGCCGTTCATCGACAGCATCGACGTACGGGCCCGGTACGGCGGCGTGACCCGTAACGCCCTGCTGGTCCCGGACGCCTGGAGCACGACCTTCGAGTGGCTCGGCGACACCCAGGGCGGCGTCCTGCGCGAGGAGGTCGACGTGTCGTACGACGTGCGGTTCGCCGACGCCGGCACCTCGGCACGGCCGGCCCAGCTGAGCAGCGGGCACGTCCCGGCCACCGGCGACATCGTGTCGCTGCTGCCGGAACACGACCTGTTCACGATCCGCCGGGTGAGCCTGCTCGCCGACCGCATCCCGTGGACCCGTTTCGGCGCGGTCGAGGTCCACCTGCGGCACCGCGACGAGAAGCACGGGCTCGACGAGCGGGAGATGTTCCGGCTGACCGAGAAGGCGCCCGGCGCGGTGTGGCCGATGTTCGTGATCGACCGGCAGGCGACGGCGTACGAGGTGCGTACGGTCCTGCGCGCTGCCGACGGCAACGACGTGGACAGCGGCTGGGCGGTCAGCGACGAGGAACAGGTCACGGTACGCAACCCGTTCCGCGCCCGCACGCTCAGCGTCCTGGCCAACGTCTCCTGGGACGAGATCCGCGACGTCTTCGTCGACGTCCGCTACGCGAACCCGGAGAAGGACGTTCTGGTCGAGCAAACCCTGCACCTGAGCCGCGGGACCGATCCGCCCACGTTCGTCGTCGACCTGCGTGATCCCACCAAGACCGCTATCGAGTACACGGTGACCTTCAGTTACCAGGACGGGCGGATCGTCCAGTTGCCGCCCTCGGTCACCTACGACCAGCGGATCGTCGTGAGCCCGAAGAGCCGCGGGCACCGGGTGATCGACGTGGTGGCCCCGCCGGACTGGAAGTCCCGGGCCGTCCAGCGGATCACCGTCGACCTGCGGTTCGAGGACTTCACCGAGAACCTCAACTACGCCGCCCAGCTCGAACTGGACGGCCCGGACGCGCGGGCCCGCTTCGAGTTCGACTACGCCGACGTCGCCCGCAACCGCTACGAGTGGCGCTCCACCGTGCTGTTCAAGAACGGCCTGCGGCGCAGCGGCGGCTGGACGGCGACCGCCGACCCGGTCGTGCTGCCGCGCCTGCCGTAACCGCCCGCCACCTCGGAGACGATCATGCTGAGCTTGGAACGACCGCTGGTGGTCGACGGGATCACCGTCTGCCGTGACCACGCCGACAAGAGCCGGTTCTGGTACCTGCCGGGCCGGGTGGCGCTGGCCCACCGCGCCGACGGCACGTCGGCGTTGTCGCTGCTGACCTATCGCCCCGCGGACGCCGGCGGGGTGCGGGAGGGCGGCGGCTACATGATGTTCGAGAGCACGCTGGAGCTGCCCAGGGCGACGCTCAGCAGGATCGAGGCCCGGGTGAGCGGCGAGCCGGGCGTCGAGCTGCCGATCACGCTGGCGCCGCCGCCGTTCGAGAACGGCACGGTGCAGTGCATCGCGCTGGACCTGCAGGGTGCGGGCGGGACGGCGGCGCCGGAGGGCACGTTCCACGCGACCGAGAAGATCCTCGGGTCGGCGACGCCCACCATGGACGCGGCCAACCGGGCGGCGTTCAACCTGGTGCTCAGCCAGGACGGCGCGGTCATCATGGAGCAGGCCCTGGAGCGGGGGCTGACCCCGGTCGGGCTGGTCTACTGCGTGGAGTACCTGGCACAGCGCCCGGCCCTGGACGTGACGATCACCGCCCACCTGGAGCAGGTCTACGCGGCGCTGAGCGCCAGCCTGGAAGGCCAGTACATGTACTTCAAGGCGGGGCTGGAGGCGGCGCTGGAGTGGCTGACGGCCCAGGGCGCGATCAGCATCGAGGTGCACAAGTTCACCGACGAGGCGGACGAGAAGGAGCAGGAGAAATGGGCGCTGCAACTCTTCACCGACCACCTGCTGGGTGACTGGTTCAAGCCCACCCTGGCGCCCGGCAAGCCGGGCGGCGGCACAACCTCGCCCGGCGGCACGACTCCGCCGGGCGGCACGACTCCTCCCGGCGGCACAACTCCTCCCGGCGGCACAACTCCTCCCGGCGGCACGACCCCACCCGGCGGTACGACCCCACCCGGCGGCAAACCTCCGGGCGAGACGACCACGCCGCCGGGCGGGCCGACCCCGCCCGCGAGCCCGGCGGCACCGCCGGCCGCCGTGCTGCGGGCGGACACCGGCTCGCTGCCCGCCGGATTCTCGGTCACCCACGTGCCGGCGAGCACCGGCACCACCGAGACGCTGCGCATCACCGGCGCCGGGGCGCACGTCCGGATGGCCGGGCAGGACGTACCGCTGACCGCCGACGGCACGGTGACCCGGACGGTCGCCCCGGGCGAGTCCGTACCGGTGGAGGTCGGCTGGCCCGCGGCCGGCACCGGCGAGATCTTCTGCCTCTACTTCGACATGGACAAGCCGGCCGAGAACGGCTGGTCGACCCAGCCACCCGGCACGGAGTTCCGGGCCTACGTGGAGAACACCACCACCGATCCGCGGTTCCGGTCCGCCACGGGCCTTCAGCAGCCGGCCGGCGACGGCGCCTGGACCGGGCCGGAGCTGGGCGCCGACCGGCTCACCCGGTGGATCGCCGGCCTGCCCGCGCCCCGGCGGGTGGAGATCCGCGGGTACGCCAGCCACGAGCACACCCTGCCCGAGAACGATCAGGCGCGCGCCGCGTACAACCTGCGCCTGTCCCGCCGCCGGTTGGAGGTGGCCGAGGCGCTCGTCCGGCGGGCGGGCGGCGACCCGGTGGTGCGGGAGGCCCGGGGCGACACCGTCGCCGCCGCCCGGCCGGGCGCTCACCAGCCGTTCGGCGGCGACCCGGACAACCGGGTGGCCCAGGTCCAGGTGCACGGCCCGGTGGCCGGTCCGGCGTGGACCGGAACCCTGCAACGGGCGGCGACGCCCAGTCCGGCCCCCGGCCCGGACGCGGAGCCGAACCCGAAGCCCCAGCCGAACCCGGCCGACACGAAACCCAAGCCGGGCGACGAGCGAGCCGACACGACCGACAACAAGCCCGGTGCCCTGCCCACCCTGGCCGCCTTCAAGCTCCGCGTGGTCCGGCAGGAGGAACGCCGCGACCTGGTCCTGCGCTACCAGCGCAGCGAGGCGGTCCGCCGTACGCTGGCCCCGCAGGGTTTCATCGGGCTCCTCGCCGCCGATCTGGGCGCGGCCGAGAAGGTCGTCACCCTGATCGACCTCAACCATGAGTTCTTCCAGAAACTCCAGGTCACCGCGCGGATGCCGGGCCAGGTCGGCGACCTCGGGCTCACCGAGGCGCACCTGTCCATCGACTACGGTCCGCCGGGCCACGCGCGCCACAGCGACCTGGTGTTCACCCCGCAGCAGACCGCACCGCAGACGTTCACGACGTTCCTGGACGACCGGCTGACTCTCAGCTACGACGCGCGCCTGGACCTCACCTTCGACGGCACCGCCGGCTGGGAGGGCGACGCGCTGCGCTACTCGATCCCCCTGCCCGGCTCCACCGACCGGGACGTCGTGATCAACCCGTACGAGCACCTCGACCTGCGGACCATCGGCATCGAGCCGGGCGACATCGACTGGGACGTGGTCGCCTCGATCGACGTACGGCTCACCGCGACCGGCTACGGCGACCGCGAGCTGCGCCACCTGGTCACGCTGCGGCGCGACACCCCGGCGCAGGTGTGGCGGCTGCGCGGGGCGTTGCCCGCACCGGCGGACCGGGCGGTGTCGATGAGCCTGGTGCAGACGCTCACCGACGGCACCGTCGACCGGACCGAGCCGGTCCCGGTGGACCTCTCCCTGGTCCGCGTCGACGACCTCTTCACCGGCGCCCTGGAACTGGTCCTGGTGCCCGCGTTCCCGGCCGCCGGGGTGGACCGCGTCCTCATCGACGTCGAGTACCTCGACGACGTCCACGAGTACCGCCGCACCCTGCGCCGTGAGCTGCCCGGCGCGTCGACCGAGCCGCTGCGCCTGCGCATCGCGCTGCGCGACTCGAACCGGCGCGAGTACCGGGTCCGGTTCACCTTCGTCGGGCCGGCCCGGTTCGACCAGCACGCCTATCTGACCACCAGCGAGGAGGTGATCCCGATCCGATGAGCACCGCTGCCCTGCGCCGCGCGTTCGACCGGCTCCGGGCCAGCCGGGCCGCGGATGCCGACACCGCCGAGCACGCGCTGACCGACGCGCTGCGCCCGCTCGCCGGCTCGGTCTGGCCGGAGGTGGCGTGGCGATCGAGCCGGCTGACCGGGACCGGCTACCCGGTCGAGCTGGCCTGGGCCTCCCGGGACGCCGCCGTGCGGTGGACCTGCGAGGTGGCGGGACCGGAGACGCCCGAGGCGGATCGGCTGCGGCTGGCCCGGCGCGTGGCCGGCTCCGCCGTGGACGCCGGTCCGTGGCTGCTGGCACAGCGGGAGCATCGGCTGCTGTGGGGGGCCTGGCTGGGGTGGCGGCAGCTCGACGGCGTACGCCACCGCAAGATCTACCTGGAGTTGCCGGACGGCCGGGTCCCGGCCGGGCCGTGGTCCGCTGCCGCCGCGGAGCTGGACTCGCGCGTGGGCGGCCTGACCTGGCGCATGGCGGGGCTCAACGACGACGGCTCGGTCGAGCTGTACGCCCGGGCGCTGGATCCCACGTGGACGGCGCTGACCTCGGCCGCGGCCCTGGTCGGCGACGGCTCCCGGCTGGTCGGCCTGGTCGGCGGGCTGGTCGGGTACCCCTGGCCGTGCGGGCTGAGCCTGGTGCTGGCGCCGGCCGGCACGCCGGTGGCACTGACCTGTTTCGCGATCGCCAAAACCGTGTGGGCCTGCGACGCCGCGGCCCGTGCGGCCGTGCTGCGCACGACGGACACTGTCGACCACCCGGCGGCGTCCCGCCAGCTGTACGCGGCCCTGTCCGCCGGTCCCGACGACGGCAGGTGGCGGCACGGCATGGTCGGCGCCGGTGTCGACAGCACCGGCCGGGCCTGGCTGCAGGCCGGCCTACGCCCGACCTGACGGCGCCTCGCCGCCCGGACCGGGCCGGTCGCGGCGCAGCACCAGGTGCCGGCGATCGTCGATCGGGTTGTCCGGTTCCAGCTCGCCCTCGGCGACCGTGACGAACCCGGCCCGCCGCAGGGCCCGCCACGACGCCCGGTTCGCCGCCGCGACCGGCACCAGCACGCACGACGCCCCGGGCAGATCCGCCCAGGTCCGTGCGACGAACGCCGCGATCATCGACGTGCCCAGGCCACGCCCGGTGTCCTCCGGCTCACCGATGAGGTAGTCGATGCTGACGGCACCGGGCGGCGGTGGATACACCGGCGTCATCTCGGCCAGGTACTCCGGATAGTCGGTCCACCAGCAGCGCTGGAACAACCCGACCGGGCGGCCGGCGAGCAGCGCCAGCCAGTCCTGGTTCGGCTCGTCGCCGCGTGCCGACGGCCCGAAGTCACGGTCCACCGCCTCGGCCGACCACTCGTGGTTCCACCACCGCGCGACGTGCGGCCGGGACAGCCAGCGAGCGAGCAACGCGAAGTCGCCGCTGGTCACCCGCCGGAAAGTCCACATCACGTCTTCGGTCTGCCGCATGGCCCCCAGTGTGCCGAGTCGCTCGCCACGCGCCACCGAAATAGTGCCGGGCCGGCGACCTGGGCAGAGGTCACCGGCCGGTTCGTCATCGGTGCCGGCTGTTCGCCTTATCGGCGGAGAACGCGGCTACCTGAGCCGTTGTGATGTCGTCGGCTAAGCATGTCGCGGAGACGGTCGATGAGAACGGTGGTGGGTGGCGGGGGCAGCCGCGGCCCCGGAGCTGGAGGACCATATCGATGGCCGAGGCCATGATGGTGCAGCGGGACAGGAATCCGATCGTCCGGTGGTTCGCCGATCTCCCGGTCGGCGCGAAGATCTTCTCGGCGGTCGGGGTGGTCGCCGCCGCAGCGATCATCGCGGGGGTGCTCGCGGTCAGCAGTCTGGCCGGCGTCTACGACAGCACCCAGACGATCGTCGAGAAGAACCTGCGTCCACTGGGTCAGCTGTCGGAGGTCCGCGCCGCCGCGCTCAGTGTGCGAGTGGCCACCCGCGATGTGGCTCTGCTGTCGGACAAGGACGCGGCAGTCGCCAAGTTGAAGGCGGCCGACGAGGCGGTGACCACAGCGGCAGCCGCGTACCGCCCGGACGCCGCCGACCCCGCCGCGTTCGACGCGTTCAGCAAGGTGTGGCAGCAGTACACCAGCCTGCGTGACGAGAAACAGATCCCGGCCGCCCGCGCCAATGACTTCAAGTCGTTCGAGGAGCAGGCCGCCAGCACCCTGACGCCGATGGTGACCGAGGCGATGGACGATCTGCAGACCGCGTTCGACGCCGAGCAGGCGGATGCCGACCGGCGGATCGCCGACGCCAGCAGCCAATACCGCAGCGCTCGTACCCTGCTGATCGTCGTGCTGCTGGCCGGCGTGTTGCTCGGCGCGGTCGTCGCGGCGTACACGGTGGCCCGGATCGTGCGGCCGCTGCGAGAGGTCAGCAGCGTGTTGTCGGGAATGGCGGACGGTGACCTGACGCGCACCGCGGCGATCGCCAGCCGTGACGAGGTCGGCCGGATGGCCCAGGCCCTCGACACCGCGTTGGCGAGGATTCGCCAGACGATCGCCACGATCGGCGGTTCCGCGGTCACCCTGGCGGACGCCTCCGGACAGCTGTCGACGGTGAGCTCCCAACTGCAGGCCGGGGCGGCGGACACCGCCGCCCGCGCGGCCACGGCGTCACGCGCCTCGGAGGAGGTCAACAGCGGCGTGCAGACGATCGCCGCCGGGGCGGAACAGATGTCCGCCTCGATCGCCGAGATCGCCAACAGCGCAGGACAGGCAGCCGAAGTGGCGCATCGCGGCATAGCCGTCGCCGAGCGCACCACGGCACAGGTCGCTGAACTCGGCACCGCCAGCGCGGAGATCGGCGAGGTGGTCAAACTCATCACCAGCATCGCCGAGCAGACCAACCTGCTGGCGCTCAACGCCACCATCGAGGCCGCCCGGGCCGGCGAACTGGGCAAGGGCTTCGCCGTGGTCGCCGGTGAGGTCAAGGAGCTGTCCCAGCAGACCGCCCGCGCCACCGAGGAGATCACCTCACGGATCAACGCGATCCAGGCCTCCAGCCGATCCGCCGCCGACGCCATCAGCGAGATCACCGAAGTGATCCAGCAGATCGGCGACTACACCACCACCATCGCCTCAGCGGTCGAGGAACAGACCGCCACCACCCAGGAGATGAGCCGCTCGGTCGCCGAGACCGCCGGCAACAGCGGAGACGTTGCCGCCACCGTCTCCGGCGTCGCCGAAGGCACCACCTCGACCGCGGACAGCGCCCGCTCCACCCAGCAAGCCGCCACCGACCTGACCCGCCTCTCCAGTGAGCTGAGTACCCTGGTCGGCAACTTCCGCCACTGAACCCCGCCGGGAAACGAGGGAGGCGGACGCTACCGTCACAGCAGCTCGATCCGCCCGTGTTCGATAGCGACCGCTACGCCGGTTCTGGCGGTCAGCGCCCGCGCGAGTGCGCTGTCCGCGGCGGGGATGCCCTCGGCCGGCGGATCGATGTAGTCGCCATAGACGGTGACGCCGTCGAAGGCGGGGTCGAGGCCGAAGGTTCCGATTGAGCTGACCATGAAGTTCTGGAACACGCCGGTGCCC
Source organism: Actinoplanes oblitus (assembly GCF_030252345.1). Classification (NCBI taxonomy): domain Bacteria; kingdom Bacillati; phylum Actinomycetota; class Actinomycetes; order Micromonosporales; family Micromonosporaceae; genus Actinoplanes; species Actinoplanes oblitus. The sequence goes on along the minus strand of NZ_CP126980.1, from coordinate 4,559,702 downwards.
GAGCCGATGGCGATGAGCTGTTCGACGGCCCGTTCCAGGGCAGCCGGGCGGTACTCGCTTTGCTGGATGGAGAGGGGGATGTGCCGGCGGCGGGCCTCGTCCACGATCCGCTGCCGCATGCGGTTGGCCGGTCCGTGCCAGACGAGGACGGTGGAGCCGTTCTCCGGGTCGTTGACGGAGGTGACGTAGCCACTGGTCGTGATGCCGGGCTGGGCGGCGATCCAGTCCCGCAGATCGCTGAGCAGTCCCTGCCGGTACCAGAGCGCCTCCTCGGAACCCGGCGCCGCGGGTTGCGGCTCCTCCGCTGCCGGCCCACTTACGGAGCCGGAACCGGACTTCATGCCGGCCGACGACTCATCGGGGTTCGCTTGCTCCGGGTGCGCCGAGCTGTGGGCATATCCATCGAAAGTCATGTCACTCCTTCGATCGGCCTGCCTGGTCGCGGTCGACGGAATGGTAGCGCCGGTTTCGGCCCAACAGTCACGGCTGCGCATTGACGCCGCAATCGGACGTCACCGCTGTTTGCGCCCGGAGACACACGTGGCGACCCCGCAATTGGCGGCGAAAGATGTTCGCCTCCAGCGCCACGGTAACCCTCTTGGCCGTGGGTGTAGGTAGCTCCGGAAATACTCTGGAGCTGCTACAGCGTTCACCGCCGTCGCGCCACGATCGATGCTTATCAGTCGTCATGCCGAGACGTTCGTGAGTTTCGAATTCTGTGTCGGTTCGCGGTCCATTTCAGGTCGCGTTTTCGGTGAGTATTTCGTGATCAGCAAGCACGCTTCCTTCGATGAGTGGCTGGTGATCGCGCCTGTTCGGTGTTTCCCGAATGCGCCGATCACTCGGGTGGTCGAGGTCCAGGGGGCCGATACGCGTTCCGCGTAACCCGCGGGACGGTGAACGGTCCCGGTGTCCGTCGAGAATCGACGCATGGACGATCTGGTGGCCGGCACGCCGGCGTTGACGCGATTGCGCTGGTTGCTCGAGGGACTCAGCGGCCGGTGGTCCGCCGACGTCGACGTCGCCGGTGCCCTGGACCCCGGCTTCGCGGCGCGGATAGGCGGCGCGTCGGCACTCCGGGACATCACCGACAGCCGGGCGGCCGGGCTAGCGCCGATCCGCGTCGTCGGTGTCGACGCGGACGGGACAGCGGCCACGGCCCGTTTCCGCACCCGCGACGACGACCTGTGGGTGTCGCACGTGGAGGTCGAGCCCGAGGCGCCACATCGGATCACGCTGACGCACACGCAGCGCTGGGTTCCGGACTACCTCACGCCCGGCCTGCCGGCGGACTTCACCGACGTGCCGATGCCGTCCGGGTCCGGCGCGGCGTTGATCGTATTCGGTGGGGTACCCGGCAGCGGTAAGAGCACCGTCTCCGAGCGCGTCGGGGCCGCGCTCGACGTGCCGGTGTTCGCGCTGGACTGGCTGCTGGGTGCGCTGAGCCCGTTCGGGATGCGGCACCGCACCGACATCATGAGCATCGGCGACGAGTTGCTGACGACACTGGCCTATCGGGAGCTGTCCGCCGGACGGTCGGCGATCCTCGACACGACGAGCGAGGACCCGGACGTACGGGCACGCTGGGCGAGCCTCGCGTCAGCGGCCGGCGCCGCGTTCGTCCCGGTGGTCTGCGCTTGCGGCGTCGAATCCCTGCACCGTGAGCGGGTGGAGACCCGGGTGCGCGGCATCCCCGGCTGGGCCGACGCCGGCGACTGGCCGAACGCGAGGGCCCGGCTCGCGGCATTCCCGCCCTGGCCGGACGCCCTGCTCGTCGACACGGCCCGACCGTTGGAGGACTGTGTGGCGACAGTGCTGGACCACGTCGATCGCCGACGGGACGCCGATGCGAGCCTCGGGCTAACGATGCGTTCCGTTCCGGCACGACCCGGCTCGGCCAAGCGCTGAGCAGAGGCGGGTCCGCACGGCGGGATCGACGGATGTTTCGCGATCCGGAATACGTTGTCCCGGCCCTTTCCCGGCCCGGGCGGCGCCGGTAACGTCCCCCCGGCCGGTCGGCGCGGAAGAAGCCGACCGAGCGAGCCCGTTCCCACCGGGCCACCCCGGGCACCTGTCGTGGTCCGCCGACCTCACCGGAGATCCGCATGCTTGCATCGGTACGACACCGGCGTCCGGGCCTCGCGGGGCTCACCGCCGCGCTGATCGTTGCCCTCCCGCTCGTCGTCGCGTCACCCGCTCAGGCGGTGACCAGGTGCGGCGCCACGAAGAACGTGCGGGTCAGCATCTACTACACCGCCTGCGACTCCGACGAGACCAGCGCCCACGCGGTCGCCGGCTTCGCGAAGATCCAGAATAATCACGGCAGCGCGGTGTCGATCAGGATCCAGGACGGCTACACCGTCAACGGCGGAAGCATCCAGTGGAACCCGAACACGCCCTCCGACCGCACCGTGCCCGCGGGCGCGAGCAAGGTCGCCGGCTGGCCCGGCTGGGCGGGCTGCCACCAGGGCGACACCATCGGATACGTCCTCCGGGTCTGGGACAACCGCACCGGCGCGTGGGGCCCCGGCAGCTTCGCCACTCCGGTGACCTGCCCCTGAACCGTGTTCGGAGCCCGCCTGGCAGCATGAACGTTGGAGGTGTTGGCGACCTCAGCCGGCCGCCGGGGTGCTCCGATCCTCGGCTTCGGGCGGCACGGTGGCCGGCGCGCGGCCCGCCCCCCGCGAGGCACGGGCCCGCAGCCAGCCGATCAGCACGGTCACCGCGGCGATCAGGGCCAGGGCCGCTTTGAAGCCGATCTTGCCCATGATCAGATAGCCGATGCCGCGCACCAGTCCACCCCACCACCGGTCGGGATCGGTCCAGTCGCTGAGGTACTGCCAGTCCTGCACCCACCAGCCCAGCGCGACCAGCCCCAGGCCGGTCGCGCCGGCGAGCAGGGCGGCGGCGACCATCGCCCGCTTCCCGATCATGCCTGGATCGTACGAGCAACGCACAAGGCAGCCGAGCGTCCACGAGCCCGTCGGCGTTCGTGGACGCCGGCGGGCCCCGCACCGACTCCCTGGCGCGCTCAGGGAATGTTCGAGGTCGACGCACCAGGTCGCGTTCCGGCTCACGCCCCGCTGAGGAGCAGGCCGCTGGTCGGCACGCCGGTGCCGGCCGTGACCAGTACCGGCCCGTCGCCGGGGACCTGGTTGACCGCCGTACCGCGGACCTGCCGCACCGCCTCGGCGATCCCGTTCATCCCGTGGATGTAGGCCTCCCCCAGCTGCCCGCCGTGCGGGTTGATCGGCAGCCGGTCCTCGGCGACCACGTGCCGGCCCTCGCCACGTCCGCAGAAGCCGAGCTCTTCCAACTGCATCAAGACGTACGGCGTGAAGTGGTCGTACAGCACCGCCGCCCGTACGTCCGCAGGCGTCAGCCCGGACTGTCCCCACAGTTGCCGCGCCACCACCCCCATCTCCGGCAGCGCCGCCACCGGGTCCCGGTAGTAGCTGGTCATCACGAACTGGTCCGGCCCGCTGCCCTGCGCCGCCGCGCACACCACCGCCGGCGGCCGTCGCAGGTCACGGGCCCGCGATACGGAGGTCACCACCAGGGCCACCGCACCGTCGCTCTCCTGGCAGCAGTCGAGCAGCCGCAACGGCTCGGCGATCCAGCGCGACGCCCGATGGTCCTCCAGCGTGATCGGCCGCCCGAAGAACCAGGCCGCCGGGTTCGTCGCCGCGTACCGGCGGGCGGCCACCGTGACCCTGCCGAAGTCGTCGGTGGTCGCCCCGAAGTCGTGCAGGTACCGCCGGGCCACCATCGCCACCTGCGCGGCCGGCGTGGCCAGCCCCATCGGGTGGTGCCACGTCGCGTCCAGCCCGGGCGGCGCTGTCGCCTGCCCGAACCGGCGGCCCGACCGCTCGTTCAGCGCGCGGTAGCAGACCACCGTCCCGGCGATCCCGGCGGTCACCGCGAGCACCGCCTGCTGCACGAGCGCGCAGGCCGCTCCCCCGCCGTACGCGATCCGGCTCAGGAAGGTCAGCTCGCCCGCGCCGATCTCCCGGGCCACCGCGATCTCCGCGTTGCCGTCCATGCCGAACGTGGTCAGGCCGTCGACGTCGGACGGCCGCAGGCCGGCGTCGTCGAGCGCGGCCCGGACCGCCTCGACAGCGAGCCGCAGCTCGCTCCGCCCGGAGTCCTTGGAGAACTCGGTGGCCCCGATCCCCGCGATCGCCGCGGTCCGGGCGATCACAACGCCACCCGCACGACCCCGGCGACGTGCCCGCCGGCCGCGACCACCGCGACCCGGGCGATCACGACGCCACCCGCACGATCCCGGCGACGTGCTCGCCGGCCGCCGTCCGCCCGGCCACCGTCACCTCGTCGCCCCGCGCCTGCCCGCTGAAGGTCAGCGTGTCGTAGGCGTAGCAGGGCGTCCCGAGCCTGATCTCGATGCCGCGCAGCACCGTCTGCGGCCCGGCCCAGTCGGTCACATAACGCTGCACGAACCCGGTGGTGGCCAGGATGTTCAGGAAGATGTCCCGGCTGCCGCGCCGCACCGCCGCGTCCCGGTCGTGGTGCACGTCCTGGAAGTCCCGGGTGGCCAGCGCGCTGCTGATGATCACGGTGGGGGTGACCGCGAGCTCCCAGGACGGCAGGTCCACGCCGATCGGCCGCCACACCGGCAGCCCGTCCTCGAAGCCGGCCCGGACCCGCTCCCCGATGGCCGGGCGCACGCCGCGCAGCTCGGCCACCATCCGTACGCCCTCGTCCAGGTCCACCAGCGCGACGGTCACCGGCGACCGCCGCCCGGGCAGTGGCGGATGGTGGTGCACGACGTAGCTGTGGATGGTCCCGGTCCCGGCCGCCACCACGTAGGACGGCTTGAGCGCGCCGCACGCCGGACAGGCCGGTCCGGGCGGGTGGCGCAGCGCCCCGCACTCGCCGCAGCTCTGCACGCGCAACTCACCGGCCTCGACCCCGGCCCAGAAGAAGGCGGTGTCCGGGCCGGCCACCGGACGCACCGGCGCCGCGCGTTCCGGGGCCGGGCCGGGCCGGAACTTCAGCACCCGGAAGCTCATCTCGGCCACCGGTTCCCCGGCCACCTCCCAGATGCTCGACGTGGTGACGAACCACCCCTCGCCCAGCGCCGTGCGTTTCGGACCGGCGACCCCGGCGAGCCGGCTGCGGACCGCGAGGACCTCGCCGTCCCGCAAGTAACGGTGGTAGGTCTGTGCGCAGTCCGTCGCCACCACCGACGTGTACCCGGCCTCGTCCAGCACCCCGGTCATCGCGCGCAGCGGATCCTCCGGCCGGGCGCCGAGGCCGGGCATGGTCCACACCTGTGCCATCGCGGGCGGTGCCACACCGTCCCGCTCGTACACCGGGTTGGTGTCGCCGATCGCGGCGAGCCAGTCGCGGATCGCCGGACGGTTCACCGGATCCCGGGCCGGTCGCGCCGGGTACCAGCCCGCTTCGGCGATGCGCCGGGCAGCCTCGTCGATCATCCCGCCTCCTACCTGGGCACCCGGGGCAGGCCGAGGCCCGCCGACGCGATCAGTTCCCGCTGGATCTCGTTGACCCCGCCGCCGAAGGTGAGCACGAGGTTGCGTCTGGCCTGCAGGTCCAGCCAGGTCAGCAGCTCGGCGGTGGCCGAGTCGGCCGGATCGCCGTGCCGCCAGACCACCTCCTCCAGTTCCTGGCCGATCCGCAGCAGGCGCTCGGAGGCGAACACCTTGGTGGCGGACGCGTCGGCAGCGTTCGGCTCACCGCCGGTCACCTGCCAGTTGAGCAGCTCGTTCACCCGGCGGCAGGCCTCGGCGCGGGCCAGCGCCCGGCGCACGTCCGGGGTGTCGTGATCCACCGCCCAGGCGCCCACCCGGTCGAGGAACGCGCCGAAGCGCCCGGCCGGCCCGAGCATCACCCGCTCGTGGTTGAGCTGCGCCGTCAGCAGCCGCCAGCCGCCGTTCTCCGCGCCCACCAGGCGGTTCACCGGCACCCGTACGTCGCTGAGGTAGACCGCGTTGACGTGGTGCGCACCGTCGCAGGTGATGATCGGCGTCCACGAGTAGCCGGGGTCGGCGGTGTCCACGATCAGGATGGACAGGCCGCGATGCCGGGGCGCGTCCGGGTCGGTGCGGCAGGCCAGCCACAGGTAGTCGGCGTCGTGCGCCCCGGTGGTGAACGTCTTCTGCCCGTTCACCAGGTATTCGTCGCCGTGCCGCACGGCACGCGTGCGCAGCGCGGCGAGATCGGTGCCGGCCTCCGGCTCGGTGTACCCGATCGCGAAGTGAATCTCCCCGGCCAGGATCCGCGGCAGGAAGAACTCTTGCTGCTCGCGTGTGCCGTGGGCGAGCAGCGTGGGCGCCACCGTCTGCAGCGTCACGGCCGGCAGCGGCACGTCGGCACGCGCCGCCTCGTTCACGAAGATCTGCTGCTCGACCGCGCCGAGCCCGCCGCCGCCGAACCGCTCCGGGAACCCGATCCCCAGCCACCCGTCCCGCCCGAGCCGCCGGACCAGCGTCCGGAAGACCGCACCGTGCCTCTGCCGCAGCATCGCCGCCCGGTCCGCCTCGGAAACCACCCCTTTGAGGTACGCCCGGAGCCGCGCTCGCAGCGCCCGCTGGTCCTCACTCAGCTCGATGAACATCGCTCGCTCCCAGCCGGTCGAGGCAGTACTCCGCCCCACCGACGTACCGGATCAGGTCACGCACCAGCGCGGTGTGCCGGTGCAGCGGGTAGTCGGCGGCCAGCCCGAGCCCGCCGTGCAGGTGGTGACAGGTGCGCAGGGCGGGCAGCACCTCAGCGCACAGCCAGTAGGCCGCGGTCCACAGGTCGGTGTCGCCGCCGTCGTCCCGCTCCACGCTCCAGCTCGCGGCGAGGGCTGCCAGGTGCATCGTGCGGGAGGCGACGTAGACGTCGGCGATCTGCTGGGCCACCGCCTGGAAGGTGGCGAGCGGGCGGCCGAACTGGTGCCTGTCGCGCACGTGGGCGGCGGTCATCCGCAGGGCCCCGGCCAGTGCGCCGTCCCCGAGCGCACAGGCGCCCGCCACCGCGTACCGTTCGAGGTCCGCCTTGCCGTCGCCCAGCGGCTCGGCGGCGGCGCTCGCCAGGCGCAGGGCGAACCCGCCCGGGGTGGGCAGGATCGTGACGCCGGGTGCGGCCGGGTCCACCAGCGCGACCGTCTCGCCCACCGGGACCAGGATCCGGTGGGCCCGGTCGGCGTCCGGTACGGCACGGCAGGTCCCGGTCAGCCGGCCGCCCCCGGTGGCGGTGACCTCCGCGTGCGGGGCGCCGGTCAGCACCCGGCCCGCCGGCACCGCGGACAGCAGCTCGCGTTGCTGGTCCGGGCTGCCCCAGCGCACCACCGGCAGCACGCCGAGGGACAGCGTGGACCAGGCCGGCACCCCCGCGGCGCACCGGCCGACCTCGGTGAGCAGCAGGCCGGTGGCCATCGGGCCGAGCCCGGCGCCGCCGAGCTCGGCGGGCACCGCGAGGCCGAGCAACCCGGCCTGGCCGAGCGATGCCCAGCAGCGCCCCGCCGAGCCGTCGCCGTCGCTGTCGCCCAGCACCTCGCCGGCCAGCCGGACGATCGCCTCCTGTGCGTCGTCGAGCGTGAAGTCCGGACCCATGCCGCCATTAGAACACGTTTCACTTCGGGGTGAACATCGATCGCCGCGACAGGCACGCGATGACGCGTTGCTAGGCTGAGGAGAACATCGCGCCGCGAGGGGTAAACCATGGCAACACCGAGAACGAATACCAGTATTGGCGCCGCGCGCAGCACCCTCGACGCCGAGCAGGGCTCCGCCGCACAGCGCGACCGGCGCCGCCGGATCCTCGAGGCCACGCTGCAGCTGGCGTCGAAAGGCGGCTACGACGCGGTGCAGATGCGCACCGTCGCGGAGCGCGCCGAGGTCGCCCTGGGCACGCTGTACCGCTACTTCCCGTCGAAAATCCACCTGCTGGTGTCGGCGCTGGCCCTGGAGCTGGAGAAGACCCGGGAGAAACTGGACCGCAAGCCGATCCCCGGCGACACCGCCCACGAGCGCATGCAGTTCGTGCTGAGCCGGGTGACCCGGGCGATGCAGCGCGAGCCGCAGCTCACCGAGGCGATGACCCGGGCCTTCATGTTCGCCGATCCGTCGGCGAGCGCCGAGGTCAACGCGGTCGCCCGGCTGATGGAGGACATGTTCACCCGGGCCGTGCACGACGGCGAGCCGACCGCCGACGACCGGGCGATCGCCCGGGTCATCGGCGACGTGTGGCTGTCCAACCTGGTGGCCTGGGTGACCCGCCGTGCCTCGGCGAACGATGTGATCAACCACCTGGAACTGGCGAGCCGCCTGCTGCTGCGCTGATCACCGGCCCTGTCCGGCCGCGCCCGCCGCGCCGGTCACTCGGCCAGTGCCACCAGTTTCGCCAGGGCCTGCTGACCCGCGGCGCCGGCCTGCTTCTCCAGCATGCCGGCCATCGGGCCCTTCAGCGCCGGGCCGATGAACTCCATCTCGTAGGTGATGTGCGAGCCACCCTCGGCCTTCTCGATCACGATGAGGTTCTTCGCCTTGACGCCCATCGGCCCGTCGCCGTTCTGCTCCAGCCGGGTCGGCGCCGCCGCCGTGACTACTCGCCACGCCATCTCGGCGGGCATGCCCATCAGTTTCACCCGTTGCCGGTACTCGGTGCCCTCGCCGAGGTGCGACGGCACCTCGCCGGTGAACCCCTCGTGCATCGTGTTCCATTCCGCGACCCGCGACAGGTCCGCCACGACGTCCCACACTCGCTGCGGATCCGCCTTGGCATCGGCCTCAACTGTCACCTTGGCCATCGCGCCCCTCCTCCAGTCGAGCAACTAGAACAGGTTATAGCAGTGTGACTTGATTCACTAGTTCATCCGGCCGCCGGCGGCGATGCTGTTGTCATGGACGGACACGCGGTGACCGACGACGGAACCGGCCTGACCCATCGACGCGAGGCCATCACCGAGCTGGGCGACGCGCTGCGGGCGCTGGTCGAGCAGGCCACCGTCACCGAGGCGCCGACCGGCGATCTGCTCCGGGCCGCCGCCGGCATCCGCGACGTGATCGACCGGCTCGGCGGGCGGACACGCGACCCGGCCGCCCTGCCCCGGGCCGACGACCTGCTCGGCGGCATCCGGTTGTACAACCCGGTCACCGGCGGCGGCAGCGCCCTCGCGCCGCCGCTGCGCGTCGAGGTGCTGGGCGGGACGGCGATCGGCAGGTGCACGCTCGGCATGGCCTTCGAGGGGCCGCCGAGGTTCGCGCACGGCGGCGTCAGCGCGATGCTGCTCGACCAGTTGCTCGGGCACACCGTGGTCGCCGCCGGCCGGCCCGGGATGACGGTGCGGCTGGACACCGCCTATCACGCGCCGGTCCCGCTGCTGACCCCACTGCTGCTGACCGCCGAGGTGCGTGAGGTGGACGGCCGCCGGGTGACCGCGACCGGCACCATCGCGACCGAGGCCGAGCCGGGCACCCTCCTGGTCACCGCCACCGGCACCTTCGTCGGCCTGCGCGCCGACCAGACCCGCCGCCTGTTCGGCCCGGTCCTGCGCCCCCAGCCGTAGACCACGCCCCCCTCGCCGGGCCGCTGACGCTCACCGGAGCCGGCATCCCGGAGCAGGACGCGGTGATGCGGCGCCTGCGTTCGAGCACACGGATCCAGCCGAGATCCGGGCACTTGACCGTGTCGGCTCGGGGACGCAGCGGTCTGGTGCGCGGCGATGCCGGGTGAGGGCGAAAGGTTGAAGCACAAGGTGAGTGGCTGTCTCACAGCCGGTTCCGGCAGCTGGCGCGAATTCAGGTCAGCTGAGCAGTGCCACGCCGAACGGCTGCCCTCGATCCGGGACACGACGATCGTACGGAGTTGCTTCACCGCACCGGCCTGCGCGCCGCCGAGCTGGTCGTCGCGACGTATCTGACACGATCGCGTGGTGACTCACGTCGCCCTGTTCCACTCCGTTTACGGCCGGCGTCCCGCTGTACTCGCCGCCGCCGAGCGACTGCGAGCCGCTGGGCACCTCGTTGTCGCCCCGGACCTGTATGCGGGTCAGGTGGCCACCTCGATGGAGGAAGGGTTCGCGCTGAGCGACCGGATCGGCTGGGAAGTCATCATGCGGCGCGCCCATGATGCCGTACGCGACCTGCCCGGCGACACGGTCCTGGCCGGATTCTCCATGGGCGTGGGCGTCGTGGCCGGTCTGCTCCCTCACCGCCGGTGCACCGCCGGGCTGCTGCTCCTTCATGGCCTCGGAGGTGACCCAGCGTCGGTCCGTAGCGGCTTACCGGTGCACTTGCACATCGCCGGCCAGGACGACCTGTTCCCACCCGGCGCCGTGCGCGCGTGGCGCAGCGCGATGGCCGATGCGGGCGCGGCCGTGCGGGTTCACACGTACCCGGGTGCCGGGCATCTGTTCACCGACCCCGACACCCCTGACTACGACGAGCCTGCGACGAAACTCGTCTGGCGGCGTACGTCGGCCTTCCTCGAATCTCTTTGACGCCGGGTCGCGAGCGATCGGCGTCCACCCTTTACGCCCTCATCAGGTCCGCGGCCTGCCGCTCGACGAGATCGGCCTACCCCACCAGCGCATCGACCTGGGCACCACCCGACGGCGTCTGGACCCGTTCACCACCCCAGCGCCGGCCGAGCAGAACTCGATAGATCACGGGGCGTTCGCCTACCGGCTGGCGTCACCGTGCCGATCAGGCGAACGGCAGAGCGGGAACTCGGCCCACCACCATGCGCGCTAGCTGCGGAAACGTGTCGCGAGACAGCCGCTGAGCGGCAAATCACGAGATGTCAACACCTGCGCGGATGATTGTGCCACCTATCACGGATTCACGGCGTCCAGATGGCGAATCCCTCAAATCGGCCGTCGTCGTACCGATAGGTTCCTGTCCGCCTTGTGCGGGCCGAACTGTCATGGATCGATGAGAGTTGGCGACCGTGCCCCCTGCAGGCGAAGCGCGAGAGCGAGCCACACCACGCGGTGCGGGCGATGGCGGGTTCACCTTGCTCGAGGTGGTCGTCTCGGCCGCGGTGATGGGCATCGTTCTGATGGGGCTGAGCACCTTCTTCGTGCGAGCCATGTCGACCACGCACGTCGAGGGCCAGCAACAGGTGGGTGTACGACTCGTCGCGGATGCCATGGGCGCGCTCCGGGCGCCGGAGGTAGCGGCTCTGCTGGCCGACCGCGCACCGTGCGCTTCGGCGTGCCCGGCGCCGGTGGCCAAGGCGGTGCCGTTGCTGGCCGGCGTCAAACGGTGGGATGCGGCGGCCCCGCCGACATCGATCACCACCGTCGCTTTCCCGACCGCCCCCGCCTTCCCGGTGCCGCCGAGCTCGTCGGCCATCACGGTGAACGGAGTCACCTACCAGCGCTATCTGTATCTCGGCAAGTGCTGGGAGCAGTCCGGCGGCGGCGCCTGCACCGACGACGACACCCAGCCGATCGCCATGGTCCGGGCGGTCGTCGGGGTGAGCTGGCCGTCGCACGTCTGTGACGAGGGCACCTGTTCGGTCGCCTCGTCAACGCTTTTCGGCGCCGGCGCGTCGGGCGATCCGGTGTTCGGCACCGGCGCCATCACCGTGACCGCCGTCGACGACCAGCTGAACGATCTCGGGTCGGCCATCGCGCCGCTGCAGCTGTCCGCCACCGGCGGCACCCAGCCGTACACCTGGTCGGTCACCGGCCTCCCGAGCGGCCTGACGTTCGACCCGGCCACCAGCTCCGTATCCGGAACGCCGACGACCGCCGGCACCTCGACGGTCACGGTGACCGTCAAGGACGCCCAGGGCAAGACCGCCAAGGACACGTTCACCTGGACGATCGTCACCAACCTCACGCTCGCGAAGATCGCGGACCAGGGGACCACGCAGGGCCGCAAGGTCACGCTGTCGCCATCCGCCGCCGGCGGCACCACTCCGTACAGCTGGTCCGCCCAGGGCCTGCCGAACGGCCTGTCGATCGACAGCGCCACGGGCGTGATCACCGGCACGCCGGACACTCTCGGCGCCTCGACCGTCACGATCACGGTGACCGACGCCCGCAAGAAGACCGCCAAGACGACCTTCGTGTGGACGATCTACTCGGCGCCGAAGCTGGCGGTTCCCCCCAAGCAGGACACCTACGTCAGCACCGCCGCGGTTCCGCTGCAGATGGTCGTCACCGACGGCGTCGGCCCCTACACCTGGACGGCCGCCAGCCTGCGTCCCGGCATGTCGATCGACCCGAAGACCGGCGTCATCAGCGGCACGCCCGGCGCGTTGGGTACGTCGCACGTCGTGGTGACGGTCACGGACAGCCGCGGCGAGAGCGCCTCGGTGACGTTCGACTGGTCGATCGACAAGGCTCAGCAGGTGTACGACAGCACCACCACACAGCTCATCGTGGCCAACCCCTCGCTCTACACCTGGAGTGCGGTCAACCTGCCGCCGGGGCTGTCCATCAACTCGGCGACCGGACTGGTCAGCGGCACGCCCACCACGGTCGGCACCTGGGACATCCAGGTCCTGCTCACCGAGGCCAACGGCACGGTTCGCACGGTGCCGTTCAAGTGGACGATCTTCGCACCGTTGACTGTCACCTCGCCGGGTGCCCAGTCCAGCAAGAAGGGCAAGGCGATCACCCCGCTGCAACTCACCCAGACCGGCGGCGCCGGGCCGTTCACCTGGACCACCTACGGGCTGCCGGCCGGCTTGTCGATCGATCGGAACACCGGCGTGATCACCGGCACGCCGACGACCGTCGCGACGACGACGGTGTACGTGACCGTGACCGACTACGCCGGCAACTCGAAGACGGTCTCCTTCACCTGGCAGGTGAGCTGATGAAGGACCGGATCCGGATCTGGGCCCGCCGCGCGCTGCCGCGCGGCGACGCCGGGGTCACCATGATGGATCTGATGACGGCCATGACCGTCATGTCGATCGTCGGGGCCATCGCCACCGGCGGCCTGATCGAGCTGTACCAGATGACGGACGCCACGGACCGGATGGACCAGGCTCAGTCCCAGGCGAGTCTGGCGTATGCCAACCTGCAACCGGAGATCGGTGACGCCTACGACATCAGCGAGCCGGGCGCCGGAGCCGGCGGCGATCCGTCCGTCGAGTACGTCACCCAGGACGCGAGCGGTCAGCGGGTCTGCCACCAGCTCCGCCTGTCCGGGGGAATGCTGAAGCTACGCCAGTGGCCGGCGTCGGCGACGACGGCACCCGCCGCCACCTGGCGGATCCTCGCGTCCGAGCTGTCCGCGCCCGCCACGCCGGACCCGGACGGCACCGCGGCGGCACCGCAGGTGCTCCACTTCCCCGACTACTCGACACCGTCGCTGGCGAACCTGCCGAGTGCCACGCCGATGCAGCTGCGTATCCGGCTCACGGCGACGGCGAGCGGGGCGAAGGGCTCGACGCGACGGGACACCCAGATCACCATCACCGCGGCCAACAGCGCCGTCGGCTGGCACGACCCGACTGCCTGCTCGCTGGGAAGGAACACGCCGTGAGGGTGCTACGGCAGCCGCTCGCCCGACCGTTGGCCGACGACCGGGGCTCGATGGCCATCGCCATGCTGATCACGATGGTGGCGACGGGCCTGAGCGTGATCGTGGGCACGCTGATGATCGCGCAGATCGGTACCACGCGATTCGAACAGCGCCGAGTCGACGGGTTGCAGAACGCGCGTGCGGGCCTGGAGGTCGCCGTGGCGACCATCCAGGCGTCCACGTCGGGTGGCGTGTCGCAGCCGACCCTCTCCACGGCGGTCGGCAGCCTCCGGGGCGACCGCACCAAGCTGCCCTGCGCGAAGCTGACCGATGCGCCGTCCGGCAGCCCGGCCACCTACGCGGTCAGCTTCGACTACTACACGGAGGATCCCCAGTACGGCGGGACCGCGCTGCCCGCGTGCCAGCCGGGCAAGGGTCCGGTCGACGAGGCCGCGTACGTGCTGCTGACGTCCACCGGCATCGACCCGGCGGGCAAGGTCAGCGCGACACTGACGGCCACGTACCCCCTGCTGTCCGGCGACCGCAACCTGGCCGGCGACACCATCCGGCTCGGCGCGACCAACCTGTGCCTGGACGCGGGCGACTCGCCCGCCGTGGGTCAGCAGCTCTCGTTGAGCAACTGCGCCGCCAGCACCCGGCCCCGGAGCCAACTGTTCGCCTATGGTTCCGGCCTTCAGGTGAGGATGGTGTCCTCGAGCCAACCCGGCGGCCTCTGCGTGGACGCACAGCAGACCAGCGGCGCCTCGTTGACCCTCGCCGCGTGCGGCACCACCGTGGTCCCCGCGAGCCAGCAATGGGTCTCCTCGGGCCTCGGCGCGTCCGGCGGCGGTATCTGGACCTCCACCGATCAGACTCTCTGCTGGCGCGTGACGAGCCCCGCGGCGGGCAGCCGCGCCAAGCTCGACGCCGATTGCGGCAACGCGTCCACCTTCGTCTCCCGCGGCTCCGCCGGTGCGGGCGCGGCCGTGCTGGCCGACCGTAACCAGTGGGTGGACTACGCCGAGTTCAGCCGATGCCTGGACGTCTCCGGCGGGAAGGTCGCCGACGCCCGGCTGATCACCTACCCGTGCCGCCAGGGCCAGGCCCTGACGAGCGCCGAGTGGAGCCAGCAGTGGGTGCCCCTCGACGCCACCAGCGGTCTGGGCGCGGTACTCGGCAACGGGGCCACCGGCGTGGGCAACATCCTGTTCACGGTGACCGACAATGACGGGAGCCCGGCCAACCCCGACGGCAGGTACTGCCTGTGGAGCCCCGGGGTCGCCGGACAGAAGGCGCAGGCCAAGGCTTGTTCCGCGACGACGGCCGGATACCGGTGGACCGTCACCCGGAACACCGGCCAGCCCGTGACCAGCTATCGCATCGAGGACGACCACGGCTTGTGCCTCACCGCCGTACGGCAGGACGTTCTCCCGGACGCCGGCGCACCGGCGAACGCGAGCATTCTCCGTACGATGACGTGCGACGGTTCCGACCAGCAGAAGTGGAACGCACCGCCGGCCGCGCGGAACGGGTCGCCGCTGCTGAACGTGACGCAGCGGTAGCGGCCCTCGTCGCGGGCGTGTGCCGCGGGCGTACCCGAATCGGGTGTTGATCGTCGGAAGACGGGAAAGGGCCGGGCACCCACGGGGGGAGGTGCCCGGCCTGCATAGATCAAAGCACATCACGGTGGGTCGGCGCCACGCGGGAGGGGCGCCGCTTTACCTGCCGGGCGCCGGCGTGGAGAATCGGTCCCCGCCGATCACGCCGACCGCGGGAAAATGCATGCTCTTCGATGGTTTCATCTCCTACAGCCACGCCGCTGACGGACGGCTCGCGCCGGCCGTCCAGCGCGGTCTGCACCGGCTGGCGAAGCCCTGGCACCGGCGCCGGGCGCTGTGGATCTTCCGGGACCAGACCGGCCTGGCGGTGACACCGAAGCTGTGGACCTCCATTCAGGAGGCGATGGACGGCTCGAAGCACTTCGTGCTGCTCGCCTCGCCCGAGGCCGCCCGCTCGCCGTGGGTGAACCGGGAGATCGAGCACTGGCTGGCGACGAAGTCGACGGACTGCATCCTGCCGGTGGTGACCGACGGTGAGTGGCGCTGGGATCCCGGCGCCCGCGACTTCACCGAGGACTCCACCGCGGTGCCGGACGCGCTGCGCGGGGTGTTCACCGAGGAACCGCTCTTCCTGGACCTGCGGTGGGCGCGCGACGACGTGCACCTCAACCTGCAGCACATCCGGTTCCGGGACGCGATCGCGCAGCTCGCCGCGCCGATGCACGGGATCAGCAAGGACGAGTTGGAGGGCGAGGACGTCCGGCAGCACCGGCGGGCCCGGCGGCTGTCCGTGGTGGCGGCCGCGGCACTGGTCGTGCTGACCCTGGTCACGTCGCTGACCGGCATCGTCGCGGTGCACAACGCGAACCGGGCCAACGCCGCGGCCGTCGAGGCACAGACCCAGCAGCGGGAGGCGGTGCAGCAGCGCACCACCGCCGAACGGGCCACCCAGGAGTCGCTGCGGCAGCAGGAGAACGCCCGGGTGCAGGAGGGCCGGGCGCGAGCCGCGCAGACCGAGACCCGGCGGCAGACCCAGCTCGCCGCCGACCAGCAGGCGCTGGCCCAGGAGGCAGCCGCCGAGGCGCGGCGGGAGCAGGCCGAGGCCCAGCGATACCACGCCAGCGCGGAACGCGAGAGGGCCAGCGCCGAACGGGAGAAGGCGCTGGCCACCGACTCCAAGGAGGAGGCCGAGCGGCAGAAGCGCAACGCCGACCGGCAGCTGGCCAACGCCCAGCGCCAGGAGGACCTGGCGAACCAGGCGGAGGCCCGGGCCAAGGAACAGAAGCGGCTCGCCGACCAGCACCGCGAGCTGGCCCGCCAGGCCGAACGGGAACGTAAGCGGCAGGAGCGGCTGGCCAAGGAGGCGGCCGAGGAGGCGAAACGCCAGCGGGAGCAGACCGCGCTGCTGCAGCGCGTCGAGATCAGCCGGCGGCTGCTGGCCCGGGCCCGGGCGATGATCGTCGACGACCCGAAGAAGGCGCTCATGCTCGCCGTTGCCGCGGAACGCCTGCACCCCGACGCGCAGACCCGGGACCAGCTCAGCCACCTGGTGATGGCCACCCACTACGCCGGGGTGCTCGGCGACGTGACCTACGTGACCACCCTGGCCGGGCACGTGGTCGCCACCGCCGACACCGGCGGGACGGTGTCGCTGTGGGACACCACGGACCCGGCCGCACCGGAACGGCTCGGCACGCTGCCGGCCGGCGCGACGGCGGACACGAAGCTGGTGGCCAGCGCGGACGGGCGTACGCTAGCGGTCCTGGACGGCGGCCCGGCGGCGGTCCTGTGGAACGTGGCCGATCCGGCCCACCCGGTGAAGACCCTCTCGCTGCCCGACCCGGCCGGGATCGTGGCGGTGAACTTCAGCCCCGACGGGCACCTGGTCGCGACCAGCAACAAGGCGAAGGACACGCTGCTCTGGGACGTCAGCGGCGGCGCGCCGACGACGCCGGCGACGCTGCCCGGGGCGTGGCCGCTCAAGTTCAGCCCGGACGGCAAGACCGGGGTGACCAGCGGCAGCACTGTCACCGTCTGGGACTTGACCGATCCGGCCCACCCGGTGCCGGGCGCCAGCCTCGTCTCGTCGCGCGGCGAACAGGTCGTCGACGCGGCCATCGCGTTCAACCCCAAGCGCAACGTGGTGGCCGTCGAAACCCTCTACGACTACGTGCGCCTCTGGGATGTGACCGACCCGGCCAAGCCGCGCCAGGGCCTGTCCGAGCTGGCCGCCACCGGGTCGGCGCACCTGAGCGCGATGGCGTTCAGCCCGGACGGCGGCACGCTCGCGATGGCCGACACCGACGGGGCGACAGCGCTGTGGAGCGTCGAGACGACCGGCACCTGGGCCTGGCTGTCCACCCTGGTGGCCACGTTGCGGATGCCCGACGGCCCGGTCCGCTCGATCGCCTTCAGCCCGGACGGGCGGACGGTGACGACCGCCGGCGGCCGCCGGACCGCGACCATCTGGACCACCAAGGGCCGGTACGCCCGGGAGGAGCTCGCCGAACTGCCCGGCCCGTTCCCCTCGAACATCGTCGGCCTGGCGTTCCGCCCGGACGGCCACTCACTGATCACCGCGGGCTGGAACGGCACCGCCACCCCGTGGGACCTGACCGACCCGGCCGGCCCGGTGCGGGGCGACTCGTGGCCGCTGCGGGACGGCACCGTCGAGGGCCTCACGCTCAGCCCCGACGGCCGCACGCTCGCCGTCACCGGAACGGACGCGACGGTCACGCTGCTCGACATGAGCGGCTCGGCCGGTCCGGCGCCGCTGGCCACCATCAAGGAGCCGGGAGATCTCGTGTACGCGGTCAGGTTCAGCCCCGACGGGCGAACCCTCGCCGTCGGCCGCCGCGACGGCAAGGCCACGCTGTGGGACCTCGCCGACCGGCGGCGGCCCGCCCGGCTCGCCGACCTCGCGCTGCAGGAGACGCTGTCGGCCATCGCGTTCACCCCGGACGGGCGGACCATGGCGGTCAGCGAGGGCTACAACGTGTCGCTGTGGGACGTGACGAATCGGTCCGCGCCGGTCCGCTACACCTCGATCCTGCTCAAGAACGTCTTCGGGTTCACCGCCAACTCGGTCGCGTTCAGCCCGGACGGGCGCACGCTGGCCGCGGGCACCGACGACGCCGCCACCGCGATCCTCTGGGACGTCGCGGATCCGGAGCGGCCGAGCCGGATCGCCACCCTGATGGGGCACACCAGCCAGGTGCGGTGGGTGGCGTTCGGCCCGGACGGGCGGACGCTGGCGACCGCCAGCACCGACGACACCATGATCCTCTGGGACATCGCGGACCCGACCACGGCGGTGCCCTTCGCGACGCTGAAGAGCCCGGCCCTGCAGACGGTGAACGTGGCGTTCAGCCCGGACGGTCACACGCTGGCGGCCGGGGGCGCGTTCGGCGACCTGAGCCAGAACGTGACGGTGTGGGACGCGACGGTGCCGGCGAATCTGGCGGCGGATCCGGCGCGGGAGGCGTGCGCGATCAGCGGCCGGGGACTCACCGAGCAGGAGTGGAAGAGCTACATCCCCGAACTCCCCCGCCAGCCGACATGCTGACACGTGCGGGCCGCTTTCCCTCGCGGCCGGATTTCCGGTACGCCCGGAGTGCTGCTCGCCAGTACCCCAGCGGGAGATCGTTCGGTGAGCCGATGTAGCCGCCGGGGTGTCGATGCTGGTCCAGGCCCTCGTTGCTCCAGCGCCTGCCGGAGACCTCGGTGAATTCGGAAGTCACCCCTACGATGCGGGGCTGCTCCTGGAAAGCGGTCGACGCGAGATCGTCGCCCCGGGTCGTGGCCGACCCACCATGCCCTCCGGGCCGGCCGGGAGAACCTCGACGAACACCACCGCCAGATGTTCCGTTCAGCCGAGTGCGGCCTCTGCCGTTCGGGTCACCGTCACGGTGACGCCTACCGGAACGCCGCACCGCGGCGGCGACCTCAGCTTGCTCCGATGCGCGGATCTGCTGCTGAGCGGAAACGCAGCGGGCGTCGCGGCTCATCCGCGGATCCGCTGATGTCGATGACCATATCCTCGCCGGGTGACGTACGAAGACACCGCGGAACGAGTCATCGACCGCCTGCTGTTGGCCTTAGCGATGCAGCAGCACGACAAGTCGGGGAAATCGGGCCTTCCTGATCAAGTCGCCGAGGCATTCGCCGGGTTGAGCAGGGACGAAGCTGGTGTGATCTTCGGCCAGGCCGGGCATCTCGTGCACTACGGCATGGACAGCGAGCCATTGGTGAGTCTCATCGACATGATCTCCGCTGTCCAGCGCGGTGAGGCTCCGGAACATGCCGCGCTCAAGCCGGGGGACTCCGTTCGTATCGTGGGCGACCTGCCGGAGAGCCTTGCCGAATATGACGAGGCGATCCTGCGCAGGACGGTGTTCGTCGTTCGCTACGTCGGCACCGATGCGACGGTGGACGTGCAGCCGGACCTGATCGAGGACTATGTGATCGAGACAGTGCCGATCGCGATCGTGAAGCGAGTGCGGACGTGAAACGTTTGGGACGCCGGCTCTACCGGCCGCCCGCTCGAGCACTGACCGGATTCGCCGCGATCCGCGCCTCACGGATGCCGAGCTGATCAGGCGGCGATGAGCTTGGTACGGCGGCCTGTCGACCATCCGCGCGGGCCGCCAGGGCCCACTCGTCGACGGGATGACCCGCAGGTGCCGGATGATCCCGGTGTCCAGCAGCCAGGTGATCCGCAGCATCCCCCCACGCACGCAGCCGCGTTCGCAGGCGCCCGGGCTGACAAGCAGGTGGGACTTGCGGGTATCGTCCCTCCCCTCGCCGGCTTCCGGAAACGCAGGACGACGGGCGCGCCGCCGAACGGCTCAATCGGGTGCGACGGCGGCGGCCGGTCGGCGGTAGGGCTCCGGCACCGTGGCGGTCCGCCGGGTGTCGTAGCCGGGTTCCAGCGTGCGGAACACCCGGTCCCACACCGTGGTGTAGAAGCCCAGGTTGTAGCGGGGTTCCGCGTGGTGTCCGACGTGCATGGTGGGCGTGGCGACCCATCGGAAGATCACATTGCGGCGTACGCGCGGCGGCAGCGGCTCCACCCCGAGGTGGCCGAGGATACCGAAGACCAGGTTGAGCACCGTGTAGGCGGTCAGGGCGGCGACCGTGAACGGGTGAACGGCCAGGACCACCAGCCACATCGCCCCGAAGCCGATCGCCTCCAGGGGGTGCAGCGCGAACAGCGTGATCGGGCGGGCGTCCGCGAAGACGTGGTGCAGCCGGTGCACCCAGGGGAACAGGACTCGTAGATGGGCGGTGGCGTGGCCGGCGTACATCAGCACGTCCATCACCATGACCAGCACGATGAGCTCGGCGATCGCCCCGGGGCCGAGGCCCGGCCGCAGGGCGATGACGCCGGCCCGCCACAGCCACCAGCCGGCCACGGTGATCGCGGTGTTGATCAGCGTGGTGCTGGCGACCAGCGCGTACTCCTGCCCGCTCACCGGGCCGGGCGCCGGGGTGAGTCGCCGGGCGCCGGGCAGCCGGAGCGCGCCGTGCCCGAGCAGAGCGCCCAGTCCGACCAGGGCGGTGTTCTCCACCAGGGCGAGCAGCGCGCACCATCCCGGGTGCAGCGTCCGCAGGAACTCCAGCATGCCGGTCACGGCCTGCATCTTGCTGCGATTCCGGGCGCCGGCACAAGGCCGTCCGGGAAGCGCCCGGTCAGGCGGGCTGCCGGGTGCGCGGTGCGCGGGCGTCCGCCGGCTTGCCGGTCTCGCGGAGGAACAGCAGGCCGGTGACCGCCATCAGCGTCGCGGTCAGGCCGTGGACGCCGAGTGCGGTGGCCACGGCGCCGTGGTGGGCCAGCACGGTGGTCATGTCGCCGTACGCGGCGAGGGCCTCCACCAGCAGCACCCAGCCCAGCGCCCGGCGCTGGCCGGTCACCAGCAGGACGCCGAGGACCAGGGCCAGCACGACGTCGCGGACGCCCTTGACGATCAGGAAGCCGCCGCCGTCGCCGGACGGCCAGGACGGCAGGCCGAAGCTCGGCGCCGTCGCCGCCGGGCGCACGATGTACTCCGTCCCGAACCAGAGGATGAAGAGGACGAAGACGGCGGCCAGCACGGTGTTGATCTTCTTGAGCGACATCGTTCTTCTCCTTGGCGAGTGGGCGGTTCAGGCGAGGGCGGCGGCGAGCGAGGCGAAGGCGGCGATGATGACCGCGACGCGGACGTAGTGGTAGCGGTCCCAGCGGTTCATCTGCTCCTTCCAGTCGGCCGGCCGGTTCTCCGGGGTCCACGTCTTGCCCCGGTTGTTGATCGGGACGAGCAGCAGGATCGACATGACCACGCTGAGCAGCAGCAGCGCGCCGGCGGTGACCACCAGCCCGGTGCCGGGGTCGTGCCAGCCGGCGGCGGCCCAGACCGCGACGAGCACCAGCGAGCCGATGTACCAGAACGGCATCACGGCGCCGAGCATCCGGCCACCGTGGGCGCGGGCGAGCTGGTCGCTGTCCTCGGGGAGCGCGTTGAAGATCCGGTTCATGACGAAGGCGACGGCGAACTCCACCCCCACCATCACGCCGACAACCACCGTGGTGACGACCTGAAGTGCGCTGAGCATGACGACCCTCCTGAAATCTAGCGTTGCTAGCTTGTGGGGCAACGCTAGCACTGCCAGCGCTCGACTGTCTAGCGGTGCTAGGATCGGGTCATGTCGGTACAGGAACGCAAGGAACGCGACCGGGCGGAGCGCGAGCGGCTCATCGTGGCGACCGCCCGCGAGCTCGCCGAGCAGCAGGGCTGGGACGCGGTCACCACCCGCCGGCTCGCCGAGCGCATCGAGTACAGCCAGCCCGTGCTCTACAGCCACTTCCGCGGCAAACGGGAGATCATCGGTGCCGTCGCCCTGCAGGGCGCCACCGAGATGGCCGTGGCGGTGCGGGCCGCGACCGGTGCCGCCGACGGCCCACGCGCCCGGGTGGCCGCCCTGGCCCGGGCCTACCTCGACTTCGCCGCCCGCAACCCGGCGGTCTACGACGCCATCTTCCAGCTCGACGGCGGCCTGGCGTACGCGCGGGACGACACCCCGGAGCCCCTCAAGGACGCCTTCGCCGCGCTGCTGGAGACGCTGGGCGAGGTGGCCGGCGACGGGATCGCACCGGGGCTGTTCACCGAGACGGTGTGGGCGTCCCTGCACGGCCTGGCCACCCTGACCCGGGCCGGACGACTGCCGCCGGAGTTCACCGAGGAGCGGGTGCGGCTGCTGGTCGACCGGCTTCCGGTCGCCTGACCCGGCCGTCCACAGCGGCCCCGCCGAGGCTCGTCAGAGGTGGTCGCAGACGTTGTCGAGGGTGCCCGTGACCATCGTGAGCGTGCGGTACCCGGTCGGTGAGATCCGCAGGCGGTACACCCCGTCGACGATCCACAGGCCGCGCGGGATGTTGCCCTGGCCCTCCCGGACCCGCAGCAGCACCGGGCCGGCCACGTACCAGGTCTGCGAGCCGTCCGCGCCGTGGTCGACCACGGCGCTGCCGCTGACGTCGGCGTCGTACGCCGCGCCCGTCTCCGTGTTGGTCACCCGGACCACCAGGTCACCCCGGTACGCGTCACGGCGGATCGACCCGTCCGGGTACCGCTGCAACACCCTGGTGACCACCTCGTCGACCACCGGCTCGGCGGACAGCGGGAAGTCGCAGTTGACCCCGGCCTCCTGGCGGAACGGCGGGGTCGGCGCGGGTTCCCAGCCGGAACCGGCGCCGGTCAGCAGCGCGGCGGACGTGACGGCGGTGATGGCGATTCGGCGCATCACGGCAGCCTGCGACAAGCCGCTCACCAGATCCTGACCGGAACCGATAGCCTTCGATCCGATGGACTTCCGGTTGCTCGGCCCGTTCGAGATCCGCCACCGGGGCCGGCCGGTCACGGCGGGCCCGCGCCGCCAGGAACGCTGCCTGCTCGGCCTGCTCCTGCTGGAGGCCGGCCGGGTGGTCAGCACCGACCGGCTGACCGACCTGCTCTGGGACGGCGAGCCGCCGGCCACGGCCCGCGGCGTCGTGCACACCTATGTGGGCCGGCTGCGGCAGTCGCTCGGCGACCACGGCCTGACCATCGTCACCCGCCACGACGGCTACCTGGTCGAGCCGGCCGATCACCGGCGGGACGTCGACGAGTTCGCCGAGTTCTGCCGCCAGGCCGGGGAGGCACCGGACACCGCCGAGCGGGTCCGGCTGCTCGACGAGGCGCTCGCCCTGTGGCGCGGGCCGCTGCTGGCCGACGTGGCCGGGGATCGGCTGCGGGAACGGCTCGCGCCGCGGCTGCACGAGCAGTGGCTGGTGGCGGTCCGGCGCCGGGCCGAGGACCTGCTGGCGATGGGGCGCCACGAGCGGGTGGTCACCGATCTGCTCCCGGTCGCCGACCGCTGTCCGGCACAGGAACGGCTGGTCGCCTTGCTGATGACCGCGCTGCACCGGGACGGGCGGCCGGCCGAGGCCCTGCACCGCTACGACGTCACCGCGAAACTCCTGCGCGCCGATCTCGGCGTGGCTCCCGGGGCCGAGCTGCGCGAGCTGCGGGACCGCATCGCGCGGCGGGATCCGCGGCTGGACCGGCCGCCGGCGCCGGCCTACGCCGTCCGGGTGCGCGACCAGTGGCTGCCGTGGCATGTGGGCGGTCACCCGGCGCTGGAGTTCTGCAACACGTACGCGGGCTGGCGGCAACCGCATCCGGCCGGCGGCGGCGAGTGGCTGCGCGGCTATCCCGCGCTCGCGGCCTGGGCCGAGCACCTCGATCTCGCCGATCCGGAGACGACGACCAGGTTGCTGCGGGTCGCGCGCCGCGCGCCCGGCGAGGCCGCCGCCGTGTTGCGGCGCGCCACGACATTGCGGACCTTTCTGTACGCGTGCCTCACCGACCCCGCGGACGAGCACGCCTTCGCCGCGGTGGCGGAGTTCGCCCGTGCCGCCGCGGCCGCGTCGGTCTTCGTCCGGGACGCCAGCGGGCTCGGACGCTGGGTGCTGCCCGCCGAGGCGGGGCTCGACCTGCCGCTGCACGCCGCCGCGAACAGTGCCGCCGCCCTGCTCGCCGACCCGCGCCGGTTCACCGTGTGCGCCTGCCCCGCCCCGCGGTGCGGCTGGCTCTTCCTCGACCCGAGCCGCCAGCGCCGGTACTGCAGCGTCGCCACCTGCGCGCACTGAGCGTGAGATTGCCGTTTAACCTCCCGCTCCACCCTGACGTCGCTGTGGAGGCGTCGCCGCCTTATCAAGGGTGACTACGGTGCGTGTCGGTCAGCACGCTGGGCGAGGGTGGCAACGGGACCCAACGCGCGTTCTCTGCGGCAAATGAGTGCGTTGCTCCATCTGCCCTCGATGATGCCGCACCATCGGCTGGCACGTTCAGCGGTGGCGGCGGTGTGACTTCAGATGCCAAAGGTTAGAGAGAACCTGAGCCTCCTGCCGCGTTCAGTAGCACCTCGCCGGGCCCTTGGGTGGCGAAGTGCTGGTGCAGAGCGTCGATGAAGCCGCGTACCGACGGGCGTTCGTCGCCGGCGCGCACAGCGGCGTACCAGGTGCGCGTGGTCGGCCGTGCGCTGATGCGTACCACAGCGACGTCGCCGCGTTCGGCGTACGGCGCAATCACCCAGGAAGGGAGTACCGAGATGCCCTCTTGTGCTGCGACGAGCTCGACCACAAGATCCGTCACCATGGGCACGGTTGTGAGGCTGCGGGGGTGTGCGCCGGGTGGCAGCGGCAGCGGCGTGGCCAGCGCCCGGCCCGGGTCGTAGGAGTCGTACATGATCAGATCGACGTCGGCGAAGTCGCGGGCCGTCACATGGTCGCGCCGGGTCCACGCATGTTGCGGCGCGACCACCGCGACCATCTCGTCGTCGAAGAGCCGGGTCAGTTGGAGCTCTTCGGCTCGTCGGTCGAGTTTGGTCAGGACCGCGACGTCGAGGCGCTGGTCAAGCAGCGCGCCGACCACGTCGTCATCGGGCACGGACTCAACGCGCACTTGGCTGTCGGGGTGGTTCTCCCTGTGGCGGCGGATCACCGGTGTGAGCCAGCCGAACGTCGTGCTGCACTGCGTGGCGACTCTCACGCGACCACGCCCGAAGTGCGCGATGCGGCGCACATCGGCCTCGGCTGCGCTGAGTTCGCGGAGCACGTGAACGGCGCTGACCGTGAGCCGTCTTCCTGCCTCGGTGGCCACCAGGCGGCGCCCGCGGCGTTCGAAGAGCTGTGCGTCGACGCGTGCCTCGATCTTAGCGAGCCGTTGGCTGAGCGCGGGCTGACTCACATAGAGCTCCTCGGCTGCCTGCAGTAGCGTTCCGCCGCTCGCGAGCGCTGCTAGTAGCTCCAGGTCCCGCACATCCACATTCATAAGCTGACCTTATGGCAGCAGGGGCCGTTGCGTCTTGGACTGATCGGTCACTTGCTCCGTAGCGTCATTGCTCGACGGACCGGCCGAACCGGACCGGCCCCCACATGACGACAGGATGAGCCATGAGCAGTTTCTCGACAGTGATCATTACCGGTGGCAGTAGTGGTCTGGGTCTCGCCGCGGCGCGCCGCTTCCTCACCGATGGCTACCGGGTGGTCCTGGGCGGACGAGACGATGCGCGGCTCAAGCAGGCGGAGTACGACCTGTCAGCGGGCGACCTGGTGGCGACGGTCGCCGGTGACATCGGTGCGGCCGACACCGGCGAGCGCCTTGTCCGTACTGCCGTCGACCGGTTCGGTGGAGTCGACGTACTCGTCAACAGCGCCGGCACGTTCGCCGCGAAGCCGTTCCTCGACGTGACCGCTGAGGAACTCGACGGCTTCCTCGCCGGGAACCTGCGGGGCACCTACCTCGCCACCCAGGCAGTCGTGCGCCGCATGGTCGCGCAGGGCCACGGTGGCAGCGTGGTGAACATCGGCACGGTACTCAATGACCACGCGGTCACCGGCTTCCCGGCCTCCGCGGCACTGGTTTCCAAGGGTGGGGTCCGGGCGCTGACCGTTGCCCTCGCGGCCGAACTCGCTCCCCACTCGATCCGGGTCAACGAAGTGGCACCCGGTGTCGTGCGGACTCCGCTGCACTCCGCCGTCGACGTCGACGCGTTCGCCGGCCTCGCGGTGCTCAATCGCGTCGGCGAGGCCGACGAGATCGCCGAGGCGGTGCACTACCTCGCGACGGCACAGTTCGTCACCGGTCACACCCTCGCCGTGGACGGCGGCTTCGTCACGGTGCGGTCATGACTGTTGCTTCCTCGGGTAGCGTCGCCGCCGTCGGGTTCCAGGACGTCGAGGACCTGCTGCGGACCTACTTCGACGGGTTGTACCACAGCGATGTCGACCGTCTCGCGGCCGTCTTCCACCCCGCCGCGCTCTACATCACCCAAACGCCGGACGGCACGCTGCACCGTGACCTACCGACCTACCTCGACGTCGTGGCACACCGGACGGCTCCCGCAGCACGCGGCGAAACCCGCAACGACCGCATCGTTTCGATCACGCAGGTCGCAAAGAGCCTGATCGTCGCCGTTGTCGAATGCTCCTTGGGCGACGTCGACTACGCCGACGTGCTGACACTGCTCGCTTCCGACGGACGCTGGCAGATCGTTGCCAAGGCATTCCGCGCGACTCCACGACGCCTCGACGAGAAGGGCTGACCATGCCGTACATCAATGTAAAGATCACTCGTGAGGGTGTGACGCGAGAACAGAAGCGCCGCATCATCGGTGAGATGACGCAGGTCCTCGTCGACGTACTCGGCAAGGACCCCCGCACAACCTTCGTCGTCATCGACGAGGTCGAGCTCGACGACTGGGGCATCGGCGGCGTGCCGGTTCCCGAATTCCGCAAAAGTGGCGCCTAACGGAATGTCAACTGCTGTCCGCTTGGAAGGGACGCATACAATCAGCGAGCCGGAAGCGCCTTCAACGCTTGCGCATTCGGGCTCCATAGTCGTCCGGATATCGGTCGCACTGATTGAACCGGGATAGCCAAACACGCTCATCTCGGCAGATCCGTGCACTCGTCGGGTCCGCCTCGACCCGAGTGGCTGTGACTCAGCGTTGTCGGGTGCCCTGGGTAGGTGACGCTTCGGCATGCTGAGGCCCGTGGCGCCGTGTCCGCGCCTATCGATCATCGTTGTGGCGGGCATGGCTGACCGAGCAGAAGCGATCGATGTGTTGGCGGAGTTCCGTGAGCAGCTCTACCGATGCATGACCCGGCGGGCGGACGCCTTGTTCGAGCTGGCCGACGCACTGCTGTGCACGGACGGGCCGGTCAAGACCCTGGTCGGGGCTGTCGCTTCCCCGGAGCACCGGCGTGGCCACGGCGCCATGTATGACGCGCTCAACCACGGCCGCATCGACGTCGAGTCGCTGCGCCCGGAGCTGGCCGGCTTACCGCTGCCGCGGGCGGCGGACGGCCGGCTGGTGCTCGCGGTGGACGTCTCACCGTGGCTGCGCCCGGACGGCGACTGCAGTCCGCAGCGCTCGTTCTGCCACACCTACGGCCGCGGCAAGGAGGAACACCGCATGATCCCGGGCTGGCCCTACTCGATCATCGCCGCCCTGGAAACCGGCCGCACCTCATGGACAGCCCTACTCGACGCAGTCCGCCTGCCACCCGGCGCGGACGTCACCACGATCACCTGCGCACAGATCCGCCAGCTCGTCGACCGCCTCACCGACGCCGGCCAGTGGAAGCCCGACGACCGCGACATCCTGATCGTGCTCGACGCCGGCTACGAAGCACCGCGCATCGCCTGGCTGCTGCGGGACCTCCCGGTGGAGATCCTGGGCCGGATGCGCTCGGATCGGGTGCTACGCCGCCCCACGCCGCCAAGGATCTACAACCCTGAAGGCGGTCGGTCGGCCAAGCACGGCGGGGAGTTCGTCTTCGGCGACCCCGCCACCTGGGACACCGAGCACGCGGTCACCCACACCGACACCCGGCTCTACGGCCAGGTGAAGGCTCAGGCCTGGGACCGGCTGCACCCGCGGCTGACCCGCCGCGCCGCCTGGGTCGATCACGACCAGGCGCTGCCTATCATCGCCGGCACGGTCATCCGGCTCACCGTCGACCACCTGCCCAGCCGCGGCGAACCCAAGCCGCTCTGGCTGTGGTGGTCCAAGGGCGACGCCACCGCCGACGATGTCGACCGGTGCTGGCAGGCGTTCCTGCGCCGCTTCGACATCGAGCACACCTTCCGCCTGCTGAAACAGACTCTCGGCTGGACCGCACCGCGACTCCGTGAGCCAGCCGCAGCCGACCGCTGGACCTGGCTCATCCTCGCTGCGCATACTCAGCTGCGTCTCGCCCGGCCCCTCGCTCAGGACCTACGCCGGCCTTGGGAACGCCCGATGGCCCCGGAACGGCTCACCCCGGCCCGGGTCCGGCGCGGGTTTCGGAACCTGCGCGCGGCCAGCACCTCGCCAGTGCATGCACCTAAACCCAGCAGGCCCGGTCCCGGACGCCCGCCAGGCTCCCGCAACCGGCGCACCACGACGCGCTACGCCGTGGGACTCATCCTGGTCACCGGCCAGGCACACCAGCGACCGGCCCATCGCAAGAAGGGCACCAAGCCCCCGCCGAACTGGTTAAACGACAAGCTGACCGCGGGCCGCCCCCGCTGGGCTCCGCGACACCTCTTACGCCGGCAGCTCCACGGCCGGGGCGGCGGGGACCCGCAGGTCGGCGAAGATGCGCCGGGCGCGGTCGAGGTGCTGCTGACCTTCGCCGGCGTCACCCAGGTCGCGCAGGGCCGCCGCGATGCCGTCGTGGGCGCGCGCCGTCTCGTACCTGTCGCCGATCTCCTCGGCCAGGTCGAGGGCCTGGCCGTGCCGGGTCCGGGCCTCGCCGGCCTGCCCGGCGGCGCGCAGCACCTGGCCGAGGTCGTTGAGCGCCTCGGCCTCGCTGGCCCGGTCGCCGATCCGCTGGTGCAGCACCAGCGCCCGGCGCAGCTGGCCGGCCGCCTCGGTGAGCCGGCCCTGGCGGGCATGGACGGCGGCCAGGTCGGTCAGCGCGTACGCCTCGGCGGTCCGGTCACCGGCGCGCCGGACCGCCGCGAGGCTCTGCTCGAGATGGGCGGCGGCGCGCTCCAGGCCGGTCGGGTGCCGCGGCTGCCGGGCCAGCAGGGACAGCACGTACGCCTCGCTGTACCGGTCGCCGAGCAGGGCATACAGCTCCAGCGCCGACTCGAAGCGCCGCACCGCCTGGTCCTGGTCGCCCAGCCGCGCGTCGACCAGGCCCAGCCGGACCAGCGCGTCGGCCTGCCCGGCGTCGTCGCCCAGCTGCTCGTAGAGGGTCCAGGCCCGGCGGTAGTGGTCGGCCGCCTGCCGGTAGTCGCCCAGCCGCCAGTCGACGCTGCCCAGGTTGCGCAGGACCTGCGCCTCGGCCGCCCGGTCGCCGAGTTCGGCGTACCGGAAAAGGGCCTGTCGGTAGGTCGCCGCCGCCTCGTGCAAGCGGCCCTGGCGCCGGTGCAGGCGGCCCAGCTGGGACAGCGACCGCGCCTGCGCGGCGCCGTCGCCGATCGCCCGGGCCGCGGCCACGGCGGAGGCGGTGACGGTCGCCGCCTCAGCCACCGGCCCGGCCGCGTCCAGGTAGCGGAACAGCGTGCCGACCAGTGCGACGGTGTGCCGGTAGAAGCCGTGCGCCGCGCCGTAGACGCAGGTGGCGGCCAGGTTGGGCCGCTCCGCCTCGATCCAGGCGCGGGCCTCGTCCGGGTCGCCGGGCACGGTCGCGCCGTCCGGGTACAGCGTGCCCATCGCGGCCTCGGCCCGGCTGAGGTAGTGGTCGAACAGCCGGGTCAGCGCCGCCCGCCGGTCCGGCTCGCCGTCGTGCTCGGCGGCGAGTTCCGCCGCGTAGACGCGCAGCAGGTCGTGCATGCTGTACCGGCCGCCGCGGCCGGCCTGGACCAGGCTGGCGCGGACCAGCACGCCGAGCTGCCGCCGTGCCTCGCTCGCGGTGCTGCCGGTCAGCGCGGCCACCGCGTCCACGTGCGCGGTCTCCCCCGGATGCAGCCCGAGCAGCCGGAAGGTCCGGGCCGCGGCGTCCGGCAGATTTTGGTACGACCAGGAGAACACCGCCCGGACCTCGGCGCGTGGATCCCCGCCCGCGTCCAGCAGGTCCAGCCGCACCCGGTGGTCGCCCAGCTCGGCGACGAGCTCGGCGAGCGGCACGTCGGTGCGTTCGGCGGCCAGCTCGGCGGCGATCCGCAGCGCCAGGGGCAGCCGGGCGCAGGCGGCGGCCAGCGCCTCGGCGGCGGCCGGCTCCGCGCCCACCCGGGTGCCGATCAGCTTGCGCAGCAGGGTGAGCGCGTCGGGCAGCGGGAGCAGGTCGAGGTTGACCCGTTCGGCGCCGTGCACCGCCACCATGCCGGGCAGCGAGTCACGGCTGGTGATCAGCACCAGGCACGAGCCGGTGCCGGGCAGCAGCGGCCGGACCTGCTCCACCGAGGACGCGTTGTCCAGCAGCACCAGCATCCGCCGGCCGGTGAGCTCGGAACGGTAGCGGGCGGCGCGCTCGTCGTTGCCCGGCGGGATCTCCGGGCCGCGGACGCCGAGCGCGGTGAGGAAGCCGGCCAGCGCGTCGGCGACGGTCACCGGCTGTTCGGCGTCGTAGCCGCGCAGGTTCACGTACAGCTGGCCGTCCGGGAACGCGTCGCGGACCCGGTGGGCCCAGCGCACCGCCAGGGCGGATTTGCCGACGCCGGCCGTACCGGACAGCAGGGCGACGGTCAGCGGCGGCTCGGCGCCCGGGGTCACCAGCAGCCGGTCCAGTGTGGCGAGTTCTCCGGCACGCCCGGTGAACGCGCGCACGTCGGCCGGCAGCTGGGTGGGCACCGGCGCCGCGACGACCGGCGGCGCGACGGGGTTGCCGGCGTCACCGGCCGGCGCGTCCGGGACGGCGCTCCGCGGGTCGGCCGCCGGCACGTCCAGTGCCGGATCCGCCGCCAGGATCTGCTCGTGCAGCCGGCGCAGCGCGCTGCCCGGATCGCTGCCCAGCTCGTCGGCGAGGCTGCGGCGGATCCGCCGGTACTGCTCGTCGGCGTCGGCCTGGCGCCCGCAGCGGTACAGCGCCAGCATGGCCTGACCGGCCAGCCGCTCGTCCAGCGGATGCTCGGCGACCGCGGCGGTCAGCGCCGGCAGCAGCTCGCCGTGCCGGCCCAGGCGCAGCAGCACGTCGTTGCGGTCCAGCTCGGCGGCGAACCGCTCGCCGAGCAGCGTGCGGCGCATGGCGGCCAGCCACGGCGTGTCCAGCCCGGCGAACGGGTCGCCCCGCCACAGCTGGAGCGCCCCGGTGATCAGGTCGGCGGCCGACCGGTCCGGCTCCGCCGCGCGGGCCAGCCGGATCAGGCCGCGGAACCGGTGCAGATCCACCACCTGCGGATCCACGGTGAGCAGGTAACCGCCCGGCTCCCGGCGGATCTCCACGCCGGTAGCGCCGGCGAGGGCGCCGCGCAGCCGGGACAGGTAACTGTAGAGAGCGCCGGCGGCCCGCTGCGGCGGGTTGGCACCCCAGACCCGGTCGATCAGCTGGTCCATCGTGACCGGACGGCCCGCCTCGACGAGCAGCACCCCCAGCACGCACCGCTGCCTGGCGTGCCCCAGCTCGACGGACCGGCCGTCGATGCGGGCCTCCACCACGCCGAGCACCCCGAACTCCGCCGCCAACTGACCTCCGCACGCCCATCCCCGACCAGGGGATTCAAGAAATTCACAAGGACGGTACGAGTCTCCCACGCTTCGTACAAGGTCCACCGGCGAGCATTGACACCGTTGTGGGAGGCAGGTCGCTCCTCGCCCGGTTGCGCAAGCGTACGGGGGAATCGGGACGCCACAGTGACTCCGACGGTGACGAGCGACCTGCCCCGCAACGAGTTCCGGAACCGCGCGCGCCCCCTACCGGCGCCGCGGCCGTCATACGATCACGACTCGAAACTATCTTCGCAATAGGGACGGGCATACGTGATCAAGGGATTGAACAAGATCGAGGTCATCACGATCTTCGCCGAGGATCTGGCCGCCACCCGGGCGTTCTACGAGAACGTCTTCGGCCTCGAGGTGGTCTGGGCGGACGAGGCCTCGGCGGTGGTCCGGCTCGAGAACCTGATGATCAACATCCTGCGCGCCGACCGCGCCGGCACACTTGTCGAGCCGCACCCGGTAGCCGGCCCGCGGAGCGGCGCCCGCCTGCTGATCACCATCGAGGTGGCCGACGCCAACGCGGTCTACGAGGAGCTCAAGCAGCACGGCGTGACCATCCTCAACGGACCTGTCGACCGCCCGTGGGGACGCCGCACCGTCGCGTTCACCGACCCGGCGGGCAACGCCTGGGAGGTCGCCCAGATCCTGACGCCGGCCTCCTGACCCCGGCCACTCCCCCGGCGGCCGGTCACGGCATCGGCCGCGACCGGCGGCCGGGCCGCCACTTCGTCACCTGACGCGCCGCCGCCCGGCCGGCTCGGGCGCCGGAGGACGGTAGCCAGGTCGTCGCTCAGGTGGTCGGCCGGCCGCCGTCGGGGCCGGCGGGGAACTCGTCCGGAAGTCCGGCTCCTCGTGCAGGCGGGGCGGTTGGCATGGCAATCGGTCAGGTGAGGGCGTCAGTGGTACAGGTGACCACCGCGTACTCGCCCTTCGACGCGTTCTCCTTCACCACCTTGCCATCCACGGTGATCCTGCACTTGATCGTGCCCGCACCCTTGTTCTGCGCGAGCACCGTCGCCACGATCATCGCCTCACCCGACGACATCGTCTTCTTCCACGGCACCTTGACGCCGTTGTCCTGTGACTGATCCGAGTTCAGGCCGTACGTGATATCGGCCTTCTTCGCGCCGGTCACCTCCAGCACGATGGACTTCTTCTTTGCCGCGCTCCCATCTGCCGCAGTGTCCTGGGCGCCCGGACCGGCCGTGTCAGCGCCACCGGATGAGCAGGCGATCCCGATGGCTGCGGTCACGGCCAACGCGGCGATGAAGGATTTGTTCCGCATAGGGCAGTCGCTCCATGGACCGGGGATGGTTGGACTGGTCGGCGGCCGGGCCCCAGTCCACGAAACCCGGCCGCACCGATCCAACTCATTCGCAGTCATCAAAGTTATGGCCTTAACGGACAGTGCTGTCTTCCGACCGGTACCGCAAGTGGACTACCTGGTCACGTGGCGATGACCGCAACGTCGGGGCTGTTGCGCCAAGCAGCTACTCCGCACCCGCTACCATCGCCGACCAATCCAGGACGACGTCCGGGTCTCAGGCCACTGCGAGCTTGAACGGGCCGAAACGGCTCCCCAGGCGCCGGAGCCGCATTCCCGGGGACGCCGAGCAGTCAGGTACAGCTACCGCTCCACCATCGAAACGCCGCAACGCGAACCTAGTCAGGTTGGTCCGCCGCCCCGACAAAGCCGCAGTCCAGATACATCACCTCGCCGGGAGTACCCCATGAACCGGGTTTGATCTCGTAGTCGCAGATGAGTTGCTGTTCGCCGAACGCATCGTCGACGTATCGGCCGCCGGGGATCAGCGCCGTGTACCGGTCTCCGCTCTCAAGCTGCCGGCCGGCCGACTGCGGGTTGACCTGACAGCGATCTTTCCACAGCTCGTAGGCCCGCTGCACCTCGCCAGAAGCGGGACCGACATGCTCCGGGAATCCTTCCAGCTTCCACAGCCGGTCCGAATCGCTCATCGAGCCTCCCTGGCAAGGTGCGGCGAGTCTGTGGCGGTTCAAGCGTTCCGGGCCGCCCAGGCCGCAAGCTGCTTACGGGTAGGTCGCTCATCAGCGGGGTCGTCAGTCTCGTCGGGTCGGGTGAACCAGTCCCGCAGCCACGCCAGCTCAATCCGCGGGCTGCCCACCGACTTCATGGCGAGTTGCCACGGCGCGGACGCCTGGATCAGGGTGCGCAGGTCGGCGGGGGACAGATCGGCGTACCGCTGCAGTACCCCGTTGATGGCGTTCAGGGCGCCGCTGTGCGGCGGTTCCAGGACGTCAGGTTCGGACAGATCGTCGAGGGCGACCCCGTGTTCGACGGCGTACAGCGCTTCGCCGAACAGGGCGTCACCACCGAGGGCAAGGTAGTGCCCCTGGCAGAAGAACAGCAGCAGGTTCCGTTTGGTTTCGGACAGCCCCGGCCGGTTGATCTCTATGGCTTTGATGACGGAGATGGCGCTGGCGGTCATCGGCGCAAAGTATCGGCCAGCACCGGTCAGGTCAGTCCCTCGATGCGGGGCTGTTACGACGGTTGGCATGATCGCCTCCGCTCCGTCACGACTAGTAATACTCACCGTAGTTGTATCAACGGCGTGACCCTGTCCTCGATCCGACAATCCATCGATCCTCATCACGCAACCAGCTCGCGGCACACTGTGAATGCTCACGAATCCACAGGTCGTTCGGCCAGCGAGCCCGATCCCCCACCCTCCTCATCCCTCCTCGTGACGGACCTGGTCGAGGACGTCGACGCGGTGGTCGGGCGGATGCGCCGCGCGGGCGCCACGGTGGTGTCGGAGCCACATGTCGTCTTCACGCACGCCGACGGGCTACTCGGACCGGCCGGGACCGAGGAGGTTCAGGCGTTCCTGCGTGACACCGAGGGTAATCTGGTCGGCCTCGTGGAGCATCGCCGTCTCGCCCGCGTGGAGTGAGGTCGCTCGGCGGGCGGGGTTGCGGTGAAGATCATTTGTAACAAGAATGGTTACGATGCCATCGAACAGCAGAGTAACCATTGCGGCGCACGCCCTCGCCTGGCTGGAGCTGGCCCGCCGGCGCGGCCGGCCCTGGCTCACCTCCGACGAGGTCGCCGCCAGCGTCAACACCAACCCGGTCATCCTCCGGCGCAGCCTCGGTGACCTGCGCCGGGCCGGCCTGGTCCGGGCACGGCGCGGGACCGGGGCCGGGTTCGCGCTGGCCCGCCCGGCCGACGAGATCACCATGTACGACGTGTGGGCGGCCGTCGATCCGGAGCCACTGCTGGCCCTGCACAACTCGGAGCCGAACCCGGAGTGCCCGGTGGGCCGCGGCATCCAGCCGGTCCTGACCGACGTCTACGACGACGCGTCGGCGGCGTTCGGGGCGGCACTGCGCCGCCGGACGATCGCCGGCATGCTGGAGAGGATTCTGCGGTGATCGTCGAGCTGCGGCAGTACACCCTGCGGCCCGGCCGCCGGGACGAGCTGATCGAGCTGTTCGACAGGGAGTTCGTCGAGTCGCAGGAGGCGCTGGGCATGCGCGTGCTCGGCCAGTTCCGCGACCTGGACCGGCCCGACGTGTTCGTCTGGCTGCGGGGCTTCCCGGACATGGCGGTGCGGGGCCGGGCGTTGCCCGAGTTCTACGGCGGCCCGGTGTGGCGCGAGCACGGCCCGGCGGCGAACGCCACGATGGTCGACTCCGACGACGTGCTGCTGTTGCGGGCCATCGTCGCACCGCCGGCCTCGCCCCGCGACGCCGGCCGGCCGGGCACCGTGCTGACGGCGACGATCTGGTACCGGGAGCGACCCTTCGACGAGGAGTTCACGCGGTGGTTCACCGGGCAGCAGCGCGACGCGGGCGCCGTCTTCGCCACCGAGTATGCCGAGAACAACTTCCCGCGGCTGCCGGTGCGGGAGGGCGAGCACGCGTTCGTGTGGTTCGGCGCGGCGGCGGAGCCGGAGCTGACGGTCCCGGCCGGTTTCGACGTGGTGAAGACCGAGCGGCTGCGGCTGGCGCCCACCGCCCGCTCCGCGTTTCGTTAGGCCGGGTTTCGGCATCCGGCCGAGTGTGAGTGTGGCCGGCCCCGGCCGGATGCCGAGGCACGGCCGGCCCGGCTCACGGGCGGCTCAGGCCCAGCTCAGGCCGGGCTCACGGGCAACTCACGCCCGACTCAGGCCGGGCTCACGGGCAACTCACGCCCAGATCATGGCCGCTCACGGCCGGCTCACCGCCGTGGCGAACGGGATGGCCAGCATCGCCGGAGCGACCACGGACAGGTGGGACCCGTCGGTGAAGCGCAGCGAGAGTTCGCCCTCCGGGTCGCTCGCGGCGGCCGCGTCCAGCGCGGTCCGCTGACACTGCCAGGCCAGTGCCAGCGGCGCCAGCGGCTCGGCCTCGGTCCGGGAGAACAGCCGACGGACAGCCAGCTTGACCCGGTCGAAAGACGTAACCGCCGCGAATCCGCTCGAAGCGGGCGCGGTCGGCGCGGGACCATCCGGCGCGGGGCCGCCCGACGCGGGCGCGGCCGGCGCGGGGCCGCCCGACGCGGGGCCGGCCAGGTCCGTCCGATCAGAAGGCGTCGCCTCGGTGAGCAGGAACAGCAGCAGCCGAGCCTCCGTCAACGCGAGCGCCGCCGCCGACGTATGCTCCGGCAGGCATCGATACAACCCGGCGGCAGTGCCACCGCGCGGCCCCACCGGCGCCGGCGCCAGCGGTCCCTGTGAAGCCCCGCTGATCCGTGAGATCAACGACAGCCCGGACGCCCGGGCGACCCACACGGCCGCCCGGCAGGTCTCCCCCGGCTCCAGATGCTCGCCGACCCGCGCCCGCAGTTCGGCCTGCCGCCGGGCCACCGAGGACCCGCCCACCGGATCAGGCCTTGGCCGCGGCCGCCACGCTGAGCGCCTGCGCCGCATGCTGGTTCATGTCCAGCTCGCTGTGGATCACGTCGAGGACCGTCCGGTCGGTGCCGATCACGAACGTCATCCGCTTGGTGCTCAGCGGGCCCAGGTTCAGCTTGCGCTTCACGCCGTACGCCGCGATGGTCGCCGATGCCGGGTCGGACAGCAGCGGGTAGTCGAACGTGTAGGTCTCCGCGAAGAGCTTCTGCTTCTCCACCGGATCCCGGCTGATGCCGACCCGCTGCACGCCGGCCGCGCGGTACTCCGCCGCGAGGTCGCGGAAGTGGCAGGCCTCGGCGGTGCAGCCCTTGGTCATCGCCCCGGGGTAGAAGAAGAGGACCACGGGACCGTTCGCCAGCAGGTCGGTCAGCCGCCGCGGCGTGCCGTCCTGGTCGGGCAGTTCGAAGTCGGGCGCGATGTCGCCCTTGCCGATGCTCACCGCCGCAGCGTACGGGATCAGGCCGTTGCGGCAACCTTTACCTAGCTCTACTATGCCTTGATCTTCTAGGTATCACGACGGCATCACGAACGGCATCACGAACGGCAGCGACGAACGGTATGGGAGGAAGGGTGCCCCCGTGCGGGTGACAAAGGATCTCGTGGCCGCCTCGGCCACCCCGATCGTGCTCGGCATCCTCGCCGAGGGCGAGAGCTACGGCTACGCCATCCTGCGCCGGATCAGCGACCTGTCCGGCGGCGAGCTGGACTGGACCGAGGGGTTCCTCTATCCCCTGCTGCACCGGCTCGAACGCCTCGGCCACGTCGAAGCGAGCTGGCAGACCGTGACCGGTGAACGCCGGCGCAAGTACTACCGCATCACCAAGCAGGGCCTGGCCGAGCTGGCCGAGCAGCGCCATCAGTGGACGACGGTGGTCGAGGCGCTCCAGCAGATCTGGCCGCAGACACTTCCCTTGGAGGGCACCGCGTGACAGTGACCAACGGTCCGGACGAACTGGAGAGCCAGTTCGCGCAGTGGCGGGAGTACGTCCGCCGCCGGCCGGAACTCATCGCGTCCGACGCCGACGAGCTCGAGGACCACCTGCGCGACTCCGTCGACGAGCTCACCGCCCTGGGGCTGCGGCCCGACGAGGCGTTCCTCATCGCGGTCAAGCGGATGGGCGGCCTGGACGACCTGTCCCGCGAGTTCGCCCGCGAGCACTCCGAACGGCTGTGGAAACAGCTGATGTTCCTGGGCGACTCCGGGGACACGGCGACGAAGGCGACGTTGCGGCGCGACCTGATCGCCATGCTGGTCTGCGCCGCCGGCGCGGCCCTCTCGATCAAGGTGCCGGCCCTGTTCGGGCAGCACTTCGACGACGAGGGCACGTTCTACGAGACCAACGTGGCCCTGTTCACCCTCCCCTGGCTGGCCGGCTTCCTGGCCTGGCGCCGGCGGGCCGGTCTCCGGCTGTGCGCGGTGCTGGTGGCGCTGTTCGCGCTCGGCGTCGCCGGGGCGAACTTCTACCCGGTCGCCGACGACTCCCAGTCGGTCAACCTGATCGGCTCCCACCTGCCGATCGCCCTGTGGTTCGTGGTCGGCCTGGCCTACGTCTCCGACGAGGTACGGTCGTCGCGCCGGCGGATGGACTTCATCAGGTTCAGCGGCGAGTGGTTCGTCTATCTCGTCCTGATCGCGCTCGGCGGCGGCGTGCTGATCGTGTTCCTGACCAGCACGTTCGACGCCATCGGGCTGGGCGCCGACGACTTCATCACGTACTGGCTGGTGCCCTGTGGCGGGATGGCGGCGGTGGTGGTGGCCGGCTGGCTCGTCGAGGCCAAGCAGGGTGTCATCGAGAACATCGCGCCGGTGCTCACCCGGCTGTTCACCCCGCTGTTCGCCGTGGTGCTGCTGGCCTTCCTGGTCGCCACCGGCCTGACCCACGGCGGCATCGACGTGGAACGCGAGAACCTGGTGATGTTCGACCTGCTGCTCGCCATCGTGCTGGGCCTGCTGCTGTACTCGATCTCCGCCCGGAACCCGCTGGCCCCGCGCGGCACGTTCGACGTGCTCCAGCTGGTCCTGGTGGTCAGCGCGCTGGTCATCGACGCGCTGGTCCTGCTGACCATGACCGGCCGGATCGCCGAGTACGGCACCACCCCGAACAACACGGCGGCGCTGGGCGAGAACATCGTGCTGCTGGCCAACCTGGCCTGGGCGGCGTGGCTGCTGTTCAGCTTCGTCCGCCGGCGCGCCGGGTTCCCGGCGATCGAGCGGTGGCAGACCACCTACCTGCCGGTCTTCGCGGTCTGGATGTGGGTGGTGGTGCTGGTCCTGCCGCCGGTCTTCAACTTCCGCTGAGCCGGCCGAACGCCGCGACGATCCGCTCGGTCTCGTCGACGTCCTTGACGGCGACCCGGACGTAGCGATCGCGGAAGTCGGGTGAGAGCGGGGAGACGTCCCGGACGAACACGCCGTCGGCCTCACAACGGCGTCGCACCTCGGCGGCCATCCCCTCGCGGGGCAGCCGGACCAGGACGAAGTTCGCCTCCGACTCCAGCACCTCGACGTCCGCGGCCGAGCGCAACCCGTCGGCCAGCATCCGCCGCAGGTCCCCGGTGCGCTGCCAGCAGTCCTGGTAGTGCCCGGGGTCCCGCAGCGCCCGGATCGCGGCGACCTGCGCGGGCAGCGCGACCGGCCAGGGCGGCGACCAGCGGCGCAGGCCGGCGGCGAGCGGCTCGGACGCGACCAGGTAGCCCACCCGCAGGCCGGACAGGGCGTACGCCTTGGACATGCTCTTGCAGACGATCAGGTTCGGCACCAGCGCGGCCCTGGATTCCAGGCTCTGCCCCGGCCCGGCGTAGTCGGTGTACGTCTCGTCCACCCAGATCGTGGTGCTCGGCGGCGCGTCCCGCAGCACCGACCACAACAGCTCGGCGTCGACGTGCCGGCCGGTCGGGTTGCCCGGGTTGACCAGCACCACCAGGTCGTAGTCGCGGCGCAGCGCCTGGCGCAGCTCGTCCGGGTCGAGCCGCCACCCGTTCTCCGGGCGCAGCCGCAGCACGTCGGCCCGGGCGCCGAGCTTCGCGATCAGGTGCGGGTACTCGCCGTACGTCGGCTGCATCAGCAGCACCCGGGAACCCGCGCCGGCCAGCCGGGGCAGGGTCCGGTAGATCAGGTCGGACGAGCCGGCGCCCACCACTATCGCGCCGGGGTCCACCCCGCGCGCCTCGGCGATCTCGGTGATCAGGCCGTCCGCCTGGGCCGGCGGCGAGGTGCGCGCCAGCCAGGCGGGATCCTCGGTGAGCGCGGCGAGGACACCGGGCGCGGGCGGGAACCACGCGTCGAGCACGTCGGCGGTGACGATGCGGTGCCGCCGGTCCAGGCGGTCGAAGCGGGTGCCGATCGCGTCGAAGGACCGGCCCCCGTGCGCGCAGTGCTCCGCCGGTGCCCCGGGCTCGGGTTCCGGCTCCGGGTGGAACGGCGTGTCCAGCTCCCACCGCACGAGAGCGGCCAGCCGGGGCAGCACCCGCCGGTACCGTTCGGCGAACGTGACCCGGGCGGCCGCCACGTCACCGCGCATCAGGCCGTAGCGCTGGGCGCCGGCGGTGAACTCCACGCCGGTGCGGTGCAGGCCGAGCCGGGCGTACATGTCCTGGGTCTCGGCACGACCCATGGCGATCGCGGTGCGCCCGCCACGCGACACCACCCAGCGCAACGCGGCGTAGATCAGCAGGCTCGCGACCGGGGTGCGGCGGAAGCGCTCGTGCACGGTGAGAGCGCGGATCTCGTACGGCTGGCCGGCGCGCACCCGCCGCACGGCCGGCTCGTCGAGATACCGCTCGACGAAGTAGCGCGGCGCCGACGGCGGCGTGAGGCTGACGAACCCGGCCAGTTCCCCGCCGGCCAGCGCCAGCAGATGCACGTTCCCGCTGTCGGCCGGCTCGGCGAGGCGCCCGCTCGGGTCGACCGGGTACTGCTGGAGCTCCACCGCGTAGACGTCGTGGCGCAGCCGGAAGATCTCGTCCCGGTCCGCC
This sequence comes from Actinoplanes oblitus, assembly GCF_030252345.1. Taxonomy (NCBI): domain Bacteria; kingdom Bacillati; phylum Actinomycetota; class Actinomycetes; order Micromonosporales; family Micromonosporaceae; genus Actinoplanes; species Actinoplanes oblitus. The sequence goes on along the minus strand of NZ_CP126980.1, from coordinate 4,519,175 downwards.
GCCGTCGCGGCCCGGATGGTGAACTGTCCCATCGACGATCCTCTCTAGACTGCTGTGCGATCGCCGCCCGCCGCGGCGCACTCGCCGCCTCATTCCATCAAGCGGATCATGCGGCCCGGCCACCACCCCGGGAACACCCGCGATTCACCACCATTTTCGGTACGACTCGGCGTCGCGTGCCGATCGGCTCGCGAGGCCGCTGCCACCCCGGACCGCCGCGCGTGTCGTGCGGGTCCGCGGGTGGTCCGGAAGATCAACGGCCGGGCGGCACGCGGGCACTCGCCGGCCTCGGCGTCACCGCTGCCGTGCGGGACAGCGGACCCGCACGACACGCGCGGCGGTCGTGCGGGGGCCGGGCCTGGCGAGCCGGCTGCCACGCGACGCCCAGTCGTACCGGAGAATGTCGGAGATCAACCCCAGCGGCCCGCAAGCGAGCGGATGGTTGTCACGCCGACACAGGCGCGCTCGTCTGGCGGGGTACCGGTGACAGGTATTCGCCGATGCGCTCGACCAGCAGGGCCATCTCGTAACCGACCTGCCCGAGATCGCACTCGCCGGACGCCAGCACGGTCATCGACGAACCGTTGCTGATCGACATCAGGAACAGGTAGCCGCTCTCCATCTGGACGATGGTCTGCTTCACCACGCCACCGGTGATCAGCGCGGCCGCGCCCCCGGTCAGGCTGACCACGCCGCTGACGATGGCCGACAGCTGCCCGGCCGGTCCGCCCGGCAGATCCTTGGACGCGGCCAGCAGCAGGCCGTCGGCCGAGACCACGACGACGTGCGCGACACCCGTGGTGCCCTCCGCGAAGTCGTCGAGCAGCCAGCTCAGGTCCTGCATGGTGGGTGGGGTCGTCACCGATCGTTCTCCTTAGCACCGGGGGCAGTGCTCAGCCGGCCCCGCTGGACGGCGTTGGTGAAGGTGGACAGGCTGCGCATGGCCTCCGGGTCGCGGCGCACCCGCTTCGCCGGCGTGGCCGGCGCGGAACCCGGGACCAGCTGGGCCTGCGGGTTGCGCCGCGGCAGACCGGTGGCCGTGGTGCCGGCCGCGATCGGCGCGGCCGCCGCGGACGCCCGCTGCCAGCCGTCGTCGGCCCGCATCCGCCACCGGTCCTCGGCGGCGGCCCGCGGCCGGGGCATCGTCGCCACGACCGGCTGCGCCGAGGCCGGAGCCGCCGCCGCGGCAGAGGCCGGGGCACGGGTCGGTGCGGGCGCGTAGCCGGCGGTCGGCAGGCCGCGCGGCGCGGCCTGGCCCGCCGCGATCACCGTGTCGAACCAGGCCACCCGCATCTCCATCTTGATCGGCGTCGTGGTCCGGGCGCCGCGCCGGATCGGCTCCACCGGCGGGGCCGGCTGCGCGAGCCGCACCAGGATCGAGGCGGGCAGCATCACCTCGGCGACCGTCCCACCCAGCGGGCTCGGGATCAGGCGGACCCGGATCCCGCGCCGGGCCGCGAGCCGGGCCACCACCGCGAAGCCCATCAGCCGGAACGCCGTGACGTCCACCTCGGCCGGTTCGGCCAGCCGCCGGTTGATCAGCTTGCGCTGTTCGTCGGACACGCCCAGGCCGCGGTCCTCGATCTGGATCACCACCTGGTTCTCCACCCGCTGCCCGTGCGCGATCACCTGGGTCCGCGGCGGCGAGAAGCGGGTCCCGTTGTCGAGCAGCTCGGCGACCAGCCGCACCACGTCGCCGATCGCGCCGGCGGCGATCCCGACGTCCTGGTCGACCACGCCGAAGTCCACCCGGTTGTACTGCTCCACCTCGGACTGGGCGGCCCGCAGCACGTCGATCAGCGAGGCGTCCTCGCGGCGCGGCGCGCCCGGCTCGGCACCGGCCAGCACCAGCAGGTTCTCGTCGTTGCGGCGCATCCGGGTGGCCAGGTGGTCCAGGTCGAAGAGCCGGGCCAGCCGCTGCGGGTCCTGCTCGTCGTGCTCGATCTGGTCCAGCTCGCGGATCATCCGGTCGACCAGTCGCTGACTGCGCCGGGCCAGGCTGACGAACATCGTCGACACGCTGGTGCGCCACGCCGCCTGCTCGGCGGCCACCCGGACCGCCTCCCGGTGCACCACCGCGAACGCCTTCGCCACCTGCCCGAACTCGTCCTCGCCGGTGAGCCGGATCGGGTTGTGGGTCTCCGCGACGATCCGGTCCACGCCGCCGTTGTCCAGGTCGCTCGCGTCCTTGAGCCGGTGCACCGCGTCGGGCAGCTCCCGGTTGGCGACGGTGAGCGCGCCGTCGCGCAGCCGGTGGGCCGCGGAGTTCAGGTTGCGGGCCAGCAGGACCGCGAACGTGACCCCGATGGCCAGCGCCAGCAGCACCAGGACGCCTTCGACCCGGGCCCGCCAGGAGGCGCTGGCGCTGTCGTCCTCGGCGACGCTGACCGCCCGGTCCTGCAGCTGCTGCTCCGCCGAGTACAGCAGGGTCAGCACCCCGTCGTACGCCTTCAGCAGCTCACCCATCGGCGCGGCGCCGGGCCCGGTCAACCGGGTGTTCAGCCCGTCGGCGGCGCCCATCCGGGCGTCGGCCAGCATCGCCTCGACCACGCCGACCTGATCCCTGGCGGCCAGGGTCCGGAAGCTGGCGAAGGCCGAGTCACGGGCGGCCTGCGCGGCGATCAGCTGCTGTTCGCGTACCGCGGTGAGTTCGCCGGTGATGCGTACCGAATAGGCGATCGCCTCCTGCTGCGCGATCGCCGTCCCGATCCGGCTGAACGCGCCCAGCGCGCGCAGCGCGTCGGCGACCGGTCCCGGATCGGCGACCTGGCCCACCGACTCCTCGAAACCGGCGAGCCCGGCGAGGACGTCACCGTAGCGCTGCACCGCGCTGGCCACGCTGAAGTCCGCCTTCTCCGTGACGTCCTGGCGGATCCCGGCGAGCTTGCCGAGCTGCTCGTCGATCACCGAGAGCTTGTCCCGCACCCGGCTCGGCACGTCCTCGGTGCGCGACAGGGCGTTGCGGAACGCCGTGACCTGCGTGTTCACCTCGCCGACCCGCGCCTGGTAGTCGGTCCGCCGCGCACCGTCGCCGACCAGATAGGCCACCGCCGCCATCCGCTCGGCGTGCACCAGCCGGTTCAGCGCGGCCAGTTCGGTGCCGAGCCGGGTGAGCTGGGCGATCCGGTCCGAGTCGGACGCGGTGCCACGCACGTCGATCAGGCGCGCGGTACCCAGCGCCAGCACCGCCGCCAGCGGAATGACCATCAGACCGGCCAGTTTGGCCCGGATCTTCACGTCCCGCAGGCGGGGGATGAAACGTCGTCGCGCGGTGGAGCGGCGGGATCCCGCGCTCACGGCAACTCCTTCGATCGGCCCGTACCGTTTCGCCGGGCGGCACGGGGGACGACAGCTGCGCCCTGATCCTGGACACATGCGGCGGACCTGAGCCGCGAATAGATCGACGCAGATTCCATCAGAAGATCAAGCGGATGGGAAGAGGCACCGCGGTCCGGCAGGCGGTGGCCGGCCTGCTGCGGCCGGACCAGCACCACCTGCGGCTGCCCGCCGACGCCCTCGCCGAGGCGTTCCTCGGCCTGTCGCGCACCGCGGCGCGCACCCCGGGCGAGGAGCGGGAGCCGCTACCGGCCGAGCAGGTCGTCGACCTGTTCCTGCACGGCGCGGTTACGGTTCCGCCCGGCCGTTCAGGATCCAGGTCAGGTTGAACTTGTGGAACACGATGAAGTGCTCCCTCGCGCCGGTCCCGCCCGGATCGGACGGGTCGGCCTTGCTGCCCTCGATCAGCGCCGCCACGTGGTAATCCGAGGTCTTGGCCATGCTGGAGTACCCGCCCTCCACCGGGTCGCTGCCACCCCAGCCGGCCGGATGCGGGATGAGCCGGGACATCCGGTCCCACGTCGCCCCGTCGTCGTAACTGATGCTGATCGTCATGTCCCGGCGGCTGGTGGCGTTGGCCGGGTGCAGGAACATCAGGCGGTGCTTGCCGTCGAAGTTGTACCGCAGCAGTGAGCCCTGGCAGCCCTGCCCGGTGGTGGGCTCGGTGAGCGTGTCGTGGGCGCCGTTGTGCCACTGGTACCCGGTGTAGCCGCCGGTGAGCGTGCCGGCGAGGTGCTTGCGGTAAGGCTGGAAGCCGGAAGCGCCGGGCCGGTCGTTGCGGTACACGCCGCCGTCGGTGCGCTCGGCGACCGTGCCCTCGACGCCGTCCCGGCTGGGCAGGGCGGACTGCTGCCAGGTGACCCCGCCGTCCGTGCTGTAGATGTTGCGGCCCCAGGCCGGGATGACCAGCGCGCCCTTGTCCGGGCCGCTCTGGGTGAGACGGATGCCGTTGCCCGGCCCGATCGCGTCCCACTTGTAGCCGGACGGCTTGAGGGCGGCGTTGAGATTCTTGAAGGTCCACGCGCCGCTGGGCACGCCGTTCGCGCCGACCTGCTTGGACAGCGCGAAGACCTCCCGGTTGCCCCAGGTCGCCTGCGAGACGTCGGTGATCGCGCCGTCGGTGAGCTGCGCGAACAGCCAGACGGTGCCGCCGGTGGCCGGGTCGCTGTTGGGCTGGTAGACCGGGGTGGGATTGCCCCAGGTGTCGGTACCGCCGGTGGCGACGGGCTGCAGCGCCGACCAGGTCGCCCCGTTGTCCGCGGACACCTTCATCACCAGGTCGATGTCACCCCAGTCGCCCTCGTTGTGGCGCCGTCCCTCGGCGAACGCGACGAGCGTGCCCGGCGTGGTGCCCACCACCGCGGGGATCCGGAAGCTGTCGTAGGACACCCCGTTCAGGGTGTCCCCGGCGCCGAACAGGGTGTAACCCTCGGGGCTGGGCGCGGCGGCCTGCGCCGGCCCCGCCGGCACCGCGCTGACCGCCGCCGCCAGCACCAGCACGCCGGCGAGCCGGCCGGCTCCCGCACGGAGTCCACATCTACGCATTCGTCCTCCCCTGACCCGCCGTGACTGTATGGGGAGGATCGCCGATCCCGGCACGGCCCTCGAACGATGTTCATCGAACGTTCGCCGGGCCGGTACGGGTCACCGCCGCGCGGGCCCTGCGAAGCCCGGCGGACGTAGCCGCTGCTCCCTACAGCGTCGCGGCGAGGTCGTCGCCGAGCGGTGTGCGCTCGTAGTAGACGGCCCGGCCGCTGCGCCGGCCCACCACCACTCCGGCGTCGCGCAGCGCCGCGAGATGCCCGGAGACCGTGCCGAGCGACACCCCGAGCAGCGCGGCCAGCTGCGACGGTGTGCTGGCGTCGGCCAGCGCGCCGAGGACGCGGGCGCGGCCCTCACCGATCAGCCGGGCGACCCCGCCGGCCGCAACCCGCACCTCCTCCAGGGCGCCGCGGGCCGGATACACCAGCGCCAGGCGCGGCGGCGCCTCGCACATCCACCGCCCGACGGTCCCGGTGTGCGGCACCAGCACCAGTCCCTGCTCGCCGACGTTCAGGTCGGCGTGGGCCTGCGGGGAGAAGAAGATCGCGTCCGGCGCCGCCCAGCGGATCTTGCCCATCCCGCTGAGGGCGTCCCGCCAGCCGCGGGTCGCGAGCACCCCGGCCCGGTGCCGGATGTCGCGTTCCATCACGGCCCGCCGGCGTGGCCAGTCCGGCTCGACGAACCATTCCCAGATCCGGGCGAACACCGCCGCGGCCCGGGTCGTGACACCGTCGACGTCGGCCCATTCCAGATCGTTCGTCTTCCAGGCGTACCGGCGGGACTCGGCGATCGTCGCCCGCGCCGCCGCGTCCGGCTGCAGTGCGCGCATCTCGGCCAGTTCGTCCTCGATCCGGGTGGTCATCGAGGTGGGTGGGATCGCCACGAAGTCCGGCAGGTACTTGGTCGCCGAGATCAGCCGGACCAGGCCGGCGGCGAACGGATCGTCGCCGAGCCACCCGGCCAGCGCCCTCGCCTGGGCGCCCGGCCGCCCGCCGTCCTGCTCACGCCGCAGGGCGACGAGCCGGCTGAACGTCTCGGCGAGCGGCGAGAGCGCGAATCGGCTGGCTCGCAGCGCCTCCGGTCCGAGGCGGATCTGGGTCATGGCACGACCTTGCGGCATTCGCCGCAAGGATTCAAACCCGCGCCCGTACGGAACGACGATTCTCGCCGTGACAAGCGACCTCTCCGCTGCCCCGGTGCGGCTACTGCTGAGCGGCCGGTTCGGATGGTTCCTCGCGGGCCGGGCCGTGGACCTCTTCGGCACCTCGATGACGACGGTCGCGCTGGCCCTGGGCGTGCTCCAGGCCTCCGGCCGGGCCACCGACCTCGGTGTCGTGCTCGCCACCAGCATGATCCCGACGCTCGCGCTGCTGCTCGCCGGCGGGGTCCTCGCCGATCGGACCAGCCGCCGCGGGCTGCTCATCGCCGCCAACACGGTCAGCGCGGCCGCCGTCGGCGCGATCGCCGTCGTGCTGATCACCGGCCGCTACCACCTCGGAACGGTCGCCGCGCTGTCCCTGGTCAGCGGGGCCGCCGGCGCGTTCGCGTCGCCGGCCCTGCGCGGGATCGTCCCCGAGCTCGTCGACGACGCGGACCTACGGCGTGCCAACGCGCTGCTGTCCAGCACCAGGAACGGCATCCGGATCATCGCCCCGGCCGTAGCCGGCCTGCTCACCGCCACCGCCGGCGGGGGTTGGGCGCTGGCCGTCGACGCGGCCAGCTATCTGGTGGCGGCGGCGCTGTTCCTGCGTTTGCCGCCCGGGCGCCGGACCGCTGCCACCGCACCCGGGCTGGGCGCCGAGTTCGCGGCCGGCTGGCGGGTCTTCCGCTCGATGCGCTGGGTGATGCTGACCAGCTTCTCGTACGCCCTGGTCAACGCGTTCGCCGTCGGACCGTGGAACGTGCTCGGCCCGACGATCGTCACCGCGCACGGGGGCGCGTTCGGCTGGGGCGCGGTGCTGTCCGTACGCGCGGCTGGGCTGTTGTCGACCAGTCTGGTCGCGGTCAAGCTGGTGTTCCGACGCCCGTTGCGGACCGGCCTGCTGCTCGGCGTCATGTCCGCCCTCCCGTTGCTGGCCCTCGGGCTGTCCGGCAAGGCGTGGACCGTGGCCGGGGCGGCCTTCGTGGGTGGCATCGGGTTCACGATCGCGGGCATCACCTGGGACACCGCGTTGCAGACCCGGGTACCGCGGGAGGCGCTGTCCCGGGTGTCGGCGTTCGACGACCTGTTCTCCTTCATCGCCATCCCGTTGTCACAGGTGGCGATGGGGCCGCTCGCCGCGGCGGCGGGCGCGCAACGGGTGGCCCTGGTGTGCGGGGTGGGCTACGTGGGCGCGTGCCTGCTCCCGTTCCTGAGCCCGGTGATCCGCCGCGGCTAGTGCGTTGGCCACGAATGGTCACCGGGTCCGCATCGCACGGCCCGCGAACGACGCGGTCAGCCGAGAGCGATCTCGGCTCCGCCCGACAGCAGGGAGTCGCGGAGTTTCAGGGTGGTCAGCTTGGCCTTCTTCGGCACGTCGAAGACGATTTTGCCGGCCACCTTCTCGCCCGGTTGGAGCCGCTCCAGGAAGGCCTCGGTGCCCCGGTTCGCATAGATGCCGGCCAGCTGGTCGCTGTGGTATTCGGTGCCGGACGCGTCGTAGGCCAGCTGGGCGTGCCCGACGAAGAGCTTCGCCCCGTCGCCGATGTTGCGCACCGACAGGCTGATCACGCAGAACCTGCCCTGGGCGCTCCGCCTGAGGTGCTCGACGCCGATGGTCGTCCGGGAGCAGTCCATCCGGGAGACAACGAATTCGAGTTTTCCGTCGCGTACCACGTTGCCGAGTCCCGGGCCGGCCTTGACGACCTGCACCGGCGGGCTGGTGGCCGCGGCCGGCTGCCTGCGGGTGTACTGCTCGGCGGCGATCCCGCCGGCGAACAGCACGATCAGCGCGACGATCGAGCCGACGACGGCGATCGTCACCTTGACCGGCGAGACGGGTTTGGCGGGCCGGATCGGCCGGCGCTGCTGACGAACGGCGTGCGACATCGGACCACTCCACGGGCCACGTGATTCACTCCCCTCACTCTCAGCCACCAGGCAGTCACGGAACAGCGTTTCGGCATGATCGGTCGCATTCTTCGCCTGATCGGACAAGCCACTCCGACTACGGCAGGCCAGCCCGCCGAAGCGGCCACCGCGGGTCCCGCACGCGCCTAGACTCGGCAGGACGCCGGACGGCCCGAGGAGGCGACGATGCGCCAGGCCGTGTGGCTGGTCCTGGGACTGATCCTGCTGGCCGTCGGCGGGCAGGGCGCGATCCGGCTGCTGATCAACAAGGATCCCGGCGCCCTGCACTACCTGCCGGGCGGCTATCTCGTCCAGCTCGCCGTCTGGGTCGCGGTGGCCCTCATCGGCCTGCGCCTGGCCCGGCAGAACCGGGTGCAGCCGGATCCCAGGCGCGACCGCCACCGGTGAGTGCGTCAGCGCGGCAGCCGCAGCACGTCGGCGATCACCGCGCCGTCCGCGGTCAGCCGGGCGACCGCCGGGCTGTCGTAGACCACCAGGATCCGGTCGTCGCCGAACATGCTCATGCCCTCCGCGTGGTCGTCCCCCTCGCCGAAGGTCAATTCCAGCTCCCTGCTGATCAGCTTGCCCCGCACCACCGACGGCATCTCCGTGCGGCACGCGCCGTGCCACCGATACACCCACACCGGCCCGTCCAGCGCCATCGTCGGCCCGGCGAGCACCAGCAGATCGTCACCGTCCGGACAGAGGTCACGGATGCCCAGACCACCAAGATCAAGAACATGCTTACGGTACGGCCGCCCGTCCTCGAAGGCGCGCAGTCGCAGCCGTGTCGGCTCGTCCGGCGTCACGTACGGCCGCAACTCCAGCACGAACGCCCAGCCCCGAAGCACCGGCCCGCGCAGGCCCAGGTAGACCCGGTCGTCGCGGACCGCGATCCCCTCGATGTCCAGCCCGTTGTCCTTGCCGGGGATCGGCAGGAACGGCGCCAGGTGCTCGTCGTCGCGCAGCAGCCGGCGCAGGTCGTCCCGGCCGCTGAGCGCCGCGGCGTGCTGCCGGACGCCGTCCACCACCATGTCGCGCACCGGGGTGGGCAGGCCGCCGACGTCGGCGACCGGGAGCCGGACCAGGATCTGCCTGTTGTCCTGGCCCTCCACCCGGGCCAGCCGCTTGAGAGCCTTCGGCCCGTCGTGCCGGTCCCGGATCTGCTTGCGCCGCAGGCTGTGCGAGCCGACCGCCCAGAGGAAGTGGCCGGCGCGGGCCAGCCCCTCCACGTCCGCCTCCTCGTCGGCGTCCACCCCGGGCAGCTCCACCAGGTCGGCGAGCCGGAACCGGGCCTCGTCACCGAACTCCGACGGCCGTTCCGGCCGGTCGGCGAGCAGCCGCTCGACGGTCGCGGTCTCGTCACCGGCGATCCACAGGACCGGCCCGTCCAGGCGTACCGCGGAAAGGTTCGTGTGTGTCGCAGCGGCCCGCGAGTCGTCGGAGAACCGCAACCGCACGGTGTAGTCAACCGTCATGGTCAACATCGTGGCATCGCCACGCTCACCGCGGCCCCGGTTGTCCGGACGATTCCCCACGCCATCCGCAGGAGGGCGGCCGGACAACCGCGCCCGCCGGCGGCGCCGGCCGCGGTGGTGCGCCAGACCAGCGCGATCGCCGCGCAACGCCACCAAGCTGGTCGACGCGCTGGTGCGGGACGGCTTCGTGGCCCGCACTTGTCAGGTCGCTTGGGAAGTTGACGCTCAGTTACGCCGTGGTGCCGTTGATTTCCGCCACGACTACGGGCACCCCACCGAGACCACTGCCGGCCTAGTGGGCCATCACCGGCTCGCCCTCGGACGGCTCCAGGGCCCGATTCGGAATCAGGAACGCCGCGATCACCGCGCCGACCACGAAGAATCCGGAGCCCCACGCCAGGGTGGCCGTGTAACCCTCGACCCCGGCCTGCGCCGCCGCCAGCGCGCTGGGCGTGTGCGAGGTCAGGTAGTCGGTGGTGGCCGACGAGGCGATGGTGGTCAGTAGCGCCGTGCTGATGGAGCCGCCGATTTGCTGACCGGTGTTGATCAGCGCCGAGGCGACACCCGAGTCCTGGTGATGAATGCCCGAGGTCGCCCCCTGGATCGCGGTGCTCATCACCGCGCCGATGCCGAGACCTAGCAGGATCAGGCCGGGCATGATGTGAGCGGCGTAGGAGCTGTCCAGTTCGAGCCGGGTCAACAGGGCCATACCGGCTGCGGCGACCAGGAAGCCGGCGCTGACGACGATCTTCGGGCCGGCCTTGGGCAGCACCAGCAGCGACATGGTGGTCGACGAGACGACGACGGCCGCGACCATCGGTAGGAACGCCAGGCCGGTCTTGATCGGCGAGTAGCCGAGGCTGGCGGCGAAGTAGTAGGTCAGGAACAGGAAGATCGAGAACATCCCCATGCCCAGGACGAATACCGCCACGAACGAACCACCGCGGGTCCGGTCCAGCACGACTCGCAGCGGCAGCAGCGGATGCGCGACCCTGGATTCAAGCCATACGAACACCACGAGCAGCACCGCGCCGACGATCATGGAGCCGAGGGCCACCGGGTCGGTCCAACTGGTGGACTCTACGTGCGCGAACCCGTAGACGATGGCGAACAGCGCGGCGCTCACCGCGACGATGCCCGGAATATCGAGTTTGGGTTTCTTGGTGATCACGGGCTGGGCCAGCAGCAGTACTGCACCGATCAGGGCGGGAGCCGCGAAGGCTACGTTCACGTACATCACCCAGCGCCACGACGCCCATTCGGTGAGCATCCCGCCGAGCAGGAGCCCGATCGCGCCGCCCGCGCCGCCCAGCGCACTGAAGACACCGAAGGCCTTGGCCCGTTCTGACGGTTCGGTGAAGGTCACGCTGAGCAGTGAAAGTGCCGCGGGCGCGAGCACCGCGGCGAACAGGCCTTGGGCCACGCGTGCGGCGACGAGGATCTCGAAGCTTCCGGCCGAGCCGCCGAGAATGGATGCGGCCCCGAAACCTGCCAGGCCGATCATGAATAGGGTGCGCCGGCCCCACAGGTCGCCGAGTCGGCCGCCGAGCAGCAGCAGGCTGCCGAACGCCAAGGCGTATCCCGTGATGACCCACTGCCGGCTGCCGTCGCTGAAGCCGAGGTCTTGCTGTGCCTCGGGCAGGGCAATGTTCACGACAGTCGCGTCGAGCATGATCATGAGCTGCGCGATGCCCAGCACGACCAGTACCCACCAGCGCACGGCATGTGAGCCACGAAGGCCCGGGTTTGTCTTCGCGGAAGCGGGCGCCCCGTGGTCGATGGTGGTACTCATTTCTCCCCTTGCTTGCTGGATATGGCTGAAAACCGTCTGACGGGCTTCGGGATCACGCGATGGCCGCTTACGCGTTTACCTCGGCGATCGCGTGCAGGGCCGCGTCGGTGTCCGCGATGGCCAGCATCTTGGTGATGTCGGCGCCGGCCAGCGCGCCGGCCGCCGCGGAGGCCCCGACCTGGGCGACCGGATCGGTGGCGTTGCCGGCCACCCACACGCCCGGCACCTCGGTGGCGCCGGCCGGGCCGGAGACGAAACCGCGGGCCATGTTCGGCAGGTCCCGCACCGGCAGGCCGAGACCTTCCAGGCCTCGGGTGCGGGCTTGCATCTGCGGGCTGACCGCCAGGACGCGACGGGCCACGACCTGGCCGTCAGCCAGGCGCACCCCGGCGAGGGCGCCATCGGGGCCGCTGACGATCTCGGTGACCGGAGTGTCGACGACGCGGATGCCGCGGGCGGCGAAGCGGGCGCGGCTGTCGGCGTCCAGATCAGTGCCGTTGGTGAAGTAGATCAGGTCCTCGGTCAGCTGACGGAACAGCAACGCGGGGCCGATGGAGGCCGCGCCGGCGCCCAGGACGCCGATGGGCTCATCGCGCACCTCCCAGCCGTGGCAGAACGGGCAGTGCACCACACTGTGCCCCCAGTGCTCGGCGAGCCCGGGCACCTCCGGCAGCACATCGGTGAGGCCGGTGGCCACCAGGACGCGGCGAGCGGTGAGGCTGCGGCCGTCGGCCAGGGTGACGGTGAACCGCAGGTCCCCGTCCGCCGACGGGGCGGCAGACTCGGCCGAGACCACCTCGCCGCGCACGACGCGTCCGCCGTACTGGCGCACCTGCTCCCGGCCCCGCCGAAGGATCTCGGAGGGCGGAGTGCCGTCAAGGGCGAGCAAGCCGTGCACCGCCTCCGCGGGCGCGTTGCGTGGGGAGCCGCTGTCGATCACGACGACCGAGCGGCGGGAGCGGGCGAGGATCAGCGCCCCGTTCAGCCCCGCGGCGCCCCCGCCGATCACCACCGCATCGACAGTCCCCTCGGCCAGCACATCGCTCGCGGAGTCCTCGCCGAAGGGCGGTCGCTGGGTCACCTGTGTCATGAGTTCAACCTCCAAGCCGCCTTCGCGGCGTCGCGGTCCCGCAAGCCGGTACCAAGCCGGTCCGGCGAGCTCAGCATGGTTATGTACTGAACAGTCAAAAACCTAGGTAGTTCTGTACTGAGTTGTCAAATACGGGAGGTGGGCCTTACCTTTGGTGTATGGCGAGACCGCGCAGCTTCGACCGCGACCACGTCCTGCATGCCGCCGAACGGCAGTTCCGCACCTCGGGCTTCAACGGCACGAGCGTCGACGACATCAGCGCCGCCACCGGCCTGGGCCGCGGCAGCCTCTACGCCGCGTTCGACGGCAAGCACGGCGTGCTGCTGCAAGCGATGGCCGGGTACTCCGCCCGGCTGGGGTCGGCGATGGAGGCGCTCGCCGGACCGGATCAGGGCGCCTTGGAACGACTGCACCGGTTCTTGCTGCACGCCGTCGACGGGGTGCCACTCGCCGACGACGTACCCCCCGCCCCTGACCGGGCGACGGCGGCCTGCTTCGCCGCCAAGATGGCCCTGGAACTCGGCGCCTCCGACCCCGAGGTGGAACGCTTGGCCAACGACTGCTTCTCCGTGGTCGCGACGGCGGTGGCCGCGTGCGTGCGAGCAGCGCAGCGCAACGGCGACATCGACCCCGACGCGGATCCTGACAACCTTGCGTACCTGCTGCTGACCATCGTCCGCGGGATCGACGTCGTCGGCGCGTGCGGCCACAGTCCCGCCCGTCTGACCTCGATCGTGGAGAGCGCGCTCGCATTGTTGCCTCGCCCGCATCACCGCTGAGAAGGCACGGCTAGCGGATCGGCCCTCCCCCGCCGCCGAGCTGAGCGGGACAACCCCGCCGGACTTCCCTCTCGGATCGACTCCGGGACGATCCGTTCGCGACGAGATGTGATGGTCATATTGGTATGGGTCAATTGCCGGGCGGGATCAGTAAGGTTCGACGGCAAGGCCGATCGGAGCGGCTGCCGTCCATCCCCGGCGGCGCCGTGGCCCCGTGGTTCGCCATCCATCCCCCATGGAGGAACAATGCGGGTTCGCAAGTTTGCCTATGCCGGCGTGGCCGCCGCGCTCGCCACCGCGGTGGCGGTCACCGGGACGGCATATGCCGACACCTCCGCGACGGTCGTGACTGCGGCGCCGGTGGCGCTGGTCGCCGTGGCGCCGCCGGTGATCAGTGCGGACGCCTCGATGGTGCACCTGCAGAAGCTGATGGGGTTCGCGCAGGCCAGCAACAACACCCGGGTGATCGGGAGCGCCGGGTTCAGCTCGACGGTCAGCTACATCAAGCAGCAGCTGGACGCGCTCGGCTGGCAGACCAGCGTGCAGAACTTCACCACCGGCGGCAAGTCGGCCGCCAACGTGGTCGCGGAGTGGCCCTACGGCGACGCCGGCCACGTGGTCATGGCGGGCGCGCACTCGGACTCGGTGGCGGCCGGTCCGGGCATCAACGACGACGGGTCCGGCGTCGCCGCGCTGCTGGCCAACGCCGCCGCGATCTCGCAGGCCGGGCTGCGGCCGCAGAAGCGGATCCGGTTCGGTTTCTGGGGTGCCGAGGAGCAGGGCGACATCGGCTCCAGCTACTACGTCTCGCACCTGGCCAGCGGCGAGTCGAAGAAGATCGACGCCTACCTGAACTTCGACATGATCGGCAACAAGCCGGAGAACGGGCGGACGGTCGGCTGGAGCCTGTACGTCGAGGGCCAGTCGAACGGGCTGAACGCGCCGTTCAAGACCTACTTCGCCGGGCAGGGCATCACCGTCAACCCGTCGCTGGACACCGATGACCGCTCCGACCACGCCGCCTTCAAGCGGGCCGGTGTGAAGGTCACCGGGGTCAGCTCGGTGCGCAGTCTCAGCGCTTTGGGCGCGTGCTACCACCGGGCCTGCGACAACCTGACGGACGTGAGCACGAACAGCATGGCGCTGGGCTCGAACGCGATCGCCGCCGCCGTCTGGTCCCTCGCCGGAACGGCCTGACCGGACAGCGGGCGCGCTCGCTCCGGCGCGGGGTGAACGCTCGGGATGTGATGGTGGCGTGTTGCTTCGCCGTCGTTCATCGCGTTCTCACCCGGGCCCGCCACACCGGACCTATGGTGCTGACGAGCGGTGGAAATCGTCGATCGGAGTAGAGCGATGGTCCTGCGAGAAGCGATCCTCGGTGTGGCGCTCGCCGGCGCGCTGGTGGCCGGCGGCACCGCCCCGGCGGCCGCCTGCCCTCCGGCCGGGCACGCCGCGACCTTCGATCTGCAGGCTCATCGGGGCGGGCTCGGCCTGACGACCGAGGAGTCGCTCGAAGGGTTCGCGAAGGCGTTGCGGCTGGGCGTGAGCACGCTGGAGCTGGACACGCACGTCACCAAGGACGAGAAGGTCGTGGTGAACCACGACCGGCGGATCAGCGCGGTGAAATGCCGCGACACGGCGCCGGTCACGCCGGGGGATCCGCTGTATCCCTACGTCGGCAAACTCATCAAGGATCTGACGCTCGCCCAGATCAGGACGCTGGACTGCGGATTTCAGCAGCTGCCGGGATTCCCGGAGCAGGAGGTCGTCAAGGGCTTCCGGATGGTGCAGCTCAAGGACGTGCTCAGCCTGGTCCGGCGATACCGCGCCTGGGGTGTCACGCTGAACATCGAGACCAAGGTGGAGGCGGGCGCGCCGGAGCAGACGCAGCCGCGGGAGCTGTTCGTGCGGCGGGTGTACGAGGAGATCCACGCTTCGGGGATCGAACGGCAGGTCACCATCCAGTCGTTCGACTGGGGTGCGCTGATGCTGATGCACCGGTTCGCGCCCCGGTGGCCGCTGGTGGCGCTGAGCAACTTCGACTTCCTCCAGGTCGGTCAGCCCGGGGCGTCGCCATGGCTGGGCGGCTTGGACGCCGACGACTTCGGCGGTGACGTCGTGCGGGTGGCGGCGGCGGTTCCCGGGGTCCGGGTGCTGTCACCGGTCTACGGGTCCCCGCAGAACGGGACGGTCCGGGATCCGGGCTTCCGGTTCCAGGTCAGCGCGGCGATGGTGCGCGAGGCGCATGCGTACGGGCTGAAGGTCGTTCCGTGGACCTGTGACGATCCGGCGACGATCGAGGCGCTGATGGACATGGGCATCGACGGGATCATCACCGACTACCCGGACCGGGTCCGGCAGATCATGGCGGAGCGGGGGATGCGGCTGCCCCGGGCGTACCGGCCGAGGGCCTGAACTTGTGCTTCAACCCGTGCGACGGGGCTTGGTGCCCTTCTTGTGGTGGGCCGGTCGTTGATGCGCCTGGCCGGTGACCAGCATGAGTCCCACGTCGTAGCGGGTGGCGGCATGCCGGTTGCGGGAGCCGATCGGGCGTCCCGGACCGGGGCGAGTTGGTTTCGGTGCACGCGCTGGCCTGGCGCTGGTCGTGCGCAGGTTCCGAAGCGTCACCGCATCACCGGACCGGCTAACGCTGCGTCACAGCCGCCACGGCCGGACGTTCCTCGACGAATGCACGGAACTAGCCGAATTGCGGACGTTGCTTGGGTGGCATGGCCGGGTTTCGGTTCCCGTCGTTGACCGCGTACCGCTGCCGCGTGGCCTGGTGTGGTCACCCGGCAGCGGCGGTTATGCCGTCAGCCGGCAGCGGCGGTTATGGCATCAGCCGCGCCTGGTGCAGGATCGCGGCCAGCTCGACCGGTCGGCTGAGCATCGGCCAATGCCAGGTCGGCAGCTCCTCGTAGCGCCACCCGTCGTCGGTCATGTGACGGTACAGCGGCAGTGTCGCGGCCATCCCCTGCACCTGCGCGGCGGTGAAGCTTGACAGCACGCCGAGTCTGGGCAGCTTCTCCCACGCCCCGGTCAGCCGGACCGGGGCGGTTGCGGTCGCCCACGGCTGGTCGACCGACCGCTCGCGCAGCAGCGTGACGATCGAGTGATCCACGTCGGGCACGCTGGCAGCCAGGTCGGCCCAGTGCGGCGGCGGCAGCCGCCACCCGTCACCGTGGTCGGCCACCAATGCCGCGTTGCGCTCGCGCTCGGCCGGCGGGGTGAACTCGACCTGCGTCACGCCGTCGGGCAGCGGGCCGGTGTCGACATAGACCAACTGGGCGACGCGGTCGATGACGTGGTCGGCGGCCGCGGTGACGACGCTACCGGCGTAGCTGTGCCCGACGAGGACCACGTCGCGAAGGTCCTCGTAGCGCAGGAGGTTGACCACGTCGGTGACGTGGACATCAAGGTCGGTGTCGGGACGGGCTAGGTGAGCGCGCTCCCCGAGGCCGGTCAGGCTGATCGGGTACACGTCGTGGCCGTGCCGGCGTAGTTCAGCGGCCGTCGAATGCCAGGCCCAGGCGCCGAGCCAGAACCCGGGGACCAGTACGAATGTCGTCATGCTCGGCACGCTACGGTCAGTACCGGACAGTTTCCGCCCGGATTAGGAGGACGTCTTTGTCCAGGCCGACAGCGCGGGTACTGGCCCTGCTAGAGATCTTCCAGTCGGGCGGCGCATTCAACGTCGGCGACCTGGCCCGACGGCTTGACGTCGACGAGCGCACCGTCCGCCGCTACGCGAGCCACCTCCTCGACCTGGGCATCCCGGTCGAAGCGCGTCGTGGCCGCTACGGCGGGTACCGGCTCGCGCCCGGATACAAGCTGCCGCCACTCATGCTCACCGACGAAGAGGCGGTTGCCATCGCCCTCGGCCTTGCCGCCGGACGCCGCGCGGGCATGGTCACAGCCGATCACGCGGCCACCGAGAGCGCCACCGCCAAGCTGCGCCGGGTACTGCCAGCCGCCCTTGCCCGGCGCATCGACGCCCTACTGATCACCATGGACGTCACCGGACCGGTCCGACAACCCGCCCCGCCCGGCACCGAAGTGCTGCTGGTGCTCGCCGAGGCGGCCCGCCACCGGCACCCGGTACAGCTGACCTACACCACCTGGCATGGTCGCTCCAGCGAGCGCGGCCTCGACCCGTACGGGGTGGTCTTCCACAACGGCCGCTGGTACGTCACCGGTCGCGACCACGCCAGCGGATCCGCGCGGACATTCCGACTCGACCGCATCAGCGCTATCCGCGCCACCGACGGGGCGTTCGAGGTACCGGCCGGGTTCGACCCCACCGGCCATGTCCTTGCCGGACTGGCCTCGGTGCCCTACGCCCACGACGTCTCGGTCCTGCTGCACACCAGCCTGGCCCAGGCACGGCGGCGAATCCCTCCCTCGGTCGGCACACTCACCGAGGTCGCCAACGGAGTGCGGCTGACCACCCGAGCCGAACACCTCGACGGCGCCGCCCAGATGCTGGCCGGGCTCGGCTGGTCCTTCACCATCGAACGACCCGCCGAGCTCAGAGCCGAGGTACGCGCGCTGGCCGCTCGCCTACTCACCTACGCAGACGCAGCAGCCTAGGGCGCCACCAGCGTCCCGTCGAGGTCGGTAGGTCAGCCAGCATGAAACATCCGCTCTGCCGCATTCAACGCGCGGTTGCTCACCGGCCCAACCACGACCGATCTCTGCATGTCACGCAATGTAACCGACGCATCAGCGCAACGGTCTCACCTCCGGCGACACCGCCCTGGACCCGGAGGTTAACGCCAAGCTGAGCTCCGGGGGCCGGCCGTGCGGGCCGGCGGACCCGCACGACACGCGCCGCGGTCCGGTGGGGGCCGGGCCTCGCGAGCCGATTGCCACGGGGCTCCAAGTCGTACCGGGGAAAACGACGAACGACCCGCATCGGTCCGGCGGCGGACGGCTGGTTTCGGCGCCAGGCTGTGTGCGCGAACTCGAGCCGGCCGCGGCTGGCGCAGGCGGCGGGTGACGGGCGACTCCTCCGGTCGATCCGGCGGGAACGGCGACGTGCGCCTCAGCGGCACCTCTCCAGTTCGGCGCCGAGCTGCTGGGCGTGGTGGAAACGCACCGCGGACAGGCCAGCCAGGCGGGATCCGGCGACGTTGGCCTCCGAGTCGTCGACGAAGAGCACGGCGGACGGTTCGACGTCCATGATCGACAGCGCCCGGCGGTACGACTCGGCCGCCGGCTTGACGGCGTGGATCTCGGCGGAGAAGACGATGGCGCCGAAGCGGTCGCCGAACTCGGGGCGGGCACGGAGCAGTGCCTCGCGCAGAAGCAGGTCGTTGTTGGTGAGGACCGCGACGCGGTGTCGTGTCGCCTCGCGGGCGACCAGGTCGAGGACCTCGTCGTCGACCGGGAACGCGGCCAGCCAGGCGGCCTCCAGCTCGGCCCGGCCGATCGGGCGGCCCAGCCGGCGGCCTATCTCGGCGACGATCCCCTCGGCGGTCCAGTAGCCCATCTCGGTCTGAGCGACGAAGCCGCCGCCGTAGAGGATCCGGCGCACCTCGCCGGGCTCCCGGCCGGCGAGCCGGGCGAGCTCCCGCAGCCGCAGTTCCGGCTGGTAGCGGCAGACCACACCGCCGAGATCGAAGACGACGGTGTCGATGGCCATGGACCCGGATGGTAGGTCGGCCGCCGGCCCGACACGAATCCACTGACGACGATCGCGAAAAAGGCCTTGCGCTAATGGTCAAGGATCGTTGACCATTAGCGCATGCCTGACGATGATCTCCCCGAGACGATTCACGTCTCCACTGCGGAGCAGCTGCGCGCCGTCTCCAACCTCACCCGGCACCGCATCATGGCCGTGCTGCGTTTCGAGCCCGCGACGATCACCCAGATCGCCGACCGGGTGGGTCTCGCGAAGGGCAGCTCCAGCTACCACGTGCGGCTGCTCGAACGGGCCGGCCTGGTGACGGTGGTGCGCACGCGGAAGGTGCGCGGGGTGGTCGAGCGGTACTACGCGATGGCCGCGCGGAGCATCACGCTGCCGGACCCGGGGCCGGGACAGCCGGAGGTGCTGATGCGGCACGCGGTGGCCGACCTGGAGGCGGCGCCCCGGGACGACGAGCGGCACGTGCGGATGGCCCACCTGCGACTCACCGACGAGCAGTTCACCGAGCTGGGGGCGAAGCTGCAGGCCCTGGCGGACGAGTACCGCGCGCTCTCCGATCCGGCTCTGCCGGACGTGTCACTCGTCTTCGCGCTGTTCCGGCCCGCGAAGGCCGGCGAGGCCGAGCAGGCCGAGCAGGGCGAGCAGGCCGAGCAGGGCGAGCAGGCCGAGCAGGGCGAGCAGGGCGAGCAGGCCGAGCAGGGCGAGCAGGCCGAGCAGACCGGGGGTGACGCCTGATGACCTCGGACGCACGCACCTTGCCCGCCGGGTTCGGGCGACTGTGGACCGCCCAGACGGTGTCCTCGCTGGGCGACGGCGTGCTGGTCGCCGCCCTGCCGCTGCTCGCGTTGACGCTGACCCGCGATCCGCTGGTGCTGGCCGTCGTCACGGCCGCCGGGACGCTGCCCTGGCTGCTCTTCGGGGTGCTCGGCGGCGCCCTGGTGGACCGCTGGGACCGCCGGCGCACGATGTGGGTCGCGGACGCCGCGCGGGCACTGCTGCTCGCGATCCCGGCGGCGGCCGCCGCACTCCACGTGCTGAGCATCCCGCTGCTGGCTGTCGTCGCCTTCCTGCTCGGTGTCGGCGGGCTGTTCTTCGACACGGCCGCCGCGGCCTACCTGCCGGACCTGCTCGGCCGGGAGCCCGCCCGCCTGGAGCGCGCCAACTCCCGCCTGCGTGGCGCGCAGACTGTCATGGCCGGGTTCGCCGGGCCACCCGCGGGCAGCGCGCTGCTCGCACTCGGGCGGGCGGTCCCGCTGCTCGCCGACGCGGTGTCGTTCGCGGTCTCGGCACTGCTCGTGCGGTCGCTGCCGGCCATGGCCCGGCCGGCCCCGGAGGCTCGCGAGTCGCTGCTGCGGCAGGCCCGGGCCGGCGCCTCGTACGTCTTCCGGGACCGGCTGCTGCTCGGGCTCGCCCTGCGCCCGGCGGTCGGGAACGTCGCCTTCCTCGCCGTGGAGACCGTCCTGGCCCTGTTCGCGCACGACCGTCTCGGCGTCGGCACGGCCGGCTTCGGCCTGCTGCTCACGGCGGAGGCCACCGGCGGCCTGATCGGCACCGGCATCGCCTCCCTCCTCGGCCGGGCGCTCGGCACCGGCACCGCCCTGACCTGCACGGCCGCGATCGAGGGGCTGGCCATCGCGGGCCTCGCCGCGGCACCGAACCCGTACCTGGCCGGGCTCGCCCTGGCGGTCTGCGGGGCCGGGATGGGCGCCACGATGGTGCTCAGCCCGTCCCTGCGCCAGGCGATCGTGCCGGCCGGGCTGATCGGCCGGGTCACCTCCACCTCGCGCATGCTGGCCATGTGCGCGGCACCGTTCGGCGCCTTCCTGGGCGGCTGGCTGGCCTCGGCGTTCGACGTGCGCACCCCGCTCTACGCCGCCGCCGGCCTGCTGCTCACGATGACCGCCGTCACGGCGACCATGACCAGCAACCGCCGGATCGAGGCGGCGCTGCGCGGCGCCGATCCGGCTCGCCCGGAGTCCGCGGTTCCGGTCCGGGAGAGCGTGCCCGGGTAGTCGCCACGACCGCCCGGCGGGTCACGGCACGAGGACGATCCGCTCGTCCGTCTCGGCGGCCCATGCGTCGGCGACCCCGGCGAGCGGCACCGCCCGCGCCCGTACGTCGATCCGCCCCTCCCCCACCGCCGCGGCGATCTGCGGCAGTTCGGCGAGGAAGTCGCGGGCGGGGACCGAGCCGATGCCGCTGCCGACGATCCGCATCCGGGCCGCGCGCAGGGCGGCCGCCGGGATCGGCGCCGTCGCCCCGGCCATCGATCCGATCTGGATCCAGGTCAGCGGCGCGGAACGGTCCGTGCGGGCGGTCAGCATCGGGATCATCGCGGTGGCGGCGGGCTCGCCCCACACGTAGTCGAGGACCACGTCGACGTCCGCCGCGGCCGAGATCTCGTCGAGGGTGCACGTCTCGTCGGCGCCGAGCGCGGTCAGCGCCGCCAGCCGGGCCGCGTCCCGCCCGGCGGCGATCACCCGCGCGGCACCGAACAGCTTGGCCACCTGGACCGCCATCCGCCCGGCGTTACCGGTCGCCCCGATGATCAGGACCCGCTGCCCGGCGGCGAAGGTGATCCGCCGGCGCAGCGCCACCCACGAGGACATCGCCGGGTTCATCGCCGCGGCGATCCGCACCGGGTCGGCGCCGGCGGGCAGTTCCACGCTGCGCCGGACATCGATCACCGTCCGCTCGGCGAAGGTGCCGGACCGGGTGTCGTCGAGCACCGCGTACCGCAGCCTTCCGGCCGGGTCGCGGACGACACCGTCGGCGCCCGGCACCAGCGGCAGCGCCCCGCTGCCGCTGTAGTGCGAGCCGGTGGCCTTCGACCGGGTCAGGTGGTGCAGCCCGGCGGCGAGCACCCGCACGACCATCTCGTGGTCACCGGCCGCGACCGGCTCGGGGTGCGCACGGTAGGCCGGCGGGGCGTCGAACGTGGACAGGACGGCGGCGTGCATGGTGACCTCCGAGGGATAGTTCGCATTACCAACTAACTCGAGAATGGTTGGGATTCCCAACGATGTCAACTAGCATCTGCGGTATGCGACCCGAGGACGTGGTGGACGAGCTGATCGACGCCCTGGTCCGCTGCACCTTCCACGTGACCGGGGTGCTCACCCGCCTCGGCGCCGAGAACGACCTGTCGCTCACCCAGCTGCGCGTGCTCGGCATCCTGCGCGACAGGCGTCCCCGCGTCACCGAGCTGGCCGCCTACCTGGGCCTGGACAAGTCGACGATGTCCGGCCTGATCGACCGCGCCGAGCGCCGGGGACTGCTGGCCCGCGGCCGGAACCCGCGCGACGGCCGGGTCATCGAGGTGTTCCTGACCCCGGCCGGCGCCGAGCTCACCCGGCGGCTCTACACCGAGGTCCGCGACACGCTGGCGCCCGACCTGGAGCGCCTGGCGCCCGAGCAGCGCACCCGGCTGCTGGAGTTGCTCGGGCCCCTGCTGGGCCCCACCTGAGCGCCGTCCCCGTGGCATGCTTGACGATCGCGGCGACCTGGGAGAACTGACGTGACGACGGAGGATGTGGGCGCGCGCATCCGCCATCTGCGCCTGGCGCACGGCCTGACCCAGCGCGAGCTGGCCGCGCCGCACTACAGCCGCGCCCTGCTGGCGGCCGTCGAGGCCGGCACCCGCAATCCGAGCGATCAGGTGATCTCGCACGTCGCCGGCCGCTTCGGCATCGACCCCGACGATTTACGGTACGGCCGTCCGCCCGGCGCCGTGGCCGACCTCGACGACGCCCTGCGCCAGGCTCGGCAGGCGCTCTCCCAGGGCAAGGCCGGCCACGCCGAGGACGTGTTCCGCCGGGTGCACGCCGACGCGACCCGCTACGCCCTGCCCGCCCCGGCCTGCTGGGCGGCGTACTGGCTGGGTGAGGCCCGGATGCAGCGCGGCGACATGCGCGGCGCGCAGGAGCAGTTCGGCCGGATGCTCGCCGACGCGGGGTGTCCACCGGTCCCCCGCGCGGCGGCGCTGGCGCGCTGGGCGTACTGCCGGTTCGCCGGTGGGGACTCGTTCACCGCGACCGCCGTGCTGCAGGACGAACTGCGGGCGATGCGTGAGTCCGGCACGCCGGACCCGGACGCGCGGCTGCGGCTGTCCACAGTGCTGCTCTACCTGTTCGTGGAGCTGGACTGGCGGCAGCGGGCGCACGAGCTCGAGGCCGACCTGCTCGGCCTGGTGCCGCACGTCACCAACCCGGAGTGGCTGGCGCACTTCTTCATGACCGCCGGCCAGCTGCGGCGGGGCGCCGCGGAGCTCGCCGAGGCGGAGCGGTTGTTCGGCGAGGCCGGGCGCGTCTATCGGGAGCTGGGCCTGACCAAGGAGATCGGGCTCTGCCACTGGGCGTACGGGTATGTGCTGCGCCGGGTGGACCGGCTGGCGGAGGCGGCGACGGAGTTCGGCGCCGCCGCGGAGATCCTGCTGGCGGTCGGTGCCACCCAGGACCACGCGGGCGTCACCCTGGAGCTGGCGGAGGTCCGCCGCCGGCAGGGCGCGCTGGACGAGGCGGAGCGCCTCGCGCGGGTGGCGGCCCGGGTCAGCGCGCAGGTCCGGCACGTCGAGTGCATGGCGGAGGCCGATCGGGTCCTGGGCCTGGTCGCGGTGGACCGTGGCGCGATCGCCGAGGGGGAACGGCTGCTGGCCGAGGCCGCCGACAGGTACGAGAACGGCGGCTTCGTGACCGAGCTGATCCGGACCTGCCGGATGCTCGGCGACGTGCTGATCGGCGCCGGGCGCACCGCCGAGGCCGGTGCCGTGCTGCGCCGGGGCCTGCGTGCCGCGGAGCGCAGCCGATGAGCGAGGACGTGGGCCGGCGGATCCACCGGCTGCGGACGGCCCGCGAGCTGACCCAGCGGGAGCTGGCCGCGCCCCGGTACACGGCGGCGTACGTGTCGTCGGTGGAGGCGGGCCGGCGGGTGCCGTCCACCGACGCGCTCGCGCACTTCGCCGAGCGGCTCGGCGTCAGCGCCGAGGAACTGGCCACCGGCAGCTCCCCGGACCGGCGGGTCCGCCTCGGACTGGAGCTGGCGCTGGCCGAGGCCGCGCCCGCCGAGGCCGTCTTCCGGCGGCTGGTGAACGAGACCGCGGCGGCCGGTGACGAGTTGCGCCAGGCGCGGTGCCACCTCGGGCTGGGCCACCTGGCGCTGGGCCGTGCCGACCTGGCCGCCGCCGGTCGGGCGTTCGCCGAGGCGGGCCGGTTGTCGGCGGGGGCGCCGGCGCATCTGCGGGCCGCGCCGGTGGCCGGGCAGGCCGAGTGCCTGCGCCGGCAGGGCGACCCGCGGTACGCGGTGTTCCTGCTGACCCGGGCACTCGACGAGCTGGCCGGCGCCGGGTTGCCGGATCCGGAGGCGCTGCTCGGCCTGCACACCCGGCTGGCCCTGTGCCACCGGGACCTGGACGACGAGGACGCGGCGGCGAACGCGGCGTCGGCGGCGCTGGCGCTGGTCGGTCCCGGCGACCCGGGCTCGGTGGCGGACCTGCATCTGGCGGTCGCCCGCACGCTGCTGGAGCACGGTGACACGCGGGCGGCGGAGGGTGCGCTGTTGCAGGCCGGCCTGGCCCGCCGGCAGGCCGCGCTCGCCGTCGAGCTGGCGCACTGCCGGCTGATCCGTGGGCGGGCCCGGCACGCCGCCGGTGATCGGGACGGCGCGGTCCGGGATCTGACCGCCGCCCACGCCGGGTTCGCGGCGGCGGGACTGACCGGTCCGCTGGCCGACGCCACGGTGGCACTGGCGGCGGTGTTGCGGGGACTCGGCCGGCGTACCGAAGCAAGGAACCTGATAGTCGATCGGCCGGCGGCCGGACCGGCGGCCGACCGGCTGCTGGCGGCGCTGGCGGCCGACGACGGCGATGTCCGGGCCGCCGAGCGTCATCTGCGCGACGCCGCCGACGGCTACCGGCGCAGCGGGCCCCGGCGCAGCCTGGCGGCCGTGCTGCTCGATCTCGCCGACAACCTGGAGGCGCAGCATCGGCCGGCGGAGGCCGTCGCGCTGCTGCGCGACGGCCTCGCCGATGTGGAACGGTTGTCCGGGGACTCACCGCGGTCCGGCTGAGTTACCGATCAGCACGGGCCCGCGTCGGTCCAGACCGCCCACGAGCCGGGGGCTCCGGGCTCGGCCCCGGTGGAATACCAGGTGGAGTTCCACAGGTGACCGTTGTAGGACACCTTGTCACCCGGGACGTAACCGCGGGTCGCGGACCAGGCCGCCACGCCACCGCAGCCGGTCGGCGGGGTACCCGAGACGGTGAGCGTGTAGGTGGCGGTGTGGGTGTTGTCGGCGCCGCTTCCGGTGATCGTCAGCGGGTAGGTGCCGGCGGCCGCGGTGGCGGCGACGGTGACGGTCAGGGTGGCCGAGCCACCGGCGGTGACCGACGGCGGGCTGACCGCGGCGGTGACCCCGGTCGGCGCCCCGGACACCGTCAGGTTCACCGTCTGGGCGTTACCCGAGGTGACGGCCGTGGCGATCGACGCGGTGGCCGAGTCACCCGGAGCGACAGTGCCGGAGGCCGGGGACAGCGACACCGAGAAGTCGTTGCCGGTCGGCTGGCCGGTGGTCACCGTGGCGGTGTAGGTGGCGGTGTGACTACCGGACGGGGCGGTCCCGGTGATGGTGATCGCCTTGCTGCCGAGGGCCGCCGTAGCGGTGGCCCGCAGGGTCAGCGTGGCCGACTGGCCGGCGGTCACGGTGGCCGGGCTGAACGTCGCGGTGACCCCGGACGGCAGGCCGGACGCGCTCAGCGTGACGGTCTGCGCGTTACCGGCAGTGAGCTGGGTCGCCACCGTGGTGGTCACCGTGCCGCCCTGCGCCAGGGTGCCGGCGGTGGGGCTGGTCGACAGCGAGAAGTCGTCCGACGGGACGGTGGTGCAGGCCGGTTCGCCGGACTGGGCGCCGATGCTGACCGCGCTCCACGCGGCCTTGGTGCTGGCGCACTCCCGGGAGCCGGCGCCGAACAGGGTGACCGCCGCGCGGACGGTGGCACCCCGGTACTTCGGCGCGCTCCAGCCGGAGGTCTTCATGTTCATCGCCGACATGAAGATCTGCCCGGCCTTCTGGATGCCGATGCCGGTGACCGTGCTGCCGTCGCAGGTGGGGCTGGCCGGGTTGCCGTTGGCCGGCCGGCTGCCCTCGGCGAGCAGGTAGAACCAGTGATTGGTCGGGCCGGCCGCGGCGTGCACCTCGGTGTTCGGGATGGACGAGGAGTAGCAGCTCGGGTCGCCGTTGGTGCCCGGGTTGTACATGTACCGGATCGGCCCGGAGCCGACCAGGTTGATCTCCTCCCCGACGGTGTAGTCGGCGGGGTCGCTGGCGTTGTTCGCGAAGTGCTCGGTCAGCGCGCCGAAGATGTCGCCGGTGGCCTCGCCCAGGCCGCTCTCGGCGGCGGTGCCGGCGCCGGTGAACTGGTCGATGGCGTGGCCCATCTCGTGACCGACCACGTCCATGCTCACCGCCTGGGCCGTGTTCGACTGGTTGTGGCCGAAGGTGCCGGTCGAGCCGTCCCAGTACGCGTTCACCGCGTTCAGCCCGGTGTAGAGCGGGAACGCCCGGCCGGTGCCGCTGATGCCGTTGCGGCCGAGCCAGGACTGCAGCATGTTCCACTCCTGCTCGACGCCGTAGTACGCGTCGACGCAGGCGGTCTGCAGGTCGGTGCCGGTGCCGGTGCCGCCGTTGCGGTAGGTCTGCTTGCTGCTGTAGTTGCCGCAGGACAGCCCGGAGCGCTGCGGGTCCTGCAGCAGGCCGCCGTTGGTGTCGATCTGCACCGACCCGTTGAGGTAACCGCGCGCCGCCTCGAAGACGACGTCGTCCTTGGTGGAGAGCACCTTGCCGGTCCGCGCGTCGACCCAGACGTGCAGCCGGCTCGGGGCCCGGTCGCGGGTGCCGGCCAGCAGGGTCTCGTAGGCCAGGCGCGGCTGCGCGGTCAGGGCGTAGACGACCAGCTGCGGCCGGGTGGCCTCGGACACGGTGTCGAGTTGCCCGCGGGCGGTCGCGGCGGCCCGGGCGGCCGGGATCCGCGGGGTGAGCGAGCCGAGCGTGACCCGGCCGTGGTCGGCGGCGAGGGTGTCGGTGACGTGGCCGGCCGCGTCGACCACGACGGTGGCGTCGCCGCCGACGACCGGCAGGCCGCGATAGGTGCGGTCGTAGGTGACGTACCGCAGGCCGCCGAGGCCGCTGACGGCGGTGCGCCGCAGGAAGGCATCGTCGGGGCCCTTGGCCAGGGCGTCGAGGCCGCTGGCGGCGGCCCGGTCCGCGACGGCCAGGGCGGTGGCGGGCGGGGTGGCGGCGGGCGGGGTGCTGGCCGGCGGGGCGGCCTGCGCGCTCGCGGGTGGCGCGAAGGCGATGGTGGTGGCACCGACGGTCAAGGCCGCCAGCACGGTACGGACGGATCTCGTTGTCACCGGAACTCCTTTGTGGGAAACACGGGGGCGGCGGGCCCGGACATCCCCCTGAACCGGGCCCGCCGGGTCAGCGGGCGGACGGTCAGACGCGCTGCCAGAGGGCCGGCACGTTGGGCGGTTCCCAGCCGGTCATCGAGGTGTGCTGTTGCAGGCAGCGGTAGGTGGCGCCGCCGTAGGTGACCTGGGCGCCGGTCGCGTAGGTGACCCCGGGCGCCCAGGTGCCGCCGGGCGCCGGCGTGGTCGGGCCGGTGGGCCCGGGTCCCGGATCGCCGGAGGTGACCAGGGTCAGCCCGTAGGCGGCCAGGATCGGGTTGACCGGCTGGAAGTACATGACGCCGCCGGAGGTGCAGTTGCCGGAGCCGCCCGAGGTGACCCCCTGCGCCTGGTTGCCGGCGAGCCAGGAGCCGCCCGAGTCGCCCGGCTCGGCGCAGGCGTCGGTGCGGGTCAGCCCGCTGACGGTGCCCTCGGCGTAGGTCACCGAGGCGTTCTTCTGCTGGATGGTGCCGCAGTGCCAGCCGGTGGTGGAGCCGGAGCGGCAGACCGCGGCGCCGACCGCCGCCTCGCTGGAGCCGGCGACGGCGACCGTGCCGCCGCTGTAGTTGTTCACCAGGCCGCGCGGGGTGTTGCCGGCGTCGACCCGGACCCAGGCGTAGTCGCGGCCCGGGAACGTGGAGCCCTGGAACGTGCCGGCGGGCTGGCTGGTCCGGGCGCCGGCCTGCCCGCAGTGGCCGGCCGTGACGAACCCGCCGGTGACCGAGAAGCCGACCGAGCAACGCGTGCCGCTGCCGATGTAGTACGCGTTGCCGCCGATCACGTCCAGGTAGGGCCGGGGGTTCTCGGTGGTGGCCCGCACCCGGACGTCCCCGGGGACACCGGCGCGGCGGGCGAAGTCGCGGCCCGCGTCGAGGGCGTCGCCGTGCGCCAGGACCACGACGGTGTTGCCGGCCAGATCGGCGTACCAGCCTTCGACGGCGGCGGGCGCGGGGACGCGGTCCAGACGCGCGACGGTGGCCCGCAGTTGTGCCTCGCTGCGCGGCACCCGGACCGGTTCGGCGCCGAGCGCGCGGACGGCCGGGGCGGCGGTGTCGTCGGTGATCCCCACCTGGACGGTGGCGCCGTTCCCGGAGACCCAGGTGCCGCCGTAGCGGGCGCCGAGAGTCCGGCGGAGCACCTGCTGGGTACGGCTCGCCCGCTGATCGGTCTGGAGCCGGGCGGTGGCCTGCGCCGGAGTCAGGCGCAGATCACGTCGCAGGGCGGCGAACAGCCCCGGAGTGATGCCGGCCGGCGCGGTCGCGGCGTCGGCGTGCGGGGTCGGGCTGAGTGCCGCCACGGTAGCGGCGGCGAGGGCGGCCGCGAGGGTGGCGGCTGATCTTCGAGACACGACAACTCCCTGGATACGGAGGCGTTAACTTCTGTTACGTGCGTTGTGTCGAGACACGATAGGGAGCGCGGCCGCCGCCGTCAATAGGCACTTCTCGATGGCCCTGGGTACCGAGAGCGCTCTCTTTCCGCAGGTCCGAGCGTTTTTGACGCAAACTGTTGACAAACTTAACTGTTAATCGCTCTGATAAATATCGGCGGGCGTCGACATGCCCGCCGTGCATCCCCGAGGAGCGACATGAAGATCGATAAGAGGTCGGCGGCGACCGCCGCGGCGGTCATGCTGGCGCCGCTGGCGGCCGTGCTGGTGCCGTCCGCACCGGCCGCCGCGCACGGTTGGATCACCAGCCCGCCCAGCCGCCAGGACCAGTGCGCCACCGGAGCCGTGACCGGCTGCGGGGAGATCGCCTATGAGCCGCAGAGCGTCGAGGCGCCCAAGGGCGCCCGGACCTGCAGCGGCGGCAGCGGCTTCACCGTCCTGGACAACGACAACGCCGGCTGGAAGGTCAGCGACATCGCCAGCACCACGGCGTTCACCTGGCGTAACACCGCCGCGCACCGCACGCTCAACTGGCAGTACTACGTCGACGGCCAGCTGCACCAGACGATCAGCGGCAACGCCTCCCAGCCGCCGTCGACGGTGTCGCACACGCTGACGAACCTGCCGGCCGGCCGCCACAAGATCCTCAGCGTCTGGAACATCTACGACACCGCGAACGCCTTCTACGCCTGCGTCGACGTCAACGTCGGCGGTGGCGGAGGCGGGCCCAGCACTCCCCCGACCAGTCCGAGCACGCCGCCCAGCGGCAACTGCGTGACGGCCTGGTCCGCCTCCGCGGTCTACACCGGCGGGGCCACCGTGTCGCACGCCGGTCACAACTGGACCGCTCGCTGGTGGACGCAGGGCGAGGAGCCGGGCACCGGCGGCCAGTGGGGTGTCTGGCAGGACAAGGGCGCCTGCTGAGCCTCCGATGATCCGATTCCGACTCGTGGCGGCCACCGCGGCGCTGGCCGTGGCGGGTTGCTCGCCCGCGCCTCCGGCACCCGCCGCCGAGCCCGCGCATCACCACCACGACACGGTGGCGGCGTCCGGGCAGCCGGCGGGACACCTGGTCGTACGGGCCGACGACCAGCTCAAGCCGGTCCTCGGCGTCCTGACCGACCAGTTCGAGGAGGCGTTCCCGGGCACCGACGTCGCCGTCGAGTACGGCACCGGCAAAGCCGCGGCGGATGTCCTGGTCACCGACGACCCGGGCGCCGTGGACGAGGCCACGGTCGTGGCTCGCAATCCGCTCGTCATCGCCACCGCCCGGACCGCGACGACCGTCAACACCGCCGCGGACCTGCGCCGGCCCGGAGTCCGGGTGGCGGTCGGCGGCGACGCGGCCGGGCTGGTTCCGGCGACGGTACGGACCGACGGGCCCGGCGCGGTGGCGGCGGTGGTCACCGGCGCCGCGGACGTGGCGGTGGTGCACCGCACCGACGTCGTCGCGGCCGGGGCCGACCTGCGGGTCGTCGACTTCCGCGAGGGCATCGAGCACGCCGACCAGTACGTCGTGGTGCTCACCAAGCCCGGCGGGAACCCGGTCACCGCTGACGCCTTCCGGGAGCTGATGCGCTCGGCCCTGGCCCAGCGGGTGTTCTCGGACGCGGGGTTCTCCGCGGCCTGAACACGCTCGGCCCCGGCCCGGCGGACCCGCTCCGGCACCGGATCCGCCGCGGCCTGAACACGCTCGGCGGGTCCTCCCCGGCACGGTCCGAACGTCCCGGGCCGCACGACAACGGCGTCGTGCGGCCCCATTGATCGATGGATGTCAATACATGGGAGTTCTCATGATCACTCGCCGTACCCTCTGGGCCGGCGCCGCGATGCTGATCGGGGCGGCGTCGATGCTGCTCCCGGTCGCCACCGCGGCCGCGGCGACACCGTGTGCGCCGGCGTGGAGTGCCACGCAGATCTACACCGGCGGCAACACCGTGTCGTACCAAAGCAAGAATTATTCGGCGAAATGGTGGACGCAGGGCGATGTCCCGTCCGCGAGCGGCCAATGGGGCGTGTGGGCGGACAAGGGCGCCTGCGACGGCGGTAGCGACCCGAGCACCCCGCCCAGCTCGCCGTCCACCCCGCCGACCTCGCCCTCCACTCCGCCGACCGGCCCGTCCGGCGACAAGTGGGTCGTCGGCTACTTCGCCGAGTGGGGCGTGTACGGCCGCAACTACCACGTGAAGAACATCGACACGTCCGGATCGGCGTCGAAGGTCACCCACATCCTGTACGCCTTCGGCAACACCACCGGCGGCCGGTGCTCGATCGGCGACTCCTATGCCGACTACGAGAAGGCCTACACCGCCGACCAGTCCGTCGACGGCGTCGCCGACACCTGGGACCAGCCGCTGCGCGGCAACTTCAACCAGCTGCGCAAGCTGAAGAAGAAGTACCCGCACCTCAAGGTGATCTACTCGATCGGCGGCTGGACCTGGTCGGGCGGGTTCACCCAGGCCGCGCAGAACCCGGCCGCGTTCGCCGACTCCTGCTACAGCATGATCGAGGACCCGCGCTGGGCCGACGTCTTCGACGGCATCGACATCGACTGGGAGTACCCGAACGCCTGCGGCCTGCAGTGCGACAGCAGCGGACCGGACGCGTTCAACAAGGTGATCACCGCCCTGCGCACCAAGTTCGGCCAGAACTACCTGATCACCTCGGCGATCACCGCCGACGGCAGCACCGGCGGCAAGATCGACCTGACCGATTACGCCACCGCGGCGCAGAAGCTCAACAAGGTCTTCCCGATGACCTACGACTACTTCGGCGCCTGGGCGAACACCGGCCCGACCGCTCCGCACTCCCCGCTCACCTCCTACAACGGCATCCCGATCGCCGGGTTCTACACCGACGCGGCGATCCAGAAGCTGAAGAGCAAGGGCATCCCGTCCGACAAGCTCCTGCTCGGCGTCGGCTTCTACGGCCGGGGCTGGACCGGCGTCACCCAGACCGAGCCCGGCGGGTCGGCGACCGGGGCGGCGCCCGGCACCTACGAGGCCGGCATCGAGGACTACAAGGTTCTCAAGAACAGCTGCCCGGCTACCGGGACGGTGGCCGGCACCGCCTACGCCAAGTGCGGCAGCAACTGGTGGAGCTATGACACGCCCGCCACGATCGCCGGGAAGATGGCGTACGCCAAGCAGCAGAACCTCGGTGGCGCGTTCTTCTGGGAGTTCTCCGGCGACACCAGCAACGGTGAGCTGATCTCCGCGATCAGCGGCAACCTCTAGCATCACGGGTGAGCGGAGGGCCGGTCACCGGCTCTCCGCCTACTCACCTCGACTCACCCCTCCCCGCGTTCCTGCAGGGTTGCGAAGCCGCACGGTACGTCCGGCGACCCCAGCGGCACGCGTCACCGGATCCAGCGCGCTGAGATCGGAGCCGAACCGTCAAGCAACGTGGCGGTCAAGTCGGCTGGTCCGACAGCATGACCCGCTCGCCCGCTGTCCAATGCACTGTCATTCGTAGCTGGTGCCATCCGGGTCAACGCGCCGAATTCGTACCGTCGATGGCATTTGCCGACGGTGCGTGAGTCGCTGATCTGGGGTAACCGTGATGGTGAGGGCGCCGCCGTCCCACTTCGACAGGGGAGACAGGTCGACGGGACGCTCGATCCATCGGAGGCTGATCCGGCGCAGCTGCGACAGTCGGCTCAGCGCGGTCAGATCTACCTCACCAGCGAAGCCGAGCCCAACCTCTCGGAGGGTCGCCGGGGCGCGGAGACCGGCGACACGGCCCGCCATCGCGTGATCCAATGATAGGCATTCCAGACGGGGAAGATCCCCCACGAAGCCCAGGTCATCCGGCCAGCCGGAACCGTAGAGCTGCAGCTCGGTCACCATGGGAAAGGCTTCGGCCAGCCCTTTCGGTTCGACCGGCGCGGAGCTCAGACGGCCTAGCGAGAGACCGGTCAGGCGGGGCGCCGACACTCCGCGGAGCAAGCCGGACCCTTGTCCGGAAACGCCAAGCATCCGCAAGGAGGGCAGGCCGGCTACCGAGGAAAGATCGATGCGCTCCGCACTCGTCAGGTGAACGTCCGTCAATTGCCTTGCCGAAGTGAGCGCGTCAGCGGCGCCCTGCGAAACGCCGTCACCGTACAGCCATAGCCGACGGAGCTCGGGCAGCTCAGTGAGAGGCAAAACGTCCTCGGCGGTAATCAACCGATTGGCGCTGAGCATCAAGGCGCGTAGACCGGCGAAAGATGCGACCAGCGCACGGGTGGATCCTCGCCAGCCTTTCATCAAACTCAAACGAGTCAGTTTCCGGCACGCATCCAAGGAGCCGAGATCCACTGTAGCCTCGCAATCGAGCCGCATCGCGGTCAGGTTGCGCAGCCGGGATGCGTACCGCATCAGCATCGGCTCGGTGATCCAGACGCGGCCGCCGTCGAGCGGAGCGTCCTGGAGAACGCGCTCGGCATACTGCTCGGGATCGAAATACCGCCATACCTCAGCGAGTTCACGTTGGACCTCGACGCGAGCGTCATCCGCGTAGCCGGCGATCAGGTGCAGCGCTTGCGATCCGTTGATAAGAGCAGCCGTGCGAATCACCGCGACAGCCTGCTTCGGGGTGAGGCTCGTCCCGTCGGCTGACAGGCGGTGCAGCAACTGCTCTCCCACGGTGTAGAGCGAACGGGCCTCGATGCGGTTGCGCGGCGGAAGCAGGCTGTCGAGGCGGCGATCGATCTCCTTCAGCAACT
Source organism: Actinoplanes oblitus (assembly GCF_030252345.1). Taxonomy (NCBI): domain Bacteria; kingdom Bacillati; phylum Actinomycetota; class Actinomycetes; order Micromonosporales; family Micromonosporaceae; genus Actinoplanes; species Actinoplanes oblitus. The sequence continues at coordinate 4,485,932 of NZ_CP126980.1, read as the reverse complement.
CCGGCGGCTCCAGGGACGGCATCGTCTCCCGACATGCCGCGACGAGCAGAATGAGCGCGCGGCGCCGCCGGGGTTCGCGGTCTGCCCGCCGGAGGATGCCCTCGATCAATTCCGTCCGCATAGGATTGTTGCCTTGCCCGGCCGCCATGATGACGATCTCGCGCCAGGTGTCCAAGTGAGCTTGGCCGGCCAGCATCCCGCCCATGTTCTGATCGGCCGCTTCCCGAGCTGTTAAGTACTCCTGGAAAGTGCGGTGGACGAAGTCGATGCGATCCATCGTCGGCTCGCGCAGCAAACCGCTGCGCTCAACGAGATGCGTCAATACAGTGTCGGCTGACGCCGTCACCCCCGGCATGGCAGCCAGCCGGCGTCGCAGGTAATCCAGCGTCTCGGCGCGGGACAACTCGGACCGGCCATTCACCGACAGCTGCCATGCGATGCCTTGGAGAAGCTGCAGGCGTTCAAATACCGTCATCTCCGGCATTGTCGACCGTATCTCGCGTTCCGTATCGCGGCGGTGCAGCAGCATGTCGACTGCTGCTTGATAGACGCCGGTGCGGTCGGCCGGTAGATGGGTCTCGCGGCCGACGTTCAACGCGCACAGCATGGCGGCCATCAACGGATTTCCGGCGAGCCGGTACAAGTGCCGGTTCGCTGCCAGCCGGGTCACCAGCGATTGTTCGTACCGCTGGAGATTCTGCGGTGGCCAAGTCGGCGCGATGACGGCCGCCCGATGCCATTGATAGATCAGGTTGCGTACGTCCGCCGGTGACATACGTTCCAGGGTGAGCGATGCGAACGCCTCATCTTCCAGCCATCGAACCGACGCGGCCGGCGGCCGGGAGGTGACCACCATCAGCGACTCCGGATACATGTCCAGCAGCTCCTTGACCCAGGCGCGCACCGCCGGGCGCCGCTCGGCGGGGAGCTCGTCAACGCCGTCCACGAGCAGGAGCCCGCGCCCTTCCCCGAGTTGCCGGTGCACCCAGCCAGGTGGCATGGTCCCGACGATCACGTCGGCCACCCCGGTGAGGAATTGCTCCGGTGTGGGTAGCCGCTCCGGCCAGCTACGCAGTTTGATCAGAAACGGAACCTTGCCGTTCCAACCTGCCAGCGCACCTGCGAAACCGTTCTCCGCCGCAGTCACCGCCAGCCAGCGCAACAGCGTCGACTTGCCGGCACCGGCCTCCCCGCGGATCAGCGTACGACTCCGTTTTGCCAGGGCCTGCTCGATGCCCTCGGATCCGCCGTTTGACAGTGCGTGACGAACCATTCCTGGTTCCCACGGTGACTCCGGCGCCGGACCGGCGCTGTCCCCGCTCGCGCTGAGCCCGATGTATGCCACGTTCAGCTTGGTCCGTGTCTGATATGCCGGTTCAACGCCGACCATCTCCATCACGTTGAGCTTCTTGACCAGCGCCTCATTATATTTCGTACCAAAATCCACTGGTGGTAGCCATGTCAGCTCGAGGCGCCGGATCGTGTAGTTCATGAGAGTCGCGAGGCCGCTCAGCCGTTCGAGGGTTTCCACCGTGGCCCGGCTTGAGAACGGCGTCGCCTGCTTCACGAGTTCGACGAAGCAGGCGCAGCAGTCGTCGAGTACCAGGTCATACAACCGTCCACCAAGCTCGGAGAGAGCCGCAGGGGGTGAGTACCGGCGCAGGTAAGTGCCCAACCGTTCCGGGTTGAGGTCGGTTGCGAACAGCGCTTCGTCCGAGAGGTCGGCCCGCCTGAAGGTGTCTGCCACCGCCTCCAAGGTGGCTTCCTTCTCGTGCGACGACATTGTTGTGAAGCGAGTGACGAGCAACGGACCCAGTCGCTCGGCGACTTCGTCGATCACCGCCTCGATCTGACGCTCTCCCCGACGCCGCGACAGCTCATCGGATGCCCTGTCTCGCAACAAGTGCGCCAGCGGCAACGCCCGCTCACGGGCGGCGCGCCGGTCAGCGAGCCATCGCGAGAAGACGGGTGTCACCACCGCTCGCCCGACATTGACCAACGCCGCTTCGACACCGCTCATCGTAATCGCCCCCATGCGGACTGTAGCGACTCCTGGATGCGGTGACGAGGGTGCTGTCGCAGCGGCGATCTAGACGGCCGAGAGCAGGGATCACCCCGAGTAAGGCCCACCCGAGGATCAGCGAACGCGGCGCTGCCCGGCCCCGTGGTGGGGCCGGGCAGCGGTGGCCGGTTCAGTGGAAGCGGCGTAGTCGTAGGCTGTTGGCGACGACGAAGACCGAGGAGAACGCCATCGCGGCGCCGGCGATCATCGGGTTGAGCAGGCCGGCCGCGGCCAGTGGCAGCGCGGCGACGTTGTAGGCGAAAGCCCAGAACAGATTGCTCTTGATGACCCGCAGGGTGCGCCGGGACAACCGGATCGCATCAGCCGCGACACTCAGATCACCACGGACCAGGGTCAGATCAGCGGCCTCGATCGCGGCGTCGGTCCCGGTACCCATCGCCAGACCCAGATCGGCCTGCGCCAGCGCGGCCGCGTCGTTGACCCCGTCACCGACCATCGCCACCACCCGGCCCCGCTCCTGCAAACCCTTGACCACCTCCACCTTCCCGGCCGGCAACACCTCCGCGAACACCTCATCGACACCGATCTGAGCGGCGACCGCCCGCGCCACCACATCGTTGTCACCGGTCAGCAACACCGGCCGCAACCCCAGCCGCCGCAACGCCGCGACCGCGTCCCGGCTGCTCGGCCTCACCACATCAGCCACCGCCAGCACCCCGCGCACCCGGGCATCCCAGCCGACCACCACCGCCGTACGACCGGCCTTGCGGGCCGCGCCCAACGCCTGCTCCACCCCGGCCGGCACCAGATAGCCGCGCTCGCGCAGCAGCCCCAACCGGCCGACCAACACCGCACGACCCTCCACCGTGCCGCTCACCCCCACACCCTGCAGGCCGGCGAACCCGGTCACCGGCGGCAACCCGCCCCGCTCGGCCGCGGCCCGCGCGACAGCCTGGGCGATCGGGTGTTCCGAGGCCGCCTCCACCGCCCCGGCCAGCCGCAGCACCTCGTCACGATCCTCACCCGCCGCCGCGCTCACCTCCAGCAGACTCATCCGGCCGGTCGTCACCGTGCCGGTCTTGTCCAGCACCACCGTGTCCACCGCCCGGGTCGACTCCAGCACCTGCGGACCCTTGATCAGAATCCCCAGCTGCGCACCCCGGCCCGTCCCGACCAGCAACGCCGTCGGCGTGGCCAGACCCAGCGCACACGGACACGCGATGATCAACACAGCCACCGCCGCGGTGAACGCCGCCGTCCAGCCAGAGCCGGTGCCGACCCACCAGCCCAGCGTCGCCGCCGCCAGGGCGATGACGACCGGCACGAAGATCCCGGAGATCCGGTCGGCGAGCCGCTGCACCGGCGCCTTACCGGTCTGGGCCTGCTCCACCAGCCGGGCCATCTGGGCGAGCTGGGTGTCCGCGCCGACCCGGCTGGCCCGCACGATCAGCCGGCCGCCGGCGTTGACTGTCGCACCGGCTACGGTGTCGCCGGGTGCCACCTCGACCGGCACCGACTCACCGGTGAGCATGCTGGCGTCCACCGCCGACGTCCCGTCCTCCACCACACCGTCGGTGGCGATCTTCTCCCCGGGGCGGACCACGAACCGGTCCCCCACCACCAGCGCCGCGACCGGGACGCGCTGCTCCACACCGTCGCGCAGCACGGTGACGTCCTTGGCGCCGAGCTCCAGCAGGACGCGCAGGGCCGCGCCGGCACGGCGCTTGGAGCGAGCCTCGAAGTAGCGCCCGGCCAGGATGAACGTGGTCACCCCGGCGGCCGCCTCCAGATAGATCGCCCCAGTGCCGTCGCCACGGCCGATCACCAGCTCGAACGGATGCGTCATGCCGGGAGTTCCGGCCGTACCGAAAAACAACGCCCACACCGACCAGCCGAACGCCGCCACCGTCCCGAGCGACACGAGCGTGTCCATCGTCGCGGCACCATGCCGCAGATTCGTCCAAGCAGCCCGATGAAACGGCCAACCGCCATACACCACCACCGGCGCGGCCAACGTCAACGACAACCACTGCCAATAGGTGAACTGCCACGCCGGCACCATCGCCAGCAAGACGACCGGGACGCTGAGGACCAGCGAGACCCACAGTCGGGTACGAGCGTCGTGCAGTTCGTCGGTGGGCTGCGCCTTCTCCGGCTGGACCTCGCTGGCGGTGTAGCCGGTCTTCTCCACGGTGGCGATCAGGTCGCCGGTGGTCACGCCGGCCGGAAAGCTGACCGAAGCCTTTTCGGTGGCGTAATTGACGGTGGCGCTGACCCCGTCCATCCGGTTGAGCTTCTTCTCGATCCGCGCCGCACACGACGCACACGTCATCCCACCGATCGACAACTCGATCTGGTTCGGGGCCACCCTCACCGTCATCGGTGTCCTCCTAGTCGTGGGTGTGACCGTCGGCGCCGTGCCCGGACGGGCTCGGCGTGGCTGCCGCCACCGGTGGCGGCGTGTTGATCGGCGGGCCGGCAACCGCGGTGAACTCGGCGGTGCGGACTTTGCCACCATGCTGGAAGTCCAGGTAGAGCCGGTAGGCACCGGCCGACGGGACCTCGGCGTGGAAGGCGACCTCCGGTCCGGCCGGGGTGCGGCCGTCGCCGGGCTCCCCATCCGGATGCACATGCAGGTAGGCCAGGTCACCGTCGCGCAGCGCGACCAGATGACCGTACGCGCCGAGGTACGGCTGCAGGTCGGTGACCGGCCGGCCGGCCTTGCTGACCGACAGGGTCAGCCGCGACGCGGCGCCCGGAGTGAGGTCGCCGGCGAGGGTGACGGTGTAGCCGTCGACAGTGGCCGTGCGGGCGGCCGCCGGGAGCGGGGTGGGCCGGTAGTCGCCCGGGGCGGGCACGTCGGCGCCGAGGGTGAGACCGTCGTGGCCGGCGGGCCGGAAGTCGGCGAACACCCGATATTGCCCCGCGGCGGGCACCGCGAGCGGGATCGACCAGGTGCCGTCGGCGGCCAGCCGGGGGTGCACGTGCTGGAAGCCGGCCAGGTCGCGGCGCACCACGATCAGGTGCAGGTCCTTGTCGTGGCTGGTCGTGTAGGACGTGACCGGCCTGTTGTCGGGCCCGGTGATCTGGAACCGGAACTCCCGCGGCGCGCCGGTGGACAGCGCGCCGGTGAGCGGGGTGAGCCGGTAGCCGTCCTGGCTGACCTGTAGCCCGGCGGGCAGCGTGGCGACGGACTCGGCCGCTGTCGTGGCGTCGTGGCCGTGGGCCGCCGGCGGGGTGGCCGCCGGGGCGTGGCCGGTGGTGCGGCCGAGGCCGAGGGCGGCCGTGAACACGGCCGCCAGCCCGATCCCGAAGCCGCCGAGTTTCACAGCGGTGTTCATGACCTACCTCGCGAGTTCGTAGCCGGCCTCGTCGACGGCCGCGGCGACGGCGGCCTCGTCGAGGGGTTCGTTGCTGGTGACGGTGACCGCGCCGGAGGCCAGCTCGACCTGAACGGCGGTCACGCCGGGCAGCCGCCCGATCTCGGCGCTCACCGAGTTGACGCAGTGCGAGCAGGTCATACCGGTCACGGTGTACGTCTCGGTGGCCATGGCGATCTCCTTTGTCTCGTGACGGGGCGGCGCAGCACCGCCCGTCGAACATCACCATACCTATACCCCCTAGGGGTATCAACAGCGACCGCGGTGACGGGCGTCACGCCGCCCACGTGATGCCGACGGCCCGGAACTACGCCCTCCATCAGCTCGCCCGTGAGTTCGCCGCGATGATGGCCCCTGGGACCGGCGACACAGCCCTCACCAGGGCGAAGCAGCCGCGTCTCCCTGAGGAATTCCGCAACCGCGTACGGGTTGTCCCCGCTGATCGCGGGGCTCGCGCTGATCGCCAGCAGCGAGACGTACACCGGCGGCGATCCGGCCGGCCAGATACCGCGCCTCGTCGTCCGCGGCGGCCAGACGCAGAGCCCGCGGTAGGTAAGCGACATGCGCCGAGTCATCGACGGGGGCGTGCGACCGGAGGAGCCGCGCCAGAGAACCCGAACTCGACCCGCGGGCGCACGGTCTGCCGGAAGACCTCGCAAGGGTCAGATGACCGCACAAGGCGGCCCCGGCTTGAGCCTGTTCCTGCACTTTGATCATGCTTTGACCAGCATCTTTGGCTTGAAATGGCTGCTCGTGGTGTTGACGGGGTGCTCGGTGCGCGGTTCTACCCTTGGTGGAATGAGCGGCGGGCGTCTGCTTCCGGTGGCGAAGGGCTCGGCGCGCAAGCCCAAGCCGGGGCCGGGTCGGTTTAGCGGCTGTGATGGCGTGCTGCCGAAGGGCGCGAGCAAGGCTCCGGGTTTCTGTTCGGAGGCGTGCCGGGCCCGGCAGTGGCGGTAGCTGCGGCGTACACATGCCCGTGCGGCGCTGGTGGTGGATACGGCGGCGCCGCGGCGTGCGTGCCGAGTTGCCCGACCGCGCGGGAGAGCCAGGAGCGGCCTACAGCACTGCAGGACCCGGACCTCGCCCGAATCGACCCACCCCCGCCAGATTGCTATATACGCTTTCTCCGACTCATCGAAATCGGAGGAAAACATGCTTAAAGCTCTGGTCAGCGGATTTTTCGTCGCCGCCGCCGTGCTGGTCGCCGCGCCCGCGCAGGCCGGTCCGACCTTCTACACCGTGCACAGCGGTTTCAACGGCAGATGCCTGGACTTCGACAACGCAAACCTAGGCAACAAGGCACGGGTTCAACTGCGATCCTGCAACGGCAAGCCCCAACAGCTGTGGTACTGGTCCGGCACCAATCTAGTGAACGCCTACCACTCCAAGTGCCTGGACGCGCCGCGCGAGTTCATCTGGGACAGGGGCGCACAGCTCCAGATGTATGACTGTCTCGGCTGGGAAAATGCCCAGTGGCGTCGGGAGGGCTCTACGCTGCGGAACGGGTACAACGGCTGGTGCATGGACGCCGCCTTGGAGACCATCTGGGTCGACGGCGGCAAGGTCCAGAACTGGGAGTGCAACGGAGGGCACAACCAGAATTGGGAGTTCCGCTTGCACTCCAGCAACTGAGCTTGCCGTCTGACCTTCCGCTCCACCTCGACGTCGCTGCAGCTACCCCCTGTAGCCACCGCTCACGGTCAGCGGCAGATGAATGCACAGGAGCACCGCAAGCTTCGATGGCTAGTGAAGCCCGCCCTGGCCCGGCTCGAACGGGCTGCCTCCCTCTCCTGAGTTTCCTCGGCCGCTCTCCCGGGGTGAGGAGAAGCAACTAGGGCAGGGCCATGAACATCTTCAACCACTCAGGCCGGCCCAGCGAGCCGATTAGACGCTTCCGAGGCGATCCGCGTGGACGTTCACGCATCGGCAAGAGTGGGCGCTGAACGGGACGACCGGAGAATGGGAAAGCCCAACGAGCACGGATCGCGGCAGATCCGTATGCCGTCGCCGTTTTCAGAAACTCGAATCCGGTGGACCGGGACGTTGCATCCCTGCGCCCGGGCAGCATCCGGCCGCTGGGCTCACCGCTTGATGGCCGTGCCGCGCGCCGTTCATGGCCGGGGCTGTCCGGTGCCGTGGCGGCGGCGGTGTTCGATTTCGGCTTGGAGTTCGGGGTCCCATTGGGTGGCGTTCCAGGCGACGAGTTGCGGGAGCATGCCGTCGTCGGGTGAGTTGGGCTCGTATCGGTTCGGGGCTTCGACGAGGCCGGCGACGAGCCGGTGGACGCGAGTGCGAGTTGTCAGGACTTCGGCCAGCAGCGCGAGTGCGGCGAGCGCACGCAGGATGGCCCCGGCGACGAGGGCGCGCTTGTTGTCGGCCCCGCCGAGGTATTGCACCGCATAGCCGGAGAACAGCAGCATCGACCAGAGTCGCGTTCCCCACGAGCTGAGGTAGCGGCGGGCGTGACCGCCGAAGAGGTCAACGGTGACGCGGGTGGTGCGGCGCCAGGCCAGTGCGACGCCGATGGTGGCGAGGGTGAGCAGGCCGGCAGCCAGGTGCATCGAAGCGGTTGTCGCGGTACTGGCATTGAAGGTGATGACCAGGGCAAGGGTGGCCGCGGTGACGGAGAGCAGGGTGCTGAGGGTGATCGCCGCCCATGTGGTGGTGGCCCAGTTGCTGGGTGGTGTGGCGCGGGGCACGGTAGCGCCCCGACAGTCGTGGCCCTGTCCGGGGTGGTCGAGGTTGGTTCCGCATCGCTGGCATGGCACGGCGGGACACCTTAGCGGTGGCATATTACCTGGTCAAGGCGGGTGCGGTAGTCCCCATTCCGCCGCTGATCTCGACGCTGTTCGGGCCGGCCGCCGCGACGACTCGGTCGCCGGCATCCCTGGTGACAGGGTCGTGCTAGCTGATCATCCGAGAGACGGGATGCCTCGAAACTTGTGGCTCGTCGGCGCGCCCGAAGCGATCATGGCGGCGTGAAGCAGTACCGGAACCTTGGTGACCCACTCGATGGTGTCGACGTAGTACTCATCGGTCTGTTTTCGGCCAAGGAGAAGCAGTACGAGGCCAGGCTCGACGAGTTCGCCGGTCTGGTCGAGGCCCGTGGTGGCCGGGTGGTGGCCCGTTTTGTCCAGCGCCGGGGCGCGTCTGACCGGTGGAAGCAGCGCCCCGGCGGATCGCTGCGAATGTCGCAGCCCTTTTCCCGCCGCACACTGCTGACACATGGCAAGCTCCGCGAGATCGCCCTGGCGTGCCGAGAGGCGGACATCGACGCCGCGGTCTTCGTCAACACCCTGACACGCCGCCAGCGGAGTGTCCTGACAGAGATCCTCGGCTGCCTCGTCTTGAGCGGCGACGACCTGGCTGCCCACGGCGAGACCGGGTAGCCCAGCTTCGCCGAAGCCCGCACTTGAACTTGGCCGGCTCGTGAGCGGATCGCGGCAGAAGCGTGCATCTTGAAGCGGGATCGTCAGCGCTTCGGTAGCCGGGCGGCGGCTATCAGATCCGCCTTGTGGCCGGCTGACTTGACCTGAGGTCCAACGGATCTTCGCCGCTTCGTGCCGCGCAGGTCAGGGCGTGCGTTCGCCCCTATGATCTTGCCATGAGGCTGTATCGAGTCGTGGCGGCAACACTTTCGTTGATGACTCTGGCGGCCTGCTCCGATGACGCGCCGGGTCAGCCGACCGGCACCGTCGTGACCTACTCCTGCTGCGACGAGAACGATATCGACAAGCAGTACCGGCCTGGCGAAACGTTCAGCCTGCACTGGGCGGTAGCCGCGCAGGAGGGAACACCCGGATCCTCTGCCCCCGAATTGAACGCGCGACTGGTTGGCCCCTTCGACAACGTCGCGGAGCTGAAGCAAACCACGACAGGGACCACGGCGTCCGAGTCGTTTGCTGCCACACCCCTTCATCCATCCGATTCGCTGGCGGACAGGCCGGTAAGCAGCATTGTCATACCCTTCGACGCCCAGCCCGGCTACTACAACCTGATCTCCTCCGAGCAGCGAGGAGGCAGCACAGTCGAGGGGGCAAGCATCGTTCGCATCATGGCAGCCGGGTAGCGCATGAGATCGCCGCAGACAGTGTCCAGCTCGCATTCACTCAGCAGTTCAAACGCACTTTCGTCGGCCAGATCCGTGCACTCGTCGGCCCGCTTCCGAGCCAACTGCTGTAGCTGAGCGTCATGGGTGCCTGGGGTCGTTGACGCTTCGGGGTGCTGAGGCCCGCGGAGCCGTGTCCGCGCCTCTTGATGATCGTTGTGGCGGCCGTGGCCAACGGGACGAAAGTTATCGATGTGTTAGCGGGATTCCGTGAGCAGCGCTACCAGTGCATGATCAGGCGGGCCGACGCCTTGTTCGAACTGACGGACGCCCTGTTGTGCACCGACGGGCCGGTCAAGACCCTGGTCGGGCTTGTCCCTAGCCCCGGAGCACCGGCGCGGCCACGGCGCCATGTACGACGCGCTCAACGCGGGGCGCATCGACGTAAAGTCGCTGCATCGGCAGCTGGCCGGCTTGCCGTTGCCCCGGGCCGCAGACGGTCGGCTGGTGCTGGCGGTGGATGTCTCGCCGTGGTCGCGCCCGGACGGCGCCGAGAGCAGGCGGCACGGCTGCCGGCCGAGGAGGCGGTGCGCACCGCGCGGGGTTGGCCCCGGCTGCTGTTGCCGCGGTGATCGCTGGCGCCGGGGTCGCGGACGAAGCGCCGGCGTCGCTGTAGGTCCTGGTCAGGACGTTCAGTGTGATCTTGAAGGAGTACTGGGTGGCCTCCGGCGAGCGATTCGGCGGCGGCTCACCACCAGGGAACTTCGTCGGCGGGCCGCGAGGCGGCCCGCCGACGGAGACTCAGTTCCTGTGCGGGTTCAGATCGGACAGCGCCGGCAGGCCGTTGATGGTGAAGTGGATCGTGGCCAGCAGGATCGCTGCGCCAAGGATGATCAGCAGGATGGTGCGCGGGCGGGGCATGACATTCTCCTTTGTCGGGATCACACGGTGGCGAGTGCTTCGCGGACGGTCAGCCGGGACGCCCGGCGGGCGGCGGCTGCGCTGACCAGGGCGGCCCCGCCCAGGGCCAGCAGCGTCCAGAGGGCCAGGGCGGCGGCCGAGAACTCGTAGGGCAGGGGCTGACGGAACGCCTGGGTGCCGATGAACCGGCCGAAGGCGAGGGTCAGCCCCGGCGCTGCGGCCAGCGCGACGGCGAGGCTCAAGACCCCGGTGAGGACCCCTTCGGTGACGACGATCCCGCGGACCGCCGTCGCCGTCGCGCCGATCGCGTGCAGCACCCCGAACTCGCGGGTGCGTTCGGTGATGCTGGTGCTCATCGCCGAGGCCAGCCCGAGCAGGCCCACGACCGCGGTCAGGACGGCGATGGCGATCAGCGCGTCGGCGAGCACCAGGACGTGCCCGTCAAGTGCGGCCTGCAGGGTGTCGACGGTGAGATCCTGTTCGATGGCGATCCCGGCGGCACCAAGCGCCCGCTCCAGGGCGTCCAGGGCGGCCTCGCGGCTGGCGGCGTCGTGCCGGCCGGTCACCACCCGCAGCAGTTGAGCCTGCCCCGTCGTGCCGGTCACAGCCGCGTACTCCTGGCTGGTCAGGTACGCGGTGCCTTGGGTGCCGAAATCGGAGACGATCCCCACCACAGTGCGGGTGACGGTCCGCCCGGCGACGCTCAGCGTGATCGGATCGCCGACCCGGATGCCCGGCGCCTGCTGCGCCGGCACCAGATGGTTGATGACCACCGCGTCGGTGTCACCGGCCCGCAGCCACCGGCCGGCCAGCAGCGGCAGCCGCAGCAGCGCGGTGTCGGCGGGCGGCGCCAGCACGGTGAAGCTGTCGTGCGCGTCGTCCGGATAGACGTGCGCGACGTCGACCCGACCGGCCTCGTGCATCGTGGTGGGGGTGCGGCCCCAGGCCTCGGCGCCGGTGACTCCCGGCACGCCGGTCGCCAGTGCGGTCAGGCGGCCCGCGGAGTACGGCTGGTGCAGCCGTACCTCGAGGTCGTAATGCCGCTGCGCGATGCCCTGGTCGACCAGGGCGGCCCAGCCACCGGCGGTGTTCAGACCGGTGAGGAACATGGTGCCGGCGACGGCCAGCAGGCCGGCGGTCAGGGCCAGCCGTCCACGCCGGCGGAAGAGGTTGCGCAGTGCGAGCCGCTGGCCGCTGCTGACGCCGGGCAGCCGGCTCAGTGGGCCTGCGCCGGTCGCGCGGACGCTGGCCGTCCCGTGGTCGTCGATCGCCTGACGGACCGACACGCGGCTGCCGCGGATCAGTGGCGCCAGCGCCACCAGCAGCGGCACGCCGACGCCGGCCAGCAGGGTGACCGCGTACACCCAGCCGGGGATCACCTCGCTCGTGAGGTCCAGGTTGAGCAGTCGCGCGCCGCGTTCGGCGAGGAACCGGCCGAGCGCGACTCCCGGCGCCACGGCCAGCGCGGTGGCCAGCAACGCGATGGCGGTGACCTGGACCAGGTACATGCCGAGTACCTGGCCGGTACGGGCGCCGACCGCCTTCATCGCGCCGATCTGGCGGATCTGGCCGGCCAGCATGCCGCCGAGCATGGTGGCGACCAGGATCGCCGACAGCAGTAGCGCGGTGAGCCCGAACGCCAGCAGGCTGAAACCCACCATGGTCATCTGGCCCTGGTGCGGGTGGCGCAGCGGCGGTGGCACGTCGACGCGGGTGACCGGCTGGCCGCGCTCCGCCAGCACACCGGCGACCTGCTGGGCCACCGCCTCGATCCGCTGCTGGTCGCCGGACGGTCCGGTCCGGTCCCCGACGACGATCTTCAGCTGGTTCCGGACGGCCGGCGCGCCGAGCCTGGTGAGTGCGGCCGTGGTGACGTACCCGTAAGCGGTTTGTTCCTGCGACGCGGGCGCCACCGCGCCGTCGTGCACCGCGCCGGACACGGTCATCGGTGTGGGCGCCGCGCCGGGAACCTGCAGGGTCACCCGGTCGCCGGCGGCGACGCCGAGGAACGGCAGCGCGGTGCGCTCCAGCAGCATCCCGTCGGCTGGAGGTGGCCAGGCACCGGGAGCGGTGGCGACCGTGGCCACCCGGCGCGGATCATCGGCATCGGCCGCGAACAGCATCAGCACCCGCCATGGGCTGGCGCCCACTCTGACCCGGGCGAGCACGGACGTCCGCGCGGCCGCGTCGGTCACCGCCGGCACGGCGCGCACCGCGCCCAGAGTCGCGGCGTCGACGCCGGCGGGCACGTTGAGGGTGGCCGAGGCGGGGCGGGTGGCCGCGTAGTTGCCGGCGATCTCCCGGCCGAGGATCGCCCGCGCGGACAGGAAGGCGCTCACCGCGAGAACGCTGAGCGCGATGGTCACGACCATCATGGCGATCCGGGTCCGGGTGAGCCACGCGTCGCGGGCCACCTTGCGTAACCGCAGCAGGCTGATCACGATCGGCCACCCGGCTCGGCGCACGCGCGCACGTCCGCGCGGATCAGGCCGTCCGCCAAGGTGACCTGCCGCGTCGCGTATCCGGAGAGGTCGCGTTCGTGCGTGACCATCACGACCGTGTTGCCGTCCGCGGCCAGCTCGGCGAACAGCCCGAGCACCGACTCGCTGGTGGCCGAGTCGAGGTTGCCGGTCGGCTCGTCGGCGAGCAGCACCGGCGCCCGGTTGGCCAGCGCCCGGGCGATGGCCGCGCGCTGCTGCTGCCCGCCGGACAGCGTGGCGGGCAGCTTGTCGGCCTGCTCGGCGATACCGACCCGGTCCAGCAGTTGCAGGGCCAGGCCCCGCCGGCGCCGCGGTGGCACGGTCCGGCACAGGTCCATCGGCAGGATCACGTTCTCCGCCACGGTCAGGGTCGGCAGCAGCTGGAAGAACTGGAAGACGAGCCCGATCGTACGGCCGCGCCAGGCGGCCAGCCGCGAGCCGCGCAGCTCGTCGATGCGCTGGCCGGCCACCCGGATCTCCCCCGACGTCGGCTGATCGATGCCGGCGAGCATGTTCAGCAGCGTGGTCTTCCCGCTGCCCGAGCGGCCCACCACCGCTACGAACTCGCCGGCGTCGACGTCCAGATCGATGCCGCGCACAGCGGCGACCCGGCCGGCTGGCCCGGGATAGTCCTTCACCAGATCGCGTACGGAGATGACGGTGCCGGACACTTCCATGCTGGTGCGCTCCCCTGCTGGACGGTAGATTCATTTCTGGACATCGGGTCCGAAAAGAGGGTCTCCGTCCAGCAAGGAGCGGGGCAAGGAACAGTCCAGGCGCGAGTGCGCCGATCTGGACACCCCAGCGCCTCGCCGTCCAGGAACGAGGAGTGACGATGGCCACAACACCGGATCGCCGGGTCCGTCGTACCCGCGCCGCGCTGCGCGACGCGCTGTTGAGCCTGATGGCCGAGCGCGGATACGAGGCGGTCACCGTCCACGAGATCATCGACCGCGCCGACGTCGGCCGGTCCACGTTCTACAACCACTACACCGACAAGGACGAGCTGCTGCACGACACCCTCGGCGAATTGCAGTCGATCCTGGCCGCCCCCGCCAAGCCGGTCGGCGGCACCCAGCATGGCCTGCGGTTCAGCCTGCCCCTGCTGCGACACGTCGCGGGCCAGCGCCGGCTGGGCGGCGCGCTGTTCGGCCGGGGCAATCGGACGCCGGTGCTCGCCCGGATCCAAGACGTGCTCACCGAGGTGGTCCGCACCGAGTTGGCCGCGGCGCCCGGCCGCCCGCCCCGCATCCCGGACGAGGCGGTCGCCCACTACGTCGTCGGCGCCTACCTGTCCCTGCTCGACTGGTGGCTCACCAGCGCTCCGGAGCTGGCGGCCGAGGACGCCGACCGCATCTTCCAAACTCTCGTCATGCCCGGGCTGCGCGGGTCGAGTTCCGCCTGACCAGGAACTGAAGTCTCAGCTTGGTCAACACGCGAGACCTGCCGCTCAAGGCGCATGCGGATGTTTGAGCCTATTCGTAAGCGGTCAGCCAGTCGGACATCTGCTTCACCTCGCGCCAGATGAAACCTTCGTCGCGGAAGGCGTTCGCCAAGGTCGCAACGCCCTGACTGAACGCTATGACGTGCATGGCGAGCGCGTCGGCCTCCGATTCGTGGCCCAGTAGCGCGAACTGTTCGCGCAACCAGGTGCGGAACAGGGTGAACACGCTGTTGGCCTCAGCGAACGACGCATGGTTCAACTTCGCCAGCTCGGTGCTCAGGGTGCCTACCGGGCACCCGTACATCTGGACGTCAGCCCGATTGGTCAGCGGAATCTCGATGTACTTGCGGATCCGCCCGGCGGGCGTGGGCTCCTCGGCCTCCCAGCGCTCGAGCATCCGCCGCCTCTCGGCGAGACGGGCATCGATCACGGCCGCCAGGATGTCGTCCTTCGTCTTGAAGTGGTAGTAGAAGTTCCCTCTCGAGATCTGGACGGCCTCGGCGATCGCGGCGAACGACGTGTGCTCGTACCCCTGCCGATAGAACAACCGATCGGCCGCCTCGATGATCTGCTCTCGGGTCGCCCTGGCCCTGCCCATCACACATCCCCTCGTCAGGGCGCAAATCCTAACACCCCTTAGGTCACCCGTCCTACATGATCGGCCGGCAGGGAGCTTCGGCTTGACGTCTCTAGGTCAATCGTCCTAGCCTCTCGTCCTAGGGCACTCGTCCTAATAAGTGGAGACTAGCGGAGGTCACCGTGCACACCGGCCTTTTCGAGCCGTTCCCCCTGGGAGATCTGACCCTCGCCAACCGAATGGTCATGGCCCCGCTGACCCGCAATCGCGCCGACCATGACGGGGTCGTCACGCCGATGATGGTCACCCACTATCGGCAGCGTGCCGCCGCAGGCCTAATCATCAGCGAGTCCACTCCCGTCTCGGCCCAGGGCGTCGGCTACCCCAACACCCCCGGCATTCACACCGAGCCCCAGGCAGCCAGTTGGCTCCGCCTCACCGAGGCGGTCCACGCCGAATCAGGCCACGTCTTCGTCCAGCTGCAACACTGTGGGCGGATCTCGCACCCGAGCCTGCTGCCGGACGGCAGCACCCCCGTGGCGCCCTCGGCGCTACGGCCGTCGGGCCACACGTTCACCCCTTCGGGGCTTCAGGAATTCGTCACGCCACGCCAGCTCGAAGCCCACGAGGTACCGGAGGTCGTCGCCCAATTCGAGCATGCCGCCAAACGGGCGCTCGATGCCGGATTCGACGGCGTCGAAATCCATGCCGGCAACGGCTACCTCGTCGACCAGTTTCTGCGCGATGCGAGCAACATCCGCACCGACGCGTACGGAGGCAGTGCCCGCAACCGGATGCGCCTGCTCAACGAAATCCTCGACGCGACGTGCGCAGTGTGGCCGGCACACCGGGTGGGAGTGCGATTCACCCCCGAGAACAGCTTCAACTCGATGGCGGATTCCGACCCACAGGCACACTTCCGGTACTTCCTCGAACAACTCCGGACCCGCGACCTCGCCTATGTCCACATGCTCGAAGGTGACATGACGACGAAAACCAGCGGCCTCGACTACCGCAGTCTTCGCGCCGCCTTCACCGGCACCTACATCGCCAACAACGGCTATGACCTCGCCCGTGCCCAGACAGCGATCCGGGACGGTGCCGCCGACCTCGTCGCCTTCGGCGTCCCCTTCCTGGCCAACCCCGATCTGGTCCGCCGCTACCGCGACGGCCTGGCCCTCAACGCCGCCGACCCATCCACCTTCTACACAGGCGGTCCACTCGGATACATCGACTACCCGGCGTACGACGCCTGACCCTCTCTGAAACACGATCCCCGGCCCCGAAGTCGCCGGCGACGTCACGTGCGGCGAGGAGCCCGCGGACGCGATCTACCGCGTCAGCGGGCTCTGCCGACACGATCGCCTGCCTATGGCCCGGCTTCCGGCCAGGGCCTCGCGATACTCGCCGACACCCTCGGCGCACCTGCATCGTCACATCCGCCAAGACCCAACCCGCAAAGGAACCGCATGTTCATCGTGTTGCTCCGGTTCACTGACAACAAGGCCGCCGCCGGCGAGCACATGCCCGGCCACCAGCAGTGGATCAAGCTAGGTTTGGAAGATCAAGTATTTCTGCTCGTGGGCGGCATCCAGCCAGGACTCGGGGGCGCCGTGCTGGCACACAACGTGTCCCTACCGCAGTTGCAGCAGCGAGTCGACGCCGACCCGTTCGTCATCCACCGGGTCGTCGACGCCGAGATCCTGGAAATCACGCCGGGCACGGCCGACCCGCGGCTGGACTTCCTGATGCCGGCCAGATGACGTCTACGCTGAGACGATGACGGCCTTCGACCTCGTCGCGACGGGTCGCACCGGTGTGGACATCTACCCGCTCGACCACGGCGTCGGGCTGGCGGACGTGCGGACGTTCGAGAAGTTCCTCGGTGGCAGCGCCACCAACGTCGCCGTCGCCGCGGCCCGCTACGGCCGCCGCGTGGCCCTGGTGACCCGGACCGGCGACGACCCCTTCGGACGGTACGTGGCTCGCGAGGCCGAACGGCTCGGTGTCGACCCGCGGTTCATCGGCACGGTGACCGGGCCGCCGACGCCCGTCACCTTCTGCGAGGTCTTCCCGCCGGACGACTTCCCGCTCTACTTCTACCGCTACCCGATCGCCCCGGACCTGCTGATCGAACCCGCCGAGCTGCCGCTGAACGCCATCCGCGAGGCGCGCGTGTACTGGTCGACCGTCACCGGGCTGTCCCAGGAACCGTCGCGCGAGGCGCACCACGTCGCCTGGGCGGCCCGGGGCCGCCGGCCGCACACGGTGCTCGACCTCGACTACCGCCCGATGTTCTGGCCGGATCCGGCCCAGGCCGCCGAGCAGGTGGGGCGCGCACTGCATGGGGTGACCGTGGCGGTCGGCAACCGCGAGGAGTGCGCTGTCGCGGTCGGCGAGACGGATCCCGACCGCGCCGCGGACGCCCTCCTCGACCGTGGGCTGGAACTGGCCATCGTCAAGCGGGGACCGGAAGGCGTCCTGGCCAAGACCCGCGACGAACGGGTCGAGGTGCCACCGGTGCCCGTCCAGGTCGTCAACGGCCTGGGCGCTGGCGACGCGTTCGGTGGCGCCCTCGTGCACGGTCTGCTGTCCGGATGGGACCTGCGCCGGATCCTGCGGTTCGCGAACGCGGCCGGCGCGATCGTCGCGGGCCGCCTGGCCTGCTCGACCGCCATGCCCGACGAGGCCGAGGTGCAACTTCTGCTCGACACACACCCTCGGGTACGGCCGGGGCGCTGACGTCCCCGGCTACTCGTCGGCGGTGAGCTGCTGCTCCAGTCGGCTGAGCAGTGCCGTGCAGCGGCGGACCGCGTCGAGATCGTCGCCCAGGACGCCGCTGAGCTCCCGCGCCCAGCCGGCCCGCAGCACCCGCAAGTTGGCCGCGGCGAGCTCGGTCGGGTGCACCGCCACGCCGCGACCGGCGGCGGCGACGCGCGAGATCATCCCCTTGCCCTCCAGCGAACGCAGCGCCGTGCTGACGTTGGTGCGCTGCAGCCGGGTCCGCCGGGCGATCTCGCTCGGCGCCGCACCGGGGTACAGGTCGACGACGCGCATGACCTGCCGTTCCGTCTCGTTCAGCGGCACCACGTGCGGACTCTCCTCGGGAGTCCGGGCACGCACCAGCCGGCCGACGTTGAGGATCAGGTCGGCCAGGTCGGCCAGGGCGGCGTCGGCATCGTCACGGGGCATGGCCCCAGCCTAGTGGATTATGGCAGGATAATTATGTGCTCATAACTCAAACCGCGGCCCGGCCCGGACAGCGGGCGCGGCTGGCCCTGATCCTGGGCTCGCTGAGCGCGTTCGGCGCGCTGACCATCGACATGTACCTGCCGGCCATGCCGGGCATGGCGGACGAGCTGCACACCGGCGCGTTGCCGGTGCAGCTCACCCTGACGGTCTTCGTCGTCGGGCTGGCCGTCGGACAGGTGATCGTCGGCCCGCTCTCCGACGCCTGGGGCCGGCGCCGTCCGCTGCTGGCGGGCATGGCGCTGTATGTGGCCGGATCGCTGTGGTGCGCCCTGGCGCCCACCGTCGGCTGGTTGCTCGCCGGCCGGGTCCTGCAGTCGCTGGGCGCGGCGGCCGGCACCGTGCTGGCCCGGGCCGTGGTGCGGGACCTGTTCGAGGGCATCGCGATGACCCGGTTCTTCTCCAGCCTGATGGTGGTCAACGGGGTGGCCCCGATCGTGGCGCCGGTCATCGGCGGCCAGCTGCTGACGTTCACCACCTGGCGGGCCGTCTTCGTGGTGCTGGCCGCTGTCGGCGCGACCCTGCTGGTCGCTGTCGTCTTCACACTGCCCGAGTCGCTGCCGCCGCCGCGCCGGACTCCGGCCCACCCGCGCGGCACGCTGCGGACTTTCCGTACGCTCGGCGCCGATCAGCGGTACCTGCGCCACGTCGCCGCCGCGGCGCTGATGTTCGCGGCCGTCTTCGCGTACATCTCCGGGTCCTCGTTCGTCCTGCAGGACGCCTATGGACTCTCCGCACAGCAGTTCAGCGTGGTCTTCGGCCTCAACGGCCTGGGCATCGTCATGTTCGGCCAGGTCAACGGCCTGCTCGTCGGCCGTGTCGCCGACGAGCACCGGTTGCTGCGGATCAGCCTGACCGTCGCCGTCCTGGGTTCCGCCGGGGTGCTGGCCTGCGGCCTGTTCGGTCTCCCGCTGCCGCTGCTGCTGTGCTGCCTGTTCCCGCTGGTCTCGATGCTCGGCATCGTCCTGGCGAACGCCACCTCACTGGCGCTGGCCGGGCACGCGTCCGCCGCGGGGGCGGCCTCGTCGCTGCAGGGCCTGCTGCAGTTCCTGGTCGGCAGCCTGGCGGCCGCCGCGATGAGCCTGTCCGGGCATGTCACCACCACCGCCATGGGCGCCACCATGGTCGTCTGCGCCACGGCCGCGCTCGCCGTGCTCGTCGTCCGCCGCCCGCGGCCGGCCGCCCGCTGACCACGCGCCGGGTTCGGGGGCCCTCGGCCGGCCCCGAACCCGTCCCCCGCTCAGATTCAGGCGCGCACGTCGAGGGCATGCTGGGCGGTCCACGCCGCATCGGCGGGTCAGCACGGCAGCCGCGTACCGGGCGGTATCCCGACGGGGAGCGTTCAGGAATGTGCGACAGTGGGGCGATGAGCGCTACGTCGGCGGGTGTGGGGCGGCCGCGCGACCCCGAGGTGGATCGGCGGATCAACCAGGCGGCTCTGGACGTGTTCGGGGACGCCGGCTGGGCCGGGTTCGCGATGGAGACCGTGGCCCGCCGGGCCGGGATCGGCAAGGCGACCCTCTACCTGCGCTGGAACAGCAAGGAAGAGCTGCTCACCGACGCGGTCTGCGGCGGGCTGGCCCGGATCAGCGACGTGGACACCGGGACGCTGCACGGGGACCTGGTGCGGCTGGCGACTCAGATGATCGAGCTCTACACCGGACCGGCCAGCCGGGCGGCGCTGCGGCTGAACCTGGAGGCGCCGAGCATTCCGGGCGTTGCCGAGCACTACGCGCAGCTGCGCACGTCGCAGATCGCGGCGGCCCGGGCGATCGTCCGGCGCGGGATCGGCCGGGGCGAGCTGCCGGCCGGCACGTCGGTCACGTTGCTGCTGGACACCCTGCTGGGCGGGGCGATGATGCACGCGCTGACCACGCCGCCGGAGCGGCGGGCGGCGCTGGCCGCCGGGGCGGCCGGACATGCCCGGGAGCTGGTGGGCTTTCTGCTGCACGCGGTGGTCGCGCCGGACCGGGCCGGCCGGGAGAGCGCCGCCCCGGGCGTACCGTAAAGCGGTTTCGCCTCAGGGGACGACGGTGACGGGCCAGTGGCCGCAGCGGACCAGGCGCTGGGCGACCGAGCCGGCGATCCGGTGCAGCAGGCCCTCCGAGCGGCCGACGATCACCGCGTCCGCCCAGAGCTCCCTGGCCGCCTGGCACAGCTCGGTGAACGGGTCGCCCTGGCGCACCACGATCTCCATGTCGACGCCCAGCCGGGTCCGCTCCCGCTGCAGCGTGTCACGGAACTCGGTGACCACCTGGTCCTGCGAGGCGACCACCGAGCTGGCCGCCGCGCCGGAGGCGTCGGCTAGCGACACGATGCCGCTGGGCAGCGGGCGGACATAGATGCCGATCAGCCGGGCACTCTCGCGCCGGGCAAGGCCGACGGCATAGGCGGCGGCCCGTCGGGACGACTCGGAACCGTCGATGCCGACGACGAACACTCGCTGCTTCACAGCAGCCTCCTCCGACATCAGCGCCGCATACTGAACGCTTACCGTTCATTTAGGTCGACTGTAATGCGGCGGGAACCCATCGGCAAACTCTTCCTTTTGGCCGATGTCGCCGACTTGAGTGATCACTACGGTCGCTGATCATGGATGCCCTCAAGCCCTGGCACGTGCTGCTCCTGCTGTCCGGCGCCGGCGTGGCCCTCACGCTCGGTGTGATCGCCACGTTGCTGATCGTGAACGCGCGGCGGCGCTGAGGCGCGCTGATGATCGAGACTCGCGAGTTGACCAAGACCTACCGGCGGGTGACCGCGATCCGGGACGTCACGTTCACCGCCACGCCGGGCCGGGTCACCGGGCTGGTCGGGCTCAACGGCTCCGGCAAGAGCACCACGCTGCGGATCCTGCTCGGGCTCAGCCGCGCCACCCGCGGCGCCGCACTGATCAACGGCCGGCGATACCGCGACCTCAAGCACCCGCTGCGGCAGGTCGGCGCGGTGCTGGAGCAGGGGCTGGCCCACCCCGGCCAGACCGGGTACACCCACCTGGTCACCCAGGCGCTGCTCAGCGGCGCCTCCCGCCGGCGGGTCAAGGAGCTGCTCGACTTCGTCGGGCTGGACGCGGCCGCGGCCAAGCGCACCGGCAACTACTCGCTCGGCATGCGGCAGCGGCTCGCGGTGGCGACCGCGCTGCTCGGCGAGCCCGACGTGCTCATCCTCGACGAGGCCGCCAACGGCCTGGACCCGTCCGGCATGGCCTGGCTGCGCGAGCTGCTGCGCCGGCACGCCGCGCACGGCGGCACCGTGCTGATCTCCAGTCACCTGCTGAGCGAGCTGGAACTGGTGGCCGACGACGTGGTCGTCATCGGGCAGGGCCGGGTCCTGCACGACGGACCACTCGCCGGGCTGATCGGCGGGACGCGCCTGCGGGTGCGCGGGGGCGATCCGGCGCTGCTGTGGCAGGCGTTCGAACGGCACGGCGCCCAGGTCACCGCGGACGGCAACGTGCTGTTCGTCTCGGGACTCACCGCGGAGGACGCCGGCGACCTGGCCCTGCACCTGCGGGTACCGCTCTACGAGCTGGTCGCCGAGACGCCCCATCTGGAGGACGTCTTCCTGAACCTGGCGGAGGCCTCATGATCGCCGTGCTGCGCAGCGAGCTGTACCGCGCTCTCACCGTGCCGTCGTCGATCATCGCGCTGGCCGGGTTCGGGTTCGTCGCGGCCCTGACCGGCTGGTTCGACGAGGACTTCTGGGCCCTGCTGGCCGGGCTCGGCACGTTCAGCACCGCGGTGATGACCACCGCGCAGCACTATCAGCACCGCACCGCCTTGCTGGTGTTCCTCGGCCGGCCGCAGCGGGTCGGGGTGCTGGCCGTGCAGTGCATGGTGGCGGTGCTCATGGGTGTCGTGCTGGTGGCGGTCAGCGGGATCACGGTGGTCTTCAGCGGGGAGGCGGCGCAGTACGTCAGGACGCTGACCGCGACCCCACTGATGGCGATCTTCGGGGTAGCCAACGCGACGATCATCAGGAAGCCGCTCTGGCTGCTGGTGGGATACCTCGGGTGGCTGATCTTCGCGGAAGGGCTGATCGGCAGGCTGGAGGAGCCGTTGCCGTTCAGCAGCTTCCTGATGGCCTCGGCCGGCGACACGCGTGGACTGTTGGCGCTGGCGGCGTGGACGGTGGCGGCGCTGCCGGTGGCGGCCTGGTCGATCCGCCGCGACCTGACGGGCGACTGACCGGCTGTCGCCCCGGGACGAACGCTGGGTTATCCGGGGTCCCGGTAGCTGTGAGCACGGCGGCGCTACAGAAAAGTGGTTGCCTGGCGAACTCGGGTCACTGATCCTGGCCCGATGGACCTCACAGCGGCGGCGCAGGCCTGGCGGACCGACGGTTTCGTGATCCTCCCAGGCTTCTTGCCCGCGGAGGAGTTGACATCAGCGCTGGGGGAACTGGACCTGTTGTTCCCCTCGGCTGACGGGTTCCATGACGGCACCGATCCGCGTCACGAGCGTTTCATTGGCGACGAGTTCGCTGGGATCGACACCTTCCCGTTCGCCAGCGCGGAGATCAGCCTGGCGGCCGTGAACCATCGCATCCTGGCGCTGGCTGAGGCGCTGCTGGGGGACGACGATCTTCACCTGTACGGGGCGGAGGCCTGGGCCAAGTACACCGGCGCTTGCGACTACGACCAGGCCCTGCACCGTGACTATCTCAACCACACCGTGTTGGTGCCCAGTACCACGCCGGGTTGCCAGCAGGTCGAGATGTTCGTCTTCCTCAACGACGTTCCCGAGGAGCTCGGGCCGCCGCATCTGGTCTCCCGTAAGCACACCGCGCACCTGCCCGCCGTTCCCAACTGGTTGCTGCCGCCGGGACAGGAAGGTACCGATCGGTTCGTGGCCGAGGCCGATCCACAGCTCTACGAAGCGGAGGTCTCCGGTGCGGGGCCGGCGGGAACCGTCATCGCCTTCGAGCCAGGGACCTATCACCGCGGTACGCAGCTGAGCGCACCTAGGGGGCGCAGTACAGCATGCATCTGTGCTTCCGGCCGGCCGGCCTGCAGTGGGGACAGCGGGTCGGTTGGGCGGCGAAGAGCTTCACGAGCGAGTGGGTCGAGTTCGTCAGCCGCGCCACCCCGCGGCAACTGCAGGTCCTCGGTTTCCCCCGGCCCGGACACCCTTACTGGACGCCTGAGACCTTGGCAGGCATGGCATTGCGCTATCCGAGGCGCGACCTTTCGCCCTGGCGACCGGCGAGTCAGGAAGCGAAGCGCTGACATGGGCACCCGGGGCCCGGGCGGCTTAGGTTCTCACGGTCGTCGCAACACCTGACCCGTTCAGGAGCTGCCGTGCCCGAGCCCCGTCGTCCACGTAAGCCACCAGGTGCCGGTTCGGAGCAAGCGAACAAAGATCTGCCGGACCCTGCCGTCGCAGCATCCTGACCGGCCGGAGCTGCGGCTCACGCCCGCAACGATCTACCAGGCGTTGTATCGGCCCGATCGCGGCGGGCTAATTCGCAGTCGCTTGCCGCTGCTGCGCACGGGTCGCACTTATCGCAAGCGTCGTCGCAGCCGCGAGCAGCGGACACCGCGGTTCACCGACCGCTCGAAGAGAATTCACGACCGGCCCGCCACCGCCGACGACCGCGCCTTGCCCGGTCATCGGCACCCTGGTCGAGCGCACCACCCGCGACGTCCTCCTCGTCCACCTGCCACAGGGCCGCAACGCCGCACATTTCTGCGACCGGCTCATCACCACGTTCTCGACCCTTCCAGCAGGACTGCCACAGTCGCTCGCCTGGGACCGGGGCGTCGAGATGGGCCGGCATGCCGAGTTCACCGCAGCCACCAGCACACCGGTCGACTTCTGCGACCCAGCCAGCCCCTGGCAACGCGGCTCCAACGAGAACACCAACGGCCCGCTCCGCCAGTACACCCTTCCACTGACGACGAACGGCAAGGTCGACCGGCAGGCTCTGGCGAAAGAGGCAGCCGGGACGAGGTGAGCCTCGCTGAGCGCCCGGACCTTCAAGTCCGGGCCGAGCGCTCAGCGAGGCGATCGCGGCGCCGGTCCAACGCCCTGGCGCAGATCATGCCGCGCACACCGTCTCCGCGGCGGCCCGCCTCCGTACCGTGCCTTGGACGCATCCAACCTCGCCTTGCCCCGCACCCTGCCGGTCGGGACGCCGAGCCGCCAGGCCCGCTCGGGACCGAGGCCGCCCGACGTCCCGGCACCACGGTCAGTGGCAGCGCATCCAGGAAAAGTGGTAGATCGTCTCGATGCTGCCGTCGGTGGAGTCCATCGTCAGGTAGCTGACGTCGGTCGAGGTTCCCTTGGTGACCCGCAGCTCGGTGTTGATGTTGAGGTTGCGCTGCTCGCCGCAGGGGCGGAAGACCTGCGACGCGATCGGGACCTCGTCCGTGGCGATCCAGTTGTCGTCCAGGGGCGCGGCGATCGGGTGGTTGGCGTAACTGCCCATCGACATGCCCTGGAAGTAGTAGTTCGCCCGCTGCTGGGCGGTCGCGCCGCGCTGCAGGAATCCGTATCCCCGGTAGTCCACCTTGGCGATCGCGAAGGTGTACCCGGACGGCGCGTTGACCAGCACGTTGAGCTGGCAGTTCTTACGGTTCTCGGTGACCGGGACGCTGGGGCCGGCCTGCGCCAGGTAGGCACTGTAGATCGCGGTGAACGCGGAGTGGTCCGGCGAGATCGCGACGTCGGCGGTCCCCGGCGCGCAGCCGGAGCCCGCCATGGCGACCAGGTGGATGGAGATCTCGTCGGTGGGCGGCGGGTCGGTGAGAATGAGTCCCGCGGACGCTGGCGATGCCATGAGCAGCGAGGACGTGAGGACCGCGAGCGCAACGCCGGCACGAGTTAACAAATCTTTCATTCTCTTATCCCTTCGGGGTCGAGGCGGGCCGGAGTCAAGCTATTGATTCACTTCAATGTAAGTCAATAGCCGCCGCCGAGGTCGGCGAGGTTCTTGAAGCCCATCGAGAAAGAGGTCGCCGAGGCACGAACCCGAACATAAGCCGCTTAAGCGCCGACTTATTGCCAGGTATGCCCGCTTTTGACCGCACTCCCGACCCATCGGCGGCTACCCGCTCCGTACGCTCCACAGTTCGATGTAGATCAATATGAAATTGATGCTTGTGTATGACTTATCAGCGCCACTACGGTTGTCGCGGATGTGACGGCAGCCGTTCTGGAATGACTCAAGAGTCAATGCGGTCGTCCCTGATAAAACCATGCCCGGAAGGATTTCTATGAAAAACAGCAATCGCGTCTTGGCGGCCGCGCTGGCCACGGCCCTCGCGCTCCCGCTCGGCACCCCCGCACACGCCGCCACCGGAGCCGCCGCGGCCAGGATCACCGTCGAGGTGATCGCCGCCAGCGGATCGGGCTGCGCCCCGGGCACCGCCTCGGTCTACAGCAACGGCGACGACACCGGGTTCCGGGTCAGATATCACGACTTCGTCGCCGCGGCGGGCGGGGACGCCGACGTCGTCGACCGTCGCAAGAACTGCCAGCTCGGCGTCCTGGTGACCATCCCGGACGGCTGGACCGTCGCCATCGCCTCGGCCAACTACCGTGGCCGGGCGAACCTGAAGTCCGGAGCGAGCGCCCTGCAGCGCACCAGCTACTACTGGCAGGGGTCCTCGGCGACCGAGCGCAAGGACGTGACGTTCAGCGGGCCCTGGTCCGGCCTCTGGACGACCTGGGACGTGGCCCCCGTGCTGACCTACACCGCGTGCGGCTCCCAGAGCGTTCTCAACGTCAATACCGAGTTGCGGGTCAACGCCGGCTCCTCCACCAGCACCAGCACGATGTCGATGAACACCACCGAGGGCGATGTCGACACCCTCTTCAACTTCAGCCTGTCCTCCTGCTGACCTCGATGAGCGGGCCCTCCCCGTGACGGAGGGCCCGCTGAGCCGACCGCACCTCGCCGGTCCGCCCCAGGCGGACGAAGCAGCAGGCGACCAGCCGGGCCGCTGTCAGCGCCCGGCGGCGGGCCGATCACCGACAGTTCGCCGTACGCCGCCAGCGTCGCGGCCAGGCCGGCGCCCGGCTGCGCGCCGTGGCGACGGCGAAAACGCGGGGCTGGTCTCCACCGTCATCCGGACACTCTCCGCCGGGCCGAGCGAACCCACCAGCGCGGGAATCGGCGGCAGAAAGAGCGGGGCACCGGTGAAACTGAGGTGGGCACTACCGGGCACACCGAGCCGATCGCTGGTCGCCCGGCCGCCGTCGAACAGCTTGGACACCCGCGCGACGAAGTCGGCGTCCGCCCGGTCCCGGACCTCGTGGGTCAGCGCGAGAGCGGGCTGGCGCCGGGGGCCCTGGCCGGTGTTGACGCCGCCGTCCAGGTTGATGGTCGCGGCGAACCGCGGATCCTGCTGAGCGGCGCGCATGGCCGGCCGACACTGTCGGCCGGCACTCCCTGTAGCTGCCATTGACCCGACGCAGCGGGCTGCTCCGCCGCGGCGCCGGTAGGGCTGACGGTTGAACGACAAGCCTAGGCGCTCTTAACCGTCAGAAGTCGTCGCTGCCGTTGAGTAGGGCCAGGAGGGCTGGTGCCGGGTCTAGCGCGGCGGACACATTAGCGACAACGAACACCATCGTGAGCAGCGCAGCCACCACCGCGACGGCGCCGAACCAACCCAGGACCCGTTTCGTCCGGCGGTCCGCCCTCGCTGCCCGGGCGAAGCGCCTCCACAGGACGACCGCCAGGCCGGCGAAGGCGACCATCGTGCCGGCGTCGATCAGGGCCAGCACTGTGTGATACCGGGCGAACTCGCCCACCATGTCGCGCAGCGCGGGTGGCGTGTAACCACCCGCTAGGTGTGATCCGGCGAGCTGAGCCTTGGCCTGTTCCAGGACACCGGCCAGAGCCGGATCGGGTGCAGCGCCGTCGACCAGGAACGGGAACAACGCGGGGAACGGCACCACCGTGGTGTTGATGTTGACGTCCAACACGAACAACGTGAACAACGTCGCCATCGGAAGGGCGACGCCGGCCGACACCAGGACGGCCGTGCGTCCCGCGCCGCGCCGGTCGGTGCGCAGGAACGCACGCCACAGCATGACGGTCAGCGCGACGAGCACGATCAGCATCAGCGCGGAGATCCCGATCTTGATCAAGTGCCACCGGAACCAGTAGTCGACCAGTCGCTGCACCGCCGGCGGCCGGGTCAGGTCCCGCGATCGCCAGTAGTCGACCAGCGCCGCGCGAAACGCCGCCTCCATCCCACCCGGTTCGCCCAGCGCGCGGTCCCCGGACAGCCGCGGCGGGCCGAGGACGAACGCGATGACGAGCGTCGGCACCATCACGATGAGCGCGGCCAACGCGGCGGGCCGGGCGGGAGTTCGCGGCGGGGACGCCACAGAGGTCATGACCTGCTCCTAATGCCGAACGGACGCGGTCACGCTATGCGGGACCGGCCGACGAGAACCAGGTGCCTGGCACGACTCTTGAGGTGTGGCCAGGCATACCCGTCATCGCCGTCCCGCAACGCTCGTGTCAGAGCCTTCTGCTGGAGCTACATGTCCGATCACCGCGCCGAGCAGGACAGATCTGGTGAGCAGGCGGGGCCGGTCCGGGTCGAGGCCACGCGACTCGGCCAGGGCGATCGCGAACCGCTGGGCGAGGATCAGCTGCGCCAGCGGGTCCCGGTCGTCGCGGTGGACGATCGCTCCCGCGGCCCGGGCCGTCTCGTCGAGCGACGCCGGCACGTCGCCGAGCGACCAGACCAGACTCCGCTCCCCCGCCACCGCCACCGGCCCGTGCCGGAAGTCCATCGCGGGATAGGACTCGGCGTGCGCCTGCGCCGCCTCGCGCACCTTCAGCGCGGCCTCGTGCGCCAGGCCCACTGTCCAGCCGGTGCCGAGAAACACCAGGTGGTCGACGGCCTCCGGGTCCGCGGGGAGGCTTGCGGCCAGAGCCGCCGCACCGTCCGCGATCACCCCGTCAAGATTGTTTCCGTACGCCCGGCGCACCAGTGCCAGCACCGACGTGGGGAAGCGGGTCTGCACCACGCTCCGCTCGTCGGCGAAGTCGAGCAGCAGCCGCGCGTCGGTGAGGTCGTCGACGGGTTCGCCGTCGACGGCGGTCACCGCCACTCGCCGCACCCCGGCCGGCGCGCGGCGCAGCGCGTCCAGGACCTCGGTCGAGGTGCCGGAACGGGTGATCGCGACGATCCGGTCGTAGTGGCGGCGCGGCACGTACTCGGAGGCGCAGACCGCGTCGGTCTCGCCCAGACCGGCGCTCTCCCGCAGCTCGGCGATGCTCTGTGCGACGAACCAGGAGGTGCCGCAGCCGAGCAGGAGCATCCGCTCGCCGGGTGCCGCCAGCTCCCGGTGGGCGCCGGCGGTGAGCGGCTCGGTCTTCCGCCAGGTCGCGGGCTGGCTGAAGACCTCGTGGAGCGTGCTGTTCATGTCCGAGGATTATGCTCGTTCGTGCGCGTTTCACAAGATCCGAGCACCAAACGAGCATTCTCAAGTGCGCGCCGGGCGCTATATTGGCCGCGTATTCGATCACCAGGTGGGGGAGACACTCATGTCGCTGCGTCGCGCCGACCGGGTCTCGGCCATTCTCGAACGGCTGTCCGGGGCCGGCTCGATCGACGCCGGGCAGCTGGCCGAGGAGTTCGGCGTCTCCCCCGCCACCATCCGCCGTGACCTGCAGAACCTCGAGGATCAGCGGCTGTTGTCCCGCACCCACGGCGGAGCCGTGGCCGTCGACGTCGCCTACGAGCTGCCGGTGCGCTACCGGATCGGCCAGCACCGCGAGGAGAAGGCACTGATCGCCAAGGCCACCGCGGACCTGCTGCCCAGGGGCCCGCTCACCCTCGGGCTGACCGGCGGCACCACGACGCACCTGCTGGCCCGGCTGCTCGCCGAACGGGTCGACCTGACCGTGGTGACCAACGCGCTGAACATCGCCGCCGAGCTGGCCCTGCGCCCGCGGCTGAAACTGGTGATGACCGGCGGGGTGTCCCGGACCCAGTCCTACGAGCTGGTCGGCCCGATCGCCGACCACGCGTTGCAGGGGCTGAACATGGCGGTCGCCGTCGTCGGTGTGGACGGGATCAGCGCCCGCGGCGGCCTGACCACGCACGACGAGATCGAGGCGAACACCAACGCCACCATGATCCGTCGCGCCGACCGGGTGATAGTGGTCGCCGACGGTTCCAAGGTCGGCAAGGTGTGCCTGGCCGGCATCTGCCCGATCACCGGGGTGGCGACGCTGGTCACCGACGCGAGCGCCGACCCGGCCGCCCTCGACGCGATCCGCCGGACCGGCACCGAGGTGGTCGTCGCGGGCGCCTGAGCCCGGCGTCCGGCCGCCCGTCGAGGCAGCGGCCCACCGCCAAACGGCAAACTCAAAATGTTCATATGCGCATCCTGAACAGCCAAACGTGCATGATCGCTATTGACAGGTGAGCGTTCGGTCAGCTGGAATCGGGGCGCCCGTCGGGCCGCAGAGGTGTCGCGCTACCGCGAGCCCGTGCCGGGGCATCTCCTCCGCACGGGAGCCCGCATGATCGTCACCGTCACCCTCAATCCAGCGCTCGACCTCACCTACCCGATCACCCACCTCGTCCCGCACCGCACGCATCGCGTGTCCGCGGTTTCCGAGCGCGCGGGCGGCAAGGGCCTCAACGTCGCCCGCGTGCTGCACGCGCTCGGCGAACCGGTGCTCGCCACCGGCCTGCTCGGCGGCCCGACCGGCGCCTTCGTCGCGCGGCTGCTCGACGCGGAGGGCGTACCGTCGTCCTTCGTGCCGGTCGCCGGCGAGACCCGGCGCACGGTCGCGGTCGTCGACGCCGCGGACGCCACCGGGTTCTGGGAGCCGGGCCCGGTGGTCACGACCGCGGAGTGGTCCCGGTTCGTCGATCATTTCGGCCGCCTGATCAGGGGCGCGCCGGTGGTCGCGCTCTGCGGTTCCCTCCCGCGAGGCGTGCCGATCGACGGGTACGCCCATTTGACGCACCTGGCAGCCGAAGCCGGTGTTCCCGTCCTGCTCGACACGAGCGGCCCCGCCCTGGCGCACGGCCTGACCGCCGGCCCCACGGTGACCAAACCGAACGCCGCCGAGCTGGCCGACCTGCTGTCCGCCGTCGCCGGCGCGGCGCCGGCCGACCCACCGTCCGGCGTCCCCCACGCGGAGCCGGCCGACCCATCCACCGGCACCACCAGCGCCGCCGAGCCGAGCGTCCCACGATCCGGCCTCACCAGCGCGGCAGTGCGCGGCCTGACCAGCGGCGCCGTCGTGGTCACCGACGGGGTGGCCGGGTTGCGGGCGATCACCCCGGACGCCGAGTTCCACTGTGTCCCGCCGCGGCCCGTCACCGGCAATCCCACCGGGGCGGGCGACGCGTGCGCGGCCGCGCTGGCCCGCGGCATGCGCGACGGCACCGCCTGGCCCGCGCTGCTCGCCGACGCCGTCGCGCTCGGTGCCGCCGCCGTGGCCAGCCCGGTCGCCGGAGCCTTCGACCACACCGTCTACCAGGACTTTCGCGAACTTGGAGGAATACCGTGCTGACCCCGACCGGCGAGCTTGTCGCGGCGGTGCGAGCCCGCGGCGGGGCGGCCTGCGCCTTCAACGTGATCACCGTCGAGCACGCCGAGGCGATCGTCAGCGGGGCCGAGGCCGCCGGCTGCCCGGTGATCCTGCAGATCAGCGAGAACGCGGTGCGCTTCCACCACGGTCGGCTCGCCCCGATCGCGGCCGCCGCCCGTGCCGTCGCGGCGACAGCCGGCGTGCCGGTGGCCCTGCACCTCGATCACGTCGTCTCCGCCGAGTTGCTCGACCAGGCCGCCCCGAACGGGTTCGGCTCGGTGATGGTCGACGCGTCGCACCTGCCGTACCGGGAAAATGTCGCAGCGACAGCGAGCGCCGCGGCGGCCTGTCACGCGGCGGGCCTGTGGGTGGAGAGCGAGCTGGGCGAGGTCGGCGGCAAGGACGGCGCGCACGCGCCGGGCGTCCGGACGGATCCGGCGGAGGCCGCCGCCTACGTGGCCGCCACCGGCGTCGACGCGCTCGCGGTGGCGGTCGGCTCGTCGCACGCGATGCTGGACCGCACGGCGCGGCTCGACCAGGACCTGATCGTGCGGCTGCGGCAGGCGGTCCCGGTGCCGCTGGTGCTGCACGGCTCGTCGGGCGTGCCGGACGACGAGCTGACCGCCGCGGTGCGCGGCGGAATGGTGAAGATCAATATCGGTACGGCGCTGAACACCGCCTTCACCGGCGCGGTCCGAGCCACGCTCGACGAACGGCCGGAACTCGTCGACCCTCGGCGCTACCTGACGCCGGCCCGGACCGCGATGGCCGGCACGGTCGCCGCGGTGCTGCGCCTGCTCACTCCGGGACAGGTGGCCTCGGCGCGCGGGGCGTGAACCCAGCACGAAGTGATACGCGCCCGCGCCCGCGAAAAGCCTGGTCACGGCCTGGCGCGTGGACCGCCCGGCCGTCTCACCAAGCGCCGGCTGACAGCTGGTCCGCAACTTCGGAGAACGAGCGGGGAACCAATCAGCGGCTTGTCGCGACTATCGGTGCGACGCTCCACCGCGATTCCTGGCGCGTCGACTGCAACCCCCTGGATGCCGGCGCACCCGTTGCGCGCCGCCGACACCTCGACGAGGACAGCCGATGGCCGTTACCCCCGACCTCACCACCCAGGAGCAGGCCGCGACACCGGCCAGATCACCCAGACAGCCCTCCGCCTTCGGCGGGCTGCTGCTGCGCCTGCACTTCTACGCCGGGATCCTGGTCGCCCCGTTCTTGCTGGTCGCGGCGACCACCGGCATCCTGTTCGCGTTCACCCCGCAGATCGAGAAGGCCGTCTACAGCACCGAGCTGACCGTCGACACCCCGGGCAGCCCGGCCCTGCCGATGGCCGACCAGGTCGCCGCCGCCCGAGCCGCGCACCCCGCGGGTGATCTGGTCACCGTCCGCCCGGGCGAGGGCAGCGCCACCACCCAGGTCGACTTCAGCGACCCGTCCCTGGACGCGGACCACCAGCACACGGTGTACGTGAACCCGTACACCGGCAAGGTCACCGGCCAGTTGACCACCTGGTGGGCCGCCACCCCGCTCAACGAGTGGCTGGACAACCTGCACGCCAACCTGCACCTGGGCGAGACCGGCGCGCTGTACTCGGAACTGGCCGCCAGCTGGCTGTGGGTGCTCGCGCTGGGCGGCGTGATCCTGTGGTGGCGCCGCCAGCGTGACCGCAACCGGCGCATGTTCGTCCCGGACTTGGCCGCGAAGAAGGGTGTGCGCCGCACCCGCGGCTGGCACGCCGCCACCGGCCTGTGGATCACCATCGGTCTGCTGTTTCTGTCCGCGACCGGCCTGACCTGGTCCGGCCACGCCGGCGAGAACTTCAACGACTTGATCGACTCGCTCGACGCCAGCCGCCCCGCGGTCTCGACCGACCTGGTCGGGGCCGCGGCTCCGGCCACCGCTGGTGGGCACCACGGCGGTACGACCACGGGCGGCTCCAGTACAGCGGCCGTCGACCCGGCCGCGATCACCACGGTCCTGCGGAGCGCTCGCGACGCCGGGATCACCGGCGCCGTCTCGATCACCGTCCCGGCCGATGCGGCCACCGCCTGGAGCGTCACCGGCAACGACAGCCTCTGGCCGGTCGGCCGCGACAGCGTCGCCGTCGACTCCACCGGCACCATCGTTCAACGGATCGACTTCGCCGACTGGCCGCTGCTGGCCAAGCTCACCCAGTGGGGCATCTACGCGCACATGGGCCAGCTGTTCGGCCTGCCCAACCAGATCGTGCTCGCCGCGCTGGCGCTGGGCCTGATCTGCGTGATCATCTGGGGTTACCGGATGTGGTGGCAGCGCCGCCCGACCCGGGCCGGCCGCCGGGCACTGGTCGGCGTCGCGCCGGCCGGTGGCAACTGGACCGGCCTACCGAACTCGGCGATCGCGGTCGGACTGCCGGTGCTCTTCGCCGTCGGCTGGTTCCTGCCGTTGTTCGGCGTCCCGCTGCTGGCCTTCCTGGCGCTGGACCTGGTCCTCACCGGCCTGCGTGGGCGCCGCCGCCCGAACATTCCGGTCAGCCCGGCCCCGGCCAGGCAGTAGCCGCCCGTCGCCGGGCGCGGGCAGCCGGGTCAGGTCCGGCTAAACCGCGGGACTGGATCAGGGCGCCGCGAACAGCTCATCCCACTGCGCGTCCGTCAGCGCCCGCGGAGCCACATCGCCGACCCGCAGCCGCAGCCGAGCTCGGCGGAACACCGCCCGCGCCGGTCGGGCTGCGATGCCCAGCGCCCGGCGCCTCTGCCGAGAACTCGGCACCGGATTCGAGCAGGGCCGTGAACGGCTCAGGCCACGGCACCTCTTCGAGATCGTCGTGGCGAGCGATCCGGAACGGGCCCTGCCGGATCGCAGCCGAGGACGACGCGGGACCGGGCGACGGAACGCTACCGGGGGTCGGCGACACGGCCGGCGGTGGCGGTGCTGCGGATGCCGGCGACGACCAGCTGGAGGCCGTACGCGAAATGGTCCTCGTGGTGCGGGGCCGGGATGTGGGCGAGCGCGGCGAACAGGTGGGGATGCCGCTGCGGGTCGACGGCCTCGGCGAGCCGGGCGGCGCCCTCGGCCCCGCCGTCGGGCAGGGCGGCGGCGAGCTGCTCCTCGATGGTGTGCCCGACGACGTAGTAGGTGAGCGTGTCGGCGGCCCAGGACGCGTCCCGGGCGGTCAGGCCGCCCTGGCACAGGGTCGCGATCATGGCTTCGCCGTAGGCGAGGGCGTTCGGCAGTGGGAAGAAGGCGGCGGAGAACAGCCGGGCGCCGTCGCGGCGGGACAGCAGCGCCCGGCGCAGGCGATGCGCCAGCCGGGCGATCCGCTCGTCCCAGGGCTCCGGCTCGCCGAGGTCGGCCTCGCCGGTGTGCCGCGCGTCCGCCACGCCGGTGAGCAACGTGTCGGCCACGCCGGTGAGCAGCGTGTCGGCCATCGCCTCCAGCAGGGCCTGCTTGCTGCGGAAATGCCAGTAGGTGGCGCCGTTCTGCACGCCCAGGGCGGTGCTCAGCCGGCGCATCGTCAGCTGGTCGAGGCCTGCCTCGTCGAGCAGGTCGAGCGCCGCGCTGAGCACCTGGTCGCGGTTGAGCCGCATCTCTGCCACCTCACGAACGGTTTGACGATCTCCACCAGTATGCCGCAGACTTCAACACTGTTGAACTTCAACACCGTTGAAGGAGGTTCGCGATGCGCGTGGTGCGTTTCGCCGCCGGCCGTCCGGCAGAGGTCGTGCGGGCACCGGAGCCGATGCCCGGTCCCGGGCAGATCCTGGTTCGCACCGAGGCCGTCGGGGTCGGCATCGGACTGGTCCGGATGCTGGCGTCCGCCGCCGAGGGTGGCGAGCCGGTCCGGCCGGGCGGCGAGATCGTCGGGACGGTGACGGCGCTGGGCGCCGGCGTGACCGGGTTCCAGGTCGGCGACCGGGTCGGCGGCGTGGTGTTCCAGGACGCCTTCGCCGACCTGGTCGTCGCCGATCCCCGGCTGGTCGCCCAGGTACCGGCCGGTGTGGACGCCGCAGCGGCGCTCGTCCTGGTCCGCGGCGGCCTGCTGGCGCTCGGCGCCCTGCGCGCCGGCGACTTCCGGCCCGGTCAGTCCGTGCTGGTCACCGCGGCGGCCAGCGGCACCGGTCACGTCGCTGTGCAGCTGGCCAGGGCGCTCGGCGCGTCCCGGGTGGCCGGCGCGGTCGGCTCGGCGGAGAAGGCCGGCTTCGTCCGGGAGTGCGGTGCCGACGAGGTGGTGACCTACGCCCAGCCGGCGTGGGGTGACCCGGTGGACGTGGTGCTCGACGGGGTCGGCGGCGAGCTGGTGCAGCGTGGCGTGGACACGCTCGCCCCGTACGGCCGGCTGGTCGCCTTCAGCGCGGGCGGTGGCAGCGTCGACGCCGGCAGCCTGCTCGGCGGTTCCCGGGCGGTGATCGGGTTCACCGTCGGACAGCTCCACCGGACGCGACCGGAGCTGGTCGAGCGGCACCGCGCCGAGCTGTGGGAACTGCTCGCCGCCGGCCGGCTGCGCCCTCGGCACACCGGTTTGCCGCTCGACCAGATCACGACGGCGGTCGACCTGGTCACGACGCGAGCCAACCTGGGACGCGTCGTCCTGCACACCACCTGAGCGCAGCCGCGGTCAGCTGACGCCGCGATCCGCGCGACGCATGTCGCCGCCCGCCGGCACCCCGGCGCCCAGGCCGTAGCGCAGCAGCACCGCGCCCTTGGCCGAGGTGACCGGCGGCTCGAGCAGTTCCAGGTTGGTGGGCACCGTACCGCCGTCGAACACCTTCTTGCCCACGCCGAGCGTGATCGGGAAGATCCACAGGTTGAGCCGGTCGAAGAGGCGCTCACGCAGCAGGGTCTGCACCAGGTCCAGGCTTCCGATCACGTGGACGTGCTCGTGCTTGGCCCGGATCTCCCGGACGCCGGCGGCCAGGTCCGGGCCCAGCCGGGTCGAGCCGGCCCAGTCCAGGCTCGGGTTGCCGCGCGAGGCGACGTACTTCGGGATGCTGTTGAACAGGGTCGCGATCCCGCCGTCGACGCCGTCCTGCTGATGCGGCCAGAAGCCGGCGAAGATGTCGTAGGTCCGCCGGCCCAGCAGCAGGGCGTCCAGGCCCGCCATCCCGGCTCCGACGTGCTCGCCCACCGTCTCGTCGAACAGTGGTGCCTGCCATCCGCCGTACGGAAAGCCGTCCGGGTCTTCCTCGGGGCTGCCCGGCGCCTGGCCGATCAGGTCCAGCGTCGCGAACAGGTCGATATGGATCATGCCCATCGGGGTCCTCCTCCACTAGTCACCGTCGCCAGTAGGACCGGTCCGGGCCGGGAAACTCATCGCTCGCCGCCGAAACACGGGGCACCCGTCGCCTATCTGTTGCGGAGCTGGCCTCCGGCCGAGGCGAGGGCGTCGGCCTGGCGCTGCAGGAGCCAGGGGGTGAGCCGGTCCGGGGCCTGCGGGCGGCTGAGGTGGTAGC
Organism: Actinoplanes oblitus; assembly: GCF_030252345.1. Classification (NCBI taxonomy): domain Bacteria; kingdom Bacillati; phylum Actinomycetota; class Actinomycetes; order Micromonosporales; family Micromonosporaceae; genus Actinoplanes; species Actinoplanes oblitus. Next base: position 4,449,862 of record NZ_CP126980.1, on the reverse strand, counting down.
CCTGGACCAGGTCGCAGTCCCACCCGCGGAGGCGGTCGAGGACCACCTCGTTCTCCACGCCCTCGGCGATCAGACGCATGTTGAGGTTGTGCGCCAGCTCGACGGTGCTCTTCACGATGGCGGCGCTGCGCGGATCGGTGTCGCAGTGCGCGACGAACGCCCGGTCGAGTTTCAGGTCGTCGACGGGCAGCGCGTGCAGGTAGGCCAGGCTGGAGTAGCCGGTGCCGTAGTCGTCGACGGCGAGCCGGATGCCCAGGGCGCGCAGCCGGGCGAGGGTCTCGGTGGCCCGGGCGGCGTCGCGCATCAGGACTTCCTCGGTGACCTCCAGGTGCAGCGCGCAGGGCGGTACGCCGTGCCGGGCCAGCAGCGCCGCGACGTGCTCGGGCAGGCCGGGGTCGTGCAGGTTGGAGGTGGAGAGGTTCACCGCGACGGTCAGGTCCAGGCCGGCGGCCCGCCAGGCGCGGCACTGCTCGACGGCGAGGTCGAGGACCTGGGTGGTGATCCGCCCCATCAGGCCGGCGTGTTCGGCCAGGGACAGGAAGCCGTCGGGATAGACCAGCCCGCGCGTGGGATGGTTCCACCGCACCAGGGCCTCGACGCCGGACACCAGGCCGGTGGCCAGGTCCAGCTGCGGCTGGTAGTGCAGGACGAGTTCACCCTGGTCGAGGCCGGTGCGCAGCTCTTCCAGCGTGGTGAGCCGCCGCCGGCCGTTGTCCTCGTCGTCGGCGCCGCCGCTGGCCAGGCCGAGACCGCTGTGGTCGCTCTTGGCCGTGTACATCGCGTTGTCGGCGTGCCGCAGCAGGGTGCTGCGGTCGGTGCCGTGGTCGGGGAAGACGGCCAGGCCGATGCTCGCGTCGACGTGCAGGGTGACGCGTTCCAGGTCGAACGGGTGCCGCAACGCGGTGAGCAGCCCGGTCACCACCTCCACCGCACGGTCCACCCCGGCACCGGGCAGCAGCAGGCCGAACTCGTCGCCGCCGAGGCGGGTCAGCAGGCCGGCGTTGCCGAACGCCTCGGCCAGCCGGTTGGCGACCAGCTGCAGCAACCGGTCACCCAGGTGATGGCCGAAGCTGTCGTTGATCTCCTTGAAGCGGTCCAGGTCGACGATCGCCACGGCCATCGGCTCGGCCGGGTCACGGCGGCGCAGGTCACGGTCCAGGGTCTCCTGGAACAGCCGGCGGTTGGGCAGCCCGGTCAGGTCGTCGGTGCGGGCCTGCCGGCGGGCGTCCGCGAGCCCCTCCACCGCGCGAACGGTGAGCAGCATCCGGACGATCGTCGCGGTGATCGCGGCGGCGGCGAGCAGGCTGCTGGCCCGGGGCAGCACGTGGTCGCGCCAGCTGCCGTACAGCAGCAGGCCCATCGCCGCGCAGGCCAGTACCGCCGGTAGCGCCACGCCGACCACCGCCCGGCCGGGCGGGCGGGCGGTCGCCGGCCTCGGCATCGTCCAGGCGGCCGCGACGATGACGGCCAGGGCTACCGACCACAGGACCTCCGGCCAGCCACCCGGGATGTACGAGCCGTGCGTCGTCTCGAACATGTGGATGCCGTTGGCCGTGGTGTTCAGCCCCATCCCGGCCAGCAGCAGCAACCACACCGGTTCGGTACGCCAGCCGCTGATCGCCCACACGCCCAGGAGCAGGCCGGCCAGCACGATGTCGGCGATCGGATAGGCCAGGCTCACCGCGGCCGGCAGCGCCGAGCCACCGAAGGTGAAGCCGGACAGGAACATCACCGACGCCAGCGCGGCCGCGCACGCCGCGGCGATCAGCCCGTCCAGCGAGGTCGCCGCGCTGATCCGGGAACGCCGGGCGCGCAGCAGCCGCAGCAGCGCGGCATAGGCGAACGGGTAGTAGGCCAGCCACATCGCGTCGGCGGCCGACGGGTACGGCTGGGGATCCAGCACCGCCACGAACGCCACCCAGTAGACGGTGCCGGCGGCGTAGCAGGTCAGGCCACCGGCCATCAGCAACCAGGCGCCCCGGTCGCGGCGCACCCGGACGCCCCGGGCCGCGACCAGCAGGGCGGCCAGCAGGTAGATCGCGTCCTGCAGGGCGTCGTTGACGGTGGCGTGGCGATCCATCCAGGCACGCGCCACCGGCATGATCGCCACGAGCTGGGCGATCAGCAACAATCCGCCCAGGACGAACCCGGCGCGGAGCCAGATCGGTCCGCGCGCCGGCGCCACCCTCACCGATGCCACACTCGCACAATCGGACGAAGCCGCGCATCCCTGAGCCATTCGGCCCGCCCGGTCGACACCTCTGGCGGGCCCGAGTGGCCGACGACGCCGAACTAGTTGTCCGGCACCAGGACGATCTTGCCGGAGACCCGCGGGGCGCCCGGCGCGCGTGCCACGATCCGGAGCGCCTCGGCCGCCTCCGCCAGCGGCAGGACCGCGCCGACCTTGGTGGTCAGCCTGCCGGCGGCGAGCCGCTCGACCAGGTCCACCAGCTGCTCCCGGCGGTAGGCGACGACCAGCACCCGCGGGGTGATGCCCCGCTCGGTGCCGAACGGTCCGCCCGGCACCCAGAACTCGGGCACCACCGTCACATAGCGGCCGCCGTCGCGGACCCGATCGAACGCGGACCGGGCGACCGCGCCACCCACCACGTCGACGGCCGCGTCCACCGGGCCCTCGTGGCCGACCGGCACCACGGTGATCCCACGCTCCGCGGCGAGCTGCGACAGCAGGGTGCCGATCGCGCCGCCCGGCCCGTTGATCAGCAGTGTCTTGGCGTCATCGACCGCGTCCAGCAGCTGGCGGGCGGTCAGTCCGGCCAGCGGCAGCGGCGCGGCGTCGACCGGGTTCACCCCGGGCGGCAGCGGCACGACCAGGTCGGCGGGCAGCGCGACGTACTGCGCGTAGCCACCGGCCTGCGTCGCCTTGTGCGCGGTGAACGCGAGGACCGGCCGGCCGGTCGCCACGTCGGTACCCGCCACGTCGTAGCCGGGGATCACCGGGAACCGCGCCGGCTCGGCCCACGGGTAGGTGCCGGCGACCATGCCCGCGTCGGCGGGATTGACCGCGACGGCGGCCACCCGGATCAGCACCTCGCCCGGCCCGGCCACCGGGACCGGCACCCGCAGCGGCCGCGGCTGCTCGCCGAAGCGCTCGACACCCATCCCGATCATCTCGTGATTCGTCATGCCGGTAACGCTAGGAATCGCGGCGACCGGCCGCCTTGACCCAGATCAAGCCGGCAGCGAGACGCCGGTCACCCGCAGCGTGTGCCGGATCCGGCTCAGCGCCTCCGGCGACACCCCGACGTACGCCGCGATCTGCCGCTGGGTGAGCCGGGCCGCGAGCTCCGGCTGCTCGGCGAGGAACGCCCGGTAGCGGCCGGTCGCGTCGATGGTGAGCAGGTCACGCTGGCGGCGCTCCTCGTCCAGGAAGAGCCGGGCGGTCATCGCCGACAGCATCGCCTGCCAGGCCGGGTCGCCGGCGCAGAGCCGGTCGAACGCGGCCCGGCCGGCGGTGAGCAACTCGCACGCCTCGACGGCCTCGATGCGCAGCTCCGACGGGACCTCGCGCAACACCGCCGCGTAGGAGCAGACCAGGTCGCCTTCGGCGCGGAAGCCTTTCGTACGCTCGACGCCGGGATAGCACATCCGGGTCAGCCCGCGCACCACGAACGACACGTCCCGGGACGGCTCGCCGGCTCGTTGCAGCACGGTGCCGGCGGCGACCCACCGGGGCCGGAACACCGCCCGCGCCTTGACCAGCTCGGCGTCCGGGATCGGCGCCCACCGCCGCAGCCCCGCCGCCAGCACCGCGTAGGAATCCCGCATTGCCGCAACCTACTCCTCGACGTAGCGTTCCAGGGTCTCCCACATGCGCTGATCGGAGATCCCGGTGTACGCCTGATCGTGCTCGTCGACGAAGATCGCGATGACACCGCAGTCCTCGTCGTCGCCGGTCACCCGGGCCTGCGCGAGGCGGTTGCGGGTGGCCACCTCGTACAGCGTGACGGTGAAGACCGCCTGTCGCATCGTCACGTCGGCGGGCGGTTTCGAGTCGACGTGGCAGGTGCCGACCTTGGGGCCGGTGGCGGTCCGGTCGGCGCACGCCACCAGCTGGACCTTGGCCGGGTCGGTGGGGCGCCAGGCGTCCTTGGCCCTCGACCAGCCGGCGTCCGGCGCCTGGAAGTACTCGGTGGTCGTCCAGTGGTCGAGCACCAGGCGGTTGCGGGTGACGATGGTGATCGGGTGCGGGGCCAGGCCGGTGTACCGCGGGGCGGACGGGTAGTACACGCCCTCGCAGACCTTGCCGAGGTCGTCGCCGCCGCGAACCGGGGTCGCGCTCTTGCGGGTGCCCTTGGTCGCCACGCCGTGGACCTTGGCGGCGCCGTCGCGGGGACGGGCAGACTCGCCGGGGTCCGGGGTGGCCGGCTTGTCGTGGCGGGCCAGGTCCATCAGGGCGGGGCCGCCGAACATGCAGGCGGCGATCAGCAGGACCGGCACGACGATCAGTCGCAGCAGGAAGGCCGGCTTGGACCGGATGAAGGGCTGCGGTTGCGGATACGGCTGCGGTTGGGGGTACGGCTGCGGATACGGGTAGGCGGCGGCCGGCATCGTCGGGTCCGGGCCGTACCGGTTGGGGCCCCGGGTGCCGGCGAGGCAGAGCAGCACCACCAGGACGAGCGGCCCGACCAGCGGGATCAGTCCGAGGAACAGGTTCGCCCCGGACCGGTCGGTGTCGTGCAGGCGCCGGACCGTCGCCGCCCAGCCGGGTAACACCGTGGCGATCGCGTACCCGAAGAAGACCGTGGTGGGAATCGGCCCGGCGCTGGGCGCGCGGTCGTCCACCACGATGGCGAGACCCAGCAGGAACGCGCTGATCAGGGCATCGACCAGGCGGAACCACCAGTACTCGGCGCGTCCCGCCCGCCCGTTGAAGTTCGCATAGTTGCGCAGTGCTGACAGGTACCAGTTCATCCAGACTCCTCGACGAACCCGTCAGCCTAGAGATCTATGCGGACGCGGCCAACACCCACCGCCCCCGTCCCTGCCGCTTCGCCTCGTACATCGCGTGGTCGGCGGTGCGCAGCATGTCCCCGTCGTTGGCCGGCGCGTCCGCCCCGTAGGCCGCGATGCCCACGCTGGCCCCGACGTCCAGGGCCGTGCCCCGGAACATGATCGGCTGGGCGACGTCCCCGACGATCCGCTCCGCCAGCCCGACCGCCTCGGTCTCCGGCAGCCCCGGGCAGAGCAGCACGAACTCGTCGCCGCCGAGCCGCACCACCAGGTCGGTGCCGCGCACCGCCGCCGACAGCCGCCGCGCCACCGTGGTCAGCACCAGGTCACCGGCCTCGTGCCCGTGGCTGTCGTTGACCCCCTTGAAGCCGTCCAGGTCGAGGTAGAGCACCGCGACCGGCCCCGGCGTGCCCCGGTCCAGCGCGGCGGTGAGCACCGCCCGGTTGGCCAGCCCGGTGAGCGGGTCGTGCCGGGCCTGGTACGCCATCTGCGCCTGCGCCTTCTCCTGCTCGCGCACCGCGATGGTGAACCGGCTGAGCACGAACGCGGTGCTCAGCGCGGTCGCGCCCAGCGCCACCATGGTGTTGCTGTCCAGCCCGGAGCGCATCACGCTCAGCGTCGGCGCGGTCAGGAACGCCAGGCCGAGGAAGAGCACCCGGGACGGGTGCAGCACGTTCACCTGCTGGCCGGGGCGGGTCAGCTCGGCCCGGTCCGGGTGCAGGCAGGCCGCGATCATCAGCGCGTTGCCCAGCATGATCAGCGGCCCGATCCGGGCCACCAGGTCGTAGTCGAGGAACATCGGCAGCACGTTGTAGGCCACGTCGACGCACAGGTACAGCGACACCGCCGCGAGCAGCAGCCGGGTCGGCGCGCGACGGTCGCCGGGCGACAGCGAGATGAACAGCACCGCGGTCAGCAGCACCACGTCGGCGACCGGGTAGAGCGCCGGCACCACGGTCTGGGCCAGCGAGAACGGGCCGCCGAGCATCGGCTGGATCAGGAACTGCCAGCTCGCCAGGCCGGCGGCGACGGCCAGGGTCATGCCGTCGAGGACCGCGGCCCGCATCCGGCCCGGCGCGCGGCGGGCCGCCATCCGGGTCAGCGCCACCGCCAGCAGCGGGTACCCGGCGAGCCAGCACGCGTCGGCCACGCCGACCGGCGGCACACTCGACAGGTAGTAGTAGACGATCTCGATGACGTCACCGGTCAGCCACAGCGTCTGGGCGACCGCGACCAGCGCCCACAGCCGGCGCTGCGGGCCGGCCGGGGTCCGGGCGACGGCCCGCCAGGCCACCGCGCAGAGGGCCGCGTAGGTGACGAAGTACAGCACGTTGCCGAGCGTCGTGTCGTAGGTGACGACCGACGCGGCGACAGCGACCAGCGCGCCACCGAGAAACCACCAGACCCCGCGTGTTGCCATGGTGTGAGGGTCGGCAGCGCACCGCCCGACCTTTGCCACCCGAGGAGTGACCCACACCACCAAAAACCCGTTTCGCGTACGCGCGGAGCACCCGCCCGTCTCGGCCCGGCGACGTCGCCGTCAACCGCATGGAGTCGTCCCCCTGACCGAACAGGGGGTCGGCGTGGTGACCCGTCAGCCCGGCGGTGCGCGGGCGGCACGCCTAGGCAGCGTCCAGGAGGAGGAACAGGAAGCCCAGGAACGACCCCGACAGCGAGGTCACCAGGTCAGGGAACGCCTCGCGGGCACCGGGCACTGCCACCCGTTCACGGGGATGGCTTGTTCGTCTCCCGGAGCCACGGGCAGCCGTTGCGGGCTCGCCGCCATTTTCTCGGTGACCAGACTTCGCGCCGCCTGGGACAGCGAGGCGATGTTCTTGGCCCACTCATCGTTGGTTATACGTGCCGAAGAGATCACCTCCGGCGTATACGTGCAGATGGTAAGGCGTTTGCCCGCCAGCGGGCTGTCCTTGGCGGGAAGCGCGGGCGGCCACCAGATTTCCACCTCCACAGCTGCGGCACCGTAGATGTCAACGGGAGGATGTGCGGCGTTGCCGGCCGCCGTGTTGCAGTCATGTTCAGTGGGACAGTAAAAGTAATGCTCAGCGCCCAGTATGCGGCCGGCATAACTCTGCGAGTTGTCCCCGCTTTTCTTGTAGCCATACGAAGCCATGATCGCACTGACGTTTGTGGGGAGAGGCTTGGGCTCATACCGCGCTTTGCCGCCGGCGCCCAAGATCCAGTGGCCAGTCAGCGCAGATATTGCCACAACGGTACCGAGCACCATCCACCGGAAATAATCCCGCATGCGCTCCACCATATGGAGCAGACGCTAACGGCGCATCGATGCTGTCCATGGTGTGGAACGTACCGACGTCGATGGGCCGGCCTGCGCCACGGTCGGCCACCCGCCGCGGCGGGCCGTAGTGACGTCCGGCGGCAATAGTCACGGGAAGCGCTCCGATTCAGGACCATCTGCGCTGTTCCTTGTCGGCCCACCAGGTGACGAGGCGGGCCGCGAGGCTCGAGGTGTCGAGCCGGTCCGCTGCCGTAGCGAGGTGACGGTGGATTTCGTCATCCAGCCGCAGCGGGGCATCGTCGGCGTCACCGGCACAGGCGAGTGTGACCAGCACAGGTCCGATCAGATGGTCGTACGAGCCAGTGGTGTCGCCGGGCTCGAAGGCCTCGGTGAGCAGCTCACGGACCTCGTGGATCGCCTCGTGGTGCGCGGCGGCCATCGCGCGGATCTGCTCGTCCGGATCGTCCGCGAGCTGCGCCGTCAGTTCGGTGACCGCCTGAACCTCCAGGCCCGCGATCTCCCGGGTCACGGCGTACAGGGCGTAGAAGCGGGTTTCGTCGTCCTCGTCGTGGCAGAGCCGGATCAGCGCGCCGGCCGCCTCCGGCTCCACCCGGTCGAGGTCGACCAGGCTTGGCAGGGCGGCCGCCACGTGGAACCGCACCCGTTCGTCGGGGTGGCCGGCGAGCGCCACCACCTGTGGCAACGCCTCGTGGCATCGGTGATAGCCGAGCGCGGAGACGATCCAGCGCACCACGGCGGGATCGGTCTCGTCACGAAGGCGGGCTCGCATCAGTGCGACCGTCTCGTCGTGGAAGGGCCGGCGTCCGTCGGGCCGCTCACCGCCGAGCTCCCGCAGGATCTGCACACCCAGTTCCCGCTGCGTGCTGTCGTTGTCGCGGACGAGTACGGCGGCGCGGTCGAAGACCTCCCGGGTCGCCCGCAGGTGCAGGGCCGCGAGTGCCGGTCTCGGCGAGTCACCGTAGTCGTCTTCGACCTCGCGCCTCGCCAACCGCAGCAACACCTCGAGCGGCACCTCTTCCCGGGCGGGGAGGTCAGACATCGGCGCGGTCACCGGGCCGGCAGGGCTTCATCTCGGTCGACCGCCGGCGACCCGGCCCTCGCTGGTGTTCGCCACGTCGATGGCGCCGATGCGGGATGGCGGTCACGCCGTCCAGCGTGTCCGAGAAACCACCAGCACGCTGTTGGACACGCCGGGCCCGTCCCTCGGCCGCGCGTTGTCTGCGACAGTCGAGCGCAGCGCGTCGTGAATTCCTTCGGTTGGTGTGGGACGGCACAATGCCTGACGTGATTGACACCGAGGAGGCGGCTGCGGCGGCCGTCCAGAGCTGGCTGGACGGGCTGGACGGCGAGTTCCGGGTCAAAGCGCTGGCCGACGGCGGGCAGGTGTGGCGGGCGGTAACGGGTAAGCCGGGCACTCACCTCGGGGAGTTCTGCGCCCAGGTGGACAAGGCGACCGGCGTCGTTCAGGCGGGCTTCGTCCAGGAGACCGGTCCGTCAGCCCGGGACGGTTACTTGCGGATGATGCGGACAACGGTGGTACCGGAACTGCGGCGGCTCGGTTTCACCGGCTCGGGGCGCCGGTTCACCCTGCAGGCTCCGAAGCACCTCGGGACAATCGAGTTCCAGCAGTCGCAGGGCAATACCTGGATGGGCGTGCGGTTCACCGTCAACGTCAGCGCGGCGTCGCCGTCCGCTTGGACCGCCCGCCTCGGTCTCATCAGCCACCATGGCTGCGACCACTGGTGGTCGGTGTGGGCAGGCTTCCCGAGCGACGACGCGGCCGCCGACCTGATCACCGCGATCCGGGACCACGCCGTCCCCGCGATCAAGGGCGAACGTCACCCACCAGGAGTTCCCACCGCCGACCTCACTGCCACGTCTCTCGGTCAGCGGATACGGGACGCGGTGTCCCGCTGCGTCCACCGCAGCCGCTCCGGCAACGGCCCCTGACCGCGACCAGTGACCGAGCCCGCACCGGCTCATGAACGATGAACGGGCCGAAACGAGCGGTAAGGCGATAGTCCGCGTTCTCGCGCGCCCGTAGTCCATTCGTCAGCGACTCGACCACGAACCCACTGCGGGTCTTCACCTCCCAGTCCATGACCGCTGAAGCCGCCTCGTCCCAACACAGCCGGCCATGACCGACGACGGTCGTGGCAGCATGCCAGAGGTAACCCTTCGGCCGCCCGGACCAGGCTTCTTCGCCCGGACGCGTCAGCCCCACCGCGCCGTAGCTCAACTTGCCTGCCATCGACGCCATCGTGGCACTATCGGCCGACCTGCACGACTGAAACGGACCGTCTCCCACCGAGATGCGTCTGCCGGCGAGCCTCCACCAGCCGATCACCATGGGCAGCCGGCGTACGTCCGCTTCGCGGCAGACATCCCATGTTTTTCGTTGTCAAGTGGCGGCCGCTACCGGAGCCATCCTGCACCTGTCCTCGACCCGCAGGCTGACAAAACCTATTAGATGAGGATGTCGGTCAGCCGCGGCTGAGAGGCGCCGAAATGAGCCGGAGAATCAATTGTCGACGCCACAATCAATGGCTTTATCAGGCCTGCTGAAGTACATGTCGCATGGGCAATGAAAATCAGCGAGCGTCAGAACCGAACTGGAGTGTTTGTTCGCGCAGAACATCTATCATCCGGGATAGGTAGCTCAATATTGCCGCCTGTTCAGCCGTGTCGTATTCGGCGATGACGCCACCGAGTGCCTGGCCGAGTCGCGCGAACGCCTCGGCCAGCTCCGGGCGTTCGCCATCGGCCGCACGTACGATCGCTCGCCGCCGATCGCGCGGATCGATCTCTCGTACGACGAAGCCACCGGCGGCGAGCCGGGCGATGACGCTCGTGGCTCCAGCGGCGGTAAGCCCGATACGCCGGGCCAGCTCGCTGGCACTGAACGGGCCCTCGGCCGCGATCAACTCGAGCGTCTTGAGGTCGCCTGCCGACAGCCCTACGCGCGCCGCTGCCGCCTGATGGAACAACACGACTGCTCCGCTGAGATCGCGGCCCAGGTTGCGACCAGTGTGCTGACCTTCGGTTGACACTCCACCCACCATTACTTAGATTTGGCGTAGTAATTACTACGCTCGATCTAAGTAAACCAGGAGGGCGCGATGACCACTACAGCCCATGCCCGTGTCTTGGACACTCTGACCAACCTCGAGGCTTGCTGGGCGGCGGGTGATGCCGACGGCTACGCGCGCCTGCACGACGTCGAGGCGACCTACGTGGCGTTCGACGGCACCGTTCTGACCGGTCGGGCAGAGATCGCCGCGGGCCATCAACCCCTGTTCGACGGGATCATGCGAGGCTCACGGCTTGCGGTCGTCGACCGTGACGTCCGATTCGCTGATGCCGAGACGGCGATCGTGGTGCAACGCGCCGGCATCATCATGCGCTGGCAGAAGAGTCGGAAGCGTCCGTCCAGAAAGCGCCTATCGACGAACACGACAGTTCTGCGCAACGACGGAGACGACTGGCTGGTGACAGCATTCCAGAATACGCGCTACCGCCCGTGGGCGAAAACCCTCATGGGGCGACTGATGACCCGATCAACCGATTGACTTCCGCATGCCAAATCAACGGCATTCTCGCCATTATCGGGTGCACTCACATCGGCATGAGCGGACGGCAGGCGGCGCTGGCTACGATTCGCGCTGTGCGGCTCCCAGACGTCATCCCGATCAAGTACGAGCCCGGCTACCGTACCGACCGCATCGGGCGACATGCGGGCGGACAGTTCTTCGCTGACATCACCGGCGCCTACCAGGAAGGCGTCAGGCCAGGTCACGACTGGCGGAACCAGCAGCGGATCCACGCGGTGCTTCATCTCTTCGATGAAAGCGGGCACCACACTGGCTCGAATCTCCGGTTCACCGGAGTCAGGGGCGACCATCCCGCAGCAGTCGAGTCGGCCGAGCAGGTCCTGTCGGACTGGCTGGCCGGCCTTGAGGCGGTCACGAACTGCAATATCGCCATTCGAACCTTCCGGGTCGGCTTCGACAACGTCGTCTTCGGCCTCATCGATGAGACGACCGACTACCCAGACGAGGGCCATGGCGGGCCATGGGCCGAGCTCTACCCGCAGAGACTTGGGTTCCACGAGCCGTGGAACGGCGAATACGACACCTAGAACGCTGGAATCGATCCGCCGCCACCATCGGATTCACTCCTTGCGGCTACTTATCTACTGGTACGACCGCGGCCCGGCCAGATCCGCGTACACGCAGCACGGCCCAGCGACACGAGCGGTGACCGCCTCGGCTTCGTGCGCACGACCGGGATGCGGGTGCTGTCGACCCGGCACGCTGTCGTCCCTGGTGGCGAGATGGGCACGGATCTGGCCGGACGCCGGTGGATCCGGACCGGCAGCCGGTGGCCGGCACGACCGCGTCCGGCTACTCTGCCGGGAACGCGGGAGGATGCGATGAAGGCGGAAACAACCCGGCTGCGGGCCGACGCCCAGCGCAACCGCGACCACATCGTGTCCGTGGCGCGGGTCGTGTTCGCCGAGATCGGCCCGGGTGCGCCGATGGACGAGATCGCCCGGCGGGCCGGGGTCGGCGTCGGCACGCTCTATCGCCGCTTCCCCGACCGGGGGTCGCTGCTGCGCGCCGTGGCCCTGGAGAGCCTCTCGGCCGTCCTGGCCGACGCCCGCGCCGCGATCGATGAGGAGCCGACCGCCTGGGACGCCCTCACGCGGATCGTCCGCCGGGCCGTCGACCTACGGTTCAGCACGCACGTGACCATGATGGACGAGCACACGCGGCAGGCCCTCAAAGAGGCGCCCGACTTCCGGCACACCCGCGCCGCGGTGCTCGACCTGGTCGAGCACCTGGTCGAGCGGGCCCAGACCGAGGGCTCGATGCGGTCCGACGTCGGCGTCGGTGACGTGTTCGCGGTGGTGTCGCTGCTGCTCAAACCGCCACCGAGCCGGTCCGCGGAGATGTCCGACCTGCTGATGCGCCGCTGCTTGACGCTCATCCTCGACGGCCTGCACGCCGGCGGGCAGAGCGTGCTTCCCGGCGAGCCGGTCAGTATCACCGACCTCCACCTGGATTCCTGAGAGCTCACTGTCAACTCTGGACGATTGTCCGGATTCAGAGCTATTCTCAGCGGGAAGCGGACGGTTTTATTCCGCTTAGATTCGATCGCGACCGATGGAGGTTCCTCGGTGACCGCTCCCGTCTTGCAGACCACCCGCCGCTGCCCGTACGCGCCCCCGGACGAGCACACCCGCCTCCGGGACACCGCATCCGGGATCTCCCAGGTGACCCTGCCCAGTGGCCAGGTCGCCTGGGCGCTGGGCCGACTCGAACACATCCGCGCCATGCTCACCGATCCGCGGTTCAGCTCCGACCGCCAGCATCCGAACTTCCCCCGGTTCACCCGCGAGCAACCCGCCTTCGGCCTCATGCGCCCATCGATGATCCAGCTGGACCCGCCGGAGCACGGTCCCGCCCGCAAGGCCGTGATCGGCGAGTTCACCGTGCGGCGCATGGCCGGCCTGCGCCCGCGCGTCCAGCAGATCGTCGACGAGCACATCGACGCCATGCTGGCCGGGCCGCGCCCCGCCGACCTCGTACGGGCCCTCGCCCTGCCGGTGCCGTCCCTGGTCATCTGCGAGCAACTCGGTGTGCCCTACCGTGACCACGACTTCTTCCAGAGCCACAGCTCGGCCCTGCTGAGCCGCAACGTCACCGCCGACGAACGGCAGCAGGCGGTCAAGGAACTGCGTGACTACCTCAAGGAGCTGATCGCCGAGAAGGCCGCCGACCCGGCCGACGACCTGCTGGGCCGTCAGCTCGCCCAGGGCAACGATCCCGAGGACGTCCTGTCGCTGGCCTTCCTGCTGCTGATCGCCGGCCACGAGACCACCGCCAACATGATCTCGCTTGGCGTGGTGACGCTGCTGGAGCGCCCGGACGAACTGGTGGCGCTGCGCGAGGACCCGGCGCGTACGCTGCCCGCGATCGAGGAGCTGCTGCGGGTCTACACCATCGCCGAGTTCGCCAACTCCCGCGTCGCCGTCGAGGACGTGGAGATGGGCGGCGTCACCATCCGGGCCGGCGACCCCGTCCTGGCCCTGAGCAACGCCGCCAACCACGACCCGTCGGCCTTCGACGAGGCGGACGAGATCAAACTCGACCGGGGCGCCCGTAACCACGTCGCCTTCGGATTCGGCATCCACCAGTGCCTCGGCCAGAACCTGGCTCGCATGGAACTGCAGATCGTCTTCGACACCCTCTTCCGCCGCATTCCGACACTGCGGCTCGCCGCGCCTGCCGACAGGCTGCCGTACAAGAACGACGCCTTCATCTACGGCATCCACGAGGTACCCGTGACATGGGAGGACCCGGCATGACCAAGATCGTGGCGGACCTGGACCGCTGCGTCGGAGCGGGCCAGTGCGTCCTGACCGACCCCGACGCGTTCGATCAAAGCGATGAGGACGGTACGGTCGTCGTCATCCAGGACACCCCGGCCGACGACGAGGCGCTGAAGCGGGCCCGGGTCGCCGTCGACATCTGCCCGAGCCGGGCCCTCTCCCTGACGGAGTAACCGCCGGGCGGCCGCGACCGGTGCCGCCATCCCCGGCCGCGCCAGCAGCCGCGGCAGGGGATGAAGGCTTCAGTTCCCGGCGTGCCGGGTGCCGACCAGCCACATCGACAGCCAAGCCACCCCGAGCGCCAACACGACCAGAGATGCGTCGAGAACCGATTCCGGCACGAAGGCGCGCAGCGCCACCGGCACCGACCCGAGGCCGTAGAGCGCCAGGGCCCCTCGGGGCGGGATGGCGGTCGACGCCAGGGTGATGGCGAAGCCCACCGATCCCACTAGGAACAGGAGGGACGCGACAGTCAGCGCCGCGCCGAGCGGACCGGCGCGCAGGACGGCTATCTGGTCGGTACTCAGCCGCGAGAACACCAGGTTGATGACGAATTCGACGCCGACGAGCGCGGCCAGCGCGACGTAGTTCACCGCGAAGGCGATCCGGCCGATCCGGCCGATCCGCCCCTCGCACACGAGGTAGAGGGCGGTGATCAGAGCGAGGGCGAAGACCTCGGCCAATGGTGCGAGCAGCTGCGTCAACGCCGATGTCGGAATGAGATGAGAACGCTTGGCCGCGTTGACCACGAGCACGCTCGCACCGAGCAGACCGGCGACACCGGCAAGCCGTTGCAGGGGATGTGACAGTTGCCTGGGCGCTGCGGTGACCACGGTGAGACCTCCGAGGGGTAGGCACATCAGATAGTGCATTTTCGCACTAGTAACTGCGATAATGCAATGACCGGTTGGTATGCTGCCCTCCGTGCCGGGCCCCAAGAACGTTCTCGTCGACATCTGGCTGCTCTCGTCGGTGGCCACCGCGCTCGTCGCCGAGGAACTCGCCGACAGTCCGTTGTCCGTCGACGAGTTCGCGCTCTACGGCTTGGTCAGCGATCTCGGCCCGGTGACAGCCACCCAGCTGTCGCAGTGGACCGGCATGTCACCCACGACGCTGTCAGCCATGCTGCGTCGCTGTCAGGCGCGCGGCGAACTGGCGCGCACGCCCAACGCCGCCGACCGGCGCAGCACGCTGGTCGAACTGACGGAGCAGGGGCGCGCGGTGTACGACGCGGCGCTGCCGGCGCTGGCCATGGCGCAGCAGCGGCTCGCTGAGCACCTCGACCTGCCGGACGATGACGCCCGCGCCACGCTCCAACAAGTGGATGCGGCCACACGTGAGGCGTTGAAGCTGCCGCCCCGGCCCTATCGGGTCAGCGCGCAGCACGTCACCCGTAGCTTGCCGGCCGACACGTCCTGGTTGACGGCCGAGCAGGAGGCCGAGCTGCGGGCGTTCGCCGCATGGCTGCGCTACCGCGACGCGGCGCGATGACCGGCGCGGCCAACGCACGCCGAAACGGTCGCGAGACACCGCTGCCCCATACTTGTCGGCGTGATCACGCACGAGCAGCCCGGACCACTGCGGATCGAACCCGACGACCTCAGCCGCCCCGAGGTCCAGCAACTGATCGCCGACCATCTCAGCGACATGCACGCGACGTCCCCCGCCGAGAGCGTGCACGCGCTCGACCATGCGGGGCTGCGCGCACCCGGCGTGTCGTTCTGGACGGTCTGGGCGGCGGCCGAGCTGCTGGGCTGCGGCGCCCTGAAGCAGCTCAGCCCGTCCGCCGGTGAGATCAAGGCGATGCGGACCCGGCCGCAGGCCCGTGGCCGGGGCGTGGCCGCGCACCTGCTCGCGTTCCTGCTCGACGAGTGCCGCCGGCGTGGCTACCGCACCGTCAGCCTGGAAACCGGATCGCAGGAGTTCTTCGCGCCGGCCCGACGCCTGTACGCCCGGCACGGGTTCGTGACGTGCCCACCGTTCGCCGACTACTCGCCGGACCCGAACAGCGTGTACCTGACACTTCCCCTCAGCCCCGACGGCGGGACGCCCGGCCCACCGCGCATCGATTGTCAGTAATATGTGCTGCTGACAGGGAGGCTGCGATGCGTGCCGTGGAAGTCACCGCCCTGGGCGGCCCGGAAGTGCTCCGACTCGTCGAGCGGCCCGACCCCGTGCCGGGAATCGGCCAGGTGCTGGTCCGCGTGCACGCCGCCGCCGTGCACCCCGCCGACCTGGCCGCCCGCACCGGCCGGATCCCGGGCGGCCCGGTGCCCCCGCCGTTCGTCCCCGGCTGGGACATCGCCGGCCAGGTGATCACCGTCGGCGATCGCGTCTCCGGCCTCTCCCCCGGCGACACCGTCGCCGGGATGATCCCCTGGTACCTGACCCGCGGCACCCCCGGCGGCTACGCCGAACTGGTCGCCGCCGACGCCGACTGGCTGGTCCCGGTGCCCGCCGGCCTCGACCCGGTGCTCGCCGCCACCGTGCCGCTCAACGCGCTGACCGCGCACCGGGCCCTGGCGATGCTGGCGCTCGACGCACCGACCATCCTGCTGATCACCGGCGCGAGCGGCGGCGTCGGCGGTTTCGCGGCCCAGCTCACGGTGCGGGCCGGGCACACCGTGCTGGCCGGCGCCACGCACGGGGACGACGACTGGGTCGCCGGCCTCGGCGTGCACACCGTCCTGCCCCGCTCGGCGGGACTCGCCATCGATCCGGTGCCCGCCGTGCTCGACGCCGTACCGATAAGCGGTCCTGTCCTTGATCTGGCCGCCGCGGGCGGCACGCTGGTGAGCACGCGTCCGGCACCGCCGATCGATCCGGACCGGCAGGTGCGTCAGGAGACAGTTCTGGTACGCCCGGACCGCCTCGCCCTGCACGACCTGGTCGAGGCCGTCGCCGACGGCCGCCTGCGCACCCGGGTCGCCGCCACCCTGCCGCTCGCGGAGGCAGCCGAGGCGCATCGCCGTGCCGAGCGCGGCGGCCTGCGCGGGAAACTCGTGCTGCTTCCCTGACCACCACCACCGCCGCCACCGCCGCCCGGCGCCGGGTCACCGGCTCGCGGGGCGGGGGTCAGCCGCGACGGCCAGGCCGCCCGCGCGAAACGCTCCTTGACCCGCCCGGCCGACCGGCTAAGCTGATTTTCAACTAATCGGTTGAAAGGATGCCTCGATGTCGTACTCCGATCTACCGCCCGCCGAGCGGCACCGCCAGATCGCCGCCGGGTTCACCTCCCGGGTGGAGGGCGCCAAGCACTGGGACGGCCCGTCCCCGGTCGCCGAGTGGACCGCCCGCGACGTCGTGCGGCATCTCGTCGAGTGGCTGCCCGGCTTCCTCGACTCCGGCGCCGGCGTCACGCTGCCGGCCGGGCCCCGCGTCGACGACGACCCGGTCGCGGCCTGGCGGCACCACACCGCGGCGGTGCAGGAGCTGCTCGACGACCCGGCGACGCCGCACCGCCGGCTGGACAACCCGCACATCGGCGCCCTGCCGCTGGACCAGGCGATCGACCGCTTCTACACCTCGGACGTCTTCATGCACACCTGGGACCTGGCCCGCGCCACCGCCCAGGACGACCGGCTGGACACCGGCGAGTGCGCCACCATGCTGTCCGGCCTGGAGCCGGCCGACGCGATGCTGCGCGCCTCCGGTCAGTACGGCCCGCGGGTGCCCGTCCCGGACGACGCCGACGTGCAGACCAGGATGATCGCCTTCATCGGCCGTGACCCGTACTGGACGCCGGCCTGACCGGCCCGGGAGTCACCGGCAACGCCGCGGCGACCGGACCGCCTCGACGACGGTCTCCGCGCAGTAGGCGGGACCGGCACCACTGCGGAACGTGCCGGCGCCGGCCGGCAGCCGCGTCGTGTGCGCCTCCCCGCCGAACGTCCACCGCAACTCCAGGTGCCAGGTGGCGATGCCGGCGGGCGGTGCCACGAAGACCTCGAACTGGATCGGGTCGTCCTCGGCGACGGTGTACGGGAAACCCCTGGTCCCGCGGTGCGGCACGGCGAGGATCGGCCGGTGGACGTCGCGCAGGGCGAGCCCGAAGTCCTGGATGTCCAGGTGCGCGCCGCACCCGCTGCCGTTCGGCACGACCCGCACGGCAGCCGGCGCCGGCTCCCAGCTGTCCACGACGGCCCGCAGATCGCGCAGCACCGCCCGGCCCCGGCGCAGGCTCTCCACCACGAACACCACGGTGTCGGCGGTCGGGGACGCGCCGTGCGCGGCGAACCACGCGTCCGACTCGTCGGGGCCGAACAGCGCGTCCGGCGGCTGCGGATCGCCCCGCAGATCGGCCAGGCCGCCGCGGGCGACGTACTGGGCACGCAGGCACGACGCGTCCCCGGCTCCGGCGCCCTGCACCGAGACCCGCAGCGCGTCACCCGGCGCGGCGCTGACCGTGGCCGGCGACGGCTGGGTCTGCTCGCGGACCTCGGCGAACCCGTCGGCGACGGCGCTGGCCACGGTGCCGAGAGCGCCGACGGCGGCGACGATCAGACCGGCGGCGACCCAGAACCGCGTCGGACGGCGGTGACGGGGCTCGGGCACGAGGACCTCCTCAGCTGATCCGGAAGCCGCGGACCACGCCGCCGCGCTCGACCAGCAGCCACCGGCCGGCGACGCTGAATCCGTCGCCGCCGAGATCCCACACCGGGCGGCCCGCGTCGTCCAGGCCGTACAGATGTGATCCGGTGGTCGCCACCTGGTCCGGGGTGACTTGCCGGGTCGTCGTGACGCGTACCAGTACCGCGCCGGTCCGCGGATCGACGATCGGGTACTCGTCGGTGCCCGGCCACGACGGCGACCGCCACAGTGTCCGCCCGCTGCGCGCCAGCACCGCGGTGAGCGACACGGTCCGCTGCTTCGCGGTGAAGGGCGAGTGCCCGCGGAAGAAGAGGCGGTCCGCGGGCTGCCCGGCCGCCGCGACGAAGTAGCCCCGGCCGGTCCCGTCGTCCTGCCAGAGCGGCGTCCCGGCACCACGATCGTGGACGCTCACCTTCCCGTGGTCGTCGACCACCAGCACCTCGCCGATCGGGAGGAACTCCGGGTACGCCTGAGGCTGGATCCGCACCGGGCCGGGCCCGGCGGCGGTGACCGCCGGCCGGGACCAGTCGACGGTGTACCACCGGCCGGTGAACCGGTCGACCAGCCGGTCGTCCGCGAGCCAGACCGGGCCGCAGCCGCTCAGCGGTGCCGGTACCGCGGTGACCGTGCCGTCCGCGAGGCGGTACCGGACCAGGTGGCCGCGGCTGAGGCCGAACAGCCACGGCCGCGCCGGGACCGTGCAGATCAGCTCCTCGGCGGGACCGTCCTGCCACAGCACCCGGCCGGTCGCCGGGTCCATCCCCCACAGGCCCAGCGTCCCGTTGCCCGCCGCGGCGTCGACGACCACCAGGCAACGGTCGGCGGCCACCGCGACCGGCAGGGCACCGGCGGGAAACCGCCGGGTCCACCGGGTACGGCCGGTCCGCAGGTCCACCGCGTGCAGGACGGGCCGGCGGCCGTAGACGTCGCTCACCGCGAGCACCACCTCGCCGACCACCTTCACCCACGAGTCGTCGTCGATCCCCTGGGTGGCCGGGCCCGGATCGGCCGGGAACCGCCATCGCCACCGCGTCGCCAGGGTGTCCGGGTCGAGCCCGACCAGCCACTGCGGGCGCGGCGCGGCCCGGGGCGACTCGCCGACGTCGAGCAGGACGACGTCGTCGGTCAGGGTGGCGCTCAGGATCGGGCCGAACCGGCCGGGCAGCCGCACCGGCGCGGGCAGCTCGCGTGCGATCCGCCCGGTGCCCGCGCCGGTGGGGGCGCACGGGTCGACGAAGACCGGGCGGCTCGCCGCCGGTGTCACCGCACGATCGGCCAGCCCGTACCCGAAGCCGCTCGCCAGGAGCGCGCCGGCAGCGGCCAGCGCGGCCCATCCCCGCCCGTTCATGGCTCCTCCGCCCGCTCGTCCGTCGCGGGTTAGAGGAATATCGCGTGGCCCGGGAAGATCGCCAAACGGCCGGTCTCCATCGGGGCCGTCCGAACGGTCAGAAACCGCTGGCCCACCGCGCCGCCACTTTCGGTACGCCCAGAGCACGGTCCAGTAGCACCGCGCCGGAGCACCCGCCCACCGCGGACTCGCCCGTCCCGGTCACCGCTCCCGCCGGGCTACGCCTCGTCAGCGCGGCAGTGCCGGTCGCCACCCGGGCGCAGCCGGCGCAACGCGGTGATGCCGAGGACCAGCCAGAGCAGGTTCAGCACCGCCGAGGGCCAGGCGGCGTGGACCACGCCGCTGGCCGCGAGCCCGGCCGAGCCGGCCAGGTTGAGCAGCGGGAAGAGCCACCCGGCCGCCTGCCCCGGGTCGCGGGTCACCAGGGCGTGCCCGAGCAGCAGGGCGCCGGCACCGGCCCAGCCGAGCAGGTCGGCGAGATACATCGGATCACTCCCCGTGGTCGGGGACGGCGGCGTAGGCACGCACCGGGAAGGTGCCGAAACCGGCGACGCGCGGCGGGACCGCGGTGAACCGGGCACCGTGCGGCGGGACCTGGCCGAGGCCGGTGAGGTGCTCGACGATCGGGATGCCGGCGGCCAGCAGCAGCGTGTGCGCGGGCCGGGCACCCGGCACGGCACCCGACGACGGGTCGGGCTCGATGTCGTCGATGTTGACCGCGTCGATGCCGACCAGGCGGGCGCCGTGCTCGACCAGCCAGCGCGCGCCGTCCTCGGTGAGGTACGGCGCCCGGCGCGCGTAGTCGGCCGTCCCGAAGCCGGCGTCGCCACCGGTGTGCAGCAGCACGGCACGGCCGGCGACGTCGTGGGCGGCCAGCGCGCCGACGCCGACACCCCGCACCCCGGTGCCGGCGGTGCGCACCACCACGGCCGGCAGGCCGGCGAGGCTCTCCAGCGGCAGGCCGGCCAGGTCGGTGCCGTCCGGATAGCGGTGGAACGGGCTGTCGACGTAGGTGCCGGTGTTGCCGACCATGCTGATCCGGTCGATGGTGAACTCCGTGCCGGGCGCGTACGTCTCGCGTGACCGGGCCCGGCTCAGATGCGGGGTGATCTCCGGTCCGGGCAGTCCCGGATAGGTGGTCATGCCGGCCTGGACGACGTGGCTGAGATCGACGTACCGCCAGGCGGAGGCCTCGGGGGCGGGGCCGGTGGCGCTGGGACCGCCACGGGTGCCGCGGTGCGCCTCGGCGACCACCCGCAGGTTCGCGATCTCGACGGTGTCGGTCAGCAGCAGGCCCAGCGAGGCCAGGAAGAGTTCGCCGACCTGCCGCTCGGTCACCTCCGGGCCGGGCAGGTCGACCCGGAAGCCGTCGGCTTTCAGGCCGCCGCCGTTGCTGAAGGTCACTGTCGCGTCGAACACCGCGCGGTACTGCGAATCGATCATGAAGACATCGTCGCCCAGCACGGCGTGCAGGAGAAGTGAGTACCGATGAACCCGGCGTACAGTCTGGCTGCATGCACCTGTCGCCGTACCGCATGCTCGTCCTGCGTGCCGTCGCCGAGGCCGGTGGGGTCACCGCCGCCGCCGCGCGGCTGCACCTGGCGCCGTCCGGGGTGTCGCAGCACCTCGCCGCGCTGGAACGGGAGAGCGGCCTGGTCCTGCTGGACCGGTCCCGGCGCGGCGGGCAACGCCCGGCCACGCTCACCGCCGCCGGCCGGCAGCTGGCCGCGCACGCCGACCGGCTCGCCGAGGTGCTGGCCGACGCCGCCGCCGACGCCCTGGCGATGAGTCATCGCCTGGCGGGTGAGGTACGCGTCGGCGCCTTCCCCACCGCCATCCGCCGGCTGGTCGTCCCGGCCGTTCTCGCGCTCCACGAGACCACCCCCGGCCTGCGCGTGGCGGTGCACGAACTCCACGAGACCACCGCCGTCGCCGCCCTGCACGCCGGCGACCTCGACATCGTGCTCGTCGAGGACGAGGCCAACGCGCTGCGACCGCCACCGCCCGGCCTGCTGGCACACCGGCTGCTCGACGACCCCTACCGGCTCGCCGTGCCGCTGGCCTGGCCGGTTCCCGGCGACGTCGGCGACCTGGCGGACCGGCCGTGGGTCGACGGCCCGGCCGGCTCCGCCGTCCGCGGCGTCCTCGACCGGTTGCGCGCCGCCACCGGACTGCCGCTGCGCGGCGCGCACACCTGCCTGGAGTTCCCCGCCGCGCTCGCCCTGGTCGACGCCGGCCTCGCCGTGGCGCTGGTCCCCGACCTCGCCCTGCCCCGCACGCCCGAACCGGCCACCCAGGTGGTCCGCCTGCCCGGCCTCGGCGCCCGCACGATCAGCGCCTACGCCCAGCGCACCCGGCGGCTCGCCCCGCTGCTCGGCGCGGTCCTCGACGCCCTGCGCACCGCCGCCGAGCCGGGCTAGACACCGGACCCTCCCGCGGCCGTACGGAACCCGCCTGATCCACGGGCCACGAGCGGTGCGACACCCGCTGCTGCGACGCTCGCGGGGACTCCTGTCTGGAGGGAAGACCACGGCGGCGGCGCGTACTGGCGCCACCTGGATCGAGGTCGGGAAGGCCACCCTGGTCGTCAACGGTGAGATCGGGCGGAGCAGAGGTGATCTTGGTGCAAGTCTCCGGCCTGGAAATCTTGCACAGGGCGATCGGGCGGCCATGCCGTTCCACAACCATGGAAGTGGAACAGGAGAATTTTGGGTCGCTGATCTTCCTCCCGGGTTCGTGCCGCCTGTCCCGAGCGTCCCGTTCCCGCCCCGGCGGGTTGAGCAGACTGTCCACGCAAGACGTACTGCTGCTTCGACTGGGCACCACTTTCATACGGGGGAATCACATGTTCACTTTCTCTGTTCGTCAGCGCCGTGGCGCCGCGGTGCTGGCCATGCTCGCGTTCGCCGTTCCGGCAGCCGTTACCCTCGCGGCCGCTCCGGCCTCGGCCGCTCCGGCCTCGGCCGCCCGGCCGACCTGCACCACCTTCACCGAGAACGCGGGAGCCTTGCTGCCCTCGGCCGCCAACCACAACATCGACTGCGGCCTGCGCCGCGGTGACCGCGGCGACGGCGTCAAGCAGCTTCAGCGAACACTGGTGGACTGCTACAAGGCGGACATCGCCAAGGACGGCTTCTTCGGCGCAGGCACCGAACAAGCGCTGCGCAGCGCCCAGGCCAAGGCCAACACCAAGGCCGACGGCATCTACGGACCCAAAACCCGGCGCGCCATCAACCACCCCTTCGCCGGCGACTCCCCCTGCGGACGCGTGAGCTGACACCGCACACCAACAACACGAAGCCCCTCACCGCATGCGGCGGTGAGGGGCTTCGCCGTCCCGACCCGCTCCGGCGGCCGGGCCGCGGACGCCTTCCACCGCCTGGCACCCACCGGCCTGGCCGGCCTCCACCTGAACCTGTTCCAGGCGCCGCGCAGCTGGGTCGCCGCGAGCTACCCGACGCTGAACTACCACCACCAGCCGGTCCGCGGCGGCCACTTCGCCGCCTGGGAGGAACCGGAGCTGTTCGCGGCCGCACTGCGGGAGGCGTTCCGCTCGGCGCGCTGACCCCGCCGTACCGGAAATCGGTCTTCCCGCCCCTGATGTCGACATTCCGGAAGGTACGCTCGGCCGGATGTTCTCTCCTCACGGGCCGTCGCTGCGCGAGCTGTGCGTCCAGGCGCTGTCCTCGGTCGAACGCGGCTACGACCGGCTGGCGGAGAAGTTCGACCACACGCCGTTCCGCACCCCGCGCGGCATTCTCGACGCGACCGTCCGGGAGCTGTCGGCGGCCGGCCCGTTCCGCAGCGGCCTGGACGTCTGCTGCGGAACCGGCGCCGGGCTGACCGTGCTGCGGCGGCTGTGCCGGGAGCGCATCACCGGCGTCGACTTCAGCGCGGGCATGCTCCGCCAGGCGCGCGCCGCGGTGCCGGAGGCCGCGCTGGTGCGCGCCGACGCCCGGGCCCTGCCCTTCGCCGGCGGCTTCGACCTCGCGGTGACCTTCGGTGCGCTCGGGCACTTCCTGCCCTCGGAACGGCCGGCGCTGTTCGCCGGGGTGCACCGCGCGCTGCGCCCCGGCGGCCTCTTCGCCGTCGCGATCGGCGACCTGCCGTCCCGGGCCGGCAGCGTCTACTGGGCGACGCTCGGGCTGGACCTGGCCATGGTCGTCCGCAACACGGTGGTGGCCCCGCCCTTCGTCATGTACTACCGGACCACCCCGCCGCACGCGGTGCGGCGCGATCTGCGGGCCGCCGGTTTCGACGTGGAGACGGTCGAGCTGGCCACCGAGCATCGGAGTCCGGGCGACAACCTGCACTACTGGCTGCTCCTCGCCCGTCGCTGAAACCGCTCTGGCAGCTCGTCCCCGGTGACTCCCCGGCGCCGTCGCAGCGGCCGTCACACCCGCTAGAGCATCCTAGGAACCTAGCTGACTAGATGTGGCCTGCCGCACCGGCGGGAACGATCCGGCGGAACCCGATGTTGGTAGGTCCCATGACGAGCACCTTTTCGGCCGAGCCGCGCCTCTCGATCCTGGACCTCGCGCCGATCGCGCCCGGCGGCACCGTGGCGCAGGCCTTCGAGAACTCCGTCGCCCTGGCGCGTGCGGCCGAGAAGTACGGCTACGAGCGGGTCTGGTACGCCGAGCACCACAACATGGCCCGGATCGCGTCCAGCGCCACGAGCCTGCTGATCGGCCACATCGCCGGCCAGACCTCGACGATCCGCCTCGGCGCGGGCGGCATCATGCTGCCCAACCACGCCCCGCTGACGATCGCCGAGCAGTTCGGCACCCTGGCCTCGCTCTACCCCGGGCGCATCGACCTGGGCCTGGGCCGCGCGCCCGGCAGCGACCAGGTGACGATGCGGGCGATGCGCCGCGACCCGATGTCCGCCGAGAGCTTCCCGCAGGACGTCCTGGAGCTGCAGGGCTACCTGGGCGAGGAGTCGCGGGTCGCCGGTGTCCGGGCCACACCCGGCGCCGGGACGTACGTGCCGCTGTACATTCTCGGCTCGTCGATGTTCGGTGCCCGGCTCGCCGCCGCGTACGGCCTGCCCTACGCGTTCGCCTCGCACTTCTCCCCCGGCCTGCTGCACCAGGCGGTCGCGGCCTATCGCGCCGAGTTCCGGCCGTCGGCGCAGCTCGCCGAGCCGTACGTGATCGCCGGGGTGAACGTGGTCGCCGCCGCCTCCACCGAGTCCGCGCGGCAGCAGTTCGAGACCACCCGCCGCACCATCGTGCGCGGTCTGATCACCCGCTCCACCGGCCCGGCCGACTACTCGGACGAGGAGATCGACGAGTTCCTGACCACGCCGAACGGCCGGCAGCTCGCCTCGATGCTGACCTACGCGGCGGTGGGCACCCCGGACGAGGTCGCGGCGTACCTCACGGCGTTCGCCGAGGAGGCGCGGGCCGACGAGCTGATCCTGGCCCACCAGTCGACACTCATCGAGGACCGGGTGGAGTCGGTGCGGCTGACCGCCGGCGCGGTGCTGGGCGCGCGCGTCTGATCAGCCCCGGTCGACCGTCCTGATGGCGGTGGCGGGCGGGGGCAGTGGGTGCTGCCCCGGCTGCTGCTCCTCACGGAACCCCGCCAGCGCATCGATCGCTTCCACCTTGTCCGTCACGACCGCCGCAACGAGCGTCGATAGGTGTGAGGGGCGCCCCATCCTCACCGGATGACGCTCCGTCACCGCCGACCAGACCGGAGGCGGAGCCTACGGATGCGCTGATCTGGCTCCTCTGTGTCAAGACGTGGTCTGCATCGACGTTGTAGGGTTGTTGTCGGCGGGTTCGGGAAGTGATTTCTCCGAAGAGCCGGTGTGGGGATGAGAGCCGGTCACGCTGGAGTTCGTTGACGTTCCCCGGTGTCCTCCCGAACCCGTCGCCATCGCCGTGGTGGCGTCGTCGACCATCTGGCGGTATCGGACAGTCGCCGTTTCAGCGCCCGCATCGCTTCCATCGACGTCTTGCCGGTTGCTTTCCCGCGGTCGAGGTAGGCGCGGCCTTCGGCGGGATTGCGCAGCTGGACGGTCGCCATGATGTGCGGGACCCGGTTGATCTGCCGATCACCCGCTCGGGAGAGCCGGTGGCGGACCTGATCGCCGGAGGATGCGTCCGTGACCTCGTGGCCGGGCTCCTGGCACCGCTGCCGGTGAAGAACTGCTGGACCATTGCCGAACCCGCCGGCGAGGCGTCGGTGCACGCGCAACGATGCCGCCTCACGAGGCATCCGCCGCTTCGGCCATCTCCGCCGTGCTGTGGGCTCGGATCTCGCTGCTGGGCACGTCGCTGAACCGGGTCACCAGGGTGCGCACATGGTCCTGGGCGGGCGCGGCGAGCCTGTCGTAGACCGTGACGAACAGCTCCCGGGCCTGCGCCCGCGGCCAGTTCGCGGGCATCAGCTCGATCGGCAGCTCGGGATCGACGATGGGGAACTGCCGGTAGGCATCCATGATCTCGGTACGGGCTTGCACGGCGGCGGCACCGGAGACCTCTCCGGCGCGGATGCGGGGCAGCATCGGCTCCCAATGGCGGATGAAGGTGTGGTAGCGCCTCGCGATCGCGGCGACGTCCCAGGCGTCGATCGGGTTGCGGCTGGCCGGGGTGGCCAGGTCCACCTGCCGCGCCCGGAACATGGTCATGGTGCCCAGGGTGGTGGTCGTCAGTCGTTCCTTGACTACCGGGTTCGGTGCGTCGGGAGAGACCCAGAGGGCGTCGTACAGGGGCGCGAACCCCAGCCATCTCAGTTGCCCCCGGAGAGTTCGTCGCCGGCCGCGCTCATCCTGAGGGAACGAGAAGGACACGAGGGTCCAGTAACCGTCCCAGGGCTCCACCCGGTTGGCGAATCGGGCGATCCAGGCGCCGCCCGCGCTCAGATTGGCGGCGGCAGCCGTCGTGAGGCGGTAGGAGCTGTAGCGGCCGTCCCGGGAACTTTCCAGTATCCCGGCCCGGAACAGCCTGCTGATGGCGGTACGGGCAGCGCCGCTTCCGACCCCCGCCTCCTCCAGCAGCGCGACGATCGACGCCGACGGCAGCCAGGCCCGTGTACTCAGGGTGTAGTCGGCCAGGAGCGTCACGGCCAGATTCTGTGCGGTACTGCCGGCCTGTTGGCGCGGCAGGCGCACGCTCGCCGGGTCGTTGGGAAAGATGTCCTCGATGTCGTACGGGCTGACCACTTAGCTGCTCCGGCGTCGAGTGGGAGGTGATCGGCGGCGCGTGGTCGACGCGACGCCGATCACGAGTATCCATTCCACCCGCTGTTCCGCCGCGTCCGCGGGCGCACCGCCGTGCCACCTGAGCCGACGTTTGACAGTAGCGTGTCCCAGGGGCAACATGTTTGACACACATCGATGCTCGTCGACTCTGCCAACAGTTGCTCACCGGCGGCTCGGGCACATCGCGCGGCACCGATCGTCGGACGCCTCGTCTCGCCCGCGGGCGGCTCGATGGCTCCTGGCAACTGCCGACTCGCCCCGGAGGAGGAAGCATCGATGAACGAAGCTCCACGTCATCCCCACGAGCCCGGCCACCACGATCCGCTCGGGAGCGCGTCGGACGACGCCATTGCCCGGTCGCGTCGAGCATTTCTGCGCACCGGGGCCGTCGCGCTGGCCGGGCTGACTCTGGGCGTGGCGGAACCGGCGCTCGCGACGCCGGGCGGTCCGGGAAAGCCGCATGGCGCGACGCCGTTCGGACCGGTGGTGGTTGCCGATCCGGGATCCGGAGCGGCGTACGCCCGAGCCGTACGACTCGGCAATTCCCGGTCCTGGCTGGCGACGTTCCAGCAGTTCGGGGCGCCGGGATTCGCCATCCATCGGAGCGACGACGACGGCCGCACCTGGTATCCGCTGAGCAACGTGCCGAGCACCGGCGACACGTCGGGCGTCTGGCTGCAGCCGTTCCTGTACGAGCTGCCGCGCGCCTTCGCCGGCTTCCCCAAGGGCACGCTGTTGTTTGCCGGCAACGCGCTCGGGAACTTCACCAGCACAACGATCCAGCTGTACGCGAGCCGCGACCGCGGCGTCACGTGGACGTTCCTGAGCACGGTCGCGGAGGGCGGCGCGCCGATCCCGGAGAACGGCAACACGCCGGTGTGGGAGCCGTTCCTCCTGCTGCACAAAGACCGGCTCATCTGTTACTACTCCGATCAGCGAGACCCCCGGTACGGGCAGAAGCTGGCACACCAGAGCAGCCGGAATCTGCGTACCTGGGGACCGGTCGTCGACGACGCCGTGGGTACCGACTACGACCAGCGGCCCGGCATGACCACCGTCGCCCGGATACACGAGCGCCTGTGGATCCTGACCCACGAGGCCGGCGACAATTTCTACGCCGTCCACTACAAGCTGGCGAGGGATCCGGAGTCGTTCGGACCGGCCCGTGACATCGTGCTGCGCGACCAGGACGGCTACGTCCCGTCAGCCGCGCCGACCGTGTCGTGGTCGGACTCCGGCGGACCGAACGGGACGATCGTGGTGACGGCGAACGGCGACCAAGACCTCTTCGTCAATCGTCACCTGGGTGATCCCGGCAGATGGACGCGGGTGCCCTCGGCGATTCCCAGCGGCTACAGCCGGCAAACGATCCCGCTCGCGTGCCCGGATTCCCGGCGGCAACCCGGTCTTCTGTTCATCATCACCGGTCCGGATTACGCCGAGAACGGTCCGATCCAGGCCGGCGTGGTCCCACTGACCGGGCGGAGTCCCAGATGAGAACAAGAACCAAGGTCGGTACCGGACTGGCAGCCGTGATCGTCTCGGCGGTCGCGGTGCTCACCGTCGGTGCACCACCGGCTGATGCGGCGGCCGGCGGCTCCGGGCCGTACCCCGCCGACTACGAGACCTCGGCGAGCCTGGCCAATCACACCATCTACCGGCCGTCGACCCTACCGTCCGAGCACATGCCCATTGTCGTGTGGGGCAACGGAGGTTGCGCCGCCAACGGCACCGCGCAGATCAACTTCCTGCGAGAAATCTCCTCGTACGGCTTCCTGGTCGTCGCCAACGGAGCGCCCAACGGCTCCGGGTCCACCACGTCCTCGATGCTCACCCAGTCCATCGACTGGGCCGTCGCCCAGAACGCCCAGCCGAGCAGCAAGTACTACGGCCGGCTGGACACCAGCAAGGTCGCGGTCGGTGGCTGGTCGTGCGGAGGCCTGGAGGCGTACGCCGTCTCCAACGACTCGCGGATCACCACAACGCTGATCTTCAGCAGCGGATTGCTGAACGACGGCGACGACTATCAGCTCACCAGGCTGACCAAGCCGATCGCCTACTTCATCGGTGGACCCGGCGACATCGCGTACCCGAACGCCATCGACGACTGGGGCAAGCTGCCGGCCACGCTACCCGCCTTCATGGGCAACCTGAACGTCGGGCACGGCGGCACGTATGACCAGACCAACGGCGGCGAGTTCGGCCGCGTGGCGGTGTTGTACCTCAAGTGGCGGCTGAAGGGCGATCTCACCGCCGGCGCCAACTTCGTCGGCTCCGACTGCGGCCTGTGCCACAGCCAGTGGCAGGTACGGCAGAAGAACCTGACGCTCGGCGACGGCACCCCACCGAGCACACCGCCGGTCACGCCGTCCTCACCGTCGCCCGCACCGTCCGGCACTCCCGGCTGCACGGCGACCTACACGCTGCAGAACCAGTGGAACGGGGGATTCGTCGCCGGAGTCGTAGTCACCGCGGGAAGCGCCGCGCTCAACGGGTGGCGGGTCACCCTCGCCCTGCCCGGCGGCGCCACCATCACTTCGGTCTGGAACGCCGTCAACACCGGCACTACCGGGACGGTCACCATGGCGAACCAGTCGTACAACGGCCAGCTGGCCCCGGGTCAGACCGCCAGCTTCGGATTCCAGGGCACCGGCACAGGCACCGGAGCAAGCGCCACCTGTTCGGCGGGTTGACCGACCGGCGGCGGAGAACGTGCGCTCCGGCGATGGGAGATGTGCTTGGTCTGTGCGCCGATTACGGATCCACCGTCATGAGCGTGGCGAAAGCGTTCGTGTTCGCCCGCAAACCCGTCAGCACTCCGCGGTGGCCCGGGGCGGGGCTTTCGGCTCCTCCTGCGGCTCCTGCGCGACCGATCACCCGGTAAGGCCATAACAAGTTTTCCCGGAAGATTTCCGGAATATTTCAGAACCTGCGATATGGGCCGGTGGCGGTGCCGTCGCAGATTCTTCCTGTCCCTTTTCCGGGTGTTGGCCGCCTAGCGGCTCAGACCTTCCGCAGAGGGGCCTACCTTGCCGAGAGAAACTTACGAAGCATTTCCGAAAACTATTGTTCACGGGTGAGGCCTGTGCCTAGCATCCATCGATATCGAGATGAATCCATGAATGGCTCCGGTCGTTGTCGCATCGGCATCCCCCTCGGCGTACGGGTGGTCTCCGCCTGCCGGTGTGCCCTCGTGACCGCGACCCGGGCGCGGGTTCGAGAAGGGAGAGGCCATGGTGGCGGACAGCCCCTCAGTCCACCTCGGCGGTACGCGGCGCAGACGGTCGGTGGGAATACGGACCGTGGTCGGAGCCACGGTCACGGCGGCCGCCGTCGCGCTCGGCATGATCGCGATGGTCCCGGACGCGAGCGCGGCGGCGAACACGCTCGGCGCCGCGGCCGCGCAGTCCGGCCGCTACTTCGGTACGGCCATCGCGGCCGGCCGGCTCAGCGATTCGACCTACACCTCGATCGCCGGGCGTGAGTTCACCATGGTCACGGCCGAGAACGAGATGAAGCCGGACGCCACCGAGCCGCAGCGGGGCCAGTTCAACTTCAGTGCCGGTGACCAGATCTACAACTGGGCGACCCAGCGCGGCATGAGGGTCCGTGGGCACACCCTGGCCTGGCACGCGCAGCAGCCGAGCTGGTGGGGCGGTATCAGCGGCAGCACCCTGCGCCAGGCGATGATCGACCACATCAACGGCGTGATGGCGCACTACAAGGGCAAGCTCGCCTACTGGGACGTGGTCAACGAGGCCTTCGCCGAGAACGGCAGCCGCCGGAGCTCCAACCTGCAGGCCACCGGCAACGACTGGATCGAGGTCGCGTTCCGCACCGCGCGGGCCGCCGACCCGTCGGTCAAGCTCTGCTACAACGACTACAACATCGAGAACTGGGCGTACGCGAAGACGCAGGGCGTCTACAACATGATCCGGGACTTCAAGTCCCGCGGCGTCCCGATCGACTGCGTCGGCCTGCAGACCCACTTCACCGGCGGCAGCTCGCTGCCCGGCAACTTCCAGCAGACCCTCGCCAGCTTCGCCGACCTCGGCGTCGACGTGGCCCTGACCGAGGCCGACGTCACCAACGCGTCCACCTCGCAGTACGCCGGCCTGACCCAGGCCTGCGTCAACGTGCCGAGGTGCGTCGGCATCACGGTCTGGGGCGTACGCGACAGCGACTCCTGGCGCTCCAGCGAGAGCCCGCTGCTGTTCGACGGCGGCGGCAACAAGAAGGCCGCGTACACCTCGGTGCTCAACGCCCTCAACGCCGCCGAGCCGAGCACCCCGGCATCCCCGAGCGTGCCGGTTTCGCCCAGCGTGCCGAATTCCCCGAGCCCCAGCACCCCCACCGATGACAACCCCTACCAGCGGGGACCGGATCCCACCGTGGCGAGCGTCGCCGCACAGTACGGGCCGTTCGCCACCGCCCAGATCACGGTGCCGCCCGGCAACGGCTTCAACGGCGGCTTCATCTACTACCCCACCGACACCAGTCACACGTACGGCGCGGTCGCCATCGTGCCCGGCTACACCGCCCTGTTCGCCAATGAGGAAGCCTGGATGGGTCCGCGGCTGGCGTCCTTCGGGTTCGTCGTCATCGGCGTCGAGACCAACAGCCGCAACGACTACGACGCCGCCCGCGGCACCCAGCTGCTCGCCGCCCTGGACTACCTGACCAACTCCAGCGCGGTACGTGACCGGGTCGACCGCAACCGGCTGTCGGTCATCGGCCACTCGATGGGCGGCGGCGGTGCCCTGTACGCCGCCACCCAGCGCCCGTCGCTGAAGGCCGCCATCGGCCTCGCGCCGTTCAAGCCGTCGGGCAACCTGGCCTCGGACAACGTGCCGACGATGATCATCGGCGGGATCAACGACACCACTGTCACGCCGTCCTACCTCGACGGCCTCTACCCGACCCTCCCGGCGGCGACGCCCGGCGCGTACATCCAGCTCGCCAACGCCGACCACCTCTACTTCACCCGGCCCAACGACATCGAGCTGCGCAGTCAGATCGAATGGCTGAAGATCTTCGTCGACAACGACACCCGCTACACCCAGTTCCTCTGCCCGAGCATCAAGGACACCACCGGCATCGTCCGGTCGAACGTCAAGTGTTCGACCATCCCGAGCGGCGGTTCGACGCCTTCGAGCCCGTCCGTCCCGCCGTCCAGCTCGCCGCCCGTGCCGTCGCCGCGGCGGATCCTCGGGTCTCAGTCGGGCCGGTGCGTCGACGTGCCCAACGCCACCCGCAACAACGGCACCCGGGTGCAGCTCTACGACTGCAACGGCCAGGCCAACCAGCAGTGGACCTACACCTCGAGCAAGCAACTGACGGTGTACGGCGACGTGTGCCTGGACGCGGCCGGCTCCGGCAACGGGTCGGCGGTCCAGATCTACAGCTGTAACGGCCAGGCCAACCAGCAGTGGAACGTCAACGCCGACGGGACCATCACTGGAGTCCAGTCAGGCCGCTGCCTCGATGTGTGGGGCACCGGCAACGGCCAGCAGATCCAGCTCTGGGACTGCAGCGGCCAGGCCAACCAGCGGTTCAGCCTGAGCTGACCGAGCCGGCATCCCGTCGTCGAAAAGAAGGTCTGATGAAACGCCTCTTGTATGCCCTGCTCGCGGCCGGCACGGCGCTGGTCGCCGGCCTCGCCGCGATCCTGATGACCGGTTCCCCGGCGATGGCGGCGAGCCTGACCCGGGTGACCAACTTCGGCACCAACCCGACCAACCTCAACATGTACATCTACGTGCCGGCCAACCTCGCTCCCCGGCCGGCGCTGCTGGTGCTGGTGCACTACTGCAGCGGTTCGGCAAGCGCGGTCTTCAACGGCAACGGCCACGATTACGTCACCGCCGCCGACCGCTACGGCTACATCATGGTGCTGCCCGAGGCCACCCGCAGCGGCGGCTGCTTCGACGTGTCGACCGCCGCCGGGCTCCGGCGCAACGGCGGCAGCGACTCCACCGGCATCATGTCGATGGTCGGCTACGCCCGCTCGCACTACCCGAGCATCGACTCCTCCCGCATCGTGGTGTCCGGGTTCTCCTCCGGCGCCATGATGACCAACGTCCTGGCCGCCGAGTACCCGGACGTGTTCAGCGCCGGGTCGGCCTTCTCCGGCGTACCGGCCGGCTGTTTCGCCACCAGCGACGGGTCGATGTGGAACAGCCAGTGCTCCGGCGGCAACGTCATCCGGACGGCCCAGCAGTGGGGCGACACCGCCCGGGCCATGTACCCGGGCTACACCGGCGCCTACCCGCGCATGCAGTTGTGGCACGGCACCACCGACACCACGCTCGCCTATCCCAACTTCGGCGAGGAGATCAAGCAGTGGACCAACCTGCACGGCCTGTCGCAGACGCCGGCGTACACCGACCACCCGCAGTCCACCTGGACCCGGACCCGCTACGGTGACACCGGCACCCGGGCGACCGTCGAGGGGATCAGCATCTCCGGTGCCGGCCACCAGCTTCCGATGAGCGGTCAGATCGCGTACGCGATCTCCTTCCTCGGACTCGACCAGCCGTCGACCCCGCCGTCGTCAAGCCCGTCGTCATCACCCCCGCCCCCGGGGGGCGCGAACGAGATCGTGGGGACCCAGTCCGGCCGGTGCGTCGACGTGCCCGGTGCGGCGCGCACCAACGGGACGCGGGTGCAGCTCTACGACTGCCACGGCCAGGCCAACCAGCAGTGGACGTACACGGCAAGCAAGCAGCTCCAGGTGTACGGCAGCATGTGCCTGGACGCCGCCGGGTCCGGCAACGGGTCTGCGGTGCAGATCTACTCCTGTAACGGCCAGAGCAACCAGCAGTGGAACGTCAACGCCAACGGCACCGTCACCGGCGTCCAGTCCGGCCGCTGCGTGGACGTCTGGGGCACCGGCAACGGGCAGCAGGTCCAGATCTACGACTGCAACGGGCAGCCCAACCAGCAGTTCAAGCTCGTACCCCTGGGTGGCTCGTCGTAGGCCCGGCCGTCATCGGTCCCGCCGTCGTCGCGCCCCGGGCGCGACGACGGCGGCGGCGGGAAAGCTAGTCTGAGCCGTATCGCTCGACGAGCGCGTTGCCGATCGAGGCGAGGTGGTCCCGCACACCCGGAGGGCCGGTCACCTCGACCCAGGCGACCAGCCCGGCGAGTTCGCCGGCGAGTATGTATTCGTCGTTGCCGCGGATCACGACCTCGATGCGGCCGTCGGTCGTGGCACCTCCCACCTCGAGCCGATCACCGAACCCCATCCGGAGCACGCCTATCCCGTAGGGCGCGCACACTGCCCGGACCTCGAGGGGTGTTCGCTGGCGTTCGACCTCGTCCGCCATCGCGCGCCAGCTCTCGGCAAGATCGAAGTCATCGGGCCGGTGCACGGGATCGCCGGTCGCGTCGACGGACGACACACGGTCAATCCGGAAGGTCCGCCGACCGGCCTCGGTACTGGCGACGAGATACCGCGCCGGGCCTTTGGCGACGATGCCCAGCGGGTGGACGGTTCGCTCGGTTTCGCGGCGTTCCCGGTCGACATAGCCGAGCCGGACCTGGACGCCGCGGATCACCGCGTCCTGGAGCTCGTCGAGGAAGCGAGGCGGTCGGCACTCGACCCGGCTCCACCCCCATCGTTCCGGGTCCACGACGAGCGACGACGCCGCCGCCGTGGCCGGCACCCGGAACGGCTCCGGCAAGGCATGGACGAGCTTGCGCAGCGCCGCCTTCCCGATCGACGTCACCGACAAGGCCGGTCCGGCGACCAGAAACAGGGCGCGGGCCTCACTCGCGGTCAACCCGGAAAGGTCGGTGCGGGCGCCGCCCACGAGGCGCCAGCCGCCGCTGCGGCCCCGCACGGAGTACACCGGCACTCCGGCCATGCCCAGGGCGTCGAGGTCGCGGCGGGCGGTGCGCTCGGAGATCTCCAACTCCCGGGCGACCTCCGCCGCGGTCACCTGCTCGCGGTGTTGCAGTAGAAGAAGAATGGCCATCAACCGGTCGGCTCGCACCCGGACAACACTTCCGCGAAAACCGGACAGCAGGTGACCGGTATCGGTCGGCAGGATGCCGGCATGACCACCGATTTTCCCGAGCCCACCCGCATTTCGGTCAACGGTGTGGAACTCGAAGTCTTCGAAGCCGGCCGGCAGAACGCCGGGAACCCCATCGTGCTCTGTCACGGCTGGCCCGAGCACGCCTTTTCCTGGCGCCATCAGGTGCCGGCCCTGGCCGCGGCGGGATACCACGTCATCGTCCCGAATCAGCGGGGTTACGGCAACTCGTCGCGTCCGGCCGAAGTCACCGACTACGACATCGCACACCTGTCGGGCGACCTCGTCGCCCTCCTCGATCACTACGGCTACGAGGACGCCACCTTTGTCGGCCACGACTGGGGCGCGTTCGTCGTCTGGGGCCTGACCCTGCTGCACCCGGACCGGGTCAACGGCGTGGTGGCGCTGAGCGTGCCCTACCAAGAGCGCGGAGAAATTCCGTGGATCGAGTTCATGGAGGCCGTGCTCGGCGCCGACTTCTACTT
Source organism: Actinoplanes oblitus (assembly GCF_030252345.1). Classification (NCBI taxonomy): domain Bacteria; kingdom Bacillati; phylum Actinomycetota; class Actinomycetes; order Micromonosporales; family Micromonosporaceae; genus Actinoplanes; species Actinoplanes oblitus. The sequence goes on along the minus strand of NZ_CP126980.1, from coordinate 4,414,541 downwards.
CGTCCACTTCAACCGGCAGCCGGGCGTCGCGGACGCCGTGTTCGAGGAGAACACGGTCCGATTCCTTCGGAACCTGTACCGGAAGAACGTGCCCCTCGCAGAGCCTCAGCCGGGCAATGCGTTGATCAACCTCGCCAGAGCGGAAACCCCACTCGGTGAGTCCGTCATGAGTGACAGCGAACTGGCCGTCTTCGTCTCGGCCTTCGCCTCGACAGGGTTCACCGGTGGCATCAACTGGTACCGAAACCTGGACCGCAACTGGCGCCTGCTGGCGGACGTGGACCCGATCATCCGACAGCCCGCCCTCATGATCTACGGCGACCGCGACACGGTCGCGAGGGCTGAACGACTGACGGAGTTCGTGCCGAATGTGGAAGTGCTCAGTCTGGACTGCGGTCATTGGATCCAGCAGGAAAAGCCGGCGGAGACGACCGAGGCGATTCTGAAGTGGCTGGCCCGGCGCGATGCCCCCTGTACCTGATCAGGCCTGGTGAAACATCGCGGCCAGCGCCGCGTCCGAGGCGCGCAGGGCGTCCCGGTCGAAGGTGCTGCCCGCGGCGACCAGTTCGGCGGCACCGGTGCGCTCCAGCAGCTCAGCGAGCCGGCGCTCCACCCGCTCCGGCGTGCCGGCGATCGCCGCGGCGGCCGTCTGCTCGAGGTACTGCCGCTGTCGCGCGGTCCACCTGGCGGCCCGGACCGTGGCCACCGGTTCCAGGGGCGGGAAGACGCCTTCGGTACGACTGCGCGCCATCGCCCACGCCTCCGGCAGCAGCAGCTCGGCGGCGATCGGCAGGCCGGTGCCGGTGGCCAGCACGTACATCGGGATGGCCGGGTCCGGCCGCGGGTGCGCGGTTGATGGTGCGGCAAGCCGCACCGCACTGTTGATCACGAAGAGTGCAGCGCCGGCCGGGCGGCCCTTGTTCCCGGCCGAGCGTGGGCCGGGCCTGCGCGCTGTGGCAACCACCGTGCGCGCGATGACAACGACGTCCGCACCGGCCTTGGCCATCATTGATGAATGTCAGCGCGCCGGGACCGGCGACGACGGCATGCCGAGAAGAACGGGGGCGGTAAACATGCGGGGGATGACCAGGAGACGCCTGCTGGGGGCGACCGCCGGCGCGGCCGTCGCCACGGGCCTGGGGTCGCTGGCCACGGCGACACCGGCGGCGGCAGCGCGTACCAAAAATCTGTTTCTCAGCGGGCAGACCGGCAATCTGAGCCTGATCACGCCGGCCGGCGAGATGCTGATGTATTACCACAACGAATGGCAGTACGGCGGCCCGTCGATCATCGGTCCGCAGCCGCGCGGAAGCGGGTGGAACAGGTACGGCCTGATCGCCACATCGGGCATGTACGGCAGCTACGACAACCTCTACATCGGGCTGGCCTCGGACGGCGTCTACGCCTACTACTGGAGCCAGGGCGAGAACCGGTGGCGCAACGACGGCGCGCCCGTCTGGACGGCGCCGCGGACCGGCAGTTGGGCCAACACCCGGCTCTTCTTCGGTGGCGGCACCAACCAGGGCAACGCCAACAGCGGCGGAACCTACTTCTACACCATCGACACCGCCGGCACCCTCTACCGCCACATTTATGAGGGCCTGCCCGGGGAGGGCGGGCAATGGTCGCGGGACAGCGGGACGAGGATCGGCGTCGGCTGGGACTTCACCTATGTCACGGCGGACACCCTCAACGTGTTCTGGGGAGTCAAGCCGAACGGCGATCTGTACTGGTACAGGTACAGCGGCCCGACAAACGGCGACATCACGGGCTGGCAAGGCGGAACCGTGGTGGGTACCGGCTGGCTCGGCGGGACGTACGGCTACCAGACGGTGCAGTCGGCGGGCGCCGGCGGCCTCTACATGATCGACCGGAACGGCGACCTGCGCTGGAACAAGGAGCTGAACTACTGGGTCGGCGAGCCGACCTGGCAGTACCCGACCGGTGGCGGCCGGATCCTCGGCCCCGGCTGGATGTGAGAGCCGGCCGGGGTGCCCGGCCCCGGCCGACCGTCACAGGCGGAACCGGTCGGAGACGGTTCTGAGCTGGTGGGACAGGTGGCTGAGTTCCACCGCTGCCGCCTCGGTCTGGTTGGCCGCCTCGTGGGTGAGCGTGGTCGTGCCGGTCACCCGGCTGATGGAACCGGCGACGGCCTGCGCGGAGCGCTGCGCCACCTCGACGTTCGCGACGATCTGGCTGGTGGCGCCGGTCTGGGCCTGCACCGCCGTGGAGATCGAGTGCTGGAGTTCGTCGATGCGGGAGATGACCTGACCGATCCGCTGGATCGCCTCGAAGGCGGTGGTGGTGTCGGCCTGCATGGCGGTGACCTTGGCGGAGATGTCGCCGGTCGCCGACGCCGTCTCCTGCGACAGGTCCTTGACCTCGCCGGCCACCACGGCGAAGCCCTTGCCGTGCTCGCCGGCCCGGGCGGCCTCGATGGTGGCGTTGAGGGCCAGCAGGTTGGTCTGCTCCGCGATCGAGGTGATGATGCTGACGACGGCCGACACCTCGTCGCTGGAGCTGCGCAGCCGCTCGATCATGCCGTTCGCGTCCGAGGCCAGGCCGACCGCCTCGCGGGCCACCGAGCCGGCCTCGGCCACCGCCGACGTGATCTCCTGGATCGAGGAGTCGAGGTCGTGCGCGGCGCTGGTGGTCCCGCCCACGCCGGCGGTCACCTGGTCGATCTCCTGGTTGGCCTCGGCGGCCTCGGCCGACGCGGTGCCGGCGCCCTCGGACAGGTGCCGGCTCGTCGCCGACAGCTCCTCGGAGGCGGCGGCCACCGAGGCGGCGTTCCCGTTGATCTCCGAGACGGCGGCGCGCAGCGAGACGACGATGGTGTCGAGGCTCTCGCCGAGCTGGGACAGTTCGTCGCTGCCGGGCAGCCGGGCGTCGACGGTCAGGTCGTAGTCGGCGACCGCGCGGGCCGCCGTCAGGCACTTGTCCACCCGGCGGGCGATCCGGCGGGCCAGCAGCATCGCGGCGCCGCCCAGCACGAGCGCCGCGAGCAGGCCGGTCACCAGCGCCAGGGTCTTGGCGAAGCGGGCCTCCGAGGTGGCGCTGTCGTAGGCCTCCTTGACCCGCTCGTTGATCGCGGCCTGCAGGGCACCGATGGCCTGCGCGGCTTTCGCGTCGACGGCGTCGTAGTCGCCGCGGGCCGCGAGTGCCGCGGTCCGCTTCGGGTCCGAGGCCACCCGGCTGGCCAGGGTGACGATGCGCTGCCCGGAGGCGATCAGGTCGTTGAGCACCGGCAGCACCGCGTCGGCCCGGGACCGGATCGCCGGCAGGTGACGGATGGCGTCGTCCACCCCGGTACGGGCCTGGTGGACGTTCTCGCCGAGCTTGTCGAGAACCTCCTGCCGTTCGGTGGCGTCGTTGGTGACCAGTGCCGCCAGCACGTTGCCGCGGAACAGCACGCGGGCGATGTCTGCCGACTGAGCCGCCTGCAGGGCGACGGCGGCGTTGCGCGCGGTGGCCTGCTGGGCGGCGAGGGCGTACGTACCGATGTAGCCGATCGCGCTCGCCGTCATGACCAGCAGGAAACCGGCGACGGCGAGCGCCGCCACCTGGCGCCGGATCGTGAGTGTCACGCTGACCTCCCGCCGTCAGATTAATAAGCAGAGTTCGTGTTTGTGCCGATTCGCCTCAGCCCGCCCGGCATCCGCCCGAACAGAGGGGCATGGGACGACGCATCCTTCCCTTGCTGGCCGGGCTGCTGCTCACCGCCGGCATCGCCGGCTGCGGATCCGATGCCGGCACCACGACGGTGGACCGCCTGGCCGAGGCCCGCGCCGCGCTGCCCGCCGACATCAAGCAGTCGGGCCGGCTGGTCGGCGGCACCGACCCCACGTTCGAGCCGATGACCTTTCAGCAGGGCGGCACCTACACCGGCCTGGACGTCCAGCTCGTCGAGGCGATGGCCGCCCGGCTCGGCCTGAAGGTCGCCTGGCAGACGGTCAGCTTCGGCGACCTGCTGGACAACGTCGAGCAGCACAAGATCGACGTGTCGGTCTCGTCGATGTTCGACAGGGCGGAACGGCAGAAGAAGGCCGACTTCGTCAACTACCTGAACGCCGGCACCTCGATCGTCGTGGGCAAAGGCACCGGTGACATCGGCGGCATGCCGGGACTCTGCGGGCGCCGGGTGGCCGTGCAGCCTGACACCGTCTACGTCGACATGGCCGGCGCGCAGGCCGCGAAGTGCCGGAAGAAGCTGACCCTGGTCCGCACCGCCACACCGTCGGTCGCGGTGGCACGGCGCAGCGCCGACGCCGCACTCAACGACTTCCCGATCGCCGCCCTGGACGTCCAGCGCAACGCCGGGCTGGAGTTGTCCGGGCCACAGATCGAGGCCATTCCGTACGGCATCGGCGTCGCCAAGGACCGCAAGGCCCTGACCACCGCGCTGCAGACGGCGCTGTACTCGCTGATCGACGACGGCTCGTACGACGCCCTGCTGGCCAAGTGGAAGGTCACCGAGGGCGCCCTGCGCACCGGCGCGATCAACGGCGGCGCCTGAGCGTCAGGCGGTCACGCCGCCCGCCGGTGGCCGGCCGGCCAGTCCGGCGCGGGACCGCGGTGATGCGGCACGCCGCCGCTCAGCCGGTGCGGGAAGCGCCGCGTCCGGCGCGGGCGGGGCACCGGGCCCGGCGCGGCCGTGGTGGGCCACAGCTGGTGCCGGCAGTCCGGCCCGCACCACCGGGTGCGCAGGCCACGGCGCTCCAGCTCGGCGCGCACGAAGCTCATCCAGGCCGGCGGCTCGTCCGGGCTGCACCGGCCGACCAGGCAGGCGGGGAACGCCGGGTCGCCGATCGCCCGGGCTCGCCGGTGGATGCACAGGTCGGCGAGGATGTCGTCGACCCGGTGCGGGCTGGCGGCGATGTGCAGCGCCCACCGGTCGGTGAGCGGGAACGACGGCTGCGTCAACATCGGTGGTCACCTCCGGAAACCTGCTGACTCCACCAATAAAACCTGGGCCGGCGGCTGTCAACCCGCTTGCACTCGACCCGCGAGAGTGCTAATCCAGAAGTAGCGCACTTGAGTCTCCGGGACTCAACTGCCGGGCGATCCCCGGCAGCGCACCCCACAGGTGAAGCAGCACCGGAGGAGGAGATGGCCATGCTTCTGCGTACCGACCCGTTCCGCGAACTCGACCGCGTGTTCGAGCAGTTCACCGGCACCAGCAGCCGGCCCGCGGTGATGCACGTCGACGCCGAGCGCGACGGTGACACCTTCTACGTGTACTTCGATCTGCCCGGCGTCGACCCCGACTCGATCGACCTGACCGTGGAGCGCAACGTGCTGCAGGTCCGGGCCGAGCGGCGGCGGCACGGCAAGGACGACGTGGAGACCGTGATCAACGAGCGGCCGATGGGCGTGTTCAGCCGGCAGCTCTTCCTGGGCGACACCCTCGACACCGACAACCTCAAGGCCACGTACGACAGCGGCGTGCTGACCCTGGAGATCCCGGTCTCCGCCAAGGCCAAGCCCCGCCGGATCGCCATCGGCGGCGGCGACGGCGGCCGCAAGCAGATCAAGGGCTGACCGCAGCCGCCGCCCGCACCGGCGCCACCGTCCGCAGATAGGCGGCGATGGCGTCGGCCGAGCGGCGGCCCGACGTCGTCATCACGTTGTGCGCGGCGTGCGGGACGGTCACCGCGACGCCGCCGGTCATCGCCGCCACCTCGGCACGCCAGCGCAACGGCGCCACCGGGTCGAGGGCGCCGCCGAGCACCAGCGGCGGGACCGGCAGGCGACGCAGATCGCGTTCGATGGCGTTGCGCACCGAGTGACCGACGGTCGCCAGGACCCGCCACGGTTTCGCGTCGGCCACGTCGCGGGCCAGGACCGGCGCCTGCCACGGCTGCTCGACGAACAGATCCAGGGCCCAGCGGCCGATCAGCGCCCGGCGGGACCGGGCGGCCGGGTCGGCCGTCGGGGCGGCCAGCACGATCCCGGCGGCGAGATCGGGACGCAGCACCGCGAGGCGGGCCACCACCTCGGCACCGAACGAGTGGCCGGCCAGGCACACCCGGGGCAGACCGAGGACGTCGAGCCAGCCGGCCAGGTGCTCGGCGTGGCGGCTCACGTCGTACGCGAATCGCGGTTTTCCGGATCGTCCGAAGCCTGGCAGATCGGGGACGACAACCGGGTGCCGGGTGGCGAGGGCACGGGCGGTCGGCATGAGGTAGCGGTGCGAGACGGCGAGGCCGTGCACCAGGACCACCGGCAGGCCGCCGGGTCCGGCGGTGTGCAGGTCATGCGTGGGTACGCCGTGGACGGTGGTCCACCGGTGGCGGAACGGTGATCGGGGCACCCGGTGCCTGTACCCCGTCCGCAGCGACTCAGGCCACCTCCGGCCGGCCGGCGGGCGCGCCGGGGTGGGCCTCGACCAGATCGGCGAAATCGACACCGGCCTGGTCGAGCAGCTGCCGCACGGCGGCGATGCCGAGCCCGTCGATGACATTGTCGCCGCGCAGCAGCCGGTAGAAGTGGTCGCCGCCGCGCTGGACCGCCTCGACCCGCCAGCGGCCGTCCGGCGTCTGGAAAGCGCCCCGCACCTGGCCGGACGCCGGCGGCACGGCCGGATCCGGCTGCCGGCGGGCGGCGCCGACACCGCGGTCGGTGCGCAGGCCACGCCAGGACGGGTGCCGCAGCCGGCCCTCCGGGGTCCAGTTGCGGAACGCGACCTCGCCGACCAGGACCGGCTCGACCCAGCCGGCCCGGCGGGCGTGTTCGCGCGGCACGTCGGGCACCGGGGCGGTGGTGCGCTCGAGCGTGGCGAGCCGGTCCCGCAGCTGGCCCAGCATGACATCGGTGAACCCGGTGCCCACGTGCCCGGCGAACCGCAGCCGGTCGTGCTCGTCGCGCACGGCCAGCAGCAGCGAGCCGATCGTGCCGGCGCGCCGTCCCTCGCCGGGCTTCCAGCCGATGACCAGCACCTCCTGGGTGCGCACCAGCGGCACCTTCGTCCAGTCCGCCGACCGCTTGCCGGGCCGGTAGGGCGAGCCGAGCCGCTTGGCGACCACGCCTTCGAGCCCACCGGACTCGGCGGCCCGCAGCACCGCGCCCCCGTCGACGCCGACGAACTCCGGCGGGGTGCGCGCCACGGCGGACTGCAGGGCCAGGCCGGTCAGTTCGTCGCGGCGCCGCTGGTACGGCAGGTCGATCAGCGACCGCCCGTCGAGCCACAGCAGGTCGAAGGCGTAGTAGACCACCGGCACCGACTTGACCAGGGTCACGGCCGGCGCCGCGACGTGCATCCGGGCGGCCAGCCGGGCGAACGACGGCCGGTCCCCCGGCTCCAGCGCGACGATCTCGCCGTCCAGGATCGCCCGGCGGCCCGGCAGGAGCCCGGCCAGCTGCTGCAGCTCCGGGTAGGTCGTGGTCACGTCGTTGCCGTTGCGCGAGAGCAGCCGGACGGCGCCGCGCTCGGCGTAGGCGATCGCGCGGACGCCGTCGAACTTGTACTCGAACGCCCAGCCGGCCTCGGCGGGCAGCGGGCCGGGCGCGGCCAGCATCGGCGGCACCAGGTCCGGCATGGTCTGCTCAGGTGTCACCCGGAAGGGGTACCCGCCGCAGGTCAGACGATGTGGGCAAGCGAAGAACTACAACCGGGTAGTTACTGCCGGGCGACAGCTGGATGCGGTGCTCGGCGGGGACGACGGCCGGCAGAAGAGCTTTCTTACAGCTGAAGCCCTGCGTCACTCGCCTCCGGCGAGCGCCAAGGCGGTGTTCAGCTCGTGCAGCTTGGCCGGGGACAGGATGCCGATCCGCTGCACCAGCGACTCCGCGCTGACTGTCGTGCCCCAGGTACAGAAGACCTTCCCGTCCTTGGGCAGGGCCAGTCGGACCACACCGGCCTGCGCCACGCCCTCCTGAGCTCCGAGGAGTACCTCTATGCCGATGGCCCGCTTATCCAGCCCGGCCGCCGCGAGGATCCGGCGTCGCTCGTCGACATCGACCGCCTGCTCGCCGGATAGCAGGACAAACCCAATCTTCTGTGCCGGCGTGGCCGGTTCGACGATCTGCACGGCCAGAAACTCCGGCCCCACACCTCCTGAGAGCAGCACGACGGGTCGCTTGTCGTCGATCTGGGCCCACCAGACCTCGCCGCGCTCCACATGCCCTCCCGGGGCCGGTCGACTCAGCGCCATCAGTCCGAACAGCGATGCCATTCTGCACCGTGAACGCTCCCAGGTGCGCGCGACATCGGCTGGATCCGCGCCCTCGCGCCCCGAGTGGCTTCACCGATTGATTCTGACGGTCTTCGCTAGACCCACCCGGACGGGGCGGACTCCGGCTGTCGTCGCTACACGCCAGGTGAGCAACGATGAGTTGAGCTTAGCGATGCGACCGCATCGCCTTCAGTGATGGACCGCCGCCGGCTCTGCGGACGCGCGGATCGCGGCGTGAGCAGACGACGGGCGACGATGGCTACGATCCGCGCTGTGCAACTCCCAGACGTCATCTCGATCAAATACGAGCCCGGCTACCGCCCCCACCGCATCGGACGGCCAGTTCTTCGCTGACATCACCGGCGCCTACCAGGAAAACGTCACGCCAGGTCACGACTGGTGGAACCAGTAGCGGATCTACGCGGTGCTCCATCTCTTCGACGAAAGCGGGCACCACACTGGCTCGAACCTCCGGTTCACCGGAGTCAGAGGCGACAGCCCCGCAGCCGTCGAGGCCGCCGAGCAGGTCCTGTCGGACTGGCTGGCCGACCTCGAGGCGGTTACGAACTGCAATATCGCCATACGGCCCATCCGGGTCGACTTCGACAACGTCGTCTTCGACCCCAGCGACAACGCATGTGCGAAGAACGCGTCATGCCGATAGACCCGATTGAGTTAGCACCAGAACGGGCCAGCCGGAAAGTGGAACGGCCGTTCCTTCCTGCGCACCGGTGGGTCGATGCACAAAGGCGGCCTTCTAATCAGTTCCGCTCGGCGATCATGAGTGCATGACAGATCAGCGCATCGGCCCTCCGCGACGGTGGCCGTGGCTGCTGTCCAACGCCGGCATCCTGACCGTCACCTTGATCGTCGCCGGGATCGGGATCAGCGCACTGGTGGAGATGCTGCTGCTCGCCCGCAGCGCTCCGGACACGGAACGGGCGGAGGTGCAGATCGAGGCCCTGAAGTACGGGCTGGGCTTTTTTGCCGCTGCTGGCGCGGTCGCCGCGCTCCTCGTGGCAGTCCGCCGCCAGCTGCTTGCCGAGCACTCCCATGACCTATTTGAACGCAACTATCGGCTCGCGCTGCAGGCGCAGGCGCACACCGAGACCGACGCCGCCGAACGACGGGTCACCGACCTGTACACCAAAGCCGTCGAGCAACTCGGCTCCGCCGACGCCGCCGTACGCCTCGGCGGCCTCTACGCCCTGGAACGCGTCGCGCAGAATAACCCCACCCAACGGCAAACTGTCATCAACGTGTTCTGCGCCTATCTGCGCATGCCCTACACCCCACCCGCGGCCATGACACCGGTGCCGACCGGACCGGTCACCGAGCTGCCCCTGCCCCGCACCGAGCCCACCGCAAGCCGTGACCCCCGGCTAGAGCTGCAAGTCAGGCTTACCGCCCAACGCATCCTGGCCACCCATCTGACCTTGCCGACGGACGTCACCAGCGAGCAAGTGAGCACGCTGACGCCCACCGCCGTCCAGCCGTTCTGGTACGGCCTTGACCTTGATTTGACCGGCGCTCCACTCATCAACTGGAAACTATCCCGGGCCCACCTGCGCCACGCTGACTTCACCAGCGCCACCTTCTCCGGCGACGCGGTGTTCAGCGAGGCGACCTTCACCGGCGATGCCAGGTTCGACAAGGCGACCTTCACCGGCGACGCGAGATTCGACAAGGCGACCTTCACCGGCGACGCGAGATTCGACAAGGCGACCTTCACCGGCGACGCCAGGTTCGACAAGGCGACCTTCACCACCAACGCCAGGTTCGGCCAGGCAACCTTCACCGGCGATGCGGTGTTCAATGAGGCGGCCTTCACCGGCTACGCGGTGTGCGGCGAGGCGACCTTCTGTGGCGATGCGAGGTTCAGCAAGGCAGCGTTCACCAGCACCGCTTGGTTCGACAAGGCGACCTTCACCGGCGACGCGTGGTTCGACAAGGCGGCCTTCACCGGCCATGCGCGGTTCGACAAGGCGGCCTTCACCGGCCACGCGAGATTCGACAAGGCGACCTTCACCGGCGACGCGTGGTTCGGGCAGGCGGCCTTCACCGGCGACGCGTGGTTCGGGCAGGCGACCTTCACCGGCTACGCGAGATTCGACAAAGTGACCTTCATTGGTGACGTGTGGTTCGACGAGGCACCGTTCTCCGGCGACCGACTGACGATGGCTGATTCACGGGTTGCGCTACATGAATACCGACAGGATGCGTGGCCATACGGGTGGCGGATTGCACGAGGTCCAGCCGACGGCTGGTCCTGGTTGGTGCACGAGACACCGGCCATGCCTAGCTGATTCCTGCACCAACGGGCCTCGGCCAACAGTCCGCCAATCGTGTCCAGGTCGACGCCCGAGCATGAGGATCCGTTGGGCCCGGTCATCGACGTCCACGGCGGCGTTACCGGTAGCGGCTGTCCAACCGTTGCCGCCCAGCTCACCGAATAGCAACGCCGCGCTCAGACGTCGGTCTGAGTGCATGCCGGTGCGGCACACTATTCGGGCGCTGCGGTATTCGCCGACATGGGAGTCGGGCGCCGGGATGTTCCTCGACCCAGCGCCACTGAGACTGCGGTACGGCTGGCCGATAAGCTGGGATATCTGCCGCCAGCGTTGGAGCAGGCCCATGCCTACCGGGACCGCCGGGCTGCGGGCGCCTGGCAGGTCAGGGCTCGGGGTGTCCCGCCGAGGGTCGCCAGGCTGCTGCGTCTCGCTCGGGCCCCGGGCAGCCAGGGCGAGGTCCACCGCCGGCGGGTCCGCTGCGGCATCGGGCCAGCGCCGGGCCGGTACGGCCCGAGCGGAGGCCTGATTGCTGTGAGCCGCCTTCACCAGCCGTGCCCCGTCCGGGCTGCCTCGCCCGCCGCGCAGCATTGCTACCCCGCCTACTACGAGCGCGACACCGAGCCCGACGGCCGCGACACCGAGCAGCAGGTCACCATCACGCAGCACCACCACCCCAGCCACCACGAACGTGGCACCGATCCCGACGGCCCCGGCGCCGAACAGCAGCCAGAAGGCGGTGAGCAGGCTCGTACTGAGCAGCACGGTGATCGGGAGCAGGGTCGCAGCTGCGGCGGTTAGCCACACCGCCCATCCGGGGACGACCAGCGACAGCAGGGCGACCCCGGCGGCGAGGATCCACACCAGGACACGGATGCCGTGCTCCAGCCGAGTGCCGGGGTAGTAGCGCAGCCAGCCGGCTAGCGCGATCGCGCTAGCCGGGCCGGTGCTGGCGGCCAGCGCGCGGCCCGCGCGGGTGGATTGTCGCTGAGAGTGTTGACCAGGATCCGGCGTCCATGGCGCCTAGCAGGAACCCGGCCACGACGCCGAGCCAGCCGAGCCGCGGCCGGCCGGAAGCGGGCAGAACAGGCTGCGGGACGTAAGGGTCGCTGGACATGCTGTCCAGCATGGCCGGTGCGGGACCGTACAACGCCTGGTAGATCGTTTCGTGGGTTAGCCGCAGCTCAGGTCGGCCGGGATGCTGCAGCAGCAAGGTTCGGCGGATCTGCTCCGGGCTCCACCGTTGATCCAGCAGCTTGTGGACCAGGTGGCGCAGCTCGGTGTTGGTTCGGAGGTTCGTGGTTACGGTCGCGGGCGGCGGGTCGCCGCGCGCTGGTGGGCGGCGAAAGGGTGGTAGTCGCCGGTTCCCGGGTCGCTGTTGCGATTGATCTCCCGGCTGATCGTGGACGGCGCCCGGGTCAGCAGTGCGGCGATCGCCCGGATTGAGTTGCCGGCCCGGCGCTCGTCGGCGATGGCGATGCGTTCCGTGTCTCGGACAGGTAGCGGGCCGAGACAGCTCGCTTCGGTGCGGTGATCGGCGGGTAGATCCGGGGCTCGCCGTCCGCGCTGGTGATGGTCCTGCCGTCCGGCGTTCACCTTGCGCCGGTCCATTCGCCGGGCAGTCCCCGCCGAGCGTGGCGCGCGCTCGATGCGCTGCTCGGCGGGAACGACGGCCCGGGACCAGCGATGACCTAGGAGATGGCGAACGACGGGTGCGGCGGCTGGTTGTACGCGGTGTTCTGCCAGGCCACCGCCTCGCGGTACATCCGGTCCTGCATCAGGGACGGGTGCGAGATGCTGGTGGCGTCCGTGGTCGAGTAGATGCGCAGCCGGGTGTTGTCACTCGTCGGCCAGATCACCTCCTCGCGCCAGTCGCCGAGGATGTCGGCCTGCAGTGACGGGGTCGACTTGGTGCTGTTGTTGGAGTGCACCCCGCTCGCGGTGAGCAGGCGGGTGTCGCCGCCGGTGCCGTACTTGTCGATGTGGGTGGCGTCGAGCAGCTCGCGCTGGGCGTCGCCGTCCCACCAGATGACGAAGTTGGTGCTGGACGGCTTGCGGCCGATGTTCTGGCCGGCGGTGTTGAACAGGCCGGACACCCCCGACGACCAGGATTCGGCGCCGGGGCTGCCCGCGTAGATGTCGTCCGAGACGCCGCGGCCGTTGTCGCAGCCGCAGGAGGGGTTCGACCAGATGATCGCGCCGGTGCGGGCGTCGGCCATCCAGGCGGCCAGCTTCGTGGTGGTCTCGTCGACCTTGAAGACCTCCAGGCCGGCGCGGCTCGGGATCAGGTCACCGACGTGGTACGCGTCGCCGTGGCCCTGCCCGTTGGTCCACAGGCCGTGACCGTTGTCGTCGACGGCCATCGCCCCGTACAGGATCTCGTCCCGGCCGTCGCTGTCGACGTCGGCGATGGACAGCTGGTGGTTGCCCTGCCCGGCCCAGGCGGAGCCGTTGGTGGACGAGTTGCTGTCGAAGGTCCACCTGCGGGTCAGCGCGCCGTTGCGGTAGTCCCAGGCGACGATCACCGAGCGGGTGTAGTAGCCGCGGGCCATGATGATGCTCGGGTACGACCCGTTGAGGTAGGCGGTGCCGGCCAGGAACCGGTCCACCCGGTTGCCGTAACTGTCACCCCACGACGAGACGGTGCCGCGCGGCACCACGTAGTCGGCGGTGGCCATCGCCCTGCCGGTCTGCCCGTTGAAGACGGTCAGGTACTCCGGCCCGGACAGCACGTAACCGGACGAGTTGCGGTAGTCGGCGCCGGCGTTGCCGATCACGGCGCCGGTGCCGTCCGTCGTACCGTCAGCTGTTTTCATGACGACCTCGGCCTTGCCGTCGCCGTCGTAGTCGAAGACCTGGAACTGGGTGTAGTGCGCGCCGGCCCGGATGTTGCGGCCCAGGTTGAGCCGCCACAGCCGGGTGCCGTTGAGCTTGTACGCGTCGATGATGACCGGCCCGGTGTACCCGGACTGCGAGTTGTCCTTGGCGTTGGACGGGTCCCACTTGAGCACGATCTCGTAGGAGCCGTCGCCGTCGAGGTCGCCGACCGAGGCGTCGTTGGCCGAGTAGGTGTAGGCGACCCCGTCCGGGGTGGTGCCGCCGGCCGGGATCTGGATCGGCACGTCCTGGTAGGCGGCGGCGAGGGCGGCGGTCGGGGTGGCCGCCTTGAGCGAGGTGGTCTCGACGCCGCCGACCACCGGCGTGACGGTGTACGACGCCCCGACCGGCGCGCCGGCGTCGGTGAAGTTGGTGCCCTTGCTGATCGGGGTGGCGTTCACCCGGGTGGAGCCGCGGTAGACGTTGAACGCGACGCCTGCCGGGTCGGACGCCAGCAGGCGCCAGGACAGGAAGTTGCCGGTGGGGGTGCGCAGGCCGATCAGCCCGCGGTCGAGGTTGTCGACGCCGGCGACCGGGGAGTCGGCGGCTCTGGCGGGGACGGGGGCGGCGATGAGCAGGACTGCCGCCACGGACAGGAGTTTGCGTCGCATGGGGGATCCCAACGTGGTTGAGGACAGGGACGCACCGCTACTGAAGCGGTTAACCCGGCACCGTAGCACCGGAACGACCCCCTTCCATAGACCACCGCAAATTTCTGAAAGGTTTCATGGGCCCGTTGACCGAGGCCTGGGCCCAGATGAATGATCTGTCGGAATGCGCTTTCCCGCCGAGAGGCTCCGGCTACGCGGCGTCGGACACCGACTGCGGCCGCAGGTGTCCCCGCGTGCGGTGCGGGAGTACGGTGAGGCTCAGGTGTGCCGGGAAGTCTGGTCGGCGGTCATGTTCGCTGCGACCGGGAAGGCCACCGACTATGGATGATATTGCGCTTCGCGCCGTCCACCTCACCAAACGCTACGGACGGTCGGCCGTCGTCGACGACCTCACCCTGGAGGTGCCGGCCGGGCAGGTGTTCGGGTTCCTCGGCCCCAACGGGGCTGGTAAGTCCACCACCATCCGGATGCTGCTCGGCCTGGCCCGCCCAAGCAGCGGGCAGGCGTTCGTGTTCGATGTCGACGCCGCCGACGCCCGGCGGGCGCATACCCGGCTGGCGTACGTACCGGCCGACGTGGCGTTGTGGCCGCAGCTGACCGGAGGTGAGCACCTGGAGCTGTTCGCCGCCACCGGTCCGGGCATCGACCGGGTCTACCGTGACGAGCTGATCGACCGATTCCAGCTGGATCCGTCCAAGCCGGGCCGCACCTATTCGACCGGCAACCGGCAGAAAGTCGCGCTGGTCGCCGCGTTCGCCACCCGGGCGCCGCTGCTGGTGCTGGACGAACCGACGAGCGGGCTGGACCCGCTGATGGAACGCGAGTTCCGAACCGCCGTGACGGCCGCGCGTGAGCGCGGGCAGGCGGTATTCCTCAGCTCCCACCAACTCGCCGAGGTGGAGGCCGTCTGCGACCGGATCGGCATCCTGCGAGCCGGCCGCCTGGTCGAGGTGGCCACCGTGACGCAGCTGCGGGCGCTGCACCGCGCGGAAGTGACCGTGACGTTCACCGGCCCGCCACCACAGCTGGACGGGACCCCGGGTGTCGGCGCGGTGGAGACGACCGGCGACGGTCTGCGGTTCGCGTTGACCGGACCGCCCGGCCCGGCACTGCAAGCCTTGGCCGGCACCCAGGTCACCACCCTGAGCGTGCGCGAGCCGAGCCTGGCCGAGATCTTCCTGGACTACTACGGCGAGCCGGCGCCGCGATGACCGCCACGACACCTCCCACCGTCCGGCCGGGGCCGGCGTTGACGCGGCTGGCCCTGCGGCAGGCCCGGCGCGGCGCGGTCATCGTCCTGATCGTCTCGGCCGGCATGCACGCGATGGTCGCCGCGACGTTCGCCGGAGTGGCCGCTGATCCGGCTGCTGCCGCGGCGCTGCGCGGCATCGCGGGCAACCCCGCCATCCGTACGCTGTTCGGTGAGCCGGTCGCCCTGGGCCAGGCCGGCGGGTTCACCGTCTGGCGGGTCGGCACCGTGATCGCCGTGCTGCTCGGTGTCTGGGCGATCCTGGCCACCACACGGCTGACCCGCGGCGCGGAAGAGGCGGGCCGCTGGGACCTGCTGCTCGCCGGGCGCACCAGCGCGCGTGCGATCACCGCCCGCCACCTCGCGGTCGTCGCCGCGGCGACGGTGGCCGTCGGCCTGGCTGTGGCCGCCGCGCTCACGGTGGCCGCGCACCGGCCGGCCGGCGCACTGGTGCACGGTGGCGGCCTCGCGGCGTTCGGGCTGTTCTGCGTGGCGAGTGCCGCCCTGGCCGCGCAGTTGTTCGGGTCGCGGGCGGCGGCTACCGGCGCGTCGATCGCCGTGCTCGGTGCCGGCCTGCTGCTGCGGATGATCGGCGACGGGGTCGACGGCCTGGGCCGGCTGCGCTGGTTGTCGCCGTTCGGGTTGCTGGAGCTGAGTTCGCCGTACGGGCAGAACCGGCCGCTGCCGTTGTTGGTCCTGCTGGCCGGGGCGGCCATGCTCGCCGGGCTGGCCGGCGTGGCAGCGGGGCGTCGCGACACCGGCGACGGGCTGCTGGCCCGGTCATCCGGGCGGGACCGCAACCGTGGACTGCTCGGCGGCATCGCCGCGTTCTCGGTACGCCGGCTGCTGCCCGCCCTCGGTGGCTGGGCCGCGGCGCTGGCGGCCTACTTCTCGCTGATCGGGCTGACCGCTGTGTCGATCATCGACTTCATGACGGCCAACACCACGATCACTGACCTGGCCGGGCAGGCCGGGTTCGCCCGGCTGGACCGGCTGGACGGGCTCGCCGCCACGATCTTCGCGCTGCTCGCGGTGCCGGTGGGCGGGTTCGCCGCCGTTCGCCTGGCCGCATTCGTGGCCGCCGAGTCGGACCGCCGTCTCACGCTGCTGCTCGCTCAGCCGCTCAGCCGGGTCCGGCTGGTGCTCACCGAGGCCGCGGTCACCGCCGGCGGCATGGCCGTGCTGGTCACCGTCGCCGGCCTCGCCATGTGGGGTGGAGTGTCGATCGCCGGTGGCGGCCTGTCACTGGGCGCGGCGTTGCACGGCACCTGGAACACGATGCCGGTCGCGTCGCTCAGCCTCGGCGCGGCGGTACTGGCCACCGGTGTCGCGCCGCGGGCCGTCACCGCGATCGGGGTGCTGCCGACCGCGGGAGGATTCCTGCTCCTCACGCTCGCCGACAGCATCGGTGCGCCGGCGTGGGTGGGTGAGCTGTCACCGTTCGCGCACCTGGCGCCGGTGCCGCTGGCCGGCGTCGACGCGGTCGGTGCGCTGGTCATGACGGCCGTGACCGGGACGCTCATCGCAGCCGGTGCGGTCGCGTACCGTCGCCGTGATCTTCGAGCGTGAGCCGGGCCGGCCCATGGCGCCGTGCGGACCCGGCGCCGACCGGCCGGCGTGCGTGACCGGCGTATGGTCGCAGCATGCGGGCGAGCGACGTGGCGATCACGATGGACACGGTGACCGAGGACACGCCCGCCCGCGAGGCCGCGCGCATCCTGGCCGCTCAGGACCTGCCCGGCCTGATCGTGGTCGACGCGAAGGGCCGCCCGCTCACCGTGCTGGCCGGCACGCAGGTGCTGCGGATGGCGTTGCCGTCCTACTGCCAGGACGATCCGGCGCTGGCCCGGGTGATCGACGAGGCCGCCGCCGACGTCATCCTGGAAGGCATCGGGGACCGTACGGTCGCCGGTCTGCTGCCGCGCAGCCGGCCGGAGCTGCCGGCGGTGAGCGCCGACGCGACGCTGCTCGAGGTGGCCTCGGTGATGGCCCGCTCGAACGTGCCGCTGGTCGCGGTCGTCGACCGCGACAAGGTGATGACCGGCGCGATCACCCTGGACGGGCTGCTGGACCGGATGCTCGGCACCTGACCGGTTCAGAAGGCGAAGAACCGCAGCCACAGGTACGGCACCGCCAGCGTGACCGAGATGGTGGTGACGATCAGCCCGTACTTGGTGAACCCCCAGAACGTGATCTTGTGGCCGGCGCGTTCGGCGATGCCCAGCACCACCACGTTGGCCGACGCCCCGACGGCGGTGGCGTTGCCACCCAGGTCGGCGCCGATCGCGAGGGCCCACCACAACACCTGCGCCTTGCCGAGGCCGCCTCCGGCGTCGACGAGCTCGCTGACGATCGGGCTCATCGTCGCGACGTACGGGATGTTGTCCACGATCGCGGACAACCCGGCCGAGGCCCACAGCATCAGCATGGTGGCCGGCCACAGCTTGCCTTCGACCGCGCCCGTGGCGGAGCGAGCGATGCTGTCGATGACGCCGGTGGCGACCAGGCCGCCGACCATGACGAACAGGCCAGCGAAGAACAGCAACGTCGGCCACTCGACGTCCTTGGCGACTTCCGTCGCGTCGAGCCGGGACAGCACGAGCAGCAGCAGACCGCCGAGCAGGGCCACCACCGACGGCTCCAGGTGCAGCAGGGTGTGCAGTCCGAAGGCGGCAAGCACGAGGGCGAGCACGGCCAGGCTGATGATGACGAGGCGGCGGTCGCGGATCGCGTCGGCTTCACGCAGCGCCATCACCCGGGCGACGCGTTCGGCGTCGTAGCGGAACGCCTTACGGAACATGATCCGGCAGAGCAGCACCAGCACGACGAGGACGACCAGCACGAACGGGGTGAGGACGGCCAGGAAGTCGTTGAAGGTGAGCCCGGAGCGACTGGCGATGATGATGTTCGGTGGGTCGCCGACCAGGGTGGCGGTGCCGCCGATGTTGGCGGCGAGGACTTCGCTGATCAGGAACGGGACCGGTGGCACGCCGAGCCGGTCGCACACCAGCAGCGTCACCGGGGCGACCAGCAGCACGGTGGTGACGTTGTCCAGCGCCGCCGACACGACACCGGTGACCACGAGCAGGATCACCATGATGGGGAACGGGCGGCCGCGGGCTTTCTTGGCGCTCCAGATCGCCAGGTACTCGAACAGGCCGGTGCGTTTGAGTACGCCGACGATGAGCATCATGCCCAGCAGCAGGAAGATGACGTTCCAGTCGATGCCGGCGTCCTCGGAGAAGAACGCGTGCTCGGCGTCGGTGGCGCCGATCGCCAGCATGATCGCGGCGCCACCGACGGCGACCTTGACCCGGTCGATCTTCTCGGTGGCGATCAGCACGTAGGCGGTGGCGAACACCGCGACGGCGATCCAGGCCAGGACGCTCACTTGCGAACACGTCCCGTCATGAGTACGCCCTTCGGATCTGGGCAGCGGTCATCGCATCGCCGACCAGACTTCCCGGCACACCTGCGATCAATCTATCAGCCGAATCGGCACCACCTCGTGTCGTCAGCACCGAACACCGGGCTCGGACACCCGGACCTGCCCGGCCGAGCCTGCACCGGATAGGGTCTGCTGCGGGTGCGCCGGGAAGTCTGGTCGGCAGTCGATCAACCATTCCCACCAACCGGAGCTGCTGTGCTGCTACTGGCCTTCGCCGCCGTCCTGATGCTGGCCGTGCTCGTCTCCGCGCTGGCCAAGCGCACCATCCTGTCCACCGCGGTGCTGTTCTTGGCCGCCGGCTTCCTACTCGGCCCCGACGTGACCGGCGTACTGGACGTGAACGCCGGCTCCGGCATCGTCGGCGCTCTCGCCGAACTCGCGCTGTTCGCCGTGCTGTTCACCGACGGCATGCGCGTCGGCTGGGCCGACCTGCGCGCCGCCTGGCGGCTGCCCGGCCGCGCCTTGGGCTGGGGACTGCCGCTCACCCTGATCGTCACCGCCCTCGCCGCGCACTACGTGGCCAGGCTCGGCTGGCCCGAGTCGCTGCTGATCGGCGCGATCCTCTCGCCCACCGACCCGGTCTTCGCCTCGGCCCTGGTCGGCAACGAGAAGGTCCCGGCCCGGCTACGGCATCTGCTCAACGTCGAATCCGGCGTCAATGACGGGCTCGCCCTACCCTTCGTCATCGTCTTCCTCGCCGTGGCCGCGGGCTCCGACAATCTGCACCTGGGCACTCTGGCCTGGGAGATCGCCTTGGGCCTGGTGATCGGCGTGCTCATCCCGGTCGCGGCGATCCTGCTGGAACGCAGCCGCTTCTTCGCCGCCTCGCCGGCCTACGAGCCGCTCAACGGCCTGGCCATCGGGCTGCTGGTGCTCGGCGTCGGCCAGGCCACCCACGCCAACCTGTTCCTCGCCGCGTTCGCCGCCGGCATCACCGTCGCCACCTTCGGCCCACGCCAACGGGCGGCGTTCGAGCACTTCGGCGAGAACATCGCCGAGCTGTTCAAACTCGCCGCCCTGCTGGTCTTCGGCGCCCTCATCTCACCCGGCTTCCTCGGCGAGATCTCCTGGCCCGGCTGGATCTTCGCGGTCCTCGCGATCTTCGTGGCCCGTCCCGTCGCGTTGTGGCTGTCGTTCCTACGCTCGGGCCTGGACCTGCGGGAACAGGCGGCGGCGATGTGGTTCGGGCCCAAGGGCTTCGCCTCCGTCGTCTACGGGCTGCTCGTCCTGGAATCGGGCATCACCGCAGCCGACGACATCTTCCACCTGGTCGCCGTGACCATCGTGCTGTCGATCCTGCTGCACTCCTCCACTGACGTGGTCGTCGCCCGCGCCTTCGACGAACAGGCCGAGGTACCCGCCTGGTACGGCATGCTGCGCCGACGGACGCGTTCCCGCGGCCGCCGGTGAGCGGTGTCGAAGTGCGGGCCTACCGGGTGATCAGCGGCAGCACTCGCCGCGGAACCCGCCCGTCCTCCAGCGGACCACTCCCCCTAGATTGCCGGGATGGACCTCTCCCATCTCGGCACGCCGACCGGGCCGATGGTCCGTGTCCACGGCGGGTTCGCCAACCGGATGTACCGGCTCGACACCGACCGGGGATCCTTCGCGGTGAAGGAGTTGAACCTCGTCGATCGCCGCTGGCCCTACCACGCCGAGGACGTGTTCCGGTTCGAACGGGCGGCCTTCACCGCCGGCATCCCGATGCCGGAGCCCGTCTCGGCCGGCCACCGGGTGCTCGTCCACCGGTGGGTCGAGGGCGAGACGATGCCCGAAGCACCGGTGACCCCGGCGTACGCGTTCGAGATCGGTGAGATCCTCGCCCGCCTGCACGCGCTCGACACCGGCTGGACCGGCGCCGCGGTGGACGGCCCGGCGGCACGGGACTGGCCCGGGCTCGCCGCGCGGGCGAGGGCGACCGGGCAGCCGTGGGCCGCCGAACTCACCTCCCGGGCCGGGACGTTCGTCGCGATCGCCGACTTCGTCGACACCTGCGCGCGACCCGGCCCGGTCGTGGTGACGCACCGCGACATCCAACCGTGGAACCTGCTCTCCCACCGGGGCCGGCCGGTGGTGCTCGACTGGGAGCTGTCCGGACCGCTCGACCTGTCCGGCGAGCTCGGCTCGACAGCGTTCAGCCTCGCCAAGGGACCCGGCTTCGACGACATCCGGCCCGCCGTCTTCCACGCGGTCCTCGACGGGTACGTCGCGGGTGGCGGGACGCTGCCGCCCTGGGGTCCCGGTTGGTTCGCGTTCCTGATCGGCGGGTGGCTGGGGCACACGAGGTGGAACATCGTCCGCTGCCTCGCCGGTGTCGAGACCGGCTCCGGCCCGGACCTCGCCCTGTCGCGGGAGTCCGCGCGCGACGGGATCAGCGGCCTGCCGGTCCTGTTCGCCCGGCTTCCGGCGCTGCTCGAGCTGCTGCGGCCCTGAGTCCTACGCGCACGTACCGGGCGGCGGGGCCGGCTCGCCCAGCTGCGCCAGGGACTGGTTGACCTCCGTCTGGGTGGCGAGTTGCCGGTACCTGGTGCCGATCTTCACGTCGACCACGTCGGTGGTCCGCGACGCGCTGAAGCGGGGCTCGGCCTGGCCGAGGAAGAACGCCCTGATCCACTGTGCCGCACCGACCGATTTCGGCCCGTACTCGATGACCGCCACCTCGTCGACCCTGGTCTTGCTCTTGCCGGGGGACTGCATCGCGAAGCCGCGGTTCTTGAAGTCCTGACTGACCCGCTCGGCCAGACCCGTCGTCCGGGTGCCGTTGAACACCCGCAGCCTCACCTGCGCCGGACGGTCCGGGAATCGCAGGTTCACTTGGACGCTGCAGCTCTCACTGGCGACCGCGACACCCTGCGTGTCGTGCACCACCGCGACCACGGCGCTGACAGCGGCAAGCCCGGCGAGGGCGCTGAGGATGCGGTACGCCCGCACACGCGTGTCCGTCATGTCCCTGTGGTGCCCACCGCCCGCGCCCGGCGAACCTTTCGTTATCGACCCGTGCCGTTCCGGCCGCGCGCCGCTGTCCAACTGCGCGGAATGTCCGGGGTTCACACATCACTATCGCGTTGTTACATTCCGGCGCAGACATCGAATTCATTCGATAGTCCACGGGGCACGGGAAGCGCATATCTGGCCGGCACAACGTCCCGGCGCCTTCCCGCCAATTCTTCGGAGGTATCTGTGAGACGTCTCGCGATCGCTCTCGCCATGGCCGGCACCGCCGGTGCGGCCCTTCTCGTGGCGCCGGCCGCCGCGCTGGCGACACCCGGTGGGGCATCAGCTGCCGCATCGGCCGCGGCGGACGACTACTACTCGACCGAGCGGAACTACCGAAGCAAGAAATGCATGGAACAGACCTACGTGAACGGCGTCGAGCAGCCGGGTATCAGGGCTGTCGCCTGCACCGGCGGTGACAATCAGCTGTGGTCGCACACCCTGGTAGGTGACTCCCCCTACATCAGGACCATCAAGAACAAGAAGAGCGGCAAGTGCCTGGAGCAGAGCTATGTGAACGGTGCTGAGACGCTGACCGTCCGGGCGGCCACCTGCACCGGCGCCACCAACCAGCAGTGGGACCTGATCCTGACGCAGTACTGGTACGCCACCTACTTCCTCAAGAACGTGGCCAGCGGAAAGATGCTGGAGCAGAGTTACGCGAACTACACCGAGCACCCGGAAGTAGACGTCGCCGAATTCTCCCCGTGGGACTACCGCCACCAGGCCTGGTACTGACGAGGACCGGTAACGACTCCGGCGCCCGCTGAACCGGCTGGGTATTCCCGGACGCACAGCACCGGGGATGCCCAGCCGGGCCGCATGTCCAACCAACCAGTGATGCATTTCGATTGACGCGCCGTCAACGCCTGGTTAAATTCCGTCCCAGATTGATGTTAATCGATTGATTCAACGGCACCGATCACAACATCGCCCGTCGGGGAGGACATTTTCCATGCGATGGCTCAAGCGCACGGCCGCGGTCACGGTAGCGGTTTTCGCCACCCTGCTCCTGACCGCCAACAGCGCGTTGGCGTTCACCAACTACGGCGCCTACTCGCAGATCAACTGCAACCACAACATCTCCGGCGTCACCTACGTCTGCGGCACGATCCCGTCGCACAGCTCCGCGCACTGGATCCAGTCGATGCTGGACTGCCAGGGTGCGACCACGACCTCCTACCAGGTGATCGACGCCGACAACGGCAACGTCGTGGACAGCGGATCCTGCAGTGTCTACGGTTCCACGTCCTGGAAGTACACGGTCGGCCTCTACGGCAACTACAACGTCAAGGTCTGGGGAAGCTTCGGCGTGGCGACCATCCGCAACTGCACGAGCTCCTGCACCGTGCACTGACCCGCACACCATGCGACAGACGCGGGCGGCGAGGTCCACTCACCGCCCGCGTTTCGGTGCCCATCACTCGAACGGCGGCAGCGGACTGATCGCCGGGCCCTGCAGGACGGCGCCGTCGACGTCGAAGCGGGAGCCGTGGCACGGGCACTCCCACGCGGTCTCCGCCTCGTTGAAGCTGACGATGCAGCCCAGGTGGGTGCAGCGCGCCGACCGGGCGTGCACCTCACCGGCCGCGTCCCGGTAGGCGGCGCACTGCTGCCCGCGGATCCGGACGACGGCGCCGCTGCCCGGCGCGATGTCGTCGATCGTGTCGACGTGCGAGGACCGTACGCGATCACCCACGAAGTGCCCGGCGACCCCGGCCTGCAGCTTCAGCATCGAACCGGCCTCGCGCAGCAGCCCGAGCCGGCGCGGGTCGTAGAGGCCGGCCCACTCCGGCGCGTCACCGCCGATCAGCGCGGCCAGCAACTGGCCGGACAGCACCCCGGAACTCATCCCCCAGCCGCCGAACCCGGTCGCGACGTACACGTTGTCGGCGCCCGGGTGGAACCTGCCGATGAACGGGATCCGGTCGGTCGTGCTGTTGTCCTGCGTCGCCCAGCGGTAGACGATACGCGCGTCCGGGAACCGCTCCCGCGTCCAGTCGGCCAGCCGCTGCCAGTGCTCGGCGGCATCCCCGGAGCCCGGTGTGAAGTGCTCGCCGGTGACGATCAGCAGACGTTCGCCGGCACGGTACGGCGCCGTCCGTACCGAACGGGTGTGGTGATCCGGGGTGATGAACGTCCCCCGGGGATCCTGCTCGGCCGGGATCGCCGCGGCCACCACCAGCTCACGGCGCGGCTCCAGGCGGGTGAACAGCAAAGCCCGGTCGAAGACCGGGTAGTGCGTGGCGATCACGACGTGCCGCGCGGTGACGGTGTGCCCGGCCTCGGTGGTGACCGTGCACGTCTCCCCCTCGTCCAGTCCGGTCGCCCGGGTGCGTTCGAAGACACGGCCGCCCGCGCGGGTCAGGTCGTCGGCCAGGGCCAGCAGGTACTTGCGCGGGTGGAACTGCGCCTGACCGTCCACCCGGATGGCACCGGCCACCGGGAACGGCAGCCCGGTCTCGGTGACGAAGGTGGCCGGCAGCCCGGCCGCGGCCGCCGCGTCCGCCTCGGCGCGCACCTGCTCCAGGGTGTCCTCGGACTCGGCCCAGGTGTAGGCGGGCAGCCGCTCCAGCTCGCAGTCGACGCCGAGCCGCCCGGCCACCTCGGCGACCCGGTCCACGGCGGCCTGCTGCGAGCGGGCGTACTGCCGCGCGCTCACCTGGTCGAACGAGCTGCGGATCCGGTCGTAGACCAGGGTGTGCAGCACCGACAGCTTCGCCGTGGTGTACCCGGTGACGCCGGTGGCGATCCGGTCCGCCTCCAGCAGCGCCACGCGGTGTCCCGCCTGGGTGAGCTCCCAGGCCGTGCACAGCCCGGCGATGCCACCCCCGATCACCACCACGTCGGTGTCGAGGTCACCGGCCAGCCGCGGATACGCGGTCGGCGCGGTGGACTCGATCCAATAGGACTCCTGTGTACCTGCCAGCATGGCGGCGCGACTACCCGACATGGACACCGGTAAACCCCAGCGGGGTTTGGGCGCGCGACGGCTGGGCATCGGCGTTCCGTGGAGAACGGTTTGCTGATCGACGGACGGTATCGGCTTCGGGAGCGCCTGGGCCACGGCGGCATGTCGGTGGTGTGGCGCGCCGAGGACGACATCCTCGGCCGGGAGGTCGCCGTCAAGGTGCTCTCCGCCCGGCTGGCCGCCGACCAGGACCTGCTGCACCAGCTGCGGGCCGAGGCCCGGGCCGCGGCGAGCCTGCGCCATCCCATGGTGGTGCAGGTGCACGACTACGGCGAGACGACGTACCGCGGCACGCTGCTGCCGTACGTCGTGATGGAACTGGTCGACGGCCGGACCCTGACCGAACTGCTCAGCGGGACGCCGCTGCCGTGGCGGCTGGCGGTGCTGATCTGTGCCCAGGTGGCGGCGGCGCTGGCCGCGGCGCACGAGCGCGGGGTGGTGCACCGCGACGTCAAACCGGGCAACGTCATGGTCGGCTCGTCCGGGGTCAAACTGGTCGACTTCGGCATCTCGGCGGCGGTCGGCGCGATGGACGGCAGCGACGGCCGGTTGCTGGGCACCCCCGCCTACCTCGCCCCGGAACGGATCAAGGGCGGCCCGGTCCGGCCGGCCACCGACGTGTACGCGCTCGGCCTGCTGCTCTACCAGTGCCTGGCCGGCCGGATGCCGTGGGACGCCTCGACGGCCACCCAGATGCTCCGGGCGCACTACTACGCCGAGCCGGCGCCGCTGCCGGCCGTACCGAAAATGCCTTCCGAAGTGGCTCGGCTGGTGTCGCGCTGCCTGGCGAAGGCGCCGGGTGAGCGGCCGACCGCCGCGGAGCTGGCGCTGGTCCTGGGCCGGATCGCCGGCCTGCCGCCGGCATCCCTGCTGGACACCACGCCGCCGGCGGCACCGGTGCGCACACCGAACCGGCGGCAGCGCACCCTGGCCGCCTGCGGCACGGCCGCCGCGCTGGTCGCGGTGACCGGCGTCGCGGTGTGGGGCGCGGACGATCCCCGCACCCCGGCACCGGCGGTGGCCGCCGTGCCACCCAGCGCCCCGACCTCGCCGCCGGCCACCACGCCGGTCATCCGCACGCTCCAGCTGAGCCTGGCCGGCGGAACGCCGCGAGCGGCCGAGCCGCGCCGGGCACCGCATGCCGGGACCGCGCCCAAGGCCGAGACCAAGCCGAAGGCCGAGACCAAACCGCGGGCCGAGGCCAAGGCCAAGCCGAAGGGCAAGGCCAAGGCCAAGGCGAAAGGCAAGCCCTAGGGTCAGGCGACGTCGATCGCGTCGAGCTCCGCGAAATTCGACCCCTTGCCGTACGCGACGGTGTTGTCCCCCGCCCTCAGCGTCACGTCCCGCTCGCTGACCTGCCAGTTGTCCCAGCCGGTGACCGGGTAGTCGACGGTGCCGGCCGCCGTGCCGTTGACGGTCAGGGTGTGGCTGGCCGCGCCGCCGTCGGAGCCGTTGGCGTACCGGGTGTAGAGCCGGTAGGTGCCGGCCCGCGGCACGTAGACGTGGAAGGTGACCCGGCTGTCGGCGAAGTCGATACCACCGACCACGATGCCGTTGCTGGCGCCGCCCACGGCATACCGGGCGTTGGCCCGGGTGAAGTCGGCGTCCTCGGCCTCGTAACGGATCTTGGCGCCCTCGACGATCGGCCGGCTACCCCGCCAGTCCAGGCGCTGCGAGTACACCGCCCGATAGGTGAAGCTCGGGTCCCAGCCGTGGAAGATGATCCGGTCCTGCCCGTCCGGCCCGGTCACGATGTCCTGGCCACCGGGACCGCGCACCGACCCGGCGAACGCGTCGGTGGTCATCAGCGGAACGGCCGATTTCGTGTACGGCCCGCGCAGGCTGGTCGAGGTGGCGTAGCTGCTCAGGTAGCTGCCGTTGCCGAAGAAGTTGGCCGAGTAGAACAGCACGTACGTCTTGCCGTGCTTCCACAGCGTCGGCGCCTCGACGAGCGTCCCCTCGAACGGCTTGTTCTGCTTGATCAGCAGCGTCTCGGTGCCGGTGCGGCGCAGCCCGTCGGCGCTGACCTGCTGAAGGTGCAGCCAGGTGTCCTGCCCGCAGCAGTTGCCGTCGTTCTTCCACAGCATGTACCGGCGGCCGTTCTCGGTGTACGACGACGCGTCGATCGCCCCACCGATCTCCGGGGTGCAGACCAGCGACGTGTCGCGCGGGACGAACGGCCCGCCGGGCGCGGTGGCGGTGGCCGCGCCGATGCACTGCTTGCCGGAGGCGCGGTCGTGCGCGACGTACCACATGACGAAGCTCTTCGGGCCGGTGGCGAACACCTCGGGCGCCCAGACGCCGTGGTCACCGGGGCCGCCTGGCGGGAACGTCCAGTCCGGGTCGGCCCAGGCGCCCAGCACCGGCAGCGCGTCGGTGGCCCGTACCGTCCAGGTGACCAGGTCGGTGGAGGTGGCCCACTTGATGTGCCGGCCGTCGCTGTTGGTGGCGTAGGCGTAATAGGTGTGCCCGACCTTCATGACATCCGGGTCGGCGAAGTTCTGATCGATGACGGGGCCGCCGGCGACCGCCGCCGCCGGGGTGACAGTGGCGGTGAGCAGGCCGGCGACCAGCGTGAGGACGGCGGTGAGGGCGGTCGCCAGGCGCAGGCGGCCGCGCCGGGCACGAGACTGTGACATGGACCCTCCACTGAGGTTGGTGGATGTCCCAGACGATCGTTCTCCCGCTCTCCTGTCAAGTGATCGCGTTTCACCGGCCGGGGAACACCGGGCGTCACCGGGCGGTGGTGCGCGGCGTGTCTAAGCTGGCCGCCATGCTCGGCGAAACGATCTCCACGCTCCCCGGCCCGCAGCGCGTCGATCGGGTCCGGGACCTGCTCGCGGCCGGCGCCGACGACGTCCTGGCCCGGGAGCTCACCGCCCGGGCCGCCGACAACAACGACAGCTGGCGCTGGGACGACGCCATGGTGTTGCGCCAGCTGGACGACCTGCCGGCCGGCCGGCGCCACGCGCTGATCCTCCGCGTCGCGGACAGCGCGGCCGCGGCCGGCCGCTCGCCGGCCCAGGTCGGTGCGGTGCTGTGCTCGCTCGCCCGCGGCCTGGAGCCGGACGACGTCTCCGGGCCGGCCGCCCAGCACCTGATCGAGGCCGCCGCCGTGCGGATGACCGACGTTCCGCGGCAGCTGGACCTGCTGGCCACCGTCGCCGAGCGGGAGACCGGCACGGTGCCGGCCGGGCTGATCGCGGTGATGCGGCGCACCGTGCACCACCGTCACGACCCGGCGTTGCTGCTGCCGTGGATCGCGAAGGCGGACGGCTTGCTGAACGTCGGTGAGGTGTGGGCGGAGACCGCCGACGGCGACCCCGGCGCGCGGCGGATGCTCGCCCACGCGCTGCGGGCCCAGGGCGCCCGCCCGGCCGCGACGTGGACCCGCGAGTCCCGCGAGCTGGCGCGGGAACTCGACGCGGCCGGACCCTGGCGCCGGCGGATCCATCACTGGTTCGCGCTGGTGCCGCGCCCGCGCACGATCGAGTTCCGCGGCGTCGACCTGTTCGACGCCACCGAGTTGCTCGACGCGTACAACGTGGTGGCGCTGCGCGGCCTGATGTTCCTGCTCGCGGTGACCCGGCCGGCCCCGGGTGACCCCGCGGCGATCGGTGCGCTGGCCGAGTATGCCGCGGTGAAGGTGCCCGGCCACGGCCCCCGCGACGCGAAGGTCGCGAACGCCGCGGTCCTCAGCCTGGAGCTGATCGGCACCACCGAGGCGCTCGACGAGCTGGAGCGGCTGCGGACGGTGCCGCTGCAGCCCGGTCTGGCCTCCCGGGTCGAGGCCGCCGCCGCTCGGCGCCGGGTCGCTCACGGCCGCTGAGGACCTTCTTTCGGTACGCCGGCGCGGACGGTCCCGCGGAACGGACGCCGAGCCTATTGACTGTCCTCGATGGAAACGTGAGGATCTCTCTCATCGCCGCCACCTGATGGACGGAGGGTTCATGCGTCGTCACCGCCTCCTCGCCCGGACCGCGACGGTGTCCGGCCTCACGGTGTTCCTGCTCGCGGTCACCGCCACGCCGGCGCTGGCCGACCCGCCGCACAACCTGCCGCAGAACGCGAGCGAGTACGAGCAGTCGTTCTCCCCCGCCTACGACTACGACACCGACGGCTGCTACGCCACGCCGGCGATCGGCCCGGACGGCACGCTCAACGGCGGGCTCAAGACGACCGGCGCGGTCAACGGCAGCTGCCGGGACCGGTCCGACCTCGACAACTCGCAGACCTATGCCCGCTCGAAGTGCGACAACGGCTGGTGCGCGATCGTCTACGCGAGCTACTTCGAGAAGGACCAGGCGGTCCCCGGCAGCGGGCTCGGCGGGCACCGGCACGACTGGGAGCACGTCATCTCGTGGGTGAACCAGTCCTCCGGCCAGGTGGAATACGTCAGCACCACGCAGCACAGCTCGCAGGTCACCTATGCCCGGTCGCGGGTGCGCTTCGACGGCGGCCACCCGAAGGTCGTCTATCACAAGGACGGCCTGCGGACCCACTTCTTCCGGCTCGCCAACGGCAACGACGAGCCGCCGGAGAACCACTACCACACCTGGCGGTACCCGCCGCTCGTCGGCTGGACCGGCTGGCCGAGCCCGGACCTGCGGGACCGGCTGATGGCGGCGGACTTCGGCTCGGCCACCATCAAGCTCAAGGACGGCTCGTTCGAGAATCTGCTCAACGCCGCCAAGCCGGCCGGGATCCCCTTCGACCCGTACGCGTGAGTCCGGCTCCGGTCAGCCGGCCCGCTTCCGGCTCCGGTCAGCCCGCCTGCACCCGGCTCCGGCCAGCCCGCCTGCATCCGGTCCCGGCCAGGCGACCCGCATCCGGCTGCGGTCAGCCGGCCTGCGAGAGGGCGAACGCCACCAGGAAGCCGACCACCGTGATCAACCCGATCAGCAGGTGCGCCTCGTCGAACGCCTCGGGAATCATGGTGTCCGCGATCATCGCGAGGATGGCGCCGCCGGCCAGGGCGGTGATGCCGGCCAGCACGGCGGCGGGGGCGCCACCGAGCAGCGTGAAACCGGCGACCGCGGCGAGACCGCTGATCACCGCGATGCCCGTCCACAGGCCGAAGACGTACGCCTTGGACCGGCCGGCCCGGCGCATGCCGGCCGCGCTCGACAGCCCCTCGGGCACGTTGCTGATGAACACCGCCACCACGGTGACGACGCTTATCGCTCCCCCGCCGAGCAGGCTCGTGCCGATCACTATCGACTCCGGCACACCGTCGAGCAGGGCGCCCAGCGCCAGCGCCGTCCCGGAGCCACCCTGCTCCTGCTCCGACGGCTGCTGCTCGCCGGACCGCTTGCGGTGCCGGGCACCCCGGCGCGCCAGCAGCACGTTGCAGCCGGTGTAGAGGATGGCACCGGTCATCGCGCCCAGCACCGTCGGCGTCAGGCCGGCACGCTCATGCGCCTCGGCCACCAGCTCGAACGCCACCGCCGACAACAGCACGCCGGCGCCGAACGCCATCACCGACGCGATCACCTTGCGCGGCACCGGCGCCAGATAGCCGGCGGCGGCGCCGATCAGCAGCGCCGAACCGGCCAGCAGTCCCCAACCGCCCGCTTGTAACCATCCTGGCATGGCAGCGCTTTGCCCCGATCATGAAGGACCAAACGCCCCATCGTAGTCAGTCCTGGGCGATTTCGCCGCGCTCGGCTAGCTCGTGCAGGCGTTCGGTTTGCTCGTGCTCGTGCTCGTGCTCGTGCTCGTGCCCGCGCTCAGCTCGCTCGCGCTCAGCTTGCTCGTGCTCGGCTTGCTCGTGCTGCGCTTGCTGGTGCCCGGAGTCCGCTCGCTCGTGCCGATGCTCGGCGCGCTCGCGCCCGGGAGCAGCGACCCGCCGGCTCCGGAACGGGCGTGGCCATCGCTTGCCCGCCAGCAGATAGAGGGCATAGCAGGCGGCCGCCGCCGCGGGCAGCGCGCCGGCCCAACCGTCATGGATCAGCAGTGGTGGCCCCGCCGAGAGCAGCCCGATCGCGAGCACCAACCGGTAGATCGGCAGTCTGGGACCGCTGCGGCGGCGCGGCGGTCCGGCCGGCCGGCCGCCCGACGGCTCCCGGGGCGATGCCGTCATGCCGCTGAACGGCGGGACCGGCTGACACCGAAACCCCTTGTGCCCACGGCACCTCCCGACTTCGCCCTCGCACCGAGCTGGGAGCGAATGGCGTCCTGCAACATGCAGCACTACAGTACGGCCGCCCGTTTCCGCCCTGACGCGCGACTCGCATGCTGCGACGGCAACACCCGACAGCCATCGACAGGTGTCGACACAGCGTGGCTGGGTAAACCGTCCGGATGCGGAATGTGGCTGCGCGAGCGGAGGACCGCGCGTACCGGATCAGCCGGCGCGCTGCCCGCCTGCTGGTGCTGCTGGGCCTGGCTGGTGCGGCGTACCTTGTGCTGGCCTTCTTCGCGCAGGCCGCGCGTGCCGACACCGGGTCGGACGACCACCCGCTGAGTGACCTCGTGAGCACCGCCTCGGCCGACTCGGTCAAGACCGTCGCGGCCACCACCAAGGCCGTCACCCACCCGAAGGCGGCCTCGAAGGCTCATCGACCGGAGCGTCACCGCTCGGCCAGCCGGACCAAGGCCACCGCATCGGCCGCGGCACACGATGCGACGACCCGGATATCGCGACAGACCCGGACATCGCACGTCCGAATCGGCGACACAGTCCGGCAGCTGCAGACCACAACCCGCAAGGTGCACTCCACGACCCGCAAGGTGCACACCACGATCCGGGCAGCGCGGCAGGTCCAGGCCTCGCACGTCCAAGCCGGCGCCACAGTCCACCAACTGCACGCCACGATCCGCCAGGTGGACGCCACAGTCCGCCAGGTGGACACGACGACGACGGGGAGCGTCGCCCAGGCAACCATCGCCCGGCAGCTGGACGCACTGGCCGAGCTGCCGCAGGCCGTGCTCCCGCAGGCTGTGCTCTCGCAGGCCGTGCTCCCGCAGGCCGAGCTGCCGCAGGCCGCACTCCCCGCGGTGCCGGAGCTACCCCGTCCCAGCCTGCCGGCCATGCCGCAGGTCTCGCCCCGGCCGGCGCAAGCCACCGTGGCACAGGCACCCGCGCCGGGCCTGGCACCGGCACCGGTCGTGCCCACCGCCGGCACCCCGGCGCCTCAGCCGCCCGTCTCGGCGCAGCAGGTCCCTCTCCCACTCCCCCGGACACCGGCCGTCGAGCAGTCGGGCCGCACCACGCCGCCTTCGGCGCACGCCCGGCCGCGGACCACACCGCCCCCGGCGGCACCGCGACAACCACCCGGCCACCCGGAGCCCACCGGGCAGACACGTGACCCCGGCAGCGGCAACGCCCCGGCGACGGACGTCGTCTCGTCGTCGTGGCGCCCCGAGCTGACCGCCTCCGGCCGCCTCCGGGCCGCCCACCGCCTCGCCCACGGACGCACCGTCCCGCAGGCGGGCCCGCCCCGCTGAACGACCTCCCGCAGGAACCCGGAAACCGGCCGGCACCAGGCCGGCCATCCCGAAGCTTCTGCCCCTGGCAGGGAGGCCATCGTGATCCGCATTCTGCTCGTCGAACCCGTGAACCTGCTCCGCGGCGCCCTCGCCGTGACATTGGCCCAGGAAGACGACCTCGACGTGGTCGCCGACCTGGACACCCTCGGCCCCGCACTGGACATGGCGCACGCGGCGTCGCCCGACGTGGCCGTCATCAACATCGCGCTCCTGGCCGGCGACGGCCTGGCGACCATCGACCGGTTCACCGCCGAACAACCCCGCTGCGCCACCTTGGCGCTGGCCGGCCCGGACGAGTCGGCCCTGCTCAGCCGGACGCTCGGCGGGCGCGTCGACGGTGTCGTCAACACCCAGGCGGCTCCGTGTGAGCTGGTCCGCGGCATCCGCCGGCTGGTCCGCGGGGAACGCGTCGTCGACGCGACCCTGGCGGTGGCGATGGTGACGGCACCGCGTAGTCCACTGTCGGCGCGCGAGCTCAACGTGCTGAGCGTGGCCGCGTCCGGGGTGCCGTCCACCGAGGTCGCCGCCGAGCTGCACCTGAGCCCCGGCACCGTACGCAATTACATCTCGGCGATCCTGCGCAAGACCGGTGCCCGCAACCGTCTGGAGGCGGTCCGTCTCGCCGAGAGCGCCGGCTGGTTGTCCTGACCGGCCACCGGCGACGGGCCGCAGCCGCACCTGGCGGGGTGCGGCTGCGGCGGCCGTGCGGTCGAGCCGATCGGTCAGAGCCGGCCCAGCAGGGCCAGGACGGCGTTGAGCAGCGCGGCCAGCCCGCCCGCGGTGGGGGTGCCGTCGAGCAGGTGGGTGATGGCACACAGCAGGTTGCCGAGCAGGTTGCCGGGCGCCTGGACCGCGGTGATCAGCAGGTGCACCTGGTTCAGGTCGATCACCAGGCCGAGCAGGTCGAGGTGCAGCGGCCCGAGGACCAGGTTCAGCACCTGACACGTCGCCGCGGCGACGGTCACCGGCAGGCTGACGGTGCGCGAGACCGTACCGACGGTGGCGCCGGAAGCGTCGGTGACCGTACCGGCCAGCACGCCGGTGGCCACCAGCTTGCCGTTCTGCGTGGCGAACCTGGCCGGGGTGAAGTCACCGGTGAAGGAGCCGCCGTCGGCGGCCGTGCCGGTGATCGGGGTGGCGAGGGCGGTCACGGGCGGCGCGGCCGCCTGGGCGCTCGGGGCCGCTTCGGCCACACCCGCACCCGTGAAGCTGAGTCCCAACGCCGCGATCACCATCACCGCGATCATCGAGAGCCGTTGCCGAGTTGTCATCGTTCCTCCTACCGAATGCCGTGCCGGACTTGCGCTGTCATCGACAAGCCTCACGGTCCGAAGAAGGTCAACCCAGTGAGCGCTGTCATCGGCTGGGGGTGAGTGAAGTCAGCCCGGTTGGTGACAACTGTCAGGCGGGTCGCGGCGGCGTGGCGCCGCGAACCCTGGTTTATCCGCTGCCGGCCCGGGCATCCCGGCAGCGTCCACGAGATCGGGAGGTCTTCGATGCCGGCCGCACCCGTCAGATCGACAACCGCCGCGACGGGCCGCAACGTACTGTCCGGGGTGCTGCTCGGCCTGGGCGTGGCCGCCTTCGCCGACGAGACGATCTTTCACCAGCTGCTGCACTGGCATCACTTCTACGACAGGTCGACGCCGGCGATCGGGCTGGTCTCCGACGGGCTGTTCCACGCCTTCAGCTGGTTCGCCACCATCGCCAGCCTGTTCCTGCTCGCCGACCTGCGCCGCCGGGCGGCCTTCCACGCCACGCCGTGGTGGGGCGGCCTGCTGGCCGGTGCGGGCGGATTCCAGCTTTACGACGGGACGCTGCAGCACAAGGTGATGCGGCTGCACCAGATCCGCTATCACGTCGACGTGGCACCGTACGACTGGACCTGGAACATCCTCGCCGTCGTCATGATCGTCGCCGGCGCCGTGCTGCTGGCCCGGGCGCGCCGCCGCCCCGCCTGACGACCGGTGGGCTACTTGTTCGCCGCGACGCTGCTGGCCGCCGGTTTTTCGTACGGCCTGGGCGTCCTCACCGTGCGCCGCCGCGGCGGCTGGTGGCCCGCCCGGCACAGCGCTTCCTGGGCCGCCGGGCTGGCCGCCGCCGCGGCCGCGACGACCGGACCGCTGGCCGGCGCCGCCCACCACGACTTCACCGCGCACATGACCGGGCATCTGCTGCTCGGGATGGCCGCTCCGCTGCTGCTCGTGCTCGCCGCGCCGGTCACCCTCGCGCTGCGGGCGCTGCCGGCGCCACACGCCCGGACGCTGTCCCGCGCGCTCCGGAGCCGCCCGGTGCGCGTGGTCACGCACCCGGTGACCGCCGCCCTGCTCGATGCCGGCGGCCTCTGGCTGCTCTACACCACCGATCTCTACCCGGCGATGGCCCGGCACCCGTGGCTGCACGTCGCCGTGCACGTCCACATCGTCGCCGCGGGATACCTGCTCAGCGCCGCCCTGATCGGTATCGACCCGGATCCGCACCGGGCCGGCCGGCGTACCCGGGCCGTCGTGCTGGTCGCCTTTCTCGCCGCGCACGGCATCCTCGCCAAGTACCTGTACGGCCATCCCCCGGCCGGGGTGCTTCCCGGCGCCGGCCGCACCGGCGCCGAGCTGATGTATTACGGCGGCGACCTCATCGACCTGGCACTGATCGTCGCCTTCTGCCGGCAGTGGTACGCCGCCGCCGACCCCACCCGCCGGGACAGGAACCGGACACCCCGCATCCCGGCCGTCCCACCGGCGCGCGTGCCGTGGCGCCTGCCCGCGGAGTTCCGAGCGGGCCCCGGCACGGATCCCGGCAGCGCGGCGGTCACCGGGCTGTCGTCCGCGGAGCTGCGATCCTAGGCTGGTGTCTTGTCCAGCGTCGCACCCCATCGATGGAGCCGGCCGTCATGTTCTTCGATAGGTTGCGGCGGGTGTGGGCCGCCGCCCTGGGGGACGGCTCGGTCGTCGTGGGTGGCGACAACTCCGCGCCGATCACGACAAACGTCTTCCACCTGTCCGCTTCGCCGGTTGCCCCGCCGGCCCGGTCGGTCTACCTGGAGCAGGTGCGAAGAATCGCCCCGCCGCTGTTGCTGGATCGCGACACCGAGCTGGCGGAGCTGGCCGCCTTCTGCCGAGGATCAGGCCCGCTTCCGTACGCCTGGTGGCGCGCCGACGCGTGGGCCGGCAAGTCGGCTCTGCTGTCGACCTTCGTCCTGCGCCCGCCGGCCGACCTCACCGCCGCCGGCATCCGGATCGTGTCGTTCTTCGTCACCGGGCGGATGGCCGGCACCGATACGCGCGAGGCGTTCACCGCCTCGCTGCTGCACCAGCTGTGCGCGCTGACCGGACAGAACCTGCCTCCCGTCACCGACGAGAGCACCCGGGAAGCCTGGATGCTCGCCATGCTCCGGGAGGCCGCGGAGATCCAGCGCAGCCGTGGCGGGCGGCTGATCCTGATCGTCGACGGCCTGGACGAGGAGCGTGGCGTCTCGCTGGGACCGGCCATCAGCAGCATCGCCGGCCTGCTACCGGCGGATCCGCCGCACGACATGCGGGTCATCGTCGCCAGCCGGCCGAATCCGCCGCTGCCCGGCGACGTTCCGGAGGCACATCCCCTGAAGGATCCGCGCGTCGTCCGTCGGCTCACCACCTCGCCGCACGCTCGCGACACCGAGGAACGCAGCAAGGCGGAGCTCCGCCGCCTGCTGCACGGCGCCGACATCGAACGGCAGCTCCTCGGGTTGCTGACCGCCTCGCGCGGCGGTCTCTCGCAGACCGACCTTCGTCAGCTCACCGGTGCGGACCTGGTCACCATCGAGGACGCGCTGCACACGGTGGGTG
Source organism: Actinoplanes oblitus (assembly GCF_030252345.1). Taxonomy (NCBI): domain Bacteria; kingdom Bacillati; phylum Actinomycetota; class Actinomycetes; order Micromonosporales; family Micromonosporaceae; genus Actinoplanes; species Actinoplanes oblitus. Next base: position 4,378,614 of record NZ_CP126980.1, on the reverse strand, counting down.
GGCGCACCTTCACCCACCGGGCGGACGTATGGTCCGCCGAGGCTGGCAAGATCTACCTGCTCGGCCACGAGGACCTGCATCGGACGGCGGTGCGGTACCTGGGCGAGGAGGAGCTCGCCGCGTACCGCCGGCGTCTGCACGCCTGGGCGGACGCGCTGTCGTCCGGGCCATGGCCGTCGGACGCCCCCGAATACCTGCTCAGGGACTACCCGCTGATGCTCGCCGAGGCCGGCGACATCGCACGGCTGGTCGCGCTGGCGACCAACACGGCCCGGCAGGACAGCATGCTCGACCTGATCGGCGGCGACCACGCCGTGCTGGCCGAGATCCGCACCGCGCAGGAACTCGTCGTCAGCCGGCCGGAGCCGGATCTGGTGGCTCTCGCCCGCTTGTGCCGCCATCGCGACGGACTGATGGCGCGTAACGCCGCCATCCCCGCCACCCTGCCGGCGCTGTGGGCCGCACTGGACAACCCGATCCGGGCCGAGTCGCTGGCGCGCAGCCTCCCCGGCCGTGCTCGACAGGTGCAGGCGCTGGCCGGAATAGCCAAGGCCCGCATCGCCGTCGGCGACACCCGCGACGCCGCCGAGTGGGCTGCCGGCGCGGCCGAACTCGCACTGAACGAGACCGATCCGGCCAGCCGGGCAAGATCATGCAGCCACGTCGCCGGCGTGATGGGGGCCCTCGGCGACCGAGCGGCACGAGACGACTGGGCGGACGCGACACGACGAGCCGCCGCCGACATACCACAGAACATCGACGGCGCCGAGGTGGCCGATGTCGCTCGCGCCCTGGCGATCGCCGGCGCTCAGGAGCAGGCGGAGTCGATCGCCGCGACCGTCCGGGGCCATGAGCTGAGGGAGCGGACACTCGACCGGATCGCCCGGACCCGAGCCGCTGCGACCGGCACGGTCTTCGCCCGGTCGAGCGAGGCGGACCCGGACTCGTCGGCTGTCACCGCCGGCGACGCGGACCAGGCCGAGCAGGTCGCCCTCGCCATCCGGCACCCGGGCCAGCGTGCGCACGCCCTGGCCGAACTGGGGCTGGTGGCCGCACTGGCGGGCGACCACGACCGTGGCCGCGCACTGGCTGTCCAGGCCGAGGCCGATGCCCGCGAGGCGTCGAGCCGTCACCGGGATCCTCGGCAGGTCATCGACATCGCCAGGGCGGTGGCCACGGCCGGGGACCCCGACCGGGCCGAACGCATCGTCCGCACCATCGACCGTACGGATCAGCGGGTCGACGGGCTCTGCGCGATCGCCGTCGCCGCCGCCGGTCATCCCGGCCGCGCGCACGACATCGCCCGGTCCATACCCGAGACGTACCGGCAGGCCACGGCCCTCGCGGCGGTCAGCGAGGCGGTCGCGGCATCAGGTGACCGGACGAGTGCCGCACGCCTGGCCCGGCTGGCCGAACGGATCGCGCGCGACATCCCGGCGGCGTCGCAGCAAGCGCAGGCGCTGACCGCCGCGGCTCGGGCGGCAGCCGGCGCCGGAGACGCGCAGCGGGCCGAGGAGATCGTGCTCGGCATCCCCGATCCCGCGGACCGGGTCACCGCGCTGGTGGAACTCGCGGCTGCCAGCGAACCGGATCGCTCCCTGAGCCTGGCCGTGATGGCACAGGACACCGCCCGGACCATCACGTCGATGCGCCGCCGGACCCGAGCGGTCATCTCGGTGGCCGAGGCCATGGCACGAGCCGGTGACCCGGCACGAGGGCGGGCCTTGGCCGGCGAGGCGGCCACGATGGTTCGTACCCATCCGCAAGTGGCCCGGACCACGTCGATCTGGGCCGAGATCGCGCACGCGTTCGTCGCGGCCGGCGACCACGAACACGCGTTGACCCTGGTGTCCACCCGAGAGGCTCGCGGTGAGCGGGACACGGTGCTGACCGACATCGCTCGGTCCCTGGCGGAAACCGGGCACCTCGATCGCGCCGAGCGGACCCTCGACGCCATGCGGGAGCTCCCGCGATGGCTCGGCTGGGAGACCACCGATATCGCCCGGGCGATGGCGGCCGCCGGCGACCTCGACCGCGCGGAACGGGTCGCCCGCCGCAGCGCACCGGAGTTCGGCGAGCTGGACCGGGCGCTGCGGGCGGTGGCGATCGCCGGAGCGACCCACGACCCGGCTCGGGCCGAGGCCATCGCGGCCACGATCGGCTCGCCCGACGAGCGGGCGCGAGCGCTCACCGGGATCGCCGAGACCATGGGACTGCCCGCCGGGTCGCACCTTCTCGCCCGTGCCTTCGTCACCGGCACGTGGTCGATCCCGCTTCCCGCGCTGGCCACGTCCCGGCCCGACCTGGTCCTGCTGATCACCGAGGACTACTGATCGGCCGGCCGGTGGCATCATGAGTCCCATGAGGCTCGGTACCAAGGCAGGCGCGGCGGCAGTCCTCTTCATCGCGGGCCTCGCCGGTGCGGGATGGATCCTCGCGGGTCAGGGACTCGACCGCGCGGAGAAGTGGATCTCCATTGGCGGCGTGTGCGTCTCCACGCTCCTGGGTGTCGCCGGGCTGGTGCTGGGCTGGATGACGTGGCGCCAGGAGACGACCGCCCGCGCTGACGTACCGGCGGTGACCGCCGGCGGGCCCGGCGGTGTCGGGGTCGGCGGGGACAACGGCGGTGAGATCCGCACCGATGTCTCCGGTGCCCGGCCGCCCGCCGCGGCGACATCGAGTGGCGTCGCCGGCACCCATGCCACCGGTGCCGGCTCCGTCGCCGTCGGAGGAAACAACACCGCGTCGATCACGACCCGCGTCGACGGATCGGACGGCCGTCCCCGGCCCTGACCCGGAGAGAACGGCCGGCACGTCTCCGGCGGCTGCGGCCGCGCCGTTCTCCTCGGCCCGGCACACCGGCCGTGACCCGCGCACCCACCGATCGGACAGGATGTCCGTGGCGCGCGCCGGCGACGGGGTTCTGATCAGCGGCATGAGTCAGCGAAGGATCCCCGGCCGGCTGTCCTGCACGCCGTGCCGCACCGACGGCGTGCCCGTCATGGACGTCTACCCGAAAGATCTCGGCCGCGGCATCAAGCGCCTGTTCGCGTCCGGCAACTGCCCGTCCTGCGGCGACCTGGTCGAGGCGCGCGTCGACACCCTCACGCCGTTCGCCGCGGCCGGATAGCGCGACCGGCACCTGCTCGAGCTGAACCGACCCGGCGCCGAACACCGAACGCCTCGGCCCGCATGAGCTGGCGCACCAGGGGTATCGCACACCCATGCCGACGACGCGGAGCACTGACGCCTTCCCGCACAGTGCCCTGCTGCCCGGCAGCGATGACGAGCTGGTCACCGCGCTCTCCGCGGAGCTGCGGCGCTCGCTCACCGCGTACGATGAAATCCTGCTGGTGGTCAGCGACCGCACCCGGGCCCTGCTCACCGATCCCCCGCACCACCTGCCCGGTCTGCTGCGCTGGGGTGACCCGGCGGCGTTCTACCAGCGGCTCGGGCTGGCCTATGAGAGCTTCCGGCGCTACCTGGCCGAGCAGGCGGACAAGGACCGCCGGGTGCACGTGATCGCCGAGCCGGATCTGTCCGCCGATCCCGGCCACGACGGACCGCCGCTCGGCCGCACCGGCGCCTACCTCGCCTACGAGGCGGTCTGCAACGACACCTACGCCCCGTACGGATCGGCGGTCACCTGCCTCTGGGACAGCCGGCGACACCCGCCCGACGTCCTCGGCGAGGTCTTGGCCACCCACCGCTACCGGCTCACCGCGTCCGGCCGGCAGCCCAGCCCGCGTTTCCGGGCAGCCGGCGACTACCTCGCCGGGCACCGCGCTCCCCTGCCCGCCGCGCCCCGGCACGTCGACCACGACCGGACCCTCACCGAGGTCGCCGAGCTTCGGGACCTGCGCGCGATGCTGAACGCCTGGGCGAGCGAGCGGGGCTTCGCCGCCGAGCCGGCCAGCGACCTGGTGGTCGCCGTGGTCGAGGTGGCCGGCAACGGCCTGCGGCACGCCGCCACCCCGGTCCGGGTCCGGGCCTGGCACCACGGCGGCACGCTGATCGCCCAGTGCGACGACGACGCCGGCCGTCCGGTGCCGGTCACCGCCGGATATCACCCGCCCGGTGTCAGCGACGCCCAGCCCAGCGGCCGCGGGCTGTGGCTGGCCCGGCAACTCGCCGACGCCGTGCTCGTCGACTCGGTGCCCGGCCGTACGTCGGTGCGGTTGTACTTCCCGCACGCCGTCATGCATCGGTGACACCTTCGATGACGGGTCCTGCCGTCCGCCGGTCCGCTGCGCCATACTGACATCGCCGGTGCGGAAGAGGTAAGGGTAGGGGTCGTGATCGTTGACGGGCGCGGGGCCGTCACGTCGCTGTCGCCTCAGGCGGGCCGGGAGGCCGACGCCTCGGTCGCCGGCATCGTCATGCTGCTGATCGAGGACGACCCGGGCGACGCCGTCCTGGTGCGGGAGTACCTCGCCGACGGCGACCTGGACGCCCGTCTCGAGCACGTGGTCACCCTGGCCGCGGCCATGGCCATCGGGTACGAGCCGGAGTGTGTCCTGCTGGACCTGCACCTGCCCGACGGCCGCGGACTGGACGCGTTGCGCCGGGTGCTGCAGTGGTGGCCGCACGCCGCGGTGCTGGTGCTCACCGGGCTCAACGACGCCGCCACCGGCTCCGCGGCGGTTGCCGCCGGCGCCCAGGATTACCTGGTCAAGGATCAGGTCGACGCGGCCCTGCTGGCCCGCACCATCCGCTACGCCGTGCAGCGCAAGCGGGTGCAGACCGCGGAGCGCCGGCTGCGGGACAGCCGGTTGCAGGCCGACGAGAACACCCGGCTGCAGCGTGGCCTGCTGCCCAAGCCGTTGCTGGCCGACACCGCGGTCACCGTGGTCAGCCGCTACCTGCCCGGCCAGCAGCGCTCACTGCTCGGCGGCGACTTCTACGACGTCGTGCAGACCACCGACGGCGTCATCCACGCCATGATCGGCGACGTCTGCGGCAACGGCCCGGACGAGGCGGCGATGGGCGTCGGCCTGCGCTTCGGCTGGCGCACCCTCACCCTGGCCGGCCTGCGCAAAGTCGACCGGATGCGACTGCTGGAACAGGTGCTGGTCGCCGAACGCCCGCACGACGGCATGTTCGCCACCGTCTGCACGGCCGGTATCACCCCGGCCACCGGTGAGGTGGTGCTGCTCAGCGCCGGCCACCCGGCCCCGCTGATCGTCACGCCGGGCGGTGTCCATCCGGCCCCGGTGAGGTATGGTCCCGGCCTCGGCATGGCGCCCGGCCGGGCCCGCTGGCGCGAGACCACCGTCACCGTGCCGGCCGGCGCCGGGCTGCTGCTCTACACCGACGGCGTCATCGAGAGCTTCTGCGAGGACGGCACCCGGCTGGGCGAGGACCGCTTCATCGACCTCGCCGCCAGCCTGAGCAGCATCGCGGATCCCACCGACTACGTCGACACCCTGCTGACCCGGATCCAGACCGACGACGCCGGCCGGCACAACGACGACACCGCTGTGCTGTACCTGCGCTGGCCGTCCTAGATGCCCGCGGGCAGAGGTTCTGCCGGAGAGGCCGGTGACGGAGCGTAAGGTTCGGGGACGGCACGGCGAGTTGGCGCGGGTGCCAGCAGCGCGGGCGAAGGCCGCCCGGTTGTAGTCCGATGCCTAGGAGGCAGACCGGCTCAGCGCGCGGGAACGACCGTACTCGGCCAGGGCGCGAAATGCGGCCTTCGGTGTCCATGAGCCGTCCGGCAGCACTCGCACCATTCCACGCGCGGCCAGGTCGTAGTCGTGCTCAGGATCGCCGGTGCTCGGTAGGTGCCGGTTCGCGAAGGTGTAAACGAATGCCGCCTCCACTCCGCCGGCCTCGTAGTCGCGCAGCAGATCGATGATGTAGCGCGCCTGGCCTTCCTCGTCGCGTTCCAACGCCGCAGTCAGCTTCACGGCACGGCCATGCTCGTCGAAGGTCACCGGCTCGGTCCGGCCCGCCACGTCGGGTGCGCCGCGGAACGTACAGCAGCCGAACTCGGTCACGGCGTACGGCTTGCCCTGCCCCACCGCCGCCGCCAAGGTCTGCGGGAACACCGCGGAGTTGGTCGCGTCGCGGTAGCCGGCGTCACTCGCGATGATGTCGAACGGGGCCCCATCGACGCCCTCGAGCGGGATCGAGGCGTATCCGACCAGGCCACCGAACCGTTCGCGCACCGCGGGCACCGCCTCGGCGAAGAAGTCGCGCACGGCGGCCCGGGCGGCCGGGATCGCCTCCCGCATCCGCATCGGATCGCTGAACAACGCCATCCGCTCCGCCAGGTCCCGGCCGGGCAGGAAACCGTCGGTGAAGATCGAGATCTCCGAACCGGCGAGATACACGACCGAGGCACCGCTGCGCCGCAGCCGTTCGGCCCGCTCGGCGCCATCGAGCACGAACGCCATGAGCCCGTCGCGGTCGAGGCCGTTGGTGAACGGGCAGTACCACACCTCGAGCCCGATCTCGGCCGCGAGCCGCGCGGTCAGCTCCAGCCGGTCCTGGACGCCGCCGGTGATACGGACCGCGTCGCAGTGCAACTCGTCGCGGATGACCCGCAGGTCGTTCCGCACGGTGTCGGGGTCGAACGGCTCGTGGGTGGTGGATCCGGCGCTCACGAAGCCGGTGTCGTAGTTCATGCCGAAGACGCGCATCCCAAAGTCCTCTCTCACTTACGGTACGCCGCGTACCTTATAGGGTACGTCCAGTACCCTACAAGGCATGGGCACGAGACGCCGGGGCGAGGAACTGGAACGGGCGATCCTGCATGCCGCAGCGGACGAACTGCGCGAGTCCGGCTACGCGGGGATGACGATGGACCGGGTCGCCGCCCGCGCCGGGACCAACAAGAACGCCATCTACCGCCGCTGGCCGCATCGGGCGGCTCTCGGCGTCGCGGCGTATCGGCATCTGTCCGACGCCGCCATGCCGAACCCCGACACGGGCACCCTGCGAGGCGACGCACTCGAGATGCTCCGACTGGCCAACCAGACATGGTCGTCGCCACACGGAACAGTTCTGCGCGGTCTGCTCGCCGCCGCGGCCGACGACCCCGAGCTACTCACCCTCATGCGGGAACGGTCCGGCGCGGACACCATGGACCGCGCTTGGCTCGGGATGCTCGAACGGGCCGCAGCCCGCGGCGAGGCGCCGGCGGCGGCCGCCCACCACCGGGTGGCGACGACACCGATGATGCTGCTCCGCGCCGAGTACGCGATGCGCGGTATCCCCTCGGTCCCCGACGAGGTGCTCGTCGAGATCGTCGACGAAGTGTTCCTGCCCCTGGTACGCGGCCGCAGCCCACGCGACAGTCAGCCGAATCGGCACGGCGACTGACGAATCGACCGCACCAAGATCGCGCGCTACCTCCTGCCGCACCCACCGTCCAAGATCAGCGGATCGACACGGAAGGCACCGCCGGCCGGAACACCACACGAATCGACTGCGCGACGAAAGCAAGGCACAGTCCGACCAGAACGAGCCCACCGATGGCCGGCGCCATTCCGGCGGCGAACGCGGCGGTGGCGACGCCGTAGACAACCAGGTTCGAGACGATCACCACCTGGTTCGCCCAAGCCCACAGCGGTACCGCGTCGACCCCGCCGGCCTGCGCCGACCGGTCGAGCAGGCCACGCAAAACCCCGTTGAGCAGGCCGTATGTCAGCCCGGCACCGAAGAATCCGGCATAGGCGCCGACGTCACCGCCGAATACCCATGCCGCTATGGACACCAGGTATCCACCGGACAGCCACGGCAGCAACTGTTCGCGATCGGCGACGTACCGACGCAGGAAAAGCGTCGCCAGTCCGCCGAGTCCATAGCAGGACAGCGCGTACCCGAATAGCCGTGTATCGAAGTGGTGGATGAGGGCGAATACCGGTAGCTCCACAGCATTGACCGCGGCACCGATCAGGCTCAACCAGGTCCAGGCGGTCAGCGCCTGAGCACGCGAGCCGGTCAGCCCCGGCGGACGACCGAACAGCCCACGCAGCGTGAACATGGACGGAGGCTCATCCGGCCTGGAGGGTCCGCTCGCCGGCCGCCAGGCTGGACCGGTCCGCAAGATGGCAAGGCCCAGAAGGAAGCTGGCCGCGTCGATGACGACGAGCCAGTGCAAGCCGAATGCGATCGCGATGACGCCTCCGACCGCCGGCGAGAGGGCCAGGGTGACAGAGCCTATGGCACCGAGCGAGATATAGATCGCCGAACGGTCCTGGGATGGCACCCACTCCCCGACAAGCGCCATGTAGAGAGGGTTCGCGATACCGCGCAGCAACGCCGACAGTGCGAAAAAGACCAGCACGTAGGGCAACGGCGTACCGATGACGAGCGAAAGGCTCAGCACCGCGAGCCCGATCTGGGTCAGGTAATAGACGCGCGGCCGCAGGCTCGGCGGGATCCGCTCGACGACGGCGCGGACGAATAGCAAACTCGGCAGACTCTGGGTGACGAAGGCAGCAGCGGTTGCGGCCGATCCGTAGTGAGACTGCACATGCTGAGCGAGGCCGGTGAAGGTGAGCCAGTTACCGACCTGGGAGACGAACGAGGCCGACAACAGACGGCGAGGGGGCGACAAGACCGTACTCATTGGTAGTGAACGATACGACCACTGGCCCGAGGAGGCTCGGTCGGCCGACAGGCAGAAACCAGCGTGGCGGCCGGCGCCAGAAGACGCCAGCCGCCACGAACACCTACGGTCAGATGCCCGGCCGCTCGACGTCGCCGCGCCAAGCGCCGGTGGCGCTGCCCCGGCTCTCCACGAACTCCTTGAACCGCTTGGCGTCCGCCTTGACCTGGTGGCTGTCCACGCCGACCGCACTGCCGACCTTCTCGACGAAGCCCTCCGGCTCCCAGTCGAGCTGGATGGTCACCCGGGTCTCGCTGTCGCTGAGCCGGTGGAACGTCACGACACCGGCGTGCTTGGTCTCCCCGCCGGTGCTCTTCCACGCGACCCGCTCGTCCGGGTGCTGCTCGGTGATCTCCGCGTCGAACTCCCGGGTCTGCCCGGCGACCTTGGTCACCCAGTGGGTGTGCGTGTCGTCGGTCTGGGTGATCGACTCGACGCCATCCATGAACTGCGGAAAGTCCTCGAACTGGGTCCACTGGTTGTAGGCCGTACCGATCGGCACGTTCACGTCAACGGACTCGGTCACGGTGCTCACGATCTTCTCCTTCGTTCAGGGTGCTCCTGAACTACCCGCCCGCGGGCCTCCCAAACAGGTTGCGTCGATTCGTGCGTCGATTTCGAGCAAAACCCGATTCGGGTACGCCCGGAGCAGCCGTCCCCGCCTCGACGCCGCCCACCGGCACCTCGACCGTCGTGGTGACCCGCACCAGCGCCGGACCGCGGGGCGCCGACCCGAAGCCGAACCGCACCGGCGGATCGATCTCACTGAGCCGCCCGAGCTCCACCCCGCACCACTCGCCGGTCACCGTCAGGATCCGGTGCGAGTCCCGCGCCGCGTACCACTCACGCCGGCCGTTGCCGGCGCTGCCGTACGTCCGGACTCCCCGCACCAACCGCGCCGGCCGGTCGATCAGCCGTACCCACGGCAGCCACCGCGCCAGCGGCGGCGGCACCGCCCGCAGCAACCAGCCGAGCCCGCCGCGGCCGCCGGTCTCGAACCGCAGCGTGAGCGGCCCGGCCGTGACCGTCCACGCTGCCCCGCGGCGGGTCACCGAGACCGGAACCACCTGGACCTGTTCGAAGGTGTACGTGCCGGCGACGAACCGGCCCACCCGCTCCGTGGGCGCGAGCAGCACCCGCCGCCCGTCCGGGTGTTCCACCATGACGTCGCTGAACGGCCCGAACGGCGACGCCGGCCAGTGACCCACCACCAGCCGGATCCCGCCGGTCGTCCCCAGCCCGGCTATCCACCCGTCGAAACGCAGCCGCATCCGTCGCACGCTCAGAGTGTTGCCCCGCTGCGCCCGGAACACTCCGCCGCGACGGCTTTCACCGTGGGCGCCAGCGCCTCGGCGATCACCGCGTAACCGGCGCTGGACGGGTGGAACCAGTCGTTGCTGAACAGGCTCGGGTCCCGCGCGAAACCGGCCACGGACGTCCTCCCGATGTCCGCCACCCGCGCCCCGGCGTCCAGCGCCGCCCGGCAGATGTTTCCGGTGGCCACGTCCGTCGGCGGGCGGTCCCGGCGAGGGTTGGTTAGGGTCGCTGGAGACCCTTGGCGCCGACGACGAGGATGGCGATGGCCCGGACCGATGACGACGTCGCGCTCGCCGCAGCGCTCGACCCGCTGATCCTCGCGCTGGACATCGGTTCCACCGCCACCCGCGGCGGGGTGTACGACGCGTCCGGCCGGCCGGTCCACGGCCTGCAGCACAAGGTGCCGCACGCGTTCACTGTCGCGCCCGACGGCACCTCGGTCATCGATCCCGACCAGGTCACCGCGGAGGTCCAACAGGTTCTCGACGCGGTGGCCGGCGACACCCGGCTGGGCACCCGCATCGCCGGCGTCGCGATGGACACCTTCGCCGCCTCGCTGATCGCCGTCGACGCGGGCGGCCGGGCGCTCACCCCCTGCCTGACCTACGCCGACTCCCGCAGCGCCGGTGCGGTCACCCGGCTGCGCGCGGAGCTCGACGAGCACGCGGTGCAGCAGCGCACCGGCACCCGGCTGCACACCAGCTACCACGCCCCGCGCCTGCGCTGGCTCGCGACCGCGCGGCCGGACGCCGTCGCCGGCGCGGCGGCCTGGTGGTCCCTCGGCGAGTACGTCCTGGCCCGGCTGGTCGGGGAACCGCTCGCCGGGACGTCGACGGTGGCCTGGACCGGCCTGCTCGACCGCCGCACCGGCGAGTTCGACGCCGAGCTGCTCGCGGCCGCGGGCGCCGGCGCGGCGCAGTTCTCGCCACCCCGGGACATGTCCGATCCGGCCCACCCGGCCGCCCCGGCGCGCTGGCCGGCCCTCGCCCGGGCCGCGTGGTTCCCGGTGATCACCGACGGATTCGCCAGCAACATCGGGTCGGGGGCCACCGACGCCACGGTGCTCACCGCGGCGACCGCCACCAGCGGCGCGCTGCGGGTGCTGCTCGACGGCCCGGCCGACCCGCTGCCGTTCGGCCTGTGGAACTACCGGGTGGACGCGGGACGCACGCTGCTCGGCGGGGCGATCAACGACGTCGGTCGCGCCGTCAGCTGGGCGCAGGCCACCTTGCGCCTGAGCCCGGAGCTCGCCGAGATTCTCACGGCACCGCCCGGCGAGGCCACGCCGCTGGTGCTGCCCTACCTGACCGGGGAACGCGCACCCGGCTGGGTGGGCGGGGCCCGTGCCGTGTTCGGCGGGGTGTCGGCCGCCACCGACGCCGACGCGCTGTTCCGCGGGATCGTCGAGGGGGTGGCGATGACGTACGCCCGGGTCGCCGACGAGCTGCACCCGGCCGCTCCGCGGGTCGTCGAGGTCGCCGCGGCCGGCCGGGTGAGCAACGACCAGCCCGAGTGGCTCCAGGTCCTCGCCGACGTGCTCGGGCGGCCCGTCACGCACGTGACCCGGCGGCGCGCCACGCAACGCGGCACCGCCCTGCTGGCGCTCGACGTGCTGGCACCCGGCGTCCCGCGAGCACCGCGGGCCACCGGAGCGACGTACGAGCCGCGGCCCGCGCACGCCGAGTACTACGCGGACCGTCGCGCCCGGTTCGCCGAGGTGTACGACGCGCTGGTGCGCGAGCGGGCATCCGGCACGCCGGGTCCACAGTAGTCGGGCGGACGGCCCATTGACTTGAACGGATCGAGCATCGAAGCTCCGTAGCGATGGGAACGCTCCCACCATCGATGCGATCAGGAGTCCGATGTGACCTTGTCACTACCCCTGCGGCGGGCAGCCACCGCCGTAGCCGCCTGCGCGGTGGCCCTGGCGGTCGGCGCGTCGCCGGCGGCCGCCGTCATCCCGGACGGCACCCGGTTCTACACCCCGAAGCCGGATCCCGGCGCCCTGCAGCAGATCGCCGCGCTCAAGGCCGCCGGTCAGTGGCGGCTGGCGCACCAGATCCACACCATGGTCGAGACACCGCAGGCGGTGTGGGTCACCGGCGGCTCCGGCCGTTCGCTGACCCAGTCGATCAGGACCGAGACGCGGCGGGCGGCGGCGCGGAAGGCCATGCCGGTCTTCGTCGCTTACAACATCCCGTTCCGCGACTGCTCGCAGTACTCGGCCGGGGGCGCCGCCTCGGTCGCCGCGTACAAGGCCTGGATCGACGCCTTCGCGGCCGGCATCGGCGGGCAGCGCGCCGCCGTCATGGTCGAGCCGGACGGTTTGGGCATCATCCCCTGGTACACCACCATCAACGGCAGCCAGGAGTGGTGCAAGCCGGCCGAGGCGGACGCCGCCACCGCCGCCGCCGACCGGTTCGCGATGCTCAACTACGCGGTGGACCGGCTGGGCAAGCTGCCCCGCACCAGCGTCTACCTCGACGGCACGCACAGCGCCTGGCTCGGCGTCGGTGACATCGCCGACCGCCTGGTCAAAGCGGGTGTCCGCAAGGCCGACGGCTTCTTCCTCAACGTGTCCAACTACGAGACGACCGAGCGGCAGCTGAAGTTCGGCGACTGGATCTCGAAGTGCGTCTACTACGGCACCCAGGGACCGGCCGAGGCCCGGGGCCACTTCGAGCAGTGCGCCAGCCAGTACTACCCGGCCAGCCCGGGCGACTTCAGCACCTGGCCGCTGAGCGACGCCTGGTACGACACCAACGTCGGTGACGTCTCGCCGCGCCGGCTCGCCCACTTCGTCGTCGACACCAGCCGCAACGGGCAGGGACCGTGGACCGCGCCGGCCGGGGTCACCTGGCCCGACCCGCAGACCTGGTGCAACCCGCCGGGCCGCGGACTGGGCCTGCGCCCGACCACCCGGACCGGCGACCCGCTGGCCGACGCCTTCCTGTGGATCAAGACGCCCGGCCAGTCCGACGGCCAGTGCGACCGGGGCACCGGCACCGGCCTCGACCCGGCCCGCGGCAACACCGCCGACCCGGCGGCCGGCGCCTGGTTCCCGCAGCAGGCCGAGGAACTCGTCACGCTGGCGAACCCGCCGCTGCGCTGATCGGCACTCCCGGTGCGCCACCCCGTACGCGCGGGTGGCGCACCGGGAGCACGGTCAGAGGACCAGGTCGTCGTCCTCGTTGAAGATCCAGCCGTCCTCGTACAGCACCTCGAACAGGTGGCCGTCCGGGTCGGTGAAATAGCCGCTGTGGCCCCACGCGTTCGGGCCCGCCGGGTGGGTCACCGTGGCGCCCAGCTCCGCGGCCCGGGCCATCACCCGGTACACCTCCTCGGCGCTGCGAGCCACGTACGCCAGCGCGAAGCCGGCGAAGCCACCCGGCCCCCGGTCGGGCAGACCGGCGTCAGCGGCGAACGCCTCCCGGGACTGGAAGGCGACCGCTACCCCACCCAGCTCGAAGAGCGCGAACTCGGCCGATCCCGCCTTGGCCCGCTGCCAGCCCAGCGCCTCGTAGAACGCCACCGACGCCGCCACGTCGCGCACGCCGAGCAGGATCAGATTCAGACGTTGCCGCACCGCGGAACTCCTCACACGCCGGGACACCGAGCTCGGACATGGCCAGGACCTCGCCGCTCGGGCTGACGAGGACCTGGTGGCGCAGCGACGCCGCGAGTGGATCGCGCAGCCGTCCCGGAAGGCCGCCCGGGGTTCTCAGCCGCCGACACCCTATCGGTCGCGGCATTGCCGACGACGCACCCCGGACCCGCCCCAGCCCGTCAAGATCAGTCCCGGCTGGCCGTGGCGGTGGTCTCCCGGCTCGTGAGACCACCCTGAGCACCAGCCCCAACCCTGGCTGGCCGTGACGATAGTGTCCCGAGTCCCGAGATCACCGTGAGCGGCGAAGTGCAGACCCACCTGCCCCCGCGGCCGTCAACACGGCTGACCCCGGTCGGGACGTGCCGGGGAGCTGCGCGGCCGAGCCGTTCACCCACCGTTCGCTTGCTTCGATCGAGTACCTCAGCGATCATTGAGTCAATGAACGCTGAAACTTCGTCGCTGCAGGCGCGGGCCCGGGTGCACGCCGCTCTCGGCGACCCCGCCCGCCTCGCCATCGTCGACGCGCTCACCCTCGGCGACGCCTCCCCCGGCGAGATCGCCGCCGATCTCGGCATGCCGACCAACCTGGTCGCCCATCATGTGAAGGTGCTGCAGGACGCCGGCCTGCTGGTCCGGACCCGATCCGAAGGCGACCGCCGCCGCACCTACCTGCGTCTGGTCCCCGGCGTGCTGTCCACGCTGACCGCGCCCCGCCTCGACAGCGCCGACCGGGTGGTGTTCGTCTGCACCCACAACTCCGCCCGCTCGCAACTGGCCGCCGCCCTGTGGCGCGACCGCGTCGGCGGCGCCGTCGCCTCCGCCGGCACCGCACCCGCCCAACGGGTCCACCCGCGTGCGGTCCGGGTCGCCCACGAGCACGGCCTGGCCCTGGACCCCACCGGCACCCACCACGTCGGCGACGTCGTGCACGACGGGGACCTGGTCATCGCCGTCTGCGACAACGCTCATGAAGACCTCACCGGACCGGTCCGGCCCCGCTTGCACTGGTCGGTGCCCGATCCCGCCCGTGTCGACACCGACGAGGCGTTCGAGGCCGCCTACACCGACCTCGCCGACCGCATCGACCGGATCGCCCCCGCCCTCACTGCGGGCGGCGACCATGGCTGACCTGAGCCACCCCGCTGCCACCTCCTGACCAGCGCCACCTCACAGGCGCCAAGCCCATCCACGATCCCGGAGTCACCACGTCATGCACCAGATCACCCTGTGGCGGCGGCTGCTCGCCGAGTTCCTCGGCACCGCGCTGCTGGTCACCGCCGTCGTCGGCTCCGGCATCATGGCCACCACCCTGTCCCCGGACGACGTCGGCCTGCAGCTGCTCGAGAACTCGGTCGCGACCGCGTTCGCGCTCGGCGCGCTGATCCTCACCTTCGGACCGGTCTCCGGCGCCCACTTCAACCCCGTCGTGTCGGCCGCCGACTGGTTCCTGGGCCGCCGCTCCGGCGCCGGCCTCACGCTCAAGGATCTGGGCGGGTACGCGGTCGCGCAGACGCTCGGGGCGATCGCCGGCTCGGTGCTGGCGAACCTGATGTTCGACCTCGCACCCGTCACCTTCTCGACCAAGGACCGCGCCGCCGGCAACCTCTGGCTCGGCGAGATCGTCGCCGTCGTCGGTCTGCTCCTGCTCATCTTCGCCCTCGGCCGCTCCGGCCGGGCCTCGGCGGCCCCGGCCGCGGTCGGCGCCTACATCGGCGCCGCCTACTGGTTCACCTCGTCGACCAGCTTCGCGAACCCGGCCGTCACCATCGGCCGGGCCTTCACCGACACGTTCGCCGGCATCGCCCCCGCCTCCGTGCCCGGATTCGTCATCGCCCAGCTAGCCGGCCTGCTCATCGGCGTCGGCGTGCTGCTCGCCCTGTATCCCACCGCCGGCCGGACCGCCGACCAAGTCGTCGTCGAGCCCAGCCACACCGTCTGACCCCGTCGCCGGCAGCACCAACCCTCGAGGAAGACAGCAACCCATGAGCGACACCAAGCCCACCGTCCTGTTCGTCTGCGTCCACAACGCCGGCCGCTCCCAGATGGCCGCCGGCTGGCTACGCCACCTCGCCGGCGACCAGGTCGAGGTCCGTTCCGCCGGCTCCGCCCCCGCCGAGACCATCAACCCGTCCGCCGTCGAGGCGATGAAGGAGGCCGGCATCGACATCACCGATCAGACCCCGACGAAACTCACCTGGGACGCCGCACAGGAATCCGACGTCATCATCACCATGGGCTGCGGGGACGCCTGCCCGGTCTTCCCCGGCAAACGCTACGAGGACTGGAAACTCGAAGACCCGGCCGGCAAGGGCGTCGACGCCGTCCGCCCGATCCGCGACGAGATCAAGTCCCGCGTCGAGGTCCTGCTCGCCGACCTGCTCCCGGCCCGGTGAGTGGAGCAGGTCCAGCACACGGCACGCCGACAACGCCACGAAACCACGCGTAAGAGCCGGAACCATCGCTCAGGTGACGCTTATCGTCGCCCTTCACCAGAAGTGTGACGGACAACGATAATTGTCACCTTGAACGCTCGATGGCGCATCGCCAGCCATCTTGGGGCCGGGGCCACCAGTCACTGTTGACGCCGCGGCCCGCACGTTCAGGGCTCCGCTACTACGTCCGCCCGATGTTCGGCCGCAGACGATGCTGTTCATCAAGACGGAGCGGGAGATGGCCACACCACATCCGGCGGAAACCGAGTCAGCCCGTTCAGCTGTGCGCGGGTCAGCTGCTGTGCTGTCAACCCGACTGAGCTGCTCACATCCGCACCTTGCAGATCCGCGCCTGCGAGGTCCGCGCCTGTCAGGTTCGCGCCGGACAGGTCCGCGCCCCGCAGGTCCGCGCCGGACAGGTCCGCGCCCTGCAGGTACGCGCCCTGCAGGTCCGTGGGGGTCAGGTCTGCGTCGCTCAGCTGCGCGCGGCGCAGGTTCGCGCCGGTCAAGTACGACCCGTGCAGGTCCGCGCCGGTCAAGTTCGCGCCGAACAGGTCCGCGTGGTTCAGGTATGCGCCGCTGAAGCTCGCGTCGGTCAGGTACGCGCCGGTCAAGTTCGCGCCGGTCAAGTTCGCGTAATCCAGGTCCGTGCCGTGCAGGTCCACACCGTTTAGGCCTGCTTCGCGAAGGTCCGCGCCGCGCAGGCTTGAGTTCCCCAGGTCCGCTCCGGTGAGGTCCGCACCGTACAGGTCCACGCCAGGCAGGCCAAGGATGACGTTGGACAGGTCGAGGGGCTGTTCAAGCGGATTAGGTCGGTAGCCGAGAACGGTGACGGCGGCGCGGACATCGGCTGGCGACGGGGGAACCACCTTCGGCGGCGTGGCGGGGCGGGGGGCGTGGGTGTTCACGAAAGCGCACAACACGTGGACAACTGCGCGCTCATCCACCGGGGAGTCGAACATCAACCTCTGCAGGGCGTAAATGCCTCCCAGACGAATGGAGAGCTTGTCCCGCTTCTTGTTGTCCTCCTGGCCCAGCTGACCGATCGCGGCGGTGAACCGGTCCGCGATCTGTCCCTGCAAGGCGAGTTTCTGCTGGCTCAGACCAAGTTGCTGTTGTTTGCGGTTGGCGTCGTTGGTGTAGAACAAGCCGGCCGCCACCAAGAGCACCGATACGAGGCCGGCAACCGTGGTCACGGTCGTACGCCAGTCAAGCCCCTTCACCGTTTCATCGGTACGCGCGTCTGGGCGCCTTCGGCTGGGTGACCAGTAGACGGCCGGTGGCATCGCGGCGTCCAGCTGGCGCCGTTGTCGCACTGCGCGGGACGACGCGGTGGGAGCGAACCACGCCGAAACCCAGGCTTGCCGGACGCCTTTCCAACGGTTGCGCAAACTTCGCATACCTCTTAGTGGACAGGTCCGGGCATCGGAGGCACTTACTGGATCAGACGAAATAGACCATCCGAGCCCACATCACTGCTCAGACGACGGCCATGGCCGTCCGCCGGTGGCCGGAAACGTCGACCCGAGCCCGGCCGCAGGCCCACTTCACCACATCCGGGTCGGCGTGCGACAGCCTCATCGAACACTCACGGTGTCACCCGGAAGGGGGATCGGTCGGCATTGCCCAGATAAACGACGCAGAGCCAATCATAGTGATTGAGTACCCGATCGCCATCGCATCGACCAACGAGTGGGATCGGAACAAAGACATGCGCGTTCGCTTCATCTGTCACGCCGCACTTGCTGCGGTCACCGTTGCGGTGCTGAACGTAAACCCGCAGGTTCGCGTCAGGGCGCCTCTCAGCCTGTCATCGGTTGTCGTGCCATCGGTGACCTTGCAGGCATCAGAATCTGTGCCGATCGCCGGAAAGCCAGGCAAGCGCCGGCATCGCCCGAGTTGGATCTGGAGATTCTTCGGTGCGACCCTGCCCGCTGTCACTTGCTACGACAAGTTGCGCGCCGGAGGCAGTAAACCGACAGTTGTGCTGGACCGCCTGTTAGACCCGCTGCTTCTCTGCTTCGAGGGGTTCACGCCAAAGGACAAGCCGGTCATGCGCATCATCGCGCCGGACGGCACAGCGACCGAATGGCCAGCCGTTAGACACAGTGGTGACTTTTGGGCCTGGACCTGGAACGGCGGCGAGGAGGTCCTGGGCGCCCTGCCGCACCCCGGCACTTACCGATTCGAGGTGACTGCCGCGGAGACGCCGACCACTTTTGGCGTCATCGAGGCCAAGTCGGCGTCCGCGCCGCAAGTCTACTTCTCGGATGTCGATGTCATTCATCCCGGTGAAACGGTCTCCGCCATGGTGGTTGGGCGCCAACCCGAGTCTGCTATCTTCGCCAGCCTCTATGGCAAGGAAAGATCCAAACGGCTGCAAGTGGTTCACGATTTCCCGCCAGCGATCGCCGACCAATGGGGTGAGGGTGTCATCCGATGGACCGTCACGGACGAGCCGGACGGAGCCTACGGCTTCTTGGTGGAGACGCCCGACAATGACAGGCACGACGCGTGCCTTCAGCTCATCGCATGCACAATGTTCCGAGTCAGGCGTTGAACTGAAAGCCATCGCGCTGCTCGCCGGGAGTGGCGGCTCGAGAGGTACGTCGCGGAAGGTCGGCACCACCACGACCGACTCCGGCAGCACCTTCCTGATCGCCGGATCAGCCGATCGGGCTCTGGATCACTTTGAGCCGGCCGAAGGCGGTCAGCCCCTCCATGCCGCCCTCGTATCCGTATCCGCTGAGTCCACGGCCGGACAGGGGGGACATCGGATCGGCGCCGGAGGTGCAGTTGACCGATACGCGGCCGGCGTTCAGCCGCCGGGCCAGCGCCGTCGCACGGTCGGAGCCACCGAAGACGAAGGCGCCCAGGCCGAACGGCGTCGCGTCGGCGATCGCCACGGCCTCGTCGTCATCGCTGACCGATAGCACCGGCGCGACCGGGCCGAACGGTTCCTCCTGGAGGATCTCGGCATCCGACGGCACGCCGGTCAGCACGGTGGCCGGGTAGTACCAGCCGGGGCCGGACGGCAGCCGGCCGCCGGTGACGGCGGTCGCGCCCCGCCGTACGGCATCGGTGACCAGGGCGTGGACAGCGTCCCGGCGGGCCTCGGTCTGCAACGGTCCCATGGTTCCGCCGGGGCGGCTGTCCGTCTCCGGCACCGCCGCGCTGAATCGTTCGACGAACTCGTCGTGGCGGCGTTCGTGCACCAGGAACCGGCTGGGGGCCGCACAGCTCTGCCCCGCCGAGGCGAATTTCGCCCGGACCAGCGCCGGGACCGCGGCGGCCAGATCCGCGTCGGGCAGGATCACCGCGGGCGCGTGAGCACCCAGTTCCAGGATGCACTCGGCCAGGTGGGCGGCGGCACCGGCGGCGACGAGTTGCCCGGTCCGGGGTGAGCCGGTGAAGGTGACCACAGCGAACTCGGGCCGGGCCACCAGGGCCGCCGACCCGGCCGCGTCGGCGTTCACCACCTGCAGGACGTCCGGTGGAAGGCCGGCTTCGACGGCCAGTCCGGCGATGGCGTGCACCACCGACGGCGCGGTCTCCGGCGCCTTGACGACCACGGTGCACCCCATGGCCAGAGCCGGGGCGAGTTTGCGGGCCAGCACGACGGCCGGGAAGTTGCCGGCGACGATGGCGAGCACCGGGCCGGCCGGTTCGGTGACGACACATCGGGCGAGTCCGTCACCACCGTCGATGGCGCGTTCGGCGGCGGCCCCGGCGGCGGCCGACGCCGTCCAGCGCAGGGTGTCGACGGCCCGGTCCAGTTCGGTCTCGGCTTCGGCCCGGGTCTTGCCGGCCTCCCTCGCGAACCGGGCGCCGAGCTCGGCGGGCCGATTGGCGAGCGACCGGGCGAGTCCGGTGAGGACGGCACACCGGGTGGGCAGCGGGGTGGCCGCCCATCCGGGGGCGGCGGCCCGTGCCCGGGCCGCGACGGCGGGGATCCCGCCCGGGGTGAGGAGGACGACGTGACCGATCGTGTCACCGGTTCGGGGGTCGTGGACGGCGGACATCGTGCTCCTCACCTCGGCGGAGAAGGCGGCGGGACGGCAGCGGGAAGGCGGCGGGAGGGCGTACGGCACGCGGGCCGGTCAGCTCCAGGTGACCACGGTGCGGTCGTCGCGGAAGGCCATCATCGCGGCGAGCGTGGTACGGGTCTGCTTCTCGGTGGTGTTCGGTTCGACGGCGTGCACGTGGGCGCCGTTGAAGACGTAGACGTCACCGGGGTTCACGTCGATCCACTTCGACTCGTAGTCCTTCAGCAGTTCGGCCGGGTAGGGCGAGCCGGTGTATTCGACGCCCAGGCTGCGCTTGCTCTCCAGGTCGGGCTGGACGTTCCAGTAGACGAGCCGGCCGCCGCCACCCTTGTTCTCCAGGCAGATGTTGAGCGCGCCGATCGGGTTGCCGAACACCCCGTTGCGCTCGAAGTCGGCCATCTGCGGGTCGGAGCACTGCGAGTCGTCGTCGTGCGGTTCCAGGGCGAACGCGCCCCGGCCGTGCCAGGAGCGGAACAGGGCGATCGCGGCGATCCGGCCCTCGTGCTCGGCCGGCCGGACCACGGCGCCGCGTTCGGCCAGCACCGCGCCGAGCCCCGCGTAGAACTGCTTCATCGGGTCGCCGGGCACGTCGAGCAGGTCACGCAGGATCGGGTTGGCCGCCGCGGCCTCGTCCAGGTACTGCGCGGTCGGCTTGTTCCAGGTGTACGCCCCGATGTAGTAGCCGGGGGCCTCGGCGCCGCGTACCTGGCGGTGCGGGCTGTCCCAGAAACGCCGGGAGATGTTCGCGGCGACATCCAGGGGCACCATGCCGCGGAATACGACTCCGGCGCACCGGCCCTCGAGGACGTCGAGGACGGCCTCCGGAACGAACTCCTGGTACTCGCGGAAGGTGAAGTAGTCGGCGTCGCCGGACCATCCGGTGATCGGCCTGGTGGTCACGCTGCTGGTCATCTCGGAACTCCTCGGTCGGTGGGAGAGGCGGGTGTTCGGTCAGTCCCAGGGGTTGTTCAGGGTCGGGCTCGGGCTCGGGGTGACCACGACGGTGGCCGGGGCGGGCGTCGTGGCCGGCTGTCCGGTGTCACCGGCGAACGCCGCTGAGGCGCCGAAGAAGATGACGGCCGTGGTGGCCGTAGCGGCGAGAGCGAAGATCTTCACAACGGTCTTGCGGGCCATCGTCTGCTCCTCTGCGGTGTTCCCTGCGGTGATGCCGAAAAGCTAACGACGACCGGAATCTCGGCTCTATCTCGGCAGTTATCTCGCCGCTATCTCGGCTTTTTCGCGGTGATAGCGGCCCGCGTCATGCCGCGTTTCCGCCGGTACAGCCGCTGCGAGGTGCCGGAACAACTGCCGCCGTACGCCGGTGGGCGCCGATTGAATGACGGCAATGCCTCGCCGGACGACAGCACAGGAGGAGGGATGAGCCTTGTCGAACAGTGCCGAGCACGAGAGCTTCGCCGGGACGGCGGTCATCGCCGGGCTCGGCGCGTACCTGCCGGATCGGGTGGTCAAGAACGATGAGGTCGCCGAGCGACTCGGTGTCACCACCGACTGGATCAGGGACCGGACCGGGATCGAGCAACGGTTCATCCTGGACCCTGCCGGGGCCACCTCGGATCTGGCCGTGGAGGCCGGCCGGCGAGCCCTGGAGTCCTGCGGGAACCCGCGGGTCGATTTCCTGATCCTGGCGACCTGCACGCCGGACCATCCGTTCCCGGCCACCGCCCCGGCGGTCGCCGCCCGGCTGGGATTGCCGGGGATCGCCGCGTTCGACCTGAACGCCGCCTGCTCCGGTTTCGTCTACGCGCTGTCGGTCAGCGCCGGCATGCTCGCCTCCGGGAGTTACCGCACCGGTCTGGTGATCGGCGCCGACGCCTTCTCCACCCTTCTCGACCAGAACGACCCCATCACCGCGCCGATCTTCGGTGACGGCGGCGGCGCGGTGGTGGTCCGGGCCGGCCACACCGGCGAGCGGGGCGCCGTGTGTACGCAGGTCCTCGGCAGCGACGGCGACCTGCTGGACCTGATGAAGACGCCGGCCGGTGGTTCCCGGCAACGGTCCGCGGGGGTGGCCGGCGACGCCGACAACAGCTACTTCACGATGGCCGGCCGGGCCGTCTTCAAGCACGCGGTGAACCGGATGAGCTCGGTGTCCAGCGCCGTGCTGGACCGGCTGGGCTGGTCACCCGGCGAGGTCGACCGGCTCGTCGCGCACCAGGCCAACCGGCGCATCCTGACCGCGACCGCCGAGGCGATCGGCATCGCACCGGAACGTGCCGTGATCAACGTGGACCGGGTCGCGAACACCTCGGCGGCGTCCATCCCGCTGGCCCTGGTCGACGCCGTGCGCTCCGGCACGTTGACGCCCGGCGACCGGGTGCTGCTCGCCGCGTTCGGCGGCGGCGCCACCTGGGGCGCCACCGGGCTGATCTGGCCCGATCTGACCCTGGCCGCGTCCCAGCCGGCCATCTGACCCGGACCGCATCCGCAGTCGCCCGAGAAACCGGGAGCAGTCGCCCGGGAAACCCGAGAGAGGAACAACAAGATGATCACCACCATGGAGAGGGTCACCTCGATATTCCGGCAGCAGGCTCCCGACGTGGAAGTGCCCGAGATCGTCCCGGAGCACCGCATGCAGGACCTCGGCATCGACTCCCTGACCTTCGTCCACATCCTGCTGCAGATCGAGAAGGACTTCGCCATCGAGTTCAGCGACGAGGAACTCGCCGTCGTGGAGAGCGTCCAGGACATCCTCGACCTGGTCGTGCAGAAGGCCTGACCCGCGCCATCGACGGCGGCCCACCGCATCCTTCCGGTACCCGGTGGGCTGCCGCCGTCTCCCTTGCGTCACCCACCTTTCGTACACAAATGGGGGTTTCATCATGTCCGATCCGTCCACCGGCGTGCGCCCGCTGAACGCGGCGCAGCGGGGCGTCTGGTACGCCCAACGGATCGATCCCGGCAACCCGGTCCACAACATGGCCGGCTATCTGGAGATCCGCGGTCCGGTGGACGTGGCCGCGCTGTCGGCAGCGGTGACCGCCCTGGTGCGCGAGGACGAGACCGCCCGGCTGCGGTTCACCGAGGCCGACGGCGCACCCGCCCAATATCTGGCCGCCGCCGCCGAGTTCATCCCGGAGATCCACGATGTGAGCGGCGAACCGGATCCACACGCCGCCGCGCTGCGGATCATGCGCGCCGACCTGGACCGGCCCGTCGACCTGGAACACGACCGGCTTTTCACCTACCAGATCCACCGGCTCGGCCCGGAGCACTTCCTCTGGTACGGGCGGGCCCACCACCTCATCCTCGACGGTTACAGCGCCACCATCCAGCGACGCCGCACCGCCGAGCTGTACACCGCGCTGGTCACCGGCGCCGACGTGGGTACTCCGCTCGGCTCGTTCACCGCCGTGCTCGACGAGCAGGAACGTTACGCCCGCTCCCCGGCACGGCAGCGGGATGCCGCGTACTGGCGGCGGTCGATGGCCGACGCGGTCCCGCCCGCCCCACGCGGACGACCCGAGCACCGGGTGGTCCGCCGGGTGACCAGGGTCGACGAGGAGGGTCTCGCCCGGCTCCGCGGATTCGCCGACCGGGCCGGGGTCACCTGGCAGCAGGCACTGATCGCGGTGACCGTGCTGCACCGCCGGGTGTGGACCGGAAACGATCACGTCGTGCTGGGCCTGCCGTTGCCCGGACGGCTGGACGCCCACGCGATCCGCACGCCCGGGATGACCGCGAACGTCATGCCGCTGTCGTGCCGGGTCGACCCGGCCGAGTCCACCGCGCAACTGGCCGCCCGGGTCGCCCGGGAGGCGCTCCGGGCCCAGTGGCATCAGCGCTACGACGCCGCCGACCTCCGGCGTGACCTGGGCTGGACGGCCGACCAGGGCCGCGACTTCGGCCCCATGATCAACTTTGTGCTCGGTGACGAGCACGACGACTTCGCCGGGCTGCCGGCCCTCTACCACCTGCTGTCCACCGGCGGCACCGTCGCCGACGTGGCGCTGACCGTCACCCACCATCCGGAGGGCGGCCTGCGCATCGACGTCAGCACCGACACGGCGTACGAAAAGGCTCTCGATCTCGACGCCTACCAGCGCACCTTTCACCGGGTCCTGGCGGACGTCACCGGCCGGCCCGATGCCCCGGTCGCCGAGATCGGGGCGCTCGACACCGCCGAACGCGACCTGGTGCTCCGGGATTGGAACGACACGGTGGTGCCGGTGGACGACATGTCACTGCCGGCGATGTTCGCAGCCCGGGTCGCCGCCGATCCGGGCGCCCCCGCGATCCACGGTGACGGCGTCACCCTGACCTACGCCGAACTCGACACCGCAGCCAACCGCCTCGCCAACCACCTACTCGCCAACGGTGTGCGCCGCGGCGACATCGTCGGCGTCCTGCTACCCCGAGGCATCGACTTCGCCGTCGCCGTACTCGCCGTCACCAAAACCGGCGCCGCCTACACCCTGCTCGACCCCGACTTCCCGAACGCCCGACTCACCCGGGTGCTCACCGACACCCGCGCCACTGCCCTGATCACCAACGACACCCTCGCCGGACGGACAACCGTCGACTGCCCGGTCATTTGTGAAACAGGCGACAACCCCGAAGACCCCGGCATACACGTCGATCCCGGCGACGCCGCCTGCGTCATGTTCACCTCCGGATCCTCCGGCACCCCCAAAGGCGTACTGTCCCCGCACCGCGCCCTGACCGGCACCCTGACCGGACAGACCTACACCGACTTCGGCCCCGGCCAAGTATTCCTGCAATGCTCACCGGTCTCCTGGGACGCGTTCTCCCTGGAATTCTGGGGCGCCCTCGCCTTCGGCGGACTATGCGTCCTGCAACCCGGACAACGCCCCGAACCCACCCTCATCGCATCCCTGGTCCGCGACCACGCCGTCACCATGCTGCAACTGTCATCCGGACTGTTCAACCTGCTCGCCGACGAATACCCACACGCCTTCGACGGCGTCCACACCGCCTTCACCGGCGGCGAAGTCTCCTCACCCAGCCACGTCCAACAAGCCCTGCGACACCACCCACACCTGCACGTCGCCAACGCCTACGGACCCGCCGAATCCATGGGCTTCAGCACCACCTTCCCCATCCCGAACGGCTACCCCGACACCACCCTGCCCATCGGCCGGCCCATCGCCAACAAACGCATCTACCTACTCGACAACGCCCTACGCCCCGTCCCGATCGGCGTCGTCGGCGAGGTCTACCTCGCCGGCATCGGCCTGGCCCACGGCTACCTCGGCCAACCCGCCACCACCGCCACCCGCTTCATCGCCAACCCCTACCACCCCACCGACCGGCTCTACCGCACCGGCGACCTCGCCCGCTGGACCCCCGACGGACAACTCACCTTCACCGGCCGCGCCGACCACCAAGTCAAAATCCGCGGCTTCCGCATCGAACCCGCCGAAATCGAAACCGCCCTCCTGCAGCACCCCGACATCACCCAAGCCGCCGTCCTGGCCACCCCCGACCACCTCACCGGCTACATCGTCGGCACCACCGACCCCACCACCACCCGCACCTGGCTGCGCCAACACCTACCCGACCACATGATCCCCACCACCATCACCATCCTCGACCGCCTACCACTGACCCCCAACGGCAAACTCGACCGACGCGCCCTCCCCCAGCCCGATCCGAGCTCGGCGGCGGGCACCGGCCGCAGCGCCCGGGATGCCCGCGAGGAGATCCTCTGCGGCCTCTACGCCGAGGTGCTGGGTGTCGCCGAGGTCGGTGTCGACGACGACTTCTTCGATCTGGGCGGGCACTCCCTGCTGGCGGCCCGGCTCGCCGCCCGGGCCCGGGGCATCCTCGGTACCGAGCTGAGTATCCGCGACGTCTTCCAGGCGCCGACCGTCGCCGCGCTGGCCGCAAGCCTGTCCGACGCGGGCCGCGCCGGTGTCCGGCCCGCGCCCGTCGCCGGGCCACGCGGCGAGCACCTGCCGCTGTCGTACGCCCAGCGCCGGCTCTGGCTCACCGACGCCGTGCAGGGGCCCGGCACCACCTACAACGTGCCGATGGCGATTCCGCTGCACGGGCGGCTGGACGTCGGCGCGCTGACCGCCGCCCTCACCGACCTGACCACCCGGCACCAGGTGCTGCGGACCGTGATCGGTACCGTCGGCGACGAGCCCTGCCAGCGGATCCTGGCCCCGGAGCCGGTCGACGTGGACCACATCCCGGCCACCGCCGGCGACCTCGACGAGCTGCTGACCGCGGCCGCCGGGCACGTCTTCGACCTGGCCGCCGAACGGCCGCTGCGGGTCACCCTCTTCGACCTCGGTGACGACGAGTACGTCCTGCTGCTCCTGCTGCATCACATCGCCACCGACGGGCAGTCGCTGCGGCCGCTGCTCGACGACCTGGCCACCGCGTACGCGGCCCGGTGCGCCGGCGCGGCCCCCGGCTGGGCGCCGCTGCCGGTGCAGTACGCCGACTACACGCTCTGGCAGCGTGACCTGCTCGGCGACCCGGCCGACCCGGACAGCCGCCATGCCACCGACCTGCGGTACTGGACGACGAACCTGAACGGGCTGCCGGACGAGATCGGTCTGCCGCTGGACCGGCCCCGGCCGGCGACCGCCGACCACCGGGGCGCCGCGGTACCGGTGCGGGTCGAGCCCGCGCTGGCCGACCGGATCCGGGTGGTGGCCCGCGAGCAGCGGTGCACCCCGTTCATGGTGGTGCAGGCCGCGCTCGCCCTGACGCTGAGCCGATTCGGCGCCGGCACCGACGTCGCTCTCGGCACTCCGGTGGCCGGGCGTACCGATCCGGCTCTGGACCCGCTCGTCGGGTTCTTCGTCAACACTCTCGTGCTGCGGACCGACGTCTCGGGC
This sequence comes from Actinoplanes oblitus, assembly GCF_030252345.1. Lineage (NCBI taxonomy): Bacteria > Bacillati > Actinomycetota > Actinomycetes > Micromonosporales > Micromonosporaceae > Actinoplanes > Actinoplanes oblitus. Next base: position 4,351,765 of record NZ_CP126980.1, on the reverse strand, counting down.
GACCCGTCGTTCGGCGAGCTGCTCGCCCGGGTCCGCCGGGCCGACCTGGACGCCCTGGCCCATCAGGAGCTGCCGTTCGATCAGCTGCTGGAGGCACTGCAGCCGGTGCGGTCGCTGGCCCGGCACCCGCTGTTCCAGGTGTGCCTGGGCTTCGACGACGCCACCGACGCCGAGCTGCGGCTACCCGGACTGCGCGCCGGCCGGGGACGTGTCGTGGCCACCGGCGAGACCAAGTTCGACCTGGAGTTCCTGCTGCGGGACGAGGGCGCCGACGGCATCGGTGGCGGGCTGCTGTACCGCACCGCGCTCTTCGACCGGTCCACCGCCGAACGTCTGCTCGCCGGGCTGGTGCGCACCCTCACCCAGGTGCTGGCCGATCCGGATCAGCCGATCAGCGCGGTGGACGTGCTCACCCCGACGGAGCGCGCCGCCGTCGTCCAGGACTGGAACGACACGGTGGTGCCGGTGGACGACATGTCACTGCCGGCGATGTTCGCAGCCCGGGTCGCCGCCGATCCAGGCGCCCCCGCGATCCACGGCGACGGCGTCACCCTGACCTACGCCGAACTCGACACCGCAGCCAACCGCCTCGCCAACCACCTACTCGCCAACGGTGTGCGCCGCGGCGACATCGTCGGAATCCTGCTACCCCGAGGCATCGACTTCGCCGTCGCCGTACTCGCCGTCACCAAAACCGGCGCCGCCTACACCCTGCTCGACCCCGACTTCCCGAACGCCCGACTGACCCGCGTGCTCACCGACACCAAAGCCACCGCCCTGATCACCAACGACACCCTCGCCGGACGGACAACCGTCGACTGTCCGGTCATTTGTGAAACAGGCGACAACCCCGAAGACCCCGGCATACACGTCGATCCCGGCGACGCCGCCTGCGTCATGTTCACCTCCGGATCCTCCGGCACCCCCAAAGGCGTACTGTCCCCGCACCGCGCCCTGACCGGCACCCTGACCGGACAGACCTACACCGACTTCGGCCCCGGCCAAGTATTCCTGCAATGCTCACCGGTCTCCTGGGACGCGTTCTCCCTGGAATTCTGGGGCGCCCTCGCCTTCGGCGGACTATGCGTCCTGCAACCCGGACAACGCCCCGAACCCACCCTGATCGCATCCCTGGTCCGCGACCACGCCGTCACCATGCTGCAACTGTCATCCGGACTGTTCAACCTGCTCGCCGACGAATACCCACACGCCTTCGACGGCGTCCACACCGCCTTCACCGGCGGCGAAGTCTCCTCACCCAGCCACGTCCAACAAGCCCTGCGACACCACCCACACCTGCACGTCGCCAACGCCTACGGACCCGCCGAATCCATGGGCTTCAGCACCACCTTCCCCATCCCGAACGGCTACCCCGACACCACCCTGCCCATCGGCCGGCCCATCGCCAACAAACGCATCTACCTACTCGACAACGCCCTACGCCCCGTCCCGATCGGCGTCGTCGGCGAGGTCTACCTCGCCGGCATCGGCCTGGCCCACGGCTACCTCGGCCAACCCGCCACCACCGCCACCCGCTTCATCGCCAACCCCTACCACCCCACCGACCGGCTCTACCGCACCGGCGACCTCGCCCGCTGGACCCCCGACGGACAACTCACCTTCACCGGCCGCGCCGACCACCAAGTCAAAATCCGCGGCTTCCGCATCGAACCCGCCGAAATCGAAACCGCCCTCCTGCAGCACCCCGACATCACCCAAGCCGCCGTCCTGGCCACCCCCGACCACCTCACCGGCTACATCGTCGGCACCACCGACCCCACCACCACCCGCACCTGGCTGCGCCAACACCTACCCGACCACATGATCCCCACCACCATCACCATCCTCGACCGCCTACCACTGACCCCCAACGGCAAACTCGACCGACGCGCCCTCCCCCAGCCCGATCCGAGCTCGGCGGCGGGCACCGGCCGCAGCGCCCGGGACGCCCGCGAGGAGATCCTCTGCGGCCTCTACGCCGAGATCCTCGGGCTGCCCACCATCAGCATCGACGACGACTTCTTCGACCTGGGCGGGCACTCCCTGCTCGCGGCCCGGCTCACCGCCCGCATCCGCGCCGCGCTCGGCGCCGAACTGAGCATTCGCGACATCTTCCAGGCGCCGACCGTCGCCGCGCTCACCGAACGACTACCGGCAGCGGCCCCGGCGAGGGCCCGCCCGGCACTGCGGCGCCGCACCGACGCGGGCGTACCGCTACCGAGCTAGACCGCGCACCGACCGATCGACAGGAATGGAGCCATCGTGGGCCACGGACACTCCGCCCCCGACGACGTCGTCTGGGTTCTGCCCGGCGACGACAACGTGCCGCACCGCACCTCGCTGCTGATCCTGCCGCACTCCGGCGGCAACGCCCACGCGTACGCGCCGTGGCGCGAGCAACTGCCACCTCACGTACGCCTGCTCGTCGGCCAGTACCCGGGACGCGGCGCCCGGTTCAGCGAGCCACTGCCGGAGACCATGGCCGACCTGGTCGAGCCGGTGCTGGCCTGCCTGCCGCCCGGGACGGACGACCTGGTGGTGCTCGGTCACAGCATGGGTTCGCTGGTCGCGTACGAGACGGCCCTCGCCCTGACCCGGGCCGGCCGCCCACCGCGTGCCCTGGTCGTCTCCGCCTGCCGGGCGCCGTTCCTGCCCAACCCGAGCCCGGTGCACCCGGCCGCGCTCGACGACGACGCCCTGATCGCCGCGATCAAGGAACGCGGCGGCACCGAGAACGGCATCCTCGACGAGCCCGAGCTGCGGGAACTGCTGCTGCCGTCGATCCGGGCGGACTTCGCCATCGACGACGCCTACCAGCGCGCTGAGGCGCCGAAGCTGACCTGCCCGGTGATCGTCCTGGGCGGCGACAGCGACCCGGTGGTGCCGGCCGCCGCCCTCGGCCGGTGGGACGAGGTCACCTCCGGCCCGGTCACCACCCGGCTGCTGCCCGGCGGCCACTTCTACTTCCAGGACCAGCTCGGCACGTTCCTCACCCTGGTCACCGGCGTGCTCGACGCCGTGCAGACCCAATTCGCCTGACCCGACAAGACGGAGGTTCTCGATGTCCCTCACCAGCCACGCCCCTACCGGAACCCTCGACGTCCGCTGCCGGCCGGGCAGCCCGGCCGTCCTGGTCACCCCGGCGTTCGGCGATCTCGACGACGCGCTCGCATGGCTCACCGGGCAGCGCGCGGCGATCCGCGCCGAACTGCTCCGGCACGGCAGCCTGATGATCCGCGGCCTGCCGGTACGGGACACCGCCGGTTTCGCCGCGGCCCGTGACATCCTGATGCCGCAGCGCACCGGCTACCGGGAGAAGGCGACCCCGCGCACCGACTTCGGCGCCGGTGTCTTCTCCTCCACCGACCTGCCGGCCGCCCAGCCGATCCGGCTGCACAACGAGAACAGCTACACCTTGGAGTTCCCGGGCACGCTGCTGTTCGGCTGCCTCACCGCGCCGGAGGAGGGTGGCGCGACCACCGTCGGCGACATGCGGGCGGTGCTGCGGCTGCTGCCCGACGGCCTGCGGGACCGGTTCGCCGCACACGGATGGCTGCTGGTCCGTACCTACTCCGAGCTGGCCGGCCTGCCCTGGCAGACCACCTTCGGCACCGACGACCCGGCCGTGGCGCAGCAGTACTGCTCCGCCAACGTGATCGGCTACCGGTGGCTGACCGGCGGGGCGCTGCGCACCGAACAGCGCCGCCCGGCCGTCGTCACCCACCCGCTCACCGGCGAGCAGTCCTGGTTCAACCACTTCGCCTTCTGGAACCGATGGGCCCTCGACGCCGACGTGCGCGACGTCCTGATCGAGACGTACGGCGAGGACGGCCTGCCGTTCGACACCTACGTCGGCGACGGTTCCTCGCTGACCCGGAGCGAGGTGGAGACCGTGATGGCGGCGTACGAGCAGGTCACCGTGCGGGAGACCTGGCAGGAGGGCGACCTGATGCTGGTCGACAACATCCTCAACGCGCACGGCCGGGAGTCGTTCACCGGCGCCCGCAAGATCGTCGTGGCGATGGGCGACCCGGTGGTGCTGGCCGACTGCGCGCCGCAGCCCGCGCCGTCCCGCGGCCCGTGCTCCACCTCGTGCCCGGTCCCGGGCCGCGAGCCGCGGACCGGTTCGCTGCCGGCGGGGAAGTGAGAACGGCGATGACCAGCACTGTACTCACCCTCGACCTGCTCGACCGGCTCGCCGAGGCGCCCGCCGACCGAGTCGCGGTGATCGATGGCGACACCCAATTCACCTTCGCCGAGCTGCGGGACCGGGCGGGCCGGGTCGCCGCCGGTCTCGCCGGCCGGGGCATCGGCCCGGAGAGCGTGGTCGGTCTCTGCCTGCCCCGGGGCGCCGACCTGGTCGTCACCCTGCTCGGCACGCTGGCCGCCGGTGCGGCCTACCTGCCGGTCGACCCGCGGCTGCCCGCCGACCGGCGCCGTCTCCTGGTCGAGGACGCCCGTGCCGACCTGCTGATCACCGAGCCCGGCACCGAGCCGGCCGGCCTCGGCGTGGCCCAGGTGTCGCCGGCGGATCTGGCCGCGACCGTACCGGGCCGGGCTGCCGCGTTCGCGCCGGTGCCGGTGCGTCCCGACAACCTGGCGTACGTCATCTACACCTCCGGATCCACCGGACGGCCCAAGGGTGTGGAGATCAGCCGGGGTGCTGCCGCGCTGCTGCTCGCCGAGCTGGAGGAGACCGGCATCGCCGGGCCCGGGCCCGGCACGGTCGGCTGGAACGCGTCACCCTCCTTCGACGCCTCCGTCCAGCAGTGGGTCCGGATCTGCCGGGGCGACACCCTGGTGCTGCTGGACGAGGCCACCCGCGCCGATCCGGTGCTGTTCGCCGCGGCGGTCCGCGACCGGGCACTGACCGACCTGGACATCACCCCGTCGCACGCCGAGCCGCTGCTCGAGCACCTGGCCACCGACCGGGATCGCCCGCTGACCCTGCTCGTCGGCGGGGAACCGATCAGCCCGGCGCTCTGGGACCGGCTCGGGGAACTGGCCGGCACCGGCGTGCTGCGCCCGGTCAACGTGTACGGCCCGACCGAGTGCACCGTGGACGCCACCGCCGGCTGGATCACCGCCGGGACCACTCCGCACATCGGCACCGCTCTGCCCGGCCTGGCGGTCCGGCTGCTCGACGACGCCCTGCGCCCCGTCGCCGACGGTGCGGTCGGTGAGCTCTACCTGGCCGGGCCGCGGGTCGGTCGCGGCTATCGGGGCCGGCCCGGTCTCACCGCGGGACGTTTCGTCGCCGACCCGGAGGCCCGCGACGGGACCCGGATGTACCGCACCGGCGACCGCTGCCGGCGGCGGCCCGACGGCCGGCTGGAGTTCCTCGGCCGGGTCGACGGCCAGGTCAAGGTGCGCGGGCACCGGATCGAACTCGGGGAGGTGGAGGCGGCCCTGCGGGCACATCCGGCGGTGGCCGAGGCGGCGGTCGCGGTCCACCACGACGACCTGGTCGCCTACTACCGGCAGGCCGCGCCGGTCGACCCGGCCGAGTTGCACGACCTGGTGGCCGCGACCCTGCCCGGCTACATGGTGCCGGCCACGTTCGTCGCGGTGTCCCGGTTCCCCCGCACCACCAGCGGCAAGCTGGACCGGGCGGCATTGCCCGCGCCCGCCCCGGCCGCCCCGGTCACCGTGGGTGACGCGCCCACCGGCCGGGTGGAGCAGCTGATCGCGGTGGTCTGGTCCGAGGTCCTGCGCCGGCCGGCGATCGGCGCCGACGACAACTTCTTCAAGCTCGGTGGTCACTCGTTGCTGGCGATCAAGCTGGTCGCCCGGGTGCGCGCGGAGCTGGGCTGCACCCTGCCGGTCAAGACCGTCTACGAGAACCCCCGGCTGCGGGACCTGGCCCGGGCCATCGAGGCCCGACTCGAACCGGCCGGCGCCGCAGAGAAGGAGCTCCGGTGATTCCACTGTCGTACGCGCAACGCCGGCTGTGGTTCCTGGGCCGGCTGCAGGGCCCGTCCCCCACCTACAACGCGCCGATCGTGCTGGACATCGCCGGGGTACCGGACCAGCAGGCGCTGTCCGCCGCGCTCGCCGACGTCGCCCTGCGGCACGAGGTGCTGCGAACCGTGTACCCGGTCGTCGACGGCGCTCCGGTGCAGCGGGTCCTGCCCGGCGCCGGCCCCGGCCCGGTGGTGCGGGCCTGCCCGCCCGCCGAGGTGGACGCCCTGGTGGCCGCGTTCTGCGCCGGCACCTTCGACCTGGCCGTGGAGCCGCCGTTGCGGGCCACGCTGTTCGTGGCGGGGCCGGAACGTTCGGTGCTGGTGCTGCTGCTGCACCACATCGCCACCGACGGCGCCTCGATCGGGCCGATGTTGCGTGACCTGTCCACCGCGTACCGGGCCCGGCTGGCCGGCGGCGCCCCGGACTGGGAGCCGCTGCCGGTGCAGTACGCCGACTACACCCTCTGGCAGCAGGACGTGCTGGGTGGTGAGGACGATCCGGGCAGCGTGGTGGCCGAGCAGCTCACCTGGTGGCGGGAGAACCTGGCCGGTCTGCCCCCGGTGCTGCCGCTGCCCCTGGATCGGCCGCGGGCCGCCGCCACCGGGCGCGGCGCCACCGTCACCGCCCGGCTCGACCGGGACACCCACGTCCGGCTGATGGACCTGTCCCGCAGCCGGCGGGCCAGTCTGTTCATGACCATGCAGGCCGCGCTGGCGGCGACCCTCTGCCGGGCCGGCTCGGGCACCGACGTCGCGATCGGCGCACCGGTGGCCGGCCGGCCCGACGAGGCGCTGCGCGACCTGGTCGGCTTCTTCGTCAACACCGTCGTGCTGCGGACCGACGTGTCCGGCGATCCGTCCTTCGACGCCCTGCTGGACCGGGTCCGCGACGCCGACCTGGCCGCCTACGCCCACGAGGAGGTGCCGTTCGACCTGGTGGTGGAGCGCCTCAACCCGGACCGCTCCCCCGGCTACCACCCGTTCTTCCAGGTGATGTTGACCGTCGGCACGCACACGCCGGACGAGGTGACGCCGCTGGGCGAGCTGACCGCCACCTCGCGGCCGGTGGATCTCGGCGTGGCGAAGTTCGACCTGACCGTGTACTGCGCCGAGACACGTGACTCCGGCGGCGGGCCCGCCGGTGTCCAGGTGGAGTTCCAGTACGCGACCGACCTCTTCGACGAGTCCACGGTGCGGTTGCTGCTCGACACCTACCTGAGGATGCTGCGGGCGGTCGTGGCGGCACCGGGCACCCCGGTCGGCGCACTCGACGTGCTGTCCGATGACGATCGGGACGCCCTGGCCGCCCGTACCGCCCGTGCCGGACTGCCGGCGGCCGCGGACCGGGACGAGCCCGCGGACGGCCCGGCCGACCTGCGGGAGGAGATCCTCTGCGGCCTGTTCGCCTCCGTGCTGCGGGTGGACCGGATCGGCCGCGACGACGGCTTCTTCCGGCGCGGCGGCCATTCGCTGCTCGCCGTCACCCTGATCAACCGGGTCCGTGCGGTGCTCGGGGTGGAGATCGGTCTGCGCGACTTCTTCCTGGAGCCGACGGTCGCCGGGCTGGCCCGCCGGATCGCCACGATGTCCGGTTCCGGTACGCGTGCTCCGCTGCTGCGGGCGCCCCGGCCGGATCCGATGCCGCTGTCGTACGCGCAACGCCGCCTGTGGTTCCTGGAACAGTGGGGCGGCGCCGGCCGGATGTACAACATCCCGCTGGTGCTGCGGCTGCGGCGGCCGCTCGACCCGGCGGTGCTCGGCGCGGCGGCCCGGGACGTGACGGACCGGCACGAGGTGTTGCGGACCGTCTACCGGTCGGCCGGCGGCGACCCGTACCAGGAGGTACTGGACCGGGCCGATCCGGTGGTGACCGTGCTGGATCTCGCGCCGCGGGACCTGACGGCGGCGATCGACACCGCCACCGGGTACGTCTTCGACCTGCGTACCGAGATCCCGTTCCGGGTCTGGCTGCTGCGCCCGGCCGGCGAAGATCCGGTGCTGGTGCTGCTGCTGCACCACATCGCCGGCGACGGCTGGTCCACCGGGCCGCTGCTGCGCGACCTCTCCCAGGCGTACGAGGCCCGCACCGCCGGTCACGCCCCGCAGTGGACGCCACTGCCGGTGCAGTACGCCGACTACACCCTCTGGCAGCAGACCCTGCTGACCGATCAGAACGGGCCGCTGCCCGAGCTGGTGGACTATTGGCGCACCACCCTGGCCGGCGCGCCGGAGGTCCTCGAGCTGCCCACCGACCGGCCCCGCCCCGCGGAGGCCGGCCACCGGGGCGCCGTCGTCCCGTTCACCCTCGACGCCGGCCTGCACACCGCCGTGGCCCGGCTGGCCCGGGACTGCGACGCCACCGTGTTCATGGTGCTGCAGGCGGCGCTGGCCGTGCTGCTGACCCGGTACGGCGCCGGCACCGACATCCCGATCGGCACCGTCGTCGCCGGACGCGGCGACGAGGCGCTCGACGACCTCGTCGGGTTCTTCGTCAACACCCTGGTACTGCGCACCGACGTCGCCGGCGACCCCACGTTCAGCGAACTGCTCGCCCGGGTCCGCGACACCGACCTGTCCGCCTTCGACCATCAGGACCTGCCGTTCGAACGGCTCGTCGAGGAACTCAACCCGGTCCGCTCCACCGCACACCACCCGCTCGTCCAGGTCACCCTGGTGCTGCAGAACACCGAGACCGCCCGGGGCGACACCGGGCCGGGCCCGATCGCCGGGGACGCGGTGCCGTTCGAGACCGGCACCGCGAAGTTCGACCTCACGCTGGCGGTCCGTGAGGAGCTCGCGGACGGGGCACCGGCCGGTCTGCGGTGCGCGCTGGAGTACGCCACCGACCTGTTCGACGCCGCCACCGCCGAGTCGCTGGCCGACCGGTTCGGCCGGGTGCTCCGGGCGGTCGTCGCCGATCCCGGCGCCCGGATCGGCGACGCGGACCTGCGCACCCCGGACGAGCGCCGCCGGGCGACCGGGCACCAGTGCCCGATCCTGCCGGCTGCCGACGCCGGACGTCTGGCCCGTCACCTGGCCGGACACGGGCCCTCAAGGCCGGCCACCGCGGGCTGGCACGTCCTCGACGACCGCCGCCGGCCGGTGCTCGCCGGTGGCCGTGGCGAGCTGTACCTGTGCGCTGCCGGTACCGGCGACGGTGGTCACCGGATGCTGCCGACCGGCGTCGCGGCCGGCTGCTCCGTACGGGGAGAACTGCGGCTCCACCTGCCGGAGCCGGCGGACCCGCCGGCGCCGACCGGGTCCGGGCCGGCTCCGGCCGACCCGCGGGAGTCGCGGTTGAGCGAGCTGTTCTCGGAGGTTCTCGGCGGGCGGCCGGTCGGCCGGGACGACAACTTCTTCAAGATCGGTGGCCATTCCCTGCTGGCGGTACGCCTGGTCAACCGGATCCGGACCGACCTGGCCGCCGAGGTGTCGATCCGGGACGTGTTCCAGGCGCCGACCGTGGCCGACCTCGCCGCCCGGCTGGCCGCGAGCACCGCTCCGGCCCGTCCGGTGCTGCGGCGCCGGGCCGGAGCCGGCGCACGACCCTGAATCACCCCGGCGCGACCGGCAGCATCCTGCCGCGCCGACTGCCGCCGCCCCGGTGGCGCGCTGATTAGCCTGATCTCAGCGCGCCACCGGGGTTTCCCGTTGCGGCGCGAACCTCCCTTCGACGTCCACAGTGGCCGGTTGCCGCCGGCCACCCGACATCGACGTCCGTCCGCGCATCGCAGAGGAGAAGCAATGCCCTCGATCGACTACGCCGGACCGGCCACGGCCGCCGGAGGAGCGGCCCGGCGCGATCAGCCGGAACACCTGCTCCTCGACGGCGGACCGCTGGCCGGGCCGGTCGTCGCCGTGCTCGACGCGATCGCCGAACGGACCGCTGACGACCCCGGGAAGCCCGCGGTGGTCACCGGGGCGGCCCGGCTCAGCTACGCCGAGCTCGACGCGGCGGTCACGTTCCGGGCCGCGGAACTGCGCGCCGCCGGCGCCGGACCGGGCCGGCTGGTGACCGTGTGCCGGCCCCGTGGGGTGGACGCGATCGTCGCCATCCTGGCCGTGCTGCGCACCGGGGCGGCCTACCTGCCCCTGGACCCGGGGGCGCCGGCCGCCCGCAACGAGGCGATCCTCGCCGACGCGAGCACCGGGACACCACCGGACCTGACGGAGGTGACCGCGCGCGGCGAGGTGGTGCTGCCGGGCACGCCGGTGCCCGCCGGTACCGCCTACGTCATCTACACCTCCGGCTCCACCGGAACCCCGAACGGTGTGCTGGTCGGGTTGCCCGCGCTGGCGCACTTCGTGGCCGGCGCCGCCGACCGGTACGGCGTGACCCGCGACGACCGGGTGCTCCAGTTCGCCCCGCTGCACTTCGACGCCAGCGTCGAGGAGATCTTCGTGACCCTGACCGCCGGTGGCACCCTGGTGCTGCGCGGCGACGACATGCTCGACGTGCCCGCCCTGCTGGCCGGCTGCGAGCGGCACCGGATCACCGTGCTGGACCTGCCGACGGCGTACTGGCACGAGCTGGCCTACGCGGTGTCCGAGGCGACGGTCCGGCTGCCGGACAGCCTGCGGACGGTGATCATCGGCGGTGAGGCGGCCCTGCCCGAGCGGGTGGAGCGCTGGCGGCGTACCGCCGGTGACCGGGTCCGGCTGCTCAACACGTACGGGCCGACCGAGGCCACGGTGGTCGCCACGGTGGCCGACCTGACCGGGTACGACGGTGCCGAGATCCCGATCGGGCTGCCCTTGCCGGGTGTCCGGGCAGCGTTGGTCGGCGGAGAGTTGTGGCTGCTCGGCGGTGGGCTCGGCGCCGGATATCTGGACCGCCCGGAGCTGACCGCACGACGGTTCACCACCCTGGACGGTGAGCGCGCCTACCGGACCGGCGACCGGGTCCGGGTCCGCGCCGACGGCCAGCTGGGCTATCTGGGCCGGCTGGACGACGAAGTCAAGATCAACGGGCATCGGATCGACCCGGGCGCGGTGGAGTCGGTGCTGCTCGGCCACCAGGCGGTCCGGGACTGCGCGGTCGTCGCCCAGGACCTCGCCGACGGAACGAAACGACTGGTCGCGTACGTCGTGGGCGACGTGCCGGCGGACGACGTGCGGGCATTCCTGGCACAGCGGTTGCCGGCCGCCGCGGTGCCCGCCGTGGTCCGGCCGGCCGCAACGCTGCCCCGGACCAGCAACGGCAAGGTGGACCGCCGGATGCTGCGCGCCCTGGCGGCCTCGTCGTCCGCTCCGGTGGCCACCCCGGAGCCCGCCGGGCCGCTGCCGGAGCCCGGCGCCGAGCTCGTCCCGCTGTCCTACGCGCAACGCCGGCTGTGGTTCCTGTACCGCATGGAGGGCCCGTCGCCGACCTACAACGTCCCGCTGGCGCTCGCACTGGCCGGCGTACCCGATCCGGCCGCCCTGTCCGCCGCCCTGTCCGACCTGGTCGGCCGGCACGAGGTGCTGCGCACCGTCTACCCGTCGGTCGACGGCGAACCGGTGCAGCACATCCTCGGCGACCTCGGCGACATCCTGTCGGTGCGGGAGTGCCCATCCGGCGAGGTCGACGCCCTGGTGGCCGCGTTCTGCGCCGGCACCTTCGACCTGGCCGTGGAGCCGCCGCTGCGGGCCCGGCTGTTCCGGACCGGGCCGGCGGACGCGGTGCTGGTGCTACTGCTGCACCACATCGCCACCGACGGCTGGTCGCTGACGCCGATGCTGCGCGACCTGGAGACCGCCTACCAGGCCCGGCTGGCCGGCGCCGCGCCCGCAACCGAGCCGCTGCCGGTGCAGTACGCCGACTACACCCTCTGGCAGCGTGACCTGCTCGGTGACGGCGACGACCCGGGCAGCCGGCTGGCCGGGCAGTTGTCCTGGTGGCGGGAGACCCTCGACGGCCTGCCGCCGGTCCTCGACCTGCCGCTGGACCGGCCCCGCCCGGCCGAGTCCGGGCATCGCGGCGCCTCGATCCGGGCCGTCCTCGACGCGAGCGCCCGGCAGAGCCTGGACCGGCTCGGCGAGACCCACCGGGCCAGCGCGTTCATGGTCCTGCACGCCGCGCTCACCGCCACCCTGACCCGGCTCGGCTCGGGCACCGACGTCGCGATCGGCACACCGGTGGCCGGCCGGCCCGACGAGGCGCTGCACGACCTGGTCGGCTTCTTCGTCAACACCGTCGTGCTGCGGACCGACGTCTCCGGCGATCCGTCCTTCGACGCCCTGCTGGACCGGGTCCGCGACGCCGACCTGGCCGCCTACGCCCACGACGAGGTCCCGTTCGACCTGGTGGTGGAACGCCTCAACCCGGCCCGGTCACTCGCCCACCACCCGTTCTTCCAGGTGATGCTCACCGTGGAGACCTCCGTCCCGGCGGAGCCGCGGCTGTTCGGCATGGACGCGCGGATCCTCCCCGGCGGCCTGGACGGCGCCAAGTTCGATCTGAGCTTCTCCTGCGCGGCCCTGGCGGACGGCGGCATGGAGATCTGGCTCCAGTACGACGTCGACCTGTTCGACGCGGACACCGCCGACCTCGTGCTGGCGGCCTACCTGCGGCTGCTGCGGGCGGCCGGCGCCGATCCGGCCGTCCCGATCGGGGCACTGGACGTCCTCACCGACGCCGAGCGGGACGTGCTCGACGCCCGGCGGGCCACCGTCCGTACCCGCACCGCCGCCGCCGGCGTGGTCACCGGATCGGGCGGGCGCGGCCGATCGCCGCGCGCCGACCTGCTCTGCGATCTGTTCGCCGAGGTGCTGAGCCGCCCCGGCGTCGCGCCCACCGATGACTTCTTCGCCCTCGGTGGCCACTCGATGCTCGCGATCCGGCTGGTCAACCGGATCAGGTCGGCGTTCGGGGCGGAGATCGGCCTGCGGGACGTCTTCCGGGCCCCCACGCCCGGCGCGCTGGACCGCCTGATCGGCGCGCGCGGCGGCGCGGCCCGCCCGGCGCTGACCGCCGGGCCGGTCACCGGGCGGCCGCCGCTGTCGTACGCGCAGCGCCGCCTCTGGTTCCTCGGCGAACTCGACGGTCCCAGCACGCTCTACAACCTTCCCCTGGTGTTCCGGCTGGACCGGGAACCCGAACCGGAGGCGCTGGCCGCGGCGCTGGCCGACGTCGCCGAGCGGCACCAGGTGCTGCGGACCGTCTACCGGGCCACCGGCGACGGGCCGGAATCGGTGATCCTCGACGGCGCCCGGCCGGAACTGGTCGTGCGCGACCTGACCGGCAGCGCACTCGCCGACGCCGTGGACGCGGCGGCCGGGTACGTCTTCGACCTGCGTACCGAGATCCCGTTCCGGGCGTGGCTGCTGCGCCCGGCCGGCGAAGAACCGGTGCTGGTGCTGCTGCTGCACCACATCGCCGGCGACGGCTGGTCCACCGGGCCGCTGCTGCGCGACCTCTCCCAGGCGTACGAGGCCCGCACCGCCGGTCACGCCCCGCAATGGACGCCCCTGCCGGTGCAGTACGCCGACTACACCCGCTGGCAGCAGGACGTACTGAGCGGGCAGTTGCCGGAGCTGCTGGAGTACTGGAAATCGGCCCTGGCCGGCGCGCCGGAGGTGCTCGAGCTGCCCACCGACCGGCCCCGCCCGGCGGAGGCCAGCCACCGGGGCGCGGTCGTGCCGATCGGGTTCGACGCGACCCTGCACGCCGCGGTGGCCCGGCTGGCGCGGGAGTCGGGCACGACGGTGTTCATGGTGGTGCAGGCGGCGCTGGCCGTGCTGCTGACCCGGTACGGCGCCGGCACCGACATCCCGATCGGCACCGTCGTCGCCGGACGCGGCGACGAGGCGCTCGACGACCTCGTCGGATTCTTCGTCAACACCCTGGTACTGCGCACCGACGTCGCCGGCGACCCCACGTTCAGCGAACTGCTCGCCCGGGTCCGCGACACCGACCTGTCCGCCTTCGACCACCAGGACCTGCCGTTCGAACGGCTCGTCGAGGAACTCAACCCGGTCCGCTCCACCGCCCACCACCCGCTCGTCCAGGTCCTGCTGAACCTGCAGAGCGCCGGCGGCGACGGCGACGTGCCGCCGTCCGCGCTCACCGGCACGGAGCTGTCGTTCCGGGCCGGGATCGCCAAGTTCGACCTGACCTTCGCGGTCCGCGAACAGTACGGCCCGGACGGCGCCCCGGCCGGGGTCACCGGGGGCCTGGAATACGCCACCGACCTGTTCGACGAGCCGACCGTGGTCCGGCTCCGCGACACGTTCGTCCGGCTGCTGGCCGCGGTCACCGCCGACCCCGGGCTCCCGGTGAGCCGGCACGAGCTGCTCACCGCCGACCAGCGGCACGAACTGCTGGACACCTTCAACCGCACTCCCGGCGGGGCTGCCGACCTGCGGATCACCGAGGTGTTCGACGGGTGGGCCGCCGCCGGGCCGGACCGGATCGCGCTGGTCGGCGGCGACACCACGATGACGTACGCCGCACTCGGCGCGGCCGCCAACCGGATGGCCCGGCACCTGGCCGATCTCGGGGTACGCCGTGGCGACCTGGTCGGCGTGCTGCTGGACCGGGACCTGCCGATGGCGGTGGCGATGCTCGCGGTGCTGCGCGCCGGAGCCGCGTACACCATGCTCGACCCGGAGTTCCCGGACGCCCGGCTGGCCGCGCTGGCCACCGAGGCCGGGCTCGCCGCGCTGATCTCCGACACCGCGGGCGCCGGCCGGCTGGGCGCGGCTGTTCCCGCGCGTACCGTGCTGCTGGACGCGGACGCCGCCACCCTGGACGCCCTCCCCGGCGACCCGCCGGACGTGCCCGGCGACCCGGGCGACCCGGCCTGTGTCATGTTCACCTCCGGCTCCACCGGCCGTCCGAAGGGGTCGCTCGCCTCGCACCGGGCCCTGGTCGGCACCGTCACCGGCCAGGACTTCGCCGACTTCGGACCGGACCAGGTGTGGCTGCAGGCCGCCCCGGTCTCCTGGGACGCGGCCGCGCTGGAGTTCTGGGGCGCCCTGCTGAACGGGGCCACCTGTGTGCTGCAGCCCGGCCAGCGTCCCGAGCCGGACCGGATCGCCGCGCTGGTGGCCCGGCACCAGGTGACCAGCCTGTGGCTGTCGGCCGGCCTGTTCAACCTGATGCTCGACGAGTACCCGGACACCCTGGCCGCCGCCCGGCAGGTGATCACCGGCGGCGAGGCGCCGTCGGTGGAGCACCTGGCCCGGGCCCGGCACCGGCTGCCCGGCGTCCGTCTGGTGCACGGCTACGGCCCGGTCGAGAGCATGATCTTCACCAACTGTCACCGGATCGGCGAGCCGCCCCGGCGCGCCCCGGTCCCGGTCGGCGCGCCGCTGACGAACCGCCGATGCTACGTCCTGGACGAGCGGTTGCGGCCGGTGCCGGTGGGCGTCACCGGCGAGTTGTACGTCGCCGGCACCGGCCTGGCCGACGGCTACCTGCATCGGGCCGGGCTGACCGCGGCCGCCTTCACCGCCGACCCGTTCGCCCCCGGCGGCGCCCGCATGTACCGCACCGGCGATTTGGCCCGGTGGACCCGGGACGGAACCGTCGAGATCATCGGGCGGGCCGACGACCAGGTGAAGATCCGGGGCTTCCGGATCGAGCCCGGCGAGGTCGCGGCGGTGCTGGCCCGCCAGCCCGGGGTCGGCGGGGTGGCGGTGATCGTCCGCGAGGACCGGCCCGGTGACAAGCGGCTGGTGGCCTATCTGACGCCGGCCGGCGACCCGGCCGATCTGGTGGTGTCGCGGATCCGCGGCGCGGCCGCCGACACGTTGCCGGCCCACCTGGTGCCCGCCGCGTTCGTGGTGCTCGACCGGCTGCCGCTGACAGCGAACGGGAAGATCGACCGCACGGCGCTGCCCGCCCCGGCGAGCGCGCCCACCCGGGCCGCCCGCACCCCGGCCGAGCAGCTGCTCGGCGAGTTGTTCGGTGAGCTGCTGGGGGTGGACCGGGTCGGCGCCGACGACAGCTTCTTCGACCGGGGCGGGCACTCGCTGCTCGCCGCCCGGCTGGTCAACCGCATCCGGGCGGTGTTCGGCACCGAGATCGGCATCCGCGACGTCTTCCAGGCGCCCACCCCGGCCGGGCTGGCCCGGCGGCTGCGGGAGACGGCCGGCCGGCCGATCCGGCCGGCGCTGACCGCCGCCGCCCTGGACCCGGAGGCCAGGATTCCGCTGTCCTACGCCCAGCACCGGCTCTGGTTCCTCAACGAACTCGACGGGCCGAGCCCGCTCTACAACATCCCGGTGGCGCTGCGCCTCGACCACGACCTCGATCCGGCGGCGCTGGCCGAGGCCCTGGCCGACGTGGTGCGGCGGCACGAGGCCCTGCGCACCGTCTACCGGGCGACCGACGGGGAGCCGTACCAGGTGGTCGTCGACGGGGCCCGGCCGATCCTGACCGTGCTGGACCCGGACCCCGCCGAACTCGACGCGATCGTCGCCGCGGCCGCCGAGCACGTCTTCGACCTGGCCGACGACGTGGTGCTGCGGGCCTGGCTGCTGCGCCCGGCCGGAGCGGCCCAGGTGCTGGTGCTGGTGGTGCACCACATCGCCGGGGACGGGTCGTCGATGGCACCGCTGCTGCGCGACCTGTCCATCGCCTACCTGGCGCGGGCGGCGGGGCGGGCCCCGGACTGGGCGCCGCTGCCGGTCCGGTACATCGACTACACCATCTGGCAGCGCCGGGTGCTCGGCGACCCGGCCGACCCGGGCAGCCTGGTCAGCCGCCAGCTCGACTTCTGGCGCACCGCGCTGGACGGCGCCCCGCCGGTGCTCGACCTGCCGGCCGATCGGCCCCGGCCGGCCCGGTCCGATCACCGTGGCGACGCGGTGCCGTTCCGCCTGGACGCGGACACCCACGCGGCGTTGCTGCGGGTGGCCCGCGCCACCGGGGCGTCGCTGTTCATGGTGCTCCAGGCGGGTTTCGCGGCCCTGCTCGCCCGGCTCGGCGCCGGGACCGACATCCCGATCGGGACGGTGGTGGCCGGGCGCGACGACGAGGCGCTCGACGATCTGGTCGGGTTCTTCGTCAACACCCTGGTGCTGCGCACCGACGTCGCGGGCGACCCGTCCTTCGCCGAGCTGCTGGCCCGGGTCCGGGACACCGACCTGGCCGCGTACGAACACCAGGACCTGCCGTTCGAACGGCTCGTCGAGGAACTCAACCCGGCCCGGTCCGCCGGGCACCACCCGCTCTTCCAGGTGATGCTGCTGCTGCGGGACACCGCCGGCGCCGACCCGGAGGACTCGCCGCTGGCCGGCACCGGACTCGCGCTCGGCCCCGGCACCGTCAAGTTCGACCTGACCCTGTCGGTGGCGGAACGGCGGGACGCCACCGACGCTCCGGCCGGGCTGGACGGCGAGCTGGAGTACGCCTCGGACCTGTTCGAGGCGGACACCGCGGCGATGCTGGCCGGCCGGCTGGCCCGGCTGCTCACCGCCGCGGCCGCCGGACCGGACCGGCCGATCGGCGACCTGGACCTGCTCGGCGCCGAGGAGCGCCGGTGGCTGCTGACCGGCTACAACGACACCGAGGTCCCGGCCACCCGCGGCGGCGTGCACGTGGCCTTCCGGGAGCAGGCGCAACGGACCCCGGATCGGGTGGCGATCAGCCACGGCGACGTCCGGCTCAGCTACGCCGAGGTGGACCGCCGGGCCAACGCGCTGGCGCACCGGCTGATCGCGGCCGGGGTCCGGCCGCAGTCGACCGTCGGTGTGCTGATGCACCGCGGCGCCGACTTGGTGATCGCCAGCCTCGCGGTCCTCAAGTGCGGTGCGGCCTACGTTCCGGTCGGCACCGCCCTGCCGCCCGCCCGGGTCCGGACGATCATGGAGGACGCCGCGGCGCCGGTGCTGCTGGCCGACGAGAGCGCCGCCACGACCAACCCGGCGGTGCGGGCCGAACACGGGCACGGCACCACGGTCGTACGGTACGCGGTGGGTGACGGCCGCGACGACGACCCGGACCTGCCGCTGGACGACCGTTCCCTGATGTACGTCATGTTCACCTCCGGCTCCACCGGCCGGCCGAAGGGCGTCGGCGTCACCCACCGCAACGTCCGCGAGCTCGTCGCCGACCGATGCTGGGACCCGGCACACCACCGCCGGATGCTGGTGCACTCCCACTACGGCTTCGACTCCTCCACGTACGAGATGTGGGTGCCGCTGCTGCTCGGCGGGGAGCTGGTGATCGCCGAGGGACACGGCGCGGACCTGGCCGAACTGGCCCGCGTCATCACCGAGCACGAGGTGACCGCCGCGTACTTCACCATGGGCCTGTTCCACGTGATGGCCGACGAGGGCTTGGCCGTGCTGGCCCGGCTGCGGGAGGTCTGGACCGGTGGCGACGTCGCCTCGCCGGCCGCGATGCGACGGGTCCTGGAGCACTGCCCGGACACCGTGGTGGTGCACAGCTACGGGCCGACCGAGGTCACGTTCGCCTCGCACTGGCAGCGCTTCGGCACCGATCGCGGCCGCTTCGGCGGGGTGCACCTGGGCCGGCCGCTGGACAACAACCGGACGTACGTGCTCGACGCGGCGCTGCGCCCGGTGCCGCTGGGCGCCGCCGGCGAGCTGTACCTGGCCGGTGAGCAGGTGGCCCGGGGCTATCACGGGCGGCCCGCGCTGACCGCGGAACGGTTCGTCGCCGACCCGTACGGCCCGCCCGGGACCCGGATGTACCGCACCGGCGACCTGGTGGCGTGGACCAGCCGGGGCGAGTTGCGCTTCGTCGGGCGTACCGACGGGCAGGTGAAGATCCGCGGCTTCCGCATCGAGCCGGACGAGGTCGCGGCGGCGATCGCCGCGGACCCGGCCGTCGGTCAGGTCGTGGTGCTGGTGCGCGAGGACCGGCCCGGCGACAAGCGGCTGGTCGCCTACCTGGTCCCGGCCGACAGCGCCCCGGTACGCGACGCGGCGGGCTGGGAGGCGGCGGTGACCGCCACGGCGGCCCGGACCCTGCCCGGCTACATGGTCCCGTCGGCGGTCGTGGTGCTCGACCGGATGCCGGTCACCGTGAACGGCAAGGTCGACCGCCGTGCGCTGCCCGCCCCCCAGCAGGCCGGCCGGGCCGGGCGGGCACCGCGGACCCCGGACGAGCACCGGCTGTGCGAACTGTTCGCCGAGGTCCTCGGGGTGGACCGGGTCGGCCTCGACGACGGGTTCTTCGAACTCGGCGGGCACTCCCTGCTGGCCACCAGGCTGGTCAGTCGCATCCGCGGCACGCTGGGCCGCGACGTCGGTGTCCGCGACCTGTTCGAGCGGCCGACCGTGGCCGGGCTGCTCGGTGAGCAGCGGGGCGCGAACACGCTCGACGTCCTGATCACGTTGCAGCCGTCCGGGAGCCGGCGCCCGCTCTTCTGTGTGCACCCCGGCGCCGGGATGAGCTGGTCGTACGCGGGTCTGGCCCGGCATCTGAGCCCCGACCAGCCGATCTACGGACTGCAGACGCGGGCGCTGACCGTACCCGGGTACCAGGCCGCGAGCGTGCCGGAGCTGGCCGAGGAGTATCTGGCCGAGATCCGGCGGGTGCAGCCGCACGGCCCGTACCGGCTGCTCGGATGGTCCTTCGGCGGGGTGCTCGCGCACGCCATGGCGACCGCGCTGCAACGCGCCGGTGAGCGGGTGGAGCTGCTGGCCATGCTGGACGCCTACCCGGTGTCCGCGCAGGACGCGGCCCGGGAGCCGGAACCGGGCGAGACCATGCGGATGCTGCTCGGCGACGACGACAGCGATCTGCCGGCGGGTTTGCTGGACCGCTACGACCCGGACGCGGCGGCCGAGGTGCTGCGCCGCCGGGACCCGGTGCTGGCCGGTTTCACCCACGACGAGGTGCTCGCCCTGGTCGGTGCCGCGGTCAACCACGCCGCGATCATGGCGGCCTACCGCCCCGGGGTCTTCACCGGCGATCTGCTGTTCTTCGCCGCCGACCGCAGCGTCGCCGGCGGTGTGCTGTCGCCGGAGTCCTGGCGACCGTATCTGAGCGGTGTCCTGGAACGCCACGACATCGACGCCACCCACCTGGGGATGACCGAGCCCAAGCCACTGGCCGACATAGGTGCCCGGCTGGCCGGAAAACTGTCGGAACAACGAATAGGAGAATTGCGATGACCAATCCGTTCGACGACGAGAACGGCACGTTCCTGGTATTGGTGAACGCGGAGGGACAGCACAGCCTGTGGCCCGTCTTCGCCGCCGTACCGGACGGCTGGACCACCGCTACCGGCCCGGCCGGCCGCGCCGAGTGCCTGGCGTTCATCGAGGCGAACTGGACCGACATCCGGCCGAGAAGCCTGGTCGAGCAGTACGTGTGAAGCATTTCCCAGCGACCCTCCCGCACAAGATGCGGGAGGGTCGCTTTCGTTTTCCGATCAGTCTTGCGAGCGGTTTTACTGCCTCTTTTTCTGCCTGTCCGACTACCGTCTCGCCACCATTTTCTCTCCTACCTTTGAAATGTGCAGAACGGATCGAGAGAGACAGGAGGCGCGATGTCGCAGCAAGAGCAGCCGGCAGCCGGGGCCGTTTTCCGTCCGGACCGTCTCGGCGAGCACCTGGTGGCCGAGACGACCAGGGCAGCCATGCTGGTGCAACAGGAGGCGCTGTACGGGGTGCGGGACTACTTCCGCGGCCGCGGCTTCACCGAGCTGCTCCCGCCGATGATCGGCCCGGTGACCGACCCCGGCGCGCGCGGGGCCAAGGCCCTCGACGTCGACTTCTACGGACATCCGTACAAGCTGATGACCAGCGCGATCTTCTACAAGCAGGCGTCGCTGAAGGGCTTCCCGAAGCTGTTCTACATCGCCCCGAACATCCGGGTCGAGCCGCCGGAGACCGCGACCACCGGCCGGCACCTGGTGGAGTTCCACCAGATCGACGTGGAGATCGCCGGGGCGTCCCGGGAGGACGCCATGGACACCGCGGCCGGACTGCTCACCCACGTCGTGCGGCACGTGCTCGACACGGTGCCCGACGTGCTGGCGGGTCTCGGCCGGGACCGGCTCGCCTTCGCCGAGCTGCTGGCCGGCAAGTTCGACAGCTGCACCCACACCGAGGCGGTGGACCGGCTGCGGGCCGGCGGGCACCCGCAGAGCCCGGACGCGGAGATCGACTGGGCCGGCGAGCGGATCCTGTCGCTGGAGGCGGACCGCCCGTTCTTCATCACCGACTACCCGAAGGGCTCGCGCGGCTTCTACGACAGCGAGGACCCGGACCGGCCCGGGGTGCTGCGCAACTTCGACCTGATCGCGCCCGGCGGCTACGGCGAGCTGGTCAGCGGCAGTGAGCGGGAGGCCGACTACGCCACCATCGTCACCCGGATGCGGGAGAGCGGCGAGAACCCGGCCAAGTACGACTGGTACCTGCGCCTGATGCGCGAGGGCCTGCCGTCCAGCGCCGGATTCGGCATGGGCCTGCAGCGACTGGTCCGGTTCCTCACCGGCCTGGACGCGCTGTGGCAGGTCAGCGCCTACCCGAAGCTGCCGGGAACGGTGTCGCCGTGACCCGCGCGAGCGCTCCGGGCTTCCCCGAGGCACAGGTCCGGCAACGGGCCCGCGAAGGCGTCGCGGCGGTCTTCGCGCCGCTGGAGACGTACGGCGACCAGCTGTTCGGCGCCGGCGCCGACCAGCCGCCGGCCCCCGACGGGATCGCCGACGACCTGGACCGCGCCGTGGTGGCCCCGCCGGTGTTCATGCCCCGGCGCCTGGAGAAACTGATCGACCTGGGCCGCGAGCCGCTGCACGACGACGTCGACCTGGCCACCGTGATCGGCGGGTTCTCCTCGCCGCTGCCGGTGTACGTGTCCGCCTTCGGGTCGACCCGTGCCGCCGGGGCCGACACCGGGATCGCGGTCAGCCGGCAGGCCGGCCGCCTGGGCATCCCGATGGTGATCGGCGAGAACCTGGTGCCGGTCACCGGCTACCGGCGGTCCGAGAAGGACCGGTCACCGATCCTGGAGCGGCTGCGCGCCTACGCCGGCGAGTGCCCGCCCGGGCTCGGCGGTGTGGTGGTGCAGCAGAGCACCGAGGACGCCGACTCCGAGGTGTGGAACCTGGTCTACAGCGACCCGTCGGTGGCCGGCCTGCTCGACTCCGGCCGGCTGGGTTTCGAACTGAAGACCGGTCAGGGCGCCAAACCCGGGCTCGGCGGCATGACGGTGGTGGACCCGGCCGAGGCGGCCCGGCTCGACACCCGGTTCGCGGTCCGGGAACTGCCCGGTACCGGTGGCTGGCTGCGCTGCGCCACCCCGGGGACCTTCACCGAGGAGATCCTGCGCCAGCAGGTGCGCTTCATGCGCAACAACTTCCCGCGCGCCCGGGTGTGGGTGAAGTTCCACCCCGGACGCGACGTCGCCGCCGCGGCGGTGACCGCGTGGCGGGCCGGCAGCGACGCGGTCACCGTGGACGGTGCGCAGGGCGGCACCGGGTGGGCGCCGCGCGCGTTCCTCGGCCGGGCCGGGCTCACCCTCGGTGAGTGCCTGCGACGGATCGGTGCGCCGGAGGGCTGCCTGCTGGCCAGCGGCCGGATCTGGGAGGGCGGCCGGGCGGTCCGGGCGCTGGCCATGGGCGCGACAGCGGTCGGGCTCGGCCGCGCGGCGCTGCTGGCCGTCGACGAGGACCCGGAACACGGCCTGATCCGCCTGGTCGAGGCGCTCGCGCTGGAGGCGCGGATGCTGATCAGCGCGGTCGGCAAATACCACTCACGGTTGCTGGACCGGGAGGACCTGTGGTGGCCGGCGCCCACGGCGCAGCCGCATCCCGTTGACGATCCGACCGTGCCGACCCTGGAGCGTACGCCGTGACCGCACTGCTGGACGTAGCCTGCCACCTGCCCGAACACCAGGTGGACGTCACCGATGTGTGCGCCGCGATCGGCGCCGACCCGCAGGTGCTCTGGACCTTCCGGCGCCTCTACGGGCTGCGCTCGGTCCGCCGGGCGCCCGGGCGCGACCACCGGTCGCTGCTGACCGCGGCGGTGCAGGCGCTGACCGGACTGCGCGGCAACGAGTCCCGGGTCCGCTACGTGGTGCTGGCCCGGACCCTGGGCCCGGCGACACCGGCCGGGGACTACCCGGTGGAGGACCTCTGCACCGAACTGGGCCTGGTCAACGCGGTCGGGTTCACCCTCAGCCAGCACGCCTGCGCCGCCGGCCTGCTCGCGATGGACCTCGCCGGCCGGCTGCTCACCGCCGACGGCGACCCGCAGGCCCTGGCCCTGGTGCTCACCGGCGAGAAGATCGTCACCGGCGTCTCGGAGATCATCCCGGAGAGCACGGTGATGGGCGAGGGCACGGCCGCCTGCCTGGTCGGTCCGTCCGGCGAGCGGGACCGGCTGCTCGGTTTCGCCACCCGCACCCTCGGCCGGTACGCCGAACAGGTGCCGCCCCGGGCCCTGGACCCGGATTTCGTCAAGGAGCACAACGAGCTCCTCGCCGAGGTGATCCGGCAGGCGTGCCGGCGAGCCGGGGTCGCCGTGGACGACGTGGCGCTGATCCTGCCGCACAACGTCAACCGGTTGTCCTGGATGTGGGCCGCCCGCCAGCTGCGGATCCCGACGGAGCGGATCTATCTCGACAACATCCCGGTCACCGGGCACTGCTTCGGCGCCGACCCGTTCATCAACCACGTCCATGCCCGAGCCGCGGGCCGGCTGCGCCCGGGTGACCTGTACCTGATGACGTCCGTCGGGCTCGGGGCGACGTTCTCGGCCGCCGTGCTGCGGCACTGATCCGGCCCGACGAGAGGAAGTTCCCGATGTCACTGGATAGTCCGACGTTCCTACCGGGCGTCAAACAGGCCTGCACCGGATCCGCCGACGCGACGTTCGTCCTGATCGGCAACTTCGAGGTGGAGGACGAGTGGGCCCGCGACGAGGTGGGGCTGCCGGTCTTCGGCGGTCGCGCCGCCACCGCGATCGTCAACCGGATGGACGAGTTCGCGCTGCTGCTCGCCGGTCCCGGCGACCACGTGGTGCTCAAGGCCGCCCCGGACCCCGACTACCTGTCCTACCTGAGCTCGCTCGGGATCGGGTTGCCCGGGATCCTGCTCACCGACGAGCACGACCCGGGGGCCACGGTCAGCGCCGACGCGCTGCGGTCACCGCGTCTGCTGGCCGCGCTGCGGTCACTGGCCGGCCGGGGCGCGTACCTGCTGCCGCACGGCATGTCCACGCTGGAACAGCAGCTGTGCGACCGGACCGGCCTCGCCCCGGCGCTGCCGCCGGTACCGGTCGTCAAGGCCGTCAACAGCAAGATCTACAGCCGCCGTCTGGCCACCGAACTGGGGCTGCCGCAGGCGGTGGGCTGGGAGTGCGAGACCGTCACCGAGTTCGCCGAGGCGGCCCGGGAGGCGGCCCGGTCGATCGCGGCCGGACGACGGGTCGGCGTCAAGGACGCCTACGGCGTCTCCGGCAAGGGGATCATGGTCTTCGACGACGCCCGCCGGCTGGCGCAGCTGGTCCAGATGGTGACCCGGCGCGCCGCCCGGTCCGGTGACCCGCGCATCGCCCTGGTGCTGGAGGAATGGGCGGACAAGGCGCTGGACCTGAACTACCACTTCACCGTCGCCCGGGACGGCACGATCCGGTTCGACTTCGTCAAGGAGGCGCTCACCGAGAGCGGTGTCCACAAGGGGCACCGCATCCCGGCCCGGCTCGGCCCGGACCACGTCGACCAGCTCGTCGACACCGCCACGCGGCTCGGCGAACGGCTGGCCGCCGACGGCTTCCACGGCGTGGTCGGGGTGGACGCCATCACCACCCGATCCGGCGGGCTGCTGCCGGTGCTGGAGATCAACGCCCGCAACAACATGTCCACGTACCAGACCGGGTTGCAGGAACGCTTCATGGACCCCGGCACCGTCGCCGTGGCCCGCCAGTACGACCTGCGGCTGAGCGCCCCGATCGGCTGGCCCGAGCTGCGGGACCGGCTCGGTGACCTGATCTTCACCGCGGACCGGCGAGCCGGGCTGCTGGTGAACAACTTCGCCACGGTCAACGCCGCCGCCCCCGAACCCGGCGACACCCGTCCCTACGCGGGACGCCTGTACGGGCTGTTGATGGCCCGTACCGAGCAGGAGCTGACCGAACTCGACCGCGGTGTCACCGCGGCCGTCCTGAAGGAGAGCGTCCATGTCTGAGCCGACCTCGTGGGGCGGCGTCCCCGTCGACGAGCTGGTGGAACAGTTCGGCACGCCGCTGTACGTCTACGACGGCGCGGTGATCGCCGAGCGGTTCCGCGGCCTGCGTGACCGGCTGCACTCCGGTGTGGAGATCTACTACTCGCTGAAGGCCAACCCGAACATCAGCGTCTGCGCCCTGCTGCACTCGCTGGGCGCCCGGGCCGAGGTGTCCTCGATGGCCGAGCTGGTCACCACCCAGCGCGCCGGCGTGCCGGCCGAGCAGGTGATGTTCCTGGGCCCCGGTAAGAGCCGCGACGAGCTGACCACGTGCCTGAAGGACGGGGTCACCCTGATCTGCGAGTCGCTGGCCGAGCTCGACCTGATCGACGAGCTGGCCGACGGGCTCGGCACCGTCGCCCGGGTGGTGCTGCGGGTCAATCCGAGCTTCGCGGTCAAGGGCAGCGGGCTCACCATGGGCGGCAAGCCCCGGCAGTTCGGGATCGACGAGGCGATCCTGATGGAGCAGCCGGGTCTGGCCGGGCGGCACCGCTCGGTGCGGCTCTGCGGCTTCCAGTCCTATCTCGGCACCCGGTTCCTCGCCGAGGACATGATCGTCGAGAACACCCGGCGGATCCTCGAGCTGGCCGAGCGGCTCAGCGCGCACCTCGGTGTCCGCCTCGAACTGGTCGACGTCGGCGGCGGGCTCGGGGTGGCGTACTTCGACGGCGAGCGGGATCTCGATCCCGAACTGCTGGTCGACCAGCTCAATCCGGTCTTCGCGGCGTTCCGGGACCGCAACCCGGATGTCCGCATGGTGATGGAGATGGGCCGCTATCTGGTCGGCCACAGCGGTGTGTACGCCGTCCAGGTCCGCTACGTCAAGGAGTCGATGGGCGAGCGGTTCGCGGTCACCGACGGCGGCACCAACCACCACATGGCGGCGGTCGGCATCGGCTCGTTCGTGAAACGCAACTTCCCGATCCGCCTGCTCAACCGGCAGAGCACCGCCGAGCCGGTGAAGTGGAACGTCACCGGACCGCTGTGCACCCCCAGCGACACCATCGGCAAGGCCGCCGCGCTGCCCGGCGATCTGCGTCCCGGCGACGTGATCGGGGTGGAACGCTCCGGCGCCTACGGCCCGACCGCCTCGCCGGTGTACTTCCTCAGCCACGGCTACCCGGCCGAGGTGCTGATCCACCAGGGCCGGCCGCGGCTGGTCCGGGCCCGCGACGACGTGCAGAGCATGCTCGCCGCCCAGATCCTGCACGACTTCCGATGACCGTACCCGCCCCTGATCTCGTAGCACTCCCGCTGCACCGACCCGGCTTCACCACACCCGAGAGGATGGACCTTCCCATGAGCGCCAGCACCGTCGAGACCAGCCACCAGCAGATCGTCACCGTCATCGTCACCGTCCTGGAGGACGTGCTCAACCAGGAGCTGACCGACGTCACCGCCGAGACCCGGCTGTTCGACGACCTCAGCCTCGACTCCACCGGCGTGCTCGCCCTGCTGATGGCCCTGGAGGACAACCTGGAGATGGAGGTCGACCCGGAGGACCTGAAGCAGTCCGACCTGGACTCGATCGGTTCGCTGGCCGCCTTCGTCGCGAAGAACCGCTGATCATGACGACCCTGGAACGGATCGCCGTCCTCACCTTCACCGATCCGGTGCCGGCACCAGCCCCCGACGAGCGGCAGTCGCTGCGCGAGCACATGACGGCCCTGTACGGCGAGCTCGCCGACCCGGCGTGGCCGGACGGCGGCGCCCTGGTCAGCTACCACCACATGGCCCGTGCCGTGGTCGGTGAGCTAGGAGCGCACCTCGGCGGCGTGGACCTGGTGATCACCGTCGACGCCAGTCCGGACTGCCGGCACCAGAGCTTCGCCGGACCGGTCCTCGCCGACCTGCTGCCCGGCGATCCGGCCCTGATCGGCGTCTCCGAACAGGGGGTGGCCGGGCCGTTCACCGCCCTGCGGATCGCCTGGCACCACCTGAACTCGGGAGCCGCCCGGCGCGCCCTGATCGTGGTGATGGAGCAGTCCACCCTGCCGCCGGCCGCCGGAGCGGACCGGGTCGATCGCGACGTCGCGGTGGCGATGCTGCTCGGGCCGGACGGCACCGTCCGGCTCGGGCTGCCGGAGGTGACCGTCACCCGATCGGTCCCGGCCGGCCGGACCGTGCACCAGGCCGTGGACCCGGACGTGGACGTCGTCGTCGCGGGTGCCGGGACAGCCGGTCCGCCCGCGCGGGTCCCGGTGCTGCGGGCCGCGGACGGGCACCCCTGCGCCGGGGTGTGGCTGGTGCTGGCCGAGCTGCTCGGCGGGCGCCACGACGGCGGCCGGATCCTGGTCACCGACGACGACCCGGCGTTGCCGTACCGATGCGCGATGACCGTCACCCGGCCGGCGGGCCGCCGCGCCCCGGGCCGCTCGGGCACCGCGCGCCGGCACCGGTCCACCGCACCGGCGCGCCCGGTGCCGGAGCCGGTCCGGTGACCGCCGTCATGAGCGGCCCGGACACGCTCGCCGACCCGCGAACGTACGGCCGTGTCGCCCACACCGACGGCCCCTGCGCCGCGCTCACCCGGCTGTGGGCGGCGACCGGCCCGGAAACACTGCCGACCGGCCCGGGTGGCCACACCCTGCTGCCCGCGACGGCCTACCCGGACGGTCCCGGCCGGTCGGTGCTGGCCCGCGTCAGCACCGACGACGGGGAACTGATCGCCTGCCGCGTGCCGGACGGCGCCGGCACCCCGGCCGGGATCGACTGGGCGGCCGGCATCGCCGCCATCCGGCTCGGGCTGGCTCAACGGCTGCTCGACCGGGTCGCCCGGCATCTGCGCGGCCGCAGCGTGGCCGGCACCGTGACCCTGAACCTGCCGATGGTCCGGGGCATCCTCGCCGACGCGGCCGCCGGTCTCGCCGAGGCGTCCGCCCTGATCGGCCCCGCACCGGACGCCGACGGCCTGGCCCGGGCGCACCGGGCGCTCGACGAGACCGGCCGGGCCTGCCTGCACCTGTTCGGCGCGGCCGGTCTGCTGGCCGACGGGCCGGCCGGTCTGGTCCGCGTCTCCGAACTGCTCGCCGACACCTACCCGCCACCGACCGACCTGGGGGGATCATGAGCATCGACTTTCTGACCGGCCTGCGCGCCGAGGCCCGGGCGTACGCGGACCTGCTGCGACCGGCCGCCCTGGACCGGGACCGGGAGCCCGGCCGGGCCCGCGATCCGGTACTGCCGTGGCGCCGGTTCGCCGGTCTGCCGGCCGAGTACAACCCGGACCCGCTGCGGGTACAGGGCCGGACCGCCCTGCTGCAGTCCTGTGTCGAGCAGGTCGTCGTCTACGAGGAACTGGCCCGCGCCGACGCGACAGCGGTGCTCGCCCTGCCGGGGCCGTCGATGTCCGGCTCGGTCATCGGTGACCTCGCCGACGAGACGCAACGGCGGCGCTACTGGGAGGTGGTCGCCGGCGAGGGCGCCTGGACGTTCTTCGGCATGACCGAGCCGACGGCCGGTTCCGAGCCGGCCGGCATGCACACCGCGCTGCACCCGGACGGTGACGGTTTCCGGCTGGCCGGCACCAAGCGCTACATCGGCAACGGGGCCCGCGCGAGGATCGGTGTGGTCTTCGCCCGCCGGCACGCCGGCCCGCTCGGGGTGGTCGCGGTGCTCGTCGGCACCGACAAGCCCGGCTTCACCGCGGTGCCGCTGCCGACGACCGGACTGCGCGGCCTGGAACTGAGCGAGCTGCGCCTGGACGACGTGCCCATCGACGCCGGTGACCTGCTCGGCCGGGGCCGGTCCGCCACCCGGCAGGGCATGTGGGCCGCCACCCGCACCTTCCACCGCTACCGGCCGGTGGTGTCCTGCCTGGCGCTGGGCGTCGCGCAGGCCGCGTACGACCTGGTGGCCGCGGCCCGCCCGGCCGTACGGTCCCGGCTCGACGACTGGCGGCAGCGGCTGGCCGGCACCCGCGCGCTCGTGCTGGCGGCCGCGCGGTCCGCCGACCACGACCCGTCGGACGGCACCCTCGCGTCGGCGGCGAAGCTGCGGGCCACCCGGCTCGCCGAGGACCTCACCACCGACGCGGTCCGGCTGCTCGGCCCGGGCGCCTGCTGGGAGTACCCGCTGCTGGACAAGCTGGTGCGGGACGCGCGCGGCTTCGAGTTCATGGAGGGCACCGGGAACATCCAGCGGCTCACCCTGGCCCGGGGCCACTTGCAGGGACGGCTCAGCGATGTCCGCGCCGCGTGAGCCGGGGCCGGTCGTCGTCGGGCCGCCGCCCGGGACCGATGTCTGGCACATCGTGCTCGACGTGGACCCCGAGGCGGCCGTACCGGTCGGCGCACTGCTCGACGACGAGGAACGGCGCCGGGCCGGCCGGTTGCGCGACAGCCGGGCGGCCACCCGGTTCGTGGTGGCGCACGGCGCGGTGCGGTCGGTGCTGGCCGGCTATCTCGGCGCCACCGGTGGCACGCTGCACTGGGCTCGCGGCCCCAACGGCAAGCCGTACTTCGACGGGCCGTGGCGGCGGTGGCAGTGGAGCCTGAGCCGTTCCGGCGGGCACGCCATGCTCGCCGTCCGGCTCCACGACCCGGTCGGCGTGGACCTGGAGGAGATCCGCAACGACGTACGGGCGACCGCGCTGGCCGCCCGGTTCATGCCCCCGGACGAGGCCGCGGCGGTGAGCCGGGAGGCCGACCAGCTGTCCCGCAGCGCGCTCTACCACCGGCTGCTGTCGCGCAAGGAGGCGTGTGTGAAGGCGTCCGGTGGACGGCTGCTGGACGGGCTGTGCCTGCGGGTGCTGGTGCCCGGCATCGTGGAGGGCACCGGGGCGTACGACGGGGAACGCTGGGATCTGCGGGATCTGCCCGCGCCGCCCGGGTTCGTGGCGACGCTGGCCACCGTCGGCGACCGGCCGCAGCGGCTACGGATGTTCGAGTGGGACTGGCGCAGCCGGCGCGAGGACCCGGTGGGCATCGGCCCGCACCACCCGGAGCCGTCACCGGACGGACCCGGCCTTGCGGCGGCCGGTGGTCTGCTGGTCCCGGCATCGAGGGGACCGGCATGAGACGCCACCACGACCCGGTCGGCCGGTTCTGCCGGCCGGCCGCCACCCGCCGCGCGACGAGTGGGCGGCGGACCGGCGCGGCCTGCCGGCACGAGGCCCGGCCGGCACCGGACAACGCTGGCGCGGCATCGCCGGACCACACCGGGTACGTCCGGTTCATCCCGTCGCAGATTCCGGTGCTGACCTGTGAACCCGCCGGACACCCCGCGATCCTGCACGGTGCCGTCTCGGCACTGGCCCGGCTGGGCCGCTCGGACCTGGGCGGTGTGCTCCAGGTCCGGGCGGCGGGGGCCGCCCCGGACGCGATCCGCGTCGCTGCCGGGCGGGCCGTCGAGAACGCGCTGCGCGGCGGCAGCGGGTGGGTGGCCCTCCCACCGGCGGGGACCGCCTGGACCGACAGTCTTGAGAGTGAGGATCGGTGATGAGTTCTGCCGACGTTGCGGAGACGCTGCCGGCCGGCGCGCCGCCGGTGATCCGGTGGCGCAAGGTCATCGTCCTGATGACCGGTCAGGCGCTCTCGCTGACCGGCGACTACCTTCTGCTGGTGGCCCTGGCCTGGACCGCGGTCCGGATCGGCGGGGCGACGGCGATCACCGTGCTGACCCTGGCCGGTGCTCTGCCGCGCGCCATCGTCCTGATCTTCTCGGGCGCGGTCACCGACATGCTGGGCGCCCGGTTCGTGCTGCTGCGGACCACCTCCGCCCGGGCCGTGCTGCTCGCGGCCGGAGCGGTGGTCACCCTCACCACCCCGTGGTTCTGGCCGCTGGTGGTCATCGCCGCGATCGAAGGCGTTCTGCTGGGCTTCGGCAGTCCGGCCAACAGCACCCTGCTGCCGAGCCTGGCCGAGGGCGATCACCTGGCTCGGGCGAACTCGCTGTCGGCGATGATCACCCGGCTCGCCCCGATCGTCGGCTCCCCGATCGGCGCCTGGCTGATCGCGGTCGGCGACCTGTGGCAGGCGATGGCCGTCGTGGCGGTCACCGGCACGCTCGCGTTCGCCGCGGCCGCGGTGGTCACCGCCGGCATGCCGGGCGGCACCCGGGCCCCCGGCGAGACCCTGCTGCGGCACGCCGGGGACGGCATCCGGCTGCTGCGGGCGCACGCCCGCCTGCGCTGGCTGTTCGTCTGCGCGTTCCTGCTGGACCTGGCATTCGGCTGGCCGCTGGAGGTGGCCCTGCCGCTGCTGGTCAACACCCGCGGCTGGGGGGTCGGGGCGGTGGCCGTCGTGGTGATGGCGTTCAGCGCGGGTGCCCTGGTCGCCGGGCTGATCGGCGTGCTGCTCGCCCACCGCCTGCCGCTGTCGGTGCGGATGGTCGCCACCGGTGTCGGGATCGGCCTGGGCATCCTGGTGATGGCGTCGACCCCCTCGCTGGCCGCGCTGGTGGTGGTCAGCGTCCTGGTCGGCCTGATGGCCGGGTTGAACGGGCCGGCCATCGTCACGGTCTATCAGCAGGCGTCGCCGCCGGCCCGGCTGGGCACCGCGATGTCGATGCTGACCCTGGCCGGGATCGGGACCACCCCGGTGTCGATCGCGCTCTTCGGCGCGCTCTCCGCGGTGATCGGCCTGCACGCCACCTGGCTGGTGTGCGGGGCGGTCGCGCTGGCCGCGCCGCTGGCCGCGGTGCGGGCGATACGCCGGCCGGCCCCCGCGCCGCAGGCTCAGGCCGGACGCGAGGCCACGGCGGAGGTCGCGGACGCGGGCGAGGGACGGAGCCGGGCGGTTCGTGATCCCGTCACCCGGCCGGCGTGACGCCGCGACGCACTGACCGGATCCGCCCCCCGGCACTCGGGTGCGGATCCGGTCAGCAGGGCGCCAGGTAGTAGAACCGCCGGTAACCGAGCAACATCCCGTGGTCGGTGAGGGTGAAGACGTCGACGAAGTCCAGCTCCTGCGCGCCCGACGGGAGGACGTACCGGCCGGTCACGGCGACACCGTCGCCGTCCGCGATCACTTTGAAGATCTGGTGCCGGGCCGGTGGCCCGGCCAGTTGCGCGTGGGTACGGACCACCTCGGCCCGCCCGTCCCCGAGCGGAAGGTCCGGCCGCCGTACGCGGACGTGCTCGTCGAGCAGCGATGCGTAGCCGTCCAGGTCGCCGGTGTCCAGGTAGTGGTACGACAACCGGACGTGGTCGACTCCGGCCGCGGTGGTGGCGGTGTACGGCGGTGAACCTCCTGGCCCGCTCATCACTGGTCTCCTCTGCATGGCCTGCCGCGAGCCACGTGTGTGGGCGCAGGCAGATGGTGGGAGGGACGGTTAACTTTTCGCTATCACGGCACTTTCCCGGCGCGGTGCGGCCGTCCTCACCGGACCGGGTCGCCGTCTCCGCCCAGGGCAGCCGATCGCGGGGTCCGAGCAACAAATGAAACATTGTCCACCAT
This sequence comes from Actinoplanes oblitus, assembly GCF_030252345.1. NCBI lineage: Bacteria > Bacillati > Actinomycetota > Actinomycetes > Micromonosporales > Micromonosporaceae > Actinoplanes > Actinoplanes oblitus. Next base: position 4,319,272 of record NZ_CP126980.1, on the reverse strand, counting down.
AGATTGCCCGGGAGCACTCCGAGAGGCGCATAGGCACCGGTGTGCCCGACCCGCCGACGCCTCGACTCGGCGACTTGCGAACCCGGCGCGTCCCCCGCCGCTTAGGCACTCGGCTCACCTCCATAGGGCGTACCCAAAAGTCGGACGTTTCCTGATAATCGTGCCGTAACCGAGCGCGAATTCGGGACGCAGTTGGGCTGGGATACCACGATTTGCGCAGCTTGCGGGGAGAACCGAATAGTCACAGTGGACTGTTCCGGAAAGCCGCCACACCGGTAATCTGCGCCTGGACAGCGAGCCGCCTATGCGGTGGAATGATGCAGCGGCGGCATTGCTGGAATGCTGTCGCCTTGGAGAACAATGCGTGACCTGAACGTCATCAGCCCAATCAATTCGGACGGTATCGTCTTCCGCGTCCTGGGGTCTCTCCAGGTGGACGGACCCACCGGTACCGTCCGGATCCCGCCCGGACGTCAGGAGATCATCCTCGCCTGTCTGCTGATGGAGGCCGGTCGCGTCATCGGCACCAGCCGGCTGCTCGACCTGATCTGGCCCGACGAGGCGCCGGACACCGCGCGGACCCAGATCCAGATCTGTGTGTCCCGGCTGCGCAAGAGCTTCGCCGAAGCGGGCCTGACCGTGTCGGTGGTCTCCCGCGCGCCCGGCTACCTGCTGCGCACCGGCGACGAGACGGTCGATCTCCAGGTGTTCAACCGGCAGGTGATGGCCTCCCGGGTGCTAGTCAAGGAGGGCCGGGACGCGGAGGCCGCCGAGATGCTGCGGGCCGCCGTGGCGTTGTGGCGGGGCCCGTGCCTCAGCGGCATCCCGAACGAGACCATGCGCTCCTGGGGAGTGCGGCTCGACGAGGACCGGCTCGCCGCGATCGAGACCTATCTGGGGCTGGAACTCGGCCTGGGGCGCAGCCACGACCTGGTCGGCGAGATCAGCCGTCAGGTGCACGAGAACCCGCTGCGAGAGCGGCTGCGCGGACAGCTGATGCTCGCCCTGCACCGGTCCGGCCGGCAGGCCGAGGCGCTGGACGTCTACCGGGCCGGGCGCCAACTGCTGGCCGACGAGCTCGGCCTGGAACCGGGCGAGGAGCTGCGACAGCTGGAGCGGGCGATTCTGGCCGGCGACCCGGCACTGCTCGCGCCGACGGCGCGGCCCACGGTGACCGAGGTGGCCGCCCGGTCCGGCGACCCGCAACCGCCACCGGACCGCAACCGGGCCGCCGCACCCCAGCCGGTCGAGCCGGCCACACCGGGATACGGCGAGGAACGACCACGCCAGCTCCCCGCCGACACCGCGGACTTCGTGGCCAACGAGCCGGTGCTGCGCACCGTCGAGGCCGCCCTGCTCGGTGACGACGGGCAGCGGGCGCTGGGGCTCGTGGTCATCGCCGGCAAACCCGGCGTCGGCAAGAGCGCGCTGGCCACCCACGTCGCCCACCGCATCGGCCGCACCCGGTTCCCGGACGGCCAGCTCTACTGCGACCTGCGCGGCGTCGGCGCCGACCCGGTCAGCCCCCAGGACGCGCTCGGCCGGTTCCTGCGGGCCCTCGGGATCCCCGGCCCGATGATCCCGGACGACATCGACGAGCGCGCCGAGATGTACCGGACCCTGCTGGCGTCCCGGCAGTTGCTGGTGGTCCTCGACGACGCGGCCAACGAAGCCCAGATCAGCCCGCTGCTGCCCGGCAGCAGCAGCTGCGCCGTCGTGGTGACCAGCCGGTCCCGGCTGGCCGGGCTGCCCGGCGCGATGCGGATCGAGCTGGAGGTGCTGGACCGGACGCAGGCCCTGGAACTGCTGAGCCGGGTCATCGGCGAGGCCCGGGTCGCCCGGGAGCCGGCGGCGGCCGACGCCCTGGTCCGTACGGTCGGCGGCCTGCCGCTGGCACTGCGGATCGTCGCGGCCCGGCTGGCCGCCCGCCCGCACTGGACACTGGCGTCGATGGGGCACCGGCTGGCCAGCGAACGGCACCGGCTCGACGAACTCGCGCACGGCGAGATGACCATGCGGGCCAGCCTGTCGCTGACCCACGACGGGCTCAGCAACGCCGAACAGCGGCTGCTGCGGCTGTTCAGCCTGGCCGACGGGCCGACCGTACCCGGCTGGACCGCGGGCGCCCTGCTCGACGACGACAGCCCGTTCCCCTCCGACCTGGTCGAGCCGCTGGTCGACGTACAGATGCTGGATGCCGTCGCGGTCGAGCGCACCGGCGAGTTCCGCTACCGGTTCCACGAGGTGATCCGGCTGTTCGCCAGGGAACAACTCGCCCTGCACGACAGTCCCGCCGTCCAGCTCGCCGCGACCGAGCGGATGATCGGCGGCTGGGTCGCTCTCGCCGAACAGGCACACGCCCGGGTGTACGGCGGGGACTTCACCGTGCTGCACGGCAGTGGCCGCCGATGGCAGCCGCCCGCCGCGTACGCCGAGAGCGTGCTGAGCGAGCCGATCGACTGGCTGGACAGCGAGCAGCCCAACCTGTGCCTGGCCGTCGACCAGGCGGCCCGGGCCGGGCTGCACGAACTGTGCTGGGACCTGGCCACCACGCTGGTGACGTTGTTCGAGGCGCGTGGCTACTTCGACCAGTGGGAGTACACCCATCGCCGGGCGCTGGAAGCCACCCGGGCCGCCCAGAACCGGCGCGGCACCGCGGCCGTGCTCGGCTCGCTGGGGACCATGCACCTGAGCCGGCAGCAGCCGGACGAGGCCCGGCGCTCCCTCGGGCTCGCGCTGAAGATCTTCGAGGAACTGGACGACCGGCACGGTCTGGCCCTGTGCCGGCGCGACCTGGCCCTGCTGGAACGGCAGGTCGGCGCGGAGGACGTCGCGTTGGCACTCTACGAGCAGGCGATCCGGGACTTCGAGGCGGTCGGGGACGTGGTGGGCCGGGCCGGCGTGCTGACCCAGAGCTCGTACATCTGGATGCGCCGCGGCAGCACCGCGCTCGCGCACGACCAGCTGGAAGAGGCTCTGGCGGTCTTCCGAGAGGTCGGTTACACGCACGGCGAGGCGCATGCGCTGCGCCGCGCGGGTCAGGTCCTGCTGCGCCGCGGTGAACACGCCGAGGCCGAGCGGGTGCTGCTGCGGGTCCTGGACAACGTACGCCGCAACCGCGACCTGATCGGCGAGGGTCACCTGCTGCGCAACCTCGGCGAGGTGCACGAGGCCGGGAAGCGCTACGACCAGGCGCAGGAGGCCTATCGGCAGGCGCTCGCCGTACGGGAAAAGATCATCGATGTCGGCGGGGTGGCCGTGGTCCGTCTCGACCTGGCCCGGGTGCTGCTGCGCAGCGGCCGGGCCGCCGAGGCCGGCGCGCTGCTCGACCAGGCCCGGGAGAGCTTCCGGGACCGCGGGATGCGGCCCGAGCAGGAGCAGGCCGACCTGCTCGCCCGGGAGCTCGCCGGCCCGTCGGTGCGACCCTGACCTCCGGCTATCCCGGCGCTATCCCCCGTTGATCGTGAGGCCCCGGCGCCGGTTGGCGTCGTGATGCCCGGTCGATAGCGGCATCCGGACGATGAGATCCACGGGGGCGATCACCCGATCTCGGGTTCGCCACCCCGGAGCTTCGCCGACTGCGCCATCACACGGGAAGAGGGCCGCATCATGAGCATCGCCACCGCGACAGACGAGGACGTACCACTGTTCGGCCGCCTGGTGCGCCAGCACCGGGTCCGGATCCGGCTGACCCAGCGTGAACTCGCCGACTTCTCCACCATCAGCGTCCGGGCCATCCGCGACCTGGAACAGGGCCGGGCCCGGCGGCCCCGGCAGGACACCGTCCGCCTGATCGCCGACGCACTGCGCCTCGGGCCGCGGGCCCGCGCCGACCTGGAGGCGGCAGCCACCGAGGGCCGCACCGGCTGGGCGGTCAAAGCCGGTTACGAGGCCGGCCCGGCGGCCCCGCCGCTCGCCACCGACCTGCAGGTCGGCCGGGAGGCCGAGACCGCGGTGCTGTACGGCGAACTGGCCACCGGAGCCGAACGACTGGTGACCGTCATCGGCATCGACGGTGTGGGACGGACCCGGCTCGCGCTGGAGGTCGCCACCCGGCTGCACACCACCGGCGGAACCCCGGTGCTGTGGTGCACGCTTGCCGAACCGGCTGGCGGCGACCGCCTCGCCGCCCTGGTCCGGGCCGCCGCCGAGCAGCTCCTGCACCCCGGACCGGCCACCGACGACATCGCCGCCCTCGTCGAGACCATCGCCGACCGGCCGCCGCTGCTCGTCCTGGACGGTGTGCCGGCGACCGCCGACCCGGGCCGTTTGGTCACCCTGCTGCGGGACGTACCCGGCCTGCGCGTCATGACCACCGCGGACCGCCCGCTCGGCCTGCCCGGGGAACGCACCTTCCTGCTCAACCCGTTGACCGTCGACGAGACGGACCCGGCGGGCTCCCCGGCCGTACAGCTCTTCCTCAACCGCGCCCGCCGGGTCCGGCCCGACCTCGACCCGGACCCCGCCGACCTGGACCTGATGGCCGGCATCTGCCGGCGGCTCGACGGGGTGCCCGGCGCCCTGCACGCCGCCGCCTCCTGGCTGATCGTCTACGACCTGGCGACCCTGCACCGGTGTCTGCACGACGATCCGGCCACCCTGCTGAACCACCTCACCAGCCCGGACGCCGGCGCCGGCCTGCGGGAAGCCCTGGAGCGGCGGCTGGCCGGCCTGCCCGCCGCCGACCGGGACCTGTTCGAAGCCCTCTGCCGGCGCGGCGACAGCTTCGACCTGACCGACGTGACCACGCTGACCGGCTGGAGCCTGCCGGACAGCGGACGGGCGGTCCGGGCGCTGCTGCTGCACGGACTGATCCGGCCGGCGTACCGGGCCGGCCAGGCCTGGTTCCGGATCCTGCACACGGCCCGGGCGGCCCAGCTCTGCGCCGCGTCGATCCGAGGCTGACCAGCAGGTCCCCCTGCCTGCTCCCGAGGAGAGACATGATCGTCGTTTCGGCGCGGGCCCGCCCGGTCGTCCGGCTGGCCCTGCTGCGGTTGACCCGCATCGCCCCTCGCGTGACCCGGATGGTGGCCGGCGGCGCGGACATCGCCAGGCTCGATCCCGGCCCGTTCACCGACTCCCACATCCGGATCGTCTTCCCCCGCCCCGGCATCGCCTACCCGGCCGACCTCGACCTGCGGCACATCCACGCCACCCTGCCCCGATCGGCCTGGCCCCGCACCCGCACCTACACGATCCGGGCCTTCGACGCGGCAGCCGGCGAACTGACCATCGACTTCTATCACCACGGCCGGCCCGGCCTGACGCCCACCTGGCTGGCCGGGCTCAAACCGGGGGATCCGGTGCTGCTGCGCGAACCACGTGGGCTGTATCGGCCGCGGCCGGTGGCCGGCTGGCACCTGCTGGCTGGTGACGCCGTCGCGCTACCGGCCATCGCGGTGACGCTCGAGGCGATGACCGCCGGCATGCGGGCCCGGGTGATCGTCGAGGTGGTCGACGAGTACGACGAGCAACCGCTGCCCACCGCGGCCGACGCCGACATCCGCTGGATACACACCGCACGCGGCGACAGCCTGGCCACGGCCGTACGATCGCTCGCCTTCGAACCGGGCGTCGTGCAGGCGTTCGTCCACGGTGAGGGCGCCGTGATCCGCGGCCTGCGGCGGCACCTGCTCGACGAACGCGGCGTGGCGAGGGACCTGTTGTCGATCTCGGGCTACTGGCGGCGTGGCCTGACCGACGAACAGTGGCGCGAATGGAAGGCCCGCCAGGCGGGCCGATGCCCGGACCGCGACTGAACCCGCGCCGCGGCCTTCCCGAACCGTCCACAGCACATCGGTGTCCACCCGGTCGGTGATGGTCGTCGACCGGCCGCGCCTGGCCGAGTCGATCGGCGCGCTCGCCATCGACGACTCGAAGGTCGATCCGGTGCAGGCCGTCCTGGACGAGACGATGGACTCGGGGCGGACAACGGCTGCGAGTGCGTCGGCTACCAGGCACACGAGCCCGACGGCCAGGAGCGGGCCAGCCTGACGACGAACCGGCACTACTTCGGGTGTACGACTGAGGCAAGGTGGCACTTTGCAACCGGCGGCTGCCTACACTGCGTCACGTTCCCGCGGAGCCGCCATTGAAGGAATCATGCTCACCCACCACCTCCGGATTGCCGCTGTATGCATTTCTTCAGCGTCGGTTCTCGCACTGCCGGCCTGTGACCGGCCGGTGCACGTTTCACCTACAGAGACACCTGGCGGCTCAGCCTCCGCGCCCGCCGCGACGCCGGAGTCGCCATCACGGCCGCCGTGCGTCGCGAGTCCTTCAACACCCAGCACCGATGAGAGCGATGGCGTCCTGGGACCGGATGACATCTGCGTTCCCGGACCTGCCGGCACCGCCAGCGCCACCCCTTGACCGCGTTGCCATACCGCATCACACCGCCACCGGTCGGGGCCGGGCTGTCGCGCAGGATTCGCTGGAACTTCGGGTCGAGCTGCGTGACGCGCTCCAGGTAGGGACCGCTGCCCTGCTGAAGGTGTTCGCGGCCCTCGGTGCCGGCCGCCGCCGCCCTTCGCTCGACGACGACCGGGGTGGCCTGGGCCGCACGGTCGCGGCTCTGGCTGCACCCTCCTACCGGACCCGTGACCCGCTGCGGCTGCCGGCGCTGGTTGACGCTGCGCGGGCCGAGGCTCGGCGTGTGTGCCCGCAGCCGAGATTGCCCTCACCCGGAACGCCGCACCGCCAGCGGTGCTGGGCGGTGGATTCCTATTCGACTCGCCGCACAAGGGGCGGCCCTGTCACATTAGGGGTCGTTAAGGGCGGCATAATTTACAGTCATTTATGTTGTGTTAATTCGCTGGTCGGCTCGGCCAAGTCATTCACGGTTGCCACCGTGTGGCTCATGTCACGCTCCCGCACGACCCGTGGACCAGATCAAATGTCCGATTAGGAGCGGTTCGCTCGGATCACGCGGCTGTTAGTGTCGCGCCCCGTCGCCGGTCACGAGCCGGCGCCGGAAGTTCTCGGCCATTCCACGAGATCGAGCGAAGGAACAGTCATGAACCCTTTCGAGGATGAGAACGGCACCTATCTGGTACTGATCAACGACGAGGGCCAGTATTCGTTGTGGCCCGAATTCGCTGACGTTCCCGCCGGCTGGGCGGTTGCCAAAACCGCCAGTCCGCGCCAGGACTGCGTCGACTATGTCAACGAACATTGGACGGATATGCGTCCGCAGAGTCTGATCGAGGCGATGGGCTGACGGTCGTCATCGTGCCGGCCGATTCCGTACCCCTCATGACGATTCCCTTGACCGCCGCCCAGCGCGGCATCTGGTACGCCCGGCAACTGGCACCCGACAGCCGGATGCACACCATCGGCGAATACCTGGACATCACCGGTCCGATCCTGGCCGAGGTGTTCGAGGCCGCCCTGCGCCGCACCGTCGACGAGGCGGATTGCCTGACCGTCCGCTTCACCGCGACGCCCGACGGCGAGGTACTCCAGCAGACCGGCGCCGCGGCGCCGTGGCAGCTGGCGGTTCACGACCTCAGCGACGAGGCGGAGCCGTTCGAGGCCGCCCTGCGGTGGATGCGCGCCGACCTCGAACGGTCCTTCGAGCCGGAGGCGGGTCGACTGTTCCGGTACGCCCTGCTGCGGCTCTCCCCCGAGCGTCACCTGTGGTGGTCCAGCTATCACCACCTGGTTCTGGACGGTTTCGGGATGGGGCTGATCGCCCGCCGGGTGGCCGAGGTCTACACGGCGTTGCACGCGGGGGCCGAGGTGCCGGACAGCCCGTTCGGGCGGCTGTCCGATCTGGTGGCGCGCGACCAGGCGTACCAGCGATCGCCACGGCGCACGCGGGACCGGCAGTTCTGGGTCGACTACCTGCGGGACTGCCCGGAGCCGGCGGGCCTGGCCCACGCGCAGCCGGCGCCGGCCGACGGGGTGGTGCGCCGCTCCGGGTGGATCGATGCCGCGACCGCACGCCTGCTTGACGAGAGGGCCGGCGCCTGCGGGACGCGGTGGCCGCTGGTGGTCGTCGCCGCCTGGGCCGCCTATCTGCACCGGATGACCGGCGAGCGGGAGGTCGTCGTGGGGCTGCCCGCGGCCGCGCGCCGCGATCCGGCCGACCGGGTCACTCCGGCCATGGTGTCGAACCTACTGCCGCTACGGGTGCGGGTCGATGCCGATGCCCGCGTCACCGACCTCGTCGAGCAGGTCGCCACGCAGGCCCGCACGGTGCTCGCGCATCAGGACTACCGGGTCGAGGACATCCGCCGGGACCGGTCACCGGGCGGCGCCGGGCTGGTCGCCTCCCGGGCCAACGTCATGAGTTTCGAGTACGGGGTGAGCTTCGGCGGCGCCCCCGCGTACGCGGACAACCTGGCCGGTGGTTTTCCCGAGGATCTCGCGATGCTGGTCTGGGACCGGCGCGACGGCGAGAAGTACCGGGTGGACTTCGACGCCAACCCGCGGCTGTACTCCGTGCCGGACGTCGTGGGCCACCGGGACCGGTTCCTGGCCTTCCTGACCCGGTTCGCCGGTGCGGACCCGCAGGCCGTGCTGGCCCAGCTCGACCTGCTGACCGACGGCGACCGTGAGGCGACAGCACGCTGGGCCGACCCGGGCCCCGCCACCGGGCCGGCCACGCTCGCCGAGCTCTTCCGCGCGCGAGCCGCTCGCACGCCGCAGGCGGTCGCCCTGGTCGGCGACGACATCACGATGACCTATGCGCAGCTGGACGCGGAGGCCGACCGGATCGCCCGGTGGCTGCTGGCGCGAGGCGTGGGCGCGGAGGACCTGGTGGCGCTGGCGTTCCCCCGCTCGGTGCACTGGGTGACCGCCATGCTCGCCGTCGCCAGGACCGGCGCCGCCTATCTGCCTGTCGACCCGGGGTACCCGGCCGACCGCATCCGCTACATGCTCACCGACGCGCGGCCCGTACTGCTGCTGTCCACCGCGGAGACCGCGGCCGCCCTGCCGGGCACCGACGTCCCGGTGCTGACACTCGACAGCGCCGGCCCCGGCACGGCGCCGGGGAGGCCGGAACCGCCGCGGCCCGCCGGTGTCGACAACACCGCATACGTGATCTACACGTCCGGCTCCACCGGGCGGCCCAAGGGCGTCGCGGTCACCCACCGCGGCCTGGCCGGCCTGGCCGCCGCGCAGGGTGAGCGGCTGTGCGTGCGCCCGGGCGACCGGATGCTGCAGTTCGCGTCGCCGAGCTTCGACGCCGCCCAGTCGGACATCTGGGTGACCCTGCTGGCCGGCGCCACCCTGGTGACCCCCTCGGCCGAGCGCCTCACCGTCGGATCACCGCTGGCGGCGACCATCGCCGAGTGCGGTGTGACGCACCTGAAGCTGCCGCCGGCCGCCCTCGCCGTCCTGCCCGGCGACGCCCTCGACGGGGTCCGGGTCCTGGCGGTCGCCGGCGAGGCCGTACCGGAGAGCCTGGTCGCCAGGTGGCACACCGGCCGGCGCATGATCAACGTCTACGGGCCGACGGAGAACACCGTCACCGCGACGCTGAGCCGGCCACTGACGGCCGGCGGCCCGGTGCCGATCGGCACGCCCGTCTCCGGCACGCGGGCGTACGTCCTGGACACCCGGCTGCGGCCGGTGCCGCCGAACGCGGTGGGAGAGCTGTACCTGGCCGGGGCCGGACTGGCCCGCGGCTACCTGCGCCGGCCCGCACTGACCGCCGGACGGTTCGTGGCCTGTCCCTTCGGTGCGCCCGGAACCCGCATGTACCGCACCGGCGATCTGGTCCGCTGGACGTCGGACGGACGGCTGCTGTTCGCCGGCCGGGCCGATGACCAGGTGAAGCTGCGAGGCTTCCGGATCGAGCTCGGCGAGATCGAGGCCGTGCTCGGTGAGCACCCGCGGGTACGGCAGGCTGTCGCCGCGGTGCGTGAGGACCGTACGGGTGATCAGCGGCTGGTCGCCTATGTCGTCGGCGACGCCGAGCCCGCCGACGTGCGCGCTCATGCCGCGGCCGCGCTGCCCGCGCACATGGTGCCCGCCGCCGTCGTGGCAGTCGACCGGATGCCGCTGACCCCCAACGGCAAGCTCGACCGGCGGGCGCTTCCCGCCCCGGACTGGTCCGCCGCCGGCGCGCGGGCACGTGCTCCGCGCGATGCCCGCGAGGAGATCCTCTGCCGGCTCTTCGCGCGCCTGCTGGGCGTGCCCACGGTGGGGCCCGACGACGACTTCTTCGCGCTGGGCGGGCACTCGCTGCTGGCCACCCGGCTGCTGAGCCGGGTCCGTGCCGTGCTGCGCGCCGACCTGTCGCTGCGTGAGCTGTTCGCCGCGCCCACCCCCGCCCGGCTCGCCGAGGTGGTCGCGGGTTCCCGCCACGGTTCGCGACCGCCGCTGCGGCCGATGCCCCGGCCGGAGGCGCCGCCGCTGTCCGCGGCCCAGCAGCGGCTGTGGTTCCTGCACCGGATGCGGGGCCCGAGCGCGACCTACAACATGCCGTACGCGCTGCGGCTGACCGGCCCGCTCGACGTCGCGGCACTGCGGTCGGCGCTGGTCGACGTGGTGGACCGGCACGAGAGCCTGCGTACCGTGTTCGCCGCCCCCGACGGTGTCCCCCACCAAGTGGTCCTGCCGGCGAACCGGGCGACGGTCGAGGTGAGCCGGCCGGCCGGGGATCCGGGGCGCTGGCTGAGCCAGGCGGCGCACCGCCCGTTCGACCTGTCCCGGGACCTGCCGATCCGCGTCCACCTGGGCGTGCTGGGTACGGACGAGCACCTGCTGCTGGTGGTGCTGAACCACGTCGCGGCCGACGGCTGGTCCCTGGCCCCGCTGATGCGGGACCTGTCGGCCGCGTACACCGCCCGGCTGGGCGGCACCGCTCCCGCGTGGGCGCCGCTGCCCGTGCAGTACACCGACTACGCGCTGTGGCAGTCGCAAGTGCTGGGCACGGTCGACGACCCGGACAGCCTCGTGAGCCGGCAACTGGCCTTCTGGCGCGCGACCCTTGCCGGTGCGCCGCAGTATCTGGACCTGCCGACCGATCGGCCCTACCCGGCCGAACGGTCCGAGCGCGGCGGCCAGGTGCCGTTCACCGTTCCGGCGGATCTGCACCGCAACCTGCTGCGCCTGGCCCACGACCACGACGCGACCCTGTTCATGGTGCTGCACGCGGCGTTCGCCGTGCTGCTGCACCGCGTCGGTGCGGGCGACGACGTCGTCATCGGCACCCCGGTCGCCGGCCGTGCCGACGAGGACCTCGACGACCTGGTGGGCTTCTTCGTCAACACCCTGCCGTTGCGGACCGACCTGTCCGGCGACCCCGGCTTCGGCGCGCTGCTCGACCGGGTCCGTGATCACGACCTGGACGCCTTCGGCCACCAGGACCTGCCGTTCGACCGGCTGGTGGAAGCGCTGGCCACGGACCGCTCCACAGCCCGGCAGCCGCTGGTTCAGGTGATGCTGACGCTGCAGCACGCGGCCGATGCCGCGCTGAGCCTGCCGGGCGTGCACACCGTGGCGCAACCGGTGGACCTCGACGTCGCCAAGTTCGACCTGACCGCGAACCTCGTCGAGCGCGTCGACGCCGCCGGCCGGCCGGCCGGGCTCGACGGCCGTCTGGAGTACGCCGCCGACGTGCTTGAGCGGGAGACCGTCCAGGCGATGACCGAACGGCTGCTGCGGCTGCTGCGGCAGGTCGCCGCCGAACCGGACCACCGGATCGGCCGGCTCGACGTGCTCGCCCCCGCCGAACGGAAGCGGGTGCTGACCGGCTGGAACGACGCCGGCGCACCGGTGCCGGCCGGCACCGTGGCCGCGCTGTTCGCCGCGCAGGTGGCTCGTACCCCGGACGCGACGGCGGTGATCGGTGACGACGTGGTGCTCAGCTACGCCGAACTCGACGCCCGGGCGAACCGGCTGGCCCGGTGGCTGATCGCGGCGGGAGCCGGGCCCGAGGACATCGTCGCGCTGTCGTTCCCCCGTGGCCTGCAGTGGGTGACGGCGATGCTCGCGGTGGCCAAGGCCGGTGCGGCGTTCCTGCCGATCGACCCGGCCTACCCGGCCGGGCGGATCCGGTACATGGTCGAGGATGCCCGGCCACGGCTGGTGCTCACCGTGACCGCCACCGAGCACGACCTGCCGCCTCTCGCGGTACCCAGCACGGCGCTGGACGACGCCGAGGTCGCCGCCGCGCTGTCGGCGTGCCCGGACACGCCGCTCCCCTGCCCGGCCACGCCGGCCAACACCCTGTACGTCATCTACACCTCCGGCTCCACCGGCCGGCCCAAGGGCGTGGCGGTCAGCCACACCGGCATCGCCAGCCTGGCGGCGGCCAAGGCCGCCCGGTTCGGCATCGACGGCACCAGCCGCGTCCTGCAGTTCGCGTCGCCCAGCTTCGACGCGGCCATCTGGGACATCTGCCCGGCACTGCTGTCCGGTGCGGCGCTCGTGGTGCCGTCCGCCGAACGGCTCACCGTCGGCCCGGCCCTGACGGCGACGATCGCCGAGACCGGCGTGACGCACCTGACCATGCCGCCGGCGGCGCTCGCCGTGCTGGATGGCGACGCGCTGGCCGGTGTCCGGGCACTGGGTGTGGCCGGTGAGCCGCCCTCCGCCGAGGTCGTGGAGCGCTGGTCCGCCGGCCGGGCGATGTTCAACGCGTACGGGCCGACGGAGACCACGGTCTGCGCGACCGTCAGCCGTCCGCTGACGCCGCAGGACCGGCCCGCGCCGATCGGCGGGCCGATCGCCAACACCCGGGTGTACGTGCTGGACGCCCGCCTCGCGCCGGTGCCACCGGGGGTGCCCGGTGAGCTGTACGTGGCCGGCGCCGGACTGGCCCGCGGCTACCTGCGCCGGCCCGCTCTGACCGCCGGACGGTTCGTGGCGTGCCCGTGGGGCGCCGCCGGTGAGCGGATGTATCGAACAGGTGACCTGGTGAAGTGGACCGGGGACGGGCAATTGCTGTTCCTGGGCCGCACCGACGACCAGATCAAGATCCGCGGGTTCCGCATCGAACCGGGTGAGGTCACCCGGGCTGTCGCCGACCAGCCCGACGTGCGGCAGGCGGTCGTGGTGGCCCGCGAGGACCGTCCCGGCGAGAAGGCCCTGGTGGCCTACGTGACCGCGGCCGCCGGCCGGACCCTCGACCCGCGGGCCCTGCGGGAGCGGCTGGCCGGGGAGTTGCCCGAGTACATGGTTCCGGCGGTCGTGGTTCTCGACGCCGTGCCGGTGACCAGCAACGGCAAGATCGACAAGGACGCGCTGCCCGCGCCGAGCACCGTCGCCGCACCCGGCCGCGCGCCCCGCGACGCCCGCGAGGGCGTGTTGTGTGCACTCTTCGCCGAGCTGCTGGGCGTACCCCAGGTCGGCATCGACGACGACTTCTTCCAGCTGGGCGGCCACTCGCTGCTGGCCACCCGGCTGATCAGCCGGATCCGCGCCGCGCTCCAGGCCGACCTGACCATCCGTGACCTGTTCGCCGCCCGCACCCCCGCCCGGATCGGCGAACGGCTGACGACTGCCCGTCCCGCCCGGCCGGCCCTGCGCCGCAGGGCGACGAAGACCAACTGACGACTGCCCGTCCCGCCTCGCCGGCTGCGCGCCGCGGGGCGAAGAAAGAGGACGCTCATGACCACCCTGTCCTATGCCCAGCAACGGCTGTGGTTCCTGAACCAGCTCGAGGGCGGCGGCGCCACCTACAACATGCCGTTAGCGCTGCGGCTGACCGGGGAGCTGGACGTCGCCGCCCTCGGCGCCGCGCTGCGCGACCTGATCACCCGCCACGAGAGCCTGCGCACCGTCTTCCCGGCCGACGACGGCGTCCCCGTCCAGCGGGTACTGGACCCCGCCGCGGTACCGGTGGACCTGACCGTGCGGGACACCGCGGGCCCGGATCTGCCCGGGGTGCTGGCGCGAGAAGGCCGCAGCTCCTTCGATCTGGCCGTCGACCCGCCCATCCGGATCCGGCTGTACGCGGCCGGGCCAGGCGAGCACGTCCTGCTGCTCGTGCTGCACCACATCGCCGGTGACGGCTGGTCGGTCGGGCCGCTGACGCGTGACCTGTCCGAGGCGTACGCGGCGCGGCGGGCCGGACAGTCGCCCGGCTGGGACGAGCTTCCGGTGCAGTACACCGACTACAGCCTGTGGCAGCGGGAACTGCTCGGCGAGGAGCACGGCATCCTGGCCGAGCAGTTGGACTACTGGCGTACGGCTCTGGCCGGGCTGCCCGCGGAGATCGAGCTGCCGCTCGACCGCCGCCATCCGGCGGTGCCGTCGCACCGGGGCGGCCGGGTCGCCCTGACCGTCCCGGCCGAACGGCACCGCGACCTGCTGCGGCTGGCCACGCAGACCGACAGCACCCTGTTCATGGTGCTGCATGCCACGGTCACGGCGCTGTTGCACCGGCTCGGCGCCGGCGACGACATCCCGATCGGCACCGCGGTTGCCGGCCGTACCGACGAGGCCCTGGAAGATCTGGTCGGCTTCTTCGTCAACACCCTGGTGCTGCGCACCGACGTCTCCGGCGAGCCGACGTTCCGTGAGCTGCTGGCGCGGGTCCGGGAGACCGCCCTGGGCGCCTTCGCCCACCAGGACGTCCCGTTCGACCTGCTGGTCGAGGAGCTGGCCCCGGTCCGGACCCCGGGCCGCACGCCGCTGTTCCAGGTGATGGTGCTGCTGCAGAACAACGCCGGCGCCCAGCTCGACCTGCCCGGGCTGCGGGTGCGCACGGAGCCGGTCGGCTCGAACGTCGCGAAGTTCGACCTGACCGTCAACGTCGAGGAGCAGTTCGACGCGTCCGGCCGCCCGGCCGGACTGCGGGTGCTGCTGGAGTACGCCGACGACGTGTTCGACCGGGCGACGGTGCGGGCGCTGGCCGGCCGGCTGGGCCGGGTGATGGCCGCGGTCGCCGCCGAACCGGACCGGCGGATCGGCCGGATCGACCTGCTCACCGCCGCCGAGCGTGACCTCGTGCTGGCGAGCTGGAACGATACCGGTACGCCGCTGCCCGCCCGTACCCTGCCGGCGATGTTCGCCGCCCAGGTGGAACGGACTCCGGACGCGACAGCGGTCATCGGCGACGACGTCCGGTGGACATACGGTGAACTCGACGCCCGCGCGAACGTGCTGGCCCGCTGGCTGATCGGCCGGGGTGTGGGGCCTGAGGACATCGTGGCGCTGTCGTTCCCCCGCTCGGTGCACTGGGTCGTCGCCCAGCTGGCGGTGGCCAAGGCCGGGGCGGCGTTCCTGCCGATCGACCCGTCGTACCCGCCCGACCGGATCCGGTACATGCTCGACGACGCCCGGCCGTCGCTGCTGCTCACCGTCGCGGGCACACGATCCGCGCTTGATCTGCCCGGTATCGCCCCGACCCTGCTGGACTCGGACGTGACCGTACGGGCGCTCTCGGCGCTGCCGGCCACCCCGGTCACCGACGCCGAACGGAGCCGGCCGCTCACGCCGGCGAGCACCGCGTACGTCATCTACACCTCGGGTTCCACCGGCCGGCCGAAGGGTGTCGTGGTCAGCCATGCCGGCCTGGCCAGCCTCGTGCATGCCCTGACCGACCGGTACGGTATCGACGCCGGCAGCCGGGTCCTGCAGTTCGCGTCGCCCAGCTTCGACGCGGCGGTCGCGGACGTCTGCCCGGCGCTGCTGTCCGGTGCCGCGCTGGTGGTTCCGTCGGCGCAGCGGCTGACCGTCGGTGCCGCGCTGGCGGCGACGATCGCCGAGACCGGGGTCACGCATGTGACGATGCCGCCGGCCGCGCTGGCGGTGCTCGCCGACGAGGCGCTCGCCGGTGTCCGCACGCTGGTGGTGGCGGGTGAGGCCCCGTCCGCCGAGGTGGTGGACCGCTGGTCGGCCCGGCTCCGGATGATCAACTGTTACGGCCCGACGGAGAACACCGTCGTGGCCACCAACAGCCACCCGCTGGTCCCGGGATCCGGTCCGGCGCCGATCGGCGGGCCGATCGCCAACACCCGGACGTACGTGCTGGACGGCAAGCTGCAGCCCGTGCCGCCCGGTACGGCCGGCGAGCTGTACCTGGCGGGTACCGCTCTGGCCCGCGGTTATCTGGGCCGGCCGGGCCTGACCGCGCAACGGTTCGTGGCCTGCCCGTGGGGCCCGCCGGGCGAGCGGATGTACCGCACCGGCGACCTCGTCAGATGGGGCGCCGACGGACAGCTGATCTTCCTGGGCCGCACCGACGACCAGGTCAAGATCCGCGGCTTCCGGATCGAGCTGGGCGAGGTCACCAAGATCGTCGCCGGTCACCCCGGCGTAGCGCAGGTGGTGGTCCTGGCCCGCGAGGACCGACCGGGCGACAAACGCCTGGTCGCCTACGTGACCCCGATCGACGGCCACCACCTCGACCCGGCCGATGTCCGGGCGCACGCCGCCACCGAACTACCGGAATTCATGATCCCGGCGGTGGTCGTGCTGGACACCATGCCACTCACCACCAACCGCAAGATCGACAAGGCGGCACTGCCCGCTCCCGACCAGCTCGTCACGCTCGGCCGCGCGCCGCGCACCCCGGCCGAGCAGATCCTGTGCGGCCTGTTCGCCGAGATCCTCGAGGTGGCGGCGGTCGGCGCGGACGACGACTTCTTCGCCCTGGGCGGACACTCGCTGCTCGCCACCCGGCTCGTGTCACGCGCCCGGGCCGCGCTCGGCGTCGAACTACCGGTCCGTGAGGTGTTCGCCGCTCCCACCCCCGCGCGCCTCGCGGCGGTCGCCGAGGCCGCTGCCGGCACCGCCCGCCCCGGCCTGCGGCCGATGCCGCTGCCCGACCCGCTGCCGCTGTCGGCGGCCCAGCGACGGCTGTGGTTCCTCAACCAGCTCGAGGGGCCGAACGCCACCTACAACGTGCCGTACGCGCTGCGCCTCACCGGCGACGTCGACGCCGGCGCACTGCGGGCCGCTCTGCGTGACGTGGTCGTCAGGCACGAGAGCCTGCGGACCGTCTTCCCCGCGACCGGCGGCGAACCGCGCCAGGTGATCCTGGACCCGGCCGACGTCACGGTGCGGCTGACCGAGAAGCAGATCACCGACGCCGCCCTGCGCCGGGAACTCGCCCACGCGGCGGGTGTGCGCTTCGACCTGTCGCAGCAGCCACCGCTGCGGGCCTGGCTGTGGCATCTGGGCCCGGCAGAGCATGTGTTCGTCCTGGTCATCCACCACATCGCCGCGGACGGCTGGTCCACGGCGCCGCTGCTGCGGGACCTGTCCAGCGCGTACGCGGCCCGCCTCACCGGGACCGAACCCGGCTGGGCGCCGCTGCCGGTCAGCTACGCCGACTACACCGTCTGGCAGCGGGAGCTGCTGGGCGGCGACAAGGACCCCGACAGCCTGCTCAGCCGGCAGCTGCGGTACTGGAAGCAGGCGCTCGCCGGCGTACCCACCGAACTTGATCTGCCGTTCGACCGGCCGCACCCGGCCGTCGCCTCGCACCAGGGCGGACACATCGGCCTGCACCTCGACGCGGACGTGCACCGGGCACTGCTGCGGGTCGCCAGGCGCAGCGACACCACGCTGCACATGGTGTTGCAGGCCGCGTTCGCGATCCTGCTGCACCGCGCCGGCGCCGGCGACGACCTCCCGATCGGCGTCGCGGTGGCCGGGCGTACCGACGAGGCACTCGACGACCTGGTCGGTTTCTTCGTCAACACTCTCGTGCTGCGCGCCGACCTCACCGGTACGCCCGTTTTCACCGAACTGCTGGCCCGGGTACGGGAGACGGCGCTGAACGCCTACGCCCACCAGGACGTGCCGTTCGACCGGGTGGTGGAGGAACTGGCCCCGGCGCGATCGGCCGGCCGATCCCCGCTGGTCCAGGTGCTGCTGACGGTGCGGAACACCGCACACGCCGACCTCGATTTCGCCGGCCTGGGCGTGCGACCCGAATCGATAAGCCTCAACGTGGCCAAGTTCGACCTGCTCGCCAGCTTCGTCGAGCACGGCACCGGCACCGAACCGGCGGGGCTGACCGGTGCGCTGGAGTACGCCGCCGACGTCTTCGACCGGTCCACCGCCCAAGCCCTCGCCGATCGGCTGACCCTGATCCTGCGGACCGTCGCGGCCGATCCGCACACCCGGCTGGACCGGATCGGCGCCCCGGCCCCGGACGAGTACCGGCGGATGCTCGCCGCCGGCGACCGGACCTCGTCACCACCTGCGGCCGGCACCGTGCCACAGCTGTTCGCCGCCCGGGCCGCGCGGACACCGGACGCCCCCGCGCTGTGGGCGGACGGCACGACCATGACGTACGCCGAACTGGACGCCCGCGCCAACCGGCTGGCCCACCGGCTGATCACCGCCGGGACCGGTCCCGAGGTACCGGTCGCCGTGCTGATGGACCGTTCTGTCGACCTGGTGGTGGCGCTGCTGGCGGTCCTCAAAGCCGGTGGCGCCTACGTGCCGCTGCTGCCGAGCTACCCCGCGGACCGGCTGAGCTGGATCGTCGCCCAGGCCGGGGCGACCGTCCTGCTGGTCGGCCACGACGCGGCCGCCACCGGCTTCGAGCACGGCGCCTCGGTGCTCGTGCACACCGACGGGCCCGGACCCGACCATGCCCCGGACATCCGGGTGCACCCGGACAACCTGGGCTACGTCATGTACACCTCCGGCTCCACCGGCCGGCCCAAGGGCGTGGCAGTCCGGCACCGCGACATCGTGGCACTGGCCGCCGACCACCGCTGGACGGGTGGCGCCCACGACCGGGTCCTATGCCGGTCCCCGCACGCGTTCGACGCCTGCACCTACGAGCTGTGGGTGCCGCTGCTGCGCGGCGGGACCGTGGTGCTGGCCCCACCCGGCGAACCGGATCCGCGCACGCTCGCCCGTACCGTCGCCGACGGCCGGGCCACCGCCGCGTTCCTCACCACCGCACTGTTCAACCTGATGGTGCAGGAAGGAGTCGAACACCTGGCCGGGCTGCGTGAGGTCCTCACCGGCGGCGAGGCCGCGAGCCCCGACGCGATGCGCCGTTTCCTGAAGAACTGCCCCGACACCGTCCTGAGCCACGTGTACGGGCCGACCGAGGCGACCACCTTCGCCACCGCGTATCCCATGACGGACGCCGCGGCGCTGCCCGGCGCCGACGTACCGATCGGTGACCCACTGGACGGCATGCGGGCGTACGTGTTCGACAGGCACCTGCAACCGGTGCCGGCCGGCGTCACCGGCGAGCTCTACCTGGCGGGGGCGGGCCTGGCCCGCGGCTACGCCGGGCGTCCCGACCTGACCGCCGAACGGTTCGTCGCCGATCCCACCGGGCGCACCGGCGAACGGATGTACCGCACGGGTGATCTGGTGCGGTGGAACACCGATGGGCAGTTGGTCTTCGTGGGCCGCGCCGACGGCCAGATCAAGCTGCGCGGTTTCCGCATCGAACTCGGCGAGATCGAGGCTGTCCTGGCCGCCCACCACGACGTCGGCCAGACGGTCGTCGTGGTGCGCGAGGACCGGCCCGGCGACCGGCGGCTGGTCGGCTACGTCACCCCGGGACGCGCCGGCCGGCCGGTCAGCGCCACCGAGGTGCGCGCCTACGCCACCGCCCACCTGCCGGAGTTCATGGTGCCTGCGGTGGTGGTGCCGCTGGACGCACTGCCGCTGACCACCAACGGCAAGGTGGACCGCGCGGCACTGCCAGTGCCGGACCTGGCCGCGTTCGGGGGCGCCGGCCGGGCCCCGCGCGACGAGACCGAGGAGATCATCTGCGGGCTGTTCGCCGATCTGCTCGGCGTACCGGCGGTCGGCATCGACGACGACTTCTTCAGCCTGGGCGGGCACTCCCTGCTGGCGGTGCGGCTGACGTCACGGGTCCGGACCGCGCTCGGCGCCGAACTGGCGGTCCGCGACGTGTTCGCCGCCGCCACCCCGGCCCGCCTCGCATCCCTGGTGGCCTCCGCCCGCGGCGCGACGCGTCCGCCGCTGGCCGCCTCGGCCCGGCCCGCACGGCCGCCGCTGGCGCCCGCGCAACGGCGGTTGTGGTTCCTGCACCAGCTGGAACAGCCGAGCGCCACCTACAACATGCCGGTGGTACTGCGCCTGGACGGCGTGCTGGATCACGCGGCGCTGCGGAGCGCCCTCGACGACCTGACGGCACGGCACGAGACGCTGCGCACCGTGTTCGCCGAGGACGGCGGCGCGCCGTACCAGCGGGTACTCGATCCGGCGAAGGGCCGGATGCCCATGGCGACGGTCCGTGTCGACCCGGCCGGTCTGCCGGCGGCTCTGGCCGGCGTCACCGGCCACCGCTTCGACCTGGCCACCGAGACTCCCGCCCGGGCATGGCTGTTCGAGCTGGGACCGCGCGAGCACGTGCTTGCCGTGGTGCTGCACCACATCGCCGCGGACGGCTGGTCGATGGCCCCGCTGCTGCGCGATCTCGGCCAGGCCTACACCACCCGCGCGCTCGGGCGGACGGCGGACCGGGCCGCCCTGCCGGTGCAGTACGTCGACTACACCCTCTGGCAGGACGCGCTGCTCGGCGCCCCCGACGACCCGGGCAGCCTGATCAGCGACCAGACCGAGTACTGGCGCAAGGCCCTCGCCGGCGCACCCGACGAGCTGGCGCTGCCCACCGACCGGCCACGTCCGGCCGTGCGCTCGCACCGGGGCGGGCACGTGCCGTTCACCCTGGAACCCCGGGTGCATCGGGCGCTGGCCGAGCTGGCCCGGCATCGTGACGCGACACCGCACATGGTGTTGCACGCCGCGTTCGCCGTGTTGCTGCACCGCCTCGGGGCGGGCGACGACCTGCCGATCGGCGCACCGGTCGCCGGTCGCGCCGACGAGGCGCTCGACGATCTGGTCGGCTTCTTCGTCAACACCGTGGTCCTGCGCGCCGACCTGTCCGGGGACCCCACCTTCGCCGATCTTCTGACCCGGGTACGGGAGACGGCCCTGGACGCCTACGCCCACGCCGACGTGCCGTTCGACCACCTGGTGGAGCGCCTCGCCCCGAACCGGTCCCTGGCGCGGCAGCCGCTGTTCCAGGTGATGTGCGTGCTACAGAACAACGCGGCCGGCGACCACGACTTCGGCGGCCTGCGGGTACGCCTGGAAGCGGCCGGCCCGCCGGTCGCCAAGTTCGACCTGACCGCCATGTTCGCCGAGCGGACCGGCGAGCAGGGGGAACCGGCCGGGATCAGTGGCGTGCTGGAGTACGCCGCCGACCTGTTCGACCCCGCGAGCGCCGCGAGGCTGGCCGACCGGCTGGTCACCGTGATCGAGGCGGTCGTGGCCGAACCGGAGCGCCGGATCGGCCAGGTGCGGGTGCTCACCGCGGCCGAGCGCGAGCAGGTGCTGGTGACCTGGAACGACCGTCACGCACCGGTACGCCGGGGCACCGTCGGCGAGCTGTTCGCCGCCCAGGTAGCGCGCACCCCGAACGCGACGGCGCTGATCGGCGACGACGTCACCCTGACGTACGCCGAACTCGACGCGCGCTCCGACGCCCTGGCCCGCTGGCTGATCGGCCGGGGAGCCGGGCCGGAGGACATCGTGGCGCTGTCCTTCCCCCGCTCGGTGCACTGGGTCGTCGCCATGCTGGCGGTCACGAAGGCCGGTGCGGCGTTCCTGCCCATCGACCCGGCCTACCCGGACAGCCGCATCCGCTACATGATCGGCGACGCGCGGCCGGTGCTGCTGTGGACGGTGGCCGAGACAGCGGCGGACCTGCCCGGCCTCGACGTGCCGGTGGTGCCGCTGGACTCCGCCGAGTTCGGCGAACAGGTCGCGGCACTGCCGGACGGCCCGGTCGTCTCGTCGGCGGGCCTGGCGAACACCGCCTACGTCATCTACACCTCCGGCTCCACCGGCCGGCCCAAGGGTGTCGTCGTCAGTCACGCCGGCATCGCCAGCCTCGCGGCGACCGCCAACGGCCTCTACGGCACCGGCCCGCAGAGCCGCGTCCTGCAGTTCGTCTCGCCCAGCTTCGACGCGTTCGTCCACGACGTCTGTCCGGCGCTGTTCTGCGGTGCGACGCTGGTGATGCCGTCCGCCGAACGGCTCACGGTGGGCACGCCGCTGGCCACCACGATCGCCGAGACCGGCGTGACCCAGGTGACCCTGCCACCAGCCGCCCTGGCCATGCTGCCGGCCGGTTCGCTGGCCGGTGTCGAGGCGCTGGTGGCCGCCGGGGAGACGGCGAGCGCCGAGGTGGTGGACCGGTGGTCGGCCGGGCGACGGCTGTACAACGCGTACGGCCCGACCGAGACCACGGTGTGTGCGGCGATCAGCACGCCGGTGCCGGCCGGGGTGTGGCCCCCGCCGATCGGCGCACCGGTGCTCAACAACCGGGCGTACGTGCTGGACGCCCGGTTGTCTCCGGTGGCGCCCGGCGCGACCGGCGAGCTGTACATGGCCGGTGAGGGTGTGGCCCGCGGTTACCTGGGCCGGCCGGGCCTGACCGCGCAACGGTTCGTGGCCTGCCCGTGGGGCCCGCCGGGCGAGCGGATGTACCGCACCGGCGACCTCGTCAGATGGGGCGCCGACGGACAGCTGATCTTCCTGGGCCGCACCGACGACCAGGTCAAGATCCGCGGCTTCCGGATCGAGCTGGGCGAGGTCACCAAGATCGTCGCCGGTCACCCCGGCGTAGCGCAGGTGGTGGTCCTGGCCCGCGAGGACCGACCGGGCGACAAACGCCTGGTCGCCTACGTGACCCCGGCCGACGGCCACCACCTCGACCCGGCCGGCGTGCGGGCGCACGCCGCCACCGAACTACCGGAATTCATGATCCCGGCGGTGGTCGTGCTGGACACGATGCCACTCACCACCAACGGCAAGATCGACAAGGCGGCGCTGCCCGCGCCGAACCTCGACGTCCGGCCGGGCCGGGCCGCACGCGACGTCCGCGAGGAAACCCTGTGCCGGCTGTTCGCGGACACCCTCGGCGTACCCGAGGTCGGCATCGACGACGACTTCTTCGCCCTGGGTGGGCACTCCCTGCTGGCGACCCGCCTCGCGGCACGGATCCGGGACACGATCACCGAACAGGTTTCGGTACGCGACGTCTTCCAGAGCCGCACGGTCGCCGCGCTGGCCCAGACGCTCACCGGCGTCACCCACTCGGCGGGGGCCACCCTGACCGCCGACGCCCACCTCGACGCCGCGATCGTCGTCGGGGCCGGCGGGCCGCGCCACCGGGCGCAACCGCGGCGGATCCTGCTCACCGGCGCCACCGGGTTCCTGGGCGCGTTCCTGCTCGCCGAACTGCTCCGGGTTCACCCGGGCGCCCGGATCGACTGCCTCGTCCGGGCCGGCGACGAGGCCTCGGCCATGAAGCGGATCGAGAGCAGCCTGCGACGCTACCTGCTGTGGGACGGCGCGGACCGCGCACGGATCGTCGCGGTCCCCGGCGACCTCGAAGAACCGCGGCTCGGGCTGAGCCGGGAGGGATTCGACGAGCTGGCCGCGTCGGTGGACGTCGTCTACCACAACGGCGCCCGCGTGCACCTGGCCGACCCGTACCAGCGGATGCGGACCGCCAACGTCCACGCCACCACCGACGTCATCCGCCTGGCCGCACACCGCGGCGTCCCGCTGCACTACGTGTCCACGACCAGCGTCCTCTACTCCACCTGCGACACCCCGTCGCTGCTCACCGAGGACCGGCACGTGCCCGCGGAACAGGTGCCGGCCAACGGCTACATCCAGACCAAGTGGGTGGCCGAGGAGCTCGTCCGCGAGGCCGGCCGGCGTGGCCTGCCCGTGGCGATCTACCGGCCCAGCCGGATCAGCGGCGCGACGGCGACCGGGGCGACCGGCGACGGCGACGCCTTCTGGAACATGGTCCGCGCCTGCGTGGAGCTCGGCGCCGCGCCCGACCGGGGGCGGCTCGCCGACGTCGACCTGGTGCCGGTGGACTACGTGGCCGCCGCCCTGGTGCGGCTGTCGCGCACCGTCGCCCTCGACGGAACGGCATACCACCTGGTGAACCCGGTCCACACGCGGCCGGCGGACGTGTTCGCGGCGGTTCGGGCCGCCGGGCATCCGCTCCGCGGCCTGTCCGGCGCCGAGTGGGTCGCCGAGCTGACCGCCGCGGCCCGCACGGCTGCTCCCGGCAGTTCGATACCGGGGGTGGCGCTGTTGCACGGCGGCACCTCCGGTGAATCGCTGGGCACCGAACCGCGATTCGACAACAGCAACACCCCGCGGGGCCTCGCCGGCTCCGGCATCCACTGTCCCATCGTCGGCCCCGGCACCCTGCGGCGCTACGTGCGCTTCTTCGCGTCGACCGGCTTCCTGCCCGAGGAGCGTTCATGAGTCAGCCGTTGGTCCTGCGCAACCAGGCGTTCGCCCGGGTGTGGGCGGCACAGATCTGCAGCCAGGTCGCCGGCCGGATGTTCCAGGCAGGCGTCGTCTGGTGGGTGGTCAGCGAGGTGGCCGAGTCGGTTCGCGGCCGGGCCACCGGGCCGTTCATGATGCTGGCGTCGTTGCCGGCCGTGCTGCTCATCCCGGTGGTGGCCCGGACCCTGGCCCGCTACACCAGCCGGGGCGTGATGCGTACGGCTGAACTCGCCGCTGCGGCCGTCACGCTGGTCCTGCTGGTGTGGGCGCTGCTGACGGAACTGCCGATGGCGGCGCCCTACCCGGCGGTGTTCCTGCTGGCCGTCACGCAGTGCTTCTTCAACCCGTGCCTGACCAAGTCCGTGCCCGAACTGGTCGACGCCCGGGACATCCAGCACGCCACGTCGTTCGAGATGTCCACCCAGTCCATCGCCGGCCTGGTCGGGGCGGTAGCCGGGCCGTACCTGATCCACCTCGGCGGGCCGGCCCCGCTGGTGGCGGCCTGTTCCGGGGCGTTCCTGCTGTCGGCGCTGCTGATCCACGTCGCCGGCTTCCGGACCGCGGAGGCGCCCCGGCCGTCCGCGCCGAGCGGTCCCGCGCCGGCCCAGCGCAAGCTGCGCGCCGTACTGGCTGATCTGCCGTTCGTCCGTACCGTGCTGATCTGCTTCGCCGCGGCGAACCTGTTCGCCACCGCCGGCGCGGTGATCTATCCGCTGTACGTCCGGGGCGTGTTCGGTGACGACCCCGGTGTCCTGGTGCTGTTCCAGACGGCCATCGGGATCGGCATGCTCGTCGGCTCGTTCTCCGGCCCGCATGTCCCCGGCCGGCCGACGGCCCTCGGCCCGCTGTGTCTGCTCGGGATCGCGGCCGGCCTGACCGTGCCGGGCCTGGTTACCGGCCGGATCATGACATCGGTGGCACTGCTGGGGGTCGGCTGGTGTGCCGGGGTGCTCGGCGTGAAGTTTGTGACCCTGTTCCAGCGAACCGTGCCGGCAGCCGACAAGCCGGTCTTCTTCGCCGCCATGCAAGCGCTGATGACGGCGACGTTCCCGGTGGCGTCGATCGCCTTCGGATTCCTCGCCGACCTCGTCGAGCCGCGGACGCTCTGCCTCGCCCAGGGTGTCGGGCTGCTCCCCGCAGCCCTGGCCCTGCTGGCGGTACGCGACCGGGAGCCGGTACCGGTGAGCTGAGCCCTGGGCCCGGGCCGGGCGTCACGCGCCCGGCCCGGCCTCGACGGCGAACATGTGCCCGTGCAGCGACCACGCCTCGGCGCCGGCTCTCGCCACCGTACGCCGGATGACCATCTCCCGTTCGCGCACCGGGAGGGCGAGATCGCGCAGGCCGGCAGTGGTGGCCCGGCGCAGGTCATCCAGCGCACGGCGGGGTGATGTACGGCGGCCAGGAACAGCTCCATGGGACGGCCGTCCGGCAGCCGATACGGCCGACGCAACGCCGGCACGCAAGGCCATCCCTGAATCCGGGGACGGCCCCAGGCTACCGAAATGTGTCGACGCCGGCACCGCGGCCCGCCGGAATGAGGTCGGACGGTTCCGACATGTCCGGTGAGCGGCGACCGCCCGGCCGTGACTGTTCTGCGGGATCGCGGGTATGCGGCCACCCATGACGCCGGTGAAGGTGGGCCTGTGCGGAGCCGGCATGGCGCTGGCGTCCTACACGCAACGCTTCCAGGTGCTGGAGGTGCAGCAGACGTTCTACGAGCCACCCCGGGAGGCGACGCTGCGGCGGTGGCGAACGAGTGTTCCATCAGAGTTCGAGTTCACCGTGAAGGCGTGGCAGCTGATCACGCACGAGGCGAGAAGCTCGACGTACCGGCGACTGCGGACACCGCTGAGCGCCGAGGAACGCACCGAGGTCGGCGGCTTCCGGTGGACGCCCATCGTGGAGCGGGCGTGGGAGACCACGCTGGAATGCGCCGCGATTCTGCGAGCGACAGCGATCCTGCTCCAGTGCCCGCCGAGCTTCCGGCCGGCCGAACCCGCCATCACCCGGCTACGCGAGTTCTGCTCCCGGGCGCGGCGGCCGGCCGGCGTCCGGCTGTTGTGGGAGCCGCGCGGCCCGTGGCCGGACGAGGTGGTCCGGGATCTGTGTGCGGAACTGGACCTCACCCACGCCGCCGACCCGTTCCTGCGCCCCAGCCTGACGACGCTGGCGTACTACCGACTGCACGGCATCACCGGTGCCCGCCATACCTACACCGACGACGAACTGGCACGACTGGCCACGACCATCGGTGCCGGGCCGGCCTACGTGATGTTCAACAACCTGCCTCGCGCCGCCGACGCCTGGCGGTTCAGCCGGCTGATGTGCGCCGAGGCGGTCCACCCGGCTAGCTGAGGCGCTGTCCCTGCGCGCCACCGGCCAGCTTGCCCTGGCACTCGCCGGAAACGTCGCCCTGCCCGCGTGCGCGGGACGGCCCGCCAGTAGCGGGCGTTCAACTACTCGATCGCATTCGTCGAGCAGATCGCCTTCCTGATCTCGCCGCCGCGGCGGCCTGCTCCGGCGACCGCTGCCGCCCGTCACCCTGGGTCTTCTTCCGTGCTGGCTCATGCGACGCCGCCGGCTGGCCCGCGACTACGAAACCCGGACGGAGAAATCCGCCGCGCCCGCTAAGTTCTGGTTCCACCAGAAGTCGAGCCAGAACCGCTATTCATCACGCTGAAATTAGCGGTTGTCAGGCTCGAAACATAAAGCAGAATATTAATTGACTGGTACGCCCACCCGAAGATCTCCGTGATTAAGCGCACACCCCCGGAATTGCGCAGGTCAGGCGCCCTCTATTCGCCGCCGCCTCCCCCTTCACCTTGACGCGCCGCACGTCGACCACCACTGTGGAGTCCGCCCGTGGGAGCGCTCTCACAGGCGACTTGGAGGCTTTCCCTGCCGTTCAACTTAACCGGTTCACTCACCACGGCACACGGCGCGCCCGAGCCGTGTCGACGCGAAGGAAATCCATGAGCTCCACTGTCGCCCCCAGGCCGCTGACCGGCCTGCCAGACTATGCCGGCGACGGCATCTACC
Organism: Actinoplanes oblitus; assembly: GCF_030252345.1. Classification (NCBI taxonomy): domain Bacteria; kingdom Bacillati; phylum Actinomycetota; class Actinomycetes; order Micromonosporales; family Micromonosporaceae; genus Actinoplanes; species Actinoplanes oblitus. The sequence continues at coordinate 4,291,996 of NZ_CP126980.1, read as the reverse complement.
TGCACATCCGGGGCGAGCGCTACCTCGACTGCGCCTCCGGAACGTTCAACGTCCCGCTCGGCTACAACGCTCCGGAAATCATCGAGGCCCTGCACGCCCAACTGGACCGCGTCGTCCACCTCTCCTCGGAATTCACCCGCGACAAATCGGCGGAGATCTTTGAACTGCTGCGTCCCGAACTGCCGCCGCAGATCGGCGCCTTCTGGTTCCGCGACGTCACCGGATCCGGCGCGAACGAGGCGGCGATCCGGATCGCGCAGAAAGCTACTGGAAGATCGGACATATTCTCCCTGTTCCTGTCGCATCACGGACAGACGGTCAGCACCACGGGAATCTCCGGCAACGCTTTCCGGCAACGCAGCTTCACGCTTCCTTTCGCGAATTCGGTGAAGATTCCGGCGCCGGACTGCGGGAACTGCTTCTACGGGCAGAGTCCCGACCGGTGCGGCATGCTCTGCGCCCGCCGGCTGGAGGACTTCGTCGAGTACGCCTCGAGCGGGCAGGTCGCGGCCGTCGTCGTCGAGCCGGTGATGGGCAACGGAGGCAACATCGTCCCGCCGAGCGACTGGTACCGGGTGCTCCGCAGCACCTGCGACAAACTGGGCGTCTTGATCATCGCGGACGAGGTGCAGACCGGCTTCGGCCGCACCGGCTCGTTCTTCGCCTCGACCGGCTACGCCGAGGCGCTGCGCCCGGACATCATCACCTTCGCGAAGGGCGCCGGCGGGGTCGGCATCCCGGTCGCCGGCGTGCTGATGCGGCCGGAACTCGACGTGCTCGAGTCATGGGAACACTCCAGCACGTCGGGGGCGAACCCGCTGGCGCTGGTCGCTCTGGAACAGACGATCCGCTACTTCGGCGCCCACGACGTGCTGGCGAACGTCGCGACCGTCGCCCCGCTGCTGCACCGAGGTCTGCTCGCCCTGGCCGCCACCGCACCGAGCGTCTCCGGCGTCCGCGGCGTCGGCCTGATGCAGGCCTTCGACCTGCCGACCAGCGTGGACGTCGAGCAGTTCATCGCACACGGCCGCCGACACGGGCTGATCCTGCGCGGCAGCCGGTACGGCTTCGGCCGCACGGTCAAGGTCCGTCCCCCGCTGATCATCACCCCGGAGCAGGTCGGCGAGTTGCTCACCCGCCTGCGAGCCACCCTGCGCGACTACGAGTCGGAGGCCACCCGCCCATGAAAGCCCTCAAATTCCACGGTGCCTGGGACGTCACCCTGTCCGAGGTGCCCGACCTGCACGCGATCGGGGACGACGACGTGGTCGTCGACATCCGGTACTGCGGGATCTGCGGCACCGACCTAGGCATCGTCGCCGGTTCCTATCCGGTCGCGGTACCCGGCGTCACCCTGGGTCATGAGGCCAGCGGCGTCGTCGCCGAGACCGGGGCCGCGGTCACCACGGTGGCGCCCGGCGACCGGGTGGTCATCAACCCGACGCCGTACTGCGGGCGCTGCCGGATGTGCCAGACGCAACGGATCAACCACTGCGTGAACAAGCACGGCACCGAGAGCGGGGTCAGCTACGACGGCGCGTACGCCGGCCGCTACCGGACCACGTCGGCGTTCGTGCACCGGGTGCCCGACCACGTGTCACTGCGCGCGGCCGCGCTCACCGAGCCGCTCAGCTGTGTCGTCGCCGGGGCCCGCAAGCTGCAGCCGCCGTCGCTGACCGCGTACACGTACGTGATCGGCGCCGGACCGCTGGGCCTGCTCTACACGTGGGTGCTCTCGCTCAAGGGGCTGACCCCGGTGGTGATCGAGCACTCCCCCGCCCGGCTCGACTTCGCCCGCGACCGGCTGCCCGCCGGCAGTGCCGCCTACGCGTCCCTGGACGAGGCCCGCGCCAAGCACTTCGGTGACCCGCACGCGCCGCTGGACGTCGTGGTGGACACCACCTCGGCTTTGCTGGAAGAACTGTTCCCGCAGCTCGCACACGGGGGGACGTACATGTCGATCGGGCTGAAGGAGAAGCTCGCGACGATCGACACGATGCTGCTCGCCGACCGCAGCCTCTCGGTGATCGGCTCGATCGACTCGCTGCACGGCTCGTTCGTCGAAGCGTTTCACCTGATCACCAGCGGCCGGCTCCCGGCGGAACGGCTGGTCAGCGAGGTGGTGCCGCTCGAGGAGTACCGGCGTGGGTTCGCCGCGCTCGGCTGTGACATCGACGGCCGCCAGTTCGGCCCGGCCGACCAGGCCAGCTGCAAGGTCTTGATCGCCCCGGGAGCGCTCGATGACTGACCTCAAGATCAGCGTGGTCATCCCGTATCGGAGACGCGCGGCCAACCTGCGGCTGGCGCTCACCGCGCTGGCCGCGCAGACCCTGGGCGCGGACGAGTTCGAGGTGGTGATCGGCGTCCTCGACGACGGCCCCGAGTACCTCGACGTGATCGCCGAATTCACCGGCCGGCTCGACGTCGTCTCGGTGGTGTCGATGCGGCCCTGGCAGGTCGGGCTCGCCCGGAACCTGGCGATGCGCCAGGCCGCCGGCGAGGTAATCGTCCTGATGGACGCCGACATGGTGCTGCCGCCCCGCTGCCTGGCGCAGTTGTGGGAGCAGCACTTCGCGTACGGGCAGAACATCTGTCTGGTCGGTCAGATGATCGACTACGACAACAACACCGGCGACGTCACCGCGGTCGACGTGCTCCCGTTCGAGCACTACCACAAGCTGCTGACCGACCTGCAGGACACCGGCACCGGCGGACTGGACCCGCGGATGACCGCGCGGCACGTCATCCCCTGGTCGTTCGCCTGGACAGCGCTGATCGCGCTGCCCCGCGCGCTCGCCGAGGACTTCGACCCGCACTTCCACGGGTACGGCGTGGAGGACCTGGAGTGGGCGTACCGGATCACCCGCACCGGCACGCCGATCGTCATGGGCCGCGACTTCTTCGGGGTCCACCTGCCGCACGTGCGTGACGTGGCGGCCAACCGGCGCACCGAGGCCCCCAACTACCGGTACTTCCTGAACAAGTGGCCGGGCAACGACGTCGAGCTGGCGTGCGCGTTCGGTGACTTCGAGGCCAACCAGCGGTACAGCGAGTTCCGGCGGCTCGCCGGCGGGCTGACCGTCGTGCACGCCACTGTCGCGGGCCGCAGCGAACTCGTCGCCGGCGTGCCCGCCGGGAGCACCGGTGTCCTGCCCCCGCAAGCGACCGGGGTGCGGACGCTCCCGCTGGCCGGGCTCGCCCTGCCGTTCCCGGACGCGGCCATCGACCGGTGCCGGGCGCACGACGCGGTGCACGAGCTGCCGGAGCCGTACCGCGGGAAGATCCTCGCTGAGCTGCGCCGCGTCGAGCGTCCGGCGTGACCGGCCTGCTCGCCGTCGCCGTCCGGGCCGCGCGGGCCGGCGCCGCCGTACTGCGCGACGCCGGCCCGGTCACCGTCCAGCGGCACAAGTCCTCGCCGACCGACCCGGTCACCGCCGTCGACCTGGCCGCCGAGGCCGCGATCGTCGCAGTGCTGACCGCGGCCCGGCCCGGCGACGCGATCCTGGGCGAGGAGGGGGCGGCCCGGCCCGGCCACACCGGGCTGCGCTGGGTGATCGACCCGGTCGACGGCACCACCAACCTGCTTTACGGCGATCCGCACGTGACCGTCAGCGTGGCCTGCGAGCGGGATGGGCGGACCGTCGCCGGCGTCGTGGTCGACCCGGCACGCTCGGAGACCTTCACCGCCACCCTCGGCGGCGGGGCGTTCCGTAACGGCACCCCACTGCGCGTCAACGACCCGGTACCACTGCCACAGGCGCTGGTGGCGACCGGTTTCGCGTACCACCCGGACGACCGCCGCCGGCAGGCCGCGACCGCCGCGGCCCTGCTCGGCGACATCCGTGACCTGCGCAGTCACGGCAGTGCCGCGCTGGAGCTGTGCTGGCTCGCGGCCGGCCGCTGCGACGGCTACTACGAGGACCGGCTCGCCCCGTGGGACTTCGCCGCGGGCGCGCTGATCGCCGCCGAGGCCGGCGCCACCGTCACCCCGCTGGGCACCGGGGTGCTGGCCGCCGGTCCCGCCCTGCACCACCTACTCCTGGAGAGAATCCATGTCCCCGTACCGTGTTGAGCAGGTCACCGACCGCGACCCGCCGCACCTGCGGCTGATCTTCTGGACGTTCCTGGCCGTCACCCCGGTCTTCGTCGTGTGGCGCACCGCCGTCGTCAACTGGCACGTCTGGTACGGCCCGCTCGCCTGGCTCGCTGAACTCTTCGCGGCCGGCACCACCACGATGTTCGTGCTGTCGCTGCGCCGCCGGACCGCGCCCGTGCCGCGGAACCTGACGGCGCCGGTCACCCGCAGCGTCGACATCCTGGTGCCGACGGTCAACGAGCCGCTCCCGGTGTTGGAACCGACGGTGCTCGGCGCACTGCGGGTACGCGGCGTGCGGGACGTCATCGTCCTCGACGACGGCGACCGGCCCGAGATCCGCGAGATGGCCGCCCGCCTCGGCGCCCGTTACCTGCCCCGCGGCACCCGTGCGGGGGCCAAGGCCGGCAACCTCAACCATGGCCTGCGGGTCACCGACGCCGAGTTCGTGGTGACCCTGGACGCCGACCACATTCCGCTGCCCGAGTTCATCGAGCGCACCCTCGGCTACTTCGACGACCCGGACGTCGCGGTCGTGCAGTCGCCGCAGTCGTTCTACAACACCGAGTCGTTCACCTTCCGCCGCCGGCACGGCCGCGCCGGCGGCTGGCACGAGCAGGAGATGTTCTACGGCGGGGTACAACCCACCAAGAACAGCACCAACAGCGCGATCTACACCGGCACCTCGGCGATGCTGCGGCGCGCCGCACTCGACCGGATCGGCGGCTTCGCCCCCGACACCTCCACCGAGGACATCCACACCTCACTGCGGCTGCACGCGAACGGCGGGAAGACCGTCTATCTTGAGGAACCCCTGGCGTACGGACTCGAAGTCGAGAACCTCGAGCAGTACTACGGCACCCGGCGGCGGTGGGCCATCGGCAGCCTGCACCTGCTGTTGCGGCACCGGGACTCACCGCTGTGGGTGCGCGGGCTCACCTGGCACCAGCGGCTCAACTACCTCAGCGCGATGGTCGCCCACCTGCAGGGCGTCAACCGGCTGGTGTATCTGCTGGTCCCGCTGGCCGCCCTGAGCACCGGCGTCGCCCCGGTCAGCGGCCCGTACTCGGTCTACGGGTTCGCGTTCCTCGCGTTCACCATCTTCTCGCTGTGGACCGTGGTGCGGTTCGGCCGCGGGCACTACCACATGCTGCACAGCGAGGCGTTCGCCGTGGCGGACACGCTGCCGATGCTCGCGGCGCTGCCGGCCGCGCTGTTCGGGGAGCGGTCGTTCGGGGTGACGGCGAAACGTACCGGCAAGCGCGGCACCGATCAGGGGCTGACCTGGGCGTACCGGCTCTTCGCCCTCGCCGAGCTGGGCACCCTCGCGTTCGCGGTGACCCGGCTGGTGCGCGGCGAGCACGTCGCGATCGCCGTCTGGTCGGCCGCGTTCCTGACGATGAGTTCGACGTACGTCCTGCTGTTCCTGGCCGGCATGGAACGCTACGAGCGCACCCCGGCCGACCCGTGGTACCGCGACCTGAGCCCGGAGGACCTCTACCGGCGCATCGCCGCCCGGTCCGGCCGCGTCCTGGCCCGCTCGTGACCACGCTGGGCGCCGTGCTGCTCCCGCAGCTCGCGCCGGAACGGTTGCCGGAGGTGGCGCGGGCCGCCGACGAGGCCGGCCTGGACGAGCTGTGGCTGTGGGAGGACTGCTTCCTGACCAGCGGCGTCGCGGCGGCCGCCGCGGTGCTCGCCGCGACCCGCCGGGTACGCGTCGGCGTCGGGGTCCTGCCCGCGCCGCTGCGCAACGTGGCGCTGACCGCGATGGAGATAGCCACCCTGCACCGGCTCTTCCCGGGCCGGGTCCGGATCGGCGTGGGACACGGCGTGCAGGACTGGATGGCGCAGGTCGGCGCGCGCGTCGAGTCGCCGATGACGCTGCTGCGCGAGTACGTCACCGCGCTGCGCGCGCTGCTCGCCGGTGAACGCGTCACCGTGCACGGCCGGTACGTGCACCTGGAGGACGTGGCCCTGGCCTGGCCACCGCCCGGCCCGGTGCGGATCCACGTCGGAGCGGTCGGGCCGCGGACGCTGCGGCTCTCCGGCGCGGTCGCGGACGGCACCATCCTGACCGGCGGTACCACGCCGGCCCAGGTCAGTGACGCCCGGCAGGCGGTCGGCGGGCACCGGATCACCGTCTACCTGCACGCGGCGACCGGGCCGGACGCGGCGGCCCGGCTCGCCACCGAACAGATCCGCTGGGGTTACGACAGTCCCGAGGGCCGGATGGTCCACGGTGACGCGGCGACGATCGCCGAGCAGGCCGGGCACTGGGCGCGAGCCGGCGCGGACAGCATCGTGCTGCAGCCCACCCCGGACGATCCGGATCCGGCGGCCTTCGTCACGTTCGTGGCCCGGCAGGTGCGGGCCCGGCTCGACGCCGCACGCTCAGACCCGGCCGGACAGCGAGCAGCTCGCCAGTAGCCGCAGCTTCTCCTCTGACGGCGAGTCCGGCTCGGCCACTTTCGACTCGAGCCGGACGCCGTCATCGTGTGCCTGGCCGCCAACGACATCCGGATGCTCGCCGACCATGCCGACGAGATCCGCGGCGCCATCGATCGTGACCTGTCTCGACTGCGCGACGAACTCCCGGGCGGCCGGTCCTCGTCGTCACCTACCATGACCTGGTCGATCTCCCGGAGCGTGGCGCACTGATCAACGGGTGGATCGCTGATACCACCACCCGGCTGGGTCTGCAGTACATCGACGCCTTCCGGCAGGCGATCGGCGGCGACGCCCTGCGGTGCGACGATCGCGTCCACGCCAACGACGACGGCCATCGCGCTCTCGCCGACGCGATCCTCCCCACCTGTCCGGATCTGATACGCCTCTCGACCGTGCAGCGGGTTGATCTCACCGGGGCTCCTGCCTCGCCGCCGTGATCCGGGCCCGGCTCCGCCGGACCTCACGCCGATGCCGAGCTCGGCACGCCGGTGAACAGAACACCATCGTGCTTCGCGCTACGCCCGGTAACCGGTCTCCGCGGACCGGGCAGCGCCGCGGCGGCCTCTCTGCCGGACTTCGAGCCGCGCCGGACGGCTTCGGGACCAGCGACAGCCAGCCGCGGGCACCGCGCTTCGCACCGCTCATTCGCGAGCGTAGAACCGGCTCTAACCGCTGCTCGCCACCTCGTGGGATTGATCCTGGTCACCGGCCAGGCCCACCAGTGGTCGAGCCATCACAAGAAGGGCACCAAGCCCCGCCGAACTGGTTGAACGGCAAGCTGGCTCGGCACAAGACACAGCGGCCGTCCGTCGACGAACGACTGCTGTGTCTTGTGCCGCTATGGGACTTCCGCGGGTGGCACGCGGATGCCAACTCGGGCACGGACGGCATCGACCTGATCCCAACCGTCACCGTCGAGGGTGGTCAGCGCGGCGGGAAACACGCCGTCCTGTTCCTTCAGGATGTGCGTGCGCAGTTCGTGCAGGACTGCGATCAGCGCGTCAGGCCAGGCCGGGTCGGCCGGTGTTGCGGTGGCCGCCGCCTGGAGAACATGTTCGACGTGCCGGTGCTCGGCACGCAGTATGGCGACCTGCTCGGGGAAGTCATCGGTCAGCAGCGGGAACAAGCCCTCCTCCTCGACGACGGTGTGCGGGGCCAGGACCTCGGTGATCCGGCGTGCCTGCACCGCCATGGCGTCGATGTCACCGGCTGCGTGCGCGGCGCGTACCGCGCCCATCAGGCCGACGATCTCGTCGTGTTCGCGGGTGAGGTCACCAATCGCTGTGACGTCCTGGCAACCGCAGTACTCACACATGAGCGGCCCTCCCCTTGTTCGTCGTGTTGCGGCCGACGGAGACCACGTCCAGCAGTAGCGCGGCGGCGGCGACCAGCGCGAGCAGGACCAGCCCCAGCGCGTACGACTCGAAGCGTCCGTAGATGGAACCCATCACCAGCGGCGGCACGAAGCCGCCGAGCCCGCCCGCGGCACCCACGACACCGGTGACCGACCCCACCTGGTTGGCCGGTGCGACCTGGGCGACGAGGGCGAAGGTGGCACCGCTACCGGCGCCGAGGGCGGCCGCCATGGCCAGGAACGCGATCGTGCCGACCGGGACGAGGCTCGGGGTGAATGCTTGCACTACGGCGCCGGCCACCACGACGACCAGCGACGCGGCCAGGACGCGGCTAGGAGCGATCTTGTCGGACAGCCAGCCGCCGACCGGTCGCATCACCACGGCGAGCAGTACGAAACCGGCCATTCTGTTTGCGGCGTCGGCCTGGGTGAGTCCGTAGGCGGTCTTGAGGTAGGCGGGCAGGTAGACGGAGAATGCCACGTAGCCGCCGAACGCGACCGCGTACAGGGCGGAGGCTTGCCAGGTGATGCGCAGTCGCAGGGTGGCGGCGAGCCGGGCGGCCAGTGGCGCCGACGGTACCGGCCGGTTCGGGGCGTCGCGCAGCAGCAGCCAGGAGCTGATCGCGTAGACGGCGAGCACGGCCGCGGTCAGCAGGAACGGGGTGGCGGTGTCGCCGGCGTCGACGAGTTTGACGGTGGTGAGGGCGCTGATCGCGGTGCCGCCCATGCCGGCTCCGAAGACACCGACGGCGAAGCCGCGGCGGTGCGGCGGGAACCAGGCGTTGACGAACGGCACGCCCACGGCGAAGGTGGTGCCACCGATGCCGAGGAAGAATCCGCCGATCAGCAAAGCGGCCAGCGAGTCGTGGCCGAACAGTCCCAGGTACAGCACCGGCACGATGGTCGCCAGCGAGACCAGAGGGAACATGATGCGGCCACCGAACCGGTCGGTCAGCGCGCCGACCGGGATCCGGCCCAGCGAGCCCACCACAACCGGTACTGCGACCAATAACGCCTGCTGAAACGAGCTGAGGCCCAGCGCTGCGGTGAACCGCACGGCCAGCGGGCTCAGCAGCGCCCACGCCCAGAAGTTGACCGCGAATCCGATCGTGGCCACAGCCAGCATCATCCCGGCCCGGCCGGAGGTGTCAGACTCCCGCACGCTGCGGGGCGATGCAGTGCTCATGACAAGTCTCCGCTGTTGATCGTCGGTGGAAAGGCTCGCATCTCATGATTCCTGTTGTCGCCTGGCCGCAAGGCGGCGTCCGCGATAGCGGGTGCCTTGCCAAGCAGCATCCCGGACTCAGGTTTCGCCTGGTAGGGACCTTGTACCCGGCGGTACGGGACACATGCGGGTCACGTACGGCCGACGATCTCGTCACCGGTGATCAGGATCCGGGCGGTCGCCTTGCGGCGAACGGTGACGATGTCGACGCCGACGTTTGCGGCCCTTCCCAGAGCGGTGAGGGTGCGAGCAGCTTCCCGGCGAGGACAAAGCCTTGCCCGGTGCTCACATGCTCACCCCGCCGACGGACATGGTCGCGGTCGCCCGCTGGGGCGTCGACGATGGCGCCGTTCGCCGGCAGTCATCCGATCTTGGCGACGCTGAGCAGCACGACCGTGTCGTCAAGGGCCTGAAGGCTGTGGCGGGCGTGGGGCACGACGATCATTTCGCCGGCGGTGGCGTCGCAGGTGTCGTCGCCGGCGATCATCCGGACCGCGCCGTGTAACACGTGCACGGTGGCCTCGCCGGGATTCTCGTGCTCGTCCAGCTGCTGTCCGGCGGCGAGAGCGATGAGCGTCTGGCGCAGTGTGCTGGCGTGCCCGCCGTGAACGGTGTGCGCGCTGCGGCCGCTGGAAGCAGCCCGGGCGGTGGTCAGCTGCTGCTCGGCGAGTTCGGTCAGCGACGTTTTCTGCATGGTGTTCTCCCCGCACGTCGGTGGAATCCCGGGCTGGTCACTGCACGCGTTCCCAGCCGGGGCGCGATGCCCGGCTGCCGAGCTGCGCGTCGCGGCTGCGGTAGACGATGTAAGGGCGGGTGAGGTAGCCCAGCGGTGCCGAGAAGACGTGCACGAGCCGGCTGAACGGCCAGAACGCGAACAGGGTGAAGGCGGCCAGGGCGTGCAGTCGGAAACCGATCGGTGCGGACTCGATCAGGTCGCTGTCGGGCTGCAGGTAGAAGATCGAACGGAACCATGGTGAGACGGTCAGCCGGTAGTCGTGCGGATGGCCGGTCAGGTTGCCGAGGACGGTGGTACCCAGGCCGAGCAGGATCGTGCCGATCAGCAGCACGTACATGATCTTGTCGTTGGTGGTGGTGGCGGAGAAGACCGGTCCGACGGTGCGCCGCCGGTAGATGAGGATGGCCGCACCGGCGAGGGTGCAGAATCCGGCGACGGTGCCGAGCCCGACGGCCACCGCGTGGTACATGGTCTCGCTGACGCCGACCGCGTCGGTCCACGACTCCGGGACCAGCAGGCCGCCGATGTGCCCGACGGCGACCAGCAGGATGCCGAAGTGGAACAGCGGGCTGCCGACCCGTAGCAACCGGCGTTCGTAGAGTTGCGAGGATCGGGTGGTCCAGCCGAACTTGTCGTAGCGGTAGCGCCACACGTGCCCGCCGATGAAGATCGCCAGGCACAGATACGGTACGACGACGAACAGCAGCGTGCCGGTCATCGCGGGACTCCTTCGGGGTGCGGCAGCGCGTATGGCGTGAGACCGACCTGCTCGGCCGGCGGCCCTTGCGCGGCGAGGCGGGCCACGGCGGTGCGCTGGTCGCCGATGAGAGGCGGCAGGGTGGCCGAGATCGCATCGAGGATTCCCGCCCATGGCGAGGTCGCGTCGTGCAGTGCCAGGCGCAGCAGTTCCAGTCCGGCGCGGTGCGCGACGAGCAACGCGAGGCCCGCGCCGGGGTCGATGGCGGCGTATTCGAGCACGACCGCCAGGTGATCGGGTAGTTCCTCGTCGGTCAGTTTCAGGCCTGCCACGGCGTAGGTCTGCTTGAGCTCGAGCAGGGCCATGCCGCGGTTCCGGGTGTCGCCGTGCGCGTAGTAGGTGAGGTACAGGCAGCAGCGTTTGCGGTGGTCGAACGTGGCGACGTACTCCGCAGCCAGCTCGGCCGGCGCGGCGGCGGCCAGATGGTCGAGGAATCGCAGCAGCGGACCACCGACCGACCCCGGCAGGCTCGCGGCGGCCTGCCGCAGCAGGTCGGCTCGCTCATGAAGGTTTTCGTCGGGGTAGCCGATCAGCATTGACTGGATCTGCCAGGCCCGGGCCAGCATCATGTTGTCGGTCATGGCTTCGGCTCCACCTCGCCAGCCGGGTCGCCGCCGGCGTCGTCGGTGCGCCGCGGCGGGAACAGGCCCTCCGGGCGGCCTTTGCCATCCCAGTTGAGCAGGTTCACCCGGGCCGCTTTGTCACCCGGGTCGGTCAGGGCGCCGCTGGTCTGTCGTTCGCGCAGCATGTGGAAGTTCTCCACGGCGATCGGCGTCGGCGCGCCGGACATCTCGCCGAACGGGCCGGAACCGCCCATGCCGGGGCCGCCCTCGTAGTCGAGGCTGCACTCGGTCGCCAGTTCCTCCAGGCTGTGCGCCTGTTCGGCGTGGGCCGGCGGGATGACGTATCGCTCGTCGTATTTGGCGAGGGCCAGCAGCCGGTACATGTCGTAGATCTGCTCGCCGCTGAGGCCGACCGCGGCGGGGATCGTCTCGTCGGGGTCGCGCCCGAGGTTGATGTCGCGCATGTACGAGCGCATCGCGGCCAGTTTGCGCAGCACCGCGTCCACCGGTCGCGGGTCACCGGCGGTGAACAGCTGGGCGAGGTAGTCGACCGGGATCCGCAGCGCCTCGATCGCGGCGAACAGGTTGCCCCGGTCCTCGGCGTCGTAACCGGTGTCACGCACGACATCGACCACCGGCGACAGCGGCGGGATGTACCAGACCATCGGCATGGTGCGGTACTCCGGATGCAGCGGCAGCGCGACCTTGTACTTATTGATCAGCGCGTGTACCGGGGAGCGCTGGGCGGCCTCGATCCAGTCGCGCGGAATGCCGGCCCGCTCCGCCTCGGCGACCACCGCCGGGTCGTCCGGGTCGAGGAACACCTGCCGCTGCGCCTCGTACAGGTCGTGCTCGTCGGTGACCGAGGCCGCTGCCAGGACCCGGTCGGCGTCGTAGAGCATCAGGCCGATGTAGCGCAGCCGACCGACGCACGTCTCCGAGCAGACCGTGGGGATGCCAACTTCGATGCGCGGGAAGCAGAACGTGCACTTCTCCGCCTTGCCGGTACGGTGGTTGAAATACACCTTCTTGTACGGGCAGCCGGACACGCACATCCGCCAGCCCCGGCACCGGTCCTGGTCGACCAGGACGATCCCATCCTCTTCGCGCTTGTAGATCGCCCCGGACGGGCACGACGCGGCGCAGGACGGGTTCAGGCAGTGTTCGCAGATCCGTGGCAGGTAGAACATGAACGTCTGCTCGAACTCGAACTTCACCTTGTCGGCGATCCCCTTGAGCAGCACGTCCTTGTCGCCGTGGTCGGGGGAACCACCGAGGTTGTCGTCCCAGTTCGCCGACCAGGAGATCTTCATGTCCTCACCGGTCAGCAACGACTTGGGCCGGGCCACCGGGGTGTGCTCCTGCAGCGGCGCGTTGGTCAGCGTCTCGTAGTCGTACGTCCAAGGCTCGTAATAGTCCTGGATCGCCGGCAGCTTGGGGTTGGAGAAGATGCTGAACAGCTTCTTGATCCGTCCGCCGCCCTTGAGGGCCAGCCGGCCACGCCGGTTCAGCGTCCAGCCGCCCTTCCAGGTTTCCTGGTCCTCGTACCGGCGCGGGTAGCCCTGCCCGGGCCGGGTCTCGACGTTGTTGAACCACACGTACTCGACGCCCGACCGGTTCGTCCACGCCTGCTTGCAGGTGACCGAGCAGGTATGGCAGCCGATGCACTTGTCGAGGTTCATCACCATCGCCATTTGGGCCATCACGCGCATCTCAGTACTCCACATCCTGCGAGCGACGCCGGATCACGGTCACCTCGTCGCGCTGGTTGCCGGTCGGCCCGAGATAGTTGAACGCGAACGACAGCTGGGCGTACCCGCCGATCAGATGACTGGGTTTGATCAGCAGCCGGGTCAGCGAGTTGTGGATACCGCCGCGGCGGCCGTTCGTCTCGGTGCGCGGCACGTCGATCAGCCGGTCCTGGGCATGGTGCATGTACACGGTGCCCTCCGGCATCCGATGCGAGACCACCGCGCGAGCCACGACGACACCGTTGCGGTTGACTGCCTCGATCCAGTCGTTGTCGTGCACGCCGATCTTCGCGGCGTCTTCCTTCGACATCCAGATCAGCTGCCCGCCGCGCGACAGCGACAGCATGAACAGGTTGTCCTGGTACTCCGAGTGGATCGACCACTTGTTGTGCGGCGTCAGATACCGCACCGTGATCCCCAATTCGCCCTTGTTGCCCACCGCCGGCTCGCCGAACAACGCGTGCATGTTCAGCGGCGGCCGATAGGTGGGCAGCCACTCCCCCAGCTCGGCCATCCAGTCGTGGTCGAGATAGAAACTCTGCCGGCCGGTCAGCGTGTGCCACGGCTTGAGCCGCTCCACGTTGATCACGAACGGCGAATACCGCCGGCCTCCGGACTCCGAACCAGACCACTCCGGGCTGGTGATCACCGGAACCGGCCGCGACTGCGTGTCGGCGAACGTGATCTGCTTGCCCTCGTGCTCGGCGGCCAGGTCGGCGAGCTTCACCCCGGTCCGCTTCTCCACCTGGTGAAAGCCCTGCGTGGCGAGGCGCCCGTTGGTGGTGCCGGACAGTGCCAGAATCGCCTCGCAGGCCTGCACGTCGCGGGCGATCGACGGACGCCCGTTCGGTGCCACCCCGTTCTTGTGCTTGAGGTAGTCGATCTCCGGGCCGACTTCGAAGGTGACACCCTTGGTGGTAGCGCCAAGGGTGTCCAACAGCGGGCCGAGCGAGGCCATCTTGTCGGCGATCGCCGTGTAGTCACGCTCGACGGTGACCAATTTCGGCATGGTCTTGCCGGGAATCGGCTCGCAGGCCCCGGTCTTCCAGTCCGTTACCCGGCCGTGCGGGTTGGCCATCTCGTCCGGGGTGTCGTGCAGCAGGGGCGCGGCGACCACGTCCGTACGGGTGCCCAGATGGTCCTTCGCGAGGGCGCTGAACGTGCGGGCGATGGTCAGGAACGCGTCCCAGTCGGTGCGCGTCTGCCAGGGCGGGGCGATCGCCGGATTGAACGAGTGCACGAACGGATGCATGTCCGTGGTGTTCAGGTCATGCTTCTCGTACCAGGTGGCGGCCGGCAGCACGATGTCGGAGTAGACCGTCGTCGAGGTCATCCGGAAATCGAGGGTCAGCAGCAGATCGAGCTTGCCGGTCGGCGCCTGCTCGTGCCACGTCACGTCGTCCGGCCGGGCGTCGGGTGGCGCTTCGCTGGCACGTACGGCGTGGTCGGTGCCGAGCAGATGCCGCAGGAAGTACTCGTTGCCCTTGGCGGACGAGCCGAGCAGGTTGGCCCGCCAGATGGTCAGCACCCGCGGGAAGTTCTCCGGCGCGTCCGGGTCCTCGCAAGCGAACCGCAGGTCACCGCTTTTGAGCCGGTCCACGATGTGGTCGGCGACCGGTATCCCGGCTGCTGCGGCCTCACCAGCCAGGTCGAGCGGATTGCGGTTGAAGTGCGGGACCGACGGCATCCAGCCCATCCGCGCGGACGCCGCGATCAGGTCGGCGGTGCTGCGCCCGGCGAAGGTGCCGCCGCCGGGCGTGGCGTTCAGCGTGGCAGCCGAGAACGGGTCGTATCGGTACTGGTCGGTGTGCAGATACCAGTACGCCGTCTGGATCATCTGCCGGCCCGGCCGCACCCAGTCCGACGCGGTGCCCAGCACGCTGTACCCGGTGATCGGCCGGACCTTCTCCTGCCCGACGTAATGCGCCCAGCCGCCGCCGTTGACGCCCTGACAGCCGGTCAGCGTGGTCAGCGTCAGGAACGCCCGGTAGATCGTGTCGGAGTGGAACCAGTGGTTCGTGCCCGCCCCCATGATGATCATCGATCGGCCACGGGTCTCGGCGGCGTTGGTCGCGAACTCCCGGGCGATGCGTGCCGCGGCCGGGCCCGGCACCCCGGTGATCGTCTCCTGCCAGGCCGGGGTGTAGGGCTCGGCGGCGTCGTCGTAGCCCGTGGGCCAGGTGCCCGGCAGCCCCGGACGGGCCACCCCGTACTGCGCGAGCAGCAGGTCGTAAACCGTGGTCACCAGGTGCTCGCCGATGCGGCGCACCGGCACTCCCCGGCGCATCGGCGCAGCTGTGCCGTCACCGGTGTCGAAGCGCGGAAGCGTCACGGTCACGGCCGGTTCCTCGCCGCCCTCGGCGGACAGCAGCGGCTGGAGATCACCCAGGTCGAGGTTCCACTTGCCGGCGCCGGAGTCGCCGTACCGGAAACCGAGCGAACCGTTCGGGACCACCGGCATGCCGTCGCGGTCGAGCAGCACCGTCTTGAACGCGGCATTCTCCGCGTCGGCGAGCGCACCGGGCAGCTGCGCCGCGGTCAGCATCTTGCCCGGCCGGAACGCCCCGTCACCGGCGTCCTCGAGGGTCACCAGGAACGGCAGATCGGTGTACGTCGCGGCGTACTCGGCGAAGTACGCCTCCCGCCGGTCGGCGAAGAACTCCTTCAGCACGACGTGACCCATCGCCATCGCCAGGGCGCCGTCGGTGCCCGGCGCCGGGGCCAGCCACTCGTCGGCGAACTTGACGTTGTCGGCGTAGTCCGGCGCCACCGCGATCACCTTCTGCCCGCGGTACCGAGCCTCGGCCATCCAGTGCGCGTCCGGGGTCCGGGTCACCGGCAGGTTCGAACCCCACATGATCAGATAGCCGGCGTCCCACCAGTCGCCGGACTCGGGCACGTCGGTCTGGTCACCGAATACCTGCGGCGAGGCGACCGGCAGGTCGGCGTACCAGTCGTAGAACGACAGCATCGCCCCGCCGAGCAAGTTGTAGAACCGGGCCCCGGACGCGTGCGAGACCATCGACATCGCCGGGATCGGCGAAAAACCGGCCAGCCGGTCCGGACCGTACTCCTTGATGGTGTGCACGTGCGCGGCGGCGATCATCTCGACCGCCTCGTCCCAGGTCGCGCGGACCAGGCCGCCCTTGCCGCGCACCGACTTGTAGGCACGGGCCTTCACCGGATCGCCGGTGATCTCCGCCCAGGCCGCCACCGGATCACCGAGACGCTTGCGCGCCTCCCGGAACATCTCCAGGAGAACACCTCTGACGTACGGGTAGCGCACGCGCGTGGGCGAGTAGGTGTACCAGCTGAACGCCGCCCCGCGAGGGCAGCCACGAGGCTCGTACTCCGGCCGGTCCGGGCCCACGCTCGGATAGTCGGTCTGCTGCGCCTCCCAGGTGATGATCCCGTCCTTGACGTACACCTTCCAGGAGCACGACCCGGTGCAGTTCACCCCGTGCGTCGAGCGCACCACTTTGTCATGCGACCACCGATCCCGGTAGAAAACATCCGCCTGCCGGCCGCCGATCTGATACAGCGCCCGGCGGTCCGGCGAGACCTGTGCCTTGGTGAAGAAACGACGGGTCCCGACCAGCGCCTGCGTCAATGGATCGTCAAGCTCTGCTACGGACTCATCATTTCGCTGCGGAGCCATAGGACGCCCTTTCCCTGTCCGGCCGCCGAGATCACATGACCAACCTCACCCTAACGGCGGATCGGAAAGATCTCAGCGTTACGATCGGCGATGCCGTTGGCACGAACGCACAGCAGGCACGATGGCCTCCCCATCGGTCGGCAGGGGCCGGACTCCACTGACGCCTGCCGTCGCTGGCCAGGTTCGCGCCGGTCGATACCTTCGGGTGCCGGCACCGAAACCGGGAAGAGGCCTGAGGTCAATGGTCAGCGAGGTACGGTATCGGCGGGATAGGGAAAAGAACCGGGACGATAGCTACAGCTCGGTTCTTCCGCGTAGACGTCTCCGGTGGTCGCGTAGGCCCTGGCCCGAGATCCGCCGCAAACCTTCCGGAACTCACAGACGCCGCATCGGCCCTGCAGCCGATCGAGATCGCGCAGTCCGGTGAACAACGGTGCGGTGCGGTAGATCTCGGTCAACGGCTGCCGTCGAACGTTTCCCGCCGCCACCGGCAGAAAACCGCTAGGATGCACGTCGCCGCGATGCGAAATGAACACGAATCCATTACCGGCGCTGACATGCATCGGCGGTCGCCGTGCTCGGCGAGAGCCGCTCAGCAGGCCGAGTTCGGTCAGCCCGTACCGGAGTTGGTGATACAGCGGTCCCAGCGTCAGCACATCGGCTGCCGGAACGTCGCGGCGAGCCAAGGCTGCCCGCTGCAGGCAGACTCGCCGGAAGTGATGGGCTTCAGTGGTCTTGACCGGTATGGTCTCGCCGAGGTCGTAGAGGAAGTTCAATACGTCTTCGGTCTGGGCGGCGTCCAGGCTACCTAAAGCTTGCCCGCGTCCGGTGGGAACGAGAAAGAATACGCTCCAGAGAAGCGCGCCGCGGTCACGGATCAGTGCGGCGATGGCGGGAAGATCCGCCACCGTGTCGCGGGTGACCGTGGTGTTGATCTGCACCTTCATGCCGAGTTCGGTGGCATCCCGCCAGGCTCGCATGGTCAGCGCGAATACGCCGTCGGCGCCGCGGAAACCGTCGTGCGCGGCTGCTCCGGCCGCGTCCACGCTGAGCGAGATGGCACGGGCCCCCGCCTGATGCAAGGACGCCAATGCCGCACGGGTCAGGGTGGGTGTCCCCGAGGGCGACACCGACACCGCGAGGCCCAGCTCGGTGCCCCGGCGTACCAGGTCCGTGAGGTCCGGTCGCTGGAACGGGTCGCCTCCGGTGATCACGAATAGCGGTGCAGGGCGACCGAAGGCGGCGACCTGCTCCATCAGACCGATGGCCTCGGCCGTATCGAGTTCTGCGCTGTCGCGTCGCGGCCGTGCCGAAGCGCGGCAGTGCAAGCATGCCAATGGACACGCCTGAGTGGCCTCCCAGATCACGATGAACGGCCGGTCGGCGCTGTCGTGACGAGGAGCCCGGATCTCCCGGGCAGGGCGCACCCCGCCCCCGATGTCATCATTACCCGCTACCGCCATACTCCGACTCATCCCGCCTCCTTGAGGGAGTGCCCCTTATCGCCCGATGGGCCGGTCGGATCGAATGTGACATCGGACAGGCCGCTCGTTCCGTGACGAGACCGTGCCCGGCCTGCGGAACCCAGTCCTCGCCGTGCCGACCGATCGGGACCCGGAGGATCATCCTCGATCAGCGGATTGCGGCTCGACAGGGCAATAGAGCCCTGTTCGGAGTGCCACCGGCCATGCCAGAGCCGTCCGGCTGGTGCGTGAAGGTCTGTTCCTGAGCCGGCTGTCGAAGTCGCGCCGGACCTTCGGCCTGCGGTGTCCGGGTCCTCCGGCAGGCGCCCGCACGAACTCGATCATGAGCCAATGGGGACATGGGAGTCCCCGAGGAGCAGCCCGAGAAACCCTGGCGTGGAGAGACACCGGCCGAGAGACCCGTTCCCCCCGATCTCCCCTCGATCATTCAGGGCGGCATGGGTGTTGGTGTATCCGGCTGGCCTCTGGCTGCCGCCGTGGCCCGGGCAGGGCAGCTCGGAGTGGTTTCTGGCGTTGCCCTCGACGTCTTGCTCGCACGGCGACTGCAGCTCGGTGACGAGGGCGGTCACGTGCGCCGCGCGTTGGCGCGCTTTCCGGTGCCCGCAGCGGCGCAATCCGTGCTGGACCGCTATTTCGTGCCCGGGGGGATCGCCGACGGGACACCGTTTCGGCCGGTGCCGCGGCTCGGTCTGCGGCCTCGCCGCCACGGTCACCTGCTGACTGTCATCGCGAACTTCGTCGAGGTGTTCCTCGCCAAGGACGGCCACGCCGGCCCGATCGGCGTGAACCTTCTCGAGAAGATCCCGATGGCCAACCCGGCTGCGGTGTACGGGGCGATGCTCGCCGGGGTGGACTACGTTCTCATGGGCGCCGGGCTACCCACTGAGGTGCCACGGCTGCTGGACGCTCTCGCCGAGAATCGCCCCGCACGGTTGTCCGTGCCAGTTCAGGGCACGTCGGCGGACGAAGATCACCACGTCACCCTCTCCCCCGCCGCGTTGCTGGGCGAGATGGCCGGGCCGTTGCGAAGACCGCGACTGCTGGCGATCGTCTCGTCCGCCACGCTAGCCGGGTACCTGGCACGAGACGACGCCACCCGACCGGACGGTTTCGTGCTGGAACAGACCGGCGCCGGCGGCCACAGTGCCCGGCCGCGGGGACGGCTCACCCTCGACAGTGACGGTGAGCCGGTATACGGACCGCGCGATCAGCTCAACGTGCCCGAAGTCGCCGCGCTCGGCTTGCCTTTCTGGCTGGCCGGAGGGCAAGCCAGCCCGCGGAGCCTGATCGACGCACGGGCAGCGGGCGCCGCGGGCATCCAGGTGGGCACCGCGTTCGCACTGTGCCGCGAATCCGGACTCGATGCCACGGTGAAGCGACAACTGCTGCGCCAAGCCACTGAAGGCGGCTTGGTCGTACGCAATGACGTCCGGGCGTCACCGACCGGGTTCCCGTTCAAAGTCGTATCGATGGCCGGCACTACCGCGGACGAACAGATCTACGAGCACCGGCAGCGGCGGTGCGACCTCGGTTATCTCCGGACGGCGTTCCGACGGGCCGAGGGAGAAGTCGGCTACCGATGTCCGGCAGAACCGGTCGACGAATACGTCCGCAAAGGCGGCCTGATCGAGGACACCGCCGGTAGCCGGTGCCTCTGCAACGGGCTGGCCGCCACAGTCGGATTCGGTCAACTGCGACCGGGGGGCTACGAGGAGCCCCCTCTGGTGACGCTAGGACAGGACGTCACCTTCGTGGCACACCTGCCTCACTCAGCCGACGGCTACACCGCCACCGACGTCATCAACTATCTACTCGATCGTTCGTCGCCGAACAATGCGGCGTGATACCGCACCGCTAGTGGAAACGCAAAAAAGGGGGAAGGCATGCCCAAACGTGTCGCCGTCATCGGTGGCGGAATCGCCGGGTTGGCCGCCGCCGTTCGCATTCATGACCTCGCGCCGCAGGGCACTCAGATCGTCATCTACGAGAGGGGAGACGTCCTCGGGGGAAAGATGAGCACCGGCGAACTGCTCGGCAACCCCGTGGAGCGCGGTGCCGAATCGTTTCTGACCAGTTCGCCGGACGGAACCCCGTCAGCGGCCGTACGCCTTGCCGAGCGGGTCGGGCTGGGCGACGCACTCGTACACCCCGCGGCGAGGTCAGCGGCCCTGGCTGCCGGAGGAAACCTCGATCCCATCCCGGGCGGCACGCTGATGGGCATCCCCCGCGACACCGGCGACTCCGACCGGGACAAGGGCGCACCACTGCTCGGCCCCGGCGAGGACATCACGGTCGGCGCCCTCGTCCGCGATCGCTGCGGTGACAACGTCGTGGACCGGCACGTCGATCCGCTCCTCGGTGGCGTCTACGCGGGCAGCGCCGACACCCTCTCCCTGGAAGCCACTCTGCCCGCGCTCGCCGCCGCGGCACGCAGCGCGCACACCCTGGCCGCCGCGGTGCGGGCCGTGCAGTCCGCCGTCGTACGGCCGTCCAACCGCCCGATGTTCGCCTCCGTCATCGGCGGGCTGGGGCGGCTGGTAACAGCCGCCGCGGCAGCCAGCGGAGCTCGCATCGAGCTGGGCGTACCGGTGCGAAGGTTGCTGCCGACGAGAACGGGGTGGCGACTGCTGGCCGATTCGGCCCCGTCGACGCAGGCAGACGACGTGGATGCGGTGGTGATCGCCGTACCGGCCGCGCCCGCCCTCCCACTGTTGACCTGCGCGACAAACGCATCCGATGCCGGGTCCGCACTCGATCTGCCCTATGCGAGCGTGGCACTGGTCGCCATGGCGTTACCGGCAGGCACGCCACTGCCGGACCTCTCCGGCATCCTGGTCCCGTCGATGGAGGGCACGCTGGTCAAGGCAGCGACATTTGTCACGCACAAATGGGCGAATCCGGCCCGGCCTGACGGACCGGTGATCATACGGGCCTCTCTTGCCCACGCCGGCGAGGAACAACGACTTGACCGTGATGACGCGGCCCTGGCCAGACAGGCGCACCGCGAACTCAGCGCACTGCTTCGTGCCGGCTTACCGTCACCGACCGATTTCTGGGTGCAACGCTGGGACGGCGGGCTTCCCCAATACCGCACCAAGCACAAGGAGCGAGTCGCTGTCCTCAGAGACAATCTGCCACCCGGCATCGCGCTGGCGGGTGCCGCGTATGACGGCATCGGTATACCCGCTTGTATTGTCAGCGGCGAAACAGCCGCCGATGGCATAGTCGACTATCTGCGAATGCTGTAGGCGACGCCTGTCCGTCAACCCGCTTCCCCTAGCCGAGATCGTCGGCTGGACCGAGGATCTCGGCTAGGGGGTCTTGCCGGCATCCGTCCATCGTGAGCCGAACGCCTTCCGCCCAGGAATTTCTCGCCCTTACGCCGTGAGATAGCGGTCGGGCCGGAGGGCCGCGCGAAGGGGTCGGGTTGTTTGACCCATCATCCTGGTGGCCAGTACCGCCGCTGGTGTCCGTCGTTCCAGCCCCAGCTTCGCCAACAAGCGCGACACGTTGTTCTTCACCGTCTTCTCGGCAAGCGACAGCCGCCCGGCAATATCGCGGTTGGTCAACCCTTCAGTGAGGTATTCCAGAATTAGCCGTTCCCTGCCCGTCAGGGCGGCAAGTCGATCGGGCGGAGATTCCCGGGTGTCGGATTGAGCCAGCACCCGCTCAGCGACTGCCTGGTCGAGAAATGAATGGCCAGCCGCTATTCTGCGGACCGCGTGCACCAGGTCGCGACCGTGAGTGTTTTTGAAGAAGTAGCCGGATGCTCCGGCCAGGATGGCGGCGAACAGGTCCTCCTCATCCTCAGAGGTCAGCGGCGTGAGGTAAGCCGCCAGTTGGCACCTCAGCGAATGAGCTTCCCGGTCGGGAAGGTCGTCAGCTTTCAGCGCCCGCGCCGGCCAGGGTCGCGATGCCCGCCGACCGATGCAGGCGCACCTGCCACACGTCCGGGCCGTCCTGCAGCCATTCGGTCGTGAACCGTCCGTCGTACCGCTGGTCGATCTGCGACAGCAGGGGTAGCGGCGCGTGTGGGGCGATCAGTACGAGGGCACCGTCGTCGGGGACGGCGTCGAGAGCGGCGAGGACGCTGGCGTGCCGCTCGGCGTGGGGAAGCTGTCGCACGTCGATGCGGCGGTCGATGCTGAGCACCGCGGCCGGCTCGGCGACGGTACCGCTGACCTCGCCACCGCAGCCGCAGCCGCCGGAGCCGCACCCGCCGGTGGCTTCCGGCTGGTCGCGGAGCAGGTCGTGCATGGTGCCGAGCAGGTCGGCGAGGTCTACGCCGTCGGCCTTCACCAGCGCGGGGACGATGAGGTCGTTCTCCTTGGCCAGATGCACCTCGAACACGGCGCGCAGGGCCCGGGCCGCGGCGGCGGCGGCGATCGGGGACGGGGTGGTCTCCAGTTCGGTCACCAGTTCGGCGATGGCCTGATGCTCGGCGAGCATGCCCTGCACCAGAAGGCTCGCCCGCGGCAGCCGGGCGGCGGCGGGATAGAGCTCCTTCTCCTCGGCGTACGCGTGTGGCAGCAGTTCGGTGTGTACCCAGCTGACCAGCTCGTCGCGGGCCTGCCGGGCGGCATCCGGACGGCCGGTCTCCGCGGACTCCATGAGCTTTGCGATCAGCTCGGTCAGGGCGGTGGCGAGCTGTTCGTGGTGGTTGACGATGGCGGCGGCGGCCCGGTCGGACTGTGACATCGCGCGCTCCTCTAGTTTTGCTGGCGTTTGACGTTATAACGTCTATCATCGTGAAAACCTCGGGAACAGGGCCGATCGGCGAGACGATCGACACGCCGCGACACCGGGCTCTCGGATCAGCCAGCCGGGTTGCGATCCTGCGGCTGGTGCGTGACGCAGCCGCCGGGCTGACCGCAGCCGATGTCGCCGCCACCACCGGCCAGCATCTGTCGACCACCCGCGCCCATCTCGAGCAGCTGGTCGAAGCGGGCCTTCTCGTGAAGGCCAGGCCCAGCGGCGGGCTGCCCGGCCGGCCCGCATGGCGTTACCGGGCGGCCGCCGCCGACCCGGCACCGGCACCGTACCGGGCATTGGCCACCGCACTACTGGAGCACCTGCCCACCGACGGCCGCGACATGCGGGAGACGGCCGTCCGCGTCGGGCGGGACTGGGGGCGACAACTGGCGGCGGCGGCGCCCGAGGGCGACACGCCGGCAGCGACCTTGGCCACCGTCTTCGAGGGTCTCGGTTTCAGCCCCGAGCATCCCCCGGCCGAGCCGGACTCGGACAGCGTCGAACTACACCTGCGCACCTGCCCGTTCCTGGAATTGGTCGCGCAGAATCCCGAGGCCATGTGCAATCTGCATGCCGGCGTCGCCCAAGGTGTGCTGGAGCACCGGGGCGTCGCCGGCGATCGGGCGATGCTGGAACCGTTCGGCGCACCCCACGCCTGTGTCGTACGGCTGTTCCCGCCAGCCCGGCGTACCGCCGGGGACCGGTGATGCCAGCCGCGATCACCGGGCTGCCGGTGCGCTTGCGCGTCCCGGTCCTGCTCGCCTCGGCGCTCGCCCTGCTGGGCGGCCTGTACGCGGCGCTGCTGCTCCTTGGCGTCACGGTGCCACCTCCGGCCGCGCCGATCGAGGACGTGCACGGGCCGGTGATGGTCTTCGGCTTCGTCGGCACCCTCATTGCGCTGGAGCGGGCAGTGGCGCTCGGCCACCGCGGCGGCCTGCTCGCCCCGGCGGCAAGCGCGATGGCCGCACTGCTGCTGCTGACCACCGGCCCCGCCCTGCCAGGCAAACTGCTGATGATGGCCGCGGCGGTCGGGCTGCTGGGCATCTACCGCGCTCTCTGGCGCCGGCAGCCGTCAGCCGCCCTGCTCGCCCAGGCCACCGGCGCGTTCGCCTGGTACGCGGCGACCCTGCTCTGGCTGGCCGGCCTCCCGATCGCCGGCATCGTGCCGTGGATGGTGGTCTTCGTGGTCGCCACCATCGCCGGCGAACGCCTGGAGCTGGCACATGTCGCGCTCACCACGCCGGGCGGGCAGCGCTGGTTCCTCACCGCCCTGGCCGCGCTGCTGACCGGGGCCACAGCTGCCGCTCTGTGGCCGAAGCCGGGCACCGAACTGTTCGGCCTGGGGCTGCTGGCACTGACTGCCTGGCTGGCCGTGTTCGACGTCGCCCGGCACACCGTGCGCGGCAGCGGCCTGCCCCGCTACGTCGCCGCCGGGCTGCTGGCCGGCTACGTCTGGCTCGGTCTGGCCGGACTGCTGTGGGCCGGCGCCGGACCGGCCACCTCCGGTGCCCGGTACGACGCGAGCTTGCACGCCGTCTTCCTCGGCTTCACCATCTCGATGATCTTCGTGCACGCGCCGGTGATTCTGCCCGCGGTACTGCGCCGCCCTCTCCCCTACCGACCGGTGCTCTATCTGCCGCTGGCACTGCTGCACAGCTCCCTGGTCGTCCGGATCGCGGTCGGCGACGCCGCCGGGCTGGAACCGGCCTGGCGCTGGTCCGGGGTGGCCAACGTGGCGTCGCTGTTGCTCTTTCTCGGGTGCGCGGCCACGCTATCGGCCCGATCGCGACGCGCCCGGGTGCGGTCATGAGCCCGCTGGAGTCCGGCCGCGCCGGCTGGCACCGCCGCGCCGCTCTGCTGCCGGTCGGCTACCTCGGCGCCCTGGTCGTGCTCGCGTTCGCCCATCCGTTCGTGCCCGCCTGGCGCTGGCTCGCCATCCACCTGCTGCTGCTCGGGGCGGTCACGAACGCGATCGTAGTGTGGAGCGCGCACTTCACCGCCGCAGTGCTGCACGTACCGGCACCCGCGCACCATCGGGGTGAGATCCTGCGCCTGGTGGTCCTGAACGCCGGGGTCATCGCCGTGTTCATCGGCGGCGGCGGCGACCAGCCATGGGTGGGGGTCGGCGGCGCCGTGGCTGTTTTCGCCGCGATCGCCGCGCACCTGGGTTGGCTCACCGCCCGTCTGCGGTCGGCGCTGCCCGCCCGGTTCGTGGTGACGGTGCGCTACTACCGAGCCGGAGCGAGCGCGCTGCTGACCGGGATTCCGGCCGGTGCCTGGATGCTGGTCGCCGACGCCCCGCTCCGAACGCGGATCCTGCTCTTCCACGCCCACATCAACCTGCTCGGCTGGGTCATGCTCACGGTGCTCGGCACAGCCCTCACCCTCTGGCCGACAGTGCTTCGTACGCGCATGGATTCGGCCGCGGTGCGCGCCGCGCACCTCGCCCTGCCCATCGCGGTGACCGCGATCGGCCTGCTCGCGGTCGGTGTGCTGGCCTGGTGGCCATCGATTGCCGTCTCCGGACTGGTCCTGTTCGCGACGGCCGTCGTGGTGACAGCAGTTCCGGCGGTTCGCGCCGCCCGGCACAAGCCGCCGGAGTCGTTCGCCGCATGGTCGATCGCTGCGGGCACGGGATGGCTGCTCGTGGCGCTGGTCGTCGATGCGAGCACGCTGTCCACCGCCGGCAGCCCGGACGCGGCGGCCGACCGTTTCGGCTCGGTACTGACGCCGCTGCTACTCGGCTCCGTGGCGCAGATTTTGCTCGGCGCCCTCGCCTACCTACTGCCGATGACACTGGGCGGCGGCCCGGCCCGGGTCCGCGAACGCACCGCGGCCCTGGACCGGCACTGGCCGCAACGCCTGGCCACCACCAACGCCGCCCTGGTCGTGCTGCTGCTCCCGACCGGCCCGTACGTCCGAATCGCCCTCTCCTTCCTGCTTCTCGCCTCGCTGGTGCAGCTCCTGCTCCCGGTGCTGCGCATCCTGCTCACCGACCGGAGGCGTCCCGCATGACCACCCGGCCCCTCGGCGGCGTCGCCACCGGCCTCGCCCTGGTCGTCCTCGCCGTGCTCACCGGCGTCGCCGCGCAACGCACCACCGGCACCGGCCCGGTCGCAACCACGACGACATCGACCGTCCCTACCGGGCACACCACTACGATCGCAGTGACCGTCGATGACATGCGCTTTCAGCCGGCACAGCTCATCGTCCCCGCCGGCGACCGGCTGATCATCGCCCTCACCAACCGTGACCAGCGCCGCCATGATCTGATCCTGGCCACCGGTGCGAAGACCGGCCCGGTCAGCGCCGGTCGGACCGCCCGCCTCGACGTCGGCGTGATCGGCGGCCCGGTACAGGGCTGGTGCTCGCTGCCGGGCCACCGGCAGACGGGAATGACCCTCACGATCGCCACCACCGGCCACGCCCACGAGACCAGCACCGCAGCGCCGGCACCGGAACCCACCGCGGCGATCGACACCCTAGCCGATCCCGGCGCCGGCTTCCGAGCCCGGGACGCGGCGGTACCGCCCGTCCCGGCGGGACGTCTGCACAAAGTCGCCCTGCACGTCCGCGAGGTACAGCTCGACGTCGCGCCGGGCGTACGCCAAAGCATGTGGACCTACAACGGGACCGTGCCGGGACCGACCCTGCACGGCCGCATCGGTGACACCTTCGAGGTCACCCTGACCAACGACGGCAACGTCGACCACGGCGTCGACTTCCACGCCGGTGCGCTCGCCCCGGACGAACCGATGCGGCCGATCGAACCCGGCCAGAGCCTCATCTACCGGTTCACCGCCACCAGAGCCGGCATCTGGATGTACCACTGCTCGACCATGCCGATGCTGCT
The DNA here is from genome assembly GCF_030252345.1 of Actinoplanes oblitus. NCBI lineage: Bacteria > Bacillati > Actinomycetota > Actinomycetes > Micromonosporales > Micromonosporaceae > Actinoplanes > Actinoplanes oblitus. Next base: position 4,265,322 of record NZ_CP126980.1, on the reverse strand, counting down.
GCACCTCGGCAACGGCATGTACGGCGCCGTCATCATCGACCCACCCGGGCTGCTGCCGGTAGCCCGCGAATACCTCCTGGTGCAGTCGGAGATCTACCGGGGCGGCGACATCGCCGCCATGCGGGCCGATCGGCCGGACGCCGTCGTCTTCAACGGCTACGCGGCCCAATACACCCATCGCCCGCTGACCGCACGCGCCGGCGACCGGGTCCGGATCTGGCTCCTCGACGCGGGACCCAGCCGCGACACGTCGTTCCATGTGGTGGGCGCCCAGTTCGACACCGTGTACGCCGAGGGCCGCTACCAACTCGAACCGTCCGACCCCGGCGGTGCCCAGGTCCTGCCCCTCGTCCCGGCCGCCGGCGGTTTCGTGGAAACGGTTCTGCCCCAGGCGGGCCACTACCCGTTCGTCAGCCACGTGATGTCCGATGCGGACCGCGGGGCCCGCGGGATCATCGAGGTCACCGCCCGATGAGCACCTCGACGAACGTGGTGTACCGGCGCGCGACAGGCCAGTACCCGCTCGTCGCCGCACCGGGTTTCAACGCGGGGCCGCGCCGGCCTCGACGACGGCTCGCAGGCCCGGGTACCGGCGCCGGAGTTGCTCCTCCAGGCGCGAACGCAGTGTGAACGCCGACGCCGGGCAGCCGTGGCAGGTGCCGAGCAGTCGTACCGTCACCACGCCGTCGCAGGCGTCGACGAGCTCGATGCGTCCCCCGTGCGAGCGGGCGAAGTCGCCGGCCGAGCCGTTGAGCAGTGCCTCGGCGGCGGACCGCAGCGCCTCGTCACCGGTCGCGGCGTTCATGATCTGCCAGCCGTCCGGGTCGTCGAGGGCGGCGTGCACCGCCGACCGGACTCGGGCGCCCTCGACCGGCCAGCCGCGCCCCACGGCGAGCGTGGTCAGCACGGCGGCCGGCTCGACGCGTACCTGGGCGAGCGTCCCGTCGCGCAACAGCGCGTCGAGCGGCGCCGGTGCCACGACCACCTCCCCGGCACCGGGAAGCGCGCCGGCCGGGGTGATCCAGCGAAGCTGGTCGGGCCGGCCCGGACAGGCCTGCGGATGGATCGGGATCATCAGCCGAGCCCGGTGACCAGGGCGGTGATCGTGTGCGCCGCGAACGCCATGAGCCAGGCCAGTGTGGTCAGGTAGCCGAACGCGATCAGCGGCCACTTCCAGGTGCCGGTCTCCCGGCGCATGATGCCGACGGTCGCCATGCACTGCAGCGCGAACGCGAAGTAGACCAACAGCGCGGCGATCGTCGGCGCGGTGAAGACCCGCTCACCGGCGTGCCCGCCGTCGGGGTACGTCATGGTACGCAGCGCCTGGGCCGGCTGATCCGCGTCCTCCGCCGCGGCGACCTGGCCGAGGGTGGCCACGAACGTCTCGCGCGCCGACTGGGCGGACAGCACCGCGATGTTGATCCGCCATTCGAAGCCCAGCGGCGCGAACACCGGCTCGACCAGGCGACCCAGATCCGCCGCGTAGCTGTGGTCGGCGACATACGCGGTGACCGCCGTCTTGTCGCCCGGGTCGACGCCGTGCGCCCGCAGGTCGCCGGCCGACTGCAGGGGCAGGTTGAGCAGCAGCCACAGCGCGATCGTGGTGGCCGTGATGATCGTCGTGCACTTGCGGACGAACGAGCGCGCCGAGTCGCTCACCGCGATCAGCACCGAGCGGACGGTCGGCAGCCGGTACGGCGGCATCTCCATGTAGAACGGCAGCGTGGCGCCCCGGCCCCGGCCGATCTTCTGGAACGCCCAGGCGGCGAGCATCGCCGAGACCGCGCCGAGCAGGTACATCCCGAACATGATCAGGCCCTGCACACCGAACGGCCCGACCCGCGCGGCCGGGTCCACCAGCAGGCCGATCAGCAGCACGTACACCGGCAGCCGCGCCGAGCAGGTCATCAGCGGCGCGGCCATCATGGTGGCCAGCCGGTCCCGCGACGACGGCAGCGTCCGGGTCGCCATGATGCCCGGGATCGCGCACGCGAACGACGACAGCAGCGAGACGAACGCCCGGCCCTCCAGCCCGGCGCGCGCCATCACCCGGTCCATCAGGAAAGCGGCGCGCGACATGTAGCCGACGCCCTCCAGGAAGGCGATCAGCAGGAACAGCAGCATGATCTGCGGGACGAAGACGAGCACCCCGCCGATCCCACTGATGATCGCGTCGCCGAGCAGGCCGCCCAGCCAGGGATTGCTCACGTGCGAGGCCACCAGGCCGGACAGCCAGCCGAAGAACGACTCGACATAGCCCTGCAGCGGCGCGGCCAGCCCGAAAATGGTCTGGAAGAACACGACCATCACGGTGAGGAAGACGATAGTTCCCCAGAGCGGATGCAGAAGGACGGAGTCGACCCGCTGCGTGACGGTGTGCCGCCCCGGGGGCTGGTAGGTGGCGTACGTCAGCACCGAGTCGATCCAGGCGTCCAGCTCGGCGGGGTCGGTCGGCGGCGCCAGCACCGGCGTCGGCCACCGTCGCCAGTCGCCGATCAGCTCGCGCAGCCGGTCGATGCCTCCGCCGCGGTTTCCCACGACTCGCACCACCGGCACGCCGAGCGCCTGCTCGAACGCCTCCAGGTCGAGGCTTCCCTGCCGGGTCACCAGCTCGTCGGTGAAGGTCACCGCCACCGCGGCCGGCAGCCCCCGTCCCAGCACCTGCGCCACGAACCGCAGCGACCGCCGCAGCGTCGTCGCGTCCACCACGATGAGGACAGCGTCCGGACGCCGCTCGCCGGCGATCCGCCCGTCCAGCACATCCACCATGATCTGCTCGTCCGGACTGATCGCCTCGAGACTGTACGTCCCCGGCAGATCCTCGACGATCAGGTCGCGGCCGCCGATCCGGGCGTTGCCCACGAACCGGGACACGGTCACGCCCGGATAGTTGCCGGTTTTCGCCCGCAGTCCGGTCAGCGCGTTGAAGATGCTGGTCTTCCCGGCGTTCGGGCTGCCGGCCAGGGCGATCGTCGGCTCGGTGGTGGCGACACCGTCGGCTTCCCCGGCACTGTGGCAGGCGGCGCTCACGACACGCACTCCGCGACCAGCAGCAGCGCTGCCTGCTCCCGGCGCAGGCACACGTCGTAGTCCCGGACCCGGTAGATCACCGGATCGCGCAGCGGTGCCCGCCGCACCACCTCCACCGTGGTGCCCGCGGTGAATCCGAGATCGGCGAGGCGGCGTACCGTCGCCTCGGGCGCGCCAGAAATCACCCCCACCACGGTCGTCCGGCATCCGGGCGCCACATCGGCGAGGACACCGGTGCTGAGCAAGGTCCGCTGCGGACTTCGAGTCACGAGACCAACATAGGCAAGCCTTCGTTAACCTGCCATGGCCGTTGGTCCCTATGAAGGCGGGGAGATCGAACAGCTACGCCATGACTCGGTCGTCGGCTGATCATCGGCTCGGGCGAATCCGATGTGCGGTCACCATCACCCAGGTATCGGCACACCGAAGACCTCTACCCACCGACAATTGCCGACGGTGACCGCGAGGTCACCGGTAAGCCTTACACTCCGGTTGAACCAGGTGATGTTGCCGGTCGCGTAGCTGTTGCCGTACTTCACGGTGAAGGTGGTGGTCGGGCAGGCCGCCTGAGCCGGCCCGGTGACTCCCACGAGTGCAACGGATGCAACCGCAGCCGACACACATCCAGCGCGAATGGCTGTCGTTTGCGGGCCAGTTTCATCATCTTCCGAGATCCCCCAGGCTCAGTCACTGAGACCAACTAAATCCGGCGACGGACCTTGGACGGACGCGGATGAACGCCGCAACCCCGTGTAGATGTTGTGAACAACCCATGACCGGACACAGTCGACCGGCAAGGTCCGGTGATCCACCACGGCAGCCACTTGCTGACAAGATCCGCTCTCGGCGTCGCCTGGCTCAGCCTTCAACGGCGAGGATCTGCTGGTAGGCGGAGCTGATCACGGTCGGGTCGTCGCGCTGAACTCGCTCATGGTCAGATGCTGCACCGTGGTGCGGGTGGTCGCCAGATCGGCCAGCTCATGGTCGATGCGGGCCAACTCGGCCGACAGCAGGGCGATCTGCTCGCCGAGGCGTTCGGTGGTGCGGTCAGGCGATGAAGCGTCGAATGCCGTTCCCGATAGCGGGCCGAGGACATCGGGTTGATCGCATAGACCCGATAACCAGCCGCGAGCAGGGCCCGCACCCAGGTGCCCCGATCGGTCTCGATTCCGATTCCCACCCGTCCGGCGCCCTGCACCGGGTCAAGATCCGCGCAGGATGCCGCCAGGTGCTCGGCGATCAACGCGTGCAGCCGGGTGATGCCTGCCAACCCTTCGGGCAGCCGGGCCCGGGCCAGCCGCCGGCCGCTACCGGAGCCATCCTGCACCTGTCCTTGACCCGCAGGCTGACAAAACCTATTAGATGAGGACATCCATATCGTGGGACACTGCACCGCATTGACGCAGATGGCTAGATTCCCGGGCGTGGTCAGTCAAGGACGGGCTCTCGCTGTTGCCGCCACCTGGATCATCGTTCCGTTAGTGCTAGGCGCGTGGACATTCACGCGCGCCTTTCCCGAACGAGACGGATGGAACGCGGTGATCCCCGCGTTGGGGATTTCAGCGGTTGTCTGCTTGACCCCACTGGCCCTGTTGACAGCCGCGATCTGGATTGCTCGACGCGCCGACAAAGCGCGGTCCGTTGCCGTGCTCGGAGCGCAGGCCGGTGGGATCGGACTGGCCACCGCCGCCTTGGCCATAGCCGGCTTCATCGCATCTCACTGGTGACGAACGGACTGCCGGCGGTCCGCGAGCGGACGAACGTGCTCCACGAATGCGATCGAGTCGTTGAATGCCCGCTATCGGCGGGCCGTGCGAGCTCGGGGACACTTCCCGAGCGGGCAAGCCGCGCTGAAGTGCCTGTACCTTGTGACCCGCAGCCTGGACCCAACAGGAACCGGCCGCGCCCGATGGACGATGCGCTGGAAGCCTGTGCTGAACGCCTTCGCCATCACCTTCGGTGACCGCTGGCCGGCCGCCGAACCTACTGACCGAAGAGCCGGAAACACCGATCACGGTACGGACCCGGAGTACAAGATGGCTGAATCCTAGATCTTTGCTGGTCAATGGTCGTACGCGATGAGTGATCTTGGGTGGGGTGGGTTGATGTTGGTGTTGTGCCAGATCACGGCGGCCAGAGCGAGTAAACGCTGGCCCACGCGGGCGAACAACCCGTCGTGCCGGCGGGCGCCGTGACGTTCCAGGGAGAGTTGCCCTTTCAGACTTTGGAAGATCGACTCGATCCACTGGCGGCAACGCAGTAATGCCCGCTCAGCCGGGGTGCCTGGCGCGTCGGTTTTGGCATTCGCGCGCTTCGGGCGGACCAGGTGAATCCCGTTCAGGTCGCAGAACTGATCGAACTGCGGTCTGGCGAACCGGCGGTCGGCCAGGACCACCGCCCAGCACACCCCCGGCCGAGCCAGCTGGTTTAGGCAGGTGCCGGAATGGGGCATGAGGCGGATCGAAGCACCCCCGACTTACCTCAAGGAGCTGGACGTGCACGTTTCCGGGATCATCACCGCCATTGTCATCGGCCTGATCATCGGTGCGCTCGGCCGTCTGGTCGTTCCGGGCAAGCAGCACATCCCGATCTGGCTGACCATCGTCATCGGCATCGTCGCCGCCTTCATCGGCACGTTCCTCGCCAAGGCCTTCGGCGTCGACATCACCAAGGGCATCGACTGGATCGAGATCCTCCTGCAGGTCATCGTCGCCGCCATCGGTGTCGGCGCTGTCGCCGGCATCTACGGCCGTCGCCGCGTGTAACTCGTAGCTCGCAGCGCTTTGCCAAGCCCGCTCTGGTGCCCTGCACCAGAGCGGGCTTCGGCACTCCGCGGCAAATCGAATCGAGGCGGTTCACCACCGTCGAGCGAGCCTTGATATCTACCGGTGCAGACCGGACGCACAAGGCTGCCGTTGGCCAGCCGGTCACACCCGAAGGTCACGATCGTGCCCACCCCCGAGCATGCCGCCGGCTGAGCGACCGCCCTTCCGCGGGTTCAACTCGAGGCGATCGCTAGCTGGTGGTGGGCCGGCATTCACGCGTCGGCACTGCCGTGTGCGGTGCACTGCTGCGCACCGGTCCGCTCCCCGCGCCGGTAACCTTCCTCGGGATCTACAGGCTTGGTCCGCCGCAAGTCGCGGAATCCGTGGACGGCCCGGTCAAGCGAGGGAGGGTGCCACGCGTGGCTGAAGCGTCTTTCGCGGAACTGCCCAGAGCCCGGCTCCGCTGTCGTCATGGTTCCCGCGAGGTCTTCACTGCGCTGCCTCGGCGTCCGGCGGAGGGCATCCAATGGCAGCAATTCACGTGCACGGGTTGCGGGGCGGCGATGGGCGCGCTGACCTGTAGTTCCGCGCAGGCGGCGCGAGATCGGCGCGCCAACCGGCGCAACGCGGTCCTGCTCATCCTGGCCGGCGTTGTCGCGGTGGCGCTAGGTGTCGTCATCCTCAGCCGCGACGGCTACCGCTCCATGACGGGCCTGATCGGTTGCCTGGGAAAGGTATCGTCATCGCGTTCCAGGCTTGCGGATGATCCGGATCGGCCGACTCGACGAGGGTATCCGCGATCTCCGATGCGAGAGCAATGAATCGCGCGCCGGGTCCAGGGCGGTCCACGGTCTCGCCTATGACGCTGTGCCCTACCAAGACTGACCGGCGGCCGCGCTGGTTCCGTGAGGAAGTCACCCTCCAGCCGGCGGGGCGCTCGGGATCCTTGTGGATCGTGGGTTTACTCGCTGACGACTTCGGTGCGGTCGGCGCGGACGCGGGTGCCATCCTGCAGGACCAATTCGCGAGTTCCGTCGGGACTTAGCCTGCCCTACCTTCCAAGCGCGGGTCTGCGCCGCTCATTCGTAGGATCGTCGGGCCCGGGGGTTACGGGTATGGCTGTTAGCTTGCCGCCGATCGATGGCTCAAACGACTTGGCCGCCCGTAGCTCCGCGACGACTCGACCGCTCATGGGGATACGCGACTCGATCGCTGTGAAGGAGAACGTCGGCGAGGTCGTCTGCAGGACTGTCGTGACGACGAGCTGGCGGAGGTGGCCGTGGCGAGGATCTGGGCTGGATTCGACATCGGCAAGGAGCACCACCACTGCGTGGTGGTCGACGCGCACGGGCAACGTCTGTTGTCGGAGGGTATTGAACGACGAGGCTGAGCTGCTGGAGCTGATCAGCGACGTACTTGCCATCTCGCAGGATGTGCTGTGGGCGGTGGACGTCAACCATGGTGGAGCCGCTCTGCTGATCGGTCTGCTGCTCGGCGGTGACCAGCCGATGGTCTACCTAACCGGCCTGGCGGTTCACCGGGCGTCGGCGGCCATCCGCCGCAGCGGCGCCAAGCGCATCGAAACCTGGCTGAAGAACCGCAACGTCAAGGGTGCCGCCGCAGTGGCGGAGGCCGTTGTGGCGACGGCCCAGGCGCAACACACCGCGCTGCCCGGCGAGGCGTTGGCCGCTGCGATGGTGGCCCGCCTCGCGGCCGCGGTGATGACCCTTGACGAGGAGATCGGCGATGTCGACGCCCTGATCGACGCCCGGTTCCACGAGCACCCGCACGCCGAAGTCATCCGCAGCCTGCCCGGCACGGGCCCGCTGCTCGGGGCCACGTTCATCACTGTCACCGGCGGAGATGTGAAGGCGTTCGGCACCGCCGACCGGCTGGCGGCGTTTGCCGGCCTGTCGCCGGTGCCACGCGATTCCGGCCGGATCAGCGGCAACATGCGCCGGCCCCGCCGCTATCACCGCGGCCTCCTACGAGCGTTCTACCTCTCGGCCATGGCCAGCCTGCGCTCATGCCCCTCGCACGCGACTACTACGAACGCAAGCGCGCAGAAGGCCAGGGACACAAGCAAGCCGTGCTGTCCCTCGCTCGCCGCAGAGCCAACGTCCTATGGGCATTAATCCGTGACGGGGCGTGCTACCAACCAAGACCGACGGTAAGCACCGCTGCTTGACATTTCCATTGGGAAGTCCTACCTGCACCCCTGCCGACCCGCGTCGACCTGCAAGATCAGGTTGAAAAGGCTCACTACAACGTCTGACGTCGACCATGCCGTGACCAGCAGGCTCACTCGCTGACCCGATCTCGGCACAACGTGCGGAACGGCGGTCACGACCGGCTGCAAGCCGGCGTGGCCGCCGTTTCACGTGTTCGGTGAGCTACCGCCCGGGCAGGTGATCCCCGAGGACGGCAGTACCGAGACGCCCCCGGGGCAGCGGTCAGGCGATGAAGCGTCGCCGGCGCCGCAGCACCAGGGCGGCGCCGCCCCCCACGAGGCCCAGGCCCAGCGCGGCCACGCCCGCCACGTTCAGGCCGGTGACCGGCAGGCTCTCCTCCCCGGAACCCTCGGCGCTCCCGGAACCCTCGGCGCCGCTACCGCCACCGGTGCTGCCGCTGGACGAGCTGGACCCGGTCGGCGCGGTCGACTCGGTCGGCGTGCTGCTCGTCGGCGTGCTGCTCGTCGACGCGGTGGTCGTCGGCTTGGTGGTCGGCCCGGTCGTGGTGGTGCCGGTGGCCGCGCAGGTGTGGGTCAGCACGAATTTGTCGGCTTTGCCGGTGATCGTGGCGTTGGCATCGATCAGGGTCCAGCCGGCGTCGGTGATGACGTACGCCTTACTGTGCCCGACCGTGACAATGTCGTCACCGTCCGCAGCTCCGGCGTCGATCACCACAGTGGAGTCGCTCTTACCGTCGCCGTTCGTGTCGAACATGGCGCGGATGGAGGTGAAGCTGCCCGTCGTGGCCGCCTTGCCGGGCAGGTTGAACACCCAGACATCCTTGCCGGGGTACGGGCCGCCGCCGAGTTGCGCGCTGCACTCGTGCTCATAGTTCGCGGCAGTGGCCGGCACATTGCCGCCGTTGATCGGGATGGTGCCGCCGGTGGCGTTCGCCGCCGGGGCGACGCCGAACGAGACGGCGACGCCTGCTGCCGCGGCGGCCGTGACGCGCAGGACGGGGAGGGTCCGCATGGTTGGTGCTCCTCAGATGACATCGAGACGACGCCACATGTTCCACAGAGCGCGCCTCTCTGAGCCATCGGCCGAGGAGATCGACAAAACTGGCCACTTACCGCCCCGTCAGGTGTAACGCGAAACGGCCCGCTGACGCCCAGCCCGGCGATCCGGGCCAGTCTTCACCGGACGGTGACCCGGGCCAACCGGGACAGGTAGGGCGTTCCGGACCCGACGGAGTCCTCAGTGGCATCCGCGGCGCCGAGGAGGAGTGCCGGCTGCTGCAGACCTCGCTGAGGGCTCTCGCGCCGCATCTCCAGGTTCAGAGTCGCCAATCGGCCGGGGAAGGGATCCCGAGGCGAGGCATGAGCAGGGCGTCACCGCTCGGGCTGACGAAGGCCTTGTAGCACAGTGACGCCGGCGAGGGGATCTCGAACACGTCGCGCAGCGCGGCCACGCACATGTCGGCCACCCGGCGATAGTCGGCCGAGCGGGCCGGCCAGGGCAGGCGCAGGCCGTGGTTGAGGCTGGGATCCCGCTCGGGCGGCGGCCAGCCGATCCGCTCCAGCGCCGCGAACTCCTCGTCGCTCAGGTTCGGCCGGCCCAACTGGTCCCAGCCGCTGGCCACCTCGGCGACGATCTGATCCCGGCTGAACAGGAACTGCACGAAACAGGGCGTCCGTTCCCGATCACCGACGATGAGCACACCGCCGTCGGGCAGGGCCGCTACGCTGCTCGCCAACCCGTTCCGGAACGTCTCCCAGTCCGGCGTGGTCACTTCCACTCGCCCACCATCAGCTCCTGGGGCGTCAGCTGCAGGGAGATGGCGTCGGACTCGGTGATCAGACCGAGCCACGTCGAGTCTCGCTGCCACCACAGCTGCGGCCGCTCGCCGGGCATGGATCGGGTCGGCCGTCCGTAGGCGCCGGTCAACGCGGATGCCGAGGCGGCGAAGAGATCCTGTTTGAACGCGTCTGCCGCCAAGGCACTCTCCGAGACGCTTTCGTTGAGGTGCACCAGGATGGACTCGACCCGGCCTTGGTCATCGAGGGAGAGGTAGCCGCTTTTCGGGCCGAGCTGGTAGCCCGCGTCGAGCACCGCACCCAGGTCGGGGTAGTCGGGGTCGAAGAAAGTCACCGTCCAGCCGAGTGCGGCTGCGGCCTCCGGCAGCGAAGCGGACATCAGCCACGGCTCCGCCGACAGCACGGTCTGTGCCACACGCAGCACCCCGGCCTCGTCGAGGGCTTGCCATTCGGCCACTCTCAGCTCCCTGCGTCCTCGCGTTGGTCCACCCTAGCGGCTCGGTGCGTCGATGTTGCGCGGGTCGAACAGGTTCCTCGGGTGACCGGTGTTGAACACGAACCGGGACACCTTGGCATCCGGCACGTTGCCGGCCGCGTCCGCGTGTCCCTGGCTGACCAGGTAATACTCCACCTTGATGGCCCCGGAGCGGATTTGCGCGGCGATGGTCGGGTTGTCGTGCAGGAAGGTCTGGAAGTTCGGGTCGAGCTGCATGACCCGTTCGAGGTAGGGGCCGCTGCCCTGCTGCAGGTGTTCGCGGCCCTCGGTGCCGGCGCTGCCGCCCTTGGCTTCGACGACGACTAGCGTGGGGTGGCCCGCACGGTCGCGGCCCAGGCCCCAGATGTCGAGCTCGCCGGGTTTCGGTTCGGCGAGCACGTCGCGGCGCAGGTCGTCTTTGGCTATGCCGAATTCCCGCATGGCGAACTCACGTCCGGCGATCATGCCGACGCGGTTGGACGCCATCGTGCGATCGTGGCGGGTCTGCGACCATTGCTTGGCGGACCGGGTCAGCTCGGCGATGTGCGGTCGCAGTTCCGAATGCTCCATGGCCACGATGGCCAGGCGCCCCCTGGTCGCCTGCAGATTAGCGGCGTTGAGGTCCTTCGCGGTGACCGGCGCCAGCTTCTCCGCCGGCAGCCCGGCATGGGGCTCGATCGTGCCGAGGATCGAGTTGACGGTCTGCATCTTCACCGCGCGATCGGCGGCGTCGAGTTTGAGCTGGTCGGCGTGCCCGGCATAGCTATCGCTCTCGGCGCCGATCGCCGTCGCGTGCTCGGTCTCGTGCTGGTAGTCGGGCAGGCTCTCCTTGCTGGCGGTGACCTCCCAGCCTTCCGGTTTGCGGAACGGGTCGGTGACGAACCGCGTCTTCCCGTCGTGCCCGTAGCCGAGCAGGTCACCGTCCGCCGTACGGAAGGTGTTGACCGCGTCCTCGCGTCCTCGCCAAGCCCAACCTCGGTAGTGCCACCGATCTCCCCTGCTGCTCTAAGGCCGCTCCCCACGCCGTCGCCGCGATTGCCTTGAACAGCCGAACATGGAGACAGACAGGGGCCGGGCTGATGAAGGATGAGACGCGCATGCGCACTCTCATATCCGCGTGTGAGGCATGACGGAGGCGCGGAGAAGGTGGGTAGTTCAGCGGGTGCTGATCTCGCAGCGGGCGTTCACGGCCAATTCGTCGACGGCTGTGACGGCGCCGCGCTGTCGGACGGTGATGACGCCGCGGTGTTCGAGGTCGATCAGCGTGTGCCGCAGCTGGTTGATGTCTGCGGCCAGCTCGGCGGCAAGGCGGCCGAGCCGGGTCCGCAGCGTGCCGGCGGCGGCCGCGATCCGGGCAGCGATCGCGGCCTCGAGGCTGTGGCCGGCGGGACAACCGGTCACCGCGGCCCGGGAGTGACCGGCGAGCCGGGCTTGTGCGGCGACCATCTGCTGCTCGACGACGGCCAGGGCTGCGCGGATCCGGTCCGCGTGCCACGCCTGGATGGTGCCGTCGGCGAACTGCTCGGCGAGCGCGGCCAGCATGGTCTCCCAACCGGCCGGGGTGCGCGGGTGCCGGTCGCGCGGGGTGCGCGGGTGCCGGTCGCGCACGACGCGCTCGACGATCCGTTCGGCGGGCTGCTGGCGGATGACGCCGGCGTCGACGTCGGCCTGCAGGCGGCGCCGGGCGGTGCGCGTTTCGTACGCGCGTTGTCAGCAAGCGCGACCGCGGCAGTAGCGAAGCAACCGGCCGGTCGGGTTCTGCTCGACCAGCTCGCCGCACCACTCGCACGGCGTTTGCAGTGGCCGTTCCGCGACGATCATGCACCCAAAGCTACGTCACTGACGTCTCGCCGCCACTAATAGTGCAAGAGGTGCGTCGCTTCCGGACGTTGAGCGCCAACCAACTGACCGCTGGTGCGCCGGGTAAATGTCCAGCTGGAGAGGCTGGGGTCAGAAGCTGGTCCGGTGATCGCGGTAGCGGAGGCTGTAGCACCTCGGAGCTGACCTCGATCCGGTCGGGCCGGTGGTCGGCCTGCAGGAGGCCGCGGCGGCGTAACTCGCCCTGGGCCGGATCGTCGCCGCCGGTGTGGTCGCGGTCCGGCGCGTCGCTGGTGCGCGCCGTGATCGCGGTGAGTAGGGCGTTTGCGTACGCTACGGTCAGGGGCCGGGATTGGTCGACGGTGCCGAGGACGGCACTGCGCTGGTTGTCGCTGAGGACGTCGAGGCGCGGTCCGACGATGTAGGTGTGCGGTGCCGTGCGGCGCAGCCCTCGGGCAGCTGATGTGGATGAACGCCGAGGAGGTCGCCGAGTTCCGACCGCGGCGGCGCGTTGCCGGCGCCGGAAGGCGTTGGGCTCGGCCGGGCCGGTCACTGCGGCACCTCGGGCCGGCAGGTCCAGCTGGTGTGCCGCTCGGCGATCTGCTGAGCCAGCGTCCAGTCGAGCTCGTGGAAATGAGGCCGCGTTCGGCGAGCCGACCGTGTACACGAGGCCGCAGGCCGGTGTCGGCGCCGTCGCGGCAGGGGGTGCGGTGCATCCACGGCGGGTCGCGGTTGAGCCACTGACAGGTGCGGATGACGGCCTCTCGGAAGATCGCGTTGCCGGGGCGGGTCCTGCTTGCGCTCGGATACCAGAACAGGTCACCGGTGGGGCCGGCTCCTTCGGCGAGGCGGTAGGCGCGGTGTGCGGTGAGGAGCGGGCGCGCGTACGGGGGGCAGGAGGACCGGCTGAATGCAGGGCTGCTCGTCGACGCCGGCGTCGACGAGTTCGTCCTGGTAGGCCAGGCCGTGGGAGAACATGGGCCGCCGGTGGGTGTGCGGCGACGGGTGCAGCGTGCCGGTGTCGCCGGACAGGTCGCTGATCTTCCAGCAGGACAGGTAAGCGGCGCCCTTGTGGAGGTGCAGCGGCAGGGCGGTCACCGCGGTGTGGTCGGTGCGGGGCAGGGCGGTGAGGTTGGTGACGACCTGTTCGGTGACGTTGACGGGGAGCCGCCCGGCCGGGTCGGGGCCGAGGTGGGCGGGGTTCCAGCGCAGCAAGAGGTCGTGCCGAACAAGGCCGCCTGCGCGGCTCGGAGCCGGATCAGCGCCGCGAGTGCCGGGTGCGGGCCGAGGTGGACGTCGCGGAGCGAGGCGGCCAGCGGCGCGGCGATGTCGCCGAGCCCCGGCACCCGGCCGTCGCGCGTCTGACGGCGGATCCAGTAGTCGACGGTGTCCTCGCCACCAGCCGCACGGCGACTGCACGAGATGCTCCACCGGCTCCGCCAGCGCCCCTCCCCCGCAAGATCAGAACCTCGAAGTTACGTCACTGACGTTCTGAATGCGGTCCGAATGCAAGGGGGTGTGTCGCCTCTAAGAAACAGACGATGATCTTCGCCGGGTGGCCTGGTCGATCGTCATGCATAGACCTCCGATGCCGTTAGCGAGTCAAGCGGAGGCGTTGGCGCGCGCTCTTCTGGCCGAAGAGAGTGTGTCCTAGAGCAGGCCGACGGCGACAGCTACTCCCGCGCGAGCCGGTGAAGGTAGTTGCTGGCGATTCGCATAATGCTCAGGTGCGAGCCGATGAACCCCTAACCCGCGAATTGCTGCAACAGCATGATGATCCAGACCACATGGAGTTCCCTGCTGATTTCGACTTCGAGCGGACCTCGGCGCGCTTCGCGCAGCTCACCTCTCAACTCCGTACGGCATTCGGAACGAGCTGGCCCAGCAGCGGCCAGGACAGCAGCTTCCACGGCGACATCACGGTGCCAGCTGCTGCCACCGCTGGCGGCCTGCTGCTGAAAGTGGTGGTCAGCAACTTCGGCGACCTTGCTGCGGTTGTTTCCGAAGACGCCCTGTACTGCGATGATGCTGAACTAGCAGAATTGCTGCACCCAGCTGATACTGCCCGCGTCTACGGAACGCTGGACGAACTTGGCTACGTTGCCCTGCGGTTGGACCCCTTGGAGGAGATGTATAACGGCGCCAGCGCATCTCTCCATGAGCAAGGGGCACGGTGGTGGAACCGGTACTTCGACTACCTGTGAGCAGCGGCTCCGCGTGGCTGTTGTGTTACTGATGTCTGCCGCTGACAACGCGCGCCAGACAGCCAGCGCTTCGCTACCTTCACGTTCTTAATTCTGGGCCTGTTGCAGCTGCTGCTCGCCACGGGAATGCGCGAGGGCGCCTGGGCATGCGTGGTGGGTATGCCCGAGCTCGGGGTGCTCGCGGCCGCCGAAGCCGGGGTACCGCTCGAGCGGCTGGAAGACGGTGAGTTCGCGAATTCTTGGCGGCCTGCTGCGCGGAACTTGCCCTAGTCCCACCTTCTGCGGGCGCTGGTGCATGCGGGTTCGGAAAGTAGAGGCGCGCTTGCCCGGGTGGCGGGATGGCGGCTAGCCGACGACCATGCTGAGGCTCAGGCATTGGATCAGGTAAAGCACAGCGAGCGCGACGGCGAGCGCACCGAGAAACAGGCGGAGCGCCTTCTCGGGTAGGTGGGGTTGCAGGTGGGCGCCGAGGTAGCCGCCGGTGCCGCGGAACAGGCCGAGTGCCCAGTGCGGTGCGGCGGTCGCCGCCATGGAGCGGTGCGTAAGAAACGTATCAACAACCGGAACGACAGCAATCGTGCCTGCCTATGTCATTACCGGAAATGGGGTGGACCGGACGCACGGGAATGGCACCGGCGGAGACGACGGATGGCCGGGGGATGTGCCGGTTGGTGCCGCTGGGGACTACCGCAGAGCCACAGGTGAAACATAGGTTTCTGACAGAAAACTACCGAACCCGGTAAGTACTGTCGTAGCCGTGGACAAAAACCTTACTCTTAGCGACCGGTTGGTGTCGCGGCGATCGCTGCTCGCCGGTATCCCGGCGCTGGCTGTCGCATTGGCCGGCTGTGGCAACTCATCGTCCGAGACGACGACCGCGCCGGCGTCGGCGTCGGTGACTGCGGCGTCGGCGGCACGTGCTGACGGTCCGGCCGCTGCGGGCAGCGTCGCCGCCCTGGCCCAGGCGTTCTATCGGACTCTTGACGCCGACCTGCAGGCCAAGGTGCTGCTCGACTACACCTTCGCCAGCGCCAAGCGCTGGTCCAACCTGCCCCAGGGCCTGCTGACCGGTGCCGGTATGCCCGGAGGCGGTCAAGCCGGGCAACCCAGCGGTGGAGCCGGCCGGCCGGCCGGCGCCCCCAGCGGGGCACCGGCCGGCGCCCAGGCGGGTGGCCCGAGTGGGGGCAGCGGTCAGTCGCGGGTGGGTATCTCACTGGGTGACTTGAAGGACGAGCAGTTGACCGCTCTGACCGCGGTGCTGAAAGCGGCTACCGGCACCGCGTCCGGGCTCGGCTACGACGAGATCGAACAGCAGCTCAACGCCGATGACTACCTCGGCGCGCACGGCGGTGGCGACACCTACGGCCGCGACCAGTTCTACGTGGCGATCTTGGGCAGCCCGCAGGACTCGGGCACCTGGGAATTCCAGTTCGGTGGCCACCACCTGGCGGTAGCCAACACCTACACCGACGGCAAGCTGGCCGGTGCGACCCCCTCGTTCCGTGGAGTGGAGCCCTTCGCGGCGTTCGAGGAGAACGGAAAGACCAACCAGCCGCTCAAGGTCAAGCAGGCCGCCTTCGCGGCCATGCTCGCGGGCCTGTCCACCGCCCAACTCGCCGACGCGAAGCTGGCCGACACCTACTCCGACCTGGTTCTGGGCCCGGGCAAGGACTGGGCCTTCCCGACTGACAAGGTGGGGGTGAAGGCGTCCACCTTGTCCGCGGCGCAGAAGAAGCTCGTCCTCGCGGCGATCGCGACGTACGTCCAGGACGTCGCCGACAGCGACGCCAAGACCATCCTAGCCAAGTACGAGAAGGAACTCGACGACACCTACGTGAGCTGGTCGGGGACCAAGACCCTGCTCGAGCAGAACGACTATGTGCGTATCGACGGACCGTCGGTGTGGATCGAGTTCTCGATGCAGCACGGCATCGTGCTCTCCGGCAACCACCCCCACTCGGTGTGGCGCGACCGCACCACCGACTACGGCGGCACCAAGAGCTGATGCAGATGCAGAGCCACTGCCGGCCGAGAGCTGCCCGGTGGGCGCGGACCGGCGCCCGGGTCCTCGCGGTGCTGGTCGCCTGCCTGGTGGGCCTGCTGGCCCTGGCCCCGGCGGCGTCGGCTCACGTCGTTCCCACGTCAAGTATCCAGCTCGACGTGGGAACGAGCACGATCAGCGCCACGGTCGGGATCCCGGTGTCCGACCTCGAGTCGGCCACCGGCCTCGATCTCAGCACCGCGTCCGCGGTGGCCGACCAGGCCCCGATCATCCGGCAGTACCTGCTGGCACACTTCGCGCCCACCAGCGACGACGGGCAGGCGTGGCCGGTCAGCATCGGTGACTTGACCGTTCGCACCACCGGCAACGCCGCGACCACCGGCTGCTATCAGGAACTGCAGACGATCTTCACACTGACCCCACCTGCCGGGACCGACCTGCGATCGTTCGACCTTGGCTACAACGCCATCGTGGACCGGGTCGCGACCCACGTCGTGATCGTCACCGTCGGCTCGGACATCGCCGGCGAGTCCGCCGGCGCCTCCACCATCGGAACCATCAGCCGCGACACCGTCACCAATACCGTGCAACCACTGCACGTCGATCTCGGATCGGGCGGCCGGTACCACGGCTTCCTCAGCATGATCACTCTCGGCATGCAACACATTCGGGAGGGCACCGACCACCAGCTGTTCCTGCTCACCCTCCTGCTACCAGCACCACTGCTGGCCCGCAACCGGCGATGGACCGGTGCGGTCGGAGCACGACGGGCGCTGCGCCGGATCACGTCGATCACCGTCTCGTTCACCCTCGGGCATTCCGTGACCCTGGCCCTAGGTGCAGTGGGGGTCCCGGTGCCGCAGCAACTCGTCGAGGCCCTGATCGCGGTGAGCATCCTGGTCGCCGCCGCGCACGCCATGCGGCCGCTGTTCCCCGGCCGGGAGGCACTCATCGCGGCCGCCTTCGGCCTCGTCCACGGGCTCGCGTTCTCCGAAGCCCTGCGCGAACTACACCTGAGCGGCGCGCAACTGATGCTGTCCCTGCTCGGGTTCAACCTCGGCATCGAAGCAATGCAACTGATCATCGTCGTGCTGGTCCTGCCACCGCTGATCCTGCTCGCCCGCGCGAACCGATACCGAACCCTGCGGCTCGTCGCCGCCGCCGCGACCGCGGTCGCCGCGGCGGGCTGGCTGGCCGCACGCATCGGCCTCCCCAACACCGTCGCCAACCTGGCCGACCGGATCGAAATCCTGGCCATACCCGTCGTTCTCGGGCTATGGCTGGTCGCGTTGGCGATCACCATCCGCGACCGAAGGCAACAAGCCAGCTCCACCCCGAGCCCGGTCGGGCTGGATCAGCCGAATAGCGACCACCATTGGTCGCTATTGGTGAATCGCTTGACCGGGCTCCCGCTGGCGGAGATCGAGTAAGACGGGCGACCCCAGTCGGCGTATCCGTCCAAGCTGATCGAATCCATGTTCCAGTTGTCGTCGGTCTGGAAGATGCCGTTGTGGGAGAGCATCCGGACCTTGATGCCGGCAACGTCGCAACTGCCTATGTGCCAGTTGGGATTCTGGTACGCGAGCGAGTAGCCACGGTCGCTCCGGTTGCCGATCCCGCCCCAGACGTGCTCGAGTTCCACGTCTGGGCCGTGGTTCTGCATCAGCCACACGATGACCTCGGAGTTGTCTCGCAGATCGTCGTCTCCCGTTCCTAGGTGCAGGTAGAAGGCGCGCATCTGGACACAGGCTCCGATGGGGCCAGCTTGGGCGGGTACGGCGACAGCGGCGAGGGCAGCAAGGGTGGCAGTGACGCCGACGGTCGTACGCTTCAGGGTACGTACGGGGTTGCCGAACATTAGCGAGATCCTTTCGTGGCCGACACTGGGCGTCGGCCGTCGACCGAGGCTGATTACTCCCTGTGCACGTTACGACTGGCTTGCTGGGCTGTCTTGAGAAGAGCCCGACCTAGCCTGGCCCGCGGATTTGTCGGATGTTGCGCCGGCATTAGTCACCCGCGCACACGTCACAGACCAGCAGCTGCTCATCGGCAGTGGCCCCGAGCGCGACGCACTGACATTTAGGCTGTCACTCAACAGCCGGCTCCGACGACGCGCCCACGCGGGGCCGGATCGTCACGCCACAGGACCACTCCTGCGACACCTCGCGAGGAATGGTCCCGTGCCGGTAAAGATGTCGACCCTGCCGACAGGGTGTTACTACCGGCGCTGACCTGGTCAAACGCAATCACGGTCGGGCCTGCTCAAGCGACACGTTAACGATCCTCTGGCGACATCCTGGCGACACAGGAGCCCACAGCTCGTCCGCAGGCCCCGGCGCCCAGGCCCACGCAGCGCTACCGCGCAGGTCAGAGGCTAGTAACACCCCCCGGGATGGGGTGTTACTAGCGTGCGCTTCCAGTGCAGCTGACGACGCGGGCCGGGACCCACTGGTATCGGCCCCCGCCCGCTGCCTCCGAGCACCAGCCTGCCCGGGCCGGGCCAGCGACCGACTCGGTAGCGGCCACCGGAGTCGTACCCTGGCCAGCATGCCCGGCCCGCCCGCCAGCCCCGTCGATTGGGGCGAGATCACCCCACGGCTACGGCCCGGCGATCACACCTGCACCACCCACGGCGTGGTCGTCCCGCAGACCGCGCCGATCGGCGTGCCGATCTGCCCGCACTGCCAGCACCTGGTCGGCGTCGTGCGCTTCGACCGGGCTGGGGCGGCTGACCGGCTTCGTCGAGCCCTCGCCGGCATACTGCGGCGCCCCGGAGCGGCACCGGCTCACCGGCAACACCGTGATGCTCGGCTGGCGGGCCTGTTCATGCCCGCCCACCGCCGACGGGCCCGGCGGACACCGGGAATGGCGCTGCGGCGCCTGCATAGCACTGGGACGCCCCAGCCAGCTGATCTGGCCACCACACTGTGCAGAGTTGCAGTAAACGCCGCTACGTGCCTTCCTGATTGTCGGGATCACCCATTTCTCGCTCAATGGCCGCGAGGTTGCCCATCGAGTCCAGGGTGTTCGGGTGCTCCTCACCCAACACCCGCCGACACCCCGCCAGGACCTTCTCGTCCAACTCCCGCGCCGCCGCCACCTCACCAAGAGCACGGAGATCGCGCGCAAGGTTGCCCATCGAGTCCAGGGTGTTCGGGTGCTCCTCACCCAACACCCGCCGACACCCCGCCAAGGCCTTCTCGTCCAACTCCCGCGCCGCCGCCACCTCACCAAGAGCACGGAGATCGCGCGCAAGGTTGCCCATCGAGTCCAGGGTGTTCGGGTGCTCCTCACCCAACACCCGCCGACACCCCGCCAAGGCCTTCTCGTCCAACTCCCGCGCCGCCGCCACCTCACCAAGAGCACGGAGATCGCGCGCAAGGTTGCCCATCGAATTCAGGGTGTTCGGGTGCTCCTCACCCAACACCCGCCTCCGCCCCGCCAAAGCTTTCTCGTCCAACTCCCGCGCCGCCGCCACCTCACCGAGATCGTGCAGGTCAAGCGCGAGGTTGTTCAGCGACTGCAAGGTGTCGGGGTGCTCCTCACCCAACACCCGCTGCCACCCCGCCAGGACCTTCTCGTCCAACTCCCGCGCCGCCGCCACCTCACCGAGATCGTGCAGGTCAAGCGCGAGGTTGTTCATCAAGCCCAGGGTGGCCGGGTGCTCCTCACCCAGCACCCGCCGGAACACCGGCAGGACCTTCTCGTCCAACTCCCGCGCCGCCGCCACCTCACCGGTTTCTCGGTACAAGATCGCAAGGCTGCACATCGAGGCCAGCGCGGCTCGGTCGTCAGCACCCAGGAGTTGACTTCTCACCTCCACCGCGTGGGTGAAGTACCGGCGCGCGGACAAATATTCGCCACGTTCGTATAGGTAGGACCCGCAAAGGTGTTGCAGGGTGCTGATGGTCGTACTGGGCGAATCGCTGCGCTCGATCACTGCTTCCGCATGAGGAAGCAGCAGTGCCCACCGATCCCAGGACACCGGATCTTGCACGTCAGCCGGCAATGCTTCCGCTAGGAGATTCGCGCCCACCTGAAACCAGGACTGCGGCGGGGAGCCGACACCCACCGTACGCAACAACCTCTGCCACAAGCGGTACCTATAGGGAACCGGCATAGGGTGCTCACGCATCACCTCAGCGACGAGCTGATGCACCCGCAGCAGACCGGACCGATCAGTGGTGACCAGCGCCAACTCACGTAACACCCTGATCACCTGATCGGCGTAGACCCCATCATGGGTCGCGGCGGCGAGCGGCGCTGGCAGTACCGCCGCGCTGGCCGCTACTAAATCCCGGGGGACATCGACGGGCGCGAACTGAACCAGCACCATCATCAACTGCGCCGCACCCAACTCCCGTCGCCGTGTCTCCTCCAACGCTAGGGCAAGGGTGACCGTGACCGGAGCATGCAAGCTGTGATCGATTCCCCGGCCCAACAGCCGCTGACGCCGAAAATCGGCGAGGTACCCAGACAGATCCCGGCCGGTGGCCGCGCAGTACGCCCGGGCCTGTTCCAACGCCAGCGGCAAATAGCCCAGCGCGCCGGCCAGCCGTGCAGCGGCCTCACCAGCGCTGGGGTCGAGAAACACCGCCGCGGCGTGTGGAGCGAACAACCCCACCTCCAGCGGTACAGCGGTCGGAGCCCAGTTTGGGTTACGCGAGGTCATCAGCACCCGGCCGCCACGCACTGGCACCAACCCCGCCACACTGTCCGGGGTGGCATCGTCGAACAGCAGCAGCCAGTCGTCACGCCCATTGAGCTCATGCACCGCCGCCCGCGCTGCCTGCTCCAAATCCTCGCCGACGGCCGCCCCGAGACGATCGGCCAACTGCGCCAGGTCCGCCACCACCTCCAGTCGGTTCGCCGCTCGGATCTGCCACACCACCTTTGCCGATCCTGCATGCGCATACACCCAAGCCAACGCCAGCTGAGTCTTGCCCACCCCCGGCATCCCGTGCAGCACCACCGGCACACCCGGGTTGTCGCTCACCGCCGTCGTGACCGAGGCCAACTCCACATCCCGGGCCGTGAACGTGGCTACCGCACCGGCCACGTTCCACAGCCGGCCCTCCGGCCCACCCGGCGGCTCCACCGGCGCGGCGTTGAAGGTCGCGTCACGGCCGACCTGAAACACCTGACCGCGGTCACTCGCCCGGGCACCGAACCGCTGGCGGCTCGGCCAGCTCATTTCTTCGGCGGCCGGTTGTTGCCGGCGTTCGTGATGTCCCCGCCCGCCTGAAAAACCTGCCCGTTATCCTGAGCCCGGCCGCTGAACCGCTGCGCCCGCTTCCCCGGACCGGACTTACCGGACGGCACGGTGATCAGCAGTGTCGCCACCGCGACCAGCAGACTCGCCACCCCCGCGATCCAGCTGGCCGCCTCGACACCATCACGGCCCCACACCACCGCGGCAACCACCAGCCCGGCAACCAGCATCGCACCCACAACCCCAACAACCCACCGCCGCGCAGTCGTCACCCCACCAGTCTGACCAGAAAACGCCACACCACAACGGACAGCACACCACGCAACCCATCGATCCCTGGAGCTACAAGATCAACGAATACCGCAGCCCACGAATGCCGCACCTACACCGGCACACTGTGCAGATTTGCAGTAGATGCCACCGGACCGGTCAGGCGGCCACGGGCAGGTCGGCGAGGCGCCATTCGAGCATGCCGTCGGCGAGCCGGGCGGCGCGCCGGCCGTGGGCGGTGAGCAGCCGGACGGCGTCGTGGGCGAACACGCAGTAGGCGCCGCGGCAGTACGCCACGATCTCGACGTCCTGCGGTAGTTCGGCGAGCCGGTCGCCGAGCTGGTCCAGGGGGATGGAGACGGCGCCGGGGATGTGGCCGGCGGCGTACTCGGGTGCCGGGCGTACGTCGACGGCGAGCAGCTGGCCGGCGGCGAGGCGGCGCTGCAGCTCGTCGCGGTCGATGGCTTCGGTGTCGGCGTCGCCGAGGTAGGCGTCGCGTGCCGCGGCCGCCTCGGCGTTGTGGGTACCGGCGACGTCACGCAGCACCGCGTACAGGGCGGCGACGTCGGGGCCGGCGAGCCGGTAGTAGATCTTCGTGCCGTCGCGGCGGGTCGCTACCAGGCCGGCCTGGCGCAGGGTCTGCAGGTGCGCCGAGCACGTCGTCAGGCCGAGCCCGGCGGCAGCAGCGAGGTGTTCGACGCTGCGTTCGCTCTGGGCGAGCAGGTCGAGCAGTTCCAAGCGCTTGCCGCTGCCGAGGGCCTTGCCGACGCGGGCAAGGGAGTCGAACAGCTCGGCCTTGGCGACCGGATCACCCATACCGTTCCTCCAAAGTTTCATGGAATAGTGTAGAAGATGGGAGGGTGGCGCCGCCACCCCGGTCTTGACGTGCCCGGAGGTGTGTCGTGGGTATCGAATCGCAGCTGATACCGCTGGTCGACGAGGGGCTGGGCAACAGTGCCTGGCTGCTCGACGTCGGTGACGGCCGGGCCCTGGCCGTCGACCCGCCGCGGGACCTGCGGGCGCTGCGGGCCGCCGCCCGCCGGCGAGGGCTGGCGGTGGCATGGGCGGCCGACACTCATCTGCACGCCGACTTCCTGACCGGCGCGGTCAGCTGGCCGCGGACGACGGCGCACAGATCCTGGCCTCGGCCGCCGGAATGCGCGCGTTCGAGCACCGCGGGCTGAACGACGGCGACGAGGTCGACCTGGGCGGACTCACTCTGCGCGCGCTGGCCACGCCCGGGCACACCGACGAGCACCTGTCGTTCCTGCTGCTCGACGGCGCCGCACCGGTCGGGGTGTTCACCGGCGGATCGCTGATCGTCGGGTCGGCGGCGCGCACCGACCTGCTCGGCGATGACCGCACGCTTGAGCTGGCCCATGCGCAGTACGCGTCGCTGCGCCGGCTGGCCGAGCTGCCGGATGCCACCCGGGTGTGGCCGACGCACGGGGCCGGGTCGTTCTGTTCCGCCCCGCCCGGCGCCGAGCGCACCACCACCATCGGCGCCGAGAAGACCAGCAACCCGCTGCTGGCCGCGCCGGACGCCGACACCTTCACCGACCGGCTGCTAGCCTCGCTCGGCTCGTACCCGGCCTACTTCGCCCGGCTCGGCGAGCTTAACCGGCGGGGCCCGGCCCTGGTCGACGGCCGGCCGCAGCTGCCCGCGCTGCCGGCCGAGCAGGTGCGGCGGCTGGCCGCCGACGGCGCGGTCATCGTGGACGTGCGCCCGGTCGCCGACGTCGCCGCCGGGCACATCCCGGGCGCGATCGCGATCGCGCTGCGGGCGCAGTTCGCCACCTGGCTGGGCTGGCTGATCGATCCCGGCGTCCCCATCGTGGTGGTGCGCAACCCCGACCAGGACCCCGCCGACATCCTGTGGCCCGCCCTCAACATCGGCATCGACCGGATCGCCGGCGAGCTCGCCGGCGGCATGGCCGCATGGACCGGGTCGGTGGTCACCACCCGCCTGGTCCGCCCCGATCAGGTCGACGCCCCGGTGCTCGACATCCGGCAGGCCCGCGAGTACGCCGCCGGGCACCTGCCCCACGCCATCCACCTGGAGCTCGGCAGCCTGCCGTCGACCCCGCAGGCCGCACCCAGCGGGCCCACGGTGATGATGTGCGGGCACGGCGAACGCGCCATGACCGCCGCCACCCTGCTCGAACGCACCGGCCGCCGCGACCTCGCCGTGCTCGTCGGCGGCCCCGACGACTGGGCCACCGCCACCGGCACCGCGCTGCAGGAGGGCCGATGACCACCACACCGGCCACCGGAACCGCACCGAGGCTCGGGCTGGCCGCCAACGCCGCCCCGTTCACCCTGCTCGTCGTCAACGCCCTCGTCGGCGGCGTGCTCGGCTCCGAACGCACCGTCCTGCCGCTACTCGCCGACCGCGAGTTCCACCTCGCCGCGTACACCGCGGCGCTGACCTACATCCTCGCGTTCGGCGCCACCAAAGCCGCCACCAACTTCTTCGCCGGCACCCTGTCCGACCGCTACGGCCGCAAACCGGTCCTGCTGGCCGGCTGGCTGATCGCCCTGCCCATCCCGGCCATACTTATCTGGGCACCGCACTGGGGCTGGGTCGTCGCCGCCAACGTGCTGCTCGGCATCAACCAGGGCCTGGCCTGGTCGACCACCGTCATCATGAAGATCGACCTCGCCGGACCAGCCCGCCGCGGCCTCGCCATGGGCCTCAACGAGGCCGCCGGATATATCGCCGTCGCCGCCACCGCGATGGCCACCGGCACCCTCGCCGCAACGTACGGACTACGACCGGCGCCGTTCCTGCTCGCCGCCGCCTACATCGCCCTCGGCCTCGGCCTGTCCCTGATCTTCGTCCGCGAGACCCGCGAGCATGCCCGGCACGAAGCCACCACTCACACCAGTACGCACGACGGTAAGTTGTCCACCCGGCAGGTATTCGCCCTGGCCAGCTGGCGCGAACCCGCCCTGTCCTCGGCCAGCCAGGCCGGCATGGTCAACAACCTCAACGACGGCCTGGCCTGGGGGCTGTTCCCCATCCTGTTCGCCACCGCCGGACTGTCACTGACCCAGATCGGCGCCCTCGCCGCCCTCTACCCGGCCGTGTGGGGCCTGGGACAGCTCGTCACCGGTCCCGCCTCCGACCGCTACGGCCGCAAGCCGTTCATCGTCACCGGCATGCTGACCCAGGCCGCCGCCCTCGCCCTGATCGCCACCGCCGACGGGTTCACCGCGTGGGCCGCCGCCGCGGTACTGCCGGCGCGGGCACCGCCGCGGTGTACCGACGCTGCTCGCCACGATCTCCGACGTCGCCCACCCGGCCTGGCGGGCCCGCGCCGTCGGCGCCTACCGGCTCTGGCGCGACGGCGGGTTCGCCGCCGGCGCCCTGCTCGCCGGCATCATCGCCGACCTCGCCGGCCTCCGCGCCGCCGTCTGGGTCATCGCCGCACTCACCGCCGCATCCGGGCTGCTGGCCTGGACACGGATGTACGAGACCCACCCGCGAGGCTGACCCCGCATCCAAGTCGAACTACGCGGCGAGGGCCTGTTCACCCGCATCGAACCCGCGCACCGATCGGCCCTTCCACAACTTTAAGATCAGCAAATACCGCAGCCTACGAATACCGCATCTGCACCGGCTTGCGGCTTGCGGCTTGCGGCTTGCCGGACGTGTACCCGACCGCCCCAGCCCCAGGTAGCTACTGGGCGGTAAGGGTCCCTTATTTCTAGCTTGCTCCGCGGTGCGCAACCAAGGACGCGGTGAAGGCGTGCCAGTTGCCGTCGAGCCGCGGGCGCTCGCGGTTGATCCGCGCCAACTGCCGGTCGACGCGGTCGATCACCTCGTCAACCTCGCGCAGCATCCGGTCGAAGCGCGCGGCCTCGCCGACAGGGACGAACGGCTGGGCGCGGCCTGCGGCGGTGCGCAGCCCGAACAGCTCGCGCTGCAGGCGGGCCAGGTTCTCGCGGACCGGGTCCAGCTCCGGTGACGGGATTCCGCGGGCGGTGGCGAGCCCGGCCTCGGCGAGGAACCCCGTAGGCGTCATGCCGACCGCGGCCGCTGCCGCCGCGAGCTCGGCCGCCTCCGTGTCGGTGAACCGGGGCGCGAGCCGGCGGGGCCGGCCCGGGTGCAGGTGTCGCCGGTCGCGGCCGCGGTGGACGTCGACGCGCTCGTCTGTCATGGCGCCGACGGTGCCAGCTGCTCGTTCGCGCGGCCGGGCTGCATGCCCGCCGGATCGAGGCGAGCATGGCCGACTCTTGGCGCCAGGATCACGTTGTCGACGCGTCCTGTATCGCCACCGCGATGCCCGATGACGACGGCCAGCACGAGCGGGCGTTCTGAGCGGCCCGCCGCCTGGACTGGCTCCTGGGCCAGCTCGACATCGGCGTGCAGAACGATCCTTACGTCGCTGCGGCCGCCGCAGCCGTGAACGCTGCAGCGACCTTGCTGTTCGCGACGATCCGCCGGCCCGACGACCTGGAGGCCGTGATCGACGGCTGGGGCCTGGCACGTCACCGTGGCCTATCTCGACCGGGCCCGCGACGCGCTGCGGTCCGCGCTGGACGCGGTCGACGTGGCCCGCGACCGGCTCGACCCGGACGACCTGGACGACCTGGACGACCTGGACGGCTGAACGGCCGGGACGGGCACCTCGGCATCCAGGTAGGCGAGGTAAGTGGGCGGTAAGCGGTCCCTGCCCAAAATCGCGGTGACAGAGATGCTCGCCGCATTCCCACCGAAGGGACATCATCGCGATGCTCACCGACGTAGACCCGCAATGCTGTCCGGCGCTGTCCGGCGTTGTTCGGCGTTGTTCGGCACGTCCCACGACCGCATCAGTGCTCGTTAATTTCTTCTCGTCGCTCCCGTTTCCGAGGAGACCGCACCCACCGATGGGACAAACAACGATGCTCACACGTGTGCTCCGCCGCCTCAGTACGCCGGCCATGATCGCCGGCCTGCTGGTCGGCCTCGGCGCCACCCCCGCCATGGCCTCGGGGACCGCCGCCGGCTCCGCCACGCTCCCGAAGTACTGCGCGACGTTCGTCTCCCCGGCAACGGCGGCAAACACCGGGGCCCCGGTGGTGAGGTGTTCAGACACTTCCGCCGCCGACGCGAGGGCAGCGCTGCCCGCCGCAGCGGCGGCGAACAAGCTACTCATGACCGTGTACTCCAACGCTCAGTACCGGGGCAGCACGCTGGACATGTACCGGCCCGCGTACTGCGACTCATACGGCTACGACGTCTACCTGACCAGGTACGACAACTGGGCTAGGATGGCCTCCTCCATCCGCGGTTACCAGAGCTGCAATGCAGTGGGCCTCGGCTCGCTGACCGGGAACCACCACATTGGCCACGCACTGTCCTGGTCGTTCGGCGGGACGGTCTTCAACGACAACCTCAATTACATCCACCTGTACAGCGACTGACCGGCCTTTGCCCGGCCCGAAGATGGCTCCGGGCCGGGCCACAACAGGTTCTTACAAACAGTCCTGGGCGTGGGCGGCGGGGTCGTAGGTGTCGCGGCCGGTTGCCTGGCACCACTGGATCATCCGGTGCAGAGCGTCGGCCTTGTCGTACTGCGGGGCGCGAGTCTTGCTGCGGTGCCGCTGCCAGTGCGTTTCCTGGCCGAGTGCGGCACGCAGCTCGGCGACGGTCTTGCCGGTCATCTGCCGGGCCAGCAGCGGGGGCAGGGTGCGGCCGTCACCGGCCGGGAGCACGGGCCGGGCGCCGTCGAGCGCGTCGCGCAGCGTGTCCATGCCGCCGCGCAGCTTGTTGTGGCGGCCGTCTTCGTCGCGTAGCAGTACCGAGGCCAGGTCGGCGCGGGCCTGCTGCACTCGGGCGGCGTCGGCACCGGTGAGGCTGCCCCGCTCGGTGCGCCGCTCGATCTGGGCCAGCACCATGGCGGTGACCTCGGCGAGGGTGTCGGCCACCTCGACCAGGCCGTCTACGGCGGCCGTCAGATCGGCGGGGCTGTCGCCGTCGCGGGCGGCCCACCTGGACATGTACGCGTAGAGAGCACGATGGGCGTCCCAGATGTCAGCGGCCGGGCTGCCCGGCACCACGTCGCCGGCCCGCACGACCCGGTTGCCCTGGGCGTACGCGCGTAGGCGGGTGGCCGGCACCGGGCCGGGCAGGCTGTACCGGACCGGGGGCTGTAGGTCCTGGTCGGGGTGCTCGCCGGGCTGGGGCAGGGTCTTGCCGGGCTGCTGGCACCACAGGTGGACATTCGGGAACAGCGCTTCTCGGCGGCCTTCTGCGCGTCGCTCTCCGGCCAAATGGTGGGGTCGGTGTCGGCCGCGCCGGAGACGGCCGCGGTCGCGGTCGCCCACTTGCGCAGATCCACCAGCCCGCGTTGGGTCTGCTGGGCCACGTCGGCCAGCGGGCCGGCCTTGGGGTCGCCGACGCCGGGCCTGCCGATCGGGGCGCCGTGGTCCTCGGCGAGCCGGCGGCCGCCAGCCGGAACATCGCGTCCTGCTTCATGCGGTGGCACGCCGCGTCCAGGGCCAGGTGCAGCACGATTTTGTCGGCCTGCAATTCTCCGTCAGGCTGCCGTAGGGCCGGAATCCGGGACTGGCGGGACTTTGTGCCCTACGGCGCGGGACTGCCGGGGTACGCATACAGCTCGATGAGCCGGTGACGCGCGGCCTGCAGCCGGTCGGACACGACGTCGTGCATGCGTGCGGTCAGTTCGCGTCCGAGGCCGGCGTCGTCGGCGATCAGCTCGCGCACCCGCCCGGCGTCGAACTCGACGGCGTGCACCTGCTCGGCGACCACGGCACCAAAGCGGCAGCGAAACGGTGGCCGCATCCACGACCAGCCCTCCAGCGAACCGGTTCCGATCCGCTCGACCACGATGTCGCCGCGGCCCGGCACGTGGAAGTCGACCGCGACCGCCCCGGAGTGCACCAGCCAGAACCGGTCGGCGTCCGCGTCCTCCCGGCACAGCCGGTGCCCGGCGGTGAAGAAGGCCGGCCGCCCTGCCAGGGCGAGGCGGTGCAGCCAGCGGGACGGGAGGTCGGCGACGAAGTCGTGCAGGGCGAGCAGGTCGAAGACGCTCAGTGACGGCATGCCGGTTCCCTTGTGGCGGGCTCAGCTGACCCATTGATCCGCTCGGCCCGCGCCTTGATGCCGTGCAACATCTTGCGTTCCATGATCAGGCTGCCGGGGGCCATCACGATGTCGTACAGCAGCGACTTGACCCGGCTCGCTCCCGGCAGGCAGATGCGGTTGCGGCTGATCAACCGGGTGGTGCTCCCCGCGGCCCGCAGCTCGAAGATCCACACCCAGGCGCCGTCAGCGGATCGGAAGACCAACGTCCGCTCCGGTTCGGCGATCTCCACGCGCATGGCGGGACCCCCGGATCCCAGCGGCAAGGTGTCGCCGACCACCAGGTGCTGGAACTGCGGCAGGATCTCGTCGGCGCTGTGCATGTCGAGCCCGAAAAGGTTCTCGATCCAGTCGTAGGTGTAGGCGCCACCACGGCCACTGCCCATCTGGACGAGCCACGGCCAGACCACCGACGGGGCCGCGCCGATCGTGATCGCCCGAGTCGAGACCAAACCGGCGTCCGGCAGCAGGTCATCTCCGGGCAGGGTGCCGCCGGCCTCCTCGGCCGTGGCGCCCCAGGTGAGAAACCGCCGCCGAGCCCATGGGGACGCCGTCACGGCCAGCCCGACGCCGATCAGCGTCACCGCGGCCCTCGTGCCCGGTCCCCCGTACGCGGATCCTTGCATCACCGCCTCCTAACACAGCTTCACCACCAGGCTCCTCCCACCGTGGCTCTGCGGCTAGGGACGTCCGGCCCGGACCGGGGCGTCGCGGCAACTGGGAGAGCGCTGAGCGGCCCCGGTTCGCGGGTCGATCGGCCCTGCTGCGGTGATCCACACGAGACGAGGATCGAGACGAGACGAGAACGATGGAGGACGTCATGCGCGCAGCCGTGGTCACCAGCTTCGAGCAGCCACTCGAAGTCAGAGAGGTGCCGGTTCCCGAGCCCGGCGCCGGGCAGATCCGGGTTCGGATCGAGGCGAGCGGACTCTGCCACACCGACATCCACGCCGCCCGCGGCGACTGGCCGGTCAAGCCCACTACGCCGTTCGTGCCCGGCCACGAAGGCGTCGGCATCGTCGAGAAGACCGGCCCGGGCGTCACCGAGCACGCCGCTGGGGACCGGGTCGCCATCCCGTGGCTCGGGTACGCCTGCGGTACCTGCGAGTACTGCCTGACCGGCTGGGAGACGCTGTGCGAGGCACAGCTGAACACCGGTTATGCCATCGACGGCGGCCACGCGGAGTTCCTGGTCGCCGACGCCCGCTACGCCGTGGCCGTACCGCCCGGCATCGACCCGGCCGAGGTAGCACCACTGACCTGCGCTGGTGTCACCACGTACAAGGCGGTGAAGGTCGGCGGGGTCACGCCGGGCGACCGGGTGGCGATCTTCGGCATCGGTGGGCTCGGCCACCTGGCCCAGCAGTACGCGCAGATCTTCGGCGGCGAGACCATCGCGGTCGACGTCACTGAGGAGAAACTGGCGCTGGCCAAGCAGCTCGGCGCCGCCCACGTGATAAACGCCGCCACGACCGACCCGGTCACGGCGATCGAGGCCCTCGGCGGCGCGGACGTCGCCGTGGTGCTCGCAGCCGACCCGAAGGTGCTGGAACAGGCGCACGCCTCGCTGCGGCGCGGCGGACGGCTGATCCTCGTCTCGCTGCCCAAGGACAACGCCATGTCGTTGCCAATCTTCCAAACCGTGCTCAAGGGCATCCAGGTGATCGGCTCGATCGTCGGCACCCGCGCCGACCTGGCCGAGGTCTTCCGGCTGCACGCCGCCGGCCGCACCCGGGTGTTCTACGAGACCCGCCCACTCGAACAGATCAACGAGGCCATCGAGGACGTGCTCGCCGGGCGGATCCCCGCCCGCATCGTGCTGGTGCCCTGAACCTCCTCCCCGGGGCCGACGAGATCGCGCCCGCAACCGAGGATCCCGGACGACTGGAGTCGTCCGGGATCCTCGGTTGTATCGTGCTCCTCCCCCACCACCCCCACTACCTGCCAGCCGAGACGCCGGACGAGTCAGGAGCACACGGTTGCCGGCACGCAGCGCGGGCTGAGAACGACGACCCGGTCCACCTTCGCACCGATGTCGGCGCGGTGGGTGATGACCAGAACGGTGCGGTCGCCGGCGGCGGCCAGCAAGTCGTCCAGGATCGCGACGGCGGTCTCGTCGTCGAGGTGTTCGGTGGTTCGTCGAGGACGAGCACCTGCAAGCCGGCGAGCAGGGCGCGCGCCAAGGCCAGACGGCGGCGCTGGCCACCGGACAGCTCGCGGCCGTGCTCGCCGATCGGCGTCTCGATGCCGTCGGGCAGGGTGTCGATCCAGTCGAGGAGCCGCGCCTGCGCCAGAACGACACGCAGCCGGTCGTCGGTGGCCTCCGGGAGCGCGACGCGAAGGTTCGCGGCGATGGTGTTGTCGAACAGGTAGGCGTCCTCGGGCAGGTAGCCGACGATCTGCCGGACCCGTTCAGGAGCGATCCGGCGCAGATCGATGCCGTCGAGAGTGACCCGGCCTCCGACCGGGTCGAGGAAGCGGACGAGCAACGCCGCGATGGTGCTCTTGCCGCAGCCGCTCGGGCCGACCAGTGCCACCCGGGCTCCGGGCGGCAGCTCCAGGTCAAAGCCGTCCATCACGGTACGGGCCGGTGACCAGGCGGCGTCGACCCTGTCCAGGCGCAAGGTGTGCGGGCCGTCCGGGACCTCGGCCGGCGCCCGCGGGGTGGTGACGAGCACGGGTGTGGAGAACATCTCGGCCAGCCGGCGCAGCGACGCCCGAGCGGCCGCGAAGTGCTGCGCCGCGCCGGGCAGGCCCGCGGCCGTCTCGAACACAGCGAAGGGGGTCATCGAGCCCCGGCGACGCCCGATTGATAATCGTAGGCGCCTTGCGGCATACCGCGCCGACCGAGACTTACGCATCGTCTTTTTCTGCTCGCGTGCCCGGAGCGGCTTCCACCGAAGGTGCAACGGCACACGTAGCCGGGCGGAGGAACTCTGCCCTTATGGCGCCGGTCATGAATGCAATGCCTGCGGGTCTATGCAGGGCCGTATCGCCCGCTGGAACGCCCAGTTGGCTCTGCCCGCGACTATCGGGCGTTCAGAAAGGCACGCCGTGTCCGCAGCATGACAGTACGTTGCCCGCCACGGCTAACAGGGATCCGGAAGGCGCTGGGTAAGCATCGTGGTTACCAGCCCCCGCCTGGTTTGGAGTCCGGGAATTGGTCCATGTAGCGGATGCAGGCGTCGCGGAACGGCTGATCAGTGGGGGAAATCTTGGTGCCTGCGATCACCTCCGCAGGATTGGCCAGGTCGGCGGGCCACACTGTGAGCTGGGTCGAGAAGTGGCCGCCACCAGCGAGTGCGGCGCCCAGCGCCAGGCCGACCGAGAGAGCCATCGCGACGCCGGTACGCATCGGGTCGCAGCTCAAGGCCGGATGCAGCCAGAGGCCGTCCTCGTCGTCGGTGAGGGTGGCGGGGTCGACGGGTTGGTCAAGCAAACGATGCAGGATCAGGCGAACCCAGTCGTTGGTGCCGGGAAGACCGACCTCCCAGAAACTCGCGTCGTCGCCGTGCCGGTCCAGACCACCGAGAAGAGTCGACTCCTGTTCGGGGCGCAGGACAACTCGTCTGGTGGTATAGACGTCGGTAACCACCTCGAGTTCGGGGATGGTGGTGACACCCAAGAGGGTGCGGATCGCGGTGTGGGCGGAGTCCATGATTGCGGCCAGAGTGGCCGCTCTGGGCATGCCTCCGGAGGAGTCGACGGACACCGCGACACGTTAGCTCACCCGGCCGCCAGGCCGGAGTCGTTATCAGGTGGGTGCTCCACGGCCGAGGCCCACGTCGCTGCCAGCAACCAACGGTCAGCCTCTCGCGCTCTCTCGGCTAAATCCGCGCACCCGTGCAATGAGTGGCTTCATGATCACGTACACGCAGCGTGAGCGGGCTTGCAGGAGACCGTCGACACAGCGGACGGCCAGATCTGCGAGTGGTGCCGGTTCTCACGAACATTCCGCCGCGTGGCGCCTGGGCGTGCAGCCCGCGCCGCCATCCCTGACGGACAGACTTCGATGGCCGCCGCAGACTGGTGCGGTGCTTCGCCGCGATCATGACCCAGCGGCACGGCCACCACCTCGGCCAATGGCTCACTACTGCCGAGCAGGCCAACCTGCCGAGCATCAACGGCTTCGTGAACGGCGTGACCTCCGACCTCGCCGCCGTGACCGCCGGGCTGAGCCTGCCCTTCAACTTCGGGCCGGTCGAAGGCAACGTCATCCGGATCAAAATGCTCAAACGACAGATGTACGGCCGAGCCGGCTTCGAGCTCCTCCGCAAACGAGTCCTACTCGCCGAATGATCAAGCCTCCGACCGTCTGATGACCCAGCGCGAAGGTCTGCTTTCGTCGAAGCGCCGGGTGCTCGCAAAAGCACCGGACGCAGTGCCCGCGTGCCAGCACCCGGAACGCTCGCCGCCAAGTGACTCCGCGGGACACCGACCCGGCGGGAGTGACACCATCTGAGCGTGACTGGCTCGGACTGGGGTGCCCTGCTACCCCATGAGGAACACATCAAGCTGCAGCGTCCGGCATCGCATGATGACCTTGCACGTGTCGAGACGTCTCTCAAAGCCGCACTACCTGCCGAGCTACGCGCCCTATACCTGGTCAGCAACGGCGTTTTCAACGAAGCCGGGCAATGGTTCGTGGTCTGGCCGCTTGCCGAAGTCATCGAGCGAAACCAAAGCTCATGGGACGGCTGGGAGAAGCAGAGCGTGGACCGGCGCCAGCTGCTTGGATTCGGCGACGACGGCACCGGCGATCCATTCTGCGTCCCACGCGACGGCAGCACCGGCGTATTCGTCTAGCGTCCCACCTCGCAGGAGACCCTCCTGCTGGCCGACACGCTCGAAGATTTCTGGATCGGCTGGAACGCCGGGACGATCTCCACCTAGAAGCGGTCACCCGCCTGCCTCACGAGCAACCAGCCAAACCGACGAAGATCAAACACGGAAGACGGGACAGAACCTAGAACTCACCGACAGAATCAGGCAGAGGAGACGTTCCAGAACTCGCCAGTACGGCCGGTTCCGGAACGGCCCATTGCGGAACGACTTCCGGAACGTCACAGAGCCAAGACCCGCCTTCCCGCAACCCCGCAGCCGCTCGCGTACCGCAGGCATGGAAGTGGAACAGCAGAAATCAGCCGGAGATGCTCGGGGGCGCCTCTTCCACCAACCGGCCCCAGCCGTCGGTCGGAACCGGTGCGACCCGCCACCCTGGCGGCCACGCATCCGTCCGGTCCTCATGCAGTGCAACCCGTGCCTCAGCCATCACCAGTCGGTCCCCTGTGAAGGTCGCCTCGCCGAACCACCCGGCGCCGATGAAGGTCGCAGTGGTGAACAGCGCGGCGCCGGTGAAGGCCGCCCCGCCGAACTGCGCGGTGCAGTAGAAGGCCGCGTCGGCGAACCACGCGTCGCCGGTGAAGGTCACCTTGTTGAACCGCGCGTCGGAGAAGGTCACCTTGTTGAACCGCGCAGTAGCGGTGAAGGCCGCCCTGTTGAACCACGCGTCATCGGAGAAGGCCGCCCCGACGAACCACGCTTCGCCGGAGAAGGTTGTCGCGATGAACCACGCAGTGCTGGAGAAGGCCGCCTCGCTGAACCGCGCGTCGCCGGAGAAGGCCGCCTCGCTGAACCACGCGACACCGGAGAAGGCCGCCTTGCCGAACTGCGCAGTGCCGGAGAAGGTCGCTTCGCCGAACCGCGCGTCGCCGGAGAAGGTCGCCTCGCTGAACCACGCGTCGCCGGTGAAGGTGGCGCTGGTGAAGTCGGCGTGGCGCAGGTGGCCCCGGGACAGGTTCCAGTTGATGAGCTGAGCTTCGGTCAGGTCAAGGTCAAGGCCGGGCCAGAACGGTTGGCCGGCGGTGGGTGTCAGAGTGCCCGCTTGCTCGCTGGTGACGTCCGCCGGCAAGGTCAAGTGGGTGGCCAGGATGCGTTGGGCGGTGAGCCTGACTTGCAGTTCTTGCCGGGGGTCACGGCTTGCGGTCGGCCCGGCGTAGGGCAGGGGCAGTTCGGTGACCGGTCCCGCCGCCGCCGGTGTGGTGGTGGCGGGCGGGGTGTAGGGCATGCGCAGATAGGCGCAGAACACGTTGACAATGGTTTGCCGCTGGGTGGGGTTGTTCTGCGCGACGCGTTCCAGGGCGTACAGGCCGCCGAGGCGGACGGCGGCGTCGGCGGAGCCGAGTTGTTCGACAGCCTTGGTGTACAGGTCGGTAACCCGTCGCTCGGCGGCGTCGGTCTCGGTGTGCGCCTGCGCCTGCAGCGCGAGCTGGTGGTTGCGTTCGGACAAGTCATGGGCGTTCTCGGCGAGCAGCTGGCGACGGACTGCCACGAGGAGCGCGGCGACCGCGCCGGCGGCGGCGAAGAAGCCCAGCCCGTACTTCAGGGCCTCGATCAGCAGCTTCGCCCGCTCCGTATCCGGAGCGTGTCTGGCGATCAGCAGCATCACCACCAGCGCGGTGATCCCGAGCCCGGCGACGATCACAGTGACGGTCAGGATGCCGGCGTTGGACAGCAGCCACGGCCAACGCCGCCGAGCATCGATGCGCTGAGCTGTCATGCACGCATCGTCGCCGACCCGAGCTACATGGGGTGCCGGTAAGAAACGCGTCACCAGCCGCAAACGGCGGCGGCGTCGAGGTACCGGCCGGCCCAGGCCTCGATCGCGTCCAAGGGCTTCCAGATCGCCGATTGGCAGCGGCACGACCCTTCCCTGAAGGCAACCGTTCACCCCGAACCTGACCCGCCACTGGATGCCTGGTCAAGCTGGCGGCGCAGGTTCGCGGCCTCGTTCGCTCGCCCGAGACCTTCAAGGACATCGGCGAGGGTCCGGTACGCCGAGGACAGTTGGCCTAAGAACATGTCCGGCAGTTGCTCGGCCAGCGACTTGTAGAGGCTGATCGCTTCGGTGACCGATTCCAGGGCCTGGGCGTAGTTGGCCTTCACGTTCACGCATATCAGCCCGTACGCCCACAACGACATGGCGAGGTCGGGCAGGTAGGCGTCCGGGTTCTGCTCGGCCAGCCGGCGGTAGATGCCGGTGGCTTCCTCGGCCGGGGCCAGGGCCTGCTCGCGGCGACCCAGCTCCGACAGGCGGATGCCGAGGTTGTTCAACGACGCGGCGAGGTGGGGCAGGTAGGCGTCCGGGTTCTGCTCGGCCAGCCGGCGGTAGATGCCGGTGGCTTCCTCGGCCGGGGCCAGGGCCTGCTCGCGGCGGCCCAGCCCCGACAGGCGGATGCCGAGGTTGTTCAACGACGCGGCGAGGTGGGGCAGGTAGGCGTCCGGGTTCTGCTCGGCCAGCCGGCGCCGGATGGTGACGGCTTCCTCGGTCGGGGCCAGGGCCTGCTCGCGGCGGCCCAGCCCCGACAGGCGGGTGCCCAGGTTGTTCAACGACGCGGCGAGGTGGGGCAGGTAGGCGTCCGGGTTCTGCTCGGCCAGCCGGCGCCGGATGGTGACGGCTTCCTCGGCCGGGGCCAGGGCCTGCTCGCGGCGGCCCAGCCCCGACAGGCGGGTGCCCAGGTTGTTCAACGACCCGGCGAGGTCGGGCAGGTAGGCGTCCGGGTTCTGCTCGGCCAGCCGGCGGTAGATGCCGGTGGCTTCCTCGGCCGGGGCCAGGGCCTGCTCGCGGCGACCCAGCTCCGACAGGGAGGTGCCGATGTTGTTCAACGACGCGGCGAGGTCGGGCAGGTAGGCGTCCGGGTTCTGCTCGGCCAGCCGGCGCCGGATGGTGACGGCTTCCTCGGCCGGGGCCAGGGCCTGCTCCCGCTGCCCGGCGTTGGCCAGGCGATACCCGTGTGCCGCGTGGAGATTGGCTTGCTCGGCCGGGTCGGTGGTGCGGGCCAGGCGGTAGGGAGTCAGGACGCTGCTGACCGCCGCTGCGGCGATGTCGAGGTCGATGTGGGGCTGGCTGGGCAGCAGGGGTTCGAGGGCTTGAAGTATGTCCGGGCCAATGTCGGGGATACTGGCCAGCCGAGTAATGGTGGCGCCGCCCGCAGCGATGATCTGTTCCGGATGCTGGCGTGCGAAGGGGTACAGCAGGTTGGTGGCGATGTGGGGCCAGCGGCGTGCGGTCTCGACCAGGACGGTGACCGCGGTCGCGTTCCACTCTGATGGCTGGGTGTCGTCGAGGAGGGCGGTGAAGGTGTCGGTCGTCCAGTCGCGTTCCAGTTCGCTGTCGCTGTCGTGTCCGGGAGTGGACAGGGCGAGGAGGTCTTCGCCGAGCCGGTCGGGGTGCAGGGGTTCGAACACGGTGCGGGCGGTGCTGGGCGGGTAGCAGGTGGTGTGGTCGTCGATGATCTGGTCGGCGGTGGCGCGGGTGTCGGCGAATCCGGCCGTGGCCAGGATGTGCTGTGCATGGGTTCGGGGTTGAGCGCCGGTGAGGGTTGCCGCGAACACGGTGCGATGCATCATGGCCGGCGGGGTGGGTAGCGGATCCTCGGCGCGGGTGTGTAGCGCGTACCAGTACGCCTCTTCGCGTTCCAGCAGGTACGCCGACGCCGCTTCCGGGTTCGTCGGGGGCTTGCGTCCGCGGCGGATCGCGTCGACGGTGGCCAGCGCGGCCATGTGAGTCGCCAGGACTTGGGTGAAGTTGGAGCCGGACAGGTCCGGTACCGGCCAGTCGGCCGGCGGCAGGTCGAGCGCGGCCGCGAACTTGGTGGCCGCGGCCGAGAACAACGCCGGGCGGTCGTTACCGCCGTCGGCAGCCAACGCCGGCAGGGCCGGTGGTCGTCTCTGCACATCGATGCGCAGGGTGCTGCGGGCGGCGGACGCTACAGCGGGCCACCAGTAGCCGCTGGAGCGGGCCAGCATCAGCACCCGCACCGTCGTTGCGGCCCGCAGGTTCAGGTCCCGTAGTTGCGTCAGCAGGGCAATCAAGGCGGATGCCGGCCACCGGTCGGCGTAGTCCACGACCGCCAGGACCGCGCCCCCGGGAAGCGCGACACGCGAGATCCCCAGAGATCCGGGCACCGGGGTGCGGGTGTGGGTGAACTGCCATACCGCCCAGCCCGCCGCGGCGCATTGCGTGCTGACGTAGGTGGCGAGGCGGGTCTTGCCGTGGCCGCCGGCGGCGTGGATCAGTTTCACGGTGACCGGCTCGGTCCCGCTTACCCATGCGGCGAGGTCGTCGAGGGTGCGGTCACGGCCGGTGAACGGCACCACCTGATGCTGGGCCAGTAGCAGCTGGCTGGGCTGGTCACGGGCCTGATCCACGCTCACCGCTGCTGAGGTGAGATCCGCGGCGGTAACCCGGTACGGGGGCCGGTCCAGGCTGACCGTCACGTCACCGCCCACCCCGGTGATCTGGATGATGTCACCGAACACGACACTGCCGACCACTGTCTGCCCGGATTGCGGGCGCGGCGTCCAGTCGCGGGTCACCGGTCGACGTCGACGTCGCCGTCGACCTGCTCGACCTGCCGGACCGGGCCTGCCACCCAGGACCGCGTCACCTGCTGCCCCTCACCGACCGCGGTGTCATCGGCGGCTGGCGCGGCGGCGGGTGCCGGTTCGGGGACCGCCGGTAGCTGAGGGCCGCCGGGCGTGAGGTCAGGGCCGAAGCGGACGCTGCCGCGCACACCGCGGATCTGCGAAACTGCACCGCCGACCGACGATCCGGTCACCGACTGCCCGCCCGACTGGGTGCGCTGTTCGGCGACGATGCGCTCCAAGGCCTCGGCGGCCTGCGGGTGCTCGTGCAGCAGGTCGGCCAGTTGCGTCTGCCACTGTTGTGCCTGCTCGCGGCGTACGACATCCTGCTGCTCTTCGGGGACTTGTTCGACGGTCGCGGCCAACGCGTCCAGCTGCTGCCCGGCCTCAATTTCCCGCTGCGGATCACCGCGGCCCAACAGCCGGGTGAAGGCCGGGCGCAGGTCCTTCCACAGGTCCGTCGCCGCCGCCGTCACCAGCGTCGTGGCACCCGATGATGCCAGCTGTACCAGCCACTCCGCGTCCACGGGCTTACCTCCCAGACCCTCGGAAACGTCACACATACCCCGCCGCGCATGAGCCGGCCACGCCGGTGACAGGAAGCCGACACACGATCACCCCGCCGCGTCATCCAGCAACAGTCAGCACTCGACCAATGCATCGAGATCCAGCGGTAGGGCCGTGGCCCGAGATGATGGCCCACCCGGCCGCGACCTCAGCGTCCGGCCAATCCCAGGCGCGATTACAACGCTGGCCAGCGCGATCACTCCGGTTTGCGGCTGGTGGCACGTTTCTTACCGGCACCCCTACATCGGACGGCCGCCCTTGTGCGTCGACCCGGTGGCGCGCAAGAAAGGCGTGGCCGTTCCACTTCCCGGCCCTGGAACGTTCCGGTTCCAAGGAAGTGGAACGACCCTCTCAGTGGCTGTCTCGCTACCCGTTTCCGCAGCTAGCGCCAATATTGGGCTGCGGAGGTTCCTCTCCGCCGTTCGTATCACCGTCACAGTGACGCCGATCCGCACGCGGCATCGCGAAAGGTTCCCCTCCCAGGCCCGGGGCGCGGATCTGCTGATGATCGGGCGGTGGGCTGAGACGCTAATTGGTCCTGATGTGGTCCGGACGCCGCTTCTAGACTTCCGGTCATGTCTCGAGATCCCGAAAACGAAGATGTTGAGATTGTCGTCTGGCGGGACGGCAACGGAGTCTGGCGTTGCAACGTCAACATCGATCATGGGCACCGGCAGAAGCTTCTAGAGACTGGAGCGTTGGAACTTGCCGCTAGCGACGACGTGACCTTGCAGGTCGTGGCGCTCAACCCACTGCCGCGAGACACGATTCATATCGGGCACCTGCGCGTCTCACTGCCGGTTGAGCGAGTGATCTAGCGCCGTACGATCTGGGGCTCGTCTCCTCATGGGGTTGGGGCCTCGAGGATCACTACACCTGCCCCGGTCCCGACTCCGGCCGCCCGCCCGATCCCTGTCGGTCATAACGGCTCGGTACCGTCCGACGGATGGTCTCTGTCATAGTCATCGGTGCGGCGATCGTCAATACCTTGCTGTCGATGATCGCTTTGAGACCGGAGGCGCCTCGGTGGTCCCTGCCTGCGCTTGCCGGGACGACACTGGCCGGCGTGCTGCTGGCCACGATAACCGGCCACAGCGCGTGGGCCGTACCAGTGGCGATGCCGCTGATCACCACAGCGACCGTGAAATACCTGTGGTCGGTGGCGAAGGATCGTCGCGATGGCCGGCTCGCCCGGCTGGTGTGGCGGGGGCTCGGGAAGGTCGCACTGACCCGGCCCGACGGGCGGGCCATGCTGTCGATCGCGCAGGTGCGCGCGGAGTACGGCCAGAGCGTGCTCGACGACGCCGCCCGCGATCCCGAGCTGGACCGGATCCTCGACAGCTACGTCGACGAGCTCGCGGCGCAGCTTCGCAAGCCGACTCCGAAGCAGCCCACGCCGGTGCCGCTGACCGTGGTGCTGGTGACCGCCTTCGCCAACGGCTACCTGGAGGCGGTCACCGACCCACGCCGGCGTCCCGGCGCCAGCCCGTACCGGGGTTATTCCCTCGACATGGTGGTCCTCGCCGCCCTGTGCCGTCTTGCGGACCGCCTGGACGACTCCGACCTTCCGGAGGCCCGACCGGCAACGCGGTGATCCCCGGGAGCAGTGGGGGGTCTGGATCCAGCGCCTGGGCCGCGCTGGGGTTTCCATGAGTGGGTCTCTATAAGGCGGGTCTCTTATAGGCCGTACCCGTAGAGGGGTGGGGCGCCATGCCCGCGCAGGGGTGGGTGCCATGCCCGGACAAGGGTGGGCCGGAGCTGGCTCACCCTTGGGCAGCACCTCACTCATGGGGTGGGCAAGTCACAGGCGCATGAAGTCACAGATCGCCGGTGATCCCGGGGCCTTGCCCGGACACGAGAAAGGCCCCGGCCGAAGATCGGCGAGGGCCTGACCGCCCGGGTGTAACGCTCCCCGAATTGCGCCCGGGTCAGACTCGACCTGCCCGTAGTTTCCAGCCCAAAAACAACTCTAAGCAGTTGATCTAGGTCCGGGCCTGGGGTGATCGCCTCAGGGGGTAGGTATCGGAGAGCCACTTCGCGGCTTCCGTCGTTCCGGCATGTGGAACAAGGGGCCCGGCTGGGGAGGGAGCGGTCCGGCGCCGGGACCACGAGTGGTGGAGCGAGCAGATGTGGTGTGTTGGGCCGGGAGCAGCACCGTGACGGCATCCGGCCGGGCCAACCCGGTCTCGTTTCGGGCCCGGGTGCCTGACTCGGCTATGGCGCCGGGGCTGCGCTAGCGCGCCGCGGCGGACCGCACAACGAACAGCGGGGCTTCCCTCTGTGTAGTCGTATGGGTACTTTCCGTAGAGTGGCTGGGGATGCGTGCGAGCAATGTGGTGGCCTGATGCCGCTGGTGCATCGCAAGGATGCTCGGTTCTGTTCGTCACGGTGCCGGACTCGCGCCTGCCGCGCCCGCAGCGAGCTGCCGCCTCCGGCGCCGCCGATGGCGGCGTTCTTCGTAGCCTGCCAGTTCTGCAAGACGATGTGGGATGTGGACAGCCGCAGTCCTGCCGCGAAGTTCTGCTCACCCCGGTGCCGGGCTCGGGCTTGGCGCCAGGCGCTGCGCCGGCTCGCCCGCGGACGAGAACACGGTAAATCAGGCTGAGGAACGATCCGCTGTAACGGCTTCATCGTGATGACGTGCGCCGATGGGCCGGTAAGGCTGGGGACGGCCGGATCAGCCGGAATACGGCGGTCGAGCATAGGCCTGAATGCATCGGGCCCCAGGCAGAAGGTCTGCGCTTGGGGCAGCCTTGCCGCACTGGGGCCTCGATAACGTCGCTGTCTTCGACCCTACCGGCACGTGGTGATCGGCGCGACCCCTGAAGTACCTGTTCAGGGGAACAGTGCGGGATCCCACAGCCGGTCCCGTGCGCCGGCTGTGCCGTGGAAGGGGCCCGGGAGAGGATCCGTAACGTTGTCCCGCACAGCCCGCGCAGCCGGTCCGCTGCGCCCTGCCGTTCCCGCCGTCAGCATGACCCAGTTCATCCACTACGTCCGGACCGCCGGTGAACAGCGGTTCCAGGTGGTCTCCGGGATGGACGAGCCGTACAGCCCGGTCAAGGACCCGTACGCCCCGATGCGCCGGGCGATCAAGAACGGTCGCCGTACCGGGCAGGACCACATCCACCTCAACCTGGCGCTCACCAGGTGCCGTAAGGACTTCAAGAGCCACTTCGCGGCGATCGCCAAGGGGTGGTTCGGCTACCTCGGTGAGCACGACTTCACCGCGATGATCGACGTGAGCCCGGGCCGGTGGGAGACCCCGGACCTGGCGGTGCGGGTCACGCCCGACTTCGCGGTCGAGCACCCGGACGGCACCGTCGAGGCCATCAAGCTGTACCTGCTGGCCGACCCGATCGATCCGCGGGTCGCTGAGCTGACGACCTGGCTGATGCAGCACACCATGGACCAGACCTGTCCCGGCGCCCATCCGGTCGTGCTGGACGTGCGGCGCAGAACCGCACACACCGCGCTGCCGCAGCGGCCGCGCTATCAGACCTGGCTGGAGTCCGAGGCACACGCCCTGGCCTACCTGCTCGCCCATCCCGCCGCCTGACACACCACGGCCGGGCCCCGATCCGGGGTCCGGCCTGCTCGTGCGCCACGGCGAGGGTGCGGCTCTCGCCTGCGCAACGTCCATCGCATCGCGCAAGACGAAGGAGTCGGGTTTGAGCAAGGCGGACGAAGCAGAGACGGCCGAGGTAGCGCGCCTGCAGGAGGCGCTGCGCGAGCAGCACGACAAGTTGGGCAGGCTCGCCGACGGCGATCCGGGCCGCGCCGAGCAGATGAGCGCGGTGTTCGCCGCGACCACCACGTTGCTGGCATTCGAGGCGAAGGTGCCGCAACGGCGGGCGGCCCGGCACCGCAGGATCAGCAGCCTAGTCGTGTTCGTCGCCGGCGGCGCGGCCGCGGCGGCGATGCTGGTCGAGCTCGCGCCGATACTGACGGACCGGCTCAGCTGGTGGTACGCGATTGCGGTGCTGCCGCTGGGGCTGGCCGGTGTCGCTCTAGGCTCTGTCCCGTGGATCATGCGTGGCGATCATGGATGACGGTCGTTGAACCGATGTGGCACGTGGTGATCTGAGAAGCGAGGAATGGGCTGTGCTGGAGCCGTTGTTGCCGGCGCAGCCCGTCCGTGGCGGGCAGTGGCGTGATCATCGGCAGGTCATTAACGCGATCTGCTGGATTAAGCGGACCGGCTCGCCGTGGCGTGACCTGCCCGAACGTTACGGGCCGTGGAAAACCGCGCATCAACGCTTCAGCCGGTGGGCCGCTGACGGCACCTGGAGGCGGATGAAGGCCGAGGTGATCGCGCTGGCCGAGCTCGACGACGACATCGACTGGGACGCTCAGGTCGACGCCACGATCGTGCGCACCCACCAGCACGCCGCCGGAGCCGCTAAAAAGGGCCACCACAGCGTGCGGCGTTGCGGCCTTGCGGGACGAGGACGAGGACGAGGACGACGAAATGGGTGCTGTGCTCGACCAGTGTGCCGATGGCCGTCCGGTTGTGGGCGCCGGTGATCAGGTCACCGACCGACGCCTCGCTCGACTACCGCACCCGCACCGTCCGCTCCGCGCGGCTTGTCTGAGGCCTGCCACTGTACCGCTGTAGGGGGACCCGAGCCGGTCGGACCGCCGGTTGCTAATCAGTGCGCCGGGATGCCGAGCCGCGGCATCGGCACGGCAGCACCGCCCGAAACGGCAAACGCCTTGTAGCGAAGTGACGCCGGCGACGGAATCTCGAAGACGTCGCGCAGGGCGGCCACCGACATGTCGGCCATGCGCCGGTACTCGGAGGAAGGCGCCGGCCAGGCCACGGTCACGCCATGGTTGAGGACGGGGTTCTTCTCCGGCGGCGACCAGCCGATCTGTTCCAGCGCCGCCGTTTCCTCCTCGGTGAGGTTGGGCCGGTCCCACTGGTCCAGGCCGCTGGCCACCTCGGCGATGACGCGGTCGCGATCCAGCATGAACTGCACGAAGCACGCCGTCCGTTCCACGTCGCTGACGATCAGCGCGGCACCGTTGGGCAGGGCGGCGATGCTGCGGGCCAGGCCGTCACGAAACTCCGGCCAGTCCAGGTCGGTCACTCCCAGTCGCCGCCCATCAGCTCGTTCGGGGACAGTTGCAGGCTGACCGCGTCGATCCCGGTGATCAGCCCGAACATCGTGGCCGGCCGCTGCCACCACAGCTGCGGCTCCTCACCGTGAACGGTTCGCGCCGGACGCCCGAATTCGCTCGTCAGGGCCGCCGCCGCGGCCGCAAAGACATCCTGCAGGAACGCGCCCACCTCGGGGCCTTCGACGGATACCCGTTCGGTGAGGTTGACGATGATCTGCTGGACCCGGCTCTGCTCGTCAAGGCCGAGAAAGCCGCTTCTTGGGCCCAGTCCCAGGCCGGAGTCGATCAACGCGCCCAAGTCCGGATAGTCCGGGTCGAATTCGGATACTGTCCAGCCCAGCCTGGCCGTCACCTCCGTCATGGAAACCGTCATCAGCCAGGGCTCGGCCGACAACAGTGTCTGCGCCGCCCGGAGGATCGCCTGCTGGTCCACCATGCGGAACCCCAGGCTCACAGCCGCCAATCGGGCGGAGACGCAATACCGAGCCGCGGCATGAGCAGGGCGTCACCGCTCGGGCTGACGAAGGCCTTGTAGCACAGTGACGCCGGCGAGGGGATCTCGAACACGTCACGCAGCGCCGCCACGCACATGTCGGCCACCCGGCGGTACTCGGCCGAGCGGGCCGGCCAGGGCAGGCGCAGGCCGTGGTTGAGGCTGGGATCCCGCTCGGGCGGCGACCAGCCGATCCGCTCCAGCGCCGCGAACTCCTCGTCGCTCAGGTTCGGCCGGCCCCACTGGTCCCAGCCGCTGGCCACCTCGGCGACGATGTGGTCGTAGCTGAACAGGAACTGCACGAAACACACCGTCCGCTCCCGGTCCCGGACGATCAGCGCGGCGCCGTTGGGCAGGGCCGCCACGCTGCGAGCCAGCCCGTCGCGGAACGTCTCCCAGTCGAGGTCGGGCATCCTCAGTCGCCGACCAGCAACGTGTTCGGCGTGAGTTGCAGGGCGATCGCATCGGACTTGGTGACCAGGCGGAACGTCGCGGTGTCCCGCCGCCACCAGATCTCCGGCTCGGCACCC
This sequence comes from Actinoplanes oblitus, assembly GCF_030252345.1. Lineage (NCBI taxonomy): Bacteria > Bacillati > Actinomycetota > Actinomycetes > Micromonosporales > Micromonosporaceae > Actinoplanes > Actinoplanes oblitus. The sequence goes on along the minus strand of NZ_CP126980.1, from coordinate 4,220,325 downwards.
GGGTGCAGCTCGGACGGCCGCCCGTGCGCGTCGGTGAGCGCTGACGCCGCCGTACCGAAAATGTCCTGCTTGAAATCGTCGGCGCCGGGCGCGTCCGCGGCAATCTCCTCGGTGATGTTCATCGAGATCTCCCGCACCCGGGCGTCGCCGTCGAGCCGGAAGTAGGCGCCGGTCGGGCCCAGGCCGTGCCCGGCGTCGAGGAACGCGCCGATCCTCGGCCGCTCGGGCTTGAACCGGGTCACGGTCCAGCCGAGGCCCGCCGCCACCTCGGTCAGCGTGGCCGTCAGCAGCCACCGCTCCGCCGAGAGCAGGTTCGCCGCCGCACGGGAGATCGTCGGCTCGTCGAGGGCTCGCCACCCCGCCACTGCAGTACCTCCGTCGTCGTCGCCGCTGACACCCTATCGGTTGCGGCGTTGCCTAAGGCGCGTCGATGTTGCGCGGGTCGAAGACGTTCTTCTCGCTGCCGAAGTCGGTGTGGCCGTCCTGGTACTCGAAGGTGAACCGGGCCACCTTCGCGGGCGGCGGATCGGCGCCCGGCTCCGGATGCGGCTGACTGACCAGGTGCCGGCCGTGGTCGTCCGGACTCAGTTCCCGCGCGCCGTGATCCCTGAGGTCCAGCATGCTCTTCTTCGGCAGCGGCTCGCCGTTCACGCGCAGCTGCTCGGTCCGCAGGATCTCGGCGACCTCGTGACTGGTCACCGTCCGGACGTGCCGACCTCACGCCGGTCCATCGACCCCGATCCGAAATCGACCTTGACCGTCCTGCCGTCCTGGACCCGCAGCTCATCGTGCCCACAGCTGGCCGGGCGGTTCAGCTCCACGTTCTTGAACAGGTCACGCACCACCTCGGGGGCGGCCTCACGCACCTCGTGCTCCACCGACAGGCGGTCCGAGGGCCGGGCGAAGCCATGGTAGGCGCCGGCGTTCACCTGCCTGGAATGGATCAGTTCCGGCTCCGGGACCTCGTGCGACAGCTCCGGCAGCAAATCCCGCAGCCTGTCGACGTGCAGCAACCGGCTGGTCAGGCTCGGCGGCCGGGAATCGCGCAGCTCGCCCAGCCGCGCGGCGATGTCGTCGGGCGACGACGGCCGCCGGATCGGCTGCCCGTCCCGGTAGGCGGAGTCGGTGAAGTTCTCCTCCACCAGCTGCTTGAACCGCTGCCCGGTCCCGTCGAGCTGCTCGGCCGGACGGTCCAGGATCCGCTGCACCGCCTCCGGCGTCAACCGCGGCGCACCGCCCTCCCCCGGCCCGAACCGCCGCGCCACAGCACGATCCATCGCCGCCTGCTCAGCAGGCCGGCTCTGCGACCACCGCCTGACCCGCTCCGAGTAATCCCGCCAGCGCCGCCCATCCTTCTCCGGCGTCCGCCGCTCCGGCTCCCTCTCCGGCCGATCCTTGTCCGACTCCCTGTCCGGCTCTCTGTCCGGCGCTCTGTCCGGCGAACGCTGCTCTGGCTGGTTCTGCTCCGGCTGCCGGTCCTGGCGGTCCGATCGGTCCGCCGGCCGGTCACCGCGCTCCCCGGTCTTGCCATCAGCCGCCTCACGACCGGGCCCACCGTCGCGTCCCGACGATCCGAACCGCCACCACGCGCATCGGTCCCCACACTGTCACCGCGGGCTTCGCCCCGCGCACCCTCGGAAACCGGTCGGCCGGCAGATCCGTCCGTCCCGGTTCGCCACCACGAGGCACACCCATGTCCGGTACGCCGGACCGCGCCGGCTCCCCGCCAGAGAAACCACTCTCCGGTACGCCCGACCGCACCCCACCCAGCTCGGATCCCGCCGCGTGACTCGCCGCCGGCGGCCCAACCAGCTCCAGGGTTCGCGGGCCGCCGACCTCCGCGACGCGAGACTTTATGTGATCGTCGGGACGCAGGGTGCCCGGGTAGTGAAGTCGAGGCCGAGAACGGCTACGTAGGGCACGGCTCCGTCGACGCTGAGACCGAACATGTCGCAGATGCGGCGGATATCGCCGCCGATTGCCAAGACCTCTTGGACGATGCGATCGGTACGGATGTTGCGCGGCCTCGGAACGCCGCGAATAGCAGTTCGTCGACAATCCCCCACGACCGCTCGACCAGATCCATACCGGAATGCGATCCCGAGGCAGCCGATCGGCGAGGTGCGCCCATCCGTAGACCGCAATCAGATAAGTTCAGCGCAGCACATCCCTGAGCGGCCGAAGATACACGAGGCCCCTGCATGCCAGATAACTCAAAGCCTTGACAGCAGCAATCTAAGTCTTCGCCGAGCGGCATCCTGGCATTCCAGCCTGAACCCGTCACGGCCCGTCCCGCTAGAAGCAACATCCTCATAACGCGCTTGAAATCGTTGCTCCTCTTCGAATAGGTTCGAAGGAACGACTCTATCCATCTGCCCCATCGCGGTAAGGACGACATGCCCGCACTTAACAGCGAAGTCTGAATCGCCGTGGACAACGCATGAAAGCGCATACCGTAGCGCCAGGGCCGAGTAAAGTGCGTAGATCTCGGCAGTGTCAGAAACCCCCTCCTCCGAGGGTTCGAATTCCTCGAATCGCTCAACTTCGCCCAGGAGACGCTCACTTGATTCCTTGGGGCCGCTCTCCCAAAGCTCGTCCAGGCCGTTAATGAAGACCTCTACATCATGAGCACGTGAGTCCTGCAAGCTACGAAACCTCGTGAACAACTGAGCCATTCGCTCAGCACAGCCTGCCACGAATAACCGGCGACCTGCCACATCCAACGCTTCTAATCCGGCGATCGTTTCTGCTTCAACGAGCACCTCAGTCCCCCAGGTTCACTTTGACGAAGCTTCGCTGCCGTGTCGTCTTCTTGCCGTTGCCAGGATACACCTCACCCTGCATGGCACCACCAAACTCCCGAATCCAAGGTAGACACTTGTTGCGACAAACATTCCGGGAGGTTCCGCCAGCTATCAGCTCGTAGCCGTGAACGCGCATATATAGGAAGATGTTTTGCTCAGCATCCGTACCGGGAATGTTCGGAACATACATCTCACCGGCCTTCAGCGGCACAGACATCTGAGCAGGCGTGAGCCCGTCACCGCTACCAGCAATGAGGTCAACAGGACCGAGGGGTGTCTGAGCCCGAATGACCGCAACGGTACTGACTCTGTCTTTGATGAATTGGTCCGGCTCGGCATCCCAAATCTCACGGGCGCGATCCGAGAAGCCGCAGTTGTGAACCAGGGCCGCAGTCTTGCCAGCGAGCACATAGTACGTGTGGAGATCGTCTACGGTGAGGTTGTAGACCTGGGTGTGTTGAGTGTAGGCGTGTGTGCCGGCAACGCGGACGAGGGTTCCGGTGGAGGTCTTGAGCCATTGACCTTGGCGGAGTTCTGCGGCGTTGATCCAGTCGCCGCCAGGCGTGCGGGGCGAGCCGTCGTTGTCGACCCAGAAGGGGTGACCGTCGGTGGCGGTGACGGTGGCCTGGGTGCCGTCGGTGGCTTCGACGTCGATGTCGATGAGGTTCTTGTCGCCGGCGCCGACGATGGTCGCCGAGACCCGTTCGGGGGTCGGCTGATTAGTATCGACGCTGCCCGCCATGACTTGATCGCCGGGCTTGATCTGTTCGATCGGTTTGGTGGTGCCGTCAGCCATAAGGACGGGTGTGCCGGCGACGAAGCTGTTGCTGACGCAGTCCGAGGATTGCTGGGGCTTGGTGCCCATCGGGTCGACCAGGTTGGTGGGTTGGTTCAGTACATAGGTGTAGGGGTTGGTGTCGCCGGAGGCGAGGCCGAGCGGGTCGTGGCTGAGGAATCGACCGGTGCCGGGGGCGTAGAAGCGGGAGCGGTAGTTGTAGAGGCCCTCATGTTTCTCCTGTTCGGCAACTCGCGGGCGCTGTTGCTGGACACCGGGGCCACGGCTGACCCGGCATACTTCCCGCTACGCTTTGTCCACCCGCCGCTAACAGCGAGGGGGCGGATTCGCCAACAGAGTCCCCTGATCAGGGTCGGGGCTGTTTGCGCCGACGCTCAGTGTGGGCTGAGGATGAAGCGGGAATGGACCGCCAGCTCGTCGACGGACACCACGTTTGCCGCGCGACGGGCCACGAGCAACCCGAGGTGCTCGAGTTCGAGCACCGCCTGGCGCACCTCGTCGATGCCCAGCTGCATCGCCGCGGCGAGCCGTTGCAGGGTGACCGGCTCGTTCCCGGCGAGCCGCAGCAGTACCGCGGCGGCCTGCTCCAGGCGTTCGTCGACCGGCGGCCGCACCGTGACGCGGGCCTGCCCGGCGAGCCGGTCCGCCTGATTAAGGGCGCCGATAAGCGCCTGCTGGATCCGGCCGGCGTTCCAGAAGCCGATCGTGCCGTCGCCGAGCTGGGTCTGCAGCTGCGCCAGTACCGCTTCCCAGCCGGCCGGGGTACGCGGCACGCGGGACCGCACCACCCGCTCGACGATCCTCTCGGCCGGCTGCTCGGCGATCCGGCCGGCGTCGACATCGGCCTGCCGGCGGGCCTGCGCGGTGCGCATCTCGTAGGCACGCTGACGGCAGTTGCGGTCGCAGTACCGCAGCTTCCGGCCCCGGGGCGGCTGCTGGATCTGCTCACCACACCAGCCGCACGGCGACTGCACGACATGCTCCACCGGCTCCGCCAACGCCCCTCCCCCGCAAGATCGCAACCTCCAAGTTACGTCACGGACGTTCCATGATCAGAACTTCTTCAAGAGGTGTGACGATCCTGTCCGCCCTGGGGTTCCTCGCCGAGTTTGCGTCACTGACGTTCTGAATGCGGTCCGAATGCAAGGGGGTGTGTCGCCTCCAAGAAACCGAAGATGATCTTCGTGGGGGCTGAGACTTCTCGCTTGAATGGCAGTGGATTTCTCACTTCCTGTCAGTAGGTCTTCTCATCTCGTGTCAGTGCGTGGGGCATGTCGCACGAGGGCTGGCGAGGTGTTTCTCGTAGCTTGACGCCGCCGAGATCCATGGAGGTCGATCGAGGGCGGCGCCGGGATGAGCACGGACGAGCCGAGAGGTACGACGCTGCGCGATGCCGCGGTGCGGAGGTTGGTGGAGCTTGCGGCCGCCGGGACGTTGCCGGCGGCGCAGGGTCTGGGTGTCAGCGAGCGCACGGTGTGGCGGTGGGTGGCGGCCGCGACCGGTTAGGCCACCCCGAGCAGGAAGCGGTTCGTCGTTACGGCCGAGGTGCGGCAGCGGCTGGCGTACTGGCGCGGCAGCGTCGTGGCGGTCCACCGCGAGTGGGTCGACGCCGCGGCGGCCGGCGGCCCGAGGGCGCCGTCGCTGGCCACGCTGTACCGCGCTGTGGATCGGCAGCTGTCGCCCGGTGACCGGGCTGGGCTGCGTAAGGGCGAGCATGCGGCGCGGGCGTATGACGTGTTCCTGCAGCGGCCGCCGACGCACCGTAACGAGACGTGGGAAGCCGATCATGTCGAGGCGCCGGTCGAGGTCGACGTCGATGGGCGGCTGGTGAAGCCGTGGGTGACTTGGTTTGTCGACGCTGCGACGAACGTGGTGCTGGGCACCGCGGTGACGCCGGATTCGCCGAGCCGGGAGAGCATCCTGGCGGCGCTGCGCGCGGCGATCAGCGTGGAAGAGCCGTACGGTCCGGCCGGTGGGCTGCCGGAGGCGATCCGGATCGACCGGGGCAAGGATTCCCTGTCGGGCACGGTCGCCGCGGCGTGCGCGGTGTTCGCGGTCCGGATCGCGGACCCGCCCGGATACACGCCGCATTTGAAGGGTTCGGCGGAGACGCTCAACGGGGCGGCGAAGTCGATGTTCTTCGCCGGGTTGCCGCGCTACACCCAGGCACCGCGGCTGGCGAACCGGCGCCCGGCCGATCCGGATGCGCCGGCGTTGCGGTTCGAGGTGTTCGTCGACGAGTTGCTGGCCTGGGTGCGCTGGTGGAACGAGCATCCGATGGACACCCTCGACGGGCTCAGCCCGCTGCAGGCGTGGGAGCAGGATCCGACGCCGCTGACCACGGTGCCGGCTGGCGACCTGCGGCTGTTCACCCTCGAAGACGACGGCCAGGTCCAGCGGATCACGACCAAGGGTGTGCAGTGGCGATCGCGGTTCTACGTCGGTACGTGAATGGGCGGGTACGCCGGGGTGCAGGTGCGGGTGCGGTGGATGCCGCATCACGACCACGAGGTCGAGGTGTTCGACGCCCGTACCGGCACGTATCTGGGCGCGGCCGGACTTGCTGATCAGGCCAGCGCGGAGCAGGTCACGGCGGGGCGCCGGGCCCGGCAGTCACGCCGCGATCGGCTGTCAGCGGAGCTGCGCCGGGCGGAGAACGCCCGCCGTCAGCGGTACGCGGCGGCGATGACCGCGGGCCCGGCCCGGCCGCTCGGGGCGATGACCCGCGACGAGGCTGCCGCCGAGCTCGCGGCCGCTGGCCCGTAGGTCTTCTCCATAGGCTGCTCTTGTACGGTTGCGGCCATGAAGTTCCAGGCCGGTGTCCGTCTCGCTGACGCTGACGAGGTCCTGCGCCGCGCCGAGACTTGCTGGACGAACGTGGCCGGCGGTAGCAAGTCGTATCAGGACGCTGTAGCCGAGTCCTATCCACAACTCCGGCAAACCTTCATCTCACCGGACCTGGCCACCGGAATGCGCTCGGACGGCTACTGGCATCTGCTCGAAAACACTCGCACCGCGTCGACAGCCGCCAGCGCTCGTGAGCGGGCCGAGAAGATGCGAGCGCTCAATGACGCCTTCCGGATGGAGATCGACCAGCAACGCGACGCCCTCGGTAAGGCCCGTACTGAGTTAGACGCGCTCAAGATGCTTGCGGGCCGTCCCGGCCTACCGGTCGTCATCGACACGAACATCCTGATCGTCTGGAAGTCGCCGGACCAGATCGACTGGCGTGAGACCTTACGGGAGCAGGGCGAGTCCATCACTCAGGCGCGGATCATCGTGCCGCTGCGGGTGGTCGACGAACTGGACCGTCAGAAGGATGGCGACGGCAAACTGTTGCCCGGACGGGCAGCCACGGCGATCCGCTTCCTCGAACGGACTTTCAGCGGTACCGCCGCGGGCGAGGCGGTACCGCTGCGTCACGGCAGCACCCTGGAAATCTGGACTGCCAGCGATGAACGCGGCCTGGACGCGGACCTGACCATCCTCCGGTGTGCGGCCGACATCGCCGCCCTCAATCCAGAGGTCGGAGTGCGAGTGCTCACCGGCGACTTCGGGATGCGGCTACGCGCGGGGCAAATGAGTCTGCCGGTGCTAGGCCTGCCAGCGGACCGTTTTCGTAAGTGAGTGTCTTCAATCCTGTTTTCGCTGGTCAGCGCCGTGGATGCGTAAGGGTGGGGAAGCTTCCGTTCGCGCAGGCGTCACTGTGACGGCGGGGCGAACGGCCGTAGGGCGTTGAAAGAGGGCGCCGGAGTTGCGGCCGGAGACGTCGACGGTGCGGACGTGCTCGAAACCGTGGTCGAGGTAGTAGGTGTGCAAGCGAGCGTTGGTCTTCCACGCGTCGAGACGTAACCAGTTCTTGCGGTCATCGGCGGCACGTCTGGTGGCCTGATGCAGCATCCAAGCGCCGATGCCGTGCCCCGCCGCTCGGCGGTCGACGGCTAGGTGGCGCAGATAGAGGGCGGCGTGCGGGTCATCGTCGGGGGTCCAGAAGTCTTCGTCGGGCGTGTCGTTGAGGCTCATCGTCGCTATCGGAATGCGGTCGACGGTCTCGGCGAGGTAGAGGCTGCCGGTGTGGAGATCTGGCAGGAGTTCGTCGGCGTGCCATGGTATGCCGCCCCATTGATCGCTGCCACGTTGGTGCAGCCATGCCACCGCGCTGTTGAGCACGGCGAGGACAGCGCTGATGTCGTCGTAAGTGGCATGGCGTAGCCGGTGCATTCCCGCGATGATCGCAGTTGATAGCAACCAAGGCTCGGCGGCGCAGCGAACCGCAAGTCGGTTGCCAGCTTGCCACGATCCGCGTTCCCGGAGTTCGAGCTGATCAGGCAGCGCAGGGCTCGGGTAGCGCAGACCGTCGACCCCCCCCGGGTGATCCGGCGGGTCATGAGGGTGATGTTTGCCCAGGTGATGTGGGCTTCGGAGTGTTCGGGGAGGCGTTCGTAGTCGCGGGTGTTACGGCGGGCCCGCATCAGCCATGAGAGTAAGCGTTCGACGATCCACCGGCGGGGCAACACCTTGAACCCGATCTGGTTCGGTGGCTTCTTCACGACCTTGAAGGTGAGATCGACGTTGTTGCGTGCCCAGTCGGTCAGGCCCGTGTAGGCGTTGTCAGCCCACATCAGGGTCAGCTCGGGGTTCTGCTCACTCTTGGGGGCCGTCTCCCGTTCGCGCCAACCGCTCGCGACTCAAATACCGGACCGGCTTGCCGAGCGACTCCGCGTAGGCAATCTCCCGTCGGGTTGACTCACCTATGTAGCCGCCCGGATCCACGATGTATACCTCGTCGGCCATGCGGATCTTTTGGAAGTGCACGCGGCCGAGCCGCCCCTTTATGTCCGAGCTGTCGACTGTCCAGTCGTAGTCCGGCAGATCGGGGAGGCTGAACATCCCGAGGCTGATCACGACGCAACCCTGCATCGTGAGCCGCTGGTTGACCTCCGCGAACTTAGCCTCAAACTTGGTCGAGCCGCAGAGCGTGATGACCTTCGCCTCGCCCTCGACCGGCCGCGGCGCCTGCTGATCCTCCATGAGGATCATGATCGATGACTGGGCAGGACACGTCTATCGCCGCTCCGGGACGTCTGCTCATAGCCGCGAGCCGGGCGTCTTCGGGTGCCGAGCTGATCAGGCGGCGATGAGCTTGGGCACTGCGGCCCGTCGACTATCCGCGCGGGTAATCCGGCGGGTCCATCAGAGTGATGTTTGGCTGTCACTCAACAGCCGGCTCCGGCGACGCGCCACGCGGGGCCGGATCGTCACGCCATAGGACCCACTCCTGCGACACCTCGCGAGGAGTGGTCCTGTGCCGGCAAAGATGTCGGCCCTGCCGACAGGGTGTTACTACTGGCGCTGACCTGGTCAAACGCGGTCACGGTCGGCCTGCTCAAGCGACACGTTAACGACCCTCTGGCCACATCCTGGCGACACAGGAGCCCACAGCTCGTCCGCAGGTCCCGGCGCCCAGGCCCGCGCAGCGCTACCGCGCAGGTCAGAGGCTAGTAACACCCCCGGGATGGGGTGTTACTAGCGCTCGGAGATCCGGGCAGCGCGCCGTCCAGCAGCGCCCGCCGGCTACGCCGCGACGGGCGGCCGCGGGCGCCGTGCTCCTCGGCGGGGAACGGATTGCCCCACCGGGTAGACCGGTCGACGCGCACCGCGTCCGGATGCTCGGCACGCCACCGGGCCCGCCAGGTCATCTGCGCCCCACCCCGCCCGGCATCGCTCAGGTGCGCCTCCAGCACAGCTGACGGCGCGGGGCCGGGACCCGCTGATATCGGCCCCGCCCGCTGCCTCCGAGCACCAGCCTGCCGGGCCGGGGCGACGACCGGCTCGGTAGCGGCCACCGGAGTCATACCCTGGCCAGCATGCCCGGCCCGCCCGCCGGCCCCGTCGATTGGGCCGGGATCACCTCACGGCTACGGCCCGGCGATCACACCTGCACCACCCACGGCGTGGTCGTCCCGCAGCCCGCGCCGATCGGCGTGCCGATCTGCCCGCACTGCCAGCACCTGGTCGACGTCGTCAGCGATATCCGTTGATTTTTCCGCCAGGACTACGGGAACCCCTACAGCTACGAATGCCGTCTGACTGGAGGAACGGATCGCGACGAGGGAGCCTGCGGCCGCGCGCACGATCCGAGAGGGAGCCCCGAAGGCGATCGGTGTCCTTTCGCCGGCCGGCCCGAAAGGTTGGCGAGTCAGAGGACCTGGTAGCTCTGAACGCTGAAACATTCCGGGTCACGGTCGGTTCCGCCAGAGGGGATCGCCTGTGCGTAGCCGTCCCGCCAGTCGAAGGAGACGTGCGGTGATCCCGTGCGATGTGCCGCTGAGGCCACCCTCGTCAACTCCCCCAGGGTCGGCAGTGCCGTGACGTCCTTCATGGATCCCGGAACATCGATGAGGACCTTCACACTGACGACGCGGCGGTGCAGGACCTCAATCGCCCAGGCCGGGCCCAGCAGGTGTGCATTCGATGGAATCACACACGGCAGCTTGCCCAGATCGAACCGGTAGTGGTCGGGCTCGCTCCAGCCGACCACCGGATCCGACGACGAGACGGCCACGACCGGCCGCACCGCGTGCTGCGGTGACCGCGCGGCTGATTTGGCACCGGTGGCCGTCATGACGCCGGCCACCGCCGTCCCCGTGACCACGACCGCTGCGACGGCGGCAATCACTACCTTGTTCATCCAGCACCTCTCCACCACGACGACAGTGGTGATTGAGACGTGCTGCACGGGTCCCGGGATCCCCGCCAGGGGACTTCGTTTTGCCGGAAACCGTCCCCTCAATCCGCGAAATGCGGAGCCGACCGGAATACGCCGGAGACCGGCAATAGGACGGCGACCTCGCTGGTCAACGGTCGGTGAGGAGGCTGTTGACGGCGGCTTCGCGGTCGGCGTCGCTGTAGATGCCCGAGCCGCTCCAGCCGACTGTGAGCTGTCCCATGCGAGTGACCGTTGAAGGTTTGGCTAACGGACAAGATCACCGCTGACCGGCCTCTCTCAACCCCGCGCGCCAAGGGGCAGCCCGCCTGCCGGGATACGAGCGGGGGCGGTCTGCGCGGTGAGAGGGGTGGTGCGTTTCTGTGATGAGGGCGCTCGTTTCGGTCTCGGGTTACGGCCCGGGCGGTGGGTGCGGAGGTTCAGTCGAGGTCGCTGTAGTGCTGGAGCAGGGTGGCGATCTGCTGGGCTACTGTGGTGAGTTCGGTGAGCCGGTCGTCGGTGAACTGATGGGGTTCGGTGGCGAGGATGCAGTGGGCGACGGTGACGGGGACGCCGGCTTAGCTGTTGATTCCGTCGATGGTGACCAGGGGGTTAGCCTCACGCAGGACGACCGACCGCGTCGTCGTGAAGCTTCCCGCAGTCACCGACCTTCCTTCTGCCGCTTCGGGATGTCGTTGATTTTCGTTGGAAGCTACAACCGGGCCGACAAGCGGTCGCGCCGCTGGCGTTATCAGCCGGTTGACAGCGTTGCCATTGATTTCGGGCAGATAACTACGTGAAGGCCCAGTAGGGCCGGCCCAGCCTTACCGCTGCTACGCCGGGCAGATGCTCGACCTCGGCCATCAGCGCCGGCAACCTGTTCGGAGCGGACACGGCGACCTCCCAGAAGTACGGCAGCCGGTTGCCGGAGTCACCGGACAGCCGTCGGCCGTCGCAGTACGCGTACCGGTACTCCACGCTGGTCGGGTCGTGGTGGAAGGACGAGGCACCGGCGCCCCATACCCGGTTGATCGCGGCCTCGGCCAAATTGCGTTGCTCATTGGTCGAGTCCTGATAGACGAAGACACGGGCCAGATTACTGCCGGCTGCGTCCTCGGCGGACGGGTTCGGCGGTGGTCCGGATGGCGTACACGATCCGCGTAGCCAGGTCGGCACGCCGCTCGCCGCGCCCAGCATGACCACCGTCAGGGCCGCCCACACGGCGACCTGCACGCGGCCCGGCAGGGCCGCCGAAATGACTGCGGCGAGCGCCGGGGCCAGCACGAAGAGGGCCAACCCGTCGTGCAGATTCCACAGCATCGCCCAGAACGCCTCGTCCTCGGGCCGTGGCGTCGGCGGGTAGTACCCGCTGGCGAGCAGGACCGCGAGCGTCGCCACGACGAGCGTGAGCCCGGCGAAGACGGCACCGAAGCCGGTCCGGAGGAGGTCGCCCTCGCTGCGCCGGCTCGCCCAGCCGAAGATCAGCCAGCCGGTGGCCGCGGCGAGCCCTCCGCCCGCCACGGCCACCCAGGGCAGCCACGACGGCGCGGACGCGCGGCTCAGTTCGAAGCTGGTCACGCCGTCGGAGTCGTACCAGGGGCGATCCGGCACGTAAAAGCCGGAATAGGTAAGGAAGAGCCCGCCCCGAGTCGCCGAGAACTCGACCGACTCGCCGTCCGCAGCGCCGTCCTGGATCAGCCAGCCGGCTGCGGCCAGCCGGTCACGGGCGCCTCGTGCGTACGTGTGCACGTCCCGGGTCTGCACGGTGTGCCTCACCCAGTAGTCGACGGAGCCGTACTGCGACGTCCATTCCGCGTCGACGTTCTCGTCGAAGAGCCGCGCGTCGCCGCCGCCCCACACCTGCTGGCCGGGGAAGACGGTGGCAGCGAGCGCCGCGGGCTGCGCGCCGACCGGTAACGACGGCGCGAACTCCCAGCCGACCCGGGTCGCGGCGGCCGCGCCGAACAGGCCGCAGACCAGCGTGACCAGAGTGGCCAGTACGACCACCCCGGTGCTCTTCGGGCGGCCCAGCCGGGCGCGCAATCCGTGCCGGACCAGATTGCCCACCTCACGGGCGGTCGGCCGGGCACGCTCCGGCGGCGCGCACTCGAGCAGGGTGCCCAGCAGCTCGGCCCGGCGTGGTCCGGGCGGATAGAAGCGCACCCAGCGGGTGTACCGGCGGGCCAGGCGGCTCACGCCGATACCAGACCCAGGCCGAAACGACGGCGGGCCGCGAGTTGGGCGGTCGCCGCCTCGGCGCTCGCTCGCCGCCGCTCGGCCTCCGCGTCCAGTGCGGCGGCGCCGTCGCTGGTGAGCCGGTAGTAGCGTCGGGGTCGGCCGTCCACGACTTCCTGCCGGTCCGGCTCGACCAGGCCCTGTGCGGTGAGCCGGTCGAGCGCGGCATACAGGGTGCCGGCTTGCAAGGTCAGGTAACCGGTGGAGAGTCGGGCGACCTCCTGAATCACCCCGTAGCCGTGCCGGGGTTCCGGGGCCAGCGCGGTGAGAATCCAGAACGTGGGTTCACGCATGGGTGCGGACATGCCGACCAATATAAAGATGATCTTTCTATGAGGTCAATCCGTCGATCAGCGCCAACCGGCCTTCACGTAGTTTTCTGCGCGAAGTCAACGGCAACGCTTGTCGACATCGGCTCTGACCAGAGTTGCCGTTGGTTTTTCGCTGATTGCTACGGCGAGGCCTCTTCCCCGGCCGGCTTCCCAGCCGCCCGATGAACCCCTACGCCCTCGCCGGCCTTCTGCGCCGCCACGGCATTCCCACCGCCGCCAGCCGAAACACCGCTCTACTCAGCCTCGCCGCCGAACTACCCGCACCCGTGCTCGCAACCCTGATCGGACTGGCGCCCAGCACGGCCGACGACTGGAGCCGGTGGGCCAGGACCGATTGGAGCGCCTATCCCCCAGCAGCATCAGCCGCGGCCGCCAGCCGTTGTAGGCAGGCTGGTGCACGCTCAGGTCGATCCGCAGCTCGCTGACCGCCTCGATCAGCTCCTGCACCACCGCCTCAACCTTCGCGTTCGCCGCCGCGGTGCGCTCCCGCTCGCGTTGCTTCTCCCCGTACCGCTGCGTCATCCGGATGCCGCCGAACCCTGCCACGATGGTGAACACGCCGGTGCACACCGCGATGACGATGTTCGGCAACGTGGGCGTCAGGGCGGTCAGCACGCCGGCGACAACGGTCATGGTCAACAGGATGAGACCGCCTGTCGGCTCCCATCCAGCAGGGGTGCTCTCCACACCCTTCCCGGCCCGGAACCCGCCCCGTCTTGCGGTGTGAGTGGCGGGCGTTTGCTTCCGGTGGCGAAGGGTTCGGGGCGTAAGTCTGAGCCGGGGCCGCGGCGGTGACGGCGTGCTGCCGAAGGACGCGAGCTCGACGCACTGCGAACGGGCTTCCGATCTGCCTTGCGACCATGGGTCCGGACTTGGTCCGGTCGGATCGGCGCCGCGTCGGGCTTGGGATCATCTCCGTACGCGAGTCGGACGGTTCCGATTACCGGGTTGCTGTGTTCGTACGCTGCCTGACGTAGGCGCTTACAGTCACCGTTGTGCGGAACCCCCGCTGACCTGCATGAACACAGGACATCGGGGATTCTCTGCGTATCGGACGGTGATTAGATCTTGTACAGCACCCGGGACGGGCCGAGCACTGTACTTCCGCCATTCGTAAGAATGACCTCGATCTGGTTGGCACCGCCCGCAACGTTGGCCGCGGCGTCAATGTCGAACCGGAAGTTCCCGCTCGCTTCTCCGTAGTTGCAGTCGGCTTCGCGGTTATCGCCGAGCTGGGTCAGCTTGTTGTTGGAAGCATTGAGCGCATACGCAACAATGATGATGCCCCGACACTCGTGAGCGGGAATGCGAATATCAACTCCGACATGGACACTGCGGTTGTAGAAGGTGCCGAGAGCGTTAACGGCAGTGGCACCCCAGGTCCAGTGAGCACTCGCAGTGGGATAGGCCGCTGCAGCGGGACCGGTCACGCCGCCCACCATCGCGATGGCGGCGACTGTCGACGTGGCAACCGTACGGGCCACACGAGAAATAACAGTCATCAAATGTCCCCGTTCTCGAACATACTGGCGGGCGTCAACCTACCAGAGTTGATCTTTCCGCTCTACCGCGACGACGTGCAGGCGATGCTGCACGGCCGCCGCCTCGGCACTGCCGAGCAGGAGGCGATGGTCACCGCGCTGTGAACACGTTTGTCACTGCCGAAAGCAGCACGAGCAGCACCGCTTCCACCAGCAGCAACCACCACCGAGGACGCCTACCCCGCCGGATCCTGACCCGTCACACCTCAAGAATCCCAGCCGATGCGCCATGCGGCATCACACCAGCGCCGCCTACCCGTACAGACAAGCCCGCCCGTTCCACTTCCGAAAACTGGAACGTTCCGGTTCCAAGGAAGTGGAACGGCATCCAGGATTGCGGCTTCACCGCTTCAGTACGCTGGCCAAATTCTTCTGCACCACTCGGGTGGTCGGGTGGTCGTAGCCGAGCACCCGCCGACAGCCGGCCAAGGCCTGCTCGAACAGCGGGATCGCCCGGCCCAGATCCCCGGCTGTCTCATAGGCGCCAGCAAGGTTGTTCACCGAGGTCAGCGTGTTCGGATGGTCGTCGCCGAGCACCCGCCGACGGTCGGCCAGGGCCTGCTCGTACAGCGGGATCGCCCGGTCCAGATCCCCGGCCGCCCGGTAGGCGTAGGCGAGGTTGTTCACCGAGGTCAGCGTGTCGGGGTGCTCGTCGCCGAGCACCCGCCGACAGTCGGCCAGAGCCTGCTCGCACAGCGGAATCGCCCGGCCCAGATCCCCGGCCGCCCGGTAGGCGTAGGCAAGGTTGTTCACCGAGGCCAGCGTCTGCGGATGGTCGTCGCCGAGCACCCGACGACAGTCGGCCAGAGCCTGCTCGTACAGCGGGATCGCCCGGCCCAGATCCCCGGCCGCCCGGTAGGCGTAGGCGAGGTTGTTCACCGAGGTCAGCGTCTGCGGGTGCTCGTCGCCGAGCACCCGCCGCCGGTCGGCCAGGGCCCGCTCGAACAGCGGAATCGCCCGGCCCAGATCCCCGGCCGCCTGGCAGGCGGCGGCGAGGTTGTTCACCGAGGTCAGCGTGTTCGGATGGTCGTCGCCGAGCACCCGACGACAGTCGGCCAGAGCCTGCTCGAACAACGGGATCGCCCGGCCCAGATCCCCGGCTGTCTCGTAGGCGCCGGCGAGGTTGTTCACCGAGGTCAGCGTGTCGGGGTGCTCGTCGCCAAGCACCCGCCGGCGGTCGGCCAGGGCCTGCTCGTACAGCGGGATCGCCCGGCTGATGACGCCTTGATCGTGCAGAAAGTTCGCGGCTTGGTTGTAGAGCAGGCTGGCGGCAGCGTCGGGTTCGGTGTGGTTGCGGTTGTGCTGGGCGAGAGCTTCGATGTGCGGTGTCATGACCCGCCAGGCAGGCCAGTTCTGCGGGGTACGCCAGTCGTCGGGTATCGCGGCCTGCATCTGCGCGATCGCGCGGCTGCGTGCGGTGCGGATGTCGTGGGGTTGCCGGTGCGGGTCGTCCGGGTCGGGAATGCGTGCGACGGCTTGGACCAGCCGGTGCACGCTCACGGTGTCCTCGTCGGCGGTGATCATGCTGTAGGCGGCGAGGCGGCCGATCGCCCGAGCGGTCGTGGCGGGGTCGGCCAGCCCGTCGAGCAGGATGCGGGGGATGGCATCCGGGGCGTACCAGGCCAGGATCCGCAGGATGTCGCCGGCCAGCGGGGTATCGGTGAGCTGGTTCAAAGTGACCCGCCATATCCGGGCGATGGTGCGCTCACCGGCACCTTCACCGCCGTGGGCGAACATCGTGGCGGGATACTGCTTCAACAGCTGAAGGTAGGCACCGGTGGACTGCCCCGTTTCGGCAAGGTAGGCCGCGGCCTGTTCCACCGCCAGTGGCAGACAGCCCAACTCCCGGCACACCTGCTCAAGCCCGTCGGCGTCGCGGTCACGGCCGCTGCTGGCCAGGATCAGTCGCATCGCCTCGACGGCGTCATCGAGGTCGAGCACATCCAACGCGATCGCGGTGGCGATACCCGCCCAGCCGGTCGCCCGCCGGCTGGTGACCAGCACCCGGCCGGTACCGACACGAGCCAGCAAGCGGGCGACGTCACCCGGGTCGTTCACGTTGTCCAGGACCAGCAGCCACCCGTCGTGCGAGGCCAGCCACTGCAACGCCCGTTCCCGCAGAACCTCCAGCGACAGGCCGCCGGGTAGCTCGGTCTGCAAAGCGGTGGCCAACTCGACCAGCCCGGCGTCGATACCGGCCGTCGTGTCGGCGTCGATCCACCACACCGGCCGGTACCGGTCACGGTGCTGCCACGCCCACCGCGCGGCCAGCGTGCTCTTACCCACCCCGCCCAACCCGTGCACGGCCTGGACCACCGCAGTCCCTGGCTCGGCCAGTACATCATCGAGCTGCTTGAACTGCGCGCCACGGCCGACGAACACCCCCGGCGCGACCGCCACGTTGACCAACCCGTCCGGTGCCGGCACCTCAGCCGGCGGAGGCGGCGCCGCCGGCGGAGGCGGCGCCGCCGGCGCGGCGTACTGCGTGATGGTGGCACCGTCGCCGGTCGACACGATCCCGCTGATGCTGCCCGCCGTCACCGACCGCGACCCCACCGGCGGCACCGAAGCAGCCGGTGTCTGCAGCTCCCTGCGTTGCCGCACCAGGCCGATCACGATGGTCAACACGGCCAGGACCCCGAACGACACACCCATCCACAGCAGGTTGTGCGCCCACTTCCATCCGTCTGGCAGCAACCCTGTGAACACGTTTGTCACTGCCGAGAGCAGCACGAGCAGCACCGCTTCCACCAGCAGCAACCACCACCACCGAGGACGCCTACCCGCCGGATCCTGACCCGTCACACCTCAAGGATCCCAGTCGATCGCACCAGCGCTGCGTACCCGCACAGACAAGCCACGCCCGTTCCACTTCCGAAGACTGGAACGTTCCGGAACCAAGGAAGTGGAACGGCCTTTGCCGTCGGAACGGCTGCTATTGCAGCAGATCCGCAAGCTTGTGTTTTAACCTTTGACTCTAACTCAGCGTCGCTGTGAACCGGCTGGAGCGGCCCTCTGCAGCTGGCGGGTTGGCTGTACCGTCTGGCGGATGCGCCGTACCGAGCTCGTCCGTGTCCGACAGTTGGAGGCTGCCCTCGCTGTCCGGGAGACGGACGGCCGCGCCGACGACCTCGAAACGGTCGACATGCGAAATCGCCTCATCGAGGCCTACGCGCAGCTCCCGGACATGGACGACGACCCGTCGCCATGGAAGGAGTTGGCTGCCGGCCAGGCAGCCAAGGTGCTCGACAGCCGGGCGCGAGTTCTCGGTCCGGACCACCGTGACACGCTCACAGCTCGCTTCGAACTGGCGTTCCGGCGCTACCACCTTGTCATGGACGCCGATGATGGGGAGCTGGCCAACACCGGGCACCAAGAACTGGTAGCTGCGCTGCGTGGCGTCGCCGATGACCGAGCTCGTGCTCTCGGGCCCACTGATCCGGACACGCTGCACAGTTGGGAGGCCCTGGCGCGTCAGTACCCGGAGGCGGAACAGCGGGAGCTGCGGGAGCTGCGGGAGCTGCGGGAGCTGCGGGAGCTGCGGGAGCTGCGGGAGCTGCGGGAGCTGCGGGAGCTGCGGGAGCTGCGGGAGCTGCGGGAGCTGCGGGAGCTGCGGGAGCGAACCGTGCACGGTTGGCAGCAGGTGCTGGCCGAACGAGAGCAACGGCTCGGGCCCGAGGACCCACTGACGCTGCAGGCTCTGCTCACCCTGGCCGGACTATTCGAGCAGTGGTATCGAAAGCAATGTGCTGCGGAGATCAGCGGCCTTCGAGTGCGGGCAATCTCCGGCTGGGGGCGGATCGCCGCCGACCGGATTCGCCGGCTCGGGCCGTTACACCCGCACACCGTGGAGGCCCGCGAACGGCAATACCGGTTGCACTATCTCCCGGAGATGGACCGCGAGGACGCGGTGCGGCTGGCTGCGGAGATCGCCGCGGATCACGAACGGCTACTGGGCCCCGGAGACGCTCGGACAGTGCGAGCGCAGACAGAGCTGCTGCGTGCGAACGGTTTGCCGACCAACCCGGCGCTGGAAAGCATTGCCTACGCCGAGCGGCTCCTTGAACAGGCAGGTGCCGCGCTCGGCGAGGACCATGACGACGTTGCAATTCTTCGATATCTGTTGGCCACCTGTCATCTGATGGCCGGCCGAATGGAGGCTGTCGAAAAGCTCCGGAGATGTCATCCGTCGGATGACGAAGAGGACTATTTCATCTGGAACGGTCCCGGCAGCGAGACAGAGTCAGCCTCAACCGGACGCTGACGTGGTCCTGCTGGCGGACGTCGTCCCGGCTGGGTCGAGCCGATGCACCGCGACAGGATGATCTTCCCCTCGACGTCTGCTTACCCGGCGGCCCGGGTGAGGAGCCGAGCCCGGCACAAATGGGGACCGGCCTGGACCTGTTTATTTCAGCTGGCGACGATGTTCCGGTGGCGTTGCAGGGCGTCGGCCATGACGTCGGCTGCCTGCTGCAGCACGACCAGCTGGTCGTCGGTGAAGTGGTGCGGGGTGTCGGCGAGTACGCAGATGGCGCCGACGATCTGGCCGGCGACGGCGACGGGATAGCCGGCGTAGGCGCGTAGCCCGTCCATGGTGACCAACGGGTTGCGGGACTCGACCGGGTGCAGGGTGGTGTCGGGCACGATGTACGGCCTGCCGGACGTGACGACCCGTGAACAGAGCGCCCATTCGACGGGAGTGCCGCCGGCTTCGGCGAGGATGCCGGTCAGACCGTATGATCCGGCGGCGACCTGCGCCATGCCGAGCACGATTGAGGCCATGCCGGTGGGCATGCCGGTGTGCTGGGCGGTGGCCGCCGCAAGCGCGTCCAGCTCGGCGTGCAGGGCCGGGCTGTCGAGGTCGATGCTGGCCAGTATCCGGATACGGTCAGCAGCGTTGATCATACCCGTGGGGTCGGTCGAGAGGTTCATCGCTGTTCTCCCTGGATGGTGGTGGTACGCCCGGCGGGGATACGGCGTGGGGCAGGCATGCTCGGCGGTGCCACGACAGCGGCGTGCAGGGCACGGTAGGTGATCAGGCGGATCCGCGCGCCCCGGCCGGCAACGCGTACGTTGTTCCCGAGTTCCATCATGGCGTCGCTGACCGCGATCAAGTCCTCGATCCTGCTCACCGGTTGGGCGAACCCGAGCTGGCGGCAGAGCATCGCCCACACGTTGCGCGCCGCGTCGGCACCCATGGTCTTCGCGAACTCGGCTATCAGCGCTTTCTCGGTGGGTTTGTCATAGTTCCATCCGGGGATGGTGGTCATCGGGTAGCTCCCGTAGTGAGGTGACGGCCAGGACCCCCTTATCGGCGGTTACGCTGCCTGGTTGATAGCCGCCGACCGTGGCGTGCTGGTGGGGTGTGCCGTGGGGCGACCTCCGTCGTATCCGCGGCCGCACACCCACCGGCCCCGGACGCGCCGGCGGCCGATCTCGTCGCGGACCGGGCAGCCAGCGAGGAACAGCAGGTCGGCACACCATTCTCGATCTGATCGGCGCTCACCTGCAGCAGGCTGATCCCGGCCGCGTTACCAAGCCACGCTGGCACGGTCACCGCTTCGACCTGCGGGGCACCATCCTCGACGGCGGTGACCTCACCGGCATCACCCTGCCGGCCGGTAGCACCCTTCTCCTGGCTCGCGCGCAGTTCATCAGCGGCACCGTGACCTTCGCCGGCGCGCATTTCGCCGGCGCACCATGACCTTCTCCGACACAAAGTTCGCCGACGTACCGTGCGGTTCTCCCCGCGGGGTTCACCGGCGGCACCGTGACCTTCTTCGGCGCACATTTCGCTGGCGGCACCGTGGACTTCTCCAAGGCGGAGTCGGCGCCGCAGCATGCAGATGCCGGCAGGTGGCTGGCTCGTGTTGACGGTGGGCCGATTGAGCCAGCCCGGCGCCTTGCTGCTTTGCGCGTCGCCGCCTATCCGATGGCCTGCACGAGGTGCTGGTATTGCAGGTCAAGGTGTATCTGGAACCGGGATCCCATCCCCAGGACGGCGCCTGGCGCGCGCTGCACCCGGGCCGCCCAGATCAGTAGGTAGCGCTGCTGTCCTTCTAGGTCGTCCCAGGTACGACGCCAGGCGTGCAGTCCTTCCTCCACCGCTTGCTGTGCGCCGGCCGGCGCGGTGTGGGGCAGGTCGAGCACCACGTGCACTTGGCCGGCGTCGCGGTCTTCATGGCGGTGAGACCAGAGGTGGCGGGCCGCCTGTTGCACTGCTGCCGGGAACCGATCTCTCGCGAGGATGACGAGCTGCTTCGGGTGGGTGATCTCGACGGTGTCGTGTCCGTGCCTCATCGGCTCGCCTTTCTGCTTGGTGAGGCTGCGGTCTCAGACCAACTTGATGTGGTGCTCACGCATCCAGGTGTCGACCTCCAGCAGGTATCCGGCCCGCAGCATGGTGGTCCAGTCGGATAGGTCGCGGTCGTGCCGGTCCAGCATCGTGGTGATGCGCTGGGGGTCCACCATTTGCAGCAGTGGTGAGCTCGGGTTGCGCAGCACCTCCCGCAGTTGAGCCCACAGGGCTTGCTGATATTGCGGGGTCTGTGCCGCTGGGTATCCGGACTTGCGGCGCCACGCCACCGAAGGCGGCAACAGGTCCGCTACTGCCCGCCGGAGCACCCCTTTCTCCATTCCCAGGGCCTGTTGCATCTGCCAGGGGATGTTCCAGGCGTACTCGACCAGGCGGTGGTCGCAGAACGGCACGCGGGCCTCGACTCCGGCGGTCATGCTGGTGCGGTCCTTGCGGCGTAGCAGGAAGCTCAGGTAGTGAGTGATGGTCAAGTGGGACACCTCGCGCATGCGCCGCTGCAGCCCTACCTCTCCGGCCAGCCGGGGCGTGTGAGCCACGGCCTGCCGGTATCGGTTCTGCAGGTAGGCCTGCGGGCGGATCCTTGCGATCGTTTCGGCGGACAACAGCTGGTGCATCGGCAGGTAAGTGCGCAGCTGCCAGGGGAAGCCTTGGTACTGCTGCTCCTGCGGGGACTGGTGGAAGGCGTATCCGCCGAACAGTTCGTCGGCGGATTCGCCGCTGAGTACGACGGGGTATCCCTCCTGCTTGATCCGCTGGAAGAGCAGCAGCAGCGAGGCGTTGATGCAGGGCAGGCTGGGCAGGTCCATGGCATGCACGCCGCGGTGATGTACCTCGAGGAGATCTTGGGTGCTCACCTCGTGGGTGATGTGACGCGATCCGATCTGCGCCGCCACGGTCAGCGCGTGCGGCGTGTCCCGGTCGCGGTGAAACGTCGACGAGGCGTGCGCCTGGTCGCTGGCGCCGGCGTAGTCGATGGTGAAGGTGGCTAGCGAGCCTGTGCGTCTGCGGGCGGCCAGAGCCGCGACGGCGCTGGAGTCCAGGCCGCCGGAGTTGAGCGCCGCTACCGGCACATCGGCCTGTAGTTGCTCGTGAACCGCCTGGTCTAGCAACTCACGAACGTGGGTCGCGGTCTGGGCCAGGTCGTGCTCGTGGGGCCGGCTCTGCAGGGCCCAGTACCGGCGCAGGTGGAGCCCGTCTCTGCCGTACCGCAGCAGGTGGCCCGGTTGCAGCTCTTGGATCGCGCGGAACGGGGTCAGTCCCGGGGTGTAGTTGGGCACCATGCAGAACAGCTCCGCCACCCCCTGGTCGTCGACCTCGGGGAAAACTCCGGGATGCCGCAGGAGCGCCTCGATCTCGGAGCCGAACGCGATTCCCGCGGTGAGTTCGGCGTAGTACAGCGGCTTGACGCCCATCCGGTCGCGGACCAGCAGGAGTTCCTGAGTGCCCTCGTCCCAGATCGCGAAGGCGAAGATGCCGCGCAGCCGGTCGACGCAGGCGGCACCCCACTCCACGTATGCCCGGAGCAGCACTTCGGTGTCGGACCGGGTGGTGAAGTGGTGTCCCCGGCCTTCGAGTTCTCGTCGCAGGCTCCGGTGGTTGTAGATTTCGCCGCTGTAGGTCAGGGCCACCTGAAGCCCGCCTGCCCCTCGGGTGGTCATCGGTTGCTGGCCGCCGGCGAGGTCGATGATGGCCAGCCTGGTGTGCCCGAGTGCAGCGTGCCGGTGCACCGAGATCCCGTGGCCGTCGGGGCCGCGCGGGATCAAGGTGGCGACCATCGCGCTGATCTGGTCACGGTGATCGGCTGCGCCTGGATCGTGAAGGTGCCAGTCCACGTACCCGGTGATGCCACACATGCGTTCCTCCGGTCGGGTCAACTGAGCGCTCCCGGCACCCGAGCGTCGTGGCCGGGTGGTGTACCGCGGTGAACGGCTTCCGGTTCCGCCGCAGAGCCGGCTTCTGCGGCGGGTCTATCGAGGCAGCGGACGGTGTTCAGCGGCGGTGGGAGCGGATGCGATCAGCGGTGGCGGGTCGTGGTGGTTCGCAGGCCCCAGCCGTAGGG
The DNA here is from genome assembly GCF_030252345.1 of Actinoplanes oblitus. Classification (NCBI taxonomy): domain Bacteria; kingdom Bacillati; phylum Actinomycetota; class Actinomycetes; order Micromonosporales; family Micromonosporaceae; genus Actinoplanes; species Actinoplanes oblitus. The sequence goes on along the minus strand of NZ_CP126980.1, from coordinate 4,197,536 downwards.
GTAGAGCGGCTGGTAGTGGCGGTCGCCGACGTTGATGGGGACCTGCTGGGTGGTGGCCGGCCAGGTCACCGGGAGCTTGCCGGTGAACGGCCGACGGCCGAACAGGGTGTCGGCGACGCCGGTGCCTTCGCTGCCGGGTAGCCAGGAGGCGACCAGGGCGTCGATCTTGCCGAGTTGGTCGGTGATGATCTGCGGGCGGCCGGAGACGACCAGGACCACACACCTGGTGACCGCGTCGCAGACCTTGTCGATGGCGGCTTTGTCGACTGGTTGCAGGGTGAGCGATTTGGTTTCCTTCTGTGCCTCGGTGCCCCACGGCCAGGCCGGGCCGCCGACGTCGCCGTAGCCTTCGGCGTACGGGGTCTCCCCCACCACCACGATGCCGACGTCGGCGCGACCGATGGGTGCGGACGCGTCCGGGCTGTAGGTGACCTGGGCTCGCGGGGCATCCCGGCGGATACCGTCGAGGATGGTGGTGCCGGGGATGGTGTCGCCGGAGCGGCCCTGCCAGTCGAGGGTCCAGCCGCCGGCCTGGTTGCCGATGTTGTCGGCGTTGCGGCCGGCCACGTAGATTCGCGCGTCCGAGCGCAGCGGCAGCAGGTTGCCGGTGTTCTTCAGCAGCACCTGCGATGCGGCGACGGCCTCGCGGGCCAGGGCCCGGTGCGCGGTGCTGCCCACCTGGTCGACGCGGTCGGTGGTGGCGAACGGCTTGTCGAACAGGCCCAGCTTGAACTTGCTGGTCAGGATCCTGGACACGGCGTCGTTGATCCGGGTCATGCTGACCCGCCCAGCGTTGACCTCGGCCTTGAGTAGGGTCTCGAATCGCTCGGCGGTGTTCGGCTCCATGAACATGTCGCTGCCGGCGTTGACCGCCGTGCGCACCTGCGCGGCGGTTGGCAGCGGCGTGTCGGCGGTAGCGGCCGGGTCCGGGATCTGGTGGATGCCTTCCCAGTCGGTGATCACGAATCCGTCGAAGCCGAGCGTGCCTTTCAGCGTGCCGGTGAGCAGTTCCTTGTTGGTGTGCATCTTGATCGGGTTGCCGACCCCGTCATCGGTCCAGTCAATGCTGGAGAACGACGGCATCACGGCGCCGGCGCCGGCACGCACACCCGCGATGTACGGCGGGAGGATGGTGCGGGCGAAGTCACGGCGGCTGATGGTGGTGACGCCGCGGTCGATCGGGGAGCCGCTGTCGCCGGTGCCGTAGCTGGTGTTGCCGTCGCCGGCGTAGTGCTTGATCGTCGCGAGGACCCGGTCGGGGCCGTTGAGCTGGGAGGTCTTGCGGCCCTGCAGTCCGGTGACCGCGGTGGTCATTTGGGTGACCAGTTTCGGGTCTTCGCCGAAGGACTCGTAGGAGCGGCCCCAGCGTTCGTCGCGGGTCACGCACACGCAGGGCGCGAAGTCCCACGGGACCCCGGTGGCGCGGACCTCGGCGGCGGTGGCGTGATAGACCCGTTCGACGAGTTTCGGGTCGCGGCTGGCGCCGAGGCCGATGTTCTGCGGGAAGATGGTGGCGCCGTAGACGTTGCCGTGGCCGTGGACGGCGTCGACGCCGTAGATGATCGGAATCTGCAGCGGCGTGGCCAGGGCCGCCTGCTGGAACGTGTTGACCATCTGTACCCAGGCGGCCGGGGTGTTCGAGGCCGGCACGGATCCGCCGCCGGAGATCACCGAACCGAGCCGCCACGACGCGATCCTGGTGGTGTCGTCGGTGACGGCGGCACGTTCGGCCTGGGTCATCTGGCCGATCTTGTCGTCCAGGCTCATCCGGGACAGCAGGTCAGCCACCCGCCGCTTGACGCTCAGCTTCCTGTCGAGGTACGGCAGGCCGTTGGCGTTGATCACCACGGTCGGGCCCGCACCGACGGTGACCCCGGCTGTGGTGGGGCTCAGCGCGACGGGGATCGTCTCGGCGGTCTCGGCGCTGCGGTCGCGGCGTACCGGGATGCGGATCGTCTTGCGAGCGCCCGGGGTGCTGTCGGCAGCGAAGGTGATCATGCCGGTCACGGCCGTGTAGTCGGTGCCGGCGGTGGCGGTGCCGGTTCCCGTCCGGTACCTCAGTGTGGCCGGGCCGGCAAGGGGCTTGTTGTCGCTGGTGCCCAGGACGAAGGTGACGGTCGCCGACTGGCCCTCGCTGGCCTGGATGAAGGTCTGGGCTGCGGTGACGGTGGCCGTCTGTGTGTCGGCGGCAAAGGCCGCCTGGCCGTACAGCAGTGTGGCGCCGATGAGACCGGTGGTCACAGCGGCGGTGCGGCCGCGTGATAGCCGGCCCCGACGTCGATGGTGTGCGGGCATGCCGTTCCTCTCTTCGGTGACAGGTCAGCCAGTGGGGACAGGCAGCAGCTCTCGCATTGGCAAGATGGCCGGCCTGGCGCGCGGGTGGATGGGCGAGCTAGTCAGGTCGTCGCGCGTCAGGCGCCGGCCTGAGCGCGTCGCGGAGTTCCGGCGGGCGCCACCGCTGGCTGTCCCTTCTCGCCAGCGGGCCGTCCCCCTCAACCAGCGGTGGCGTCCCCCGGGAATGACCTTGCCGGTTCGTGATCGGCTCGGGAAGTTGTCTCCGGTTGTCGCCGGTTGCCGCGCCGCACGTGTTGTGCCCGGCTCCGGAGCCGGATCGCTGATGCACCCGTCGCCGTTGCCGAGGCAGGTTCATATGCACGCCAGGCTTCTCGTGAACCGCATCTGCTGCCCGGGTGAGCGCTATCCAACGGTTACGTGGCCTGTCGTAGATCGCTCGGGGCAACAGGGTGACGTGGCAGTAGCGCGGCCGCGTACTGCGGCGGGAATACGGCGTTCATACTTCGTTGCGAGCCGGCAAGGAAGGAACGCGTGGATGATCGTGCGACGAAGTGAGGTCTCCGGCACCGACGCTGCCGAAGCCGCCCTCGTGGCCTTTGCGCGTGCGCACATTGAATTCGTGGACGCCCACCACCGAGGGCCGCAGGGCTGGAGGTACGCGACCAAGGAGCATCTGCTGCTCGATATCGGCCGCCTTCATACCGCCGGTCCGCTGCCTGATGGGATCGACAAGATGCCGGATCAGTTCTGCTACAGCAATGCGGCTGCGGTCGCTCGCCGACGGGGATTGCTGTACGCCGAGGGCATCGCCGCTTTCAGTGTGTCCGGCACGGTGTGCTGTCTGGCTCATGGCTGGTGCGTCACCACGGATGGGATAGCGATCGATCCAACGTGGGATCCCGGAACTGGGCTCGCCTACCTGGGCGTCGCGATCAGCGATGAGTCGCTGTGGCCGACGGAAGAAAATTTCGGGGTCTTCGATGACTACGCACGGGTCAGTTCACTGCTGGCAAACGGGTTCGCCCCGCAAGCGGTCGCCGCGCTGGGCCGTGAGATACCTGCCAGGCCGTGAGGACGCTGCCGGGCTGTTGCGCCCGTCAGCGAGGCACCGACAGCCGCGGGACACCGTCGGCAAGGCACGCCGCCGCGGACTGATAGCGGGTCGACCAGGGATCCGAGCAGGCCGACAAGGACCTCATCTGCACCTGGACCACTCGAGGCCTCCTTCGCCTCCTGCTCCTGGCTGACTAGGGCACGAGGCAGCGCCCCGCCCCGGCTCGATCGCGGGCATCGGGCCTCGGCCGCTGGACGTGGGTCTCCGTGCGGGGCTACCGTCGAGACGGGCACGGCGGCGGTCGCCTTCCGGACGCACCAGATGTCCGGTGAAGGGTTCACAACTCCAGCCGCACGCGAAAACCGCCGCCCCGTGGATAACCACGGGGCGGCGTTCACGAACCGCGGCCCTGACCACAGTCGCGGGCTCGGCACTGCTGGTCGCGGCCGAATACGCGGTGCGCACGCTGAACGTCTCCTGGTAGGCGGAAGGCTCGGCACAACTCGGGTGGTCCGTTCTGCGCGGCAACTCGTACGCGCCCGCCGACGTAATGGATGTCGGTGCCAGGCAAAGACCGTGTTCTCAAGCCGCCGTGTCGGCCGGATCGCTCGGGGCGGGCCAGGGGTGCCATTGCGTGGGCGGAAGACCCCTGGCCCACGGGGCAGACTACTTCTCACCCACCGCGCGGGCCGGTTTTCGGCCTTGTCCAGTGACTCCAGGAACCCGACGCCCATGCCGATCCCGTCGTCCGGATGCCGGCGTCCGCGCGAACCGCGGAAAGTGGCGTGCGCTGTTGCTGTTACCGGCGGCGTACCGGCGAGGCGGTTGGCGGCCCTCCAGCGGGGCAGCACATCCCAGGCCCGGTCGCGGCGCTGATCACTCCTCATGTGGGGCCGTCGCGTGCCGCCGGTTCGGTCACGGCGCCGGCCGAGGGTGGCTGGCGGTGGTGGTCAGCAGTTCGTTCGGCTCACGTAGTCGGCCTGGTTGCGGTAGGGGTTGACGTCGGCGATGGTGCGCCGCGTGGTGCCGGCGGTGAACAGCACTGTATCGACGCTGCCGGCTTCGTTGAGGAAGCCGACGGTGCCGCTGCTCATGTTGTAGTGCACGGACTCCGTCCGGTTGCGCCAGCCCCACGTGCCGAGGTCCTGCCAGCCGCAGCTGGAGAGTCGGCCGCGCGGGTAGGTGTAGTTGACGCCGTCGTAGAAGCAGAACCAGCCGGACGGGCAGTCGGCTGCGGCGAGGGCGTGTCCGGCTTGGGCGCGGGTGACGGTAACGATGAAGGTGCCGCCGCCGTAGGCGATGTCGCGGTCGCTGATCGGTGTGCCGCCGGGGTGCTCGTGCAGGTATGCGGCCATCGCGGCTCGCGTGGTGTCGGCCGGGTAGGCGGCTGCGGGCTGGGCGCTGAGCGTGGCTGCCAGGACGCATGTCGTGATCAAAGCAGCAGTCTGCAGGTAGCGCAGGCTGAAGCGATTCATGAGCGACCCCCGTTGTCATTCAGCTCGACAAATGTCAATAGCAGGAACCCTATCAATTCTTGAACATCAATTGGAGTGCATGAATGTGCCGAGATGGGAGCGGGTTTGCATCAGCTGCAGGTGCCACCATTTCGCCCGTTCGAGTGAAGATCCATAATTGATGATCTTGATCTCGGTGCCGCCTTTCGGAACGCTTAGGTATCGGTCTTGTCACGGTCGTTGCGGCGCGGCGGATTCGGAACGGCGCCGCGTACTTAAGGGGTGAAGAGTCTGCCCGGATCGGGCGGCGTTGCCCGTGAAGAGGAGCGCGTTGGACGGCAGCGAAAGATCAGCGGAGATCGAAAGGGCATGGTCGGAGCACAAGGACATGCTCTGGCGTACTGCGTTCGGGATCCTCCAGGACCGGCAGAAGGCCGAGGACGCGGTCCAGGACACCGTGGTCGCGATGGCTAGGCACCTGCGCCGCTACAAGAGGCCGCCGGACTCCTGGCGCGCGTGGCTGACCACGGTCGTCACCCGCCGGGCGCTCAACATCAGATACCGCCGCCTGACGTTCTGGGGCTGCGATCTGGATGCGGTCCCGGTTGGCAACGACCCCACCTTCGAGGCCGTGTACGGCCGCGAACAGCGGGAACGGATCTTCGCGATCGCCGGCGACCTGCTGAGTAAGCGTGACCGGGCGGTGCTGGTCCTGCGGGCCGACGGCTTCGGCAACGCCGAGATCGCCGCGGCGATGAAAACGACGCCGAAGGACGTCTCCAACAGGTATTGCCGCGCCCTGGCGGTGCTGCGACGTGCGATGGCAGCGCCCGACGCCGCCGGGCCGGGCCTGCCGAGACCGACTACGACGAAGGGAGCCAAGAACCATGTCCGTCCCGGGGCCTGATCCCGTCCGCCGCGGCTACACCGACCTGGAGGTGGTCCCCCTGCACGTCGCCGCACTGAGTCCACCACCCGGCGAACCGCAGGATCCACCGGCGACGTTGTCGCTCACCGCCGCGCAGATCGTGGCCGGGGTGCGCCTGCGGCGCCGCCGTGCCCGGCAGGCTCTGCTGCGCACGATCACCCGACAGGCCGCCGTATTCGTTACGGTCCTGGTCGCGCTCGCCGGCACCTGGGCGATCGTCGACCGCCGCCCACCGGGCGCCGTGCCGTCGGCCTCAGCTCCAGCGGGCGGCGTGTGGTTGCTGCCGCTACCCGAGCCCGGGCAGTGGCGCGACGCCCGGGCAGAACTGACCACGCTGTCCCAGACGGTGGCGAAACTGTCCACGCCAGCCAACACCGGCCGCTACACCTATACCCGCACCCGGGTCTGGGCGCGGGAGGCGACCGCTGGGCACGACGCGGTGACCGTCCATGACGAGCAGCGCTGGTGGACGCCGCAACAGGCCGGCCGCCAGACCCGTACGAGCGTGCCCGGCTGGAGTCCCGGCGAGGATCCCGGTCCGATCCGGCCCCCGGATCCCGGCCAGGACGTCTCCTACGGGGATGGGCAGATGCCGGTGGTGGCGCCGCGGTTGGCGGACAACGTGTTCCAGGTGTCCAGCCAGCTCGCCGAGCAGCAGGATCCCGCGGACGGCCCGCAGGCCACCCTGCGCGCGGTCCGCGAGGTGTTCCGGTTCCACGACCCGAGTCCGCAGCAACGGGCCGCGCTGCTGCAGGCACTCGCCGACACTCCGGCCGGCCTGAAAGTCGCTGGAATAGTCGACGGCGGAATCGGTCGGCGCGGCTTAGCCGTGGTCGCCGACAGCCAGCAGGGCGCCGTCCGGGACATCGCCGTGTTCGACCCGCGGACCGGCCGGATGCTCGCTTATGACACGGTCTGGTTGCGGCCTCCGCCGGGTGTCAGAATCCCGACTCCTGCCTTGTCGGACTCTCTGCTATTCATTGATGCGACCCACACCAGCAGCCCCGGCTGACGAGGCTGCGCCGCGCCCCCCAAGCTGCACGACCTGTCACGCACGCTGCACCAACCGTTGAGTCACTTCGGTGAATCGGGGAACCACTCGGCCGCTGCTGCACGCTAGCGGCGGCCACGGGGTGAATCCGGCTGACCTTGGCCGGTAGGGCCTGCTTCCTGCCCGAACCCGTCAGCTAACCCGGTAGGCGGTTTCCTTCTTCAGGAAGACACATACATGCACGCGAAGTTCCACGCTGGCCGTTTGCCGGTCGCCGCGACGCCGTCTGGTCCGCCCGGATCGGGCGGCGTCGTCGTGCCCGGCACGACCATCGCGCCGCAGCGGCCCGGTCGACGAGGCGCCGGCACCCACGTTGCTATCCCCCGGTTTTGTGTCGTGACGTAACTCTGGCGAGCACCCACGGGCTTCACCGCACCGCCCTGCCCCATCCCGATGTCATCGAGCATCGCCCGGCCTTCTGCCGGGCGAGCGCCGGCCCCTGGCCGGCAGGTTCTGTCGCATCGAGAAGGGAGACTCCCTTGCCTGAGAACGCGCAAGGCCAGGGCGGCAACTCCGGCCGGCTGCCCGAGCGGCCGGAGCGCGTCCAGCAGATCAGTAAGGCGCTCGACCAGACCCTGATCATCGCCGGGGTTCTGGAGATCGCCGAGAAGCTGCTGGCGCTGGCCGGGAGTGCGGACCCGACGACCATGGTGTTGGTCGCCGGATCCGCCCTCAAGGTAACGGAGGTCGTGCTGCGAGCCTGGAAATTCCGGCACTAACCCCCGCCCGGCCCTGTGGTGGCCCGCTCCGCAAGGGGCGGGTCACCCGCAGGCCGTCTATCCGCCAGCAGCGGCAGCTAGCCATCTGCTCACTGCGGGAACAACTTTTATGTCCAATCGCGGAAAACAGGTGATCACGGGCGATCACATCGGACACCACGTCCGACATTAGCCGTGTCCAGTACCCGGCCGAGGTACATGATTGACCTTGGTGATCACTCCCACCCTCACCCAGCCCTCGGCATATCGTCAACCCGCATCGGCGTGCCACCTTCGGGAACTCAACGCCTCAGCTTGGGCGTGGGCGATGGCCCAGCCGGCGACGTGCAGCGCTGGTCGCGGTGGCCGGTTCGGGGCGCGCGAAGGGGCTCATGCGGATTCTCCGGCGACGATGGAGGTGGCTGGCACGGGTGCGGGACGGCTGCGGGTGGTTGGTGTGGTGTGCCAGGTGACACGCCAGCCGGGGTAGGCGACCGCGGCGAGGTAGGCGGTGGCGCAGAGCCAGAGCGCTGCGGGTAGGCCGAGGGTGAGTAGGGCGGCGGCGGCGAGGCCACCGAACGGGATGCCGGTCCAGGCTCCCGCGATGATCTGGGTGCGGATCCGGCCCTGCAGGTGTTCCGGGATCCGGTCGCACTGGATGGCCTCGATGACCGGGTTGCCTGCGCCGGAGCCGAGGCCGGCGACGGCCCAGACGATCAGGACGAGCGTCGGTGGTGCGTTGAGCGCGATGACGGCGAACCGGCTCACCCCGGCGATCGACATGCCGGCGAGATAGATGCCGCGGCGGTGGGAGTCGAGGCGGTCGCCGCGCCAGCCCATGAGGGCGGCGGTCACCGCGGCGGTGCCGGCGAATGCGCTGATCGCCAGGCCGGTGGTTTCGGTGTCGTGGCCGCCTCGGCTGGCCCAGACCGGTAGCAGGCCGCCGAATAGGGCCCGGTCCAGCATGTTCGTGACCGCGAACATGATCATCAGTGCGGCCAGGGAGCGGTCGGCGTGCAGGAATCGGACGCCGGTGGCGAACTGCTGGCGGTAGGTGCCGGTGGCGGGTTCGTGCCGGACGGGGGTGCTGATCGTCGCGGATGCGAGGGAGCCGAGGGCGAACAGGGTCGCGACCAGGAGCAGGGTGACGGTGAGGCCGCAACGGGTGTAGGCGAGGCCGCCGAGGTAGGGGCCGAGGCCGGCGCTGCGTTCGACGGCGGTCGTCCAGCCGGTGGCCCGTATCAGGGCGATGCCGGTGTCCTCGGCGACCGGGCGCAGCAGCACGGTCTTCGCGGCGGTGGCCGGGCCGTCGGCTGCGCCGACCGCGGCCATCAGGACCGCCAGCAGCCACAGCGGTGGCAGGCCGGTGACGGCGAGGACCACCATCACTGTGGCCGAGAGCAGGTCGCCGCAGGCACCGATGCGCTGCGGTGCGACGCGGTCGAGGAGGGGCCCGGACAGAACTTGCATGACGACCCACGGCAGCACCTGGCACAGGGTGATCAGGCCGGTCTGGACCACGCTTCCGGTGACCGCCAGAACCATCGCGGGTAGTACGACCAGCAGCATCCGGTTCGCCGTCAGCGCGGCTCCCCGGGCCACCAGCAGTACGGCCAGTCCGAAAGGCTGCTGGTGGCCGGCCCGGGCATGCGCGCCGGGGCAGCCGCGCAGCGTCCGGGCGGCCGACCGGTTGATCACGCGCAAGAAGGGGGACATTGGCTCCCGCTCAAACCCGGACCAAGACGGCTATGGCCGGCAGCACGATCGTTGCCGCCCGCCGAGGCCGTCGGCGACCGGGCGGGCACATGCCGGTGATGGGCACAACGTGTGTCGGCGCCGTCGGGTGCAACCTGATGCTGTCGTTCGAAGCAGGTGTGTCGGCGGTGGCGTGCTGGGTGGTGTTGTGGTCGGTGTCCGCGCTCGTCAGGCCGGGGCTCCGGGTGTCGCCGGTGCCCGGCCGGCTCGCGGTGTGCCGGGCCGGGTGCAGCAGGGCCAGCACGGTCGTGGTGCTCGCCCTGCTGTGCCCGGTTCCCGTCAGGCGCGGGCGCGGGTGCCAGTCGGCGTGAGTGCCGCGCTGGGCGAGCCGGTGGCTGCTGCGGCGGGTCACGATAGGGGTCCGGCTGGGCGGGGCTCGGTGTGCTGAACACCGTCGGTCGGTGCTGCGGTAAGGGTTGATCGCCGACCGCCGTTGCGGGAGCGCCGCTCGACGTTTCTCAAGTTCAGCAGCCGGTTGACGGTGCCCCGCCTGAGGCCGGTCTGGACGGTGATTTGCCTAACCGACTTGCGTTCTTCGGTGTACAGGCGTAGGACCTCGTCGGCGGCCTTTTCCTGCTCGTCGGCGGTCATCCGCGTCCGCTGCTGCCAACCGGTGGTGCCCACCGCGGGGGCAGCCTGGTGGGTGGTGGTGGCATCTGGGCTGTCGGTCTGCGCGTCTGCTGTGCGGCGCCGGCCGCCGCGTTTGCGGAACTGGACGCCGGCTTCTTCGAGAATGTTGTGGGCCCAGCCGTACGAGCGGCCGTAAGCAGCGGCGATCTGCTTGATGGACTCCCCGGCCGTGTAGCGGTTGGCCGCCGCTTTCATCGTGTCGGCCCGGGTCTCGCACATCTGCTGCGCCAGCGATAGCGGCGTGGTCGTGGCGTGGCTGCTCATGGTCATCACCTGATCGGAATGTGGCGGGCGGGGATATGTGGGGTTCTGGGGCGCCAGCTGCGGGATCGGAACTCGATCCCGGCCTGCTTGAGAGCACGATGCGTAGAGCCGTAGGACCGTTTGGTGGCGGCGGCGATCGCCCGGATGGAATGGTGCTGCCGGTACAGCTCGACGACTGTTTTCTGCATGGCAGCGAGTTCGGTCCCCGACAGCCGTTTCCCGCGAGATCGTGTCGGCTGCGGTGCGTTGCCGCGGTCCCGTGGTGCTGAGCGGTGGCGTGCGGTCACGGATGTCATCAGGCCTCCAGGTTGCTAAGCGGTGGCGGCTGCTCATGCGGTCCACGTGGTGCAAGGGGGTCAAGGCGGGGTCAGCGCAGCAGAATCGCCACGACGACGACGGTGGTGAGCGCGGCGACTGCTGCGGTGTACATGGCGACTCGCAGAGCGCGCCGGTGGGCCAGATAGGCGGTGAGCCGGCCGGTGAGATGCTGGTGAGCGGCGAGGTCGTCGGGATGCGGTGTCCGCGCGGGCGGCAGCAGCGGTTGGGCTTCGGGTGCGGTGAGCAGCCGGCCGACCGCGCCTGCGATGTCGCTGGTGGGGTAGCCGGCCAGCGGGTGCCGACTCGTGTCGCGGCCTGCGGCCGGCGTGCGGCGCCCCGCGGCCCTGGCGCGCCGCGGCGGTGCGTCCCGCGGGCCCACGGTGGTCGGCGAGCATGCGGGCGGCGGCGGGGGCAAGGTCGTGATAGCGGTCATCGGTTGCGGGGTGTGGGTGCAGACGCCGCTGCGGTGGGCGGTCACCGCCCGGTGGTCGGCGGCGTCGAGCGCCGGGGATCGGGCGGCGACCAGGAGGCTCCATGCCGGGTGGTGCTGGGCCTGGTGCAGCAGTGCGGTCAGGTCGCGGTCACGGCGGCAGCCGCGCAGCATGCGCAGGTAGGTGCCGAGGACCGCCGCGCCCGTGCTGGGGTTGTTCTGGATGATGTTGCGGTCGTGGATGTGCCAGACCCAGGCGATGGCCCGGAGGGCCTCCGGGCATCGGCCGGCGGCGTGCAGGCTTTCGGCGAGGCCGGTGACGGTGGCGAGGATGCCGGCGGGACAGCGCAGGCGGTGGTAGGTGGCGAGCAGGTTTCGGCGGATCTGGATGGCCTGCTCGAAGTGGGTGTGCTGGTGCAGGGCGAGGCCGTAGGCGTGCGCGGCGTCGAGGCGGCGCGGGTGGTGCGGCTGCCGGGGATGCAGGCGCCGGCTGCCGTGGTAGGCGTAGCGGGCGGCGGCGAGCTGCTCGGGGCCGGTGGTGTGCAGGGCGTACAGGGTGGTGGCGTCGACCATCGCCGGGTCGGCCGGCTGCCACGCGTAGTCGCGTCCGGCCAGGTGCTGGGCGAGCAGGGTGACGGCGTCGGTGATGGCGCCGGCGGCGATCTGGCGGCGCGCGGTGATCGCGGCGTCGCTCAGGTTGTCGAGGCCGCTGCTGTTGCGCTGCGGCCGTACCGGTGGATGCGAGACGATTCGTGCCGTCCGCCCGCGGCGAGCGCGGGTACGCGGGCGTGGTCGTGCCATGGGCGGTGCCTTCCTCCCGGTGAGCGGATTGCCGACGGTGGTGCCGCCGGGGCGGGTACGACTGGGGAGGCCGGGTGCGCACCCGAGGGTGGGATGCGCACCCGGCGCGGGAATCTCGCGGTGACGCGCGAATCCCGCAGCCCGGCCGCACGGGGTGCGGATGTCCGTGCGGGCAGGCGGGGCGGCACCGCCCGACCCCTGAACGGCAGCGCTGCCTGTAGCGACGGACCGGCCCCCGAGCCGAGGGCTCGGAGCAGACGGGCCGGCGTCCTTCGCGAGGTCGGTCGGCTACCGGGACGGCACCGGGGCTACACCACCAGGCCGCCGGGTTTGCGCCACATCGGGTACAGGACCGGCGCGCCCGGGGTGATCTCGGTTATCCCGCAGAGGGCGTAACCGTGGCGGCCGTAGAGGGCACGGTTGCGCGGCCCGGTCGCTTCCAGGTAGGCGTGCCGCTGGTGTTTGTCGAGGTCGTGGTGCCGGTGCGCGAGCAGCGCGGCGCCGAGACCGCGGCCTTGCGCGGCGGGCCGCACGGCGAGGAAGGCGAGGTAGGCGTGTGGGTGCAGGTGCGGGTCGGGGTGATGCCGGTGCATGGCGCGGTCGAGCTGCCGGAACCGGGGCAGGGCGGGGCCGGTGATCAGGGCGAGCTGGCGGTCGTAGTCGGCGATCACCGGCGCCGGGTTCGCATCGAGGTCGTACCAGACGGCGGTCGCATCGTCGCCGAGCAGCTCGACGTGGCCGTGTTTGACGGCGTGTTTGGCCAGCATCCGGAAGTACGGCGGGTAGATCTGGGCCCGCTGGGTGGTGTCGGGGACCAGCCACCCGGCGAGGTCCCCGGCGAAGAAGGCGTCGGTGAGGATGCCGGCGACCAGGACGGTGTCACCGTCTTGTCGCCGGGCCCGGCGGATACGAGTGGTGTCGGGGGCGGTCATGCCGACCACCGGCTTGCCGCGGTGGCGGGCCCGGTGTGGTGCGGCCGGCTCATCAGGCCACTGCGGGCGCCGGCGCCGATCCCGGCATACACGTCGGGCCGGGCGATGCGTAGGTACAGCGCCCACCACATGCCCAGCAGTGCCGCTACCGCGTAGGCGTACGGGAAGACCCACCGCCAGGGTGAGGAGGCGTCGACGCCGAGCAGGACGTGGAACTGCTGCAGGGTGACCAGCAGGATCCAGGCCAGCACCGCGGACGCCACGATCGGGGCGAGCAGCCCGCGGGTCACGCCGACGCCGTCGCGGTTGGCCGAGCGCAGGAAGTAGACGAACACCGCGATCGAGGTGACCAGCATGAGGATCAGCACCCCGAGTCCACCGGTGACGGTGATCCAGAAGAACAGGTTGACGACCGGATCCCAGCCGGCGTACGCGTACGTGCAGATCACCGTGAGGGAGATGGCACTGTGCACCAGCGAGGCGGTCTTCGGGGATTGGGTGCGCACACTGGTGGCGGCCAGCTTCTGGAAGAAGACGCGTTCGCGGGCGAGGGCGTACAGGTAGCGGACCACGAACTGGTGGAAGCTGAGGGTGGCCGCAAACAGGCTGGTGACGTACAGCCCGCGCCCGACGGCGATCAGCCACGACGGCACGTACGGCGCGGACAGGTTGAAGATCAGGTCGGTGCCCTGGCTGGTCGCGGCCTCGACGATGGTGCCGGGCCCGGCGGCGACGGTCATCGCGAGGGCGCCGAAGCCGTAGAGCGCCCCGATGAGGATGAGCGCGAGGTAGGTGGCCATGGGCACGGTCCGGCGCGGGTCCTTGGTCTCTTCGCTCAGGACCGGGCCGCCTTCGAAGCCGACGAAACCGGTGATCGCGATCGTCAGCACGACGCCGATCCTGGCGGTGAACAATTGGTTCGGTGCGATCGCGGTCAGCTGGACGTGCCCACCGGCCGGGTGGGTGATCTGCACGAGCGCGAACACCAGCGCCACCAGCATCTCGCCGGCCAGCAAGACTTTCAGGACCCATCCGATCTTGTCGACCGGCGCGACGCCGAGCCCCGCGATGATCGCCCAGGCGATCAGCGCCCACAGCCACCACGGCGTCGACCAGCCGGACTGGGCCGCGACGAAGTCCGCGGCGGCCGGACCGAGCCCGCCGTAGAGGCCGTTGCCCATCGCCGTGTACGCGAGCACCGCGACGGCCGCCGCGCCGACACCGAGCACCGGGCCGAGCCCGTGGGCGATGTAGGTGTAGAACGCGCCGGAGTTGACGATCCGCCGCGACATCGCCATGTAACCGATCGAGAAGACACACAGCACCAGCGCGATGAGCAGGTAGCCCAGCGGGATGCCGAGCAGGCCGGTGACCGCCCAGCCGGTCGGGGCGCCACCACCGAGCACGGTCAGCGGTGCAGCGGCGGCCACGATGAAAGCGACTACCCCGACTGTTCCGAGCCGGTCCCGGGCCAGCGCCTGCAGGACCGGGCTGGCCGGACGCGAACGTGAAGGGGGGTGCGACACGAGAACTCCTGACAAGAAAAGGGCTGCTGGGAAGCGGAGGGAGAGCGGAGGGAGATCAGGCGCGGATCAGGACGGCACCGCCGACGAGGCGGTCGAGCGCGCCCAGCAGCTCCGGAATCGGTGCCCGGCTGCGCTGCCCGACGTCGGCGAGCTGCGTGATGACGTGCTGAGGGGTTCCGGCGAAGACCCGCTGATATACGCCGGTGGACAGACACAGCCCCACCAGCACCCGGTCGAAGTCGTCGAACACGCTGGTAAAGGGGTTGACGTGGCCCTGCTCAAGCAGGGACTGGCCCCGCCGGGCGGCGGTGGCCAGCCGGGCACAGGACCAATAGGCGGCGTTGTTGTCGGCCGGCTGGTAGACGGTGCGTGACCGGCCGAACAACCGCGCCCGCGTGACCTCGACCAGATCACCCGCCATCACCATGCGTTTGGCGACCTGGTCGTAGATGTCGCCGGACAGATAACGCAACCAGTCCTCGACCGGCAGCGACTCGGGCTCGCCGGCCACCTGCTCCGCGATGGTGTGCGCCAGCGCGTCCGGGGGCGGCTGCCGGCCGATGACGACGAGGCGGTCCTGGCCGACGGCGAGATGATCGGTCGCGACCAGTTCGGCCAGGACCGCGCACGCGAGGCCGACCGCGGCGAGGTCACGGTCGACGAACAGCTTGGCGCCGTCGTGGGCGAGGCGGAACAGCTCGTCGGCGAACCGCGGCCACTGCCTGCGCGTGCGTGCCGGCTCGTCCCCGAACCGGTAGGTCGATGGTGGACGGGTCGCGATGGTGTCGTACCTGCCGGTCGGCGCGGCGGGAGGCCAGCCGGGCGCGTCAGCGACGACCGGCTGGGATGCCCCACCTGCCAGGCCGTGAGCGGCCGGGCCCGGTAGTGTGCCGCCGGACCCGCCAGCAGGGAAGGCAGCCGGGCCGGCCGGGTGGTTGGTGGTGAGCCCGGCGGCGTGCCGGGGTGCTACCGGGGCATGGCGCGGATCGTGGTGATCCGGCGGCTCTGGGGAGAACATCGAACCCCCGAACAAGTGGTGGCGGATGTCGGTCAGAAAGGTGGTGTGGGCGGCGGGCGCGCACCGGCGCGCGGGAGCCGGCGGGTCCCCGCCGCCCACGTGCCCCGGCCTGGTCTGGCCTGGCCGGCCGGGACGACTGCGGTGCCGTTCAGCCGGACCTACGGGTGAGGCTGACCGGAATTGCTCAGCAACATTCACACAACTATCGATGTCAGGGAATACCGTATAAACACGGATTCGGATGTACGGTCCTGACACGGATCGCCGGTGGCCTCCTGGGAACCTTGCTGCGCATCGAACACGTGCCGTTGATGGGCAGACGGGAACGCGGAGCGGCCGATGTGGCACGGTGCCACCCGGGCTGCCCGATACGGATCGTGAGGTGGAGTTGTCCGACATCCGGGGCCGGTGCCCGCGGGTGCTGCGGTCGCCGGCTGCTAGGGAATCCAGCCGACGCCGCCGTAGATCGCGACCTGGTCGGGTGCCGGTAGCTCGGCGGAGGGCCGGTCCGGGCGCCAGTGCGGTGCCGCGACCAGTCCGGGTTCGATGAGTTGCAGGCCGGTGAAGAAGTCCGCGAGCTGGTCTTCGGTGCGGGCCCGGACGTCGGTCTGGCCGGCGTCGAACATCTGCTCATACCGGGCGCGGTCCGCGGGGCTGCTGAAATCCATGGTGGCGTGGCTGAACGCCACGTAACTGCCGGAGGGCAGTGCCTGGGACAGCTGCCGGAAGATGCTGATCGCCTCATCCTGGTCGTGGATGAAGTGCAGCACCGCGACGACAAGCAGTCCGACCGGGCGATCCAGGTCGAGCACGGACCGCAACCTGGGATGCCGTACCAGAGCGGTGGGATCCCGGATGTCGGCCTCGACGTACCCGGTACGGCCCTGCGGGTCGTCGCACAGCAGAGCCTCGGCGTGGCTGCTGACCATAGGATCGTTGTCCACGTACACGACCCGCGCGTCGGCGGCGACCCGCTGCACGAGGTCATGAGTGTCCTGACCGGGCAACGGCAGCCCGCACCCGACGTCGAGGAACTGCCGGATGCCCAGATCCGCCAGGCAGGTCACGCTGCGGCGCAGAAACGCCCGGTTCTCCCGTGCCGCGGTCACAACCGCCGGCCACGCCCTCGCGATCAGCTCCCCCGACTCGCGATCGGCCGGGAAATGGCTCTTGCCGCCCAGCCAGTAGTTGTACCGCCGCGCCGGATGAGCGGTCGTGGTATCAAACCCGCGGCGCCCCACCGCGGCGCCGGAAACGCTGGCGCCGCTCGCCGGGGCCACGGCCGCCGTCGACAGCAGGCCGGAAGGCGCTGCCGGACGAGCAGCCGTCCCGGCGCCGTCGGCAGGGGCCTCCCCCGACGCCGCGGCCTGTGCCGGCATCGGCGATAGGTGCCGGCCTGGTGCCGGCACCGGGGCAGAGTGCGTGGGTTGACCGCCACCGCCCAGGGCACCGGTAGGGCGAGTCAGGTAGAGGCCGAGTTCGTCGGGAGTGTCGGCACCCAACACGCGCAGCACCGCCTGCCGGCGCTCGTCACCGGGCCAGCGGTTCTTGCCCCGGATGAGGTCGCCGACCCACCGCCAGTCGACGAGCAATTCCTCCCGCGCCAGATCCCGGTCGGGATACAGCTTGGCCAGTTCAGCGTTGATGGCATCGGCCAACTCGGCCTGTGTCATGTGTTGCCCCGTGCGGCCCGGCGACGGTGACGGCAGGCGGGTGAACCGGGCACGGAGCTGCTCGTTGTATCTCTTGGCTTTGCGCGGCATGCTGTCCCGTCGCCTCTCAATACGGTCCTTGCGGTGACACGGAACGGCTACGCCCCGACCCGGCTGCGGCGTCGTATGTGCGGCCGGCCGTGCGGTTGTCGCCTCCCGTCCCAGGGGCACTGGCCGGCCGCGGGACCGGCACACCCACAGCCGGCGACCACCACCTCCGGCCGGCGTCCGCCCCGCTGCCCGCGCCGACGGCCGGCGCCGCAGCGGCCGGGGCATCGCCCGCCGCCTGGCACACCAGATCAGCGTTAACGCCGACCGGGCACGGTGCCGGCTGACCGCAGGCGCCGCATCGGCCCAGCCCCGCGTCGCGGTGCTTCTCTCGCAGGGCGGCTGCGGCCCGATGCAGCACACTGCCGGGCGGCACCGCGATCGTCCGCCTGCTATCCACGGCGACCACTACCCAGCGACGCACCCTGTGGCAGGTATCGGCAGATGCAGTCCGCGCCGGTCTCCGGGTTCATCAGGCTGACCGGCACCTCGCACCGCTGGGTGACGTTGAACAGCGGCACGTAGCCGAGCCAGCCGTCATGGCGGACCGTGCGCCACTCGGTGACCCGGCGCGGCGGCACCGGCTCGGCCAGGCCGACGGCGAGATCCACGGCAGAATGCTCCAGGCTTCGCGGAACCGCCACGACACGTGCGGCCCACTGCTGGGCACCGGCTACCGCTGCGGGATCACGCAAACCCTCGTTGAGATCGGCGACCAGCAGATAGTCGTCGTCGTTGCCCGGATGGCCAACCTGGTACAACGTCCAACAGCCGGGTTCCTGCCGGTCGAACAGCAGGACATAGGTCAGCCATTCACTTTCCCGCGACAGCGCCTCCACGAGGATGACGCCATCGCCGGTCACCGGAAGCGCACCGTCATCTCCCAGCGCGCTGGTGCAATGCCGAGCGAGCCGCAATGCATCCGCGGACGGAAAACGTAGTGTTGCCGCAGCAACCGCACCACCCGCTCCCCCGGCCCCACGCTGCGCGGGCGCGCCCGTCTGCCCGGCGCTCACCACGACTGGTCCCAGGTCAACCGGGCGGCGCAGACCGCCTCGTGCGGGCGCCGGCTGACATCCTCGAACGCGAGGGTGAACGGCATTGCGCCGGGCATGTGTCCGGCCGGAAGCAGGCTCCGCGCCTGCTGGGCGACGGCAACCGCTTCCGTCTGGCGGCCGCAGGCCTGCAGCATCGCCGCGTAGCGTGCGGCGAAGCTGCACCCGTCAGGCGGCAGGCGCCGTGGTGTGCGCATCCAGGTCTGCCAGCACATTTCGGCCAGCCGGATCGCCTCGCCGCACCCGCCCGCCGCGTGCCGGCAAACGGCCAGCCGGATCCGGGCCCGCTCTGCGTCGCGCGGCATGACCAGCCGCTCGTACAAGGCAATCAGGGACCGGTACGCGGCAGCCGCGTGTTCATACAGGGCCACCCGCCCGCCGGCGGACACCGCACGGACAGCGCAGCGTTCGTACGCCTCGGCCAGCACCAGGGCGGCGCCGACCGTGAACGGGTGCACCGGGCCGCAGAGCGACTCCCGCGTAGCACGGGCGTAGCGCGCCCATGCCACCTTCATCGCATCGTCACACCCTTCGAGCGAGCTGCTGGCGTAGACGACCGCGATCTGCGCCAGCCCGAGGTCCGGCTCCGTGCCGGCGGGATCGAGTCCCCGTAACACCCGTTCCGCAGACTTGGCCGCGTGATCATCGCTTTGGTCCGCTGATCGGGATCCTGTGCAGGCGGCGGAAGCGGCCCGGACCCGTTGCCGCATCCCGGCTGGGCCTCGGCCCGCATCGCCGTGGAAGCGGCGAGCGAACTCGTCATCGATGAACATGCCACACCCCCTTCCTCGCCGGATTACGATTTGCGGGCCATGCCGGCCCAGTAATAAGCCGCTTTCGGATCGGTGGCGGGGGTGTCGGGCCGCCAGGCGGAGACCGGGACCAGGCCGGGCTCGAGCAGCTCCCAGTCGCCGAAGAAGCGGGCCACCGCCTCCTGGGTGCGGGCCACCAGGGTCATCCCGGCGCCGGTGGCGGCGGCGACGGCCTGGTTGACCTCGTCGGGGTTGAAGTCGGCGGTCGGGTGGGTGATCGCCAGGCAGCTGCCGGACGGCATCGCGTCGCGCAGCTCGGCGACAGTGGCCCACGGGTCGTCCTCGTCCGCGAGCAGCATCAGGATCGCGATCAGGGTGAGACCGACCGGCCGGGTCAGGTCGAGGGTCTCCCGGAGCACCTTGTCGGTCAGGATCGAGCGGGGATCGCGGATGTCGGCGCTGATGTACTCGCTGCGACCCTCGGGGGAGCTGAGCATCAGGGCGCGGGCGTGGACCAGGACGATCGGGTCGTTGTCGACGTAGACCACCCGGGTCTCCGGGGCGATCCGCTGCGCGACCTCGTGCAGGTTGGGCCGGGTCGGGATGCCGGTGCCCACGTCCAGGAACTGCCGGATGCCTTCCTTTTCCACCAGGTCACGGGCGGCGCGGTGGACGAACTTGCGGTTCTCGCCGGCCATGTAACGCATGCCGGGGATCGCCTGGATCATCGCCTCGCCGACCGCGCGGTCGACGGCGAAGTTGTCCTTGCCGCCGAGCCAGTAGTCGTAGATGCGGGCGGAGTGCGGGACGTTGACGTTGACCCCGGCTGGCGCAGGGAGTGCCGGATGGACGCTAGAGTCGTCTGCGCTGTCCGGACTAACGCTATTCAGCATGGCGGCCGGCCTCCTCGCCGACTTTGGCTGTCTTCATGAAATGCGCCGCGTAGTGCGACGGCATCAACCGTGGACACATGGGCTTGGACGGGTGTAGATGATGCTTAAGATCATGCGGCTCTTCTATCGACGCGGCTATGAGCATTCAGTCATGATCATTATTTCGCTGCCGTCAGCTCGGACGCGGGAGGTGCCTTGACCTCCGACCCCACGTCGAGTCTTCGGCGAAATTGGGGACAGTAGACGGCACGCTGCATGACCTGGTACCGAACGTAAGTTGAGATCAAAGGCTCGGCAACCTCCTGCGCGATAGGACTCAAAAGACCTGCGAGCGAGTGACCTCTTGCGAAGTAGACTGTGAAATGACGATGATGCATGCGGGTAGAAACTGCCCGCTACCAGTAGGAGGAACGGAGATGTCGCCGATGATGCCTACAGGCAACCGGCGTTGCCGTCGATGCCGCGGACCGCTTGCCCGCGATCAGCGGGATCAACATTGCCGACGCTGCACGGGACAGCTGTGGTTGCTGCGACAGCGGCCGCCGACCGTCTCTCCTTCGTTCTGGGATCATGACACCATCCGGGCGGCAGCTACTGAACGGCACATGGGCCGGTTGATCGCTGCTTACCGGTCGCACCCCGAACATGGGATTCCCATATCACAAGAAGTCGTCGGCCTATGGGCTTTCAAATCGCAAAGCCAGATTTGCAAGATTGAAAATGGCAAAGCGCCTGACAACCTCAGCCAACTGCAATTCTGGGCACGCACCCTGAGCATTCCGCCTCAACTCTTGTGGTTCTCATTGCCGGAAACGCGATCAAAGGCCGAGGATAACCATCGCGACGAGGACCACCTGCGAGATAGTGCAATTCTGCTCCCTGGCGTTTCAACCCAGGCGAGATTGCACAGCGGCGGCAATGCGAAACATAGTATTGCAGACGACACGACGTCGGTACCACCCTCTTACGTATCGACACCGTCGAACGACTTCGAAATCCAATCGAACGAAATCAGCGGACGCGAATCGCTAGTGCACGAACTGACCGGTTTACGCCACCAGCTTGATGAGGCACTCGCAGCTTCCAGCGTTTCCGTGCGACAGATAGATACGATAGAGGAGTCGACCGGAAATTACGTCAACGACTACCCGGCAACTCCGCCGACAGTCATGCTCTCCCGCATAGCAATGGAATGCGCCGAGGTGACAGCGCTTTCCCAGCGACGGCAGCCGGCTGCGGTCCAAGCCCGGCTGTCCAGTTGTGCCGCTCTTCTTTCAACGTTGTGTGCAGATGCTCTTATGCGGCTCGGCCGGACAACGGATGCCCAGCTGTGGTACCGGACGGCGATGTTCGCGGCCGACGACTGTGAGCGGCCTACGCTCGGTGTACTCGTTCGCGCTCAGGCGGCAATGCTGCCGTACTACTTCGGTGACGCCAGGCAAACAGTTCAGCTTGCGGACGAGGCGTTGTCATTGTCTGCGAAGCCGTGTGGGTCAGGGGCTCTAGCCGCCGCTGGCCGAGCGCGGGCGCTGGCACGTATCGGTGACACCGCAGCCGCCCGCGACGCGGTGAAAGAGGCCCGTGCGCTGTTCGATCAAGTCGGCGGAGATGACAGCGACGCAGCGTTCCGGTTTCCGGTTAAGCGGTTTTTGTTCTATGTTGCGGGAGCCGCCACCTGGATGGGCGACACCGACACCGCATACAAGCTCCAGGATGAGGCACTAGCGCTGTACCGAGGTAGCCATACGGTTTCCATCGACCCTGCCCTGATCCTCCTCGATCGCGCTCGTTGCCTGGTGAGCGACAACCGAGCCGACGAAGCTGCCACGGTGGCGATTGAGGCTGTCGCGATGCTGCCGGAGAGGCAACGCACCGAGATTGTGCTGGCTCGGGCGCACGAGATCGCCGCTTCGATGCCGATCGCTGCACGTCGTGGACCGGCGGTGGACCTCAGCGACTATGTTCGTGAGTGCCGTCGGCGCGCACGTACGTTGGCGGGAGGTCGAACCGCTCTCAACGGGTAGGAGTGTCCATGTTCGTAGAGCAGCGGACTCGGCCGGTGCTAGCCAAGGTATGCCGTCTCCTTAACCGTGAAGCGCATGACGCAATCCTCCTGCGCCACCACACTAATGCGGTTTACGCGGTCGATGATTTAGTCGTCAAGATCGCTCCTCCCGCAATAAGCGTAGGTCTGCTGCGCAAAGTTGTAGATCTAGTGCAGTGGCTCACTGATGCCGACTTCCCGACGGTTCACCTCACGACGGAGGTTGATCAGCCCATAATTGTCGACGACCACGGCATCACGGTATGGGAGAGGCTCGACGCAGCTATCGATCGGCCGGTTACCACTGGCGAGCTTGGCCGGCTGCTCCGCAGCCTGCACTCACTGGAGATACCTCCCGTACCGCTTCCTCAGCTTGATCCGATGCCCGGAATTCGTCATTCAATCAGCGCCTCCACCATCCTCACCGATGAGGACCGAATGCTGCTAAGCGAGCGTTTGGAGGTCGTTTCAGGCGCGCTGCGCAGTGTGCGCTCACCGCTGGGCTGGGGATTGATCCAGTCTGATCCTCAGGTACGCAATGCGCTGCGCCGGCGCGACGGCACCGCAGTGCTAGCAGATTGGGATGGCGCTCGCATCGGCGACCGCATCTGGGATGTCGCAACGGTGGCCGTACACTGCCGCCGATTTGGCAACAACCAAGACCTGAATGCTTTCAGCGAGGCATACGGCTGGGATCCCCGAAGTTGGTCCGAGTTTGAGAACTTGTGTCGCCTCCGGGAATTACAAATGATCGCGACCAACGCTCGTAAGTCGCTGCCCGGAACACCTGCAGCGACCGAGGTACGTCATCGCCTCGCCGGGATGCGGCGCGGGCACCGCGAAATGACCGCATGGCGCATTCTCTGAGCGAGAACCTCAGCACACACCAGCGCTCCACCAACGGCACGGGTTGGTCAGCTCGCCGCCCGCCTTTAGGGCTACGTACACATAGAATCGGAATTTAAAGGGTTCGACATGTCGCACCTTCCCGGCATTCCTCATCAAGAGCGCGGAATTTAATCCGCAAACCGCAGGGGACATTCTCTGCCGGAATTCGTGATCCGAATAACGGTTATGCGTGGTTTGCGATAGTCAAATGTCACCATCTGGCTGACGATCGAGAAGTCTCTCGGTCATGTTAGGTAAAGGCAAGTTCCACCGGCAGTTCACGCGCGCTGGCGACATCTCGTGATGGATTTATCCCCTCGAACGAGGTAGCTGGAGGGCGCTTCGCAAGGAGGAACGCCTAGTTTTGTCCGTCTGCTGAGGACTGTCCACGCCATCGACGCGTTGAATAGGCCGACAACGCACGCCGACTTCTGGAGATCACATGGCCACCTTGATGTGCGACCACCCCGCATGGACGCCGACCCCGACCGGCGCCCACCGGGCGATCCGCCACGATGCGACCGTTTGGCATCTGCTCTGGGAGACCGGTGCCGACAGCGTCGAGCGTCACGTCGTCGCCGGACGCCCCGGTGCGACACCGACCGTCGATGAGGTGACCGCGCCCAACACCATGCCTGCCGCGTTCAGCCACCTCGGCACCACCGTGGCCCGTCTTGCGCCCGTCCTGAGGGTGCGAAACAGCGACCTGTGGGACGCGATCGGCACCGCCGTCATCCGGCAGGTTATCCGCGCCGATCAGGCCCGCCGACTCCACGCCCGCTTTTCCGCCGCGTACGGACAACGGATCGGCACCAAGCACGGTGACCTGCTGCTGTTCCCCACCGCCGAGACTGTCACTTCCCTGCCCGAGACAGCGTTCACCGAGGTCGGCCTAAAGTTCCACCGGCCTGCGCTGGCAGCCGCCGCCACCGCATACCTCTCCTGCGCCGAGCAATGGGCGCAGCTACCCGCAGCCCGGCTGGTTGACGCCCTCCAGACGGTACCGCGGATCGGCCGCTGGACGGCCGGCGCGGCGGTCGCCGACTACAGCGGTGACTTCGCGCTCTACCCATACGCTGACCTGGCCGTGCGGACCTGGGCGCGGCGTGCCGCACCTGACACCTCATGGCCTGATACGGAGCCCGCGTTCGCCGCGATGTGGCGCACCGCCGGGACCGGACTCGCCGCGCTCACCCTTCTCACCCTCGCATGGGGAGGCACTTATGTCCGCACCGTCTCACCTGATCGCCGGGGCTAACCCCTCCCGACCGCTGGACTTGCTATTCATCAACGCCCCGCTGCGCGACTACGCCGTACGACCCCGAGTCAACGACTTCACCCTGCCGGTGCTCGGCATGGCGTACATCGCGACTTACGCCGCCGAGCAGGGCTTCAACGTCGGCGTGCTCGATGCGGAATCTCATGGCCTGCCGGTCGCCGACACCATTCAGTTCGTCAACGCCGCAGCGCCGCGATGGGTAGGTCTGAATTTGCTCGCACCGACCTACCAGATCAGCGCCCGCATCGCCGCCGCTCTCGATCCCGGCATCAAGCTGATGCTCGGCGGCCACCAGGCGAAGGCGATGCCCGCCGAGATACTCGCCGACCCCCGCATGTGCCGCACCGCCGCCCTAATCATCGGCGAGGGTGAAACGCGTGTCGTAGAACTTCTCCGCGACCACCGCAACAGGGCTGATCTGCCCGGCGTCATGTGGCTCGATCCGATCATGAAGACCCCAGTCACAGGCGGCCGGCCCGGAACCGCCCACCACCTTGCCCCCGATGTCGACACCCTGCCGTATGTCAACCGCACGTACCTGGTGCAGGACCCGCACGTCGCCGAGGACCGGCGTATCGAGGCGAACATGGTCGGTGCACGCGGCTGTCCCTACGACTGCTCCTTCTGCGGGGCGGCAGTCTCGGCCAACCCGGACATCACTATCCGGGTGCGCCGGCCGGACAACATCCTCGGCGAGATGCACCAGCTGCACGATACCTACGGAGTGAGCGCGTTCCGGTTCGTCGACGACCTGTTCCTCGGCGCTCGCCGCGTTATCGACACAATGGCCGGCGCTTTCACCAGCGGACGGATCGGCGACTGGGCGGTATGGGACGCCACCGGCCGGATCAACGTCCTCAATCGCTGCCCCGACGCCACCTTGGACCAGTTGATCGGCAACGGGCTACGCGAGGTCGCGCTCGGCATCGAATCCGGCAGCGCACGGATGCTCCAGTACATCGACAAACGGATCGACCCGGAGATGATCCGGACCGTCGTGCGCCGACTGACCGAACGCGGCATCAGCGTGAAGGGTTACTTTATCCTCGGCTTCCCGGGCGAGACCGCCGACGAACTCAATGCGACCGTCCGGCTCGTGCACGACCTGTGGGAGCTCACCGACCACCAACCCGGTCGGTTCCGCGCGTCTGTGTTCGAATTCCGGCCCTACCCAGGCACTCCCGAATGGAACCGGCTGATGGCCACCAAGCGGTACACGACCGCCCAACTTCTCGCCTACGGCGCCGTCGACCTCACCAACGCCGGCGTCGACGAGGCCATGCGTTCACGCGACGAATTCAACTTCTCGGTCGGCATCCAATTCGGCGAGACACCGATCCCCGAGGTCCGGCGCCACCTGGCGGAGCTGTCCCGCGAGCAGTACGACCGGCGGCAGGACGCGCCGCTATGACCACCGGTCGGTTCATCGTTGTGGACGGCCCGTCCGGGACCGGCAAGTCCACCGTTACCCGTCTGCTCGTCGACCTGCTCGCCGCTGCCGGCGAGCAGGTTCTACTGACCCAGGAGCCGTCCGACGGCCCGATCGGGAGGCTCGCACGCGCCGGCACCCACGAATACCGAGGGATCGAGCTGGCGGCCCTGGTGATTGCCGACCGGTATCACCACCTGCACACCGTGGTGCGTCCTGCCGTCGCCGCGGGGAAAATCGTTCTGTGTGACCGCTACCTACCCTCATCACTCGTGCTGCAGGAGGCGGACGGCGTGCCGCAGGAGATCGTGTGGGCGATGAACACCGACGTCGACCGGCCGAATCTGACGGTGCTGCTGCTCGCGGACCCGGGTCACAGCCGTCAACGGGTGCGCCAGCGGGGCATCTACAGCAGGTTTCACCTGGCCATACCTGACGAACGCAGGCGATACGAGCAGCTGGTTCGACCTCTCTTCGAAGCCGGCCACAGGCCCGTTACCTGCGAAATCGGCAACCGGGACGCCGATGCCGTCGCTTCAGGGCTGGTTGACCTGGTCCTGGACCCGACAGACGTTCAGGACGCCGCAACGGCTGACCGTGACACGACCTCGTCGTAGGTCGCTCCGGTGCGTTCCACCGGAACTCCTAAGCCCTGGACCCATGCATCCATCTGGGCCTGCACCTGCAGCATCCCGTCAGCGTCCTCAGCCACCGCCTCGACCTCGAAGAAAGCCCCGGCACCGACAACGGCGTCAAGGCAGACAGACCACGCTCCGACGCGGCCCGTACGGCGGGTCTTCACGACCTTCACCGTCGGCTGGTATCCCATCGCCAAAATCGCGGCGTGCATCGCTGTTGCGTCGGACACCTCGGTCTCATGCTCCACACACGCAAGCACATTATCGACCGGTGTCTTCGTCGTAAACACACATCGACCGCCCTGCCTTCGTAGCCGGACGAAGGTGACACCGATTCGCGCGTCGCCGAACTGCCAACCAATGGGCGCGTAGGCCTGGTCGTCCTGTTCCACCGGTTCGGACAGCGCAATGCCGTGCTCGCGGATCGCGGCGAGCAGCCCCTCAACGTCGGCAACCTGGTACTTAACTTCGATCTCAGCAGTCATTTGCGCCCCTTCGCGCCGGAGGATGTGAAGGACTAGCCTAGGTGCCTTCGGCCATCTGAGGGGTAACCCATACCTCCCTCAATCGTGGTTAACGCTGCACAGCCTTCCGCCGACGGCGAAGCTGTCGCCCTACGCTGCTCAGTTAGGCGATCGCGCAGGAGGCACGCGCCGCGCCGCCCTCCGGCACTACTCCAGTAGCCGACAGGGGCATCGAGCCCCTGGCGGAGCTTCCGCAAGCCACGCGACTTCCACTGCAATCGTCACGCCATCGAGGTATGGTCACCCACCGATCACCTACGTTCCATATGACGGGATGCGGTGAAGCAGAAGTGGGAAAGAGAAAAGCCGTGACCCTTATTTCCGCAGGTCACGGCCTTTGCCGAAAGTGCGCCCGAAGGGACTCGAACCCCTAACCTTCTGATCCGCAGTCAGACGCCTAGTGTCACGAGTACACTCCGTGACCACTGCCCCGCAAGGCCGGGACGAAGGCGTTAAGCCAGGTCAGAGTCGGTTTGAGTTTCCGCAGGCACCGGGCGAGTGCATGATTTAGGCGCCACTCGGGGCGGCGCCATGCAATCGATCCTGCAAATTTAGTCGCGTCCGTGCTGAAACGGTCGCCGACATCCGATCACCACCGGATCACCACGTGATCAAATCACTGAGCCCTTTTCATCCTGCGTAGCGGTTGGCTTCGACGTGATGCAGGACGAGGATGGCCTGCACGATCGCGGTCGCGCGGCGCGGGCAGCAGCGCAGCTTGGACAGGATCTTCCAGGTCTTGAGGGTTGCGATCGCGCGTTCGCCGCGGGCGCGGATCTTCGCGTGCGCCCGGTTGACCGCCTTCTGCCGGCGTGACAGCTTCGGCCGGAAGCGCCGCTGCTTGAACGGGGTGCGCACGCTGCCGCGGGCGCCCTGGTAGCCCTTGTCGGCGAAGGTCATTACGTCGGCGCTGGTGAGCGCGTCGATGATGCCGTGGGTGCGGGCGGCGGTCAGGTCGTGGGTCGAGCCTGGCAGCGCCGGCGAGGCCCACACGAGACGCCCGGCTGCGTCGGCGATGACCTGCGCGTTGACGCCGTGCCGCTTGTGCTTGCCGGAGTAGTACGGCTTCTGGTCGGCGACCCGGTCGATCGAGATCAGTGTGCCGTCCAGGATCGCGTACGCCAGCTGCTGGATACGCCGCATCGCGCTGGCGAGGTCGTCGGCGGCTGCGCTAAGCAGGGCGATCGCCTCCTGGACGTAGCGCCAGGCGGTGGCGATGCCGATCTCGAAGCCGGCGGCGAGGCGGGTGTAGGTGTCGCCGTTGCGAAGGTGGGCCAGGGTGAGCAGGGCCTGACGGCCGGGGTTCAGTCGCCGCCATCGCGATCTGCGCTGCTGGCGGTGGGTGCGGATGCGTTCGGCGAGGTGGTTCAGGGTCCGGCTGGACAACGTGATCGTGGCAGGGTAGGACAGCATGGCGAGGCTCCCGGTCGGGGCTTCGAGTCTTGGTCGACAGCTGTCCTACCTGGAGCCTCGCACCCATCGATCACCGGCCCTGCTATACCTGCCATGAGCTGCAAGATCAGCTTGGAAAAAGCTCACTCTGCGTCGAAGCTCGCCGCTACCACTATTTTCCGGCCGGTGATGGGGCATCGGACCCCAACTACTCAACGGCACGCGCAGTAACCGGCCGCGCGGTGTTCATCGCCGGTGTCAGCGTGCGACGCCGATCGCCTTTGGGTCAGCTGTGATGTCCGCTCGAGGCCCTGTCCACGGGGCGTTCGCGGTTTACTCGCTGACGACTTCGGTGCGGTCAGCGCGAACGCGCGTGCCGTCCTGCAGCACTAGCTCGCGAGTTCCGTCCGGCCCTACGGCGCCTGCCCCATGGATGCCGGCGCCCGAGAGCGCCGCGATCTCAGCCTCCCGCGAGCCCCGCGGCCGAAAGACCCATTTCTGATCCGTCACCTTGCTACCGACCACCGGTGTTCCCCTCGCCCGTGCGCCCGAGGGCGCGCTGGTCAACAATCTCGTACATTAGTACGACTTGATGGCTGGTGGCGGCATGCCGCTCCAGCGCGTCGTGGTGGCTGCTCACACGCTGACCTGCGGGCGATCCGTACTTCTCGTACACCGCCCGCGTGTTTGGCAGGCGACCCCTATTGGCCTTGGTCGGCTGAGATAGGCGGGGGCCGCACGGACGACATCTACCCTGCGTTCGCGGGCCACTTCTCGGCACCCCAAATCCTTCGGTCCATGTCGAAGAGCACGTCGGCTGGTTCCACGAGGGTCCGCAGTTCGATACCTGTGGTGTCGGCGTGCACGGCCACGGTTGCGCAGGCGGCAGCGTCCTCGATCAGGTTCTGAAGGTGCACCCGGGTCGCGGTCGGCTCGGCGCCCTGGGCGCCAAACCGACGATGCAGGTCGGTCCAGGAGAACTGGCTGGTGTCGTTGAGGCTGCCCGGCCACCGCTGTCATCCAGATGTAGACGTCGAGCGCGGTGCAGGACCGGTGACTGAACTGCCACACGTGGTCGGCGTCCAGCGTTACCCAGTCCAGGGCGGTCTCGGCGACTCGGTGATCGAGGGTGAGTATTCCCGCGCAGTCGTTTCCCGGTTCGAGGGGGCCCTTGCCGTGGCCCTTGCCGTGCCAACGCCATTGCGAGATGAGCATGTTCGTGGGGTTGACGTGCTTCGGGGTATTGGACAGGAGCCAGTGGTGCTTGATGACCCGGGCGAGGTGGTTATTCCAGACGGACATGTCGAAAAGTGGCAGGCTTCCCAGCCGGGCCAGGAATGCGTGCACTTCGTGCGGTTTCACCGCGATCGTGCGCCCCCGTCCGCCGCGCTTCGGTGCACAAGAACATCAGCAGGTGCCGGCTGGGTAGCCCGAATGGCAGCCCGGTGCTGGCTGGCTTTTGGTCGCGGACGCGCACACCCGCGCGCCACATCCCGATGTCTTGCCGTTGGCAGGACTCGACGTCTCCTGGTTCTTCGACCGGAAGGACCAGGTCGGCGTGCGAGACCGGGTAGAACACCAGGCGGTCTGTCGATGGGCGGCCGGGGATCCGGCACCGAGCATGCTCGTCAGTATGAGCGTGTACGGGCGGCGGCTCCGCCGAGATCGTGACGGTCACGCCGTTCCGACGAAAGGTCATGGGCGCAGCGTCATTCATTTTTCACGTCCTTCGCGAGCCATGCGATCCGATCATCCTTTGGGACCAATGTGGCAGGCCGCGATTCCGTCACTCGTCATGCCTTATACGAGCCGCCTGACGCAGGCTTTGCGACTACGAGCTGCCAAGTTGTGCCGGGATCACGTCAGCGTTGCCGGTGGCGGGTGCGAGAGTGGCATCGTCGGTCTGCATGTGAACGGTGATGGTGTCGAATCCGTCTCCGGTCAGGACAGCGCGGGCACCTTGAGCGACCACGAGCGCTGCCGTGACGGCGCCGACGAAGGCTGCTCCGACGGCAGTTCCGGCAAGTTCGACGGAACCGCATTGGTCGCGGCGTTCGAGGTCGGCGAGCGCGGCTGTAGCCGGCCGGTGTTGACGGGGAATGTCGTGCTTCCATCCGATCACCTGGTCGCTGGGGGTCTGTGCGGGGAACCGGCGTAGGAGGACGGCGTTGAAGTCGGCCGGCCCAACACCGAGGCCGGCGTCGATGGCGAGCTTCCAACCTGTGTCGGAGATCAGCCGTCGCGGCGCGAGGCTGTCGACGCCGAGCAGGGCGACGTGGCAGTCCTCGGGCAGGACCCGGGTGGTGTGGTCCAGACGCCGGTCCAGGATGGCGACGTCCCAGTGTCGATGGTGAGGGATTCTGCTACCGGTTGTGTCGCGACCGAGTCTGGGCTGGCGACTGTCGCAGCGGCGAACTCGCCGAGCGGCTGTCAGGGTTCGGTTTGCTCTTCGACGACTTCACGCCGGCCACCATCGAGTGCTGCGTCACCGTGGATCCCAGCTCGCACATCGCCTGCCTGCGACCCGCCGAGGCTGTCGATGGGCAGGCGCACCTACCGTTGTGCGCGCAGCGCCGACAGAGCATCGCCATGATGCGGGGCTTTCCTGGCCAGTCCGGCATCACCACGGCGGCGGCACTTCCCAACCTGGCCGCGGTCTGGCAGTGCCTCGGAAAAGAGCAGGACCGCCGTGAGTTGTCACGTCATCTGCGCCATCCCGTCGCCGGCGGCTTCTGTCTACCGGCCGGGCCGACGCCGGTCCCGCAGCATTGTGCGGATTTGGAAGAAGACCCAGGCAGCAGCCGCGAAGACCAGGCACCCGCCGATCATCGTCCACGTCTCCGACCAGTCGCCGGTGAAGACGCCGTATCCGAGAGCGATAAGCGTGACCAGGACCTGCGCAGCCAGAAGGCTCTGCATCGTGCCGCTGTCCTCACCTACTGGATCCGTCTGGTGGAGCGGGCCAGCCGGACCGTCCAGTGGTGTCGAGGACGTGGGGTCAGCGGGTGACTTGCGGGGTTCGTGGTTCACCGCCACCTCGCCTTTCCGTGAGACGGAATCACTTTTTCGCCTTCTCGACAGTGTCTGCATCACGATCGAGAACATCGCGGCTATCGCGGCGTAAATTCGACCGCTCTTCACGAAGTGTTTCGACTGCTTCACAATGCAGTCCATCGCCTTCGTGGCCCACTTCTTCGCGGCTGGCAGATACTTGTTGAAGAAGCCCTTGCCGCCAAGCCCCTCCACCGCACCGAGCGCTGCGTGAGCGCCCACCTTTTCCCAGTCGACCTTCTTGGACTGGTCGACCCATGCCTGGTCGGCGTACTGCACGAACGCGCCGATCGTCGCGCTGAGCGCGGCCGCGCACACGAACGCCAGCGGGCCGGAGCGAGGGTGCCGTACGAGTAAGCTTCGACGGCGCCCACCGGCAAAACCCACGACTCGCATCGCTCGGCGGCAGTTACAGGCGGGCGACCGCCGGGGTCCGCGCGGCCCGTCACAGCGGACCTGCCCGTGCAGCTACAGATGGTGTTGATGCGCTCGAACCAGGCCGAGGCCGCCGCCATGGTCGACCTCGCGGTGCGGCTCGGCGCCGGCGGCGTCACTAGCCTGCAGATGCTGCCGATCGGGGCTGGCGCAGGCGTCACCGGGCAGATGTTCACCGACGATGAGACCACCGAGCTCGTCGACGCTCTCGCCGTTCCTGCCGGATTCCGGCTGCGGTTGCGGACCCGGGCCGGTGCTGGCGGTTTCACCGTGATCCGCGCAGACGCCCGGGTCTGGCGCAACGATCCGCACGGCACCCAGATCGCCGGCACCACGCCGCTGACCGAAGCAGCTGATCTGCTGCCCGAACCGGTGGCAGCAGCATGACACGGCAGGCAGCGGGCAGCGTGTCTTCGAGCGTCACCGGATCTGGCAGGTCACCGACCCGTGCTGGCCGAAGGCTGCGAGATGCTCTCCAGCGCCGCATTCGTCAAGTGCGCGTGCTTCACGGTGACCATCGGCATCGCCAGCAGCGGCCGGATCCCCGCCGAGCGGATCGCGAAGTCCGCCGGGCGGCTCGCCCACACGGTCCGCGCCCAGCACAGTCCCACCGACGAGCTTTACCAGCAGGCCACCGGCTCCGTCATCGTCGACGTCACCGGCCTCGCCGAGGCATTGAACAGCCGGAAGCTTTTCGGGGAGATCTTGTTGGTTGATGACATCTGCGGCACGGGCGAAACGTTCGCGGCGGTGATCGACGCTCTCGGCCCGTACCTGGAGGCGGACGCCAACATCCGCACCGTCGCTCTGTGCCGCAACCTCGGCTCGGCGTACACGCCGGATCTGTGGCTGTGGGACGTCGCCGACTGGGTGCACTTCCCGTGGGAGCCCGATCTCGATCCCGGCCAGCGCACTGAGGTTTTGACCATCCCGGAGCGGGTGCAGCGTCGATGACCACTATCGCGTTCGTGCTCGTCTCGTTTACCCCCGACGCCCCCGCCGGGATGGAACGCGCCACCGCCGGTCTCGCCGCCGGCCTGGCCGCGCTCGGCCACCGCGCGATCATCATCACCGCGGCACCCGCCGCGCCCGCCCGGTATGCCGGCGCGACCATCCGCAAGCTCACCAGCCTGCGTGTGCCGTGGCCGTCCGATGACCAGACGCTGCGGGCCACGATCACCACCGCAGCCGACCTGATCACCGCCGAACTCGGCGACATCTACCGCGAGTTCCAGGTGGACGCCGTGATCTACGTCGACGCGTTGTGGGGTCTGGGCCGCATCATGCCGGCCACCATCCCGCACCGCCGGATCCTCGCCGCACACGTCATCGGCCACGACGTCGACGTCGACCTGGCCCTCGCCCAGAAGCCGGATGCGGTGCTCGTCCCCTCCGCCTCCGCGCGAGCCGAGGCCGCCACACGCGGCTTCGACAGCAGCTCCTGGCAGATCCAGCCCAACCCGCTGCTCACCGAGCCGCCACCGCCCGACCCACAGGGCAGAGCCCGTCTGCGCACCAGCGGCCCCATTCGAGTGATGGCACGGCCGGCCCCGGAGAAAGGGATCGTGCCGCTACTCGCCGCGGCCAGCGACGCGCAGGTACGTGCCGACCGGCGAACCTACCGGATCGGTGACGCACAGGCGTCGATCGAAGTGGCGCTGGCCAAGGCGGGTTTCGAGGCGGTCATCGGCAGCCAGGACGACACGATGACACACTGCACCGCCTACTGCGATGCCGCAGCAATCTCACTGGGTGACGGCCTGACCTGGGCAAAGGCCCCGAAGTGGCTCGCCGCAGCCGCACTGGTAATTGTCCCGTACCTACGCGAAACGTTCGGGCTTGTGGCACTGGAGTCGATGGCCGGCGGCACCCCGGTCATCGCCTACCGCACCGGCAATCTACCGGCCCTGATCGGTGACGGCGGCGTACTCGTCGACCTCGAAGCCGGGCCCCAAGCCTTGTGGCGTGCCGCCTGGCAGCTACGCGCCGATCCGGTACGTTACGAGGCAGCATCACGGGCTGCTTACTACCTTGCACGGGACTATCGGCCCGCCCACATCGCTGACGACCTACTTCTCAAGGTGGTGAGCTGATGGGCGCTGTCCCGTCACGTCCCGACCCGTCCGTCCCGCTGCTACTCGTCGACGGCCACAACCTACTGTGGCGTGCCACCTTCGGCTTCCCAGCCAAGATCGAATCGAAGGACAAGACGCGCGACATCACCGGCCTGTTCGGGTTCTTCGCACTGCTGCGCGTTGCCGTCCGTGAGGAACTCCCGCACCCGCCCGAGATCATCGTGGTCTTCGACGGCCAGCACGGCACCGCAGCCCGCAAGGCCACCGACGTCTCGTACAAGGCCCAGCGTCCCATCGATGAGAACGCAATGGCCCCGATCCGGCAGCTGCCGGCCGTCAAGGATGCCCTGGATAAGCACGGCATCGCCTGGGTCGAGCTCGATGACCAGGAAGCCGACGACGTCATCGCCACCCTCGCCGCCGCCGACCTTGACCGGCGCGTCTACATCATGTCCGGCGACCGCGACTTCTACCAGCTCATCGACGAGCGAGTCACTGTTCTCAACACCGCCATGCATCGCGGCAAACGCCACGTCAACGCACAGGCCGTGCTCGCCAAGTTCCGGGTGACTCCCGCCCAATGGGCCGATTTCCGCGCCATGACCGGAGACCCCGCCGACAACATCCCCGGCGTCCGCGGCATCGGCCCTGGGACCGCCGCGACGCTGCTCGCTGACGGGCAAACACTGGAGACCCTTCACGAGAACGGCCGGATGAGCGGCAGCCGCACCGCTGCCCTGTCCGACGCCTGGAACGACGTCCTGAGATGGCGCACCATGATCCGGCTCAACCAGGCTCTGCCACTGGACATCAAACCCACCGGTGAGCCGTCCGCGCCGCTGCCGACACCTGCCGCGGTCGTGGAGGCGATCGGCCAATGGTGAAACCCGCGGTCGACCTGCTCACGATCATGGCGCACCCCGACGACGCCGAACTCTGGGCAGGCGCGACGATCGCCGCCGCCGCATCCGCGATCATCGCCGTCGCCGCACACGATCCGGTCCGCGACGCTGAGGCTGCCGGGGGTGCCAGCATCCTCGGCGCCCGCCTCGAACTGCTGCTGGAGCTTTCCATCAGGTCCGTGCAGCAGCTCCTTCGCCGGGTAGGGCCGCAGGTCGTCGTGACGCATCACGTCGACGACGTGCACCCCGATCACCGGCGCACCGCCGAGCTCGTCATCAGGGCGCTGCCCGACGTGGTGATCGAGACCGGACTTCCCGCGCGGGTGTACATGTGCGACGGCTACAACAACCTCGACCGCCATGGCCGGCCAATCTATCTGCCCGTCATGATCAACGTCTCCGGGCAGTGGGATACCAAGGTCCGGGCCCTGCAGTCCCATACCTCGCAGCCCATCGCCGAGCACTTCGGCCCGATGGCTGAGGTGCTCGGCAGGCTCCACGGCCTGCGCATCGGCGCCCGCTACGCCGAGGCGTTCGCTCCCGTCCCCGTTCTCGGCCGCCTTCCCGAAGCAGCGGGCTTGTCCGGGCTGCGTCCAAAGTCCGTCGGCGACGATGCCGGATGAGTCAACGCCTGACGAGCCGGTGGTAGCGACACGCGTACGCCCGGCCCGTGCTGGAACCAGCCGGCGTGGTCCGGTTGTCGGTGGATGAGCTGCTGTTCGCTCGGCACGGCCGCAAGCCAGCTAGTCCTCCGGCATCGCTGCGTATTCGGCGTTGCGCGCGTCGGCCTCGATCCATGTCCAGCCGGCGGCCACCCGGTCAAGCTCGGCGGCATGCTGGCGTGCGAACTCGACCAGTTGCGGCGCCGCAGCCGCACGGACGGTCGTGACGGCCGCCTCTCTGCAGCCCGCGTCGGCAGCAGCCGCACGGTGCTCGAACGCTACGGCCTGAGCCCACCCGGGCAACTTCGTCGGGTCATACTCGACGGCTGCCAGGGTCGCCGGGAACGCCCGCTCCACCCGGGTCCGCAGAGTGGCCAGGTCGGCGGCGGGGATGTCCGCGGCGGCCATGCACCTCCCGTAATCCGCGGCCAGGGTCGGGGCCGTCGCGTCCTGTACGTGCCGAAGCCGGTCGACCAGCTGAGCGGCCAGAGCCTGCTGGCCGTCGGGCACACGCGGGCCTGCGGCCACGGCCACCTCGCTCTCACAACGGCGGGCCGCCGCGACACGGTCCACATCGGTGGAGCCGTTGTCATTGGCGACGCTGCGGCCCTCGGAATCGAGGACGAGACGGGCGTCGGCGGCCCGGACCAGCTGGTCAGCGACGTCAAGATCTTGGCCTGCTGGGGCGAACGCCAGAAGGTCACCCGGGATGACGTGCTCGCGGTCACTGGGCGGGTTGTACCCGACGATTCCATACACGTGGCCGGCACGACGCATGCACTCCACCGCGGCGAGGCGGGAGGTCCACCAGGCGCGCGCGTCGGCGGCTCGGCGCTGAGCCGGAGTGCCATACACCTGGGCGATGACCTTGTCATAGCTGGCTGCGGGCGATGCGGCCGGTGCGGCGCTGCTGCAGGCAGCCAGCGTGGCGGTAGCGCCAACGGCGAGACAGCAAAGCAGCAGGCCACGTCCGGGCGTCATGGCCGCGACGGTAGCGGCCCGCCTGGCGAGTCCGCGTGCGGCGCGGCCGTGAGATCACACGAACGGTGTCGTGACCAGACCTTCAACAGCCAGTGGTGGGCGCCGCGCAGCACCCTTCAAGAGGCGGCGACAACGTTGCTCACGGCCCGGTAGCCGACGTCCCGAAGGACCTCCCTCCGGGCAGCTCGGCCGTTTGCCCTCAGCACCCGCCGAGTCGTTGTCGCCGACGAGATCGCAGCGCAGGTGATCGTCGCGGCCGAAGCCACCGGTGGCACAGCAACGGAACTGCGTAATCTGGAGCAGGCCCCGCAATGGGGTCATGGGCGAAGGTGATGGTCACGTGCAGACGGCCGAGCCTATGGGTGACCGCCTCCCGGCACGCGGCGTCCTAAGCGCAAAGAGGGCCGCTGGCTGGCGCCGACGGCAAGCGATGGGGGCTCGCACCTCACCCGGCTGGCCCTTTCATGGTGTCGCAACGACGGCTGTCGGCCGGTGCTGGGCGGCAGTGCTCGCGGGTGCCCCACCAGGGCGGAGTCTGCTGGTCGGAAAGAGGGCCGTCGGCTGATGCCGTGGCAAGGGGTACTTCGATCGGATGTAGTCGCCGTCATCCTGTTCGCAAAGAGGACCGGCGACCGATGCCGGCGGCAAGATGGTTGCCTGCCCTTCGTGCTGCCGCGCCGAAGGTGTGGCAAGGAGGGCCGTCGGCTGATGCCGGCGGCAAGCGGCGGTTGGTTGTAGGTCTGCGCGCCGGTTGGGTTGTCGCAAATAGGGCCGTCGGCCGAGCCAGCGGCAAGGTTCGCGCCGTGGATCTACAAGCTGATCGAGGAAACCTCGCGAATAGGGCCGTCCGCCGAGGCCGGCGGCAAGGCGGCTCCAGCTCACGGGACGTGTCACGGGCGTTGTGGTCGCAAATAGGGCCGTCGGCCGAGGCCGACGGCAAGTCCGAGATCCGGATCGCCATCAGCGAGCCGATCGCGGCGTCGCAAATAGGGCCGTCGGCCGATGCCGGCGGCAAACGTCTCGCTCGTGGTACATCCAGTGGTTGAAGATCATGTCGCAAATAGGGCCGTCGGCCGATGCCGGCGGCAAGGCAGGTTGGCGACCAGGTCCTCGGCCTTGGGGTCGAAGTCGCAAATAGGGCCGTCGGCCGATGCCGGCGGCAAGGGGCGACCTGCACGCCCGCGAAGATCAGAGCGATGATGTCGCAAATAGGGCCGTCGGCCGATGCCGGCGGCAAGGCTTTCTGACCTGGGGCTATTGCTCTCGGCTATCGGTTATTAACCGGCCTTTTGGTAACCATGTGCAGTTCGTCCGAATTTTGAGTCGGGAACCTCCCCGTCTTTGGGTCGTGCTTGAGGTTCCTGGTTGTGGATTCTTTCGATCTTTACTTGTCAATGAACGGGTCCGCGCGGGGTGGTCGGTTACTTGAACGCGTTGTGGCTGGCGTGGATGAGGTGGGGGGTCAGCGGGCCGGCGGATTTTCCACCGTCGGTGGGTTGGCGGACGGCGCCGCCAACGGCGAAGACGCCAAGTGGTTTCCAGTTGGAACGCGAGACGGTAGTGGTGCCGTTGTTCTCGGTGGGTGTTAGGGCGGGGTGTTCGAGTAGGGCTTGGACGGCGTGCGGGTCGAGGGTTGCCGCCAGATTGGCCAGATCATGGTGGATCGTCCGGCGAGGGTGTGCCACAGGGCTGCGCGGGGATGCCGCAACAAGGCCGCATGCCAAGACCTCGAACTCGCCTACGGCAAAGACCTGTACTGATCGCAACGAAGGGCAGTACGCCGAGGCGCACTGCAAGAACGGCTCATCATCGACCGTTTGCGCGCCGACCTTGTCGCAATGAGGGCAGCCCGCCCGAGGCAAGCTGCAAGCTCGTACGCCCCGTAGAGCTGCCGGTCGAGGCTGTCCGCGTCGCAACGAGGGCAAGATCGCCTGAGCGAACTGCAAAGGCCGAATGATCTTGTCGTTCTGCCAGTCCGTCAGGATGTCGCAACGAGGGCAGGTCGCCGGGCGAACTGCAAGGTTCCCATCCCGACCGGTCTAGAACACACTCGGTTGTCAAAGAACGCTCGCAAGTAGTCTTCAGCCAATTATAAAAATCGGACCTAGTAGTCGCGCAGTCCAGCCCCATCCGGCAACGCCCTGGCCCGTCCGAGTAATCGAAGATGAGCCCACAGCCAATGGCCAAGGCAGAATCCGGCCCCGTTCCCCTGCGTCCGGCCAGGTGGTGGGACATCCGAGCGACCACGGAGCGACCGGCGAGCTCGTCATGCCGGCCGGCGCCATATCAGCTCTTCGAGCGCCTTAGTGTCGCAAGGAGGGCCGCCGGCGGAAACCGACGGCAGGTGGCCAGCGACTGCATCAACGAAGCCCACTGATCCAGGTCGCAAGGATGGCCGCCGGCGGAGAGCGGCGGCAGGTCTTTAGGTTCATCCCGCATCTGTTCAATCGAAAAGTCGCAAGGATGGCCGGCGGCGGAGACCGGCGGCAGGTGGCGGCGACGTGCCGGCACCGGCCGTCCCACAGCCGGTCGTAAGGAGGGCCGCTGGCAGAGACCGGCGGCAGGTAGACAGCGACGTGCAGGTAGCTGGAGGTCATCTCGTCGCCAGGGCCGCCAGCGGGACTGGCGGCAGGTTCCACGGGGGCAACCCTGTTCTCCGTTGGATGGCGGAGTCGCAAGGATGGCCGCCGGCGGAGAGCGGCGGCAGGCGGTGTTGCCGATCATCGATCGAGCCTCCCCATGGTGATGTCGCAAGGGGGGCCGCCAGCGGAGACCGGCGACAGGTCGAGCAACGGCTGCGCGAGAGATCCAACGACGGCGAGTCGCGAGGAGGCCGCCGACGGAGAGCGGGGGCAGGCCCGGTCGTGTTCGCGGTCAACATCTGCGCGACACCGTCGCAAGGAGGGCCACCGGCGGAGGCCGGCGGCAGGCCGGGACACGATCTCTAATGGTGCGACCGCTGAGCATGAGTCACAAGGAGGGCCGCTGGCGGAGACCGGCGGCAGGGGATCCGCTCGGCGATCGTGTTCGCGGCCGTGGTCACGTCGCAAGGAGGGCCGCCGGCGGAGATCGGCGGCAGAGCGGTCCGCACCGGACGATGCTGACCTGGCTGCGAGGGCTGTCGCAAGGAGGGCCGCCGACGGAGACCGGCGGCAGGCGTCGAGCTGGACAGCCGGCGTGTGGAGCACCCTGACCAGTCGCAAGGAGGGCCGCCGACGGAGACCGGCGGCAGGCCGACGCCGACCCGGGACGTACTCACGGTGTCGGCGAGTCGCAAGGAGGGCCGTCGGCGGAGACCGGCGGCAGGGTCGAGACTGGCCACGGTGGTGGTGACCAGCAGGCTGTCGCAAGGAGGGCCGCCGACGGAGAGCGGCGGAAGGGAGCCGGCGAGAGCGGTGCACCACTCGTGCAGCGCGTCGCAAGGAGGGCCGCCGACGGAGACCGGCGGCAGGTTGGGGGCATTCGGCAACCCACTGGCCCCAGTCCAAGTCGCAAGGAGGGCCGCCGGCGGAGACCGGCGGCACGTGCAGCAGGTCGCGCAGACCGGCTGGACGACCGCGACGTCGCAAGGAGGGCCGCCGGCGGAGACCGGCGGCAGGCGGTCGAGAGATGGTCCACGCGATCCTCGCGCAGTGGTCGCAAGGAGGGCCGCCGACGGAGACCGGCGGCAGGTCGACAAGTACCGCGAGAAGTACAACATCGAGCTGTCGCAAGGAGGGCCGCCGACGGAGACCGGCGGCAGGTCGGACGGCGACTGCAGCAGGTCGGACGGCGACTGCAGCATCAGCAGCATCTGCTTGTCGCAAGGAGGGCCGCCGACGGAGACCGGCGGCAGGTGACCTTGAGACCGCTCTCGGCGAACGCCGCCCCGAGGTCGCAAGGAGGGCCGCCGACGGAGGCCGGCGGCAGGGCTTTCTGAGCTGGGATGTTGTCTTCTGGTTTGTCTGCCGCGGGCAGACCTTGCGGCGACGCTGCCGGTTTTGTCTCGGTTTTTGGTCGGGAACCTCCCTGGTTATCGGGTCGAGCTTGAGGTTCCTGGGTTTCTCTTTCTGGTCTTCAGTTGTCAAGGAACGGCTGTGTATGAACGGTCGTCCTATTGATGCATGTTGCTATGGCTCGGTGTGGATGCGGTGCGGGGTGAGGGTGCCGGCGGATTTGCCTCCTTCGGTGGGTTGGCGGACGGCGCTGCCGGCGGCGAAGACCCCGAGTGGTGTCCAGGCGGAACGTGAGACGGTGGGGGTGCCGTTCGTGTCGGTGGGGGCTAGGGCGGGGTGTTCGAGTAGGGCTTGGATGGCGTGC
Source organism: Actinoplanes oblitus (assembly GCF_030252345.1). Classification (NCBI taxonomy): domain Bacteria; kingdom Bacillati; phylum Actinomycetota; class Actinomycetes; order Micromonosporales; family Micromonosporaceae; genus Actinoplanes; species Actinoplanes oblitus. The sequence continues at coordinate 4,157,323 of NZ_CP126980.1, read as the reverse complement.
AGGTCGAGGGGGTGTCGCCAGATGGGCCAGGTCATGATCGGTCGGTTGGTGGGGGTGTGCCAGAGGGTGGCGTGGGGTCGGGTGCCGTCGCCGGTGAGTCGCAGTGCCGGTAGGGCCATGATGGCGAGCCAGGTGGCGCCGGGGACGCCGGCGGTGCCGGCTTTGCCGCTGGGGTGGTCGGCTCCGCCGCGGGGGGCGCGGTGGTCGAAGTATTCGCCGGTGTAGCCGTCGATTCGCCGCCATCGGGTGAGGGCTTCGTGCAGGAGGTGGGTGGGTGTTTTGCGGACTTCGGTGATGGGTTTGTGGAAGAAGGAGCGCAGGCTTTGCTGGCCGGCTGGGGCGGTGAATGGGGTGAGGGCGGCGCGGCCTTCCGCGTCGGTGGCGAGGTCGGTGACTAGGGCTGCGAGCCAGCGGCAGTGCGCGGCGCTGGGGTTGGCGCCGAGGATCTGTTGTGCCCATTGCCGGTAGTCGTCGCGGGGGATGCGCATGGGGTCGCGGCCGACCCCGTCTTTGCCGAGGGGGAATGCGGCAGGGACGGTGGGGATGACACCGTCGCCTGGAATGCTGTCGACGATCGTCACGAGCATGGTGGTGAGGGCGTCGAGGCTGTCGAGGCTGCTGTGCAGTCGGGCATTGGCGGTGTGCCGGTCGAAACTGAGCCGGACCGGCTGGCCGGTGTGGTCGTGCAGCAGCCGGAGCAGGCCGAGGGCGGCGAGGAAGCCGAGCGGGTCGAGGCCGTTGAGGGCGGGCAGGTCGAGCGGCCGGGTCGCGAGGGGTCGGCGCGCTGCGGGCGGGATGTCCGGTGTCGCCGGGCTGGCGGGTTCGATGGTGGTCTGTTCGTCGCGGGCGGAGCACCAGATGTCGGCGAGCCGGAGGACGGCTTCGCACAGGGCTAGGCCCCACCGCCCGTAGCGGTGGTTGAGGGCGGCGAAGCGGGCGGGGGCGGCCGGGTCGACGGTGTCGGTGGTGTCGACCGGGGGTAATCCCCAGGCGGTGACCTTGGTCGGTGCGGACTCGACGATCGGGGGCAGCAGCGGCCGATTGCGGCCGTGGTGGGCGGCGATCAGGTGCAGTAGCAGATCGGGGTCGATGCCGCCGGGGGCGCCGTGGTGGGCCAGCCGCTGGGCGACCAGTGCGGCGGAGAGTGCCTCGTGGCGCATGCCGGTGGGGTAGCCGGCTTCGTCGCGGGCGCGGTTGGCGGCGGTGCGGTTGGTCGGGTTGATGCCGGACTTGGCCAGGGGCTGGGTGGCGATGTCGGCGAGGCGGCGGTTGCCGCCGTGCAGCATGGCTTGGAAGCGGGGGTCGCGTTTGCCTTCGTCGTGCCAGCGGCCGGCCCAGGTGATCGTGGCGATGACAGGGATGGGCAGGCGCAGGTTGGTGGCGATCTGCTGGGCGCGGATAGCGACCGCGCGTTCATGGTCGTCGAGGGTGATGCGGCGGCCGGGGTAGGCGCTGGCCGAGGTGGCGGCCTCGGACTGCTCGTCGGCGTGCCAGGCTCGGCGTGCGGTGAGCACGACGGGGAAGGCGGGCTGCCAGGTGGCGCGGCCGTCGGTGTCGGCTTGCTGGGTGGAGGCGACCGACAGTGGCTGCTGGGCGAGCAGGTCGTCGAGGACCCGCCGCAGCGGATGCTGGTCGTCTAGGGCTGTGGCGAGGGCGGCCAGCAGTGGGGGGTAGCCGGCCGGTTGGCCGGCGTCGTGGTCGTCGCTGGTGTACTGCAGGAGTTGGTCCAGGCGGTCGTGGGCCGTGGGGTCGGCGGGCAGCAGGTCGCGTAGGTGGGGGCCGATGCGCAGCACGGTGCGGTCGCGGCGGTGGGCCAGGTCGGCGAGGTCGGTGACGGGGGTGGTGCTGCCGGGGTTCCAGCCGTAGTCGTCGCAGCCGCCGTACTCGCCGGGGACCACGATGGTGTCCCCGGGCCGGATCTGGCTGGCGGGGATGAGCTGGCTGTCGTCGCGGCCGCGGTAGCGCAGCACCAGCGGCTGCCCGGTGCGGTCGCGGGCCCGGAACACCGTGGTGGATAGCGCGCCGGCGGCGGGTGTTGGGTCGGCGCTGGTCGTGAGGGTGTCGAGGTCGGCGAGTTCGGTGGGCGGCTGGCCGAGCAGCCAGCGGCGGACCTGACGCAGCGGGATGTCGATGGTCTCGTCCGCAGCGGGCGGAACGGTGTCCACTACCACCGGCCAGCGGTGCGGTTGGTCGCTGGGCAGGGCGGCACGCCACAGCACGGTGACCGGGGCCGGGTCGCTGTTGAGGCCGTGCAGGAACGGGGCGACGGGGGTGGCCGGCAGCGGCTCCGGGCTGGTGCGTGTCCACGCGTCGAGGGTGGCGGTGTGCAGGACCGGCACCAGCGAGGCCGGCACCGCGCAGGCTTCGGCCGGGGCTTGAGCTTGCAGCTGGCGTAGCTGGGCGGGGGAACCGCCGAGGCCGGGCCCGTCCGGGTCGGCCGGGGTGCCGGCGGGGACCAGGCGGGTCAGCCAGTGCCAGGTCGCCGTCAGGGCTGGCCCGTAGATCGGGTCGTCGGTATCCGTGTTGGCGTCATGCACCAGGTAGGCGGGCGCGGTGGCTAGTTCACCGAGCCGGTTCAGCCGGCCGAGGCGTTGGATCAGCGCGGGCAGCGCGGTCGATTCGATCACGGCGGCATCGAAGTCGATGTTGGCGCCGACCTCGATGGTCTGGGTGGCCACCACGATCAGTGGCCGGGTGCTGGTCCGGTCGCGGCCGACGCGGATGCGGTCGTAGTAGCGGGCCAGCAGCCTGTCCCGGTCGATGGGGCGGCTGCGGCCAGTCAGTAGCACCGTCTCGGCCTCACCGCCGGAGAGGTGGGTGAACACCGCGCGGGCCCGGCCGACGGTGTTGCAGACGACCCCGACCACTCCGCGGTCGGTCAGCCGGGCCGCCAGGCTGGCCATCGCGCGGGGCATCTCCTGGGTGGTCTTCTTTTTGGTCCCGGTGACCTGTACGAGCCGCAGCAGCTTGCCTGCGTTCAGACGCACCGCCGCCGTCTGGTTGTCTTCGTCGGCGCCGGTGATGGTGTGCGCAGGCACAGGCCCGGGCTTCGTGGTGGCGGACATGGCGACCACGACAGGAGGGCGCGCCAGCGGCGACGTGTCCATCGACACCGCGGCGGTCAGGGTGGTGTGGAACGCCTCGGCCAGGTGCGCCTCGTCGACGACGATCAGACTGTCCGCGCCGACCAGGGCGGCGTCGATGCTGCGAGTGTGCTCGCTGACGCCGTAGCCGCGAAACAGCAGCCGGCTGCCGATCTGGTCGACGGTGCCGGTGATGACCGCGAATTGGTCAGGGCGCTGCACCCACAACCGGTCCCATGTGGTTCCGCCGCGCATCCGGGTCACCGTCAGCGGCTGCGGCATCTCCCGAACCTCGGACGAAGGCGGGGTCTCGTTGGTGTCTGGTAGCGGCGCCAGGCTCGCGTGGGCGAGCAGGGCAGTCGCCACCGTGCGGGAGACGGGGTTGCTGTCGCCAGTCAGGGCTTGGGTGAGGGCCGCCTGGAGGCGCTGTGCGTGATCGAACGCCTCATCGACCACCAGGCGCCGGTCCACGACGAAGAACATCCGGCGGGGCGCCAGTTCGGGGCGCAGCGCGGCGGCGAACACCGCCACGTCGAGCACCGAGGTCTTGCCCAGCCCGGTCGGCACGTCGATCGTCGCCGGCCACCCGTCGGCCAGCACCCGCTCCAGCAGGGCGGTCTGCCACGGAAACGGCTGGCGGGGCGTCTGCTGGCCGCCGGCGAGAATCGGGCCGTGCACCTCGTTGACGAACCGCTGGAAGTGGCCGATGGTGATCATGTGGTTGCCTCCGGCAGCAGCAGGCCACAGCCCAGGTAGCGCAATGCTCCGGCGATCACCGGGCCCTGCACCGGCTGCGGGAACGACACGTGGCAATGCAGCAGCGGCCGGCGCCCCCACTTCTGCGGCATCGTGCCGCGGCGCGGGCGCGTTATGGCGCCTCGCGGCAGCGGCGCCTCCACCACCGTCACGGTCTCCGGTTCCGGATAGCCGGCCCGCACGAACGAGGCGGCCAGCAGATCCTCGACGACGTCCTGTCGGCTGGGGTACCGGTCCAGCATCACCGGTGTGACCGTCACCCACCGCCGCGCCCCGCCTTTCGGGCCGGACCAGCGTCGCGGCTGCAACCCCCACGTCGGCGGCGACGCCGGGTCGGTGTCCTCGTCGAGCGGGTCGGCCAGCCGGAGCAACCCGGCACTACCGAGCCGCAGCTGCCGGATGGGGCCGGGCTGGCCACCGGCGGCCGCCGAACCGTCCTGCCCGCCGGGATCAGTCGAGGCGTACAGGCCGCGCACCACCGCCAGCCGGTCCGGCTCGGGCATGTCCGACGGGATCGCCACCGCCACCCCGAGCAGATGACCGCGAGCGTGTCGGTGCCCGACGTCCAGCAGCGGCAGGAACGCCACGTGCCGGCTGTCGTCGGCGCCGTGCCCGCTCACCTGCGGCGGCACCGGGTCCGCGACCCGGCTGAGCACCGTCTTGCGCAGTACCTCGGTGACTGTGAGGAAACCATTGCCGCTGACCGGCACCCCACGCTGCAGGGGAAACACCGCCAGCTCGGGGAACGGGCGCGCCACCGGCCCGAGCGGGGCAGCACCGTCGGGGGCATACGCGGCCGGGCGGGAAATCTCCCACGAGTCCTGACCCGCCTGGTACAGCGCCCGCAGATCGTCGAGGTACCCCGGGTACGGCACCCGCAGCAGCACCGACCCGGCGGTGCCCAACGGCACCGGCCGATACGCCGTCCACGCCGGCCTAGCCGCCACCTGCTCATCGCCGACCTCGATCTGCACCGTCGACGTCGACCGGCCCAGATACGGCACCCGCCGGGCCAACCGCGACAGCCGCCACAGCACCGCGTCCTCGGCGGTCGCGTCCGGCCAGGCGAACAGCACCGCGTCGTCGGCAGGCAGCGCCCCGGCCCGCCGCGACGCCCGAGCGGTCCGGCCCGGCCAGAACTGACTGCCAGCGTCGTACTTCTTGGTGTTGGTGCTGTTAGTGACCGCGTACCCGAACCGTTGTGACGGCACGGCGTCAGCCGCCCAGAGCACCGGCGGCCCGGCCTGCTCCAGCCACCGCAACGCCGCCGTGTCAGCCACGAATCCGTCCCTCGCCGGGTCGTGCTCGGCCGAAGCGACCAGCGCACAGAACAACCTGGCAGGATGCGGCGGCCACTCCATCTGGTCTCCACCGACCGCGGCGTCGTACCGGCCCTCGCGCAGCCGGACGAGGATACTCACCGCCACGAGCTCACTCCCCGTCCCCGACAGCCTGCGTGACCGCGTACCGGATCGCCGCCGCCAACTGCGGGGTCGGCGTCACCGGCACCACATCGCCGGCCATCGGCAGACCCGCCGTCGCGGCCCGCTCCCGCAAGGCGACGAACGCGGCGACCGCGTCGGCCGCCGTCACCGCCAACGCTTCGACTTGACCACCCGCCTGCTCGATGCCCACCTCGTCACTGATCCGGGTCAGGTCGCAGCCCGAGCGCAGCCACACTGACGCCCGCCCGAACGCCAGCCGATCCCCGGCCAGCGCCAGCGCCGCCAGCGTCGCCCGGCCCAACAGCGCCGCCTCCGGCGACACGTCACCGAACCGCAGCCGCCGCAACCCGGCGAACGACACCCACCCGCGGCGGCGGATCTCGTCCACCGTCACCCCGCCGTGCCCCGGATTCGGCGCGATGTTGCCGTGCCCGATCTCCGACAAGCGCCCACCGGTGCGTTTCGCACCCTCCGGCAGGAACCGCCAGTCACTCTCCGCCTTCGCCTTGTCGTCGATCGCACCGCTGAGGTTGACCGGATCCAGCTTTCCGGCCTGCCGACCACCGTCCAGCGGCTCCAGTCCGAACATCGACGAGGTGTAGATCCGGGGCAGCTTCAACGGCCGGCCCTTACGGTGTGAGTCCCACGCGCCGAACACCAACGAATACGGCTCCCGTTCGAACAACGGCCGCACATCGGCTGCCGTCGCCGAGCGCAGCGCCCGCCCGACCTCACTCTTGTCGAACCGGACCCCGCCGACCTCGCTGTCACGCAGATACGCATCGGCGAACCGGTGCGGAAAATCCAAAGAGGTCAACCGGACGCCGTGTTCCTTAACCTCCAGCTCGAACAACGGCAGAGGCAACCGGCCACAGTCACGAGCATCCAGCAAAGCCTCCTCCACCCGGTTCGCCTGCGACGGAACCTGATCCACTACCACGGTGCTGCGACGCGTCCCGTCCACCCACCGTTCCTCGAACAGGTACGGTCGCGGAAACCTCCCCTCTCGCCGAGCAGCGATCCGCTGCTCCTCGGAGGTCGGAAACGTTGGCGGCATCACCGTCCCACCCGGCCCGCCAACAGGCTGATAAACCGCACTGAACACGATGCCCGTGTCAGCGCTGTCCTCACCCAGTGCCGTGATCAACCGCTCCGCCACGTCCGTCATCCCAACCTCCGCTGCATCGACCCGATCCTCTAAACCGAGGACTGCTGATGGTTTACCGCCGGGGTACGACACTTCCTACAACCCACCAGCAGGGCCGAACGACGAGATCACCCACATGCCCAGACGACAGATGAGAGCCGCAACTCCCCCGGGCCAGGCAATGCGCAGGTCAGAAACGACAGCGCGCCAGCACCGGAGAAATCACGGCGGCTAGACCACACAGCAGAGCAGCCGAAAAATCACCCGATCGTATGAAGAAGAGGCGCGCGGACATGCTGGCGCTTCAAGCGGAATCCAGAACCACGCGTATGAGCGACGCGCGACGTGGAGGCACAGACCACCCCAAGCGGACACCGCGCCAGAGTGCATTAGATGCCGCCAGCTGGACTTTAAAGATCGGAGCAGCAAGGGACCATCGCGCGACTGGCGAATGCCGAGCAACCCGCCATCGTTGCGCGACAGGCCGCCGTCATCGCCCGCCTGTCGCACCTCGAACAACGCCTCGGCCGGCGCCGCCCGGCCGAAGCCGCCACCGGCTCACTGCACAAAGGGGCAGGCCCGCCGGTATCCTGACCCATCACCGCATCCACGCCAACCGGCAATAGCAGGCATCAATAAGATGACCACGTTCGCCATGGCGATTCTTTGACGACTGAAGATCAGAAAAACGGACTGCGGAACCTCAAGCTCGACCCGACAACGGGAGAGATTCCCGACCGAAATCTGGGCAAAGTCGATACCGTCACCGCAAGGCCGGGGCCTGCGGCAGGCAACCAGAAGCCATCATCCCAGTTCAGAAAGCGCTGCCGTCGGTCAAAGCCGGCGGCCCTCCCTGCGACCCGAACGGGCTGGCGAGGTTCTGCACCAGCGCCGAGGCTGCCGTCGGTCAAAGTCAGCGGCCCTCCTTGCGACATCCGGATCTTCGCCACCGAGGAAAACCAGACCGGCAAGCTGCCGTCGGTCAAAGCCGGCGACCCTCCTTGTGACATCCCGATCGGCTCCCAGATCCGGGTCAGTACTCCGGCGCTGCCGTCGGTCAAGGCCGACAGCCCTCCTTGCGACCGTATGAGGTTGAGTCCGGATCGGGCAGTAGTCGGTCGATTGGTTGGTCACATCGAGCACGACACCACAGCGCAAGTCCTGCTCGATATCGGTACGTTGCCCGGCCCATGTGTTCACCGACGTCAAGGCCAGAGGGCGCCCGGAAGGCGCCGGGCACCTCGCGTCTCGGCCCGTGCCTGCTTCACGCTCGGTGGGTCGTTGACTCTCGGCGGGATCCTCGGGCAAGTCGGTGGGCAGTAGTAGGTCGGTCGTTCCGGTCAGTTCCATCAGATAGCGCGCAGACATGCCGGGGTTTTGCACTGTGAAGGTGACACCGAGGCTGACGCAGGCGTGTCGGGCGTGCAGCAGAGCACGTAGGCCCGCGCCATCCATGAAGTCAGCATCGGCCATATCCACCACCACACGCCGGATACCCGGAGGTAGAGCCGCTACCAGCGGGTCCCACTCCTTCCTGGTATCCCCGACCAGGTCGCCGACGACCCGGATGATGAGTGCGTCGCTGCGATGCAGCGTGGCCACGGTCATCGCTCGGAGGGCGGCCCGGGCTGCTGATCAACCGACCATTCGTTCATCACGCACTCCTACTCTTTGGGCGGGGCCACGGTGGCCATTAGTCGGCGCTACCGCAGTGCACGACAGCTCGCTCCAGGAGGTGAACACGTCCCGGGATGGCCGTGCCCCACACTGCCCCGCAGCAGCACAATCGCCGGTCCTTACTGCATAACCGCGTTACCGCGCGGGCACCAGCCACAAGGTCCGCAGGCGACGCCCAGCGCGAAGACAGTACGTTTTTGGGATCGGCTGCGTTCAGGCATGGCCAAGGTCCGCATCGGCAGGTGAAGCAGGTGACAGCTTCCTCGGTCTACTCCGGCCCGCACTGGCAGCACTTCGCGATTTCCAACATCGACGAGACCTACAACTTCGTCCGGCAGGCCTTCTTCGAGGTCAGGGAGCTGTTCTCGGAGCGGAATCCCGGTTCACCCCGGCTCCTGGCGGCCGTGACCCGGCTCGACGACATCCGCCTGACCCGGCTGCGGGTCTTTCCCCATACCCGTATCGCCGCCGAGCCGGACGGCGACGTGAACATCACTCACCTGGTCCGCGGCCGGAACGCCCTCAGCCACGGAAAGAACACACGGCATTTCGGGCCCGGCGACAGCTACGCAGTCACCCCAGGCCGCCGGCAGGACTTCGACTTCGCCGACGTCGACCTGTTCACGGTACGGCTACCGCGCGCACTGCTCGAAGACGTCGCGCACGCCCAGACCGGCATCCACGGCGCCGACCTGCGCTTCGACAGCGCACGGCCGATCAGTGCACGTCTCGGGCGGCACTGGTCACAGACCGTCTCCCATGCCACGACCACCATGCTCTACGACACCTGCCTGATGCAGAACCCCCTGATCGTGGCGCAGACACGACACCTGCTCGCGGCCACCGCACTCGCGGTCTTTCCCAACACCAGCCTCGACTATTGCCACGGACCGGCAGGTGAATTCAACCCACGGAACTAACACAAGATCGGGCTATGCCCATCGGCGGCGTGGGCGTGGACGTGGGCCCATGTTCGCCGCCGGCCGGCCAACGCTGGGCCCAGGCGTGGTACGCGGTGCGGAGCACCGGATCCTCGCCGACCATCGCCCAGCAGGGCCCGCCCCGTTACCGTTTTCAGGTCCCCGTTGGGGACGCTCGGTCGCCTGGTCCGGCATGACTTACCGCCCCTGTCGTACGCATGATCCGGGGGGGTGTTGTCACCGGACCGGGTGGCGTCGACGGACCGCTGATAAGGGACATGACCACCCGCCAGGTCGGGTTGGTCTCTTCGTAACGTGGCTGCCGGCAGTCGACGCCGGACATGGCGACCGGGAACGCGCTGCGGTCGCGGGGAGGCGATGTGCACGACGGCTACCAGGTGTTTCTCGGTTTGGACGTGGGCAAGGACGGTCACCACGCCGTCGCCCTGAACCGTGACGGCAAGCGTCTGTATGACGCTCCTCTGGTGAATACCGAGGCCCGGTTGCGGCAGCTGTTCGACAAGCTCGTCAAGCACGGTGCGGTGCTGGTCGTCGTTGACCAGCCGGCCTCGATCGGAGCTCTGCCCGTCGCGGTCGCCCGAACTGCGGGCCATCAGGTCGCCTACTTGCCCGGCCTGGCCATGCGCCGCATCGCGGACCTGCATCCCGGCCGTGCGAAGACCGACGCCCGCGACGCGTTCGTGATCGCGGACGCCGCCCGCACCCTGCCCCACACACTGCGCAGGGTCGACGTCGGTGACGACACCCTCGCTGAACTGGAAGTCCTGGTCGGCTTCGACGACGACCTCGCCGGGGAAGCCACCCGCCTCAGCAACCGCATCCGGGGCCTGCTCACCCAGATCCATCCCGCACTCGAACGCGTGCTGGGCCCGAAAGCCCAGCACAAAGCCGTTCTGGAACTGCTGTCGCGTTGCGGCGGACCTGCCGGACTGCGCCGCGCTGGCCGGGCGAAACTCGTCGAGATCGTCCGCCCGAAAGCCCCGAGGATGGGCGAACGCCTCGTCGAGCAGATTTTCACCGCTCTCGACGAGCAGACCGTGACCGTCCCCGGCACCGCAGCGGCGGAGAAGATCCTGCCGAAATTGGCCGACAGCCTGCGCGAGGTGCTCCAGCAACGTGACGAGGTGGCCGCCGGGGTCGAGGAGATGCTTGATGCGCACCCTCTTGCCGAGGTCCTGACATCGATGCCAGGCATCGGGGTCAGGACCGCAGCCCGGATTCTGCTCGAAGTCGGTGACGGCACCGCCTTCGCGACCTCAGGACACCTCGCGGCCTACGCCGGCCTGGCCCCGGTCACCCGCCGCTCCGGCACCAGCATCCGCGGCGAACACCCACCCAAAGGCGGCAACAAACAGCTGAAACGCGCGTTCTTCCTCGCCGCCTTCGCCAGCCTCGCGCATCCGCCGTCACGGGCCTACTACGACCGCAAACGCGCCGCCGGCAAACGGCACAACGCCGCCCTCATCTGCCTCGCACGCCGCCGCGTCGATGTCCTGTTCGCCATGCTCCGCGACCGACAGCACTACCAGGCCCGACCCACAGACCACGCCCTCGCCGCTTGACGAAAACCATAGGGACACCCCCCACCGCTGGCCTGACCACCGACTGAAGCGCCCGCCCCTCGGATACGTACGCCCCGAAAGCGCCGCCCGGCCCCGATCCCAGGTCATCGCCGCGAACAGCGCATCCCGCTGCGCCCACGGAGCAACGCGACCGGTGCCGGGCCCTGGTCGTTGGGTCATCGTGAAGCGGCGATGGTTGGCGGTGGTGTCGTGGATAGCGGTGCTAGCGGGCGGAGGTTCGTCCGCGGCCGCGCCGCCCCCGCGCGTGACATCAGGGTTCGACCTGGCGGCGGCGGCCGCACGCCTGGACGCGGTGTCGCTGAGCATCACCGGAAACCTGGAGGAGTTGCGGGCCACCGAGGTGTTGAACTACCGCCGTGTCGAAGGCGGTGTCGCTGACTGCATGCGTGCCCACGGGCGCCCGTATGCCCCGCTGCCGTTCGTTGATTTCTACCAGGACTTCACCGACGCCGACCTCGGCTACGGCAACGGCAGGGCCGCGATCATCGACTCCCTGACGGCCGGCACGCGCCGGTTCGAGCTCAACGAGTACGCCGGGGTACGCCTGCGCCGCGCGGGCATCACCGAGCCGGCCCTCAAGCCCGAGGACGTCGACGTCTTCAACGGCTGCACGGCCCCGTTCGAGCATCGCAACTACCTCGACATCGACCCGCCTGCCGGCGCTTACCAGCTTGCCGAACTCGAAGACCTCCTGGAACCGATCTACCGCAACGACGCTGTCGTCAAGGCGTGGCAGGGCTATGACCGCTGCATGAAGGTCCGCCACGGCTACGTCGTCGGCGCGGACCGTTCCGACTTTCTGTTCGCACCGCGGCTTCAGGGCGAGCCTGGCAGCGCATCCTGGCGGCGCGGGTTGGCGAAGATGAAGGCCGTTTTCGCCGCTGACGTCGACTGCCGGCGTCCGGCCTACACCGCTGCCATGAGGCTGCTCGACGAGCGGCTCGACGCCTGGAAGGCGAAACACCGCACGGAGTTGCTCGCCGTACGCAATGCCTGGAAAGAACGCGTAGTCGTCGCAGCCAACCCGCCGCGGTAGCGGCTAGCGGATCGGTGGTGGCAGGAGTGGGTCAGCCTGAACAGCGTGTCTTCGGAGGCCGGCCGCGCTGTCAGCAGTCGTGATGGTGCAGCACCGCTCCGTTACGCCGTGCGAACGGCGAACGCGCGCGGGACGCGGTCAGCTGCGCGGCAATTTGCCTGCGCAGCCCACCGAGGTGGAGTGCGGCATCAACCAGCTCAAACAGCACCGGGCCGTGGCTACCAGGTATGACAAGCTCGCCGTGCCCCCGGCGGCTCCTTCTGCTTGCCGCCGTCGCGGCGAGCGCCGGCCGCGTGCTGATGGGCGCGGCTGATGGTGGAGTCCACGCTTACCGTCCAACCGATCAATCCGGCCGCGCCTGCCAGGGCCTGCAACGAGTCGAGGATCTGTGCCCAGATCCCGTCGCGCTGCCATCGGCGAAACCATCGATACAGCGTCGGCCACGGCGGATACACCGCGGGCACATCCCGCCACGGTGAGCCGATCCGCGCCCGCCACCGGATCCCGTCGATGATCAAGCTCAATGTCCATCTGCGCGGCCCATCACGACCTGTTCCCCTGGCAGCAACGGCTCGAGCACAGCCCTGCTTCCGGTTCTTAGTCATCGTTCGCCCTCCGGCGAAACGTCCCGCGCCGCTCCGCCCAGGTGACCAAGGACCATGGCGTGCTCTGATGCGCGATTCCGAGAACCTTTGTCTTCGTCATTGCCATAGGCGCGGGCTACGGCAACTCGATCCGGCAGGCGCAAACTACCGGCATCGACATTACCGCCACGGCGGGAAGCAACCACTCTTGATCTTCGGCAGGTCCGCTAATTCACCCGAACGTGATCTTTTGTGCGAGCCCGGACAGGGCCTCTACGCTTTGAGCGCGTATCGGTGTGCGGCTGCTTGAGCGGCTGACGGACTACGCTTTCACCAGTGGCCGCACGTTCGGCCGCAGCCGTCAAACACAGGGCCGTGGCCGAGCCTGCTACTTCAGCGTGGTCCTTCAGTGCGGCTTGGGCGTGCGGCTTGGGCAATACGAGCGCACAGGATCATGGCCTTGGGCGCCGACGGCAGCCAAGACTGCGCCACGATCCCTACTGTCACCAACGGCAAGTAATGCCGGCGGATCACCCCGCTCGTCATGCCGGCACGGCGGAGGTCGGTCGCAGCCGTAGTCCGCCAGCAATTTCGGCGCCCGCCTTTCCCACGAAGTTTCGGCGGGCGGCAGCGAAACCAGACCGATCGTCGAACAGGTCGCGACTCATCTCCGCCAGCTCACGAGCCTCATACACACCCAGCGGAGGTACTGCGCCAAGGCGGCGCTGTTTCGCGTCGACTCGGGCCCGAACCAACGCCGAGTCCGTCTCCTCGATGGCCAAGGACATCAGCCACTCCTGGAAGGTGTCAGGATCCCGAGGCCCGACCTCGTCGACCAGACCGATGCGCAACGCCTGATCGGCGTCCACCGGGACTTGGTCGGCCAGCAGCCGCGCTGCCCGTTCGGCGCCGACCCAGGCCGGCAACGTATAGGTGTGCAGCTCGGAGCCGAACAAGCCCATGGTGTAGTACGGGTTGAGGACGATTCCGTTGCAGGCGGCGACGATGTCGGCGCCGAGCCCGAGCATCACCCCGCCTGCCCCGGCCGAGCCGTTGTAGGCAGCGATGACGGTTTGCCGTGTGCAGCTGATGAGTTCCCGGCACACCTCGTTGATCGCCCGGACATTCGCCCACCCTTCGGCCGCCGGATCGGTGGCGGCGTCGATGACGTTGAGGTGGATGCCGTTGCTGAACGTTTCCGTGCCGCTGCACACCACGACCACGCGGGTGTCCTGCTCCGTCGCGTGCCGCAGCCCGGCCAGCAGCCGCCGGCAGTGTCCCGCTGCCATGGCGCCGTTGTAGAAGTCGAAGTGCAGCCATCCGACCGGGCCGGCCCGCCGGTACCGGATCTGCCCGTATCCGCAGGCCGCCTGCGGCGCCCGCCCCGATCGCCCGGACGCGTGTGCTACCCCGTGAACCCGCGAACCGAGGACGGACACAGCGGGCAGTTTGATCGTCGGCGACGCTGAGTCATCTGTGGCCCGGCGTAGGTGGCCGAGCCAGACGCTGCCGTCGCCTGCAGCGACCAGGACGGCGCCTTCGCGGCGTAACAGGACCTGGCCGGGCCGGCCACCGCGGATCGTGCCGGGGTGAGCGTCGTAGGCGTACACCGGCAGCCCGGCCACCTCGGTCAACACTCCAGGTGCGCCGTCGGCGGCGCGGATGCGCCGCACGATCTGATCGCCTGGCCCGGCCCAGTCGATCGCCCGGTCCGCTTGCCGCATCGACGGCCGGGCTCGGGCACCCGGCACCTCCACCGGCATCCGGTCCGACCACACCGGCGTGAACGACGGATCCTCGGCCTTGGCGACAACCTCGACGATGCACTGTAAGGCGGCGTCGGCGACCGGTCCGGCGTACAGGGCCGACTTGCGTCGGGCAACACCCGGCATGGCGAACGTGCGAGTGGCCCAGATCGGCCCGGCGTCCATTTCCTCGACGGCCTGCAGGGCGGTGACTCCCCAGCGGGCCACGCCATCGCTGATGGCCCAATCCAGCGACGACGGGCCGCGGTCGCCCACCGGCCCGGGGTGGATGATCACTGTCGGCCAGTGCTGCCACACCTGCGCCGGCACTCGTTTGGTCAGATACGGGGCCACGATCAGATCCGGATTCGCGTTGCGGACTCCGGTGATGATGTCGGAGGCACCGCCAGCGACATGCACGCCGACGTCGTGCCCGCCAGCCCGCAACGCACACCAGACACGCTGACTGAACCCGTTGAAGGCGGTGACCAGCAGCAAAATGCGCACGGTTCCTCCGTGAAATGCTGAGACAACTGCGGTGAAGAAGGACATAGCGCTGCCCTGGCTAGGTACGTGCACCCTGCCGGGTGATCGTTGATCGGTGTGCCGCAGGCCGGCTGCTGCCTGGCAGGGCAGCAGCCGGCCCGCTGCGGTCTTCAGACCGTTTCTGGAGCTCGGGTCAGCTGGCCAAAGCGATACTGTCGCGCCAGCAGGCTTCGGTCAGTTTGGCCTTGTAGTGGCCGTACAGGCCGCCGACCGCCTTGCTGCTGCGGCTGCCGGTACCCGAGGCGATCGTCACGCCGGTGCCGGTGTCCCAGACCTTCCACGGACTGCCCTTGCAGGCCGAGACGGCGATCCAGATCTTGTGCTGGCTATTCGGCTCGATCGTTCCCGTAGTGCAGGTACGGTGCCACCCGTACCAGTACGGAGCCATACAGGAAGTGTTGGCAGCGAACGCCGGCGATGGGACACCTCCGACGATCGCCGTAGCAGCTGCGGCCGAGGCCACTACTGCCGCGATGGTTGCCTTTTTCGCAAGTCTCATTTCCGCTCCGATCTGTGATGGGAGTCAGCGAGGCGCACATGCCGCCCGGGGGTAGATCGACATGCACTCCGCGCATGACTGCACTGCCGAGGACGCCAACTTGATAGGCCAGAAACGGAACGATGTTTCACTCAGACAGGCGTCGAGCACGCGTCGCATGCGAGTGCTGCGCTGGTGCAGGTCGCCGCGCTTGGCCTACGTACGGAATTTGGTTTCGTTGTGCCGACGCACGACGATTGTGAGTACTGGCCACCGAGGCGACCGTGATGGCAGCCCCGATACAGGGTCGAACGGGTCCAACCTTCGCCGTTTGGTCAGCCTGTCTTCACAAGGGCAATCCCCTTCGCCGCTACGGAAAGGGACCATCAGCAAATTCCGCCGCGCGGAATATAATGCCTCTGCGGCACTACTATCTATGCTCGCGAGATGACGCTAAGACTGCTTCGGTCCCTGCGCTCAGCATTGCAGCGGACGCGAAGATAAAATAGTTGTCACTGGTTGTCGCTGGTTGTCTCGCCGACATTTGAAGACCAATGCTACTGATACCAAAGTGAGGGCTGGCAGGGACCCGTCGGGCACGACGGAAACGATCTGCCGCTCCTCCACCCTCGTTCGCACAATGCCCGGCGCTGCAGCGGGTTGCCCATGTCCTGACAAGCGCTAAAGGTCATTCGTACCGACGGCTGAGTCCGGGCCGGGCAGCGCGCGGCTGCCAGGTGAGACGGCGGTGCTGGCCTGGCACGATGGCTCGGCCCGGGCCGGGCGCAAGGCCGGGCGAGAACATCTTGGCCTTCGGCCAGAGATCTTCTCGCTCCCAGCCTTGACGCCCCGGCTGCCGGGCCGGCCAGGTGCTGGCGGGCCAGCACGCGCTCGCCCCACCGGACGCCACAGGCTCCGCGCCGGGCGAACGCGAACCCGTCAGCCGCCCGCTCATCGGCCGGCTCGCTCGTCAAGGGGCATGTTCTCTATGGCTCAGCCGACACTGACCATCGCACCGAACCGTCACGTCAGCCTCGAATCCATGATGCAGATGTTGACTGCTCAGAAGGCTCGCGCCGACGACATCATCGCCAGCTCGGCGAAGCTGCGATCCGTCGACGGCAACCTCGTCATCGCCGGCGCCGTACCCCAGCTGCGCAACGACGGCGTCACCCTGACCGACGGCGTCTACGCGCTCAACGACATCGCTCTAGGCGGCATCGGCGACAAGCTGAAGATCCCCCTGCCCTACCTGCGGCGGATGGCTCAAAAGAACGTGCGGCTGCTGGACGAAAACATCAACGGGTGGCTCGACGACGACAACCGGCGATTCTTGATCCGCTGTCTGCGCGATCACCCGACGAGCAGCACCGGTATCGCCCGGGCGGTCCTGTCCGACTGCTATCTGCGGATCGATAACCTGGACGCGCTGCTGTCGGTGCTCGACGGCATCCGAGAGACTGGAGTGCACGTCGAGGTCGCCTCGTGCGACCTGACCGACCGGCGCATGTACGTCCGGTTCATCTGCCCGCAGCTGCAGGTACTGGCTCCGCAGCTGTTGCGTGACTACCGGTCGCCGTTCGACGGGCGCCGCGGCAGTGACCTTCCGATCATCTGCGGTGGTTTCCGGCTCACCAATTCCGAGACCGGCTTCGGCCGTTACCGCCTGGACCCGTTCGTCCGGGTGGAAGTGTGCCTCAACGGCATGAGCATCCACCGTGGCGTCCTCAGCCGTGTGCATCTAGGCAGCCGAATCACCGACGACGACGGCATCATCGAGCCGTCAGCGGCAACGATCGCCGCGGAGCTCGACGTGATCAAGCAGCAAACCAAGGACGCGGTCAAGGCCTACCTGGACATCGACTTCGTCACCCGTGCCGTCCGCAATCTCGAGGAAGCCGCCGGGATCAGCGTGCCCCGACCCGAGGAAACGCTCAAGGTGCTGGGTCAGAAGCTGAAGTACACCGAGGACCAGCAGCGTGACATCCTGGCGCACTTCATCCGCGGAGCCGATCTGAGCGCGGGCGGCATCATGCAGGCCGTCACGTCCTACGGACGCAGCGTCGACGACGCCGATGTCGGCTACCAGATGGAGAACACCGCAGTCGAGGCCATGCGCCTGGCCGCCGCAGCCGTATAAGCCCAGAGCGCCATCACGCCGCTGCGGCGTGCTCTGCCTGTTGCCGAGGCCCGCATCCCACCCGGGGGCGCGGGCCCGCTCTGTCTCGTGAGGAATTGCTTGATGCATGCGATGAATATCGCGGTCCTCGGCGCCGCGGCCGTCCTTGGTGCCGCGGCCGCCCGCATGGGTACCGCACCGCTGATCTGCCAGCTGAAGGCACAGGTCCGCGAGTTGACTCGACGCGTCCACGAGGACCCGCTGACCGCCGTCCTCAACCGATCCGGTCTCGAACACGCCTACGCCGCCTACGCCGACCGGGACAGATACCTGATCCTGCTCGACCTGGACGCCTTCAAGCAGGCCAACGATCGGCATGGCCACCCCGCCGGCGACCAGGTGCTGGCCGCCGCGGGCGCCCGCCTGACCACAATCGCCTCCCGCCTGGACGGTTGGGCCGGTCGGCTCGGCGGCGACGAATTCGCCCTGATCCTGCCCGCGGACAACTTGCACGTAGCCAGCGCCGCGGCAACCGAGGCGTGCGCACCGTTTCTGGTCGAAGATCTGCCGACCGGGCCGCTGTCCGTGCCCGGCACCGCCGGACTCGCCTACGCCCGCCCCAGATATCCCTGGCCACAGATTCTGGCTGACGCCGACATTGCGCTGTACCAGGCCAAACGTGCCAGTGCGCCGGTTGCCTACCAGCACGGCATGACCTACCCCGATGCCCTGCCGTACCTGCGCCGACAGGCACGCGACGCAGCCCACCTTCCCCGCTGTTGTCCCCACCAGCCGAGGCGCTGCACCGACCGGGATGAGCGGCCCCTGATCGCTGATCTGCTCTGCGGCGCCGACCTCGAATGCCTTGCGAAAGCGGCCCTCGACCTGTGGCAGAACCCGGACACAGCGGCTCTCACCGAACGCCAGCAGCAGGCCCTTGAGCGAGCCCGCGACGCACTGGCTGACGAGTACACCGACGCCCGCGATCCGACGCGGCTATGGCGATCACCGGCACCGACGGTGTGGGTGCTGCGTCGGCGGGACCGTCATACCGATGCCGTAAGCCTGCACGCCGACCCGGACGCGGCGTATGCCGCCCTCGCTGAGCACGTCAGATCATCGTGGGCCAACGTCGCATCGGAGCTCGGCGCGCCACCGGAGCCTCCAGACGACGCGCGTCAAGCCGTCGCCCTGTACTACGGGCCTGACGGTGACGCTCAGCCGGACGAGGGGTTCAGCATCTACCCGGACGAGATCGCCACCGCAGATCCGCACTGGCCCGGCCGGCAGGCAGCGCGGTGAGCGCCAGCACGTTGCGGGACCCTCCGGTGAGCGCTCGTACCGCACCGTCCGCCGCATCGGGGTATCGGCCTGCGCTGCTTCCTTCCGCCGCCGGCCTCACCTCGATTCCACTAGCCTGCGCCAACGAGCTGCTCACTGCCTGGGGCCACTACCTTGGCGCCTGCCGTCGGCCGTTCGGTGCCGAGGCGTAGGCACTGGAGGTGGCCGGTCAACCGGTCTGTGTCGCGGTCAGCGCGTCGACGGCAAGCAGCACCGCAGCCGGCTACGGCCGCAAGCAGCTGGTCGAGCTGGCCCGGTTGTGCTCGGCGCCGACCGCCCGCTGGGCGACGCGGCCCATGCTGCGGCTCCGGCGCGAGGTCGCCGCGCCGTCCTGGCCGTACTGGCCGGTGGCCGCAGCCGTTGCCTACAGCCACAACAGCCGGCATGACGGTGACATCTATCGCTTCGACGGTTGGACCCGGATGTCTGTCACGGCCGGAACGCACGGCGGCGGAACCTGGTCGCGGCGCCGCGTCGCTCCGGACACCGCTCGTGGGACCAAAACCTTGTGGCTCTCTGGCGCTTCCAACACGCGCCCGGCCACACCACCCATCCGCTGGAGCAGGAGCCGAAGCTCTGAAGGAGAGGCCGTGGCCGATAAGACCCCAACGCACCGTGTCGTCTGCGCTGAGGACACCTTTGAGACATTCAGCCTGCTGCAAGCGCAACGTCATCAGGCTGGAGTGCGGCGTCTCGACGGCTGCCGTCTGCCGCACGTCATTGAAGTCCGCGTCGGCGAGCAGTGGGTCGCGCTGCACCTGGTCCGGGCAGGCGAAATCCTGCCGGCCCAGCCCGGCACCGTCCTGGATGGTGCGGACGGTCCGCTGATCACTCACACATAGGGCACGGCGGCCCGGACCGCGAGCCGCAACACCGGCCGCCAGCCAAGAGGAAACGAAATCCGGCCCGCTCTCACCACCGAACCCCGTTCCCGGCAAAACCGGAAGGCACAATGGTGACGCCTTACTACATCGGCATTTACCACAACACCGGCAGTTCTTTCATGCCATACGAATCCCGTCATCACCTAAAAGCTCCTAACACGATCTGCTGAATCGATGTTGATCAGCGTTGCGAGGTAAAGATCATTCTCGTTCGGTCGTCGTGAGCAAGGCGTGGGTCATCGGTGACGAGTTGTGGAAGCTGATCGAGCCGGTACTACCGCCGTGGCCGGCGAAGTCGCCGGGTCCGCGGCCGGTCCCGGACCGGCTGTGCCTGCAAGGCATCCTGTTCGTGCTGCACACCGGGATCGGCTGGGAGGACCTGCCGCAGGAACTCGGCTTCGGCTCCGGAATGACCTGCTGGCGACGGCTGCAACGCTGGACTGAGGCCGGGGTGTTCGACCAGGTCCACCGCATACTGCTCGCCAAGCTGAACGCAGCGAACCGGATCGACTGGTCGAGAGCGGCGATGGACGCCAGTCACATCGACGCGAAAAAGGGGGTGCCGGGACAGGCCGTCGCCGGTCAACCGCGGCAAACCCGGCTCGAAACACCACCTGATCTGTGACGGCAACGGCACCCCGATCTACGTGCTGACCAGCGGCGCGAACGTTCCCGACATCAAACGCGCCCTCGACCTGCTCGACTGCTACCCGCCGATCGCCGGACGCCCGGGCCGCCCTCGGCGGCGCTTCGCGACCCTGCTGGCCGACAAGGCCTACAGCAGCGCGGCATTCCGTCAGGCCTGCCGCGAACGCGGCACCGAGCCGATCATCCCGAGGCCCAAAACCCCCGGGATCAAAGGTCTGGGCAGACTGCGCTACGTCGTCGAGCAGACCTTCGCCCTGCTCCACCAGTTCCGCCGGCTCGCCGTGCGCTGGGAACGCCGACTCGACATCCACGACGGCTTCGTCAGCCTCGCCTGCGTCCTGATCTGCTGGCGCCGCCTGATCAACTGGACCCACTAAGAGATCGTGTTAGGAGCTTTTAGGGGAACGACTGCCTCGGCCCGATGGGGTGATGGCGCGGGCGCCGCAATGTCGCTGTTCAGTGGCGGTCCTGCGTCGGACGGGAACGGTACTTCGGTCACGCGCGTCGCGGCCAGAACGCAGCGCACAGCAACCACGCCGCGTACTCGCCGATCATCACCCGTTCGCCGAGGCCGTGCGCGAGCGGCTTACCGATGCGGCTTCTTGAGGAGTCACGCGAACCTCGGCGAGTGGCGAGGGGCATGAGGCCCATCCGTCGGCCGGCGTCCAGGACTCGCAGTCGGTCAAGGTGGTCGGCACCGCCACCGAACGTTCAGCAAGCCGTATTACAACCTCTCAAACGCTCACTCAGCGAGTAGTTGGCACAGCCCGTTCCTCAAGACTTATATTACATAACGCCATAACCGCTGAGGTGTCTGGAAGAATTCCCGCCGATCCTGTCGGCACCCACGAGGTTTTGGAGCGTTCCAAGAGGTCGCCAGAAACTGCATATAGCGAATCCCGCAAGTCGTCGTCCTTCGTCGCGACTGCGAGCAGCTTTAACGCAGCCGCATGGTGGGTAAAATAAATTTTTCGAGTGGAGGCAACCTGGTCTGGCGACAAATTCTTATTGCTCAAAGAGTCAAGATAGTCGCGCGTTGCAGGCTCAGCCCGATCTCCGAGTGATCGAAACCACCCGTTAAACGAGGCGCAGGCGTCATCGCGACTAAGCCCAGTTCTAGCGGATGACTCGTCATTGTTGATTGCTCGGCTAGAGGGCGGGCGCTCGACGGGAGGATTTCCAGATTCTTCGTGGGCGCACCCCGCCATCGTCCCTACAGACAAGATAATCGCAATGGCGATCAGGCGGTAGTGCATTGTGGCTCCAGTGAATAGAAGTCTAGGCGCAACGTTACACCGATAGTCTGAGATGCGCAAATCTCACGCTATCTGCTTGTCCTTAGGGCGTGAGTCAATCCGCTGTTGATCTTGAGTTGATATCCGTCAGGCGGAACGACTCACAACAGCCCGTAAGGTATCTTCACCGCTTCTGATGCCAAGCGGTAAGGATTTGCAAGGGAAATGTCCAGGTTGAGACCGTTACGGCGTCGCCTCATGGCTTCTATGGCAATAGTGGCAACTGTCACGCTGGTTGCAAGTCTGGTTACTGTGCCGCCAGATTCCGCTATTGCTTCGTCTGTAACCCTTTTGGGTGCGGCCGATGAGCCGGCTGCTATGGCCCGCGCGCGTCAGACTGGCAGCCGAGTCCGAATTGATAGCATGACAACCGGGACAGCAGAGTTCTTTGCAACACCCGATTATCGGGTGGAAGCAAGAATTTCGGCAGGAATCGTCCGTTTTCGGCGTGACGGTTCTTGGGTTCCCATTGATCTGACGCTGCAGCGTCAGGCCGATGGTTCAATCGCGCCTAAAGCGCATCCAGACAACCTGCGCATTTCCGGAGGAAAGAACGATTCGTCCGGCTCTCTCGCTGCTGTGGGAGAGGGTGACAGCCAGCTTGCAATGGGGTGGACTGGAAAATTGCCATCTCCACAGCTTTCTGGAAGTAGAGCGACTTACCCTGAGGCGCTTCCCGGGGTAGACGTTGTGGTCCAGGCGACCGCCACAGGATTTGAGCAGTTTCTGGTAGTTAAGTCCCGTGCGGCGGCTCAGCGCATGGGATCGATCACCTTACCGCTGATGGGCAATGGTGTCGCGTCGATCAGTGCCGACGCCAACGGTCAGTTGAGGGTCCGTGATCGGTTGGGAAAGCAGCTTGGTGCTATCCCACACCCACTTATGTGGGATTCAGGTCGGACGAATAATCGTCCGAGTCTTGCTCGCTCAAAGCGACTTAAATTGACTTCGGAAGAGCCCGCAGCCGTCGCAAGATCGGCGCAGTTTAACGGCGAACTTGCAGTCAATTTGAAGGCTGATCCGAATTGGCTTTCTGACCCCAACACGGTCTACCCGGTTACAATCGATCCCCAGGTCGACCGGCTTCTAGCTACGGGCAGCATTACCGTGGTCCAGGGATACGAGTATGGCTGGCCTGATGCCGATTCGATTTTTATGGGAGCCCTGAGCGATACGCAAGCTGCGCGGGCTCTGATCGACTGGGATACGACGGCGTTGCGTGGAATGGAAGTAACCTCCGCGACGGCCAATTTCTATAGTTCCTGGGCCGCAAGCTGCGATCCTCAGCCTTGGGAAATCTGGACCACTAATGCTGCGGCCGAAGGAGTGGGTTGGGATACTCAGCCTCGATGGCTTTGGCGGGATGGTACCTCGACTGCATCCAACTGTGACGGCGGATGGTTATCGATTGATGCTACGGCATTCTTTCAATATACAGCGGTTAGTAACTCGGATCGCGGCCACATGGGAATTCGCACCGTAGACGAAAAGGACTGGTTTCAGTGGAAGCAGTTCACGTCTCGGAACGGGGACCCGAGTCAAGTTCCTTACGCTACGGTTACATACTCCCCGATCCCTTTAGAGGA
Source organism: Actinoplanes oblitus (assembly GCF_030252345.1). Lineage (NCBI taxonomy): Bacteria > Bacillati > Actinomycetota > Actinomycetes > Micromonosporales > Micromonosporaceae > Actinoplanes > Actinoplanes oblitus. Next base: position 4,134,429 of record NZ_CP126980.1, on the reverse strand, counting down.
GCCGGAATGGACTCAAGAGCCAGATGTTCCGGCAACGGATGGTTCAGAAGTTCCTGTTGTTAACCCAGATGAAGAGCAATACCCCTCTCTCGATGAGGACCCCTTTGCCCCGGCGCAAAGCACCGGGGTGCGCTACGCACTCGGAACTGCGCAACCCTTAAGTGACGAAGAGACACTGGAGGAACTTGGGGCGGATCCTCAGCTTGAGCAGGTGGAAGAGGGCGATGAGCCTCCGAGCGCACAGACATCGACTGCATCTACTCAGGTGGCAGCATTAGCCGCGCCGACACCCACCGCTGGGGAAAGTTGCGAGCTAGATTCCGCTGGCACGTCGTCAATATGCACCCGCCCAGCAACCGCAGCTGATATTGCAAACGCGAAGACGGCAAATCCAGGTGGAATGACACGGGCTCTTGAGGGTTTCCATAGTTCAACTCGGGTTACGGACGGTTCCGTGGGTAGCCTGAGCGTCGCTGCCGAGTACTCGACCAGCGCCTCACGTATCCCGAAGCCGGCGGATATTCCTCAGGCCTGCTACAACCGGGCGATAAATAATGACACAAGCTGGATTCGCTGGCGATATGCGGCTTGCAAGGTTGAGCCTATTCACATCAACTCTTGGTCACGGAATGCTAATGGCGTCTGGAATATTGTAGGAACCCTGGACTACTATCAATTTCTTTACATGTACACGAAGCGTAACAGTCGGAAATGGGTGTACCAGGTAGGTCTCGGCGCTTTTTCGGCAACCTTCATGGGCGAATTCATCGTTGTCGCAACGACAGGGCGCGGCGCGTCCTGCTCAAATAACTGTTCAGTGCGTTGGTCACTCCCTGCCAATAAGCCGCTTTGGGCAAACAGGCCTCTCAATGGAGTGGCGCTGATTGAGTCGAAGGTCAAGCGCGGGAAACAATCCAGCATGAGGGCGACCTGGAAGTACGAGCTGACGAACGGTGCCCCGAATGACAGGCACGCAAAGACTGCAGTGTCGACGCAAACGGTCCGATGCGATCAGGCGCTGAAAGGGTACCCAGAGAGTGTTGGGTGCGTTGTTCCTTCAGTCGTTCCCACTATGACTTATTCTCGCACGGGAAAGTTCCCGGAGCTCGCGAAGCACATCTACAACGCTCAAAACTCGGGACTTCCAGGAAAGTATCCAAACGGGTCTCCGCTGACAAAGTTAAATTCCAGTTCAAAAAGTGACTCCAACCGGTTAAAGGCATGTCCGAGCAAGTATCCGCGGCCGTCAGGAAAGTCTTGCGACGAGTACCCTATGGCGAGCACCTATCAGGGAGCTGCGCTGAATGGCGGGTCCGGTCGCACGTTTGGTACTTGCGGCGTTTCTGGAGTTTCGACCCAGGCAACTGGGGCGAGCGGGTGGAGTTTATGTATGATTAATGCAAAGCAGAACTCGGTCGGGGGCCGTGCCCTGCAAACCTTCTACTCTCAGCAACGCCTTATGAATGCCGACAAATTCCGAGTTTATAGCGCCCCGTAGGGTCGCGGCAGGGGCTCACTTGGTTGCAAGTGAGCCCCTGCTCTCGCTCTCCGACTTAGGAATCCTCATGGAGATCCAGCTTCACGTTACTTACCACGCATTTGGCCTGATCGAGGATGGCGTGGATTGGCCGATCGAAGTGCCCTTCGCGAGGAACGGGCTGATCAGTCCTTTCCTGGGTGGGGTACTCCTTCATACGGGTATTCATTCAGGGCATGTAAGGGTTAATGCCGTCTCTTACAGCAGTGTTCCACCCGAGATCAACCGGAGCCTCGACTGGGAAACCATTGCTGAGGTTACGACTAGGATAGTGTTCGGGAGACTGCGAGTGCGGTCTTATGATGAAGATCCTGGCCTATCCGCGCTCAGCGTTGCTGGACCAGGGTTGTATCGGATTAGAGCCTACTCTATCGGGCGTGATGTCGAGGTTGACGGCGTGAACTCGACAACAGAGTCATATCGTGTGGAGGTTTGGCCTACTGCTGAAGAGGACTCAATTGTGTACCGGACTAATGACGATTACGGCAGGCAAGTCTTGCAGTTCGTCATCGACGATGCAGGTAACGAGCCATCTGGAAAGGTTGTTGACGGAGCTGCATTAGATGAATGGGTCTGACTGGCGTTTAGTTTCGGTTCTGTAAGCTGTGATTGCGAAGTTGGATCGGTCTCGGGCCACCGCGACTTAACACTGCAACGGCACTCAGTGAGCTTTTTCCAAGCTGATCTTGCAGCTCATGGCAGGTATAGCAGGGCCGGTGATCGATGGGTGCGAGGCTCCAGGTAGGACAGCTGTCGACCAAGACTCGAAGCCCCGACCGGGAGCCTCGCCATGCTGTCCTACCCTGCCACGATCACGTTGTCCAGCCGGACCCTGAACCACCTCGCCGAACGCATCCGCACCCACCGCCAGCAGCGCAGATCGCGATGGCGGCGACTGAACCCCGGCCGTCAGGCCCTGCTCACCCTGGCCCACCTTCGCAACGGCGACACCTACACCCGCCTCGCCGCCGGCTTCGAGATCGGCATCGCCACCGCCTGGCGCTACGTCCAGGAGGCGATCGCCCTGCTTAGCGCAGCCGCCGACGACCTCGCCAGCGCGATGCGGCGTATCCAGCAGCTGGCGTACGCGATCCTGGACGGCACACTGATCTCGATCGACCGGGTCGCCGACCAGAAGCCGTACTACTCCGGCAAGCACAAGCGGCACGGCGTCAACGCGCAGGTCATCGCCGACGCAGCCGGGCGTCTCGTGTGGGCCTCGCCGGCGCTGCCAGGCTCGACCCACGACCTGACCGCCGCCCGCACCCACGGCATCATCGACGCGCTCACCAGCGCCGACGTAATGACCTTCGCCGACAAGGGCTACCAGGGCGCCCGCGGCAGCGTGCGCACCCCGTTCAAGCAGCGGCGCTTCCGGCCGAAGCTGTCACGCCGGCAGAAGGCGGTCAACCGGGCGCACGCGAAGATCCGCGCCCGCGGCGAACGCGCGATCGCAACCCTCAAGACCTGGAAGATCCTGTCCAAGCTGCGCTGCTGCCCGCGCCGCGCGACCGCGATCGTGCAGGCCATCCTCGTCCTGCATCACGTCGAAGCCAACCGCTACGCAGGATGAAAAGGGCTCAGTAGGCGGAACGTATCGATGATCGGCTCGTTGGGTCGTGTGTGACGGCGATCGAGGTTGATCAGTGGTCGGGTGAGTTGGATCGGTTGCATGCCCGTTTCGCTGACCGGTTCACCCGGTCGGAACCACGGCGGCGGGCCCGGCAGTATCTGTCCGGGTTGGTCGCCGGCCTGGATCGTAAGAACGGGTGGACTCTCGCCGAGCAGGCGGGGGACGTGTCGCCGGACGGGATGCAGCGGCTGTTGCGGTGGGCCGACTGGGACATCGACGGCGTCCGCGACGTGGTGCGGGACTACGTGATCGAGAATCTCGGTGACCCACGCGGTGTGCTGATCATCGACGACACCGGCTTCCTGAAGGAGGGCGTGAGGTCCGCGGGCGTGGCCCGGCAGTATTCCGGGACCGCCGGGCGGATCGAGAATTGCCAGATCGGGGTCTTCCTGGCTTACCGTTCGACGCGGGGACACGCTTTGATCGATCGGCAGCTGTATCTGCCGGCGGTGTGGACCGATGACCGTGATCGTTGTCGGGCGGCCGGGGTCCCGGACGAGGTCGACTTCGCCACGAAGGTGCAGATGGCGCGGGAGATGCTGGCGCGGGCGTTCGCTGCTGGGGTGCCGGCGGCGTGGGTGACGATGGACGAGGCGTACGGGCAGTGGAAGTCGTTGCGGGTCTGGCTCGAGGATCACGACCAGCCGCATGTGGTGGCGACCCGGTGCAACGACGACGTGGTCACCACCAGCATGGGTCGGGCCCGTGTCGACGAGCTGATCGCGTCTCTGCCGGGCCGGGCCTGGTCGCGGATCTCCGCTGGCCGAGGTGCTCACGGGCCACGGGAGTACTGGTGGGCGCGGGTCCCGATCCGGGTCTTCTGGCGGCCAGGCCGCGGGCACTGGCTGATGGCCCGGCGCAATATGAGCACCGGCGAGTTGGCGTACTACGTCTGTTACGGGCCGCGGAAGACCCGGCTGATGGACCTGGCCCGGATCGCCGGAACCCGCGGGGCGGTCGAGGAGTGCTTCCAGCAGGCCAAAGGCCAGGCCGGCCTGGATGAGTACCAGGTCCGGGACTGGCGGGCCTGGTATGCCCACATCACCTTGTCGATGGCCGCTTACGCCTGGCTCGTCGTCGCCCGGGCTCTGACCTCGCCAGAGCAAACAGCAGCGGTGACGACATGATGATCGGCTACACGGTACCGGAGATCCGGCGCCTGCTGGCCGCACTGTTCGTCCGCGTCACCAGCCCAAACACATCTGGTGGTGGTCACGCTGGCGACGACGACGCCAACACCAAGCCCGCCTCAGTCATTACAAACGCCGCGGTTACCCACTCTGCTAAGTGCCGTTGCAGTATTAAGGAAGGTGTTCTCGCATTGGCGGCACCTGCCCGCCGACACCACACCGGAGGCTATCGCCGACTGTGTCTACCGGCTGTTCAACGCCGACCTCGATCAGTTGCAGGCCGCCCGCACACGCGCCGATGACAACAGCAACGAAATGAGCTTCCTCGCCGCCTGCTCCTACCGGCTGTTGAGATTGCGCTCGCTATCGGTGGGTGATGTCATCGGCGTCACCACCGTAGAGAACACCACGTGGCTGGCGTGCGAGCCCGCCGGCTGGCGACACATCGATAGCCCCGAACACATCACCGGCCACGGACTGATCCCCGCCACCGCGTACGAACACCTCAGGCGAGACCGCCGTGCCTGACCACCCATGCCACCAGCACTCTCCGGGCCGCCACTCCGGCACCTGCCTGACCGGCACCTGCGGGTTCTGCGGCACCAGTCTCGACATGGTCGCCTCCGGCGAATGCCGCGCATGTCTGCGCATCGTGTGCGAGAGCTGCGACAGCGGATATCAGACCCACCTCGGCCCGATCTGCAGCCCATGCACCCCGCCACCGAGCAGTCCCGCAAGCGACGGCCTCGCCGACGCCGGTGAAGCGGAACCTCACCGGCTCTGCGTGTTCGAATTCGACCTAGCCTGTGGGCACGTCGTCACCGTCGCCCTGACTGGCTGGTACCCGATCACGGTGTCGTGCTGCGGCCGGCTCGGCGGCAGCATCCGCGACAACATCTACGTGCCGTACGACGCGCATGTCGACTACGCCAGGTTGCAGTCGGAGCGCTACGAGGTGCGCCTCCAGGGCACACGGCCGGCCCCGATGCAGATCATCGGCCGGCGTTTGCGCACCGATGCGCCGTATCAGCCGCCGTGTCGCGGCATCCCCGGCAGCTCGGGACGCTTCCCGGCCCACGTCGGCGCCGCCTTCAGCCTCGACGGCACTCACGCGACAACAGAAGACACCTGAACTTCCCAACATTCCCAGTGTTGGGCGGGGTCGAAACCGCGGTCTGCTCCCCCGCCGGCGTTGAATGCGGTCCCCCGAAGCGGGTGACCCCGGATGACCGGGCGCTGCCGCTGTCACCGGCTCCCCTGTGATGCGTGATGCGGCCGCCCTGTGACCGACGCCAGCGAATGCGGCCCGCGACATCTCGCCTTCACGAAAGTGAGAATCTCTTGGACCAGCGGAACGAGTCCGCCAGGGGCGACACCCGACGCGAGGTCGATGTTGCCGATAACCGAATAGCCCGGGTGGCGCTCACCTTGCTAGCCGAGCCCGGCAACCAGACGGTCTGGTCGATGGTCGAGCAGCACGGCGCACCCGCAGCCCTGCAGCAGGTGCTGGCCGGCGACATCGCCGACCCGGCATTACGCAAAGCGGTCAAGGTCAACCTTGCCACCGTGGACCCGCTGCGCCACGCCGAGATCGCGTTACGCCGCGCCGACCGCGTCGGAGCACGACTGGTGGTCCCGACCGACAGCGAATGGCCGACAGCGGTCAACGACCTGGCTATGGTCGACTTGGGCGCACCCGGACCGGCCAGAGACGGCATCCGGCCACCGTTGTGTTTGTGGGTTCGCGGCGACCGGCCCGTCAGCGAGGCGTTCACACAGGCGCTGTCGATCGTGGGGGCGCGAGCCGCAACCGCCTACGGCATGTACGTCAGCGATGTCCTTGCCACCGGTCTCGCCGGTCATGGGTGGACGGTCACCTCAGGCGGTGGCCACGGCGTGGATACAGCTGCTCATCAGGCAACGCTGGCGGCCGGCGGCAGTACGGCTGTGATGCTCGCTTGCGGTGTCGACCGGCCCTACCCTGCCGGGAACTCCGCGATGTTCGACCGGATCGCCGAGCGTGGCCTGCTGATCAGTGAATGGCCGCCCGGTGCGGAACCAGTGCGGCATCGGTTTCTTTTCTGGACTTGCTGGCCGGGGCGGTAAGCCCCGACCGCTGTTGCTGTCTGTGACTACCGCTCCCACTCCAGGGTGATCTTTGCCTTGCGGGGGAGCACCAAGTAGGCCAGGCCGAGCGTGGCGGCCAGGGCGATGCCGCTATGGAGCTCTGTCTGCAGATTAGCCGGAACTAGATCCAACGCTTGAGAGAGCGACGAGACCAACAACGTGCTGCAGCCGCCGGTGGCAACAACCTTCACCCTGCGGTCGGTGCTGGGGTCGGACTCGTTTGGGGTCGTGTTCCTGTTTTTGGGCGTGCAAGAGCCATCCGCGTTCGCGGGCATGGGGAAACCTCCAGGAGGCCGGGCGAGAAGAAGAAGCTGGGGATTCGCCGCTCGCGACCGTCCGCGGTCGCGAGCGGCGACTTCGTCGCAGGAGGGACGGGCTCAGCTGAACGCCGGCCTGGTCCTCGGCTTCGTCGTGCTGGGGATGTGGAGTTCGCGGGCCTGCCGACTGTCGAACTGGTCACCCAACCGGATTAGCTTCCTGCGGACGCGCTCGCCAAATGCCGGCGGTTGACCGGCAGCGGCGGCGGCTAGATCCCAGGTCATGTCGTCGTGGCCTGCATAGAGGTCAGCGACTTCTCGTTCTCCGGGCTTGAGCTTGTTGAGGACGCGGTCGATGCGGGGGTCCCGGAACTCGGGCAGGTTGAGCACGAAGTCCTCGACGGAGTCGGGATCGGCAAGCGCCTCGACCAAGGTGAGAACCATGTCGCTGTCGCTGTCCGCCGGACTCAGCGGCGCGTTCAGGGACACGACGCGGCGGTGCCGAAGCTCAGTGTCACTGACCATCCGATGGTTGCGGTGAAGGTCTCTGATCCGCTTGAGCAGCACCTTCTTGACGTCCTTCGGCTCCGCCTTCAACCAGGCGTCCTCGAGCAGTGCCTCCTTCGCGGCCTCGACGTGCGGCCGGCCTTTCGGGAAGAGGTCCAGGAAGGCGAGCATGAACTCCCTGACGATCTCCTCGCTGTTCTCCTCGTGGATGATCGCCTCGCGGGTCCGGACGGCCGCCCAGAAGACCGCGCGGACCGCCCACTCGACGATCGTCTTGGTCATTGCCGACCCGCCAGGCCATTCGAAGCCGCGGATGATCTTCGTGATGGTGTCCGTGATCGGCCGGACGATCTCGGTGAGGTCGGGTAGCTTCCAGCTCCAGGAGCCCACCATCGAGCTGAACTGCTGCCTCAACTTCGCCTGGTAGGTCATGAAGCCCGAAGCCCACTCACGCGTGTGCCGGAAGCTGCCCATGAGCCAGTCGGAGGTGCCGGTCACCGCGTCCCGGATGCGCTGGGGGACGCGGAACGTGGGCCGGGCGTAGGCGGCGATCTGCTCCTGGACACGGCGCAGCGGGCCGGGCATCGGGACCCGGACGGATCGCTGAAGCCTCTCCTGCATCTGCGCGAACACCCGGAGCCCGGGCGGAAGCACCATCTGCGCGATCTCACGCATCGTTTCCTGGAGGGGAGCGACCACGCTCGCGACGGCCTTCGCGAAGTCAGCGAAGACCTTCCGGAAACCGTCGCCGGCCGGCCCGGACAGTGCAGCCTCCATGAGCGCGAGGAGGCGGGCCTCGCGGGGTTGGCGGGGGCGACGAGCCTGCTGGGCGGCTTCACGGTCGCGGCGGGTGAACCGCCCGTCGATCAGTCGGCGCCGCGCCCGGAAGGCGACGCTGCGAGTCAGAACCCGCTGGCGGCGCCGGATCACCATGTCCTTCGGCGGTGACACCACGACGCTGGGCGTGCCCGGTGCCGCCGTGGTGACCGGGTGGAACATGGCAGCCAGCCGGGCAGCTGCCCGATTCGGGTTCGCGGTCGCCGCCCGGTGGAACGCCGCGGCCAGGGGGATCCCCCGGCGGGTCGGCGTGGTGAGCGAGTCGGGGCTCTCCGCGGCGGCCGGCTCGTTGTCGTTCATGGTGCTCCTTCGTGTCTGGAGTGGTTCTCTCTTACTCCTCCAGGCCGTCAGAGCGGGGTACCGGCAAAAAATCTTCAAAATCTTCTGGAGAGTTGTCCGGCGGGGGGCTGCCGGGTCGTGACCAAGCAGCTGCCGCGTTGAAGTTTATGGGCTCCGACCGACATCTCGAGGCTGAGGCCGTCGGGCGGCCGGCGACGTGCGGCCGCCGTCACGAGACTCGCCTTGTCTAACGCCCAGCATAGTCTCACGCATATAGTCGCGTGCATGGCGAAGTCGATCCGCCTCATGGGCTCCCATGAGATCCGCGTTCGTCTCGGCGGCATCAGTCGCCAGCGCGTCTACCAACTCACCAGACGCGCCGACTTCCCGGCCCCGGTCGCCGACCTGCGGCAGGGGAAGGTGTGGCACTTCGACGACGTCGAGTCGTGGATCGCGGCCCGCCGGCCCCACCAGGTCGACCTCGACGAGGGCGAGGCGTAATCCGGGCGCGGGGAGGGCGCTTCAGGTCAGCTGTGCGTGCACCTTTGGGTCCTGTGGGCTGTTTAGCGTGATTCGTTTTCCCTTTTCGCCGAACAGTTTCCTTATTGATACTCAATTATCGAACCGGACAATCCCGTCGCGGGAGGAGGGCCGCATCCGGGGGTTTCACCATTCGCGGATTCTGCTCTAACCTGAAGAGTGAGCGGGAATAGTTCCGCGGGCGCGCCGACCTTCGGGTCGACGCGGACGTGATGAAGCCCCGGGTTGCAGCCCGGGGCCTCGCGAACGAATCCGCAGCTCAGGTCGGTGTCGAGCAGCTGGAGGTTCGGTTTGTTACTGATCAGGTTGATAATACAACGCTTGGTTGCCGTTCGTAAACCAAAGTCGTTGACGGTGTCGTTGCCGCTGTTAGTAAACGCGGCAAACGAGTCAGCTCCGGTGGTGACGTCATGAATGGCGAAAACATCGGGTTGTGGCTGGCGGTCGCTATTACCATGTCGGCGGTGTTCGGCCTCGGCGCCGCAGTCTTAATGGTGTGGTTGAAGCAGACGAAGGTGAAGGCGGTGATCGTCGCGGGTGGAACGTTCGGCGCGGTGATGACGCTCTCCGTGCTGATCTTCACGCTCTTGGTGATGGTGAACAGCATGTAGCGGTTCGCCGGTCGTCGTGGTTGTTCCGCGGCGGCCGGCCCGATCCGGCCCTCCTCGCTTCGGCGAGGAGGGCCTCCTTGTACTCGGGGACGAACACCATTCCGACCGGACGCCTGCGCGCGAGGCGCGTGGTGTCGTCTTCTCAGCCCGGGTCCCGGACGACGGGAAGCCCGAGGTCCACTGGTCCGGTGGACGGTTGCCGGTCGAGTGCGCCCAGCTTCGAGCGGGCGGCATCGAGGCTGACCCGGAGCCCTTGGACCTCGCCGAGCCACCCGTTCTCGTGGGCCTCGGTGATGCGCTCCTCGAGGTTGGTCGCGATCTCGACGAGGCGGTGGCGTTGGTCGGGGTCGACGCGGAGCATCGGGCATCGGATGCAGGCGTGCTCGTGATTGCAGGGGGTGCCGTAGGGCCGGCCGCAGGTGCCGAGCTCCAACTTCCGGAGCTGGAAGTGCTGCTGAAACTCCTCCCACTCGGCGTCCGTGGGATCCCGGTATTCGCCGGCCGGGCGCAAGGCTCGTCGTTCGGCGACGAACGCCCGGTAGGAGCGGATCAGGTCGTCCTGGAAGACCGCGAGATAGGCCTGGGTGGTGTTGAGGTTCGCGTGCCCGAGCAGCCGGGCCGCAATGTGAACCGGCAGCCCGCCGGCGACAGCCTCGGTGACGAACATCCTCCGGAAGTCGTGCGGGGTGTAGCGGAGCGCCTCGCCGGCGGCGTCCGTGAGACCGGCGAGGCGCAGGATGTCGTTGAGATTTCGCTGAACGAGACGCTGGCTGATCACCTCGCGCCGCCAGCCGAGAACGTGTTGGAACAGGTGGGGAAGCATCGGCCCGGTCGTGCGCTCGTGCGGGTCATATCGGGCGACGAGCGGGACCCGCCCGGTCTGAGGATCCCGGATCCTCTTGATGATCGTGGCGAGGACGCTGGCGAGCTCCGGCGTGACGAGCAACAGCCGCTCGCTGTTCGACTTCGACGGGACGATCTGCAGGAGCGGGACGACTTCACCGGTGTCGCGCAGCTTGTAGGAGATCAGCGCCAGATGGGTCATCTCCAACAGCTCTTCGAGACGGACACCGGTATGCCGCAGCGTCTCGAGGAGCGCCCACCTCCAGAACGCGGAGTTCTCGGCGACCGTGACGTTGATCTGCTCGTCGCTGGCCAAGTTGGTGGCGTGGACGTGCTCGGGACCGCGCTGACGGTGGCTGCGGTGCGTGGCGGTCTGAGGGGCAGTGCGACGGAACACGGTGCCGTTGTAGTCAAACGTGTCGCCGACCAGGGTTGCCTCGACGCTGGACAGTAGCGCCTGGTGGTAGGCCCGGTTGCGTTCCGCTGCCTGGACCAGCAGCGGCAGGTGGGGCAGCCGATCACGGATGCGCTGGTGCATTTCCGCGGTAGCGCTCTTCTTGACCTTGGCGTAGCCCTCGGTGTCGCTCTTGCGGATCGGGCTCGGCGCGGCGAACGGCGCCCAAGACGGATCCTCCAGGGCCCACTCCTGGAGATCGAGGTAGAACGCCCGGACACGCATGAACAGCGCGATGCGGTCGCGCCGGGGGCGACCCGGGTAGCGAGGATCGGTGACGAACTGAGCCCGTTCTTTCCAGGCGAGGGCGACATCAGGGTGCAGGTGAAGCGAGTCGATTTCTGGATGGTGCTTCTCCAGGTCGGCCCAGAAGTTGCCGACCAGGTGGCCGATCAAGCCGCGGAAGGAGCCGTAGTCCATCGCCGGGCGCCGCTCCTCGCAGTAACGGATCAGGACGTCCCGGACGGTCTGGGAGCGCAAGTTGAACACGTCGATCATCTCCGCGGTCGGTCGCTGACCGACGCGGATCGCGGCGCGGAACGTGTGGTCGCCGGGCAAGATGCCCAGGCCGCGGAGCACCTCCCAAGCAGCGTGCAGGCCGGGCAGGTGCCGGCCGATTGCGCGGACGCTCCAGGCCCGGGCCAGGAAGAAGTCCTCGGGTCCGAGCTCGCCGACGTCCTTGCCGGAGTGCAGCACCAACTTGGCCAGCGTGATCAGCGGCTGGTTTGCCTGGCGGCCGATCATGCCCAGGCGCGTCGCCTCGGAGGCCGCGCGGGTGAACAGGTCCGGGCTGACGGTCAGGCGGACTTCGTCGAAGAGGGCGTAGGCCTTATATCGGTGCAGAAACCAGTAACTGGGCCGAAGGACGCGCAGCAGGAGTAGGGCTCGCATGCCTTGAAGGAGCTGGTCTTCGGGGGCGGGGTAGGTGGCCGCCATGACCATGTCTCGCCAGGATCGGTCGTGGATATCTGCCGCCAGCCAGCGAGCCTGCCACCCGTCTCCGGGATAGGTGGCGAGCCATTCCAGGATCTGGCCGGTTCCGCGACGGCATCTGTTGCGGTCAGCGCCGACGGCCGGCCATGTCGGAAGCTGAGGCAGCGCGTCGAGGACCTTGTCGATGTCGCTCCGGTCGAGCCGGCCCAGCGGATGGTCGCGGGGGGTGATCAGTTCGCCCTGGGTCACCTGTCGCCAGTGCGGCGGAACGACCGCTGCAGTCGTGGTCACTGCGCGACTCGATTGGCGAAGAGGACCGACATGTCGTCAGCGTCGTATCGGCTGGCCGGCAGGGGTCGTGGGGGTGCGGTGAGGAGGCGCCCGCGTTCGGCGTGGTGCTCCTGAACCCGCTTGACCACTTCCGCGTCGTCGTCTTCGAGATAGATCTGGGTGGTGGTGAGGTGGGCATGCCCCAGGAGAAGCTGGACGTCCCGCAGGGACAGATTCTTGTCCCTGGCCATTCGCAGGGCGCAGGTGTGCCGGCAGTCGTGCATCGACCAGTTCGCGCCTAGCAGTCCATTGGCCCGGCGCAAGACGGCTCGCAGAGCGTCATAGGTGAGCTCGACGCGTCTGGGGCGTTCGCCATCGTGTTGGCGGCGAAGTGTCCACCAAAGCGGGTCGCCCGGGCGCAGTCGAGAGACCTCTGCGAGGTAGAGACGCAGCCAGACGAACGCTTCCGAGCTGGCCGGCAGCCACTGCTCGGCTCCGGAGCCCTTGCGGCGCACCCGGATCAGCTGGTCACCCCAGTCGATGTCGCAGGCGCGCAGCCCGAGCAGCTCGCTCGCGCGGGCCGCCGTGCTGATCGCCAGCGTAAGAATGGCCCGGTCCCGGTTCGACTTCATCGCCTTGAAGAGATCGAGCCAGGCCTCGTCCGGCATGGCCCGAGGCTTCTGCTTCGGGACCTTGGGGTTATAGCGCAGCCGGCCTTCCGGCCGGAACGGCTCCAACGCATTGTGGTGTGCATTCGGTCGGGCACCCCGCCGAGCACGAGGCACCGGGTTTAGCAGCGGACCCTGCCCCTCCTCGATCCAGTACTCGTAGAAGGCGCGCAACACGGCGTTGCTGTGCCGGACAGTGCGAGGCTTGTACTGGTCGCCCAAGTGCTCCTTGCGCGTGACCGGATTGACGGTTCCGGCCGTCGCGGCTGAGGCGACGCGGCGCTTCGCGACCGGCTTCTCAGTGTGCTGGAGCCAGAGCACCAGGTCCTTCGTCTCAACGGCGGTCGCCCGATCCCAAGCGACGTCGACAGCACGGAGAAACCGCCACCAGCGCAGCAAGGTGTAGGCATAACTCCGGACGGAACCGGCGCTGTTGCCTCGGGCGACGAAGTCCCGAAGGTACCGGTGTACCGCCTCGATCGGTTCGTCCGCATCGTCGTAGACCGTGAACGGCACCGGCCCGTCGGACGGACCGACTCGACCCCACTCCGGCAACTTGATCGAGGCCACATCTCGCTCGGGCCGCTCAAAATAATCCACGCCGACGACTCCCGCTCGGAGACCAACTGTCTGGTGACCAACGTCGATGTCACGCCAGCGGACACGCTCCGTATACCGAAAGAGTGGATCCGTTCCTCAGCGCGGTAGTTCGGTCAACAGGTCTGCTGCGAAACAGAGTCCTCGCGGCCACGGCCGGCACAGTGCTGGTCGAAGCCACACCCCGCAGCGGATCCCTGCAGGTGATCAGCCGGGCGATCGCCCTCAACCGGCCGGCGCTGGTCGTGCCGGGCTCGGTGACCTCGCAGATGTCGAAGGGCTGCCACGAACTGCTGCGCACGCACCCGGCCGCGCGGGTGGTCACCTGCGTTGACGACATCCTGGACGAGATCGCCCGGCCACGCGGGTAGACCGTGGTCGGGGCTGGCGCTCTGGCCGTCGCTGCCCTGACGCGCTTGTACCGGCCCCGTCCCGGGCCGGCAAGGGCGCGGCACCCGCCATCCCACCGTCATACCGGCCTCCGAGGGTGGCGTCGTCGCTGGTGGGATGCCCGGGCTGGGCCCTGGCCTGCCCTGGGCCGTCAGGGCCGGTACGCGCACCGGGTCAGCGCGGCCCGGCGCCCGCCCAGGACCGGTGTACCGCGATCGGACGCCTCCCCCGATCGCGGTACACCCCCGGGGCTTCACCAGTCGGGCCACACCCGTTTGCGATGCCTAGGAGTGACCCATGCCCGAATCGGCGTACATGACCGTGCGTGGTCCTGCCGACCTGCTGGCCACCGTTCCCTACCTCATGGGGTACCACCCCCGCGACTGCGTCGTGGTCGTGTTCGTCACCGAGAACGGACGCGTCAAGTGCGTGTTCAGCACCGACCGGCAGAAGCCGGCCCCGACGATCGTGCAGAACAGCATCGCCACGGCCATCAGCGCGGACACCACAGCCGCGTTCATCATCGGCTACGGGCCGATGACCGACCGCGACCCGCTCATCCAGATCGCTGACCGGCTGCATCACGCCGTATCGGTCCAGGCCTGTCTGCTGGTGAACAACGACCGCTACTACTGCCTGAACCAGGGGTGCCCTTGCACCCCCGCCGGCGGCGCGATTCTGGACGTCTCCGGCAGCGTCATGGCTGCCGAGATGACGTTGCAGGGCCGGGTCGCGCTGCCGTCCCGCCAGGATGTCGAAGCTCTCGCCGCCGCCGACACCGAAGCCCAGGCCCGCACCGCGGCGCTCATCGCCGGCCTGCCGAGCCCGCCAGCGGATCCGGTGGGTGTGGTGCACTCCTGCATGGCCTGTGCGGAGACCGCCGAGCGGCTCAGCGACGACCAGGTCGCGCTCCTGGCAGTAGCGCTCACCACCGTAGATGGCCGCACCGCAGCCTGGGAGGCCACGACCGGCACCGCGTGGCAGGGCGCCCTGTGGCTGGACCTGACGCGTCGGGTTCCCGAGCAGTACGTGGCGACCCCGGCGAACCTGCTTGCCTGGACATCGTGGCGGCGCGGTGAGCCGGCGCTGGCCCGCACCGCTCTGGACACGGCGGCCACCGCTATGCCCGGCAACACGCTATCGAACCTGATCGGTGTCCTGCTCAACTCGCCGATCAATCCGGACACGCTGCCCTGGCCACTGCCGGAGGACTTCGATCCGCGGCACCTGATCCCGTAGCGCCCGCGGTGCCCGGTGTTCCGGTGGCCATCCGCGCCACCGGAACACCGGCAGCCGAACTCTCTCGAAGAATCGCCGCGCTCGCGGAACGCCGTGCTGCAACTGCGGTCGGTTCCGGGCGCTGGCCGAGCCGGGCTACCAGCCGCCGCAGGCCCCCGGAGCATGCGTGCTGGACGGAGAACCGGGACGCATCTGGATCGGTGGCGTGCTGGTCACCCGCATGCCCGGCCTGGTGGCTTCCTACGACCTCCCGTTGGACAGCAAGGGCCTTCAGAACCGCGACCGGACCGTCATCGAGGCCGGCGCCCTGCGCGACAGCGTGCAGACCATCCTCGCTGTCAGCGAGGATCCTCGCGTCGTCGACCGGTTCGCCCGGCACGTGCTCGGCGGCGGAAAGCTCCGCGAATCCGAGCAGTTCTTCTCCCACCCGAGCGGCAGCAGCCCGCGGGCAAGGGCGGCATGGCGCACGTGGGGGCGCGCGAATCTGCCGGAGAACTGTTTCTTCACCATCAGCGGTCATGAGGAAGCCAAACTCGACCTGAAAGACAAGGGCTTCACCGAGGTCACCGCCGCCGGGCTGCCCGAGCACCTACGGTTCGCGCTGATGGACCGCCTCGGTGTACAGCTGGCCCGCATCCGGCGGGCGCGCCACTACGAACGCACCCGCGGCAGAACCACGTGGGTCGCGGACAAGTCACTGACCACCGACGAGCGGACCGTGCTCACCAGCGCGCGGCAGCTGATCCGCCGGGCGATCGGGCCGTTCGCGATCGACCGGGTCCGGGTCTATTCCAAGAGCGAGTCGTCTCCGTGCGCCTCCGGCTTCTACAGCCCGGCCACCGGCGACATCGCGATCAGCCGCAGTGTTCTCGCCCAGCGGCCCCGCACGCTGCACGTTCTGCTGCACGAGGCGGCGCACCGGGTCGCGCATCGTGGCGGCGGCCGGTGGCTGCCGATCCTCGACTACGGAGACCGCAGCCGCGGCTTCGAGAACATGCTGTGCGACTTCGGCACACTGCTGCTCGGCTACCTCGCCGATGGCACTGCCCTGCCCGAACTCGACGTCGACGTCGACGTCGACCCGGTGCCGGCACTACGGCAGCGACGGACCGCCGCAGCCGACGATCCAGCCGTGCCTGCCGTGCGCCGCGAACTCGCGCACCTGCTCACCGCTCGGCTCCCGCACGCGCTGGCCGCCGGCGGGTTCACCGACGAGAAGGACCTGGTCGCTTCCACTGCGGTTGACTTCGACTATTGGCGCACGCTGACCCGCCCGAAGACCATCGGTCACCGACAGCAGCGCGGCGGCCGGGCCTGGGACTACGACAAGGTCGCCTTGCTCGCCGAAGCCGCCGGCCTGCACCCGCCGGTCGTCTGGCTGGGCTACCACCTATGCGAAGGACCGCTGTACCACCGCCCACGCGAGCGGTGGGGCACGTCGTCCGGCCCGTGGACCAAGAACATGCGGGAGTCGACTCTGCGTGCTTGCACGAACCTGCTCAAGATCGGCGGTTCTTACGCCGACCAGGTTCCCGCTCTGCGCGATCTCGCCGAAGGTCGCACACCGGCACCGGGCGGTGACGACAGCTGGCATGCCCCCGCCCGAGCGCTGCTGGCGCTCGAACGCAGCCGGCTCGCCTTGGATGCGGTGTCGTCGCCGAACGTGCCCTCCCAACACGACTTCGCGTCGCAGGCCAACCCAACGCATGCCAGCCACTGACCCAGGCACCTACGGATTCCCCACTGCCACAAAGAAGGTGAACAGTCATGTCCATCAGACGGCAACGAGTGCAGGCGATCGATCAGGTCGATGTGCTCGGCCTCCCAGAGACATTTGCGGCTGCCAAGACCGTCGACAAGCCTGAACCGGACTGCATCTACTCGATCATCGCCGGTAACGGCGAGGGCGGCATTCAGCTCACCGGCACACCACCGGAGTTGCATCACTTGCTGCATCGCGCTCAGACCGAACTGGGCCGGGCAACCGGCGGGCCACGGGTCATAACCGTCATCGACCTGTCGACCGGCCACCTACCCCGGCCGATCTGCGACCGGCTCAATACCTACAGTGGTGTCCACGCCTGCTTCACCGGCACCGGCTGGCTCCTCACGGTGCCGGACGACCTTGCCGCACATCACGCTGACTTCTCAGGCAGTGTGCCGGCCGAGGTGTGGCGGCTCTGGCAGTACGCCCACCGGTTCAGCGCCGAATACATCCTGCTCAACGCGGGTGCCGACCGGATCGACGCGTTACCGTCCTGGGACTGGTAACCGGTGGCGGCGCCTGAACCGCTGACATCTGCGGCGCTACGCGACGGCCCCGGCAACACGCCAAGACCGCCAAACAACATCACCATCGCCCAACGACCGTCAATCCCCTGAGCGTTGCGCTGGCTAGCTACGTCAACCTGGGGTGGGTCATCGGCTGGCGTCCGCACCGGTCCTGCGGACATCATCGAGACGCACGCCGGCGACGTCGTCCTGCACGGCGACGCGGAAGGGCAGGCGTTCGCCGCTGCGCTGCGCTCGTTGCACTGCACTCCCCCATCCTCGGGAACGTCGGGTAGCTCGTCGCTGCTGCGGCCAAGACCCAAGCGGAGGCGAACCGGCTGTGCGACGAGGCGAACGAGTCGGGCCCGGCAAACGAAGAGTTCGCCCTCCGGGAACAAGCTGATCGGCTGCGAGAGAAGGCATGGGAGTTGGCGATGCGGTTGCTCGGCGTCCAAGAGCCGGCGGTCGTCACCTGACCGGCGGTGATCTGCCGGTGCTCGCCGTTGCGCGGCAATGCCCGGTGCCGGGTGGCTGGCGGCGGATCCTGGCCGACCGCGGCTTACCCACGCAAGACCCGCCGGTTGCCGCGATCGCCACCCGTGGCCGTGCTACCGGCGGGTCTGGCGGGGCTGCGCCGATCGGCCGGCCCGCGCGGATCGCGCCAGCCCCCGCGGCACGGATCGGTACCCGCCACCGGCCAGGGGTTCGCACAACCGCCGCCCCCGCTCACGGCCAGGCCCCTCCCCGGATGGGCCTGGCCTCCCGTGCTTCTGGAGGGATCCGTATGCGTCTAAGACTTCCCGGCCGTATCGCGCGTCTGCTGTCTGCCCGCCCCCAGCCTTCCGGCCAGCCGGTGAGCACCGACATCGACCTATTGCACCAGCTCACCAACGCTATGGCCGGCCCTGTCGAGGACATCGGATCATGTCTTCCCCCGTCGCTGGTGACCTGCCTGGACGCCGGCAGCCGCAGCTTCGGCAGTGACGTCGCCCAACTGATCGACGAGTGCGTCGAGCACGGAGTGCTCACCTTCGATCCGCCGGTCACCGGCATCCGGATCGAACCTACGGTCAGCGGCGAACGCCGCGACGGGGGCTTCCGACTGCTGATGACGCTCGACCAGCGGACCACCCTGGCGTCGCCGCGGGTGAACGCCGAGCTGTTCCTCAACGCCGACGACCCGCCGCTGGCGGTGCTCGCCGTCGTGGTCGACACCGCCAACCGGCTGCTCAGGGCCGCGGCCACAACACTGCCCATCGGTGGCCGTGGCGGGCGCGCATGAACGGCGAGAAGCACACCTGCCACCCCCACCCGGGTCTTGGCACAGCCTTGATCGCGTTCGTCTGGGCGACGGCGGCCGCCGTGGTCGGCGTCTGCGTCGTCGCCCTGCCGGTCGATGTGGCCGCCGACAACCTGCCGATCATCCTCGTGTTTCCGTTGGTAGCCGCCGTCACCGGGACCCGGTGCATCACCCGCGCACTGCTCTGACGGCTAACCAGTTCCGACTATCGCCCGCGGCGAGCCTCCCCGTTCCGGGAGAGGCTCGCCGCTTCTTCTCGCCAAGAAGACGCTGTGCCGATCGACGTAACGCGCCTGCGACAGATCGAACACTTCGTGCGCCAGTACGGCGTCAACACCAAACAGGGCTTCAAGCCGGCGAGCGACGATCGCACGCTGTGAGACTTCCGCCGCCGGTGGCTGCCGGACGACGCACCGGCTCAGCCCGACCCCGCCCTGCTGGCCGTCTTCCGCGCCGCCTATGACCTGAGCTATCAGCCCGAGATTGTCCTGCTCATGGCGGTCGTGCAGCAACTGCGTGCACAGCGCCTGTACGCGGAAATCTACGCGCGCGGGCCGTTCGTGGAGCTGAGGGCGGGCCGGTGGCCGCACCGCGGTACCGGCGACGACCCGTGGCCGGTGACCGCCGGTCCCGGCTGGAGAACCGGGGACACCACGCTCGCTCACACCGACACCCTGACCATCACCAGTTCCCAGACCCCGTCCGATCTCGCCGTCGCCGCCGGCGCCAGCCCGCAGCAGATCGCCGAGACCATCGCCGAGCTGATCACCACCGACCCTGATCACGGATGGTGGGCGCCAATCAGCCCACCCTCATCGAGCGGGTCCCGTACGCCGGCAGCCAGTCGGCCCTCGGCGGCGATGCGGTGTCGCTGGTTCACTCCGGTCGCGACTGGCCCGACACGCTCCTGCGACAACTCAACCACCTGGTCGACAAGCGTCTCGCCGATCCGGAACCACACGAAAGCATGCGCGCCGTGGTGTTCTCCGGCCACTTCGGCGACGACCTGGTCACCCGCACCGAAGCACTGATCGTCGCTCGCCAGGCGAGACAGCTGATGTTCAGCAGCGGTGACACCGTCACCTGCAACGACGTCTCGTCCGTGCACCTGCGATAGCAGCGAACTCCCTTCCTCGAGGAGGTCACCACCATGTCCGGTTCCTTTGTACCGGCCCGTACCCACACCACCAGCGAAGTGCTCGGTCTGGTACCGCACCTGCTCGGCTATCACCCCACCGACGCGCTCGTCGCGATCTTCGTCTCGCCGGATCGGACCGCGCGCAACACCGCGTGCCTTGCCCTGAACGAGCCGATCGAGGCGCTGCTGGAGCATCTGGCGCTGCGGCTGCCACCGGGCGCGTCGGGCACTGTTCTGGTCGGTTACGGGCAGACCGCCCGGCCCATCGTCGCGGCGGCCGCCGAGGTTCTGTCCTTGATGGCGCCGGTCACCGGCCGATATCTGTACGACGGCAGCCGATTCTTCTGTCTCACCCCGGGCTGCGACTGCACGCCCGCCGACGGCATCCGGATCGTCGCCGACGATACCCGCACAGCCGTCAAGCTGGCCGCGGCCGGAGTCAGCGTCGCGCCCGACGCGGCAGCCATGCAGACGCTCGTCGCAGCGGACCCGGTCGCTCAAGCCGCCACCCGTGCCGCCCTCGACCAGATCAGCATCGGCTACAAGCCGAGCACCGCAGACCTGAGCCGGCTGATGGGCCAGGCCCGGTCCGGGCAATCACTGACCGCCGATGAGGTCGCCCAGCTGACCGTGGCGCTACGCGAACGCGGGCTGCTGATCGAGGCCTGGCGCCACACCGGCGACGCACTGTGGCAGCGTGACCTCTGGCTCGACGCACTGCGCCGCACCCCCGGCGGCGACGCGACAGCAGCAGCGGCCCTGACCGCCTGGTCCGCGTGGCGCCGCGGCGAAGACGCCCTCGCCGGCGCCGCACACGAGCGGGCCCGCGCGCTCGCACCGCGCAACGGCCTGATCAACCTGATCGGATGGCTGCTCGGCGCCCGGATACCCGCGCACCGCGTCCCGTGGCTCCTGACCGACAGCACCGCTGCGGCGCCGGTGCGGGACCGGCCGTGAACACCGCCCTGCTGATCACCGCCGACGCTGCACTCACCGAAGCCGTGAGTCACTTGGCCTTGCGCGCCGGCGCGCATCTGAGCGTGCACCCTCATCTGGCCGCCACGCCCGTCGACCGTGACCAGGCTCGTCTAGTTCTCGTGGGTGCCGATCAGGCCGGCAACGCAGGCAACGTGGCCGAGGTGACCGGTGCCGTCACCGTGTCGGCCGGTGAGGCAGACACCGGGCCGCCGGCCGTACTCCACGTGGTCCGTGACGAACCGATTTTGCGGCGCTACCTGGAGCAGGTAGCCGCCGCGACGGTCGGCCGGCTGCGGGCTGCCGGATATCGGATCGGGTACGTGTACCCGCACGACGCCGGCTCGGGATACGTGGCGCCGTTGAAGGTCACCGACCGGCGCCTGAGTCCGGACCAGGCGGTGTACGTGAACGCGGCCACGAGTGCCTGTACCGGGGACCGCGCGTTGAGCAGCTCGGCACAGCGCAGCAACTACGCGATCCTTCACCAGCGCTTTCCCGCGGTGTGGCGCGACACCCACGCCACGGACCTGGTCGAGCTGGGCGCGTTCGTTGCGGATCTGAGCCCGGCTGCCGTCGACGTGCTGTGCTCGCTCGACGGGTCCACCGTGGTCCTCGACACGCAACACCATCGATCGCTGCAGGCAGCGGAAATCGAGGTGTCATGGGACCAGGAAGCGGACGTTGAGGTATACCACCGGCTCGGCGCACGGGCACGCAAGGTATGGGACGTCATGCCTGCACCGTTGCTGCACCAGCTGGTGTGGCAGGTGATCCATGGCACGGGCATCGCCCCGGTCCACGACGGCACCGAGCCGCGATGGCCCGTGAACGACCTGGCGGCGCCGCTGGCAGCTCGGATCATGGCCGAGTTCCGCCGTATGCGCGTAGAACGCAGGTACCGCATCACCACCCTGCTCAGAGTTCGGCGGAACGGGCCTCGATACGCCATCCTCGTGGACGACAACCCGTGGCCGGCGGCATTGGTGTACAGCCGGTTCGAGGCCGCGCTGTGGATGTGGGTGCAGCAGCACAGCGTCGTCATCCCGGACGCATTTTCAGCTGATATGTAGGTACGTTCCCGCGTCAAGCGTGAGGGTTCCTACCGCCGCACGGCTGCTCCCTCGCTGGGCAGGCCCGGCACCATCACCATTTCACGATTCTGCCGGTCATGCGCCCGATGGCGCGGGGCGCGGGTGGGTGCTGGCTGCGGATCCTGGCCGCCCGCGGCTGGTCCCGACAAGACCCACCGGCACAGCGGTCCCCGGCTGCGCACCGGCAGCGGGTGGGTCTTGCGGGCCGGCGCCGATCGGCCGGCCCGTTCGGATCGCGCCAGCACCGCCCGTCGGGCCCAGCGCCCTCCGGGCGCAGCTTTCTTTCCCTTCGTTGTAGGAGGACGTCGCACCGTGACCACCATCGACACCACCACCGGCTCCGATCCGACCGCCGTGCCCGCCGAGGCCGACAACGACCGGCCCGGCACCAGCGTCGCACCCGCTGTTCTCACCGGCGAGATCTTCACCGGCGAGATCCGGCCCGACGGCGGTGACCAGCAGCCGCTGCCGTTCCGGGTGGGCGTCCTCGACGCCCGTGAGCTGCTCGACAGCCCGCTGCACAGGCGCAAGGACCTCGGCGACCTGTCCGGGCTGCGCAAGTCGATCGAGCTGATGGGGGTCCGTGAACCGCTGGTCGTGTTGTCGCGGCGTCGGCCCGCGGCCACGTCCCCTGAGCTGCCGGCTACCGAGCAGGGCACCGTCTCCGGCGACGAGCCGGGCGAGGCTCAGGAACCGATCGAAACCTTCGAGGTTCTGGTCGGCAAGCGGCGCCAGTACGCTGCCATCGCCGCCGAGCGGCCGATGGTGCCGTGCTGGATCGCCGAGGACGAGTCCGAGGCATTCCACATCATCTCCGTGCTGGAGGCCAACTCCCACCGCAAGGACTTCGAGGCGACCGAGGAAGCCGATTCCTACCAGCTGCTGCTGGACTACGGCTGGGACGAGGAAGCGATCGCCAAGGCGCGCAATCTCCCGGTCGAGCAGATAAAGACCGCGGTCAAGGCGCGCCGGCTGCCGGCCCGAGCCCAGCAGTCGCTCAACGCCGGCACGCTGACGCTGGAGATGGCTCAGCTCCTCGAGGAGTTCGCGGACTCGCCCGCGGAGCAGCAGCAGCTGCTCGCCTACGCCGACGATGAGTGGAAGCTCAAGCACGAGGCCAGCAAGGTGCGCGGCAGGCACGCGTACGCCCGCAGCCGCGACCAGGCGAAACTTCAGCTGCTCGTCGACGGCGTCGACCTCACCCCCAAGCCGCGCGATTTCGGCTACACCAGCTGTACCGCGGTCGCCGCCGAGAACCTGCTCGACACCGAAGGGCAGCCCGTCGACGTCGAGCAGGTCAAGAAGCTGCCGGGCTTCCACGCGTTCGTCGAGAAGCAGGGCAGCCAGGCCAGGACCGTCGTGTACTGCGAGGACCCGGCCAAGTACGGCTACACCCTCAAGACGAACAGTGCCTACCCGGGTCTGAGCCCGCAGGAGATCGCGGCCAAGCAGGAGCAGGAGCGTCAGCACGCGGAGTTCCTGGAGCGGCTGCGCCTGGCCGGCGCCGTGCGTCGGGAGTTCATCGTGGCCACCTACGGCAGCGCGAAGACCGCCCGCAAACTGCTTCTCGACGCCCAGCGCGCCGCCGCCTCCGACAACCTCCGATTCTTCCGCGACCTCGACGATCTGTACCGGTCCCTCGGTGGTCTCACCGGGGCGGAGATCGGCAAAGCGGCCCTGGACCGGGTGCAGCGCAGTCTGGTCGCGAAGTACGTGTGCGGCCAGGAGTACAACCTGGCCAAGGCCGAACAAGGCCATGCGGCGTACCTGTCCGGCGACCCGGCGATCGCCTGGCTCGACCGGCTCAAGGCCGACAAGTACCCCCCGAGCGACGCCGAGAACGAGCTCTACCAGTCGCTGCTGCCGGCACCACAGGCCGAGGAGCCCGACGAGGACGACGTCGAGAAGGAGCCGGCCGAGGCCAGCGGCACCGCCGCCACGTCGCGCACCGAGCAGGACGACAGCGCGGACACCGCGGCACCGGACCTCGAAGACGGGCCGGCCACCGGCCTCAGCACCGGGCAGCCGGACATCCACGTCGGCGGCACGCCGGACGGCCTGGACCAGACCGAGTACGCCCCCGCCGCCTGACCATCTGCCAGCCCGCGGATGTGGCCCCGCCCTCGTCGGCTGCGGGGCCACATCCGTCTCGTCACCCCAGGAGCCTCGCCACCATGCCAACTCGACGGCACACCACCAGCCACACCCGATCCCAGCCGGCGCCGCGACCACGCCGCGACCTCCTCCCTTCGACCCACCGTCACCACACCGATGCGGCGCGACTCACGGCCGCCAACCGCCGACCGTCCCGGCCACGCACCGGCACCGTTGTCCCGACCGGCCAGCGCGCCCGGCTGGCCGACACCCACGCGCACCCCGCCACCCCGCTCGCCAGGGAGTCCGGCCGATGCGCATAACCGAACAACGGGCCTGGACCCGCATCAGCGCCCTGGGCGACGTCACGGTCGATTCCCTCACCGGCCGCTGCCTGCACCAGGCAACGCCAGAAGACATCACGACCGGAACCCTGACCGACGCGGCAGCCCGCGAACTGACGGCCAACCTCGAGCGCCCAGCCGGCGAAGCGGTCACCGGCGACGCCATCTACTACGTGGTCTGCAGCCACGGCACCCCCGTCGCCTGGCTGACCTACGACGCGCGGGTCATCACGCCCGGCGCGGAACTGACCGACCGGCAGCGCCACCACCGCGATCGGGCCATACGAGCCCTGACCCAGCTGAGCCGGCACGCCATGTCCGTGCTGGCCGCGCTCCGTGACGAACGCGATCAGCGCAGCCCCGGCAACCGGCCGGAACCCGGCAGCGGACAGACCGCCATCCTCATCGCCCGGCCGCAGGACCCGACGCTGACCTGGTGGACCCGCGCCGGCACCACCCTGGCCGCCACCATGGCGCAGATCGGCGAACTCACCCGTGATCCTGACCTCGACCGGGTGCTGGTCGTGGAAACGCACGGCTACGGCGGATACCGGCGCGGCTCGCAGCCCGTGCCGCTGGCCGTGCTCTGCGCCATCGAACAACTCGCCGTCGAGCATGATCTACCGCCGGCGGCCATCGGTGAATGGCTGCACCGAGAAACCGGCAGTGCCCCCGACAGTCCCCTCACCACCGGCAAAGCGGTCATCGCACGGTTCGACGCCGCCTACCACGGCCGATTCCGGTCACAGCGGGAATTTGCCGAAACCGAACGCGACCTACGGGGCTGGACCGAAGCCCTCGCGGCGGCGCAGATCCCGCTGAACCTGTTCGACCTCGACCTGTTCACCGGCCAGGTGTTCGCTGACCAGGCCCATGCCATCGCGCTGCCGCGCGGTGACATCGCCGTCTTCCAGCGATCCGCGTAACGCACCTCATTACCCCGGACACCGTCGCGGTGTCCGGGGTGATCCTCATGCCCGAGGAGGCCACATGCTTACACCCTCGTCTCCCGGCACCGGCCATGGCGTTTTTTGCGTACGCCGTCCGCTCACCGACGCGGAGCTGCAGACGATCCGCACAAGTTTGCACAGCGACGTCGCCGATCTCGGCCAGGTCACTACTACAGCGGTCTTCACGGCACTGACCGCAGGCCGTGACCAGGCCGGAAGTTGTCCTTTGCCATCGAGGTGTGCCCCTCGTGCCAGCGAACTTTGTCCCCGTGCGGGTTTGTGCCATCGAACTTTGTCCGCGGGCTCGAGACGATCAGCCTGTGAACGAGCCGCCTCCCTCGAACACCGACTCATGATGCGAAGATCACCCGGCACAATCGGGGAGGTCAAGGCAGCCATGGGAACCTGGGACGTCGGCCCGTTCGACAACGACGACGCCGCCGACTTCGCCTTCGAACTGGACGACGGACCAGCACACACCCGCATCGAAATGATCGGCGCCGTCCTCGAACGCGTCGCCAGTCCAGCCGACAATGACCCCCGGCTCTCGGACGCCCCGCGAGCCGTCGCCGCCGCTGCCCTGATCGCCGCGCAGTACCCAGGCGGCGCACCCATCACCTCGGCTCACGGCCCGACCACGCCGATGCCCGAGTTCCCGGCCTATCTCCGGAACCTCGCCATTGACGCCCTGGACCGCGTAATCACGACACCTACCTGGCTCGCCGAGCACTGGGACGCGACACCCCACGGCCCAGCATGGCGCCAGACCATCTCTGAGCTGCGCAAAGTACTCGACCCGCCGCAACGCGAATCGCTCTTCGACCTCTGACTACCCACCCAGCAGACACGGTCCACTGGTGCAAACCACGCGTCGGACATCCTTCATTGGCACGAGGGCACAGTTCACTGACAAAGGACAGGAGTGTTGCTGCCGACGTGGACAAGCTTCGGTTTGATTCTGACGGTCTCCCTCGCCCCACCCGGACGGCCCGACCTGGCCCCGGTCGGTGGCCGCGCGACGAACGGCGTGACGCTCTCAACTGGCCCACCAGACGCCCCAGCCAGCGACTACGGATTGTCATCATCACGCGGGCAGCCAGCACGCGGATCGCGGCAAATGAGTAAGAGCAGCAGAGCTTTTCGTCGTGCATGATGGCCTCGATGGAACATGCGGTAAAGGACCTGGTCGAAGCGGGCTGGCAAACAGTACGTGCAGATGGGCGAGTGCACGCGGACCTGCTGAAAGCCGCCTATGCCGAGCCTCGCTTGCGATGTCTGTTTCCCTGGACCGGGATGGGCGAGCTGCATTTCAGTCGCTGCACCGAGTGGCCCTGGGGGTGGGACATCCCGTACATCGAGCCGGCGCCGGGAGGCGCCTATCGAGTTGCCGGACCTAGTCGAAGTCAGACTGTCGGACCAGCGGCAACCGCAAGAGAAGCTGTCGCGATGGTGGTTGAACGTCTTCCACCTGGCGCCGATGTTGTTTTCGTCGGCCGGTGGGACGAACTCCTTGCCCGCGAGGCGGGAGGCTCGCGGCCAGAAGCCGGACAGTAGCGCGTTCGCGATGTATGCGGTACCTGGCTGCCAGGTCGGCGGCAGATCAGTACGTCGAAGCACTACGCCTGGGCCGAACTCTTAGACCACGCCCCCGGGCAGATGGTTGTGGTGGGGTTCGGGCACGATCACCATATGGAGATCCAACCCGGTAGGGGGGTAGCCGCAGCGCGAATCGGTGAGACCCGGGAGGCTGTGGAGAGTCGGCTCGGGCCTCCGATGCATCCCGGGAAGGACAGCCGGGCGGTCTACGACATCGGTCGGTTGCTCGTGATCTCCTATACCGGTGACGATCTCGTGGAACTCGTTGAGCTTCCGCATGATGCGGGCCGGGGTCACGAGGCATTTCTCGACGGGGTGCAGCTGACCTGGCGGTTGCTGGCCGACGTGGTCGCGGACTTGGTTGCGAAGGGCTACCGATACGAACAGGAGGAGCCGTCGAGCTTCTTGTTCGAAGCGGGCTTCGTACTCTTCTCAATGGGATCGCGTACGGCCGAAGACTTGGGGCTGGAGGTTGTGGAGGGCGCTTCGCGATCCGTTTGTGAGGGCGTCTCGGTAGGCCCCTATGAGTACTTCGTCGCGGAGCCGACCGAGGAACAGATCGCAGCGTGGGAGCGCGAGTTCGAGGCGGCCCAGGCGGCCCAGGCGGCGATGGACGCTGATGAGAGCACACAGAAGCTTCGTGGGTTGATGGAGAAGCCGTAAAGACGCACTGATTTCGGTAGGTCAAGGCGCTGGTATGGGTGGGCCACCGAGCGTGATGCCTCGTCGCTGGCCGGTGCGCACGATCGGCGGCACGAGAGTGAACTGCCCGGAGCCGCGAGATTGCTCGGTCCGCCTGAAGGATGATTTCTTCGGCTGGGTTGGCGGTGCCTAGTCAGTATCGGTCGCGTGGCGCCATGCGCCCGTTTCTTCGTCCTCGACTACCAACGGAAGTGAGAGGTCTTGCCGCGCCCATCGGTGCAGCCAGGATGCGAATGTCATCCCGTGCGGATACAGGACCAGGCTGGCCGTGCCATGTGGGAACTGCACAGGGTCGGCTTCGTTGTCAGGCCCGTAGTTCGGGTCTATGACCCACATTTGGGCGTCTTGGCTGCACAAGTCGATGCACGACTCGATTCCGCAGCCCCAGGACGATACGGGCAGCAGGAATGTGCAGGCGGGGGCGAGAGACATCGGCCAGCTGTCTCTGTCGGGAACGGCGTGCGCCAGTTCCTCGATGGACATCAAGCCGTAGCTCGGTCCGAAACCACCGTTACCCAGTTCCAGGTAGCAACGCCGCAGCAGGGGCGGCAAGGAGCGACCGATCGCCGTTTCGCAGGCCTCGACAGCATCGGGCGACGCCGGATGGAGCGGCGGCAGGTCCGGAATGCACCCTAAGTCTCGTGCCTCCCGGAACCCGACATGCCACCGGGAGTAGACGCGCTGCAGTCGCCCATCAGGTGCGTATTGGAAGACGCCACCGCCCTCGGTGTCTTCCCCGGGCAGGCCGGGCATCGAGTCCAGGTACTCACCAGCTCGAACACGCGCACGCGCCGCCTCGAAAGCAAGATCGTCTTCATGAATCACACCGGTGATCGTTCCAGTAGGGTCTGACAAGATCGGCTCGCAACGCTTGTCACCGGGGGCATCGAACGTACTCTTCTCGGCCAGAAGCAGATGCGTGACCATGGCGGCGCCCTATCCCCACGGGCTACAGCGCGTGACAGCGCGCATGAAGTCTTGACCATGAGGTCGGGCCATTCCAGGCCGTCCCATCCCTTTGCCGCATCAGCCGCGGTGGAGCCAGTCGGAGCCCAGTCACACTGGGGCCACCCATGGCCCTCAGAATCACTTCGGCTCGCTATTCCCGACACGCAGTGGAAGGAATCGTTGCGGCCGTCATCGAGCGCGCCCGTGACTGGCATCTGACGATCACCGCCGAAACGCTGGTGCGGCAGCGGCTGCCGCGCTGGTATCACGACCCATCGATCAGCACGCCACAGCTCGGGCCGCCCGACGGACGGCCCTACCGTTCCAGCATCGCGCTGACCCGCAGCGCCGCCGCCACGATCAACGCCGCCGAGAATCACATCGAGGCACTTCGCGACGCCTACGGCCCCGGCTCCGAGCACTACCTGCGTGCCGCGAACACCTGGCGCACCGCCCTGGCCCGACTGCTAGCCGGCTGGCGCACCGCCCACACCGACGTGCAGGCCTGCGGACCGCTGTCGCTGCAGATCACTGACGCCGCCGGGAGCCGCGCGGGTCGTGTTCCACGGCGGCCGGTGGCGCTGCACTATTCCCGGCTGCGGCGCGTGGGCCACCTGCCAGCCGCCGACATCCACCGAGGTCCAGTGGACGCCCACCGCGAGCAACGTGGCTGCGCACCAGCACGAGCCCGGCTATCCGTTCGCCGGCCCGCAGCCCGGCGCCTGGCACATCGAGAACGACACCACTGACCGCTGAACCCCTCGACTCATCACCGCGTCCTGACCGCGCCACGGGTCAGCGAACGCCGCCTGCATCTGCCGAAAGTGAGACCCGATCATGACCACCTACCTGGCCCCCTCACCGCTCGTGCCCGGCCAGACCTTCGAAGCGGTACAGGCCCTGACCGTACAGCTGCACGACGCCAAGGAAGAGCTGGCGTTGCTGCGCGACTCCCACGAGCAGCAGCGTGCCGTCCACGAGGCGGACATCGCTCTGATCGGCGGGCGCCTGCGCGACGAAGCCACCGAGCGTGGCTGGTGCAGCATCTACGACAGGGTCGTCCAGGAGCTCAACCAGCAACTGACGATCCCCTTGCCGGTCCGCGAACGGCTCTTCTACTTCGACTTCGCGCTGGCCGCGACGGTCACCGCAACCGCGCTCACACCCGCTGGCGCCCGGGCGAAACTCGCCCGCACCGTCGACCAGATGACAGCGCGCCTCGACCATCTCAGCGGCGTCTTCCCGTATCCCCCGACGCCAGCCGACTGGCCGATCAAGCGTCGCGGCCTGACCTTACGGGCGCTCATCGCCATCAAGGTGAACATCGACGTGACCGCCGCCGACAGCACTACCGCCGCCGACCGCGCTTCCACGATCGCCGACGAGGCCGTGACCGCCGTCGCCGCGCTCGCCGGCGTCACCGTCGAGCCCACCGGCCGCGTGCGGCACGAGACCGCGCCGTTCTGACCCGTCAGCGGTGCACCGCACCGTCTCGCGGTGCACCGCGGAACCCACTGCCCGTCCGTAACCTGGCCATCTGCCGGAAGGAAGCACCATGCCGGGCCTGCGCGCCTGCGCCACCCTCGACCTGCTCAACCGGCTGCGCGCCAACCTGAACCCCGAACTGACCGCCACCGCGGCGGACCGCAGCGCCAGCCTGGCCCAGCTCGCCGGCGCCATCACCGCATTCGCTGAAGCCGTCGCCGCCCTCGACCGCAAGATCTGCCCGGCATCCGAGGTTGAACCGTCCCGCACCGGGCCGCGCTGGCGTCACCTTCAACACCTCACCGGGCGAGCCGGCCAGCAGCTCACCACCACAGCCGACATCATTCGAGCCGTCGCCGGGCAGGCACTGCTGGTGCTCCCCACCATGGAGCCGGTGCAGTACCACGGCAGCATCGCCACCCGGCACGGACTACACGCCCTCGCCGGTCCCTGCGACTGCCGCCGCTGTCTGCACCGCGGCGACCGGATTCGCCTGTCCCTGCTTTTCGGCGACGGCGCCGACCTCAGATGTGTCCGGCCCGCCAGCATCACCGCCGCCACCATCCCGGTCACACCGAAGCGCCCTGCCGACGACATCCGAAACAGTCTGCAGAGCAGTCTCAGCGCACTGCGAGCCCCGGTCCCCGTCGACCACGCCACTACCCTGCTAGCCAACCTTGCCCTGTTCACCGGCAGGACCCGGGCCGTGACTGCCACCTGGCCGCCGGCGCTGGAACAACGGTTGTCCGGCCGGTTCCTCACCACTACCGACGGCACAGACCCTGACCGGCTGCGGGACACCCTCACCAACCGAACCCAGCACGCCGCGACCGAGCTCGGCACCGCACACCGCCTGCTGTGTGATGCCGTCACCACGCTGCGCGGCATCAACGCGCAGCCACCGCCGGCCGCCGCACCGCACTGACCTTCCTCACGCGCCCGGTTTCGCTGCCCCCTGCGCCGGGCGCACGCGGGGCGTGATCGCCGTGACCCCCGACCCTGCGATCACGCCCCGCCCTACTTCCGCACGCACCGAGGAGCTACTTCACCATGGGTTACACCCATTACTGGCAATACCAGCCCGCCAGCGCCGCCTACGCGGCCGTATGGCCGCGCATCGTCGCCGACA
The DNA here is from genome assembly GCF_030252345.1 of Actinoplanes oblitus. Classification (NCBI taxonomy): domain Bacteria; kingdom Bacillati; phylum Actinomycetota; class Actinomycetes; order Micromonosporales; family Micromonosporaceae; genus Actinoplanes; species Actinoplanes oblitus. The sequence continues at coordinate 4,103,551 of NZ_CP126980.1, read as the reverse complement.
CTCGCCGCATCCTCACCGAGATCGGCACGACGATCGCGCTGGCCGGCCCCGACGGCACCGGCACACCGCTGCTCGACCTCACCGAGGGCATCGCCTACAACGGCGCCCGCCCCGACGACTTCGAGACTTTCGACCTGGCCCCGCCCGGCGCCAGCGATCGGCCGTGGGGATTCTGCAAAACCGAGCGCCGGCCCTACGACCTCGCGGTCACCGCCACCCTGCTGCGCTGTCACCTGCTGCTACCGGACGAATTCGGCATCGGCAGCGACGGCAACCTCGACAGCGACTGGGCTCCGGCACACAAGTTGATCCAGAACCTCTTCGATACCGGCACCACCCGGCCGCAACCCTAGGAAGGACGACCGCGATGGATACCGTCGTGACGGTCAGCGGCCCGTTCGCCGCTTCACCCACGGTGCGTCGCTGCGACGTCGGGCAGCACCCGTTGCAGCCGGGCGAGCAGTGGTGGCGGATCACCGATCCCAGCCGCGGCTGGGCCAACGGCCACGGCGTCGCGTGCGCCACCCACCATGCCCAGGTCGAGGCCACGTTCAGCGACGGGCACGCCTACCGTGTCGGCGGCCTGTTCAACGACGAACGCATTAGGTGGCCGCAAGGACCGCACCTCTGGATTGACGACGATCACCAGATCCGGCTGGGCATCTTCCTGACCCGCCCCAGCCGGCAGGAGATCGCCGCAGTGCAGACCGGCAAAGCCCGCTTCGGCTGGACCGAACAGGGCGTTAACGGGTTCCTGCTGTTCAGGTACGGCGACTCACCGTGGAACGACGCACCGTTCAACCCGCAACGGCTCACCACACCGTCTACCCTGCAGCCGCTGCCACGCGGCACGCACACCCGCGTGGCGACGTTCCTGGTGCACGCCGACACCGGCCGCATCGCCGCGATGCGCATGTTCAGCTGGCCCGCCTACTTCCTCAACCACGTCATCGCGTCGATCCACCGGCTCGCCGAGCACCCCTACACCGAGCTGGCAGCCCACGCCGCGCAGCTGGACTTCTACCGCCGCTACCCCGACGGGCCGTCGCTGCACCGGCTCGTGCGCACCCTGCCGCCGGAAGCCGTCTGCTTGGGCGGTCAACGCGACGACCGACCGCACTAACCGCCGCCTTACCGCGGCGGCGTCACCGTCGATCCCGGCAGAAAGAACCACCATGACCACCGTGTTCATCGCGACTCTGACCGCGACCATCACCACCACCGCCGCGCTGCCAGACGCGGTAGGCCTGCTCACCAGCGGCGCCCTCTACCCGCCCGGCGATGGGCTCATCATCGCCGGGGTCGACGGAATCGAGGTGACGACTATGACGCTCACCGTTGGCATCGACGATCCAGCTCAGCCGGTCCTCGGCGCCGACATGATCAACGGCGATCGCATCGAGCCCGCCGCCGACCTTTATGGCTTGGCCCAACCCGCCGTATGTATCCCCGTCGCCACGGCCGACAGCAGCGACGACTGCGCTCGCGTGTATGACGCCACCAGCAATGACGGTGACAGCGGCCGACGCCCGGCCTGCGCCGGACACCACTGCTGACCGACTACCGCGGGCCCACCCAACGAACTGCGGCGCACCGATGTAGCCCCACGTCGGCCGCTCTGCTCTGTCTGGATTCGGCGTCCTCCGCACACCCCCTTACCGCGACGGTCCGGCAGACACACCGTGACCGTCCTCCATCGAAAGGTTGCACGTCATGGCAGAAACCTTCACCGAGTATCTGGCCCGCTACAGCCGACCGGACCGCGAGTACCCGGTCATCGACCTCGACACCGCCGGCCAGCAGCGCTACACCATGATCGTGTCCTATGCCGGCGGGGCAAAGAAGGCGATCGTGCAGTTCATGGGCTTAGCCGCTGACGGTGACAACGAGCACCTGTGCATGGACGTCCACGCCTTCGTCGACGAGCAGGTCGCACGCTCCAGCGTCTTCGGCATGGAAAACGGGGTTCGCTACGAGGCCTTCGACCAGAGCGCCCCTGGCCGCTCACACGGACGGCCCGCGGTACGCGGAGTCACCGTCCTCGTCGGCGTACAGGCCGACAGCACTCCCCAGCCCTGAACGGTCCGTCACTGTCACCGTAAGCCCCGAGCCCACATCCGGAATGAGCCCGGGCCGAATCAGGATTCGCGGTGCTGAACCTGTCACGGTGGCAGACATCGATCCCTGAAAGGGATTCTCTTCATGGACCCCGCACTCATGAACGACGAGCAGCGCCGACAGCACTTCCAGCGGCTAGCAAAGGACTACGCACGTCGCTACGCCCAGTTCATCATCGATGCCCTCGGCGGGGCCGTGTCCTCGGACGCAGCCGCAGTTCTACACCGAGTCGCCTTCGAATTTGGCCACGACGCGTGCCAGGTCATCGCGCGTGAAATCCAAGCATGCACGGCCCCGCGCACCAAGAGCCCGGACGGTGCCACCCCAATCGAGGCCAGCAGTATCAGCGCCACCACCTACACCTTCACCGTGCTGCACCCCTTCGCCCAGCGACCAGCCGACCTTTTCACGGCGCTGACCGAAACGAACAACGGTCACAGCGTCGGCGCCGTAACCGCCGAACACACCGTCGCGATCCCCGACGCCGAGGTCCCCGGGCGTCTGCGCGAACTCGGCAACGACGGCACCTCCTTCAACGACGAGTTGCCAACAGACACCGCATGAAACTCCTCGTGCGGATCCGCTGCGGCGCACCGCCACCAAACGCTCTCACCATCGACGAACGCTGAAACCGCGGCGATGCGCCGTGACATTCCGTGGCCGTCAGCACGCCAGCCGAGGGCGCCGACCGACTTCAGCAGCCTCACGAAGTCATCAGCATAGAAACCGACGCGCCCAGGCGCTCGACATCCGCAGTGCGCCCAGCGTTCCAGCAACACAGCCACGAGCGCCCCGCTCAAACGGCATTACCCATCGCACCCGCACTCCGTATGGCCCGGCTTCCACGAAGGAAGCCGGGCCTTCTTTGTATCCGCAACCCCGCTGTCCACGACATCCCTGGCCCTGGCACCGCACCGCCGCGTCCATAACTTTGAAAGGACCAAGCCATGCAACCAGCACAGCTGCTGGCCGATCTGCAGCACGACCTGCGGAGCGTGTTCGACGCGATCGATATCGCCGAGGAAGAAATCACCACGGCACAGCGCCGCCACCCGAAGGCCGCCGACCGGATCTGGCGCAGCTTCCTGCTGCTGCGGCCACCCACCGACGCCCTGACCCGCAACGACCTGGTCTACCGCGCGCACTGCCGGGAACTGCTCGACCGGGTCGCCGCAGGCGCAGACACTCGGCCCGGCACCGCCGCGGAATGCTGCGTCGCGCTGTGCGAAGTCAGCCTGCGCGTCCCGCTCAACACCAGCGCCGCCGGGCTGTACGCCCGCATGTGGAAACTGGCCGACCTGCCGCCGATCGACCTCGCCGACGCCAGCACCCATTACGAAGCCCTCGAAGGTGCACTCATCGACGATCAGGAAACCATGCTGCGCCAGAAGCTGAGCCAGGACTGGCGCCGGCTGCCCCCGGCGTCTCCGCCAGGCCCGGATCAGTGACCCCAATGACTGCTTCTGTCACCACTGCAAGCACGCGTCAGTCACGCCCAGCCGACCCGAACCTACGACGGGCAGCACTGTGGTACGCCCGAGCCGGAATCCCCGTGCTGCCGCTGCACACCCCGGCAGCCGACGGGACGTGCAGCTGCCGGCACCCGGCCGATTGCGGATCACCGGGCAAACACCCCCGGCTCGAACACGGGATTCATGACTCGTCCCGAGACCCGGATCAGATCCGCGACTGGTGGCAACGCTGGCCCGACGCGAACGTGGGCCTGGCCACCGGAACCGGGCTCGACGTCTGCGACATGGACACCGGCGCCGGCCTGGCCGCGGTGCTCAACGTCCTCGACGTTGTCAAACCGGCCGCGCCGCTGGTGCGTACTGGCAACGGCTGGCACATCTGGTACGCCTCCACTGGCCTGCCAAGCCGGATCGGACTACTGCCCGGCGTGGACTGGCGCGGCACCGGCGGCATGGTTGTCGCGCCGCCGTCGCGCCACGCCAGCGGCGCCAGCTATCGGTTCCAGCAGCCGTGGGACCGCCGGCAGCTACCAGCCTGCCCGGAGCCTCTGGCCGAACTCGTCGCCGTGCCAGCGACCGAAACAGCCGTCACCCCCGTCGGCCCGATCGATCACCTCGACCGCTACCTGCACGCCGCGCTCGCCGGCGAGCTGCGGCGCATCCAGCACGCACCGCGCCCGGTGTACTCCGGCGGGCAGCGCATCAGCGGCGGCGAACGCAACAACACTGTGCACCTCGCAGCGTTCCGACTCGGTCAACTAGCTACGGACAGCGCCATCGACGAGGCGGCGGTACGGCGCCAGCTCGCCGACGCCGCCGTCGGCGTCGGGCTGAGCCGGACCGAAGCCGAACGCACCATCGACTCCGGATGGCAAGCCGGCCGAGCCCGTCCACGGCCGCGCCGCTAGATATTCAGCCGCGTACCGCCGCGGTGCCGTCCGGCCAGGCCAGGCTGGCACTGCGGCGACCGCGCCTAGCTACGTCCTGCGCCTATCCGGGCGGGCACTCGTTCGGCCCTGCCGATCATTCACCTCGTCAGCACGAATCCCAGCAGCGCGGCACCCGGGCTGGCAAGCCCCTCCCCCTTACATCGACCTGCACAGCGCGCAGGCGCGCAAATGCCCCCGTGCGCCTGCGCTGCGGTTCAGTCACGGCCGACGCTCCAGCAGTTCACGGGCATGACTCGGCCTGCCCGCCGGCAGTAGTCATGTCGCTGCCCACTCCGGCTGGCACCCGTGTGCTTCGCCGGATGCCGGATGTCGTGCGAACCGGTAGGCGGCCAGAGGTGTCCGCTGCTGAGAGGCCCGAAGGTCAGTCCACCCGGGCCGAGGGCGCTAAGCCCCCAGCGAAACATCTTGGCCCCCGGGTCTCGCTGCGCTCGCCCGCCAAGATCTTTCGCTGAACGGGTGCTTGCACCCCCAGCCCCGGGCGGACTCTGACCGGCCCCGTCAGCGCGGCACCCCGACGCTCCCGGATCACCCGATCCGGACCGCCGAGACGGCCGCACCCGCACCACCTGATGGGAGCCACGCCATGCTCTTCACCTTCGAGTTCGAGGGCAACCTCGCCGCCGACGCCGAGCTGAAGATCACCGAATCCGGCACCACGTACTGCCAGCTCAAGGTCGGGCACAACACGCGCCGCCGCAACAAGGACGGCGAGTGGGAGAACGGGCCGACCATGTGGGTCGCCGTCACCGCGTGGGAGGGCCTCGCCGAGCGGTGCTCCCAGCTCAAGAAGGGCAACACGGTCCTGGTCACCTGCCGCGACGACCTGCGGCCCTGGGCGTACCTGCGCAACGACAACGGCCAGCCCGGCGCCTTGTTGGAGGTGACCGCCGCGAACGTCGCGCTGAGCCTGCGATTCAAGCCCGCCGAGGTCATCCAGCCCACCACCGAGCCGTGGGCGATCGACGAGCCCGAGACCTCCAAGGTCCTGGAGCCCTCCTTCTAGCCGACCCGCCGCAGGGCCGGCCCACCCGGCCGGCCCCGCGCACCCGCCCCCGATCTTTTCTGACCAAGGAGTCGCGCATGCAGGCCATGTTCATCGTCGAAGGCGTCATCACCCGCCGCCCCGAGTCCGGCGTCACCGGCGGTGGTAAGCGGTACACCCAGTTCGAGATCAGCAACTACCGCACCTGGGTCGAGAACGGCAAGACCCGCCGATCCGAACCGATGGTGTTCGACATCGTCTGCTGGGGCGAACTCGCCCGCCAGGCCCTCAACCTCGCCCCGCGCACCACCGTCGTCGTCAACGGCAGCCGCCTGATCCCCTACGACAACAACGGCACCCTGAGCCTGAAGATGTTCGCCCGCGACCTGAGCGTGACCCTGCGCGACGCCACCTCCGCGAACGGCCGTGCCCAGCGCAGCGGCGACGTGGTCACCAGCCCGTACGGCGAGAGCATCGCCGCCGAAGCGTGGCCCGAGGTCATCGGTGACCTCGAAACCGTGCACCGCCGCCGCTGATCCCGCCGCGCATCGTCTGGTCCCGGGACCCGCCCGGGACCAGACGCAAAATCCCCCGCCGCCCAGGGAGTCACCGCGTGCGCGACACGTCGCCGCCCATCCACATCTCTCTACCCCGGTCCTGCTGCACCGGCTGGTACTTCGAACACACCCCCGACTGCCCGACGCCGACCATTCCCCGCCCGTGCAGTGACTGCGACGCAACGGCCGGCACCGAACACAACCAGCACACCTGCTCCTGGCACTGGCCGGAGCCCGAGTTCGACTCCTCCGACCTGCTCAGCCCTGACGCAGCCCGCTGGCCCGGCCATCCCATCGCCGACGCCGGCCGGTAACGGCCATCCGATAGCGCACCCCGACCACGGAACCCACCGACGAAAGGTGAATCCCATGCTCGAGAACGACGCCACCGCGACCGCCTCCGCCGACACCACGGCGACCACCACCACGGCGGTCAGCGCCAGCCGGCGCCGGACGGTTCTGCGCACCGTCCGCAAGCACGCGGCCCACCCGGTCGCGCACGTCTCCGGACTCATCGGCGCGCACATCGTCGCTCTCACCGTCCTGGACAAGACCCCGCTGCTGATCATCCTCGGCCTGCACTGAGCCGCCCGCTGGTGGGACACCGCACACCGGGTGTCCCACCAGCGTCCCGCTACAGCGCCCCGCCCATCAGCTGACCAGATCGGACCCCTCATGAGCGCTTGGATCGTCAACCGCGATCACATCGACCTGCTCCTCACCGCCGCCGTGCAATGGAAGCTCATCACCGCCGAACAAGCCGACAGCACCGGTCGGATGCTGTGGAAGGAAAACCTCACCAGCGTCGCCCACCGATACCCGAACGACCACGACGGTGACCGGCCCGGCCCCTGCGACTTCCGCGACAACGACGTCGACACCTACCAGTACCGGCCCTACCCCGGGCGCATCGATCCCGAAGTCGTCACCATGGCCGCCGCATCACTGACCTACCAGTCCCGCGAACACCCCGGCTGGGCCGCAAGCGCGGCATGCGAATGGGTAACCCGGCTACGCGCACAAGCCGCCGACCAGACCCCCGCCTACCTCGCCACGTACGGTCCAGTGGACCTCGGCCGGCAACAGCGCGGCGACCACGGCTGGTCCGAACGTATCGATGCTGATGGCACGCGGAGCACTCACTGCAGTGACGGCTGGAGCGTCCCCGACCGCGGCGTGCTCAACCGTGCGGCCGCTCTGCGCACCGGAGCGAAGCCGTGAACGGCCCCTGCGTCGCCGGTCCTTCCGCAGCAGACCACCGGGATACTCGGCACACCTCTGCCAGCGAGAGAGCCGAGCCGGATACCGCCGCACACCCACCACGCGCTACGGGACCGATCAAGCACGTCGTGCAGTACTCCGGAGGGATCGGCAGCTGGGCGACCGCCATGCGAGTCAAAGCCGAACACGGCACCGACAACCTTGTCCTTCTCATCGCCGACACCAAAGCCGAAGATCCCGACCTGTGGAGATTCGTCGCCGACTCCAGTGCACTGCTGGGTGTCGACCCGGTCGTGGTCGCTGACGGACGCAGCCCATGGCAGGTCTTCGCCGACCAGCGGTTCGTGGGGAATTCTCGCATTGCTCCATGCTCGGTTCATCTGAAGCAGAAGCCATGCCGGGCCTGGCTGGACGCCAACGCCGACCCGGCCAACACGATCCTGTACGTCGGTATCGACTGGAGTGAACAGCGCCGCGTGCTGGCCATCGAAAAGGGCTGGGCGCCGTGGATCGTACGGTTCCCGATGTGCGACGAACCGCACCTGAATAAACAGCAGATGCTTGATTGGGCGTGCGCCGAAGGACTACGGCCGCCACGGCTCTACGAGCAAGGCTTCAGCCATAACAACTGCCACGGTGTGTGCGTCCGGGCTGGTCAGCGCCAGTGGCGGCACCTACTACAAGTCGCACCCGATCGGTACCTGGCTGCCGAAGCCGAGGAAGAGAAACTCCGCGCCCAACTGGGCACCGTCGCGATCCTCAAGGAACGTCGCCAGGGCGTGAGCTACCCACTACCGCTCCGCGAACTACGCCGCAGAGCAGCTCTTCCGAGCCAGCCTGCCTGACGCCGGCTCACACGCAATGGTTCGAGACAGATAAGCCGCAGTCCCAACGGCGATGGCGACCGAGCGCGTCGAACGACGGTACCGACGAGCCGGTCAACGCGGCCTTCGAAGCCGACGCCCACAACCGGGGGCCGCCGGGACCGGGCAGCGCCAGGAGGATCCCTGCCATGCCGCCGGTGGTGCGGCCTCTCGCGGCAAATCGCATCGAGCTGATCCTCCATCTCGATGGGCGTGCCATCGGTATCGACAACGTGCCCGGGCGGGCCCGGATACGACGTCGGAGAGTGTCCGGACGCCTTCGCGTACGTAGCCGAGGACCGGGCGCCGGGCGCCATCGTGCGGTGCTGCCTGTCAGGGAGTAGCGCAGAGGCGGGCGTCGCTGACGCCCGTGACGCTTGGCTCCGGCCAGTTGCGCCGGTCGTTGTGCCCGTCGCGGGCGTGATTCCGTTTGCCCAGTGGACGCCGCCATCCCGCGTGCTCACTCAGGACGCCCGCCCACACTCCAGCGATCAATCACTACGGCGTCTGGAGCCGCTCGCTGAGGGATCCGAGGTCAGCCCACCCGGGCCGAGGGCGCTAAGCCCCCAGCCGAACATCTTGGCCCCAGGTCTCGCTGCGCTCGCCCGCCAAGATCTTCCGCTGAACGGGGGCTTGCACCCCCAGGCCCATGGGTGGGCTCTGACCGGCCCCGTCAGCGCGGCACCCCAGCGCCGGGATCACTCGATCTCGCAAGCGGTGCCGCATCGGATACAGCCTGATGGAGGCATGCACCATGACGGAGAACGTCACCGACCAGATCACCAGCGCCACTCCGGACGATCAGGACTCCGCCGTGGGGCGGCCGGCCGCTCCGGAAGGCTCGGTCTACCTCTCCGACGTCCTCGCCCGCGTACGCCAGCACGCCAACGACAACAGCTGGTGCGGTACCGCCGAGTCCGTCACCTTGCAGGCCTTGAATGAAGGGCTGTCGTTCAAGCCCGTGCGCAGCGGGCGATGCAGCCAGTCCTGCCGGATCTGCAATGGCGACGCTGCCGCTGACGTGGCCGACGAGCGGTTCACCGCGGCTGACTCCACCGATCCGTTCATCACCAAAGCCCGCCTGAAGACGGCCATCCGTAAGGCCATCGACCTCGGCTACGACGCGGAGGAGTATCGGAGCCTGTACCGCGAGCTGGTCGATGCTTACGAGCTGGACGAGGTTCCGCTTCCGGTTCGCACTTACACGGTCACCTTCACCGTCACGGATGAGCAGCTGCGCGGGCGAGCAGCTGACCAGGCGGGCATGGCGTACGTCCTGCGCAACGCGACCGTGGCGGGCTTCGCCGTCTCGGTCGCGTCCGCCGAGGAGGCCACCGCCACGCTGATGCCGTAGTCATGACACGCTGCCCGGCCGGTTCGCATCGGCCGGGCAGCGTGCTGCCTAAACGATCTCGCATCCCACCGTCAGTTCCACTGCATCTGGGCGGCGATCAGTGCACAGCGGCTCAGGACTGGTTCTGTCGGTGAATGTCAGCGCCAGGTGTAGGTGACTTCGAGCGCCGCCGACTTTCGGCGCAGGTCCGTGTCGGTGAGTTTCAGCGCCACCCGTCTGGACCGGCTGGCCACACCTCGGTCGTCGACCGGGTCATGATCTCCATCAACGTCCGTAGCCGCGCATGGCACCATGATCGGCATGGCGTCGTTCGATCGGGTCGTGGCCGGCTTCTGGCACCCGGACATTGAGTATCTTCGGCTGCCTCCCCTGACGGATGACCTGGTCGCCGACGCAGAAACCCAGCTCGGGGTCACCTTGCCCCTCGACCTCATCCGCCTACTCAAGATTCAGAACGGTGGTGTCGTCGCCGAGGCATGGGACGCATGTCCGGTTGAAACGAACTTCTACGCGGATGATCACGTTCCCTTCGAGCAACTCTGCGGGATCGGACCGGCCGGGCAGGCCACGACGACGACGCTGCTCGACACCCCATATCTGGTGCAGGAATGGGACCTCCCCTCGCCAGTTGTATTACTCGGCGGAGAAGGGCATTACTGGATTGCCCTCGACTACCGAGACTGCGGCTCCGCAGGAGATCCACCGGTCGTCTGGATCGACAACGAGATGGACCATGAACTGCTGCTCGCACCCAACTTCCGCGGGCTCATTGAGCGGCTGACGCCCTCCGCAGGCTTCCCCGAGTAACCCTTGGCATGCCTCACCCGCCGTGATTCGCCGCCGAAGGTCAGCACGATGACAGCGCGCTGACCTCCTCGAGACCTCCGCCGAACTCAACGGATCACGATCTCGACAGACGGCCGACCCGCACGAAAGTGGCGCTCGATCTCACCGACATTGATCAAGCCGACCCGCTCCAACTGGCTCTCAAACTCACTTAGTGAGTGTTTGAGAGTGCTGTCGCACGGTGTGTCCCTGGACGCGGCGAGGGCGGTCTGAAGCTGGTCCGGTGGAGCGTGAGCGGCGGTATCCGTCTGACCTGACCGATGGGCAGTGGGACTTGGTCGAGCCGATGCTTCCGTTGATCAAGTCGCCAGGGCGGGTCCCGAAGCATCCACGCAGGGCGATCGTTGACGCGATCTTGTATGGGGTCCGTAGCGGCTGTTCATGGCGTCAGCTCCCGATCGACTTCCCGCCCTGGCAGACCGTGTACTGGCAGTTCCAGCAGTGGGAGAAATGCGAGGTCACCGAACGGATCCTTGAGAACTACGCGAGCAAGTGCGGCTGGCCGAGGACCGCGAGGCGCAGCCATCGGCCGGCGTCATGGACTCCCAATCGGTCAAGGCAGCCGACACCGTCGGCAGGGACAGCCGCGGCTACGACGCCGGGAAGAAGATCAACGGCCGCAAACGGTTCATCGTCACCGACACCTAGGCCTACTGGTCGTGGTCTGCGTGATGTCGGCGTCCTGGCAAGACCGCGACGGCGCCAAGACCACCCTGCTCAGCACCTACCTGTTCACCCCGATCCGACACGTGTTCGCTGACCAGGGCTTCGCCGGACGGCTGGTTGACTGGGCTGCCGACACGCTCAAGATCAGTGTCGAGATCGTCCGCAAGCCCGCGGAACAGCGTGGGTTCGTCGTGCATCCGAAACGGTGGGTTGTCGAGCGCAGCCTCGCCTGGCTGACTGCCCACCGGCGCCTGGCCCGCGACTACGAGCATGATCCCGCAGTCTCCGAAGCGCTAATCCGCTGGGCTGCGATCAACACCATGATCCGCCGCCTCGATCGCGCCCGACCCGCCACCCGCCAGCGCCGCCGAGTGTCCAGCACGCCCGGCTAACAGCCCTCTCAAACACTCACTTAGAAACGGCCCTCATTCTCGCCGACGTAATCACAGGACCCGTCACCTAGGCCGGAGCATTCCGGATGCGCACCGGTAGCTTCCGCTGACCGGAAGTCGGCCTGCCCTCGGTGATGCCTCGTCTCTGCCGAACCAGGTGCCGTTCTGCGTCGCGTCGGCCTACTGCACCACCTCGACTACTCCCGCGTGACGCCGGATATCAGGCCGCTCTGGGCCCGATCTGCCGACCGTGCACACCGGCGGCGCCTACCGGCTCTGCCCGACCATCCGCTGAACCATTAAGGACACGACCGCCATGTCGAACGACTCCGTGAACTGGGATCGCATCGCCGAACGATTCCAAGCTGAGATGGCGAACCTCATCCACCACGAGCCGGAGAAGCGGTACGGCACCGACTTCTATGCCGAGGCGCTGCGCCGGACGCTGGGATTCCGGCCCACCGACGAGAACTCCCAGGAACGCCTGCTACGTGGCGAAGGCCTTACCACCGAGAGATATGCCCGCCACCTCTACGACACCAGCGCGCTGGACCGCCTGCAGCGGGAGACCGCCGAGCAGACAGCCAAGGATGCGCGAGCCGAGACCCGGCGGGTCTATCGGGAGGCGGGCAAGGACTTCGCGGACCTTCTCCGGGCCCGATGCAACGAGGTCTCGGTGCCGTCGCGATACCGGCGCGAAGGTGTGGCCTGGGCCGCCGACCTCATTGATCCGACCGTGCCGAAGGACCAGTACGGCAATGTCGTACAGCGGGACGGAGCGGGCGAGGTGCGGTAACGCCCTTCAGGCCGTACGAGACCGGGCCGCCCGCAGCAGCCGAGCCGTCACGAGCCTGCACCATCGGCTCGCCACCGGCAGGGCATCCACAAACCGGGCGTTGTCGGCCGAGCTGCTGGCTACGGTCATCAGCACCCGCCTCGACCAGAAACCGAGCATGGACGGGACATAGACCGGCTCGCCACCAGATGTCTACAGGCCGGGCAACCTCTAGTCGTCCCTGCCCTCGCACGAACACAGAACAGCCGCTCTGCAGCTGGCATCCCGCGCATACGCAATTGAGCTCCGTGGCTAGGCCGCTCCTACGCCGGATCACCGCCGCTGGTGCCCCGCTCACCTATCGTCCTGGCCGCGAAGGCAGGAGATCGCATGCGCCTATCTACCTCGCCATTCCGGCGATCGAAGGGAGACTCGTGAGTCACCGCTGGAGCCCCGGCTCGTCGAAGTTCATCCGCATCATCGACTGCGGCTTCACCGTGGTCTGGGTTCGCCCCGAAACCGACGGCGTAACAGTCGTCGTCTACACCGGCGACGGCTTCGGCAACCTCGCCGATCAGCGACGGGCGGAGATCTGGACTGTTCGGCTTGGGCATGGATCACCGCTGCTGGACATCATCCGAGACAAGGTGCACCGAATCCGCTGGGTGCGAGACGTTTGCGATGCCGCCGTCGACGACTACAAGCTGATGTCGTGGAGCCGTGCTGAGGTAGCGCCGTCGCATCACGGACACCGCCGCTTGAATCGCCGCCGCTCGCTCTGGCTGGACCCACTACCCCGGCGGATCCGTGACGCCATCGGCCAAGACCGGTGGGCATCCTGACGCCAGCCAAGCCTGTAGGCGTGTCTCCGCCGCCCTTCTCCCGGATCCCGCCTGGCTTCCGGGCTGCGGTTCGCCCAGAGCGCTGGCGCTGGCGGTCGGCGTCGAGGCTGGGAACAGCGGAGCCCCCGGCGGTGACGGATGCGGCTGGCCGTCGATGCCGGGTACCGCGCTGGCCAGTCCTCACGTGGTGACCGGGCCGTCCGGCGGCGGGCAAGCCGGCAAAACATCTTGGACGCGCAGCGCCGGTGATCAAGGAACGGCAGCAGAACTGCGCGTCCAAGATCTTTTCTCCTGATGGCTTGCCCGCCGGCAGGCCGACCCGGTCCTTCACGGTCCTGTCAGCGCGGCTACCACGGCACCAACCGGCGGTAGCCGCACCGGTTTCACCGCCAGGGAGGCGCCACGATGTTCCACGACCTCGACTTCACCGACCGCCGCACCCGCCAGCACTCCGGTCTCAACCACCGCCGCCGCGGCCCCCGGCCGGCCCTCGCCGGGGAGAAGGACTTCTACAACCCGCGCAGCCCCGAGGACTTCCGCGAGTACCGCACGGTCCTGAACTACAGCCGGCGCTGATCCTCCCGGTGCGGAGGACCATCCGGTCCTCCGCACCGAAGCACCGCCAGCACCAGGCCCGATGCTTCGGCGAACTCAGCCCGGCCGGCCCTAGCGGGCCGGTAAAGCGGAGCGGCCTGCGGCCGCGCTGCAAAAAGCCGCTTTCCCGGCCGTGGCTGACGCTACGAGTGTAGGTCGCTCCCGGCTTCCACCAAATCCGCCGCGGGCTCATAAAACATTATGCAAACCCCGCATAATCTTTTATTCGAAACCCCCGCACCGCATTTGGCTCCAGCCGTCCGCAACCTGGCGAGCAAGCTCGCCCCCCACGGCCGAAAAAGCGGCAGAACCTTTATCGCACGGCCGTGACCAGGCATAACAGCCCGCCGCGCCCATCTTTTTGAAACAAAAGGCGAAAAATAGTTCCGTAAAAACCAGGGGATGATATAGATACATATGGATTTTTGCGGTATGATTTTCCTGTCAGGGAGGGCAAGCCCTGACGACACCGACAACACAACACCACAGGGAAAGGCCGTCACGTGAGCCGTCACGAACTCGAACCGTCCGCCGACAACGTCTCCTGCGTCTTCGTCGGGTGGGAAGCCCCGCTCGGCACGTTCTTCGCTCAGGTTTACCTCACCACCAACGACAGCGAGTGCGACGCTCCCGACTTCGAACGCGGGGGCGACCTGATGGAGATCACCGACCCGGAGCAGGTCATCAAGTTCGCCGCCCAGTACGCACGCATTCCCGCCGACCTCGCGGCCACCCTCAACGCCGACGCCGCCCGGGAGGGTATGCACGAGATGCCGCTCGCCGTACAGCTTATGAACGGGATCGAGCCCGAGCGCGAGGCGATCAACTGGGATGAGGTCCCGATCCCGTTCTAAGCACCACAACGGACTGGCCGGGGCGCACCGCACGCGCCCCGGGCAGTCGTGCGCCCGGCATCGCGACCGTACCGGCGCGCATCGAGCACGCCGGTACGGGCTGCCGCTCCCACCGCTCGCGGCCACACACCACAGGCCAGAACCCCGCGCAGGGCCCAGGAAAATTGAGAGGGCCGACGGCCCCTCACGGGGACACCTTCAAGAAGGTGTACGGGCAAGTCCGCCGACCCAACACCGACACACCACCACGGCGCAAATGCGCCCAGCGGAGGCCAGCGCCAACGCTAACGCGCGTACCGCCTCCGATCAACACCAAGCCCACGCCACAACCCTCAACAACGCCACGCCCGCCACCGCCCTGGCAATTCTGGCCGCCGCCCTGTTGGTCTTCACCCTGGCCTTTCTCCGCTGAACGCCCCCGCAGCCGCAGGAACTCCCGCTGCTGACGATCCGACGCTCACCCCCGAATCACCCCGTTCCGGAGCACCGCCGCCCCGATTCGCCGGGTGCGACATGCCCGAGCCCGGAGGCCGACCTCGGCGCGGCTTCGCAGGAACGCTGCCGGTCAACTCCGCCACCCGCCCGGTCACCGCCTCCACCGGAGCCCGCCGTACGGCCTGCACAACGCGCGCCGCCCCGACCTCCGCCAGTTCCGCCGCACTGTCACTCGGCATCAGCGCCGCCAGCGTCGCCAACGCGAGATCGAGCTCCGCCTCAGCCGACGCGACGACAGCTTGGGCCTGCTTCACCGCCTCTGCCGCGCCGAGCGCGCCGACCAGCGCGGATTTCTCCGCCGCGTGCCGCCGCGCAAGCCTTTCCACCTGCTCATTAGTTGCCTTGCTAGCCATCCACCCACGCTACCTTTCCCGCACCCACAGGACTAGCTCTACTGGTCGTTTATGAATAGCCGGAAATCGTTCCTGACTCGTTTACTATTCGTCACACCATGCATGACCAGGGCGCTTACGCGGCCCCTCTCTCACTTCTTCTAGAAGCAAGCACACCCCCTGGCATTCAAATGTCGAGATGGGGGTGCGGCGCGCCATACTCTTGCCCGCATGCTCACGGTTGCTCGCATCGCGCCGGGGGCCGGGATCGCCTACCTGACCCGGCAGGTGGCTGCCGGCAAGCACGACTTCCGTCCAGCTGAGGGTTCCTTCGCGGTCGCCTACCACACCGACCCGAAGGCCCGCGGCGAAGCACCGGGCTGGTGGGCCGGCCAGACCGGCGTTCTTTTCGGCATTGGCGGGGAGGTATCCACCGAGCAGTTGCAGAAACTCATCGGTGAGGGAAAGCACCCGGTCAGCGGGAAGCAGCTCGGTCGCCTATGGCGACGCTATAAGACGCTAGATGACAGCGCGCGGCAGGCTGCCGTCGAAAAGGCGTGGGATGAGCTGCCCAAGGACGCCACCTACGAGCAGATAGCGCAGGTGTGGCTACGCATTTGGACTGCCCCGGAACGGCAGCCGGTAGCCGGATTCGACGTCACCGTTTCTCCCGTGAAAAGCGTCAGCCTGTTTTGGGCCTTCGGCGACGACCGCATCAAGGCGCAGGTGATGGCCGCCCACCACGCGGGCGTGCGCGCCACCCTGGAGCACCTGCGCCGGCACGGTGCGTTCACCCGGCTGGGCACTGACGGGATCGTGCAGGTCGACACCGACGGCTTGGCCGCCGCCGTCTTCGATCATCGGATGTCACGGGAGAAGGACCCGCAGCTGCACTCGCACATCGTCGTCTCCAGCAAAGTTCGCGTCACCCGCAACGGCCGCGAAGACTGGCTCTCCCTCGACAGCAAGGCTTTCTACCAGGCCACCATCGGCGCCCGGGTCGCGTACGAACGCGCCGTCGAAGTCGAACTCGGACGCAGCCTCGGTGTCCGGTTCGCCGCCCGCGAAGGGTCACCGATCCGTGAGATCGTCGGGTTCAGCACCCGCGCCATCGCGCAGTACTCGAAGCGGCGTGCCGCCATCGAAACCGACATGCAAAGCCAGCTGACCGACCCGGCCGCCGGCCGCGAGCGCATGCAGATCGGCCGGTGGCGCCACCGCGCCCAGATCGCGACCCTGCGCTCGCGGCCCGACAAGGACGGCGGTGAATCCACCAATCAGGCCGTCACACGGTGGCAGTACGAGGACCGCCGCGCCGGCCTCAACACCGCCAGCGAGGTGCGCAGGATCGCGGCCGGGCAGGTCCCGGACCATGTCGACCAGCGCGCCCGGCAGCTGATCCGGCATGCGACGGCACGCCGGCCCGGCCGATCGATCACCGTCGATGACCTCCACCGTGCCACCCTGGATCTCGGCATCACCGACGACCAGCAGCGCACAGCCGCCGTCACCGCGGCAGTCCGGCGCGTCCCGCGGCTCGCGGTCGAACACGCTGTCGCCGAGCTGTCCGCCAGCAAAGCGGTCTTCGGCATCGACCATCTCGAACTGGCCATCGGCCGGATCCTGCACGTCGACCCGGCCGATGGCCGGGACCAGGACTGGCGGCGGGTCCAGCGTCTCGCCGCCGAAGCCGTCCGCACCCATAGCAGCGGCCTGCGCGTCTTGACTCCATCCGCGCTGCTGGAGTGGGGCGACACCTTGCTGCGCGGCAGCGACCGGCAGAGCATCTACAGCCGCCACCGCGACCTCAAACTTTCGACCGAACCCGTGCTCGCCGCGGAGAAGGAACTCATCGCCTACAGCACCAGGCGTGGCGCTGCCACCGCCCCCAAGGCGCTCCTCGACCAGGTCGCCACCGAGCTTGATCTCAGCGACGAGAAACGGGCCGCACTGCTTTTCGCGGTCGGCGACGACCGGCGCATCACCGGAATCGTCGGGCCGGCCGGCACCGGCAAAACCTACCTGCAGCGGGCCGTCGGCATCGCCGCCCAACGCGCCGGCGTTCCGATCCTGGGGCTCACCGTGGGGCAGAACGCCGCGAACGTGCTCGCCGCCGCCACCCGCGAAGGCGGCTCGCCGGGCATCCGGACCGAGAACGTGGCAATGTGGCTGCACGCCCAGGACTTCCCGCCGGAGGGCACCACGCGCGCGGATTGGGCGTTCCAGCCGGGCCAGTGGGTGATCATCGACGAAGCGTCCCAGGCCTGCACTATCGACCTGGTCCGCCTTGCTCAGCTGCTCGAACCGGTCGGCGGGAAGCTCATTCTCGTCGGCGACCCGGAACAGATCTCCGCTGTCGGGCCCGGCGGTGCGTTCCGCTACCTGGCCTCACTCGGCGCGACAACCGACCTGCGCGAGGTTCGCCGGTTCACCGATGCGTGGGAAGGGCCCGCCTCGCTACGGCTGCGGATCGGCGACACGACCGTCCTCGCCGAGTACGACCGGCGTGGCCGAATCCTCGGCGGCCACCGCCAGGACCTCACCCAGCATGTCCTGGACGCCTGGGCCGCCGACATCGTCCAGGGCCGCAGCAGCCTCATCATGGTCGAAACCGAGGCCGAAGCCGCCGACCTGTCCGCCCGAGCCCGCCAGATACTGATCAACGCCGGGCTTGTAGAACCCGGCGCCAGCGTCGAGCTGGCCAACGGCACCCATGCCGGTGCCGGCGACCTGGTCGTGACCCGCCGCAACAACCGCGACCTCGTCATGGCTGACCGGTTCGTCGCCAACCGCGACCAGTGGCGGGTCGTTTCGATCGGCGCCACCGGGTCCCTGAACGTTGAGCACACCGTCACTGGCCGGCGCATCGTCCTGCCCGGTGACTACGTGGCCGAGCACGTCCAGTTGGCCTATGCCGCCACCGTCGACTCCGCGCAAGGCCGCACCGTTGATGTCGGCCGCGCTCTCGTCAACGCCGCCACCAGCCGCGCCCGTCTGTACGTGATGGCCACCCGCGGCCGGCTGCTCAACCAGATCGCCGTCATCACCAGCGACGAACCACCCGAAGGCCACCCGGCCCGAGACCCGTCTGCAGGCGTCACCACCCTCGCTGAGATCCTGCGGACCGACACCACCGACCGATCCGCCACCGAGGTCGAACAGAGTCTGTGGGCCGACGTCGACGCCCTCCGGCAGTGGGGGCCGGT
The DNA here is from genome assembly GCF_030252345.1 of Actinoplanes oblitus. Taxonomy (NCBI): domain Bacteria; kingdom Bacillati; phylum Actinomycetota; class Actinomycetes; order Micromonosporales; family Micromonosporaceae; genus Actinoplanes; species Actinoplanes oblitus. The sequence continues at coordinate 4,085,032 of NZ_CP126980.1, read as the reverse complement.
CTACGACGACCTGCGCGGCCGAGCTATGGCACCCCGCTATACCCAGGTCATCCGGAAGGTCGCCGGCCCGGCAGTCGCTGCGGACTTCGCCGCCGATCCGGCCCTTCCCGCGCTCGCCGCACGGCTGCAGAACCTCGCCGCAGCCGGCTACGACCCCGAAGCTGTCCTCGCCGCGGTCGCCTCCGCACGGGAGCTGCACAGCGCCCGCGACACCGCCGCGGTCCTCGCCTGGCGCATCGATCAGGTCTACCGCGACATCGAACCCGACCCTGCCGTCGCCGTCAGCGGCCCGCAAGCGGGCACTTACACCGACCGCTTCCCCCAGGCCGACCGCGACATCGGCAACGCGCTACGCGATGTCGCCGCGATCTGCGACCGACGCGTCGAAGCACTCGCCGTCCAGGCCGCCCAGCATCAGCCCGCCTGGAGCACTGCGCTCGGCGCACTGCCCGCAGACACGGCCGGGCGCCGGCAGTGGCTCGCCGGTGCCGCTGTCGTCGCCGCCTACCGCGACCGATACGCCATCAGCGGCGACGAACCCATCGGCCCGCAGCCTTCCACCCGCGACCCAGCACGCTGGGCCGCCTGGCACCGGGCCCAGATAGTGCTCGGTGTCGCCACCCTCGCCGGCCAGATCAGTGCCGCGACCGACAACCGGCTGCGCGAGCTGATCAACGCACAACGCGCTGCGGACAACGCCGCACCGCCCTACGTCGCCGGCGACCTACGCAGCGCGCACACCCGGCTCGTCGCCGCCGAACAGCACCTGCGCGACACCCGCCTGACCCTCGCCGGCGCCCAGCATGAGGCCGCCCGATCCGCCGCGATCACACAGACCGGCACGCCTCGGTGGTGGCAGGCCGCCCCCGGCCGTGCCCGCGCGGCGGCCGACCGCCACGCCGCCCGCGTAGCCGCTCTGCGGGCCTCTATCACCGTGGAAGAGCTCCAGCGGCAGCTAGTTGACGCCCGAGCCCGGGTGACCTCCGCCCGCGACGAGGTCACCGGCCTCGAGGAAGCCCACCACGACTGGAACCGCTGGTATCAACAGCAGCTGCCCACCCGGTACGCCGGACTCGCCGCCGCCGCAGAGGCCGCCCGTCGCGCGCAACGTCTCGCCGACGGCACGAAAGAGCTGGCTCAGCACGTTCGCGCCACAACCGCTCGCGTCCGCGCCGTCGACAACACCCGGCCGAACCGGCACAGCACACCGATCCCCGCTCACCTCGACGACGACGCGCGCGCCGCGTACGAGCGCACCACCGAGTTCGCCGAGAACGGAGCGCAGCAGCCAGATCACGAGATGGAGTTCGACCGTGACTGACCCGTCGCCCTACCGCAGCGAGCTGCCTCGTCGCCATCCGGATCCGACGTCACCGGGCCAGCCGTACACGCCTGCACGGTGGGGAGGATTTAGATGAGTAACTATCCCGTTGCCTTTGCCGATGAGGCATTCCTCACCGGGCGCGGACATCCCGGGGTTTACGTGTTCACTGGCGTCGTTGTCGACAGTGATGATTTGGTCACCGTCATGAATGCCGCTCGCTTCGCTGCCGGCCAGCACCAGCCGTTCCATGCCTCCGCGCTCTACCACCGAGGTCATATCACTCCGATCGAGGACATGCTCGACACGGTTCGTGCCCATGCCGGCTGGACGTTCATCGTCGCGCAGGCGCCGATCACCGGTACGCAGGAAGCTGCCCGCCAGGCCGCGCTCACTCAGCTGCTGAAACAGCTCGACGGGCAGAAAGTCAGTGACGTCGTCCTCGACACCCGTGCTAGTCAACGCGAGCAAGTCCAGACACAGCTGCTGGGAGAGAAGGTCGCGGGATCCGACACGCCGGACATGACCACGTACAGCAGGCTCGTGCGCACCCAGCAGATCAGCTCGCGGATGCGGCTGATGCACGCCGACGACCGCAGGCAGCCCGGGCTGTGGATGGCTGACGTCGCCGCATGGGCATTCCAGCGTGGGCTCGGCTACGACGAGCAGCAATGGATCAGCCGCATCACCGACATCTCCACCGTGATCGACGCCCAGACAGGCCATAAACTGTCCCTGGAACACGACAGGGCCGCTCTACCCAACGGCGAACGCGGCCCCGGACACCTGAGCCCAAACGCTCAAGCATCTTTGTCGTCACAGCGATTCTATACCTTGAACGGCGGCACGACTAACCTCAGCCGAGGGCCGGGCTATTTCTTCGACAATCTCCTTCAGCAGGTTGAGGCGGCCAGCCAAGCGCTCGCCCGACAGCAGATTGCGCGCCAGGCAACGGAACTGAACCGCACCGTCCAGGGCCTGACCGCACGAATCCAGCAGTCAGCGCAGCAGCCGATGTCAGCCGTGCGGGCACTCGGCCAGCAACCCCAGCTCGACCAATCGGAACCGGAGATCGCCGCGCCCCTGCCCTCCGAACTGACCATCGACTGACACCTCCACCCGTCCGGGACCAGACTCCTGATTTAGTTTCGGGGCACCGAATACTCGATTCGTGTCACGGGCGTACGGCTGTTAGGTCGTTACCTTCCGATGCCGCTGGGTAGATCAACTTCGTGAGCTGTCGTGGCCTCACCGAAGGCCAACAGGCCAGATCGTCGGAGGTCGAAGGTGCCAGACGCAGCGTACGCAAGCCGTCAGAGTCCTTTTTCGATCTTCGCAAAAGCGCGCTGCGCCACGTCTTCGGTCGCTGCCGTGTCAATCCGCCCCCGCGCCGTGTGAACGATGAAGCACAGGACGCCGCTGCGGCGCACCAGCACCATGTCAGCGTTGACGGTCGCGCCCATCAGCGTCGCTGTCGTGCGGAAAGCAAACGTCTCGTCGGCGAGCTTCGGAAACGACAGCGCCGTCATGTACATGTCGAACGGCATGCCGTCGTCGGTATTGCTGCTGAGTCGCTTACACGTCGTGACGACGTCCGAGAATTCAGCCACCAAGCTTTCGGCTGCCGACAGCGTCATCGGCAGGATCGCCTCACTGAGATCCGAATCGCTGGGCGAAGTAAAACCTGCGGAGATGTCATCCGCCGAGTCGGCCTTCTTGAACACCGCAGCTAACTTCGGACACTCTTGATAGTCGTCGGACGAGTCCTTCTTCGCCGCACCGGTGTCCGGCTTGGCGCTCCAGCCGGTCGGCAAGTCCATGACCGTCAGAAGCGCGGCTCTGGCCTGCTCGGCGGACAAAGTCCCGCCTTGGTTCTGATGCACAGGGCTGACTGGGTCCGGGCGCTCAACGGTGCCAGCGCGATCCCGGCCAGTGCTGCCGCAGCCGGCGACTGCGACGATCGACACTGCTGCGACCATGCGACGTAATGCGCGCATCGGTTCCCCTGTAGGCACTCTTTCCAACGCATTCGCGATCATCGTAGCGTCGCGGACAGACCGGTATGGACAAATGGGTTGCCCTGGGTCCGCATGAGGCGGGTCAGCACACGGCCGTGCGGACCTACGGTCAGTCAGCCGCCAGTTGCGCCATCACATGACGTGCGGTGGCGCTCATCATCAGCATCACGGCGCCTGCTGGCTTCCCCGAGTCGGTGACGGGAGTCGCGTGCATGAGGCCCCGTCGTAACCTCAGCGCTGCGGAACGGCGGAGGAGTTGCGGCCGTGCCCAGTGGCCGTCGAATGGGCGCGGCAGCACGGCCCGGGGACTTCGCTACGCGGGGTCTTTCATGGCACCTACGACGTACAGGATTAAGGCGACGGCGTCGTTGCTGGCCCCGGTCCGCGGATGTCGGAACAGGTGCTCTGCTGCGGTTGCGAGCCGGGGACGGAGGTCCTCGATGAGGCGCAGCCCTTCGGCAGTCGGGTACACCTGGATCCTGCGGCGGTCTTCGGCATAGCACCCACGGCGGATCAGGCCGCGATTTTCCAGATCGTTGGCGGAGATCGACACGGTCGCTTTGGAGATACAGGCGATCTCCGCGATGGTTCGTGTGTCGATTGGTCGCCGGCTCACCGCAAGTTGCAGGACGTCGTAGCTGCTCCAGGTCAGGCGTTCCTTTCGCAGGACGGCTCGTTCAAGGTGGCGCTTCATGAGGTTGCCTGCGCGACACAGGACGGCCATGCGGTGCAATGCGGCGGCCTCCCGCGTCTCCAAAGCATCTCTGGTGTCGTACTCAGGGGTCATGCAGACTCCGATCTGGACGAGCGTGTTCGGCCCGTTGCTTGCCAGCCGAGGCGACCGGAACGGCGGCTCATGGCTCTCCCACTGCGGTCGGCACATCGCATGGCCAACGGACACAGGCCGATCGGTCGAGCGTTTGGACGCGCTCGGGAGCCGACAAGAATCGTTGACTCGCGGCTCAGAAGTGTTCGCCGCCGCATCCCGGACGTCCTTCGAACAGCTACACCAACGCACGATGATCATGAAGGCTGTGCCGGGGCAGTACAGGTATTCCAACGGTGTGAATGGGTCAGGCTCAGTGACTGGCAATCCGTATAGCCTCACACTTCGTAGCCACCAGCACGCTGTCCGCCTCGCAGTGCCGGACGGCTCGGGTTGCCGCGGCAGACCGCCTCGGCGTCGATGGAGATCACGACTGACTCGGTCGTGCGGTGAGGTCTGCGCGATCGGGGTGATGTGTGACTTGATTAGTGACGGTCGAGTGCATCGCTCACCGGTGAAAGTGCCATGATCGCTTTATGGCTGATGGTTATTCCCCCACGCCGGGCACTTTCGTGTATCAATGGTCGCTGTGGCGCTTCGCGTTCGCGATGGCCGCTATGGGCGGCTTTGGGGCCATCACGGCTTGGATCCTCTTTTCCGTGCTGTCCATCGCGATCGATGGGACATGGAGCCTCCCACCAGCCTCTTTCGCGGGCGTGTATACGTGCGCTTTCGCAATTTTCTCCGTACTGTTTTCGCGTGGCCGGCCGCCGTGGTTGAGGTTCGACGACGAGGGGATCGAGCTGGCTGCCGCACGCCACGACGGGGTCCGGGTGGCGTATGCGACCGTAGCGAGAGCCCGTGTGCGCTGGTTGTGGCCTATCACGGTGCTCGAGATCGTCGTTAATGCGGCTGACGAATCGCAGGTGGCTTGGCTTAGCCGCGGGGGGCGCCAGCCGTTGCTCAAGCGTAAGGACGGTCAGCTGCGTTTTTCGATTCCAACTGCGGGGATGATCCCCGGGGCCGCAAGTATCCGGGCCGAAATTCATAGCCGTGGACTTGTCGAGTAGCGATTCGTTGCCACCTGATTGCGAGCGTCGGCATAGGCAGTTTCTTGTCATGGCCTTGTTACCTATTCCTCGTCATTGAAGGGCGCGGAGTTCCGGGCAGAGAGGGTGTTCAAGTGATATGGCCGACACCCTGGTGAACCATCGACCAGGACCATCACTGTAGGATCCTCTCACTGACAGAGTTCCCGCTGGTGAAGGCTTCGCCGCCCGTTGGTCAACGGCGCGAATCCATCATCTGATGAAACTCTTGTCAAAATCAGTAGACGCTGATGTGGACGTGGTTGGTGTGCCAGCCGTTGGAAGTGTTGCCGCCGTACTTGTTGTCGTAGGCGTGCCATCCGCGGCCGTCGTTGGTCCAGATGCGGCGGAACCAGATGACGTACATGATGCCGAGGCGGTTGGCGTTGGAGACCGCCCACGCGGCCATCCGGTCGCCGCGAGCCTTCTGCGCATCGGTTGCTTTCTCTCCGGGCGTCATCATGAAATCGCAGGCGCGGCCCTTGGGGTGCTCGCCGTGGTCGCTCGGCCGGTAGCAGCCGGGCCTCGGGAAGCCCGCTGCCGTGGCCTGCTGGACAAGATGGTGCAGGCGGGGAGTGACGCAGCCGTCACCGGTGGTCGGATCTGGTCGGATCGAGCACCTTTCGGTCGGCCAGGATCCGTCAGCGTTACGGCGAACAGGATCCGCAGCGCCGAGCGCCAGGTTCGAGCAGTCCGTGGCAGCGCTTGCGGACCGCCCGCCAGTTCCTGTGTCGTTGGCCGTCGTCGACGGGCAGGGATCCGCGCACTGAACGATGCTCGATGGCAGCGCCATCTTGCTACCGGCAGCGCTCCGTTGGACTAGCAAGGTGGCGTCGCTCTCGAAAGCTGCGTAGCGATCCGGGAAAGCGCTCCGCTGCACCCGTTGCGCGGCGACGGTCAGTGGCAGGTTGTCCCAGTTCTTAACCTTGACGAGAGCGTCATAGAATTTGCCGGCGGTGTATACCGGGTCGATGAGCTGAGCTGGCGTTCCCCAACCTTGGCTGGGCCGCTGCTGGAATAGCCCGACTGAGTCGTGGTCGGTGACTTTACTGCTGTTGACGAGCCGGGATTCGGTCATCGCTGTGGCGACCGCGATGACCCAGCCGCGCGCCGGGACCCGTTTCTGCTGGCCGACGGTCACGATGATGGTGGCGTTGTCGACCGCCGTGGAGCTCCAGTTTCCGACCGCGCCGACGTGGTTGCGGATGTTCACCTGTCCGGAGGCGGCCGTCGTCGCGCAGCCGACGTCTACGGTGTCGTCGCTGGCAGCCACGAGTAAGCCGGCCGTGCACAGCATCAGCGGCACGCTGGCGATGGCGGCGGCCCAGCCGGGCGCCTTCATGGTGACTCCGGCGCGGGGACGACGGTGGCTATCAGCCACCGGCCGTCGCGGTTGACGACCGTCACGCGGATCCCGCCAGCGTCGGTGAGAACATCGGCGACGACCATGTCGGTGGTTGACCTCACCACGCGCGGTGCGCCGGTGACCGTGGTGGCGGGAACGTTGGCCGGGTCGGTGTCGGCGAGCAGCTCCGCGTATTCCGGAGTGACCAGCGGCTGCAGCTGGGCGTACCAGGCGGCCCGGTCGAGGCTCGGGTGTGCCCACGCCTGCACGTAGCCGGTGGCGGCGTCGACCGCGGCCGGGGCGGGGGTAGCGCTGGGCGCGGCGCCGGGGTCGTCGCCGTGTTCCTGTTCAGCTTGATCGTCGATCGTCAGGGCTGTGCCTGCTGTCGCCGGCGGAGTCGGCTGCGGAGTTGAGGTACGCCCGCAGCTGGCAACGGAGACCAGGGCCAGGGTCAGGGCCAGCGTGATCGCCTGCGCGCAGATACGCTTCATCGCTGCTCCGCCAGCGGGCATAGGCCGCTCAGCTCGGCGTTGATGATGCCGGCCATGGTGCGCAGCTGGGTGTGCAAGGTGGTGAGCGCCGCGGTGCGCTGCTGCGCTGTGGTGGCCAGGTGCGCGTCGAGCATTGCGGCTTTGGCGGTCTCCGCCCGGGTGCTGACGGCCCGGAGCGCGACGTAGTAGCTGTCGTCGTCGCTGATGCGGCTGGCGGGCATCGTCTGGTCGGCGCTCGTGGTCGTGGTCATCAGGCGTCCATCTCCGGGTCGCCGGGGTCGGTCGGCTCGGGGTCGTAGTCGCCGTCGGGTTCGCCGTCGACCTCCTGCTCGAGGCGTTGCCGGCGTTGCTCCTCGTGCAGGTTTTGCTCGTCCGGGTCATCAGCAGGGTCGAGGTCAAGGTCGTAGTCAGGGTCGGGCACGAGTTCTTCCTCCAGGTCGGGCTCTGGCTCGGGCTCTTCTTCGCCGGTGATCCGGTCGTAGAGGTTGACGACGTCGGCGAGGACCAGCCGCACGTTGCCGATCAGGCGGTCCCAGTCGGCGTCCGAGGTGACCGGTGCGGGTTGGGTGCTCATGGCGCCTCCTCGCCCGCGGGTGTGGCGGATGCAGTTGTCGGCCGGGTGACCAGGTCGGCGTTGGCCGATTCGGTGGCGGCGTCCGTCCAGGCGTCGGGCCAGCGCAGGTCGAGGGTGTGACCGGTGTGTTGGCCGTTGCGGCAGCGGGTGAAGTCATCCCATCCGCGCAGCCGATCGCGGGCGCGGGCGAGCCGTTCGTGCCAGATCAGCGGTTCGTCACCGCGTGCCTGGTCGTCGTAGGCGGTGTGCCAGCCGGCCGCCAGCGCGGTCAGTTCTTCGACCAGTGGGCCGTGCCGGTGCCAGCAGGCCGGGATTTCTTCGGCGATCTCGTATCGGTCGACGAGCCAGCCGACCCAGTCGATCAGCCATGCCCACGCCTGCGCGGCGTTGTCGCGGTCCAGGTCGCGCCAGCGCACCGGCCACGGCATCCCCGCTGGTGCTTTCCGGGGCCCGCCTCCGGCTGCGGCACGAGTGGTGACGGCGGCGCGTAGTTCCAGGTGCTGCTGGTGCAGTACGTCGACTGCGTCGGTGAGTTGTTGCAGGCCGGCGCCGAGCTCGGCGATCGCGACCATGTCCGGTGAGGCGTCGGGCGGCAGGTCGAAGTCGAAGGTGCTCATCGGCTGCCCTCCGCGAGCATCCGGCGAAACGCGTCACGGCCTTGCTTGAGCTCGTCGGCATCCGGGCGTTCCCACCAAGCCGGGATCGTCAGTTCCATCGGCGGCAGGTTGCGGACCAGGGCGAAGGCCCGCCCTTCGGGCAGCGTTCGCAGGTCCGCTGGGTCGAGCAGATTCTCCCGGCGCGCGGACTCGTTGACGCTGGCGCGTCCGCTGCCCCAGGAGGCGCCGGAGCTGACGTCGATGACCTGCCCGGCCACGGCTTGCGCGTCCTTGAGTGCACCAGCGTCGGTGGAGCCACCCATCAGCAGCCACGCGTTGGCGCTGTCAGCGATGGCCTGCCCGCCCTTGTCACCCCAGCGCTCGCGCAGCTGGTGACGATTCTGGGTGAGGATGTCAACGACGATGCCGGAGCCGCCGCCTTCGGTCATCAAGCTCGGCAAGCTGGGGATCGGAGCGATGTTGGCGATCTCGTCGCCGACGAAATACAGCGCTGGTTCGATCCGGCCGCCGGGAGCGTGCAGGGCCAGCCGGCGTGCCTGGTACAGGATGTCCTCGGTGACCGCGGCCATCAGCGGGGCGATCAGTGCCTGGGCGTCGCGGGTGCCGACCAGGTAAAGCGTGCCGGATTCGTGCAGCCATTCGACCGGCTTGAACTGCGTGCCGCGTGGTGGTGAGCAGGCCAACAGCACGCGCGGGTCGTTGAAGCAGTCGAGTGCTCCGGCGACGACCGATTGGACGGTGTCGCGGGCCCGGCCGGTGGTTTCGCGGTGCCGGGTGAGCCGGTCAGCCCAGGAGTGCACGCCGTGGTGGCGCAGGATCCGCTCGGGCCGGGCGTTGTTCGGGTTCTGTGACCAGGCCAGAACGTCAATCATGGTGGCGTGTTCGTCGAGCGCGGCCGCGTGCAGCAGACCGCGCAGGATAGTGGCGGCTTGGTCGCGGAACCAGCGGCCGTTCTCCACCGATTCGGCGCCGATGCCGGAGCCGTCGGCGAAGCCTTGGGCGCGCAGCATGGCCACGATCTGATCGTCGGCGCCCTCGATCGGTGACCAGCGCAGCCGCGGAACGCCCGGGATTTCGCCTTGCGGCTCGAAGATGTGGGTGGGACCGATGGCCGAGCGCTGCTGGTAGGTGATCTCGGCGACGTCAAGGCGGGTGGAGGTGGTCAGGACCGCGCCGCGCGCGTCGATCACCGTGGGAATGACCAGCCGGGTCGTCTTACCGCCAACCCGCGGCACGGCCGCCGCCAGCCGGGTGTACTCGTTGGCCAGATACAACGGCCGGCCGGACACCGCGTCGTAGCCCAGGATCCGGGCCACTTCGAGCGGGTCGGCGCGCCGTTTCTGCTTAGCGGCTCGGGTGGCGGCGTCGTCGGCTTCGGTGACGGTCAGCCCCGGCCGGACAACGTCGATCCGGGCGCGGACCGCGTCGGCGGACAAGCTCTCATCGAGGTCCTTCTTGCGGACGAAGCCGGCGCGGCGCACCCGCGGACCGGCGATGCGGGCCAGGCCGAAGATCCAGCCCGCCAGCATGCCTAGCAGGAGGATCAGCCACAGCAGGTAGAGCAGCCAGGCCGGTGCGACATCGCTGCGAGCCGGCCGCGGCCATGCCTGCGCGGGATCGTCGAGGTGCGCCATGATCCGCAACGCGATGCCGGGCGCATCGGGCAGGCCGGAGTCCGGCCAGGCCAGGTGAGCGAGCACTCCGCCGAGCTGGCCGGCCAACCACAGCGACAGGATGGCGGTGGCGGTGACGATCACCATGACGACCAGCAGGGCGATCCGGACCTGGATGTCGGCGCGCATGTGGCCTTGCTGCGGCGGCCGGTGCCCGGGCGCGGACAGCGGTGAACGGCTGCTCATCGGCTTCCCCCGTCGCCGGCGGCGACCGCTTCCAGGCGATCGTCGTACTCCTGCTGGGTGAGCTTGTCGGCCGGCTCGGTGGCCTCCATCCGGCTGTCGGTATGCACCATCGCCGTCTCCGCCGTCGACAACTGATGCTTGACCACGTAGGAGCGCGTGCCGATCTTCCACAAGCCAACGCCTTGCCGCAGGTACCGCAGCAGATCCGTTTCGACGTCGGACGTGCCCAAGAATTCGCGAGCCTGCTCCAGGCTGCCGGTGGCCTGCCGGTAGGAGACCCGCACCCCGCAGTCCTCGATCAGGCCGCGGGCGATGCGGACCTGCTCAGAGTCCGCGCCACCAGAAGCGGCCAGATCGCTGAACCGGTGGAAGGCCAGGACGTTGGCGATCCCGAACGCACGAGCCAACTTCAACTGCTCACGCATCCGCCGGATCAACGGCAAATGGCGGGCGACCAGCGCGAATTCGTCGTAGATGCAGACCCGCGGTGGTGCGTCCGGCGCCGACAGTTCGGTCTCCAGCCAGCTCTGGGCGCAGGTCATCGCCATCGCGGTCATCGCGTCCGAGGCGCGGATCGTCCGCAAATCCAGGATCGCCCCGGGCTGCGCGAAGTCCAGCCGGGCCGATGACTCGGCCGGCCCGTCGAAGACCCCGCCGAGCGCCCCGCCGATGAGCCGTTCCAGAGCGAGCCGGACCCGCCGGGAGTCCGCCACGAACGTGTCGACGGGATAGTGCAGGTGGTCAAGGCGGTGCTGCCACAGGCTGGGGTTGCCCGCTGCGGCGAGCACCGTGCTCAGCGTCGGGGTCGCCAGCCGGCCCGCAGTCGCATCGCCCTCCCGGGTGACCGCGTCCACGGCGTACTCGATGAGACTGCGCTCGGCTTCCTGCAGCGGCCCGCCGAGCTGGATCTCGAGGAGCCCTTCCAGCAGCAGCAGCCGCCGGGAGCGCTGCAGCTGTAGCCACTGCTGCTCGGTCTGCTCGGGATGCCGCCGAATCCCGGCGAGCGGGTTCATCACCACACCAAGTCCCGGACCGAGCCGCACCGGTGGGATGCCGGCCAGCGCGGCGAGCTTCTCGTACTCGCCCTTCACGTCGCAGATGTAGAACCGGGCGCCGAACGGCACACCGCGGAACGCGAGGCACTTGAGCAGCGAACTTTTCGCCGTGCCGATCTCTCCGGTCACCACCATGTTGGGTGCGGTCACCGCTTTGGCCCGGTACAGCTCGTGCAGGGAGTACGTGAACGCGCTGCGGCTGTAGACCTCCATGCCGATCAGCGGGCCGTCGATCGGCAGACCCGGATCGGTGACGAACGGATACACCGAGCAGAGTTGGGCGCTGGTGGTCACCAGTGGCGGCAGCCGCAGGCGCCAGAACACCCGACCGGCGGCACGGCCTGGCTGGCCGCGCCAGCCGGCCGGGGCGGGGCCGAGGAATCGCTCGATGTCCTGGTCGAGGGCACTCTGGGCACGCCGCCAGGCCGCTTCGGCCCGTTTCAGATCATGGATCTCGGCGGCCTGCTGGATGCAGTCCGCGAGTGAGCCCTCGCGGCGCAGTTTGCGGGGGCTCATGCCGCCCACCCCCGCATCGGCTTCAGCCCACGCGCCAGCGGCAGTGCGCCCGCTAGGAAAGCCTGGTCCTGCTCACCGGCAAGAGAGACAGCTTCGCAGCCGGAACGCGACAGGATCCGCTTGACCGACCGGACGTCACGGTCGAGGTCGGCTTCGCTGGTGGCGGTGACGGTGACCAGCAGCGCGTACCGGTAGCGGACGTGGCCGCGGGCCTGCTCGGCGTCGATCTGCTCGACCGCCCGGGCCTCTTCCCGCTCGGCTGCGGTCTGGACCAGGCGTAGCTTGCGTTTGGTGACCTCGTCGCCGGCACGGGCTACCTTGTCGCGTCGAGTTGCCAGCGCGGCCAGTTGCGGGGGTACCGGCTGCGCGACGAGGGTGACCGTGCGCCGGCACGTGGTGCGCATGTACAGCGGTGTCAGCCAGGTCGGCGGGACCTGCTGGCGGGGCATCTGCGCCACCCACAGCGTGCGGGAGTAGGCGGAGTCGTGCTGGTAGGTGTGCCAGCCCAGCGTGCGTGCCGCCACTGGACCGGCCAGGCGGGGCGCCGCCCCGGCCGGGGTGCGGCCGCCGCCGGACGGGATGCTGCCGCGCAGGTCGACGACTTCCTGGTCGTCGGGGTCGAACTGGGTACGTAGGACGGCGGCGTAGGCGCGCGGCGACAGCCAGCCGCCGGTGGTGACACCGGCCTCGTTGATGGCCGCTTCGATCCCGGACAGCCGGTCCAGGATGACCGTGGCGATCGCGGTGTCGGTGCCACCGGCGTCGGCGATCTCCCCGGACAGCTTGGCGATGTCGAAGACGACCGACAGGTAGATCTCGTGGCGTTGCGCCGCCGGCGCCGCCGCCGCGGTCAGTTCGGCGAGAGACTGGTACGCGGTGCTGGTGGTTTCCACAGCCCTGTGGATGAGGAACCGCTGTGCCCGGTTGCCGCTGTCCGGGACGGCCCGGGCCGTGACCGACCAGCGCACCAGACCGGCGTCGGCGTACTCGGAGCCGAGGATGTTGAGGACCTGCGCCCAGTCGGTCAGCCGCTGTGTCTGCACGTCCCGGTCGGCCAGGATCAGGTTGGTGCCGTAACAGAGCAGCGCCGCGGTGACGGTCTTCTCTTTGCGGTGATGCAGCAGTCCGATCTCGGTGGTGCCGTCCGCGGCGACCGCGGACAGCCACCGGTAGGCGGCTGCCGGGCCGGGCAGGTCCAGATGCTGCCCGGCCGCGTTCGGCCCGTACGGTCCGCCGCGGTACTGATGCTGGCGGGCCCGGCGCTGCAGCAACGCTGCGATCACCACCGGCGTCCACTCGGTGATCCGCCGCCCTTTGACGCGCAGCAGCCCGAAGATGAACAGGACCGCGGCCAGCACGAACATGCCGGCCGACGCGGCCTTGTTGATGGCGAGCAGGTTGAGGCCGACGACCGCCGCGATCAGTCCGGCGACCACCATGCCGATCTGTGACCAGGCGAACCCGAGCACGGCGCCGCGGCTGGAACGAGGCGGGAATTCGAACTTCGTCATGGAAAGTCTCCCCAGGTCAGAGCGGCACGATCGGGACGTCGGCGACTGCGGACGCGCCCTGTGCTCCACCGGTGGCTGCCTCGCTGCCGGACTGGCCGGAGACGGAGGCGTGGTCATCGCTGTGCTCGCGGTCGGTGGCGTTCTCGCCCGCGGCGGACCTGGATGCCGGCATCCCGGCGCCCTTCGCGTCTGGCGCCGCGGCGGCGGGATCGCCGTTGGCGGCGACCCCGGAGTCGGGACTTCCCGGGCCGCCGCCGGTATCTGTTTGTGGTTCGCCGAGAACCGCGGCGGTAGCCGGATCGCCGGTGTCGCCGGCAGGGCTGTCGTCACCGTGGGCGAGGCCGGCCGGGTCGGTTCCGGCTGCCGCCTGGGGCGTGAGCGGCAAGGTCCCGCCGTCGCCGCTGCTGTCGCCGGGTGCGGTCAATTCCCCGGTGCTCATGGCTTGCTCGCCGCTGCTGTGGGCGGCGCGGATTCCGTCGGCTTCCTGCGCGTTCGGGCCCTGCTCGCTGTCGGTGTCCTCGGTCCCAGTGTCCTCGCCCTGGGTGCCGGATGCTTCAGGCAGCGGCTCGCCGACGTCCTCGCCGTCCTGGCCGCGGCTGGCGGCTTCGGCCACGTCCTGGCCGGGACCGTTGCCGATGCCAGTCGCCTGCCCGATCGGGCCGGCGGGGTTGGTGGGTGTCGTGGCGGTGTTGGCGTCCATCATTGCGACGGCGTCATCCGCTGCTTCGCCACCGCCCTGCCAGCCGCTCCGCAGACCGTCGGCGATGTTCGAGCCGATCATCAGTGGTCCGCCGAGGGCGGACAGCATGCCGTGGGCGTTGATGTCCGACAGGTAGCCGTCCCAGATCGAGGTGGTTCTCAGCAGGATGAACGGGGCGGCGACCATCAGCCAGATCATCAGCATCGATTGCAGGACGGTGGTCAGGTCGTCGCTGCCGTAGGTGGCGCGGCCTCCGTAGATCCAGAACTCGACGATCCAGACCTTGCTGGACGCGAGCGCGTTGGTCGTCCAGAACCATTTGCGGGGCCAGTGCTGAGTTTCGTCGTAGGCGAACCCGGCCATCGCCACCGCGCCGAACAGTGCCGCGCCGGTCGCGAGGAGTCCACGGAACATCATGATGAAAAGCAGCAGGACCAGGCCGAAGATCCCGAGCAGTCCGAACAGTCCGGCGAGCAGCAGCGTTGCTGCGCTGCCGGAGAGGTTGGTCATGGCGGTGACCATGTGGGAGGCGTCCATCGGCTTGCTGGCGTTCGCGTTCAGCACCGCGACGGCTGCCTGGTCCCAGGCGTACACGATCATGTAGGCGATGCCGCCGGCGAAGGTCACGCCGAGAATGGCTTTCACCAGTCCGCCGATGGTTGCTAGGGGTGTCCGGCCGCCCCGGAATCGCAGGCCGTTGATAATCGTCGAGACGATGAAGAATAAGAAGATCAATATGACCACGACGCCGGCGACGGAGTTGTAGACGCTGTAGAACGCCGTGCTGGGGCTGGCGATCGACGTCTCGGTGAAGACCAGCCCGGCCAGCTTGCTGAGCAGGAACACCTCGCCCTGCACGATGGCGTCGACGAGCCCTTGGATGCCGGAGCGGATGCCGCTGGCGACGGCGTCCTTCGTGCCCTCCTTGATCTGGCACGTGTAGTTGACCTTGCCGCATGCCTCTTTCTGCGGGTTCGGTTCGAACGCGGCCGCGGTCCAGACGCCGACCTGCTGGGCGCAGCGGGTGTGTTTGTCGCGCCAGAGGATGAAGCGGGTGGGGTTCTTCTCGTTTGTCTGCTGCTCGCCGAACAACCCGCACTTGACTAGGGCTGTCAGGCCGTCCTTGCTGCTCGGGCCGTCCATCAGCACCGACGGGGTGCCGTCCGGCGGCGGCGCGTCCAGGGTCACCGACGCCGCATCGCACGCTTGACGATCGTCATCAGTCGTGGCTTTGCTGCACTGGGTGACCCAGTGCGAACTGCCACCAGCCGGCGGGGTGTCGACATGGACAGCCCAGGGCATGCACCAGGCAACCGAGCCGGCTGCTTTCTGCGCGCAGGTGGCGTCCACCGCAGGTGCCCGCGGCGCCGCGTAACCAACTCCGGCACAGGCCAGTAGGACGGCGACGATGCCGAGCAGAGCAAGCAGGCCGCGCGCCAGGTAGGACCACCTCGGCCGGCCCTCGGCAGCAGGTCGACGACGGTTCATCACGGCGGCCGTCACTTACTCAGCAGCCAGGCGACGATGCTGGTCGCTGACCCGACGATGACGGCGACCAAGCCGGCCTTCCACATCATGCTTTTGCCGCGGTCGCTGATGATGTGAGCGCCGAAAATGGGACCGACACCGAAGGCGATCGCACCGGCTACCAGGCCGCTGAGCGCCGCGATGACGCCTATGAAGAGCAGAGCATTGGCCATTTCGTAGAACAGCCCGGCCTTCGGCCCAACAGCACCCGGATCGGGGTGAATTTGGTTCCAGTCGAAGTCGAACGGCGTGCCCGTCGACTTTGGCGTCGGTGTCGGGTCGGCTGGCGCCTGCAGCACCGCCGTGTGCAACCGGGCCGCCACGTCATAGCCGATGGTCGTCAAGGTCATGAGGCACGCTCCTGGTGGGAGAGAGCCGACGCCGGCCGCTGCACCGCGCACCGCGACAGCACCGCGTCCGCGACGTGCACCAGCGCGGTACGAGTGCGCCGGCGCAGCAGCCGCGGATCGATCGGCTCGGGTTGGGCAAGGCTCGGGTCGTACGGCACCTCGAGCACCGCCCCCGCGATGTCGTCGGCCTGCCGGACCAACGCACGGACCTGCCGGGGAACCGACGGCGACGTGGCCATCACGACCAGCACGCAGGCCTGCGCCGGCTGTGCATGTCCGGCAGCCGTCAGCTGTGTCAGCAGACGCATGGCGTGCCGCAGGCCGTCTGTGGTCGCCCGGGCAACCAGCACGGGGACGGTGGCCGCAACCACGGTGCGCCACACCGCACTGCTCACGGCCGGGGAGAGATCACAGACAGTCAGCGGGAACAGCCATCGCAGCCGGTCCGCCAGCGCCGCCGCTTCGTCATGGCGAGGCGGCCGGCGTTCCCGGCCCTCGGTCTCGCCGACCAGCGCGAGCAGCCCCGACGGGCCGCGTTGCGCGAAGTGTTCGACGTCGCTGCGGCTGGTCAAGGACTTCAGATTGTCGACGGTGTCCCAGACCGTCGCCCGGTTCTGCCGCCCGACCCGCGCTCCGAGCCCACCCCACGGGGCCGAGACCATGTCCACGGCGAGAACCGGCTCGGGCACGGCGAGCGCCAGTAGACCGCCGAGAGCCGCGACAAGGGTGGACCGGCCAACTCCGCCGTCAGCAGACGAGACTGCTACCAGCGCGCCGGGCCGCAGGGCGGCAGCATTGATCCAGGCCCGCTCGGCCACGTCGGCCGGCCCGAACTGGTTCGGCACGGGCCGGGGCTCGTGTATTACGGCGCGGCCGAGAGGCGGCACCGGTGCCGCCTCGGCAGGCGGCAGGAGCAGAGGTGCGGTGGACGACGCGGCGACAGCCTGCCCTCCGGCAAGATTGGGGTCCAGCGGCTCGGTCGAAGCTGCCACCGCGCGGCGCCGATCACGAGTGATGAAAGACGGTGGATCGGGCAGAGTCATGCGTCCCCCGGAGCTGGTCGATGACCGCGGTAGCAGGCCGGCGGCGATCGAACAGGGACGAAAGCCGCCAGCCAGCACCTGACAACGGCCGCCTCCAACGGCGACCGGTGATCATCAGCTCCGGGACATTCCCGCGAAGGCCCTCACCTGGCCGAGTCCCGCTCGGCCGGTAGCCGTCGGTACGGCTGCGCACCCCTCCGGCACAGCCGCCCGGCACATCGCCAGCGCTCCCCCGAGCGACCGGCTACCGCCTCGAACAAGCGACGATCACGAGATCGACGATGCCGTCGATCAACACCAACCGATAGTTGTCTGCGGTTGTCGCCGGTTGTCGCCCTCCAAGCCAACGTGGGCCTGGCCTGCACTTTCCCTCGGGATCTGGCAGCACCCCAGCCGTCAGCGCCGTCTGCCCTGTGATCTCGTTAGTGGGTATCGGCGCCGAAGGTCAGTAAGCCTCAGCGCCGCGTTCGGCAGCCGAGCATGATCAATTCTCCTGGAGCTTAAGCGCCGCCGGCATCACCACCAGAGGAAGAGTCGCATGAGCCAGAAGATCGCACTCGTCACCGGCGTCGGCCGGGCCCAAGGCATTGGCTTTGCCACCGCCCACGCGCTCGCCCAGCAGGCATTTCACGTCATCGTGACCGCACGGACCGACGCCCAGGCACAGGAGCAGGCGAGCACGCTGCGCGCCGAGGGGCACAGCGCTGAAGGCCGCCGACTCGACCTGCGCGCGACCGACGAAGTCCCGAGCTTGGCCGAGCACATCCAGAAGGACCACGGCCACCTCGACGCCCTGATCAACAACGCAAGCGTGTTCCCCGACATGAACACGGGCACCGCGCTCGACGCGCCTACCGACGACATCCAGGCCGCGTTCGACGTCAACGTCGTCGGCCCGTGGGCGCTCACCGTGGCGCTGCGCCACCTGCTCGAGGCCGCGCCCGCGGCGCGCGTCGTCAACATCTCCAGCGGCGCCTATCAGCAGATCACGTACCTGGCGCAACAGCCCGGCGACGTCGGAGCGCCGGCCTACTCATTCGCCAAGTACACGCTCAACCACCTCACCGTGATGCTCGCGGCCGCGTTCCGCAACACGAACGTCCTCGTCAACGCGGTCGACCCCGGCCGGGCCGACACCCACCCCGAACTCGGAACCGACGAGCAGGACGCGCCGCCCTCGGTGGCGGCCGGCTGGATCGCGAAGGCCGCGACCCTGCCCGGCGACGGACCGAGCGGCGTGATCTTCCTCGACGGCCAGCGCATCAACTGACACCACAGTGACGCGACAGTTCGTCCGCCGGTCAGCGTGGAGGCCCGTCACACGCTGACCGGCGCCGTTCCCACGGCGAGCACGTTGTGGGCAAAGCCGCCAACCCCTACCCGGCACGCCGACCAGCGCCGGCCGGACCCACGGTCCCGGCCGCCGACCTACTCGCCGAGTACGGGACGGACCGATCGGCTTGTCCTCGATAGGCGCCGCATAGGGCAGCTGGCAGCAGCCCTCGGCAACGCAGCTCCAACTAAAACACTAACGGCCTGTTCCGCCAGTACTTCCCAAGAGCAACGACCTGAGCGTGCACACCCCCGAGGACCTGACCGCGGTGACCAGCGAACTCAACAACCGCCCCGCAAGATCCTCGACTGCGACACCCCTGCTCAGCGGTTCACCCGCCTACTCGCCAAAGCCGCATGATCACACTTACTGTTACGCCCTCTTTGCGGCGGTCCTACGAGCCGAACGAGGTTGGCCGGCCGAGCACCGGCATGTCGTTCAGGTGCGTGCCGGGTTGCCAGGGCCAGCGGAGGTACCGGTCGGGCCATACGATCTGCAAGGCCTCAACGGCGAAGTCTGTGCCGCCGTAGAACAGAGCGGCAACGGGCAGGTGGCGGGCGGGCTCGGTCACTGCGACGAACTGAACCGGGTGGCCCTCGATTACGTCGTCGGCACACTGGCCGGGAGTGAATGTTCGCCGACCCGCGATGACCTCAGAGGCGACGACGCGCAGGACAGGTCGGGAGATATCAGGCGGTAGCCCGAACAAGATCATTTCAGGAAGTCCGTGGCCAGTGAGACCGATCGTGTACCAGCACGTTTCCAGCAGAATCGGCTGCGGCACGAACTGCAGATGGACACCGGTACACTTGATATCCTCGCCGATCTGGCCAAGCCCAATTTCTTGCTGTCCGGCCGTCATAGGTTCACCTCCAGCCCGTCGGCGCCCATCACGACATCTCCGTCGAAACCAGGCGGGTGCTCTTCGTGCACCAGCCGAGTACCCAGGAGATGAACACCCACACCCTGGCTGGCCACCTCCTGCCGTTGCTCGGCCCGCCGGCATCCTGAACTGCCGATGAGAGGGCGCGATTTGGGCTGGAGCCTCGCTTTGACCAGCAGGCCACTTCGCCGGTGTACCTCATACGTGTCGTTGACTAGTACGCGAATCGACGACCTTGGTACTCTGTCTGCATGGCCGTTGCGGCGGCCCGGCTGTCGGGAGCTCCCGGACATGGTTCCCTACATGGCAGCCCAAGTGTTAACAGCTCTCCGCAGTGTGAACTCGCAATGGTGGTCGATATCTGGCAGATCTCAAAGCCGCTGACCGGGTAAAGCGGAGCGGAGATATTCATGCCCACGTTCGGCCCTTTACCCTTGTCTGGTGCGGTTTTCCGCCCACTGATCGTGGCGATTGCTCACATTCCTGTTCTGGTCATTGCGTGTTCCGCAACTCTGGTGTGGATCACGGCAGTGGTACGCCCCGCAACGCACGGCGACCTCGGTTTGAAATTGGTGCGTGAGCTTCGCACGTGGAGCTGCGACGTGATCGGCTCAACTGCCGGGATGCGGCAACGGTGAGGCGCTCCGTTCGTCGTCGGGGCATTTTCACCGGTGAGCAGTACCGGGAGGCGGGTGGGGAAATGGAACCCTTTGGGGCAGGGCAACGGTTGATCCCTGACGCCGCTGGTAGCGACCAGGAGTGGATCGAGGCAATCTTTCTGCATCGCATGCTGTGCTGCATGGCCTGGCAGCGGTCGCCGGTGAGCGGGACGATGGTGTTCGGCATCCGGGCGGTACGGCCGTCAGCAGCGGGTCTGACACTTCACGTCCCGGACGGTGTGGAGCCGATGTTCGCCAGCTCGCTGACGGCAGGCGAAGCCGTTCCCGCCGCACGGCATGGGATTCCCGCCCTGAATATTGAGTCAGTGAGCGGCCGCCGCCTGGCGATCACCACCGCTGGTGTTGAAGGTGAGATTGGTGTGGCGTGCTCTTGGCGTGCCATGAAGGACGCTTTCAGGCCAGGTCGCACCCAGGACACGATCTCCGTGATAACGCTTGGCTCAACGGCCGGGCGGCACTCACCGCCGCACACCGGTCAACGCTCAGCGCTTTGCTTCGCCGCCTCATCCTGTTCACACACGAAGATCACTTCCACCGGTGGCTGTTGAACTGGTATACCCACCTGTCCCAGGGAAAGGCGACTTTCTCGACACCCCCACCTGCAGACTTGGCCGTCCTCTTGGCTGATCGCTACTTCGGTGTTCCGGAGCCCGTCTTGGAGACTCTCCATCTCGCCTCGCCGGCCCGCCGCAAACGAAGCGTTGTCAAGGCGGGTGTCACCGGCACCGTCGCAACGACGTGGTCCACCCGTTCCCGCACCCGGCCCGATGGCTTGCCGATCGGGCGCCGTGTTGCTTACTGGCGATGTCGACGAATGATGTCCCAACAGGTTTTCGCGGACCGGCTGGGTAAATCCAAGGCCTGGGTCGACAAGGTGGAACGGGGAGTTCGCCGGCTCGACAAGTTCTCCGTGGTCTACGACATCGCCGAGGTGCTCCAAGTCGACGTCGAAGCTCTTCTGGGCAACGATGCCGAACGGCGGCCTGAGATGCTGAACTGCATCGACCAGGTCGAGGTCGAAGAGATCCGCGCCGCCCTGGAACGCTACGACCAGATGAGCGCATTCTGCCAGGAGCCTCCGCCCTCGCCGCCGTTGGCAGAGCTTCGCAAGGCCGTCTGCTATGCCTGGCTGAGATACCAGCATGCGAAGTACGTCGACCTGGCCCGGTCGCTGCCGAAACTTCTGCGCGACGCCCAGGGGGCTGACAGCGCCTACGCCAACGGCCAGGAGGCCAGCGTGGCTGCCCATCTGCTCGGCCAGGTCTACCAGATCGCCTCGTCGGTCCTGCGCAAGGTCGGTGAGCACGAGCTGTCCTGGCTGGCCGCGGACCGGTCGATCGCGGTTTCCCAGCGGGCCGGCGACCAACTGCTGTCCGGCCGGGCCAGCCACCGGGTGGCGAGTGCGCTGCTCTCACTCGGCCGGGTGCGACCGGCGCTGGACGTCAACGTCAACATCGCTAACCGGCTGGCCGTAAGCAGTCAGGACCGCGCCCAGGAACGGCTCAGCGTCTACGGGATGCTGCTGCTCAACGGGGCGATGGCGGCAGCCCGGATCGGCCACAGCGCCACCGTGCGCGACTTGATCGCCGGGGCCGAGGAGGCCGCCCAGGAGCTGGGTGGCGGGCAGGACGATTACTGGACCAGCTTCGGCCCGATCAACGTGCAACTGCACCGGGCGGCGGCCGCGGTCGAGCTCGGCGATGGGCGGTCGGCGGTGGAGTGCCACGAACGTCTCGACCAAGAAAAATTGTCGGCCATTTTGCCCGAACGCCGCGCGCGCCACTACCTCGACATCGCCCGCGGGTACACCCAGGTCGGTGACATCGAGAAGGCCAGCGAAATGCTGCTGGAGGGCGACCGGCTCGCCCCGTCCGAAATCCGATGTCGCCCGCTTGCCCACGAAGTCCTCTCCGAGGTGCTGCGACGCACGCGGGGAACCCCACCGGCGCCCATCGCAGAGCTGGCCGAACAGATGGGAGTCGGCTTATGAATCCATCCCAGCACCCGAGAGCGGCGGCATGATGACAGCGAGACCGTCTGGGACTTTGCAGCTGGTTCTACTCGTTGCGCCCACCGATGGGCTTCCACTATTTCGACGCGATGACGGACCGAAAATCGCTATGCCTGTGAGATGGCAGCATGAACTCGCGCATTGGCGATCGATTCAGTGCCGGAGTCCAGCAAGAAAATCGCCACGTAGCTCTTTTGAGTAGCTCGAACCGCCTCCAACGTATCACAGCAGGATGAGCTTGGTGCCCCTTACCTGAAACAGCCGCGATAGGTACTCACCTGAGAGAGAATTGTGCATCAAGATCCGTAACGCCAAGGAGGGAAAGTGGCAGGCGCTTCGCTACTGGACTGGAGTGATCTAGCAAAGGCAACAACATGGGGATCATTGATCCTCGGAAACGGTTTCAGTATCAATGTATGGCCTGCATTCAAGTATGACTCCCTCTTCGAGAAGGCCAAGCCGAATTTGAGCGGAGGGGCAAAGTCAATCTTCGAGGCTCTCGCAACGACCAACTTCGAACAGATACTGAAGGTTACCCACTATGCAGCGCTAACCGATAGGGCGCTTGGGCGCGATGAGGCTGCAACGAAGGCGCTGCATGCCGAAATACGTCAGTCATTATTCGATGCGGTGCGAGGCGTGCATGTTCCGCACGGGTTGCTGAGCATCGATCTACTCGCGGACATAGCTGTAGCGCTGAATCGCTACCGTGACGTATACACGACAAACTACGATCTTCTGCCCTACTGGGCAACCATGGCGACAGATGATTCTAGGCGACGGATAAAGGACCGGTTCTGGACGGCAGACCACACATTTGATCCATCAAATATTGCAGTGATAGGCGATGCGACCGTAGTGCATTATTTGCATGGTGGAATTCACTTGTGGGCCAATCCGGTCAGTGGAGTTACCGGCAAGTGGGTCTTGAGCGGAGACTCGCTTCTCGACGCATCGCACCTTTCGGCTCATCCAGACCGCGTACCTTTGTTGATTTCAGAAGCTAGCGCCAGGAAGAAGGCTGAAGCTATTCGAGAGTCGGACTATCTTCGAATGGCTTTCGAGGCGTTGATCGCCGACAGTAGCAATGTGGTCATCTTTGGGCATAGCTTATCTAAGGAGTGGGATGATCACATTGTGAAGGCAATCCAAATGGGAGCCCGCCGAAACGTTGCTATCGGGATGAGGGCGGCTTCAGCAACGGAATCGGAGCAAGTAGGCTTACGCGAGAGACTAGCTCCCCAGAATGTTCTCTTTTTTGACTCTGCAACCCATCCCCTTGGATCAGATAGTCTGCACGTAGATGCGCCTTGACACACTTATTTCCCAATCCGGGTAGCGCTGCCCGCAACGCCCTCACATGCCGCAATCCGTATGCCCGGCAAGCCGTGGCGGGCCGTCGCTGATGGCGCTGCTGCAGTACTCGCAGGCTCAGCGTTGTAGTCGTTCACCGGCAGTATTGCGACGACCGCCTAAATCCGCCTCCGCTCAGGTGGGGCCACTGATGACCGTCAGAATCATCGCTGACGGGCGCATTGAGACCGAAGGCTGGAGTCTCGTAGACGAAGACGTCAACCTAGGCGTCGAGATCGCTGATGAAGTCGTCGATCTGGTGAGTGGTGATCCCGGGCACGCAAATGATGTGACTCCACCCGTTGCTGGAGGGTAGCCGCCATCGGACCCGCACGCTGGCAGGTGGTTCGCGCAGCATGACGGTAAAGGCGTCGCGGTTGCGCCAGTGTGGCCAGCCGATCTGCTGCAGGCACCGGCAGGTGTACGCGGCGACGGCTCTGGCTTGCCGGGTGCGTTCGGACAGTCCGGAGGGGCCGAGCACGTCCAGGGCATGGGCGAGCATGACGGCGCCGAGGCCGGTGCGGGACCCGCTGATCGAGGTGTCCGGTGCGCCGGTGTACCGGATCGCTGCGGGCGGTTCGTCGATGCCGCGGCGCACGATCACGACGCCGCAGACGAGCGGAGTGCCGAAAAACTTGTGGCCGCTGATGGAGATGCTGTCGGCGCCGTCGGCGAGGTCGAAGGCCGGCCGGTCGGCGGTGACGGCCAGGGGCACGCCGGCGAGCGCGGCGTCGGCGTGCACGTATCGGTGGATGATCCCGGCGTCGTCGAGCGCCTGGTGGATGCGGTGTAGGTCGTCGACGGCTTCCGTCATGGTGGTGCCGATATTGGCGGTCACGATCGCCGGGCGCCCCCGGAAGCGGGCGGCCTGGCGGTGCAGATCGGCGTAGTCGATCTCACCGTTGGTCAGAGTCGCGACGGTGACGCTGGGCAGGCCCAGCAGGTGTTCGGCTTTGCCGACCGAATAGTGGGCTGCAGCGCTGTGGAAGGCGACGGCGTTGGGCAGGCGGGTTCGGCCGAGCCAGAGGCCGTAGTGGGTGCCTTCGGTGCCGCCGCTGGTCACGTACCCGCTCCAGCCGGCCGGCGCACGGAACAGCGCGGCGAAGAAGTCGAGGACGTCGCGTTCGATGTCTTTGGCGTGCATCGGTTGGATGCCATCGACCTGCGGGTCGCCGAGGTTGTTAAGCAACACGCCCAGCAGCGGGCCGAGGGGCCGGTAGTCGATGTCGACGGCGCAGGGGAAGCCGATGCTGGTGCGGGCTGCGGTGGTGAGCCGGTGCAGCAGGTCCTGGTAACGCGGGGCCATCGCGGGAGCGGCCGAGAACCGGGGGCTGGATGTGGTCAGGTAACTGGTCATGGGCGGGTGCCGCTGCTCGTGTCGTGCCCGTACGGGCATCGTGTTGCCGTCCCGGTGGTGGCTGGGAGGCTTTGGTGGGTGCGGGCGGCCACGTTGGGCCGGAACCGGCGCTGGTAGTCATCGGCCAGGCGCAGGTGTGGGAACCGGCGGGCCAGAGTGCGCAGGGTGGTGGTGATTTCGAGGCGGGCCAGGGCGGCGCCGATGCAGTAGTGCGGGCCGGCACCGAACGACAGGTGCTGTGAGAGCCAGGCGCGTCCGGGGTCGAATCGGTCGGGGGTGCCGTAGACGCGGGGGTCGTGGTTGGCGCTGCCGATCAGCAGCAGGCATCGGGATCCGGCCGGGATGACGGTGCCGTCCAGGGTGACCTCGGTAGTGGTGATTCGCGGCCAGCCATCGACGGCGGGGCTGTGCCGCAGGCTTTCTTCGACGTGGGTGGCGAGGTAGTGCTCGTCGTCGGCGAGTTGTGCCCAACGGTGCGGGTCGGTGAGGCCGTGTTCGAGGGCGTGGCCGAGGGCGCCGGTGGTCGATTCCCAGCCGGCCACGGTGAGATTGAGGACCAGGGCGGCGATCTTGTCCATGCTCAGCCGGGCGTCGTTGCCGCGCTGATGGCGCAGCAGGTCGCCGATCAGGCCGGGCCCGGGGTCGGGTTGGCTGGCGCGAGTCGTGACGGTGCTGCGGCAGAGGTGCCAGAAGTCGACGAAGCCGTGGGCGGCGGCCAGCTGGGCATCGGGCCCGAGGTCGCCCCAGACGAGGTCGAGGAATCCGTCGGCCCAGCCCGGGATGGTGTGCAGGTCATCGGCGGCGATGCCGAGGATGTCGAGGATCACCAGCAGCGGCAGCCGCGCCGCGACCGTGCGCATCAGGTCGGTGTTGTCCTGGCCGGCGAGGTCGTCGACGAGCTGGTCGACGCGGGCGGCGATCAGTGCCGCCCAGGCGTGCTCGGCGCGTGCCGAGGTGTTCGGGAACAGCGCGCGCAGCGTGGCGCGGATCAGGGTGTGCTGCGGCGCGTCGGCGCTGACCAGAACGTCGGGTGCGTCGAAGCCGGCCAGTGCTTCGGCGGTGGCGTCGCTGAGGGGCCGGATCGGGGCCAGGGTGGCGGCGTTGGAGAACCGCCGGGAGTCGGTCAGCGCGGAGCGCACGTTGTCATAGCCGGCGATCAGCCACAGACCGAGCTCGGGATCATGAAAGACCTGGCTGCCGCCGAAGCCGAGCAGCTTCTTCCAGGTTGCGGCAGGGTTGTTGCTGTAGGTGCTATCGATAGTGCCGAACGGGTCGAGTTTCATGGTCAAGCGGTCCCCGCGGGTGTGAGCGCCGCCGGTTCATGCCCTGGTGCTGATGTCTGCCGCTCAGGGCGCCGGCAGGGCTGGGTCAGTTGATGGTGATGCCGTGCCGGGCAAGCCAGGCGTTCGTCTCGATCAGCTAGGAGACGGTGGTGTGCCAGTCCCGGGCCGGTGTGGTAGCCGGCCGGGGCAGCACGTGCCGGACGCGGTCGCGGTGCAGCAGGTCGTGCATGGGCGCGTCGCGGCTGTCGACGATCGCCAGCAGACGTTCACGTTGGGTGTTCTCCCACGTGGGCAGCAGATGTGCGCCGGGGAACGAGCGCTGTGGCAGCCAGGTCACCCCGGGCGGGAGCAAGCCGGCGGTCGTGTGGCGCAGCAGGCCGTTGGGGATGCCGAGCAGGTGCCGCATCAGCCACGGCGTGTTGTACAGCATCTGCGCGATCAGCCAGTCCGCGAAGGGGGTGTGCACGGTGACGCCGGCTGTCGACGCGAGCTGGTCGAGGCGGACCAGCTGTCGCGGCAGGTAGGTGGTTAGCGTCAGGTGGTGCATGATGCGGTGCCGGTGGGCGATGACATCTTCGCCGTCGAGGCGGCTGACGTCTTCGGTGGCGCTCGAAGCGCATCTTGCGGTAGGCGCCGGGGATCAGGTGCCAGCGGACGTCGTCAGTGAGCAGGTCGGTCGCCGTCAGACCGGATGGCAGCCACGGGAACTCGTCGTGGGCGAGCGCTTCCGGGCCGTGGAGCCACCGGTAGCCGCCGAAGACGGCGTCAGCGCCGATCCCGGACACGATGCTGGTGTGGCCGCGGTGAGCGGCATGCCTGAGCAGGGCCGTCAGCGGTGCGTCGAGGTTGGCCGGTCCAGGGAAGTCCAGGGCTTCGCGAGCCTGAGCTGCGGCGTCCAGGAGCCGGTCTGCGCCGGCCGCGATGATCGTGTACGGCATGTTCAGGTGCGCGGCAGTGCGGGCTGCGGCGGTGATGTCCGCGCCGACTCCGTGCGGTTGACTCCCTGGTTCGGTCAGGGTCAGTGAGCAGGCGCTGGGCCGGTCGGGCGAGGGTTTGTTGGTGATTGCCGCGGCCGCGGCCGATGCGATCCCCGATAGCAGCACGGCCCCAGCGGGACGCTTCCGCAGGATGGTGGTCTTGTCGGCGATGGCCTGCCGCAGCTGGTGGACGGTGCCGTCGAGGTCCTGGCCGTGCTGGTCGGCCTGTAGCTGCCCGTACCGGTGCAGCCGGATCCCCGCCGGGGTAGCACGCAGCAGCTGCCCAGGCAGCAGCTCCCGTACGTCCCGGATGACACCGTGCCCGGGTGTGCGGGCCGGGCCGAGGGTGAGCCATTCGTTGAGGCCGCCAGCGTCAACGACCGCCGGCGCCTGCGGGTGGGCCAGCAGGGCGGTCGCGGTACTCGCGAACAGCAGCCCGTTTGGCTGGCGATACCAGTAGAGGGTTCTGGTGCTGAGCGGGTCGCGGATCAGCAGCAGCTGCCGGGCGAGGTTGTCCCAGATCGCGATCGTGTAGGTGCCGTCGATCCGGTCGGCCAGGCCGGCACCCCACTGCCGGTAGGCGTGCAGCAAGACTTCGGCGTCGCTGGCCCGCTGGTACAGCTGCTCCTCGAGGCGGATCCGGTTGGTCAGGTGCCCGTCGATGAGCAGCATCAGATCGAAATCGGGGCGTCCGCCATGCCGCCAGTCGGCGTAGCTGGTCACGGGGCCGCGCCGGGCCAGCGCCGCGTGCCGGCTCAGCTGGGTGAGTGCGTCCGTGGCCGGGCCGAGCGCGGCGGCCATGGCGTGCAGGGTCGGCTGATGTTCGCGCAGGTCGCGGGCAATGTCGATCCATCCGATGATTCCCATGCCGGGTGACCTCCTGGAGGGTGCCGGGGCGAGAAGGGGAAGAGAAGGTACCGGTTTGGCGGTCAGGCAACTACCGTCCGCGCACCGGGGAGGCGGCCAGCTGGTTGCACGGAGGCTCACGTGGGCGTGTCACCGGTGGCAGCCAGGCCTGCGGGAGGACGGCGGGCAGGTCATCGCTGGCTAGACCGTGAGTTCGGTCGCAGGCAGGCACCACACGGCTTGGTGTCAGGCCCGACGGCCGACGCGTGGATGGCGATGGCCGCCGGCTCGCCACCGGGCTCGTCGACGCAATGCCAGCCGAGTACGAGTGACAGCGCTTCCGGGCTCTGTCCTGCTCCGGGGATCGGGGCCAGCGGGAATGTTCGCCGGTCGGGGTGGGGGCCAACCGCCGACCCGCCATGCCCATAAGGCGAGCACGAGTAAGCCCGTTGCAGTGAACAGCATGGGAGCTAACCGAGATCCTACGGGCCTGCGCGGGAAAAGCCGCTCCGGCCGGCACTGTCCGCTGACGGAGGCATTTTCGAGATGCTGTAGCGGACGGGTTGCGGGACGCCACGCGCGCCATCGGCGATGGACGGCATCCGGTCACGACCCGATGTGCGCAGGCGAGTGTCGCTCGGCACGACGGCAGGCGACCACCAGGCGGATTCGCTGTACCTTGCGCCGCTTCGACAGGGGGAGCTGACAGAGCAAACGGCTGGTACGCAAGGCCAACTTCTGTCGGAAATTTGCCACACCAGGCAGCCCGGGGTACGTCTGGCCCAGCACGCCGCCCTCGTCTAGAGTTCGGAGAACCTTGATCACGCCTTCGACCTTCGAGCACTGGCGAAGCAATCGATAGTTGTCTTAGGTTGTCTCTGGTTGTCGGTGGCTGACGAGGCTTCCCGAACAGATACCGCAGTGATTCAAAGTGCCGCACGAACGTGCGGCGTATAGGGGCCAGCGCCGGGTCCTGTCACCGAGCCCAGACGCGACTGTGAGCACCGAGGGGCGATCATGAGTGCGTTAACGCACGGGCTCCTTCCGCCCGGCACCGGCATTCCAGCGCCGGTACGTCTCGCGTTGAACGAGGCGGCTGCCGCCTGCAACCAGGCGGCTATCGCCGTGAATCACGCCTTCGCGTTTGTGGTGCAATACACCAACGACCGCGAAAAGCTGATTGCGGCAGCCGAGGACCGGACGACCGGCTCCGATAAGGCATCGGCTTGGGCACAGGTGACCAGCGATCTGGAGCTCATCGCCGACAGCTTCCACGACCAAGCACTCGTGGCCCTGACTCGAGCAGCCGCCAGCTATGCGGCGTACGCCTCGCACGTCGCCGCAGAGCTGGTAGCCGGCCGCGCGGCCCCGCTACCAGCCTCCGCCATGGTCAAGCCGTCCGACCTGATCACCGCGCTCGACGCGTACCTGCCGAAGATCGAATTTCCGCCATCAGACGCCCCTGGCATCAACGGGCAGTACGCGGACGTCGAGGCAGCCCACCATGAGCTGTGGCAGGTTACGTCACGACAGCTGCAGGGCGAGAATCCGCTCGCCTACGACGATCCTGCCGCGGTCAGAGCCGGCATCGGGGAGCCATACGGCATATCAGCGGCATTTCCGGAAGCCTTGCACCACTACGCTGCAGTCTTGACCGCTGCCCTCGCCGCTTTCAGCGAGACCCGGTGACCTAGGCGGCACCAGCCCGGCCGGTACCGCCGCGTCATCCTCACCGAGAGGGCAAGTAGGAGAGACTTGGCCCTTGGGCTAGGAGAACGACCACCGCAACAGCACCAAAGTGCTCGCTGCAGCAACCGGCCTCCCGCCTACCAGAAGAAGTCGGGATCTACTGGCAACCCGAGGCTGGCGACGTCAACATCAAGCGCGGCTGCTAACAAATGCATGTTGTACTGGCTCGGCTTCCTGATCCCGTTTTCCCACTTGCTGATCATTTCGATCAGCGAGCGCGACCCTGCCGTACCACCATGTTTAGCCGCGACCTCCCCCATACGTCTGGCCAACTGCAGTTGCGTCCACCGCCGCTGCATCCGAGCTCTTCGCAACCGGCGGCCGAAGCTCAGTCCAGAGTCCGGATCACGGTCCTCGCTGCTGGACAAGTCCATCGCCGGTTCGTCTCCCCCCATGCGCGGCGCCCAGCTCAGGACGTCAGCGGCCTGCGTGTACCTCTCCTGATGGGCCAACCCGACCGAGTCGGCCACGAATACGGTCACCACGGCACCCCCATGGCTGCTAGTGGTCATCGATACAGTGCCGCTACCACGGCATTCGCCGTCTCCTCTCCATGAACTCCGCCTGCCCCGGTCAAAACCCGTCGGGTGCGGCCGGAACCATCGCGCCCTACCGGCAAGACTCTGTTTAAGCACCCGAACTGACCTGTCTCTCGTTGGCGCGGCTAGCGGGCGTATTCGCCCGCCCGCGAGCCATCAGGTCAGTCACGTTGCTCAGCGCCGGAACTCCTTCCACCGGGCGGGTATCCTTCCCGCGCGAGACCATCCTGTCGGTCGGCACGCTGCGACTACCGTCGCTGAGTTCCCGTCGGCGGCGACGGGAGCGTCGCGGGAGCGGGTAGCAGTGGCGCAGTTGCACTGATCAATACTGGACCCTAGATCCACTGTCAGGAATGCCGTTTTAGTGTCTGACATGCGATCAGCCCGAGTTCCGAGGGGCCTGTACCGCATTGTCAATATTGAACGCCGCTCAATCTAACCTCCGCCCTGTTCGAGGGTTTTCGAGACTGTCGATAGCGTGTTCCTGAGCCAGCTAGCACCGCCAAAGTGGCACTCTCAGATTAAAGTTGCCCATGCAGCTACGCCTCTGCACGAAAGAATGCTGGCACGTCATGAGCTCTGTCGGTACCGCCGGCGATTGCCACGAAGCCACGAGGTGCCGTCAATGTCGGCTACGACGACCTGGTGTATCCGCATCGCCTGCTACGCCGTCCCCATGTCACTCGAGCCGGAGTCCTGTCCAGCGCATACTAGGTCTCGCCAGCGCTCGAATGCCGACCATCACACTCGGCTCGGCGCGACTATAGGCGGCTTGACGGCAGGTGCCGAAATGATGGCACGAAGCTTAGCCTGCCGCGCCGCGCGACGCGGTAACCTCGGCAACAGCAAACAGCTCGTCCAGGCAAAACGCCGGTGCTTAGCCGCAGAACTTTCCGTCTCCTGCCAACAGTGAAGGCCAACGGAGAGATGAGCCGCTACGGCACGCGACCTACGGCAGCGTGGTTGAACAGGTCAGCAGCGCTCGGCCGGTTCGGATTGTCAAGATCCTCGGGATGCCAGTCATTGACTGACACGATCCCTGGCTCGATAAGATCAAGACCTTGAAAGAACTGGCGAAAGGTTGCTTCTGGTCGCGCTCGCGCGTCGGCGCGACCCTCGTCATACATTTTCTGGTAAGCCGCTCGGGCCGCGCCTGTCACGTAGTCCATGGTGAAATGACTGACGGCAAGGTAGCTGTCGGAAGGTAATGCATCGAGAAGCTGCCTTACGATAGCCAGCACCTGGTTGTCGTCGTGGAGGAAGGGCAGAACCGAGACAAGCAGCAGGCCCACCGGCTCATCGAGACTCAGCGTCTCCCTAAGCTCGACACTTGTCAGAATCGATTGCGGGTCATGCAGGTCGGCCTGCAGGTAACCAGTGCGGCCACGCGGATCACCTGTCAGCAAGGCCCGAGCGTGAGTAAGCACGATCGGATCGTTGTCTACGTAAAGAACCCGAGACAAGGGCGAGATCCGCTGCGCGATCTCATGAGTGTTGTCTGGAACCGGCAGACCGGTGCCGATGTCAAGGAACTGCCGTATACCGTTCCGTGCTAGGTAACGGACAACACGGCGCAGGAAAGCCCGGTTCTCACGTGCCCCTGTCGGCACCGTAGGGAAAGCTGCAGCGATCGCGTCGCCGGACTCTCGATCGGCCGCGAAGTGGTCCTTACCGCCTAGCCAGTAGTTGTAGCGCCGCGCCGGATGCGGGGTTGACGTGTCGATGACGGCCGGCTGGCGCGGCAGACCGGTTGCACCAGCAAGGTTCTGACCACGAGCGATGTGCAACCCGATGTCTGCATCGGTAGAGACGCCCAGGGCATCACGCAAGCCAGCACGGCGTTTGACTGACGGCCAACTGTGGTCACCTCGCTCAAGAGCTCCGATCCATCGTCCGTCGACCTCATCGGCCTTGTTGTTCTGATCAGGGAACAACTCATCGATAGCCTGGTTGACCGCGGCGGCGAGTTCAGTTCGTGTCATGTGATCATCAGGGCGGTGCGGCGACGGGATGGACTTCCGCCTATTGATCAGCTTGACGTTCGCCCTGCGCGTGGTCGGCCGCGGCCGCCTGACGCTTGGGCGTTCTGGCGTCATCGCTGCCCCCACTCCGTAGTCCCAACGCCCTGACAGTCGACGACCGCCAGACAACATGATCAATAGTGAACCCCGACGTGTCGCGTGCGGAATACCGATTTACTGTCCGAGATGGCCCGGACGGCTACAAGCTACGCAAGGCACGCACTCCCCTCGGTCACCAATCGCCGCTCAGCTTGGCAACGCGGGCCAGCCGAAGGCAGATCTGCCACGTCATCCCCCGACCGCCCGCTGGGACGGCGCTCACAGCACCCGGCCGACCGCCCCGTAGAGAGACACATCTGCCGCCGACGGTCGCTCTGGATCCCCCAGATCCTCGGCACGCCAATCGTTGGCCGGAACGATGCCCGGCTCAACAAGCTCTAGCCCATCCAGGAACCTGCTGAACTGCTCCTTAGGACGGCAGCGGATATCGTTCTTGCCGGCGGCCACCATTCCCTCATAGGCGGCGACCACCTCCGGGGCGTTGAAGTCCGTCGTGGCATTGCTGACAACCAGATAGCTACCCGAAGGCAAGGAGTCTCGCAGCTTCTTCACGACAGCTACGGCCTCGTCATCGTCCTGAATGAAATGCAACACAGCGACGAGCAGCAGAGCAACTGGCTCCGTCATGTCCAGCGTCTGCTTGAGCAGACGATGCCGAAGGATCGCCTGCGGCTCGCGCAAGTCGCCCTCAAGGTAGGCGGTCCGGCCCTCCGGATGGCTTTGCAGCAACGCACGCGCATGGACCATGACGATCGGATCGTTGTCCACGTAGACCACACGGGAGCTCGGCGCAATGCGCTGTGCAACCTCGTGAGTGTTGTCGGGCGCCGGCAATCCGGTGCCGATGTCGAGAAACTGCCGGATCCCCCGATGCGCTAGATAGCTGACGGCTCGACGCAGGAAGGCACGGTTGGCGCGCGCGGCGATCATCGCGGTCGGGAACAGCCTGCTGATCTCATCTCCAGACTGCCGATCCGCAGCAAAGTTGTCCTTGCCCCCCAGCCAATAGTTGTACCGGCGCGCAGGATGCGGCGTGCTGGTGTCAAGCTGCGATGACTTCGGTGTGACGCGCCCAGCCCCCGGGGCATTTTTCCTACGGATGTACAGCCCGAGTTCCGCGTCGGTCTCGACTCCGAACACGCTCCGCAAGGCGGCACGGCGTCGTTCGGATGGCCAACTGTGTTGTCCCCGTTCGAGTTTGCCGATCCATCGGCCATCGACCTCATCCGCGGTCGTGGACTCGCCGGGGTACAAGTCGTCCAACGCCTGGTTCACCGCGTCAGCGACTTCGCTGCGTGACCAGCCCTTCTCATCCCGGCCAGGACTGGCCATCGCCTCACGCAGTTGCATCAGCTTGCTGTTCTGCCCCACTGCGGACTCCGACTTTTTGGCCACGTTCCGTCCTCGATATCTCAGATCGCAGTTCCGACGTACCGGAACAGCCCGGTATCAGCACGCTCGGCCAGCGCGGCATCCCCTTAGACACGAGGGCACATTTGACTCGAGCACCTCGAGCACCTCGGGCCGCCGGGTGCCACCCTCGTCGGTACATCACCAACCAGATCTACGATCTTCGCTCCGACAGCTACGACTCATCTATACCAAAGCCGTGCTATCGCCCATAGAGGCCGATGACTAGCCAGTTCGCCTCTTAGGCGGCCATAGCGCTCCGCATCGACCCGCTAAGCGCAGGTGTTCGATACACCGGACCCATACGCTGGCCTACGGCCCGGTCTGCAGCGGGGCAGAAGCCATGAGAACAGACAGAATGGCAGGGGTGGCAGGGGTGGCAGGAGTTCCCGAGCCCTTCCCCTGCGCGGGCGCGTCATGCACGCGCGGAAGCGGTCTATAGCCGGATCCGATACTTGGCCATCCTGTACCACGCGCGCCCGCGCGTAAGAGCGGTTACCGGAAGTCCCGGCACTCCTGCCACCCCTGCCACCCGACCGCTCATGCCGTCCGACCCATCAGGGACCGCTGAGCGTCTTCTACGTCGACCAGAGCGATGCCCTCGTAGAAGCGGCGCCCCTTTCCGCCCCTGACATCGACGACCTCGAAACGACGCAGCTCCTGAGTCAGCCGCTTGGCCAGCACGGGCCGCTCGCCGGCCTGCTCGCACCACTGCTCATACGCCTCGCGTAGGACCGTGGTCGCCACTCGCAGCGTGGCGGCTTGCTGCCCGTGACGGCACATCTCCTCGACAAAACGGCCCACAGTGTCTTGATCCCGCGCATAGGCCTCGGTCGCGGCCAACACCGACGCCGGCTCCTGTAGCCCCTCTGTGTGATACGCCGCCGCTCCTGACACCATCCACGCAAGCACCGCCGGCGCGTCCTGGGCCAGGATCTCCCCGAGCTGCTTGATCTGCCGCTCGGCCGGCACGATCCGGTGGAACGGCAAGACCCTGATCCTTCGCCAGAACGCTGGCCCACCTGCCCGCGCCGCAGGCAGATAGTTAGCGAGCAGCCACAAGGTGTGAGTCGGAGCAAAGGTGAACGGATTGCGGTGCATGAACCGGGCGTTGATGGAATCCTTGCCTGTCAGTTGCTTCACCCGCGCCTCAGCGAACCGCTGCCCCTCGTCGAGCTCCGTGCACACCACCAACCGGGCGCCAGCCAGTTGTGCCAGTTCGGCAGGATGTTCGACGTGCTTGCGCACCATCAACATCTCGGCTGACGCGGCGGCCGCGTAGCCACCCTCATCACGTCCCAGAGCCTGCATAGCCGCCTCCATCAGCGTCGACTTACCGTTGGCCCCAGGACCCACCGCGAACGGCAGCAACTGCTCCAGCACCACCCCGATCGCGGACACCCCGAGCAGCCGCTGCACATATCCCGCCAACGCGGTGTCGTCACCGAAGGTGTCCTGCAAGAACCTGTCGAAGGCCTCCGATCGCCGATCGAAGTCCGGCGCCGCGGCAGCGCATCGGGTGTGCAACAGCGCAGGATCCGACGGCCGCATCTTCGCGGTCCGCAGATCGACCACACCGTGCGGCGTGTTCAACTCGTACGGACGCGCGTCCAGCTCATGCATTCCCACGGTGATCGACGGATCTGACCGGGCGAGCCGGATCACTCCCGACACCCCGCCGGCCGACAGCGCCTTGCCGCGGAACCGGCGCCACGGACCGCTCGACGGCAGATCCCGCGCCAGCGCGCGCACAAACTCCCGATGCCGTTCTGCGTCATCCCATGCCCAGCGATGCCCGACCCACAACAGCCACTTACCTCGTTGCGGGCAGTAGCGCAGCTCATGTCCATGATGGGCGACCAAAGCACGCGCCAAGCCGTCCTCGGTCGGTCCCCAGGCCGCCACGTGCGGCATCGGCTCCTCGATTACCCGAGCAGTGGTCCCGGCGTCCCGCGCTTGTCGGGGAGGTTCTGCCCGCGGCGAGTCCTTCGGGGTATCGGCCGCACAGTTGTCCGGTGCCAGCGGTCTGCCGAAGCCGGCACCGCGTAGAGCTCGGGCCGCAGCCGTGTGGTCACCGCTATGGTGCAGCGTCGCATAGGCGTGAAACTTGGTGATCGGAACTTCGGTGTCGAAGCTCGTGTTGGAGCTGAAGACCCACAGGCGGTCACGATCATCGGCACGACCCGTCGTAGCCGAGACACCCGTATGTTTTCCCGGACGCCGCCAATACCGGGTTCGCCCTATCCGGGACACCAGGGTCCAGCCTGCCGGCACCAAGATGTCCGACCAGTCGGTACGCCGATCGAAGTCGTCGCCTGGACTCAGCCCTCCCTCCGTGGGTGGCCTTCGCGTGCTCGACGGAATCGGGGCCGGAGGCGGCATGGCGTCTAACGACCGAACGATCGCATGCAGAGCGTGGCGTTCCTCCACCGACAGCGTCGGGATCCGGTTAGGAACCGAGCCGCTGATCGCCGTCCACGGCCTTCGCGTTTCATGCACCGTGCCGTGCGATGGAGCAACGATCGTGTAGCCGCCTTCGCCCCGAGTCTCGGCAAGGGTTTTGATCTTGTCAGCGGGATCGAGAGCCAACTCGCCTTCGGTAGCCAGGCGCCGAGCAAGTTTGAAGTTCCGCCCGACCTCACCGCCATCGATGCGATACAGCAGATGCACACCACCCGATGGAGTGCGCTCGGCATAGCCGTTAACGGCCACTCGCTGCCAAAGCTCTTGGAGGCCGGCGGCCTCGACGAGTTCGACGAGCCCGTGCGCTAATCCCTCGGCGACAGCGCGGCCCTCCAACTCCAGCATCTCCAAGTGACCCGATACCTCACCGCACAGCACCGCAAGTCCGGGCGGCCCTTTCGCGAACCATCGCCGAACCTCATCGCGGCTCGCCCGCTCATTCTGATAGGTCCGCCACGGAACCAGAGGCGCTTTACTGCCATCAGCACGTATGGGAATGACCGCACAGCCAGCGTCATGCCAAGCCAATGCGGCCGCAACCATATCTGGTTCAAGATCCACGTATCCCCATCCAGGCTCAGGAACAGAAGCGCAGGCCAAACCACGCAGGCCGGCCAGCCCTAGAACGGATGGGCAGGGCTTACCTTCAACCCGCCGCCCGAAAAGCCGTCCCAGCGCAAGAGGAAGCTACGCAAGCTGTTCGTTAGCGTGCAGCATTGAGCCTTGTAGCTAATCGTGGATTGTAGAAGTTGTCTCTGATTGTCTCTGGTTGTCGTGTTACGCCGCAGACAACCGGAGACAACTATCCGAACCTCCAACCACCGTGCAACATGGATCCATATTGCGCATCGCCGTTTGCGGCGGGTCAACGTTCCCAAGGAGCGCGCATGTCGACACAGGGCTCGAGGAAGCTCCAGGACGAAATTCTCACTATCGACGAAGTAGCCAACCTTCTGAAAGTTCCGGTCGGAACATTGAGAAAATGGCGCTCCGCAGGCGAAGCGCCGCCCGGATTCCGGTTAGGGAAGTATGTGCGCTTCCGCCTGTCCGGCGTCGAGCGATTCGTCGCCGATCGGGAAGCCTGCGCTGACGACTAATGCACACCCTACAGAGCACATGTATGTGATCCGGAAGCAAATTCCTTCAGCTGCCTACCGGCCAATACGGAAGGGGTCTTGTTGATGACGAAAATAACAGCACAGCAGTGCTGGTCAGACTTTTGGCGAGTAATCGCCCGAGCTCACGCCGACGCCTGCAGACGTGAAGCCGCCGATAACGCAGGTAAAGGCCCTGCCAAGGCAAAACGGACCAAAGGCCCAGGACCCGGCCGAACAGAGAAGAGAAATTCTGATCTTGCGGGTAGAAGCTCCGGTCAGTCCTAGCTAGGCCGGTAGCTCACGCCAGCCGCTCAACCGCGATCGCAATGCGGCGCGCCGGGCACCACGACGATGCGATCGCTTTGCTGTCGGCTGCGGCGGCCGACATACAGCCGGGACCGCACGCCAGCGACGCAGAACTGGCCACGTACGGTTCGCTGCTGCGCACCGCGTCATACGCCGGCGCCCAGGCCGGTCGGCGAGCCCAGGCCCAGACGCTGATCGACGAGGCGGCTGCCGCTGGCCGGCTGCGCGCCCCGGTTCATGCCGGGGAGATCACGTTCAGCCCCACTCACGTCGCGGTCTACAAGATCAGCGCCTTCACCGCGGTAGGTGACAGCACGGCAGCCCTCGATCATGCCAGCACCGTTGATATGCGGCTGCTAGAAACCCCCGAACGGTATGCCCGGTACTACATCGACACCGCCCGAACCTGGGAGCAGCACGGCCGCCACGATCGGGCGTCACAAGCACTGCAGGCCGCCGAAAGTCAGGCACCGCAAGAGTTGCGGCGCCCGTCGTCGCATGAGCTGATCACCCGCATGTTGTACGCGCCGACGGTGACACCGGCGGGCCTGCGCAGCCTTGCCATGCGAGTCGGCGCCATCCGGTAGACACCGGCGGTCATGCAGGCCGGGCGCGCTGACGTCCCCGGTGCCGGACCACGGGCAGGTGTTGCTCCGGTGGGGCGGTGCGGGCCAAGTCTCCCTCGTTGAGATTGCTCAGGTAGCGGCGGGCGATCGTCGCGACCACGTTCTTGTCGAGGTTCGCGTCAGCCACCAGAGCGGAGAGCATCTGCGCGCGACTGATCAGGATGCCCTCACCGGCGGCCAGGCGCACCAGCAGGTCGAGGTGGGCGTCGACTTCGTCGGGCCACTGCACGGAGGTCGTCCGGCGGTCCGAATCTTTCAGCAGACCCAACGCGCAGCCCCTCTGGATCGCAGTATGTATCTAATATATATTAGATACATGACTGTTGCGGTAGCCGCCCAGGTGGAACCTCATCTGGAAGCCGCCCGCACCACAACGCTGATAGCAGGCCGCCACCTGAAACCCACTGCGGTGTTCGACACCTACTGGCGTTTCGCCGCCGCCCGGCAACAGATGTACCTCGCCCGCCTGCACGGCATCCCACGCCCCTGGACCCACGACCCGATCCTGAGCCAGTACCGGTTCACCAACTGCTACCGGGCAGCCGACCGGGTCAGCCAGCACCTGATCCGCGACGTCATCTATCGCGGCGATCAGGACTGGGACGAAGTCTTCTTCCGCACAATGCTGTTCAAACTGTTCAACCGCTCCTCGACCTGGCAGCTGCTGACCGCGGCGATCGGCACGCCGTCGTGGCACGACTACCGGTTCGACCGCTACGACAGCGTGCTGAGCGCGGCGATGACCGGCGGACAGCGGCTGTACTCCGCCGCCTACGTGATCCCGCCGCCCCAGCTAGGCGAGATTCGTAAACACCGCAACCATCTACGGCTGCTCGAGATGATGATGGCCGCGTCCGCGCCGGCCCGAATCGCCGAGGCGGCAAGCCTGCGCGAAGTGTTCACCCTGCTGCGCACGTTCCCGACCTTGGGCAACTTCCTCGCCTACCAGTTCGCCATCGACCTGAACTACACCGCCGAACTCGCCTTCGACGAGATGGAATACGTCGTCGCCGGCCCCGGCGCCCGTGACGGCATCCGCAAGTGCTTCGGCCCCCAAGCCCACGGGATCGAGACCGACATCATCCGCTACGTGACCGACACCCAGGAAGAGCATTTCGCGCGCCTGAATCTGTCGTTTCCCACCTTGGGGGGACGTCGTCTGCACCTGATCGACTGCCAGAACCTGTTCTGCGAGGTCGACAAGTACGCCCGGCTGGCCCACCCCGACATCGCCGGGATCAGCGGCCGCACCCAGATCAAGCAGCATTTCCGGCAGGACACCGCACCAGTCACGGCGTGGTTTCCCCCGAAGTGGGCCATCAACGACCGGCTCGCCGCGGCACCACCGAATCCGGCATGATCACACCTTCGCCCGACCAGCACCAGGAGAACCCGATGTCTTCACACCCGCCGACCAGCACCGACACCGCGTACGCCGACGCGGTTACCGTCCTGGCGACCGCCCTCGACCGGCTCGGCGCGCGTATCCACCGGGACTTGCACGTCGACAGCAGCCACATCGACCTGAGCGACCCGCGGCTGGCTGCCACCCTGACCGGGTTCTCCGCCTACGCCGACGAATGCCTCGCCGCGCTGGACAACCCGGCCGTCACCACCATCCTGGCCGCTCAACCCACCCAGCCATACTGAGCTGGCCGGGCAGCCTCTACGGCGTCATCAGATCAGCGAACCGGCCTAGCATCGCCCGCACCGGCAGGATCGGCGGCTCCAGATGCGCCACGCCCGCCACCACGGTCAGATGCCCCACCCGCAAGCCGGTCTGCCGGGCAACGTGCGCGAGGAGCCGGCCGAGCCCGAGGTAGTTACCGTAGCCGCGCTGGACCAAGTACTGGCTACGGTAGGTGGCGAGCAGATGGACCAGCCCGTCAGGATCGGTCTGGAATGAGCAGTGGCTCAGGCAGGGAAACGCCATCGGGCTGTTGTCCCTGCCCGGAACGTAGATCGGCACGCTAGTCGCGTCCTCAGCAACGGACACGGTCGCCTCATACCGGGCGTGCTTGGGATTGCCGCCGTTGCGCTCGATCAGAATCCGGTCGATCACCGCACCGATCTGATCAAACGGCTCCTTGCCCGTCGGGTACTGGATCAGCCGGCCGAAGTAGGTGCCCCGGCCGTTCTTGCCGAACCGTTTCCGCAGCAACGGATAGATCTTGACATAGCGGTCCACCAGTTCCGCGTGGTCGCGGCTGTCGTTCGCAAACGCCTCCGGGAAGATCGTGTTCGCGACCGTCTCGACACACTGCAGATCCTGCTCGGCCAGCAACAGGTCCATCGCCTCACGCACCGCGGGGTTTTCCGCCACCGGATCGACGATCTGCACCACGGTGTGAATCGCTTTACGGCGCGGCTCATCGTGCAACCGCCGCGCGGCCGACAGCCAGGCGCTGGAGACGTCAGCCACCTGCACACTGATCAAATTCACCGTCGCGCTCCGCTCATCGGGCCGACCAGCACACGAGTGCCGGGCGGGGCGATCAGGCCCCGGTGATCATCAGGAGTCGGCATCAACGTCACCGACCAGCTCTGCCGGCCATCACGAGACGTGACGCTCAGCAGCGACGCAGTCTCGACAGCACCGTCGACATCGAACTCGACACCGTCACCCGGCGCGAGCCCGCTCGGCGTGCTGCGCATCCGCACCGCGGCGGGACCAGTGAAGTCCGGGTCGCCGCCCAGCCACGGCGCCCGGACGATGAGCCGGTCCCCCTGCTCGACCCGAAGCTGAGCGCCCTCGGTCAGCGCGCTCAGATCCCACACCCGCGCCGGAGGCTGATCGCGCTGCCCGCTCAGACGCGACCGCAGCCGGGCCGGCTGGACCCGACCCCAGCCGGCCGCAACCTGCGAATCCACCATCCGCAGATGCCTGACGTGCCGCAACGTCCCCTGGTAGGAAGCGCCAAGGTGCAGCGACAGCTGATACACGTCCGCCGCTTGCCGCGCAATGTCGAGACCCAGCCGGGTCAGCGCCACCTTCACCAGACGGATCGGCATCAGGAACCAGGCGGCGAACGCCTCGGCCTGTTTCTCCTCTGGCGGCCACTTATCCCGCGGCATCCCGACGAACGGATCCGGCCCGTCGGCAAGGCACCGCTGGTGGCCGAACTCGGCGTGACCGAGCTCGTGCGCGGCAGTGTGCCGGATCGTCGCCTCACCCATCGTCGTGTTCAGACAGATCCCGCCGTTGCGGCCAGGCATGGCCGGCAGATACATGCCGAACAGGCTCGGCATGTCCTGCCCCATGACGGCCAGCCCGCAGCGGCGCAGCGCCGTGAACACGTCGACGTAGCGGTCCTCGGCGAGCCCGAGGCGCAGCCGCAGGTTCGCCGCGGCGATGCTGGCCGTGCGGTGCGCCATCAGCCAGTTCACGAAGTCGCCTCCCGGCGATCGGGGACAGGACGGTCGTCGTCGGCGCCGGCCTCGGCGTCGGCCTGGTACGACTTCTCCAGGAACTGCGCGAACCTCATCACCTGATTCAGGTCGTCCATCTTCAGGTTGTTCAGTTGCCGTGGGAGCCCAGCCAAGGCGTGCTCGGCCGGGATCGCGTCGACGTCCTCGTCGAGGAAGAAGCCGATCGGGTAGCGGTAGAGCCGGGCCAGCTTCTTCAGCTCCAGGCTGTCCACGCGCCGGGAGCCGCGCTCGATCTCGCTGATTGCCGACCGCGGGATGCCGGTGCGCTCGGAAACCCACTGCTGGGAGTAGTTGAGGTATTCGCGGGTGTTCTTCAGCCGCTCACTGAGCAGAGATGCATCGTTGAGCCGGCCGGCCTGAGGTCCACTATTCGTCATGATCATGAGCTCCTGTCGCCAGTAGTGCAGGCGGTCATCACGACCTGCGCGAAGTCACGCACCGAGCGCATCGCACGGGCCGAGTCCACGTCAGCGGGGACCTCGACACCGAATTCCTGCTCGACCCGGGTGAGAATCTCGACGATGCGCAAGGAGTCGATCGGCAGCTCCCAGCCGCCCTCCTCCAGCGCGTCGCGCACGTCCGCCGCCTGCTCGCCGCGTTCCTCGGCGAGCAGGCGCACGATCACGCCGACGATCTCGTCAACCGTGGGGCCGGTAACGCTCCGCATGTACTCACCTCGCGCACTGTCGGAAAATCCGTCGTCCTGCTGGACTGTACTCCGTCCGATGTGGGATGTTCAAACAGGAACATCGAACATGTCGGAAGATCCAACAACCGTCGGGGGATCACCATGGAGATGACCGCCTACCAACACACCGCCGCCAAAACCATCCAGCCCCTGCCCAACGGCGGCGACCCCGTCATCGTCGCCCTCCTCGGCCTCGCCGGCGAATCCGGAGCCGCACTCACCGCCTACAAAAAACACCTGCGCGACGGACCCGCCCACCCCGAATTCCGCGCCCACATGCGCGAAGAACTCGGCGACATCCTCTGGTACCTGTCCACCGTCGCCCACCACCTCGACCTCGACCTCGCCGAACTCGCCACCGCCAACCTCAGCAAGATCACCGACCGGTGGCGACCCACCCCCGCCGACGCAATCCCCTTCGACGCCGACCTACCCGAACACGAACAACTCCCCCGGCACGCCGACTTCACCTTCACCCTCACCCGCAACCCCACCGGCCACGACGTCTCCGTCCTCACCCAGGACGGCCACCAAGTCGGCGACCCCATCACCGACGCCTCCCACGTCACCGACGGCTACAACTTCCACGACGTCTTCCACCTCTCCTATGCCGCCGTCCTCGGCTGGTCACCCGTCATGCGCGCCCTACTCAAACGCAAACGCCGCAGCAACCCGCAAACCGACCTCGCCGAAGACGGTGGCCGCGCCATCGCCATCGAGGAAGGCATCTCTGCCCTGGTGTTCTCCTATGCCAGCCGGCACCAGTACCTCGACGGCAAGAACCACATCGACAACGACGTCCTGGACACCATCCAGGGCATGGTCGCCCACCTCGAGGTGTCTGCCCACCGCACGGCCGACTGGGAGAAAGCGATCCTCACCGGCTTCGCCGCCTGGCGAACCCTGCGACGCCTCGGCGGCGGCACCGTCCGCCTCGACCTCGACGCACAAACCCTCACCGCGCTCGACGCCGGCTCGACCCCCGTCGCCGAGGCCCCGGACGCCGCTGGCTCAAGCATCACGAAACCTAACCCGGGAAACCGGAAAGTTTGTCGGTGAAAACCCGCGTACCGCAGTCGGGACAGAAGTTGCGTTCGAGCGTGTTGCCTGCCGCGGCGACATACGGATACGAGCGCGGGTTGCCGCTGAGCAGTTTGAAGTCATCGGCGGCGACACTGAAGTAGGTCCCATGACAGCGCCGGACGACCGCTGGCAGTCCTTGCAGTAGCAGTTCGCTACAAACTCCGGGGCTCGCTGAACTCATAGGTGCTGGCACCAAACTCGCAACGGCCGGTGAACTTCTCTGGCATTTCTCTTTCCTCCAGCAAGCCGTATTCTCTAATCTGGCATCAAACGTGCCTTCCGAAAACCTACGGCCAGGACTGAATCTGGACTGAATTTCCACCGACCTCCCGATGACAGGCCATCCGAGTAAATTCGGCCACCTATCGAAGATAGAGATGAATGACACTATAGGCTGTAGTAAGACTATCCCGCAGAACACTTCGCAGACCGTTTACGGCAGCAGTGTGCTGCAGCAGCATCCGAGCCCGTGCCGGTCGGCATTGCGGCACGGTTCCCTGCGTCCGCAGTCTTTTACCTCTGGCCCGCGACCAGGCCCCGACGCCAGCAGCATTACCGTCAGTAGACAGACAGACCAGGCTGGGCCGTAGCGTCACAGCAAAGCCGGCCGCCGTCGGCACCCGGCAGTGCTGTCGCAACACCCCGAGAAAGGATGTGGCTCAGATCCGGTACCGGTCGCCCTCCACGAAGCCGTCGACCTGGCTGGCCGAAGCAACCAGGCAAAAGCGCCCCTACCGCCGGGTATCAGCCAGCAGCCGACTCGAGGCCGTGCTGCAATCGCCGCTGCTGGCCACCGCCGTCGGCCTACTCGTCGTGGCCCTCGCGCTGATCCTGCGCGTCACCAGCCCCGTCATCATGCCGGCCTTGGCGCCCGACGACCCTGGTGATGCCCTCAGCCTGGCCTGGCAGGTGCAAACCTCCATCGCAGGCCTCGCGTCGGCAGGGCTAGCGCTCATCATCCAGCTGGCGGGCACCCCACCGATCGCCATCCGCAGCAGCCGCGAGGTGCTCTACAACCGGGCCCTGTTCAAAGGCCTGCTGCTGTACGTAGGAATCACCAACCTCGCCCTGGGCGTCGTCGCGACCTGGATCGGCGGATCCGCCGGTGTCGCACTCTGCTTCGTGTTCTGCCTTGCCGGCACCCTCGCCTTCGTCGGTTTGTCCTACACCCGGGTCGCCGCCTATTTCCTCGACGACGACAACGCACGCAGCGCCGCGCTGCACGTGCTACGCGACAAGATCGCCGGACGACTGCACGAGCTGCAGGTACTGGCCGAAGCCAACGCCGATCTCGGCGACATGTTCGGCCCGGACTCGCCGATCAGCCGATACGACCACATCCCTGACCGCGCATCAACAGCATCCCTGGTCGTCGCCGCCGAAGACCAATTCTTGGACGACCTCGACCCCGCCGCCATCAAGAAGATCGGCGCGCAGGTTCTCGGCCGCCTGCGAGCCAGCCGTTTCGCGGTCTCCGTCGCACCATCACAAGATCTTGAACCGGAGGCCGCCACAGCCGCGGGCATCACGCCGTTCATCCGCATCCAGCACGACATCGGCCAGCGCGTCATCGCCGGTGATCCGGTGTTCACCCTCGTCACCGCCACCCCGATTAACGAGTCGCAGCGCCGTGCGCTCACCAGCGCAT
The DNA here is from genome assembly GCF_030252345.1 of Actinoplanes oblitus. Taxonomy (NCBI): domain Bacteria; kingdom Bacillati; phylum Actinomycetota; class Actinomycetes; order Micromonosporales; family Micromonosporaceae; genus Actinoplanes; species Actinoplanes oblitus. The sequence continues at coordinate 4,040,409 of NZ_CP126980.1, read as the reverse complement.
TCACCAAGGCAGTCAGACTGCGGCCCGCTGTCATCAGCAGCATCGCCGAGGACGAGGCGATCACCGGCGAATTGGTCACGCTCAAAGACAGCGTGCTGGCAGCGGCCGCTGCCGGAGCTACCGGCGCCCTCAGCAAAGGCCTCAACGCCTACGAAGAACTGTTCACGGCACTGCTCAGCGTTGCCGGCGACCGCGACAGCCAACACCTCGGCTACCGTCACCGACCGTATGGCCCGCAGTGGCAATGGATGAACGCCAACATCCGAGAAATCACCGAGGCCGCCATCCGTTCGCTCGGCGAACGCGGCCTGACCGCCGCTGTCGATCACACCTATCGACTGTGCACCGCCGCACGCACCGCACGCGACCTCGGTGCGCTGAGACAGTTCCTGCTGCTGTACCCCGCTCACCTACGGCTGGCGATCACCGGCCCAGCACCACTGCCGATCGGCTACCTCGCGCTCAAACTGCAGACCCTGACCGGCCTGTCGTTTCGGGAGATCAGCGCAGACGACACGCAGCTGCGCGATGCGCTGCGCGCGCTGACCGCCGAGACGTTCGCTGAGTCGTTCAAGGTCTGCGTCGACAGTCGCAACCCGTCCGCGCTGCGCAGCCTGCTGCCGTACTTCGAGGCGCAGCAGACGTTCGCCACCGGCAACCCCGAGCGCCGGTCAGAGTCAGGCCGCAAAGCATCTGTGCTGCTCGCTGCGCTGGCCTGGACGTTGTTCTGCATCACTAACCACGCACCAGCTGACGACCTCGCCCCCATCGTTGAGGCACTCGCTGGCGTCGTGCCCAGCCATTTGCTGTGGCAGGCGTATGTCGAGGCCACCGATGACGGCCCCGGCCGACCGTGGCAGGACTGGGAGATCGCCACAAAAGCACCGTTCACATTCCATTTCATGTCATTTGACAGCTATCTCGCCGTTGCTACCCTGATCATGGGACGTCAAGGCATCGTCGTGCCGCCAAAGCCGACAGCTACCGACGCGGACCGGGCGAGCAGGCTCATCGAAGCTCGCGAGTTCGCACAGCAGTGTCTGAGCCTCGCGCCGGGCATCACACCCGCGGACCTGAACACCGTCGTAGCACAGCTCAACGACCTAGTCACCGAAGCGAAAACGGCACAAACCGAGCGACTGCGGGAGCAACCGCTGCAAACCGGCAACATTCAACTACTCGTCGACGCGGTGCCTCGCGTCCTGGCCAGCAGCAGCCACCGTCTTACGGAGCTGCTCAAGCACCGCAACGGTGAAACCGCCGGCGATCCCCGCACACTGGCCATCAGCGCTCTGGTCGCCCGGGAATACTTCGTCACCTCACCCCGCTGGCACGCCGACCCGGCCGAGTTGGGCGCCGATGTCGCCCATGGGCTTATCACCGCAGAGAACCGGTTCGTCATCGACAGCCTCCTGGCCGAGCAACAGCCATCTCCGGCCACCGACGACGACATCCGCGCCGCCCGGAAAGCGTTCACCGACCGCACCGGCCGCGACCCGTTCGTCATCGTCCTGAACTCCTGGCGGACAGCACAGGCCCTCGGCGTGCAAGACGTGGGCACGGCATCGCCTACCGGCCCGGGGTTGTCCCTCAGCGCCGCCGACCTCGGATCGCAACCGCCTCCACCGACCTGCATCCTCTGCGACCCGGACCAGCTGCCTGCCCTCGTACGCAACCCGCAACAGCTCGACGACGAACCTGGCTGGCATAACCTGCCCGAAGCGGGCGTCGCAGTCGCCGTCCGCGACTACACGCAGGCCACCGCCAACCCGGTCGCGCACCTGATGGCCGCAGTGTCGGTGGGATGGTCCGGGTCAGTACCTGACGCTGCCGTAGAGGTGTACCAGCTCCCTGCCGCCGGCTGACAGCCGGCCACTGCATTGACCGGTTCGCCTATCGGCAGCGTAACGACATGCTGCCCCAAGCCGGCCGGACCGATGCCACCTAGGCGCAGATACCGCACGGTCCAGCGACGGCCGCGCCGGACAATCCCGCCGTCAGGGCCGCACCCCGGCGATACCGACAGGGGCGGCCGGTATCAGGTAGCGGCGAGCCGGGAAGGGTTGAACATCGCCGACTGCTCGTACGGCTGGCCCCCAGCAACCCCGGCAATGACGGGCAAAACGTCGTTGATTCCCCATTTCGGCGGGAAGTAGAGACCGATCGGTGCCGGGTTGCGGGTGAAACGCGCTTTGATCCGGCTGCGGGCGCTGGCCAGCTCGGGGACCGCTTCCCGGCAATATTTGTCAGTTTCGCAGAATAGTCCTTGGCAGTCGATGGCGTGCAGCGGCCGCCCGTACAGGCCGTTGAACGGCAGCCCTAGACGGTCCATCTCCTCGTTCTGCCGCTCCAGCATCCACATGATCACATCGGTTGGACTGTAGTCACCCAAATCCTCGAAGCACTTACGGATGCCACGTAACGCTCCCGGGCCGGCCTGGGTGAAGTCGTTCTCGCTGAAGTTGACCAGCGCCGAGTAGTTCAGGTCGACGGCGGTCTGGTACGACATGAAGTCGCCCATGAGCGGGTAGCCGTGCAGCAGCGTGTACACCCGCCGCAGACTTGCAGCGTCCAGGATCCGGTCGGCGAGGTCGTCGGACAGGAACATGTGCCGCCACAACTCGACATGGTTGAGGTGTTTGCGGCCTTGGCCGTAGGCGTCGGTGGCGCAGAGGATAAACGCGCCGGTGTACAGGCCCCGGTTGACGGTGTGGGCGTGTTGCAGCGCCGCGGTGAACCTACCGTCGGCCAAATCATCAAGGGTGGGATAGCGGCCCAGGTATTGCCGGACAGCTCGCCACGTGTCGATCTTGCTGAAGGTACGGAACGCGACGATCTGAAAGATGCGGTCTTGCGGGGTGCAGTCCTCGTCGTGGTAACAGACATCACGGATCATGTATTGGCTGACCCGGTCTGCGGCCCGGTAGACGTTGCAGAACTTGTACGCGCCCAGGATCGGGTCAGTGGTCCACGGGGCGGCCTGGCCGGCGACGCGCTGTTCGAACATGGCCTGACGCTGGCTGGCGTAGTACCAGTACAGCTCGTAGACACCTGCTCGGGGCGTGGGCGGTCGCCGGGTCATCACGCCAACCTAACGGTCTTGGCAAGTCCCACGGTTACCGTTGTCGGCAGAAAACGCCTGTTCCGTGCAGGTGAAAGTAGCGCGGGTCCTCCAGAAGAGGGAAGGCCGCGATCCGTTCGCCGAGGGTGTAACGGAACCGGTCGATGCCGGTGAAGTGCTCGAACAGGATCGCCCCGCCGACCTGGGTGCGTTCCTGAGCCCTCTCGATCGCGGCGCGTGCCGCCGCGTAGTTGTCGGTGTCGACGAAGGCGCAGACGAGGTCTTCACCGGCGAGCCGGCCGGCGGTGACGGCGATGTCGCCGGCGACGATCTCGATGTTGCGGCCGTCGAGATAGCCGCGGACCGCCTGCAGATCGGTGAACACGCAGTCCGGGTGATCGTACAAGAGGGTTTTGAACGGTCGCGTGATACCCATCCGCCCGTCTGATGCATTTCCCGAGAGTTTGCGTCTGCGGTCGCCGGTCCCGGCAGATGACCGCCGGCTTCGTATGCTCCTGCAGCCAAACCGTCACCGGTTCGGCATCCCGCCCGACCAGCACGTCCACGGCCTTGCGGGTCTCGCAGTCGATCAGCACGGTGCCGTAGTGGTGGCCACGTTTGATCGCGAAATCGTCCACGCCGAGCACCGTGATGTCACCGACGGGCGGGTCGGGCAACGCGGGGCCCAGCCGGAGCAGACGATCGCGGCCGGTCGGCATGCCCAGCGTTCAGGCCAGCCGGGCCCCACTCGGCCAGCCAACGCGAGTCCGATCGCCGCGAGCATCCATCGAAGCCCCGTCACTCATGCGTGACGAGCGGCGAGTCAGCCCGTCGACCTGTTCGGCGAAGGTTTTGCTCCGGCACCCTGGGCTGTCGCAGAAGAACCGTCGGACCATTAGCAAGATCCGTATCAGCCGCCCCGCCACCGGCGCATCGACCAACGTTCGCCGATACCGCGAATGGATTTGCGACGACGTCGAGCAGGCACGACACACTCCGTCGTCTCGACGGACGGCGGCTACGACGACCAGTTCGGTGTCAGCGTGTACTTCTTCAATCTCGATGCCGACCAGATGAGGAGGAAGCTGCTCGACGGCATCACACAGCCGGACAACGACTCATCCCCCCAAGATCAATCATACAGTTCGCGCCAGAACCCGAAACTCGCGCACAAAACCAAGCCGTTGACATCGCAGCCGACCTGGGGCTCACCTTGGGCACGGCGGCCGGTGGATCCGGGCCGTGGGAATTACCGGTCTCCAAGGGCTGCTGTCCAAGCACCCGTTCACCACTGGCGCGTACATCGAGTCGACGGAGGCGGTGACCGCCGAGCTGCGTGACCGACCCGGAACCATCTCCCGCCAGCTGCTGCGGCGGCTCGTACGAGGCTTGGGTCGGCCGCCGCAGCACCACTACGACGGCCCTCTCCTCGATCCCGAGTCGAGTAGCGTGCCGGCCATCTAGCTCCTGGCCCCGCGTTTTTCCAACGCGTGGGCTCGGCGCCGCGGGCCGAGCGTGGTGGACCGGGTGATCGGCATACCGCCGGGGGCCGATAGGAGTCCGGGCCTGCTCACCCTGGCCGTCGCCACCGACGGCGGATGACCGCCGCGCCCCGACCGGTGTCTCGGTCGGCGCGCCGCCGATGATCGCCGCCAGCTCGGCTGCCGGGTCCTCGGCAGCGAGCAGCCGCGCGCCGGCCGCCGTCTGCAGCAGCCGGGTCACATACGACGGCCACCACCGGGGTTTCCCGCCGGGCGTCGGCACCTTCGTGGCGTTCAGCGACTCGCAGATACCGCGGACGGTCCACTGCGCCCGGCGCATCTGCACGACGAGCAGCAGCGTGTCATCGGGGCACACGCGCGGCCGGCTCACCGGCGGCCGCCCAGCCACGCCCGGACCACCGTGAGCAGGTGGTGGAAGACGCCGAGCAGATCCCGGAAGCCCTGGCGGGCGTTGTCGCCGATCGGCCCGGACACCAGCGTGAACGGCAGCAGCAGGAGCAGACAGACACCGAACAAGGCGACTACGCCGGCGCCCGCCCAGACCAGCGGCGTGAAATCCGGAACGTCAGGAAGAAGATCAACAAGCGAGGAAAGGTTCTCTTCGGACAAGGGAGTCTCCCAGGAAGGGCGGGAGGCCACGTCTTATCCGTGTGCCGTCCCGCAGGCCGGTGGTTAGAACTCGGCCTGCGGTGCTGGGACCACGTACCTGGCGGGACGTGGTATGGACGATGGTGCTCTGCGGCCTGATCTCCGTGACCTGCAGCCGGATGGTGAACGCGACGCGCAGCAGCGCTTCAGACAACGCATCGACGAGATTCTCCGCCAGGGTGACGGCCTCGGCCGGGATCTGACGCGTCTGCTTCAACGCGCGGATCTTCTCGACCAGGACGCGCACCAGCTGCAGCCGAGCCCGGCTGCGCTTGACCTGCCGGGCCGTCGGCCTACGCTTCCCCCGCACAAGGAGTGCCTGGATCCTCGGCGGCACGGTATGCCAAAGGGACTTGCCCGTCCCCGCGGAGAGGTATCCCTGCTGCATCACGGCCAGCGCCGACTGCGCCGCCGGCCGGACCGCCGCCTGCAGCGCCGGGCTCGACCTGATCGACTGCACGAGCTGACGGGCTACCGCAGCGTTCTCGATCACCTGCTGCGCCGCGGAGCGGACAGCAGCGCTCGACGCGGCACTCGCCCATGACCCCTGGAGCGCGGCAGATGCTCGGAGAACCGCCATGGTCGAGGCAGGCCGCACGGAGTCCCTCGCGGCGGCCACGACGGTCGCCGCAACGCCGTGGTTGAGGACCTTCTCGATCTCTCCGAGCTTCAGCATGCTTACAGGCTAGAGGCCCACTGCGCTGTTCCCGTAACTCCACTTCAGAGACGGCGCTGTCGGTCGCGGACCCGGACCTACCAGGGCGACGCCCAGCTGGTCGGTGGCGATTGGTTCCCATTCCTGGGCCTCGACGCTGGCGGCGGCAGTCAGGCCGGACTGAGGGCGGGGCTCGGCTCCCAGCGGCCGCCGGCGGTGACGGCCCAGACGATCCAGTTGCGCCCATACTGCTGCACCGCCAGCTCGACCTGGTCTCCCGAAGTAAGGATCAGTCGGCCGTCTTCGACGTCCCCGTCTTTGATCTCTGCCTCAAACCGGCCACCGCAGGGCAGCGCGAAGTCGGCGGTGATGGCCTGGTAGTCACCGCGCTCGGCGAGCCTGGATGACAGGTGAGCGACCGTGGCGGGCAGGGTGAAACAGTCCGGATCGCAGGCGGTGCACCGGCAGCAGGGGCCGTGCCGGTCTGGTCGCACCCAGTGCTGCATCTGGGCTGCGACTAGGGAGAACGGGACGTCCAGGAAGTACTCCCGGCCGCCCTCGGCATGGCGTCCCATCGAGTCCAGCAGGCGCAGCAAGGCGCGCTCCTGGTTCTGCAAGTGTGTCAGTGGCGGCGAGACCCAGGTGTGGGTGACCGTCACGCCGATGCGGGCGGCGTGCGAGCGGTGCACACGCAGCCGGGTCGGCGGGTCGGTGGTGCGGCCGCCTTTTACGACGCCGGTGTCGAAGCGCACCAGGTAGAGGTGTCCGGTATCGACGCCAGCCGTCATGATCGGCAACTTATCGCCGTTAGCCGAAGCCTTGCCGGTGGGGACACCTCACATATAAAAGCACCGCATCCGGCCGTGCCCACCGTGGCGATCACGACCTCCGGGCGCGACGACCCGGCGCGGTCTCCCACAGCGGCGGCCGGGAGTCCCGGCTGCGCCAGCGGGCGACCAGGGAGCCGACTGGGGGATCCGGACCAGCTGGCCGCGCCAACCCGCGATCGGCCGAAGGCCGACCGGTGGCTGCAGGGTGCCGTCGGCCCACTTCTGCCAGATGTAACCGCCGGCGTCCCGGAAGCTAGCATCGACCTGGAGCCGGTCGGACTGGCTGACGAGTACGGGTCGGCGCTGGCCGGCACCACCGCGTCCAGCACGGGCTTCTCGCCGGGATTCAGGCGGTGGGTGAACGCGATCGCCGGTTCCTGGAGGAAGCGGCTGCCGGCGTGCAGGACAACCTCGTAGAGCGGCTGCGACCCGGTGTTGTGCGCCTCCGCCGTGGCCCGGACGTGCCCGGCGGGTGACCCGCGTCGGAAATCCGGTGCGGGCTGACTGCCAGCTGGCGGGCGTGACTCTCCAGCGCGGCCCGGACGTCACGCTCGCGCCGCCGCCGGCCGAGGTTCGCCCGGTACGTCAGGTACGCCAGCACGAGCATCAGGAACGCGACCACCACGCCGGCCACCGCCGGCACGGTGCCGAAATCCAAATCGGACAGCTCCATCAGGCGCTCTCCTGCCCTGCGGCGGCGACGCTCTGGATAGTGATGGTGCGCCCGGCCGGCACGATCACCGTGATTTTCTGGTCCTCGCCCAAATCATCACCACGTCGCCGAGCACGGCCCGGCGGCCGGCCGGTGACTGCTCCACCGGGACGCCCCCGCCGGCGACCACCGCGGTGTCGACGTACTTCACCGGCCGGGCGTCGCCCTGCCGGCCCCACGGGGTGGCAGGGGTGGGCTCGCGGGGCCCGCCGCCCTGGCCCGGCCTTCACGTCGACCAGCATGCCACCAGCGATCAGGTCGGCGGCGGCGTTGAGGTCAGCGCTGCCGTCGAGCGTCACTCCGGTGATCACCAGGCCAGCCGGCAAGCTTAATGGCCTACCGCTGACGCTCAGTACCCGACGAGGCGACCGACGCATCATCGGCGCCGCCCAGATCAGCGCACTCGTCGACCTCTTCAAGAAGCGCGTCCGGCCCCGACGCCGAGGCAACCAGGCGTCCACCCGGCAAACGCCGGTCCAACCCCCACAACATCGCCCCGAACAGAATGGCGATCAGCACTACAAACGCCATATTGCGGACCGCAGCGCCGTAACCAATCTCGGTCACGCTGGCAAAAGGGTACGGATACCAATCAGTCACTGCACCATGGGCAAACGTGTAAGCAATCCATAGAAGCGGCCACACCACCGCCCATCCCAACGTACGGCCGTCCATCCGCGCACGAGGCCCGAACAACAGCCAGCCCAACAGCGCCCACCATGGCGCCACATAGTGGAACCCCAGGTTAGACCACCAGCCGGCACCAGTCGGGTTCGCCTGCCCGGCCAGCACCGTCGCGTACACCAGGCCGGTGATGATGATGCCCAGCACCGCGTCCAAACGGACCACCCGCCACAGCCGGCCATCCCGCTCCGGATTCATCGCCAACGTGACCGCCACGATCAGCAGCAGAATGTTGCTCTGAATTGTGAAGAAGCTGAACAGGCGCACGAACCGCGTCACCACCGGTTCCACCACACCATCCGGGCCGGCCGAACCCAGCGCCGTCAGCACGATCTGGGTCACCAGCGAGCCCACCACAACGGTGGCAAGAAGCCCATGCCAAAGGCGGGCGTAGACACGAGATCCGTTCACCCCGGTAGTAAAGCTTGATCTTGAAAAACACGCCACAGCCGTCCACCGAACCAGCCGAACGCCTCAATCCGCCTGCCAGATCGGAACCGGCACAACCTTCTCCGGCCCGAAAGGCCCCGGATGAACCACGATCCGCTTGAACACCGCCGCCAACGCCTCCCGCTTGTCATGCGGCGTGAACCGATCCCACTCATCCAGCAACGCACCAAACTGACGAACATAGGTGATACCACTCGCCGCCACCCGTTCCTCAGCAAGCCGCCTACCCGCCTGCGCCGCGGCCAGAGCATCAGCAATCTCGACCCGCTGACGCAGATAATCCTCACGCTCGATCATCTCGTCCGTCCACGAATCGGACAGCCGAGCCCGCTTCCGCAGCAACCGACCGATCTCAACATCCAGCGCCTCAACGTCATTCTTCGCCTGACGACCAGCCTCCAGACGCCGCGCCTCCTCAGTGACCGACTCCCCCAACTGCACATGCCGCTCGATCCAATCCAGGATTAAGCCCGTCGCCCTCTTGTCGGAGACGTTGTTCGGCGCATGAGCCTTCGCCAACGCCGCACGATTACACGTCCAGCTCGTCGCACGGACCCGACCCGACTTCGTCACGCCCATCGCCCCGCCACACCCCGGATAGCCGCACGCCATCAAACCAGACAACGCATACGCACCCGTCCGCACCCGCGGTGCCAACGCAGCCTGAGCCAAACGCCGCTCCCGATACTGCTCGAACAACTCCCTCGAGATGATCGCCTCGTGCACCCCCACGCGCCACACGTCGAAGTCAGCAAGCTTGTACTTCCCACGATCCTGACTGGTGCGCTCCCGGATCAAGCCCGCAGCGAATCCGGTGTCGAGCATCCGCGCCAGCCGAGTGCCATTCCACAGAGCCCCGGTAGACGTCCGCAACCCGGCCGCGTTCCACTCCAAAGCCATCCCACGCAGCGTCGCGCCACTCACGTACGACTCGTAGGCGGCCTTCAACGTCTCCCGCAGCGACTCATCCACCCGGTAACGCTTGCCCTCGTAGACATACCCCCACCGAGGCTTGCCCGAGGCAGGCAGACCATCACGCCGGCGCTTCGCCTGTGCATCCTTCCAACTGTCCGAAATCATGTCGGACTGCAACTGCGCGATCGACAGAAGCTGGTCACGCGTGAACCGGCCGATCGTGGTGCTCGGATCGACATCCTCCGTCGCGGCGCGGACCACGCCGCCAACCTCCTCGACCGCCGCCAGGTGGATCTGCGACTCCTTGAGGTTGCGGCCCCACCGCGACCACTTCCACAGGATCACGTAACGCCAGCTGCCGTCCTTAACGCCCTCGATGACCTCTTGGACACGCCGCTTCGCGAAGTACCGGCCCGACTTGTCGATGTCCTGAATCTCCGCGACGATCCGGATGCCCTCGCGCTTGGCCAGCACATCGATCGTGTGGCGCTGGACCTCCGGCGAGATCAAATCGTCGCCGCGGTTGCCCACCTTGGAAACGCGAATGTTTTCTCAGTCACCATTTCAATTCTCAAACGGAAGGCTGAATGAACGCACGCTGGGAACGTTTGTTCGCAGCCGCCGTCAGGGCTGGATCAGGCCCGGCGGTCACTGTCCGGCGGCCGCCTGGCGGCGTGCGGTGATTGCGGCCACCGTCGACCTGAACGCTTCGATATCGCCGACGGTCTCCTCGACGTGGTCGCGTTTCTGGTACATGGTCCAGTAACGGTCGGCGACCGCGGCGGGGTCGCCCTCCCCGGCGCCCTCGGCGAGCTGAGTCGCGATGGTCACCGTGCCGACGTAGATCCCCTTGTCGGCGAGCTGCTCGTGCAGGGCCAGCGCCCAGTTACGCAGCCCGGCCATGGCGATGCCCGTGTTGCTGAGGAAGGCCACCGGGATGACCGACGATACGCCGGTCGTGAACAGCAGGCCGCCGGTGCCCCGCTGCAGCATGCCGGGCAGAACAGCCTCCACCGCGGTGATCGCGCCAAGGACGTTGAGCTCGAACTGAGCAGTGGCCGAGTCGACTGTCATCTGCACGGCCGAGCTGATCGGGGCGCCCTGTGGTCCGGGACTGTACTCCAACACGTCGATCGGGCCGAGCCGCTCGCAGACCTCGGACAGTGCCCGGGTCAGCGCGTCCCGGTCCCGGATGTCGGCCGGGAACGCGGCCGCCGTCACGCCGTCGGCCTGGAGCAGCCCGACGAGGCCGGCGAGCTTGGCCGCGTCGCGAGCCACCAGACCCACCTGGAATCCCTGCCGCCCGAAGGTGCGTGCGATGGCGAGCCCGAGTCCGGGGCCGGCGCCAATGATCGCGATCGTCTGTGTCAAGACCTGGTCCTTCCGGCAGGGCTGCTGAGTACTTACTGTTTGTTCCTGACCACATGATTGGTTACCGCATCGCGGCCGACAAGGCCGAACAAAAAGGTGCGTCAGGTACATGGAGGTAACCGTGGCGACGACGAAAACGGCGCTCGACGACGAGGCCACCTGCCGGCAGGTCCTGAAGATCTTGGCGCTGGTCGGTGACAAGTGGAGTCTGTTGGTGATCGGCCATCTCGGCCAGGGGCCGGTGCGCTTCAGCGCCCTGCAACGGGCCGTCACTGGTGTGTCCCATCGGATGCTCACTGTCACCTTGCGGCAGTTGGAGCGCGACGGCCTGGTCACCCGGACGGTGTACGCGTGCGTGCCGCCCCGGGTGGAGTATGCGTTGACCGGGCTCGGCGCGACGCTGCTGCCGTCAGTGAAGGTGCTGGCTACCTGGGCCGAGGCGAATCTCGATGTGATCACGAAGAATCAGCAGGCATTCGACGCCGACGCGCAAACCGAATGAGGGCCAGCGGTGCTGTGCCGGGGATTCAGAGCACGAACTCTGCTGCATTGATGAAGCCCGGATCGTGTAATCGACGGCCACGACCGGAGCAAGATCTGATGCGCTCTTCTCGGCTACTTGTTTCATTGCTCTAGGACCGCGGCCCGGCCAGGCTTCGGTCTAGTACTGCAACGGCACTTAGCAGAGTGGGTAACCGCGGCGTTTGTGATGACTGAGGCGGGCTTGGTGTTGGCGTCGTCGTCGCCAGCGTGACCACCACCAGATGTGTTTGGGCTGGTGACGGCGGACGAACAGTGCGGCCAGCAGGCGCCGGATCTCCGGTACCGTGTAGCCGATCATCATGTCGTCACCGCTGCTGTTTGCTCTGGCGAGGTCAGAGCCCGGGCGACGACGAGCCAGGCGTAAGCGGCCATCGATAAGGTGATGTGGGCATACCAGGCCCGCCAGTCCCGGACCTGGTACTCATCCAGGCCGGCCTGGCCTTTGGCCTGCTGGAAGCACTCCTCGACCGCCCCGCGGGTTCCGGCGATCCGGGCCAGGTCCATCAGCCGGGTCTTCCGCGGCCCGTAACAGACGTAGTACGCCAACTCGCCGGTGCTCATATTGCGCCGGGCCATCAGCCGGCGCCCGCGGCCTGGCCGCCAGAAGACCCGGATCGGGACCCGCGCCCACCAGTACTCCCGTGGCCCGTGAGCACCTCGGCCAGCGGAGATCCGCGACCAGGCCCGGCCCGGCAGAGACGCGATCAGCTCGTCGACACGGGCCCGACCCATGCTGGTGGTGACCACGTCGTCGTTGCACCGGGTCGCCACCACATGCGGCTGGTCGTGATCCTCGAGCCAGACCCGCAACGACTTCCACTGCCCGTACGCCTCGTCCATCGTCACCCACGCCGCCGGCACCCCAGCAGCGAACGCCCGCGCCAGCATCTCCCGCGCCATCTGCACCTTCGTGGCGAAGTCGACCTCGTCCGGGACCCCGGCCGCCCGACAACGATCACGGTCATCGGTCCACACCGCCGGCAGATACAGCTGCCGATCGATCAAAGCGTGTCCCCGCGTCGAACGGTAAGCCAGGAAGACCCCGATCTGGCAATTCTCGATCCGCCCGGCGGTCCCGGAATACTGCCGGGCCACGCCCGCGGACCTCACGCCCTTCTTCAGGAAGCCGGTGTCGTCGATGATCAGCACACCGCGTGGGTCACCGAGATTCTCGATCACGTAGTCCCGCACCACGTCGCGGACGCCGTCGATGTCCCAGTCGGCCCACCGCAACAGCCGCTGCATCCCGTCCGGCGACACGTCCCCCGCCTGCTCGGCGAGAGTCCACCCGTTCTTACGATCCAGGCCGGCGACCAGCCCGGACAGATACTGCCGGGCCCGCCGCCGTGGTTCCGACCGGGTGAACCGGTCAGCGAAACGGGCATGCAACCGATCCAACTCACCCGACCACTGATCAACCTCGATCGCCGTCACACACGACCCAACGAGCCGATCAGCGATACGTTCCGCCTACTGAGTGCCGTTGCAGTACTAGACGGCACCCTCGGGGATCCGGCCGTGATAGAGGTCGCCGATCATCCGGGCCCGGCGCGGCATGCGGGCGGTCACGCGCCGGCCTGTCCCGGGTCCGGATCGCGGTGGGTCTCGGTAACAGCGGCGTGGGCCTCCTTGTTGATTGCTGTATAGCTAGCTGCTACTCCTGGGCAGCCGCACGGCGGGAGCGGCACCGCTGATATCCACCAGCCCGATCTCGGCCGGCACCGCGATCTGCGTACGGCCGCGCCAGCGCACCCATAACGCGACCGCACCGGCGTCCGCCTCGGCAATGAGCTTCTGCAGCGACCAGACCTTGCCCGTCCGGTCGATCTCGATAGCAACTGGCGGAAGGCCCCCGGGGCGCTCACACACAACATCGAGGCGAGCCTGACGGGGCCCGTTTATGGTCTGCCGCACGATCCGGCCGCGAACCTCGCGTTCGGGCCGCCAGCCCTGGTCGCTAGCCCAGCCGACGACGTGCTCGGTGAGCAGCGCGGTCACCCGGGGATAGGTCAGGCCGTCGCGGGGCAGAGGGGAAAGCCTTTCCCTCAGCAATGCAGCCAGCTCCTCAGCTTCACTCCGTCGAGCCATAGATGGAGTTATATCGCCGACCGCTGACAAGTTCGACGCCCCCAATGACAGCTGCGGCAGATCCACTGACATCGAAGTGACGGCTGGGCGCTGACAACAAACTGGCAGATCTCAGAGGCGTCACCATGCCGGGACGGTGAACCAGAACCGGCTTCCGCCGCCCGGGTTTTCGTCGACACCGATGTGACCGCCATGACGTTCGATGATGCGCTTGCAGATCGCCAGGCCGAGCCCGGTGCCAGGTCGGCCGTCGCGGTTTGCGCATCGATGGAATGGATCGAAGACTCGGCTCTGATCGTCGATCGGAATCCCGATTCCCCGGTCCGCAACTTCGATCCGCACGGTTCCATCAGGTCGCGAGTGCGCGCTTACTCTGATCTGGGGAGGCTTGTCCACCGGCGTGTATTTGACGGCGTTGCCGACCAGGTTGTCCAGTACCCGCCGTAACAGATCGGCATCGCCGAAGACATCCGGCAACGTGCCGTCGATGTCGATCCCGTGATCGGCGCTCATCTCGTTGATCATGGGCTGAAGGGGTACCACGGTCATGTCGAGGGTGTGGCCAGCCGCGGCGAAGCCGAGCAGTTCCTCCGTCATCCGCGTCATCCGGTGCAGCCCTCGCTCGATAGCGGCGATCGCCTGCTCGAATTCCTCCCCTAGGAGAGTCGAGTAATCCGTCCGCAGCAGGTCTACCCGTGCGACGACGCTAGTCAGTGGGCTTTTTAGATCATGGGATGCCATCGCCATCACGGCCCGCAGCTCAGCCTCGCGCTCGGACACCGTGCCGGGCCAATCCGTGACTAGGGTCTTTCCGGGCTGTTCCATCGCTCTCCCCGCACTTCCCGCTTCAGTTCCGGTGATGAGGAGATCGTCGCCCGGCCGGCCGTGGGTCCGCGTCGGGCCGCAACGGTAAGTCTCCTGTGCCGCCGGGGCGTTGTTTGGGCTGGTGAAGATGCTGGCCCATACCGTCGCAGGAGTACCGCCACAGCTGTACAAGGTAGGCCGACCTTTACCGCTGAAGGTGGTCGCGGGGATCGCCGCCAAGGTCGACCATGGTTCACATGACCGACAAAAAAGGCATTTTGGAAGCCTGCTCTTCTGTGCTCCGCCGCGCGACCCTGACGATGGTCTGCTCTGCTGCGGCGCTTGCCGTAGTGCAGGGCCAAGCGATGGCCGGGTCGCCATCCCAGGAGCTGACCAGCGGCGGACAGGCGCGCCTGTGCAGCAGCATCTTCAAAAACTGCCATCTAGAGACAATACTTAGCGGAATTACGTCGTGGCCTCTGCTCCCCCCCGATTCACCGTTGGGGGCAGATCCGGACATGAGGCCGAACGAGACGGCGATCGACATCTCGATCCCGGGCCCGCAGGGGTTCTAGCGATGAGCAGCGCACTATCCCGTGGCATCAGGCGGATGCTGGTGGTTCCGTCGTGGTTGTCCGAATTACTGGTGCTGACCGTCGCCGGACTGGTGGATCTGATGCTTTGGTCGACCCCCACCAAGCTCCAGGGCAGCGGAGCCGCGCCGATCTGGCTTGTTCCTGCCGTCAGCGCCGTGACCCTCCCGACGTTGTTGCTCCGGCACCGGCTTCCAGTGGTAGTAATGCTGGTCCAGCTGCTGTGGGCCAGCGGCTGCGGCGTGGTGTTTCGCGAATACACGCCCATAATGGCGCTGCTCGTCGCGCTCAACGCGCTTGCGCAGAGGCGACCGCCGGATAATTCCTTGCGGGGATGGGTGGCGTGTTGCCTGCCGTTCGTCATCTACGCGCACACCGGTGGCCAAAGTACGCCAAAGCAAATCACCCTGGTGACCCTCCTCATGGTCCTCGCCGGGACGGCGTGGCTGGTGGGATACCGTGCCCGGCGGACGGAGCAGCGGATAGCCGAACGGGAGGCAGCGACCGTGGTCGCTCTGCGTGCTGAGCGCCTGCGAATCGCCCGAGAGCTGCACGACATCGTCGCCCATGCGGTGAACGTGATGGTGCTGCAAAGCGCCGGTGCCCGCGCGGTGCTCGCCAGCGACCCGTCCCGCGCCGAAGCGGCCCTCGACGTGGTACAGGACGTCGGCAGGCAATCCATGAACGAACTGCGCCGACTACTCGGTCTGCTGCGATCCGTCGACGACGACGTCTCGGTCAACGACCCGCAGCATGGCCTGGCCGATATCGATGGGCTGCTCGTCAATGCCGAGGCCACCGGGTTGATCGTGAGTAAAAAAGTTTCGGGAACGCCGCAGCTGCTCGATCCGAGTGTCGGACTCGCCGCCTACCGCCTCGTCCAGGAGGCGGTCACGAACACCATCAAACATGCCGGCTCGCGGGCAACAATCCGTGTGGGCTTGAGGTGGGAAAAAGAGCACCTCACGGTCACCGTGCAGAACGAGACGCCCGGCAACACAACACGGATCCCGGACGCACAGCCGTTGTCGACCGGCCACGGACTGCTCGGCCTGCGCGAACGTGTGCAGACCGTGGGCGGCTCCCTGCACACCGGGCCGACAGACACCGGGTTCAGGGTTCAGGCTGTCCTGCCGACGGCGCAGCAGCAAACGGCTGGCGTGACCTCCGGCTCGCCAACATTGATGGCCGAAAGGATGTACCACTGATGCCCACCACTGTTCTGCTCGCCGACGACGAGAGACTGATCCGCAGTGGGCTGGCGATGGTGCTCTCCGTACACCCCGATATCACCGTCGTGGGTGAGGCCAACGACGGAGCCGAGGCACTCCTGATGTGCCGCGAGCTGACGCCCGATGTCGTGCTCATGGACTTGAACATGCCGGTCATGGGCGGCATCGAGGCAACCCGGGAGATCACCTCGGACAACTTCACCGCTGACCCGGACTACACCGCGAAGGTGCTGATCGTGACCGGGCTCGGCGACGACGAGAACGTCTTCGCTGCGCTGAGAGCCGGTGCCTCGGGGTTCGTGCTCAAGGACGCCGCCCCCGCTGAACTCGCCTCCGCCATCGAGTGCGTGGCCAACGGCAACGGCTACCTCGCACCCGCCGTCACTCGGGGTGTCATCGCCGGCATTGCCACCCGGTCCGCCCCGACCCGGCCAGTGGCCGGCCTACTTGACCGGCTAACGCCCCGGGAACGGGAGATCCTGACGCTGATGGCCTACGGCCTGACCAACGAGGACATCGCCGCCCGCCTGCACCTGGCCATGGGCACCGTCAAGACACACGTCTGCCGGATCATCATGCGGCTGGAGGTGCACGACCGGGCCCAGGCCGTCGTCGTCGCCTACCAGAACAAACTCGTGACACCGGGTCACGAGCTGCCCCACCCCGTACCGGCTGGAAGTTCGACATCACCCGCAACGCCGCAGAGCCCGCGGACAAAATGACCACGACCGCGTGCGAACCATCATCGTTCGCCTCGACACCCTGCCGGCCGGGATGCTGAACGTCCACCGACGTCCCGGAGGCCTCTCGACCACGGAAAGCATCACGGGAGCTAGCGCCGTTCTGTCAGCCAAAGCTGGCGGCTCTTGGCGGTTTCAGGAGTCCAATGAGCGGCATGCAAGGACTCATTCGAGCCGGCACCGCGGTACGCGTCGCGGGCTGGCTGCTGCTGGCGGTGCTGGGCGTGGTGTGGCTGGCCCAGCCGCGGTGGCCGGCGGTGGGGCGGTTGCTGGCCGCCCCGGGGTGGAGCTGGGTCCCGATCCTCATCACCGTGGTCGGGGTGGCCGGCGCCGGGTGGCAGGCATCGCACCGGTGGCGGCGTAGCGGTCTATTCGGGCACCGGCCGGCCGCCGAGCGGGTGCCGCTGGTCGCGCACGTGACCGCCCTGCTGGTGCTCGCGGCCGGCGTCGCCGCCGGGGTAGGCATCGGGCTCTGGGCGCTGCTCGGGCGTCCCAGCCTGACCGGCACGCCCGGACCGGGCGGCACACCGGCCGCCTGGAGCGTGCAGAACACCTTCGAGGCCGTGAAGATCGCGTTGACGATGGTGGCCGGGATCGGCGGGGTGGTCGCGCTGACCGTCGCCTACCGCAAACAGGGACATGACGAGGCAGCCGAGCGGCGGGAGAACACCAAGCTGTTCAACGAGCGGTTCGGCAAGGCCGCCGAGCAGCTCGGCTCGGACAAGGCCGCGGTCCGGCTGGCCGGCGTGTACGCCATGGCCGGCCTCGCCGACGACTGGGACACCGGCCGACAGACCTGCATCGACGTGCTCTGCGCCTACCTGCGCAAGCCCTACACCCCACCCGCCGGCCAGGCAGCACCCGACACCGCACCGGCCGACGACCTGGCCCCCGCCGTGCCGCCTCCCGCCCGGCGCACCATCGGCTCCCGACACTCCTCGCCCCGGCGCCGAGCGTCCGCGCCGATCACCGTGCCCACGCCCGCCCACCCAGCTACCCCGGCGAGCGATCCTGCCGTCTACCGGGCGGCCCGCGAGGAACAGCAGGTCCGGCACACCATCCTCGACCTGATCGGCACCCACCTCCAGCCGCTCTGTCTCGACCGCGGCATCGAGCCGCGCTGGCACGACCACCGCTTCGACCTGCGCGGCGCCACCCTCGATGGCGGTGACCTCAAAGACATCATCATCCCGGTCGGTACCACCCTCCTCCTCGCCAACGCGCAGTTCACCGGCGGCACCGTGTCCTTCGACGGTGCCTGGTTCACCGGCGGCACCATGTCCTTCACCAGCGCGCAGTTCATCGGCGGCGACGTCTCCTTCACCAGCGCCTGGTTCAACGGCGGCAACGTGTACTTCGACAGCGCGAAGTTCAGCGCCGGCACGGTGTCCTTCGGCGCCGCGAGGTTCGTCTCCGGCACCGTGTCCTTCCACGCGGCGGAGTTCACCGGCGGCGTGGTCGACCTGGCCTGGCCGCAGCGGTGGCTCCGGCCACCGCGGGGGATCACAGAGGCGACAACGGGTGTGCGGTGGCCGTCGGCAGAGCACCTTCATGACCTCGATCCATAATCGGCCTTATGCGGCATCACCATCACCTCGTGAGCCCCAGCTGCCGCCGCATCGGCTTACGACTTGCAAAGGAGTGGGGCCAAGGTCAGCGAATACCGCAGCTCCCGAATACCGCACCTGCACCGGCTTGCGAACGGGAGAGCGCCTGACGCTGCTCCTCGGGGAAGAGTTGCCCCTCCCGTTGGGAGGGTGTCGGGGTTGCAGCCGCTGCCAGCACGGTTCTGACAAACCCGGGTTCACCTGCACTGCCGGCCGCCGGCCGCCGGTCGTCGCGGTGCTCGCCGAGCTCAGGCAGTGAAGACTTCAGCGAGGGGCCGGTGAACGTGGCGAATCAGATGCTCCGGCGTCCGTGAGGCGTGCCGCGGGCACGGCGTTGACCTGCACTGTCAGACCCGCTGGCTCCCGCGCACTGACCTGCACTGTCAGGCTGACAGTGCAGGTCAAGGCCAGTTCTGTCGATCTTGCCCGGCCGCTACCGGCAGCGGCCAGTAGCGCCACCGTCAACGCCGGCATCGTGGTGGGCAGCGGGGTCGCCATGGTGAGCACCCCGGCCCGGTGGGTGGCTGTCACCTTCAGGGAGCCATGGCTTCCGCCGTACCCGGGTTGCTCTGCCACCACCCAGGATGAACGCAGCCCGGTGAGCCGCCGCCCGATCGAGCAGATGAGAGATACGAGACAGCTGCTCAGCCGTCACGCATGGTCATCCGCCGTTCGATCGCGTCGAGCACGTCGCGCCGCATCCGCTCGATCAGCCGGCCGACCGCCTCGTCCATAGGCATGTAGCCCATTTGGGCCGCCATCTTCTCCCGGCGTTCGTCGTCGGCGGTCAGTGCCCCGCCGAGAACCCGCAGCCGCACCTGGTGCTGCTGGCACCAGGCACGCAGGGCAAGGATGTCGGCGAGGTCCACGGCACAGCCAGAAGAGTTCGGAGACGATGAGCCTGTCGCCGGGCTGGCGCGCCGGCAGGTCGTGGTCATGGGCCCGAAGTTACCGCTGATTAACCGGATAACGATTCATTATCCGGCGATACCCCGTTGCCGATGAGGTGCGCACTCGTCCACGAAGACGGACAGCGCTGCCGCGTCGACGCGGGCCAGCTCCCGCAACGCCACCGTCCACCGCCCGACAGCAAGCGCAGCCGCGATCAACGGCCGGGCACGGCCCAGGCCACTAGCCCTCGCCAGGCTGGTCAACACCTGCGCCTGCATGTCCGGGTTAGTGATGGTCCGGGCGATCTGCTCGGCGTCGACGGCCACCCGGACCGCACGGTCGTGCTCGCCCGCCCCGGCCAGCGCCTGCGCCTGCGCCAGGCCGGTCAACGCCCGCGCCCGCGCGTCCGGGCCGGTGATGGAGCGGGCGAGCTGTTCGGCGTTCCCGTCCGTTTGGCCCGCAACACCGCGCTCATCGATCTGGCCGCGCAACTGCCCGCAGCGGTCCTCAGTCAACTGCTCGGCCTGCAACTCCAAACCGCAGCGAACTGGACGATCGAAGCAGGCAACTCCCGGCTGCGTTACGCCGCAGCCGTTGCCACCTCGAACTGACCAGAGTCCCTCGCCTCGGGAGACAGCCCTCAGATCAGGACCTACTCGGCGCAGGCGTCCTCAGCGACCAGGCCCCCCGGAGACCATGGATCTCGTCGTTCTCGGCGTATCAGCGGCCGCCGATCTGGCCCGCAGTGTTGAGGTAGGTGAGGACGGCGAGAACGCGGCGGTGGCCGCTGTCGCTTACGGTGAGGCCGAGCTTGGCGAAGATGTTGCCGATGTGCTTGTGTACGGCGTTGTCCGTGATGACAAGCTGGCTGGCGATGGTGTAGTTGTCGTGTCCCTGTGCCATCAATGCGAGTACCTCGCGTTCCCGAGGGGTGAGGGCGGCGATCGGGTCGCCGGCGCGCTGGACGAGTTGCGCGATGACCTCGGGGTCCATTGCGGTGCCGCCGGCCGCGACGCGGCGCAGCGCGTCGACGAACTCGTCCACTCGGCTGACGCGGTCCTTGAGGAGGTAGCCGACGCCGCCGCCGGTTGTGGAGAGCAGTTCGGCGGCGTACTGCTGCTCGACGTATTGCGACAGCACCAGGATCGGCAGGCCGGGGTGCTCTCGACGGGCCTGCAGGGCGGCTCGGATGCCTTCGTCGCGAAATGACGGCGGAAGCCGAACGTCGACGATAGTGACGTCGGGCCGATGGTCCCGCACGGCGGTGAGGAAGCCAGCAGCATCGTCGACGATGGCGGCGATTTCGAAGCCCACCCGGTGGAGCAGCAGCTCCAGCCCGGTGGACAGCAGCACGTTGTCCTCGGCGATCACGACCCGCACGGCAGCTCCATGGTGATAGTCGTCGGACCGCCGGCCGGGCTGTCGACGTCGACAGTACCGTCGAGCGCGAGCACCCGGCCCCGGATGCCGGCGAGGCCGGTGCCCAGCCGATCATCGGCGCCGCCGGCGCCGTCGTCAGTGATCACCACCGACAACCGGTCGGCCGTGCGGCTCACCCGTACGCCGGCCGTGGTCGCTCGGCTGTGCCTGACGACGTTGGTGAGCGCCTCGGCGACAGCGAAGTAGACGACGGCCTCCACGGCCGCCGGTACCCGTTCGATGTCGCCGATGTCCAGTCGGGTCGGCACGCCGCAGCGGGTGGTCACGGCGGTCAGGGCACCGGCGAGGCCCCGGTCGGCGAGGATCGGCGGATAGACGGTTCGGATCACACCGCGGAGTTCGGTCATCGCCTCTTCGGTTCCTTCGTGTGCGTCCCGGAGGAGTTCCGCCAGGAACTGCTCGTCCCGTGGATCGTCGGACAGCACCTGCCGGGCCACGGCCAACCGCATCGCGATTGACACCAGCCGAGCCTGGGTACCGTCGTGCAGGTCGCGTTCGATCCGGCGCAACTCTGCGCCGTGCGCGTCGAGCACGTCCGCCCGGGTGCGGGTCAACACGGCGACCCGGTCGGCCAGTTGTTCGGCCGTCGAGTGCGACAGCACTACCAGACAGATCCGGGCGTGTGTGCGAGCCATCGGCGGGAAGCACAGGTACGTCAAGGCGGTGAGCAGGAGAATTTGCAGCGGGCCGAGCGTGAGAGCGGTCGCCCAGCCGGTCACCGGTACATCGATGAATGGCTTTGGCTGGTTCTCCGGTTCGAACGCCCACCACAGTGTTGTGGCGACCGCGGCGGGCACGATGTTGCCCACGCACAGCAGCGCGGTCAGGCCGAACGCTACCCCGGTCACGGCGTTCACCGGCAGCCAGAGCAGGTCGCGGCCCGTGGAGGGACCGGCCCAGAGTCGGGGTCCCGCCGCGCGCAGGGCAGAACGCGATGCCATCGGCGTCCCGAGCAGCCGGCCGGCGCGGTCACGGTGCCGGTCTGCCCAGAGCTGGGCAAGCCGCGGAACGCACAGCAGTGGCAACGCGAGCACCGTGGCGACCCCAGAAGCTAGTGATACCAAGAGGTAGGTCGCGCTGCGCCACACCTGCACCCACCGTCGGCCCGACGTCACAGGATGCTCTTCTGAATGCCCTCGGGGGCAGCGTCCCTTCGCGTTCCCGACACGGCGTAAGTATGCCCGCTGTCCGCTGTCCGCAGCACTACAGCCAGCTGTACCCCGAATCCGGTGGTACGGGGTAGCGGTCCGCACCGATGTGATCCGTAGCGTCGGATGGCATGGCCAATGTTGTGCGGCGCGCTACGTCCGCTGACTATTCGATCCGTCTGGGTTCGGTGTCCAAAGTCTATGGTTCGGCGAAGAGCGCGGTGCAGGCACTGGATACCGTGAGTATCGAGCTGCGCCGAGGCACGTTCACTGCCGTGATGGGGCCTTCGGGCTCTGGTAAGAGCACGTTTCTCAACTGCGCGGCCGGCTTGGACCGGCCCACCTCGGGCTCGGTCTGGCTGGGCGACGTGGAGCTGTCGGGCCTCGACGAGGTCCAGCTCACCGAGGTGCGGCGTCAGCGGATCGGCTTCATCTTCCAGGCGTACAACCTGCTGGGTGCGCTGACCGTGGAGGAGAACGTCATGCTGCCGCTGCGGCTCGCGGACAAGAGGACCGATCGCAAGTTCCTGCGCGAGGTGCTCACCGCTGTCGGCCTCGGCGACTACCTCAAGCGGCGGCCGAGCGAGCTCTCCGGCGGTCAGCAGCAACGGGTCGCGATTGCCCGCGCGCTGATCAACCAGCCAGACGTGGTGGTCGCCGACGAGCCGACCGGTGCGCTGGACACCCGGTCCAGCAGGCAGGTGCTGGAACTGCTCAGGAGCATCGTGGACGACAGGGGGCAGACGGTCCTGATGGTCACCCACGACCCGGTCGTCGCCTCGTTCGCCGATTCGGTGGTTTTCCTGGCCGACGGCAAGCTCGCGGGTGACCTGACCCGGCCGACGCCGGAGCAGGTCGCGGCGCGCATGACCCACCTGGGTGAGTGGTGATCCCCCTCATCCGGCGGCTGGTTCGCATCGTCGTGCCGCTGCCCCGGGACCTGAAGCTCGCGTGGAGCACGATCAAGGGGAACAAGGGCAGCTTCGGCGGCTCCTTCTTCGCGATCGTCGCGGGCTCGACCGTGATCACCGCGTGCGGGATCCTTCTCCAGTCCGGGCTCGGCAACGGCGTCACCCCCGAGCGGTACTCGGGCGCTGCGGTGGTCCTCGGCGCGCCGCAGTCCTTCTGGTTGGACGAGAGCTCCGAGGTCCGCTACAGCGAGCGCGTCACGCTGCCCGCCGACAAGGTCGCCGCTGTCGCCGCGGTGCCCGGTGTCCAGTCGGCCGTCGGCGACGTCAATGTGCAGGTCAGCGTACTGAACCCGGACGGCGACGCGGTGAGCGGCCCGGACGACTTCCCAGTGCTGGGGCACGGCTGGTCTGCGGCGGCGCTCGCGCCGTTCACAGTGAGCAAGGGCCACGCGCCCGCCGGGCCCGGCGAAGTCGTGCTGGACGGCGACCTGGCTGAGCGCGGCGACGTGGTGCTCGACGCGACGGTGCAGATCGTGGTCGGCTCGATCCCGTCGTCCTACCGCGTGGTGGGCATCGCCGCCGCGCCGGACGGGTTGGACCGGCAGTCTGCGGTCTTCTTCAGCGACGACCATGCGATCACGCTGGCCGGCCGGCCGGACCGGGTGGACGCCATCGGCGTGCTCGCCGCGCCCGGCGTCGCCCCGGAGCAACTGGCCGGCCGCATCAAGGACGCCGTGCCGGACGTGGTGGTTCACACCGGCGCGGGCCGCGGCGACGTGGAGTTCCTGGACGTGGGTGACGCCCGCAGCCTGGTGGTGGAGACGGCGGCGTCGTTCGGCGGCACCATGGTGCTGATCGTGGTGTTCGTGGTGGCCAGCACCCTCGCGCTGTCGGTGCGGCAGCGCAGGCGCGAGCTGGCCCTGCTGCGGGCCATCGGTGCGACGCCCAAGCAGATCCACTGGATGATCAATGCCGAGATGACTCTGGTGTCGTTCGCGGGCGCGCTGGGCGGCGCGATCCCCGGCATGCTGCTCGCGTTCGTGATGCGCGGCGTGTTCGTCGTCGCGGGCGCCATGCCCCGGGACTTCCAGATGCAGGTGGGGGTATTGCCGATCCTCGCCGCGCTGGTGTTGTGCATGATCAGCGCCCGGCTCTCCGGCTGGCTGGTCGCGCGCCGGGTCGCCAAGGTCAGCCCGGTCGAGGCACTCGGGGACGCCGCGATCGAGCCCAAGAAGCTCGGCCGGGTCCGATTGATCATCGGCGTCCTACTCATCCCGCTCGGGCTGCTGCTGACGCTGGGCAATGTGGCGTCGCCGGGGGACTCGGCCGCCGACACCGCGGCGAGCGCGGTTCTCCTGTTCGTCGTGGCGCTCGGCTGCCTCGGACCCCTGCTACTCAACGGCGCACTCCCGCTGTTCGGCCGGCTCGTGAACCGGCGGTCCACGGCCAGCGGCTTCCTCGCCCAGGCCAACGCGCGGGCCAACCGGCGGCGGCTCAGCGCGGCCACCACACCGCTGGCGATGGGCGTGACCCTGGCCGCCGTGCAGGTGTTCGGCGCCTCCACGGCGATCACGGGGGCGCAGCACCAGCTCGAGGACGGACTGCGGGCCGACCATGCGCTGACCTCGTCGTCCGGTGCCGGGATCTCCCCGCAGGTTGTGGACGCCGTGCGCAGGGTGCCCGGGGTCGCCGTGGTGACGCCGGTGGCGCGGATGCGGGTGCTGCTGAGGTTCCCGTCCGAGGACAGCACCGCGACCAAGGTCTTCGCAGCCCAGGGCGTCACGCCCGAAGGGCTCTCCGAAACCATGAACCTCGCGGTGTTCCACGGCGACACCGCAGGCCTGCAGGGCGAGACGGTGGCGCTGAGCCGGGTCGTCGCGGACACCGTCCACGCGAAGGTCGGCGCGGCGATCGAGCTCCACCTCGGTGATGGCACAACGATCAAACCGCGGGTCGTGGCGGTCTACGAGAACGGCCTGGGCTTCGGCGACGTCACGCTGCCCAACGACCTCGTCGTCGCCCACACCACCGCACAGGTCGACAGCGCGGTGCTGATCAGGTCTACGGACGGGACCGACCAGAAGGCGCTCGAGGCCGCGCTGCGCGGCGCCGTCCAGCGCTACCCGACAGTCCAGCTGGGCGACCGCGAGGCGCTCCTGGCCGCGCCGGGGGCCGGCGGCGCGGGTGACTGGGTACTCAACCTGCTCTTCCAGACGGTGCTGCTGGGCTACCTCGCCATCGCCGTGGTGAACACCCTGGTGATGGCGACCGCGGCGCGGGTCCGCGAGTTCGCGATGCTGCAACTCATCGGCGCCAGCCGGGACCAGGTCCGCAAGATTATGAACGGCGAAGCCAGGATCGTGGTTTTCGCGGCACTGCTGTTCGGTGCGTTGGCGACGATTCCCCCGCTGATCGGCTTCAGCCTCGGGCTGACGCAGTCACCCACGCCCAGCATCTCCATCATCGGTGTGATCGCGATCGTGGCGTTCACTGTCGCGCTCTCCTGGGGTGCGATCGCGATGGCCACCCGGTTCGCGATGCGACCTGCGCCGATCGACGCGATCGGCGGTCGCGAGTGAGGCGCCCGGAGCACGCGATGACCGGGGCCATTGCGTTATCGATGGGCGTGGCCTTGACCAGGTGTTTTGTGGGACAAGCTGCCTCCTTGCAGGTGGGTGGGCACGGCGCCGGCGGTGTCGAATCTCTCCCAGGTAACGGCCTTCTGCTCCGGTTCCCGGCTCTGGGCGTCCGCTCTGTAGGCCGCCTGCACCGGCGAAACGGCAGTTACGGCTCTTGGTCGAGAACGCAATGACGCTGACGCGATGACGCGGGACCTTGGTGAATGCCTCGGCCACTGGGTCCGAGCCGATCGCGTCCAAGTCTCAGGGCGCGCACCATGGCCGCCCGCAGTGCGGCGGGATCGTGCACGCTCTGATCTGGGGGTGTGCTTTTTGGGAGTGAGCTGCGTGTTGGTGATCATGGTGATCATTCGGCGTTTCCGCCGACCACAGCCGCAAGCGACGTACGCCGATCGCTCACCGCCGCGCGGGGTGCCACCATCGCGGCGCTACTCCTGGCCAGGGCTTTATCGATGATCTCCCTCAAGAAAATACACACCCGGGCACGTCTCGGCGCAGTCGGCTGGGACCAGGCGGATCGACGACGCATACGAAATCCGGTGCCGTGGACAGCGGACTACCTAATCGGAGCGCTGACCTCGCGATCTTCAACGCTGTTTCCAGAACTCGAGCGGGTGGCGCGCGCGAAGGGGTTCGGGGATGTGCTTGACGCTTGGGACGATCTGGATGTGGACCGGTGAGCATACGGCGGAACACCGCCCTACGGGGCAACGCCGTCGGGTGCTGCCGAGCTTTCAACGTGCGGCACGTCGGCTGAGTCGATCGTCAGGGTCAGGCTGACCAGGTATGTGTGGAGGCGGTCGCGCAACGTCTGGTAGAGGCCGTCGCCGCTGGCGAGCTGGCGCCATCGGTTGGTGACGGGGGTTCGGCTTCGGAACAGCGGCTGCCACCAGAGGCTGGTTTCCGGTAGCGAGGTTCCCATCATGACCTCGGCTGCGTGCTGGAGCGAACGGCGGATTTCCTCCGCCTCCTCGGCACCGGTCACCCCGACCGTCAAGGCGTTCTCGACGGGGGTGTGCATTTCGTAGTCGTAGTTGCCGAGACCCATGTAGCCGCGTGGGATCCGCAGTCCGTCAGCGATGCGCAGCAGTACGGCGTAGCCCATCACCTCCCGGCCCCCGATGATCTCGGAGATCTCGGACTGGGACTGCTCGGTGAGGTGGCCGATGCGGCGTTGCGAGAAACCGCAACTGTTCAAGTGCTGGAAGACGTAGGCAAGATCGTGCCGAGCGAGAGCGGCGCGCATCGACGGGCTTTCCCAGATGCTCGGAGGAGGCGTACCCCCCTCGGATCGAGTTGAGTTCACGATGCTCCCAGCCTCGAAGATTGGTGGGGAGAGGGTACCGCCGTGGCTTGCTCCACGGGAATAGTGATCGGTCAAGCCGATCGGTCGCGCCGATCAGATTATCGATCGGCGTTGGTGATCATCTGAAGGCCTTACCTCATCCATTGCAGTGCTGGGATTTTGTTCCCGAAGGCGGATGCCAGAAATCCGCCATAGCCGCTTTCCCGAGGTAGGCGAATATGTTTCAGCATCCAGGCATTTCGAACGCCGATCCGGGGGGTCGGGCGGTAACTTCCCCCGGAGGTGCTCGCCGCGTGGGACATGCCAAGGACTGGACCAGTGACTTCTCGCCACTGCCACGCGACGTGTTGATGGCCGCGATCAAGGACTTTGACCTGGTCGGACGCCTCTCTCGGCATCAGCATCAACCGACGGGGCCGACTTGGGAATGCACCACCTGCTATGCATTGTGGCCGTGTGATGACGCACGGAGAGAACTCGTTTTGGACCTTGGCTGGGTGCGCGTACCGATCTTTATGGCCGTAATGATGGAGCGGGCCGCCGGCGAAGTGACGAACACATATCCCCACCAGCTCTGGGATCGGTTCATCAAGTGGACTTATCCACTCGTCGGAGCACATGACCACCGATTGCAGTAGAACCCCGCACTGAAGACTTCGGCCGCGGTGACAGCCACCGAACTGACGCCGCGACCGGACAGCCAGCCCGACCGGTCAACCATGCAAACCCCAACAGGCCGGGCTGCCGGAGGGGCCGGGCGCGCGTCGTCCCCCGACCACATTGCGTCCGGCCTCTCATCATCCGACTACGACATGTGCCAGGAGGCCCCATCATGTCCGGCCCCGTGCCGCAGAAGCTCACGGACAAATACTGGCTCGCGGCGCACGACAGTCTCAGGGGCAAACCACGGACGAACGAGCGGGTCCTAGGAATCGGGTTGGCGGCAGGATTGCTGGGTGAGCTGGTCCACGACCGTTGCGTGAAGGTGCGGGACGGTCGGCTGCTGCGGGTCAGTGGCAAGCGCTCTGACGATCCGGCGCTGTATCCGCTGCTCAGCAAGATGGTGGAGGAAGAGCGGAGGTCGGTGCCGCCGGTCTCCTCTGTGCCTCGCCAACCGGTGAAGCAGTTTGGGGACGGCGGTCCAGCGATCCCGACCGGCGGTGGAGCGGATTGGCCGACGCAGGAATTCACCGTCGCCAGCGGGTTACCGCGTCGGCGAGGCGATCAGGGTTGGCTGGACGGTCAAGGCACGGGCGGCCGGCACGCACAGCCGCCTCCGGAGCCGCCGATGCCGGCGGGTCATGACCTGCGTCTGTGGATGTCGTACCTGGCCTGTGACCGGCGAGCCGATCTGCTGGTCATCGAGAGGCTGACGCGCGCCGGCTTCGCCAAGCCGCTGGAACGCTGGTGGCGGCCTGGCTCGACGGTGCGGTACGTACCGTACGACTCCGCGTTCGCCGGCGCGCCCGCGAGCGCCATCCGGGAAGCGGTGAAGAAGGGCGACCGGCTCGCCCCGTCTGACCTGCTGCTGGCCGGCCTGATGTTCGCCACAGGTCTGCACCAGCACGCGCTTGCCAGCCTGACCCCGTCCGATCGCCGGACGCTCTCCGAGGAGCTCTCCAGCCGCCTGGACTCGTCGTCCCGGCAGCTACTTAAGGCTGCGGACGCGGCCGTCGGGGAGGCCGCCCTGGTGCATTGACCCGGCCCACTCCCCTACGACCTGACATCTCACCCCTAACAGGAGAGGAAACCCCCGGTGCGTGCGCCATCAGCTTCCCCCGTCCCGGACACCAGCGTGCGGAACGCGCTGGCCGCGAGCCGGCTCGGCCCATGGGCGATCGGCAACGCCATCGCGTCATCCGTCGCGCCCCTGACCGTGGTCACCCTGGTCGTGCCCCTCACGGTCGCCGCGACCGGCCTGGTGAACTTCCCGCTAGTGCGTTGACCTCGAAGGACCGCCGGATTCGGCAGGCGGTCCGGGCGTGCGGTGTTGGCTGCTTTGATGGTTGTTCCGGCGTTTCGGGGCTGACTTGAAGGGCGCGCAGGTCAGTCCCCTGATGGGCTAAACGGTTCGCAGGCCGCGATGTGCACTTGGTAGCGTCGGCCCGTGTCCGCCGATCTGCCCGTGACCCAGTTCGCTTTTCCAGGTCCGTTGCGCGACGAACTGGTCGCGGCAGTGCTCGACGGCACCAAGACCTCCACGACGGGTCTGCTGCAGGACTACGAGCTCGATGAGGAGCCGCTGCCGGTTGTCGGCGCTCGATCCGCCGTGGTGGACTCTGCCGGTCATCGGGTCGCGGTGATCGAAGTGACCGAGGTGCGTGTCACCCGACTCGGCGATGTCGATCTCGACCATGCCCGGGATGAGGGTGAGGGGTATGACTCGGTCGCTGCCTGGCGAGCCGGTCATGAGCAGTACTGGCACGGCGCTGACTACCGAAGCTGGTTGGGCAGCCCGGGATTTGTGGTGAACGACGACACGCTGGCGCTGCTGAAGCGGTTCCGTCTGGTGGAGACGCTCTGACCCCGGGTCGTCCTACCCGAGGCTCGGCGGCCGTTCAGCGCCATCCTCTGTTAGGCGGCAGGGGTTTCGGCTGGCCGGCCCCAGCGGTGGTGGTGTTCGCTGCGGACGCGGGCGCGTTCGCGGCGTTGGGCGGCCAGGACGTCGGGGTGGCGGCTGTTGACGTTGCGCCAGCGTAGGTAGGCGTGTAGGGCGCGGGCCAGGGCGGTGTGGTTGGGGTAGCTCGAGTTGGCCATGGTGAACATGCGCAACGGCCCGAACTGGGCCTCGATCGGATCCGCCCACGAGGCGCTGGTCGGGGTCAGGCACAACTCGACTTTGTGCGCCGCGGCCCAGGATCGGATGGCGGGGGTGGTGTTGCAGGACAGATTGTCGCAGATGATGTAGATCGGGGCGCCGTCCGGGCGGGCGGCGCGGATGGTCTTGAACGCGGCCTGGGTGTGCACGCCGCCTTTGTGTTCGTGCAGGACGCCCCACAGCTTGTCGTCGTTCAGGCTGTAGCAGCCGTGGAAGTATCGGATCCCGTGGGTCCGGTGGTAGGTCGCGGGCAGCCGGTCGGGATGTTTCCTCGCGGCCCAGCAGGTGCCGTGGCAGGGGCGGATGGACAGCGGCCCGAACTGGTCGAACGCGAAGCAGCGGTCGGGAAACCGGGACATCACCTCGTCGATCCGGTCCAGTTTCGCGTCGTAGGCCGGATCGGTGGAGGCCTTCCAGGTCCGGGTGCGCTGGAAGCTGATGTCGTGCTCGTGCAGGATCCGCCGGACGCGTTCTCGGCCGATCCGGACCGCCCGGGCTGGCACCCAGGCCGGGTTCTGGTGGCCGTAGTCGCCGGCGAGGTAGCCGGTCAGCTTGCGGATGCTCCAGTGCGTGAACGGCAACCCGAGCCGCTTCGGGCGGGTCTTGGCCGTGGCCACGACGACCTCGATGTCCGCGTCGGTGATCCGCCGAGGTCGTCCCGGGCCCCACCGGGGTGCCAGCATCGCCAGTCCCTGCTGGTTGAACGCATGGACAACATCGCGGACGGTGTCCGGATCCGCGGCGACCAGCCGGGCGATTGCCGGCACACCGGTGCCGGCCGACGACGCCATGATGATCAGCGCGCGCCGGTACCGCACGCTGTCGTGAACGCCCCGGCGCACCAGCCGGAGTAGATGCTGACCCTCATCGGGAATCAACCGGCGGGCCCGGACAGGTGTGGACATGATGCACCTCGATCCACCCCCGCTAGATCCAGCGTGGACCGAAACACCCCAAACCTCACGCACCGGCGCGGCGTGTCGCAAACCGGCAGTCCTTCGAGGTCAACGCACTAGCCGTCGTGGAGGAAACGATGGGCATCCAGGCGCTCGCGCTGTTGGCGACGCTGAACGTCGAGTGCGCCAGTGTCGATCAGCTCGCCGAGGCCGCCAGCGAAGCGTTTCGCCATCATCCCGACCACACGATCGTGACGAGCTTTCCCGGTCTGGCCGACGTGACCGGCGCCCGCGTCCTGGCTGAGATCGGTGGCTACCGTGCCCGGTTCGCCGACGCCCGCGCGTTGCAGGCATACGCGGGCGCGGCCCCGGTCACCCGCGCCTCGGGGCGCAGCATCTCCATCACCCACCGCAAGGTCAAGAACGACCGGCTCGCTGCCGCCGGCTACCTGTAAGCGTTCGTCGCCACTACCCACACCGAACCTGCCAAGCAGCACAACCAACGCCGCCGCGACCATGGCGACCGGCACCCCGGGGCGCTGCGCAACCTGTTCGACCGACTCCTCGGCTGCCTGCATCACTGCCTGGCCACCGGCCAGCTCTACGACCCCGCCAAGGCATTCGCGGCGCGGCAAGACGTCCCGGTCGCGTGAATCACGACCAGCTCTGTACTTTCAACCAGGTCAGGTACTCATCGAAGATCTTGGCCAGGCCGCCATCCTCTGTTCGTCGCTGCAGGTATTCGTCAAGCAGCCCGAACAGCGTCTCGACAGCGATCCTGTTGAGCTCGGGATCCGCCCCAAGCTGTTCGCGCTGCGGCGGCCCGTCCGAGAACGCATGATGCAGCACCAGCGCCTCCCAGACCAGGTTGTTGCCGAATCCACAGCGGGCCACCAGCCACTCCCGGAAGCCTGCCAACAGCTGCCAGTCGTTGCCGGCCTCGC
The DNA here is from genome assembly GCF_030252345.1 of Actinoplanes oblitus. NCBI lineage: Bacteria > Bacillati > Actinomycetota > Actinomycetes > Micromonosporales > Micromonosporaceae > Actinoplanes > Actinoplanes oblitus. The sequence continues at coordinate 4,008,981 of NZ_CP126980.1, read as the reverse complement.
AACCTCGGATGAAGACCGTGAAGTCGTGAAACGAGTTGTCCAGCCCGAACATCCCCGGCCGTCGATGCACGTCCGCGAAGAGCTTCCGGTAGTCCATCCCGCCATCCAACCAACCCCGTCCTTGAGCTTCCCCCGGTAGCTCGGAGGGTCTCGAGCATGGTCTGATGACCGTGGGAGGAGTCCTCGGGGCAGCACCGAAGAAATATCCCGATGAGCTGCGCCGGCGTGCGGTGCGGTTGTATCGGGAGTCGGATCCGAAGCCGGTGATCAAACGGCTGGCTGAGCAGCTCGGGGTGCATCCTGAGGCGTTGCGGAACTGGATCAAGCAGGACCAAGCCGATCAGGGCGAGCGCGACGATGTGCCGACCATCGCGGAACTTGAAGAGTTGCGCCGGCTGCGGCGTGAGAACGACCAGCTGTGGGGTGTGAACCGGCGCCGCAAAGGCGCTGATCACACCCTGTCCGCACTGAAATCGATCCGCGAGAAGCGGCCGGACGGCGCGCCGATCTACGTCATCCTGGACAACCTGTCGGCGAACAAAACACCGGCCATCCGGGCTTGGGCGGCCCGTAACAAGGTCGAGCTGTGTCTCACCCCGACCAGCGCGTCCTGGGCGAACCCGATCGAGGCCCAGTTCGGGCCGCTACGAACGTTCACCATGGCGAACTCCAACCACCCGAACCACACCGTCCTGGCCCGAACGCTGCAGAAATACCTGCGCTGGCGCAACGCCAACGCCCGCCACCCCGACGTCCTGGCCGCCCAACGCCGCGAACGAGCCCGGGTCCGCAGCGAACGACAACAACGCTGGGGCCGACCCCGGACCAAGGCCGCCTAACCGATCAGACCCGGCGAACGTTCATGGACAACGCACTAGTGCACAAAACAGGGCGTCCGTTCCCAGTCACCGACGATAAGCACACCACCGTCGGGCAGGGCCGCCACGCTGCTCGCCAGCCCGACGCGGAACGACGGCCAGTCGGTGCCGCTCACGGCCGGTCCTCTCCCGCCAGCAGCTTGTTGGGCGACAGTTGCAGCGCGATGGAGTCGTACTGAGTGACCAGCCGCAACGTCGTCGTGTCTCGCCGCCACCAGAGCTGTGGCTTCTCTCCTGGTCGTTGTTCGCTCGGCCGGCCGTAGACGCCGGTCAGCGCGGCCGCGGCGGCAGCGAAGGTGTCCTGCTTGAACGCATCGGCCTCGGGACTGCTTCCGGACAGTTCCTCGGTGATGTTCAGCGAGATCTCCTGCACCCGACTTTCGGCATCGAGGCTGATAAAGGCGCTCTTCGGGCCCAGCCCGGTATCGGCGTCCAAGAACGCGCCGAGCGCCGGCCGGTCAGGCTTGTGCCGGGTCACCGTCCAGCCGAGCATCGCCGCCGCATCCGGCAGAACCGCCGACATCAGCCACGGCTCCGCCGCCAGCAATGTCCGCGCCGCCCGGAGGATCGCCTGCTGACCCACCATGCGGAACCCCAGGCTCACAGCCGCCAATCGGGCGGAGACGCAATACCGAGCCGCGGCATGAGCAGGGCGTCACCGCTCGGGCTGACGAAGGCCTTGTAGCACAGTGACGCCGGCGAGGGGATCTCGAACACGTCGCGCAGCGCGGCCACGCACATGTCGGCCACCCGGCGATAATCGGCCGAGCGGGCCGGCCAGGGCAGGCGCAGGCCGTGGTTGAGGCTGGGATCCCGCTCGGGCGGCGGCCAGCCGATCCGCTCCAGCGCCGCGAACTCCTCGTCGCTCAGGTTCGGCCGGCCCCACTGGTCCCAGCCGCTGGCCACCTCGGCGACGATCTGATCCCGGCTGAACAGGAACTGCACGAAACAGGGCGTCCGTTCCCGATCACCGACGATGAGCACACCGCCGTCGGGCAGGGCTGCCACGCTGCTCGCCAACCCGTTCCGGAACGTCTCCCAGTCCGGTGTGGTCACCCCCACTCGCCCACCATCAGCTCCTGGGGCGTGAACTGCAGACCCACGGTGTCGTCCTTGGTGATCAACCCGAGCGCGGTCGCCTCCCGCCGCCACCACAGTTGTGGCTCCGCCCCGGGGAAGGAGTCGGTCGGCCGGCCGAACAATCCGGTCAGCACCGCCGCCGCGCTGGCGAAGGCATCCTGTTTGAACGCGGCGACCTCCGGATCGCCCGCCGGTAGCCTCTCGGTGAGGTTCATCGAGATCGACTGCACCCGGCCGTTGTCGTCGGTGTCGAAGAAGGCGCTCATCGGTCCCAGGCCGTGCCCGGTGTCGAGGAAGGCACCCAGGTCCGGCCATTCCGGATCGAAATCAGTCACCACCCAGCCGAGTGCGGCGGCCGCCTCCACCACGGAAGCCGACCTCAGCCAGGACTCCGACGACAGCAACGTCTGCGCCGCCTGCGCCGTCGCCGGCTCATCGAACGCCCGCCACTGAGCCAAGACTCGCACCTCCATCAGAATGTTCGGATCACCTGGCCGCCCGCTTGCACCGCTACCGTGCGTCGATGTTGCGCGGATTGAAGGTGTTCGTCGGGTTGTCGGCGTTGTCGAAGGTGAACCGGTATATCTTCGCGTCCGGCACAGCACCGGCCGCGTCCGCGTGTCCCTGGCTGACAAGAAGATACTCGACCTTGATGATGCCGGAGCGGATCTGCTCGGCGATCATCGGGTTGTCGCGCAGGAATTGCTGGAACTTCGGGTCGAGCTGCATGACCCGTTCCAGGTAGGGGCCGCTGCCCTGCTGCAGGTGTTCGCGGCCCTCGGTGCCGGCGCCGCCGCCCTTCGCCTCGACGACGACCAGGGTGGGGTTGCCGTCTCGGTCTCGGCCCAGGCCCCAGATGTCCAGCTCGCCGGGTTTCGGGTCGTCGTGGACGCCCCCGCGCAACTGTGCCTCGGGCACCTTGAACTCGCTGATGGCATACTCCCGGCCGGCGATCATGCCGACCCTATTCGACGCGAGCGTACGGTCGTTATACGTGGTGGACCACGTCTTGGCCGCCTGTTCCAGCGCCCGGATGTGCGGCTTGACCTCGGGATGGCTGACCGCCACGACTCGCAAGCGTTCGATGGTCTTCCGTAGGTTCGTCGCGTTGAGGTCCTTCTCGGTGACCGGTGCGAGCTTCTCCGGTGACAGGCCGGAACGCGGCGTGACCGCGTCGAGAACCGAGTTGACGCTCTGCATTTTCGCCGCCCGGTCCGAGGTGGCGGTTCCGAGATCCGCGGCGTGCTGCCGGTAGCTCGCGCTCTCCTTGACGATCTCCTTGGCGTGCGCCGCGTCGTGCTGGTGGTCCGGCAGCGGTTCCCTGTTGTTGGTGACCTCCCAGCCCCCCGGTTTACGGAACGGGTCGGTGACGAACCGCGTCTTCCCGTCGTGCCCGTAGCCGAGCAGGTCACCGTCCGCCGTACGGAAGGTGTTGACCGCGTCCCCTTCAACATGCAACCGCAACTGCTGGTGCGCCTGTTGGTGGGCTTCCATCTGCAGGACTTTGCCCTCCTGCAAGAACGACGGCTGCTCGATTCCGAGGCGCTGCGCGACGTTGTCCGGGATGGCGCGCAGATCGGCTTCGGTGAACGTGGGGCGCTCCGGCGCCGGCGGAAGCTCCGGACTTTTGAGCAGCTCGCTGAGCCGACCGGCGGCGGCGTCGTTGAAGTGGTGCGCCGCCGGGTTGTCAAGCAGTTCGGTCACCGCGTCCCGGCTCCCGATCGCGCGTTCCCCGTCGCCGCGCAGCCCGAGCTGATCGACCAGCTCACCGAGCCGGTCGCGGGCGCCTGGCTCGCCGCTGACGGACCGTTCGTGCCAGTCAAGCATTTCGGCGATCCGGCCGTGGTCGTCCGGGCTCAACTCGCGCGCGCCGGTGTCCTTGAGGTTCAGCATGCTCTTCTCCGGGAGCTGCTCGCCGGCCCCGCGCAGCTGTTCGGTCCGCAGAATCTCGGCGACCTCATGACTGGTCACCGTGGAGATGTGCTCCGGCCGGGTACCGGAGTTCGCCCGCACCTGCCAGACATCACCGTTTCTCACGCGCGTGGACGTGCCGACGTGCTTGCGGTCCATCGATTCGGCACCGAAGTCGACCTTCACGTCACGGCCACCGCCGGTCCGCAGCACGTCCGGGCCGCCGTCCTCAGGCCGGTTGAGCTCGACGTCCTTGAAGAGCCGGTCGAGCACCTCCGGCACGGACTCGCGCACCTCCCGGCCCACCGCCAAGGTGTCCGCCGGCCGGCCGAAGCCGTGGTACTCCCCACCGACCACGTGCTCGGAGTGGATCAGTTCCGGCTCCGGGACCTCGCGCGACAGCTCCGGCAGCAAATCCCGCAGTTTGTCGATGTGCAGCAACCGGCTGGTCAGGCTCGGCGGCCGGGAATCGCGCAGCTCGCCCAGCCGCGCGGCGATGTCGTCGGGCGACGACGGCCGCCGGATCGGCTGCCCGTCCTTGTAGGCGGGGTCGGTGAAGTTCTCCTCGACCAGGTGCTTGAACCGCTGCCCGGTCCCGTCGAGCTGCTCGGCCGGACGGTCCAGGATCCGCTGCACGGTCTCCGGCGTCAGCCGCGGCGCACCGCCCTCCCCCGGCCCGAACCGCCGCGCCACAGCACGATCCATCGCCGCCTGCTCAGCAGGCCGGCTCTGCGACCACCGCTTGACCCGCTCCGAGTAATCCCGCCAGCGCCGCCCGTCCTTCTCCGGCGTCCGCCGCTCCGGCCGATCCCTGTCCGGCCGGTTATTGTCCGATTCCCTCTCCGGCGACCGCCGCTCCGGCCGATCCCTGTCCGGCTCTCTGTCCGGCGAACGCTGCTCCGGCCGGTTCTGCTCCGGCTGCCGATCCTGACGGTCCGTTCGCTCCGCCGGCCGGTCACCGCGCTCCCCAGTCCTGCCATCGGCCGCCTCACGACCGGGCCCGCTGTCGCGTGCCGACCGATCCGAGCCGCCGCCACGCGCATCGGTCCCCACACTGCCGCCGCGGGCTTCGCCCGGCGCACCCTCCGAAAAGCGGTTGGCCGGCAGGTCCGTCCGACCCGGTTCGCCGCCACGAGGCACACCCATGTCCGGTACGCCGGTCCGCGCCGGCTCCCGGCCAGAGAAACCGCTTTCCGGTACGCCGGACCGCGCCCCACCCACCTCGGGTCCCGCCGCGTGACTCGCCGCCGGCGACCCGACCGGCTGCAGGGTTCGCGGACCGCCGGCCTCCGCGTGCTGCCCGTGCGCCGAAGCTCCCACCTCGACGGTGCTCGCGCGTCCATCCCCGGTGGTCACCAGGTCCTCACGACCGGCGGGAGTGCTCTCCCGGCCCGAGTCACGCGCGGGGCTCGGCTCAGCGGGCCGCTCCGGGGCACCCGTCTGGCCGCGCTCGGAGCCATCGCCGGCTGGTTCGGCCACCTGACGCTGGTCGCCGCGCTCAACTCCGCTCGACTGCTCCTGACCGGACGAACGGTCCGGTGTCCCGGTCGTCTGCTCGGACTCCGCCCGCGCCGGGTCCCCGGAGCCGCCCCGCTGCTCGGTTCCGCCGGTCTCGGCGCGCTGCTCGGTCCCGCCGGACTGGGCCCGCTGCTCAGTGCCGCCCGACTCGGCCCGCTGCTCAGACCCGCCCGACTCGGCCCGCTGCTCGGCTGCACCGGGCTCGGTTCGCTGCGCCGGATCGGCATGGGGCTCGGCGACCGCCCGCTGGTCGGCGCCGCCGCGTGCCTGCTGGTCGGCCGCCGAACTGTCGGCGGAGCGCTCCGAACCGGCGCTATCCGCGGACCGCTCGCCCCCCGTACGCTGATCGGAAACGGACCTCGACTCGGCCTGCGATCCGGTCTCGGAGCGAGCCTGCGATCCCGTCTCACCCGCCGACCGCGACCCGGCCTGCGACCCCGCCTCAGAACCGCTGCGCGACCCGGCCTGCGATCCCGCCTCGGACCCGGACCGCGATCCCGTCTCGGAACCGGCCTGCGATCCGGTCTCGGAACCGGACCGCGACCCGGCCTCCCCCGCGGCCCGCGGCGACACCGAGGGCTCTGTGCCCAGCCGGGTCCCCGGCTCCCCCAGCGCGTTCTTCTCACCGAGTCCGAGCCGCACGTCCGCCCGTGCGTTGCGCAAACCCTCCCGCATGCCCTTGGCCCCGAGAACCCCGCCGAACAGACCAGCGGTTGCCACCCCATCCAGCGGGTTGAAGTGCTCGGGATCCACGTAGAGGCCGTGGTCCTGCGCCCACTTCGTCAGGTTCATCGCGTCGAACAGGTCGTTGCGGTACAGCCGCAGATAGTTGTCGCCGAGCTGGCCCAGCGCCATCGCCGCGCCCTCGGTCAGCGGATTGTGCGCGCCGATCGACAGTGGCCCGCCGATGAACCCGACCACGAACGAGTCGACCACCTCACCGGCGAACTCGATCGGATCGAAATGCGACATCGGATCATGACCCTCGGCGGCCTGGATCCCCAGGATCCCGGCCTTCGTGCCGACGGTGAACGCGGTGAACTGCAGGCCCCGCTTCAGCCCGGCCTTCATGATCGCCTTGACGGCGCCCTTGAAGCCCTGCCCGATCAGCTTCTCGACCAGCTCCTTGAGCGCCGTCTTGATCGCCTGGCGGCACGTCGCGATCGCGATGCCCTCACCGATCGCCGACACCCCGAACGTCTCGATGATCGTCATGATCACCTCGATGGTGGCCATTGCCAGCATGATCAGGTTGACGACGTCCATCATCTTCGCGGCTTCGACGCTCAGCGCCGCACCCTGCACCATCTGCTGCGCCTGCAGGAACGAGTCGGCGTCCGCGTTCAGCTGCTCCAGATACTTCTGCAGCGTCTCCTGCGTCTTCTGCGCCCCGCCGTCACCGCGCCACGTCTGGAACAGATCGCCGAGCAGGATCTGCACCTGCACCGCGTGATCCCGGTGCAGTTCCGCCGCCTGCCCGTACGCGTCAGCCAGGTCATACAGCTCCAGCTCGCGACCCTCAGGAATGTCGACGAGCATCTCCAGCACCGGGCCGACAATCGGTACCCACTGCTCACACTCGCGGAAGAACTCCAGGATCTCGTCGAGAACCGTGTCGAACGCCGAGCCGAACCCGTTGCTGCCGGCCATCAGATTCCGGTGTCCACCGGGGTCACACGGCGCCCGCGATGTCGGTCGCGCCGCCCATGTCGGTGGCGTCGTACTGCGTCATCGCCTGCACCACCCGGCCGCCGATCCCGTCGAGCAGGTCACCGGCGGTGTCCAGCCGGTCCTGCAGCGCGTGCGCGAGCGTGCCCGCCTCGCCCATCGGCTTGTGGTACTGCGCCTCGAACGCCTTGCCGGCCTCGTCCCCGCCCCACGGCCGGTTCTGGTCGAGGGCCCGGATGTCGGCGAGCACCCGCTGCGCCTTCTCCTTGAAGTCCTGCGCCTCGGCCTGCAGTTTGGTGCCGACCCGGGCGGCGGCCGCCGGGCCCTCCGGCAAGCTCAGGTACTCACTCATCGGCGTGCCTCCCTCCCCGTCACCGAACCCTCATCCTCCCCACACGACAGACCCACCCACCCATGACAGATGTCATAGGGTCTCGCCCCGCAGCACGTTGATCAGCGACGGGCGCCAGTAACCCAGCTCGATGTCGTAGGTGCCGACCACCAGCTCCTGGCCGGCGATCAGGCGGATCAGCTGGGCGCCGTGCGGCAGCGGCAGCTCGGTCACCTGCCGTTCGGCCGGCCCTGCGGACTCCTCGTGCCAGCGCACCAGATAGCCGTCGTCGGCGCCGGTCGGTGCGGCCGGCTGGACCGGACCGCTGACCCGGTCGCCGCCGGCGGTCAGGAAGCGCTCCGCCACGTCCGAGCCGATCATCACCTGCACCCGTCGCATCTGAGCACCCATCACAGCCGGCGGGGCCGCAGTGGGCGAAATGTCAGCCGGGGTGTAGGTGGCCGCCGGGGAGGCAGCCTGCGGCGAGGCGTCCGGCAGCGAGGCAAGCGGCGCGGGTTCAGCCGGGGGCGCGACGGCCGATGGCGCGACGACCGGCGAGGAGGCGGCCGGCGGGGCGACGACCGGCGAGGACGTGGCTGCCGGGGCGACGGCCGGATCCGCCGCGGCCGGTGGCGGCACTGTGGACGGCCGGCTCGACTGCCGGCGTGACGTGTCGCGAAGTACCAGCTCCTGGGCCCAGCGCACCAGATCCGGCACCTGCGCGCCGGTGAACACGGCCGTCATCGCCGACCCCGAATTCACCGCGAGCCGGTACCGGTTGTCCGGCCACACCTGGGCCAGGGCCACGAACGGCACCCGGATCACCGGCGGCGCCTCCCCCGATCCCGGCCAGGCGTCGCGCAGCCGCCGCTGCGAGGTGAACACCGGCACCGTCGCGTCCCCGCCCGAGCGCCGCACCAGCCACGGGAACCCGGGACGCGCCAGGTCGCGTGGGTCGGCCGGGCCGGTCACCGGAAGCAGCACGTCCGAGACGACCAGCAGGTCCAAGTACACCTCGGCGTCGCCGGCCTGCTGAGCGGCACGCATCGCCCGCTCCCGCTCGTCGGCCGGTTCGAACGCCGGCTCAGCGGCCACCTCCTCGGCCAGTTCCCGCACCTGGCCCGGCCCCAGGTACGCGCCGATCGGGGTGTGCGGGCTGACCGCCAGCCCCCAGCTGTCGTCCGGCCACGCCCCGGCCAGTTCCGCGAACGTGACCCGCCGCCACCCGCCGGTGACCAGTTCCGTCGCCTCGCGCAGCGCCTCCACCGACGTGTACACCAGGACATAGGTCTGCCCGTCGCGTTCGCGGGTGAGCAGCCGCTGCCCGCCCTCGCCGCTGTCCGGGAAGCCCGGCAGGTACAGGTCGCAGGCCAGCAGCACGTCGGCGAAGCCGTCGGCGTCATCACGCGCCCACGCCCTCGCCATCCGGCGCTCGGCGTCGTTCGCCGCCGCCCACCCGGTCGACCTCACCCCGACAACCTAACTCAGCAGCGCATCAATGGAGGTCAGCCGGTTGCCGGCCACCGGCTGCCAGTCCGCGCGCAGCTTCGCCGGCAGCGCCGACCCGGCCAGCCGCGGGCGCGCCGGCCGGGTCAGGCCGCCGGCCACCAGGTCCGCGGCGACCTCCAGCAGCACCGCGGCCGGCCGGTGCAGCGCGGCGCGGAACCCGTCCCAGTCGTCGGCGCAGCGGTGCAGCAGCCGGGCGCAGATCTGGTCCGGCTCGAGGCGCTCGTCGTCGCGCGGATCGTCGTCGTCGAGGAACCACACGCTGCCGGTGTCCTGGCCGGCCACCCGCAGCACCAGCAGCCCGCCCTGCACGAACCCGACCGGCAGGAACTCCGGCGTGAACCGGTCGGCGAGCCACTGCGGCGCGTAGCCCAGATCCTGGTAGGGGTCGTCGCGGCCGAGCCCGAACAACTGCTGATCGGCGACCAGCCCCACGCCGGCGAGCACGCCCGGCTCGGCGGGTCCGGCGCCGTTGCCGTCGAGCAGGAAACGGCGGTACGCGGCCGGGAGGGCGTACCCCAAAAAGGTTTCGACCTCGGTCAGTGCCGCCGCCGGAACCGGATCGCCGGAGGTCCAGCGCACCGGCGCGGCGTCCGGACTCAGCCCGGGGCCGGGACGGCCCGGCGGCAGCGTGCGCGTGCCGCCACCGTGCCGGAACGCGGCGTGCAACTCGATCGGCACCAGCGCGATCCGCCGGGCCGCGCCGTCGCCGGTGACCGGCAGCCGCGTCCAGCACCAGCCGGCCGGTGTCGGCACCGCAGCCGGCCGGATGGCGTCCGGCGGGTTGGTGTCGGGCGCCGCGCCCGGCAGGATGGCGTCCGGCGGGTTGGTGTCGGGCGCCACGCCCGGCAGGATGGCGTCCGGCGGCGCGCCCGGCAGGGTGGCGTCCGTCGGCGCGAGGTCTGCCGCGGGCCAGAGCGGGTCGGCGCCGCGCATCGCGTGGTTGGCCGCGAGCACGTCGAAGACGCGCTGCTCGGCGGTGGTCAGCTCGGCGATCGGCGGGGGCAGCTCGACCAGGGCGCGGGCATACAGCAGCCAGTCGGGGAAGCCGTCCGGGCCGATCAGCACACCCTGCCGGTACCGCACGCGCAGCCCGGCCGGGCCGGGATGCAGCACGCTCATCGCGTGCCGCGCGGCCGGCATCACCGGCCGGTCAGGACTCGCCGGCGGCATCGAGGGCCCGTTTCAGGTCGCCGTCGTGCTGGCGCAACAGCTGGCGTACGTCGAACGGCCGCTCCGCCCCGGGCGGCAGGATCTGGTCGACCTTCGGCAGCTTCGCGTCCACGATCGCCGCGGTCTTCTCCACTGCCTGCTCGACCGCCGCCCGCGCCGTCGCCAGGATCGTCGCGGCCAGCGCCCCGGCGTTCGGCTGCCGGTAGACCCGGGGGTCGATGCGCAGGTCGACCAGCTGTCCGCGCGGCCCGACCACCACCGTGATCAGCCCGTCCGGCGACGTCGCGGTCCCGGTCACGGTCAGCACCTGCCGCTGCGTCTGCGCCGCCTCGCCCACCGTCTGCCGCAGCTCCCGCACCACACTCAGCAGCGCGGACGGATCCACCCCGCCCCGGCGGCCACCCGCCCGATCGTCAGGCACAACCGCTCCTACCGGCACGAACTCCCCGCACGGCCGACTCCTCCCCGGTGGACCGCTGCCCTCCCAACGGCGCCACCCGAGCCTATGCGATCCCCGACCGCACCACGACAGCCACGTGCGCGACCAGTGGATAGCCGAGGCCATCGTCGTGCAGCCGGATCACGCCGGGCCGGCAGCCCCACGGCACGAGCATGCGGCCAGGGCACGCCCGGTGTGGGCGGGAGGCGGCTCCGGGCGTACCGGAAAGGGTGTTGACTTTCTGCTCAGATCGACTGAATTCATCGATATAGGATGATGGGGCAGCGCTCGCCCGGCTGCTTTCTGGCCTGCTCGACCAGCACGAGGAGCCGGATCATGAGAGTCGACTTCTCCCCATCGCAGAGGTCACGTCTGGGCATCGAATGGGAGGTCGCCTGTGTGGACCGGCGCAGCGGTGAGCTGGCTCCCGCCGCGCCCGAGCTGATCGCCCGGATCGGTGCGGCCGAGGGATATCCGCACGTCACGACCGAGTTGCTGACCAACACCATCGAGATCGTCAGCGCGCCGCACCACCGCGTCCGGGACGCGGTCGCCGATCTCACGCACCTGGTGGACCGGGTCGGCGCGGTGGCCGAGCCGCTGGGCATCGACCTGATCTCGTCGGGCACGCACCCGTTCAGCCAGTGGTTCCAGCAGCGGGTCACGCCGGGCAAGCCACGCTACGCCACGCTCATCGACCGGACCCGCTGGTGGGGCCGGCAGATGATGATCTGGGGCGTGCACGTGCACGTCGCCGTCGACGACCGGGACAAGGTGTTCCCGATCATCGACGGGCTGCTCACCTATCTTCCGCACTTCCAGGCGCTCAGCGCGTCGAGCCCGTTCTGGGCCGGCGAGAACACCGGGTACGCCTCCAACCGGGCGCTGATGTTCCAGCAGTTGCCGACCGCCGGGCTGCCTCCGCAGTTCACCAGCTGGCGCCAGTTCGAGGCGATGGTCGCCGACCTGACGCACACCGGGGTGATCGAGGAACTCGCCGAGCTGCGCTGGGACATCCGCCCCTCGCCACGGTGGGGCACGATCGAGGTCCGTACGTTCGACGGGATCTCCACGGCGGACGAGATCGGTGCGCTCGCCGCGCTCACCCAGTGCCTGGTCGAGCACTTCTCCCGGGAGCTCGACGCGGGCCGGGCGGTCCCGCGGATGCAGCCCTGGTTCGTCCGGGAGAACAAGTGGCGGGCCGCCCGGTACGGCCTGGACGCGATCATCATCCAAAACGCCGCAGGGCACGAACGGCTGGTCACCAAGGATCTCGACCAGTTGCTGCCGGTGCTGGAGCCGGTCGCGGAGGCGCTCGGGTGCCCGGCGCAGCTGGCCGCCGTGCGCGACATCGTCGACCGCGGGGCCGGCTACCAGCGGCAGCTGCGGATCGCGGCGGCCAACGACGGCAGCCTCAAGGCGGTCGTGTCCGCCCTCGTCCGCGAACTGCGCGACGGGTTGCCGCAGCCGCAGCCGTGACGCCCGGCGGCAGACGGTAGGTTGAGGGCAGGTGTGCCGGGAAGTCTGGTCGGCGATGGTTCCGCCGTGCCCAGATGAAGGAGTCCCGTGCCCGACATGTCGCCTCGTGCGCACCGTTTCCTGTTCGGCCGCGGGAGCTGGCCGGAGACGCGCCGGATCGGTGACGTGCTGCGCGCCGAGACCGTCGGCGGGGCGCTGCTGCTGGGCGCCGCGCTGCTCGCCCTGCTCTGGGCGAACTCGCCGTGGGCCACGGCGTACCAGGATCTTGTCGCGCTGGAGATCGGTCCGCACCGGCTGCACCTGCATCTGACTCTCGCCCAGTGGGCGTCCGACGGGCTGCTGGCGATCTTCTTCTTCGTCGCCGGGCTGGAGCTCAAGCGCGAGTTCGTCGCCGGTGACCTGCGTGACCCGCGCCGGGCGATCATGCCGGTGGCCGCGGCGGTCGGCGGGATGGCGGCACCGGCACTGATCTACGTCGCCGTCAACGCGGTCGCGGCCGGGGGCATGCTGTCCGGGTGGGCGGTGCCGACCGCCACCGACATCGCGTTCGCGCTCGCCGTGCTCGGGGTCATCGCCACCCACCTGCCGGCCGCGCTGCGCACGTTCCTGCTCACCCTCGCCGTCGTCGACGACCTGCTGGCGATCGTCATCATCGCGGTGTTCTACACCAGCGCGCTGCACCCGCTGCCGCTGCTGGCCGCGCTGGTCCCGCTCGGCTTGTTCGCGGTGCTGGTCCAGCGGCGGGTGCGGTCCTGGTGGCTGCTGCTGCCGCTGGCCGCCGCCACCTGGGCGCTGGTGCACGCGTCCGGCATCCACGCCACCGTGGCCGGCGTGCTGCTCGGCTTCATGGTCCCGGTCGTCCGCCGCGCCGACGGGCCGGGCCCGGGGCTGGCCGAGCACTTCGAGCACCGGTGGCGGCCACTGTCGGCCGGGGTGGCGGTGCCGGTGTTCGCGTTCTTCGCCGCCGGGGTGTCGCTGTCCGGGGCCGGCGGGCTCGGCGCGGCGCTGCGCGACCCGGTGACCATCGGCGTCGCCGCCGGTCTGATCGTCGGCAAGTGCGTGGGCGTGCTGGGCGCGGCGTGGCTGGTGCGGCGGGTCACCCGCGCCTCCCTCGGTGACGGGGTGAGCTGGTGGGACGTGCTCGGCCTGTCGCTGCTGGCCGGGATCGGGTTCACCGTGTCGCTGCTGATCGGCGAGCTCGCGTTCGGGGCGGACAGCGCGAAGGACGAGCACGCCCGGATCGGCATCCTGGGCGGATCGCTGGTCGCGGCGTTGCTGGCGACGGTGGTCCTGCGCATCCGCAACCGCCACTACCGGCAGGTGTGCGCGGCCGAGGAACTCGATTCGGACGCGGACGGCGTGCCCGACGTCTACCAGCAGGACGCCGTCCCGCCGCGGTGAGGCCGGCCGGTGCTTCCACGGAATGATTCGGGCGGGTGCCCGATGGCCGCCGGTGGCGCGGCATGCCAGCATGGAGGTCGCGAACCGCGACCGACGTCTGCGTGCACTCTTCGGCCGCCCGGCGGAGAAGGCAGTGGCATGCGCTCAGAGGACACCGCGGATTCTCCGGAGGGCGGGCCCGCCGTCGGCTGGAACGCCCGGCTCGGGGAGTCCGCCGACTGGTTCGCCACCGCCGACGCGCTGGGCGACGAGTTGGTGCCCGAGCTGGCCGACTGGTGCGCCGTGCACGTGCGTGCCGGCGTGGTCGAGGCGTTGCGGGCCGGCGCCGCGATGCCGCTGGCCGAGTTGAGCCAGGCACTGCCGGTGCCCGGCGAGCCCCTCGAAATGATCACGCTGCGGCATCGCGACCCCGAGCGGGAGCCGGTGATCCGGCACTGGGCCGCCGAGGTTCCCCTGCACACCGGTGACGCCTACGGTGCCGGGCGGGTCACCGCGACCGGCACCAGCCGCTTCCTGCCGCAGGTGCCGGACGGCATGTTGCAGTCGGTGGTCACCGACCGCGACCAGCAGTCGAACTTCCAGCGGTTCGGCGTCGCCAGCTCGATCGTCGTGCCGCTGTGCACCTCCGACGGCGCCGTGCTCGGCGCCATGACGCTGATCCGGGAGCTGGAGTCGCACGCGCCCTTCACCGAGGACGACGTGCACGCCGCCGAGCGGTTCGCCCAGTCGGCCGCCGACGCCCTGGACAGTTCCCGGATCGCGACCGTCACCGGCGAGCCGGCGCTGCCCGACGCGGGTCTGCGGCGCATGGCCACCTGGCGTCCGCGGCAGCCCCGCGACGCCGGGGTCAGCGCCGAGGGGCGCGCTTGGGCGAGGCAGACGCTGCCGGCGCTGCTGAACCGGGAACCGTCGCCGGAACTCGCCGACGACGTCGACCTGGTGTTCACCGAGCTGATCAGCAACGCCGTGCGGCACGGCGGCGGCCTGCGCGAGGCGCAACTGGCCGACCTGGGCCGGCACCTGCGGCTGGTCGCCGTCGACAACGATCCCCGCCGGCCGGCGATCCGGACCCGCCGCGCCGACCAGCCGCACGGCCGGGGCATGCACCTGATCAAGGCGATCGCCGACCGGTGGGGCACCTACCGCCACCACGCCGAGGTCGGCAAGCGCGTCTGGGCGGACCTGCTGGTCGGCGACGCCTGACCTTGTCACTGATGGACCTGAGTCGTGATAAGGCTCAGTCCCACCTTGTGGCGGACAGGGGCGTGACGATTGCGGGAGCCGGGCGGGCGGCCGGATCCTGGGTCTGGTTGCAAGCGCTGGCAAGGGGCTGGTCGCGCGGAAGTTGCGGAACTCTCCCCGCACGCGCCCGGGGTGAGTCGTTCCGGAGCCGTGAGGCGTTCCCAGGGCCGGCGCATTTCGTGAGCGAAGGGCCGGGCGAGATGCAGCTAAGTGTGCGCGGCCAGCACGAGGAAGGTCCACCGGTCGGATCGCGGAGCTGTGGGGCGCTCCAGCCGAGCGTCTGTTCCAGCAGGCCGAAGGTGTGCTCGATGTCGAAGCGGCGCAGGAACGCCTGCCAGCACCGGTCCACATCCTCGGTGGTGGCATCGGTCTTCGACCACCACGACCACAGCGGCTTCGGCTCACCGCGGCTGGGCAGATGGCGGACGGTGAGCCGGAAACCGCGTTCGAGATGATCGGCAGCGCCTGGGCATGGTCGGCACAGGGCGACCGACGGGTCAACCTTGGATGCAGCCGGTTCCGGGCATGCGCCTTCACCAGCCTGTACAGGCGGGTATCGGTGTGCGTCACCGCGTCTTCGGCGGCCCAGGGAGCCGGAGTCACCGAAGACGAACTCACCCCCGCGCTTGGCCGGGCGCCCGCCCAGTGGCTGGTAGACGTGCGGTGGGGTGGGGCAGCGCAGCATTCGGTCCGAGCGCAGCCGGCCGAGAAGATATCGATCGGTAGGTCGCGTAGCCGACAGGTGCGTGGGTCTTCGTAGCGGCGTCGAGCGCGATGAGGATGTCGCGGTCTCCGAGCGTCCGCTGTTCCCGCGTCGGTGGGGCGGTCGACGAGCTGCCGGATCTGCGCGCACGTGAGAGCAGCCACGGCTCCACGCGCTCGACATGCCGAGGCGTCATCTACCCAGGTACCGATTGGCGCTCAGGCACAGCCAGTCAGCTCGAAAGCGCACCCTACGAGTGCACCGATCTGCCTGGGGTCGCGCTACAGAGCGTCACCGACCGCTCGGCGCTGGCCGGTGCCTGGTCGTAGCCGAAAAGAGCCGCGTAGAGGTTGCTCGGTTCGGAGGGCGTCCTGCCGACCAATAAATGCGGTGCAGGGTCGAGCTTGCTCGCCTCCGAGTCCGGTCCGCCCTTCGCCAGCGTTGATGCATGATCAGACCACAATCGATGATCGCAGTCACCGCACCACCGAAGTGATGCAAAGTTAGTACTAGTATCAATGTGTGAGCGATGACGCAGGTTTGAGCCCATCCCAGAAGCGATGCAGCCGATGCCATCAGGTCAAAGACATGACCGCTTTCCGGCGGCGAGACCCGCGGAGTCCCAATGCTCTCAGGCAGCCAGGAGCGACCTGCGTGGCTTGTTTGGACGAGAGAGCCAGCGCCACATCAAGAAAGCCTCGACGGAAATCCATCCGCCCTCTGCGAGTGCCCACCCACTTGATCAACGCCGTCATCCACGTGGCGCTCCCCGGATCTGGATTTAGACTGTGCGGGTATTGCGATCGCACGCGTGCTCAGGAACTATTCACCAGACCAGGTGGCAGGTCCACGAAGACCTGCACGGAGTGCCTGGACGAAAACAACACCCGAATCAACGCCATCCGTCGCCTGGATGGCGTGCGCGAGAAAAACCTCCGCCAGAAGTACGGCATTACACCCGACCAGTATGATGCCCTTCGCGTGGCCCAGGATTATCGATGCGCCATTTGCGGAACACACGAAGATGACATAGTCGTCATATCCCGAGGCCGACCTCGGAAAGATGGATCAGACCGAACTGCATCATTCAAGCTCGTGGTTGATCATTGTCACAAGTCGAGCCGGGTTCGCGGACTCTTGTGTGCTCAATGCAACCTGGGCATTGGCAGCATGGCCGACAACCCTACCTACCTAAGAGCTGCAGCGGACTACTGCGAGCGCAACCAGCCGACCAATTAGACTTCCAGTGGGCTCGAGCCAGGACTGTCCCACTCACTCTCATAGCCGCGTTGATGGTGCGCCAGCCGTGCGCAGGATCGTCACTGTTCGTACTGTCGCGGGGTCGGCGGGTGGTTACAGGGACAGCACCGGCGGACGTGATCACGGAACGACGGCTAGGTGGCCGTACGGCATGGCACGTGCGTATGCCGTCGGCGAGCGCCGGAGTGTGATCATGGAGAGTGTGAGGGCGAACGGATCTGTCGTAAGCAAGGCACTACCGGTGTTGGTCCTCAGTTGGATTCTTGGCATCGCCTTGTTGGTCGTGTCGCCCTACGGCGCCGTCGCCCAGGACCGGTTCCGGCATGCCCCCACGTGTTCGCAGGGCCAGGTGTTCACCTCGGCGAACTGCCGGATCACCGTCGACGCCACGATGACCGCGCTGACGCGCGAGCAGGCCTCGATGATCGTCGGCGGCCGTCAGGTCTCGGCCGCGGTGCTGCTGCACGGACCACTCGATGAGGTGGCCGGCCTTCCCGTGCGGGCGACGTTCTACCAGGGCGTTCTCATGCACATCCAGGGCGGCGACCTGAATTTCGACACCGCCGCCGCACCCGGGAACCACGTCGGCGAGCTCCGCTTCGGCGGTTTGTTCTTCCTGATCGCCGGTAGCTTCGTGGTCGGCGTCCAGGTGTTCCGGAACGCTCGCCACGCCGACCGCCGGTAACGAACCCGGCTACCGGCGGGACAACGCGCGGTCGAGGCTGACCATGTCCGCGAGAGCCGGGTTCTGGCGCGGACATCAAGCGACAGATGTACGGGCGAGCCGGATTCGACGTGCTGCGAAAGCGCGTCCTACTCGCTGGTTGACCAGCGAGCGAGCAGGTCGGCACTAGGCTCTCCCGATGCGCTATCTCACCCGGCAGTTCGCGATCGGCGCTCTGCGCCGAGGCAACGGCATCGAACAGTTCCTCGGCGGCGTCGAGATCAGCGGCGAACGAGCCATCCGGTGGGTGGCGATCAGCCCCATGAACAGGCAATACCGAGTCTCGCTCCACACCGTGCAAGACCCTGATGACGAACGGGTAGGCGACCTGCCCAATCTCCTCTCGCTTGACCCCACCGACGAGGCGTACGTCGGCGAAGGCCGAGAGTTAGCCCGTAGCGGAGACGCGGAAGAAGCGATGGCGCTCGCCGAGCACCTCACCGACGCGGATCCCCAGCGCTGGGTCAACCACGCGGTGGCCGGCGAGGAATACATGGACTACGTCAGAAGCCGACGAAGCACTACCCAAGCGCCATAGCCAGCAAGATCAATCACGGAATTCGCGCTAGAGCCCGAAACTCGACTCGGGCGCGAATACCGTTACTGATCTTGCGTAGGAAGGTGCCGTTACCGTGGTGCGGTGATCAACCTCCAAGTACGTGAAGAGTCCGTGCGGATCGTGGCCGGTGCGCGTGGTACCTGGGGACACCCACTCAGTGGAGCGACGGCACTGCCGGCTCGCTCACGCATGGCGGATGAGCGCACTGAAATCGCTCGTCGACCTGGTCATCTGCGAAATCGGTTGAGCCGCCATGATCGAGCTGGCACCCTCCGCGCATGTCAACTGACGACGAACATGCAGTCACACTTCGACTGACCTCCGATGAAGCCCTAGTACAGTTCGAGTGGCTGCACCGGTGCGAGGATCGAGATCGGGTTGTGCCGCCGGAGCATCGTGGCGAAGAGGTGGCGTTGTGGAACTTCTCCGCTCTGCTGGAGCGCGAATTGGTTGAGCCATTCCGCCCCAGATACCGAGAACTGGTTGAACAGGCAAGAGTCCGCCTCGCTGGCGAACATGCTCCGCTCTGAGGAGCCGCAACCTCATACGGGAGTTCCCACCAGGCCGCGCGGACGGTCGGCGGCAGAAGAGGGCGCCGTCTCCAACCCAGAGGCGCAAATCTAGGAACTACGCAATGCCCACGGATGCGCCCATTCGCACGGGCAGCTCGGAGATCCGCCCAGCAGACCTTCAAGCCAATCTTGTCCCTACAAGAATATATGGCACCCAATAATTGCCACAATCATTAGAATCATTAATCGCAACGTTCTTGCATTGTTCGATATGGCGTACCGCACTAATCGGAAAGCCTCTTCAAGCACAGGTTCCATCTTTCCTCATTTGCTACTCGGCATATGCACTCCTTGGTGGCGGAGGCGCCCTTACATACTTCATCGCCGTCGACCAAACGCACAAGTTCCGATCTGTACAGGCATGTACAAGACGTACGCCACACTGGCCTTCGATACCATTTACCCATGACGGCTGGTGAACATGAAACCTTAGTTTCTTTCACATTCGCACGAGGAAATCTACCTAAGCTTGTCGATCGAGCGGCAAGCGGTGAATGGATCACTATCCTTCGGCACGGCAAGCCTGTTGCCAAGCTGACCCCGCCGACCGCCCAGAAGTGGCGCGAGTATGCGGAGGTCTTCCCGGCGGGACTTACCACTGAGGTCCAGGTGCCCGGCGACCTATGGCAGGCGCTCCAGCTCATCACTGCCATACGGGCAGGCGCAGCTGAACTGAAGGCTCATGGCAGGCGATCCCCTGGCTCATCCCCCCGCGCACTTGTCGGAGCTCTCATGTCCATGGCCTACTGCCTCTTGAAAACTCCTGCTGAACTAGATGAAATCGCTAAAGAGAACGAAGATGAGACGAATGATTATCGCGATCTTCCGTGGCAGATCGTCCGCCGTGCGGTATCGGCCGGCATGATGGATGCTCTTGTAGCACCGCTGGTAATGGGCGGCCTGACCGAGATTATCTTGGTAGGCGAATCGGCTGCTGACTGGCGAAACACGATCGGCGTTCCCGTGGGACCTCACGAGTTAGTAGCGTGGCTGCAGGTTTGCCGCATCCTTGCCGATCTCACCGATGAGGAAGAGGGCGAAGGTGCAGCCGACGCTATCATGTTTGATTTCCAGGAGGAGGTTAGTCGAGAAGCGGTGCGTGGCCATTCCGGCGAGGGCGATGATCAACTACGCCAGGGTGAGCGTTAGAGATAAAGGAGCCGAGACCGAAATCGGCTCCCCCATGTCTACATAAATTAACGGCCCAGTCGCTGATGCAACCGTAGCCGAACCTGCACGGCGGCGCCTATGTTACGGATGCCTGCGACTCACTCAACTCGGCAGTTGATAGTGCCAAGAATAGGCACGGTGAGCAGTAACGGGGCTGTGCCGTCTGCCGATACGCCGGCGAGTCGATTCAGCAGGAGGGATGCTCTGCCTGCGAGCGGACTGACGCGTCGGGGTCCTGTCTGAGGATGGCGCGGATGTGTGGTGGGGTGATGAGCGCGGTGGCCATCCACCACCGGACCTCTACCGATCGATCTCGGGCGAGCCGCTGGAGGTCCTCCTCCTCCAGGGTGACGGCGCGAACGAGTGCGGACCGGACCAGCGCTGAGCGATCCCTGGCGAGGACGCGGCGTTGCTCGGCCGTCGTGCGGGCGTTCATTGCCGCGCCGGCTCTTACCTTGGCGACGGAGTCGGCGCTCAAGGCGGCCAAGGCGACCGGATCAGCCGTTTCGAAGGCAAGTTCACTGCGGACGTTGACGGAGCTGTCGGCAACGAGCGCCGCTGCTACGTCGAGGGCAAGGTCTTTGCGGTAGACGAGCTTGAAGCGAAGATTCTCGTCGGGGGACGCGCAGATGGCGCGCTGCACGTTTTCGTCGCACCCGGGATTGTCGGCCACCTTCCAGCGGACGTGCGGGTGCGGATCGCCGACGAGCCGGATCAGGTCTTCTCGGGATGTCGCCGGGTTAGCTGCCACCGCTTCCCGCACATCCCTGTCGTCGTCCGACGCGAGCTTGTTAAGCACCGTTCGCGTCAGATCCGAGCGAACGGCAACGGCCCGGCGAATTCTCTTCGACGGGTCGACGGCCAGGCGTTCGATGATCCCGGGTGGCGTCTCCGAATTCTCCGCCACGGCAAGCCGCGTCGCGACACGCTTACTCGTGGAATCCCTGAGGAGGCTTTCTTGGTGCACAACCGCTTCCTTATCCGGGTTCCTCACCCCTTCACGTCTACCATTGGACCCCACCTGGCCGCGGGCGGGTCAGCGGTTCTCTTGAAGCGGCCAACACGAACAGGTAGTGGCCTCAATGTGGGAACCCATCCATGGTTCGCATATGTCCGCAGCGACCCGTTTACCGGGAAGGCCTGGCCGACGTCTGCGCCGGACAGCGCCGCCTTCAGGTCTCGGATGATCGCTTCGACGTGCTCGTACCAGTCTGGCTGCTGCCGGACCTGCAGACTGAGCTCCAGACGAGAGACACGACCGTCACGCAGCGGGGACGGGCCGAACCACTGCGCCAGCAGCGAACCCTGCGGTGCGCCGGGCGCTCCGACATCACCGAAGCTACACGCTGTGCCAGCCGGGCCGTGCCGTGTGCGCAATGTCGGCGGCCCGTCATGCTATGGGCGTGCCGAACCAAAAGGTGAGGGCCTCCCGCAGCGCCGGTTCGGCGGTGTCGGTGGGTTCGTCGAGGGTGGCAATCCAGGCGATGTAGGCGTCCGGGCGGATCAGGAGCATGTCGGCCGGACGCTGGTCGGTCTTGGCGGCGTGGAGATCGATGCGGTGCCGCCAAGGCTCGGCGGCCTGGCACAGGTCCGGGCGGTCGGCGAGATCGAGCAGGATGGGTCGGGCGGATTGCGCGAGTTCCGCGACGGTGGTCACGCCCCGGTCGGTGTGCAGGGTGAGGTCGGGTGCGAAGGCGCCGACGAGCGGGTGGGGGCGTGAGCCCGGCGTGGGGTAGCGGATGTCGGCGCCGGCGACGAGCGCCGCCATCCGCCGCAAGGGCTGCTCATCCGTGAGTAGTTCCTGCACAACGGTCCGCAGCGCTTCGGCGGCCGGGTCGTGCCCGCGGCGCAGTGCGACCTGGGCCTGCGTGTGCAGCATGGTGCGGGTGCCGGCGAGGCGGCGTTCGTGGTCGTAGGTGTCCAACAGGTCGGCCGGTGCCCAGCCGTGGATGTCGGCGGCGAGCTTCCAGGCGAGGTTCACCGCGTCGAGCATGCCGGCGTTGATCGCCACACCGGTGGCCGGGAAGAGGTGCGCCGCGTCTCCAGCGAGCAGGACTCGACCGCTGCGGTACCGTTCGGCCAGCCTGGCCTTAAAGGTGAACCGTGACAGCCGGAGCGCTCCGCCGACGGGCAGGTGCGCGCCGAGGACCCGCCGAACACTGTGTTGCAGCTCAGGCACGGTCATCGGCTGGTCGTCGTCGTAGTCGGTGGTCTCGTCCTCAACGGTGTAGACGGACACGACCTTGGAGCCGGGTGACGCGCTGAGGCCGAACAGGCCGGTGCCCGTCCGGGTGAAGCCTGTCTGGATCGTGCCGAAGTCCGGGACGTCGATTCCGCCGCCGTCGAGCACGGTGACGGTGTCGGGCACAGTGACCAGTGCCAGGCGGTTGACCTCGGCATAGTCGGTGCCCGGAAACGCGATGCCGACCCGGTCACGCATTCGGCTGCGTGCGCCGTCGCAGCCCACCGCGTAGCAGGCGCGCAGCCGGTACGGCCCGTCCGGGCCACTGATGTCCATGGTCACCGCGGCGGCGTCCTGGCGGACGGCGACCGCTTCGTGTCCGCGACGGATCTCGACTCCGAGTTCGCCAGCGAGGTCGTCGAGCAGGCTCTCCAGCCGCTGTTGGTTCAGCGGCAGGGCGCGCAGCGGCGGGTCCGCCAGTCCGGTGAGGTCCAGGTGCAGGCCGCCGAATGGGAACCGGGCGGCCGGCTCGGGGCCGTCGCACGCCGCCACGAACCGCTCCAGGAGACCCCGGTATCGCAGCAGTTCGAGGATCTGACCCCCGAGGCCGCCAGCCTTGGGGGTGTCGCGCCGCTTCGGCTGCCGTTCCAGCACCAGCGGCCGTACACCGGCCAGGCGCAGTTCGTTGGCCAGCATGAGGCCGGTTGGGCCGGCCCCGACAATGATCACGTCGGCGTCGGTCACCGCTCCACCTCGCTGCGGTGTGCGGCGCGGCCACGCTGCGGCCATTCACCGAATGTGTGCTGTCGCATGTGCGATGGGTTCCCATCTTGGTCTGAGTCGGGGGGAAGTCTTGCGTCATGGGCGAGACCAGGGGCGTTGGCTGCTCGGCGAACCGCACCTGATCGCCGCCGCCATCGGCGCGATGCTCGGCATGTTCGGCTACGCGATACCGTCCACCGGCCAGCCCGAGGACGACGACCGGATCGTCGACTCCCTCACCGGCCTGCTGTTCACGGCTGACCGGACCACGCCTGGCATCGGAGCAGTAGTGACGCCGCCCGGCTCGGCGGCCTCGCTCCTCACGCGGTGATTCGTAGAAGTGCAGCCGCTCGCCGGAGCGGAGGCACCTCGTAGCCGAGTTCCCCCGTTCCGTCAGCATGCGGCGGCGGCAACGATCAGTCCGGGCTGTTCCCAGTCAACGGCACAGCCGCAACCGCTCGGTCTCGAGGAACGGGTCCTGGCTCATTCGGCGAGCCCGTTGTCGGCAAGCCATCGCGGGTCCGGCGCCACCATCTGCAGCACCTCCACCAGCAGCCCGTCCGGCCCGGCGACCTGGAATCGGCGCTGCCCCCACCCTTCGGTCGTCAGCGGCATCACCACCGCCAGCCCGGCCGAGGTCAGCCGAGCGAACTCGGCGTCGACGTCGGCGACCAGGAACGCCAACAGCGTACCCACGATATTCTTGCCCCGGGTGACCTGCGGCCACGACTCGTGATCTCGCTGTACGAAGTCCAAGCTCAGATTCGGGTGCTCTGGGTGTTGCGTGTTCACATACCAGCCCAGGTCGATACCGCCCTTGAACCCGAAATGCTCGACGAACCACGCCGCACTCACGGCAGGATCCTCGGCGGCAACCGCCACGCCCATCAACGTGAACCGCACAAAGCCCTCCAGCTGCATCGTGGTCGCCGTATCCGTCACGGCCGACCGTATGAGGTCCCCAGAATGGCCAGCCAGGCCATCACCATCAACGGCGAAGAACGTAACCAGCCATAACGCATCGCTTATCGCGGCCCTTCGTCGCCGGCGGCGATGACGATCGGCGGGCGACCGGACCGTTCCGGCCGTGCCTTCACCACCCCTCAGCGACGTCTCATCAGAGCCGGAAGCCCCTCGCAGCCTGCGATTATGGGGAGACGATGGGTAGGCGGCGCAGCCGCGGGAACCGGCGGACCGGCACAACAGATATCCCCGCGCGACAACCGGTAGGGTCGATGATCTGATGGTGTTCGCCACGGGGGTGCAGGTGGAGCTTCGCGATATCGAGATCTTTCTGGCTCTGGCGGAGGAGTTGCACTTCGGGAGGACCGCGCAACGGCTGCACGTCTCGCAAGCACGGGTCAGTCAGTCGATCAAGACAACGGAACGTCGCATCGGCGCGCCGCTGTTCGAGCGCACCAGCCGCGCCGTACGCCTGACCCGGCTGGGCGTGCAACTGCGGACACAGCTTCAACCCGCGTATCGGCAGATCGTGGATGGCATCGAGGCCACGGCGACCGCAGCGCGTGGCGCCGGCCGGAGCCTCACACTCGGCACGATGGGCGCGACCGCACAAACCCTCGGCGACATCATCGAGGAGTTCCGCACCCGGGAGCCCGCGGTAGAGGTCCGCTTCCGTGAGGTCCATCCGCCAGATCCGTTCACCGCCCTGCGGTCCGGCCAAATCGACATTGGTGTCCTCTGGCTACCGGTCCGAGAGCCTGACCTGACCGTCGGCCCGGTCCTGCGCATCACACCGATCATGGCAATGATGGCCAACACACACCCGCTCGCCCGCCATGCCTCCATCCACCTCGAAGACCTCGGCGACTACACGGTGCTAGCACCCAACGGGCCAATCCCGCAGTACATGGAAGAGAGCCTCGTCCCGTTCCACACCCCCAGCGGCCGCCCGATCCCACGCGGGACCTGCGTCAGCACGTGGCAGGAGGGGTTGACCACGGTAGCCGGAAGCCAGACGATGGCCCTGACACAAGCCGAGGCCGCCGACTACTACCCGTGGCCAGGCATCGTCTACGTACCGGTCACCGACGCCTTACCATCGCGGTGGGCACTGGTATGGCGCAACACCTCCGAGACCGACCTCGTGCGCAGCTTCGCCAAGGTGGTGGCCGAGGCCGGCGCCGTGGCTCAGGGCGGTTGCGTAGTCGGTTGAGGGGTGCTTGAGCTGGGGTTTTTGGTGGGGAACTGGCGAGATTCTGGGGTCCATGTAGGACGGGTGCGGCCCGCTGGTGATCATGAGTTTGCGAAGACCATGAGCCAGAACAGGACCGCACCCGCTGATGACATCATTACTGACCGAGATCGTGCTGCCGCAACGACTCCCACACGTGCCGTGCCCGACCACGGTCACCGATGGTGACCGGCGGAGTCTGTTCATCGCGTTGGAGGTAGTGGCTGACCCGCGGGATCCGCGTGGACGCCGGTATCCCCTGGTTGCCATCCTGGCGGCAGCGGTGTGCGCGGTGATCGCCGGGGGCGTGCACGTTCGCCGCGGTCAGCGACTGGGTACGGTTCCAGGACCGCACGGTGTGGGCCCGGCTCGGATTCGATGGCCGGGTACCCGCCGCGACGACGGTGTGGCTGCTGATCCGTATCGACGCCGCTGTGTTGTCGCAGGTCCTGGCGTGCTGGCTGCAGAACCGGACAGTGCTGGTCCCGGCGGCTGGTCACTGGTGGCACCGGGTCATCGCCGTCGACGGGAAGGTCGAGCGTGGTGCCCGGTGGGAGACGGCCGTCAGGTCCATCTGCTCTCGGCCTACGACACCAGCACCGGCATCGTGCTCGGTCAGGTCCAGATCGCCGCGAAGTCGAATGAAATCCCCGCGTTCACGCCGCTGTTGCGGCTGATCAAGACGGTGCTGGGGTCGCTGGATGGCGTGCTGGTCGTGGCAGATGCGTTGCATGCCCAGGTCGGGCACGCCGCCCTGCTCGCCGAGCACGGCGCGCGTCTGATGGTCACGGCGAAGGCCAACCAGCCGAAGCTGTTCGCCCAACTCAAGGCCCTGCCCTGGGCGCAGGTTCCGGTCGGGGCGCAGACCCGCGAGACCGGTCGCGGCCGTCAAGAGACCCGCACCGTCAAGGCATTGACCGTCGCGACGCCGGGCAGGCTGGGATTCCCCAAAGCCGAACAGGCTGTCCGGATCACCCGCACCCGCACCCGCACAGTCAAGGGCAAGTGCGTGGGGTGGCGCTCGGTGTTGCGTCACCGTGACGCTATGGCGAACGCCCTGTGTGCCCTTCAGCCCGGGCGGCGTTGCCGTCGCGCTCGGGGCGCTTCTCCAGAGTGACGTCGATAACGTGAGGCACTTGGTCTACCGGTCCGGGTAGGGCTTGGGCGTGTCGGCTAGAGACAGGTTGATGATGCATCTTCATCCAGGTGAGATCGAGGCTGTTGGCTGGCGGGCAGTAACCGTGCTCGACGTTGTACGGCAACTCCGCGACGCATCTTCCGAGGTCAGCGGTCGTCCGCGGGTGATCGCCATCGACGGGCGCGGCGGTGCGGGCAAGACGACTTTGGCTGAACGGCTCTGCGAAATGGTGCCGGACTCGGCCATCGTGCATACCGACGATGTCGCCTGGAACCATGCCTATTTCGACTGGGGCGCGGTGCTGGCCGAGAACATCCTGAAACCGTTGCACCAGGGTGCGGCGGTCGACTTCCGCCCCGACGCGTGGGCCGCCCACGACCGGCTCGGATCCATCGTTGTCCCCGCAGGAGCCGAGTTCGTCTTCGTCGAGGGCACCGGCGTCATCCGCGAGGAGCTCGCGGCGTGGCTGGACGCCTCGGTGTGGATGCAGGGTGACCTTGATGAGCAGGAGCGTCGGTTGGTCGCCCGGGACGGTGCTTCGCCTGAGCAGTTGGAGCATGTAGCGAACTGGCTGCGCGAGGAACTGCCGTTCCTGGCGCGTGAACAGCCGTGGGCTCGCGCCACCATGATCGTGGGTGGCCCTGCGCCGATCGACCACAACCCGGACACCGAACTGGTCGTCGCCCCGCCGACAGCGACCGGGAGACCGCTTCGACCGAGCCTGCGGCGAAAGCGGGGAGGATGAGCAAGGGGTCGAGCTGGTCGTCATCGACCTCAACGAATCCTCGGTCACCGTGACGGGTTTCGGAGGAGACGCGTTGAAGCCTAACGTCATCATTTCTGGCGAACGCCCTCTGACGTAAAGATCAATCACTCTTCGGGGGAGAGCACCTCGAAGTCGCCTACCGCACCGGCCGCGCGGTGAGCTAGTCCGCGGCGACAGGCTGATCGGGCGGAGCCGCCGTCGCGAGATAGACCGTGTTGGCCGACTGTCCCCCGGTCAGCGGGTTGCCGAAGGTCACCACGTGCGCGGTGGCCGAGGCGAAGCACTGCGCCAGCATGGCCAGGAAACCGTCGTCCGGCGCGTCGTCGGACCACAGGCCGAACACGCCGCCCGGCCGCAGCCGGCCGCCGAGTCGGTGCAGGCCGGCGGTGGTGTACAGGTCGGCGTGGGTGGGATCCAGCACGTTGACCGGCGAATGGTCGATGTCGACCAGGATCGCGTCGAACTTCCGGTCCGGTACGGCCGGGTCGAATCCCGTCCCGTCGCGCAGCAGGGCGAAGAAGTCACCGTGCAGCATCGTCACCCGCGGGTCGGCGGTGAGCTCGCGCCCGCCGGGCAGCAGGTCGTCGCGATGCCAGTCGATCACCGGGGCCAGGGCCTCGACAACGGTCAGCGAGCGGACCCGGTCGTCGGCGAGCGCGGTGCGGGCGGTGTAGCCCAGCCCGAGACCGCCGACGACCACGTCGCAGGCCGCCGCCGGCAGGACCGCCAGGGCGAGCCGGGCGAGTTCCTCCTCGGCGACGGTGAACAGGCTGGACATGAGGTACTCGTCGCCGAGCTTGACCTCGTACACCTCGGTCTCGGTGGTGGGATCCCGGCGGCGGCGCAGACTGATCTCGCCGATCCGGGTCGGAGCCCAGCCGAGCTCGGCGAAATGCGGCCGCATGTGCCCTCCCTCGCCGGTGTGAAACCCGACCATAGCCCCGCCGGGCCGCCCGGACCCCACCGGACACGCTGGTGGTCAGCCGTTCCGGGTACGCCTCAGCACCCGACGCGGGCCTTGCGGATCTCGGTACGCAGTGCCGGCGCCCCGTCCACCGGGGCCGGGTCCTCGGCGGTCGGCGCGATGCCCCCGGCCGCGATCCGGTCCAGCGTCGTCAGGCCCCGGGCGGTCGCCCGCCCGAAGATCGAGTAGTTGGGGCGCAGCGCGGAGTCGCCGTACACCAGGAAGAACTGGCTGCCGTTGGTGTCCGGGCCGGCGTTGGCCATGGCCAGCACGCCGCGCGCGTAGAGCCGGCGCACGCCGGTCGGGTCGGTCGGCGCCGGCGGCAGATTCGTGGGCAGCTCGTCGCGGTAGCGGTAGCCGGGGCCACCCTCGCCGGTGCCGCTGGGGTCCCCGCACTGCAGGACCTTCAGGGTCGGGTACGCGGTGAGCCGGTGACAGATCGTCCGGTCGTAGAAGCGGTGCCGGACCAGGTGCAGGAAGCTCTGCACGGTGCACGGCGCGGCGGCCCGGTCGAGCACCAGCGGGATCTCACCGAGGTTGGTGTGCAGCACCACCGGGACGGTCCCCCGGTCGGGGGTGTGCCGCGGGTCGCGCGGCAACGGGACCGGCCGGGCGGCGGGCTCGTCCGGGGTCGGCGTGTACTGGCACGGGCCGGTGGTGGGGCCCGGATCGGTCCGGGCGTGGGCCGCGGCGGGCGCGGCGCCGGCGGCCAGCGCCACCACGGTGGCGGCGGTGAGCATCAGGAATCGTGGGAACGGGACCACACTGTCCTCCATCAATCGACTGCGGCCAATCTATCGGAAGGCTTACTCGATGGGGCGGATTCGCCACGGTGCGGCGGGGTACCTGGGCGATCATGCAAATTCATGCGGCCGGAGCGCTGCTGGACGGGGACCTGACCATGCCACCGGCCGCGGCGGGCATGGTGGTGTTCGCGCAGAACCGGCCCCGGGACCGGGCGGTTGCCGGGGTGCTGCGGGACCGGGGCCTGGCGACGTTGCTGATCGAGCCGCTGACCGCGCGGGAGCGGGCCGACGAGGCGCGGCTGTTCGACATCGACCTGCTCGCCGACCGGCTGATCGGCACGCTCCGCTGGGTGCGCACCCAGCCGGTGACCGCCCCGCTGCCGGTCGGGCTGTTCGCCGCCGGCGCCGGCGCCGCGGCGGCGCTGGTGGCGGCCGCGGCCCGGCCCGGCGAGGTGCAGGCGGTGGTGACCCGCGGCGGGCGCGCCGACCTGGCCGGCGGCGCGCTGGCGCAGTTGCAGGCACCCACCCTGCTCGTCGTCGGGGAGCGCGACCTGCAGCTGCGCACGCTGAACGAGCAGGCGCGCAAGGCGATGCGCGCGCACGCCGACCTGTGCGTCATCCCGGGCACGGATCGCTATTTCAGCGGGCAGGAGGCGCTGGAGCTGCTCGCCATCCAGGCGGCGGACTGGTTCGGCATGCATCTGACGGCACCGGTGCCGGAGCGTTCGCCGGCGGTCGACCCGGCACTGCCGGTCGAGGAGACGAGCCTGCTGGACCTGTTCCCGCCGCCGGAACGCGCCCGCGACCGCTGCCCGGACGACGCCTGACAGCGGACGGGTCGAGCGGGGCGTTGACCTCACCGGGCAGCCCACCTAGGGTGTGCTCGTTCACAGATCGATCAAGGGCGGCGCTTCCTTCAGATGGCGGGATCCAAACGGCGGGAGGGCGGCTTCCGCGAGGGCGTACGGCATCTGCTCCCCTGGGCGCCGACCGTGGTAGGTGTCGGCGCCCTGCTGTTCATGCTGCTCGTGACCATGTTCCGGCTGTCACCGGCCGAGCGCGACGACGACACCGCACTCGGCCCGGTCCTCCCACCGCCGGCGCCGCGGGAGACCGTGGTCGTCACCCCGTCGCCGGCCGGGCCACGACCCTCCTCCCCCGCCGCGCGATCCGCGCACTCCCGGCGGCCGGTCATCTGGTCGCCGTCGAGCGCGACGCCGGCACCGCGATCCACGACGCCGGCACCGCGGCCCACGACCACGCGCGCGCCGGCCGCGGCGGTCACCGGACGCTACGGCGTCGTCGGGACGTACGACACCGAGTTCATCGGCGAGGTGGCGATCAGCAACGCCACCGGCGAGCCCCGGGACTGGACGGTCACGCTGCGCTTCCCGGACAACGTCGGTGACCTGCGCACCTCGTGGGTCGAGTCGGCACCGCAGGCCACCCTGAGCCGCTCCGGTGACAGCTTCGTCTGGCGGTCCGGCGTGCCGGTCGGCGCCGGATCCACGGTGGTGCTGCGCTTCCAGTTCGCCCGCACCGGGACCGGCGACCGCCCCGCCGCCTGCACGGTCAACACCAGTCGCTGCACCTGACGTGCCGGTGCCGGCTGCTAGCGTCCATCCATGAGGGTCGCGGTGATCGGTGCGGGCGTCGTCGGCTTGTCGGTGACGCTCACCCTGCTCCGGCAGGGCGTCGACGTGTGGTGCTACGAGGCCGGCGAGCCGATGGGCGAGCGTTCCGCCGGCGACACCCGGATCTTCCGGCTGGCGCACGTCTACCCGGACATGGTGGAGCTGGCCGCCCGCTCCGGCGCGCTGTTCGCCAGGTGGAGCGAGCAGGCCGGCACCCCGCTCATCGACCGGGTCGGCACCGTGGTCAGCGGCGCCGGGACCGCCACCTGGGCCACCGCGATGGCCGCCGCCGGCGCACCGCACGACCTGGTCGAGCCCGACTCACCGCTGCTGCGCCTGCCGGCGCGCGCCTTCCCCGGTCCCGCCCTGATCGACCCGTCCGGCGGCGTGATCCGGGTGGACCGGCTGCGCGCCTACCTGGTCGCGGCCGCCGGCCACCGCCTGCGGCACGCCCGGGTCGAGGCCGTCGAGCAAACCCCGGCCGGCGTACGCGTGAGCGCCGGTCCCGCCACCGACGTCGTCGACACCGCCCTGATCGCCGCCGGCTCCGGCACCTCCGGGCTGGCCGCCGGCGCCGGCATCGACACACCGTCGGCCCTGGAGCACCACCTGCGCGTCACCTTCCCGCTGCGCCGCGGCGCACCCGAGCGGCCGCAGTGCTGGATCACCGAGGCGGCCGACGGGCTCCCCGGCACCTACCAGCACCTGGCGGCGGCCGGCGGGTGGGCGGTCGGCGGCGACGTCGATCCGGCCCTGGTGGCCTGGAGCGCCGGGCGGGACGCCGCGGAACGCGCGTCGCTGGCGGCGGTCACCGCCCACGTCGCCGAGCACCTGCCGTTCGTCGAGCCGCGCCCGATCGGCCGGGTCTACTGCACCCACCATCCGGATCTCGGCGACGGCCTGCAGTTCGCCCGCAACGGCCGGGTGCTGGCCGTGCACGGCGAGAACCTGATGAAGTTCGCCCCGCTGCTCGGCGAGGTGCTCGCCGGTGCCTGCGTCGACGGTTCCACGCCCGCCGACGCCGGGCCGGGCGCGGTCAGGTCGTGACGTTGAGCCAGCCGCCGTCGACGTAGTAGGTGGAGCCCACCGCGTACGCCGCCCGCGGCGAGCAGAGGAAGACGAAGAAGTCGGCGATCTCCTCCGGGGTGGCGAACCGCCCGATCGGCGCCTTCTCCTCGGCGATCCCCCGCAGGTACTCCTCCCAGCCCTGTGCCGTGCCGGCGGTCAGCTGCTTGGCGGTCTTCACCCAGTCCCCGGTCATCACCAGGCCCGGGTTCACCGCGTTGACCCGGATGTTGTCGCCGATCAGCTCGTTCGCCAGGCACTTGGAGAACATCACCAGCGCCGCCTTGGTGACGTTGTAGATCGGTTCGTAGCCGAGCGGCTGGGTGGCGCAGATCGACGCGTTGTGCAGGATCACCCCGCCGCCGCGTGCCTTCATCCCGGGGGCGAGCGCCCGGGCCAGCCGGACCGCCGCCATCACGTGCAGGTCCCAGTACGCCTGCCAGCGCTCGTCCGGCGCGGTGAGGATCTTCTCCTCGCTGCCCGTGCCGGCGTTGTTGACGAGCAGGTCGGCGCCGCCGAACTCGCGCTGCACGGCGGCGGCCAGCTCGGCCGCCGCCGTGGGGACGGTCAGGTCGGCGGGGACGGCGACCGCGCGTACCCCGAACTGGGTTTCGATCTGAAGGGCGGCGGCCGTGAGGCGCGCCGCGTCCCGGGCGCAGAGCGCGACGTGCGCGCCTTCGGCCGCAAGGCCACGAGCGATCGCCAGGCCGATGCCGGCGCTGCCGCCGGTCACGACGGCGATGACCTTACCGCTGAGCTGCATATCCATCTGGCGGGTATACCACTCACCACGGCAGCACCGGTCGATGTGCGGTCATCACCGATGGGTGCCGCCGGCTGCCGGGTGTGTCGCTGTCCGGTCGTTCAGGCCGGTGCCGGCCGGCCCGGGCGAGTGGGTGGCAATGGCCGGGGTGCTCGGCGAGTGGGGTCGCCGGTGCGTTTCATCAGGGGATGTCGAGGTTGCTGTGGATCACGGCATGCGGGAAGTACATGCGTACGGTGGTCCGTCCGTGGTGGGTGCTGGTGAGCAGGACGTCGGCGAGTTGCCGGGCGACCCACAGTCCCGCGGGTCCGGCGAGGGTGGCCGGGGGCCGGTAGCCCGCGTCGGCGGGAATCGGCTGCCCGCCGTGGTCCTCGATGTCCAGGATCAGGGTGGTGTCCCGGCGCCAGGCGCGGACCTGTACCGGTGCCTGGCCGTGCTGCAGGCCGTTGGTGACGGCTTCGTTGCCGGCGGCGACGACCTGCCGGACAGCGGCGGGGACGAAGTCGTGGTGGCTCGCCCAGCGGGCGACGGCGGCCCGGCAGGCCGCCACCTCGGCGAAGTCCCACACGGTGAGGTCGAGATCGGTGACCGGTGGGGGCGCGGGCAGGGAGGCCGGTACACGGGCGTTCAGGTAGGCGGCTGGTGCGATGTAGCTGGGATTGTCGATGTCGCCGCGGGCGGTCAGTTCCTGGCCGTGGACCTTGCGCACGTCGTCGATGACCCAGGCGGGATGGTGTTCCCGATGCCACAGGCAGGTGATCGGGCTGCCGTAGCGGGCGTAGCGGTCATTGGCCATCGCCTCGTAGTTCAGAAAGGCGGCGACCCGGTCCACTGGTGCTCGCGGGTCACTGACCAGGCCGGGCTCGGCGACGATGTGGATCGGCTGCTGCCGGTCGTGCTGATCGCGCAGATAGCGGTCGAAGCTGCGGTAGCTGAATCCGAGCCGCTGGTAGAAGCCATCCACCGGGGCCCATTGCAACGTGTCCGCGTCATCGCCCAGCCGGTCCCGGACGATCCGCGCGGTGTCGGCACCGACCACCATGAAGACCGCCTGCCCGGCGGTGATGTCGCGGCGCAGCGACGGCACGAGCCGCCGCTCGATCGTGTGCTGCCCGTCCACGATCAGCACACCATGGCGGAACCGCCGTTGACCGCGATGGTCGACCGCGCCGGTCACCCCGGCCTCCCCCATCGGGCGAGATTGTCAGGTTTTGTCCCCATGCCGTAACCTTCGATCACTGTGCCGGATGCGGCGGTCTCCACCGGTGCGGCCGCCACTCTGCCTCCAGCCTTCATCGCCACCCGACCGGCCGCAACTTTCGGACCACGAAGGTGCACCAGCCCCCACTTTCCGGGGAACTCCCTGATCATGGCCTGCTGGCCCTGGGGCGCAAAGGCTCGAGGAGCACCCCGCAGTCCGGAGCAGCCGGTCCAGGTGGAACGGCACGCGCCGCCGCTCGTCGGCGCGGATCCGCCCCGCCACGTCCAACACGTGGTCGTCGCCGGCCCCGTCCCACGAGGTGCTCGAAAGCGGGTTCGCGCGGGACTCCGCGCGGTCAGCCGTGCAGCAGCGCCGCGGCCTGGGTGCGGGAGTGCACGCCGAGCTTGCGGTACGCCTGCTCCAGGTGCTTGTGGACGGTGCGTTCGCGGACGCCGAGCGAGCGGGCGATGTCCCGGTCCGAGGCGCCCCGGGCCACCTCGCCGAGCACCTCGCGCTCGCGCGGGGTGAGTGCCGCCAGCCGGCCCGCCGCCGCGTCCAGGCCTTCCCGGCGGTGCAGCGCGCGGCGCAGCCTGGTGATCTCGGCGCGGCGGGCCAGGTGCCGCCCGAGGTGGGCGGAGATCAGCTGGACAACGGTGCGGTCCCGGCCGGTCCAGCCTCGGCGGGAGCGGTTGAAGGAGAGCAGGTGACCCTCGCGGCGGTTCAGCCGGACCACGCACAGCAACTGGTCGCGGGTGCCGCGCGGGGCGAAGAAGTCCGCGTACAGCGGATTGCGCCGCAGCTCGCGCAGCGTGTTCACGTCGGACCAGGCGGCGGGCGTGCCGGGGCGCAGGCGGCCGGCCCGGAACGCGGCGAAGCCGGGGTGCAGCGTGAAGACGCTGTGGAACGAGGAGACCCGGATCAGGTTGGACTCCGCCGGCGTGCTGCGGGAGGCGACCAGCCGGCCCTCCACGTGGTCCACGGTGCTCAGCGAGGTCATGTCGCTGCCCAGGATGGCGCCCATCCGGCCCAGCTGGTCCGCGGCGTCGCCGTCCAGGTCGTGGACCAGGTCGAGCAGGCGCCGCAGGTCGGTGGCCGAGGGTGTGTTCACCCGTCCCATTGCACCGCCGCCGACGCGTCGGGACTGTCGGGCGCCGGACGGTTGCGCTGACGCGGATGCGCAGAACTGCGTATGGCCGGCCGCCCGGCCCGGATGGTGCCCTGGGTGCGTCCACGACACCGGCACGAACGGGAGAGAAACACCGAGATGGCGAACGACGAGATCCGGTACGCGGCGGTCTGGAAGCCCTCGACCGAGGGCGAGATCCAGGTGTACGGCTGGACCTACCCGGACTATCGCAAGAAGTACGACGAGCTGTGGAAGCAGGGCTGGCGGCTCAAGGCACTCCAGCCGTACGTGCTCTCCGGCGACCAGGTCCGGTACACCGCGGTGTGGCAGCAGTCCACCGCCGGCGAGATCCAGCTCTACGACGTGCCGTACGAGACGTACCGTGCCAAGTACGACGAGCTGTGGAAGCAGGGCTGGCGGCTGAAGCTGCTCCAGCCGTACGTGGTGGGCGGCCAGGTCCGGTACACCGCCGCCTGGCAGCAGTCGACCGAGGGCGAGATCCAGGTGTACGGCTGGACCTACGCCGACTACCGCAAGAAGTACGACGAGCTGTGGAAGCAGGGCTGGCGGCTCAAGGCACTCCAGCCGTACGTGCTGCCGGGCGACCAGGTCCGGTACACAGCGGTCTGGCGCCAGTCCACCGAGGGCGAGATCCAGCTCTACGACGTGAGCTACGAGGCGTACCGGGCGAAGTACGACGAGCTGTGGAAGCAGGGCTGGCGGCTGAAGCTGCTCCAGCCGTACGTGGTGGGCGGGCACACCCGCTACACCGCTGTCTGGCGGCCCGCCACCACCGGCGAGTTCCAGCTCTACGGTGCGACGTACGAGCAGTACCGCAAGCGCTACGACGAGCTGTGGGGCCAGGGCTGGCGGCTGCAGTCGCTGACCCCGCTGGTGGACCGCAGCGACATCGTGGTCCGCCGGGCGCTCGAGGCGTACGACCGGACCGGCGGCGTGACCAGCCTGCTGGGCCTGCCGACCGGTGCGGTGAGCGTCGCCGCCGGTCAGGGCCGCTGGCGGATGACCGGCGGGCACATCACCGCCACCGCCGCCGGTGACCCGGAGATCATCATCGACCAGCACCTGCGGATCTGGTTCGTCGGCTTCAAGTGCTGGGGCGAGTCCAGCGAGCTGTCCGGCAGCGACGAGCCGTACTTCGTCGTCTCCTGGGGCGGGCTCGGCCGGTCCGCCACCTCGATGTTCAAGTTCACCGACGTGGACAAGAACGACGTCCGGGTCGCGCCGGCGGTGGTCGCCGACCTGCAGCCGGTGGTCACCAGCGTGCTGCACGTCGCGGTGCTGGAGAACGACGAGGGCTCCCCGTCGGAGGCCCGCAAGAAGGTGGACGCGGCGATGCAGAAGGCCGCCGCGGCGGCCGCCCAGGGCGCCGCGATCTACGACCTGGCCAGCGCCGCCGCGCCGGGCAGCGGGCTCACCCCGGCGGCCACCATCGCCGGCATGCTGACCGGCGGCCCGATCGGCGCGCTGATCGCCGGCGGGCTGGTCGAGGGCCTCGGCCTGGCCGACGACTACGTGGGCGAGCACGGCGAGACGCTGTTCGCCGGCGGGTACGCCCCGCCGCCGATCCAGGGCACCGTGCCGGGCACCAGCGAGCCCTACACGCACAAGTTCTGGATCGACGGCAAGGGCGAGGGGAAGTACGACGTGTTCCTGCGCGCCGAGATCGTCAACCAGCCCCGCCCGTGGGTGGCCTAATCCCGATAGGTACGGCGGCCTGCTCCGCCAACCGTTCCCGAGCCCGCCGGCACGTACCGGCGGGCTCGGGATACGGCTACTTCACGGCCTTATTGCATTTACTGCCTTATGGGATCTGTCAGCGCCGAAGCACCTGGAAGGCGTGACGGTCATCGTTCACGTCGAGCAGCTCGATGTCGATGTCGGTGATTGCTTCGAGCAGCGGACCGGGCTGGCCATCACCGTCGCTGTCCTCATTGTTGCCGTTGAGGAGAATGTTGTTGAGCGAGTAGGTGGTGTTCGAGCTCGGGCAACGCTTGGCAGTGTTGCGGTAATCCACCACGCCGAGCACCGAGTAGCTCGAGATGGCGGCATAGGAGCATTCGCCGCCCCGGATGTACTGCTTGATGTTCGTCAGGGCCGCGGACCGGTTGTACCAGACGACGTTGCCCGACATCGTGGACACGATGGTGCCGTTGGAGTGCTTGACAGTGACACTGAACGACGTGTCGCTCGCCAGCGCCGGGCCGGCGGTAGCCACGAGGGCGGCGGATACAGAAGCTAAGACTGCCATAGATCCTGCGATAACTTTACGTGAATTCATGCCGCGCCTCCCCGTGGATGCGAACTGGCATTTCCGCCAGTTTAGAACGCGAATCCGACGCTAGCATCACAAGATCTTTCCAGGCAATGTCCACAGTGATATTTCGGCAGCCGGAACACATTTCCCCTGGTCATCCCGGCGATTCTCGTCCGCCGATTCTCGGCCGCCGTCATGCGCGAGGAATCCAATACCGCAACGACGCCCAGCAGGCAATACGTACCGCTGCCGGGACCGCTGCCGGGCTCCCGCGATCCTGGACGAGGCCGGCCAGGATGTTCGTCGCGGGAGCCCGGCAGCGTGGGTGACCACCGATGCGGCCCGGCCGGCGCTCAGGCGATCGGCACGTCCAGCCAGGCGTCGCTGCTGAAGGTGATCGTCGCGTCCTTGGCGTTGGCGTCGAGATACAGCGGGTCCTTGGTGTCGACGACCAGGGCGAGACGGTGGCCGGACGGCAGATCGTACGCGGTGACCTGCAGCGGCAGGTCCACCGTCGCCGGCGAGCCGTGCCAGGTGACCGGGGCGTGCGAGAAGAGTTTGCCGATGCCGAGGGCGTTGACGTCGTACAGGTAGGCGATGACCGTGCCGGCCGGGTGGGTCGAGGCGAGCGGGGCGTGCAGCCGGGGCACGCCGCGGACCCGCCACCCGCCGGCCGGTGCGGCGCCGGACAGCCACACGCCGGCGTGGCGGCGGGACACCGCGGGCAGCGAGACGATCGGCGGGATCCCGGTCAGCTGCTCGAGGCCGTTGGTCAGCAGGGCGACGCCACCGCCGGCGATGGTGTCGGTGCCGGCCTGGATCCGGCGGGTCCAGGTGCCCTGCGGTTGCGGGCCGAGGTCGCCGGTGGCGATCAGGCCGTGCGGCGCGCCGAGCCGGAGACGGTCGTCGTGGCCGGTCACGTGCGACCAGTCCGGGTAGTACTCGGCCGCCGACGAGTTGTGCGGGCGCAGCACCACGCCGGGCTCGTCGCCGATGCCGGTGTCGATCCCGGCCAGGTACTGGTCGAGCCAGCGCCGCACGCTGGTCCACACATGGTTCGGGATGCCGGCCAGCCCGGAGATCTCCACCGTGGCGTGGTCACCGGGCGCCAGTTCGAGGCGCTTCGGGGTACGCAGCGCGGTGTAGAAGTCGAGCATCTGGTTGGCCGGGAAGATGCTGTCACCGAAGCTGTGCGCGATCAGCACCGCCGGGTTGCTGCGGTTCAGCGCGTCGACCGAGTACCGGGCGGAGCGTTCCCGCGCCCACCGGTCCCGGCCCTCGGCGTCCCGGTCGGCCCAGTAGTCGTCGAGGATCTGGTTCATCTGCGGCGACGGGCGCCCGACGAGCCGCGCCGCGGTCTGCAGGAACCACGCCGCCTGCGGCCGGCGGGTGTCGCCGCCGGTCATCGAGGCGCCCATGTCGGACCAGCCGCTCAGCGAGCCGACCGCCCGCAGGCGCGGGTCGTGCGCGGCGGCCAGCAGGCTGATCCCGCCGCCGTAGGACATCCCGACGATGCCGATCCGGTGCGGATCCACGCTGGTGTGCGCGATCAGCCAGTCCACCGCGCTGGACGCGTCGGCGACGTCCCGCGGGCCGGCCACGTCGATGGTGCCGCCGGAGAGCCAGAACCCGCGGGCGGTGTAGGAGAGCACCACGTAGCCCGCCTCGGCCAGCTGCTTCGCCTGCGCCAGGTACTGGAAGTCGTTGAGTGCCCAGCTGGCCACCAGCACGACGCCCGGATGCGTGCCCGGGGTGGCCGGTTCGATCACGTTGGACTTGAGCTGTACGCCGTCGCCGGCGGTGATGTCGTTCCAGTGGAATCCGGTGGTGGATGGCCCTGCCGAGGCCGGCACGGCGAGCACCAGCGACATCAACAGCAACGACAGTACGACAGCGAGCCGACGCATAGACGAATCCCAATCCCTCAAGTTACCGGAGGGTAACAGGTTGAATGGCGGCATTTCGCGCTCGCTACGTCCGTGCCGCGACTACGCAAATGATGAACATCCACGCGTCTCGACTGGCCAATCTCGATCTCGACGGCACGAGAACCGGAGGTCGTCCCGCCGGATCAGCCGACGAAGAACCCCGTTCGCCAGGTAGACCGCGATGCTCTCGGCCGTCGGGGAGCCGCCCGGCGGCCTCCTGCTCGGTGCACCACGCCCAGCCACGCCGCCCGCAGGCCACGCCCGTCTGCGCGGGGTGACCTGCGGGCGGCTCCGGTGACCAGCTCAGATCGCTTCCAGGATGACGGCGGAGCCCTGGCCGCCACCTCCGCAGATGGCGGCGGCGCCGAGCGGGCCGGCGCCCGGCTCGTGCAACTGGCGGGCCAGGGTGCCCACGATGCGGGCGCCGGAGGCACCGATCGGGTGTCCCAGAGCGATCGCTCCGCCGTGCACGTTCACCAGGTCCGGTCCCACGCCGAGGGCGTCGGCCGAGGCGACGGCCACCGCGGCGAACGCCTCGTTCACCTCGATGCGGCTCAGCGCGGACGGCTCGGCGCCGAGGTGCTTCAGGGCCGCCAGGATGGCGTTCGAGGGCTGGTGGTGCAAGCGTACGTCCGGGCCGGCGACCAGGGCCGACGACAGCACCCGGGCCAGCGGCGTGACCCCGTGCGAGGCGGCGGCCGTCGCGCTCATCAGCACCAGCGCGGCGGCGCCGTCGGTGAGCTGGGAGGCGTTGCCGGCGGTGATGGTGCCGTCGGCGGCGAAGGCCGGACGCAGCCCGGCCAGGGTCTCCACCGTGGTGTCCGGGCGGACGCCGTCGTCGGTGCCGAGCTGCTGACCGCGTACCGTGACGGGTGCGATCTCGCCGGCGAGGAACTCCCGCGAGGCGGCGGCCCGCTGGTGTGAGCGGGCGGCCCAGGCGTCCTGGCCGGCCCGGTCCAGCTGGAGGCCCGTGTTGCCGTCCTCGGTGGAGGCGCCCATCGAGCGGCGCTCGAACGCGTCGGTGAGCCCGTCGTGCTCCAGGGTGTCGAGCAGCTCGATCGCGCCGTACCGGGCGCCGGCCCGGCCGTGACCGGCGTGCGGGGCGAGCGACATGGACTCCATGCCGATCGCCACCACGACGTCGGCCCGGCCGGAGGCGATCAGGTCGGCGGCCGCGACGACGGCCTCCAGGCCGGAGAGGCAGACCGCGTTGAGGGTGGTCGCCGGGACGTCGAGCGGGATGCCGGCGGCGACGGCGGCCTGCCGGGCCGGGTTCTGCCCGGCGAGACCCTGCAGCACCTGGCCGGCGAAGACCCGCTGGACCGCGTCGGCCGGGACGCCGGCCCGGGCCAGGGCGGCCCGGGCGGCGTGCGCGCCCAGCTCGACGGCCGGGATCTTGGCGAGCGCACCGGTGTAGCGGGCGAACGGGGTCCGGGCGTAACCGGCGATGACCGCGCTCATCCGAGGTCCACCGCGAAGCCGGCGCCGGTCAGTTCCTTCAGTTGCTCGACGGTCTGGCCGTCGGCGAGCCGGCGCAGCACCAGGCCGTCGCCGGTGACGTCGAAGACCGCGCGGTCCGAGATGATCCGGTCGACGACGCCGGCGCCGGTCAGCGGCAGGGTGCACCGCTCGACGATCTTCGGCGTGCCGTCCTTGGCGACGTGCTCGGTGACCACGATGACCCGCGGGGTGCCGGCGACCAGGTCCATCGCGCCGCCCATGCCCTTGACGAGCTTGCCGGGGATGGTCCAGTTGGCCAGGTCGCCGTTGGCGGCCACCTGCAGCGCGCCGAGCACCGCGGTCTGCACGTGACCGCCGCGGATCATGCCGAACGAGGTGGCCGAGTCGAAGACCGAGGCGCCGGGCAGCAGGGTGACGGTCTGCTTGCCCGCGTTGATCAGGTCGGCGTCCTCGTCGCCCTCGTACGGGAACGGGCCCATGCCGAGGATGCCGTTCTCGCTCTGCAGGGTCACCCGGACGCCGGCCGGCAGGTGGTTGGCGACCAGGGTGGGGATGCCGATGCCGAGGTTCACGTACTGGCCGTCGGTCAGCTCGGCGGCGGCGATCGCCGCCATGTCGTCACGCGTCCACACGGGCCCGCACCGTCCTCTGCTCGATGTCCTTCTCGGTGCTCTCGGTCCGGACCAGGTGGTGCACGTAGATGCCCGGGGTGTGGATGTCGTCCGGCGCGATGAACCCGTCCTCGACGAGCTCGGTCTCGGCGATGGTGACCCGGCCCGCCGTCGCCACGAGCGGGTTGAAGTTGCGGGCGGTGAGCCGGTAGCGCAGGTTGCCCTCGAGGTCGGCGCGGTGGGCGCGGACCAGGGCGAGGTCGGCGACGATGCCGAGCTCCAAGATCGTACGCAAGCCGTTGAATCGCATTTCGGGTTTGCCGTCGGCGATCGGCGTGCCCGCACCGGTCGGGGTGTAGAAGGCCGGGATGCCGGCCCCGCCGGCCCGCAAGCGCTCGGCGAGGGTGCCCTGGGGGACGAATTCGACGTCCAGCTCGCCGTTGAGGTACTGCTTGGCGAAGAGCTTGTTCTCGCCGACGTAGGACGCCAGGACCTTGCTGACCTGCTGGTTCTCCAGCAGCAGGCCGAGGCCCTTGCCGTCGACGCCCATGTTGTTGCTGACGATGGTGAGATCCTTGACGCCGGTGTCGCGCAACGCCTTGATCAACGTGGTGGGGATGCCGGAGAGGCCGAAGCCCCCGACGGCCACGGTCATGCCGTCCCGGGCGACGGCTGCGACGGCTTTCGCCGCGCTGTCGACGAGTTTGCTCATGGCGCGGCACGGTAGGCACATAGATGCCGCACACCCCCGAAATAATCACCTGGCGACCGTGACGGGCGTCACCTGCTCATAATGTGAGCATGCAGGGGTCTCAGTTGGTCGCGCGGGTGGCGGCGGTGCTGCGCCGGGTCGGGTCGGGCGCGGCCGACGGGGTGACGACGGTGGAGGTGGCGGCGGCCACCGGGCTGCCCCGGTCGACCGCTCAGCGGGTGCTCGCCGCCCTCGCCGAGGAGGGTTTCGTCGACCGGGACGCGCGGCGCGGGCGGTGGTATCTCGGGCCGGAGTTGTTCCTGCTCGGGTCGGTGGCCGCGGAACGCTACGACGTGACCTCGACGGCCCGGGACGTGCTGCGCTCGCTGGCGGCGGCGACCGGCGAGAGCGCGTTCTTCTCGGCGCGGCGCGGCGACGAGACCGTGTGCCTGGCCGGGGAGGAGGGCAGCTTTCCGCTGCGGTCGCACGTGTTGCACGAGGGGATCCGGTTTCCGCTGGGGGTGGCCTCGGCGGGACTGGCGATCCTGGCGCTGCTGCCGCTCGACGACGCCGAGGCCTACGTGCGGTCGCGGGGCGGGGAACTGTCGGCGGCCTACGGCACCCAGCACGAGGAGGCCGCGTTGTCGCGGCGGGTCGCCGCGACACGGCGGCGGGGGTACGCGGTGAATCCCGGGCTGATCGTCCCCGGCAGCTGGGGTGTCGGCGCGGTGGTGTTCGACCGGACCGGGTCGCCGGCCTGGGCGCTGAGCCTGACCGGGGTCGAGTCCCGGTTCAACGGGGAACGGACGGCGCAGCTCGGCGCCTTGCTGCTGGAGGCGGCGCACACGTTGACACAGCGGATCGCCCGGCGCGGCTGACATCGCCTGCGGGCTCAGGTGAGCCTGCCGGTCCGCACCCGAACGGTCATGGACGTCCGGCCGTTCGGTCAGATGCCGCCGGCGGGCGACGCGGACTCGGCCGGTTTCCCCACGACCGTGCGATCGGGGCTCCTAGCGTTCTTGACAGCCGCCGGCACGCGCGGTTCACAGCGATTCGTGAGGAGATCGACCATGTCCGGAAAAGTTCGTGCCCGTGTCCTGGCACTGCTGCTCGCCACGGGTGTACCGCTGTTACCGGCGGCACCGGCGGCGGCCACCCCACCGTTCCAGCGGGTGCAGGTCGGGTTCAACAACAAGTGCCTCGACGCCGACCTCAACAACATCTGGACCAACGGTACGAAGGTCCAGCTGTGGGACTGCAACGGCTCGCCGCAGCAACTGTGGTGGTTCCAGGGCAACACCATTCACGTCGGCTACAACGGCAAATGCCTCGACGCCGACTTCAACACCATCTGGACCAACGGCACGAAGGTCCAGCTGTGGGACTGCAACGGCTCCCAGCAACAGCAGTGGAACCCGGTCGGCGGCGCCCTGCACGTCGGATACAACAACAAGTGCCTGGACGCCGACTTCAACACCATCTGGACCAACGGTACGAAGGTTCAGCTGTGGGACTGCAACGGCTCCCAGCAGCAACAGTGGGTCTTCCGCCCGGCCAACCTCTGAACCGTCACACCAACCGAGCGTCGCGCGGACGGACCTCGTCGAGCAAGGCGGGAAGGTCTCGCATGTCGTCGAAGACGATCGTGCCGGGACCTTCGAGCCGGTCGATGGGGGTGAGTCCGCCCGCGTAGGCCAGGCACCGCATGCCCGCGGCGCGGGCCGCCTGAACCCCGTACTGGCTGTCCTCCACGACCACGCACGCCCGCGGTGGCACGCCCATCGTCGCCGCGGCGTGCAGGAACAGGTCGGGGGCGGGCTTGCCGCGGGGCACCTCGGTGGCGCTGAAGACGCGGCCGGCGAAGCGCGGATACAGACCGGTACGGCCCAGGGTGTGCCGCAACTTCTCGGGCGTACCGCTGGACGCCACACACGTCGGTACGGTGATCCCGCTCAACGCCTCCACGATCCCGTCCACCGCGACCAGCTCGGCATCCACGGCCTGATGGAGCTCGGCTTCGAACCGGTCCGTCCAGGTCGCCGCCGCCTCGGGGCCGAGCTCCGCGGCGAAGATCTCCGCGATGGACGCGTGGGAACGGCCGATGAACCGATCGATCACCTCGGCCTCGGTCAGCGGCCAGCCCAGTTGCGCCGCGATGGCCACGTTCACGCGCACCGCGATGCGTTCGCTGTCGACCAGCACTCCGTCACAGTCGAAGATGACGAGACCCACGTCGTCGATCATCGCGTCAGCGTAGTTACCGACATCAACGCGCATTCCGGCCGGTCCGGCGGCTCGATCGCCGCCGGACCTCATCCGCTCGTAGCCACGAGGAACGCAGCTATGACCAGCCACGTCCAGCGGTCGGCGGCGGCGGGCTCGCGGAACCTGACCGGCCTGACCCTCGACGAAGCCAAAGCGCTGCTGTCCAGCGGCTCGGGCCGCGTCGCTTCTCCGCGCCACCTTGGTCGCGTGCGCGCTTTTGGCCGAGATGCGGATGCCGAGGGCCTGTGGTGGAAGCGGTGGCCGAACCCAGCAATGGCATGGCGGCAACCGGCTCCCGGAAGTGTGACGCCCATCAGCGCTGTGGCCGATGGTTCGGCCCACTGGCGATCTCGGCCAGAAGGGTGAAGCCGGGCCGGTCGACGGCGGCCGACGTAGCGGTCAGGATCACCACTCCGGCACCCGCGGCCCGGTCCAGTCCCAGCCATGACCGAAATCCTCCGGTGCCACCGTTGTGCCAGGTCACCGTACGGCCGTTGTGCTCGAGCGTGACCCAGGCGGCACCGATGCCTACGGCGCGTCCAGCGAACTGACTGACCGGATCCAGGGCGCTGAGGCCCGGAGCCGAACCGTCCAGTAACGCTGCGGCCAGGCGAGCCATCGCCCCGATGGAGGCGCGGATCCCGCCGGCGGGACCCACGGCCTCACCGGTCCACGGCTGCCGAGCGCGTCCGAACCTGCTCCTGCCGGTCAGCGCGCTGGATCGCAGCTCTGCTGAAGTCGCCGGGGCATAAAACACATCCAGACCGAGAGGATCGGTGACTCGCTCACCTACGAGTTGCCGATAGCTCACTCCGGCGGCGGCCGCAATGGCGTGAC
This sequence comes from Actinoplanes oblitus, assembly GCF_030252345.1. Taxonomy (NCBI): domain Bacteria; kingdom Bacillati; phylum Actinomycetota; class Actinomycetes; order Micromonosporales; family Micromonosporaceae; genus Actinoplanes; species Actinoplanes oblitus. Next base: position 3,964,758 of record NZ_CP126980.1, on the reverse strand, counting down.
CCAGCAGTTCGAATCCCAGGTTGGAGTAGCGGGCCCGGGGTTTGCCCACCCTGACCGACCGCGCCTGAGCGATCAGCTGGTCCAGGTTGTCACCGTACGGATTGGCTCCGCGGAACCATAGTGCCGCAGTGCGCCGCAATGGCGCGCTCGATGCGGCAAGGCGCGGCAATCCGGAGTGATGAGTGCTGAGCGACGTCAGGGTCACCCGGGCGGCAGGGCAGTCGCCCAACGGCAACAGGTCCCCCAGGGCGGTCGACCGATCGACCTCACCGCGGGCGAGGGCGTCGGCGTACAGCAAGCCTGTCACGCCTTTGGAGATGGAGCCGATCTCGAAGTCTGCCGCGGGATCGGCGCCGAATCCCGCCACCTGCTGTCCTTGGGAGGACGAGATGGTGGCGGCCGCGACCACCGAGTGCCGGTTACCCAGAAGGGTTCGCAGTCGGATCGCGAGTGTCTCATCACCGTATTGGATCGCCATTCCATCAGAACCCGACAATCTCCGCATGTGTCAACCGTAGTTGACGCGCGCTCCACTCGTCAACTGCGGTTGACACAGCCGACTTCGCCTATGCCTCCGTGGTGTTCTTCCGCCTTGTCGACGTCACCGGCCAACTCGCTACCAAGCACGAGTTCCAGCCATTCGGTGTCCGGGTCTCGTAGTGTCCAGGAGACCTCGTCGCCTACCGCGAACGGCTCGCCGCAGCACTGCATCTGCCAGTCGTCCATCCAGACCTTGATCTCCACGGTCCCACTCTCGTACTGACAAGCCAGATCCTCATCTAATAGGTTTTGTCAGCCTGCGGGACCGTCAGCACGTCAGCGTGGATCAGCGGGCGCTGACCGCTCGGCAGGCGGCAGTTCGGTGCCCTCGTCGCCCTTCTCTGGGAAGGCGCTGCGCGGGAAGATCGAGGAGCGCTCTTGCCAGGGAGACGACAGTTGGCGACGGTGCCGGTTCTCCTCGACTATCCAGCCGGGGCCATCGGCGCGATAGCCGGGCGAATCGATGTGAACGTGCATCGCGTTGGGCTCGGCGAAAGCCACCAGCGTGTGCAGGTCACGCGTCGCGGTGACCGTTCGCCCGGAGACACTGAGTTCGGGGTCCATCCGCACCGGGCCCACCAGCCAGCCGGACACCGTCAGCCGTTCGACCAGCGCTGCCACCCGGGCTCGGGTCGGGCCGATCCCAGGGCCTCTGTGGGAGCGCCCCAGGAACAGGGACGTCTCGAAACCCCACTGCTGCGCCGGGCCGCTGAGCGCCAACCGCGGCAGCCGCAGCGGCGCCTGATGTTGGACGACGGCATTCGCCTGTGGGGAGACATGGGCGGCAAGGTCGCGCAGCTCGTCGGCACACGCTGCGCAGGACCGTTGGATCTCGGCCATCATCAGGTCCCAGCCACTCGGGAACCCGTAATCCTGCGGACCGAATCGCGCGGGTAGCGGCACAGCTTTCAGCACGAACCGTTTGCGGAAATCGGCCCACGCCGGCACCCAGCCGGCCGCGAACGTGTCGAAATTCCGCGCTTGCGACACCTCGACATGCACGGGAAGACCCGCGAAGTAGGCCCTCGCCTGCGCCAGGGCCGCCTCGGCGAGTTCCGGCCGTGGGTACGCCCAGTTCGCCACGTAGCACGCCGGCGTCACCTTCCCGGGCTCGCCGTACTGGAACAGCCACACGTGGTCGGGCATGGCGGCCTGGAACATGACGTCCCACCACCAGTGGGACAGCGGAAGGTTCGACGGCGGCACCGGTGGCTCGTACTCCGGCCAGAAGTACCGCACCCTCTCCCGTAACTCGTCATCGGCGCTGGCCAGCCACTCGTCGTCGACCAGCCCGTCCGCCACCGTCCCGGCGAAGTCGTCCTTGAGGAACTGCACCGCGGACCTGGCTTGCAGCGACTGGTACATGTTGTGGTCGGCCGTAAGATCGAATTCGTCGAGACGGGCCTCGACCGTGTCCCTGACCTGCGGGCGCAGCCGGTCCCATTCCCGGGCCAGCGTCTGCTTGAAGTTCCGGCCGTCCACCGCCTCCGGCAGTTCGCCGCCCTCCGCCACGTCATGCAAGTCGGTGAGTCTGTTCACCGCGCCGAGGAGAAGGTCCCACTTCTCAGGTCCCGCTTCTTCGACTGCGCCCAGCAGGCTCAGGATTTCGCGTCCCACCTGTTCCGCGGAGACCCGCGGCTCGCCCTTGTTGCCTGCCACAGCGCCGCCTCATCCCTCCATCCGCTCACATCGCTCCGCGCCGGCCTGGCGGCTCATCGTCATGCCGAGAGTCGGACGCATCACGGTACGAAACCGTATCCGCTCGCCGTGTCGCATGCCTCCAGCACAGAGATGACGGGCCCAAGGACGACCAACAGAGCGATCATCCGACGAGCCGTGACGAACCGTGCGGGGACGCTCAACAGCAGGAGCCATAAAACGGCGGTGATGACGCCGACGACGAGCGGGTGCGTACTGAAGGCTGGGTTGGTGGTCTTCAGGCAGGGTTTGTCCGCGTCAGGTTCATTGCTGCAGTTGGCCTCGAATTCAGTCAGGAAGTAGATGCCCCGCACGCAGCCCAGCAGCAAAAACACGGCAACCACGCCGGTGGAAACGGCAAGCGGCATACGTGTCGGTGGCGTTGGTCGGCGCTTCGAGTGACCGACGCCCGGCGAAGTGACCATCGCGGTCAGCGTAAGTCGCTGACAGCCGGCATGGGTCTCATTTGCCGCATTTCAGTCTGCGGGATAATCGCCCTTACGTAGAGAGGCGGGTGAGGTCACGTCGCGCTGATCCGCGGCGACTGCCGAGGCAGTGATAGGAGGGCGTCCTTACGTGGGCTGATGCGTACCAGCCCATGAGGTCTCGGTTCGGGGACTACCAGTCATCCTGAATTGCCGCCGACCGTTGCCGGAGCGATCGCACTCCAGGTCGCGCACCGCGCCCTGCGCTGACGCAACAGCCTGAACGGCGGCTCGCCTTCACATTCGGACCTGCCGCTACGGGCCGGTGGCCGTAGACCAATAAGGTGCCGAGCAGCAGTCACCGTGGGAGAGAACCACACGAAGATGCACCACTGCCCGCCCCCGTGAACAGGGTAGGCGTCTCGCATTCCGGAAGGACCGGACCATCGGGGTCGAAGCAGCCTGCCGCATCAAGCGGAACACCCGCGCGTGGTGGTGGAGCGTGCGGTGTCGGGAGGCCGGGGCGGCGGCTCCGGCTCGGTAGAAAGTGCGGAGCCGCATCCGCCCGGCCAACCGCGGACAAGCGTTCACTTGAGTGCCGAGTTGTTGTGCTTCGGCCATGTTGCCGGACTGGCCAGGTACTCGTTGATCTGGTTTGCCGAGGGCTTTGGCCCGCGTCAGCCGTGGTCTTCCCAACCCTCCGCGCAGAACCGGGCTTCGCTGATCACGGCATCTCCGGCACGGGTGGCCCGTACCCACATGCCGAGCCCATCCGGTCCAAGGTCTCCGTTGCAACCGGCGAGCAGACCTATCTCGTCGCGCTCCGCGCGCTGGCATAGCACATCGTCGATGACAGAAACTTTCTTGCCGATCAACTCGGTGCCCGCGTAGCTGACTTGTGGACCGGTTCGCCCGTGCACGGTCACCGCCGTGAGGCGAGGAATCCCGTGCTCGCCCCAGTAGTGCGCGGTCACCCCGGCCTCGTCGAATCGTTCCGCGTTGACAGACCACAGTCCGGGCTTGTTGAGAAAGGGCCAGGGGAAGTGTCCGTGTCGTGCCGCCGGCGCTTCGCCGCCCAGAGCATCCGCTACCTGCAAGGGGTTCATCCCGAACTGGAGCGGCCCGACACCCTCCAACGGCGTCCAGTCCCACCGTGGACGATCCGCGTCGGGCTTTACCGGCCACGCCCCAGGGTTCGACTCCAACTCTCGGACATCGCACCACTGGATGACCGGCTCCGACAGATACGGTGCCTCCGCCAATTCTGCGCAGACCAGCAGGGCATCCGTGATCATCGTGTCCTTGCGCTCGGAGAACCCGGCGGCCGACAGGCCCCTCCCCGGCCGGGCTCCCATGGAAAGCCCCCATGCCGCCACCTCGGGATCGCCGCTCCAGTTCACCCGGACCGCGACATTATCCTCAGATGCAAGGCGGTGGATGTCAGCGCGCACACCGGACGGCGTCCTGGCGATCAGCTCGACGTCCCGCAACCGGATCAGGGGCCCGTCCATCGCATCGATCGCCACCGCTACCAAGTGCCCGCGTTGATAGATTGCGGTCACGCCCACGTCGCTGTACCGCTGCAAGTCCTCCTCGCCTTTCGCACCCTGATACGACCCCAGCAGACCCTCACCGAGGACCGCCTCGACCTGGCCAGAAGTCATCCCGAACCGCAATGGGCCCACGGCCACCAGCGGATCGAGCACCCACTGTGCCCGGTCTTCGGGCTTCCTCTTCCACCAGCGCATTTCTGCCCCCAGCCAGATTCATCCACATCCGGCACGAGCCGGTGATCTTGCGGAGCACCTTAGGCACACCCCCCGACAAAAAATGTCGTCGAGATGAATCAAGCGCACCAAGCACGTGGGAATGCTCCGAGCAGGGTCAGGCGGTCGGCCAGCGCACTCGCGTGCCGCGATCCGCGATCCGCTCATTGCACGGCGTCATGGACGCCGAGGGCCGACGGACGCCCGCTCGTGCCGGAGACTGGATATGTGATCAAGCTCAGGTACGAGTGGCTTGCCGCGTTCCACACACGTCGGCTGGATTAGCCGATTTGCAGCAGGAGTACCTCGTCGCCGGAGAGTCTCGCGATGCTGTCACGCAGATCAGCGACCCCTGCCGACCTTCGAAGCCTGCGGCGCCAACATCGCCGACCTCAGCGAAGAACACGGACACCGCGTCCTCAAGGTGCGGCAAAGGCGGCAAGGTCGTTCTCGTCCCACTGCCTCCAGCAGTGGCCCGAGCAATCGACCGCGCCGTTGACGAGCGTGACGACGGGCCCATCCTGCGGAACTCGCGCGACGGCCGGATCGACCGGCACCCGGCGGCCCGGCGGCTCCGGCACCTGGCCGAAACCGCCGGACCTGCGGATCCCGAAGATGCACCCGCACATGCTGCGGCGCACCTTCGTGACCACCATGCTCGACGCCGGCGTCAGCCTCCGCGACGTCCAGATCGCCGCCCGCCACGCCGACCCGCGCACCACCATCCGCTACGACCGGGCTCGTAAGAACCTCGACCGACACCCGAACTACATCCTGGCCGCCTTCATGGCCTCCGGAACGTAGCCGGACCAACGTACGACCGTGCCGAGTCGAGCGCATGTGGCGATTCGCTTCGAGGACATTATCGGAACGATATTATAGGCCCGCATCCCTAGCGCTTCTGGGTCAGGATACTGGAGTTGGGCTGCCGATGCTAATCGAACGCGATGGTGAAAAGTTCCAAGTCGAGCTGACTCGCGACGATATAGTCGTTATAATTTCAGCCCTAGGCTGGGCGGACACGTTAATACCTTCAGATGAAGCTTTCGAAGAATATGTAGGGTGTTCGAGAGACTCTTTCCGCTCATTCGTCAGCGGACTTGCCGATGCCGCTAGGTCCGCCTTCTAGCATATGAGGCGGGATGTCCAATCTGCACAACCCGCCTACGAGTACGTCGGCCTTACTCGGCATGGGGCCCTCGCCGGACAGTGTTGGCTGACTTCCCGTCGACAGGCGAGGCCGAGCGGGAGAAGAGCGCCCAGACGTAGACCGTGTCGACGGCGGAGCTGGTCCGCGCCGAGGCGGAGCTGGTTGCTAGGGGCCGGACCGTGCAGACCGCTTTCTTCCCGGCTATGCCGGAAACCACTACTTGGTGAGCTTCTCCTTGATGAGCGGGGTTACGCGGTCTGAAAGGCAGCGTAGTTACCGACATCAACGCGCATTCCGGCCGGACCGGCGGCTATGGCTTCTTCACGTAACCGCATAGGTAATCGGCGGCCACGACATCACGTTCCCGCAGACGTACGCCGGTCAGCTCCTCGGCCAGCGCGAAGGCTAGCAGTTCAAAACGATCACCCGGTTCGCTGGCGCCGGTGAGGTCGTATCCGACCGCAGCCATCGTCTCGGCGATCTCGTCCGCCTTCGGCCCGCGCCTGACGTCGGGCGCCGACGGCTCCAGAGAAGCGGTTATCACGCCGTCCTCGGCCACCACGAATTCGTCTCGCAGGTTCACGTCGAGATAGTGCGCCACCAACAATGTGTTGGCCGATAGCGGCTTGCTGTACCGGGAGCTGACGCCGATGAAACCATTCGGCTCCACCATCAATGACCAACCGCGGACCTCCGTGACCCCGACCAGCGCATGGTCACCAGCGTCTCGGTCGCCGACCATCTGGACCAGTTCATCGCTCCCGTGCACCGTTCGGAAATCTTTTCCCCGCAGGCGTGTCAGCACCGCGTCCGGCGCGACAGCCCTGATGAGGGTGATGCAGTAGGCGTTCGCGAGTTCACCCGTTGCGGCGGGGAACCACGCATAGTCGTCCGGTTGCGCCGTCATGTCTTCATGGTGCCATCCGGTGAGCTGGGTCACGGCTGTTTCTGCGACGTGCAGCGCCGATGCTCGGTCACCGATTCAGCACACCGCTCGGGGATGGGCGAAGCACGTTTGCAGCCCGCGCTCTGCCCATCCCCGGGAGGTTTATTGCGTTGCGACCTCGAACGACTCGCCGTCGATGATTCGATAGCCGCCGTCGTTCCAGCTGCTGTAGAACCGGTTGAGGGCATCCCCGGCGGTCTTGTTCTGCGTGGACGACACGAAGCAGCGGCTGAACCCCGCACTGCCGGTCACGCGTTTGCTACCCATCTGACAGCCCGCGAATGTGCGATAGTCGCTCGATGCGTACAGATTGGCCCCTTGCCGCGACGAACGAAATGGATATTCGTCGCATTGCTTCCCCTCGGGTCGGGTAAGGGTTGACGGACAAGCGGTCCGGCCGTTCGCCCGCATTCGAGAATCATCGAAGAGCCTCGTGAGGATGCTAGGGAGCTTGGACACCTGAGAGTTCTTGATGTGTTTGGCGACCTGAGCCGCGGTGCCATTGGTCAGATATGTGATTTTGGGAAGGTATTCACCAACGACGCAGCCCTCCTGGGCCGTGCCTTTCATGGCCTGATCGCATCGGACGTACATCGACTGAACGCTGGTCCGTGGCGGATTCACCAACCCGCCCACAACGTAGAACGAATAGAACTGGACTGCGTAAAGCTGATGAACCTCATTCTGATCGAGGCCGACAGCGGTGACAGAAGCATCGAACTGGACAATTTTCCCCTGCCTGTCCAGACGTCCGCCGGTTCCGGTCCAGTTGGTAGAGCACCGCTGCGCGCGACCACTCGGGGACAGCTTGCTCGTGCACTGCACGCCGCCGTTCGTCACGCCGATTCCTCGTACGTTGCCGATGATGCTGGAAACCGACAGGTACGTATGATAGTCCCAGGTCCCACGCTGCTTGTTGAGCCGCACGTACCGGGTCTCCCACGCGGCAAGCGTCCCCGACCGGGCACCCTTCGGATCGAAAACGATGGTGATCGACAGTACTCGCAGACAGCCCTCGAATCGGGTGTAGTACCAGACACCCGGCTGGCCGTAGCACAGCGATCGAGGACGCTTGACCGTCGGGACGGAACTGTAGGCGCTGACCTGGCCGTCCGTGGAGGTGTAGTCAGGCGAGTTGACCACCGCACCGAGCACAGTCGGGTCCGTCGTCGACGTGGTCGCGTACGCGCTCGTACTGACCTGCCCGGACGCGGAGGCGTCGGCCTCCGCAGTAGCGGCCGCGATCTCGTCGGCCGTGGCGGGACGCCGGCAGGCCGCAACGCCCGTCGCCGATGCGCAGTAGTCCGCGGAGTTGTCACTTGATACCGCGTTGGACGCGTCCACCGAACCCGGAGCCGGCGGGTCGGCGGGGTTCGCGGCCACCGTGTACGGAGTGCCGCTGTCAGCGACCGTGAAGGTATCGACGCCCGTCTCGGCGTCCTCATCGGCGGCTACGCCGGTGACCGGCGGGTTGTCACCGTCGGACGTGACGGCCACTTCGCCAGGAATGCTGGTCACTTGCTGCTGGTCGCCGTTCGGGGCTGCATCTGGGGACGCCGCCCACGCTTCCGTCCCGTCATCCTGACCGAACGTTGCGGTGAAGCTCGCGTGCACGGTGAACTCGCACCACCCGTACCAACCAGCGGTGGATGTGGGGTCGTCCGTGGCCCGGACCCGCCAGCGATACGTTCCGCCCAGCGCTAGCTGATTCTGCGGAATGACGAAGGTGACGGTTGAACCCGCGGCGGCCCCGGGTACGTCTTGGCTTCCGACCGTGACGCCGTCCAGCGTCTGGTATTCGAAGGAGGTGTTCGCGTTCGGGATTGCCGAACTCGTGAAGGTTGTCGCCAGCGTGGGGGCATTGGTGCTGACGACCGGACGGGACGAGCCGGTTACGCACGCCTTGCCGTCGGTGGTGAGCGAGTCCGCCACCGCGTAAGCGGGACTGTAGGTGATTGTCAGCGTCGGATTGTTGCTGAACCGCTTGAAATAGGTGTTGTCCGTCTCGCTCGCCGCCCTCAACCCGAGCGTGGCAGTTCCCCCGGCAGTCGCTGCCGCACGCACCGCCGCAGTCGCATCCATTGCCACAGGTCCGCCGGGACAGCTGGTGGAGAAGCCCTTGGCTACGGTCGCCGACGATTGCAGGGCGCCGAGGGCCGGTTGGTTGTTCCACGTCGTGGCCGATGACACCGGACCGGTGGAATAGAGACTGAACTGCCGTGCGGTGCATGAGCCGGAGTACGTCTCGGTCAGCTGAAGCGTTGCCGCGGTGACGTTCCGGCCGGCGACCGCCGTCCCGGCCAGTTCGAAGGAGAAGTAGGACCGGCGCTTGGTGGTGCCGCCGTTGAGCGTGCCGATCTGCGCCTCTTGCGAGCTGTTCCAGTACGCCGTCGTGGGCGTGTTGGTGTCGACAATCGACCAAGCGGTCCGACTCAGCGTCAGGCTCGGATCGATGTATACGGGAAACAGCGTGTCGGCGCTGCCGAGCATTCCTTGATCCGGGGTGAGCGTGATGGCGTCGCCGGTGACCCCGGATCGCATTCGCTTCATCTGGCCATTGCCGTGCTGCGGACGCCCGGTCAGGACGGCGTTCTGCGCCGCGTCCCACATCGTCGGCCCGCCGCCAGTCATCACAACCGCCCCGCGGTCATCGGTCGTACGCAGGTTGCCGTCGTTGTCCGAGGCCAGCCGCAGGCCCTTCCCCGCGCCGTGGAACGTCAGCTCCTTCAGGCGTGGATTCCGTGCCGCGGATGCGTTGCGGACCACCAGCAGCTGGGAGAACCCGTCTACGTCGGCTTTCAGCTGCAGATCGACGCCAGGAAGCACGTCCGGGTACGTCGCCGTGTCGCCGGCGAGGACCGGGGCCGGCAGCGGCGAGAGGGGCGAATCCAGGGCGAATTCCTTGGCGCCTTCCTCAATGGTCACCATGGGTGCGTCGCCGCCGGCGGAGAAACTGACGTCCGCCGACGCGGCTACAGGCGCGATCCGACCATCGGCCGTCTCCATCAGTGTCGTGTCGACCGGTATCCAGTCGGCGCCTTTCCGTACCCGGACCGGACGGAAATTGTGATTCCATCGGATGCTTCCGTCGGAGGTCGCGGTAACGGAGTCGGTTTCTGTGGTCAACCCGCTGATGAGAACATCACTCCCGCAGGAAACCGCAGCCCGCACAGCGCTCTCCTCGTCCCGGACTTCCCGGGGGCATGAGAACTTGGGCGCGGCGTATACCGCAGAAGATGGCGCCACCGCAATAGCCGTCACGGCCATCATGGTTGAAGTGATTAGCGCCATGGCTCTTTTTGCCTTGGCGCCGACTCCGCGCCCACTACCAATCTGCAACGCATTTCCTCCCCAGCAGAACGAGCTTGGAATTATTCCCCGGGGAAAAGACAGCTGGTGCGGTACAACGTGGCTGCTGGGGGCGCTGGTGATGGCTGTTGCGCGTGAGGTTGCTGTTGCACCTTTCGTAGCTGCAAGGCCGGACCGTTCGGCGTGGTCCGACCACGGACGGCATGATTTGCCTAGCTGCGCAGGCTCCTTTGGAAGCTGTTCACGGTGAGGCCGACCCGGAAACGGGATTCACGCTTTGAAGAACGGCCACCTTGACGCGAAGGTTTCAGGCGGGATGCGGAACAGAATGGGCGCTACCTTTCGGGTCACGCGCAGCAGCGGGCCGTTTACCGCAGCGACCGCCACGGTCAGGCCGTGGGCGGGTACGTACGGTGGCTTGGAGGCGCGTGTGGCCACTGCCGTGCCGTGCCTCACCGAGGATTCGAATCCCTATGGGCGCACCGCTTTCACATGCGCTGGGAAAGCGCGCGGAGTGTGCCCCTCGAGCAAGACGTGTCATCGATCGATGAGCGGACGTCCGGTCGAGTGATCGACTCGGTGGCCGGGTTCGCCGGCCCGGCCCGTCACCGCAACGCTTCCCTCTTCCGCCGCGACGGCGCGGCCCTGCGCGAGATGCGGGAAACCTCGCCCGGCTTCTTCGCCCAGCTCCATCACGCGGTGCGGGTGCCGATCCTGACAGGCGCCGGTGCGAAGCTCACGATGCGCGGGGGCACCATCCTCGGCGCGCTGGCGGTGAGCGGCGGTGTGGCACCCGGGCAGGACGACGAATGCGCTGTGGCCGCGCTTGCCGCCTTCGCCCCCGAGCCGCCAGCCGGGCCGTGAAGCGCACACGTCTGCCGCGTTCCGCGCGCCCGGCAGGCCGTGGCGGCCGTCGCCGCTGCTGTACTCGCCAAGCTCGGCGTTGTAGCCGTTCAGCAGCAGCGACGACCGCCTCGATCCGGCAGGCCCCGGCGTCACGGGTGGGTCACACCCGGCACTGCCAGGAACGGGCGTCGTAGAAGTCGGCGAACCGGTCGACGGTGGCGTAGCCGAAGGTGGTCTCTCGACAGGCCGCCAGCACGTCGATGTCGGACGGCGTGCCGCCGGTCACGCAGTGCCAGTCGTAGGCCGTGTCGCCGGTCAGCGCCGCGCCGTCGGCGCCGATCGCGCGGCAGTACCTGTCGAAGTCGGGTGCCACCACGTCCGAGCGGACCCGCCAGCAGCCGACGCTGTCCGGGCGGTGGAAGTCGCCGATCCGGTCGACCGCCTCGGCGAGGCCGTACGTCCAGCGGCAGGCCGCGTCGAGGGCGATGTCGGCGTCCCGGCCGTCGGCGGTGCGGCAGTGCCAGCCGTACGCGGTGTCGCCGGACAGGGTGGCGCCGGTGTGGCCCTGCGACCGGCAGTACCCGGCCAGGTCGGGCGCGCCCAGGTCCCGCGGCGGCGGCGGGGACGCGGCGGCGGGCGTGGCCGCGAAGGCCAGCACCGTGCCGGCGCCGAGCAGCAGGGTGAGCAGGAGTCGTACGAAAGTGCGCATGTGAGGTTCTCCCGGTGTGTCAGGCGACAGCGAACACGTAGTTCGCGCCGAAGTCGGAGTCGTAGGCGGTGCAGCCGCTGCGCTGCCCGGTGACCTGGAACCAGAGCTCGACCCGCGAGCTGCCGGGTGCGATGTCGACGGTCACCGGAACGGACCGGCCGTCGTCGCCGGTCAGCGCCTGGGTCTGCGCCGGGCCGTCGTCGAGGCGGTAGTGGACGTCGATGCGCCAGGCCGGTACGCCCTCGTAGGTCTCCCGGCACTGCGGCAGACGAGCGGTGTCGTACTGGATGGCGAGGCCGTGACCGGCGCGAATCGGGCCGGCGACCGACTCGGACCAGTCGGCGCGGAACGTCGCGACAGCCGGCTGCTCGATCGCGTAGTGGTAGTTGGCGCCCGAGCGGGAGTCGTACTCGCCGCAGCCTGCCCGGTCGCCGATGTGGAACCACAGCTCGAGGTCGTGCCCGCCGAGTGGCAGGTCGACGCTGACCGGCGCCTTGACGTTGTGCCGGTTCTCGTCGAGCCGGGTGACCGGCCGCGTGGTGATCGGACCGCCGTCGACGCGGTAGTAGACGCCGATGCTCCAGGCGTCGCCGCCGGCGTACTGGTTGCGGCACCGCGGTAGGCGCGCCGGGTCGTAGTCGATCAGGACGGACCGGTTGGCCTCCAGGGTCCCGTCGATCCGCTCGGTCCCGTCGGCCGCGAAGTGCAGCACGGGCGTGCTGGTGGCGCTGATGGTCGCGGCGCCGGCCGGCGCCGCGAGGGCGACCAGGACGGCCGCGCTCGTGACGAGGACGCGGGCGACACGTGCCATGGCGCGCCGGCTCGGGGTGATCCCGGTGGGATGCATCGCTTTCCTTCTCGCAGGTCGCTTGTGGAGGCGCCACGCGGCTCGCGGCGCCAGCACAGAGCCTGCAACTTCTTGCAGCACCGGTCAACAATCATCATTACCTTAAGTAATCGAAAAGTGCCCTCCTGTTGTGAACGGAAGCGGTTCGACGCTGGTCGGGCGCGTTAATATGCGTCACCCGTCAGCCATGTGGGCGTGGTCACGTGATCGCGTAAGAAGGGATTAGCGAGCTACTGCAAGAACTTGCAGAGCTGGAGCCGGGCCACGTGCGTCGAAGTTCTTCGATACGCTTCGGCTGGGTCGGCATCCCGCCGGCCGGCGGCCCGGGTGCCAGTGGTCGCAAGGTGATCGACGTCCGGGACCGGTCGTTGAACGCCCGCGCCACGGTGCAGACCTGGTCCCGGCAGACCAGCGACAACGCCAACCAGTACGGGCAGATGATCAAGGTCTACGCGGCCGGTGCCTGGAAGCGACCAGCGGCACGAGCCCGTACTACGACGGCGCGCCGTTGCAGGTGTGGCTGTGCAACCCCAACAGCTACTCGGATGGGAACCAGCGCTGGAACATCTTCCTGTAGCGCTGCGGGTGCCGGCGCGGGCGAACCCGCGCCGGCCTCCGATCAGTGTCCCTTCGACACCTGGCGCAGGTCGAACGACCAGATGCCACGGCCGTGCGTGGCGGCGTACAGAACATGTCCGGTCGGGTCCGTGCGGACCTGGAGCGTCGTCGTCGTGGGCAGGTTGCGGCCGAGGACCGACCAGCCCCGCGCCCGCGCGGACCGGTAGAAGACCGCGTTGTCGGTGGCCACGACGAGCCCGCCGCCGACCAGCTTCACCGAGTCGGCCGGGATGTCCGGCAGGTTGCCGGAGATGTCCGTCCAGTGCTCCCCCGCGTCCGTCGACTCGAAGACGTGGCCGATGCCGGCCCCGGGTCCCTCGGTCCAGCGCCGGGAGAACCCGTTGATCGCCACCACCACGTGGTTCGGGTTGGCCCGGTCCACGTCGAAGCCGGAGATGTACCGGTTCGGGATGGTCCCGTCGATCGGCAGGGTCAGCTGGTGCCACCCGGTGCCGTCGGTGCGCCCGACTGCGATCCCGCGGGTGAAGCCCTGGTTGTTGCAGGGCCCGCACCACCCGGCGTAGACCAGTCCGCCCGAGGTGAACACGGCGGTGGCGGTGTGCCCCGCGCCGAGGTCGAACAGGCTCCGCCACTGGGAACCGGAGCGGATCGCGTACCCCACGGTGTTGAGCCAGACGTGCCGCCCGCCGACGACCCAGATCCGTGCGTCGCGCGGATCCTGGTTGAGCGGCGCGATGAAGCGCGCCTCGCCGGTCTCGTTGTCCGGCGGCGCGACGTGGTAACTGGTCGCCCTGCTCGGATCGGTGGTCCAGGAGCCGTCGTTGACCGCGCAGTTGTTGGTCACCCAGACGTCCAGGTAGACGTACTCCTCGGCGATGTCGCACCCGTTGGCCGGGTTGACGATGGTGTCGCCGCCGTCGCCGCCGAAGTTGGAGCCCATCACCCGGTCGCCCGGTCGCAGGATGGACTGGCCGTTGTCCTGCAGACCGCCGGAGACGGCGAGGCCACCGCGATCCCGGCCGGTGTCGACCGAGTAGTACTGCAGCACGTCCATCGACCCGTCGTTGAGCGACGCCCAGTCGGTGGCGTGCCCGGCCGCGTCGGTCGCCCCGCGCACCGGCCGGCGATAGGCGCCACCGTCGTCGCCGACCACCACATACCGCTTGCCGTGGTGGGAGCCGATCGCCACCGAATGCTGATCCGGGTGGGTGGTCTGGTGACAGTCACCGGTCTGCTTGCTCGGATCGATCGACCAGCACGGGAAGCCGAAGTTCCAGTACGGCCCGGGCGTCCCCCACGTGGCACCGCCGTCGGCCGACTCGAACACCTCTTCCAGTCCCAGGTACACGTGGTCGGCGTCGGCCGGGTCGACCTGCAGGAACTGGTTGTACCAGGCCTGCACGCCGGGCATGTAGCCGGCACCGGTGAGCGCCGAACCGGACGCCGCCAGCTCGTGATAGTCGGCGCCCAGCGTCCACGGCCCGAACGGCGAGCCGGACCGCGACACGTACACGCCGTGCAGGTTGCTGTCCGGGTTGGTGGCCAGCTGCGCCGGCGACTGCTCGATGGCGTAGTAGCGGGAGCCGTCCGCCGCCGCGGCGAAGGTCACCGTGCCGACGTTGGCCGCGTCCGAGGCGATGTCACCGGCGAGCGTGGTGCGCTGCCAGGTCCCGCCGACCCGGGTGTAGAAGCCGTTGTAGGTGTCACCGCTGCGCCACCCCGCCGCGATGATGACCCGCGACGGGTCCTTCGGGTCGGCGGCGAAGTCGTTGATGATGTTCTTGTACGGCGCGCTCGGATCGGTCGCCTGCGCACCACCGGGCAGGAAGTCCGGGTTCGGGGCGAACTCCCGCTTCCACGGCCCGGACAGGTTCGTCACCGAGTGACTGAAGGCGCCCCGGTTGGTCGCCACCCACGCGGTGCCGCCGAAGATCCGCAGCTTGCGGATGATGGTGCTCTCCAGTTCGGTGCCGCCCACCCGGTCCCTGGCCGAGAACGACCCGGTCCGCGGCCGGCTCAGCAGGTAGACCCCGCTGCCGACGAACGAGGTGGCACTGGTGTTGCCCTCGCCGGTGGCCCACCAGAGCCGGCCCGCACGGTCCAGGCGCAGGTCGCCGGTGGACGGTGACGGCACCCGCTGGGCGATCGGCTGCCAGTGCCCGCCGCCGGTGCGCGAGCGCCACACCCCGCCGTTCGCCGAGCCGGCGTAGACGTATCCGGCGTCGTCAGCGGCCAGCCCGGTGATCCGGCCGGTCACGAATCCGGCGCCGCCGGAGGAGTTGCTGTCGATGTCGCGGTAGCGTGGGTCATCGGAGTTGTAGGGGCGGTTCGTCACGTGCTGCCAGTGGCCCGGGGTCGCCGGCAGGGCCCGCAGCGCGCGCCACGCGGCCGTGTAGGCACCGGGCGCGACGATCCCCGGCGCGGACCGCGCTTCGGCGTACTGTTCGGCCTGCTCGGCGATCTCCTCCGGATCCTCACCCTCGTCCGGTTCCGCACTGGCCGCCAGCGCCGTCAGCTGTCCCGCGTGCGCGACCCGCGCCTGGGCCGCCTGCTGGAGACGCTGGTACGGCACCGGCCGGGGCGTGTCCCCCGGCGCGGCCATCGCGCCTGCCGGGACCAGCCCGATCACGGTGACCAAGGCCGCTCCGCCGGCCAGCAGCCGCCGGTTCCTGTTCCGTTCATGTCGAGGCATCGTCGCCTCACCTCCCATCGGAAGTGCAACAAGCAAAACCTTCACGACCGGAACAGCCCACACAACCATCTAGGTCGGTCAATGAGCAGAGCGGTGAAACCGGCACAGCGGTCTATGCGTCACAACTACATGCGTAAAGCCCTGATCGCCCTCGCCGCGACGCTGCTGCTCCCGGCGGCCGGTTGCCGGGAGGCACCGAGCAGCCCGGCCACCTCCGCCGAGCACTCCGGAGCCGCCATGCCCACCAGCCCGGTGTCATCCCCCAGCGACGACCCGTCGCCATCCGGACTTCCCTCATCCCACGGCGGCCCGCCGCGGTCCCACGGCGCCCCGTCGCCGGCCACCTCGCCGCCCTCGCGCGGCGATCCGGAGAACCCGCTGGACCTCCGTGGCGCCCCGATCGTCCTCACCGGCACGATCGACACCACCGGCGAGTGCGTCGTGCTCACCGCGAAGGGGCATCGCTGGGCTCTCGTCCGGGCCCCGATCGGCCTGTACACCGACGGGCAGACGGCTACCGTCCGAGGCCGGCCCACCGCCGTCCCCCCGGACTGCGACGCCGAGTGGGCCCTGTCCGTCTACCCCCGCTGACCGGTCCCGGTCCGCTTCACCCACGGTTGCGGCCGGTTTCCCGTACGCCGGAAGCGTCACGCCGCGCGGTCGGGCATCGTGCCACGGGCTGCGCGGCTCCGAGATCTTCGGCTACGTTACCGGCCATGCCCACTCAGGCCCGTATCCCACTGGACATCGGCGAGAATCCGGCGGCGGTGCCGCGGAGGTTCGGCTTCGGCACCGGCTTCGTGGTGCCCATGCTCATGGTGGTGATCGGATTCGGTGCGGCGGGCGTCATGGTCGTCTACACGCTTCCCGAGGATCCGAGCATGACGGACTACCTCTGGGCGGTCGTCGTCGTGGTCGTCCTGGCCGGCATCGTCGCGCTGGTCGGGCGGTCGATGCTGTTCATCATGCGGGCGAGCACGGCCGGCACCACCGCCTACCTGGAGGGCACCAGCGTGGTGCTGGAAGCTCCACGGCGGACGCTGCGCTACGACCTGGCCACCGCGGAGGTCGGCTTCGGCTGGCGCCCGGCGGTGACCAACCATCGGGTCCAGACCGGCACCCGCCACACGTCCGGCACCTACCACGGCCAGTACTACACGTCCGGCACCACCACACCGGTGTACGGCACGGCTCAGCGAGCAGCCGGCGAGGTTCCGGTGCTGTACCTGCGCCCGGTCGGCGAGGACCAGTGGCACGGTCTGCCGTTGCACGACCTCGCCGGCGTTCCGCTGCCCGGCCGTCAGCTCGCGGCGGTGGCCGAGGCGATCCTGTCCCGGCCGGCGCCCACCGCCCAGGTGCACGAGACGGTGGCCGGGATCCGGGCCCTGGCCGACACCCCGTGGCTGCGGTGACCTGATCCAGCTGGCCACCTCCAGCGAGGTGGCGCCCCGGGGACGGGGTGGCCGGGACGCGGTCGTCATCATCGGTGCCCTGGTCGTGGCCGCCGCGACAAGACTGCCGGCTACCGGGCGACTTGAGGACGGCGCCTATCCTGCGCCCGTGGATGTTGCGATGCTCGTTGTGCCCTTCTGTGCTGCGCTGACCTTCGCGGGGGTCTGCGTCCGCCGTGCCGGCCGAGATCACGCACCGGGCATGCTCCAGCGAGCCGCGAAGGGTGCCGCACTCGGCACCGTGGTGGCGCTCGCCCTCGCGTGGCCGATCATCGCGCAGTACCAGCAGGAGCGGCGCGCGGCTCTGCCGTACTCGGAACCGGACCTCACCGGGGTGTGGCTCAACAGCCTGGCCGTCTACCTGGCGGTCGTACCCCTGGTTGGCTGGGTGGGACTACGGATGCTCGCTGTCCGCCCCGTCTGGCTGGCCAACCTCGGCGCCTGGGGCCTGACCGGTATCGGCTTGTTCATCATCGAGGGGATCGGCGGCAGCGCCGGCGGTCAGCTCTGGGTCTACGCCCTGGTCGGTCTTGTCTCCTTCGGCGCAGCCGCCACCGTGCCACCGTCACCTCGGACAGCGCCGCAACACTCCCTCTCACCTGCCTGAGCGCACTCTCGCCGGTCGTCTATCGGCCGAGTACTGCACCGCCGTTGAGACCGATGATCTGGCCGGTCAGATACCCGGCGTCGGCAGAGGCGATGTAGCTGATGGCCGCAGCGACGTCGGCTGGAGTACCGGGCCGGCCGACCAGGGTGTCGGCAACCTTTGCCGCCCCGAAGTCCGCGGTGTCCTGGCCGTGGAAGATGTCGGTGTCCTGGACGTAGCCGGGCGCCAGGACGTTCACCGTAATGCCCTCTTTGCCGAGTTGCCTGGCCAATCCGAGTGCCCATCCGTGCAGCGCCGCCTTCGCCGCCGCATACGACCCGGCTGAGTGCGAGCCGGAGCCCCCCGTTGAGCGGCTGCGGAGCTGACCATGATGAGGCGGCCACCCGGCCGTCTCAGATGATCCATCAGCGCGTTCGTGAGCAGTACCGCAGTGATGAGGTTGACGTCCAAGTCATGACGCCAGGAAGCGGCCAATGCGTCGAGGCCTTCGCTTGCCGGAGGTGTGATGATCGCGCCGGCATTGTTCACCAGCACGTCGACGTTGCCCAGCTCAACGATCTGGTCCGCAGCGCGTTGCACCTGGACCGGATCGGCCAGATCGGCATTGATGGGCACCACCCGGTCGGACGCGACAGCCCGGTTGATCTCATCGCTGGCCCGATGCAGCAGGTTCGCTCGACGGCCGATGATGACCACCCGGTCTCCGTGCTCGGCGAACCTGCGGGCAACCTCCCGGCCAATGCCCGTCGCGCCACCGGATACGACCGCCAAACGCGAAGACGTGATCACGCTCGAACGGTAACGGATGGCCGCGTCATCCCGCCCGACACCGCGCCCTCTCCTCGACGGCCGCCTGCTCTCAACATCACGGCACGCCGGCCCTGCGCTTATCCGCCAGCCGCTATTGGAGCCATCCCGCACTTGCAGGCTGACAGAACTGTTAGGAGAGTGCGCCTCAGGACCGCAGCAGTGTGTCCTTGATGAGTACCGCGGGAAGAACCTGGATACGTGCGCGGCCAGACCAGTGGTTGGAGCCGTATTCGATGATGACTTCTGCGGCGGACCCCGTTCTGACCACGGTCAACAGGGTCGCCATTTCGCGGAAAAGGTCGGTCACGATTCTGCCGTCTCGGTGGTGACGCACCCGAACGCTGTCGTCGGTGACGTCCCACGTGAGCTGGAATTCTTCAGCCTCCGAGACGGGAACCCGCACCTCACGCACGTACTCGTCACCCGACACTTCTTCTGTATCGGGTGGAACGCCGAGACAAGCCAGCCAGTCTTGGTCAGCGGCCACTACGAGGTTCGGCACACTCCGCATCCTAGGCGTGTAGCCGTCAATGACACTCGCACCGGCAAGTGCCTGTCAGCCGAGGGGCGGAGGGACCATTCGTAACGCGCAGCTTGCGGCAGTTCAGTGCGTGTGATCCCCTGCTTGACGGGCTCAGTCGCCGACCAGCCGGAGGGCCAGATGACGATCCTCGCGGCACCGTTCCGCAAGGCTGCGCACTGCCTCGATCACCTGGCGTTCGCCGTTGTCGACAGTCCTGGCAAGCATGTGGTCCAACTCGCTCAGGAACTGCGGCATCTCATCCGAGAAGAGTTCCAGAGTTCCGTACGGGTCGATACGGTCAAGCATCGGCGTCGACCCGTGGTGCTGCGCACGTTCGACAGCCTGCGCGAATCGGAAACGCGTATCGCCGACCACCGCCAGTTCGACACACCGGCGTGGCCGGGGGCTCCTGCTCGAACGTGAAAAGCTCGACATCAAGGCCCACGCCGGGAGACTACCGCTATTGGTTCGCAGTTCCCGCTCCTTGTCGACCTGGCCTCCCTCAACTTGACTCGGCGGAGGCGATTTCTGGCGCGCGCGTTGTGGGCCCGGCCCTCTGCGCTCGTCCGCCGGCCAATGCCGCTCATCGCACGACAGGTGGCGATGATGTCCAGAATGCCCTGCTTGTTAGGGGTGAGCGGGATAGCGGCATGTCGGTGCCCAACGTTCATGCTTATTTGCTGCTCACAGATAGTCGAAGTATCGGCTCCACCACCTCCCGACGCCGCTCTCGTGATTGCTCGGCATGACGGCAGACAGATCCGTTGAAGTCCGGACATGCCGGAGTGCGAAGGCCCAGAGTCGGGTGAGTTGGTTTGCGATGCGTACGGCGCTGAACGGTGGCATTCCTGGCCGGGCTCGATTCGTCTCTCAGCCGAGCACAGCGGCCAGGGCGCCGGAGAGCACGGCGGCGAACGGGTCAGAGGCCTGTGACACGGTCGGGGCGGCGGCGATCATGGCGGCGATACGGGGGTGGTGTCCGGCTGCGGCGACATGCCTGAGGTACGCGCCGTGGCGTGCGGCGCCCGCGGCGGCCGTCTCGGTCTCGACGAACAACGCGGCCAGTCCGGTGAGGATGGCGAACGCCTCCACTTTGCGGGCCGGCGGGGCCGGATGGCCGTCGAGGATCTCGAGGACGTGTTCGAGCAGGTCGGTGCCGTGCGGTCCGAGCGCCGGACGGCCGATCACCAGGGCGGGCAGCCATCGGTGCCGGCGCATGATGTCGCGGGCCTGGCAGGCGAGCGCCAGCAAGTCGGTCCGCCAGTCACCGCTCGCCGCGGCCAGCCGGTACTCGGTGGCGGTGCTGTCGATCATGAGGTCGAGAAGGTCGTCGCGGGTGGCGACGTAGCGGTACAGGGAGGCCGCCCCGGTGCCGAGCAGGCCGGCGACGCGGCGCATCGAGACCGCGTCCAAGCCCTCCTGGTCGGCCAGCCGCACCGCGACCGCGGTGATCTCGGCACGGCTGCGTTCGGCCGGCCTCCCGCCCGAGGCGCGCTCCGGGCGCAGCCAGATCACCGGTTCTGAGTTCGTCCCCACGTGACGGCTCCTTCCGTACGCCATGTCCTTTCCCGCCATGTTCGCATACGATGTTCGCGTACACCGTTCGCAAACTGCGGGAGGCCGGCCATGACGACGCGGTACGCACACAACGACGGCATCCGGATCGCCGTCGAGGACCTCGGCGGCTCCGGGGGCTCTCCACTGCTCCTGGTGATGGGCTTGGGCACGTCACGCTTCTGGTGGCCCGGCGGCCTCGTCGCCGACCTGGTCCGTCGCGGCTTCCACGTCGCCGCCTACGACCAGCGCGACTCAGGACAGTCCACCCACCTGCCCGCCGCCCGGCATGCCGGCCCGCCGATCGCAGCCCTGCTGCGCCGCTCGACGCCGGCATACACCGCCGAAGACCTCACCGATGACGCGGTCGCCGTCCTCGACACCCTCGGCTGGCAGCGCGCGCACCTTTTCGGCCATTCGATGGGCGGTCTCCTCGCTCAGCGCGTGGCGATCCGCCACCCGGACCGGGTCCTCACCATGACCACCTCCGCCGCCATCCCCAGCGACGCCCGCGGCCTGCGCATCCTGCGCTACCTGTACCTCGCGCCGCTGGTCAGGTTCGCACGCCTGCACTACCCCGCCACCCCGGACGGCGAACTGGACCTCGCCGTGGCCATCGCCCGCATCCTCGCCGCACCCGGCCACGACATCACCGAACACGACGTACGCGAATTCGTCGCCAAAGAAGCCACGCACCACGTCGCCAGCTTCCGCGACGACAAGGCTCAGAGTCGCCAGATCGGCGCCACCTGGTCCGGTGGCCCGCTGAGCCGGATAACCGCACCGACCCAGGTACTGCACGGCGAACGGGACCCGCTGATCCGCGTGCGCGCCGCCCGGGACATCGCCGCAGCCGTGCCCGCCGCACGCCTGCGTATCGTGCCGGGGGCCGGCCACTTCCTTTCCCGCGACCTCTGGAGCGTCTACGCCGGCGCGGTGCACACGCTCGCCAGCCACCTGCCGTCAGACCGGCCTGGGCGCAACGGCTGAACGGCGCCGATCCTCGGCCGTCCCCCGCACCCCCGCACCCCCGCAAGCATTCGTGCTGGGAGATGCCCATGATCGCGTGTACGGATCTCGAACTGGCCGACACGAACGCTCGGCGCGGCCAGGCGGCTCTGAAGACGACGGACCGCGGGCCCTCGAAGCGGCGGCAGCGCCTCAGCGTCAGGCGTGGGCCGGGGTGCCGGCGGCGAAGGTGGCGATGCGGGCGGCCAGCTCGGCGGGACGCCACAGGGCCAGGTCGTGGCTGGCCTCGGGGACGATCTCGGCGACGGCGTCCGGCATGTGGGTGGTGACCCGGGCAGCGACCTCGCGGGCGTCGTACAGCTGGCTGTGGCCACCCAGCAGGACCAGCGTGGGTGCGGCGATCCGGGCCAGCTCGGCGTCGCTCAGCGGGGTGGGCATGATGTGCCGGCGGCGGAAGCCGAAGGTGGCCTTGACCAGGCGCACGGCGTCGTCGTCGCGCAGTGTCACGTTGCGCAGGGAGCGGGCCGCGGCGTGCCGGACCGGCCTGGGCGTGAAGGTGGCCAGTCCACAGGCGATGACCCAGGCCAGGAACCTCGGGCTGACCTTGCCGAAGCCGCCGGGGTCGAGCAGCGCGAGGCTCGCGACGGAGCGCGGGGAGCGCAGGGCGTGGCTGAGGGCGATCCATCCGCCGTACGAGGTGCCGACCAGATGGGCGCGGCTGACGCCGAGGGCGGTGAGGGTCTCGCCGAGCCATCGGGACCAGTCGTCGCCGCTGCCGATCGGGCGGGTCTGGACGGACGGGCCGGGCTCGCCGACCGGGTCGACAGCGATCACCGGACGGGAGGCGGCGAGGCCGCCGACGTAGGCGTGCCACATCACGGCCGGGCCGCCCGAGCCGGGCAGGAGCACGAACGGGGTCTGGTCGCCGGAGCCGAGGCGGTGCACCCGGGTCGTACCGAAGCTGGTGGCCACATCGGAGTCGACCGACGACGACGGCCAGAGCCGGGCGGTGAGGTCGTCGTAGGCGGTGAAGAAGCGGGCGCGGGCCTGGTCGTTGCGGAATTCGCCGACGGGCATGGTGGCCTCCGTCCTCGTTTTGATACGAGCGTATCATCAACCCGTGCCGAAACGGGTGGACCACGAGGAGCGCCGGCGGCAGATCGGCGAGGCGCTGCTGCGGATCGCGAGCACGCGTGGCCTGCAGTCGGCGACGATGCGCGAGGTGGCGGCGGAGGCGGGCGTCTCACTGCGGCTCGTGCAGTACTACTTCCACACCAAGGAGGAGTTGCTGCTGGCGGCGCTGGCGTACCTCGGCGAGCAGCTCACCGAGCGGGTGCGGGCGAGCATCCGGGCGCTCGGCCCGGCCACCCCGCGCAGCATCGTCTACGGCACGCTCACGGCAGTGCTGCCGACCGACGAGGAGAGTGTGCGGCTGACCCGGGCGTACACCGGCTTCTATACGTTGATCTTCAGCGAGCCGGAGCTGGGCGCGCGGCACGGCGCCACCTATCCCGACAGGCTGGAGTCGCTGCTCGCGCGGTACATCGCCGAGGCTCAGGAGGCCGGGGACGTCGCGGCGGACGTCGACCCGGCGCTGGCCGCCGCGGCGCTGCTCGCGCTGACCAATGGGCTGGGGTCGAGCGTGCTGGGCGGCCAGCGCGACGGGGCGGCGGCGTCGCGGATCCTCGACGACCAGATCGGCCGGCTGTTCCGGGCCGGGCCGCCGCCGGACGACGCGACACCGGACGGCAGCGACCGGCGGCCGGAGCCGGAGGGCGGCACCCACGCGTGAGCGCGGGCCGGGCCCGGTCCGGGCCCGGCCCCGCGGCGTCAGCTCACCAATTGCGGCCGGCGCGGCGGAACATCTCGTCCTGCATGGGGTCGGGCAGGATCTCCCGGACCTCCTGCGCGCAGCGGCAACTCGCGGCGATCCTGGCGGCCCACGCCTCCGCCTCCTGCCGGGTGGCCGCCTCGATGACCGCGAACCCGCCGATGACCTCCTTGGTCTCCGGGTAGGGGCCGTCGGTCACCATCCCGTCCGTGCCCACGACGGTGGCCCGCTGGCGTTCGAGTCCGGCGCCGTAGACCCACACGCCGGCATCCATGGCCTCCTGGACCACCGCGTGCGAGGCCTTGGCCACGTCCGGCATCTCCTCGGCGGGGATGTGGTCCATCGCGCCGTCATTGAACGAGACCAGGTACCGCGTCATCGGATGACTCCTTCGTCCCGGCGGCCTCGGTGACCGCCTCTCGTCTGTGCTACGAACGACTCGCCCCGGATCCGACGGTATGCCGGTGAAATTCGCAGGCGATCCGGCGGCGGCGCGAAGGTGGGGGACGCCGAAGCGGGAGACGCCGGGAGATTATCCGGGGTGGTAGTGGGAAATCCGGGCGGCATGAAAGCTATCGCGCTGGACGACTACGGTGACGCCGACGTACTGGAGCTGCGGGAATTGCCGGATCCCCCGGTGGGGCCGGACGTCGTCCGGATCCGGGTGCGCGGCGCCGGCCTCAATCCGGTGGACTACAAGATCCGCCAGGGCTACCTGCGTGGCGCCTTCCCGCATCACACCCCGCTCGTCCCCGGCTGGGACGTGGCCGGGGTGGTCGACGCGGTCGGGCCCGCGGTCACCGGGTTCGCCGCCGGGGACGAGGTGATGGCGTACGCGCGCAAGGACACGGTGCAGCACGGCACGTACGCCGAACTGGTCTCGGTCACCGAGAGCGCCGTCGCCCGCAAACCGGCCTCGCTGAGTTTCGCGCAGGCCGGCGGCCTGCCGCTGGCCGGGCTGACCGCGCTGCAGATGCTTCTCGCCGTGGACACCGGCCCCGGCGACGTCGTCCTGGTGCACGCGGCCGCCGGTGGCGTCGGGCACCTCGCGGTCCAGCTGGCGCGGGCACTCGGCGCGGCCCGGGTGATCGGCACCGCCTCGGCGGGCAACCACGACTTTCTGCGCGGCCTGGGCTGCGAGCCCATCGAGTACGGCGACGACCTGCCGGACCGGCTGGCCGGCCTGGTCGGCGGCGACGGGCGGGTCGACGCGGTGCTGGACTTCGTCGGCGGTGCCGCGCTGGCCCAGTCGCCACGGCTGGTCCGCTCCCCCGCCCGGCACGCTTCGGTCGTCGACCCGCAGGTCAAGGACCAGGGCGGACGGTACGTGTTCGTCCGCCCCGACGGTGACCAGCTGGGTTCGCTGGCCGGCCTGGCCGACGCCGGCCGGCTGCGCGTCGAGGTCGCCCGGGAGTTCCCGCTGGCGGAGGCGGCGGAGGCGCAGCGCCTGCTGGAGCAGGGACACGTACGCGGAAAGCTTGTCCTGACGGTCTGAAGACGACGCACAGGCCGGCCAGGACCAGGGCGAACACCGGTAGCCACAGCAGGCGGTACAGCGGCCACCCGCCGTCCGGCGCGTCGAGCAGGCCGGGCAGCGGTCCGGCCGGCAGGCCGGCGAAGCTGACCAGGAGCAGGGCGGTCTGATGCCAGCAGAACAGCGTCATCGCGGCGAGGTTGAGCACGACGACCGGCAGCCAGAGTCCCGGCCGCCGCAGCCAGGCCTCGAGGCGTGGCCGCAGCAGCAGCAGGCCGCCGAGCTGCGCGGCGGCCAGCGCCAGGGCGAACAGTGACGGCGGGTCGAGGTTGGACCAGTTGTCGCCGGGCACGCCGACCGCGCTCGCCGGGTATCCGGCCGCGACGACCAGGACCGCGCCGGTGACCACGCCGCCGATCGCCAGGACGAGAGCGGGCGGGCGGGACAGCGGGCGTTCGGAGTGGGCGATCCCCAGCAGGTAGGGGGCCGCCCACCCGACCGGCGCGGCCAGCAGGAGCAGCGGCGAGTCCGCGCCGAGGTGACGGCACAGGTCGGCGGCCGCGATCAGCGCCACCGGCACCAGCGGTGCCCAGAGACCGAAACGGATCACGGCGGCGCGCAGCAGCGGGGTCGCGGCGAGCAGCACGACGTAGACGATCAGGAACCACATCGGGTGGGTGACCAGGGACCACACCGCGTGCCGGGTGCTCTCCGGCGCACCGGCGAGTCTCAGCAGGCCCAGCGCGGGCAGCCAGACCGCGGCGAGCACCGCGATCGGCCGGAGCAGGCGGGTGACCCGGCTGGTCAGCCAGGGCCACGTGGCGCGACCGCGCAGGCCGCGGGCCGCCGCGAAACCACCGGCGAAGAAGAACAGGCCCAGCGTCTGGAACAGCCAGGTCGCCGGCACCAGGGCCGGATGCTCGGCGAGCGGGCTCGCGCCGTGCCACGCCGCCGGCTGGGCAGGGTCGCTGACCAGGGCCGACACCAGCCAGTGACCGAGGACGACGCCGAGGACGGCCACGGCGCGCAGGGCGTCGATCGTACGGTCGCGCTCCTCGAAGCTCATCGCACCCCTCCGGCGATCCGGGCCAGCGCGGCGAGCGAGTCGGTGCCCGGCGCCAGATAGTGGTCGTGGTCGCCGACATCGGCGGTGTCGAACGGCCGGGCGCCGAAGGCCGGGTCGGCCGGCTTGGTGCCGTGGCCGATGCCGAACCAGCGGAGACCGGGCACCCAGCGGACCCAGTCACCGGCGCTCTGCCCGGCCCAGACCCGGGCGGCGGTGCCCAGCTCGGCGACGTTGTCGACGCCCATCCCCGGGCTGCCGAACACCGCGATGTCGGTGACCCGCGCCGGCAGCCGGGACGCGGCCAGGCCGATCACTGTGGACCCGTAGCTGTGCCCGAGCAGCGTGATCGTCGCCGCCGGGTGCGCGGCGGTCAGCTCGTCGACGAACGTGACCAGGGCGTCGGCGCCGGCGGCGGCCAGGTCCTCGCGGCCGGCCTGTTTCAGGTTCCGCGGGGTGTCGTAGCCGAGCCAGGCGATCACCGCGTGCTCGCCGGGGCCCATCGCCGCGCGCAGATCGGCGGCCTGGGTCGCCGGTGACCGATAGCGCCTACCGCCGACGCCGCACCAGAAGTTCGCCAGCCGGTTCGACATGCCGGGCACCAGGATCGCGATGCGCCGCGCGGTCGCCAGGTCGCCGAACACCTGGGCGACCCGCCCCTGCCCTCGGGTGTCGAACGTCAGATACACGCCGGGCGGGCGGGTGATCACGGTGGGCGGGGCGGTCGCCGGCGGCGCGAGCAGGGTACTCGCGGACGGCGTCACGATCATGGCGAGGACGGCCAGCAGGACGTTCTTCTTCATGGCCGACAATCTGCTGGGCGCGGGCATCGACACACATCGGCCGGTGGATCACATCGCGGTCCGCGGCGGGTAGCCCACGGGCTTACGCCCGCGAGCCGATGTACGCCGTGACCAGCGCCGATACGATCACGGCCATGTTCGAACGCCTGGGTGCCCCGTCGCGCTGGAGCCTCGCGCTGCTGTTCCCGATCGCCCTGCTGCTGGTCGCGTTCATGCCGATCGGCGCCACCGCGCTGTGGGTCGCCGCGCTGCTCCTGACGCTGGCCCTGCCGGTGGGGCTGATGCGCCGGCACGCGCTGTCGGCCCTGATCGTGGTGCTGGTCAGCGGGGCGGTCTTCGTGCCGGCCGTGCACAACATGTTCGCCGGCCGGGCCATGCTGATCCCGCTGCTGGTGCTGGCCGACATCATGGTGGGCAACGTCGCCGCCTCGACGTCGCGCTGGCGGTCGATCCCCGCGGCCCTGGTGACCGTCGCCGTGCAGATGGCGCTCGCCGCCGTCGACAACCCGACCGGCCTGGTCACCGTCTGGACCGTCGAGTTGCTCGCGGTCGTCACCGCCTGGCTGATCGGCAACTCGGTCCGGCAGCGCCGCCAGTACGCCGTCGCGCAGCGGGCCGAGGCCGAGGTGCGGGCGGTGCAGGCGGAGCGGCTGCGGATCGCCCGGGAGCTGCACGACATGATCGCGCACAGCATCGGGGTGATCTCGGTGCAGGCCGGGATGGGCCGCCGGGTCATCGACACCCAGCCGGCCGAGGCGCGCAACGCCCTCGCGGCCATCGAGGAGACCAGCCGGGACACCGCCGCGGCGCTGCGCCGGATGCTCGGCACGCTGCGCCGCAACGACGTGGAGTCCGGTCCGGCGGCCCGGGAACCGGCACCCGGCCTGGGCGACCTGGAGAGCCTGATCGCGCGTACCGAAAAGGCGGGTCTGCGGGTCGGCCTGCTGCGCAGCGGAACGCCGGCGTCGCTGCCGGCGGACATCGATCTGTCCGCCTTCCGTATCGTCCAGGAGGCGATGACCAACGTGATCCGGCACGCGGGCACCGATCGGTGCGACGTGGTGATCGAGCAGGATGATCAGGAGTTGACGATCGAGGTGACCGACGGCGGGCGCGGTGGCGCCGGCCTCAGCGACCACGGGTACGGGATCGCCGGGATGCGTGAGCGGGTCAGCCTGCTCGGCGGTGACTTCAGCGCGGGTCCGCGCGCGTCCGGCGGGTTCCGGGTGCACGCCCGCATCCCGCTGCCGGGTGCCGGCGCATGAGCGTGCGAGTGGTGCTCGCGGACGACCAGCCGCTGATCCGTAACGGGCTGCGGGTGCTGATCAACGACGCCGACGACCTGACCGTGGTGGGCGAGGCCGGCAACGGCGCCGAGGCGGTCCGGCTGGCCCGCGAGCACCGGCCGGACGTGGTGGTGATGGACATCCGGATGCCGGTCATGGACGGGATCGAGGCCACCCGGCACATCCTGTCCGCGCCCGAGCCGGCGAAGGTGCTGATGCTGACCACGTTCGACGACGACGAGTACGTGTACGCCGCGCTGCGTGCCGGGGCCAGCGGTTTCCTGGTCAAGGACATGGCGCTGGACGACATCCTGAACGCCGTGCGGGTGGTCGCGGGCGGCGACGCGCTGATCGCCCCGAGCGTGACCCGGCGCCTGATCGAGCAGTTCGCCGGCCGGCCCGCCGTCCCGGCGCCGGCCTACCGGTCGTCGGACGGGATCACCGAGCGGGAACGGGAGGTGCTGACCCTGGTCGGGCTGGGCCGGTCGAACACCGAGATCGCCACCGAGCTGCACATCAGCCCGGCGACGGCGAAGGCGCACCTGGCCCGGCTGTTCACCAAACTCGACGCGCGCGACCGCGTTCAGCTGGTGATCATCGCGTACGAGATGGGGTTGGTCAGCCCGGGGGCGTAATCCCGCGGGCCGATTCGCGAGCCCCGGCCACCGCCTACCTTTTCCGCCGTGACCATCCTCAACGCAGTCGCGAGCACCCTGTCGCGGCACACCCGGTACCTGGACAACGAGCTGCACACGATCGGCGGGCTGGTGCGGCCCGGCGACGTGTGCCTGGACGTCGGATCGGCCGCCGGCCTCTACAGCCGGACGCTGTCCGACCTGGTCGGCCCGACCGGCCTGGTGCACAGCGTGGAACCGCTCAGCTTCGGGCACCCGTTCTGGTCACGGGTGCTGGGCGCGCGGCGGCGCGGCAACGTCCGGCACCACGCGGTAGCCCTCGGCGCGCGGCCGGGGCGGGCGGCGATGCGGGTGCCCTACACCGCGGGCGGGCCGGCGACCAGCCGGTCCTTCCTCGACTGGCAGAGCCGGGGCTTGGGTTCCAACGCGGAGTTCGACCGGCACGAGGACGTGCTCGTCGAGGTCAGCACCGTCGACGAGCTCGTCGCGCGGGAGCGGCTGGACCGGCTGGACTTCGTGAAGATCGATGTCGAGGGCGGCGAGCTGCACGTGCTGCACGGCGCGACGGCGACACTGGAACGGTTCCGGCCGGCGATGTTCATCGAGATCGAGGCCCGGCACACCGAACGGTACGCCTACTCCCCCGGCGACGTGGTCGAGTGGCTCGCGGCGCGCGGCTACACGATGTACACCTGGCAGCGGGGCTGGACGCCGGCCGAGCGGGTCTGCGCCCACACCAACAACTATCTGTTCCGGAGCCGGGCGGCGCGGGACTCCAGATAGCGCTGCTCGGGGCGGCTGAGCGTGAGCCGTCGCCGGCGTGCACCGCTCGCCCGCCCGTCGCGGAGGCTGCCGGACTCGTCGCGTCGACGGTCGTCGTCCTCGGGACCACCGCCCGAGGTCGGTGTCTCGGACCTCGCACACATATATGCGGTTCGCCCTCAGTTCTCGTCCGGCCCCACCGAACGGAAATCGCTGAGCATGCCTCGCCCTGAACGTCCGATCGATCCGTCCGCTGGTCCGCTGCAGCAGTTCGCGGCGGCCTCAGCGGTACGCGAAAGCGGCACGGGTGTGCGCCTGGTCGGACGAGGGGCGGTAACTCGGCCGGCTACGACATCGGCCGCCGTCCGAGGGTGAGCCGGCTGCCGTCTCCGGTGTGCCTGAGGGCATCCCGGCGGCGGCGCCGGTGCGGCTACCGGCCGGCCTCCGCCTCGGGGCCGGCACGCCGGTCACGGGACCGTGCTCGGCGTGGTCAGCACCTCCCACAGGCCGGTGACCCGCAGGGCCCGGCGCAGGATCCCGACCGGGTTGGAGACCACGAACGACACGCCTCGGCGCTGGGCGCTCTCCTGGGCGCTCAGCAGCGCGTGGATCCCGGAGGAGTCGCAGAAGCTGAGCCCTGCCACGTCCACGACCAGCAGGCGCGGGCGGGTGCCGTCCAGGACGTCGGCGACGTGCTCGTCCAGGTCCTCGGTGGTCGCCATGTCCAGGTCCCCGGTCAGCACGAGACGGGTGACCTCGGGGCCGTCGTGACACACGATTCTCATGCCG
Source organism: Actinoplanes oblitus (assembly GCF_030252345.1). Taxonomy (NCBI): domain Bacteria; kingdom Bacillati; phylum Actinomycetota; class Actinomycetes; order Micromonosporales; family Micromonosporaceae; genus Actinoplanes; species Actinoplanes oblitus. Next base: position 3,934,694 of record NZ_CP126980.1, on the reverse strand, counting down.
GCTCCACTCTGCTCGTACCGGTCGCGGACACCCCACGGCCGGGAAACAACGGCATCTCGGCGCGCACTCGCTTGCCACCCTCGTACGACTCCACGAACCACCGCGCGGTCAGCGCGTCGATGATCCGCAGGCCCAGCCCTCCGGTGCCGTCCGGCCGGCGTGGCCGCGGTACCACGGAGGACCCGTCAGCCACCGAGACGATCACTTGCCCCCCGTAGGCCTCCACGTCGACGACCACCGCACCGCCGCCGTGCCGGACGGCGTTGGTGACCAGCTCGCTGACCACCGCCGCCACGTCGTCCAGCCACGCGCGGTCGCGCAGCCCCCACCCGCCGAGCACCGCTGTCACCGCGCTGCGCGCCCAGCCGGGCGCCGTACTGTCCAGTGGCAAGTCGAAGTGAGCCGTCAAGGTACTCATCGAGCACGTCACCGCCTCGCTCTCGGATCACCGATACGGAGATGAACCGCGCCGTCCACGAACGACGCGACGCGGCCCTCGTCGGCCACTCGCCGCATGTTCCCGCACACCCGAAACGCCATGCAAATCGACGCAACTCTGAGTAGTCATACCAGGACCGAAGGTCATCATCGGAGGTGCCTGTCGGGGTGTCGACCCAACTCCGCTGTTTCGCGAACGCGGGCCGGGGGCACCACCGAGGGAACAAGGTAAGGAGGTGCACCCCGTGACGGCGAATCAAACCCCCCAACCCCGCCCGGCGGATTCCGCGTCGACAGCGGACCTGGTCAGTCAGGCGGCCGCCCAGATCTCCACGCTGGTGCGCGACGAACTGACCCTGGCCAAACTGGAGCTGACCGAGAAGGGCAAGCGCGCCGGTGTCGGCGGCGGGCTGTTCGGCGGCGCCGCGGTCCTCGGCCTGTACGGGCTGGGCCTGCTGCTCGCCCTGGCCGTGGTCCTGCTCAACCTGGCCTGGCCGCTGTGGCTGGCCCTGCTGGTCGTCATGGTCGTCGTGTTCGCCGCGGCCGGCGTCGCCGCGTTGCTCGGCAAGAAGAAGCTCGCGGCAGCGACCCCGCCGGTGCCCTCCGACGCGATCGCCGGCGTGGAGGCCGACGTGCAGACCATCAAGACCGCAGCGCAACGAGGACGGCACGTATGACTGAGACGAACCCTTCCCCCGACCCGGACCAGCTTCGTTCGGAGATCGAGCAGACCCGCGCGGAGCTCGGCGAGACGGTCGAGGCGCTGGCGGCCAAGACCGACGTGAAGGGCCGGGCGCAGCGCCGCGTCCGCGAGGAGGTGGAAACCGCCAAGGAGCGGGTGGCCCAGGCCGCGAGCACGGCCGGCGACAAGCTGGCCGAGGTCAAGAGCACGGCGGGCGACAAGCTCGCCGAGGCCAAGACCACAGCCGGCGACAAGCTCGCGGTGGCCAAGACCACGGCCGGTGACAAGCTCGCCGAGGCCAAGAGCACAGCGGGCGACAAGCTCGCCGACGTGAGCAACCGGCCGCGGGTGCGCCGCGCACTGCCCCCGGTCGACCTCGCGGTGGCGGGCGCGCTCGCCGTCGCCGGCACCATCCTGGTGGTCCGGGGCCGCCGGGCCTGACCGGTTCTCGTACGGCGTCTCCCGGGACGCCGTACGCACCGGTTGCCGGCGGGCGGGCCGGTGGCGCAGTGTGCCGGTATGACTGACCTGATCGGTGCCGCCGGGCACGTTCTCGATGCCGCCGACATCCGCGCGTTCGTCCTGGGCCGGCTCGCCGCCGAGGACCTCGACGGACGCCGGGTGTGCGTGATCGTGCCGGACGCGACCCGCAGCTGCCCGCTTCCCCTGCTGCTCGGGGCGGTGCACGAGGCGCTGCACGGACGGGCCGCCGCGGTGACCGTGCTGATCGCGCTCGGCACGCACGCCCCGATGTCGGACGCCCAGCTGGCCGGGCACCTGGGCGGGCCGTACCCGGGGTTCGAGATCCGCAACCACGAGTGGTGGCTGCCGGAACGCCTCGTCTCGCTCGGGCGGATCGGCGCCTCGCGGGTGGCGGAGCTGTCCGAGGGGCGGATGGCGGAGTCGATCGACGTGACCCTCAACCGGGCGGTCGTCGAGCACGACGTCTGCCTGGTGATCGGGCCGGTCTTCCCGCACGAGGTGGTCGGCTTCTCCGGCGGCAACAAGTACTTCTTCCCCGGCATCGCCGGCCAGGAGATCATCGACTTCTCCCACTGGCTGGGCGCGCTGATCAGCAGCGCCGAGATCATCGGGACGCGGGGCATCACGCCGGTGCGCGCGCTGATCGACGAGGCGGCGGCGATGATCCCGGCCCGGCGGCTCGCCCTCTGCCTGGTGGTCGAGTCCGGGACCGGCGCGCTGCACGCGATGTCGTTCGGGGAGCCGGAGGCGGCATGGGCGGCGTGCGCGGACGTCTCCGCCGTGACGCACGTGCGGTACCTGGAGGCGCCGGTCGCCCGGGTGGTGTCGATCATCCCGGCCAAGTACGAGGACATGTGGACCGGGGCGAAGGGGTTCTACAAGGTCGAGCCGATCGTCGCCGACGGTGGTGAGGTGATCATCTACGCGCCGCACATCACCCGGATCGCGGCGATGCACCCGGAGATCGAACGGATCGGCTACCACTGCCGGGACTACTTCGTGAAGCAGTGGGACCTGTTCAAGGACGAACACTGGGGAGTGCTCGCCCACTCCACCCACCTGCGCGGGGCCGGGACCTGGGATCCGATCGAGGGCGAGCGGCCGCGGGTCACTGTCACCCTGGCCACCGGCATCCCGGAGGACGTGGTCCGGGCCGCGAACCTCGGCTACCTGGATCCGGCGGCGGTCGACCTGGACGCGCTGGCCGCCGATCCGGGCACCTTCGTGCTCCCGCAGGCCGGCGAGGTCCTGTTCCGCCTGCGCTGACAGTGGACGGCCGGGACGTGATCAGCGCGGCGCTGGACGGCCGGGCTGTGATCGGCGCGGCGCTGGACGGCCGGGACGTGATCAGCGCGGCAACCGCTTGCCACCGCCGGTGCCCTGCGGTGAGCTGTAACCCGCGGACGGAGGGAACACGATGAGCGGCAAGACAGTCGACGAGGTGGTGACCGAGCTCGGCGGGCTGCTGACCGGAATCGATCGCCTCGCCGTGGCGTTCTCCGGCGGCGTCGACTCCTCGCTGCTGCTCGCCCTCGCGGCGCGGGCGCTGGGCGCGGACCGGGTGCTCGCCGTGCTCGGCGTCTCGGCGAGCCTGCCGGCGGACGAGCGTGCGGCCGCGCACCAGGTGGCCCGGCACATCGGGGTGCCGGTGGTCGAGGTGGTCACCGCGGAGGGCGAGCGGCCGGACTACCGGCGCAACGGCCCGGATCGGTGTTACCACTGCAAGGACGAGCTGTTCACCCGGATCGGCGACGAGGTGCTGGCGGTTCATCGGGTGACCGCCGTGGCGTACGGGGAGAACGCCGACGACGCCCGCCGCCTCGACCGGCCGGGGGCCCGGGCGGCGACCGAGCACCGGGTGCTGCGGCCGCTGGTGGATCTCGGGCTGGACAAGGCCGAGGTGCGCCGGCTCGCCCGGGCGTGCGGCCTGCCCAGTGCCGACAAGCCGGCCGCGCCCTGCCTGGCCTCCCGGATCCCGCACTTCATCGAGGTCACGCCGCATCGGCTGGCCCAGGTCGAGCGGGCCGAGGCGGCGCTGCGCGGGCTGGGTTTCGCCGAGCTGCGGGTGCGGCACCACGGCGAGGTCGCCCGGATCGAGCTGCCGCCGGAGGACCTGCCGCGGGCGGTCAGCTCACCCACCCGGGAGGCGGTGCACGCCGCGATGCTGGCGGCCGGTTTCCGGTTCGCCGCGTTCGACGCGGCGGGCATCCAGTCCGGCGCGTTCACCGGACCGCTGGTCGAGGCCACACGTGACTGATCCGAGCCCGTCCGTGACCGAACCGAGCCCGCGCGTGAACAAGCCGGACCCGCACGTGGCTGAGCCGAACCCGCCGGTGACCGATCCCCTCCCCTACGCCGACCTCGATCTGGAGCGGGCCGCCCGCCGCGGATATCCGGAGGCGGTGTTCTGCGCCGGCAAGACGCCCGCGCAGGTCGCCGGCATCGCCGCCACCGTACGCTCCCGGCCGGATGTGATCACCCTGTTCACCCGCGCCGCGCCCGAGCACGCCGCGGCGGTCCTCGGCGAGCTGCCGGACGCCCTGCACGACGCCGGCGCCGGCCTGCTCGCCTGGCCACCGGTCCCGCCGCCGGCCACCGGCGGGTTGGTGGTGATCGCCGCGGCCGGCACCTCGGACCTGCCGGTCGCCCGCGAGGCCGAACTGACCGCCCGCTTCCTGGGCCGCCGCACCGAGCTGATCGCCGACGTCGGCGTGGCCGGGCTGCACCGCATCCTCGGCCATCTGGACCTGCTGCGGCGCGCCCGGGTCGTGGTGGTCGCCGCCGGGATGGACGGCGCGCTGCCCAGCGTGGTCGCCGGTCTGATCGCGGCGCCGGTCGTCGCCCTGCCCACCTCGGTGGGCTACGGTGCCGCCTTCGGCGGGCTCGCTCCCCTGCTGTCCATGCTGAACGCCTGCGCCCCCGGGGTGGCCGTCGTCAACATCGACAACGGCTACGGCGCCGGCCACCTGGCCGCCCAGATCGCCGCCGGGGCACCGGCGTGAACGGCTCGGACACCGCCCGGCACGCCTGGATCGACGCGTCGGCGGGCGTCGCCGGTGACATGCTGCTCGGCGCGCTACTGGACGCCGGCGCCGCCCTGGCCTCGGTGCGGGCCGCCGTCGACGCGGTGGTCCCCGGCGCGGTGCTGATCACCACCACCGAGGTCACCCGGGCCGGCCTGCGCGCCCGCAAGGCGCACGTCCAGGTCCAGGTCACCGACCCGCCGCACCGTACCTGGGCGTCGATCCGCACGATGCTCGGCGCCGCCGGGCTGCCGCCACCGGTCCGCGATCGGGCGACAGCCGTGTTCGCCCGGCTCGCCGAGGCCGAGGCCCGGGTGCACGGCGTGCCCGCCGAGCGGGTGCACTTCCACGAGGCCGGCGCCCTCGACGCGATCGCCGACGTGGTGGGCGTCTGCGCCGCGCTGCACGACCTGGGCGTCACCTCGATCTCGGCGAGCCCGGTGGCGGTGGGTTCGGGTCACGTCCGCGGCGCGCACGGCCTGCTCCCGGTCCCGGTCCCGGCCGTCACCGAACTCGCCCTCGGCTGGCGGGTGCTCGCCGGCGGCCCGGGCGAGCTGGCCACCCCGACCGGGATGGCCCTGCTGCGGACCCTGGCCACCAGCTGCGAGGACCTGCCGGCGACCACACTCACCGCGGCCGGCGTCGGCGCCGGTGGGCGCGACCGCCCGGACCGCGCGAACGTCGTACGCGTGCTGATCGGCACCGACGAGACCGCCGCCCCGCACGACGCCCTGCTGCTGGAGGCCAACGTCGACGACCTGGACCCGCGCCTGTGGCCGGGCGTGCTGGCCGGGCTGCTGGACAACGGCGCCGACGACGCCTGGCTGGTCCCGATCCTGATGAAGAAGGGCCGCCCGGCGCACACCCTCGGCGTGCTCTGCGCCCCGGACCGCGCGCCGGCGCTGCGCACGTTCATCTTCGAGCACACCAGCACGCTGGGCGTTCGCGAGTCACCCCGGCGCAAGACACCCCTCGACCGCTGCTTCGTCCCGGTGGCCGTCGCCGGCGGCCAGGTCAGTGTCAAGGTCGGCTCGCACGCCGGCACGATAGTGCAGGTGATGCCGGAGTTCGAGGACGTCGCCGCGCTGGCCCGCCGGCTCGGCCGGCCGGAGCGTCTGCTGCTGCTGGAGGCGCAGGCCGCGGCGGCGGCCGCCGGCCTGCTGCCCGGCGCGCCGGCGTGAGGGGCCGGCCGGGTCGCGGTGGCAGCGCGGGAACGGCCGATCACGGCGGCATGGTCCGATCAGGTAGCTATTAGGACCGTTCACCGGAATTAGTTGATCGTGCCGGTGCGGCAGGATCTCCTCACTCGACATCGAGCCGGCCGAAGGGACCCGCACGTGGACACACCGCCGTCCGATGCCGACGGGCCGCTGCTCGCCGGTGACCTGATCGACGACGTCCCGATCAAGGGTTTCACCTTTCAGCCCAGCGGCGGGATCGTCTCCCGCGACGACGACCACGTGCTCTTCGCGTCCGACGCGGACGGTGACCGGCCACCCTGGCGGCCGGTGTCCGCAGTGACCGGGGCGCTGCCGGGCGAGGGCTGCCGGGTCCGCGCCGAGTGGGTCAAGCCGGCAGCCGACGTCACGCCGGGCTTCCCGGACGCTGTCGATCGGATGATGCGCGACCCGGACCGGGGTTGGGCAGGCATCACCGAAGCGCTGCTTCCCACCCGGCGGCAGCCCGACCGCACCGACGTGTGGCTGGTCGGTGGCGCCGTCCGGGACCTGCTGCTCGGCACGGCCGACGATCTGGTGAACGACATCGACCTGGCCGGGACGACGCCGGTCGGCTATTTCGCCGAGCAAGCGGATCAGGCGTGCCTGGGCGCCGGCAAGGGTGATCTGCGGACGAAGGTCGTCGCCGGAGTCGTCTCGATCCGCAGAGGCCGGCTCGGCGATCCACCGATGATCGACTACCGGCCGTTGCACCAGGACGGGTTCCGGTTTCCGGCCTCCGGCAGCGATCTGCGCGCGGACGTCACTCGGCGCGACCTGACCGTGAACTGTCTGTTCTATGACCGTCGCACCCGGACGATAGTGGATCCGACCGGAGCCGGGCTCGCCGACCTGCTCGGCGGTGACCAGCCCGTGCTGGCCGCCGTGGACGGCCCGAAGGATCCCGCGGACCGGGCGGACGTGCTGCTCCGCGCGGTCCGGATGCTGATCCGCTGGCCTCTCCTGCCCGCCACCCAGTGCCGGGTGGGACGGCAGGTGGCGGTGGACCCGGCGACCCTGCGCGAGATCAGGCGCCGATCCGACCGGCACCTCACCGGCGCCGGCTCCGGCCAGATCTGGGACGCCGTCATCCGGCTCGCCGGCGACGACCTCGGACTGCGGGACCTGTTGCTGGAGGCACTCGATGCCTAGCGGCCACCGGCCGCTCAGCGACTGGGTCGCGACGGCCGTCGAGGACGGCGGCGGACTCGGGCCGATCAACGACGGCGCCGACCGGGAGGATGCCCGCCGGTTGGCCAGATTCCACGACGGCTGGCAGCGCGCCGGCTTCCCGGCGGCCGGCGCCCCGACCTTGATGCTGGGCCTGACCCGCGCGGCCCCGCCACAGGCGGTGATCGAGCTGGACGACACCGGCCGGCCGATCCTGGTGAGCCACCGCGCTCTGACGGTGATCCGGGAGATCGAGGAGGCCTGGCCGCCTGACCGGTTCACCAGTCGTCAGCACGCGGTGCTGAGCACCGAGTCCATCACCGTACGGCACGCGCTTGTCGATCGGCTGGACAGCGAGGGCACCCCGGATCCCGACGTCTACTGGCTGTTGCCCTGGGCCGATCTGCTCGACGAGTTCGTCCTTCAGCTGGTGCGAGCGCTTCGCGAGGGTGAGCCCGCGCCGGCGATCCGGCTGCGCCACTGGTTCAACCCGGTCGGCGCGCGGTTCACCGCCGCGCTGGAACAGCTCGGCGAAGGTGTGCGCCGGGGCGACCCGGTGATGACGCGGCTGGGCGCCGCCGGATTCCTGCGCCGGATCCAGCGCGTGAACGCGCCGCGGATCCCCGCGACGACCAGGACCGGCCTGGCCGAGCTGGCCGGGGAGCTGGCCCGGCGGGAGGAGATTCATCGCTTCTGGGGCCGGCGCGTGGCAGCGCTGCTGACCGAGGACCAGCCGGGTCCGCTGGATCGGGTACGCCTGTCCAGCGAGGCACCGGCGGTCGCGGCCACCGACCGGGCCGGCGGCGCGTCGCTCGAGACCCTGCGGGTGCCGCCGTTCACCGTCACCCTCCGGCTCGACGAGGACTACCGCACCCTGACGATCCTGGTGGAGGCGGACACCGAGCTGTCCGAGCCGGTCTTCCTCCCGGTCGATCTGAGCCGGCCCGGTGACAACCGGCGCTTCCACGTCCCGGTCACCCGGCGGCTGGCCGGGTTCGCCGGCCGGCTCGAACTGCGCGAGATCACCGGTGGTCACCAGGTCTCGGTCAGCGAGCCCGCGCTGATGCTCGCCGAGGCGGCCGCGCTCACCCCGGCGGAGGTGCTGCCGTCGCTGCTGCCGTTCCGGTACATGAGCGATCGCCCGGGCCGGGACGCCTGGGCGCGGGCCGCGGCCACGCTGCCGCCGGGCAGCCCGCTGGCCACGACCGTCGCGACAGCACTCGGCGAGATGCCGTGACCGAGGTCGGCGCCCGCCCGGCCGCCCGGATCCGGCTCACCGGACCGGAGGACATCCGCGCGGCGGAGGAATGGCGTCGCTGGATCGTCGGCCCCGACCAGGAGCTGCGCCGGTTCGTCAGGCAGCTGGTCGAGCAGGGCGACACCGAGCGGCTTCTCGCCCTCTACCGGGACACCGCACCGCTGCACGAGTTCCTGGCCGAGACCGCGCCCACGCACGGGCCGGGCGCGGACGGCCTCGGCCCGCCGTTCCGGGCCGGTGAACCGGCGCTGATCAGCGCGATCCGCACTCAGGCGGCGGCCGGGCTGGCGGTCCTGCACCCGGACGACGAGCAGTACCCGGACGCGGCCGGGCGCTGGGCGCAGCGGGCGTTCCCCACCGCCCGCACCAACGACGCGACGGTGCCGGCCCTGCCGCGCTCGGTGCCGGAGGACCTGCGCGCGCTGCTGGGCTCCCGGACCGGGCCGGCCGCGCACCTGGTCACCGCGATGATCCTCGACCTGTCCGGCCATCTGCCGCCGCCCGGCGACACGGCAGCGGTCGCGGTGCTGCTCAAGACCGGGAGCCAGGGCCTGGCCGCGACCCTCAGCGTGGCGCTGCGCCCGGAGCTGCCCCACCGGCTCGTCCCCGACCCGGCCCGGATGGCGCTCGGCACCGTGGACCAGGATTTTCAGGACGCGATGGAGGCCGCCTGGACACAGACTCGTGCGCACCGGCTCGACGCGGGCGTCACCTGGGCGGTGGAGAGCCGCTACGGACCGGTCCCGCGGCTGGCGGACAGGTCGCTCGGCCTGGCGTTCACGCTGGTCCTGGCGGAGCTGGTGCGCCGCCGGCAACGGCTGCGGCAGCTGCTGCGGTGGCAGCGCCTGCAACCGCGGACGACCGCCATCGGCCGGGTCGACGGCGCGCTGGTCCGCGGCGTCGACGGCTATCGGGAGAAGCTGCGGCACGCCGATCCGCACTTCGCGACGCTCGTCCCGGCCGAGGACGTCGGCAAACTCGGCGACGTGCCGCACCAGGCCGACATCGTGCCGGTGGCGACGGTCCGGCAGGCGCTGCGCCGGGGGCGCCGCCGCGACCGGAAGGCTTTGGTCCGCACGCTCGCCGTGGTGGCCACAGCGGTGCTGCTGGCCGCCGGCCTCACCGGGTACGGCTACCTGCGCGCCACGCGTGACGCCGAGAACACCCGGCTCACCGCGCTGGCCGACAAGGTCGCCGCCGCGGCCCGCAGCAGCCCCGGCACCGACGGCCAGGATCTGCTTCTGGCCATGGCCAGCGACGACATCGCGGCACGGGCGGGCGGGCACCCCTCCGTCTTCGACCGGCTGAGCCAGGACCGCGGGAGTCTCGTCAAGATCTACCGTCCGGACACCGGCGCCTTCCGGGACGCGACCCTGTCCGGGTCCGGGAGGCTCGCCGTGCTCACCGGGGATGCCGGCACGATCCGGCTGATCGACACAGGCACCCGGGAGGTCGTCTGGTCGAAGAACCTGCCGCCGGGCATGACGTTCGCGCCCGGCCAGGTGTTCGCCACCGCGGCCGCCGTCACCGACGACGGCATCGCCGCGATCGGGCTCTCCGATCGCCGGATCCTGCTGGTGGAACGGACCCGGGAGGGCTGGCGCGAAGACCCGCCGCTGACCGTGCCCGGCACCGACCAGGACGGCCTGTTCGGCTCACGCGCGGTCACCGCGCTGGCCTTCGACGGCGATGCGAGCTACCTGTACGCGGCGGGGCGGCACGGCGTACGGCGATACTCCCTCGACGCCCGGCACACCCTCATCACGTGCGCGGCCGGCGAGGACGTCCAGTCGATCGAGGCGACCGGCGCCGGCCTGCTGATGACGCTCGCCGACCGGGTCGTCACCGTCGCCTTCCCCCGCCGCTGTGCGAGCACGACGGTGCTGCGGGCGCCGGCCGGCGTCACCCTGCGCGGCTCCGGCGTCGTCGACAAGACGCGAGTAGCGGCCGGCACCATCGGCGCCAAGCTCGTCACCGTCGGCGCGCACGGCATCCGCTCGACGATCGCCGAGGACGGGCCGTACGAGACCGTCCGGGTGAGCGACTCGTACCGGGGCTGGCGGGTGGCCTCGACCGGCAAACGGACCGGGCACGCCGTCATGTGGGCGCTCGACGACGGCACCGTGAGCTACAACGCCGGCGCGAGCGGCAACCTGTGGGCCGGTGGGCGGCTGCTGGTCTGGATCCACGACGGACTGGCCGAGCTGCACTCGTACGGCCTCGACTCGTTCCTGACCATGCGCACCCTTGACGACGTCCGGGCGATCGGCGCCCGCTGGGCCGGCCCGGATCTGCTGGTCCGCACGTACACCGGCGTCTACCTGCTGCGCTCGGTGACCAGCAAGCCGTTCCTGAACGGGCAGCTCACCCTGCCCGGCCCCGAGCACAGCGTCCCTCAACAGCTCGCCGGCGACAGCACCGGACTCTGGGGCGCCGCGGTGTTCCTGGACGACGACACGCACCTCAGGCGCCTGACGGTGTGGAACCTGCACGCGCGGCAGGAGGTGTTCGTGCCCACGCCGGCCGGCGACATCCCGATCGTCGCGCAGTTCGTCGGCGACCGGCTGTACGTCGGCTACGGCAACGGAGCACTGCGCGTCTTCGGCTTCGGCAACGGCTCCTGGACCATGCGGGCCGAGGCCCGGTACACCGACCCGATCCTCGACCTGGCCGCGTCCGCGGACGGCCGGACCGTGGCCGGGATGTCCGGCCGCACTGACAAGGGCTCCCCCGCCGTGTTCACCGTGGAGGCGTCGTCGCTGCGTCTCGTCGACCGGCGCGTGCTCAGCGGCCCGTCCGGGCTGGCGCATCTGACCGTGCTGCACGACGGACGGATCGTGGCCGCCTACGGTGCCGGGACCGTCGTCTTCCTGCGACCCGACCTCACCGAGATCCGCACCGATCTCGCGCCACAGATGAACTATGTGACAGCGGTCGCCGAGGTTCCCCAGCGCCGGGAGGTGGTCGTCGGCAGCTCCGGTGGCTCCCGCGTCTTCGACACGGGGACCGGGGCGAACGTTTCCGCGCATGGGTGGGGGCGCTCCGGGGCGACGATCGACCTGGCCGCCGACCGCACCGGTGAGATGTTCGCCAGCGTCGAGTTCAACTCGGCGCAGATCGCCATCTGGTCGATGGCGCCCGGAGTCCGGCGGGCCAACGCCTGCGCGGCCATCGGCCGGGACCTGACCGAGGCGGAGTGGGCCCAGTTCGTCGGCCCCGACCTGCCCTACCAGCATGTCTGCTGATCAGGAGGGAGACCCGTGCGAGCAGCACCGGTGACGTGGCGGCCGGCCGGATGAGCACCACCGGCACCACCCAGCCGCGCATCTTCGAGGCGCAGAACACCGTCGACGCCCGCCGGCTGGTCGCCGCCCAGGCCCGGATCTACTCGGACACCAAGATCTTCTCCGGGACCCGGCTGTGCGTGGTCATCGCGCTGTCGATCGCCGCCGGCGTGGTAGCGGTCCGTTATCCGGGATTGCGCGCGGTGGTCGGCGTCGGCGGCGGCATCGCCCTGCTGGCCGTCTCCTTCGTGACCGGGAGCGTGGAGAAACGACTGCGCACGATGGCCGCCGCCGTCCAGGAGGAGTTCGACACCCGGGTCTTCGGCCTCGGCTGGAACGGACTCCTGGTGGACCGGCCGCCGGCGAACCGCATCGCCAAGGCCGCCTCGAGGTATCGCGGCGACCGGGACGCCGACTGGTACGACGACACCCTAGGCACGCACCGGCCGTACGACGTGCTCATCTGCCAGGCCACCAACCTGGGCTGGGGTGCCACGATGCACCGCTACTGGGCGTGGATCCTCAGCGCGCTGGGCCTGCTGGCGGCCGGCGTCGCCATCGGCTGCGGGCTGCTCGCCGGCCTCGGCTGGGGTGGCCTGATCACCGCCGTGATCGCGCCGGCTCTCTCGCCGGTCAAGGAGATCGCCGAGCAGATCCGGGCCAACTTCGAGAACGCGCGGTCCAAGGAGTCCACCGAACGCAAGGTCACCGACCTGTGGGCGAACGGCATGCGCGGCACCGCGACACCGTCCGAGGCGGACCTGCGGGCCCTCCAGGACAAGATCCTTCAGTTCCGGCTGACCAACGCGTTCGTGCCGGACTGGCTGGACCGGGTCTTTCACCGGCGCAACGAGGCGGCGATCCGGATCAGCGTGCAGAGCCGCGTCGAGGAGGCCCGCCGCAACGGGCACGGATGAACGGAGCAGCGTGATGAGGGCACTGCTGGCTGCCGCCGGGCTGGCGGTGATCTGCGTGGCCGCCGGCTGCGGCTCGGCCGGGACACCCCCGGGACCGGCGCCGTCGGCTCAGCTGACCATCGGATTCGGCGGGTACGGCCCGCTGCGGGCCGGGATGACCCGGGCGGAGTTGCTCGCCGCCACCCCGGTGCCGCTCGAGCAGTACGGCGACGCACCGGGATGCGCGTTCCTCGCCGACGCGCGAGCCGCCGGGCGCAACCCGTACGGTGAACTGCAGGTGACCCTCGACGACCGGGGACGGGTGCTGGGCATCGACCCGCCGTCGGCCGCCCGCACCGACCGCGGGGTGGCGGTCGGCTCCTCGGACGAGCAGCTCCGCGACGCCTACGCCGACCCGGCCGAGCAGGGCACGAACGAGTCCGGTCGCTACCTGGTGTACGGCAGCGCCGCACAGGGCTGGCTCGGCTTCGGCCTCGACGAGGCGGGGAACGTGGTGGAGATCCGTACCGGGACCAAGGACTTCGCCTCCGGCTTCGAGGTCTGCTCGGGTGAGTGAGGGTCACCAGCGCTCGACCAGATGCTCCCGGCCCGCCGGCGGCTCGTAGGCCTCCGGCCAGAAGTCGGTGATCCGCCGCACCAGACCGTGCTCGTCCAGGTCGAGCCAGACGCAGGCGTCCATCGTCTCCGCGCCGACCCGGACGTCCAGCCACAGCGCGGCGAACCTGCCGTCGGCGACCACCCGGCGCGTCGTCAGGTGCCAGTCCCCCGGGTACTCCACGTTGAACCGCAGGTACCCGGCCCGGCCCCGGATCCGCTCGCGGGTCTGCGGCATCTCGTAGACCACGTCCTCGGCCAGCAATGTCGCGAACCGCTCCCAGTCACGCCGCTCCAGACTGTCCACGTAGTCGGTCGCGACGCGCCGCGTCTCACTGGTGTCATCCATGCGGCGAAGGGTACTGACCGGCGCCGGCGACGCCGTACAGCATGTGGGCGACGGCCGGATGATCGGCCGCGTTCGGGTGGTCGCCGTCGTCGGCCGGCAGCCCGGTCGGGGCGCCGGTGAACAGCGGCGCCGTGGTCAGGTACGCCGCCCCGGCCCGCCCGGCGGCCCGGCGCGGCGCCTCGACCCGGACGCCTGGCCGCCGCGGCTCGGCTCAGCGCGGGACCGGCAGCTCGAGCCCGGCGGCACCGAGCACCTCGTCGGCCTCCACCTCGGCCGCGGTGAGCTTCGGCTGCCGGGTGCGGGGCAGCAGCCAGGCGACGGTGACGGCGGCGAGCGCGGCCAGCACGGCGCCGATCACGAAGATCGTCACGAACTGCGCCTCGCGGGGCAGCGGCAGCGGCCCGGGGATCGGGTTGCGGGTCAGCATGGTGACCACGAACGCGGTGCCCAGCGACATGCCGACCGAGCGGGCGATCGAGTTGACGCTGTTCGCGATGCCGGTCTCAGCGGGCTCGACGTGGGCGATCAGCAGGGCGGGCAGGGCGGCGTACCCGAACGTGACAGCCGTGTTGACCACCAGCGCACCGACGATGACCTGCCAGGTGGCCGCGTGCAGCACCGCGAGCAGCACGAACCCGGCGCCGGCCAGCAGCGCCGCGATGACCAGCGTCGTCTTGGCACCGAACCGGGCGACCAGGCGGCCGCCGAGCGGCGCGGTGATCACCCCGCCGGCCGTGCCGGGCAGCAGGTAGACCAGGCTGGCGGCGAGCACCGAGGCGCCGAAGCCGTAGCCGGCCAGCGCGTGCGGCGTCTGCACCAGCGCGGAGACGGCGAGGAAGACGGCGAACATCGCGAAGCCGAGGAACAGGCCGGCCGCGTTGGCCACCACGATCGGGCGGTGGCTGAGCATCCGGGTGCTGACCAGCGGGTGCGTGACCCGCCGCTCGAACAGCACGAACACGGTCAGCACGACGGCCGCGGCGGCCAGCGAGCCGAGCACCCGGGCCGAGGCCCAGCCCCAGTCGTTGCCCTCCTCCAGCGGCAGGATCAGCAGCACCAGCCCGAGCCCGAGCAGCGCGGCGCCCGCCCCGTCGAGGGTGCCGGTGGCGGCTCCCCGGCGAGCCGGCAGCAGCCACACCCCGGCCAGGCCGACGGCGGTCAGCGTGGTGGACAGCCAGAACAGCTGGTGGTAGTCGCCGCCGTGGCGCATCAGCAGGCCGGTGACCACCAGGCCGAACCCGGCGCCGACCGAGAGCATGCCACTGACCAGGGCCATCGCGCCGGTCAGGCGGTGCGGCGGCAACTCCTCCCGGAGCACGCCGATGGAGAGCGGGAACAGGCCGAAGCTGGCCGCCTGGGCGACCCGGCCGACGAGCAGCAGCGGAAGGCTGGAGGTGGTGGCGGCGAGCACCGAGCCGAGCAGCACCACGGCCAGCACGCCGAGCATCACCGGGCGGCGACCGTACAGGTCGCCGAGCCGGCCGAGCATCGGGGTGAGCACCGCGGCGGCGAGCAGGTTGGCGGTGACCACCCAGCTGGCCGCGCTGGTCGAGACGTCCAGGTCGGCGCGGATGTTGGCGACGACCGGGACGACCAGGGTCTGCAGCGCGGAGACGAGCAGCACGACATAGCAGGCGACGGGCAGCGCCAGACGCGTTCTGAAGGACATGCGCTGAACGTAGACCGACCGACGAGAGTTTTCAACGCCGTGTCAAAAACTAAAGATGCGTCGTCAATTACATTTGATGGGTTGTAGAGTCGGCACCGTGTCAGCCATCAAGAGCCGCCGTGCCCCCACCAAGGGCGACCAGCGTGAGCAGGCCCTGCTCGACGCCGCGCGGGCCGTCTTCCGGGACAAGCCGATCGGCCAGGTGACCATCGACGAGCTGGCCGGGGCGGCCGGCATCACCCGGTCCGGGTTCTACTTCTACTTCGAGTCCAAGCAGGCGCTGCTCGCCGCCGTCGTCGACCAGGGCATCGCCGAGGCGGACTCGGAGATGGCCGAGTGGCTCGGCTCCGCGGGGCACGACCGGGACAGCCTGCGCCGCGGCCTGGCGGCGGGGCTGGCCCGGTGGAAGGTGGACGGGCGGTGGCTGCGCGAGGCGTTCCTGGCCCCCGACCCGGGCCCCGACGTGATGCAGATCCGCGACCGCCTGGTCGGCCAGGGCTGCACCCTGTTCAGCCGGCGCATCGAGCGCGACGCCCGGGCCGGGCTGACCGTCGGCGGGCCGCCCGACCTGCTCGCCAAGATGGCCGTCAGCCTGCGCAGCGCGATGTTCGCCGAGGTCTACGCCGATCCGGACGCCTTCGACGAGGAGGAGCTGCTAGACACCCTGACCGACGCGCTCCTGCGCCTGATCTACGGCTCCGGCCCGCGCGACTGACCCCGCCGCGCGCCGCCGGAGCGTCGCGGCGCGACCCCGGTCCTCGCCGTCAGAACGCGGGAACCCGGACCCGGCCGAGGATGGAGCCGGCGATCTCGCCGGCCCGGACCGCCACGTTGGACAGCAGCGACGCCGACAGGCCGTGGGTGTGTTCGGTGCCGCCCTGCAGGTAGACGGCCCACGGCACCTCGTCGCCGGTGACCAGCCGATGGTCCCGGGTGACCAGGTAGCGGCCGGCCTCGTCGCGCCGCAGGTGACCCTCGAGGTCGCCGAGCAGGCCGGTCGGCTGCATGGGCCGGTACCCGGTCGCGCAGATCGCCAGATCCGCGTCCAGCTCCGTGTGCTCCGCGTCGAGCTGGGAGCTCAGCCGCAGCCGGACTCCCCCGGCCGTGCGCCGGATGGCGTGCACCCGCGACAGCCGCAGCAGGGTCAGCCGCCGGTCGCCGGTCACCTCGTCCTCGTACGCCATCCGGTGCAGGTCGCGGAGCACCTCGTCGTCGACGACGGCGTAGTTGGTGTTGCGGTGGTACCGCCAGAACGCGTCCCGGCCACCCGGACCGGCCCCGTGGTAGTCGTCCACCGCCCCCGGGTCGAAGACCTGGTTGGCGAAGGGCGTGCTGTCGGCGACCGCGTAGCCGTAGGACGGGAGGATCGCGTACACCGTCGCGGCGGGCAGTGCCGTGCGGAGGAACCGGACGATCTCGGCGGCACTCTGGCCGGCGCCGAGCACCGCGATCCGGCGCAGCGTGGCCGGGTCGGCGGCGGTGAAGCGGCTGAGGAACGTGGAGCTGTGCCAGACCCGATCGCCGGCCGCGATGCCGGCCGGCATGGCCGGCACCAGGCCCGTGGAGATCACCACGTTGGCGGCCCGGAGCTGCCGGCTACCGGCGCCGTCGGTCACGTCGATCTCCAGGTGACCGGCGCGCGGGTCACCGCCGGGCAGCCGGATGCCGGTCGCCGCCACGCCGTAGTCGACACTGCCGGCGTACCCGGCCGCGGCCCACTCCAGATAGCTGTGGAACTCCCGGCGGGTGGGCAGGACGTCGTCGTTGTTCACGAACTGCGCCAGGCGGCCAGCCGCGTGCAGGTACGCCACGAAGCTGTGCGGCGACATCGGGTTCCGGAACGTGACCAGGTCCTTGAGGAACGACACCTGCATCTTGGCCGAGGGCAGCAGCATGTCGCGGTGCCAGCCGAAACGGGCCTGCCGTTCCACGAACGCCGCGCTGACGGCGTGCTCCGGCGCGCTCTTGCCGAGCTCCCGCAGGGCGATGGCGAGCGCCAGCCCGGACGGCCCGAAGCCGATGCCCACGACGTCGCGGATGCCGGGTTCCATGGTGGTCAAGGTTTCTCCTCGTGCGGCGGGTCGGCATCGATGAGGCGCAGCGCGGATTCGGCCTCCCGCACCCGCCGGTAGTCGGCCTCGATCACGTCCGGGTCGGGGTGGGCGAGCACCACCAGGCCGAAGATCGTGTACAGGTCACGGGTGCGGGGCACGACGTCGCCGTCGGCGTACCCGATCCGGGTGGTGTAGTGGCTGCGCAGCCCGCGGAGGGCGGTGAACGACTCCCGGTCGCGCAGCACGCCGCGGCGCGGCGCGGCCAGGAAGACCGACCGTACCCGGGTGTGCTGGACATAGTCGCCGGTGACCGGTCCCGGGCCGGCGAACGCCTCGGCGAGCCGCTCCAGCTGGCCGCTGCCGGTGCCCAGCCGGGAGTACTCCGGATGACCGCCGCCGTGGGCCCGCATGCCGGTCTCGATCAGGCGCGGCCCGCCGGCGGTCATCATCACCTCGGAGTGGGCGGCACCCCATCGCACCCCGAGCGCGTCCAGCGCCGCGTACGTGTAGGCGACCATCGGCCCGTGCACGGCCGGGTCCATCGGGATGAAGTCGGTGCAGTCGTACACCGCGGCGCTGCCGCCGAGGGTGCGCTTGGTGTACCTGCCGATCCCGCACAGCACGTGCCGGCCGTCGACGGTGACGGTGTCGACGGCGTACTCGGTACCGGTCAGCAGCTCCTGGACCACGACGTCGTCGTTGACCCGGCCGAGCCGGTTGGTCGCACCCGCCAGGCGGTCGAACGCCGGCCGCCAGGGCGTGCCGGCCGGTACCAGGGTCACGCCGTCGGTGCCGGCCGACTCGGCGGGCTTGACGATCAGGTCGCCGCGGTCCAGTCCGTTGCCGGCCAGCCATCGGCTGACCACCGCCGGGTCGCCGGTGCAGACGCCGCGGATCGCCGGCAGGCCGGCACCGGCCAGCGCCGCCTGCATGGCGCCCTTGTTGCGGCGGGCCACGGCGAGCGACGGCTCGTTCGCGAACCGGGGTGTCAACAGCCGGGTGAGCTCCTCGGCCAGGGCGACGCCGCTCTCGGTGCCGGGCAGCACGCAGCGCGGCCGCAGCTCGCGCAGCCGGTGCACCGCCGCCGGGGAGTGCTCGAGCACCTCGGCGAAGTCGCCGGGCCGCCAGGGCTGGGCGGACAGGCCGGGTGCCGAGAGCACCGCGACGGCCGGCACCCCGTGGGCGGCGAACGCCGGCGCCACCTCGGTGCCGGACGAGAACGGGTCGACGACCACGACGGGAGAGTTCATCGGTCCTCCACCGGTTGCGGGGCGCGGCCGAGCCGGATCCGGTCGACCTTGCCGTTGGGGGTGAGCGGCAGCGACTCGTGGTGCCGCAGGTGCCGGGGCACCATGAAGGCGGGCAGGCGGGACCGCAGCTCGGCCAGGACCGCCGCCTGATCGGCCGCGCCCTCGTAGGCGACGTGCAGGTCGACGCCACCGGCCGGCGCGGGCAGGGCCAGCGCGACCGCCTGCAGCACACCGGGGCAGCGCCGGGCGACCGCCTCGATCTCGCCCAGCTCGACCCGGTAGCCGGAGACCTTGACCTGGTGGTCCACCCGTCCCAGGTGGACCAGCCGGCCGTCCTCGCGGCGTACCCGGTCACCGGTGCGGTACCAGTGGGCGGCGGTCGGCGTACCGCGATGGATCAGGTAGCGGCCGCCGGCCTCGGCGACGAACCGGCCGTCGTCGTCGGCGGGATCGAGATAGCCGGGGAACCGCTGCGGGCCGCGGACGCACAGCTCCCCCTCGGCGGCGGGACGCAGGTCGTCGCCGAGCAGCAGCCAGTCGGCACCCGGATACGGCTCGCCGATCGGCACCGTGCCGTTCGACGTGCGCGGCCAGTCGGCCGGCGACACCGGCAGCCGGTAGCCGGTACAGGTGACGGTGAGTTCGGTCGGGCCGTACATGTTCTCCACGACGCTGCCGGGTGCCGCGGCCCGCCAGGCGGCCGCGGCCTCGGTGGGCAGCGGCTCGCCGCAGAACATGCTCCACCGCAGCGACGGCATCCGGCCCGGGGCCAGCTGGCGCAGCCGCCGGGCGATGGCGACCACCGAGGGCACCGAACTCCAGTGGGTGACCTCCCGGTCCCGGACGTATCGCACGGCGGCCAGCAGGTCGCCCGGTCCGGGTACCACCACCGTCGCCCCGGCACCCCAGGTGGCGAACAGGTCGAAGACCGACGGGTCGAAGGTGAGGTCGAACATCTGCGACACCCGGGCGTCGGCGGTCAGGCCGGCGCGGCCGGCCACCGCCCGCAGATAGGCGAGCACGTTGGCGTGCGTCACCGGCACACCCTTCGGCGTGCCGGTCGATCCCGAGGTGAACATCAGGTACGCGGGCCGGCCGGTGTCGGCCGGGACCGGGGGCAGCGCCCCGGCCGGCGGCAGGGCGGCCAGCGCGTGATCGCCGACGGACAGCGCCGGGACCGCGCCGACGGCGCCGCCGGCATCGGTGAGCAGCACGTCGACTCCGGCAGCGGCCGCGATGGCGGTGGTCCGGGCGGGCGGATAGGCCGGATTCAGGGGTACGACGGTGGCGCCCAGCCGGTATCCGGCCAGGTATCCGGCGTACGCCCCGGCGCTGCGCGCGGCCAGCAGCCCCAGCCGCCGCGGCGGTTCGCCGAGCCGGCGCACGATCGCCGCCGCGATGCGCCCGGCCAGGTCGTCGAGGTCGGCGTAGCTGATCCGCACCGGCCCGAAGTCCAGCGCGGTCCGGTCCGGATGGCGACCGGCGGACGCGGCGAACCAGTCGTACAGGGTGGTCACGCGGGCACCTCCGCCGCGGCGATCCGGTCGAAGGCCGCCCGCACCACACCCGGGCGGGGCCGGCCGCGCCGCGCCGACTGCACGGCGAACCGCAACGCCCGCGGCAGCTCCGCCCAGGCCGCCTCGGCGGCGGCCGAGGCGGCCGGATCGGTCAGTCCGTCGGCCGACCGGACCCGGTACCGGAACAGCTGGTGCCGGCTCGCCGCCCACAGGTCGTCGACCAGCGCGGCGAGCCGGGCCGGCTCGGTGGCCAGCACGGCGAGGTGCGCGATCGCGTCCGGTCCGGTGAGCCATCCGGTCTCGGCCGGCAGGCCGGCGCCGCCGGTCCGGGTCAGCCATCGGTACGCCGACGCCGGGGGCACCGGGACGGCGGCGCCGAGTGCGTACCGGTCCCGGTTGGCCACCTCGGCCGGCACCGTCCCCACCGGAGCGAGCAGCGCTGCCAGCTCCGCGCCGGACACCTGCCCGGCGTACCGCGGGTGCTCGCCCAGCGGGGTCGTCGCCGCGAAGTGGTCGGCCACCGACCAGCGGCCGCCGCGACGGCCGGTCAGCAGCACCCAATGCGGCGCCGCGGCCGTCCGGTACCCGGGCGACCAGGGCAGCCGGGCGGTGTTCGCGACCGCCAGGACCGCGCCGTACGCCTCCTGCTCGGCGACGAGGGCCGCCTCCGCGTCCGGCCAGTGGTCCGCCCCGCGGTACGCCAGCCGGCCGTCGTCGATGCGCCGGTGGTGGGAGACGGCGGTGGTCTCCGGCCGGACCGCGAGCCGCACCGCGCCGGCCAACTCGGCTCGCAGCCGCGGCCGTTCCGGCGCCAGGTAGGCGGCCAGGTTGCTGGTGTAACAGCTGAGGTCGGCCCAGCTCGTCATCGTTCCTCCTCGGTGTGCGCGACAGCCAGCGGCACGTCGGACACCTCGCGCAGGCTGCGCCAGCGGTAGCCGCGCCACTGCCCGGCGCGTGGGTACGGCGGCACCTCGACCGCCCACGGCCGTCCCGCCAGGCCGGTGCCGTCCGCCTTCACGCACGCCTCCTGCACCGTCCACACCCAGGCGAACTCCCGCGCCGCGTCGGCCGGCGGCAGCCCGGCCAGCAGGGTGGCCCGCGGACCCAGGCAGCGGCGCAACAGACCGGCCGCGACGGTGTCCGGCGGATGCTGCACGTCCACCCCGACCCGGCGGTTCACCGCGGCGGCGACGGCCACCGTGCCGGCGTCGTGCGACACGCTGACCCCGGTCGCGGGCCGGCCCGCCAGCGTGGGCCGGCCCCGGCCGGTGCTGACGATCGGGGTGTCGGCAGCGTCCGGCAGCACCGCCCGCAGCAGCGCCCGCAGGGCGCGGCGGCCGGCCAGGAACTCGGCGGCGCGGGCGCCCGCCAGGCCGTATGCGGCCGCCCGGTCGAGGGGCAGGTCCGGGCCGGGCGGGTACGGCCCGGCCGTCACCCACACCCCGGCCCCGACCTCGGTCACGCTCACCACGCGAGCTCGCGGAGCAGGTCGTCGGCCCGGCCGGCGAGGATCTCCTGGGCGACCTCGCTGACCCCGCCGCCGATGCCGAACACCGCCGCCTCGGCGCGCAGCCGCTGCAGCCCGCCGGCGGCGAAGCCGTCCGCGCCGTGCAGCCGCGCGCAGTGCCCGAGCACGTGGTCGACGGTGCCGGCGGTGGCCGTCTTGACCAGGGCGGCGGCCGCCGGGTCCGCGCGGCCGGCGACCCGTGGGCCGGCGGTCGCGCAGAGTGCCCGCAGCTCGTGCACCCGGGCCAGGCAGTGACCGACGGTCCGGCGGACGCCCGGGTCCTGCCAGAGGACGCGGCCGCCAGCGCCGGGCCGGCGCAGGACGTGCACGGTGTCGGCCAGCACCCGCCGGCACAGGGCGACCGCCCACAGTCCGCCGGCCAGCCGTTCGGTGGCGATGTGCCGGGCGAACAGGGCCATCCCCCGGCCGCGCCCGCCGATCAGGGCGGTCGCCGGGAGCCGGACGCCGTCGAACGCCACGTCGCCGAGCCCGGCCCCGTCGAACAGGTCGGTATCGGCCGCGGTCACCGTGACCCCCGGCGCGCCGGCCGGCACCAGCACGAAGCTGAACGCGGTGAAGTGCCGTCCTGGCTCGTGCCGGGCCAGCACCAGGAACGCGTCCGCGAGCCGCGCGTTGGTGATCCACCGCTTCGATCCGGTCAGCGTCAGGTGGTCACCGTCGGTCTCGACCGTTGTCCGCAGCTCGTCCAGCTGCGAGCCGCGCCCGCTGTCGGTGGCCGCCAGCGCGAGCACCGCCCGGCCGGCCGTCGTGGCGGCCACCAGCGGATTGTCCGGGTCGGCGGCGCGCAGCAGCGGCACCGCGGCGGCGAGCTGCACGCAGACGCCGAGCGTCGCCCCGAACGGTGCCCGCTCGTCGACGGCGGCCAGCAGCCGGGCGAGCCGGTCCGGGTGCGGGCGTCCGCCGGGCTCGTACACCGGCGCGATCAGGCCGGCCGCGCCCAGGGCGGGCCACACCGGACCGCCACCGGCCAGGGCCCGGGCCACCGGTGCGGGATCCGCGAGGGTCTGCTCAGCCGGCCACATGGGTCACGCTCCGGTCGAGCAGGACGAGCCGCCCGTCGGCCAGGTCGAGCCGGTCGTTGTGGTAGTTCAACGCCGCCGAGCGCAGGTCGCGCAGCACCCGTTCGAGGTAGGTGGCGGAGTCCTTGAAGTAGCCGTGGCGCAGGCCGACCGCGTCGATCAGCTCCTCGACCGCCTGCCGGCAGGATTCCGCCGCGGTCACCTTCAGACCGTTGAGCAGCATCTGCACCGGCGCCGCGGACAGGTCGCCGCCCCGTTCCACGGTGTGCTGGGCGTGCCGTAGCAGGGCGTGGACCGCGTCGATCCGGTGCCGGGCCCGGGCCAGGCGGGTCAGCAGCAGCTCGGACCGGTGGTCGATCCGTTGCCGGCCGGCCGGGCTGCGCACCAGCGCGGCCACCCGGGACAGCGCACCGGCGGCCGCGCCCAGCCAGCAGGCCGCCCAGCCCAGGTGGGCCAGCGGCGAGAAGAGCGCCAGCGAGATCTCCCGGAATCCGTGCGGGCCACCGATCAGCTGGTGCCCGGGGACCGTTCCGGTCAGGCGCAGCGCCACGCTGTGGCTGGCCCGCATGCCCATCGGCTGCCACTGCCCCGACTCGGTGATCAGCAGTTGCGCGCGGTCGGCGTAGACCAGGCAGACCTGTCCGGGCGCCGATCCGCCCGGGCTGCCCATCGTGAGCAGGAAACCGTCGGCGTGGGCGCCGCCGGTGACGATCGGCGCGAACCGCTCGATGAGCAGGCCGTCACCGGTCTCCCGCAGCGGTGCGGCAGCGGACAGCAGGTGGCCGCCGCTGCCGGGGGCGGTGGTGACCGAGGCGAGGTAGCGCTCGCCCGCGGCGATGCGGGGCAGCAGGGTGTCGCGCAGCTCCTCGCCGCCGTACCGGGCCAGCACCGCGACCTGCTGGCAGTGCATCGCGAAGATCAGCGCCACCGAGAGGTCGGCCCGGGCCAGCGACTCCGCGCAGTCGATCAGGTCCGCCGGGCCGCCGCCCAGGCCGCCGTGAGCGACCGGCACCAGCAGGCCCAGCAGCCCGCTGGCGCGTAGCTCGGCCAGGGCCTCGACCTGGAAGACCGCCTCGTCGTCGGTGCGCCGCGCGTGCTCGAGGGCCACCGCGGCGACCCGGGCGACCCGGGCGGACAGGTCGAGCGACGGCGCCGCCACGGCCGTCACGGGCGGTCCCCGCCGGCGTGGCACACCGCCGCCCAGAGACTGCCGGCGGTGGCGAAGGTGCTCTCGGTGAGCACCTCGTCCGGCAGGCTGACCCCGAGGTCGTCCTCGATGGCGAAGAGCAGCTCGATGGACTGCATCGAGTCGAGACCCAGATCGCTGAGCGACGCCTCCGCGGTGATCTGGCCCGGCTCGGCGTACTTGAGGAACCGCGACAGCATCGCGACGAAGTCCGGACTCACAACAGCTCTCCTCGATCGATCGGGGTACGCACCAGGTCCTGCCGGGAGATGTCCCAGCCGGCCGGTGCCGGGTCGGTGGTGTCCAGGACCACCTCGGCCGGTGCCGGATGACCGAGGAAGGTCAGCAGGCTCGCGTCCAGGCCGTAGGCGCCGACATTGGGTACGGCCAGCAGGTCACCGGGCCGCAGCCGGGGCAGCTCGACGGCCCGGGCCCACACGTCCAGCGGCGTGCACAGCGGTCCGCACACGGTGGTCGGCACCGGGTCGCCGGGCGGGCTCGCCCGGTCCACCGGGATCAGGGCCGGCACCAGCGGCGGCAGCCGGCGCAACCCGGACAGCCCGCCCAGATGGTTGACGCCGGACTCCAGGACGACGTGATGGGCGCCGTGCGACCACTTCGCGTCCAGCACCCTGGTGAGCAGGGTGCCCGCGGTGCCGGTCAGGTAGCGGCCGGACTCGAAGACGATCCGCGGCCGGCCGGTACGCCAGCCGGGCGCCTCCCGGTCCAGCAGGGCGGTGAGCGGCTCGCGCAGCCCGGACAGGTCGAGGCGGTCACCCCGGCGGGCGAACGGCGCGCCGAATCCACCGCCGAGGTCGAGCACCTCCAGGCGTACGCCCTGACCGTGCAGCACCTCGCGCAGCTCGGCGGCGGTCCGCAGGCTGCGGGCGAACTGGGCGAGCAGGTCGTCCACGGTGGGCAGGTTGGTGCCCATGTAGAGGTGCAGCCCGGCCACGGTGACGTGCGGCCGGTGCCGGAACAGCTCCGGGGCGGTGGCCACCCAGCGGGCGTCAGCGCCGAACGGTCCCGGCACCCCGGTCATGGTCAGGCCGGCCCGGGAGGCGGGCACGTCGTCGTTGATCCGCAGCAGGCACCGCACCGGCGCGCCGGCCGCCGCGGCGCATCGGTCCAGCTGGTCCAGGCCGTACGGCGAGTCGACGGAGAACCACCGCACGCCGCCGTCCAGGGCGGTACGCAGATCCACGTCGCGTTTGCCGGGCCCGGCGTACAGGATGGTGGCCGGCTCCCAGCCGGCGGCCAGCGCGGCGGCGAGCTCGCCCGGTGAGCAGACCTCGGCCCGGCTGCCCGCGCGGCACAGCGCGCTCAGCAGCCGGGGATGACGGTTCGCCTTCAGCGAGTAGTACGCGTCGGTGCCCGCCGGCAGGGCCGCGCGCAGGGCCGCGAGGTTGTCCCGGACGGCGGCCAGGTCGTACACGTACGCCGGGGTCCCGGCGACGCCGGCGACCTGCCTGGCCAGGGCCGCGTCAAGCATCGCCGGCCACCAGCGCGGTGAGGGCGGCCCGGTCCACCTTGCCGTTGCGGGTGAGCGGCAGCCCGGCGACCACCGCGCACCGCTGCGGGATCTTGAAGACCTCCAGGTGCTCGCGCAGCCGGTGCAGCACCTCGGCCGGGGCCAGGGCGGTGACCGCGACCAGCACCGACCGGCGGCCGTCGCGCGGCGGCAGCACCGCGGCGGAGCTGACCAGCGGGATCAGGCGGGCGGCCGCCTCCACCTCGGTGACGCTCACCCGGTATCCGCGTTCCTTGTAGATGTCGTCGGTGCGGCCGTCGACGTAGACCCAGCCGCCGGCCGCCACCCGGCCCTGGTCGCCGGTGCGCAGCTGGACGACGCGGCCCTCCTCGACCCGGTAGCGCTCGGCGGTCAGCTCCGGCCGGCGCCAGTAGCCGGACATCACGTGCGGACCGCGGACCACCAGTTCGCCGGTGGTGCCGGCGGGCTGCCGGCGGCCCCGGCCGTCGACGGTGAACACCTCCGTCCCGGCCAGCGGGCGGCCGCACGATCCGGGCCGGTCCAGGTCGCCGTCGGGCGGCATGATGGCCACGCGTTTGCATTCGGTGAGGCCGTACATCACCTGGATCCGCAGGCCCGGCACGCACTGCCGGAGGGCGCGCAGCAGGTCGGCCGGCATCGCCGCGCCGGTCGTGGTGAGCAGTCGCAACGCCGGTGGCCGGCCACCCCGGGACACCAGCCGGACCAGTGTCTCGGCGGTCGACGGGACAGCGGGCAGCACCGTCGCGCCGGTCTCGGCCAGCCTGCCCAGCAGGCCGGGTCCGGTGGCGGCCAGCCCGGCCAGATGCACCCGGGCGCCGCTGAGAGCGCCGAGGAACAGCTGGTAGAGCCCGTAGTCGAAGGAGGCCGGGGACGGGCAGAACACCACGTCGCCACGGCGGTAGCCGAGCTCCCGCTGAATCGCCGCGACGGCGAACAGCACCTGGTCGTGGGTGCAGACCACCGCGTTGGGCAGGGCTGTGGAACCGGAGGTGTAGACCAGGCACACCGGGTCGACGGTCAGCGGCTCACCGCCCGGCGGCAGGCCGGCCGCCGGCGCCCGGCCGGGCAGTCCGCTCAGGTCGGCGGCGGCGGTACCGGCGGCGGCCGCCGTGGCCCGCACGTCCGGGTCGTCGCTGAGCACGAGCGCCGGTTCGCAGTCGTCGAGCACGTGCCGCAGCGGGGCGCCGCGGACCTGCTCGTGCAGGACCACGAAGACGACGCCGGTGCGGGCGGCGGCGTACAGCACGGCGGGCAGGACCACCGACGGCGGTGCCACGACGACCAGCCGGTCGCCGCGGCGCAGACCCGCGTCGCACAGGGCCGCCGCGATCCGCCGGCCCAGAGCGGCCAGCTCGGCGAAGGTGATCCGCTCGGTCCCGGCGGTGACGGCCACCTCGTCGGGTGCCCGCCGGGCGGCCGCGTCGTAGAGCTCGTGCAGCAGGGTCATGCGTGACCCGCCCAGGCCCGGGCCACGATGCGGCCGAGGCCGGCGAGGTCCTGCAGGTTCTCCGGCACCAGGTCGTCGGCGGACAGTTCCACGCCCACCGAGCGCTCGATCTCCTCGATGATCTCGACGATCCGCAGCGAGCCGTACGCCGCCGAGGTGTCGAATCGGGCGCCGCCGAGCACGGCCGGCACGGAGAGGCCGAGGACGGAGGCCGCGGCCTCGGCGACCGGGAGCCGCCACGGCTCACCGGCGGCCGCGCGGGTCGCGAAGACGGTCCGGTCGCGGCGCAGCAGTTCACCGAGTCGCCGCAGCGGGGCCTGCGGTGCCGGGCGGCCGCGCTGCACCATCCGCCAGGCGACGTACGTCTGCTGCGCCAGTCCCTGCCACGCGGCCAGATGATCGGGAACCGCCCGGTCCAGGCCCCGGAACGCGGCGTGCAGTCGGCGGGAGCGGGCGAGCAGCCAGGTCTGCAGGGTCAGCCGGGCGAACGCGGCGGGACGGTCCGGCGCGTCGGCGTAGGCGTCGACGAAGGCGGCCGGGTCGTCGAGGGTGACGGCCGGGCGCGGCTCGGGCAGGGCCGTCCCGGTGAAGCCGATCACCTCGGCGGTGTCGCCGAGCGCGGCGACCAGCTCCTTCTCGGTGAGGTCCCAGCTGCCCGGGACGGCCGGGCCGTACCGGGTGTCGTTGCGGTAGGCGTCCCACACCCGTACCCCGCCGTCGTGGGCGCCGGCCAGGAAGCTGTGCGGCATGTGCTCGTGTCCGGCGTAGGGCAGCCACGGCAGGTGGTACGCGTCCGCGACGACGTAGAGCGGCTCGCGGCGGCCGAGCAGTTCCGGCACCCGATCCGCCGGGCAGCCGGACCAGCGCTGGCCGGCCTGGAGTCCCAGGAGCCGGGCGGAGCGCTCCAGGTGCGCGTCCTGGACCGGCTCGACGCTCCACCAGCCACCGTCGAGGCGGGGCCGGAAGTCGAGGACGGCGCCGAGCCGCAGGTGGGTGCCCGGTCCGTGCCGCAGATCGGCGAGCAGGGCCAGGTTCACCTGGAAGCAGTCGAACAGGTCGGCGGGCAGGCCGGCGAGGACGGTGCCGAGCGCGGCACCGGGGTCGCTCATCGGGCGGCCCGCTGGACGAGATCCACGAGGTCGCGCACCGTACCGGGCGGCGGCCCGGCGAACAGGTCGTCGGGCAGGGTGACCCCGAGGTCGTCCTCGAGCCGGAGCAGCATGCCGAGCAGGCCCAGCGAGGTGACGCTGAGCAGCGGCCCGGTCAGCCGCTCGTCCTCGCCGACCTGACCGGTGCCGATCGACAGCCGGGACTCCGCGATGACGAACCTCTTGACGGCCTCCGCGACGGTGTCGCGATCGGCGGTTCCGGTGGGCACGGTGCTATTCCTTCCTCACGGCGGCGGCGGACGACCCCGCCGGGTGTACGTCACGCAGGCCCCCGCCTGCCTCGATGACCCAGCTGTGGGTCAGCAGGGCGCCGATCGTCACCGGCCCGCGCACGTGCGTGCGCCCGGAGCTGAGGGTGAGTTCGCGCCCCCAGCCCAGCGTCGGCGCGTCGTGCATCCGCAGCGATCCGTTGACGACGACCGCCGCCGAGTCGACGGCCTCGACGAACCGGCGGGCGACCGTGTCGTCGCCGGTGACCACCCCGTCGGTGTGCGCCGAGCCGTACCGATGAATGTGCTCGATCGCCTGCTCCAGCCCGTCGACCGGCTGGAAGCCGACGGTGGCGGTCAGGAACTCCCTGCCGAAGTCGGATGCGGTCAGTTCCTCGACCCGCCACCAGCCGCCGCTGCCGGAGCGCCGGCCCAGAGCCGGATCGGCGCGCACCGTGATCGGCATCCGGTTCGCGTCGGCGGTGGCCAGCACGCCGTCGAGCAGGTCCGCCGCGATCGCCCGGTCGGCCAGGACCACCTGCAGCGAGTTGCACATCGACGGGTTGGGCGCCTTGCTGTCCAGCACGATGGCGGCGGCCAGGACCGGATCGGCGCTGCCGTGCACGTACAGGTGGTTGAAGCCGCGACCGCTGGCGATCACCGGTGGCCGGGCGGTGGACCGGCAGTAGTCGATCAGCGCCCGGCTCTCCCGGGGCAGTACCGCGTCCACGGCGTCCGCCCGGGTCAGCAGGTGCCGCAGGGTGGCGCGGTCGGCCGGCTCGAGCATGGTGACCAGGCCGGCGGGCAGCCCGGCCGCGGCGAGGGCGGTGCGCGCCACCTCGCCCAGCACCCGGGCGGTGCCGGTGATCTCCGGACCGCCGTGCACCAGGACGGCGTTGCCGGCGGCGACCGGCAGCAGCGCGGCCTCGGCGGTGAGCAGCGGCCGGGCCTCGTGCACCATCAGGATGACGCCGAGCGGGCGCGGGTACCGGCGGCGGATCCCCCAGGCGCCCGCCTCGGCCGTGGTGGAGCCGAGGCCGGCCGCCTCCGCCGCCACGGCCTCGGCGCAGTCGATCACCGAGGGCAGATCGCCGGGCCGCAGCCGGATCAGGTCCAGCAGCGACGCGGCGAGACCGCGCCCGGCGGCGGCCGCGACGTCCTGGGCGTTGGCCGCCAGCACGGCCGGCCAGGCCTGTTTGATCTCGTCGGCGAACGCCAGGCAGTACCGCCGATAGCCGTCGTCACCGACCGGCGGCCCCTGTCGTACCGCGCGGCGGGACCGGTCGAGAATCTCGTCGATCATGGACGCCTTCCCCGGGAGAGAGCCGGGACCGAGCCGGCGAGGACCACCACCACCGAGGTGACGATCATGGTGAGCTGGGTGCCGAGCGCCTGCCCGGCCACCCCGACCAGGAGCGGCGGGACGACGCTGCCGGCCGACTGCACGGACCGCCAGAGCGCCATGATCGCGCCGTGCTGGTCGGGCGGCACCGACACCAGCAGGCTGGCCCGGCAGGCGGGTCCGAAGACCGCCGCACCGAGCCCCCAGCACAGCGAGCCGATCGCCGATACCACGACCGACGACGAGCCGACGTAGACGATCTCCGCGAGGCCGATGAAGACCACCGAGGCGAGCAGGATCCGGTACGAGGTCAGGGCGTCCGGGAACCGGAGCAGCACCAGGTTGGTCACCAGCAGCCCGGTCCCGAAGATCATCTGGAGCACGGTGAACGTCTCCACCGGCGAGTCCAGCACGTCACGGACGTAGAGGATCTCCAGCACGCTGTAGCAGCCGTAGGAGAGCCAGACCAGCAGCGAGATGACCAGGATCGCCCGGGTCCGCGGTGACCGCGGCAGCCACCAGGTCCCGGCCGCCCCGGCGGGACCGTCGTCGCCGGCCGGCCGGGTCCGCGCCGGCAGCGGGCCGACGATCAGCAGCGACAGCACGTGCAGGCTCGCGTTCACCAGGAACATCGCCGTCATCCCGCCGGCGCTGAGCGTGCCGGCCGCGACCACCGGTCCGAGCACGACGGGCACGTTCGTCGCGAAGCCCAGCCACAGGCTGGCGACCCGCTCGTCCGGCTGCCGGGCCAGCCAGGTCGGCATGGCGTCGATCGCCGGCTGCATGAACGCCCGGCCCACCCCGGCGAGCAGGACCAGCGCCAGGAGCAGCTCCCAGCCGGGGGCCAGGGCCAGGCACAGCGAGATCGCGATGCTGAACGCCCCGGACACCAGCGCCACCGGCTTGGGGCCGCGGCCGTCGATGAGCCGGCCGGCGAGCGGACCCAGGAAGACGGCCGGCAGTCCCCAGGCGAGCCCCAGCAGCCCGGCCTGCAACGGTTCGGCCCGCAGCTGGTAGGTGGCGTAACCGAGGATCCCGATCAGCAGCGACCAGGACGCCGTGCCGGTGAACAGCTGGCTGATCGCCAGCGGCGCCAGGTAGGTGTTCCCGGGGCGCTGCGCGACCTGCGTCACCGGAGGTCGTCGCCGCTGCCGTGGTACGAGCTGTCGGCGTAGAGCCCGCTCCTCTCGAGTTCGCGGATCCGCGCGTAGTCGCGGGTCAGCTCCGCCACCTCGTCGGCGATCAGGTACAGCGACGCCGGCGAGGTGAACAGGTCGACGGTCCGCTTCACCGGGGTGCCGGCCGCGATGCTGCCGAGGATGGCGTGCGTGGAGGGCAGGTTCGCCAGTTCGGCGGCGGCGCCGGCGGCCAGGTGCCCGTCGTGCGGCGCGATCAGCGAGACCACCCGGACGTGCCGGTGCAGCGGATACGCCGTGCCGGCCCGGGCGCGCAGCCGGTCCGGGTCGGTGTAGCAGTCGACGGTCAGGGTCACGTGGTTCTGCCCGGTGGCGGCGCGGACGCTGTCCGGCAGGATGGTGCCCTGCATCCGGGAGGCGGTCTCGATGAGCACCGGCCCGCGGTCGGTGAGCATGATCTCCGAGTGGGCCGGGCCCCACGCGATGCCGAGCGCGTCGAGGACCCGGAAGACGTACGCGGTCAGCACCCGCTGCACCTCGCCGACCGGCTCCATCAGCTCCTCGAGGTCGTAGGCGAGACTGGCTCCGGGCACCGGGCGCCGGACGTCCTTCCAGATCTCGGCGACGTAGTGGTGGCCGTCGACGCTCACCGTGTTGACGAAGAACTGCTGCCCGCGCAGCAGTTCCTGGGCGAGCACGACGTCGTTGTGCCCGCCGAGCTGATGCGGACGGTCGTGCAGGCGCGCGAAGGCGGCACGGGCCTCGGCCGGGGTGTCGCAGAAGGTGACCCCGTCGGAGCCCGCGCTGTCGACCGGCTTGACGACGATCGGCCACAGGTCCCGGTCGGTGGCCCAGCGCACCACCTCGTCGGCGTCGGTGGTGACGATGCTCTCCGGTGCCGGGACCCCGTTGCGCCGCAGTGCCTCCACCATCGCGAACTTGTCCCGGCGGCTGCGGCTCAGGGCGGTGCCGTTCCCGGCCAGCCCGGCGCGGTCGGCGAGTTCGTCGGCCAGGGAGACGCCGATCTCGGTACCCGGGATGATGGCGTCCGGACGGTGCGGGGCGAGCGCGGCGAGCACCTGGTCGACGCTTTCGAAGGTGATGATCTCCCGATACCGGTCCGCGTGTTTCAGCGGGCCGTAGACACTCGGGGCGGCCGGCGAACTCAGGACCGCGACGCTGGACCAGCCGCGCGCCGCGAATTCGGCCTCCAAATATGATCCGGTCGAATACGGGTCGACGATGACTACCGTCCCGTTGCTTTTCTGCACTGCCGGCGCTCCTGTCTCAATGCACGGATAACGGCCCGCGTCCCGCCGAACGGGACGCGGGCACCGGTTTTCAGACCGCGAAGAGGTCTTCCATGGTTTCGTGGGAGATCTCTTTCTGGAAGTCGCGCTCGGCCGCATAAGCCATGTTGATGATGGTGCGCTTCGCGCCCGGCTCCAGCGGGTGGACCCGGTGCAGAGTGGTATCCGTGCGGAGCAGGTAGATATCGCCCGGCCGCAATTCGTAGGAATTGATCGGGTTGTTCACCAGCTGTTTGAAGACCTGGGGATTGCTCTTGTCCCAGGAGGTGTTGGGCACCGTCTGGACGAATCCGCCGCCGGCCACCTCGGGGCAGTCGACGACCAGGATCACGCCGAAGCTGTAATCGTCCCAGTGCCAGCCGTGGGTGTCGCCGCTGCGCTCCAGGTGGGTGATGACGTAGTGCTCGGGCTCGTACGGGCACTCCAGCACCGCCTCGCCGGCCACGCTGCCGAGGGCGCCGCGGAAGGCCTCCGACTCGTACAGCCCGACCGTGACGCCACCGTGCGCCCGGATGTCCGCGGCGGTCACGTTACGCATGTACCGCGGGCTGTTGCTGGTCTCCGCCAGGTGCAGGTCACGACGGATGCTGCGCTCGTCGAGCAGGTCGCGGACCTCGGCGGCGATCTGCTGTTTTATCTCGTCCGGCAGCAGGTAGGAAACGAGGGCGAAGCCGCTCTCGTAGAAGCTCTTGCGGGACAGCCAGAGCTGCTCCTGATCGACGTTCTGTCGCAGGTGCTCGACGACGGCCGACTCCAGTGACACGAGTGATTCCCTCCGTATCGGGATCAGGACAGACGGCAGGCCACCCTCCGGGGAAAGAGGTAATGGCCTGCGTTAGAACGTCACGTGAATGGCCGCGGGCAACGCCGCCCAGGCAGGACCTCACGTATGAGAATGCCGAGGGGGTCCGCTGTGGCAGGCACAATTTCTCCTCCGGCGACCCGAATCCTGCGGGCTCTCGGCGGATTCCGTCAACCCCGCTCCCCGGCCGCCGGTGCGTTCCGCCGGTCGGCACGCCCGGAATGGGGCCGCAGCCAGCGGGAACGCGCCGAACCATTCACGTTCGGGAGTGTCCAACAGGTGGAATCTTGGGATTTCCTGTGGATAACAGTCCCCACTCGGTGACGCATGTCACTAGATCTATGCGAGCGCCTCACGCCCGCGGAAACCCATTCTGAGCTGGGCTTCAACGGACGCCCACAGCGTGGAGCGACCGGCCTTGCCGACGAAGTGATCATCCGATTACGCTTCCGGCCGTAGCGATCGACCGTGCCCGAAACTCCGGTCCCGCTGCCATTCAAGAGCCCTTATGTGAATCCGGGGGATGCGTTTACCCGCGTGTTCGGCGACGCCGTCTCCGGATTCCCCGGCCCGCTCCGGGCGTGAGCACGCCGCGAATGACCCGGCACCGGCGCCGGGCGCAGCGTCGCCGGTCCCCCGATTGCGGAGAACAGAGATCCCCATGCCCGAACACCCCGTCCTCCCGCTCAACCGGTCCGCGGTGGGCTTCGCGTGCTGACCATCGAGGTGACCGTCCCGCCGCTGATCTACAGTGGGGCCGGTGCGGATAGCGGTGGTGACGCCCGAGCCGGGCGGGTTCCCCCGGCACAGCCACGAGGAATTCGTGATCAGCGCCAACCTCCACGGCTGGGAGAGGGTCAAGCTCGACCGCGACTCGTTCGAGGTCGGCGTCGACGAGGTCACCGTCTACAACCCCGGTCAGGTGCAGTCCTGCACGGTGGAGACCAGCGGCGACCGCCCCTGGGCGTGCGTGAGCATCTACGTCCCGGTCCCGGACATGCTGGCGCTGACCGGTGGCAGCCCGGTCGAGTTCAGCCGGCCGCTGCTGGACCTGCCTGAGTTGCGGCGCCGGATCCTCACCGTCGATCTCGACGCGCCGACCGGCCTGGACGCCATCGTCACCGACGTGCTCGGGCACGGCGCCGAGGCACCCCGCCCGGCCGGGCCGCCGCCCGGCGACGCCCGGATCACCCAGGTGATCGACCGGCTGCGCGACGACCTGTCCACGGCGATCTGCCTGAGCGAGGTGGCCGCCACCGTCGGGCTCAGCCGGGAGCAGCTGATCAGGTCGTTCAGCCGCGCGGTCGGCTGCTCGCCCTACGCCTGGCATCTGCAGGCCCGGATCGCGCGCGGCCAGCGGTTGCTGCGCGAGGGCATGCCGATCGCGGAGGCGGCCGCGGCCGTCGGCTTCGCCGACCAGGCGCACTTCCACAAGCATTTCCAGGCGGCGTACGGCATGACGCCCGGGCAGTTCCGCCGCGCGTCAACATCTGACAAGACCCGTACGGCGGGAACCGGCACGCTGGGCGGATGACGCAGATCCTGCTGGCCGCACTCGGGATCGGCCTGGTGTTCAACCTCGTCCCCGGGCCGGTCTTCGCCGAGTCGCTGCGCCGTGGCGTCCGCGGCGGCTTCCGCCCCGCCCTCGCCGTCCAGATCGGTTCCCTGGTCGGCGACGCGGTCTGGGCGATTCTGGGCCTCAGCGGGGTGGCCGCGTTGTTCCTGCTGCCCGCGGTCCGGACACCGTTGACCGTGGTGGGCTGCCTGATCCTGGCCTGGCTCGGCGCGGCCGGCATCCGCAACGCGCTGGCCGTCCCGGACACCCGGCCGGCCGGGCCGGGGAACGCCGGGCGGTCGTCCGCCATGCTGACCGGCGCCGGCATGTCGCTGGGCAACCCGTGGAACATCGTCTACTGGGCCGGTTCGGCCGGCGCCGTCGCCGGCACCCTGGGTCAGGAGCCGGAGCTGCGGCAGCTCGCCGCGTTCCTGGGCGGCTTCATGGGTGCCTCGCTGCTGTGGTGCCTGGTCTGTGCCGGCCTCATCGCGGGATTGCGACGGGCCCTTCGCCCGGCCGCGGTCCGCGGCATCGAGGCGGTCACCGGCGTGGCGCTGCTCGCCTTCGCCGTCCTGCTGCTGATCCGGCTGGTGCAGAGCTGACCGTCGCGGCGGCGCCCGGCCGGGCTCGCCGGGCCGGGCACGGCGCCTCGCCCGTGGGCGGGGCACCGTGCTCCACGCGTACCGGAAACCGGTTGTGATCTCAGACGGTGTGCATGACGTCGTAGCGGGAGGCCTCGACGAACTGCGGGGCCCACTTGCGCTTGCGGCGCAGCATGAAGCGGTTGAGCAGGCCGGCGAACGGGCCGAGCGGGCGGTGGAAGTCGATGATGACGATGACCCGGGCCTGGCCGCTCTCGTTGATCACCTCGTGCTCGTGGTTGACGTCGAGCACCACACCCTCCCCCTCCTTCCACTGGTAGTACTCGTCCTCGAGGCGGATGCGCGGCGGCTTGTCGGTCGGCACCCGGATGGCGAGGTGGTAACGCAGCACGCCGGCGTAGGGATCACGGTGCGGCGGCAGCGGCACGCCGGGTTCCAGGATCGAGATGAAGGCGTTGACCACCGTCGGGGTGGACTCGGCGAACTCCAGCAGCGTGGGGCATTCGGCGCGGGCCAGTTCGTTGGGCTGACCGAACATCAGCGCGTAGAACAGCTTCCAGTCCTCCGACACCTGCGCGGCCCGGACCGGGTCGAAGGCGCCGTACCGGGGGATCTCGCGGCGGGCGAGCAGGCTCTCCACCTCGGCCTGCAGGGCGGGGAACTTCTCCTCCAGGGCCCGGACCTCGGGGAAGTACTGCTGCGGGGCCATGATGCGCGGCCGCTTCGCTCCCCCGGCGGCGCGCAGGAAGATCCAGTTCGTGGCGGCCCGGATCCTCGGGTGGTTGACGCTGACCGAACCCTTCATCGCTGTCCCTTCTCAGGTGTGCGGTACAGGCCGTCGCGGCCGGCCCGCCAATCGGTGACCGTGCCGCCGGGACGCTCCCAGGTGAACCGCAGGTGGCTCAGGCAGCGGTCGATGAGCGCGAGCATCGCCTGGTGGTCGGCGGCCTCGCCGCGCAGCAGGTCGACGAAGAACGTCATCACGCCGGGGGGCCGCTCGGTGCCCGGACCGAACCGGACCGTGTATCCGGCGACGCCGCTCTCCCGGCGGACCAGATCGGCGCCGGTGATCTCGCGCAGCACGCCGCCGGAAACCGGCGGCTGGTTGGAGTACTGGAAGTGGACGCCGCCGGTGACCCGCGGGGTCTCGGCCGTGACCGGCCGGCCGCAGGCCGCCGCCAGGCCGAGGGCCAGCAGGTCCTGGCCGGTGGCCCGCTGGTACAGGTCACCGAGGAAACCACCGATGCGCCCGTTGACCTCGATGACGCGCGGACCGTCCGGGGTCAGCTTGATCTCGGTGTGGGTCAGGCCGCTCCGCACGCCGAGCGCCCGGACCGCGGCGGAGGCCAGGTCGGCGGCCGCCGCGACCTCCTTCTCCCCGAGGTTCGCCGGGACGAACTGGCCCTGTTCCCGGAACGGCGGGAGCAGCGGGAACTTGCCGGTCACCCCCATCGTGACCGGCTCGCCGCCGGACACCAGGGACTCCACCGAGACGTAGTCACCGAACTCGGTGCCGCCGCGGCCGGGCAGGAACTCCTCGATCACGAACGGGCTGTCCGGGCTGGGCCGCACACCGGGCGGCAGCTCACCCGTCTCGACCAGAAAGGTGTCCCGGCTGCTCTGGCTGCGCCGCGGCTTCACCACGACCGGGCCCGGCCGGGCGGCCAGCACGCGCCGCGCCTGGTCGCTGTCGGTCACCACGGCGGACCACACCGCGTCCACGCCGCGCTCGGCCAGCCGGCGCCGCTGCGCCCACTTGTCGGTGAGGACGGTGACCGTCTCCCGGTCGTGATAGGGCAGGCCGAGCCGTTCGGCCAGCTCGGCGGTGGCCGGGATGGCCGCCTCGCTGAAGGTCAGGATGGTCTCCGGGCGATGTTCCCGCAGCCGGGGCACCACCTCGCCGGGATCGGCCGGGTCGTACTCCAGCACCGGTCCGAAGGCCAGGTACTCGTCGCGCTCGGCCGGGTCCATGAGCCCGGCGGAGGTGAGGAAGACCGGCTCGCACCGGCAGGTGTCGCAGGCCCGGGCCAGGTCGGCGGGGCGGATGGCCGAGGTGGCCACGACGGTGATGGCGACCACGCTCATCGGGCGCCCACCTCCTCCCGCAGCCGGTACACCCGGTCCTTGAGCTGCTCGATCCGGCGGTAGTCGCGGTCGATGACAGCCATCTCGGCGGCGCTCATGAAGATCCGCATGGTGCTGGAGTAGAGGTCGACAGTGGGCCGGATCCGGCTGCCCGGCCCGAGCTTGAGGTCGAACCGGTGGACGCTCTCCAGCGCGGCGATCTCCGCGGCCACCGCCTCGTCGACCTCCGCCACGACACCGTCGAGCGTGGTCGAGGTGGTGCAGCAGATCGCCTCGGCGCGCTTGTCGTAGTGCCGGCCGGCGTAGCGGTCGAGGAAGTCCCGCGGCCGCACCACCTCGAGGGCCGCCAGGGTGGCCTGGTTGCCGCCGGCACAGTGGTCGTGGAAACCGGGATGCATGTTCCCGGCGAGCCGGCAGCCGACCTCGACCAGTGCCGGGCCGTCCGGGGTGAGGATGACCTCGGCGTGGGTCGGGCCGAACCGGATGCCGAGGGCGTCCAGCGCCCGGTCCACGTAGGCCATCAGCTCCGCGGCCGGCGCCTCGTCCGGGGCGAGCAGGCGTTCCCGGTCGTAGATGTTGCGGCCCGAGGGCAGCAGTCGTTTCCGGTACTCCCACACGCCGCAGACGTAGCGGTGCCCGTCGTGCGAGACCATGTCGACGACGTACTCGGTGCCCCGCAGATACGACTGGACCAGGGCCTGCGGATTGGCCTCGCCGTAGATGGTCGCGGAGCCGAGCACCGCCGCCGCGGCGGCGCGCACCTGGTCCGCGGTGTCGCAGATGAACACGCTGTCGCCGGCCGCCGACCGCCGCGGCTTGACCACCACGGGGTAGCCGCCGGGTGGCCGCCAGGCGGCCAGTTCGGCCGGGTCACCGCTGGTGAACTGGTCGGCGCAGTGCAGCCCGGCGGACCGCACCGCGTCGATCATCAGGTACTTGTCGCGCCGAGCCTCGGACCGGTCCGGATCGTTCATCGGCAGGCCCAGCTCCCGGGCGAGCGCGTCGGCCAGCAGCACGCCGGGTTCCTGGCCGGCGAGCACCCGGACCGGGGCGTACGGCCGCAGCGACGCGGCCGTACCGGCCAGGTCCCGGTGGACGATCCGGGCCGCGTAGCCACTCAGGTCCGGTGCCGGCATCGAGGCCATGAACTCGGCGGTGCTCTGCACGTGCACCACGCCGGCACCCAGCGCGGTGAACTCGGGCAGCAGGTACTTGCCCGAGGTGTAGGCGTCGACCAGGACGACGAACAACGGACCTCCAGTGGGGATGTCGGGTGGATCAGGTCGCGGAGAAGCCGCCGTCGACGAAGATGGTCTGCCCGGTCAGGTACGCCGACGCGTCGCCGGCCAGGAAGATCGCGACGCCGGTGAAGTCGGCCATCGTGCCGTTGCGGCCGATCATCGTGCGCCGGGCCATCGCCTCGGCGCGGGCCGGGTCCTGGAAGACCGGCTCGGTCAGCGGGGTGTGCACGAAACCCGGCGCGATCGCGTTGGCGCAGACGCCGCGCGGCGACCACGCCTCGGCCTGCGACCGGGTGAGCGCGGCGACGGCGGCCTTGGAGACGCCGTACGCCCCGCTGTTGCCGAAGGCGCGGATCGACTGCTGGGAGGCGAGGTTGATGATGCGGCCCCAGCCGGCCTCGGCCATCGCCGGGCCGAACCGCTGGCCCAGCAGGAACGAGGCGTCCAGGTTGACCCGCATGGTGCGGTCCCAGTCCTGCTCGGACAGCTCACCCAGCGGTGGCCGCAGGTTGATGCCGGCCGAGTTGACCAGGATGTCCGGGAAGCCGTGCCGCGCCACGATCTCGTCGGCGACGCGGTGCACGCCGGCCCGGTCACCGAGGTCGCCGGCGATCCAGCCGGCCGCACCGCCGATGGCCCGCAGCTCCTCGGTCACCTCGCGCAACTGCTCCTCGCGGCGGGCGACGATCACCACGTCGGCGCCGACCCGGCACAGCGCGTCCGCGATGGATCGGCCGATCCCGGAGCTGCCCCCGGTGACCACGGCACGGCGGCCTTTCAGCGAGAACAGGTTCTCGACTACGGCGTCCATCAGAAGTTCCTCCTCGACGGTGACTACGGGGATCGCCCCGTAGTCATACACGTTGCCGGGTCGGGCGCAGGCGGATGTCGTCGAGGTGGACGTGGGCGGGTCGGTCGACGACGAAGCCGACCGTCTCGGCGACGTCGTCCGGGGTGAGCAGCGGGCCGTTGTCCTCGGTGACCTTGTCGAACCAGGCCATGTCGTAGCCGGCCGTCTCCTGGAAACCGGAGCGGACGAAGCCGGGCTCGATCAGGGTGACCCGGATGTTGTGCGCGCACACTTCCTGGCGCAGCGCCTCCACCAGCGAGTGCACCGCGAACTTGGTCGAGCCGTAGACCGGGTTCGCGGCGGAGACCTGGCGCCCGGCGGTGGAGCCGATGACCACGATGTCGCGCACCCGGCGGCCGTTGTCGCGCTCGGCCTGGCCGGTGAAGTACTCGCCGCCGACCCGCAGCTGGCGCAGTACCGCCAGATAGTTGACCTCGACCAGGTCGCGCCAGCCGTCCGGGTCGGAGCCGAGCACCGTGCCGGGCAGCCCGTGGCCCGCCGACACCACCAGGATGCTGGCCGGCTCCCACTTCTCGGCGGCGGCCAGCAGCCGCTCCGGGTGACCCGGGTCGGTCACGTCGCCGCACACCGGGCGTACCAGCTCCGGCAGCTCGCCGGCGAGCTTGGCCAGCTCGTCGGCGTTGCGCCCGGCCGCCACCACCCGGATGCCCTGCCGGGCGAAGCGTACGGCGATCGCCCGCCCGATACCCGACGATGCTCCGGTGACGACCGCCACCCGCTGCTCAGTCACGTCCCACTCCCGCCTGCCGTACCACCGGAATCTCACCTTCGTCGATCAGTCCTGCCATGTATCCGGTCAGCCACTCGCGGGTCGGCGCGGGAAACGTCACGCCCAGCCGGGACAGGGTGCGCAGTGTCCGGTGGTGCTCGTACCGGACGTTGCGCTCCGGGCGACCGGCCCAGAAGTAGGCCAGGGCGGCCTGCTCGTCGCCGTCGGCGACGTGGCGGCGGAACAGCGCCGCGAAGCTCGGCGCCGGGTCCTCCGCCAGCACGCACCCGGCCGACCGGAGCGCGTCGAACAGCTCCCGGTAGGTGACCGTGTGCTGACTCTCCACGTGGAACGTGCCGCCCTCGATCGCCGCGCTGCGGGACAGCGCCAGGATGCCCTCGGCGACCACGTCCACCGGGCTGAGCGTGAGGGCCTCCCCGTCGAGCGCCGGCACCCGGCCGAGGTGGGCACAGCCGCGCAGCAACTGCACCAGGCGGCTCGATCCGGCGTTGCGCTGGAACCGGCCGGTCCGGGAGTGCCCGCTGACGTTGCCGGAGCGGTAGATGAAGCCGGCGCCGCCAGCCGCGGCGAACTCGTGGACGACGCGTTCGGCTTCGAACTTGCTGCGCTCGTACTCGTTGAGGAACCGCTGGCCCACGTCCAGGCTGTCCTCGGAGAAGACCACCGGCGGGCCGTCCGGCCCGGTCCCGCAGACCGCGAGGGTGGAGACGTGGTGCAGGTGCTTGGGGCGGCCGGTGGCGGCGAGTCCGGCCAGGGCACGGACCACCGACGTGTTCTGCCGGGCGAACGACTCGCGGTCGCCGTAGAGCCGGGTGTCGGCGGCCAGGTGGTAGATCGCCTCCGCCTCCCCGGCGAGCGTCCGGTACGCCCGCTGGGACAGGCCCAGGTCCGGACCGGCCAGGTCGGTGGTGTGCACGACGAGCCGGTCCGCGTACCGGTCCAGGTTCTCCCCCGGCAGATACCACGCGTACGTCTGGCGCAGCCGGTCCGCCGCCGAGCCACCGGCGTGCGCGCGGACCAGGCAGTGCACCCGCGCGCGGGTCCGGGTCAGCAGCAGGTGCAGCAGGTGCACGCCGATGAAGCCGGTGGCCCCGGTCAGCACGACGGAGGCGTACTCCCGGGTGGTGGGCTCGGCCACCGGCGTCAGGTCCCGCAGCTCCGGTGGCACCTGCAGCAGCAGCCCGGTGCTGGACCCGTGCTCGGTCACCAGCTGCGCCCGCCCGGCCGGCAGCCCGGCCAGGCTCAGCAGGTGCGCCCGGGTGGCCCGGCAGAGCGCGCGCATCTGCTCGGGGTCGTGCCGTCCGGCGGTGAACGACAGGTCGGCGATCAGCTGCCCGTCGTGCAGGCGCCCGGTCAGTTTGAGCGGGTAGACCCGATCGTTCTCCGGACCGCGCACCGGGCCCACCGAGTACGCCGAGACCTCCGCCCGCAACCCACCGGTCCGGGGCAGGGCGAACGCGCCGAGGTAGTTGTAGCAGATCTCCGCCCGGCGGGGCTGCTCGTGCAGGCCGTAGGCGACACCGAGATGGGGTACGTCGTCCAGCGCCGCCGAGGTGGCCGCCACGGTCGCCGCGACGTCCGCGGCGACCGGCAGCCGCACCGGATAGGTGGAGGTGAACCAGCCCACCACCCGGGACACGTCGACCGACTCGTCGAAGGTCGCCCGGCCGTGACTCTCCACGTCGGCCACCAGCTCCCGGTCACCGAGCGCCTGGGCGAACGCGCCGAGCAGCACCGCGTTCGGCACGGCACCGGTCGCCCGGGTCAGCGCCCGGGTCTCCTCCCGGGACAGCCCGAACCACACCGCCTGGGCGTGCTTCTCCGGGTTGTCCCCGCCCGCCACGGCGGGTGACGACGGGAACCGGGGCAGGTCGTCGCGCAGCGCGCCGGCGTGGTGGCGCAGCCGGGCCGCCCACGCGCCGAACTCGGTGGGCCGGTACGGCCGGCCCGGTTGCCGGCCGTCCCGGCGCTCGTCGTAGCAGCGGCTGAGGTCGTTGACCACGATCCGCCAGGAGACCGCGTCGACGGCGAGGTGGTGGGCGGCGAGCAGCAGGTGCGCCTCGTCGGTGCCCCGGAACAGGTGGGCCGCGAACAGGCGCCCGCCGGTGACGCTGAAGCCGGCCTGCCGGTCGGCCGCCACCTGGCGGATGTGCTGGGCGGCGGCCCGCTCACCCGGGGGCAGCGCCGAGGTGGTGAGCAGGTCCCGGGCGGCGGTGACGTGCCGGCGGATCCCGGCGCCGCCCGGTTGCGGGACGAACGCCGTACGCAACATCGGGTGCATGTCGGCGACGTCGTGCAGCGCGGCCTCGAGCTCCGCCTCGCGTACGCCGGCGTCCACCCGCAGCAGCAGTGCCTGGTTCCAGTGGTCGGGCTGCTGGAAGTCCTGCCGGAAGAACCAGGACTGCGCCGGGGAGAGGGCAAGGCCGTCGTCGGCCGGCCCGTCCGGGTCGCCGCGACCGTCGTCGGCGCCGCCGTCGCGCAGCACCGCCGCCAGACCGGTCACGGTCGGCGCGGCCAGGAACGCCGCCGTGCTGACCGGATAGCCCTGGACCTGGAGTTGCGCGATCACCGCGATGGCGTCGATCGAGGTGCCACCGGCGGCGGCGAAGTCGTCGTCCGGGCCGAACGCCTCGTGCCCGAGCGCGCCGCGCCAGGCGGCGGTGACGTCGGCCAGGATCGGATCGGAGGTGGCCGGTCCCGAGGTGACCGGCGCGGTGAGCCGTTCCTCGAGGAGGTCCCGCAGCGCGCGGTGATCGGTCTTGCCGTTGCCGGTACGCGGGAAGGCACCGAAGGCCTCGATCCGATCCGGTACCAGGTAGTGCGGCAGGTTCTCCCGCAGCTGTTCCCGGAGCCCGGCGGCGTCCTCCGCGACCACCGCGGCGACCAGGGCCGGGCGCTGTCCCTTCCGGTGCACCGCGACCGCGGCGGAAACCGTGGGCAGGCGGCGCAACGCGGCCTCGACATGCCCGAGTTCCACCCGGTATCCCCGGATCTTGACCTGCCGGTCGTCGCGGCCCAGGAACTCCAGCACGCCCTCGGCGTCGGCGCGGACCCGGTCACCGGTCCGGTAGGCGCGGCCGTACGTCCCGAGCGCGGCGGGGAACGCGGCGGCGGTGGCCGCGTCCTCGTCGCGGTAGCCGAGGGCGACGGCCGGGCCGGCCACATACAGCTCGCCGGTGGCGTCCCGCTCGTGCAGCTCGCCGCCGGCGTCGCGGACGACCAGCCGGGTGGCGCCGAGCGGGGTGCCGATCGGCACCGAGCCCAGGTGGGCGACGGCGTCCACCTCGGCCGGGTCGTCGAGCAGGTGGACCGCGACCCCGACGGTCGCCTCGGTCGGGCCGTAGTGGTTGACCAGCGTGCGGGTGATCCCCGAGGTGAGCACCCGGCGGGCGAGCGAGAGGCCGAGCGGCTCGCCGCCGAGGATCAGGAATCGCAGCAGCGGCTCGGCCGGCGCGTCCGGCCCGATCGCCCGGAACACCGCGTCCCAGTGCGACGGTGTCGTCTTGAGCACGTCGATCCGCTCGCGGCGCAGGTAGTCGTGCAGCCCGCGCGGGTCGCGGCGGTCCTCGTCGCCGACCAGGTGCAGCGTGCCGCCGGTCCACAGCGCCAGGAAGAGGCAGGTGTTGCCGAGGTCGGCGGCGAGCGTGGTGACGTGGGCGTACCGCAGCGGTTCGCCGATGCCGAGCCGGTCGCGCAACGCCTCGGTGTAGTGCCGGATGTTGTCGTGGGACACCATCACGCCCTTGGGCACCCCGGTCGAGCCGGAGGTGTAGAGCAGGTACGCGACGTCGTCGCCGGCGATCTCGGCCGGCGGTGCCGGCGGCCCGGCGGCGTCCGGGCCCAGGGTGCGCAGGCCGTGCCGGGTCAGAACCGGCTCGTGATCCGGGCCGGCGATGACGAGGTCGGGGTGGGCCCGGGCCAGCCGGCCCGCGCCCTCCGCCGGAGGGTCGGTGGGTTCGACGATCGTGTACGTGGCGCCGCAGCCGAGCACGGCCAGCATGGCCACTACCGTCGCCGCGGTCCGATCGAGATGGATACCGACGAGATGGCCGGGACCGATGCCGTCGCCGGACAGGCGCGAGCGCAGCTGGGACACGAGACGGTCCAGCTCGCCGTAGGACATGCGCTGTGCGCCAGCGACGACGGCGATGCGATCCGGATGGGACTGTGCGTGCGCACGAACCAGCGCGGGGAGCATGTGCCGTAATCCTTTGGGGAGGGTCGAGATCGGCCGGAGCCGGCCGGCGGCCGTCACCGGCCGCCGGTCGGTGGAGATCAGCTCCAGTAGACGAGCGGCTCGTCCCGTCCCTTGGACGCGATGAAGGCGGCCGCGCCGACCCGGTAGTCGCTACCCGGAGTGACGGCGTGCAGCATCCGGGGGCTGAAGATGATCAGGTCGCCGGCCGCCGGGTGGATCACGTGAACCGGCGGTTCCACGGTCGCCGGGTCGAGACCCTCCACGTCCAGGATGACCTCCTTCTCCGCGGCGGTCGGCTCGCGCAGCCACAGCTGCAGGTTGCCGCCCTCCTCGGGGACCCGCAGGTAGATGTTGGCGACGAGCTGGTTGAGCACGCCCTCGATCTCCGGGGCGTCGGTCTCCTGGTCGATCGCGTCGTTGTGCGGGTAGAACTCCGAGGTGGTCGGCTGGAAGACGCGGAATGCGCCGACGAAACAGGCACGCTTGCGCAGGCGCAGCAGGTTGGCCCCGGCCGGCCACAATTCCTGCAGCTCAAGCCGGACGCGGTCGACCGGCGACAGATACGGGTGGAACATATTCCGGACGTCAGCGATGGCGGGAAGGGCCGCGTCATGGTATTTCTTGCTCAGTTCCGGGTCCCATTTGGTGTCGATGTGCGGCATGTAAACGCGACCGACACTGCTGGTGTGCTGCTTGTGATAATTGCCGAGCGCGGGATGGTTGATTGCTTTCTCGGCAACCTTCTCGGCGACGTCGACCGGGTAGTAGCCGCGCACGTGGATCGCGCCGATCTCACGTTCGGCCAGCTGAATGAGGGTCTCGGTGGTCAGTTCCGAGGCGATGACGTCGGTGGC
Organism: Actinoplanes oblitus; assembly: GCF_030252345.1. NCBI lineage: Bacteria > Bacillati > Actinomycetota > Actinomycetes > Micromonosporales > Micromonosporaceae > Actinoplanes > Actinoplanes oblitus. The sequence goes on along the minus strand of NZ_CP126980.1, from coordinate 3,889,992 downwards.
GGTACGGACCACCGGCAGAGCGGCAGCAGTCATGACGGATCCATTCTTGAAAGAAAACGGAAACCGGCTGCGACGGTGCAGCCAGAAAATCGGTGACCGATTAACTCAGTGGCCCCCCCGTGGGCCGACTTCTGGCACGACCCACTCAGGGCGTGACTGCTCAACGAGATCGAACGTATCCAGAAGCATGTTTGCGCGTCAACACTTTCCCGCCGTTTTCGGGCCAACTCATAAGTTACTGACGAGTAGAAGCCAATTGACCTGCGGCATTAGCATTTGGCTACCTCCCGGGCACCTTCCCGTTCACCGGAATGTCTAGGATCGGTGGTCGACGGCATCTCACGGGGAGGTTGGGCCGGTGCTGACAACAACGGCGGGGACGACGCCGGCGGACGTGCGTGCGACGAGCCGGGCCGCCGACCTGCCCCGCGCGGGCTGGGACGCGCTGGCCGGGCCGTCGGACATCTTCCTCACCTGCCGATGGCTGGACGTGGTGGAGGCCACGGCCGGGGTCCCGATGACCTATCTGTGGACGGAGCGTGACGGCCGTCCGGTGGCCGGGCTGGCCACCGCGCTGGCCGGCGACACGGTTCCGTGGGCCCTGGGACGACCCGACGTGGTGCTGCGCAACAGCGTCACGGCCGGCCTTCCCGGCGCGGCCGAGCTGCTGGCCGGCCTGGGCGACGACCCGACCGGGCGCCTGATGCCCACCCTGCTGGCCGGTGGCCGGCAGGTCGGCGGCACCCGGCTCCTGACCGGGCCGGAGGCCACCGCCGCCGACGTCACGTCGCTGGTCGCCGCCGCGGAGGCGCTCGCCCGCGACAGCGGTGCCGCCACCGTCTGCTTCCTCTATCTGGACGAGCGGGAGGAGTCGCTGGTCCGGCTGCTGGCCGAGCGCGGCTACCGCGCGTTCACCTCCGGGCACTACAGCTCGCTGCGGGTGCCACCGGACGGCTATCCCGGCTACCTCGCCGCGCTGCCCCGCAAGCGGCGGGTGTCGATCGGGGCGGAACGCCGGCGCATCGTCCAGGCCGGCGTGACGGTGGCCGCGGAGTCGCTCGACGCGGCCGACCTGGACCGGTTCGCCGAGCTCGAATCGCAGCTGCTGGCCAAGTACGAGATCGATCTCCGCCCCGGCCAGCTGCTGCCACTGCTGCACCAGGTGCGCGACTGCTTCGGCGACGACGCCTTCGCGATGGTGGCCCGCGCCGAGGGCGAGGTGCGCGGCTTCGCGCTGATCCTGCGCCACGGCGACAGCTGGTACGCCCGGCAGACCGGCTACGACTACGCCTACCAGCAGCGCAGTGGCGCCCCGCTCTACTTCGAACTGCTCTACTACCGGCTCATCGAGGAGGCCGCCATGTCCGGTGTCCGGACCGTCCACTACGGGCTGGGCAGCGTGGACACCAAGCGGTCCCGCGGCTGCACCGCCACCGAGCAGCGCGGCCACCTGCTGTTCCTATGAGCAGCCGATCGGTGCGCAGCGCCCCGCCCGCCCGGGTGCTGCCCCGCGGTCCCGGCGTGGTGCTGTTCGGGACGGCGGGTTTCGTCAACGCCCTCGGGATGGGCTTCTTCTATCCCTTCAGCCTGCTCTTCTACACCTCGCTGTCCGGGGTGCCGTTGCGCGCCGTCGGGGCCGTGCTGACCGTCACGGCCCTGGCCGTCCTGCCGGCGCTGCACCTGGTGGGCCGGCTGGTCGACAGGGTCGGGCCGCAGCCGGTGCTCGCCGCCGCCGGGGTGGTACGGGCGCTGTGCTTCCTCGGGTTCGTGGCGATCCCGGGCCTGGTGCCGCTGGCCGTCTTCAGCTTCCTGCTGGCGCTGGCCACCCGGGCGGACAACGCCGCGGCACCACTGCTGGCGTACCGGCTGGCCCCGGAGGAGCAGACCAGCCAGTGGCTGGCCCTGTCCCGGGTGGTCTTCAACGCGGGCATCGGGCTGGGCGCCCTGATCGCCAGCGTCTTCATCGTCGACACCGCACAGGGCTTCGCCGTCCTCGGGTTGATCTACGCGAGCGCGCTGGCGCTCACCGCCGCCCTCTACTTCGCGACCCGGCGGGTACCCGCCCGCGACCGGGCCCCGGCCGGACCGGCCCGCAGCCGCCCGGCCGGACCGTGGCGGCACCGGGCGTTCATGCGGGTGGCGCTCGCCAACGCGCTGCTGCTGACCGCGGCGCTGGCCGTGGAGACCGGCATGCCGGTGTTCGTCCTCGACACGCTCGCCCTGCCGGCGTGGACGGTCGGTGTGCTGTTCGCCACGAACACCGCGCTGCTCGCCGTGCTGCAGCTGCCGCTCAGCCGGGTGCTCGACCGGTTGCGTCCGGCGGTGGTACTGGCCCTGGGCGGGCTGGCCTACGCCGGGCTCTACGCCGCGCTGCTCGCGGCCGGCGGCACGCCACCGGGTCTGCGGGTGGTGGTGCTGGTCGCCGGCGTGGCCGCGTACACCCTGGGTGAGCTCGCCGTCTCCCAGGCCGCGCTGGTCATGCTCACCGGTCTGCCGCCGGACCGGGAGAAGGGCGCGTACCTGGCGTTCAACCAGCTCTTCGTCGGTGGCGCCACCGCCCTGTCGCCGCTGCTGGTGACCTCCCTGCTCAGCCGCGCCCCGGCGATGCTGTGGTGGGCGCTGACCGCGCTGAGCGTGCTCACCGCCCTGCTGATGCTGCCGGCGCTTCGTCCCGACCGGCGCCCGGCCGGTCCGGAGTGAGGGCGACCCGGCGGCCCGGTCACCGCAGCGGGCGGAACGGGGCGAGCGTGTCCCGGATCAGGCCGGCGGCCCCCCAGTCGTCGTCGAACTGGGCCAGCACCGCGAGATGCTGCCGCAGCTGGAGGATCGGCATCCGGACCGGCCACCCGTCGTCCAGAGAGGTCAGCTCCGCGTAGACCGCGAAGAACCGCCGTGCCTCCGGCGGTGGCGCGGTGGTCCACACGTGAGCCAGGTCGACCTCGGCCCACAGGTACGACACCGCCGGGTCGATCAGCGCCGGCCGCCCGTCCGGGGTGGACAGCACGTTCTGCGTCCACAGGTCACCGTGGGTCAGGCAGGGCGGCCGCTCCGGCAGCAACTCCGGCAGCCGGTCACACAGCCTCTCCAGCGCCGCCCGGTCACCCGCGTCGAGGGCCGCGTCCACCCGGGGTTCGCCCAGCCAGCGCAGCAGACGGCGCTCGGCGAAGAACGCGAAACCGTCGTCCGCCCAGGTGTTGATCTGCCGCCGTCGGCCCAGCCAGTTGTCGCGGTGCCAGCCGAACCGGTGGTGGACGGTGCTCCGGTGCAGGTGGGCGAGCACGTGCGCGAACCGTTCCCAGAACGCCTCGTCGCCGGGCCGCGGCTCCAGCATCGACAGCACGAGCAGGTCCGGCGTGGCCAGGAGCACGTCGGGTGTCGTCACGTCACCGAGCTCGCGCAGCGCGGCCAGCCCCTCGGCCTCGGCGGCGAAGACGTCCTCCGCCGGCGCGTCGGCGAACGCCTTGACGAACACCGGCGGCGCGTCCCGGCGGGTGGCGATGCCCGCGAGCGCCGCGAGCCCACCGGCCGCCGGGGCCACCGAGACGACGTCGTGCAGCCCGGCCCGCCGCACCCGCTCCAGCAGGGGCCCGGTCACGAGGGCAGCCCGGCCGCGCGGAGGCGCGCGCCGATCGCCGCCGGCGGCTCGCGGTCACGCCGATGTCCCGAGTAGTGATCGAGGTCGCCCACAGCCGGAGGCTACCGGGTCCGCGCGGTGGGGGTGGCCCGGGGCGGGCGCCACGGTGATCGTTCTATCGTGGTCGGATGGCGTCGATCAAGCAGGTCCAGATCACCTTCGACTGCGCCGAGCCGGAGCGGGTCGCCCGCTTCTGGTGCGAGGTGCTGGGATACGAGCCACCGGCACCGCCGGAGGGCTTCGCAAGCTGGGACGAGTACAACAACGCGCAGCCGGCGGAGAAGCGCGATCGCTGGTTCTGGTGCACCGACCCCACCGGGGTGGGCCCGCGACTGTTCTTCCAGCGGGTCCCCGAGGGCAAGGTCGTCAAGAACCGGTTGCACCTCGACGTCCGGGCCGGCACCGGACTGGTCGGCGCCGAGCGGCTGGCCGCCCTGGAGGCCGAGCGCGACCGGCTGACCGCCCTCGGCGCGGTCCACCTCTACACCCAGTACGCCGACGGCGAGGAGGAGTCCTGCATCACCATGCAGGACGTCGAGGGCAACGAGTTCTGCCTCGACTGACGAGTTCCACCACCGGCGGCGGCGAGCGCCCTAGAGTGGGGCGATGTCGAAGGTACGGGTGCACAACCTCGCCGTCTCGCTGGACGGGTTCGCCACCGGGGAGGGGCAGACCCTGGAGGCGCCGTTCGGGCACGCGGGGACGCGGCTCATGGAGTGGTTCTTCGAGACCCGCGCGTTCCGGTCGATGATCGGCCGGGACGGCGGGAGCGAGGGTGCCGACAACGCGTACGCCTCGGCGTGGGCGCCCGGCATCGGCGCCGAGATCATGGGGCGCAACAAGTTCGGGCCGCAGCGGGGCGCGTGGCAGGACGAGGAGTGGAAGGGCTGGTGGGGTGACAACCCGCCGTTCCACACGCCGGTCTTCGTGCTGACCCACCACCCGCGCCCGAGCCTGACGATGGACGGCGGCACCACCTTCCACTTCCTGGACGCGACCCCGGCCGAGGCCCTCGCGCGGGCCCGCGACGCGGCCGGCGGTCTGGACGTGCGCATCGGCGGCGGACCCACCACGGTCCGCCAGTTCCTCGACGCGGACCTGGTCGACCACCTGCACGTCGTCCTGGTGCCGATCCTCCTGGGCCGCGGCGTGCGCCTGTGGGACGGCTTGGAGAGCCTCGAGGACCGCTTCACGGTCGAGCCGGTGACCACCCCGAGCGGCGTCACCCACCTGACCTTCGCCCGCCGCTGAGCCCGAAACCAAGGCCATATTTTCGGAACGCATCCCCGAAACTTCCGGAAATGAATCTCCCAGGCGATAATCACATTGCCCCTGGTGAATGCAGCCCCGAAGACTCACGCCAATGCTTGAGTGGCATGAAGAGCAAATATTGAGTGTTGTAACTGCCGGAGCTCACTTGTAATGTTTCGGTCGATCCGGATCAGGCCCGCTCCCCCACATCCCTGTCCTGAGGAACCGTCCATGAGAAAACTCTGGCGTACCCTGCTGGCCGCGGTGGCCGCGGTCCTGGCCGGCCTGGTGGTCACCACCACGCTCCTCCCACCGTCGCCGGCCGCCGCGGCGGCGCTGACCGAGGTCACCGGGTTCGGCACCAACCCGACCGGCATCCGCATGTACCTCTACGTGCCCGACCGGCTGCCCACCAAGCCGGCGGTGCTGGTCGCGGTGCACTACTGCACCGGCTCCGGGCCGGCGTTCTACTCCGGCACCGAGTTCAAGTCGCTGGCCGACCAGTACGGCTTCATCGTCATCTACCCGTCGACGGTGCGTACCGGCAACTGCTGGGACGTCTCCTCGGCCGGCGCGCTGACCCACAACGGCAACAGCGACCCGGTCGGCATCACCTCGATGGTCAAGTACGTGCAGCAGAGGTACGGCACGGACACCGCGCGCACGTTCGTCGCCGGCGCCTCGTCCGGCGCCATGATGACCAACGTGCTGCTCGCCGACTACCCGGACGTGTTCGCCGCCGGCGCCGCGTTCATGGGCGTGCCGGACACCTGCTTCCAGGCGACCGCCGGCAACCCGGCCGACCCGAGCCAGCAGGCCGGGTGGAACAGCGCGTGCGCGAACGGCCAGGTCATCAAGACCCCCGCGCAGTGGGGCGACGCGGTGCGCAACTCCTACCCGGGTTACACCGGGCGGCGGCCGCGCATGCAGCTGTGGCACGGCACCAACGACACCACGCTGCACTACAACAACTTCGGCGAAGAGATCAAGCAGTGGACCAACGTGCTCGGCGTCAGCCAGACGCCGGTCAAGACCGACACGCCGCAGTCCGGCTGGACCCGCACCTGGTACGGCGACTCCTCGGCCCAGCCGCCGGTCCAGGCCATCAGCCTCGCCGGGGTGGGCCACGCGCTGCCGATGGCCGGCCAGGCCAAGATGGCGATCAGCTTCTTCGGGCTGGACGCGGCCCCGGTCCCGCCGTCCACGCCGCCGTCGTCCGCCCCGCCGTCGTCCGTTCCGCCGTCATCCGCCCCGCCGTCGTCGCAGCCGCCGGTCCCGAGTGGTTGCACCGCGTCGATCTCGCTGAACTCGTGGACCGGCGGCTACGTCGCCACCGTCACGGTCACGGCCGGCGCGTCGGCGATCAACGGCTGGACGGTCGGCACCACCCTGCCGTCCGGTTCCGCCATCACCAACTCGTGGAGCGCCACCGGTAGTGGCACGTCGGGGGCGGTGAGCTTCACCAACGTGAACTACAACGGATCCCTCGCGGCCGGCGGCAAGACCCAGTTCGGGTTCCAGGGCACCGGCACCGGCCCGACCAGCGCCAGCTGCGTGGCGCGCTGACGGAGAGGCGAGCGGTCCGGCCACAGCGGACGACTGGCGAACGACGCACAGGCACGGGTGACCGATAGCGCCCGTGCCTGTCGCGCCGTTCACGAAGGCGTACCGAAATCGGGTGTCGAACGTCCGCGGAACGCGGCGATCAGAGCCGGTCGACCCAGGCCGGCAACGGCTCGCAAGCGGCCAGCCAGTCCGCCGGCACACCGGCCAGCCCGCGGCGCCCGCCGATGATGCCGCCCACTATCGCGCAGGTCGTGTCGATGTCGCCGCCGGGCAGCGCGGTCGCCCACAGCGCCTCGGTCAGGTCGTCGAGGCGCGTGGCGGCGCACCAGATCGCGTACGGCACGGTGTCGACCGCGGAGATCTGCATCCCGCAGCCGAGCATCCCGGCCACGTGCCGCGGGTCGGCGGTCGCCGCCAGCTTGGTGGCGCGCCGCAGCCGCGATCCGACCTCGGTGTCCGGCACCCGGCCGGCGACCGCCTCGATCAGCTCGCCGCCCGGAACACCCCGGACGCTCAGCGCCGCCGCCACCGCCACCGCCACGGCACCGGCCACCGCCTCCGGGTGGGCGTGGGTGACCGCCGCCGACCTCGCCGCCTCGGTCACCACCAGGTCCAGGTCATCGGCGAACCAGGCGCCGAGCGGCGCCACGCGCATCGCCGCGCCGTTGCCCCACGAACCCATCCCGTCGAACTTGCGCCGGGTCACCTCCGGCCACGCCTCGCCCTGCCCGATGGCGATCAGCACGTCGTGCATCGACGAGCCGTAGGACCGGTACGGATCGGCGGCGTAGGACTCGGCGAACGCGACCGCCAGGGCATCCTGCTCGACCCGCCGGTGTTCGCTCAGCACCCGCAGCAGCGACAGCGCCATCGCGGTGTCGTCGGTCCACGGCCACGGCCCGTCCTTGAGCCGCCGCTCCTGGACCGCGGTCGTGACCTGATCGGCGGGACGGAAGAACCACGTCTCGCCGAACGCGTCGCCCAGCGCGAGCCCGCGCAGAGCCATTACCGCCGCAGCCGTCCGGTCCGCCATCCGCCGATGATCGCACGGCTGACCTTGTGATCTGTGCCACTGCTGCATACCATCCAGGGGCGTCAATAAGAACACTCGAGAGTTTCAAACTTGCTGGGAGAGGCTCACATGCGCGCTACCCACCGCTTACTGGGCGCCGCCGCCGCGGTCGTCCTGGCCGCCACCACAGTCACCGCCCTCGCCGCCCCCGCCTCCGCCGCCGCGCTGCGCGAGGTCATGTTCGTCGGCAACAACTGGGAGGGCACCGCCGACGTCATCGACTCCACCGGCGACTTCGCCAAGATCGGCCGGATCAACGTGGTGCCGGACAAGAGTCAGCGGCTGGCCGAGATCTACCTCAACCCGATCAAGCTGATCTACTTCCTGGGCATCCGCAACGGGCCGGGTGAGGGCCACGACCAGCTCGTCGACGACCTGTACTCCACCCCGGACGGCACCGCGCTGGTGGCGTCGCGGCCCAGCTTCGCCGACGTGGTCTCGATCGACCTGGCCACCGGCAAGCTCAAGTGGCGGTTCCCGGTCTCCGGGTACCGTGCCGACCACATGGCCGTCTCCCCGGACGGCACCAAGCTCGCCGTCTCCGCGTCCACCTCGAACACCGTGCACGTGCTGGACATCAACACCGGCGCGCAGCTCGGCTCGTTCGCCACCGGCGACAAGCCGCACGAGAACGTCTTCACCAACGGCGGCCGCTACATCTGGAACATGTCGATCGGCAACGTGGAGACCGATCTGGACAGCCCGCTGCTCGACTGGACCAAGGGCGACCGGCACATCACCGTCGTCGACACCACCACCTTCCAGACCGTGAAGACCATCGACATGCGGTCGCGGCTGAACGCCTTCGGTCGCAGCGACCTGTCCAACGCGGTCCGGCCCGGGGTGTTCACGCCGGACTTCGGGAAGCTGTACTTCCAGGTGTCGTTCTTCAACGGCCTCGTCGAGTACGACGTCGCCACCGACAAGATCACCCGGGTGAAGACGCTGCCGAAGAACTCGGCGACCAGCGACGACCGCACCACGTACGTCAACGACTCGCGGCACCATGGCCTGTCGATGAGCCCGGACGGCAGCAGGCTCTGCGTGGCCGGCACGATGGACGACTACGCCACCATCGTCGACCGCGGCACGCTGCAGGAGGGCACGCTGGTGCCGGCGGCCAAGCCGTACTGGGCCACGGTCAGTGGTGACGGCCGCGCCTGCGTCATCTCGGAGAGCGGCGCCGACCAGGTCACCGCCATCGACTTCGCGACCGGGCGGAAGGTCACCTCGGTCGCCGTCGGTGACCACCCGCAGCGGGTCCGGCTCGCGCACGTGCCGGCCGGCTGGACCGGCGTCACCGGTTGACCCTCGGCTGGTCGTCACGGTGGTCTCCGGGCTCGGCAGACCACCGTGACAACCAGCCGGTCAACCCCGGGCTGGTCGTCACGGTGGTCTCCGGGCCCCCCACACCACCGTGACAACCAGCCGGTCAACCCGGGGCTGGTCGTCACGGTGGTCTCCGGGGCCTCCACACCACCGTGACGACCAGCCCTCGGCCTGGCGGGCGGCCTTCAGACGCGGGCGAGGCGCCGGCGGGTCAGCACGACCGCGCAGATCACCAGCGCGACCCCGACCGCCAGGAACGGCAGCGTCTGCCCGACCACGTCCCCGCCCACCATCAGCTCGTGCAGCGTGGTGAGCGCGAAGGTCGGCGCCGCCGCGATCAGCAGTCGCTGGTCGGCCGTCGCGAACCACAGGAAGACCCCGGCGGCCACCACGGCGGCGGCCACCGCGAGCGCCCGCGACGCCGGGTCCACCATCCGCAGCCCGCCCAGCGGCACCAGGTGCAGCGCCACCACCCCTGCCGTGACCAGCACCGCGTTGCCGCGCTCCACCAGCGGGACGTCACGCGGCCGCCACTGGCCCGCGATGACCAGCGGCGTCGCCACGACCGGCGCCCACCACTGCGGCATGCCGTTCAGGTACAGGTACTGCGACACCGCGGTCGGCACCCCGATCGCCGCGACGACCAGTCCGATCGCGATCCGCTGCCGGCCCAGGACCAGCGCCACCAGAGCCGCGAGAGACAGGATCAGATTCGGACCGAGATCTTTGAGTACGGCGATGGGCGCGTCCAGCCCGCCGTACTGAAAAGCCTCCACCGTATCGTCGGCGGCGATCAGTACGCCCAGGGCGAGCACCGCCAGGGCGGCCAACTGCACACCCTGCCAGAGCAGGTGGACCGCCGGCCGGTTCGCCGCGCTGCCGGCGCGCACCCGCAGGCCGCCGCGGACCAGCGCGATCGCCTGCCGCGGCTCCGGCCAGCGCCGGCCGCCGGCCTCGTCGGTGACCAGCACGTCGAGCAGTTCGTCGGCGCGCTCCCGCCGGTAGTCGGCCGGGTAGGACCGCAGCAGCGCCCGGTATCGGCGCTCCAGGATGTCGACACTCATGCGGGTGAAGTCCTCCAGGTCGGTCGGTTGGTGGTCGCCTGCGGCAGCCGCTCGTGCACGACGCGCGCTGCCTGGGCGAGCCGGTCCGCTTCCTGGGCGAGCAGCTGCTGGCCGGTCTCGGTCAGCCGGTAGTAGCGCCGCGCTCGCCCGTTGACGATCTCCTCGCCGTCCGCGATGACGTAGCCCTCGCCGAGCAGCCGGTCGAGCACCGAGTACAGCGAGCCGGCGGCGAGCTTGACCTGCCCGGCGGACAACTCTTCGACCCGCTTGACCACGGCGTACCCGTGCAGCCGCCCGTCGAGCAGGGCGGCGAGGACGAAGTACGACGGTTCCCGGAGGGAGACGCGCGAGGATGATCGCATGGCGGTCGAATATACAAGTAGCGTGTATATGGATCAAGCATGGGTATCGGCGCCGTAGTCGGCGGTGTGGCTAGATCGGCTGGACCGGATCGCCCACGCTGATCGTGCCCGGGCCGACCGGGACGACGCGCACGCCGAACCACACGTTCCCGTCCCACCGCCGATGCTTGGCCAGGGTGCGGATCGGCTCCTTGGCGGTCCGCCCGGTCGCCGGGTCCAGCGTCGTCACCGCGCACCTGTCGCAGGTCTCGGCGAACCGGAACCGCACCTCGCCGACCCGCACCTCACTCCAGCCGTCCTCGGCGAACGCGGCCATCTCCCCGTCCACCACCAGGTTCGGCCGGAACCGGGTCATCGGCACCGGGCCGCCACCGCCGTTCTCCGCGATCCACGCGTCCAGCTGCCGCAGCGACGGCATCGTGGTGAGCAGCAACGGGGCCGCGTCCGCGAAGCTCAGCACGTCGCCGGGCCGGCCACCGTGCCGCTCCGACATCGGACGGCGGGCCGGCTCGTCCAGCCAGACCAGCCGCACGTCGAGGCCGAGCACCGCACTGAGCCAGGCGTCCGCCGCGTCACCGGCGGCCACCGCGTACCCGACCCCGCGCAGTCCCACCTCGACCCGCTCACCGCCGATCGGCTCGTCCAGCAGCAGCTCCGGATGCCCCGGTGCGCTCAGCCGGACGCCGCCGCCGGCCTGCACCGCGGAGACGGCGGCAAGCTGCCGGAACTCGCCGGCCCACAACTTCTCCCCGGACCGGTCGACCACCATCCAGCGCCGGTCCCCGCCGATCCCCCACCGGTCCACCCGGGCCTCGCGCAGGCGCTCCCCACCCAGGGATTTGACCGGATAACGCCACAGGTCCGAGACGATCACGCCAGGCACAGTAGCAGCTCCTAGGTATACCTAGGAGCCCTCGAACGCCCGCCTAAACCGCGCTGACCTGCGAAGATAGGTAAGCGTTCCGGATGCCCGGGAGCCCTGACCGATCGACGATTGACTCATCGCACGACGACAAGGGAGACCCACCATGATGTACCCGGAGACGATGCTGGTCCTGGCCAACGACCGCCGCCGCCAGCTGATCGCGGAAGCCGACCAGGAGCGCCTGCTCGCCGGCGCCCGGCTCAGCCGCCTCGCCCGCCGCGCCCGCAAGAGCTCCGCGGTCCGCGGCCAACCCGCCTGACCGAGATCCGCGGGCCGCGCCCGGCACGCTCCACCCGCGGCCCGCGGATTTCCGGTACGCCCGTCAGCTCGCCCAACTCACCGCCGTGCCCGGCCGGCCCGAGCAGAGCAAAGCCACCACCGCGCATCAGCCCGAACCACCCGAACCGGCTGTCTGTCCGGGTGAGAGACTGAGTCATGGAGCGCGACCGTTCTGCCGTTGAGACCAGCACCGTGAGCCGGATCCCGCCTGTCTATCGAGCGGTCATGGCAGCGGTGGGGCCGATCGTCCGCTGGTGGGGGCGTCTCGAAGTGGTGGGCTTGCACCACCTTCCGGCGCGCGGCGCGACGATCGTCCCGGCCAACCACGACAGCGCCTGGGACCCCCTGGTCATTGCCTTCGCCGCCCGCCGCCGCCGGCAGATCCAGGCTCTCGCCAAAGCCTCGCTCTGGAAGAATCCGCTGGTTCGCCGGGTGTTGGACGGGATGGGGCAGATCCCGGTCCGACGCGGCCAGGGCGACACTGACGCGCTGGATACCGCGGTGCAGTGCCTTTCCGCCGGCGGCTGCCTCGGGATCTTCCCGGAAGGCACCCGCTCACAGGGTCGCCAGCTGCGTGCCCGCAGCGGTGCCGGACGCCTCGCTCAGGCCGTCCCGCAGGCCCGCATCGTCTGCGCGGCGGTCTCCGGCACCGTGGACATCGCCCGCTTCCCGCGACGCCCCCGGCTGCGGGTGACGTTCTTCGAGCCCACCCCGTCGCCGCCGTCGGAGTCCGCGCTGGACCTGGCCGCGCGGCTGACCGCCGAACTCCGCGTCGTCGCACCGGTGCCGGCGGCGCAACGACGCCAGTAGCCGTGGTCGAACCGCGGTTGCCCGCTCATGGCTGGCCGTCTCCGCCAAATGGAAGCCTGATGTCGTACACATTCTTCATACAGCCGTCTGGTTCAGAGCGAATTCTTCCGGTGCATGCCGATACTGGACCAGGGCGGCCCGGAGATCTCGTAGTCCCGGCCTAATCATGCCGACCTCGATGCGGAACATCGCAACGCCGCGCTTGTACCAGACCCTTGGTAAGTAGGGGCTGGGCAGCACAGCCTTGACGGCGTGCAGATCTGCCGGGATCACCTCGAGAACTGCAAAGATCCACCGTCGGCGTACCCGGGCCGCCGTGATGCTCGACCACGGTACGAACACCGGGTCGCCACGCTGCGCCAACTCGATGCCGAGACTGGAGACCCGGATCCATGTCGGGCGCCTACGCTGCCGTAGGGCCCCAACGCCGAAACCGACCGCCATTCCCACCAGCGGGGGCGGTAGAAAGTCGTGGATGCCCCAGCCCACAGGATGACCGAGCAGCGTAGAGGCGAGCATCATTGACAGCGCCCACGCGACTATCATCACGGGCACAAGGATGAACAGCGCCCGCAGTACCGAGTGCCGGAACAGCATCGCATCCGATATCGGGGCGGTCACGTCTCCGGGACCCAACGATCTGTACGGCATCATCTTGATCATGATAGAGATGCAGCGGGACGCTGTGACCTGGCCTTCCGGTCGGCAAGTTGCCTGGCATCGGATCAGCGGTGGGGGCTGCCCACCGGAGCGGCGTACTCTTCTGCCGCGGTCCGCTTACTCCAGCAAGCACGGCTGGCGGGGCATCGCTCAGTGTCCATCGCGCGATGAGCGGCCCTGGCGCCGGTGGACAAGCTGGCATGGCCCACAACTGAGGCGCCCGGATAGCGCCTACACCGTCCGCTGAAATTGAACCCCCACACTTCTCGAGTTGAGGCCGCTGCCGCCGATGGGGGTACCCATGACGTCTGCCGTTTCGTCTCGCCCGAACGCTGGGTGGTTCCTTCCGGAGATGGGCGTTTCTGCCCTGTGGTGGATCGCCGCTTGGGCAGGGTGCTATGTCTACGTCGCGTCGACGGCGGATCCGGCGCCCCCATGCGACGGTTCGGGATGCTTCAACTCGCGCGACTGGGCGGTGGCCGGAGTCATCCTTTACGGCGCGCCGCTGGCATCGGCAGGCGTCGGGCTCAGCGCTGCGCTCATCGCAGTCGTCGGGGCCACCGCCAATCGGCTTCGGTGGCCGACGGGCGTGGTTGGTACCGCCGTCACTTGGACAGCCTGGTTGGTGCTTGCCGGAGCGATCGCACTCCAGGTCGCGCACCGCGCCCTGCGCTGACGCAACAGCCTGAACGGCGGCTCGCCTTCACATTCGGACCTGCCGCTACGGGCCGGTGGCCGTAGACCAATAAGGTGCCGAGCAGCAGTCACCGTGGGAGAGAACCACACGAAGATGCACCACTGCCCGCCCCCGTGAACAGGGTAGGCGTCTCGCATTCCGGAAGGACCGGACCATCGGGGTCGAAGCAGCCTGCCGCATCAAGCGGAACACCCGCGCGTGGTGGTGGAGCGTGCGGTGTCGGGAGGCCGGGGCGGCGGCTCCGGCTCGGTAGAAAGTGCGGAGCCGCATCCGCCCGGCCAACCGCGGACAAGCGTTCACTTGAGTGCCGAGTTGTTGTGCTTCGGCCATGTTGCCGGACTGGCCAGGTACTCGTTGATCTGGTTTGCCGAGGGCTTTGGCCCGCGTCAGCCGTGGTCTTCCCAACCCTCCGCGCAGAACCGGGCTTCGCTGATCACGGCATCTCCGGCACGGGTGGCCCGTACCCACATGCCGAGCCCATCCGGTCCAAGGTCTCCGTTGCAACCGGCGAGCAGACCTATCTCGTCGCGCTCCGCGCGCTGGCATAGCACATCGTCGATGACAGAAACTTTCTTGCCGATCAACTCGGTGCCCGCGTAGCTGACTTGTGGACCGGTTCGCCCGTGCACGGTCACCGCCGTGAGGCGAGGAATCCCGTGTTCGCCCCAGTAGTGCGCGGTCACCCCGGCCTCGTCGAATCGTTCCGCGTTGACAGACCACAGTCCGGGCTTGTTGAGAAAGGGCCAGGGGAAGTGTCCGTGTCGTGCCGCCGGCGCTTCGCCGCCCAGAGCATCCGCTACCTGCAAGGGGTTCATCCCGAACTGGAGCGGCCCGATACGCTCCAACGGCGTCCAGTCCCACCGTGGACGATCCGCGTCGGGCTTTACCGGCCACGCCCCAGGGTTCGACTCCAACTCTCGGACATCGCACCACTGGATGACCGGCTCCGACAGATACGGTGCCTCCGCCAATTCTGCGCAGACCAGCAGGGCATCCGTGATCATCGTGTCCTTGCGCTCGGAGAACCCGGCGGCCGACAGGCCCCTCCCCGGCCGGGCTCCCATGGAAAGCCCCCATGCCGCCACCTCGGGATCGCCGCTCCAGTTCACCCGGACCGCGACATTATCCTCAGATGCAAGGCGGTGGATGTCAGCGCGCACACCGGACGGCGTCCTGGCGATCAGCTCGACGTCCCGCAACCGGATCAGGGGCCCGTCCATCGCATCGATCGCCACCGCTACCAAGTGCCCGCGTTGATAGATTGCGGTCACGCCCAGGTCGCTGTACCGCTGCAAGTCCTCCTCGCCTTTCGCACCCTGATACGACCCCAGCAGACCCTCACCGAGGACCGCCTCGACCTGGCCAGAAGTCATCCCGAACCGCAATGGGCCCACGGCCACCAGCGGATCGAGCACCCACTGTGCCCGGTCTTCGGGCTTCCTCTTCCACCAGCGCATTTCTGCCCCCAGCCAGGTTCATCCACATCCGGCACGAGCCGGTGATCTTGCGGAGCACCTTAGGCACACCCCCCGACAAAAAATGTCGTCGAGATGAATCAAGCGCACCAAGCACGTGGGGATGCTCCGAGCAGGGGTCAGGCGGTCGGCCAGCGCACTCTCGTGCCGCCGCGAGCGTGATGGCCGTGGAAAGACGATGCGGTGCCGAGCAGAGGCCATCACGGGAGAGAACCGCACGAAGGTGCGCCGCTGCCCGCCACCTGAACAGGGTAGGCGCCTCGTATCACGGACGGCTCGGGACTATCAGGGCCAGCGCCGGCCCGGTCGAACCGAGCAGTATGACTACCTCAACAGCATTCCAGCCCAACCCGACCACATACGACCTACGGCTCTTGGCGGCCGCAATCGCCGCGTACCTCGGCCGGTACCGCGGTAAATCACGGATGCACACCGACTCCGACCTCAAGGTCTTCCTGCGCTGGTCGGCTGACCAGCCACTGGACCCGCTGCAAGCAACACGAGCCACCTGCAATTCGAGGCGATGATCACCGCCGCCAGACTGTCGGCCAACATCAAGGACTTCGCACTGGACGCCATGCTGGGCTTGCTCGGGCTGCGGATCTTCGAAGCCTGCGGCGCCAATATCGCCGACCTCGGTGAGGAACACGGACACCGGATACTCAAAGTCCGCGGCAAAGGTGGCAAGGTCGTTCTCGTCCCGCTGCCTCCAGCCGTAGCCCGAGCAATTGACCGCGCCGTCGAAGGGCGTGACGACGGCCCGATTCTGCGCAACGCCCGCGGCGCCCGGATAGACCGGCATGCAGCGGCCCGGCGGCTCCGGCACCTGGCCGAGACGCAGACCTGCGGATCCCGAAGATGCACCCGCACATGCTGCGGCACACCTTCGTCACCACCATGCTCGACGCCGGCGTCAGCCTCCGCGACGTCCAGATCGCCGCCCGCCACCCCGACCCACGCACCACCGCCCGCCACGCCGACCCACGCACCGCCATCCGCTACGACCGCGCCCGCAAGAACCTCGACCGCCACCCCAACTACATCCTCGCCGCCTTCATGGCCTCCGGAACGTAGCCAATCTCAACAGACGACCATGCCGACGAGAGTGCGTCTGGAATCCAGCAAAGGACCCGATTAGTCATTGGATGACCCGGCGCGCCGGCCAGTGACTTACCCCTCAGCCGCTAGTTGCAGGTCGAAGACGAATGTATCGCCTGACTTGGCCTCGGGAACCCGCCAAATCGACCAGTGCAATTCGGTCAAGTCGGAAGAAGACTCGATGGTCCCTCTTCCGCCTCGCTCGCTAACTGATATGCGGAATTTCGCCGGGGCCACGAACTTGAACGTGAGCGCGGCCACTGAATTGTCGACGACGCCTGGGTCATGTCGCATTCTCCAGGTTAGCACGTCCCAGCCGGACTCCCGCAGTGGATTCCACAGTTTCGGCGAGCAGTAATCGACAATCCAATGGCACGGCCTGTCGACTGCGGGCCGGAACAAAGCCACCACCCGAATCCAGCGATCTTTCCGGATTGGCAGAATCTCAATATTAGTAGATCTAGGCGAAAGCATTCCACCGGAGAAGCTCATGCTTTCGAAGCTCGGAGGGCTTCGGTCGTCCGGAATTATGGGGTGAAAAGTCCGGTACCGGAGCGGCTTTGTCGGGGTTGTTACGACCTCATATCGAACTTTGTCACCGGCGCCAGAGTCCCCGATTCGAAGGGTAAGGTAAATTTCTTCCGAACACGAAGCGTCGCCGAAATCTAAAACGTAGTTCAAGCCATCACGAAGTCTGCCCCTCTCGTGTAGTGCCTCAATGAGCCCAGCGGCGATTCGCCGGCGGGCGAAATTCAACATCAGCAGAGTCAGCGATATGGCGAAGATGAGTCCAAGTGCAAATCGTCCCAATCCACTCACTACGAGCTGAGCGACGCCAGATGACAGGGCAAGCGCAACAGACAGAAATAGCCAAGCAGTGCTGAGGGGTTTGCGGTCTATCTTCATGCCCCTCCAAGCAAGCGAGATCACCAAGGGTCAAGATTTAGCCTTGCTATCTATCGCGACCCGCGCAAGTTATGCGCCCAAAAGTTGTCAATAGCGTCGCCATCCGGCCAGGGAGGTGGTTGACTCTCATGCCGCGATCCGCGCGCGGGCCGCCGCTGGCGATGCTGAAGCTTCCCGTTATCGCAGTCGCATGTACGTATTCCAAGCCACCAGTTGCTGGCTTGGGTGCTCCTTGACCCACTCTCTGGCCGCCGAGCCGATTCGGGTGGATCGAGCAAGCTTGCCGTCCGACTGAACGAGATGTACCGCAGTCACGGCATGGAGCGCCGCCCATGCCACCTTGGCCAACTCGACGAATCCGGCTCGGACCGGGTTCGGCTCGTCGTCGGGGAACCAGAGGTAGGCGAGCCTGCCAGCGCGGATGAAGGCATTCGGTGTTTCGGGGTCTACACTCGGCCCCGCCCACGAACCGCCGACCATGTCAGTCGGTAGGTACTGCAGTCGAGGGCCCATCGGAGTTCCGTCTTCCGTAAGCCAGAGGAACGCCTGAGTGCCCTCGATGAGCGCTTCGCTGAGAGAACGATGCATGATCACCGAACCTTCCAGTTCGGGAGTGTCCGTCGTCCAGCAGGCAATCCCACGGATATGCGGGCCCAGCACCTCGTCGAACGCTTGCACATCGGCAGGAAGCATGAAGGTGGAAGTTTGCCGCGATTGACGACCGCGCTCGTAGGCCATACGGCCAGTCTTCATCTGCCCCCTATGCAGGTGCGCAACCGGGGCCACCTTGCACACTCTTTTGCCGCAGAGCAATCGCGCTCGGTCGGGCCTGTCCGTGTTCGACGCCCCGATCGGAACTCGATGAAGTCTCGCTTGGGGGGTGCAGCGGTCCGATTCGTGGTGACGGTGGCGGTGGCGGTGGCGGTGGCGGTGGGGCGATGTTGACTGGTAAGCCGACACAATTTAAAATTGACAAAGATAATATCGCTGGGACTAGCGTGAAGTCTGCCACGAAGAAGGACAAGCAAAGCAGCCGATATGCGGACTTTAGACCGATTTCCTCCTGATCTCGCCGAAGCGCTCGGCGCATCAGGATGGACGGCCAATCGCCAGATTGACGTTCAGCCCTTGGTTGCCGCACTAGAACTCGAAGGCCACCAGGTTCACTCGCTGGCGCGAGAAGTATTCGCTACCTTATCCGGTCTGTCGTTGGAGCCAGTCGGAGGAATAGGCCCGAACTTTTTCAATGATGAGCCCTTCAACATCGATCCAATTCTGGCCGGCTCGGGCCAACTCAAGACGGTAAAAGATGTCGAGTCGATCCTGCGCGGAAAATACTGAGCTTTTTCCAAGCTGATCTTGCAGCTCATGGCAGGTATAGCAGGGCCGGTGATCGATGGGTGCGAGGCTCCAGGTAGGACAGCTGTCGACCAAGACTCGAAGCCCCGACCGGGAGCCTCGCCATGCTGTCCTACCCTGCCACGATCACGTTGTCCAGCCGGACCCTGAACCACCTCGCCGAACGCATCCGCACCCACCGCCAGCAGCGCAGATCGCGATGGCGGCGACTGAACCCCGGCCGTCAGGCCCTGCTCACCCTGGCCCACCTTCGCAACGGCGACACCTACACCCGCCTCGCCGCCGGCTTCGAGATCGGCATCGCCACCGCCTGGCGCTACGTCCAGGAGGCGATCGCCCTGCTTAGCGCAGCCGCCGACGACCTCGCCAGCGCGATGCGGCGTATCCAGCAGCTGGCGTACGCGATCCTGGACGGCACACTGATCTCGATCGACCGGGTCGCCGACCAGAAGCCGTACTACTCCGGCAAGCACAAGCGGCACGGCGTCAACGCGCAGGTCATCGCCGACGCAGCCGGGCGTCTCGTGTGGGCCTCGCCGGCGCTGCCAGGCTCGACCCACGACCTGACCGCCGCCCGCACCCACGGCATCATCGACGCGCTCACCAGCGCCGACGTAATGACCTTCGCCGACAAGGGCTACCAGGGCGCCCGCGGCAGCGTGCGCACCCCGTTCAAGCAGCGGCGCTTCCGGCCGAAGCTGTCACGCCGGCAGAAGGCGGTCAACCGGGCGCACGCGAAGATCCGCGCCCGCGGCGAACGCGCGATCGCAACCCTCAAGACCTGGAAGATCCTGTCCAAGCTGCGCTGCTGCCCGCGCCGCGCGACCGCGATCGTGCAGGCCATCCTCGTCCTGCATCACGTCGAAGCCAACCGCTACGCAGGATGAAAAGGGCTCACTGTCCACTCGGCGAATGGCTTAGCTATTCGAGCGTATACCTGGAAGCTGAAGGACGGGTCGTTGCCGCCGGAATTGGCGGATGGTTATGGGATATGGGTTCAAACTTCGAGAGTGCCTTGCGACTTGCGATATTCGCAGATCGGCGCTTGGAGTGCGTGTACTCTCCGCCTGGAGTGGAGCCGTGGCCGCCGCCAATAACGCGGTGATGGTGGCGGCCTGGTAGGCGGTCCCGACATGAGCGTGAAGAGCATCGGGGACGTACTTATTTGCCGCTAATGCGCGGCTCCGGCGGCTCGCGCATGGGCGAGTGTTGGTCTTCGAGTCGGCTGCCAAGGGCAGCGGTCTGGCGACGGACACGGTCCATCGTCGAACGCTTCGACCTGGCCGCCCGCCGCACCGGCCCGTCCACCCATGTCGCTGCTCGGCGAGCCGACCACGGGCTTGGGTGCCACGGCCGTATCAGGTCATCAAGCGGGCATGCAGGGCGACGAGGTCGGCCTCGGGCAGACCATTTTCCAGGAGATAGTCGGGCATCGTCAGCGACCCGATGGTCGAGGTCAGTGATGCCGCGATGGTGGTGTCGTGGCTCGCAAGGCGTTCCTTTACGGCGGTGAGTTGGTCACCGAAACCAAGTTCGGCGTACCGCTGCTTCATCCGCTCGAAGGTCAGCAGGTAGTCGGCGATGATCTCCTCGGGTGTCGCCGCAGCCAACGTCAGCAGCACCAGAGCGATCAACCCGGTACGGTCCTTGCCGCCGGCGCAGTGGAACACCACGCATCCCGGGTCGGCGGTGGCGATCGCCCGGGTGACGGCGACTACCAACTCGGGATGCTCGGCCAGCATCGCCGGGTAGTAAAGCGGTGAGGCCAGGTTGTCGATCTTCTGCCAGTGCTCGTAGAACGGTGTATCCAGCGGATCCAGCGGGACCCGCACGGTGGTGATACCCGGCGGTCTCGGCGCGACGTCCGGCTGGCACTCGTCGGCATGGCGCAAATCGACCACGGTCCGGACCCCATGCGCCCAAGCCGTCGCCCACCCAGACTCGCTCAACCGGGTCGGCGCTTCCATACGGACCACCGCGCCGGGTCGCACTTGTCCGAGACCGCCCAGATCACGAACATTGACGCACCCGTCCCACGCAAGCTCCCGACTACCAGCCACATCCATTGCGTGAATCTTTCCGACCGACAGCGGGCAACGCCATCCGGATTTGCCGCTGATCGTGCGCGCCGATTCGATTAGCTGCCGTCACGCTGCGGTCTCGGCCGTTGGGGTTGGCGGCCGACTCAACGCGCCCCACCGGCACCCGCATCTAGTGCCGTGACCGGCACCGTTCACCGGGTTAACCGTTGGATGGAGTTCCTGACTGCCTTGTAGGTTCCCGGCGTGAGTGACGACGGCAAGACTCAGATTCGATTCGCGGCGGAGGCGGATGCAGGCGTGATCGCCCGCATCCACGTGGCTTCTCGGTCGGTGACTATGCCCTATCTGCCGCCGCAGAAGCGCAATCACGAGCAGGTGACCCGATGGGTTCGGGACGTCTTGCTCAAGCAATGTCGCACCTGGGTCGCAGTGCGTGATGCGGAGATCACCGGCTATGCCGCCCTCAACGGCGACGTGCTCGAACACCTCTATCTGCGCCCCGACGTCCGTCGGCAGGGCATCGGCACGCTACTTCTCAACGAGGTCAGGCGGCACAGCCCGGGCGGGGTGTCTCTGCACGTCTTTCAGCGGAACACCGACGCCCGCGCGTTCTATGAGTGCCACGGTTTCGCCGTTCTCGACACCAGCGACGGTGATCGCAACATGGAAAACCTGCCGGACTTGACCCTTCGCTGGACACCCGTCCACGCTCGGTGAACCGTGCCGCCCGTACGAGCCGCAGACAATGACCGGTCTCGGTTACGACCCGTTGGCGCGGGGGCGTCCGCCCCAGCGGACGCCGCGGATCCCGTCCGTGGGCGCGGAAGCGGGTAGGGCCGCCCCTGGAGCAGACCGGAAGGCGAACGACAAGCTCAACGCGGGCCGGCCCGAACCGGTCACTGCGGCCTCGCCCTCTGCGGGTGGAACGTCTCCTGCCGCGCCAGCATCGCGACGAACTCGCCGATCTTCCGCTCGCGCGTCTCGGCGCGCTTGACCGCGTTGAGCCGGTAGATCAGCGCGAACCGGTTCGCCTTGGTGAGCACGTCGAACATCGCCTGCGCGGCCGGGTCGGTGGCGATCGCGGCCACCAGGTCGGCGGGCACCTCCGCCTCCGAGGGCGGGGCGTAGGCGGCCGCCCACCGCCCGTCCGCTTTCGCCGCCTCCACCGCGGCGCGACCGGCGGGCATCATCCGGCCCTGCTCCTCCAGCCGGGCGACGTTCGCCACGTTGCGCCGGGACCAGGCGCTGCGCGCACGGCGCGGCGTGAACCGGATCCACGAGGAACCCTCGTCCCGCTTGCGCGCCTGCCCGTCGATCCACCCGAAACACAACGCCTCGTCCACCGCCTGCTGCCAGGTCAGCGTGGTCACCGTGCCACCCTTTTTGGTCAGGGCGAGCCACACCCCCGGCGAGGTGTCGTGGTGCTCCAGCAACCAGGCCCGCAGCGCCTCGGCGTCCGCGACGATCAGCTCGGCCAGCTCAGGGTTCCCCATGGGAGGCACGCTAGCGGCACCCCCCGACAATTCCGGGTTCGCCGAGGACGGTGTCGAGCAGATCGGCCAGACCCGGCTGGCTGACGACGGTGGACGGGTCGTACGCGTACTGTCGAAGCGCCTGCCGCACCACGGTCAGCGACGGGTCCCGCCGCAGTGCCCACGCCGCGGCCTCGGGTTTCGAGCAGTGCACCCGCTCCACGGCGAACCGCCAGACGCGGCAGGTGGTGAGCACCATGAACGCCGCGTGCGCGACGTCGTCGGTCAGTGACCGCCAGACCGTCAGCCAGTGCCGGCCCCGATCGACGACCCACTCGGCCGGCACCGGCGCGATCACCTCGGCGGGCGGCGCACCGGCCAGCGCCCGTCCCCCGGCCCGCGCCATGGACAGCTCGGTGACCAGGTCGGGCGAGGCCGCCACCCGCCGCTCGATCGCCACCTCGGACGGCGACGATCGGTGCCGGCCGAGATAGAGCTCCAGCGCCGGCGCCCGGGAAGCCGTGCCCGCGGTCTCGGCGGTCACCACGTGCAGGTCGATCCCGGCCGCCGCGCCGGCGTCGGCCCGTCGCACGACATCGGTCAGCTCCGCCGCCCGCGCGTCGGTCAGCACGCCGTCGACGACGACCAGCAGATCGAGGTCGCTGCGCCCGGGCTGGAACCCGCCCGCGGCCAGCGACCCGTGCAGGATCACCGACCGGGTCGCCGCCCCGGTCACGTCCACGACGGCGCCGGCGATCACGTGGGCGGCCGCCAGAGTTGCCATCGTCCCGTTCTACCAGAGCGCCACCTACCGGCCCGAACCGTCCGGAAAGCTCGCGGTCCGCTTCCCCCGCGGACCGTCGATTTGCGGTACGCCCACCGCCCACCGGAGTGGGTAGCTCGCCGGGACCGGTGACTGTGGCGCCCACCGTTCACCATCGGGTCATGGCGTCTCAGGATCCGGGTCCGGTGTTGTCCGAGCACCGCGGCATGGTCGCCGCACCGATCGGCCGGGTGCGCGACCTCGTCCTCACGGTGCCGACCGGCGAGTTCAGCGGCGCCGAGGTGCCGCTGGTCATCGGCGACCAGGGCGATCGCCCGGTGGTGGTCACCGGCGGGCCCGGGGCGTTCCGCGCGACCGTCGCCGGCGTTCCGATGACGATCGAGGTCGATCGGGACGCCGGCTGGGTGCAGGCCCGCGGCGAGTGGTGGTGGTGCGGCCGGTTCAGCGTGGCGGAGGACGGCTCCGGCCACACCGTCGTGTGCCGGCAGACCTTCAACTGCGCCGCCGGGCCGGTCGGCCGGCTGGTGCCGTTCACCATCGGGCGTGGACACCGGCGGGCCGGTGCGCGGGCCCTGCGCCGGCTGCTCGACGACCTCGGCCGGCGCCTGGACTGCGAGACCTGGCTGCTGCCGGACCGCTGAGCTGCCCGGTGCTGACCGCTCAGCCGGCGTCCAGGACCGCGGCGATCGCGGCGTACGGCCGGTTGGTCCCCTCGGCCCGCCGGTGCTCGCGGTCGATCTCGGTGAAGCCCAGGCGCGCCAGCCGCCCGGAGAACTCGTCGGCCGGCCAGCGGTAGGCCGTCACGACCTTGTGGTCGAACTCCTCGACCGCGTCGCCGGTGAAGATCCCAGTGACCAGGGTGCCGCCCGGCGCCATCACCCGGCGGATCTCGGCGAGCAGCACGTCGAGCTCCGGCGCCGGCACGTGGATCAGCGAGAACCAGGCCAGTACGCCGGCGACCGACCCGGACTCGGCGTCCAGGCCGGCCATCGACCCCAGCCGGTACCTGCCGTCCGGGTACGCCGTCCGCGAGTAGGCGATGAACGGGGGCACCATGTCGATCCCGGTCGCGTCGACGCCCCGCGACCGCAGGTAGTCGGTGAGGTGGCCGGGCCCGCACCCCAGATCCAGCACCTCGCCGTCCGGGATGGTCAGGTGCCGCCCGATGAAGGCCAGGTCGGCGGCGTCCACCTGCCGGGTGGTGCCCAGCAGTTCGATGTAGAGGCCGGCCATCCCGGCGTACGCGTCGCGGACCTGTTCGTCATGCACCGCGCGACTATACGAGACCGGCCAGGTGAAGCGTCCGCTGCCGCTGGTAGGGGCAGCCGGCGGCCTCGAACGCGGCCGCGGTGGCGAGGACGGCTTTCCCGTCGTCGTCGAGCAGCGCGGCGGCGCGGTCGAGGAGCGCGCCGGCGATCGGGTTTCCGGCGACCAGCGGACGGGTCTCGGTCAGCAGGTCGGCGGCCTTGGGGTGGCCGGCCAGCACGGCGGCCTCCACGCGCAGGGCGACGTGCCAGTGCATCAGGATGCCGGTACGCCAGGCGCCCGGGACGGCCAGCCGCTCCCCGGCCCGCGCCGGCTCGCCGTGATGCAGCAGGGCGATGGCCTCGAAGACGGGGTGGTAGCCGGCGCGGTCCTCGGCGGTGACGCCCAGCTGGTCGAGGACGGCCAGCCACTCGTCCCGGGCGGGCCGGTCGCCGCGCAGGTCGTGGACCATCGCGACGGCGGCGGCGGCCGGGCCGAGGTGGCGGGCCGGTGGGCGGCCCGCGCGGATCCAGCCGTCGAGGAATCGGCCGCTCTCCGCGAGCACGTCGGTGGCGTGGCCGGCGAGCGCGTCGGCCATCAGGATCCGGGCGGTCGCGACGTGTCCGGCCTCGGCCAGCAGCGGCAGGTCGCGCAGGCGGCGGCCCCAGCTCCGGGCCGCCACCAGGTCGCCGGTGCCGATGCTGGTCACGGTCGCGATGAACAGCGCGTCGATCAGCTCGTCGGCGATGTCCGGGGTGAGGTTGCCGCCGCCCGGGGCCGCTCCGGCGGGCCCGCCGGAGCGGCCCGCCGCGATCTCCAGCAGCTCGACGCGGCGGCGGGCGGTCGCCGCGGCGGCGAACTCGTCGCCGGCCCGGCGGTGCGCGCCGGTCAGGGCGAACAGGGCGGCGCCCTCGGCCAGCGGATCGCCGAGCCGGCGGGCCAGTTCCACGGCACGTCCGGCGAGGGTGAGCATCCGCGACGCGGCCTCCTCGGCCTGCTCGGCGAAGAACGCGTAGCCCGCGGCGGCGCAGTCGGCGAGAGCGACAGCGGTCTGCGCCGCGAGGTCGTCGCCGGCCAGCTCACGCGCCCGGGCGAGCAGGGCCATCGGCTCCGCACGCGGCGGACGACGGGTGAAGGCACCGGCTTTCCGGTAGTAGGTGGTGGTCGCGGCGGCCAGGTCCCGCGCGGCGGCGGTGTCGCCGGCGGCGTCCGCGGCGGCCCGCCACAGCCGGTACGCGTCGTCGCCGCGCATCCGGCACGCGGCCACGGCTGCGGCATGCCGCAGGGCGGGGGCGGGATCGCCGGCGAGCGCGGCCGCCTGCTCGTACCGCTGCTGGGACTCGCCGATCAGGTTGCGGTCGAAGGCCAGGCCGCCGAGCAGCAGGGCCAGCCGGTACGCGTCGGCACGCCGGTCCGGCCGGTCGGCGGCCCAGCTCAGGGCCGCCCGGAGGTCGTCGGCGACCGCGTCGAACCGGGCTCGCCAGCCCTCCTGCCCGGAGTCCGCGAGTTCCCCGGCGGCGGTCAGGCACCAGCGCAGGTGGCGGGCCGGCGCCTCGTCCTGCTCGCCGGCCGCGGCCAGCTGCTCGGCCCCGTACTGCCGGATGGTCTCCAGGACCCGGTAGCGGGTGCCGCCGGCCGACGCGGTCACGCCGAGCAGGCTCTGGTCGGCGAGCCGGGCGAGGCCGTCGGCGAGGTGGCCGGGCGCCAGCGGGTCGAACCCGGCGACGGCCGCGGCGGCCGGCGCGGTGAACGGCGCGACGAACACCGCGACCCGGCGCAGCAGGGCCAGGTCGTCGCCGCTGAGCAGCGCCTGGCTCCAGTCCAGCATGGCCCGTACCGAGCGGTGCCGGTCGTCGGCCCGGTATCCACCGACGAGCAGCCGCAGGTGGTCGCCGAGGCCGGCGACCAATCCGTCGAGGCCCAGTGTGGGCAGGCGCGCGGCGGCCAGCTCGATGGCCAGCGCCACGCCGTCCAGTTTCCGGCACAGGTCGGCGACCTGGTCGACCTGCGCGTCCTCGATCGTCGCGCCCACCGCGGCGGCCCGGTTCCGGAACAACGCGACAGCGTCCGACTCGCCGTCCAGGGACAGCGGCGGCACCGGGTAGACCCACTCGAACGGCACCATCAGCCGGGCCCGGCTGGTGGCCAGCACGCTCACCTGCGGGCAGCGGGCCAGCAGCCGCTCGACGAACGGCGCCACCCCGTCGGCCAGGTGCTCGCAGTTGTCCAGCACCAGCAGGGCGCGGTGGCCGGCGAGGGCGGCCGGCACCGCGTCGTCGAAGCCGCCGCCCTGCTGCTCGCCGAGGCCGAGCGCGGCCGCCACCGCCGCCGTCACCATGCCCGGGTCGGTGACCGGCACCAGGTCGACGAACCACACCCCGTCCGGAAAGGCGCCGGCCAGGTCGGCGGCGACGGCCAGCACCAGCCGGGTCTTGCCCACACCGCCGGGGCCGACGGCGGTCACCTGGCGATGCGCGGTCACGGCGTCGCGCAACGCCTCGCGTTCCCGGGCGCGGCCGACGAACGGGCTTAGCGGCGCCGGCAGGGTGACCGGTGCCGGCGCCGGCCGGGCGAGCCGGGCGGCGAGACCGGCCAGCGCCCGCCGGTCGGGCGCGTCGAGCTTGCGCAGCAGCGACGACACGTGGGTCTCCACGGTGCGCACCGAGATGAACAGCTCAGCGGCGATCTCGGCGTTGCTGCGGTGCTCCCCGAGCCGGGCCAGGATCTCGGCCTCGCGTGGTGAGATCCCCGGCGGTGCTGGTTGCTTCGACACGCGTGCATTGTGCCGTGCGCCTCGGTGCTTCCTCTCCGGGGTGCTCTCCGTGGTCAGCACGGATGCCCGCGGCACCCGCCGGGCGGCAGGCTTTCCCCATGTCCATCAAGACGATCATCATTCCGGTACGGGACCTGGCCGCCGCCCGGTCGTCGTACCGCAGCGTCCTGGGCGTCGAGCCGTACGCGGACGAGCCCTACTACGTCGGCTTCCGGGTCGAGGACCAGGAGATCGGCCTGGACCCCAACGGCCACAGCCACGGGATGACCGGTCCGGTCGGCTACTACCACGTCGATGACGTCACGGCGTGCCTGCGCGCGGCGGTCGGGGCCGGCTGGCACGTGCGTCAGGACGCCAAGGACGTCGGCGGCGGACGGCTGGCCGCCGTCGTCGAGGACCCCTGTGGCAACGTCCTCGGCCTCCTCCAGCGCTGAGCCCGCACCGATCCACAACGGAGGGACCGGTGCGGGGAGCCGGCGGCAAGCCTCCGTCGCCGCCGCGCCGGCCTCGCCCAGCCCGTGTTTCGGACTCCGAAACACGGGCTAGCATCGCGTCATGCTGGATGACCTCGACCTGGCGTCGTTGCGCCGGCGGCCGGGCGTGAAGTGGGCGGACGCCACGGCGGCCGGAGCGCTGCCGGCGTGGGTCGCCGACATGGACTTCCCGGTTGCCGAGCCGATCCAGGCGGCACTGGTGGACGCCGTGCGGACCGACCTCGGATATCCGTTCTGGGACGATCGGCCGGAGCGGAATCCGCTCGGCGAGGCGTTCGCCGCCCGGATGGCCGGCCGGTACGGGTTCACCCCGGCTCCGGAACACGTCCGGGTGTACACCGAGGTGATCCAGGCGCTGCAGGCGATCCTGCACGTCGCCACGGCCCCGGGTGACTCGGTGCTGATGCACGTGCCGGCCTACTCGCCGTTCCTGGCGACCCTCACCGCGATGGGCCGGCGGCTGGTCCCGGTTCCGCTGGCCGACACCGCCGCGGGCTGGTCGTTCGACGCGGACCGGATGGCCGCCGACGTGGCGCGGACCGGAAGCCGCACGCTGATCCTGGTCAACCCGCAGAACCCGACCGGCCGCGTGTTCACCCGGGCCGAGCTCACCGCCGTCGCGGAGATCGCGAACCGGTACGACCTGCTGGTCATCGCCGACGAGGTGCACGCGGACCTGACGTACGACCCGCACCGGCACCTCCCGGTCGCGGCGCTGGCACCCGAGATCGCCGCCCGCACTGTCACCCTGCAGTCGGCCAGCAAGGCGTTCAACCTGGCCGGGCTGCGCTGCTGCGTGGCACACGTCGGCCATGCCGGGGTGCGCTCGGCGCTGGACACCCTGCCGTCGCTGCTGCTGGGCCAGCCGGGCAATCTCGGCGTGCTGGGCACCCTGGCGGCCTGGCAGCACGGCGACGCCTGGCTCACCGAGGTGCGCGCCCTGCTGGACCGCAACCGCTGCCTGGTCGCCGCCGGGCTGCCGGCCGGGGTGGGCTACCACCTTCCGGAGGCGAGCTACCTGGCGTGGCTGAATTTCCGCGCGCTCGGTCTCGGCCCCGACCCGGCCGCGCACTTCCTGGAACGGGCCGGGGTCATGCTCAGTCGCGGGCCGGAGTTCGGGCCGCCCGGCACCGGTTTCGCGCGCCTCAACTTCGCCACCGGCCGCGCGGTCCTGGACGACATCCTCGGCCGCCTCCGCACCGCGTGCCCCACCCCGTCGGAACCGGGTCGGTAGCCGGATCAGCCCGCCGGGCCCGGGCGGGAGCATGCGATCCGCACCCGGGACTACCCGGGTAAGTGAAGATCTTGATGGCCGGTCTCCGGTACCGCGACCGTGTGCGTGCCCGGACCGGCGCCGAAGCGGACCCGGTACCCGGTGGGCGGGCCGGCCGCCGCCCAGCAGGCCCCGACGACCGTCGCGGCCCGCCCGTCGACCCGCACCGACGCGCCCGGCGGCAGCGCGTCGTACGCCTCGGCCAGCAGCGCGTCCAGGGTGTGCCGGGCGCCGTCCAGCGAACCGCGCAGGCTCGTCGACCGCAGCTCGCGACCGAGGACGATCGCGGCGTCCCGGATCCGCCGGTCGGCCGCCCGGTCGCCGGCGGTCAGCGCGGCCTCGACGCGCGCCCACAGCCGCCAGCGGTCCTCGTCGAGCAGGTGGCGGGCGGCCCGGTCGAGAGCCCGGCAGGCGATGTCGACAGCCGTCTCCTCCCCCAGCTCGGCCGCCCAGGCCAACTCGTCGGCCGGCGGCAGCAGATCGGGCGACTCGTGCTCGAGGACGGCGTAGAGCATCGCGATGATCGTCTCGCGGCCCTCGCCGTGATAGAGCGGGCCCGACCCCCCGCTGTCACGCAGCGGCGGGAACCGGCGGGCCAGGTGGGCGGCGCGGCCCAGCGGCAACTCGGCAGCGGTCCGGGTGTCGTGCACCCGGGAGTGGAAGGTGCGTTGTTCGCGGGCGGCGAACACCCAGGCGCGGTGCTCGTCGGCCGGCAGGCCGGGCCGCCGGGGCTCGGCGGAGGCCGCGGCACGCTCCGCGAGCAGGCGGGACGCCACCGAGTAGGCCACGCCGAGCTCGGCGGCCAGCGCGCGGACCGCCCTTTTGCGGGCCCGATCGGGTACGGATCGTCGGTTCCGGGTCTCGTTCATGGCCTGCCTCCCACGCTCATCGTAGGCCGGATCGTTGTAGGCTCGTGGTGCAGCCGCGCCTGCACGAGCGTCGCGGGGTCGCCCACGCGGACCCCGCATCGACGCCAAGAGGCCCCGACTCAGCGCATGTGACACCTGCCGGTTCCGCACGTCTGCGTGCGCCTCATCGGGCGGGGTGCGTGGGGCTTCGCCACGAGGACGTGAGTGACGTGTTCGAACGTTTCACCGACCGTGCCCGCCGGGTGGTCGTCCTGGCCCAGGAAGAGGCCCGGATGCTCAACCACAACTACATCGGCACGGAGCACCTGCTGCTCGGCCTGATCCACGAGGGCGAGGGCGTCGCGGCGAAGGCCCTGGAGAGCCTGGGCGTCTCCCTGCAGGGCGTCCGCCAGCAGGTCGAGGAGATCATCGGTCAGGGCCAGCAGTCGCCGAGCGGGCACATCCCGTTCACCCCGCGCGCCAAAAAGGTGCTGGAGTTGTCCCTGCGCGAGGCGCTGCAGCTGGGGCACAACTACATCGGTACCGAGCACATCCTGCTCGGCCTGATCCGCGAGGGCGAGGGCGTCGCCGCCCAGGTCCTGGTCAAGCTCGGCGCCGACCTGAGCCGGGTGCGCCAGCAGGTGATCCAGCTGGTGGCCGGGCACGGCGAGACGGAGTCGTCGTCGCCGGCGTCCGGCGAGTCCGCACCGGCCGGTTCGCCGCTGCTGGAGCAGTTCGGCCGCAACCTGACGCAGGACGCCCGGGAGGGCCGGCTCGACCCGGTGATCGGCCGGGAGAAAGAGATCGAGCAGGTCATGCAGGGCCTGTCCCGGCGGCGGAAGAACAATCCGGTGCTGATCGGCGAGCCCGGCGTGGGCAAGACCGCGGCGGTGGAGGGTCTCGCCCGGGCGATCGTCTCCGGTGACGTGCCCGACACGCTCACCGACAAGCAGCTCTACACCCTGGACATGGGTTCGCTGGTGGCCGGCTCGCGGTACCGCGGTGACTTCGAGGAGCGCCTGAAGAAGGTGCTCAAGGAGATCCGCACCCGCGGTGACATCATCCTGTTCATCGACGAGATCCACACCCTGGTCGGCGCCGGCGCCGCCGAGGGTGCCATCGACGCCGCCTCGATCCTCAAGCCCATGCTGGCCCGCGGCGAGCTGCAGATGATCGGCGCGACCACGCTCGACGAGTACCGCAAGTTCGTCGAGAAGGACAAGGCGCTGGAGCGCCGGCTGCTGCCGATCCAGGTGGGTGAGCCGTCGCTGGCGCACTCGATCGAGATCCTGAAGGGGCTCCGGGACGCCTACGAGGCACACCACCGGGTCACCTACACCGACGCGGCGCTGGTCGCGGCGGCCACCCTCGCGGACCGGTACATCTCCGACCGGTTCCTGCCGGACAAGGCGATCGACCTGATCGACGAGGCCGGCGCCCGGATGCGCATCCGCCGGATGAGCACGCCGCCGGACCTGCGCGAGCTGGACGAGCGGATCGCCCAGGTGCGCCGGGACAAGGAGTCGGTGATCGACGCGCAGGACTTCGAGCGTGCCGCCGACCTGCGGGACCGGGAGAGACGGCTGCTGGAGGAGAGGGCGCAGCGGGAGAAGGAGTGGAAGGCCGGCGACCTGGACGTGGTGTCCGAGGTCGACGACGAGCAGATCGCCGAGGTGCTGGGCAACTGGACCGGTATTCCGGTCTACAAGCTCACCGAGGAGGAGACCTCCCGGCTGCTGCGCATGGAGGATGACCTGCACAAGCGGGTCATCGGCCAGGAGGACGCGGTCAAGGCGGTGTCCAAGGCGATCCGGCGGACCCGGGCCGGTCTGAAGGACCCGAAGCGGCCGTCCGGCTCGTTCATCTTCGCCGGCCCGTCCGGTGTCGGTAAGACCGAGCTGTCCAAGGCCCTGGCGGAGTTCCTGTTCGGCTCCGAGGACGCGCTGATCCAGCTGGACATGTCCGAGTTCCACGACCGCTACACCGTGTCCCGGCTGGTCGGTGCCCCGCCCGGCTACGTGGGTTACGACGAGGGCGGCCAGCTGACCGAGAAGGTGCGGCGCAAGCCGTTCAGCGTGGTGCTGTTCGACGAGATCGAGAAGGCCCACCCGGACGTCTTCAACACGCTGCTGCAGATCCTGGAGGACGGCCGGCTCACCGACGGCCAGGGCCGGATCGTCGACTTCAAGAACACCGTCATCATCCTCACCAGCAACCTCGGCACCCGGGACGTGGCCAAGGCGGTGTCGCTGGGCTTCCAGGCCTCCGAGGCCGAGGAGTCGAACTACGACCGGATGAAGACCAAGGTCAACGACGAGCTGAAGCAGCACTTCCGCCCGGAGTTCCTCAACCGCATCGACGACACGATCGTCTTCCACCAGCTGCGCGAGCAGGAGATCCTGCAGATCGTCGACATCTTCACCGCGCGCATCGAGCGCCAGCTGAAGAACAAGGACATGGGCCTCGAACTGACCGACAACGCGAAGCGGTACCTGGCGGCCAAGGGCTTCGACCCGGTGCTGGGTGCCCGGCCGCTGCGCCGCACCATCCAGCGGGACCTCGAGGACACCCTGTCCGAGCAGATCCTGTTCAACGAACTGCGCCCCGGCCAGACCGTCGTGGTGGACTGCGAGGGCGACCCGGCCAACGTGGACAAGTCCAAGCTGGTCTTCCGCGGCGCCGAGAGGGCGGGCGCGGTGCCGGAGGAGGTCTCCGCCACCTCCTGACCGGAGGTCCCGGCGCCGGGGTCAGAGACCGAAAACCGGCAACCGGGGCAGCGCCGGGCGGTCCAGCCACGCGTCGAGCAGATCGTCGACGGGCCTGGTGGCGAACCGCCTGGCGTGCGCCCGGAACTCCTCGGTGGTGACGGTGGCGTGCTGATGCTCGGCGACCCAGGTGCGCACCATGGCGAAGAACGCCGCATCGCCGATCCGGGTGCGCAGGGCGTGCAGCGTCAGCGCGCCACGCTTGTAGACGATCGGGTCGAACATCCGGGCCACGCCCGGGTTCGCGATGCTGATGGTGGCCGGCTGCGCCGCGAGCCGGGCGTGCCAGTGCGCGGCGTGCGCGTCCGCCGTCGGACCGCCGGAGACCGCAGACCACAACCATTCGGCGTACGTCGCGAAGCCCTCGTTGAGCCAGATGTGCCGCCAGTCGGCGACCGTCAGGCTGTTGCCGAACCACTGGTGGGCCAACTCGTGGGCGACCAGCCGCTCGTGGGTGCGCTGCCCGTCGAGGTGGTTGCGGCCGAAGACCGCCATGCCCTGCGCCTCGATCGGGTCGTCCAGGTCGTCGTCGGCGACCACCACCACGTACTCGCGGAACGGGTACGGGCCGAACAGGCCCTCCAGGGCGGCCATGATGTCGCCGTGCCGCCCGAAGTCGTGCCCGAGCACGGTCCGCAGCCGGGGCGGGATCGCGGCACGCTGCGGCACCCCGCCCACCGCCAGATCGACCAGCTCGTAGCGGCCGATCTGCACACCCATCAGGTACGGCGAGGTGGGCTCGTTGCGCTCGTACACCCAGGTCTGGGTGGCGGCGCGGCGTCGCCGGGAGACCAGGTCGCCGGTGACCAGCACGGTGTACGGCGCCGCGGCGGTCAGCGTGACCAGGAAGGTGGCCTTGTCGGCGGGCCGGTCGTTGCACGGGAACCAGGACGACGCGCCGTTCGGCTGGCTGGCCACCAGCGCGCCGTCGGTGAGCTCGTCCCAGCCGATGTCGCCCCACCGGCCCGAGATGGGTACCGGGGTGCCGGCGTACCGAATCTCGATCTTGAAAGTGGCGCCGTAACCGATCGGCCGGTCCGGTTTGATCCGCAGCTTGCCGGGCCGGTGCAGGAACTTGGCCGGCTGGCCGTCGACCCGGACGTCCTGCACCCGGAAGGCGCCCAGGTCGAGGCTGAACCGGGACAGCGACTGGACGGCCCGGGCGGTGATGGTCGCCTTCCCGGCCAGCCGGTTCGTGGTGATCCGGTAGTCGAGGTCGAGGTCGTAGTGCAGCACGCGGTACCCGCCGTTGCCGTGCGCGGGCAGGTACGGGTCTGTCGAGTGCTCGGCGCCGGGTGTGGCGCCGAGCGGCCCGGCGCCTGGGGTCATGCCCAGTTCGCGATCGGGTTGCCCAGCCAGCGGCTGTCGGCGGGCACCGCGTCGCCGCGGGTGACCAGCGAGCCGGGGCCCACCGTGGTACGCGCGCCGATGCTCGCGCCGGGCAGCACGATGCCGTGCGGGCCGAGCGTCGCGCCCGCGCCCAGAGTCACCTCGTCCATGCTCATGATCCGATCATGGAACAGGTGGGTCTGCACCACGCACCCCCGGTTGACGGTGGCGCCCGGGCCGAGCCGCACCAGGTCGTACTCCGGCAGCCAGAACGTCTCCAGCCAGGCGCCCCGGCCGATCCTCGCGCCGAGCGTGCGCAGCCACAGGTTGAGCAGGGGTGTGCCGGTGGCGAACCGGAACAGCCACGGGGCGGCGAGCACCTCGACGAACGTGTCGGCCAGCTCGTTGCGCCAGACGAACGACGTCCACAGTGCCCGCTCGGTGACCCGGAACCGGCCCACCAGCAGCCATTTCGCGGCAGTAGCGACGAGCGCGCCGGAGATCGCGGCGGCCAGCAGCACCGGTCCGGCGGCCAGCGCGGCGGCGACCGCGCCGGCCGCCGCCCAGATCCGGGCGAGGGCGGCGAGGACCAGGACGGCGAGGCCGCCGGCGAGCATCACCGGGACGATCCGGCACAGTTCGATGGCGGCGCGGGCCAGCTTGAGCCGCAGCGGCGGCTGGTAGGTGCGGCTGGCGTCGGCCGCCTCGACGGTGCGGCGCAGCGGCATCGGCGGGGCGCCCAGCCACGACGTGCCCTTCTTCGCCTTGCGCGGCGCCGACGACAGCACACCGACCAGGCCCCGCTTGGGCACCGAGCGGCCGGGCGCGGCCATCCCGGAGTTGCCGAGGAACGCCTGCTTGCCGATCCGGGCCGGGGCGACCCGCAGCCAGCCGTGGCGCAGCTCGTAACTGGCGACCATGGTGTCGTCGGCCAGGAACGCGCCGTCGTCGACGGTGGTCATCACCGGCAGCGCCAGCACCGTCGACGCCTCCACGTTGCGGCCCACCTTGGCGCCCAGCAGCCGCAGCCACACCGGCGTGAACAGGCTGGCGTAGAGCGGGAACAGCGCGAACCGGGCCATCCCCATCAGCCGCTCGGTGGTCCAGACCTGCCAGGCGACCCGGCTGCGGACCGGGTGGAAGCCGGCTCGCACGCCGAGGCCGAGCAGGCGGACCGACGCCAGGATGAGCAGGGCGTACGTCAGGAAGTAGGCCACCGCGGCGGCCGGGACCAGGAGCAGCGCGGCGCCGGGGGTGGACTGCCGGGCCAGCAGCGCGACGGCGGGCAGCACCGCCACCACCGGGATCACGCCGAGCAGCTGGGCGGTCAGGCTGTACCCGGCCACCCAGATCTTGGCCCGGTGCTCGGGACGCTGGGCCGGCCAGCCGGCGGTGCCCTTGGCGGCCGGCGCGGCCGGAGAACCGGCCCAGCGCTGGCCGGCCGGCACCGCGCCGGTGACGGTCGACCCGGCGGCGATGTCCGCGCCCTTGCCGACCCGGGCGCCGGGCATCAGCGTGCTGCGCGAGCCGATCCGGCTGCCGGCGCCGACGCGCAGCTTGCCGACCCGGACGACGTCGCCGTCGACCCAGTGGCCGGACAGGTCGACCTCGGGTTCGACGGCGGCGCCGCGGCCGAGTTTCAGCAGGCCGGTGACCGGCGGCGCGGAGTGCAGGTCGACGTCCTTGCCGATCTGCGCGCCGAGCGCCTTCGCGTACGTGATCATCCAGCCGGCCCCGGCGACGCCGGTCGCGCCGGTCAGCTCGGCCAGCCGCTCGGCCGCCCAGAGCCGCAGGTGCACACCGCCGCCGCGGGGATAGTCGCCCGGGCCGACGCCGCGCAGCAGCAGCCGGGCTCCGGCGGCGGCCACCGCGATCCGGCCGGGCGGGCTGAACAGCAGCACCCCGCCGGCCGCGATCCACCACCAGGAGACCCGCGGCGCCCACGGCACCAGCAGGTTGCCCAGCGCCGCGAGCACGGTGATCCAGCGCAGGCCGACCAGCGCCAGCATCGGCAGCATCAGCAGGGCCTGGAACAGCCCGGTCCGCCGGGGCGTGGGCCGGACCTCGCGGCGCACCGCCGTGGAGGTGTCCAGCGCATCGATGACCGCCGCCATGTCGGACAGCACCGGGTGCTGGTAGACGTCGGCGACCGAGACCCGCGGGTGCTTCGCCCGGATCCAGGCGACCAGCTGGGCGGCGCCCAGGCTGCTGCCACCGCTGCTGAAGAAATCGGCGTCCGGCGCGGACGGGCGGATCCCGAGGACCTGCTCCCACCCGCCGGCGAGCCACTGCTGGGTGGCGGTCAGCTCGTCGTCCGAACCGCCGGTGGCCAGCGGCCACGGCAGCGCGGCCCGGTCCACCTTCCCCGAGGTACGCGTGGGCAGCGACGCCACCTCGGCCAGCAGCGGGACCAGCGCGGCCGGCAGCTGCTCGCGGATCCGCAGCGCAGCCGCGGCGGCGTCGAACCCCTCGCGCGGCACCACGTAGCCGACCAGCAGCTGGGTGCCGGCGGCGGTCCGTTTCACCGCGGCGGCCGCACCGGCCACCCCGGGCAGGGCCTGCAGCGCGGCGTCCACCTCGCCCAGCTCGATCCGGCGCCCGCCGAGTTTGACCTGCTCGTCGCCGCGGCCCAGGAACAGCAGCCCGGCCGGCTCGGCGCGCACGATGTCGCCGCTGCGGTACGCCCGCTGCCAGCCCATCGACGGCAGCGGCGCGAACTTCTCGGCGTCCTTGGCGGCGTCCAGGTAGCGCGCCAGGCCGACGCCGCCGATCACCAGCTCGCCGGACTCGCCCATGGCGACCGGATCGCCGGCCGCGTCGATTACCGCCAGCTCCCAGCCGGCCAGCGGCAGCCCGATCCGGACCGGCCCCTCGCCGGTCATCCGCGCGCCGCAGGCCACCACCGTCGCCTCGGTGGGCCCGTAGGTGTTCCACACCTCGCGGCCCTCGACGGCGAGTCGCTCGGCCAGCTCCGGCGGGCAGGCCTCGCCACCGAAGATCAGCAGCCGGACCTCGTCGAGCGCCTCGACCGGCCAGAGCGCGGCGAGCGTCGGCACCGTGGACACCACGGTGATCCGCTGCTCGGTCAGCCACGGGCCCAGGTCGACACCGCTGCGCACCAGCGAGCGGGCGGCCGGCACCAGGCAGGCGCCGTAGCGCCAGGCGAGCCACATCTCCTCGCAGGACGCGTCGAACGCGACCGACAGCCCGGCCAGCACCCGGTCCCCCGGGCCGAGCCCGGCGGTGTCCTCGCCGACCAGGAACAGCTGCGCCTCGGCGTCGACGAACGCGGCGGCCGAGCCGTGCGAGACGGCGACGCCTTTCGGTGTGCCGGTGGAACCGGAGGTGAAGATGATCCAGGCGTCGTCGGCCGGTCCGGGCCGGCCGGGGCGGCCGCCCGGGGTGCCGCGCGGCGTCACGCTCAGCCCGTCGCCGATGACCGCGCAGACGGCGGCCTCGCCGAAGACCAGCTCGGCGCGCTCCTCCGGATCGTCCGCGTCCACCGGGACGTAGGCGGCGCCGGCCGCCAGCACGCCGAGAATCGCCAGGTACAGCTCGGCGGTGCCGGAGGAGACCCGGACACCGACCCGGTCACCGGCGCCGATCCCGTGCTCGTGCAGGGTCGTCCGCAGGGCGTCGACCTCGGCGGCCAGCTCCCGATAGGTCAGCTGGACAGCGCCGGTGTCGATCGCGTCGCTGTCCGGGTGGGCCCGCACCGTCGCGTCCAGGATGTCGACCAGCGTGCGGCGGGCCGGCGCGGACGCCGAGCGGAACACCGCCGGCAGGACCGGGCCCTCGGTGATCGCGGGGAACGCGAACAGTTGCTCGTCGGTCGTCACCGTCACCGGGCGTGCTCCATCTCCACCTCACGGCTGAACGTCGGCCCGGCGCACGGCACTCGGTCGCCGGGGCAGCGTTCAAAGCTACGCGAGGGACACGCAGGATGACGGTCAGATGACCGATGCGTGGTCACCGACACACCCATAATCGGCGGTTCGGGAGGCAATCCGGTCACGGTTCGCTCGCGGCGCTTCACGGTACGCGTCCAGCCGTACCGTGAACAGCGGCCGAAGCCGAGCGTGCCGCGCACCGGTCAGCTGACGTCGTGCACCTGCAGGATCCGCTGCAACTCGTCGGCGAGCACCCAGATCGCCGTCACCCGCCCGTCCTCGGCGAGGGTGAGCACGTCGATGCCGAGCCCGGTGACGGTCCGGCCGGTCGGGGCGATCTCACCCAGCGGGGTGGTCCAGGGGCCGGTGTGCCGCGCGGTGTGCCGGAAGGCCACCACCAGCT
The DNA here is from genome assembly GCF_030252345.1 of Actinoplanes oblitus. Lineage (NCBI taxonomy): Bacteria > Bacillati > Actinomycetota > Actinomycetes > Micromonosporales > Micromonosporaceae > Actinoplanes > Actinoplanes oblitus. The sequence goes on along the minus strand of NZ_CP126980.1, from coordinate 3,852,187 downwards.
TGCCCGGCGCGGTCACCCGGTCGACGACCTCGATCTCGTGCCCGGTGAAGGCGCGGTGCAGCGTGCGGGCCCGCTCGACCAGGTCACCGACCGCCATCGGCGTGCCGTTGATGGTCACCGGATCGGTGTAGACAGCACCGAAACGCCCGTCCGGATCGGGCTCGTCGTCCGGCGCGACCCGCCACAGTGCGAACAACCGCTCCTCGACAGTCACCCATCGACGATACGCCCGGACCCGGCCGGGCCCGGGCCGCGACGCCGGCCCGGCGCTATCCCCACACCTCGCGCAGCCGCCGCGCTTCGGCGGCGGCCTGGGCGCGGCCCGCCTCCGCGGCCGGGCGCCGGCGGGCCGGGTCCAGCATGTTCCGGCCGATCGCGGCCCGCGCCGCCGCGTCCGGTGATACCACCGCGCCGCGGACGCCCGGCCCGAGCGCCGCCAGCTGGGCCGCCGGCCGGCCGGCACGCCGCGCCGACTGCGCGATCGGGGCGAGCACCACCACCCGACGGCTGCCCGCCGCGAGGTCGGCGTTGGCCACCGACCGGACCCCGCCGTCGATGTAGCGCACCCCGTCGATGGTCACCGGCGGCCAGGTCAGCGGGACCGCGCAGCTGGCCGCGACGGCGTCGACCAGCGACACGCCACTGCCGGCGTCGAAGATCTTCGGTGTCCCGGTCGCCGCCTCGACCGCGGTGATCAGCAGCCGGGTCGCCGGCCAGTCACGCTCGCCGATCCGCCGGGCGATCACCGCCCGGCGGTCCGCCTCGGGCAGTGTCCGGGCCCGCAGCGCCCGCCGCCCCAGCCAGGCCCGGCCGCGCGCCGGGTCGCCGGGCCAGAGGCCGGCGATCACGAAGCTCAGCAGGCCCGCCGCGCTGATCCGGGCGGCGATCTCCCCGGTCCCGGCGGCGCGTTGCGCCGCGAAGAGCTCCTCGATCGGTACGCCGGACAGCACCTGCGCGGCCACCACGGATCCCGCCGACGTGCCGACGAACAGCCCGGCGTCGGTCAGGTCGACGCCGTGCTCGGCCAGCCCGTGCAGCAGGCCGATCTCCCAGGCCACCCCGGTGACGCCACCGCCGCCGAGCACCAGAGCCTTGCCATCACCGTTCATGGATGGATCCAAGCACCCTTCGGCCGCCGGTCAAGCGGAGCCGGCCCGCCGCGCCCACGCAGAGAACCGCCCGGACGCGCCATCCGGCCGGTCACCCGAACGGGCGGCGCCTGGTGTTTACCGATCGCGTCGGCTGGCTACTGTGCTCATAACGACAGCCGACGAATCGAGGATCCTCCGATGGAGCGTCCCGTTCACATCGATGTCAGCGCACTAGAAACGATCCGTGTCGCGCTCGCCGGAGCGGTGATCCTGGTACGCCACGACGACGTGCTCTCCCAGCTCGACCAGGCGTTGAAGCTGGAGTCGAGCGTCCGGGTGTCCGTCGACCTCACCGAGGTCACCGCATTGGACTCCTCCGGCGTCGCCCTGCTGCTGCTCATCCGGCGCAGAGCGCTGCGGGCCGGCAAGACCTTCCAGCTGTACGGGGCCGCCCCCGCGGTGGCCGGGCATCTGCACCTGGCCGGGGTGACCTCGCTGCTCGGACTGGAGCCGCCGGGCGACGCCGCGCGCCTGACCACCGGCGAGCATCCCCCCGGCGGGGCCGGCATCCCGGACCATCACGACGCGGCGCTCGTCGAGATCCTCGACGAGCCGTTCGACCGGCACACCATCGCCACGGTCCGGCAGCAACTGGCCCAGTACGCCGCCGGCGTCGGCCTGTCCGATGAGGAACGGTACAAACTGCTGCTCGCGGCATCGGAGATCATGTCCAACGCGGTCCGGCACGGCGGCGGGCACGGCCGGATCAGGGTCACCGGCCGCGGCGACCGGCTGTTCCTGGAGATTCGCGATACCGGGCGCGGCATGGCGCGCCGCCACCTCGGGGAACAGCCCCGTCCCCGGCCCGGTCGGATCGGCGCCGCCGGGCTGTGGGTGACCCGGCGGATCTGTGAGCGGGTCGACATCGACACCGGTCCCGGCGGCACCACGGTACGGCTGGTCTTCGCCGTCACCGATGGGAGAACCGACCTGTCGTCATGAGCGGCGCTCAGCGGTACGAGCCGGGGCGGGACCTGCTCATCACGGCCTACCGGACCCTGGGCCGATCGCTGAACCTGCACCGCAACGGCGTGGCCGCGGTCCGGCTCGCCGTGCCGCGGCTGGCCCGGTCCGCGGCGCTGGTGCTCGCGCTCGACGAGCGGGAGGCGCAGTGGTGGACGCCGTCCGGCGCGGACGAGCACGCCGCGGTGGCCGGTCTGCCCGGCTGGATCCGGGCCGACCTCGCCGATGCCGGCGCTGGGATGCGCCGGCTGCCGCCGGGCCGGTGGGTGCTGCCCGACGGCGTGACGCATGACGGCCACGGAGTGGTCGTCCGGATCACCTGCCCGTTTCAGGGTCATGGTGCGCTGGTGCTGCTGCGCGACGGCGACCAGCCGCTCTTCGCCGAGTCCGACCTGTCGCTGGTGGCCGAGTTCAGCGGCGCTGTCAGCCGCGCGATGACGGGCGCCCTGCTCTACCGCGAACAGGCCCGGTTCGCCGATGCCCTGCGCGCGACGCTGCTGCCCGCCCCGCTGCCGGTCATCGCCGGCCTCGAACTGGCCGCGGTGTACCGTCCGGCCCGCGAGGCGCTCCGGATCGGCGGCGACATCCTGCACGTCGAGCCACGGGCCGGCGGTGGCGCGCTCTGCGTGCTGGGTGACGTGTGCGGCAAGGGCGTCGAGGCGGCGGTGGCCGGCAACCGGCTGCGGCAGGCGGTCCAGGTGCTGCGCCGGTTGACCGGGCGACCGCTGGAGATGCTCCAGGTGCTCAACGACACGACGTTCGATCCCGACGCGGCGGAGGCGACGCAGTTCGCCACCATGATCATTGGGGTTGCCGAGGCGCTCCCGCACGGCGGCGCACTGCTGCGCCTGGCCGCCGGCGGTCACCCACCTCCGCTCGTGATCCGGCAGACCGGCACGGTGAACACAGTCCACGTCGGCGGCATGATGCTCGGTGCCGAGCACCGGGCCACGTTCACCGAGGCGAACGTCTGGCTCGCCCCCGGCGAGACGTGCCTGCTCTACACCGACGGGGTGACCGACGCCGCGGGCGGCCCGCAGGGACACGCGTTCGGCCGGGACCGGCTCGCCGCCCTGGTCGCCGGGTACGCCGGCCGGTCCGCCGCACTGCTGGCCGAACGGATCGCGCAACGTACCGACGACTGGCTGGCCAGCGCCGGCCACGACGACATCACGGTGCTCGCCATCCGGGCCGGGTGAGCGACGTCCGTGCCATCGCCGGGCCGGATCGCACCTCGCCGGGCAGGGCGAGCGCGCCCCGGACCGGTCAGCTCACCGGGCCGCGGCCCGGGACGGGCCCGCGCGGACGCTCAGGTGGCGTCCGCTCCGCTGATCACGTGGTGAGCAGCAGCGGCATCGTCGCGGCGTAGGCGGCGAGCAGCAGCGCCGCCTCCGGCCGGGTCAGGGTCATGCCGCGGTGGAGCAGGGCCCAGGCGGCACCCCCGGTCAGCACCATGACCAGCAACAGCACGCCGCTCGCCGGGCCGACGCCGGCCGGCGCGGCGAGGCCGACCAGCGTGCCGCCGATCAGGCTGTTGAACAGGTTCGAGCCGAACAGGTTGCCGATGACCAGTTCGGACTCGCCGCGCCGCTGGGCCTGCACGGTGGTCACCAGTTCCGGCAGCGACGTGCCGAGGGCGACCAGCGTGCAGCCGATGATCAGCTGCGAGACGCCGAGCCGGGCGGCGATCGCCGACGCGTTGGTGACCAGCAGTTGCGCGCCGATCAGGACGCCGGCCAGGCCGGGCAGCGCCCGGAGCGGCTCGAGCCACGCGGGCCGGGTGGGCGTCTCGGCCACCAACTCGCTGGTCTCCCCGGCCAGCTCCGCGTTGCGGCCGCGCTCCGCCCAGCGGACCAGCAGCCACAGCGCCGCGCCGCTGGCGACCGCCAGGATCAGGCCGCTGAGCAGGTTGATCCCGCTCCAGGCCAGGATCGCGAACAGGACGGTTCCGGCGATGGCGAGCGGCACCTCACGGCGGATCACCGTCGAGGCGAACGCGACCCTCGCGATCAGGCCGGCGACGCCGAGGATCAGGGTCAGGTTGAGGATGTTGGAACCGATCAGGTTGCCCAGGGCGATGCCCGCGTCGCCACGGGCGGCCGCCACGCCGGAGACCAGGAACTCCGGCGTGGACGTGCCGATCCCGATCACCACGACGCCGACCACCACCGGCCGGATCCGCATCCGGGCCGCCAGTCGCGACGAGCCGATGACGAGATGGTCGGCCGCGACGGTCAGCAGCACCAGGCCGGCGGCGGCGAGCAGAAGGCGAATCAGCATGGCGGGCTCCGGGGACAGCGGGCGACGACTCGCCGACCAGGCTTCCCGGCACACCTGAGCCCACCGTATCGCTTCCGGGCCCGCCGCACCCGCGACGGCCGCCCGGCGTCAGTCGTGCCAGGTCCGCTGCAGGTCGGCGAAGGCCTGGTGGAAACCGGGGAACGTCTTGCGCACGCAGTCCGGGTCGTCGAACCGCACGCCCGGGGTGCGGATGCCCAGCACGCTCATGCTCATCGCGATGCGGTGGTCGGCCCGGGTCCGCACCAGCGCCGCCCGCGGCCGGCCGGGAACGATCTCCAGCCAGTCCGGCCCGGTGCTGGTCTCGATGCCGCACGCGCCCAGCGCGACGGCCATCGCGTCGATCCGGTCGGACTCCTTGACCCGGCAGTTACCCACGTCGGTGATCCGGACCGGTCCGTCGGCGTACGGCGCGATCGCGGCCAGCGTCATCATCGTGTCGCTGATGTCGCGCATCACGACCTCACCGGGGCTGCGCAGCCGATCCGGACCGGTCACCGTGGTCCGATCGTCGGCCACGACGACCTCGCAGCCCATGGCCGGCAGGATCTCGGTGGCGAACCGCAGGTCGCCCTGCCGGGAGTCCCGCCCGAGCCCCAGGACGGTGACCGTCCGCCCGGTGACGGCTGCCGCCGCGAAGAAGTACGAGGCGGTCGACGCGTCCGGCTCGACGACGAACTCCCGGGCCCGGTAGCCGCCGGGCGCGATGGTGATCGTCGACCCCCGCCGCGAGGCGTCCGCGCCGAAGTCGCGCATCATCGCCAGGGTCAGCTCGACGTACGGCACCGAGACCTCGTCGAGGACCTCGATGACCAGGCCGTTCTTGGTGCCGGGGGCCATCAGGCAGAGCGCGCTGAGGTACTGGCTGGAGGTGCCGGCGTCCACCCGCACCGGTCCGCCGGCCACCCCGTCGGCGGCGATCCGCCACGGCAGCCGGTCGCCGTCCGCCGCCTGCACCTGGACGTCGAGGGCCCGCAGCGCGCTCAGCAGCGGGCCCATCGGCCGGGCCCGCATCTGCTCGCTCGCGTCGATCACGTACTCGCCGGTGCCGAGCGCGGCCAGCGCGGGCAGGAAGCGGGCGGCGGTGCCGGCGTCGTGACACCACACGTTCGCCGCGCCGGCGAGCGGGCCGGTGCTGTTGCCGGTGACGGTCCAGACGTCGCCGTCACGCCGCACCGGGAAGCCGAGCTCGACCAGTCCGTTGGCGAAGGCGATGGTGTCGGCCGACTCCAGCGGCGTGATCAGCCGGCTGGTGCCGTCCGCGAGAGCCGCCAGGAACAGCGCCCGGGCGGTCACCGACTTGGAGCCGGGCAACCGGACCGTCGCCGTGCTGGATGTCGTCCCCACTGTGCCTCCCCGACCTCTGCCCACGGTTTGTCGCGAGGTCGACGCTAGCCAGTCGTACCCATCGGTGATCCGGCGGCCACGCCGGGTCTCGGAGGCCGGGACGTCCGCGGCCGGTCAGCCGTTCGGGCGGTACTCGACCGCCTGCAGCGACCACCGGTTGCCGTCCGGGTCCCGGAAGTACACGAAGTTCCCCCACGGCTGCACGTCGACCTCACTCGCCTCGATACCGGCCGCCAGCAGCTGTTCGCGGGCCGTCTCGGCGTCGGCCACCACCACCTGGATCTCCTGGGTGCCCGGGACCTTCTCGGTGATGCCCTCCCCGATCGCGATCGAGCAGGCCGAGCCCGGCGGGGTGAGCTGCACGAAACGCAGCCCCGCGCGGACCTGCCGATCGATGTCGGCGGTGAAGCCGATCCGCTGGTAGAACGCCTTGGCCCGGTCCACGTCGGCGACCGGTACCGGGATCAACTCGATCTTCCACGTCGATGTCATGTGCCCAGCCTGCCCGCCATTGCGGTCACCGGATGTCCGCTGGCCGGCCCCCGGACGCGATATATGACTGACTCATATATGGTGCCGGTATGACGACGACACTGGCCACCACATTCGAGATCAAGTCGTGGGACGAGAAGCCGTACCGGGAGCGGGCCGACGGCACCAAGCTGGCCCGCGCCGAGGTGGTGCTCGCCGGCGGTGAGCAGCTCACCGAGGGTGCCTTCGAGGCGCTGCTGTACTACCGCGCCGACGGCACCAGCACCTACGTGACGCTGATGTCGCTGGCCGGCACGCTCGACGGCCGGACCGGCACCGTGGTCCTGGCCGGCGAGGGCACCTTCGACGGCACCACGGCGCGCGGCGAGTTCCGGGTGATCGACGCGACCGGCGAGCTGTCCGGCCTCACCGGCACCGCCACCAGCAGCTCCACCCACGGCGACTATCCCTGGATGCCGCTCACCCTGGCGTACGACTGTGGCTGACCCGCTCAGTCCGGAGGCGAACGTGCTCGGCGCCCTCGCCCTGGTCCTCACCGACCAGATGGCGGCACGCGCGGCCACCGAGGCGGGCGAGTCCGGCGCCCGCGGCGCGGCCCTCTCCGCCCTCCACCACTTCCTGGACGCGCCGAGCGTCGACACGCTGCGCCGGGTCCTCGGCCTCACCCACTCCGGCGCGGTCCGGCTGGTCGACCGCCTGGTGTCGGAGGGCCTGGTCACCCGCGGTCCGGGCGGCGACGGCCGGTCCCGGGCGGTCACCCTGACCCCGGCCGGTCGGCAGGCCGCGGCCCGGGTGTCCGGCGCCCGCTCCACGGTGCTGGAGCGGGCCCTGCGGAACCTGAGCCCGGACCAGCGGGGCACGCTGCACGACCTGCTCGGCCGGCTGCTGGCCGCCGTGGTCGAGGACAAGGACGGCGGCGCCTGGATCTGCCGCCTCTGCGACCTGCACGCCTGCGGCCGCGACGAGGGCCGCTGCCCCACCGCGAACGCGGCAGCCGCCAAGTACGGTCCCCCGCCACCCCGCGGGCGGTAGCACCGGGCCGGGTGACAGGTGTGCCGATGACCTGCGCCCCTGGGCCGCGCGGTACCGGCGGCGCGACGATGGGCGGGACGACCTCGGAGGGAGGCGGCCATGAACCGGAGATGGCTCGGCGTGGGCACGGCGGCGCTGCTCGTGGCGGTGGCCTACGCGCCGCCGGCCCGGCGCTGGTACCTCACCTACGGCGCCACCGCTGCGGAGGCCGCCCGGCCGTTGCCCGGCGACGACCTGGTGCCCCGGCCGCGGGTGCAGTCGACCCGCGCCGTGACGATCAACGCGGCGCCGGAAGCGGTCTGGCCGTGGCTGGTCCAGATGGGCAGTGGCCGGGCCGGCGCCTACACCTACGACTGGATCGAGAACCTGTTCGGCCTCGACATGCACAGCAGCGACGTGATCCTGCCGCAGTTCCAGGACCTGTCCACCGGTGACGTGCTGCCGCTGGGCACGGACGGCCCGGCGATGCGGGTGGAGATCTGCGATCCGGCGCGCACACTGGCGCTGCGCTCCACCGACGGCGCCTGGCTGTGGACCTTCCAGCTGGACGACCGGGCGCCGGGCACCCGGCTGCTGAGCCGCAACCGGATCAGCGTGCCGGACCCGACGTGGGTCCGCAGGCTGGTCGACCGGCTGCTGATGGAGCCCGGATCGCTGATCATGGAGCGGCGGATGCTGCTCGGCATCAAGCAGCGCGCGGAGGGCCGCGTAGGTATGCCTAGGCCGCTCACGCGAGCCACCTAAAGCGACCTGAGCTGGGAAGATAGGTAAGCGCGCCGGATGTGGCAGTGATCCTGTCGATCGATGATGGACACATCGGACGACGATAGGGAGATCGGCCATGATGATGCACTCGGACATCCTGCTCACGGTGGCGAACGAGCGCCGCGACCAGCTGATCGCGGAGGCGGACCGGGAGCGGCTGGCGCGCGTCGCCCGTCTGAGCCGCCTGGCCCGCAGGGTGGTCAACGCCTCGGCGGTGCGCGGTCAGCCCACCAGTACGCTGGCGTCGTGCGAACGGTCCGCGGCGGTGCCAGCCCAGTGATGATCGGGCGGGAGAGCGAGCTGCGCCGCCTGGCGCGGCTCGCCTCCGCGCGTGAGCCGGCGGTCGCGATCATCGCGGGCGAGCCCGGGATCGGCAAGACGCGGCTGGTGCACGAGCTGCTCGGCACCGTGCCGGCCGGGACCGTGGTGCTGGTCGGGCAGGCCGAGCCGGGTTCGCTGTCGCGGCCCTACGAGGTGCTGCTGGACGCGATCGACGGGCGCCCGGAGGTCGACGAGGAGCAGCTGGCCGCGCTCGGCGACCCGCGGCGCAGCCCGGTCGAGCGGCTGCACGTCGGCCTGGCGATCGTCACCGAGCTGATCGGGGACGCGCCGGCGGTGATCGTCTTCGAGGACCTGCACTGGGCCGACTCGGAGAGTGCCGCGCTGTTCGAGCGGATCGCCGACCAGCACGGGCCGCACCTGCTGATCGGGACGTACCGGCCGGACGAGGTGTCGCACCGCCAGCCGGTGGCCGGGCTGCTGGCGCGGATGGAGCGACGGCACGCGCTCACCCACGTACGCCTCGATCGCCTGACCCCGGCGCAGACCGCCGCCATGCTGGCGGCCGCGACCGGCGCGCCGGCGCCGCTGCGCGCCGCGACGGCGCTGCATCACCGCACCGGCGGCAATCCCTTCTTCCTGGAGGAGCTGCTGCGAGCCCTTCCGGGGTACGACGTGGAGGGCCTGGTCGAGCAGCCCCTCCCGTGGAGCCTCGCCGACGTGCTGCGCCGCCAGGTCGACGACCTCGACCCGGTCAGCCACCGGATCGTCGAGGCGGCCACCGTGCTCGGCCACCGCATCCCGTTCGACCTGCTCGCCGCGGTGACCGGCAGCGGGGAGGACGAGCTGATCGCCGTCCTGCGCGACCTGGTCACCCGGGGCGTGCTGGTGGAGTCCGGCGAGGACGAGTTCGCGTTCCGGCACGCGCTGGTCCGCGAGGCCATCGCCGACCAGATGCTGGGCCGGCAGCGGCGGCGGCTGCACGAGGCGGCGCTGGACACGCTGCTGCGCGGCGGCACCTCCGATCCGGCCATGGTGGCCCACCACGCCCGCGGCGCGGGGCGGTACGACGACATGGTCGCCGCGGCCCGCGACGGCGCCGCGCTGTACCTGTCGATCGGCTCCGCCTACCAGGCGTTGCAGCTGGCCGAGATGGGGCTCGACGAGGTCGCCGACGACGCCGGCCTGCTGGCCTCGGCCGCCCGGGCGGCGTGGCTGGCCGGGCTGCTCGACGACGCGCTGCGCTACGGCCGGCGCTGGCGCGACCTCGCGGCCACCGCCACCGATCGCGCCGAGTCGCTGTACCTGCTGGTCCGGGTCGCCTGGGAGGCCCGGGCGACCGACGAGATGCGGGCGCTCACGCACGACATCGAGACGCTCATCGCGCAGCTGCCGCCCGGCGCCGACCAGGCCCGCGCGATGACCGCCATCGCCCAGTCGGCCACGCTGCGCGACGAGCTGGACGCCGCCCTGCTCTGGTCGGACCGGGCGCTGGCGCTCGCCGACGAGTTCGACCTGCCGGCGGTGCGCCTGGCCGCGCTGGTGGAGAAGGGTTCGGTGCTCGCCGACCGGCCGCGGACCGCCGCCGACGGCCGCAAGATCCTGGCCGGGCTGGTCGACGACGCGGAACGCGCCGGCGAGTGGGTGCTGGCCGCCCGCGCCCTGAACGCGCTGGTGCAGGGCGAGCCACCGACGTCGCCGGCCGAGCACGCCGCGATGCTGGAGCGGATGCGCGTCGACGCCGAGCGGGCCGGCTTCGAGTCCCTGGCCGAGGCCACCTATTACCAGAACAGGGCCCGGCTCGCCGTCCGCGCCGGCGACCTCGGTGGCGCGCTCACCGCCCTGGAGAACGGCCGGGAGCAGGACCTCAGCTTCCGCCGGCGCGGCCGGTGGGCCGACTATCACGGCGTCTTCCTGGCCGGGCTCTACCTGGAGGCCGGCGAGCTGGACCGGGTCGAGCGGCTGATCACCGACCTGGCGTCGCTGCCCAACAATCCGCCGGCGATGCTTCCCGGGCTGGTGTTCCACCTCGCCTGCCGCCGCGGTGACCTGCCCCGCGCCGAGGCGGCGATGGACGAGCTGGTCGTGGCCATCGACGAGCAGACCTGGCGCAGCGGCGAGCAGGCGCACGACCTGATCTCCGCGGCGCTGCAGGCCGGGCTGTCGCCGGACCGGCTGCAGCGGCTGGCCGGGACGCTGCTGGACGCCAGCGTGTGGGACGCGTACCGGACTGTCGTCGACGCCCAGCTGGCCGAGGTGCTCGGCCGGCACGCCGAGGCGCTCGAGCTCTACCTGTCGGTGGCCGACGCGCACATCCTCGGGCCGTCGACCCGCGGGACGGTGCGGGTCGGCGCGGCCCGCTGCCTGCTCGCCGCCGACCGGCGGGCGGAGGCGGCCGCCCAGGTCGAGGCGGCCGCGTCGCTGCTCGCCCAGTGGCGGGGCTGGCGGGTGGCGCAGCTCGACCAGGTCCGCGCCCGGCTGGGGATGGCCCCGGCCGACGCGGCGGCGGCGGTGACCGGTCCGGCCGCGCTGACGCCGCGCGAGCGTGAGGTCGCCGTGCTGATCAGCGACGGCCTGACCAACACGGAGCTGGCCCGGCGCCTCTACATCTCACCGAAGACCGCCGCCGTGCACGTGTCGAACATCCTGCGCAAACTCGGCGTCTCGTCCCGGACCGAGGTCGGCGAGCTGGTCGGCCGCCGATAACCCGCCGGTTATCGGCGGTTGCCGGCTTCGCCGTTGATCGGTTCCGGCTCGGCGGCGATCGTGGAACCGCCACAGATCGTGGTTCCCGCTAGGAGGCACTGATGAAGTTCAGTTTGGTCGGGATGGCGCTGGCCGCGGTGGAGCCGGCCGCCAGCGCCGCCTGGTTCGCCGAGCACTTCGGGTTCGCCGTCGGCATCGACCTGGGCTGGTACGTCAACACCCGGCACGCCGGCCACCCGGGCCTGAGCCTGGACTTCGTGCAGCGCGACCACCCGTCGTGGCCGGCCGTGACGCGGGGCAAGAACGTGGTCGGCACGCTGCTGGCGTTCCTGGTCGCCGACGTCGACGCCGAGTACACCCGGCTGCGGGACGCCGGCCTGGAGGTGGTCATGCCGCTGGTGACCGAGCCGTGGGGGCAGCGCCGGTTCCAGGTCGCCGGCCCGGACGGGCTGCTGGTCGAGGTGCTCCAGTCGGTCGCCCCGGACCCCCGCTGGCTGGCCGACAACGGTTTCTAGTCGTCGCTTGCCGTCGCCCGTTCCCGGTGCCGTGCCGCCGGCGACGGCGCGGGGGCGCCCCGGCCGTACCGGAAATCGGTCTCGCCTCGGGGTGGACGGCCCGGGCCGATCAGACGGTGGTGATCTCGTTGATCTTCGCCTGAACGGTCAGCTTCTTGGTCCTGGTGCCGTCCGGGGTGATCGCGGTGAGCAGGTAGGTGTGCGTCTGGTAGGCGCCGGGGTCGCCGCCGCAGGAGAAGGTGAGGGTGGCGGAGTCCTTGGCGCGGTATTCGGCATAGACGCCGGGACCGTCGACCGAGAGGGTGGTCTTGTCGGCGCCGGTCACCTTCCATTCCAGGGTGACCGGGTCGCCGGGGTGCGGGGCCTGGTTGGTGCCGGACGGGCAGGACGGCTTGCCGGTGACCCGGAAGTAGGCGATGGCCGGGCCGTCCGTGGTCGCGGTGACGATCGGCGCTGCCGTGACGTGGTGGGTCGGTACGGACCTCGGGCGATGGGTGGCGGTGACGTCCGGCTCCGGACTGGCGGTGACGTCCGGCTCCGAGCCGGCGGTCGCGCTCACGGAGACCCTGGGGGCGGCGCTGTCCCGGGGGTGTCGCATCCGGGACAACGCGATCCCGGCGATGACCGCCAGGACCACCATGGCGCACAGAACCGCGATGAACCAACGCCGTCTCACGGGGATCCTCCCTGGCCGGGCCGACTTTCCGCGCACTCTATGGCCGGCCGGGAAGCCGGGACAGCACCCGGGAGAGGGTCTGGCACGAAGCCGGTATCGGCACGCCGGCCGGGCGGTTCCGCGGGTCCCGCCTGACGACATCGCTCCTAGTCAATGTCGGTTGTCAATGGTATGAACTTTGTTACGAGTCGTGGGAGCGCTCCCACACATCCCGACCCGGCTTGGAGTGATCGACACATGCGCACATTCATGGCGCGCCTTCTCACCACCGCCGCACTGACGGTGCTGGCTCTGGGCGGCACGGCCGGGCCGGCCACCGCCGCCCCGCCATCGGCCACCACCGTCGCCGCCGGCTACTCGCACACCTGCGCCATCCGCGCCGACGCGAGCCTGTGGTGCTGGGGCGACAACACCAAGGGCCAGCTCGGCGACGGCACCACCGTCAAGAAGACCAGTCCGGTACGCGTCGGCACCGCCACCACCTGGGCGAGCATCGACGCCGGCACCAGCTACACCTGCGGCACCCAGGCGGACGGCTCGCTGTGGTGCTGGGGCGCCAACACCCGTGGCCAGCTCGGCGACGGCAGCACCACGAACCGCAACACCCCGACCCGGGTGGGCACCCTGACCGGCTGGGCGAGCGTCAGCGCCGGGGACAGTCACACCTGCGCCACCCGTACCGACGGCACGCTCTGGTGCTGGGGCTTCAACCGGCTCAGCCAGCTGGGCGTGACCTCGTCGGTGTACTACGCGACGGCCCCGCTGCAGGTTGGTACCGCTACCAACTGGGCCGGTGTCTCCACCGGGTTCGGGCACACCTGCGGGACGCGTACCGACGGCACCCTGTGGTGCTGGGGCGACAACGGCGACGGTCAGCTGGGCCTCGGCCGGCTCACCGCCGCCACCACGCCGGCCCAGGTCGGCACCGGCACCACCTGGGCGAGCGTCTCGGCCGGATACGCCTTCGCCTGCGCCACCCGCACCGACGCCACCCTGTGGTGCTGGGGCGACAACGGTTACGGCCAGCTCGGCACCGGCACCACCTACCAGACCGCGCCGGTCCAGGTCGCCGGCACCACCTGGAGCCGGGTTGACGCCGGTTTCAACTCGGTCTGCGCCGACCGTACCGACGGCACCCTGTGGTGCTGGGGCAACAACATGGCCGGCCAGGTGGGCGACGACACCACCACCAACCGCACTGCTCCGGTACGCGTGGGCACCGCCACCACCTGGACGCCGCAGCACGTCACCGGCTACCACACGTGCGGCTTCCGCGCCGACGCGAGCCTCTGGTGCTGGGGCAACAACGCCAACAGCCAGCTCGGCGACGGCACCACCACCGCGCACCTCACCCCGGCCCAGGTCACCTTCTGAGCCGAGTCCCCCGGCCCGCACCGCAGTCACCCCGACGGCGGTGCGGGCCGGCTCGGCCGGACACCGGCCGGGCGGAGATCGCGGCGCGGTACGCGGTACCGCTGGAGCCGTGACCGCACTCCCCCGGCGGGACAGCCCTTCCGCACCGAGGTCCGTGACCACCCGGGGTGATGGACTGCGACTAACAGCGCAAATCCCCCCAACAAGGCGGTTACATTGCCAAAGTGACTACCAAGAACATCAGCTACGGGGTCGTCGCCGCGGCCGTGACCGGCTTGCTCGCTTCCACCGTCATCGCCATCTCGCAGCCCGCGCTCGCCGCGCCGCCGAATCCCGTCGGGCACGCCTCGGTCACCGGCACCGCCGGCTCCCGCACCGACGGGCACGCCTCGGCCGCCAGGACCGCCCGCTCCCGCGCCGTCGGGCACGCCTCGGCCGCCAGGACCGCCCGCTCCCGCGCCGTCGTGCCCGGCGAGAACGGGCTCATCGCCCTGCGCCCGGACGGCAAGGTCCTCGCCACCGTGAGCAAGGGAGCGGTGCGCCTGTGGAACGCCGCGACCGGTCGCCCGTCGGGACCGCCGCTCGCCGGCTACGCCGGAGCGGTCCGCACCATCATGTACAGCTCCGACGGCAAGCTGCTGGCGGTCGCCGGTGATCGCGAGGTGTCGCTCTGGGATCCGGCCACCGGCAAGCGATCGGGGCCGCCGCTGACCGGCCACGACGGGGCGGTGCGCTCGGTGGCGTTCACCAAGGCCGGCGACCTGCTCGCCACCGCCGGCGACGACGCGACCATCCGGCTGTGGGATCCGGCCACCGGCCGCGCGCTGCGCACCCTGCGGGGTCACGCCGGCGCCATCGGTTCGGTGGTGTTCAGCCCGGACGGCAAGCGCCTGGCGAGCTCCGGCGCGGACAACACGGTGCGGCTGTGGGAGACCGGCACCGGCCGGCCCATCGGCGAGCCGCTGATCGTGGGCGCCGCCCCGATCTACGCGATGAGCTTCAGCCCGGACGGCAAGCTGCTGGCCGCCTCCGGTGGCGGCAACCTGGTCCGGCTGTGGAACCCGGCCACCGGCAAGCCCGCCGGCGAACCGATCACGACCAGCACCGGGCCGGTCTACGCCCTCACCTTCAGCCGCCACGGCAAACTGCTGGCCACCTCCTCCGGCGGCGACAACAGCGTCCAGCTGTGGAACACCGCAACCCGCCGGGCGGCCACCGCTCCCCTGACCGGCCACAGCGGACCGGTGCGCGCCATGCGGTTCAGCCGCAACGGAAAGGTGCTCGCCACCGGCAGCGACGACGGCACCGCACGCCTGTGGGACCCGGCCACCGGCAGCCCCGAGGGAAAGCCGCTGACCGGGCACACCGGCCCGATCTGGGCGCTGCGGATCAGCCGCAACGGCAAACGCCTGATCACGGCGGGCGCGGACGACAAGGTCCGGCTGTGGCACATCACCGCTGAATAGCTTTCGGTACGGCCGGAAGCCGGTGACCCGGGTGCTGGGTAAGCTGGGCGCGCCATGGAATCAGCGCTCTCCTACCGTGACGCCAACCGGGCCAGGCTGCGGGACGCCCTGGTCACCGCGGCCCGGGAGCTGACCGTGGCCAACGGCTGGGACCGGGTGCGGATGGCCGACGTGGCCCGTTCGGTCGGCGTCAGCCGGCAGACCGTCTACAACGAGTTCAGCACCCGGGCCGGTCTCGCCGAGGCGCTCGCCGTCCGGGAGATCGACGAGTTCACCACCGCGGTCCGGGCCCGGCTGCACGAGCACGGCGACGACGTCCGTGCCGCCGGGCACGCGGCCATCCTGCACACGCTGCGCGAGGCCGCCGGCAACCCGCTGATCAAGGCGATCCTGACCAGCGCGCCCGGCGGGGCCGGCGAGCTGCTCCCCTTCCTCACCACCCGCTCCGACCTGCTGCTGAGCGCGGCCTGCGCGGTGATCGAGGAGTGGGCCGCGGCCTGCCTGCCGGCGGCCGATCCGGCGACCACGAGGCTGGCCGGCGAGTCGATCGTGCGGCTCACCGTGAGCCACCTGATGTTGCCGTCCGGCCCTCCGGAGACCTCGGCGGACGCCCTGGCCGAGGTCTTCGCCCGCCTGATGCGGTAACCACGTTCCGCCCGGTGAGCACCCTGGCGGGCCCTTCTTCTCGACCCCACCTTTCCGCACCACCCCTCTTCGCCTCGCCTTCCCCGCGCTTCGCCTTCTTCCCCACCTCCTTCACGCCCTCGCCTTCCCGGCCTTGCCTTCCCCGGCCTCGCCTCCCCCACCCGCCTTCCCGGCCTCGCCTTCCCGGCCCCGCTTTCTGGGCCCCACGGCTTCCGGCGTGCCGCTGCGGCCCCCGCCTTCTCGGCTCCGCGGCTTCCGGCGTGCCGCTGCGGCCCGCAGGACCCATCATGCCGACAAAAGCCACGTTGCTGTCCACTCTATTGACACGACGGCTTCGTTTGTAAAGCATCGATGCATGACCGCCGCCGTCGTCCCCTGGCGGGACACCAAACGCCCCCTCTGGCCGCTCGCCCTCGTCGTGCCCGTGCTGCCCTTCGCCGCCCTGCTGCTCGACGCCACCGCCGGGTCCGCCTGGGCCTGGTGGCTGACCCCGGTCTTCATCCTCGGCGTCATCCCGGTGATCGATCTGCTGGTCGGCGACGACCGCGCCAACCCGCCCGAGGAGGTGGTGCCGGCGTTGCAGGCCTCCCCCTACTACCGCTGGATCACCTACCTGTTCCTGCCCGCGCAGTACGCCGCCCTGGTGATGACCTGCGCGATCTGGACCCGCGGCCCGGGAGTCGCCGGTGCCGCCGGGCTGGTGCTCACCGCCGGGCTGGTCAACGGCATCGCCATCAACACCGCCCACGAGCTCGGCCACAAGCGCGAGTCACTGGAACGCTGGCTGTCCAAGATCGCGCTGGCGCCGACCGGTTACGGCCACTTCTTCGTCGAACACAACCGCGGCCACCACGTCCGGGTGGCGACCCCCGAGGACCCGGCGAGTTCCCGGCTCGGGGAGTCGTTCTGGAGGTTCTGGCCGCGTACCGTAAAGGGAAGTCTGTTGTCGGCCTGGCGGCTGGAGACCAGCCGGCACCGGCTCCGCGGGCGCAGCCCGTGGTCTTTCCGCAACGACATCCTGAACGCCTGGGCGATGACGGCGCTGCTCTTCACGGCCCTCACGGTCGCCTTCGGCCCCG
Source organism: Actinoplanes oblitus (assembly GCF_030252345.1). Classification (NCBI taxonomy): domain Bacteria; kingdom Bacillati; phylum Actinomycetota; class Actinomycetes; order Micromonosporales; family Micromonosporaceae; genus Actinoplanes; species Actinoplanes oblitus. The sequence goes on along the minus strand of NZ_CP126980.1, from coordinate 3,835,399 downwards.
GCGTGCTGATCTTCCTGGCGTTGCAGGCGGTGGTCGGCTTCTCGGTGCTGGAGGCGGTCAACTATCTGGAACACTATGGGCTGCTGCGGCAGCGCACCGCCACCGGCCGCTACGAGAAGGTCGACCCGCGGCACAGCTGGAACAGCGACCGCCTGACCACCAACGTCTTCCTGTTCCAGCTGCAGCGCCACAGCGACCACCACGCCAACCCGCTGCGCCGTTACCAGACGCTGCGCACCTTCGACGTCTCCCCGCAACTGCCGGCGGGTTACGCCACGATGCTGGTGCTCGCCCTGATCCCACCACTGTGGCACCGGATCATGGACCCCCGGGTCCTCAGCCACTACAACGGCGACGCGTCTCTGGCCAACACCAAACCCTGACCCCTTTCCGGTACGCCGGTGGAGTCACGCGGCGCCGCCCCGATCACCAACGCCTCCCGGTGCCCCCTGGGAGGCGTTGGCATTCCCGGCCCCGCTGGTCGGTCAGCCGTGATACCGACCCGATCCGCTCGCTGTTCCGCAGTCCCGGCTGGCGCTCACGGTCCTGTCCCGGCCCGGGACACCACCACAGCGACCAGCCCCACGAGCCCGGCTGGCACCCACGACCCCATCCCGGCCCGCGACACCACCACAGCGACCAGCCCCACGCGCCCGGCTGGCACCCACGACCCCATCCCGGCCCGCGACACCACCACAGCGACCAGCCCCACGCGCCCGGCTGGCACCCACGACCCCATCCCGGCCCGCGACACCACCACAGCGACCAGCCCCACGCGCCCGGCTGGCACCCACGACCCCATCCCGGCCCGCGACACCACCACAGCGACCAGCCCCACGCGCCCGGCTGGCACCCACGACCCCATCCCGGCCCGCGACACCACCACAGCGACCAGCCCCACGCGCCCGGCTGGCACCCACGACCCCATCCCGGCCCGCGACACCACCACAGCGACCAGCCCCACGGGCCCGGCTGGCACCCACGACCCCATCCCGGCCCGCGACACCACCACAGCGACCAGCCCGGGTCGCGGCATGCATTCACGGATGGGACGACGGCGTCGCGCGCACGCCGCGATCAGAGGCGTGGTGCCGCGGACGGCTGATGGCCTTCCGGGAATCGGCATCCCGTCAGGCGGCCACGACCTGCGGGGTGTCGGCGGACGCGACCGGGGCCGGGCGCGCGAGCGCTCCGGGACTAAACGGCGTCGATCAGGGCGTCGAGTTTCGAGGTGAGGGCGGCCGGGTCGGTGAGGACGAGGTACTGCTGACGGTGGCCGCCGACGGTCCAGGTGTTGAGGCCGTCCGGGGTGACGACGTTGTGGCCGCCGGAGCCGGACAGGCGGAAGACGCCGTCGGGGCCGTAGATGGCGTAGTACAGCGCGGTCGGATCCCAGGTGCCGTCGTGCTGGGTGGTGCCGCAGCCGTACAGCACGTCGAAGGCGGCGCGGACCGGGCTGCCGGCCGGGTGGGTGGCGCAGACGTTGTTGCCGACGAGCACGGGCAGGCCGGTCTCGAAGCCGTCGAACACGATTGGGGTGGGCCAGCCGGCCACCACGTGCCGGGTGGCGTCGAGGTCGAGACCGAAGTTCCACTCCGGCGCGGTGGCGGCCGGGTACTCGCCGCCCATGACGACGGCACGGGCGACCTTGCGGGCGACCAGGGCGCGGTCGGTCTTCAGCAGCCGGGACAGGCCGGTGAGCGAACCGATCGACAGGATCGTCACGCTGTGGTCGGGCTGCGACCGCAGCAGCCGGCGGTACAGCGCCACCGAGTCCTCGGTCCGCCCGGCGTGCGGGTAGTTCTCGGCGAGCAGCCGGCTGTAGTTCTGATCGACCGGGGCGGCGCCGGCGGTGACGCCGATCGGGATGCCGGGCCGGCCGTACCAGGTGTTGAGCGCGTCCAGCGCGGGCGCGTTCCAGTCGTTCCGGACGTCGGTCATCATGCCGAGGATTCGGGTTCTGCCCTGGTCGGCAGCGGTGTGCGCGGCGGCGACGGCGGCGACGTCGTCCCACCACTGGCCGAAGTCGGTATCGATGATCAGACGGGTGGGCGTCCGACCGGCGGACGCCGGGGCGGGTGCGGCGGCCACCGCGAGGACTGCCATGGCCAGCGCCACGAGGAGCCGTAGCGGGGTCGAGAAGGAGGAAGTCTTCACCCGGCCATCCTGGCGGCCGCACGACCCTCTTGGGAACGCTCCCACCGTCCAATGAGGTCCTTGTCACGGCGGAGGGAAGCGACGGACCGGAATGGCCGGTGCGAGGCGACGGCCCAGCCGGAGGAGCCGAGGCGGCAGAGGCGGCAGTCAGACGATGACCCCGGCGGCGGAGGCGTGGTCACGACCGCGCCCCCGCCGCCCGGGTTCATCGGATCTTCGCCCCGGAGCGGACGAAGACCGGCATCGTCTCCAGCGTGGTGGTGACGGCGGCACTGGTGCCGCCCGCATACCGCTTCCCGGTGAAGTAGTCCGTCCACGTGCTGCCCGGCGGGAACCAGACGGTGGTCGTCGCGGTCGCGCCCGGCGTGGTCACCGGAGCGACCAACAGATCCGGCCCGTACAGATACTGGCTGCCGGCGCTCGCGTACGCCTCCTGCTCACCCGGATAGGCCAGGTACATCGCCCGGACGATGGGTGTCCCGGTACGCGTCGCCTCGGCCGCCGCGGCGTACGTGTACCCCTGCAATTTCCTCCGCAGGTTCAGGAACTTCTTGGCGGAGGCGTTCGCCGCCGGGCCGTACTGCCACGGCAACCGGTCGCTGTGGTTGGAGTGCAGCCGGTCGATCGGCTGGAACGTGCCCATCTGCACCCACCGCGCGTACAGGTCGTCGGGAAGTTTGGTGCTGCCCGGCTCACTCCCCGGTTCCTGCAGTCCACCGGTGTGCCCGCCGATGTCGTGGCTGATCGCGGCCAGCCCGGTCGCCGCCGACTCCCCCGGCGTGTAGCCGACCTCGAACCGCAGCGTCTCCCAGTTCGAGGTGGTGTCCCCGGTGAAGTGCAGCGTGCTCCGCTTGTCGGCCCACGGCCCGCTCGCGACCGGCCCCGGGTTGCCGTAGCCACCGGCCTGCAGCGACCCGTACGCCCGGGAGAACGCGAACCCGGTCTTCTCCGCGTACCGCTGGTTGATCACCGCGTCCCGGCCCCGCGACGCGTCGCAGCACCAGTCCAGCCACCAGAAGTCGACACCCGTCGCGCCCATCTGGTCGTGCAGCCAGAAGTACGCCGCCAGCTGGTCCGGATCACCGAAGTCGAACACGTAGCAGTCCGCGCCGCCGTTGCACCCGGTTCGCCGCAGCTTCCCCTTGGCGATCTCCTGGGCCCGCGCGAAGTGCGGATCCGATCCGAGGATGCTCGGGTGGATGTTCAGCCCGGTGTGCACCCCGCGCTCCCGCAGCCAGGTCGCGAACGCCGTCCAGTCCGGGAACCGGGACGGGTCGATCGACCAGCCGTTCCACCGGTCCGGCGCCTTGAAGTCGGTGTCCACGACCAGCGCGTCCAGCGGCACGCCCTCGCTCCGGAACCGCGTGACGATGTCCTGGAACCCGGCTGCCGTCCGGTCGTAGTACTCCGAGTACCAGACCCCGTAGGCCCACTTCGGCAGCAGCTTCGTCGGCCCGGTCAGGGTGGCCAGCTCGCGCAGCGCCCGCCGGTAGTCCTGACCGTAGGCGAAGACGTACCCGTCCTGTCCCGCGCCGGAGTCGTCGAGCAGCGACCAGCCGTCCTGGTAGAGCAGCCCGGCGAAGGTCCGGGCACCGCCGTTGACGCCGTCCAGGCCGCGGCGGTATCCGCCCAGCGGCGCGTGCGGGGCCAGCAGCGGCGCCCGGCGCGCGGTCACCGCGACGGTGTCCACGTTGACGTTGCAGCTCTGATCGGTCGGACAGCCCAGCGTCACCGTGTTGGTGCCGGCCGTCAAGGACACCAGGACCTTTTCGGTACGCCAGTAGTCCCACCCGCTGGTGGGCGGCAGCGTGGCGGTGACCGGAGTCCCGTCGTCCGCCGTCACCGTCATCGTCCTGGCCCGCACCGGCTGGCTGCCGGCCTGGCCGTTGGCGTAGCGCAGCTGCACCTGGTAGGTCCCGTCAGCCGGTACCCCGGTCACGGTCAGCGCGGTCCCGGACCCGGCACGTTCCAGGCCGGCCAGGAAGCCCGCCCCGGAGTACCCGTTGTGGTCGTCGGCGAGCCGGGCACCACCGGCGGCCGCGCCGGTGTCGGCCTCGCACACCGTGCCGAACGCGCACGGCTGCGGCCCGGCCGGGACGGGTGCGGGGTAGCCGGCGCCCGGCGCGAGGACCGCCAGGCTGTCCACGTTCACGTTGCCGGAGTCGCTCGCCGTGCGCACCAGGCGGATCTCGTGCCGGCCGGCGGTCAGGCTCAGCGGCGCGGAGGCGAGCGCCCAGGTGTCCCAGTTGCCGGTCGGCGGCAGGCTCAGCGTCCCGGCCGCGACACCGTCGACGGTGACGGTCAGGGTACGGGTGACGTTCTGCCCGTCCCCGCCGGTGCTGTTGGCATAGCGGACGGTCAGCTGCTGAGCGCCCGCGCCGGCCGGGGTGACGGCGAAGGCGAGCGAGGCGCCGGTGCCCTCGAACCCGGCCGCGAATCCCCGGCCGGTGTAGTCACGGTGGTCGGTGGCCGGGCCGAGGCCGTCGAGGGCCAGGTCCTCGGCCTCGCACAGGGCGCCGGGCGGGCAGTCGGGGGCGCCCCGGCCCGCCCACGGCGTGGCGGTCACCGTCTGGCGGCCGGCTTTCAGCCGTACCGAAAGATTGTCCTTGGTGAACGGACCGGAACCGACCCGGTAGCGCAGGGTGGCGGCGCCCGTGTCGATGGTCAGCCAGCCGCGGGAGACGCGCTGGGTGAAGCGGACCGGCGCGAAGTCGTCGCGGCCGATCACGGTGAAGGTGCCGGCGTCGGTGAACCGGCCGCCGGCGGCGTACTCGGTTCTGATCAGCGTCGGCGAGAGGACCTGGAAGCGGGCGTCACCGGCGATGACGCTTCTCGGCTGCTTGGTGGCGGCCTGGGCGGACGTGGACGGGATCAGCGCCAGGCCGCCCGTCACCAGGGTCACGGCGGTCGCCGCGGCGACCCTCCGTCGGACAAGATCGCGCAACTGCGACTCCCCCATCGATGGCGATGAGATCTCTTGGTAACCAAGCTGTCATCGGACAGGTACGAATGTCAATGGATCAAACAAACCGGGTGGGCGCGCTGCCACCACCGTTGACGTCCAGGCACACTTGCCCGCGAAGCCGACCACCGGGCCGGTGCCGCCGGGGGTGAAGGTGAACGCGTCCACGTCGAAGAGCGCTCCCGCCCCGCCGGCGAACGTGAGGTACAGCGTGGTGGTGCCGGCCGGCGGGCTGGTGATCGCCGTGTCGAAGTCGATGTCGCCGCCGACGTGGCAGCAGATGCCGCGGGAGGCGGGCACGTCGAGCACGACCTTCTCGACGCTGAGCTTCCAGTCCGCGGTCAGGGTGAACCGGGACAGCCGGTTGCGCCCTGCCAGGCGGTGAAGTCGGTACCGGTGTCCGGGGAGTCGCCGGCCGGGGGCTGGGCTGGTGGCCGGTACGCGCTGCGCGCGACGTGATCGGCGGGTGGCGGTACTGCTGGTCAGTGCGAGCCGCGGGCGACGTGATCGCCGCTCGATCCGAGCAGGAAGTCCAGGTCGGCACCGGTGTTCGCCTGTCCGACGGTGTCGACGTAGAGGCGCTCCCAGCCGCGCCGGGGTGCCGCGTAGGCCGTCGCGGCCTCGGCGGACGGTTCGCGGGCCGCCCACTCCTCCGCCGGCACGTCGACGTCCAGGCGCCGGGCGGCCACATCCAGCACGATCGGGTCGCCGGTGCGGACCCGGGCGAGCGGGCCACCGGCGGCGGCCTCCGGGGACACGTGCAGCACGACGGTCCCGTACGCCGTACCGCTCATCCGCCCGTCGCAGATCCGGACCATGTCGCGGACGCCCCGCGCGAGCAGCTTCGCCGGCAACGGCATGTTCGCGACCTCGGGCATGCCCGGGTAGCCCTTCGGGCCGCAGCCGCGCAGGACCAGCACCGAGTCGGCGGTGACCGGCAGATCCGGGTCGTCGAGCCGGGCGTGCAGGTCCTCGACGGAGTCGAAGACGACGGCGGGACCCCGGTGCCGCAGCAGGCGCGGGGACGCGGCGGCGGGTTTGACGACAGCGCCGTCCGGGGCCAGGTTGCCGTAGAGCACCGCGATCCCGGCGTGCGGCCGCAACGGCTGCGACCGGGCGCGGATCACCTCCCGGTCGTACGTGACAGCCCCGGCGAGGTGCTCGACCAGCGGCCGGCCGGTCACTGTGATCGCCGCCGGGTCGAGCAGGTCGCGGATCTCGGCGAGCACGGCGTGCAGCCCACCGGCCCGGTACAGGTCGTCCATCAGGAACCGGCCGGCCGGCAGCAGGTCCACCAGCAGCGGCACGTCCGCGCCGACCCGGTCGAAGTCGTCCTGGGTGAGCGGCACCCCGAGCCGGCCGGCGATGGCGAGCAGGTGCACCACCGCGTTCGTCGAACCGCCGAGCGCGGCCAGCGCGACTATCGCGTTGCGGAACGAGCCGTGGGTGAGCACGTCACCGGGCCGCCGACCGGCGTCGATCATCTCGACGGCCAGCACCCCGGTGGCGTGCGCGGCTTCCAGCAGCCGGCTGTCCGGGGCCGGGATGCCGGCGATCCCCGGCAGCGTCATCCCGAGCACCTCGGCGAGCAGCCCCATCGTCGACGCGGTGCCCATCGTGTTGCAGTGCCCCCGGCTGCGGATCATCGAGGACTCGGAGCGCTGGAACTCGGCGGCCGGCAGCGTCCCGGCCCGGACCTCCTCGGACAGCTTCCACACGTCGGTGCCGCAGCCCAGCGGGACCCCGCGGAACGTGCCGGTGAGCATCGGCCCGCCGGGCACCACGACGGCGGGCAGGTTCACCGAGGCGGCACCCATCAGCAGCGCCGGGATGGTCTTGTCGCAGCCGCCGAGCAGGACCACCCCGTCGATCGGGTTGGCCCGCAACATCTCCTCGATCGCCATCGCCGCCATGTTGCGCCAGAGCATCGCCGTGGGCCGCACCTGCGTCTCGCCCAGCGACACCACCGGCAGGTTCAACGGGATCCCACCGGCCTGAAGGATCCCGTCGGACACACTGCGCGCCACCTCGTTCAGGTGGGCGTTGCACGGCGTCAGATCGGAGGCCGTGTTGGCGATCGCGACGTGCGGCCGCCCGGCGAACGCGTCGGCGGGCAGTCCACGGCGCATCCAGGCCCGGTGGATGTAGCTGTTCCGATCATCCCCGGCATACCACTGCGCACTGCGGCGTGGCTGCATGCCCCGGATGCTAGCGCTCGCGCCATCGAACCTGTGGATCGCCGTGTGGGGCGGCGGGCGGGTGGAGTGCCGTACCCCCAAGGGTGTTGTCGTGGCGACCGTGGCCGTCGACGCGCCGCACGTGACGAGCGTCGCCTTCGCCGGGCCGGACCTGGATCTCCTCGTGATCACGACGGCGCGGGCCGGGCTGACTCCCGCCGAGCTGGCGCGCCATCCGGACTCGGGACGGCTGTTCACCGCCCGGGCCGGCGTGCCGGCCCGCCCACGCCCTACTGGGATCCGTCCCGCTGATCACGCCGCCGCGGGCAGCGGGTCGGTGCCGGCCAGCACGACCCGGTTGCGGCCGGACGCCTTGGCCGCGTACAGCGCCTGGTCGGCGATCCGGGTCAGCTCGGCCACCTCGTGGGTGTCGTCCGGCAGGCAGGCGACGCCGACCGAGATGGTGACCGACAGCAGTTGGTCGTCGCCGACCGCGAACGGCGCCGTCGACACCCCGCGGTGGATGCTTCCGGCGATCGCCGCGACCGACCTCGGGTCGGCGCCGGGCAGCAGCACCGCGAACTCCTCGCCGCCGTAGCGGGCCACCACGTCACCGGTACGGACCACCTGCCGCATCCGGCGGGCCACCTCGACCAGCACCCGGTCGCCGGCCTGGTGACCGTAGGTGTCGTTGACCCGCTTGAAGTGGTCGACGTCGACCAGCACGAACGCGAGCGAGGCACCGGTACGCCGGCACCTGTCCGCCTCGGTCCGCAACGCCTCCTCCAGGTAGCGCCGGGTCCGCAGCCCGGTCAGCCCGTCGGTGATCGCCATCGTCCGCTGCACCCCGACCAGACCCGCCATCCGTGCCAGGACCAGCAGGAACAGCACGACGCAGGCGACCGTCACCTCCGGCACGTGCAGCGCGGCGCCGCGCAGGTACTGCACGCCCAGCGTCACCGGCGCCACCACCGAGGCGACCGCCAGGATCGCCAGCCGGGTCCGGGTGGCGTCCGGCGCGGCGGCCGGCGACGGCTCGTCGACGGTGGCCATCGACGGGTGCAGTCCGGCGGCGGCCAGGCAGAGCACCGCGCACATCCACACCCCGTCGACGAACACGCCGTCATAGGTGCCCAGCAACGCCTGCACGGCGTAGGTGGTGTCGCCGATCAGCACGCCGACCAGCCAGAGCATGACCAGCCAGAACGCCCGCGGCCGGGTGCCGGCGCCGATCATGAGCCGGACGCCCACGCTGAGCAGCATGAGGTCCATCACCGGGAAGGCGACGGTGGCCGCCTGGGCCGGGCCGGTCGCACCCGCCGACAGCGGGTGGATGAGGTAGACCCAGCCGAGCAGGCTGACCGCCACCGCCACCACTGTGGCGTCGAGCAGGCTGGGCAGGTCCCACTCCGGCGTGCGGCGGCGCACCAGCGACAGCAGGCCCAGCGTGAAGCCGAGGGAGCCGCCGAGATACCACAGGTCGGCGACGCTCGGGTAGGGCACCTCGCCCGAGCGGCCGAGCACGAAGTAGACCAGGTCCCCGATCAGCATGCTGCCCTGCCCGGCGGCGAGCAGCAGCCACGGGCGGCGGGCGCCGCGCGGCCGGTACCGCAGCGCCCCGCGGACCAGACCGGCCACCGCGGTGAGCGAGGCGCTCGAATACAGCAACTGGGTGACCGCCGCGAAGCCGCCGGCGAAGTGCCCGGCCACGTAGTAGGCGGTGGTCAGCACCGGCGCCAGCAGCAGCGGCCCGATCCAGAGCGGAAGACGTCGCCCAGCCATGCCGCTCCCCCCGGTCGTCATCAAGCGGACTCCTGCCGATCGGCAGTTCCCGGCCACCGACGAGTTCCATCCGGTTGCGGATCGGTTGCGACCGCCCGCCGCTCACGGCACGCCGCGGGTCACCGTCACCAGACGCTTTCGGTACGCCCGGAGCGCGCTCGCCGCGCGTACCGGAAATCGTGGCGATCGTGAGCCGCGGCGAACCGTCCGGTTGGCTACACATCGATGCCCGCGTTCCGCCCGGTGCGGGACCGTGTGCGGATGAAGAAGCTGTTGTTCGTCGTCGCAGTGCTCCTGGCCGGCGTCGGGGCCGGTACACCGGCGGTCGCTCACGGCAAGCGACCGGACATCGACGGCGTCCGGGTGTGGAACGAACTCGCGCTCACCGCGGTGCGGACCACCCGGGCGACCGACGCGGACGCGGCGCGCCTCTACGCGATGCTCGACGTGGCCATGTACGACGCGGTCAACGGGCTGCGGACCGGGCCCGCCCGCCGCACGCCGGCGCTGGTCGGGGAGAGCGGACCGCACGGCGCCGACCCGCAGGCCGCGGCGGCGTCGGCGGCGCACGCGGTGCTGGTGCGGGCCGACGCCGACCGCACCGCCACCTATGACGCGCAGCTCGCCGCGGATCTGGCCCGGCTCGGGCCGGGCACGCCGGTCACTCGTGGCGCGGCGTGGGGCGAGCGGGTCGGCGCGGCGGTGAGCACCGCGCGGGCCGGCGACGGTTACCGGCCGGTGCGGAGTCAGCCCGCGGGCGCCGGGCCCGGGGTGTTCCGGGCCGAGTGGTCCGGCACGCAGTACCGCGACGTGCTGCCGTTCGCGGTGGCCGACCCGGCACGGTATGTGCCCGGCCCACCGCCGGCGCTGACCAGCGACACCTACGCGCAGGCGTTCACCGAGGTCAAGGCGCTGGGCAACGCCGCGATCCCGGCACCGGACCTGCTCGCGACGTTCCAGTTCTGGTCGTTGCCGGCCGGGTCGGCGCAGCCGCCGGGCGAGTGGCTGCGGATCGCGCTGACCGTGTCCGGTGACCGGGACCTGCCGCTGGGCGAGCAGACCCGGCTGACCGCGCTGCTGACCATGGCGCTGGCCGACACCACGGTGGCCACGGTGGCGACGAAGTACACGTACCGGCACTGGCGGCCGACCACAGCGATCCGGGAGGCGGACACCGACGGCAACCCGGCGACCGAGCCGGATCCGGCGTGGACGCCGCGGGCGGGCAGCGTGGGCGGCTCGCCGGAGTACGTGTCGGGGCACAGTTCGTACAGTGGCGCCGCGGCTGCCGTGCTGGCCGGGTTCTTCTGCACCGACCGGATCGCGTTCACGCACGCCACGGACTCGGCGCCGGGCGGGGTGGCGCGGAGCTATCCGGGCTTCTCGGCGGCGGCCACCGAGGCCGGGTCGTCCCGGATCTATGGCGGGCAGCACTTCCGCTTCAGCGACCGGGCCGGGCAGGCGATCGGCCGGGGTGTGGCGGGAGAGGTGCTGACCACCCAGTTGCGCTACCGGGACGGGCACCACGGTTCCTGCCCGCACTGACCCGCGACCGGCCGGCCGCTCCCACGTGCTGGATTCCGACATCCTCGACCGCGCCCGCACAACCACCATCGACGCTCCGGACACCGGCACCGGCCGACCTGAGCCGGTGCCGGGACTATTGCGCCGGATGTGTGTACAGGCTGGTCCGGCAGCCCGTCTCGCCGGGCTCGAGTTGCACGGGACGGAAGGCGACCGGCATCGTCTTCCCGTCCGGCTTGCGGATCATCACGAGGCAGTCTCGCTCGGCGGCCACGCCCACCGCGGCGACCAGGGTGCCCTTGTCGGTGACGGTGTCCACCCCGATGCCGTCCTGCGGGAAGGCGGTTCGGACGCGGTCGGCGAGCGTCTCGGGCGTGGCGTCACGTAGCGCGGCGGCAAGTCGGGCCGGGGCGTCGTCCGGCAGTTTCAGCGGCGGCGAGGCCGAGGGCGCGGGTGGCGAGGCGACCGCCGGGCAGTCGATTTCGTCGTAACTGGTGTAGCGGTACAACTCGAGCGTGTAGCGGTAGCACCAGGTCGTGCCGTCGGTGGGCTCCGAGTCGCGGGTTCGTACGGCGAAGCGGACGTCGATGGTGGCCTTCTCGTCCGCGAAGACCCGCCCGGACCAGGCCAGGGGTGTCGCGCTGACCTCGCTGTCGCTGCCCTGCGCCGCGGTGGGCACCTCGGTCGCGGCGATGTACTCGGCCTCCCGAAGACGGTCGCGGTAACCGAGGTCGTCGTTCAGCCGCTTCGCTGCCTGCTCAGCTTCGCTCGCCGGGTTCTCGCCCTCGAGGGAGATGGTTCCGCAGCCGGCCAATGCCACGCCGGCCGTGACGAGCGCGGCCGCCCAACCCAAGAACATTGCCTGCTTACTGCCCATGTCCGGGACGGTACAGTCGCCGATCAACAGCCGTTGCGGGTCGCCCGCTCCTGGTGAAGCCGACCGGCGGCCAACTGCCCGGCGCCGGCGCGCCCCCTCTGCCAATGAGTCTCCGGCCGGTCATCCGCTGATGCCGCTGGTGCGTACTACCCGGCGAACACTTGATCCTGACGAGAGAGGCCTGGTGCGCCGAGTCATGCTGGTAAGCCGTCCGTGGTCGACCCTTTACGCCGCGGCTGCGGCCCTCCTGACCCTCGTAGCCTGCGCGCCGGCCTCGGCTGGCGGCTCGCCAAGTACGACAGGCCCGGGCGTGGCGGCAACCGGCGGAAACGCCGCGACCGGGTCCAGGACGGTCGGTGCCACCGACCCGAGGTGCACGACGGCCACCAAAGTCGTGATCACCCGGACGGCGTTCAAGCCGGCAAGCCTCACCATCGAACGCGGGGCCGCGCTCGCGGTCGTCAACCGGTCCGACACCGCGCGCACGCTGTCGGCCAGTCCGGACGCGGGCATCGTCACCAGCGTCGTCGATCGTGGCGAGCGCCAGGTCGTTCAGTTCCCGCACGAGGGCACCTTCCGGGTGGAGAGCGCCGGTGCCGTGCTTCGGCTGACCGTCTCCGGCGACAGCGGGTGCGCAGCTCCGGCGCACGCGCTGACCATCGTCTCCGCGCCGTCCGGCGGCTACGCCTTCGAACCGGCGAGGGTCACGGTGGCCGCGACGGAGAACTTCGCCGTGACGAACCGGTCCGGCACGGCCCAGACCATGGTGTGCGACAAGAACGACAACGGCGCCAACTCCCGGCTCGCCGAGGGCGAGACGCAGCTACTCGCTCTGGACGAACCGGGCCGATACACGTGCACCAGTTCCCAGCACACCAGCGCGAGGGTGACGATCACGGTGGAGAAGGACCCATCGTGACCGCCGTTACTCACGGCGACCCTGCCGGCTCGGCCCGGCGCACGCGTCCGCCAAGGCCGGCATCGTCCTGCTGATCGTCAACCGACTCGCATGGTCATAGCTGTCGATCGGCGGTTCCTCGTCCGGTGAAGTCGCGAGCAGCTCCGACGAAGGCCTGTACGCGGGCGGTGGCACTGTCGGTTCGCCATAGCAGGCCCCATCGCAGGGGTGCGGCGTCGCGGAACGGGATGTAAGCGACGCTGGGGCGGGCGTAGTAGCGCCTGGCCTGTGCGCCGACCGGAAAGACGCCGTGGCCGGCCCCGACGAGGGTGAGCATCTCGTTGAAGGTGGCCGCGGCGGGGCCGGGCTCGATCGGCCTGCCGGACGGGGTGTGACGTGGCGTGCGGTCTTCGCGCAAGGACTCTGGCAGGGTGTCGGGAAGCTGGAGCACTCGGACCCCGGCCAGGTCTTCCAGACCGACGGACTTGCGGCGGGCGAAGACGTGCTCGGCGGGCACCGCGAGCATGCGTGCCTCCGACACGAGGACCGGTCCGGTGCTGATGCCCGGCTCGTCGATCGGGAAGGTGCCCAGGGCGATGTCGATCTGTCCGTCGCGCAGCCAAGGCATCAGGTCGGTCATCTGGGCCTCGCGGAGTTGCACCTCGCAGTCGGGATGGCGCTTCCGGAACAGTTCGACGGCGCCGATGAGAAGCTGGCCGCCGGCGGCGCCGACGAAACCTGTCCGCAGGGTGCCCGTGATGCCGCGTCCGGCGACGATGGCCTGCTCCAGTGCGGCGGCGATGTGATCCCAGGCAGGTCGCAGCTGGTCGTACAGTTGCCGGCCCACCGTGGTCAGCTCCACGCGGCGGCTGGTGCGGTTGAACAGTGGAACCCCGACGCGCCGCTCCAGCCGGGCGATGGTCTGGCTGATCCGGGCGGTCGACACCCGCAGGCGCTCGGCGGTGCGGCCGAAGTGCAACTCCTCGGCAAGGGTCAGGAACGCCTCCAGCTCGTGTCGCTCCAGCACGTCCAGCCTCTCCGATCGTTAACCCTGGCTTGACGATCCTTACACACGATCTCGTTGATCCGCTCCTTGCCACAGCCGAGAGTGAAGGCGCTCCACACGCACTCCGACCTGCGAGGAAGCCGACATGTACGGCACTGACGAGCAAGCCCTGTCCGGTACGACGGCGAACGACGCGCTCACCGCCCTGACCGTCCTCGGCTTCACCCCTGCCCAACGCGACACGGTCCCTGCCGACGCCGCGACAACTGTCTGAGAAGGAGAATCGGTGAACCCCGTAAACGCTTTGCCCAGTATCGTTCGCGGCCGGGTATGGCTGCCCGGCGACCCCGGCTTCCATGCCGCCCGACGGCCCTGGAACCTGGCGATCGAGCAACCGGTCAGGGCCGTGGTTGAGGCCGCCGACGCCGACGACATCAGCACGCTCGTCCGGCATGCCCGCTCCGCCGGACTGGCCATCACCACCCAGCCGAACGGGCACGGAGCGACCGGCCGCACCGACGGCGCAATCCTGCTGCGCACCCGGCGGCTGGACGGCGTGAGCCTCGATCCGGCAGCCCGCCGCGCCCGGCTCGGCGCGGGCGTTTCCTCGGGTCGCCTGCAGGCCGCCGCCGCATCACACTCCCTGACCGGCCTGCCCGGCAGCTCCCCGGTCGTCAGCGTCACCGGCGTCGCCCTCGGCGGAGGGTTGAGCTGGTTCGGCCGCGCCCACGGCTGGGTCGCCGACAGCGTCACCGCGTTCGACATCGTCGACGCGAACGGCGATCAGCGGACGGTCAGCGCTGGCACCGACCCGGACCTGTTCTGGGCCCTGCGTGGCGCCGGCGGCGACTTCGCCATCGTCACCAGCCTCCACCTCCAGCTGCATCCCGCACCCCACCTGTACGGCGGCCGCACATTATGGACAGCCGAGCACGCGCCCGCGGTCATGGACGCGTACCGGCAGATCACCGCGACCGCACCGGACGAACTCACCGTCTGGCTGGATCTGCTGCACTTCCCCGGCGCCGACCCGATGGTCGCCCTCGACACCACCTACCTCGGGCACGAGGACGAGGCCCGCGACCTGCTCGTCCCGGTTGACCACCTGCCACCACCGCTGTCGGACAACCGGCGCGTCCGATCGGTCACCGAACTCGGACCCATCACCGCCGAGCCCACCGACCCGGGCGCGGGCTTGGCACGCGGAGAGCTACTGACCGCATGGGATGATGCCGCAGTCAAGACGCTGCTTGCCGATCCCATCGCGCCACTGCTCAGCGTGCAGCTCCGCCACCTTGGCGGCGCGTTCACCCGGCCGTCTGACAGCCCGCACGGCTCGCTGACCGAGCCGTACGCACTCTATCTGTTCGGCCTGCCCACCGACCCCGCCACGGCCGAAGCCGTGGCGAACCGGCAACGCGGTCTCGCCGCCACTCTGCCCACCAGCGGGCGCAAGCCCTTCACGTTCCTCAATCCCACCGAGACCGTGGCTGACGCCTTCACCGAAGAGGTGCTGGCCCGCCTTCGCGATATCAAGCAGGACCACGATCCGCACCACGTCTTCCGAGCCAATTTCCCGGTTCGGTAACCAGCCTCCAGCCGCACCCACGCCGTGAAGCGATGCACTCACGTGACAGCACCGCTCACCTGTGGGCATCGCTCAGCCGATGAGCGAACACCTGCTCGCCCCGGCAAAGTCGAACGCCATTTCGCTTCAGGTCGCATCACGTCGGGTCCTGAACCCCGATCTGCGTGACCATGTCGCGAGTGAAGGCAACGATCACCTCGTCAGCGCCGATCCACCAGGAGTCGTTCTGCGACTGCATCGCGGCGATTATCCAGACATCACCTGCGGGGAAGCCCAGACGTAGCGCCGCCGGTGCGGTCTGCCCCCAATCCGTGAGGTCGGTGTGCCAGATCAGTCGGCTCTCGATGACTGGTGCGGTGAGCAGCTGTTTCCATCGATCGTGGTCCTGCACGGTCCAGCGGCTACCGGACCCTTCGCCCTCCAGGTGCAGGTGTTCACTCATTGGCGACGCATACAGGTGCAGGCTGCAGTTGCCGAAGCCACAATCCCAGACCACCGAGTACGACGAGCCGTCGTCAAGGACCAGTTCGACGCCCATGACCGGGCGATGCCAACTACCGAAATCCCACTCACCGGAGCCTGGGCCGAGGCCGTAGTAGACCACCTCGGCGATTCGGCGGCCGACCAGGGCCTTCTCGGCCGCCTTCAACTCGGCGATCAACGCTTGCTCGCTGGACACCGGACCTCGCTCCCGCACTTCCTCGCCGGCTACGGGCCGAGACTGGTCGTCGTTCCCCTCCGGATCACGTGCACGAGGAGACGATAGGCTTCCGAACCCCGACGAACACATCAATTGTCGCGGCACCCTCGTCAGCTGCCGAGCGTGCGCGGTGACCGGTGGCATGCCGTTTCGATCGGTCGCGGTCACCAGTGCAGCGTGACTTGTGGCCGAAGGGCACCGCACTCCTTTGCCGCCATGCGTGAGCGAGCCGGCGGTGCCGTCGCTCGGCTGAACGAAGGTTCGTGCTGCCATGGACGAACCTTTCGGCTCTGCCGGCCTGTTACTACGGCGCCGTCTCTGCCACGCCGAACGGGTTGTCGATCACATATCGCCAGGTGCCGTCCTCCCCGCGGCGAGCGACGTCGGTCGCCGTACCCTCGATGTGCACGGGTGCGCCGTCCGGCCCGGTTCCCTCGATGGTCCAGTCGACGATCAGCAGCGCGATATCGCCGGCCGTGTAGACGTGCTTCGGCCGTACCTCGATCGGTAGTCCCAGCGCCAGGAACCGCTCGCTCGCGGCGGCCCGGGCAGGACCACTCACCGGGTTGCCGGGTTCCGGCACGAGAAGCGCGTCGGGTTCGTACATCGCCTCAACCGCCGCTACCCGCCCGGTGCCGAACGCCGCGGCGAACACCGCGGGGTGTCGGGCCGCCTCAGTGGTCCGCGTCATCATGAACTCATGTCCAGCCATGACCACAGCCAAGCGGAGAGCGCCATGGCTCACCAAACGGTGAGTCGATGGGACGCCGAACTGGTGCCCGACGACGCCGGACGTACCGACCGGCCCGACACGGAATGCCCCGTGGAAATCGCCCTGGCCGCGATCGGCGGACGCTGGACCACCCTCGTGTTGCGCGAACTCATGCACCGTCCACTATCGTTCAGCGAGCTCAGCGAAACGCTCCCGCAACTCAGTGACAAGGTCTTGGACGAACGGCTCCGCCGGCTCCGCACGCAGAATCTTGTCGAGAGGCGGGCCGTCACCGGATTCCCGAGCCGCGTCACCTATTCGCTGACCCCGGCTGGACAACAATTACGCCCCCTGCTCGTCGAGTTGTACCGCACCGGTCTTCATCTGCGGCAATCCCTCCGCCCGGCCCCCGCACCGCCGGCCTGAACACGGAACACCGACCGCTGATACGGCACCGCCCGCGCCGCCGACGAACCTGGTCGCCTGCCATGACGAGCGTCCACTCGACGCCTGCTTGGTGGGGCGAAGACGCGCCCCCAGCCACTGCCTGGCCGGCCGGCACCGAGGCGTCGTGCTCTGTGGCTCACCCATGTCGACATCTTGATCTGGCCGGGCCGCGGTCCTTGGGCAATGAAACAAGTAGCCGAGACGGGTACGCGTCAGCGAAGCCGCCCTGGCCATGATCGAAGTTCAGCCACGACAAAGGCAGTCGCCCTAAGGGTGAAGCACGGGCCGAAGTACGGCGCTCTCGGCACTGGTCGATTACGTTCTGACCATGCCAACTCGGAGCGGTTCCCATTAAAAGGGTGATCCCGTACACGCGTTGTAATACGTGAGTTTAGGTCAGCGCACCCAAAATTAGGGCGCAAAGGCCGGCATCGGAGATGCAGCAAAACCAAGACCTTCCTCCAAAGAAGGGCGCACCGCGGAGTCCACCGAGAACCGATCGATCACATTGCAGGCATCATCCGCTGGTCGCTTTTTATAGTCGGCCAGATGACTCTCGGCATATGTGGCAATGCCGCATACGACCTTTTGAAGAACATTCTCGGTCTTGAATGAATTTCACCGTCAGCTCAGGCGAGACATGCCAATGTCGCGTAAGTGCGCATTGCTTAGCAGAATCTTGACGGCCGGTGCCGCGTTGCGTCCAGCAGGTTGAGCGACGTCACTCGTTGGCGAGTGTCTCGATCTCGGCGAGTATGGATTGCCGGCTTTTCAGCAAGTCGCGCAGTTCCTGAAGCTCGAGCTCCCCGTAGAGTCGGTCCGACAGGGCCCGCTCGGCTTGAGCCTGCAGCGTCCACACCTGCCCGAGGAACGACACTCCGGCGAAGATCGCGCAAAACCGCACCGATGTCCAGATGTGGATGGCCCGGTGAGCCGACGCCGAACGCTGCCGCCGAACGTGTTCGCTTGTGCTGGCGTCGCGGCCGACAGCGATGAGCCTGAGCCTGAACCGCTGGCATGGCCGGTGTTGAATGGCGGGCATGGAGTGGATCGTGCCGTTCGCCGCGCTGCTGCCCTTGATGCTGGTGGTTTTGGTAGTCGCCATCGGCCGCCGCAGCGCCGTGGATCATCGGGTGCACCGGCTGGCGGCAATCGAACGCAAGTTGGACCTGATCATGGCACACCTGGGTATCCACGAACCCGAGCCTGACGTTCCCGGGATGGTCCTGCAGGAACTGCTTGCGGGCCGGAAGATCCAGGCGATCAAGGAGTACCGGGAGGCGACGGGTGCCGGCCTCAAAGAGGCCAAGGACGCCGTCGAGCTCCTCGCCAGGCAGCGTGGCTTGGGGTGACGCTCGCAGCGGCTCGCACGGCGCCCTCGCCGGTGAGGGCGGGGTAGGCGCACTGTCTGCCGCCGACCGCGCACATGGTGAGGACGCTACTGTCCGGCCTCTTACCGCGAGCCCCGCGCTTCACGGAAAACGAGTTCGTCCCGCCGGCCGACGAAAACGACATCGGCGCCAGGCGGAAGACGTTCGACGACCATCGCGACAGCCTCTCCCGCGGTAGCCGCCGGAATGCACGACGAAGCGGCCTGGTGTCTATGCCGCTGATCGTGCACACCGGCTCGCGACAGCCCGTCACCCTTGGTGGTCGCCCTGCGTGCCGCGGCTGAGGTGCTGACCTGCCGAGGCGGGGCGTTGGCGGCCAAAAAGGCAGGTTCGCGTCGAGCTCCAATGACGTCAGCGGGGGTGTTCGGGGAGTCGGCGATGTCGCGTCTGTGGGCCGACGCCAGACGCGCCACGGATATGGGGACTACATTCGCTGCCGAACCCGTGCCCCGCGCCGGAGCGTCGTCATCCGATGCCGGACAGGTCAAGCTCGGGGATCCGCGGCCGCTTCGAAGGTTCGCTGGAGGCCGTCGGTCAACCACCGGTACTCAGCGTCGACGGGCAGGGGCGCGCGCACGCTGAGCCCTTCCAGGACGTCGGTGGTCCGGCCCCGCAGAGCGACGGGGACGCCGGGTGCAACACCGTCGGTGACACGCACCTGGTCGTTCACCTCGACGGTGAAGGCGACGTCAGGATCAACGGTCACCACAGCGGCCCGGCGGGACGGCCGGGCCGCCCCGGTGGCGCCGACCAGGTCGAGGGCGGCCGCGAACGCGGCGACGAACCGCAACGCGGGGCGCACCTCATCGTCGACCGTGACGCAGCGTGCGTCGACCCCGGCGGCGATGTCGCGTTCATGTACCCAACCGTCCCAGAGGGCATGATGGGCCAGGACGGTCACCGGTACGTGACCCAGCGGACTCTCCGCTGGCCACGTCCACTCCTGCGGGCTCAGCTCCGCCAGGCAGTCGGCCAGCGCCTCGGTGGTGGACCGGAACGCGGCGAGGGTGTCCGCCACCGGCTCCGGTGGAACAGCCCGCACGAGGGCATCCGGGTCCTGCACCGGATCGAAATCGGCCAGCATCCTGGTGGGCCGGCCCAGCCGTGCCTGGACGATCGAGTGCGTCCAGAAACGGTTCGTGATGGTCAGGTGCACCACCACGTCCCGGTTGCTCCACGCCGTGCACCGGCTCTGCGCCGACCAGGCCGCCTCGTCGAAGCCGGCGAGGGTGTCGGCCAACCGGCGGCGCTGGCCGAGGAGAGGCGCCACGACGGCCGCCGGGTCACCGTCGAGAACGATCAGCGGGTCACTGCCGTACCGGGGTCCGATCCTCATACCGCGATACTCAACCAGTACTCGACGAAACGATCTACCGTGGCGCGACCGATCGCGACCAGGATCGCCAACGCCACGCTCGTGGCCCGCGCGGGCCGCTGACACGCCGCGGACCGGCTAGTGAGCCCCCGGCTGGGCGTCCGCGAGAACAGGTGAGGTCAGGGCGTCCGGTCGCAACTGGCCGGTGTCGGTGAGGTGCCGGGCCACGTCGATGAGCCTGGTGCCGGTGCGCCGGCTCACCTCGATCAGCAGGCGGAACGCCTGGTCGGCGGTGGCCGAGTAGCGCTCCATCAGGATCCCCTTGGCCTGGCCGATGAGGTCGCGCGTCTCGATGGTGTGCCCGCACCGCTCCTGCCGCCTGGCCCCGGACAGGGCGACCGCGGCGTGCGCGGCGAACAGGTGGCCGACGTGTTCCGACTCGTCGGTGAAGGCCTCCGGGGCCCGGGAGTACAGGTTCAGCGCGCCGAGGCTGCCGGCCTCGACGTAGAGCTGGAACGACAGCATGCTGCGGATGCCGAGATCCGCGGCGCGGCGGGCGAAGGCGGGCCAGCGGCCCTCGCGGGTCAGGTCGGGGAGACGCACGATCTCCGCCCGGTGGACCGCCTCCAGGCAGGGGCCCTCCCCGGTGTCGTACTGGGCCTGATCCACCTGCCGGACCAGGTCGTCGGTCGCGGCGCGGGTGTCGGCCTCGCGATGGTGTCCGACAACCATGAGGCCGGCGTACTGGGTGCCGGGCACGGTGTCCACCGCGGCCGCGGTGATCGCGTCCAGGGTGTGCCGTTCGTCCTGTTCACTCTGCAACGACCGGGCCAGCTCGCTCAGCGCGACGGCCAGGTCGTCGCCCCCGATGTGCCCCATGGCCCGTTTCCCCTCGCCGGCCCCCGCCACCTGGATCTGCCGCCGTATGCCCGTCCCGGCCGCGGATACGCCGGCGGACCGGCACGATCTTGCGGACCGGTTTTCCGGTGACGGTGCAACCGATAGGGTTGCAAAGAGTTGCAATAACAGCAGTCTTTTTTCGTACGCCGTTAGCAAGAGACTATGACACGGCGGTGACGTCTAGACGCAGCTCACAGGTTTTCCTCACGCCTTGACCGACGGTACGCACGCGACCACTGTGGAGGACAGCTGCCTGCGACACCGGGTCGCAATCCGCAAGGTCTTCCATAACTTGCAGGATTCGGCAGGCTTCCTGTCAGGAGAACCCATGCAGAATCGCACCGCCGCCCGCGCCGGCCTGGTCGCCGCCGGGCTCGTCGCCGCCGTCCTCGGGATCACCGGTCCGGCCCTGGCCGCCCCGGCCGCCGTCGCCGCGGCGCCGGTGACCGCCGGCGCCACCGAGGTCGCGCCGATCGCCGCCACCTTCAACGTCACAGCGGACTTCACCAGCTGGGGCCAGAACGTCTACGTGGTGGGCAACGTCCCGGCGCTGGGCGGCTGGGACACCACGAAGGCCGTCCCGCTCACCACCACCAGCTCGACGTTCCCGGCCTGGACCGGTGGCGCCGCGCTGCCGCCCAACACCTACGTCGAGTACCAGTACATCGTGAAGAACCCGAACGGCAGCGTCGCCCGCTGGGAGAAGGGCTTCCAGCAGAACCGGACCACGATCACCCCGCCGACCGGCACCTACATCACCCACGACACCTTCGGCGGTTACTGAGCACGCCGGCCGCGCCGAGAGATATGTCGCAGATACCTCTCGGCGCGGCACCCGGCAGTATCGCATCGGACAGCTGAGGACGCCCCACTGATCTCCCGGACGGCGCACGCTGAGGGCATGGCTGAGAGCTTCGGCGCCGAGCAGCGACGCCTCCGGGATGCCGACACCGCCGACGTGCCGTGGCGGCGGTGGGGACCCTATGTCAGCGACCGGCAGTGGGGTACGGTTCGCGAGGACTACAGCCCGGGCGGGGACGCCTGGGACTATCTGAGCCACGACATGGCGCGGTCCCGGGCGTACCGCTGGGGTGAGGACGGGATCGCCGGCTTCTGCGACGACCAGCAATGGCTGTGCCTGGCCGTCGCGCTGTGGAACGGGCGCGACCCGATCCTCAAGGAGCGGTTCTTCGGCCTGACCAACCGGGAGGGCAATCACGGCGAGGACGTCAAGGAATACTATTTCCACGTCGACGGGACGCCGACGCACTCGTACCAAAAGATGATCTACAAGTATCCGCAGAACGCTTTTCCGTACGAGGATCTCGTCCTGACCAACCGTGGTCGTGACCGGAGTCAGTACGAGTACGAGCTGCTCGACACCGGCATCTTCGCCGAGGATCGGTACTTCGACGTCGAGATCGAGTACGCGAAGGCCTCCCCCGAGGACATCCTGGCGCGGATCACCGTGCACAACCGGGGTCCCGAGGCGGCCACCCTGCGGGTCCTGCCGACGCTCTGGTTCCGCAACATCTGGTCCTGGGACCGGCCCGAGCCCAAGCCCGAGCTGCACGCGGCCCCCGGCAACGGCGCCGCGCCGGTCGTCGAGGCGGTGCACGAGCGGCTCGGCACCCGCCGGCTGACCTGCCTGGGCGCGCCCGACCTGCTGTTCACCGAGAACGAGACGAACACCGATCGGGTGTTCCACCGGCCGAACGGCAGCCCGTTCGTCAAGGACGCCATCGACCGCTACGTGGTACACGGGGAGCGGGAGGCGGTCAACCCGGCGGCCACCGGCACGAAGGTCGCCGCCGACTACACCCTGCACGTGCCGGCCGGCGGTTCGGCAGTGGTCCGGGTCCGGCTGAGCGAGACGGCCGCCGACACCTCGGAGATCGCGTTCGACAATCTGGTGGCCTCGCGGCGGGCCGAGGCCGACGAGTTCTACCTGCGGGTGCTCGCCCCGCAGCTGGGCGAGCCGCAACGGCAGGTGGCCCGGCAGGCGCTGGCCGGCCTGCTGTGGAGCAAACAATATTTCGGGTACGACGTCGAGCGGTGGCTGACCGGGCACGGCAAGGACCCGCTGGAGGCGGGCGCGACGCGCAACGGCGAGTGGTTCCACATGATCTGCCACGACGTGATCTCGATGCCGGACAAGTGGGAGTACCCCTGGTTCGCCGCCTGGGACTTGGGCTTCCAGGCAGTCGCCCTAAGTATGGTCGACCTGGAGCTCGCGAAGAGCCAGCTGAGCCTGCTGCTGAGCCGGCGATACCTGCATCCCAACGGGCAGATTCCGGCGTACGAATGGAACTTCGGTGACGTCAATCCGCCGGTGCACGCGTGGGCGGCGCACCTGGTCCACGAATTGGCGAAGGCACGCACCGGTGAGGGCGACCACGACTGGCTGGAAAGCGTGTTCCATCAGCTGGCCCGCAATTTCAGCTGGTGGGTGAACCGCAAGGACGCCGACGGCAACAACGTGTTCCAGGGTGGCTTCCTCGGCCTGGACAACATCGGGGTGTTCGACCGCAGCGCGCCGCTGCCCACCGGCGGCACGCTCGACCAGGCCGACGGGACCGCGTGGATGGCGCTGTACTGCCAGAGCATGCTGCAGATCGCCCTGGAGCTGTCGGTGCGCGACCCGGTCTACGTCGAGCAGGCACAGGCGTACTTCGAGCATTTCGCGTGGATCGCGGTGGCGGTGAACCGCAAGTCGAGCACGGCGACGCTCTGGGACGACGAGGACGGCTTCTTCTACGACCTGCTGCGGCTGCCCGGCGGCGAGACCCGGCCGCTGCGGATCCGCTCGATGGTCGGGCTGCTGCCGCTGGTGGCCGCCACGGTGTACGACCCGGCGCTGGTCGCCCGGTTCCCGCGGCTGCTCGACGACGCGTGGGACTTCGTCGCCCGGCACCCCAGCGTCAGCTCGGTGCTGACCCGGGGGCGGTCCGGTACCGAGGACGGCGAGCATCTGCTGGCGTTCTTCGACGAGGACCGGCTGCGGCGCGTCCTGGTGCGGATGCTCGACGAGAACGAGTTCCTCAGTCCGTACGGGATCAGGTCGCTCTCCCGCTCGCATCTGACCGAGCCGTTCACCTTCCCGGTCGGCGACCAGGTCTACCGGGTGTCCTATCTGCCCGCCGAGTCGGACAGCGGCCTGTTCGGCGGTAACTCGAACTGGCGGGGGCCGGTCTGGTTCCCGGTCAACATGCTGATCATCCGGGCGCTGCTCAACCTCTACGTCGGGTACGGCGACGAGTTCACCGTCGAGTGCCCGACCGGTTCCGGGCAGCGGATGAACCTCTTCGAGGTGGCCCGGGAACTCGCCACCCGGCTGACCGGGATCTTCCTGCCGGACGGGAACGGGCACCGGCCCTGTCATGGCGGGCAGGACATCTTCGCCACCGAGCACTGGCGGGATCTGATCACGTTCTCCGAGTACTTCCACGGCGACGACGGCGCCGGGCTGGGCGCGGCGCACCAGACCGGGTGGACCGGCCTGGTGGCGCTGCTGCCGAACCTGTTCGCCGGGCTGGCCGGTCCGGAGCTGCTGGCCGAGCGGATGTCCGGGCTCTTCCCGGAGCGCAAATAGGTTGTCACCGCCGCGCGGCGGGCCAAGTATGTCGGGATGAGATCGCCGCTGCAGGGTGGCCTGCCGCCCACCGGGGCGGTGACCGGCGCCGTGGTGGAGATCGCGTGCGACGAGTCCGGTTTCTCCGGCACCAACCTGCTGCACTCCGGCACCCCGGTGATCGCGCACGCGAGCGTCGACCTCAGCGTGGCCGAGGCGACCGAGCTGATCGGCACGCTGCGATCCGGGTTCCGGTTCTCGCCGCACGAGCTGAAGTCCGGCCGGTTCCTGCGCCAGCCGGGCGCGGCCCGCGACCGGTTCCTCGCCGCGCTCGCCGGACGCGCCCTGGTGCACCTGATCGACAAGGAGTTCTTCCTGGTCACCAGGGTGGTGGACCTGATGCTCAGCGAGCCGTCCTACACGGCCGGCACCAGCCTGGCGGCCCATCACCGGGCGGCGGCGCTCGCCCTGTACCGGGCCGGGCGCACGGCCGGCGCCGCGTGGGACGATTTCCTGGCGGCCTTCGCCGACCTGGTCCGGAGGCGGCGGCAGCCGGATCCGCGGGCCGCCGAGCGGTTCCTGCGGGCCCGGGACCGGTTGCGGGACAGCGGGCTCGGGACCGACCCGGTGCTCACCGCGCTGCGGCCGGCAGCGGTGCGGGCGGTGCGGTCCCGGCTGGACGCCGACGACCGGTCGATGCCGCCGCCGCTGGAGCCGCTGCTGCCGGCGCTGGCCGAGACGGTGCTGTTCTGGAGCCGGGGCCGGCGGCGGGTGTTGGTCTTCCACGACGAGCAGAGCGCCCTGACCGCGGACCGGCTGACCCGCCTCCAACAGGCGCTGGCCGGCGACGGCGGGTCCCCGCTGGCCGGCCTGGTGATGGTCGATTCGCGGGACGACCCACGGGTTCAGGTCGCCGATCTGCTGGCCGGCATCGCCCGTCGCGCACCGGCGGCCGTCGACGGGCGGCTGCTCTCCGCCACCTCGTTACGTGATCCCGGAGCGTGACGGACGGCGGGCGCGCTCCGGGCGTACCGGAAATCGGCGGCCGGAAGCCGAAGCGCGCCTCGCGCGTGCCGGGGGTCGTCTCAGGCGCGGGTCAGTTCCAGGACCGGGATGGTGCGGATGCCGGCGGTCTTCTGCTCGTACTCGGCGAAGCCGGGGTAACGCCGGGCCTGCTCGGCGTAGATGCGGTCACGCTCGTCGCCGGTGATCTCGCGGACGGTGACGTCGTAGGTCTCGGTGCCGACCTCCACGGCGCCCTTGCCGGCCGAGATCAGGTTGTGGTACCAGTCGGGGTGCTCCGGGGCGCCGGCCTTCGAGGCGAAGATGTAGATCACGTCGGCGTCGGTCTCGTGCGGCAGGTACATCAGCGGGATGACCAGCTCGCGCCCCGTCTTGCGGCCACGGTTGTGCACCAGCACCATCGGGGCACCCTCGAAGGGGCCGCCGACCCGGCCCTCGTTGGCGCGGAACTCATCGATGATTTTGGCATTCCAGTCGCTCATCGGACGAACCTATCCCCTCGGCACCGGCTGCCGCCCGCGAATCCGCCTCGCCCCTGATCACCACCGCGCGTCGGCCGTCCCGGGCCGGTCACCACGGTAAATAGACTGACTCTTACTACTTCTGGCCGATTTTCCGGGTTTTAAGCGGCGGACCTGCTCCTCCGGAGATAGTGAGGGCGGACTGTCGCCGCCCACCCCGCAGGGCATGCGGATGGGCGGCGTCGCACGCCTGGCAACGGGGAGTGAAAACGGCATGTCGGTGGAGAAGCTGCGGCGTCGCGCGGCGGGAATCATGGTTCTCCTGGTCACCGGACTGTGTGTCCTGATCGGGATCACCCGGGCAGCGGCAGTGGGCGAGGTGCAGGCGATCGCCGGCCTGCTCACCTACACCGTCGACGGTGACGGCGCGGTCTGGCGGATCGGGCCGGACGGCACCCTCACCAAGCTGTCCGACCCCGGTGACAACGGGGTGGCGGTGGATGTCGCGGTCGGCGACGACGGATACGTCTACGCGGCCGTCTCCGTGCCCCCCAAGATCGTCCGGTTCGCGCCGGACGGCACCCCGGACGTGTGGGGTGCCGACCTGACCGCGCCGTCCAGCCTCGACATCGGCTCCGGCGACCTGTACGTCACCGACTCCAGCGACGCTCAGCTCTACAAGTTCGACAACACCGGCACCCGGAGCACCGTCGCCATCGACGGCCTGGTGAGCCCGCGGGGCGTCGCGGTCGCCTCGGACGGTGACGTCTTCGTCGCCGACTACGACACCGGCAACGACCATCTGACCAGGCTGTACCGGGTGACCGACGGCGTGGCCTCGTCCGTCGGCAGCCCGCTGGACCTGGGCGTCATCACGGCCATCGACGTCGACGACGACCACAACGTGTACCTCGCCGCGCCCGACAAGGGCGAGTACGTGAAGGTGGACGCGGACGGGGCCGACACGGCGGCGCCGGTCGACGGCGGCGTGGGCGGCCTCGCCGTCGACGAGCACCAGAACCTGTGGGCCACCGACCCGGGAGCGGGCACGGTCAGCCGGATCAGCGGCAGCGAGGAACTGGAGACGGACACCATCACCGGGCTCACCCCGCCGGTCGCCGTCACGAACCGGACCGTGCCGCTGCCGCCGACGGCGGTCACCGCGGTGGCCCGGGACGCCGGCCTCGAGGTGAGCTGGGAGGCCGGCAGCGCCAACGGATCCCACGCGATCACCCGGTACACGGCGAGCGCCAGCGGGTCCGGCCAGACGTGCTCCACGACGGATCTGCACTGCACCATCACCGGGCTGACCAACAGCCAGGCGTACACGGTCACGGTCACCGCGTCGAACACCGGGGCCAACGACGTCGGCCGGTCCGCGCCCAGCGTCGCGTCGGAGACGGTCACGCCGCACGTGGCGACCGCCCCCGCCGCGCCGACGGTGACGGCCACGGCCGGCAACGGGCAGGCGCTGCTGACGATCACCCCCGGCGACGACGGCGCCAGCCCGATCACCGGGTGGGAGGTCTCCGTCAACGGCGGCGATTGGGCGCCGCTGGTCACCACGGAGTCCGAGGGCGTCCTGACCGCGACGGTCGCCGGCCTGACGAACAACGAACTCGCGACCGTGCAGGTGCACGCGGTCAACGACATCGGCCCGGGTGACCCCGCGACGGTCACCGTGACACCGGTGCCGGATGCGCCGGGCGCCCCCGCCTCGCTCGCCGTCACCCCGCTGGACCAGGGCGCTCACCTGGTGTTCTCCGCGCCCGACGACGACGGCGGATCGACGATCACCGACTACCAGGTGCTGACCGGCGACGGCGGCTGGGGCACTCTGAGCGGCATCCAGACCGACCAGGACGACGGCACCATGCAGGCCGACCTGTCCGGGCTGGTGAACGGGACCGCGTACACGGTGCACCTGCGGGCCGTGAACAGCACCGGGCCCGGTGAGGAGGTCACCGCCGAGGTGACGCCGGCCACCGTCCCGGGCGCGCCGACCGGGCTGACCGTCGCCGCGCGTGACAGCGGAGCGCACGTGGAGTTCACGCCGCCGGAAAGCGACGGCGGTGACGCCATCGACCACTACGAGGTGGGCATCGACGACGCCGAGCCGGCTCCGGTGCAGACCACCGCGGTCGGGGACACCGGCCGGCTGCAGTTCGACGTGGCCGACCTGACCAACGGGGTCGCCTACACCCTGCACCTGCGCGCCGTGAACGGCCGGGGACCCAGCGACGAGGTCACCGAGACGGTGACGCCGGTGGACCTGCCGGACGCGCCGACCGCCCTGGTCGCGACGCCGACCATACGCGGCCTCCACCTCGTCTTCGAGCCGCCGGCCGGGGACATCATCTCCTACCAGTACTCCACCGACGACGGTGGCACCTGGCAGGACCTGATCGGGTACTACCCCACCGGGGACGGCGCGACCACCATCGAGGGACAGGTCAACGACATGATCGCGCATGTCTCCTACCCGATGCGGGTGCGCGCGGTGAACGCGGGAGGCCCGGGGCCGGCCTCGGAGGCGGCAGCGGCCACGCCGATCGGGACACCGGCGGCGCCCACCGCCCTGTCGGTGACTCTCGGCGACACCGCCGCGACCCTGGTCTTCGAGCCGCCGACGGACACCGGCGGCAGCGAGATCACCGGTTACGACGTGTCGACCGACGACGGGGACAACTGGACCCAGCTGACCACCACCCCGACCGGCGGGGACGCGACGACGGTGGAGGCGACCGTCGACTGGCTCACCAAGGGCGAGACCTACACCGTACGGGTCCGCGCGAAGAACGAGGCCGGTGACGGCGACCCGAGCGACTCGCGGACGCTGGCGATGAAGTGGCGGCCGGGCCCGCCCGCGCAGCTGAACGCCGAGCCGGGCGACGAGAAGGCGAAGCTGCTGTTCTGGCCGCCGGACGACGACGGCGGGGACGCCGTCACCTCGTACGAGGTGAGTGTCGACGGTGGCGAGAGCTGGACGACGGTGGACGTGCTGACCGAGGACGGCGTGGAGGACCTGATCGGCATCGTGTCCGGGCTGCCCAACGACGTCGAGGCGACGGTGCTGCTGCGCGCCCGCAACTCGGTCGGCGCCGGCGATCCGGCAACCGTCACGGTGACGCCGAACGCCGCGGCGGCCTGGCCCTCGCCGACCGAGTCGCCGTCGCCGTCGGAATCACCGTCCGAGTCGCCGTCGCCGTCCGAGTCGCCGTCCGAGTCGCCCTCCGCGTCGGAGTCGCCGTCCGAGTCGCCCTCGCCGTCGGCATCACCGTCGGAGTCGCCGTCGCCAGTGGTGACACCCGGCGAATCACCGACCCCGGCACCCACCACCGCGACGCCCACGCCGACGCCGGTACCGGTCACGCCGGAACCGATCACGCCGTCGCCGTCGCCGGTGCCCGTCACCCCGTCGCCGGTGCCCGTCACGCCGTCCCCGACCGCCATGCCGACCACGGCGGCGCCGTCGGCGACCCCGACCACGGCGTCACCGTCCCCGTCGGCCGGCTCCGCCTCGCCGGCCCCGTCGGCCACCAGCGCCTCGCCGGAACCGTCGGCCACCAGCGCGACGCCGACGCCGTCGTCCAGCAACGCGGTGCCGTCGACGTCGGAGACCATTCCGTCGCCGGCGGTGAACACCCCGACCCCGGAACCGACTGTCGCACCGCCGGGCTCCCCGAGCGGCGTCACCGTCCGGGCCGGCACGTCGTCGATCATCGTGTCCTGGAGCCCGCCCGCCGACACCACCGGCATCACCGGCTATCGGGCGGTCGCCGACCCGGGACCGGGCAGCTGCACCACCAGCGGCACCAGCTGCGTGATCGGCGCGGCTGCGGGCACCTCGTACACGGTGACCGTCACCGCGCTCGGCAAGGGCGGGGAGTCGGCGGCGACAGCGGCGCCGGACCAGGTCACGCCGGACGTTCCGGTGGTACCGGCCACCGTGCCGGAGACCGACAAGACGCTCGAGACGCCGCCCGGCACCGACAACACGGTGGCGCCCGGTGGCACCGTCACCATCACCGGCAGCGGGTACGCGCCGTTCTCCACGGTCACCGTCACCCTCTACTCGGACCCGCTCGACCTGGGCACCGCCACCGCTGACGCCGAGGGCAAGATCAGCGTGACGGTCACCATCCCGACCGGGGTGCCGTTCGGTGACCACTCGATCGTCGCCTCCGGCGTCGACGTGAACGGCAACCCGCTGATCCGGCGTCTCGACGTCAAGGCGGCGCCGAAGAAGACGGCCAGCTCGACGCCGGCGCTGCCCACCACCGGCCCGGCGGTGCTCTGGCTGCTCGTCGCCGGCAGCACGATCGCGCTGACCGGTGTCGCGGCCCGCTTCCTGGTCGCCCGCCGCTGATCGGCACCGCATGAGGGCGTCGTCACCGGCTCGAGCCGGTGACGGCGCCCTCGCCGTCGCTCAGCCGAGGGCGGCGGTGACCTCGCGCGGGACGTTGGCCACCGCCATGTTCGCCGTCAGGGAGGCGAGGGTGGCGGTGCCCGGGATGAGCAGCACGTCCGGCGCGCGGTGCAGCAGCCAGGCGAGCCCGGTCTGGGCCGGTGTCCAGGCGGACCCCGCGGCGGCGACCCGGGCCGCGCGGCCCGGAGGCTCGCCCTGCTCGCCGACGCCCTGCGCGCCACGGGAAGGTGAACCCCGCTGGCGCGAACCACCACGGACCACCATGATCTAGCGCATGACGGAGACCCGCGCGCTGCGTGACATCGACTGGGCGACGGTGGAGCGGGGCTTCGTCGTACGGGAGAAGCTCCTGGCTCTGACCGGAAGTGAACAGACGGCCCGGACCCGGGCGTTACGGGATCTGCGCCGGATGGCGCCGGACGGGGAGGACGTCCGGCCCTGGGTGGTGACGGTCCTGCCGATCCTGCTGGACCTGGTCGCCGACCCGGAACAGGCCGATCGCGGGCCGATCCTGTGCCTGATCGGCGACCTGGCCGGGGCGGACCGGACCTGGCAGATGGCCGGCGAGACGCTGCGGGCCAAGCAACTGCTGGCCGGGCACGCCGGGCTCACCGATCTGCTGACCGACAGTGATCCACAGGTCAGGGACGCGGCCGCCTACACGTTGCGGGCCGTAACGCGGCTGGCGCCGGGGCTGCTCTGGGACCGCTACGTCGAGGAGCCCGACCCGGCGGTACGCGTCACCCTGGTCCGCAGCTGCGTGCTCGCGGGCGCGGTGGGCACCGGCTACGAACCGACCAAGCGGCGGCTGGCCTGGGTGGCCGGCAGCGACGCGGACCTGCGGGTGCGGATCACCGCGCTGACCGAGCTGATGGCGCTGCTCAACCCGCCGCCGTTCGACGTGGAGACGGCCCGCGACACGCTGCTGGACGCCTACCGGGCGGGGCTGAACCGCGAGCCGGAACCGCTCGACGACGAGGTGGCGCCGCTGCTGGCCGGGCGGCGGATGGCGGCCCGGCAGTGGACGCCCGGCTACAACCAGGTGCTCAGCGCGATCCGGGCGACCTACCGCAACGACGCCGCTGCGCACCTGGACCTGCTCGACCGGATGCTGGCCCTGGACGCGTGGGACGCCCAGCAGGACGCGCTGCATGCGGCACGGACCCTGGTGCAGCGGCTGCGCGGGCCCTACGCACCGCTGGTGTCGCGGGCCGCCGGGCTGCTGTCGGACGGGGAGCCACAGGTACGGGCTGCGGCGCTGCGGTTGCTGCACGGCGCCGACGAGCTGGC
Source organism: Actinoplanes oblitus (assembly GCF_030252345.1). NCBI lineage: Bacteria > Bacillati > Actinomycetota > Actinomycetes > Micromonosporales > Micromonosporaceae > Actinoplanes > Actinoplanes oblitus. Next base: position 3,804,189 of record NZ_CP126980.1, on the reverse strand, counting down.
CCGGCCGGCCGCCGACGCGGTGTGGGCGGTCCTGCCCCCGGCCACCGACCGGATCCGGCCGAGCGCCGGGGACGGCGCGTTCGCCTGGGTCGTCCCCGGCGCGCAGGGGCCGGAACTGGGACCGGCGGTACGGCTGCTCGCCGGGCTGCGCGACGAACGGGTGCTGCCGGTGCTGGAACGCCTGCTCGACGAGGTCCCGGACGCGGCCGGCCTGCACCGCGGCATCGCCGGATTCGGGGTGCGGGCCCGCGGGACGAGCCGCACCCTGCGGCGGCACCTGCGGGCGCTGCGGCCGGAGACGTTCGCCGAGCCGTGGCGTTTCGAGACGCACCGGGCGAACCTGCTGCGGGCGCTGACCGCCGTCGCGCCCGCCGAGGCCGCCGAACACCTCGCGGACAAGTCGATCGACGTGGCGACGCTCGGCCTGCTGGCCCGCGCCGGCCGGGCCGCCGCCGGCCGGATCCCGGCCATCCGCACCACGCTGACCTGCGGAGACCCGGCGCTGGAGCTGGCTGCGGCACGCGCGATCTGGCTCGTCGCCGGCGACGCCGAGGCGGCCACCGGCGTCTACGACCGCTACTTCGACGACCGCGCGGCCAAGCCGGAGCACGCGGTCGCGGCCATCGACGGACTCAAGGAGCTGGGCATCCGGGTCAAGAGCCGCACCCGCCGGCTGTCCGCGCTGGGCGGCAGCCGGATCGACGGCGCGGTCGCCGCGGCCGCCGCCGACGCGCTCTGGTGGATCGCCGGCAAGCGGGACGCGGCCCAGCGGCTGGGCCGCGTCTGGGAGTCACAGCCCCTGATCCGGCCGCGGATCGCCCGCCTCTGGGTGGAGACCGGCGACAGCCGGCACGCGGCCCGGCACGCGCGGGCCGAGCTGACCACCGCGCTCCGGCACAACCTCAGCACGCACGGCGTGCTGGCCGGGACGATCGGCGACGACGAGCGACTGCTGGAGCTGTGCCGGCGGCTGGCCGGCTCCGGGTAGGCGGTGCTCCCGGTCAGAGCCAGCCGTTGTGCTGGGCGGCGCGGTAGGCCGCCATGCGGTTGCGGGTACCGGTCTTGCCGATCGCCGTGGACAGGTAGTTGCGTACCGTGCTCGGGGACAGGAAGAGCCGACCGGCGATGGCGCCGATCGTCGCGCCGTCCGCGGCGCAGCGCAGCACGTCGCGTTCCCGGTCGGTGAGCGGGTTCGGGCCGGCCGCCAGCGCCGCGACGGCCAGGCCCGGGTCGATCACCTCCTCGCCCGCGTGGACCGCGCGGATCGCCGCGGCGAGGTCCTCGACCGGGCCGTCCTTGGCCAGGAAGCCACGGGCGCCCGCCTCCAGCGCCCGCCGCAGGTATCCCGGCCGGGCGAACGTGGTGACCATCAGCACCGCGCAGGCGGGCATGCGGCCGCGCAGGTCGGCCGCGACGTCCAGGCCGCTGCGCCCGGGCATCTCGATGTCGAGCACCACCACGTCGGGAGACAGCTCGATCGCCAGGTCCAGGACCGCGCCGCCGTCGCCGGACTGACCGACGACCTCGATGTCCTCCTCCAGGGCGAGCAGCAGCGCCAGGGCACTGCGCATCATGCCCTGGTCCTCGGCCAGCACCACCCGGATCATCGCGTCTCCCCTTCCTCGGCCGGCTCGGCGGCGCACGGCAGGCGGACCGCGAGCCGGCTTCCGCCGCCGGCCGCGGGCACCAGCTCGACCGTCCCGCGCACCGCGTCGAGGCGTTCCGCCAGCCCGCGCAGGCCGTTCCCGGCCGCCGCCCCGGCGCAGCCGGCCCCGTCGTCGACGATCTCCAGGGTGACCGCGCCGCCGGTGGTGGCGATCCGGATGTCGCAGTGACCGGCGCCGCTGTGGCGCAGCACGTTGGTGGTCCCCTCGCGCACCGACCAGGCGAGCAGCGCCTCCACCGGCGGTGGCGGTGGCGGCCCGGGGTGCCGCACGGTGACCTCGATCCCGGCGCCGGCGAGGGCCGCCCGGGCGCCGGCCAGCTCGTCGCGCAGCGTGGTGACCCGGTACCCGGTGACCGCCTCGCGGATCTCGGTCAGCGCCTGACGGCCGATCGTCTCGATGTCGACGGCCTGTTGCCGCGCCACCTCCGGGGCCCGCTCGTGCAGCCGCCGGACGGCCTCGGCCTTCACCACGATCACCGACAGCGTGTGGCCGAGCAGGTCGTGCAGGTCGCGGGCGAACCGCAGGCGCTCCTCGGCGACAGCGGCCCGGGCGAGCTCGTCGCGGGCCGCGCCCAGCTCGTTCACGGTGGCCACCAGTTTCACGAAGCCGCCGGCCAGCAGACCCGACAGCAACGTCACATACCAGGCGCCGAACACGTCGCCGGCGTGCGTGAGCCACGCGGTGGACGCGGCGGCGGTCGCCACCACCAGGGACGCGAGCGGTCCGAGGCGTTCCGGGCCGGGTGCCAGGACCACCCCCGCCGCCATCGCCACCAGGTAGAACGCCCTGATCATCGGCTGGCCGCCGGTGAATGTCAGCGTCACGGTCAGCACGGCGAGCACCGCGAGCGCACCGAGGGCCGCCGGACGCAGCCCGCCCCCGCCCAGGGCCAGGTGCACCGCGCACAGGAAGGCGGCGGCGAGCAGCAGCAGACCGGCACCGGCCACCCAGGCCGGGTGCGTCCCGCCCTGGACGACCGCGATCGCGGGACCGAGGAGCAGCAGCAGCCAGGGATAGAACAGGATCGGCCGGAGCCGGACACCGGACCGGGCCGCGCTCATCGCCTCACAGCTTACGTCCGGTGCCCCGGTAGGCAAGGGCAGCGAGCCCGGCGCCGACCACGGTCCAGCCGAGCAGCACCGCGATCGCCGACCACTGTGGAGCGGTGCCGAGCGCGGCGTCCGCGGCCACCTGCGAGTAGCGATACGTGGGACTCGACCGCCCGATCGCGGCCACCCACCCGGGTACCTCGGTCAGCGGGACGAACAGGCCGCCCAGTCCGGTCAGCACCAGGTAGCAGACCGTGCCGAGGATCTGCGCGACGGCGGGGCGGACCAGGTAGCCGAGCGCCAGCCCGAGCAACGCGATGGGGGTGACCGCGAACCACAGCACCAGGGCGGTCCCGAGCCAGGCGCCGGGCGCCAGGGTCACCCCGCCGGCCGTGGCGCCGGCGACGCCCACCGCGACGACCGGCAGGATGACCACGGCCAGCGTGCACCCGGCGCGACCGAGCACCACCTGGACCGGGGACAGCGGCGTCAGGCGCAGTTGCCGCAGCCACCCCCGGGCCCGGTCCTCGGCGATGCTCGTGCAGCTGTTGACCGCCACACCCAGCGCGCCGAACGCCGCGGCGGAGACCACCCGCGCCACCGCCCCGGCGTGATCGCCGCCGGTCCCGGCGGTCCGGTGCAGCAGCAGGTAGACGGCGACCGGCAGGACCAGGCTCAGCATCAGGTAGCCACCGTCGCGAAACATCCGGGTCAGCTCGACACGGAGGTACGCGCTCATCCGGCGACTCCCTTCTCCGGGTGGGTCAGGGCCAGGAACGCCTCCTCCAGACCACCCGAGGTGACCTCCAGGTTGCGGACGGCGCCGAGCCGGGCCAGGGCGAGCACCGTGGCGTCGGCGTCCCGGCTGCGCAGATGGACACGGTCGCCGCGGCGCTGGGCCGCGATGACGCCGGGCAGCGCGGTGACGGCCTCGGCCAGCCCGTTCCCGATGTCGACGCTGACGGTCCGGCCGACGGCCAGCCGCTTGATCTCCTCGGCCGAGTCGTCGGCGACCACCCGCCCGCCGGCGATGACGAGCACCCGGTCGGCGTTCTCGTCCGCCTCCTGCAGATAGTGGGTGGAGAAGATCACCGACTTGCCACGGCTGACGTACGCCCGGATCGCGGTCCACAGCTCGCGGCGCGACTCGACGTCGAGGGCGGCGGTCGGCTCGTCGAGCACCACCAGGTCGGGGTCGCCGGCCAGGGCGAGCGCGAACCGGACCCGCTGTGCCTGGCCGCCGGAGAGCCGGTTCGCCCGGCGGCCGGCCACGCCGGTCAGGCCGGCGATCCGCAGCACCTCGTCGAGCGGCATCGGCGCGGGATAGGTGCGCCGGACGAACCCGATCAGCTCGCGGACCGAGAGCCGCGCGACGAGGTCGCCCTCCTGCGGCATCGCGCCGAGCAGCCCGGCCCGCATCGCCCGCTCCGGCGTCCGGCCCAGCACGGTGACCGTTCCCCGGTCCGGGGTGAGCAGGCCCAGGATCAGGTGGATGATGGTGGACTTGCCGGCGCCGTTCGGTCCGAGCACGGCGATCGCCGCGCCCCGCTCGACGGTGAACGCGACGCCGTCGACCGCGCGGACCGGCCCGTAGGCCTTGGTCAATCCCCGCGCCGCCACCGCGGGTGCTGTCTTCGTCATGCGTTCACGGTAGGAAGACCGGCCCGGGCGGCGGCAGAGACGAATCATCGCGAGGTGGCGGGACATTCGTCCTACCGGCGGCCGGCCGGCGTCCTCGCGAGCCGGGCGGCGCCGGCCGCGTTGAGCGCCACACCCCACAGCAGTGCCACGACCAGCCAGCCGGTCCACTGTGCCGCCCCCGCCGTTCCGGTGAGCACCTGCCGCGCCGCCCCGTACGGGGTGAGCCACCCCCGGGCCGCACCCACCGGGGCGAGCAGGGCGTACGCGCCGAGCGGGAGCACCATCGTCGCCAGGCACCCCCACACCGGCCCGGCGATCAGCAGCCCCAGCCCGGTCCCGATGAGCTGGGCGAGCACCTGCACCAGCACACCCGCCAGCGCCGTCCCGCCGGCGTGCGCCCAGGGATCCGGCGCGGTGGACGCGGAGGCGGCAGTGGCGGCGGCGGCGAACACGTCGCCGGCCAGCCCCGCGACGACGGCGATCAGCGTCGCTCCGCCCAGCGTCGGCAGCACCCGCGCACCGGTCGTCCCGCGCAGATCGTTGCCCAGCAGGACACCGACGAACGGCAGCGGGACGGAGATCAGCAACTGCACCTGCGGGGCGAACTCGGCGAAGGTGCGCTGCGCCGGCGGCAGTCCGGCCGGCAGTGCCACGGCGGCGAGCGCCCCGATCCCGGCCGTCGCCACCAGCAGGATCCGGCGTCCGCGCGTCGCCGCCGAACGCCGCAGCACCCCGGCGATCGTCTCGTTCATGTGCCACCCCCACGTGTCGCGGTCAGTGGCCTGACGATCGCCGATCGCTGCCCGGCCGCACACCGGCCGGAGGTTCCGCCCGCTCCCCTACTTTGGTAGGTGCACCGGCTCCGCGATCACACGTGGTAGTCGCGGACCAACTCGTGCAGCTGCGCCGCCTTGGCGGAGAGCTCGTCGCACGCGCGCTGCGTGACATTGGCGGCGGACCGCGCCTGCTCGCTCGCCTGACGTACGTCGGCGGTGTTGCCCGCGATCATCTGTGAGCCGCCGGCCGCCTCGCCGAGGCTGCGGCTGATCTCCGAGGTGGTGGCGGTCTGCTCCTCCACCGCTGAGGCGATGGTGTTCTGCGAGTCGCTGATCCGTTCGATGATGCCGCTGATCTCGGCGATGGCAGCGATGACCGCCGCGGTGTCGGCCTGGATGGCGTCCATCCGGGAGGTGATGTCGCCAGTGGCCCGCCCGGTCTCCTGGGCGAGATCCTTCACCTCGCTGGCCACGACGGCGAAGCCCTTGCCCGCCTCACCGGCGCGGGCCGCCTCGATCGTCGCGTTCAGGGCCAGCAGGTTGGTCTGCTCGGCGATGCCGTTGATCAGGGTGACCACGCTGTTGATCTCGGCGGAGCTCTCGCCGAGGCGGTTCGCCGTCTGCTGGGCGGTCTCCGCGACGCCGACCGCCGACGAGGCCACCTCGGCCGCCCGGCTGGCGTTCTGCGAGATCTCGCCGATCGAGGCGGTCATCTGCTCGACACCGGCCGAGACCGCGGCCACGTTGTGCGACACCTCGTCGGCCGCCGCGGAGACGCCGGCCGTGCCGGTGGTGGCGCTGGTGCTGGAGGTGAGCAGGTCGGCGCTGAGCCCGGTGAGCTGGTGTGCGGAGGCCCGCACCTCGTCCGCGCTGCCGCGTACCGCCATCACCAGCTCGCGGACCTGCTCGAACTGGCTGTTGAAGCCGGCCGCCAGTTCGCGCAGCTCGGTCGTGCCCTCGGGCGGCAGGGCGAAGTCCAGGTTCCGGGGGTCGCGGTGGCGCAGCGCGGCGGCGTAGCGCACCACCGTGCGGCCGGTCTTCAGGTGGATCAGGACCAGCACCGCGGCCATCCCGACGGCGAGCGTGATGGTGAGCGCCAGCAGGGTGGCCAGCAGCCGGCCGGTGGTGTCTGTCGCGTCCTTCACCTGGGTCTGCGCGGCAGCTTCGAGTTTCTGCTGGAACTTGGCGAGCGGAGTGGTGATCAGCGCCTTGTCCGCGGCGTACTGATCATCGGACATGATCAGCCCGGCCCGGGCCATCTTGGCCCGGGGGCTCAGGGCCGCGTCGGCGGCGGAGAGGGTGAACTCGCCCACCGGGCCGGGCATGGCCGACACCGGCGTGTTCTTGGCCTCCAGCACCAGACGCATCGCCCGGGTCTCGGTGTTGACCAGGGCGTCGGATTTGGCCTTCGCCTCGGCCAGCAGATCGAACAGCTCACCGGGTGCGCCGAGCGCCTTGAGCTGCTCGATCACCCGGTCCCTGGTCTTGGTCTGGTTGATCTCTTTCCAGTACGCGTCCAGATGGCTGCTCGCCCCGGTGATGGCGAACATCCGCGCCTCGGCCGTCAGCAGGTCGGAGGCGTCGCCGAGGTCGAGCGCGAGCTGTTTGAACTGGGCCTGTCGCTGGTGCGCCGCGCGCTCGTCGTCGACCGCGTCACCGAGGGCCACCACGGTGTAGCCGAGCAGGAGCGCCAGTACGGCGATCAGCACCGCGGTACCCCAGGTCAGGGTCGACTGCTTCACCGACACAGCTTCGACCCTACAAGCAATGATCGGCCCGACCTGCGCTTTTGCCATTGACGCCAAGAATGGCACCGCAGATGTGCCACGCGCCTTGTATGTGTGCCATGTTGGTGCCATAGTGGTGCCATGGACCTGACGTCGTATGTGAGCAACCTCGGACGGGAGTTCGCCACGCTGGCCGAGGCCGGCGGCGAGGAGTCGCGCGCTCTGGTCGAGCGGCTGACCGGCTCGCTCGACGCGGCGATCCGGATGACCCTGCTGGACGTGCTCTCGGCGGCGGCCGACGACATCACCCGGGAACTGGCGCCCGGGTCGGTGGAGCTGCGGCTGCGCGGCCGGGATCCCGACTTCGTGGTGACCCCGCCGGCGGCCGACACGCGCGAGCCGGACACGACCGCAGCCGGCACCGCGGCGGCCGGCAGCGACCTGACATTCCCCGAGGACGGCCCGGCCGCCCGCATCAACGTGCGGATGCCCGAGCAGCTCAAGGCCGCCATCGAGGAGGCCGCCGCCAAGGAGGGCCGCTCGGTCAACGCCTGGCTGGTGCGGGCGGCCGCCACCGCCGTGCAGCACGCCGGCCGGGAGCAACCGGCCGGGCCGCACGGCGGCAAACCCGGCAAGCAGACCTTCACCGGCTGGGTCCGGTAACGCTCAGCTCACTAGCCCGAGGGGACCACCATGCCCGAATTCGATACACCACTGTCGATCGATGTCACCATCGAGCTGGGGGTGGGCAACGTCGCGGTCGTCGCGAGCGACCGGGTCGACACCGTCGTCCGGGTCGAGCCGGCCGACCGGACCGACGAGTCCGACGTGCAGGCCGCCGAGCAGGTCCGGGTCGACTACGCCGACGGCCAGCTGACGATCACCGGCCCGAAGCGGATCTTCGACTTCTCCCGCAAGACCCGTGCCGTCGACGTGCTCCTGGAGCTGCCCGCCGACTCCCGGATCAACGCGCACATGTGGATGGGCGACGTGCGGACCAGCGGCCGGCTCGGCGCGTGCCGTTTCAAGACCACCGGCAACGTCCGGCTGGAGCGGACCGGCCCGCTGCGCCTGCACACCGGGGCCGGGCACATCACCGCCGGCCGGATCGGCGGCGACGCCGAGATCTCCACCGGCACCGGCACGGTCCAGGTCGGCACCGTCGACGGCGCCGTCGAGGTGAAGAACTCCAACGGCGACACCACCATCGACGTCGCCGGCGGCGACGTCCGGGTGCGCAACGCGAACGGCGCCATCGCCATCGACCGGGCCGGCGCCGGCATCGACGCGAAGACCTCGAACGGCGCCATCCGGCTGGGCGAGGTGGTCCGCGGCCAGATCCAGGTCGGCACCGCGACCGGCGACATGGAGATCGGCATCGCCACCGGCACCGCCGCCTACCTGGAGCTGACCACCGGGTACGGCCGGGTGCACAACGAGCTGGACACCGCCGCGCAGCCCGCGTCGACCGACACCACCGTCGAGGTACGCGGCCGGACCTCGTACGGCGACATCGTCATCCGCCGCTCCTGAGCCCTCGAAGGGACCCCCATGACCACGGCGATCACCGTCTCCGGTCTCCGCAAGTCGTTAGGCGACCAGGTCGTGCTCGACGGCCTCGACCCAACCGCGCCCGGCGGAACCGTCTTCGCCCTGCTCGACGCGAACAGCGCGGGCAAGACCACCACCCGGGCCGGCGGCCGGCGACGTGCCACCCGGCTGCTGGACCGGTTCGGGCAGGCGGCGATCGACGGACGGATCGCGTTGGCTCGATGTGCTGCCATGGCACTCGGCGGATACCTCTGGTCGAAACAACTGTTCAACCGGGAGCGGTGATGTTTGACAAGTGGGGCAGGTTCGTGGTCCGGCGGGCGTGGTGGGTGATCGGGGGCTGGCTGGTCGGCGCGGTCCTGATCATCGGACTGCTGCCCAGCCTCTCCGAGATCACCAGCGGTGACCAGGGCAGCTTCCTGCCCGGCAGCTACGAGTCGGTGCAGGCCATCGACCTGGCCAAGAAGGCCTTCCCGGAGCAGGCCACGTCCACCGCGATCGTGGTGGTGAAACGCTCCGACGGCGGCCCGCTCACCGCTGACGACCAGGCGAAGTCACAAGCCCTGGCCACCGCGATCGGCAACGCCCACATCGCCGGCGTCGGGCAGCCGCTGACCGGTCCGCGGGCGGTCGCGCCGAACAGGCTGGTCCAGCTGATCTCCATTCCGGTGACAGCGGCCGCCACCGACGCGCAGGCCCAGCTGGCGGCGGTCGAGCGGACCCGCGAGGTGATCAAGACGCAGCTGGCCGGGTCCGCGCTGAGTGCCGGGGTGGCCGGCCAGGTGGCCCAGGTGGTGGACAACAACGACACGTTCACCACGGCGTTCACCGTGGTCGGGACGGCCACGTTCGTCCTCATCATCGTGCTGATCCTGATCATCTTCCGGAGTCCGATCGCGGCGCTGCTGCCGATCGTGGTGATCAGCGTGGTCATGCAGGTCTCGTCGAACCTGATCGCGGCGGCCGGCCGGCTGTTCGACTTCAACGTCGACCAGAGCCTGCAGACCCTGCTGCTGATCGTGCTCTACGGCATCGGCACCGACTACCTGCTCTTCCTGCTGTTCCGCTACCGCGAGCGGCTGCGCGCCGGGGTGGACAAGAAGACAGCGATGGCCGAGGCCGTCGCCCGGGTCGGCGAGGTGATCACCTCGGCCGCGGCCGCCGTCATCGTCGCCTTCCTGGTGCTGCTGCTGGCCACTTTCGGCGGGTTCGGGTCGCTCGGCCCGGCGCTGGCGATCGCCGTCTTCGTCATGCTGGTCACCGGCCTGACCCTGATCCCGGCCCTGGTCAGCCTGATCGGACCGGCGACGTTCTGGCCGTCGAAGGCGTGGCGGCGGGAGCCGAAGGGCACCCGGTTCGCCCGGATCGGCGCGGCGCTGGGCCGGCGTCCGGCGGTGGCCGCGGCCGCCTCCGGCCTGGTGCTGATCGCGCTGGCCAGCGGGGTGCTGCTGTTCAAGGCGGACTACGACTTCGCGGCCGGGTTCCCGAGCACCACCGAGTCCGCGAAGGCGGCCGCCGACCTGGAACGCGGCTTCCCGCAGGGCGCGCTCGACCCGACCGAGGCGTACCTGACCACCACCGACGGCGGTGAACTGACCGACGCGCAGCTCGCGGGGTTCGCCGCGGCGGCCGCCAAGGTGACCGGCGTCGGCGGCGTGCAGCCACCGGTGACGGGCACCGACGGCACTGTCGCCCGGTTCAGCCTGCTGCTCAGCGTGAATCCGGCGTCCAACGACGCGATCACCCTGGTCCACGACCATCTCCGCGGTGACCTGCACGGCATCGCGCCGCCCGGCACCAAGGTCGTGGTCGGCGGCACCACGGCGCTGTTCGCCGACATCAACTCGGCGAACAACCGGGACCTGTCGGTCATCCTGCCGGTGGCGGCCGTGCTGATCGCGGTCATCCTGGGTCTGCTGCTGCGCAGCGTCGTGGCGCCGCTCTACCTGGTCTTCGCGGTGCTGCTGAACTTCGCCGCCACCCTGGGCGCCGCCGTCTACCTGTTCCAGGGCGTGGCCGGCCATCCCGGCGTGACGTTCCAGCTGCCGATCGTGCTCTACCTGTTCGTCCTGGCGATCGGCACCGACTACAACATCCTGATGATCGCCCGGCTCCGCGAGGAGGCCCGCGCCGGCAACGAGCCCCGCGCCGCCGCCGCGCTGGCGGTCCAGCACGCCGGCCCGTCGGTGGCCGCCGCCGGCGTGATCCTGGCCGGCACGTTCGCGGTGCTGGCCCTCGCCCCGGTGTCGTTCCTGCGGCAGATCGGCTTCTCGGTGGCGACCGGCATCCTGCTGGCCGCGTTCGTCATGTCGATGTTCCTGGTGCCGTCGCTGACCGCGCTGATCGGGCACGCCGCCTGGTGGCCCGGCCACGGCGACATGGACCGCCGCCGGACCGAGGCGACGATCGCCGGTTAGTCCACGGTCCGTTTCAGATCACGGTTGACCACGATTTCGGTACGGCTGGAGCGCGCGCCCCGGCCGTACCGGAAATCGTGGTGACAGTGACCGCGAGCGTGCCGGAAGCCGCGGCCGGGTCCGCGCTCGCCGGCGGCGACGCGCCCTCAGGCCGGAACCGGCCGGCGGCCCCGGGTCACCACGAACGGGATGACCGCCAGGCCCAGCACCCCGCCCAGCATCGACAAAGCCGCATAGCTGGTGGCCGCCATCACCAGCCCACTGGCGAGCCCGCCGCCGGCCCCGGCGAGCGCGACGCACAGGTCGACGGCTCCCTGGGTCCGGGCCCGGCTCGCCAGCGGCACCGCATCGGTGATCAGAGCGGTGCCGGCGACCAGCCCGAGATTCCAGCCGAGGCCGAGCAGGCCCAGGGCCAGCGCGACCAGCAGCACCGAGTCCTCCGGCGCGGCCGCCGCGACCAGACCGGCGGCCAGCAGGGTCACCCCGGCGCCGACCGCCACCGGCATCCGCCCGACCCGGTCGACGAGGATCCCGGTGATCGGCGACGGCAGATACATCGCGGCGATGTGCGCCGCGATGACCAGCCCGGTGGCGGCCAGGTCGTGCCCGTGCGCGCGCATGTGGACCGGGGTCATCGTCATGACCGCGACCATCACCAGCTGCGTGAGGATCATCGTGGCCGCGCCGGCGATCACGCCACCGGAGAACCGCCGCGCCGGGACCGCCTCGGTGGCCGGCGGCTCCAGGGTGCGGGAGACCCGCAGCGGATCGGGGCGCAGCAGCGCGAACAGGATCAGCCCGGCGATCGCGTAGGCGAGACCGGCCAGCGCGAACGGCCCGGCCAGCGCCGGGATGCCGAACCGCTCGGCGACCCGCCCGGTGGCCGCGACCAGGTTGGGGCCGACGATCGCACCGACGGTCGTCGCGACCAGCACCGAGCTGACCGCGCGGCCGCGGCGGCCGGCGTCGGCCAGGTCGGCGCCGGCGTAGCGAGCCTGCAGGTTGGTGGCGGTGCCGGCGCCGTAGACGAGCAGCGACAGCATCAGCAGCACGACGCTGTCCACGGCGGCGGCCACCACGACGCCGAAACCGCCGAGCGCACCGGCCGCGTATCCGGCGACCAGCCCGGCCCGCCGGCCGAGCCGCTGGGACAGCCGCCCGACGAGCAGGGCCGTCGCCGCGGAACCGGCCGTGTACAGCGCACCGGGCAGGCCGGAGAGCGAGCTGGCGCCGAGCATCTGCTCCGCGAGCAGCGCGCCGACGGTGACGCCGGCCGCCAACCCGGCCCCGCTGAACACCTGCGATGCCATGACGACGCCGAGCGTCCGTTGCTGCAGCGCCTCACGCGTTTGAGTCATGGCGTCTTGTATACATCATGTATCCCACGACCGGAAGGCGATTTACGGGCGGTCCGGCGGCTCTCGAGGGCTTTCCCCGGCCCGAGCGGATACCGTGCGGCGGCCGAGTCACGAGGGCCTTTCCGGCGCCGAGCGGATACCCTGCGGAGGCAGAGTCATCCGGGTGGGGAGTGTCGTTGACGGGCAGTGCGAGTGCGGCCGAGCGGGCGTACCAGACGATCCGCGACGGCATCCTCAACGGCGTCCATCCGGCCGGGGCCATGCTCGGCGAGGAGTCACTCGCCGCCGAGATCGGTGTCAGCCGCACCCCGGTCCGGACCGCCCTCTCCCGTCTGCAGGACGAGGGCTGGATCGCCATCTATCCCAAGCGCGGCGCGCTCGTCCGCGGCCTCGGTTCCCAGGCGGTCGCCGACCTCGCCGACGCCCGCCTGGTCCTGGAGTCCAGCGGCGCGAGCCGCGCCACCCCGGAGGCCCGGGAGGCGCTGGCCGACCGCCTGCGCGCCTCGATCGCCGCGCAGCGCACCGCGTTCCAGGCCCGGGACGTGCGCCGCTTCATCGAGTTGACGATCGCCTTCCACCGCGCTTTCGTCGAGGCCGCCGGCAACGACATCCTGCTCGAACTCAACGACCGCCTGGCCGACCGTCAGCGCTTCGTGCTGTTCAGCAAGGGCGACTTCATCCTGTCCCGCTCCGCCGAGATCCTCGCCGAACACGAAAACCTCGTCGAACGCCTCCGCACCGGCGACGACGAGGGTTTCGCGGACGCCCTGCGCCAGCACCTGGCCGACAATTACGCCCCCCAGTTCGGCGACGCCCCGCGCAGCTTCCGCTCCACGACCCGAGCCTGACGCCCGGCCGGGCTCCGGATCGCCCTTTCCGGCACGGCCCGCACCCGATCCAGACCGCCATTTCCCGGTACGACCCGCCGCCGGTCCAGACCGCCGTTCCGGCATGACCCGCCGCCGGTCCAGGCCACCATTCCGGTACGACCCGCTGTCGGTTCAGAGCGAGGCCCCTCAGGCCGCCGGCCGGTAGGTGGTCACGACGACGTTGCCGTCGACCAGGCGGGACTGAGCGGTGCGCAGGTTGAGGCGCTGTTTCGGGGTGGCGAACAGCTGGCGCCCGCCGCCCAGGACCACCGGATGCACCGCCACGTGGTACTCGTCGACGAGACCGTGCGCGGTCAGCGCGGCGGCCAGGCTCGCCCCGCCGGTGAGCAGCAGGTCCTTGCCGGGCGCGGCCTTCAGCGCGGCGACCTCACCGGCCAGGTCGTCCCGGATGACGCGGCTCGTCCAGTCGTCGCCCGGAAAATCGCGGGAGAAGACGATTTTCGGGGTGGCCCGCCAGAACGGGGCGAAGGCGCGCGTGTGCGGGTCCGGGGAGAGCGACTCGGCGGCCGGCCAGAACCCCACCATCATCTGCCACACCGGCCGCCCGTACAGCAGCGTGTCGACCCGCTCGTTGAGCGCCTCCGAATACGCCGACAGCTCGGGCCCCATGACCGGCCAGTCGAACTCCCCGTCCGGCCCGTCGATGAAGCCGTCGACCGACGTGTGCACCCAGTAAATGATCTTGCGCATCGTTGCTCCCTCGGCACTGCTGTCCGCTCGTCGACAGGTGGTCGGAGCCGGCCGGCCCACCTTGACATCCCCCACCGACAGTTTTTCGTCAGCCGCGACGCGCGCTCCCGCCCGCCGGCTTCACCAGCCGATCCCCCACCCGCACCTCGTCCCACACGCCGCGTGGGACGCGCACCTCCAGCTCTTCCCCGTCGTCGAGCCGGACCTCGAGCCGCCGGTACAGGTTCGCCCCGTCCAGCAGCCCGCGTGACTTCTTGACCACCGTCCCGCTCCAGGCACGCCCATCGGCCCTCATCGCCCCTCCCCTGACCTCATCCGTCCACGGTAGAAATCCGCGGGCCGGGGCGCGTCGGCCGCAGGTAGGGCTTCCCGCCTGCGACTTCAGGAGGAGCCCGGCGACGATCCGGTCGGGTCGGCCGACAGGGAGTCGCCACTCGGGCCGGCCGACTGAGACGGGCCACTCGGGTCGGCCGACTGAGACGGGCCGGTCGGGTCGGCCGACAGCGACGAACCGATCGGGTCGACCAGGATCTTGGCGTGGTGGCCGGCCCCGGCCAGCTGGTCGAAGGCCTCGGCCACGCCGGAGAGCCCGACCACGCCGGTCAGCAGCGGCCGCGGGTCGATGCGGCGTCTCGCGATCATGTGCAGGGTGTCGCGGAACTCGGCCGGGTCGTAGCAGAACGAGAACCGCAGGTCGATCTCCTTGTTGCTGGCCATCGTCGGGCGGAACGTGTCGGGCCGCATGCAGACGCCGACGACCACGACCCGCGAGCGGAACGGGGCGTGCGTGACGATGTCCTCGATCACGCCGGGGACGCCGACGCACTCGAACACCACGGCGCCGCGCGGGCCGGCGCCCAGGCGCTGGGCCGTCCGCAGCACCGTCCACCAGGGCAGGCCGCGCACCCTGCGGAGAGCGTGCAGGGCGGTCAGGCCGGTGCCGAAGAGCTCCGGTGCCGAGGTGACCAGCCCGAGCCCGGCCCAGGGTGACCCGGTGGCCGGGTCGACCACCACGTCGGCGCCGCAGGCGCGGGCCAGCTCCCGGCGGCGTCCGGTGAGGTCGCTGGCGACCACCTTGCGTACGCCGGCCGCCTTGAGCATCAGGATCACCGCGAGCCCGATCGGCCCGCACCCGATGACCACCGCGATGTCGTTCCTCGCCACCTGGCCTCGCCGGACCGCGTGATGCGCCACGGCCAGTGGCTCGGTGAGCGCCGCGAGGCCGGGTTCGACGCCGTCCGGGACCGGCATCGTCACGTCCTCGGCGACCAGGACATATTCGGCGTACGCCCCGGGCGCCTTCGCCGACAGCCCGGTCATGTGGATCTCGTCGCCGTGCCGGATCAGGGGCAGCGACACCACCGCCTGTCCGGGCCGCCACCGGCGCCGGCATCCCGGGCCGTACTCGTCGACGGTGCCGGTGAACTCGTGCCCCATCACCACGCTCTCCCCGCGCCGCATGAAGGCGGGGTAGCCGACCTCGGCCGCGACGTCGGCGCTGGCGTCCGCGTCGTGGCGGACATGCAGGTCGGAGCCGCAGATGCCGGCCCGGGTCACCCGCAGCCGGATCTGCCCGGGGCCGGGCACCGGCAGCGGCATCTCGGTCACCTCCAGGATGCCGTCCCGGACCACGACGGCCCTCACGCGCCGGCCTCCTCGCGGACCCGGGACCAGTGCAGGTCCTCGTCGAGGCGGGCCCGGTTGGTGGCCCACACGTCGCGCATGACGTTCTGCCGGAACGCCCACGGATATCGTCGCCCGGCGCGCGGCATGATCGCCGCGGCGCGGGCCAGGTAGCCGGAGCGCATGTCCATGAACGGCCCGGTCGGCCCGAGGTCGGCCGGGGCCGCGAACCCCGGGTCGTGCGGATTGTCGTAGTCGTAGTAGCCCGCGCAGCAGACCACGAAGCGCGCGACGTACTCGACGTCCTCGCTCCCGCGCCGGGCCCGCACCGTCCAGCGGGCGTCCCGGCTGGACCAGTCGACCTCGAAGACCTTGGTTTCGTACGCGATGAGCCGGTCGATCCCGGTGGCCCGGGCGGTGTCCTCGATGTACCCGAGCAACTCGTCGCCGTCGACGATGGAGCGTTCCCCGCGCCACGGCCGGAACGGAAACGCCAGCGTGTAGATGTCCGAGTCTGATCGGACTCCCGGGTAGCGGAACAGGTCCCACGTGCCGCCCAGCCGGTCACGCGCCTCGACGATCCGGATGCTCAGCTCGGGGCAGCGTTCGCGAACCCGGTAGGCGACGTCGATCCCCGAGATGCCGGCACCGATGATGAGCACGTCCACGTGCGTCTCCGTCATCACCGCATGGTGCGCTCCAGCCGTACCGAAAGCCAGATCCCGGTGGGGAAAAGCGAACCGTGCCGGAAGGCCGCGGCCGGGAGCGGGGTCAGACGCGCTCCGCGACCACCCGGTGCACCTCGTTGAGCAGGGTCTGCGCCTCGAAGGGCTTGCGGATCAGCGGCGCGTCGGCGGGCAGCTCCTGACCGCCGGGCGCCGGACCGCTGGTGTAGCCGGACATGAAGAGCACCGGCAGTTCGGGGCGGTCGCGGCGCAGCTCCGCGGCGAGCTGGGTGCCGGACATGCCGGGCATGATCACGTCAGTGAGGAGCACGTCGAAGGCGAGCCCGTCGTCGCGGCTCATGCGCAGCGCCTCGGCCGGGTGCGGCGCCGCGAACACCCGGTAACCGGCCTTGCGCAGCAGCCGGCAGACGATGTCGCGGACCTGTTCCTCGTCCTCGACGACCAGGATCCGCCGGCCGTCGCCGGTCGAGGGGGCAGCCGCCGGCGCGGCCGGGCCGACCCCGGACGCGCCCTCGGCGCCGGCCGGCAGCCGGACCCGCAGCGTGGTGCCCCGGCCCGGTTCCGACTCCAGGCTGATCGTGCCGCCCGCATCGGTCACCACGCCGTACGCGGTGGCCAGCCCCAGCCCGGTGCCGCTGCCCCGGCCCTTGGTGGTGAAGAACGGCTCGAACGCCCGGGCCAGCACCTCCGGGGTCATCCCGGAGCCGGTGTCGGTCACCGCGAGGCAGACCTGGTCGTCGCCGCTGCCGCCGTGCTCTCGACCGGTACTGATCGTCAGCCGGCCGCCCGAGGGCATCGCGGCCCGGGCGTTGAGCACGGCGTTCATCACCACCTGCTCCAGTTTGCTGCGGTCCATGACGACCGGCGGCAGGCCGGGGGTCAGCGCGGTGCCGAGTTCGATGTCCTCGCCCAGGGTGCGGGCGAGCAGCCGCATCATGTCCGAGGCGACGGCGTTGAGGTCGAGCAGCTCGGCCTGCGACGGTTCCGACCGGCTGAACAGCAGCAGCTGGCGGGTCAGCGCGGCGCCGCGCGCCGCGGCCTGTTTGATGCCCGTCGCGTCGGGCGTGCTGGGGTGGTCGTCGCCGAGTTCGTCGACGAGCATGTCGGCGTATCCGGAGATCACCGCGAGGATGTTGTTGAAGTCGTGGGCGATGCCGCCGGCCAGCTGCCCCAGGGAGTCGAGCCGTTCCGACTGACGCAGCTGGTGTTCGAGTTCGGCGCGTTCCCGCTCGGCGGCCACCCGCTCGGTGACGTCGCGCAGGATGCCCTCGACGGCGACCGGCTCGCCGTCGTCGCCGGGGACCGCGCTGGCCCGCTGCTCGATCCAGACCACCTCGCCGTCGCGCCGGCGCAGGCGAAACGTGATCGTCTTGGACCGCGAGGCCCGCCAGGACTTCTCGAAGGTCGGGCGGTCCTCGGGCTCGATCCGGCTCAGGATCAGCCCGGGATCGGCGTAGAAGTCCTCGGCGGCGAAACCGGTGGTCGGTTCGACCGCCCGGCTCAGATACTCCATCGCCGGGTCGGGACGCAGCCGGTAGCGGAAGATGATGTCCTGGGCGTGCTCGGCGAGCAGCCGGAACCGTTCCTCGCTGTCGCGCAGGGCGGCCTCGGCGCGGCTGCGCTCGGTGATGTCGGTGGAGATGCCGGCCACCGCGTACGCGACGCCCCGCTCGTCGATCAGCGGGAACTTGATGGTCAGGTAGTTGCGCACCCCGTCGTCGCCGGGCGCCTGCTCCTCCATCTGCACCGGTACCCCGCCGGCCAGCGCCTGCCGGTCGTTCTCCCGGAACGCGTCGGCCACCTCCAGCGGGAACAGGTCGTGGTCGGTGAGCCCGACGATGTCCTCGCGGCGCAGCCCGAACAGGCGCTCGTACTCCCGGTTGACCAGCAGGTAGCGCCCGTCGGAGTCACGCATGTAGATGACCGCCGAGGTGTAGTCGATCAGCGCCATCAACTGGTCGCGGCCCAGTTCGGGCATCGGGTGGCGGACACCCCGGTGTGTCGTCACCGCGCCCCCGGCTCCGTCGTCAGTTCCGCTCATCCGGTCAGTTCCAGCACCACCGGCGAGGCCGCTTCCCGTCCGGAACGTACCTCCGGATCGGCGGTCGTCGCCGGGTTTTCCGCGATCAGTACCGTGCGCAGCGGCGCTAGGGCGTGGTTCTGCCGGGCCCGGGTGATGCGTTCCAGGAACGTCTCGGTCATCCCGGTGGTGCCGGCCCGGTTCGACACCAGATGCTGGTCGCCGAGCCCCGCCGCGTCGCGCTGCCGCTGCGGCTTGAACAGGAACTTCTTGCTCAGCATCAGGTGCGCCCCGGAGACCCGGGCGTGCATGGCGAGCAGCCGGTACCAGTCGACCAGCGCCGGGTGGTGGGCGACGAGCCGGCGCAGATCGCCGTCGTCGGACAGGCGCAGGGTGGACTCCTCCACGCCGATCTCGGCGAGCAGCCGCTGCGGCAGGGTGGGCTGGCACATCAGCTCGTCGATCTCGGCGCGTTCCCGGTCGAGCAACGCCGGGAACAGGCGGCGGGCCTGCTGCTCGTAGCCGGGTTCGGCGATGCCGAGCAAGAAGTCCCGCTTCAGCGCCTCCGGGTCCAGCGCGCCGCTGGGCGGGATGTCGTCCGGCGTCCAGTGCGCGGCGAACTGCCGGAACACGTCCATGAACATCTCGGCGTCCATGGTCTGCTCGGGCGGCAGCGAGGCGAACTCGACGAACAGCCGGCGCAGGGCGCCCAGCAGGGCGGTGGCCTCGCGGACGCGGTGCCGGGCGCACTCGCCGATCAGGTCGGCGTGCTCGCGGGTGAGCGGCTCCAGGAAGCAGTTGACGGCGAGTTCGATCGCCTCGCCCTGCTTGACCAGGACGAAGAAGCGCTCCTCCCCCGGCGTGCCGGTGTAGCTGCGGATCCGGCCGTCGTCGAAGACGCCGGGCAGTTCGGCGACCACCTCGTCGCGCATCCGGACCTTGACGGTGCCGACGTTCCATCGCACCAGCGACGCGTAGCTGTCCCGGTCGTAGTGGCCGGTCCCGGTGTGCGCGGCGAGGGTCGCGAAGTAGGTACGGAACGGAATCCGGTCGTCGACGGTGAGCGGCTCGAAGGCCCGCTCCGGATGCTCGGTGCCGCCGGGGGTGTGCTCCTGGTAGTGCCGGGCCACCGAGGCGCCGACGAAACCCAGATGCACCACCAGCCGCTGGGCCTGGGCCGGGGTCAGCTGGGCGACCTCCGGCAGGTGGTCGAGGACGTGTTCGTGCAACTCGGTGACCAGCAGCTCGGGTGGCGCGTGATCTTGCAGGATCGCCTCGTTGAGCCGGGGGAGTTCGTGGAGCACCCAGTCGCCGACCTGTTCCGGAACCATCCGGACCATCACCTCCGCGGACGTCTCGCCGTACCCATCGGTCCATTACCGGAAATATTGCGAAAAAACCGATATCCCGGAGTCGCACCTTCCGCATGTTCGGCGGTTCGGCGCAGCAGGGCGGTCCCGGGCACGAAGCCGGCGATTTCACCGATGTGCGGGCAGAAGTTTGCACTGAGGATGCAGAAACCCCGAACTTCCCTGGAGGTCTCATGCGTCGTCTCGTCGTCCTGATCACCGCGCTGCTGGCCGCGCTCGCGCTCAGCCCCGCCCTCCCCGCGGCCGCCGCGCCCGGGACCCCGGTGATCTTCGTGCACGGTTACACCGGTAGCGCCTCGAACTGGACCACCGCGATGGCGGTGTTCCGCGCCGGCGGCTATTCCAGCAGCGAGCTGTTCGCGTACGAGTACAACTCGTACGGCAACAACATCACCAACGCGCAGGGGCTGGCGACCTACGTCAACCAGGTCCGGGCCCGCACCGGCGCCGCGCAGGTCGACATCGTCAACCACTCGATGGGCGGCCTGGTCAGCCTCTGGTACCTCAAGCAGCTCGGCGGCGCCCAGTACGTCCGGCACCTGGCCTCGATCGCCGGCGCCAACCACGGCACCACGTACGCCGGCGCCTGCCTGGCCTACGTCACCTGCCAGCAGATGTATCCCGGCTCGTCGTTCATCAACACGCTCAGCGCGGGCGACGAGACGCCGGGCAGCACCAGGTACGGCACGTGGTACTCGCCGTGCGACGGGATCATCATCCCGTACACCAGCACCGTCCTGAGCGGCGCCACCAACAACTACGTGGCCTGCCAGACGCACATCGGCTACCTGACCGACACGGTCACCCTGGCCCAGGTCCGCTCGTTCCTCGCCAGTTAGACCCGAGCACGGTACGGCCGCGCGTCCCGCCCGGGCGCGCGGCCGCCGCCGTGCACCCGGATTGGCCGCCCCGCCGGCGGGTACATCGTCGCCGTGGAAGTCGTGGTGGTCACCGGGGCGTCGAGCGGCGTGGGGCGCGCCAGTGCGCTCGCCTTCGCGCGGGCCGGGGCGAGCCTGGTGCTGGTGTCCCGGTCGGAGCCCGCCCTGCGGGAGGTCGCCGCCGAGTGCCGGGCGTTCGGCGCGCCGGTTCGGGTGGTGCCCGCGGACGTGACCCGAGCGGAGTCACTCGCCCCGGTGGTGGACGCGTTCGGCCGGGTCGACGTCTGGGTGCACACCGCGGCGGTGATGGCGTACGGGCGGTTCGAGGACGTACCCGCCGAGGTGTTCGACCAGGTGGTGACCACCGACCTGCTCGGCGCGGCGAACGTGGCCCGGGTCGCGCTGGCCCACTTCCGCCGTCAGCGGGCCGGGACCCTGATCTTCGGCGGGTCACTGCTCGGGACGGTGGTCACGCCGTACACGAGTTCCTATGTGACCAGCAAGTGGGGGCTGCGCGCGCTGGTCCGGGCGCTGCGGCTGGAGACCCGGGACGCTCCCGGCATCCAGGTCTGCCTGGTGTCGCCGGGCGCCGTGGACACCCCGATCTACCGCAACGCGGCGAACTTCGCCGGCCGGATCGGGCGCCCACCGCCCCCGATCGACACGCCGGAGAAGGTGGCCGCGGCGATCGTGCGGTGCGCCCGCCGCCCGCGGGCGACCATGACGGTCGGTCTCGCCAACCGGCTCATCCAGTTCGGCTTCGTGGCGACGCCCGCTCTCTACGACGTGCTGGTCGGCCCGCTGATGCGCGTCGCCGGGCTGTCCCGGGAGCCGGTCGAGCCGCACGAGGGAAACGTCTTCGCGCCGACCCCTCCCGCCGCCGAGGCGGTGCGCGGCGGCCGCAAGCGCCCGTGGGCCGCGCCCACCGGCGCCGCGGTCGCCGGCCTGGCCCTGGCCGGCGCGATCACCGCCCGCCGCCACCTGTCCCGCTGACCCGGTCAGCGCGCCGGCGTGCTGACCGCCCGGGCTACCGGGCTGGTGCCCACGGTGGTCTCAGCACCCCGGAGACCACCACCACGACCAGCCAGAAACCGGGCTGGTGCCCACGGTGGTCTCAGCACCCCGGAGACCACCACCACAGCCAGCCAGAAACCGGGCTGGTGCTCATGCGGCTGCGGCTCATCTCCGGCCGCGGCTACCCGACGCACGGACCGCGGGTGGCGGCCGCGACGGTGACCGACAGGCCCCTGGCCCGCCGACGAGATGGCGCGCCATGTGCTCAAGTCCGCGGAAGGCCCAGCCAGGACGCCTTGCCGGGCGTGCTCACGGTGAGCGGTCAGCGCTGGGCGGAGGCGGCCAGGCGCTGCCAGAAGGGCGCGAGCGTGGCGGCACCGCGCACCAGCATCGACACGCCGGCTCGCTCGTCGCTGTCGTGCCAGCGGTCCTCCGGCAACCCGGTGCCGAAGAACAGCAGCGGCGCGCCGAGCCGCTCGGCCAGCAGGGCCGCCGGACCGCTGCCGGCGTTGCCCATCCGGCCCGGCGGAACGCCGA
This sequence comes from Actinoplanes oblitus, assembly GCF_030252345.1. Taxonomy (NCBI): domain Bacteria; kingdom Bacillati; phylum Actinomycetota; class Actinomycetes; order Micromonosporales; family Micromonosporaceae; genus Actinoplanes; species Actinoplanes oblitus. Next base: position 3,782,295 of record NZ_CP126980.1, on the reverse strand, counting down.
AACCGGCCTCCGTGGCCTCGGCGAGCACAGCCAGCGCGGGGAGGTCGTCGGGCGCCGGTCGGCGGGATCACGTCCCGGGCGTGCTCGGGCACCCCGGCCACCGACGGGATACCCACCCAGCCGGCCAGGTCGCCGGTGTGCCGGGCCAGGTACTCGTTGATCTCATCCCCCATGATCTCCGGCTACCCGGATCCGGGCGATCAACGCCTGGCTCCCGGGCAGCCGCCGCGCCGGTTGCCCGGCGGCCGTCCCCGCCCCGGGGTCACGCAGCGCCCGATGCCGGCTCTGGTCGGCTCGATCCGGGCCGCTCCGGTCCGGGTGACGGCCGGCGCCGCCTGGCTCACCGCCGGACTCGGGCCGCTGGCCCGCGGCACCGGCGGCGACTCGGAGCGCCCGGGCCGGTCCGGTGGCGTCAGGGCGACGAGACAGCCGATCGCGACCACCGCGGCGACGCCCAGCGCGGCCGGCCGGAACCAGCGCCGCGCCGATCGCGCGGCCGCCGGGATCGGCGGGGCGCCGGCCAGCCCGCGCAGCACGGCCAGCACCTCGCCCGGGCCGGCCGGCCGATCCGCCGGATACTTCGCCAGCAGCGCCCGCAGGAGCCGGTCCAGTTCCACCGGCAGGTCCGGCCGGCGCAGCGAGACCGGCTCCGCGGTGCTCTCCACATGTTTCCAGGCGACCTCCATGGCGCTGTCGCCGACGAACGGCGGCTGCCCGGTCAGCATCGTGTAGAGCACGCAGCCGAGGCCGTACAGGTCGGTGCGGGCGTCGACGGAACTGCCCGTCACCTGCTCCGGCGCCATGTAGCCGCAGGTACCGATCATCTGTGCGGTTCCGGTCAGCTCGGCGTGTGCGGCACCGGCCCGCCGGGCCAGCCCGAAGTCGCACACCTTCACCCGTCCGTCGCCGGTGATCAGGATGTTGGCCGGTTTCAGGTCGCGGTGCACCACGCCCGCCTCGGCCGCCGCCTCCAGCGCCGCGCACACCTCGATCGCGATCCGGACCGCCTCGGCCACCGGCAGCGGCCCGTCGTCCAGCAGGTCGGCCAGGGTGCGCCCGTCGACCAGCTCCATCACCAGGTAGGGCACGCCGTGGTGGGCACCGACGTCGTGCACCGGGACGATGTTCGGGTGCGACAGCCCGGCCACCGTCCGCGCCTCCCGATCGAACCGGGCCGGCAGCGACGAGTCAGGCCGCCCGGAGGCCCGCATCACCTTGACCGCGACCGCCCGCCCCAGCCGCCGGTCGACACCGTGCCACACCTCGGCCATCCCGCCCCGGCCCAACAGCGAACGTAATTCATATCGGTCACCGAGCACCTGCCGCGCCATCGCGCCACACTGCCACAAGCGTCGCCCGGCCGGCACCGGCGCGATCTCGGACGGGTGACCGGCTCGCCTCCGGCATCGCCTCTCCCCCGCTGACCGGTCGCGGTCCGCCGCCGGTCACTCTCACCCCGATTGGGGTACGCCCGGAGCGGTCCCGCCGAGGCCGTCGCCCGAGCCGGTCCCACCTCGGCCGCCGCCGTCACCACCTCCGCCGTCACCACCTCCGCCGTCACCACGTCGCCACCTCCGCCGTCACCGCCGTCGCCGTCACCGCCGTCGCCACACCGCCGCGGCCGCCGCCCCGAGCCGCTCCCGGCCCGACCGCCGCTCATGCCGCTCCCGCCGCGGCCGTCGCCCGCGCACACGTCCTCCGCCGGCCGGGAGCTGTGGCCGTACCGGGAAATGGCGGCCGCAACCGGGCGCGGACCGCGCGCGGACATCGAGGGTTGACGGCTAAAGCTAATAGCATTAGCTTATGGCTAACGACATTAGCCAAACCCCAGGAGTTGTCATGACCGAGATGCTCACCGTCGACGGCGGCACGATCGCCTACGAGATCAGCGGCTCCGGGCCGCTGGTGGTGCTGGCGCAGGGGATGGGTGACACCCGCGCGGCCTACCGGTTCGTCGTGCCGCGGCTGGTCGCGGCGGGTTACCGGGTCGTCGCGACAGACATCCGCGGGACCGGCGAGTCGAGCGCGCGGTGGCCGTCCTACACCCGCGCCGACATCGCCGGTGACCTGATCGCCCTGATCCGGCACCTCGGCGGGCCGGCGGTGCTGGTCGGGCACTCGATCTCCGGCGGCGCGGCCACCATCGCGGCGGCCCGGGCGCCCGAGCTGATCAGCGGGATCGTGGAGCTGGCGCCGTTCACCCGCAAGCAGTCGATAGCGCTCGGCGACCTGCGGGTGAAGCGGTTCCGGATCGGCATGACCCGGCTGCTGCTGACCGGCATCCTGGGCAGTGTGAGCTGGTGGCACCGTTACCTGGACATCGCGGTTCCCGGTCGCCGGCCGGCCGACTGGGACGAGCAGCTGCGGGGCATGGCCGGCATGCTCGCCGACCCGGACCGGATGGGTGCGATGCGGGCGATGGGCAAGTCCACCCCGGCCGACGCGGGGGCGCGGCTGGGCGACGTGCGGGTGCCCGCGCTGATCATCGAGGGCTCGCTCGACCCGGACTGGGCCGACCCGCGCGCCGAGGGCGAGGCGATCGTGGCGGCGATGCCGGCCGGGATCGGCACGGTCGAGGTGATCGAGGGCGCCGGGCACTACCCGCACACCCAGTTCCCGGAGGAGACCGTGGAGCTGCTGCTGCCGTTCCTCAAGGCGCACGCCGGTGCCTAGGGCGGGCCTCGACCCGGCCGCGGTGGTGACCGCCGCCGCCGACCTGGCCGACGAGGTCGGCCTGGCGAACGTGACGATGGGCCTGCTCGCCGAGCGGCTCGGCATCCGGGCGCCGTCGCTCTACAAGCACATCAGCAGCCAGGCCGACCTGAACCGGCGGATCGCGGCCCTGGCACTCACCGAGATGGGCGACGCCCTGCGCGACGCGCTCCAGGGCCGGTCCGGGCGGGACGCGCTCGCCGCGGCGGCCCGCACGATCCGGCGTTACGTGGTGCGGCATCCGGGGCGGTACGCGACGACGATCCGCTTCGACACCGACGCACCGGACGATCCGGTGGTCGCGGCGGGCGGCCGGGTGCTGGACTCGCTGGCCGCGGTGCTGACGGGATACCGGCTGCCGCCGGCCGACACCGTGCACGCCCTGCGGATGCTGCGCAGCCTGTTCCACGGTTTCGCGGTGCTCGAGGCCGCCGGGGGGTTCCAGCTGGACACCGAGCTCGACGAGAGCTTCGCGTGGATGATCGGCTTCCTGGACCGCGGGCTGTCCGCCTAGCTGTGTTTCGGAGTCCGGCCGAGTGCGAGGCGAGGCCCAGAGCGCGCCTGGCGGCGTCCGCGAAACACCCACATACAACACCCGTCGACCGGACGGCGTGTCATCCGACCTGTGCACCTTGGTCGCCACGGCACCAGCCCGCGGCCGGCTCCGGACCAGACATCCCCGGGTCACGCGTTACGGACTCGTGACAGATGGTTACAGGCCCCAATATCCTAGTTGACATATAGGAAAAGCGGGTATTTGATCGGAGGCACGCCAGACGAAGGGAAACGCTCATGAGCAGCATCAAGATCGACCGGGTGGCCGGGCGGATCGGCGCCGAGATCTCTCGCGTCGACTTGTCCAGCCCGCTCGACGCGGACGACGTCGCCGCGATCCGCGACGCCCTGCACATCCACAAGGTCGTCTTCTTCCGGGAGCAGCACCTCGACCACGCCCAGCAGATAGCGTTCGCCCAGCAGTTCGGCGACCTCACCCACGCCCACCCGCACGAGGACGCCGCCCCGGAGGACGCGCCGGAGATCCTCACCATCGATCCGCGCCGGTACGAGGAGCAGTACGGGATCGACCGCAAGCAGCAGAGCCGCCGCCAGTACAGCTACTACGCCGGCTGGCACACCGACGTCACCGCCGCGGTCAACCCGCCGGCCGCCTCGATCCTGCGCGCCGAGGTGGTGCCCGCCTTCGGTGGCGACACCACCTGGAGCAACCTGGTCGCCGCGTACGAGGGCCTGTCCGAGCCGCTGCGCGAGTTCGTCGACGGCCTACGCGCCGAGCACCGCTTCCTGGCCGGCGTCGATGCCAGCGGCTTGCCCGGATACCAGGACCGGATCAACAAGAACCTGCTGGTCGCGGTGCACCCGGTGGTGCGCGTGCACCCGGAGACCGGCGAGCGCGCCCTGTTCGTCAACCCGGGCTTCACCACCAAGATCCTGGGCCTGTCGGTGGCCGAGAGCCGGCAGATCCTGGACCTGCTGTTCGCCCAGATCGCCCGCCCGGCGTACACCGTGCGATTCCGCTGGCGTCCGGGCGACATCGCCTTCTGGGACAATCGGGCCACCGCCCACCTGGCGCCGGAGGATCTCGACCACCTGGACGTGCGGCGCACCCTGCACCGCGTCACTCTGATCGGGGAACGCCCGGTCGGCCCAGACGGCTTCGTCTCCGAGCTGATCTCCGGCACCGAGTTCCGGGCTCAGCGGGAACCCGCCGGGGCCGCGGCCTGACTCGGGCACGCACCGGGTGCCGGTGACCTCGGGGACGCGCCCGGCGGCCGGACGCCGGCGGCACCGCACGATGCGCGCCGCCGGCAACACCGCACAACCAGCACCACCAGCAGCACCGCAGGCCACCACGCCAGCAGCACCGCGGGTCACCACGCCAGCAGCACCGCAGGCCACCACGCCAGCAGCACCGCGGGTCACCATGCCAGCAGGACAGGCCACTCAAGCCAGCAGCACCGCAGGCCGCTCACCGCCAATGGTCACCACCGGCAACACCGCACACCGTTCAACGCCGGCAGCGTCGACTGCTCGGGCTGAGACCGGGCGGAACGACTCGGCAGAGGCCGGGCGGGACGACTCGGGCGGAGACCAAGCGGAACGACTCGGCAGAGGCTCGGATGGGACGACTGGGGTGGAGGCCGGGCGGGACGGCTCCGGTCGTACCGTAAGCGGTTTTCGATCTTTAAGCCGCGAGTCAGCGGTTGCCGCCGCGGAAGATGCGGAGGAAGAACAGGAACACGTTGAGGATGTCCAGGAAGATCGAGGCGGCCAGCAGCGGGGCCGCGTCGACGTCGGTGGAGCGACGCAGGCGCTGGAAGTCGAACATGATGAAGCCGGCGAAGATCACCAGGCCGAGCACCGAGTAGATCAGGGCGCCGCCCGGGATGTTCACGAAGATCAGCACGATGCCGAAGACGATCAGGGCGAGCAGGGCCCAGAAACAGATCCGGACCAGGAAGGTCAGGTCACGGCGGGTGGCGTAACCGGCCGCGCCGAAGCCGGCCACGAACAGCGCCGTCGCGGCGCCGGCCTGCCACAGCGCCTGCGGGTCGGTGCTGGCGTAGTAGACCAGCGTCGGGGCGACCGCCACGCCCATCAGCAGGCCGAACCCGGTGAGCAGCGCCACCGTCGCCGGCCGGGACCGGCGGACGGTGAACTGCATGGCGATCAGCGCCGCGAACGACGCCAGGTAGGCGACGAACGCGGCGAACGCCGGCAGGTCCCGGCCCAGGTAGGCGCCGAGCGCGAACAGGGCGGTGGTGGCCGCGACATAGCCCATCGTCTGGGCGAACAGGGTGCGGCCGCGGTCCCGGGCGGCGACTCCGGTGGCCGGCCGGTACGCGTAGGCGTCACTCATCGCCCCACTCTCGGTCGCCGCGGCCGGCCGGACACCCCTCGCCAGGGATGAATCAGCGCACCAGGGTGGCGGCGACGGCCCGGCCGTGCTCGGTCCACGGCGCGGGGCGCATCGACGCCGGGTCGACCCGGATGTTCACCCGGCGGCCCTCGGCGAACACCGTCCCGCCGTCGAGCGAGGCGACCCGGAAGCCGTACTCCGCGCTGGAGGTGCCGAGCCGGTCGAGCCAGAAGCGCACGGCGATCTCCCCGGTGCCGGTCACCGGGCGGTGGAAGGTGATCGCGTACTCCCGGACGACGTTGAACGCGTCAGGCGTGGTGGGGTGGCCACCGGCGAACGAGACGCCGCGCTCGGTCCACCAGAGGGCCACGGCCCGCTCGACGAGCACCGCGTAGCGCGAGTTGTGCAGGACGCCCATCGCGTCCAGATCGTCGAAGTGCACCGGCATGCGCACCACGGCGCCGCTCTCCACAACGGTGGTCATGACAATTCCCCCAGAATCGACGGGTCGGTGGCGATCGCTCGCAGGTGCTCGTGCAACGCCCGGCGGGCGTGCCGGTAGGCCGGGGCGCTGGCCTGCATGACGGCGCAGACGCCGAGCGACTCGACCAGATAGGCCAGCTGCTCCGGATCGACGCCGGGCCGCAGCTCGCCGAGGCCGACGGCGTCGGCGGCGACCCGGGTGAGGAAGGCCATCCAGTCGCGCTGCTCGGTGGCGAGCCGATCCTTGATCACGCCGGGCCGCGCGTTGAACTCGAAGTGCGCGTTGGCGAAGAAGCAGCCCCCGGGCAGCACCCCGGCCTCGTAGAACGCCAGCCGCCGGTCGTGCACCGCAGACAGCCGCCGTAGCCCGGCCGGCTCGGCGACGGCCGGGCGGATCACCCGCTCGGTCCACTGCGCCCGGGCGTGGTCGATCACGGCGAGCTGCAGCTCCTGCTTGGATCGCCAGTGCGCGAACAGGCCGGACTTGCTCACCCCGAGCGCCTCGGCGACCTGGCTCAGCGACAGCCCGTCGAGCCCGGAGACGGTGGCCAGCAGCATCGCCTGGTCGAGCACCGCGGTCCGGGTCCGCTCGCCGCGGAGCAATCTGCCGTCCTGCGCCATGGCCCCGACACTACAAAAAGACCGACCGGTCGTAAATATAACCACCGCCACAGTGGCGAGCCGTCGCCGGGCCGGTTCCGGCCGGGTGGCCGCATTCGCTTCATCGGGCGGCCGTGGCCGCCTTGTCGAGCGGTTGGCTTGTCGTTCAACCAGTTCTAACGTGGCGGCAGCTCCCGGGAGTCGCAGTTCCTTACTGGCGTCTGGCGACGGCAGTGTGGTCCCACTGGGGACCACACGTGCCGGGCCTGCCTTGAGCGCCTCGACGGAACAATCCCAGCATGTACGGTTCTGCCGCCGACCGTGCGCGGCGTTCCGCCGGATGTACGTGGGCCGGGTGGTTTCCTGCGGTGGGCGGTCTGGGCGGGCAATAGGCTAGGCATCTGTGGTCCACCTGAACGAGATCCGGTCGGGCTTCGAGGAACGGGGTCTGCTTCGCGAAGCCGCTCGGTTGTATGCGCGCGCCGTGCTGGCCGGTGACACGTGGGCGGCCATCCTCCTGGTCGGGTGCTGGGACAGGGCGCACCCCGGCGACTTGTGTGCAGCTCGGTGGGTGGCCGAAAGCGCACCCGTTGATGATTCCGGGACGGCGGCGAGCCTTCTACTGGCGCTGCGTCGGGTGGGCGCGGACGCCGAGGCACGGGAGTTGGCCGGACGCGTGGTCGCGGGTGTTCGTCTCGATGACCCGTCTGGTGTCGCGAGTCTGGTCACCGGGCTACGGGAACTCGGCGAAGACGAATTGGTCCGGCGGTTGGCAGAGCGTGGCAGTGACCTTGCCAGCCTCGATAACCCCTGGTCAGGCGTCGACCCGCCGGCGGCGATCGTCGAGGCGCAGCGCTGGTTCGCCGAAGAGCACGCGAATAGTCCTCCTGCCGGCCTCGACGCGACCACCGTCCGTCTTGATGACCCGATTGCCGTTTCCGTCGTGCTTCACGAACTACGCGAGGAGGGCGAACTCGACCAGGCCCACCAGCTAGCGGTCAGGGCCAGCCCCGTCGTTGGTGTGGACAATCCGTATGCGGTGTCGCAGTTCGTGAGAGAGGCGCGGGCGGCCGGGGCAGGCGATGCGGTCGCCGTGCTGGTGTCTCGTGATCCGGCCGAACAAATCAGACTCGACCGCCCGTACGGGCTGCCGGATCTCCTCATAGAGCTGCACGAGGCGGGTGCCCACGAGCAGGTCACCCGGTTGGCCCGCCGGATCACCGCCGGTATCCAGGACGACGTGCTGCATCAGCCCGGTCTCGTTCAGTCGCTGCTGCACGGGCTTTGGCATGCCGCGCAGCCGAAGCAGGTCAGGCTGCTAGCCGGTCGCGTGGTGGGACGTATCCAACTGAGCGATCAGAGGGCCGTCGCCGGGATACTCGACACCTTGGTCGAGGCTGACGCACAGGACGAGGTCGCCGTCCTGCTCAGCCGCGATCTGGGGATGCGGGTGACGATCGGCATCGACAAACAGGCCGCGGCCCTTGTGCTGGCGGCGCTGCGCAAGGCCGGAGCGAACGACCAGGCTGAGATGTACGCACAGCGGCTGCCCGAAGCGGGACAGTTCCTCCTATTCCGCGAGCAGCCCGGCAACGAGCAGCTCTATCGGTTCGGCCGAGAGGCAGACGGCACCCCCGCTCCGGCATGGGACTGGGACGACGTCTTGCAGTGATCACCAGAGACGCTGAATCAATCACCGTACTCGGCAGCCACGCACGAGCCCGGGTAGTGCGATGCGGATCCCGGCCCGGAACCAGATTCCCGCCTCCATGCCGCGCCTGCATGCCCTGACGCTCGCAGCCGACGTCCGGATCTCCATCGAACCCGGCGAGCGTCTCGTACGGCGGTTCCGTGACATACACCGACGCCGGCCCATGGGCGTGGAGCGCGGCAGACGCTGACGCGTTCTTCGCCGAAGCGCGGGCGGTCAAAGCACGTCAGTCACGCCACGCTGCTCGGCTACCAGAGCACACTGCGGCAGTTCTACGAGTGCATCACCGATGGATGCTGACCGTCTGACGCCGGTGGGATGATCACAGCATGGATGCAAGACCGCTGACACAGCGAGAGCGAGCTGTGCTTGACGCGCTTCTGGCGGTTGACTTCCCTGACGTTGCAACTCTGCGGTGCCAGGCGATGGAAATAGTCGTCGTCGACACATGCGGCTGCGGGTGCCCGTCCATCGACTTCCAGCGTGGCCGCGGGCCCGGGATCACCACACGAGCCAATGCGGGCGTTCGAGGGTCCCATAACGGTCTGTTCCTCTACACGATCGAGGATCCGCAGCGCGGTGAAGTCCTCGGCGGCATCGAGTGGGTCGGCGTCGAGGAGACGGACCCGGAAGAACTCCCATCGCCGGAGCTACTCGACATCGAGGCTGCTTGATGATGGAGGAGCCCAGCGCTCCTCCCGGCTTCGTGGGTCGGAGCGGCGACGTTTACGTACACGCGCTGGTCAGGCACCTCGTCGCGCCGGAATTTCTAAACCTCCGCCGTGCCCTGGGCAGGGTGGAGGTCCAAGCGAAACAGGCCTTGCGAGCGGCGCAACCCTGGACCTGGAGGTTGAACGACAAGCTCACCGCCGCTTTGTCAGGCGGCCGCCTCCGCCAGCACCCACCGGCCTCGCCCGAGACGCTTCGCCTGGTACATCGCGGTGTCGGCGGCGCGCAGCAACGCCGCGGGCCGCCACTCCGCCGTCGACCCGGGGGCGTCGATGCCCGCGATGCCGATGCTCGCACCGACGGTGTGCCAGGCGCCCTCGTGCTCGACCGGAACCGCCACGTCGCGCAGGATGCGCTCGGCGACCGGGACGGCGTCCGTACTGCTCAGCCCGGTCAGCACCACCGCGAATTCGTCCCCGCCCAGCCGGGCCACCGTGTCGCAGTCCCGGACCGCCGCGGTCAGGCGCTGCGCCACGGTCCGCAGGATCGCGTCGCCGGCGGCGTGCCCGAAGCCGTCGTTGACCGCCTTGAAGCCGTCCAGGTCCAGGTAGAGCACCGTGGAGCCGGGCGGGCAGGCCTCCAGCTCGTCGCCGAGCGCGGCCCGGTTGAGCAGTCCGGTCAGCGGGTCGTGCCGGCTGCGGTGGTCGAGGGTCCGTTCCGCCCGCTCCAGCGACCGCAGCGCGCTGGCGAACCGGGCCAGGATGAGCGCGGCGGTGACCACCGTGGCGCTGAACAGCAGGAGCCGCTCGCCCTCGGCGTAGTCGCGGCGGGCGAAGAGCGCGGCGGGCGCGGTCAGCAGGCCGACGCCGAGGAACCAGATCCGGGCCGCGTGCAGCGTCGGGGATCGGCGCGCGGCGACGGTCAGCTCACCGCTCTGCTCGTGCAGCGCCGCCGCGATCAGCAGGCCGTTGCTCAGCAGGATCACCGCGGTGGCGACCGCCGCGGACTGGTCGAGCGAGGGGATGAAGTTCGAACCCAGGTCGGAGGCGATGCGCAGGACCGCTGACGACACCAGCAGCCGGGTCGCGCCGCCGCGCCGGCCCGGCGAGAACACCAGCAGCAGCACCCCGGCGAAGATCCCGAGGTCGCCCATCGGGCCCATCAGGTACAGGTAGGCGCCGAGCGGGTCGGCGGCCAGCTCGGTCAGGAACGGCGAGACGAACGCGACCCAGATGACGATCGAGGCGGCGACCACCATGGTCAGCATGTCCAGCACCGCGGGCCGCAACCATCGGCCGGCCCGGCGCCGGGCCATCGCGACCAGGGCCGCGCCGTACGCCAGATAGCCCGCGGTCCAGAGCACGGCGGACGCCGTCCCGTCGACGGCGCGGTGCAGGTAGGTGCTCACCGGATAGACGGCGTCGCCGGTCAGCCAGGCCACCTGTCCCAGCGCCAGGCACAGCCAGGGCAGGTAGTCGGAACTGCGCCGGCGCCGGGCCGCGGACCAGCAGAGCAACCCCGTCATGGGCAGGTAGGCGCCGAAGTAGACCAGGTCACCGAACGGTCCTCCGGACGTCACACCCGCCGCCGTGGCGGCGGCTGCGGCCAGGGCGACGTAAAGCTGGAGCATCCGGCGGGTCATGCTGGCCTCATCGGCATCGGGAAGCCGCACTTCTGGCGCCGGCGGCTCGTGCTACCGAACCGCAACCCGAGCCGATTCGCGCGCCGGTCGGCGGCGACCCGGCCGCGGTCGCCGCATCCGAAGCGGCGGGCGGGGGTGGCGGGTGCGTCGACGGCCGGGTCCCGCGACGGCTGACGTGGCGCCGGAGAGCCGCGGCGGCTGGCGTGCTCGTCGCGTACCGAAAGGAAGTGGCCGTGATGATGCCCGCGGGCATCATCACGGCCGGTTTCCGCAGCGGTCTCGGTTACGAGCGCAGCGAGTCCACGTCGATCACGAACCGGTAGCGGACGTCCGAGGCGAGCACCCGCTCATACGCCTCGTTGACAGCGTCCGCGTCGATCAGCTCGACCTCCGGGGCGATCCCCCGCTCGGCGCAGAAGTCCAGCATCTCCTGGGTCTCGGCGATCCCGCCGATGCTGGAGCCGGCGAACGAGCGGCGGTTGCCGAACAGCGCGAACACCGGGACCGGCAGCGGCTCCGGCGGGGCGCCGACGCTGACCAGCGTGCCGTCGAGGCGCAGCAGCCGCAGGTAGGCCGCCATGTCGATGGGCGCGCTGACCGTGTTGATGATCAGGTCGAAGGAGTTCTTGAGGACCTCGAAGGTGGCCGGGTCCTTGGTGGCGTAGTAGTGCTCGGCGCCGAACCGCAGGCCGTCGTCCTTCTTGCCGAGGGTCTGGGAGAGCACCGTCACCTCGGCGCCCATCGCCGCGGCGATCTTCACGGCCATGTGGCCGAGGCCGCCCATGCCGACCACGGCGACCTTCTTGCCGGGCCCGGCCTTCCAGTGCGACAGCGGCGAGTAGGTGGTGATCCCGGCGCAGAGCAGGGGCGCGACCTTCTCGTACGGCAGACTCTCCGGCACCCGCAGCACGAAGTCCTGGTCGACCACGATGTGCGTGGAGTAGCCGCCCTGGGTGATCGTGCCGTCCCGGTCGGTGCTCGCGTAGGTCCCGACGTTGCCGTTCTCGCAGTACTGCTCCTGCCCGGCCCGGCAGTTGCCGCACTCGCGGCAGGAGTTGACCATGCAGCCGACGCCGACCCGGTCCTCGACGGCGAACTTGGTGACCTCGGTGCCGACCTCCGCGACCCGGCCGACGATCTCGTGGCCGACGGTCAGCGGGTAGGGCACCTTGCCCCACTCACCGCGGACGGTGTGGATGTCGGAGTGGCAGATCCCGGCGTAGCGGATCTCGATGAGCACATCGCGCGGCCCCAGGTCACGCCGGTCGATGGTGGTGCGGACGAGCGGTTCGGTCGCCGACGGGGCGGCGATCGCGTTGACGGTGAACATTCCTCAGACATTAGCCGCAGCGGCCGGTTCCAGCAGGAATTGCGGCTCAGCCGACGGCTTGCCGAAGTAGTAACCCTGCAACAACCGGTAACCAAGATCATAGAGGGCGGCCGCCTGCTCCGCGGTCTCCACGCCCTCGGCCACCGCGGTCAGCCCGAGACCGTCGCTCACCTGGATCAATGCCCGGGCGATGACGGTGTGCCGGCCGGCCTCGGTGATGTTGTCGACGAACGACTTGTCGACCTTGAGCACGTCGACTGGGACGGTCTGCAGCAGGCCCAGCGAGGAGTGCCCGGTGCCGAAGTCGTCCAGCGCGATCCGTACGCCGAGGGCGCGCAGCTCGTGCAGCGCGGTCAGCGCCTGTCCCCCGCCGAACACCGCGGTCTCGGTGACCTCGACGGTCAGGCACTGCGGCGGCAGCCCGGTGTCGGCCAGCGCCGCCGCGACGGTCGCCGGGAAGTCGGCCCGGGCCAGCTGCCGGGCGGACACGTTCACGCTGACCCGGTCCGGGGCCGCCGGGCCCAGCTCGGCCCGCCAGCGCGCCATCCGCTCGCAGGCGGTGTGCAGGATCCAGGCGCCGAGCTCGACGATCAGGCCGTTCTGCTCGGCAACCGGGATGAACGCGGCCGGGCTGACCTGGCCGCGCTGCGGGTGCTGCCAGCGGACCAGCGCCTCGACAGCGGTGACCCGGGCCTCCGGCATCCGGACGATCGGCTGGTAGACCACCTGGAACTGCCCGGCGTCGAGCGCGGCGCGCAGCTCGGCGCCGAGCCGGGCGTGCTCGCCGGCCCGCTCGTCGAGCGCCGCCGACCAGAAGCGGTACGGGTCGCCGGTCCGTTTGGCGGCGTGCATCGCGGCCTCGGCCCGGCGGAGCACCTCCGCCACACCACCGGCCTCGGCGACGCCGATGCTGGCACCGGCCAGCAGCTCGTGCCCGCCGGCCCGGACCGGCTCGCGCAGCACCGCCACGAGCCGCTGGGCGACCCGCTCGGCGGTGGCGGCGTCCGGCAGCGCCACGGCGAACTCGTCGCCGCCGATCCGCGCCACCCGGGTGGCCTCCGGCGCGGACGCGAAGATCCGGGCCGCGGAGACCGCGACAACCTGGTCGCCGACCGGCCGGCCGAGTTCGTCGTTGATGTTCTTGAGGCCGCTCAGGCCGAGGAAGACCACGTGCAGCGAGCCGCCACCCGGGACGCTCTCGCCGAGCGCCTGCTCGAAGTGCCGCCGGTTCGGCAGGCCGGTCAGGTCGTCGTGCAGGGCGATGCGCGCCAGCTCGGCGGTCTGGCCCTGCACGGTCCGGGACAGGCCGAGCACCCGGGTCACCGAGAGCAGGAACAGCACCACCGACCCGGCGCCGATCGCGAGCCGGTCGACGGTGTTGTCGCCGACCCCCGGGATGAACAGCATCACCGGCGCCAGCAGCGCGCAGCCGGTGAGCGTGGCGAACTGCACCCACCCGACGCGCGCCGCGCCCTCCTCCCGCGCCGGCTGCACCGTGATCGACGGGTGCAGCGACGCGGCGCCCCACAGCACGTAGGAGAGCAGCCAGCCGCCCGAGAGCAGGTGGTCGTCGCCGTCGGCGTAGAACGAGACCACCGAGTAGGCGACGTCGGCGGCCAGCAGGAGCAGGACGGCCACCCCGAGCAGCCGGGTGCTCGCGGTACCGCCCCGGTTGACCAGCAGCCGGGCCAGCAGCGCCAGGATCAGCACGTCGGCGGCCGGATAGGCGGTGCTGATCGCCCGCTCCAGCGCGGAGGCCGTCGAGTCGGTGGCGATCGGGTGCAGCACGAAGATCCACAGGGCCAGCCCGACGCCGATGCCGGCGATCGCCGCGTCGGCCAGCCGCGCCGCGCCGCCGCCCCGGCCGCGGACCAGCAGCCACAGGCCGACCGCCAGCATCGGATAGGAGGCCAGGTACAACACGTCGGCGAACGACGGGTACGGCGACTGGTGCAGGACGTACTCGTAGTACTCGTACATCAGGTCGCCGGCCACCCAGGTGGCCTGCCCGGCGGCGAACCAGTACCAGACCGCCGGGTTGCGCGGCCGGTGCAGCCGGGCGCCGCCCAGGATCGCCACCACCGACATCAGGCCGATCCCGTTGTAGACGAGGTTGGCCGCGAACCCGCCGGTGGGCAGCAGGTAGTAGCCGGCCGTGGCCAGCACCCCGGCCACGATCCACCAGCCCCACACCGTCTCCCGCCGCACGTCGTCGCCATCGGCTGCCGCACCGCGTTCCTGAGGAAACCCGTGGTGTGGCGAAGACCCCCGCGCTCGCCCGAGGTCGCTCCTCCCGGGCGTCCGGTGTCGAAGATTCGGCTGTGCGCCGTCGGCAGCAGGGCCTGGATCACCGAGACGCTGCCGGAGAGGTTGCCACGGCCACGGCCACGGCCACGATCGTCGAACCACGGTGGTGACGATCGGGTCCGTCAGCCTTCCGATCGGGCTCGGTCCAGCAGCGCGTGGAGCTTGGCCGCCCGGGACGGGTGGCGGTGGGACAGCCACGCCACGCGGCCGGCCAGGTGCGCGGCGAAGTCGGGATGGTTGTCGCGGTTCGCCGCCGCGAGGCCGTTGACCGCGGCGTCGTGCAGGATCGCGCGCAGCCGGTCGTAGTCCGCGCGCGACACGGCGGGGCGGGTGTTGACCACCAGGCCGGCCAGGGACTGCCGCTGGGACTGGCGGCGCACCCGGGTCTTGTGCGGGTGCAGCCGGAACCCCTCGTCCTCGACGATCCGGCTGACCAGCGGCACCAGAGCGGCCGGCTGGCGATCGCCGGAGAAGGCCAGGTCGTCCGCGTAGCGGGCGTAGGTCAGGCCGAAGCGCGTGGCCAGGGCGCTCAGCCGCCGGTCCAGGCGGAACGCGCACAGGTTGGCCAGGGCCGGCGACGTCGGCGCGCCCTGCGGCAGGTGCGGCCGGCGCAGCAGCGCGGCGAGGTGCGCATCGGACGCGGCGCGCAGGACTTGGGCGGGCGTGCTGGTCGTGGTCAACGCGGTCAGCGCGTGCGCGACCGGCTCCGGATAGCCCATGCCGTGGAACAGCCCGTAGATCCGGGCCGCGGTGATGCTGGAGAAGAACGCGCGCAGGTCCAGGCTCACCAGCACGGCGTGGCCGGCGTGCGCCGCGGCGAAGGTGTGCACTCCCCGGCCGGGCACGAAACCGTGTACGCCGTCGTGGACCGGCACCGCCGACAGGATCTCGTCGAGCACCTGCCGCTGCATGGTGCGCAACCGCTGCTTCGGCGCCTCGATCAGCCGGTGCCGGAGCCACCGGTACCGGTAGTGGCGCAGCTTCTCGTCGCGGGCCTGGCGGTTGATCTCCCGGCGGTCGGCGAACCAGTCCAGCGCGTCGCCGTCCACGCCGAGGAACGCGGCCAGGGCGGCGAGGTCGCCGATCGGCGGAACACCCCACCGCATGCGTACGACCCGGGCCGGCGCCACCAGCCGCAGCCGCACCGCCACCCGGGGCACGCGGCTCACCGAGGACAGGAAGCGGCGCAACTCCCGGGGCCGGTCGGCGGGCGCCCGCGGGTAGGCCAGCAGCACCGTGCCGACCAGGCGCCGCGCCCACGCCGGGCGGCCCGGCACCACCGCGCGCACCGCCGCGATCATGTCGCCGGCCTGCCAGCCGGTGGTCAGCAGCGCGTCGGCCAGCACGCCGGCGACCCGGGACGGCGCCTGCTTGCGGGGCGAATACCACGCCCGGGCGGCAGCGTGCCCCGACGATGCCCGGTCGTGCCTGCGCCGGCTCGCGCGAAGCGCGATAGCGCGCCGGCGGTGTGCCGCGGTGGTCAAGCAAACGTCCTCGGGGGTACCCCGAAGAGCCCTCGCCGCCGAGAACGGCGGGCGACGGCCAGCTCGGGACACGCTGCCATCGGGCCAGCATAGGCGAGGGCGGCGAGCGTACCGTGAAGCGGTTTCACGCGGCGGTGACCAGGCCGGTGCGGTAGGCGAGGACGACCGCCTGCACCCGGTCGCGCAAGCCGAGCTTGGCGAGGATCCGGGCGACGTGGGTTTTCACCGTCGCCTCGGAGAGGTGCAGGCGTGCGGCCAGTTCGGCGTTGCTCAGGCCCTGGGCCAGCAGCCGCAGCACCTCCAGCTCGCGTGCGGTGAGCGTGCCCAGCTCGCGGTGGCCGGCGGCCGGGCCGGTCTCGCGCTGGGCGAATCGCTCGACCAGGCGGCGGGTGATCGCCGGGGCCAGCAGGGCGTCCCCGGAGCGGACCATCCGGACGGCGGCGACCAGGTGCTCCGGGGTGACGTCCTTGAGCAGGAAGCCGCTGGCGCCGGCGGTGAGCGCCGCGTACACGTAATGGTCCAGGTCGAAGGTGGTCAGCATGATCACGCGGGGTGCGTCGGCGGCGCCGGTCAGGATGCGGCGGGTCGCCTCCAGGCCGTCCAGCTCCGGCATCCGGATGTCCATCAGGACGACGTCGGGGCGGGTACGGCGGACGGCGTCGACCGCCTCGGCGCCGTCGGTGGCCTCGGCGACCACGTCGATGCCGTCGGCGGTCAGGATCATCCGGAAACCGGCCCGCACCAGCGCCTGGTCGTCGGCCACCACCACGCGCAGGCTCACGACGCCGCCAGCGGGATCGCGGCGTCCACCCGGTACCCGCCGGTCAGCCGGGGACCGGCCGCCAGGGTGCCGCCGTAGACCGCGAGACGCTCCCGCAGCCCGATCAGGCCGTGCCCGCCACCGGTAGCGGCCGGCCGGGACGTGCCGCCGGTGTCGGTGATCCGGACCCGCAGCTGGTCGGGCCGGTAGTCGACGTGCACCGTCGCGGTGGACCCGGCCGCGTGCTTCACCGTGTTGGTCAGCGCCTCCTGCACCACTCGGTAGGCGGCCAGCTCGACACCGGCCGGCATCGGGCGGGGCCGGCCGGCAGTGGTCAGCGTGACCGGCACGCCGCTGCCGGCGACCCGCGCGATCAGCGCGTCCAGCCGGTCCAGGCCGGGCTGCGGCGCGAGGTCGGCACCCGGGCCGGCGTCGTCCATGGTGAGCAGGCCCATCACGTGCCGCAGCTCGGTCATCGCGGCCCGCCCGCCGCTCTCGATCGCGAGCAGCGCCTCCCGGGCCTGCTCCGGCGAGGCGTCCAGCACCTTGCGGGCGGCGCCGGCCTGGATCACCATCACGCTGACGTTGTGGGTCACCACGTCGTGCAGCTCCCTGGCGATCCGGGCGCGCTCCTGCCCGGCGGCGCGGCGCAGGGCCGCCGCCTGGTCGCGTTCCAGCTCGGCGGCCCGGTGTTTCCAGCGGCGCAGGCCGTCGGCCGCGACGGCGATCGCGCCCAGGATCAGCACCGGGACGAAACCGGGTGGCACGGTCGGCGCCCCGTCCTCGGCGCCGCTGTAGAACAGCATCGCGACCGGCAGGCTGGCCAGGGCGAGGATCCGGTACGGGCTGTAGACGGCGGCGGTGTAGCCGGCGATCACGCAGGCGTAGAAGGACACCCGCAGCGCCGCGTCGTTGTCGACCAGCCCCGGCAGGGTGGCCAGCACCAGCCACAGCACGGTCAGCGGCCGCCGCCGGCGGAACGCCAGGGGCGCCACCACGAGCAGCAGGCCGAGCACCAGGAACCGCTCCTCGTGGTGGTCGAGCGGCACGAACAACTCGCGGGCCGGGCCGGGGATCCGCTCGACCCGCGGGGCGTCCTGGTCACCGGCCGAGATCGCGGCGAGCATGAGGGACGCCGCCACGAGCACGTCGAACACCTGGCCGCGCCGGGAGAGCCGGGGCAGCGTGCCGTCGCGACGCAACAACCTTCGGAGCACCGGACCATTATCGCCGTCGATCCGGGCCACCGCGTCCACCAGTGGACTACACCTCGAGGATGACCCCGGTCCGTCTCGTCCCGACGGTGTGGTCAAGATGCCTCTCCCGGCCGACGCGCCCGGCCCGGGCCCGGCCCTAGCGTCGAGCACCATGATTGAGCTGCGCGAAGTGACCAGAAGCTACGGCGACGGACCGCCCGCCCTACGGGACGTGGACCTGACCGTCACGACCGGCGAGGCGGTGGCGATCCTCGGCCCGTCCGGCAGCGGCAAGTCGACGATGCTGAACCTGATCGCCGGCCTGGACCGGCCCAGCCGCGGCACGGTCACCGTGGACGGTGTCCGGGTCGACCAGCTCGGCGAGGCCGGCTCGGCACGCTACCGGCGGGCCCGGATCGGCCTGGTCTTCCAGTTCTTCAACCTGCTCGACGACCTGACCGTCGCGGACAACGTGATGCTGCCCGCGCAGCTGTCCGGGATGACCCGGGGCGCCGCCCGGCGCCGGGCCCGGGAACTGCTCGGCACGCTGGGCGTCGACCGGCACGCCGGGGCCTATCCGGGGCGGCTGTCCGGCGGCGAGCGGCAGCGGGTCGCGGTGGCCAGGGCGCTGGTCAACCGGCCTGCGCTGCTGCTGGCCGACGAGCCGACCGGCGCGCTGGACACCGCGTCCGGCGAGGACGTCCAGCGGCTGCTGCGGGAGTTGCACCGGGAGGGCCAGACCATCCTGCTGGTCACCCACGACCTGGCGCTGGCCAGGTCGTGCGCGACGCGGACCGTCGAGCTGATCGACGGGCGGGTCCGATGCGCGGGATGAGCCGCCGCCGCGTGCAGACCGTGGTGATCGCCCTGGTCGTGCTGATCGCGGTGTCCGCGTCGGTGCTCGGCGGGACCCTGCTGGTCGCCTCCACCGCGCCGTTCGACCGCGCCTTCGACCAGCAGAACGGCGCCCACCTGATCGCCGGGTTCGACGCCGGCCGGACCACCGCGGCCCAGGTGGCCGCGTCCGCGCACGCCGCCGGGGTGTCCGCGGCCGCCGGCCCGTTCCCGACCGCGTCGATCAGCCCGGTCGACGACCACGGCCGGCCGTTCCCGATGACCGTGGTCGGCCGGCCCCAGCCGACCGGCGGGGTGGACGATGTCACGCTGCTCAAGGGCCGGTGGGCCACCAGGCCCGGCGAGGTGGTGCTGTTCAGCGACGGCCGGACGGAGGGCATGCGGTCGCGGGCGATCGGCGCGGTGTGGCGGAACCCGGACCTCGTCGTGGTCGGCCTGGCGAGGTCGGTCAGCGAGACCGCGGACGGCTGGGTGGTCCCGGAACAGATCGTCCCGACCGGCTATCAGATGTTGTACCGGCTGACCGAAGCCGGCACCGCCGACCAGGTGGACGCGGTCCTGGCCGGGATCACGACGGACGCTCTGACCTCCTCCCGCTCCTGGCTGACCACCCGGCAGCGGGCCGCCGGCGACGCCGCGCTGTTCGTACCCTTCCTGATCGCCTTCGGCGTGCTCGGCCTGGTGATGGCGGTACTGATCGTGGGGAACGTGATCGCCGGCGCGGTCAGCTCCGGTACCCGCCGGATCGGCATCCTCAAGGCGCTCGGCTTCACCCCGAACCAGGTGGTCCGCGCGTACCTGGGCCGGGCGCTGATCCCGGCGGCGATCGGGGCCGCGCTGGGCACTGTCGCCGGCAACCTGCTGGCCGTCCCGGTGCTGGCCAAGACCAACGACCTTTACGGTACGGACGACAGCGGCGTCACCCCGTGGCTCGACGTGGCCGTGTTCGCCGGGGTCCTCGCCCTGGTGACCGTCACGGCCTGGGTCGCCGCGTCCCGGGCCGGCCGGCTGCGTACCGTCGACGCCCTCGCCGTCGGCAGCACCCCGTCGCCGGGCCGTGGCCGGTGGGCGGCCCGGCTGACCGCCCGGCTGCCGCTGCCCCGCCCGGTCACGCTGGGGCTGGCCCAGCCGTTCGCCCGCCCGGTCCGGTCGGCGACGATAGTCGTCGCCATCGCGTTCGGGGCCGCCGCGGCCACCTTCTCGGTCGGGCTGGCCGCCTCGCTCACCCAGATCCAGGCCGCGGACAGCCACGGTGACGTGGAGGTCGGCATGGGGCGGACGGGGCCACCGCCGGCCACCGGCGGCGGCCGGCAGCGGAACGGCACCCCGGCCGACCCGGCGGCCGTCGTCGACGCGATCACAGCCCAGCCGGGGACCGCCGGCTACTGCGCGGTCGCCGACGGCGAGGTGACCGCGGCCGGGTTGAGCGGCTCCCTGCAGACGCTGGAGATGGCCGGCACGACCTGCGCGGACGGGTACCGGATGGTGTCCGGCGACTGGTACACCCGGCCGGGACAGATCGTCGTGGCGACCCCGTTCCTGACCGCCACCCACACCAGCGTCGGCGACACCGTGGTGCTGACCAGGGACGGCGAGCGGAGCCCCGCCACCATCGTCGGCGAGGTCTTCAACACCGAGAACGACGGCCTGCAGATCCTCACCGCGGCCGGCCCGGACGCCGCGCCCGAGGAGTTCCACGTCAGCGTCCAGGCGGGCACCGACGCCACCGCGTACGCCGAGGCGCTGGACGCCACGCTCCGCCCGCTCGAGGCGCACGCCATGGTGGACGAGCGGGGCACCGCCGACGAGGTGATCATCATCAACGCGCTGACCGCCCTGCTGACCCTGATGCTGGTCACCGTCGCCGCCCTGGGCGTGCTCAACACGGTCGTCCTGGAGACCCGGGAACGCGTCCACGACCTGGGCGTGCACAAGGCCCTCGGGATGTCCCCGCGGCAGACCATCACCATGGTCATCGCCTCGGTCGCGGTCACCGGCCTGGCCGGCGGCGCGCTCGGTGCCCCGGTCGGTGTGCTGCTGCAACGCACCACGGTGACCTCGATGGGCCACACCGCCGGCTTCCACCTGCCGAGCTCGGTCCTGGACATCTACGCCCCGTCCGAGCTGCTGCTGTTCGGCCTCGGCGGCCTGGTCATCGCGGTCCTCGGCGCCCTGCTGCCGGCCGGTTGGGCGGCCGGCACCCGCACGGCGACGGCCCTGCGCACCGAATGAGCTCTCCGGTACGGCGGGAGTGCTCCCGGCGTACCGGAAAGTGGTTTTCCGTCAGGCGCGCTGGCGCTCGGCTCGCCGCCGGACCAGCTCCTCGACCGCGCTGGGCAGGGTGGTCTCGAAGTCGATGAGCTTGACCCAGGTCGGGGTGATGACGATCCGGACCATGCCGTCGTAGAGCGACCGGATCTCGGCCTCCCACGCGACGCGCTGCTCGGCGGTCATCCGGTAGGTGCCGTTCATCCGCAGGAACTCCTCCGGGATGCCGTCGACCTCGTCCAGCTCGGCGCGGCCCCGGATGAGCAGGATCTTCGGCGGATGCACCTCGGTGTCGATGGTCAGCGCGACCTCCGGATCGCGGCGCAGAGCGGGCAGCTTCGGCGCGTTCTTCGTGGTGCAGACGACGATCTCCGAGCCGTTCCAGTCGAACGCGATCGGGATGTTGCGCGGCGTGCCGTCCTTGGCGACGTAGGCCATCCGCAGCAGGTCCCGGGCGAGGAGCTCCCGGCTGATCGGGCGGTCGAGAATCTCACTGATCTCGGTCGGTCGCATGGTGGTCGCTCCTTCGAAGGTGCCGTCCTGGCGTGCTCGTGCCCCGGGGACGGAGCCACCCGGCCGTTCTCGACATCGGATCCCCCGGCGATCCGGGCCTGCCGCGCGACGTCTCGATGGCGAGACAGCAGGCAGCTCGCGGCGCCGTGGCGAAAACAGAGGTCGGCGGCACGGACTCGCCGAAGCGGCCCGCTGACCATTCCCGCTCCAGCACGAGCCCTAGCAGTGATCTGCCGGGACCGGGCAAGTTCCTACGCGCAGCGGGACCGAGGCTCGGCAAGCGCATGGACGGGTACGGACACCGGCATCGTTCTGACGCTGGTCGTGCTCGCGGGACTGCTTGCGGCGGTGCTCGCGATCGGTGACAGGACGGGGAGCACGCATACCGCAGCGGCTTGTTTCACCGCCTTGTATCTGCTCCTTGCCGGGTACTTCGGGTTCGTGCGGCGGCGGACGATACGCGATCGCTGACGACGATCAGCGGTTCCGGTTGCGGCGGCCGATCAGCTCTCGCCGGTCACGTGCCGGACGTCATCTGGCCGACTGCCGGCGTGAGCCGTCACGGGCTCGCCCGGTCAGCTCGAGCGCGACCGCCAGCGTCACACCGATGGTGAGGCACATGTCAGCGACGTTGAAGACGGGGAAGTACTGGGCGTCCGGTCCGAAGAGGCTGATCATGTCGACCACGTGCCCGCGCAGCACGCCCGGATCGCGGAACAGCCGGTCGCCGAGATTGCCCAGCGTCCCGCCGAGCACGAGACCGAGCGCGACCGCCCACGGCTTCGAGCGAAGGCGCACCGCGACCCAGCCGATCCATCCGGCGACCGCGATGGCCACCAGCGGAAACACCCACGTGTGCCCGCTTCCGACGCTCCACGCCGCACCGCTGTTGCGCCACAGGCACAGATAGACCAGGCCACCGAGGGTACGGACCGGCTCGTTCGCGGTCAGCCCGTTGGTCGACAGTTCCTTGACGAGCTGATCCAGGGCGACCGCCAGCACCGCCACGACGCCGAGCACGGTGACGGCCGTGACCGAGACACCGGTTGCCGCCTGCTCGGCGTCCCGCAGATCCGAGCCCGGGCCGGGCCGGGCAGTATTCGACATCGTCATTGCTCTCCTTGCGGACGGCCCGGCGGAACGCGAGCCGTCGGGGCCAATAGTTATCACATGCTGATCCCGGCGGTCAGCAGGAAGCCGGCCCGGACGGCCCGGGATGGCCGCGGTGCGTGGTCACCCCTGGTACGGCGGCGCCACCCCCCACCCCCAATGCGGCACCGGAGCCTGCCGGGGTGGGGTGGCTCCCAGCTGCGAGTTGGCCAGCGCCAGCCGGGTGCCCCACTCGAGGTAGCCCACGAACGCCGCCCGGAACTCCGGATCGTCCGGCAGCCCGACCTCGTCGGCCGCGTCGAGCAGCAGGCTCACCCAGCGCCGCCGCTGCGGCTCGGTGATCGCCTTCCCGAGGTGATGCCCGAGCATGGCCGGGTATCCGCCGCGCTCCCTGGTGTAGCGGTCCGGCCCGCCGAACACCTCGGCCAGCCACAACGCGACGTGCCGCGGATGGCCCGGGTCCATCCGGGCGAACAGCGGCCCGACCAGCTCGTCGGCCGGCACGAGCTGGTAGAACCGCTCGGTCAGCCGCTCGAGCGCCTCGAGGCCGCCGGCCCACTCGTACATGCTCGGCACGGAACCGCCGGCGCCGGCCACCTCGGCCGGCTCATAGCGGGACCTCTCCTCGATCGCGTCGGCGTAGGGCTCGATCTCGGCGAGGAAGGCCGGGATCGGCTCGCCACCGGAGCCGGCGGCCCAGGTGATCCGCAGCAGGTAGCTGTCCGGCTGGTCGGTGCGGTGGCTCAGTTCGTAGTCGGCGCACTGCGGCGCCCGGGCCAGGAATCGGGCCGCGCGGGCGATGGCCTGCTCGAAGGCGGCGGTGTCACCAGGGATGCGGTATCGGATGTACTCGACCGTCATGCCGACCACCATAGAGCAATGTAAGCGTGTAAGTATGTAATCATGAGCCTCCCGGAGCCGCCCGCCCGCCGTCCCGACCTCGACGACGACTTCGCCGGGCCGCGCCTGCGCGACGACCTCTGGATCGATCACTACCTGCCACAGTGGACCACCCCGGACCGGTCCGCGGCCCGCTACGACTTCGACGGCGGCGGCCTGCGCCTGCGGATCGACGAGGACCAGCGGGACTGGCGGCCCGAGGACGCACCACTGCGGGTTTCCAACATCCAGACCGGTACGTTCGCCGGCCCGCTGGGCTCCGGCCGGGGCACCCACCGGCACCGCCCGGACGGCCTGGTCGTGCGGACCGAGACGCCGGCCCGGCTGCTCTGGGCGCCCCGCGCCGGCCGGGTCGACATCACCGTCACCGCCAGTGTGGACGAGGGCTGCATGCTCGCCGCCTGGCTGGTCGGCACCGAGCACCTGGACGCGCGGGACAGCGGCGAGGTGTGCGTCTTCGAGATCGAGGCGGCCGACCTGACCACCGCCCGGTGCGGGATCAAGGCGCACCACGACGACCGGCTCCGGCCGGAGATGACCGAGGTCCGGATCCCGGTGGACGCCGCGCGGCCGCACACCTGGACGGCGATCTGGGGTCCGGAGGGCACCGTCATCGGCTGCGAGGGCGTGCGGCTCTATCGCTCGGCGCAGGCTCCGCGCTACCCCCAGTTCCTGCTGATCGACCTGTGGGAGCTCGGTCCGCGTACCGGAGAGCATCCCAAGACGGCCCGGGTGCACCGGGTCCGCGGCTGGGACCTCGGCGGTTAGCAGCCGGCCGGGGTGCCCCCGGCGGCGATGGTCGTGAGCGCGGCCAGCGCGTCGTCGACCGTCTCGACCTTGGCCATCGGCAGGCCGGGCACCGCGTTGCGCCGGGCCTCGGCGCAGTTGCCGGCCGGGACGAGGAAATACGTCGCGCCGGACGCCTTGGCGCCGTGCAGTTTCTGCGGGATGCCGCCGATCGGGCCGACCTTGCCGGCCTCGTCGACGGTGCCGGTGCCGGCCACGATCCGGCCGCCGGTCAGATCGGCCGGGGTGAGCTTGTCGATGATGCCGAGGCTGATCATCAGCCCGGCGCTGGGGCCGCCGATCCCGTTGACGTCCACGGTGACCTTCACCCCGGCCGGGTTGCCGAGCTTGGCCAGCGCGACGGTGACGGCCGTCGACTCGGACTCCTGGAACGCCGTCGCGTTCTGCTCGTTGACCTGCTTGTCGGTCTTGCCGGCGGTGAAGACCGCCTCGCGCGGCACCAGGGCCCGCTCCGAGTCGAGCCAGGCGCGCCACGCCTCGGGCAGGTCGACGCCGGTCTCCACGGCGACAGTGGTGAGTCGCAGCTGGCCGGCCGACGCGGACACCCCGGCGCCGGTCACCGTGATCACGTCGTGGCCGTCCTTGCTGCCCAGCGTGTCGACCGTCGGTCCCGGCTCGAGCAGCACGTAGGGCATCGGCAGGACTGCCGCGCCGACCCCGAGCAGAGCGGTGATCAGGGCGCCGGCGGCGATCAGGTGGCCACGTTTCATCGAGGGGAGCGTACCGATGCCGTGGTGCCGCCCGTCGCCGGGCCGGTGGCGACGACCCAGCCGGTGGGAACGAGATCACCGGGCATGGATGAGTCGACTACCGTGTGCGGCGTGCGGTGGCGTGGGCGGCGGGTTCTGGTGCTGGGACTGGCGGTGCTGATCGTGGTGACCGGGGCCGGCTGGGGGCTGTACGCCTGGTATCGGCACGCCACCTACGGGACCGTTGCCGACCAGCAGGAGCTGACCGTGGCCATCGCCGCCGGGGATCGGCTGACGCTGGCGGTGCCGGATCGGGGCGCCTCGGCCGGGGACCACTGGACGGCGCAGGTCCCGGCCACCGGCGTGCTGCGGGCGGTGGACGAGCAGTTCACCTACAGCCGGGTACACGACCGGCTGTTCGGACCGGCGGACGGCGGCGGGGCCGGCACCCGTTACTTCATCTACCAGGCGGACGCACCGGGCGAGGTGACGGTGACGCTGAGCAACTGCTACCGAGGCTGCGCGTCCGCGTCCGACAAGGCCGAGTCGACCGCCACCATCTGGCTGGTCACCGTCTCCTGACCGGGTCGCGGGGGCGTCGCCCGGACCGGGATGCCGAGGACCGGACGGCGGTGGAGGCCACCATGGCCCGGGTTCTCGACCTGGTGCTGCGCGCCGCCGGCGCCTGCTCCCCCGCGATCTGCCCTTTCTCCGCACCAGCGCGGAAGCGGCCGGGCGATGACCTGGTGATCAGGCCCTGAGGCGCCCTCAGGCCGGCGGGTACCGGCTGGCGATGCCGGCCAGGATCAGGTCGACGCCGGCCAGGAACTGGGCCCGGTCGTCGTGGTCCCGCAGCTGGGCGGCGATGTTGCGCAGGAACGGGTACTCGTCGGTGTCGAGGCTGGTCCACAGCGAGGCGACCAGGTCGAGCACCTCGGCGCGGTCGGTGCCCCGCTGGACCGAACGGGCCATCGCGGCGTTCTGGGCGGCCACGCCGAGGATGTAGTTGAGCAGGGCCGACGCGGCGTCGAACTGGGCCGGTCCGGGAACGCCGAGGGCCTGCACCTGGCGGCCCAGGCGTTCGAAGATGCGCAGCGTGGTGGACTGCGAGGAGAGCTGGGACATCTGCTCGCCGATCCACGGGTGCGCCTCGATCGCGTCGAAGACGCCGAGCGCGACGGCGCGGATCACGTCCTGCGGGACCTCGCCGGCACCGGTGGCCGGCATCGCACCGGTGAGCACCGCGTCGGCGGCGGCGGTGAGCAGCTCACCCTTGTTCGCCACGTGCCAGTAGATCGCGCCGGGACCGGTCTTCAGGGTCGCGCTGAGCGCGCGGAAGGTCAGCGCGCTCTCCCCGCCCGCGTCGAGCATCTCGACGGCGGCTTCGATGATCCGCTCCTGGGAAAGCGCGTCCTCGCGCCGGTCCGGGTGCCGCGCCCTGCTCGCCATGACGCCATCTTGACATGTCTGGAACGGCGTTCCAAACTGGGTCTCCTGGAACGCCGTTCCAGAGATATGCCGGTTACCGGGGGACCGCTCCCCCGAAGTTCCCTGGAGGGGGTTCCGTGATGAGCACCGCAGTCCTGGAGGCGCCGGAGAAGGCGCGTCCCACCTCGCTGCGGGCCGTGTGGCCCGCGATCCTCGGGCTGTCGGTCGTCTTCCTGGTGGAGATGCTCGACAACTCCGTGCTGAACGTCGCGCTGCCGCGGATCTCCCAGGACCTGAACGCCTCGGCATCCGACCTGCAGTGGATCACCACGGGCTACTCGCTGCTGTTCGGCGGCCTGATGATGGCGTTCGGCGCGATCGCCGACAAGTTCGGTACGCGGCGGATGATGCTGATCGGGCTGAGCCTGTTCGCGCTCGCCAACCTCGCGGTCCTGCTGGTGCACACGCCCGGCCAGCTGATCGCCGTGCGGGCCGCCGTCGGCGTGACCGCCGCGATGACCGCGCCCGGCACCATGGCGCTCTGCTTCCGCCTGTTCGACGCGGAGAACCTGCTGATGCGGGCCACCTCGCTGATCACCACGGTCGGCCTGGTCGGCATGGCCGTCGGCCCGACCGTGGGCGGGCTGGTGCTGCAGGTGCTGCCTTGGGAGACGCTGCTGGTGATGAACGTGCCGATCGCCGTGCTCGCGATCCTCTGCATCCGGTTCGGCATCCCGGCCGACGACCCGGCGCACCGCAACAGCGCCCCGCTCGACCTGCCCGGCGCGGTGCTCGGCACCACCACGATCATCCTGGCCCTGTGGAGCGCCACCCAGGTCGTCGAGCACGGCTGGCGGCACGCGCTGCCGTGGCTGGGCCTCGGGGTCGTCTCGGCGGTCGCCTTCGTGGTCCGGGAGCGGACCACCGCCCACCCGATGTTCGACTTCGCCCTGATCAAGCGGCCGGCGGTGTCGGCGGCCCTGGCCTACGAGGCCGCGATGGGCCTGGGCATGGCCGCCATCACGTTCAGCGTCTCGCTCCAGCTGCAGCTCGTGTGGGGCTGGTCGCCGGCGCAGGCCGCGCTCGGCAACCTGCCGCAGGTGATCGTGATGCTGGCGATCGGCCCGTTCGTCGAGAAGATCGTGGACCGGCTCGGCACCGGCAAGGCCGCGCCGCTGGGGGCCGGGGCGGTCCTCGCCGGCCTGGTGATCTACGCGCTGCTCGGCCGCTACGACTACGTCTGGATCGCCGTCGCCCTGGCGCTGACGGCGGCCGGCATGCGGGTCGTCGCCACCATCGCCGGCGTCACCGTGATGCGCGGGCTGCCCGAGGACCAGACGTCCACCGGCGCCGCGCTCAGCGACACCAGCCAGGAGGTGGCCGGCAGCATCGGCATGGCGGTGGTCGGCACCATCGTGGCCGCCGCGCTCACCGGGTCGCTCGCCGAGGTGGCCGGCTCCCCCGCCGCGGCGCGCTCCTTCGAGAACTCGGTGACCGTCGCGACCCTCGCCCTGACGGCTGTCTGCGCGGTGCTGGTCACCTGGGCGGCCCGCCGCGCCGCCAAGGCTCCGGCCGAGCACGGCGCCTGACCGGGCGTCGCGAGTACCACCGGCCCCGAGCCGGCCAGGTACCGCCCGGACCGGTGAAGATCTGTGCATTCGGTGCAGGTCCCGGGCGCGGCGCGTGGAGTGGACCGGCCATGATCGCTACGTTGTTGACCATGGCCAAGAACGGTGAGCGCGGGGTTCTGCGCCGGTTCTTGCCCGTGTTGCTGGCCGCGTTGCTGGCCGCCGTCAGGGTCCCCGTCACGGTGGACGACGCGTCCGGTGTGCACGTCGAGGCCCCGGTCACCGTGGTGGTGGCCGATCACACGCGAGTCCTGGCCGACCAGGTCGTCGCGTCCGCGGGTGACTCCCGCGCACCGCCCGTTCTCTTCGCGTAGGCGCGAGCTTCCCCGCCGTACCGGTGCCCTGCCCGGGAACGGCGCTTCCCGCCGTACCGAAAATGGATCTTTCCTGGTCAAGGAGCTTTCACGGATGAACGTCATGTCGCAGATGCTGCTCGCCGACCCTCGGCCGATGGCGATCTGGCTGGTGCTGGTGCTGGTCTCGGTGCCGGCGCTGCTGTTGCTCGGCGATCCGGAGGCGATGCGGGATCCGGTGCGCACGGTGCTGGACGCGCTGCGCCGGGAGCGGCCGGAACCGCTCGCCGCCGGATGGGCGGCGGCGGAGGCGGCCCGTGCCGATCGGCTGGCGCAGCACTGGCAGGAGGTGGCCCGGGACGCCGAGGCGCACGCCGACGAGGCCTGGCAGGGATGGCAGCGAGCCGAGGAGCGGGTGGGCCGGGCGCGGGCCGCGGCGGCGTTCGCGACGCCGGACGCGCCGCGGACCGCCGCCGAGTACGCCGACCGGGAACGGTTCCTGCACCGGTCGGTGCGGGCCGCGGTGGAACGCGGCGACCTGCCCGCGACGGCCGTGCGGGCCGGCTGGGACCCGCGGCTGCATCCGGTGGAGCAGGAACTCGTGCTGCTCAGGGCCGTGGCCACGCACCGCCGGCAGGTCTTCCGGCAGGCCGAGGCCGCGGCCCGGCGCGGCGAGCGGGAGGCCGAGCTGGCGATCGCCGCTCGCGAGCGGCTGCGCCGGCAGGTCACCCCGGCGCCGAGTGTTCGCCGCGGCCGGCTGATCGCTTCGCTCCAGCGGCCAGCACAGATCATTTTCGGTACGGGTCATGCCGTCACGCCGTGACACACCGGCGGTGCTCCCGGCCGTGCGGCACGGACCCCGCTGTCACTCCGCGGGTTTCGGCGCCCGCCGGCGTCGGCCCAGCACGACCAGAGCGCTCGCGCCCAGCACCGCGGCGGCGCCGGCCTGCATACCCAGGTGCTCCCGCCGGATCTTCCGGATCGCCTCGTCGGACTCGCGCCGGCTGGCCAGGTTCCCCGCGCTCTCCACGGCTTCCGCGGCGGCGACCACGCGGTTCTCGTCGGCGGCGAGCACCGCGGCTTTGCGCGGCGACGTCGTGACGCGGGAGAATCCGCTGTCCAGTGCGGTGCGGCAGGCAGTCCGGTACTGATCGAGCGCGGCCGCGACCGCGTCCTGTCCGGGGCCGCGGTCCCTGGGTGGCAGTCGCAGGGTCACTTCCTGCCCCGACGCGCTGAGTTCCGCCGGCACCCGGAAGAGCGTGCCGGGAAGGGCTCGCTGGTAGGCGTCCTCGATCTGCGCCACGGCCTCGCCCTCGGTCCGGAACCAGCCGGCCTGAGCCATCTCGACGGTACGGCGCATCGTATGGGCGTACTCGGACACCCGATGTGTGTCGCCGGCGTGGCCGTCGCGGGCGACGGCGTAGGCGAGGCGGGCGTCGAAAATCTTCTCGTCCTCCTCCGCGCCGATCAGCAGGACGCTCAGCGGGGCGGCGACCAGCAACAGGACCCCGGCCACGGTGCGAAGTCTCCGGCGCGGTCCCCGTTTCGGCTGCATGTACCGCTCGATCGGCGGGGACCGGGGCCGAGTTGAGAACTCGACCGAAATCGTGTCAGTGCCTGTCTCTCTCCTCCAACCGTCGCGAATTGCAGAAGATGCGAACCCGCGACTGAATGATGTTGGTCTTGCAGGACATGCGTCGTTAGAGGCCCCATCGGGGCACTGACCTGGAGCTTCGGCACTTCATTCGCGGCTGCCGTGTCAGCCGTGCCAACACCGCAGTCGATGACGGGGCCATGGGCCGGATGTCGAAGAAGATCGCTGAGCTGTACAGTCTCCTCCTGTTCGCAGAAAACGCGAAATTTTCGCATGCCATGCGAGGGGTGGAAGTGGCGGTTCCTGAGGGCTCTGCGGGCCTGCACCTGGTGCGGGGTGTGTCGCTGTTGCACCCGGAAGAGCAGGTGTTTCAGGCCATGCTCGACGGCTGGCGCAATCAGCAGCTGGCTCGCAACCTCAGCTTCGGCACCATCGAACCGCGCGAGCGTCTCGTGCGGCGGTTCCGCAACTACACCGACGCCGGCCCGTGGGCGTGGAGCGCGGCAGACGCTGACGCGTTCTTCGCCGAAGCACGGGCGGTCAAGCACGTCAGCCACGCCACGCTGCTCGGTTACCAGACCACGCTGCGGCAGTTCTGTGACTACATCACCGACCCGCACTACGGCTGGCCCGACGAGTGCCAGAACCGTTTCGGCACCCATCCGATCCAGGTCTGCACGGAATGGAACACCGGCCGCCACGTGCAGGAAGCGTTGGGCCGGCCCGGCAAGCGGGCGTTGACCCATGACGAACTGCAGGCCCTGTTCGACCACGCCGACGAACGGGCTGTCGCGGCCCAGTCCTCCGGCCGCAAGGGCTGGAGCAGCGCCTTTCGTGACTCGGTGCTGCTCAAGACCGCCTACGCCTGGGGGCTGCGCCGCAACGAGGCCACACACCTGGACCTGTGTGACCTGGCCAGCAACCCGAAGGCGCCGGAGTTCGACGGCTACGGCATCATCCGAGTCCGTTACGGCAAGGCGATGCGGGGCTCCCCACCGAAACGCCGGTCGGTGCTGACCGTCCCGCTGTTCGACTGGGCCGTCGACGCGCTGAAGCAGTGGGTGGAAGAGCTCCGTCCCGCTCTGGCCGAGCCCGGCAACTCCTCGCTCTGGCCGTCCGAGCGCAGCGACCAGCTCAGCGCCGGGACGGTGAGCACGGTGTTCACCCGCTGCCGCAAGGAACTCGGCCTCGCCGACGGCCTCGACTTCCATTCCCTGCGAAGGTCGTATGTCAGCCACCTCATCGAGGCCGGCTACGACGAGCTGTTCGTGCAGCAGCAGGTCGGTCACGAACATGCGAGCACCACGTCGATCTACACCCATGTCTCGCCCGACTACCGGGCCCGCACCGTCCGCGCCGCCTTGGACCGCGTCGCCACCCAGATCAGGAGCAACTCGTGAGCCGCACGACGATCACCTACTCCTGGCGGTTGCGGGAGATCATGGCCGCTCGCGGCCTGAACAACATCTCCGACCTCATCCCGCTGCTCACCGAACGCGGGATCACGCTGTCGGCCTCGCAGATCTACCGCCTGGTCGGTGACCGGCCGGAGCGCATCTCGCTCGCTGTGCTCGGGGCGTTGATCGACGCCCTGGAGTGCACCGTCGAAGACCTCTGCACCTTCCGAGTCGAGGCCATTGCGGCGCCCAAGGCGGTCAACGCCGGCCCGGTCGTGGTGGACCCGAACAAGACCATCCGGCCCAAACGCGCCCGGGTGCGCCGCACCGACTGACCATGCGCGAACAGACCTGCGCCCGTTGCCTGCACCGAGGCGAACGACATCGCTGGTGGGGATACCGCGACGACGGGATCATCTGCCCGCGCTGCCACCTCGTCGAGAGAGCGACCGCGGTGCTGGACGACGGCAGCGGCCGGGTCGCGCCTGCCCTGCTTCGCTTGCACCAGGCCATCTGCGAGCAGCCCAACCCAAACGCCGGCCTGGTCTGGCTGGTCTGCAGCCAGCATGTCGCCCCGCTGCTCGCCGACCTGGCCACTGGACGGCTGCCACTCACCCACGCCACCCTGGATGACCATCCCTCGCTGCAGACAGCGATGCACCTGCGCGACATGCTCATGCAGCAGCAGATCTTGCCGCACCGCGACCGCTACCTGGTGCTGTTCGAGAACTGGCTGCGCAGGAAGCTTGATGCCGTCGAGCCTGCCGAGGACCAGCGACTCGTTCGCCAGTTTGCCACCTGGCACAGCCTCCGCCAGCTTCGTCAACGGGCGGCCCGCGAACCGCTACGCCCCGGGCTCCCCAAGCGGCCCCGCCACGAGATCAACAGGCCGCCGCTCTGCTGGCCTGGCTACGCGAACACGGCACCGCTCCGAAGACATGCACCCAAACCGATCTCGATAACTGGATCACCACCGGAAATTCCAGCCGGCAAGGCAGCCGGGCGTTCGTCGTCTGGTCCACCAAGAACGGCACTATGCCGCGTCACCTGCACCTGCCATACCACCAGAGCGCAGCCCACGAGACGATCACCCAGGCCCAACGCCTCCAACTGCTGCGTGACCTGGTCGACCCCGCCAAGCCCTTCTTCCAGCGCGACCGCGCGGCCGCCCTGCTGCTCGCCCTATTCGCTCAGCCGCTGACCCGCATCGCTGCCCTTACCATGAACGACATCGACCTCAGCGGCGACGAAGTCCGCATCACCCTCGGATCGCACGGCCCGATCCCCGTCCCCGAACCGTTTGGCCAGATCCTTCGCGACCACGCCGCCGACCGAGGACCCCGCAACATCGAAGCCAACCGCACCAGCCCCTGGCTGTTCCCCGGCAGACGACCAACCCAGCACGTCCACTCCACCTACCTGATGAACCAGCTGGCCAAGTCCCGGATCAACCTGCTCGGCACCCGCCTCGCCGCCATCCGCATCCTAGTCCTCGAAATGCCGCCGGCCATCGCCGCACAAGCCCTCGGCTACACCCCCGAATGCGCCGAAGACCACGCCACCCTGGCCGGTGCGACCTGGGCCGGCTACGCCTCCCACCAGCGACAACGCCGCGATCCCGAGGCATGAAGTCCTCCGCTACAGCCAGGCTTTGTCACACGCGGATCGCGTCGAGGCTGTCCCGCTCTCGCGTGGCCGTTAAGGTCGACGAAATATCGATCGGGCACAACATCGGGGGCTTGGCATGGACAGCCGAATCGAGCGGTCACGGCTACTCTACGAACGCATTGCTTTCGACGGCGATAGCAGTGGACTGCAGATCGCGGAGCGCGAACTTGACGGTGTCGAAGCTGACCTTGCGCTAGCGCGTGGACGCCTCGCGCACGGCCGATTCCTCCGGGACGGCCAAGAAGATCCGCAGGAACTGGCGTTGTTCGACCGCGCCGCAGAACTCTACGAGGCCTTGGACGATAGCCGCGGCGCTGCTGAGGCACTGCTCTGGATCGGGATCTTCCATCAGCTCGTACGGCACGACGATGACGCTGCGATGCCAGCACTTCACCAATCGCGCGAGCTCGCCGAGCGGGCTGGCGACCAGCTGACCCTGTCTTACGCACTTCGGCATCTCGGCATCGCCGAGCATCGTGCCGGCCGGTTGGATACCGCGCGAGAGCACCTAGAGGAATCGACGCGGCTACGACGGGAGGTGGAATTTCTGCCCGGTGTGGCGGCCAACTTGGTGGGACTAAGCTACATCGCCGCTGCTCAAGGCCGCCGGGACGATGCAATGACGGCGGCTGCGGAAGCGAGCAGGATCGCTGAGTCCACCGGCGCGCTCGCCATCGCGCGTCAGGCCGAGGAGGCACAAACCTGCATATGAACACTGGAGTTACCAAGGATGACGGTCCGCTGGCCCTGACGCACCGACCGACCGAACCCGTATGCCGTCGTGCCCGAACTCACGACACTTCAATACGCGATGCCATCAGTAAAGATCGAGTTAGGGCCGGTTGGTTCTACGCTCGCGGAACGAGCGGTGTGAAGCGCGCTGCCCGGGGCTGGTTGTCGCTGGTTCCGCAGCCGACCGGCACGGCCGAGAGAGCGTCGCCGCGGCGGTGTCCGGTCTGTGGTGACCGGTTGCCAGCCGTGGCCCGGACCTCGATGGTGTTCTGCTCGCCGGCGTGCCGGACCCGGCACTGGCGTACGGTTCGGCGGAGCCGGGCTCGGATCGTCACGGCCCGGGTGGACCAGCGGGTCTGGTGGCGCAGTCGCGGGACCTGGTGCGTGAGCACGGCCGCCTCCAGTTCACGCTCGGCGACAACGCGCTGGAGATCTTTACCGGCCGCCGGAGCCGATGAACCCAACCGCACTGCGTCGTGCTGGTGCGCACATCGAGGAGCGATAACTCATCATGGGGAGCTTCCGCTACCTTCACGGTTGCGGTGGCACAATCAACTCGTGCGGCGAAAGTCGGTAACGTCCGGGATCTTCTGAAAGCCAGCCGAGACGTACGTCGCCACGCCGCCGACATTGCTGCTCGGGGTGCACACCGTCGCGCTGGACGACCCCATCTCCTGCAACGCGGCGGCCGCGGCCACCGTAATGGCGCGACCGTATCCGTGGCCACGGTGATCCCGATGAACGCCCAGTGGTTCGAGCAAACCCGGTCGCCCGTCCCCGGCCGACCAAACCGTCACCGCGGCGACCGCATCGCCGTCGCCGTCGTAACCAACCAGGCACCGGGCCCGACGGTAGGGCGGGGCAGAGGCCATCGCGCGCCAGCGCTCCACAGTGAACGTCGAGTTGGCGAACGCCGCCCGCTGCACCGCGATCCGATCCCGAACGATCCGATCCCGAACGTCGTGCGCCTCGATGACCTCGACCCTGAGCCCGCAGTCCTCCACCGGCTCGATCAGTTCGCGAGACAACGGGGTCCACGGTTCGTCGGCCACCCAACCACTGCGACGGAGGAGGTCGCCAAGAGCAGCGCCGAAGCGGGCCTCGACGACCCCGGCGCCGTCAGGCAGTACCCCCTGCCTCGGATCCGACAGATCGGCCAGCATCCGGGCGGCGAACGCGGCGTCTTCGTCGACGCTCGGTGCGATGCCCATGCGGATCACCCCGTCGTCCACCAGGCCAACGGCCAGGATCCGCCCGTTACGGATCCACACCCGGATGGCCTCGGCTAACTCCTGCGCGCCCCATCTCCAGTGCCACCCCAGGTCGCCCGGATGAAGCTGGACCGGCCCGCCGGTGTGCTGCCAGACCGCTACCGCCTCAACGATCTCGCCTAACGAGTCCGGCGTCGCAAGCTGCATCGTGATCGACATGCGCCGACCCAACCACACCACAGAGACGACGCAATTGGTTTTCACCGCCGGCGTGCTGGCCGACGACTCGCGCGCATGAAGGTTGTCATGCAAACCGCAGACCAAAACAAAATCAACCCGCCCAGATCACGCAGTCGTACTCTCATGCCGCGATCCGGGCGCCTGACGGAGCCGGCGGCGGTCCGTCGCTGGAGGCGTCGGCTTTCTCAATGGAGCGGGAATGGTGCCCCGTACGGCCTTCCGACCGCATCGTCGAGCAGCCCGGCCAGCCATCCGGCCAACCGTCCGGGCACCCCCCGGGGCTTGTCTTCCGGCCACGGCGAGGGCAGGAGCATCCGCATCATCCCGGGCGTCGAGAACTCGGCCCAGGGCACGCGCAGCATCACCTGCTCCATCTCGGGTGTCGTGAACTCGGCCAGCAGTCCGGTCAAGTCAGCGGGTACGGGCAGCTGCGTCGCGCAGAGCCAGACGAGGGCGGCCGCGAACCGTACGTCGTCGGGCCGGGCCGGATCGCGCCACCATCGCTCGGCCTCGCCCGCATCGCCGCCGAGCTGCCCGATGGCCAGTACGAGGCTGGCCCGGACGGCGGGATCAGGCTCGACGCTCAGCCGGGCCCGCAGCGCATGATCGGCAGTCGGGGGCAGATTCAGGGCCGTGGCGAGTGCGAACACGGCGGCGGTCCGCAGATCCGGATCGTCGTCGTCGAGAAGTTTCATCAGAATCCCGGCATCGGCGCCGAGCGCCTCGCGCGCCGCCTGAAGGGACCAGTCGCTGCGGTCCGTCTCGCCCGGCCCGACCGAGAACTGCTCCAGCGGCCATGCCACCCGGAACAGGGTCGCGCGGGTCTCGACGACGTAGACCACACGATGCCCGGCCCAAGCCGCCAGATACACCGCTTCGACGCGGCCGTGCGCAGCCAGGTCGATGGCCAACCGCAGCAGGAACGGCACCGCGAGCGCAGCCGGAGCCGACGTGGACGACTCCTGGATCAACCCGTCCCACAACAAGTACAGCGCTTCGCGGGCCTCGTCCGGATCCGGGCCGGCCGCGCAGCGCAGCAGGTCGGGCACATCGTCGGCAGGGCCGCGCCAGTGCTGGAATCGGCCCCACTCCACGCGCTCGAGGTCGGGTTCACCGGCCGCCCGCCACCTGGCCGACCACACGCGAACGTCGTTGGCCGCACACAACGCGTCCCACTCCTGCTCCGGTCGACGCCGACTTCCCGAGTACGTATCGTCATCCACGGCGTGGATCATGCACGGGAAGTACGACAAGATCCGCGACGTGACCACGTTGCTGGCCAACGCGGCGAGCAGACCAAAGCCCCGAGACAGTCAGTTATTTCCCTGCCGGCAGGCGCCTTGCCGGCCGCCGGTGCGGTCATCGTCGCCGCCGCCCTCCCCGCGTATCCCGCCGCCAGGCTCGGGGCCTGACCGGCTCCGCACATGCCCGCCTATCTGGCTTGCCTGCGGGACTGCTGGGTTCTCAGCCCGCGGCGCCGGGCGTGCGTCAGGATGGACGGGAGGCATCTCTCATGCCGTCTGTT
Organism: Actinoplanes oblitus; assembly: GCF_030252345.1. Classification (NCBI taxonomy): domain Bacteria; kingdom Bacillati; phylum Actinomycetota; class Actinomycetes; order Micromonosporales; family Micromonosporaceae; genus Actinoplanes; species Actinoplanes oblitus. The sequence continues at coordinate 3,745,665 of NZ_CP126980.1, read as the reverse complement.
GATCCGGAGGTGCCACGTGCTGCTTACCGTCGTCGCCGATTACGGCATCGGTGATCTGGCCTTCGCCGAGGTACGTCAGCGGCTGGCGCTACTGCTGCCCGAGGCTGACGTGACCGCCATTCCGGTGCCCCCGTTCGACACCGTCAGCGCCGGGTTCTGCGTGGCTCAACTGGCGTTCGGGAAGGGACCCGCGGACCGGGTCCTCTACGCCAACGTAGCGCCTCGCCAGGACAACGATGCGCCGCGGGCCGGCAACGCCGGGGAGCGGCTGGTGGCATGCCGGCTGCCGACGGGTGTCCTGGTCGTCGGCGTCGCCGCCGGAGCCAGCATGTCTTTCCTCGCCGAGGCCGGGTTGCCGCTGCGCGCGGTGCGGGTCGCGGATGCCGGTTCGCAGTTCCGCTCGCGCGATGTGTTTCCCGGCGCCGTCGCCGCCCTGGCCCGAGGCGACGCCTCGCTGCTCGGATCGGAGGTGACCGTCGCGGGGCCTCCGCCACGATCGGTCGTCTACGTCGACGGCTACGGCAACCTCAAGACCAGCTGGTACGACCCGCCGGCCGAGGTCGGCGCGCGGGTCCGGGTCGACATCGGTGGCCGGCAGGTCGTCGCGGTGGTCAGCGACGGCGTCTTCGCGGTGCCCGACGGGCAGATTTCCTTCGCGCCCGGTAGCTCCGGCTGGCCGATGGGAGACGGCCGGCACCGCGCCTGCTACGAGTTGTTCGCCCGTGGCGCCAGCGCCGCGGAGATGTTCGGCCAACCCGGCGCGGGAACCGCGGTGGAGATCCTCGCAGAATGAGCCGCGGGGCGCTCAGGAGTCCGGTCGGACACGTCGACACCCTGATCTAGCCGAGTTGAGTACGTTCGCGGAGCCGGCCGAAGACTTTTCTTTCTCCGCGAGCACCGAATACTGGTATCGGCCGGACGATGCCTTGCTCCTGCTGGCACCGACCCCGTCGCCGTGGCTCGCGGTGCCTCCGCTGGGCTTCTACGGCGCACTCGGTCACGAAGCGGAACCGGCCGTTGCTGTCGCTGCCGGTGACACCTGGTTCGTGCACAACCGGCCCTGAAGCTACGGTCGGTCACAAGACGCGGGCCTGCGCGGTGACGGCGGCCAGGAACGCGGTCAGCGCCGGCGACGGCGGGGTGTCGCGGGTGCCCACGATCAGGCGGCGGCCCAGCCGCGCCTCGGCGACGTCGCGGACCGCGAGCGCCGGGTCCGCGGCCGGCAGGGCCAGTGGCGGCAGCAGCGCGACCGCGCCGGTGAGCCGGACCAGTGCGAGCTGGACGTCGGCGTCGTTGGAGAAATGCCGCAGGTCGGGGTCGTAACCGCCGAGCGCCCGGCACGTGCCGACCACCATCGCGTGGTGGCTGGTCCCCTCGTCGGCGGCGGTCCACACGTCGGAGCGCAGCGCGCTGATCGGCACCGGCCCGCCCCCGGCCGCGAGCGGATGGGCGGCCGGCAGGACCACCCGCACCGGCTCCTCCAGCAGCACCGTGAACCGCAGCCCGGACGGCCGTGACCGGGGATGCCCGGCGTACTCGTCGCCGATCGCCAGGTCGACGGTGCCGAGGCTGAGGCTGGGCAGCGCCTCCTCCAGCTCGACCTCCAGGATCTCCGGGCGGACCAGCGGATGCTCGGCCTGGATCCGGGCGGCCGCCGGGATCAGCAGGCGCCGCGCCGCCGACTGCAGGCCACCGGCCCGCACGGTCCCCCGGATCTCGCCGCTCAGGGCGGCCAGGTCCGCCACGGCCGCCTCGGCCGCCGACAGCAGCACCCGCGCGTGCCGCGCCAGGACCCGGCCGGCCTCGGTGAGCCGCACCCCGCGCCCGGCCTTCTCCAGGAGCCGGGCACCGGTCTCCCGCTCCAGCAGGGCCAGCTGCTGGGAGACCGTCGACGGGCTGTAGTCCAGCGCCGCCGCGACCGCGCCGAGCGTGCCGCGCTCCTCGAGCTCCCGGAGGAACCGCAGCCGCCGCAGGTCCAGGTCGATCATCCAGGAACTCTAACGATTCACGTCCAGGAATCATCGCTGGACCTGACCGGTCGGGCCGCCGATGCTCGGCGCATGGGTCCGCTGCTCTGTCTCGTCTCGGCCGCCTGTTTCGGCGCGATGGCCGTCTTCGGCAAGCTCGCCTACGACGCGGGCGTCTCCCCCGGCGCGCTGCTGCTGGTGCGGTTCACCCTGGCCGCGGTGCTGCTGGCGGCGGTCGTGCTGGCCCGGCCGGAGCTGCGCCGGGCGCTGGCCGCGCTGCCGCGGCAGGTGCTGGCCATCGCCCTCGGGCTGGGTGCGATCGGCTACGCCGCGCAGGCGGGACTGTACTTCGCCGCGTTGCGGCTGATGGCGGCCTCGCTGCTGTCGCTGATCCTCTACACCTATCCGGTGCTGGTCACCGTCGGGGCGGTGCTGCTCGGACGGGATCGGCTCACCCCGGCGCGCGGCGTGGCACTGCTCGCGGCGTGCGGCGGCACACTGCTGGTGCTGCTCGGCGCCGGCGGCACCGCGTTCCACCCGGCCGGCGCGGTGCTCGCGTTCGGCGCCGCGGTCACCTACACCGGGTACATCCTGGTCGCCGACACGGTGGTGCGCCGGCTGCCGCCGGTGCTGCTGTCCATGCTGGTGATGCTCGGCGCGGCCGGCACGCTCGGCGCCCGCGCCGTGGTCACCGGCGGGGCCGGGCTCGGGTTCGGCGCGCCCGGCTGGCTGTGGCTGGCGTGCATCGCGCTGGTCTCCACCGTGCTGGCGATGCTCACGTTCTTCGCCGGTCTGCGCCGGACCGGGCCGTCGACGGCGGCCATCCTGTCCACTTTCGAGCCGGTGGTGACCACCGCGCTGGCGGCGCTGATCCTGGGCGAGTCCCTGACCGGCGTACAGCTGGGCGGCGCGGCGCTGGTGCTCAGCTCGACGGCGGTCCTGCAGCTGCGCCGCACCGGAGAACGCCCGGAGACGCTTGAGCGCCGGTCTTCGATCCGCTGGGATACCAGGAGACGGGACGACGGCTTGACGACCGGTGGCCGGCCGGCCACGTCCACCGACCTGGGAGGTTCCGATGCTTGAGGTGACCGAGACCGACGGCATCGCCGTGGTACGCCTGGCGCACGGCAAGGTCAACGCGCTCGACCTGGAACTGCTGGAACGCCTCACCGCCACGTTCGCCGCGCTGGACACCGGCCCGGCGCGGGCGGTGGTGTTCACCGGCAGCGGACGGGTCTTCTCCGCCGGGGTCGACCTGTGGCGCGTGATCGACGGCGGTGCGGCCTACGTGCACGCGTTCCTGCCCGCGCTGGAGGCGGCCTTCCTGGCCGTCTTCGCGGCCGGCAAGCCGGTGGTGGCGGCGCTCAACGGGCACGCCATCGCCGGCGGCGCGGTCCTGGCCGCCGCCTGCGACCACCGCATCATGGCGGGTGGCGCCGGCCGGATCGGCGTGACCGAGCTGCGGGTCGGCGTCCCGTTCCCGGCCACCGCTCTGGAGATTCTCGGGTACGCCTACGGTGAGCCGCAGGCCCGCCGTCAGGTGCTGGCGGCGGACACCCTGGAGCCGGCCGCCGCGCTCGCCGCCGGCCGGATCGACGGGATCACGCCGCCGGAGAGCCTGGTGGACGACGCCGTGGCCGTCGCCCGGCGGCTGGCGGCGCTGACTCCGGCCGGCACGTTCCGGCTGACCAAGGCACAGTTGCAGGCCACCGTACGGCGACGGCTGGCAGCCCGGCGGCCGGACCTCGACCCGCAGGTGACGCAGTCGTGGGTGCAGGCGGTCGAGGACGGGCGGCTGCGCGACTACATGGCGGCGGTCAGGACGTGACGCCGGCGGGCGACGCCTGATAGTCGACGTAGGCGAACCGCCGCGAGTCCGCCGCCCAGCTGTTCACGTTGATCGTGCCCTGGCGCGGCCCAGTCGTCGCCCTCCGAGCGTGGTGCCGCCGCTGGTGACGTGGAGGTGGATCCGGCACGCCTTGCTCATGGCGCCGATCCTCGCACCCGGGCGGGAACGGTGGTGCTATCCCTACCGCGATCGGCTGGTTGGCACCATCGAGCGGGGCCACCGCGATCCGTACGGTCGACAACACGGATCGAGGGGAGGAACGAGAGCATGCTGGACCACCTGATGCCGCTGGTGGCCTCACCGTGGCTGTATGTGGTCGTCTTCGCGGCCGTGGCGATCGACGGATTCCTGCCGTTCATGCCGTCCGAGGCGCTGGTGATCGCCGCCGGCGCGCTGTCCGCGACCGGCCGGCCGGACCTCCTCGCGCTGGCCACCGCCGCCGTCGCCGGCGGGATGGCCGGGGACCAGATCTCCTACCGGATCGGCCGCACGGTTCGCGGCCGGATGCGGCGCGGCCGGCTGGCCGACGCCATGACCCGGGCGAACGGCCTGCTGCTCCGGCACGGTGGTCTGCCCATTCTGGTCGGCCGCTTCCTTCCGTACGGCCGTACCGCCACCACCCTGACGGCCGGCTCGGTGGCCCTGCCGCGGGGCCGGTTCCGGCTGTTCAGCGCGCTGGCGAGCACCGCCTGGGCGGCCTATGTGATCGCCCTGGGCCGGTTGGGCGGCCAGACCTTCGCCCATGCCCCGCTGCTCGGCGCGGTGTTCGGTGTCGTTCTCGGCATGGCCCTGGCCGGCGTCTGCGCCCTGGTGGAGAGGCGGCGCCCGGCGGCCCGCGACCGCGAGCTGGCCGGGGCCGACTGGCGCTGACCGGCGGGCCGGCGGCAGCGGTGCCTGGCCGCCAAGCTCAGCCCCCGCGCCGCCGGTGAACTATCGGCTACCCGCCTTGGGCGAAAGTTATTCAGATCAATGGGTGCCACTATCCGGCGAACTCCGGGTTCGCGAGGAAGAAGTCGTTGATCGCCCGGCTGTCCTCTGGCGAGAACGCCGCCCGCGGGATGACGAACGCCTCGACACCGAATGCCTTCTTGATCGTCCAGGCGTGCCGCCCGCGCTGCACCCGGGCGACGTCCGTCCAGGCCACCTGCTTGGTGCCACGCACGCCGTGCATGGCCGCGCCCTGCGACGTCACCTGATAGCGGACCGGCTCGGCGTACTGGCGCCGCAGCATCAGCCACTCGAACCCGATCAGCGCCTCCATGACACCGATGAACGCCAGCCCGGCGAGCCACATGTAGAGCAGTTGCACGCTGACTGGCCCGGTCACCGCCTGCCACCCCGCGGAACCGATCAGGACCAGCCCGAACACCCGGGCCACAACGGTCCGGATCAGCAGGCGCGGATCGTTGAGTTCCATCCGGCGAAAGACGCCGTAATCGACACGCAGCTCCCCCATGGCATTCACGCGCGGCAGTATGCCACGGCCTCCACAAACATCGATCTTGGGAGGTCCGCGGGTCCGCCGCCGGTCCGCCGCACCCTCCGGTCCGCCAATTCCCGGTACGCCGCTCGCCCCTCCCCGACCGACCATTCCGCCCCGCGCGGGCGGCAGGCGGGTGGCAGACTCCCCCCCCATGAGCCAGGAACTCCGGATGACCGGCGGCGGCGCCGGCGAGCCGCTGTTGTTGCTGCTGCACGGCCTGGGCGCGACCGGTGACGTCTGGTCCGGCTGGGCGCCCACGCTGGCACGCCACTGGCCGGGCCGCTGGCTGGCCCCGGACCTGCCGGGCCACGGCGGTTCGGCCCCGCTGCCGGAGTACACATTCGACGCTCTCGCCGAGGCCCTGCTCCCGCTCGTCCCGGCCGGCGGCCGCACCGTCGCCCTCGGTCACTCACTCGGCGGCGTGGTCGCCCTGTCCCTGGCCGCCCGCGTCCCCCTCGCCGCCGTCGTCGGCCTGGGCATCAAGGCCGTTTGGACGCCGGAGGATTTGGACCGCGCCCGGTCCCTGGCGGCCCGCCCGGTGACCTGGTTCGACTCCCGCGACGAGGCGCTGGCCCGGCACCTGCGGGTGTCCGGCCTGGCCGGTTTGCTCCCCGACGACCACCCCGCCGCCCAGCACGGCATCCGCGAGCAGGACGGCCGCTGGCGCCTGACCCTGGACCCCCGCGCCTTCGCCGTCGGCGCCCCGGACCTGCCCACCCTGATCGCCAAGTCCGCCACCCAGGTCACCCTCGCCCGAGGCGAGCACGACCCGATGAACACCGACGCCCAGCTCACCCGGCTGGGCGTCCCGGCCGTCACCCTCCCCGGCCTGGGCCACAACGCCCACGTGGAAGACCCGCAGCGGTGCCACACCCTGCTCACCGCCGCCCTCAGCAAGCGGTGAACGAGGCCGGCGGGGTGAGCCGGGCACGGGCCGCCCGGGTGAACTGGTCGTCCCAGCGGCGCGGGAAGGGCAGCATCCGGTGTTTGGCGCGCCACGGCTCCAGCTGCCGGACCGCGTTGAACCCGGCCGCCGTCACCACGCGTTCCGCGCTCGCGAACAGGGGCCACACCGGGTACCGATCCGTGTGCTCCACGTCGGCGGGCAGGCCGGCCGGGCGGTGCGGGGCGGCGAGCATCAGCCGTGGCCGGCAGCCTTCCCACGAGGCGCACTCCCGGGCGTACGCGACAAGCTCGTGAATCTCGGTCTCCGGACCGGAATGGGCGATCAGCCAGGCACCGGCGGCGAGGCCGGCCGGAGCGGACGGCGGGTCGGTCAGCCGCAGGCGGTCGCACGCCGCCGAGGTCCGCGCCAGGTGGGCCGCGTGCGCCGGGTCCAGGTCCTCCAGGATCCAGGTCTGGTCGAACCGGATCGGCTCCCGCGGCAGCAGCGGCCGATACGCCGCCCACCGCAGCAACCGGGCCAGGTGCACGGTTCGATCCGCCCGCGGTGGGTCGGACAGCTCGCCCTCGATGCCGGCCGGGAAAGCGTCCACCACCAGCTCCGACGGCCGCAGCGACGGGAGCGCCGCGACCGGCAGCACCCGGTGCGGTCCCAGCACCCGCGGATCAGCCGCGAACGGCGACCCGGTCACGATCGTCGCCGGCTCGTCGCCGTGCACGGTGTGCAGATAGGCCCGGATCCGGGTCAGGTGCCCCAGCCCACCGCCCCGCGCGTAGCAGACGATCACCGCACCGCTGCCAGCACCTTCAGATAGCCGTCGGTCTCGGCCGCCACCGAGAACCGCTCGCGGACCCGCCGGGCGCCCGCCTCCCCCAACGCCGCGAGGTGATCGGGATCGGACAGCGCCGCCCGGTGCAGGGCGGCCCGGCAGCCGTGCGGGTCACCGGCCGGGAAGGCGAACCCGACCGAGGAGTCGACCAGGTCGGCCAGGCCCCCGGCGTCCGAGGCGAGCAGCGGGATGCCGAGCGCCGCCGCCTCCAGAGCCACGTTCGGCAGGCCGTCGTAGAACGACGGCAGGGCGATCACGTCGCAGGCCGCGTAGACGGTGAGCAGCTGGTAGCGGTCCTGGAAGGGCAGCGCCGTGAACGCCACCTCGGGATGCGCGGCCAGCCACTCCCCGATGCCCGGCTCCAGGTCGCCGGCGAGCACGACGTGGAACCGGTCCGCGTGCCGGCCGGCCACCAGGGCGTCCAGCAGCAGCCGTACGCCCTTCTTGTTCTTCAGCTGGCCGACCAGCCCGATCGTGCGGCGGCCCGGATCGACGTGCTCGGCCCGCCAGGCGGCGGCTTTCTGCCGCTCGGACGGCAGGATCTGCCACTGGCCGGTGTCGATGCCGTTGGCCACCCAGGTGACCGGCGTCGACGGGGCGAGCCTGGACACCAGCGGCGCGGTGCCGCTGGCCACCACGCAGACGTGCGCCGAGGCCCGCAGCGCTTCGAGGACCACCGGCTGCCGGCGCAGCGAGAACATCCCGGTGTCGAAGTCGTTCCCGCGCAGCAGCGTGACCAGCGGCAATCCCGCCCACGCGGCATAGACCGGCGCGCTGAGCAGCGGGTACGTCCCGCCGAACGCGACCACGTGGGTGTAGTCGCCGACGGTCGGGGCGAGGGTGGTCCAGAGCGAGCGCAGCGCGTGCTCCGGGTCCTCGCTCAGCGGGACCGCGCCGCGCCGGCCCAGGTGCACCACCTCCACCCCGACGCCGGCCGCGCGCAGGCCGCGCACGATCCGGTCGCACGAGGTGGCCATGCCGCCGGGGCTGGGCGGATAGTTCTCGGTGATCCAGAGCAGGCGCATCAGCTGTCCACCAGGGCGTCGTCACCGTCGTCGAGGTAGTCCTGCTGCGCCCCGGCGCCCGGCTCGAAGGCGGCCCGGTCGTACGAGTCGAAACCGGTGTACCACCCGGCGTCCTGATACTCCCCCGCGGTCCGGTGCCGGTGCATCCGCCGCCGGTAGGCGGCCGCCGCCGCGGGGTGGCCGACCTGGTTGCGCGCGGCGGCGCACTCCGGGCACAACCCGCTCTCGGTGACGTGGCCGGCGCAGAGCGCGCGCCCGCACGCCGGGCAGCCGGCGACCGCCATCACCCCGCACTTGCCCAGGGTGAAGAAGCCGGTGGTGACCGTGCACGGCGTCATGCGGCACCTCTCTGCGGGGTCCAGCGGAACGGCTCGGTGGCCACGCTCAGGATCCGATCGACCTGCTCCTCGCCGCTGCGCGGCAGCCGGGCGAGCTTGGCGGTGGCGAGCACGCTGCGCCGCTGCCCCTCCCGGACGAACACCCCGATCCACGGCGGCGGCGGGGTCGGCGGGACCTGGCCGGCGGTGTCCTTGGGCAGGCGGCGGCGGACCCGGATGGTCTGGGTCAGCTTGCTCTTCCGCTTCCATTTGATCTTGCCGCGCGGGTTGCGCTTGGCGATCCGCCGGGTGCGCTCCCGGTCGACGACCAGGATCTCCAGGATGCTGCCGTCGCGCAGCTCGGCGCGCAGCCGCAGCCACGGGTCGACGGTCCACGCCTCGGTGGCCGACCGGATCGGCTTGCGCACCGGCAGGTCGCGGGCCGGTCCGGTCTTGCCGGGGGCGTCCTTGCCGCGCAGGTCCACCGTGACGCCGAGGGTGCCGGCCGGATCGAGGTCGGAGCAGATCTCGGCGAGCAGCGGCACCAGCACGTCGAGGGTGCGCGGCGGCAGCGCCCATTTCTGCCGCCGGACCAGCCCGGCATGCCGGTGCAGGCTGTCGATCAGTGCCGTCCATCCGCCGGCCGGCTGGGTCGCGGCGAACCCGCGCTGTGCGATCAGCGCCTGGTGCAGCGGGTGGAAGCCGGCGATGGCGGCTTTCTGATCGCGCCAGAACATGACCGGGACCGTATCAGCGACCCGCGACGGTGTCGTAGACGGCGGCCAGCCGGGCCCGGGCATGTTGCCAGGTGAAGCCCGCTTCGACGTGCCGCCGCGCCCGTTCGCCGAGGGCCCGGCAGGCGTCCGGGTACTCCAGCATCACCCGGATGGCCCGGGCCAGCTCGGCCGGCCGGTCCGGCGGCACCAGCCGGCCGTGCTCGCCCAGCACCTCACGGATCACCGGCAGGTCGGAGGCGACGACGGCGGTGCCGGCCGCCATCGACTCCCACACCTTGATCGGGCTGCAGCCCTGCTCCAGGTTGCGCGGGGTGGCGGTGAGCGGCGCCACCGACAGTTCGGCGTGCGCGAGCCAGGCCGCGACCTCGGGGTGCGGCAGCTGGTGCTGCCAGTGCACCCGCCCGGCGATCTCCAGGCGGTCGGCGAGGCGGCGCAGCGGGCGCGCCCGGTTCGGCGAGACCGAGGAGCAGATGACCAGGGCCAGATCGGTCAGGTCGGCCAGCCGGGCGAAGGCGCGCAGCAGCACGTCGACGCCCTGCCACGGTTGCAGCGCCCCGACGTAGATCAGGTATCGGGCCGGGGCGGCGGCCGGTCGCGGCAGGCCGGCCGGTGCCGGGTCCGCCCCGTTCGGCACGAGACGCACGCGGTCCGGTGCGGCGCCGCGGGCGATCACGGCCCGTTCGATGACGTACGACGGGACCACCACCGCCGCGGCCCGGCTCAGGCACCACTGCTCCAGCTCGCGGATCTTCCCGAGCGTGCTGGGCGCGACGAGCGGCCACGCGTAGGGCAGCTCGATCGACGGCAGCCCGTTCGCCTCGTAGACCAGCCGGGCGCCGGTGGCCAGTGCGGGCAGGGCGCCCCACGGGTCCCGGACGTGACACAGTTCGAGGCTGTCCCGGTGCGGCGCGAGCTGCTCGGTCACCCACGCCGAGAACGCCTCCGCCCGGTCCAGCAGGTTCGGCACCACGGCGTCGAACCGGACGATCTCGACGTTGCCCTCCCGCTGGTAGGCGGGCAGTCCGCCGCCACCGAGCACGCAGAGCAGCCCGCCGTCGTAGCGTGCGAACAGCTCGGCCGCCATGTGCCGGATGTGCACCGCGGACCCCTTGCTGGAGGGGAACCGGTCGAAGGCGACGTAGGCCGCCCGATGCCCGTCAGCCACGCCGCCGCTCCCGGTGCCAGGCGATCTGCCGCGCCAGGCCGTCGTCGAGCCCGGTGCCCGCGGTCCAGCCGAGCAGCCGGGCGGCCCGCTCGGTGCCGGCCCACGTGCGGGTCACGTCACCCGGTGCGGGGTCCTTCGACACGGTCGGCGGCGTCGTCCCGAGCAGCCGCCCGATCCGGTCCAGCGCGTCACCGACGGTCACCGTCATCGGACTCCCCACGTTCAGCACGGTGCCGTGCGGCAGCGGGATCTCCGCCGCCCGGACGGTCGCCGCCACCACGTCGCCGACGTAGGTGAACGATCGGCTCTGCCCGCCGTCCCCGAACAGCGGCGCGGGCACCCCGTCCAACCCGGCCTCGATGAACCGATGAAACGCCATGTCCGGCCGCTGCCGAGGGCCATAGACCGAAAAATACCGAAGGATCACCCCGGCGCACCCGCCCCGCCGCACGATCTCCTCCGCCGCGGCCTTCGATTTCGCGTACGGGCTGAGCGGCGCCGTGCCATCGTCCTCGTCGCACGGCCGTGCCGCACTGCCATAGACACTGGAACTGGAGGCCAGCACGAGCCGCGTGCCCCGCCCGGCGCACGCCTCGACCAGCCGCTCGGTGGTCGTCACGTTGTCCCGCCAGGTCAGCGGCCCGCCGGAGTCGCGCACCCCGGGCCGCCCCGCGAGGTGCAGCACCACGTCGCTGTCGGCGAGCGGCGCCAGGTCGTCCACTGCCAGATCACACTCGGCCACCGTCACCCCGGCCCGCGCCAGCTCGTCCCGGTGGTCCGCGGCAAGCTCCGGCCCGGTCCCGTCGCCGGTGAGGCACTCCCGCGGGTCCCGGTCGTCGGTGCCGCGCTCGCGCGAGGCGCGGTGGTCCGTGACGCGCTCCCGCGGGTGCCGGTCGTCGGTGCCGCGCTCGCGCGGGTCCCGGTCGTCGGCGCCGCGCTCGCGCGAGGCGCGGTGGTCCGTGACGCGTTCCCGCGAGGTCCGGTGGTCCGCGGCGCGCTCGCGCGCGGCGTGATCAGCCGCGGCGTGTGCCCACCAGGCCGGATCCGCGGCGCGGCGGCCGGCCACGTCGACGGCCAGCACCTCGTGGCCGGCGGCCAGGAGCGCCTCGACGAGGTGGCTGCCGATGAACCCCGCCGCCCCCGTCACCACCGCCCGCACACCGGCACTCTAACGGCGTCACCAGCCCGGACGAACAGCCGGGCCTGGCTAAAGCGTAACCGGTCAGTTACGCTTCCCGGCGTGGACGAGGTGGCCGGCGCGATCGCCGATCCGGTGCGGCGGGAGATCCTGCTGATGCTGCGCGACGAGCCGCGCTCCGCCGGGCAGATCGCCGACCGGTTCGCGATCAGCCGGCCGGCCGTCAGCCGGCACCTGCGGGTGCTGCGCGAGGCCGGCCTGGTGCGCGACACCGCCGACGGGCGGCGCCGGGTCTACGCACTGGTCACCGCGCCGCTCGACGAGCTGGCCGGGTGGCTGGACCGGCTGACCCGGCCGTCTGGCTGGCAGCACCGCTTCGACGCGCTGGCGACCGAGGTCTACCGGACCCGCCGGGCCCGGCGCCAGGTCACCGAGCAGCAGACCGCCGCGGTCGCGGCGGCGGATTCCCACGAGGAGAGCGCATGAGCCCGACACCCACCGGCCGGCTACTCGGCGGCGACCTGGTGCTGACCCGCACCTTCCCGGCACCGGTCATCGACGTCTGGGCCAGTCTGACCGACCCGGAGCGGACCGCCCGCTGGTTCGGCCCCTGGGAGGGCGAGGCCGGGCCGGGCCGGATCATCAAGGTGCAGATGGCGCACGAGCAGGGCCAGCCGTGGATGGACATGACCATCGACGCGTGCGAGCCGCCGCACCGGCTGGCGATCTCGGCCGGCGAGGCCGACGACCGCTGGCGTCTCGATCTGGTGCTGACCGAGCGGGCCGGCATCACCGAGCTGCGGTTCACCCAGCACCTGACCCGCCTCGACGGCCTCGGCGAGATCGGCCCCGGCTGGGAGTTCTACCTGGACGCGCTGGTCGCCGCCCGGGACGGCACGCCGATGCCCAGCTTCGACGACTACTACCCGGCACTGAAGGAGCATTTCGAGGCTCAGCGCCGGGGGTGAGCCGCTCGCCGGGACACCGCTCCAGGCGTACCGAAAATGGGTCGTGAATCATCAGTGGACGGCTCGCCGGCCGTCGATACGCTCGGGGCATGTTGACGGCCAGGAGGACGAGCATGTGGCGCGGCCGGTACGAGATCGCCTCGGACGGCCGGGTGGTCGCCGTCTGGGATCCGTCGTGGTGGCGGGCCGGCGGCGACTTCGACATCGACGGGCGGCATTTCCAGGTGCGGGCCAACGGCTGGGGCACCCGGTACCGGATGCTCGACCAGACCGGCCAGGAGGTCGCCGTGGTCGAGCGGGCCGGCCGCAAGCACTGGAGCGTGCTGGCGGGCGGCCGCACCTACGAGTTCCGCCGGGCCTCCTTCTTCGGCGGCCGGCAGGAGCTGCTGGTCGGCGGCATGCCGGCCGGTCACCTGCGGCGCACCAGCGCCTGGACCGGGGAGATCGAGGCGGACCTGCCGGGGCTGCCGTTGCCACTGCAGGTCTTCGTGGTCGGCGCCCAGATCGCCATCTGGCAAGCGCAGCAGGCGGCGGCCGGCGCCTGATCCCGTTGAGCCCGCCCGGCTCTCGTGGTAGCGATATCTATCGATGAGTTCGCTACGCACGAGGAGTGGCATGCGACGTGAACGTTTGACCAGAGCTGTCCTCGCCGTCTTCGCCTGGGCGGTGCTCACACCCGCGGTGGCGGTGGCGCAGGAGCCGGTCACCGGCGCCGGCGGCTCGTCCGGAGCCTGGATCGACGCGTGGACCGGCTCGGCCCAGGGGGTCTACCCGGTCGGGTACTCGGTGGCGCAGCCCGGCCCGCCCGGCCCGGCCGGTCCCGGGAACACGGCTCCCCTGCTGACCGCCGCGTTCCCGGACAACCAGGCACGCGACCAGACGCTGCGGCTGATCGTGCACCCGAGCGTCGCGGGCACGAGCTGGCGGATCCGGCTGACCAACGAGTTCGGCACCCGGCCGGTGACCTTCGGGCGGGCGTACGCCGGCCTGCAGTCCGGTGGCGGCAACGTGGCGGCCGGCACCAACCGGGCACTCACCTTCGCCGGCCGGCGGTCGGTCACCGTCCCGGCGGGCCGGACCGTGCTGAGCGACCCGGTGTCCGTCCCGGTCACCGACGCGCTGTCGCAGCACCTCGCGGTGAGCCTGCACGTCGCCGGCGCGAGCGGGCCGATGACCTGGCACGCGGCCGGGTTCACCACGTCGTACCTGTCCGGTCAGAACACCGGCGACCACACCGCCGACCTCGCCGACACGGCGTTCCCGTACTCCACCACCTCGTGGTTCTTCGTCTCCGAGGTCCAGGTGCGGGTGCGGCACCGCGGCGCCACCGTGGTGGCGTTCGGCGACTCCATCACCGACGGCTTCTTCGCCACGCTGAACGGCGACGACCGCTGGCCCGACGTGCTGCAGCGCCGGCTGGACCAGGCCCGCCCGGCCGACCGGCGGATCTCGGTGACCACCGAGGCGATCGGCGGCAACATGGTCACCCGGATCGGGCGTACCCCCGGCGGCTGCACCCCGTGCGACGGGCCGCCGGCGCTCGACCGGCTGGACCGGGACATCCTCGACCGGCCCGGCGTCCGGGCGGTCATCCTGCTGGAGGGCATCAACGATCTCGGTGGTGGCGGCGCCACCGCGGAGCAGGTGATCACCGGCTACCGGGAGATCGTCCGGCGGGTGCACGCCCGCGGTATCAAGATCATCGGGGCCACGCTGACGCCGTCGGCGGGCACCGAGTTCGGCCTCTACGGCACCGCGGAGACCGACGCCAGGCGACGGGCGGTCAACGACTTCATCCGTACCAGCGGGCTGTTCGACGGGGTCGCCGACTTCGCCGCGGTCACCGAGGATCCGGCGCGTCCCGGGCACCTGCGGCCCGAGTTCGACACCAACAGCACCGTCGGCGGGCCCGGCGACCACCTGCACCCGAACCGGGCCGGGTTCCTGGCGATGGCCGGCGCGGTCGACGTGGCACAGCTGAGGCGTTTCGGGTGATCCCTCGGCGGCGGCGGCGCGGGGGTGCCGGACCGCGCCGCCGTCGCCGGGTGATCAGCGGTCGGCGGTCAGCTTGCCGGCCGCACCCCAGCTCTCCGGGCCGACCTCGTGGATCCACACCTGGACCGACTCGGCCGGGATCCGGTACGCGTCGACGAACGCGTCGGTGATCCGGGCGACCAGCTCCCGCTTGAGCTCGGCGTCGCGCGGGCCCTGCTGAACCGTGACGATGGGCATGTCATCTCTCCCGTTCCGTTGAGTGGATCTGCCGTCCAGTCCACTCCGGCCGGCGGCCGCGAACCAGGAGCACTCCGCGCACGCAGCGATCACGGATCGAGATCGTCGCGGGCCACCCGCCGGCACGCCGCCAGCAGGGGCCCGGCCCGGTCACCGGCGGCCGGGACGACCAGCGAGGTGGGCAGCGCCAGCGGGACCGGCAGGAACGCCACCCGCGGATGGTGCACCTGGCGGGCGGCCGCGGCGTACACCACCGTCCAGCCGCGGGCACCCGCGCCGAACGCCGCCAGGGTGTCCTCCAGGGTGCTGGCCGGCGGCCCGGGCACCGGCTCGAAACCGGCGTCCCGGCAGGCGCCCAGGACCAGGTCGACGAGCGGCGGGTTCGCCCGGCGCGGCGTCAGGTACAGCGGCAGCCCGGCCAGCCCGGCGAGGTCCTGGCCGGCCGGGCGGTGCCGGGCCGAGACGGCGACCACCAGCCGGTCCCGCCACACCGGGACCTGCCGGAGCCCGTCCGGCACCTCGATCGCGCCGCGGACGAACGCGGCATCCCACTCCCGGTCGGCGACCCGCCGCAGCCGTTCCCGGGTGGCCGCCGAGACCAGCTCGGCCCGGGTGCCCGGGGCCAGCCGGCTCAGCTCCTCGAGGATCCGTTCCAGGCGTTCGCCCAGGCCCCGGCTGGTGCCGACGCGCAGCACCGACTCCCGGCCGGCGACGAAGGCGGCGACCGTGGCCAGGGCGTCCCGCTCGGCGTCGAGGATCCGGCGCGCGGCCGGCAGGAACGCGGCGCCGGCCTCGGTGAGCCGGACCCGGCGCGGGGTCCTGTCGAACAGCGCCACGCCCAGCTCCCGTTCGAGCCGGCCGATCTGCTGGCTCACCGCCGACTGCACGATCATCAGTCGCTCGGCCGCCCGGGCGAAGTGCAGTTCCTCCGCCACCGTGACGAAGTACCTCAATTGGCGAAGCTCCACCGGCCGATGATGGCAGCCGCCGCCGTCACGGGCGGGGCACGCCCATCGGATTGGGGAACGGCACGACAGTGGCGGCGGCATCGGCCAGCGGCTCGAGCAGGCGCGCCAGCCGGGTCAGGGTGGCCGCGTCGAACGCCGTCCACGGCTGGGCGGCCAGCCGATCGGTACGGCTCTCGACCTCGCGATGTGCTGCCTCGCCGGCGGCGGTGGGCCGGCCGTCGCCGGAGAGCCAGCCGCGCTCGGCCAGCGTCCGGGCCGCGGCGTCCCACTCGTCGTCGGTCCAGCCGCGGTTCGGTTGCAGCTGCTCGCGCCCGCCGTACAGCGCGTCCCGCAGCACGAGCGCCTGGCATCCGGTGAGTTCGGCGTCGACCAGCGCGGCGATGTGCCCGTCGCCCCGGTGCTCGCGCAGCACGGTGGCCGCCTGCCACAGCCGGGCCAGCGGGTCGTCCGGGATCGGCAGGGCGGCGTTCGCCGCAGCGAGCGCCCGGCCGCCGGTCCCGGCCGCGCGGGCCGCCGCCGCCAGCAGGTCGGCGGCCCGCGCCCAGCGCTCCGGCTCGGCCGGCAGGACCGCGCGCAGGGCGGCCACCGCGCCGTCGAGGCGCGCGGTCAGCGCCCGGTCCGGCGAGGCCCGCCGCCAGACGTCGGGCAGCGCCCGGGCCACCATGGCGGGCGCGAAGGAGAAGAACAGCGCGGTGACGGGCGCCGCTGTCACCGCGCCCAGCGGTGCCGCCCGCCCGGCGAAATAGCCACGCCAGTACCCGCGCAGGCCGGCGCTCTCGAACCCGGCTCGCGCCTCGGGCGCGAAGTAGGTGACCGCGTGCAACGGCTCGAACAGCTGCCACAGGTGCCGCATCGAAGACATGCGTCGATTCAACAGCAGCCGAAGGTGGTCCATCGTCCGGGATAACGTTTGAGTCGGCCGCTCGTTGAACCTGATAGCGGGAGGCGGAGCGGGCCCGGTGCAACGGACCCGCTCCCGATCGACATGTCCGTGTGAACGCTCATCACCCATCGGGTGATGAGCGTTTCGTGCATTCCGAACACGTCCGCGCGGTCAGCGGCATCACCTCCGGCGATCCGAGGAGGCGCGGCGGCTGCCGCGCCGGACCGATCCACACGACCGGCAGGGCAGGCGGGCCACTGTGGATGGGCAGTTGACTATCTCGCATGGGTAGCGTGCCGGACCGGACCCGATGTGCGTCACCCGCCGGTCACCCGATCGGGTGTCTCGTGGGACAACGCCGGACGGGGTAGGACACGATGGGCCGATGGAACCGGCAGCCCGCCCGCCGGCGCCGGCGACGCCGCCGGATCCGCGTGCCACCGAGACCGTCGCCGACCTGGCCGAACATCTACGGCAGCTGCGGCTGACCGCGCCCCGGCCGGCGCCCACCGACAATCCGCTGACGCTGCGGCAGCTGGCCGCGGTGACCGGACTGCCGCACAGCACCCTCGGCAACGCCGAGTCCGGCCGGGTGCTGCCGCGCGTCGAGGTGGTCTACCTGATCGCCGAGGCCTGCGGGGTGCCGGACAGCCAGCTGGCCTGGTGGACGGCGGCACGCAACCGGGTGGCCGGTCGGCGGGGCCGCGCGCCGCACCCGGCGGCACCACGGCTCCGGGCCGAGCGCGTCGCCGAGCCGGTGACCGGTGAGCAGCGGACCGACGCCGACGAGCTGTTGCTGGAACTGGGCGGCACCGCCGTCGACAAGGCCGCCGAGCTGCTGGCCGCCCGGGCCCCGGAGTCGGTCGTCGCGTTCCTGCGGCGGCTGCACCCGGCCCTGGTGGCGAAACTGCTCGCCACGATGGACCCGGTGCTGGCCGTGGGGCATCTCAACGGGCTGTCGCCGCAGCACGCCGTGGCGTGCCTCAACGCGATCCCGCCGGGCCCGGCCGCCCGGCTACTGGCACTGACCCCGGTCACCGGCGCGGTGGCCCACCTGACGGCGATGAACCCGGAGACGGCGGCGCGCGCGCTGGTGGCCATGCCGGGCGCGGCGATCGGCCCGCTCCTGCCGCACCTCGGGGTCGAGCTGGTGCGGCGGGCGGCGAGGGGGATGCCGGCGCAGCAGCGGGCGGCACTGCTGACCGGGACGCGACTGCCCGCGGCGGTCACCGGCGAGCTGCTGTTCAGCCTCGGCTTCGACGGCTCGCTCGCCCTGCTGCGAGCGGCCGGTCCCGGGGTCGCCGCACGGCTCCTGGTGGCCCTGCCGGCCGACCCGGCCACCGGTCTGCTCACCGAGCTGCCCGCGCCGGAGGCCGCGGCGATGATCAAGCAGATGCCCGTCGACCAGGCCGCGGCCCGGCTGCTCGGCATGACCGACAGGCAGGCCGCCGACCGGCTCGCCCCGCTGCCGGCCCGGCCGGTCGGCGAGGTGCTCGCGGAGATGCCGGTGCCGTGCGCCGCGCGAGTGCTCGCCTGGTTCTCCGGAGCCCGCCGCACCGCGGTGCTGCAGCGGATGCGACCCGACCGGGCGGTGCCGATCCGCTGGTACACCGAGACCCTCGCCTACCGGCTCTGGCTGCCCACCCTGGCCGACCCGGCCCCGGACAACGGCGCCACCAGCGCGCCGACCCTGGCCGAGCTGGTCAGCGCCGGCCCGCCCCCGCCGGAGCTCGCCGCCCGCGGCTATCCGCGGAGCTTGCCGATGGCGGACTCGTCGAGGGCGGCCAGCAGGGACGCCGGGTCGTCGTAAACGGCCACCGCACCCGCCGCGCTCAGCTCGTCGGCCGAGGTGCCGCCGCAGGCCACGCCGATGCACGGGATGTCCAGGCGACCGGCGGCCCGGACATCCCACACCGAGTCGCCGACGAAGACGGCAGCGTGCGGGTCCACGTCGCTCTGGCCGAGGGCGGCCTGCAGGATGTCCGGCGCGGGTTTGCTGTGCTCGGCGTCGGAGGACGAGGTGGCGGCCGCGATCACGTCGTCCGCGCCGATCACCCGGCGCAGCTGCTCGAGTTCCGGTTCCTTGGCCGACGAGGCGAGCACCACGGCGAGGCCGCGATCGGCGACCGCGCGCAGCAGCTCGGGCGCTCCGGGAAGCGGGCGCAGCCGTTCCCACCAGGCTCCGTAGAGCACGTCGTGGGCGGTCGAGGCCCGCTCGTCCCGGTCCCTGTCGCGGTCCTCGCCGAGCAGGTGGTCGAGCAGGTTGTCGGAACCCATCCCGATGGCTCGGTGGATCTTCGCCATCGGGACGTCGGCGCCCTCCTGGCGCAGCGCCTCCCACCAGGCGACGGTGTGCAGATAGGTGGTGTCGACGAGGGTGCCGTCGACGTCGAAGAGAACGCCGGATCGCATGCGAGCGGGTTACCCCCGGATCACCGGGGCGAACCACGCCGGTCGCGGCGGCCGGGGAGGCCCGGCGCTTACCGGCGGCCGGCGCCGGTAAGCCGTTCGGGCAAGATGGCCGTCCGGTCGGCAGATGCCGGCATTCGCGGCCAGGTTTCGTCAGATGCTGCTGGGGACGCTAGCGACCCAGCGAGGTGACAGATGGCAACCGACGGCGACTTCGACCAGAAGGCCGACCGGATGCGCGTGGCCGGGATCGATCCCGGACCGGCGACCGGTGTCGTGGAGACGGTCGGCGCGGGACAGCTGCGGCGACACCGGTTCGCCCTGCTGACCGCGCATCCCGAGCGCGGGATGCACGAGGTGCACGGCCGGCTCCGCGAGTACTACGAGAGCCAGGGCGGCCCGGCCGGGGCGTGGGGGTTTCCGATCACCGACGAATACCCCGACGGCGCCGACGGCCGCAGCTCCGACTTCGAGGGCGGCACCCTCGCCTGGACGCCGGCCGGCGACGTGCTGGAGATCCCCGCACCCGCGCCCGGCGCGGCTGTCCCGGCCGCCGGCGACTGGCCCGCGGTCCCCCTCACCGAACGGCTGCGGTACGCCACTGGCCAGCTGGTCCACCAGTACGGATTCCCGGCTGACGGCGCCGCCGGCGTGGTCGGCAACCTGCTCGCCGAGTCCGGTGTCATCCCGTCGCGGATCGAGGGCAGCACCGCGGACCACCCGATGCGGGCCAGGAACTTCGACGGTGTCGTCGTCGATTTCACCCCGGAGGAGATCATGCTGCGGGCCCGGCCCCACGGTCCCCGCCTGCCCGGGGCCGGCCTCGCGCAGTGGACCGCCGCGAGCCGGCGGTCCGGCCTGTTCACCCACGTCTACCAGGGCCGCGCGCTCGGCGCGCAGGCGCTGCTCAGCATGGACGCGCAGCTGCACTATCTGGTCGAAGAGATGCGCACCGGCTATCGGGCGGTGTTCGCCGTCGTCACGGCCCCGGCGGTGACTGTCGACGAGGCCAGCGACGAGATCGTCTACGGCTTCGAGGTCCCCGGCGCGATCCTCGACGCGTCCGGCCATCGGCTGCCCCGGACCGACCCCGCCGTGCAGAGCGTTTTCGCCGTCCGGCGGGCCTTCGCCCACCAGGCCCGGGCCACCCTGCCGTGACCGGCCGTCGCTGACCGGCCGGTCAGTGACGACGCCACTGCAGCATGGCCGCGGTGGCGTCGTCCCGCAGTTCGCCGTCCTCGTAGGAGACGATCGCCTGGATCAGGCGCCGCATCACCTCCGGCGCCCGGGTGCCCTGGCTCAGCGCGTCCAGCAGGAACGCGCTGAGCCGCTCGGTGCCGAACAGCGTCCCGGCGGCGTCCCGCGCCTCGGTGATGCCGTCGGTGTAGAGGACCAGGGTGTCCCCCGGCTCCAGCTGGTGCTCGACGACCCGCGGCGGCCGGTTCAGCATGTGCCCGAGGCCCAGCGGCAACGTGTTCGGCGTGGGCAGCGGCGACCGGGCCCGCCCGTCGCGCAGGAACAGCTCGGCCGGGTGGCCGGCGCTGATCCGCCGGTAGATGCCGGTCTCGATGTCCAGCTCGGCGAGCAGCGCGGTGACGAAGGCCCCCGGGTACTGCGCCCGGATCCACTTGTCGATCGAGCGGCAGGTGTCGGTCAGCGACAGTCCGGAGCGACGAGCATTACGGTACGTGTTGAGCGCCAGCGTCGTGAGCGCGCTCGCGCTGATCCCGTGCCCGACCGTGTCGAAGAGCGCGACGTGCAGCACGTCGTCGTTCGCCGCGTAGTCGAACGCGTCCCCGCCGACGTCGTAGCAGGGCTCCAGCACCGCGGTGACCATGGTGCCGTCGACGGCGAAGGTCAGCGGCGGCAGCTGGTTCCAGATGATCTCGGCGGCCAGCTGCATGGGCAGCCGCCGCCGGGTGTACTCCACCGCGTCACCGTAGAAGCGCCGGCTGGCGATCAGCTCGGCCACCAGGGCGGCGATCACCTCCAGATCGTGCCGGGAGGCGACCTCCGGCTCGGCCTTGAGCCGGAACTCCAGGACGCCGAGCCGTTCCGCCCCGTGCAGCAGCGGCAGCCAGAGGAGCCCGCCGCCGGCCTCGTCGAGCCACTGCGGCTCGGCGGTGGTGAACGCCAGGCCGGCGAGCGAGTCCTCCAGGGACAGCGAGACCGCCGGGTCCACCGTGGTGCCGCGCAACGGGTGCAGCGCGATCTGCCCGTAGTCGACGAGCAGCACGGTGGCCCGCTCGGCGTCGAGCAGTGGGGCGGCGGCGGCCAGCACCTGCGGCAGGTCTTCGGCCCGGCCGCGGTGCCGCAGATCCATGAGCCGGCGAACGGCCTCCATTGGCGCGAGCATCAGACCCATCTTCCAACCCGCCGGGCGATAACGCAGTAACCGATCCGTCAGAGAAACGCGGCGAGGCCGTCGAGCAGCCGGTCCACCTCGTCGGCGGTGGTGTACGGGGCCAGGCCGGCCCGCAGGGCGGGCGCCTCCAGCTTCATCGCCGCGAACGGCTCGCAGGCGTAGAACGACCCGGCGGGCGCCAGCACGCCCCGGCCGGCCAGGTGCACCTGCGCGTCCCGGGCGTCCCGGCCGGCGAAGCTCATCAGCAGCGTCGGGGTGCGCTCGGCGGCCCGCGAGTAAAGGGTGACCGCGTCACCGAGCTCGCGCAGCCCCTCCTCCAGCCGCAGGCGCAGCGCGGTCTCGTGCTCGTGCACCGAGGCCAGCGAGTTGGTCAGCCGCTCCCGGCGGGTGACCCCGGCGCCCGGATCGATCCCGGCGAGGAAGTCGACGGCGGCGGTGGCACCGGCCAGCATCTCGTACGGCAGCGTGCCGAACTCGAAACGCTCCGGCACCGCGTCGGGCGAGGGCAGCAGCTTGTCCGGCCGGATCGTCGCCAGCAGCTCCGGTGCGCCGGCCAGCACCCCGCAGTGCGGGCCGAGGAACTTGTAGGGCGAGCAGACGAACAGGTCGGCGCCCAACTCGGCCACGTCCACCAGGCGGTGAGCCGCGTAGTGCACACCGTCCACGTACACCAGGGCTCCCGCCGCATGGGCCAGGTCGGCGACCTGGCGCA
The DNA here is from genome assembly GCF_030252345.1 of Actinoplanes oblitus. Classification (NCBI taxonomy): domain Bacteria; kingdom Bacillati; phylum Actinomycetota; class Actinomycetes; order Micromonosporales; family Micromonosporaceae; genus Actinoplanes; species Actinoplanes oblitus. Next base: position 3,723,714 of record NZ_CP126980.1, on the reverse strand, counting down.
CCGGCGGGACCGTGCCCATCAGGTTGGCGGCGGCGGTCACCGCGACCAGCCGGGTACGCGGCGACAGCACCCGCCGCAGCGAGTCCACATCGAGCTCGGTGCTCTCGGTGTCGAACTCGATCCAGCGGACCGTGACGCCGGACCGGTCGGCCTGCTGGATCCACGGGCGCACATTGCTGTCGTGGTCGAGCCGGCTGACCACGATCTCGTCGCCGGGCTGCCAGCTCTTGGCCAGGTGGCGGGCGAAGTCGTAGGTGAGCTGGGTGGCGCTGCGCCCGTGCACGATGCCGGCGGCGGGCACGCCGAGCAGGTCGGCGTAGGCGGCGCGGAACTCGGTGACGGCCCGCTCGGCGTTGAGCTCGGAGACGCTGACCGAGCCGCGGTTGGAGAGCGGCCCGGTCAGGGTGGCCACTATCGCGTCGGCGACCGGGCGCGGGGTCTGCGTGCCGCCCGGGCCGTCGAAGAAGGCGAGCCCGTGGTCGAGGGAGGGGAAATGGCTGCGGAGGGCGGTCACGTCGAGGCTCATGCCCCCAACCTATGTCCGCCGGGGCGGCGGATCAGGTCCGGCCGGTGGCCAGTTCGGCGGCTACCGCGTCCGCGCCCAGCCCGATCATCCAGGCCAAGGCCCGCCTCGCCGGCGGTGTAGGTGTGCACGCGGTACTCGGTCATGCGGTCGAAGGTAGGAGCGGGCCGGCGTACCGCACAGAGGGCACTTCGAAGTGCCTTTCGCCGGCGAGCCGGCGCTGCCCGCGTGGTGGGCGCTGACCGATAGGGTGACCGGCATGTCGAAGACCCATCGGTACGAGGTGACGGTGACCTGGACCGGGAACACCGGGACCGGCACCAGCTCCTACCGCGACTACACCCGCGACCACGACGTGACAGCTGCCGGCAAGGCGCCGATCGCCGGCAGCTCCGATCCCACGTTCCGCGGCGACCCGGCCCGGTGGAACCCGGAGGAGCTGCTGCTCACCGCCCTGTCGCAGTGCCACATGCTGTCGTTCCTGCACCTGTGCACCACGGCGAAGGTCGTGGTCACCGGTTACTCGGACACCCCGCGGGGCACGATGACCACCACCGCCGACGGCAGCGGCCAGTTCGACGAGGTGACGCTGCGGCCCCGGGTCACCCTGGCCGACCCGGCCCAGGCCGGGCTGCTGGCCGACCTGCACGAACGCGCGCACCGGGTGTGCTTCATCGCCAACTCGGTCAACTTCCCGGTCCGGCACGAGCCGGAGCCGGTCGGCTGACGCCCGGCCCGGCACCGCCGTCGGTTAACCTTGCCGATGATGAATCGGGATCTCCTCGCGGCCCGCGACCTGGTCGCCGCCCTGGCCGTCCGGGCCGGGCAGCTGCAGCTCGACAGGCGTGACAGCCTGACCGTCGGGGCGCCCAAGGCGCATGTCAACGACGTCGTCTCGGACGTCGACATCGCCAGTGAGCGGCTCATCGTGGACGCGATCCGGGCGGCCTGGCCGGACGACGCGGTGCAGGCCGAGGAGGGCCACGGCGGTTCCGGTACGACCGGGTGGACCTGGGTCGTCGATCCACTGGACGGCACCCGTAACTACATCAGCCGTACCGGTCCGTGGTCGGTGTGCATCGCGCTCTACCAGCAGGACCGGGCCCGCCTCGCGGTGGTGCACGACCCGGCCGCCGGGGAGACGTTCAGCGCCGTCGACGGCGGTGGCGCCCGGCTCGGCGACGAGCCGATCACGGCCTCGTCCGGTCCGCCGCTGGAGCAGGCCCTGATCGGGGTCAGCTTCCAGCCGAACCCGGCCACCAAGGAGCGCGCCGCCCGGGTGATCCGGGCGCTGCTGCCGGTCTCCGGCGACATCCGCCGGGTCCCGGCCGCGCTGAACCTGGCCTACCAGGCGGCCGGCCGCCTGGACGGCGGGGTGGCCCTGGACACGAACCTGTGGGACATCGCCGCCGGTGCGCTGATCGCGCGGGAGGCGGGCGTGGTCCTCGGCGGGCACGGGCCGGACTTCTCCACCGAGCTGACCATCGGCGCCGCCGCACCGCTGTGGCCCGCCCTCGCCGAGCGGGTCCGCGCCGCGCTCTGACAAAGTCGGGCGAAACGCGACACCTCGCTGTCGCTAAACTGCCTCGACCCCCGACCGGTACCCGATCTCGGATTGGCCAGGATGTCCCTCTACAGCACCCAGCGCCTGCACGCCCTCCGCATGATCGTCACCGGTGGTGGTACCGGCGGGCACACCTATCCCGCGCTGACCACCATCACCACCCTGCAGAACCGGCTCGCCGCCACCGGTGACGTGCCGGACCTGCTGTGGGTCGGCGTCGCCAACGGCCTGGAAGCCACCGTCGCCGCCCGCAACAACATCCCGTTCAAGGCGATCACCACCGGCAAGCTGCGCCGGTCGCCGAGCCTGCGCCAGCTGGGCAGCAACATCGCGGACGCCTTCCGGATCCCGCTGGGCGTCGTGCAGGCGGCGCTCACCGTCGCCCGCACCCGCCCCGCTGTCGTGCTGAGCACCGGCGGCTACGTCTCGGTCCCGATCGGCCTGGCCGCGCGCCTGTTCCGGGTGCCGTACCTGCTGCACGAGCAGACCCTCATCCTGGGCCTGGCGAACCGGATCCTGGCGCGCTTCGCCACCCGGATCCTGCTCAGCCACGAGGCCTCGCTCGACCACCTGCCGCCGAAGGCGCGCCCGCGCGCGGTCGTCACCGGGAACCCGGTCCGGCCGGCCATGATGCAGGGCAACCCGGCGAACGGCCTGGCCGCGTACCGGCTGGACCCGGCGATCCCGCTGGTGCTGGTCACCGGGGGCGCCTCCGGCGCGCGACAGGTCAACCGGATGCTGACCGAGGCCCTGCCCGACCTGCTGCCGCACTGCCAGATCGTCCACCAGTGCGGCAGCCTCGACCACGCTGAGATGCAGCAGGTGGCCCACGACCTCCCGGCGCCGCTGGCCCAGCGCTTCCGGGTCGCCGACTTCATCCACGACGAGATGCCGGACCTGCTGGCCGCCGCCACCATCGTCGTGGCCCGCAGCGGCGCCGGGACGGTCGCCGAGCTCACCGCGCTCGGCAAGGCCTGCGTACTGATCCCCTATCCGCACGCCGCCGGTGACGAGCAGCGCATCACGGCACGCCACCTCGCCGAGAAGAACGCCGCCATCATGCTCGACGGTGACGAGGCCACCCCGGCCCGGCTGCGCGACAGCGTGCTGGCTCTCCTGACCGACCCGCAGCGCCGTCACCACCTCGCCCAGGCGGCCGCTCACCAGGGCAGGCCCGCCGCGGCCGACCACGTCGTCACGGAGATCCTCACCGCGGCCGCCGGACACGCCCACTGATCAACCCGCGACGAGGAGGCGCGACCCCGGGTTTGCGCGTCAGCCGTGCGGGTTGCGACGATCGGGCTCCACCACGGAGGAGCTGTCACGATGGTCGCCAACACGATGAGTCACCGCTGCGAGATCGACGCGCCGGCCGAGCGGGTCTGGGCCACGCTCACCGCACCCGCCTTCCTCGGCCGGTGGTTCGGCGGCGGCGCGCCGGCCGAGCTCGATCTGCGCCCCGGCGGCCGGCTGCTGTTCGGCCACCACACCACCCACGGCACGCTGCTCGCCCGGATCGGCACGGTGCAGCCGGCCCATCGCCTGACGTTCCACTGGGCGCCCGGACCGGCCGGCGCCGAGCCGGGCGCCGCCGCCACACTGGTCGAGCTCACCCTGACCGAGCGGGCCGGCCGCACCCGGCTGGAGGTGACGGAGAGCGGTTTCGCCGGCCTGGACGTCCCCGCCGAGGAACTCGCCGCGCGGTACTCCGCGAACGACGCCGGATGGCCGCGCAAGCTCGCCGAGGTCCGCGACGAGGCGGAAGCCCCGCGGGCCTGACCGGTGCGGACCCTAGAGGTCCTGGCCGGCGACGGGGCCGGCACGGCCACCACGCTCGCGAGCGGGACCCGCGGTTGCGCGCCGTCAAGCGGATCGCCGAGCCGGCGCCGGGAACGCTTGGCGCCGGGTGGCCGCCGGCCCGGTCAGTTGGTACTCAGCCCCTGCTCGCTGCCCGGCTTGATCTTCCGGTCGTCGCGGAGTTCGAGGAACGGCTCGTCGGTGGGGTCGTGGCCGGCGGCGATCGCCCGGCCGCGCTGCAACTCGGCGTCCAACTCCGCGCCCAGCAGGATCGCGATGTTGCTGATCCACATCCAGACCAGGAACGCGATCACGCCGCCCAGGGTGCCGTAGGTCTTGTTGTAGTTGGCGAAGTTCGCCAGGTAGACCGCGAACGCGACGGACGCCAGGACCCACGCCAGGACGGCGAACAGGCCACCGGGGCTGACCCAGCGGAATCCGCCAGTCTTCGCGTTCGGCGAGGCCCAGTAGAGGATCGCGAACATCAGGCTCACCAGGACCAGCAGGACCGGCCACTTGGCGATGTTCCAGGTCGTCACGGCCGCCGAGCCGAGCCCGAGCTTGTCACCGACGATCTGGGCGACGTCGCCGGTGAAGATGACGATCGCCGCGGAGATGACGAGCACCAGACCGACCACAGCGGTGACGCCCACCCGGATCGGCAGCGTCTTCCAGATCGGACGCCCTTCCGGAACGTCGTAGACGGCGTTGGACGCCCGCATGAAGGCCGCCGTGTAACCGGACGCCGACCAGAACGCCACGATGATCCCGATGATCGCGGCCAGACCCGCCTTGCCCGGGTCCTGCACCTGCGTCAGCACCGTGTCGACCAGGTCCCGCAGTTGCGGGCTGGGCGCCAGGTCGTGCACCGCGTCCTGGACCGTCTTCTGGCCGTTGTCGTTGAGCATGCCGAGCAACGACACGATGACCAGCAGTCCGGGGAAGATGGACAGCACACCGTAATAGGTCAGGGCCGCCGCCCAGTCGGAGATGTTGTCCTGGGAGAACTGCTTGAAGGTCCGCTTGAGCGCGGCGAACAGGCCGGTGCCCGACAGCTGGGCGGGGCTGTCCGGGCCGGCGTCCGGTGGTGGCGCGGACAGGTCGTAGGGTTTGTCATCACCCGTCCGGGTGGTGGCGACCGAGTCGGAGCCGTCGCCGCCGCTGTCGCGATTGTCTTTCACGCTCATTGCGCGCCTCCTGAGTAGGTCGTCCTGCAGGTCCTGCAATCCCCCGCCGCCCGATTTTCAATCCCTCCCGGCGGGTCCGCGCGCTGGGGGAATTTTCGGGATACGGACCCATCCGGCGAGGCCCCGGCTCCGAATCCTCACGAGTGCACCGGAACTCGTCTCGAGTGCGCCGGACCTCGACACGAGTGCGTCAGAGCTCATCGCGAGTGCGTCGGAGCTCATCACGAGTGCGTCGGAGCGAAGAAGGATGGTTCTTTGATGGCGGAGCGCGGCACGAGCCGCCGGGCGGAGCACCTGAGTCCGGTGCCCGGCCCGGGATCACCGGGACAGGTGGACGCGAACGAGCTGCTGCGGGCGGTCGGTCGCGGCGACGAGAGGGCGTTCGCCCGGCTCTACGACGTGGTGGCACCCCGGGTGTACGGGCTGGTCCGGCGGGTGCTGCGGGATCCCGCGCAGGCCGAGGAGGTGGCTCAGGAGGTGCTGGTCGAGGTGTGGCGTACCGCGACCCGGTTCGACCCGGCGGGCGGCTCGGCGACGTCGTGGGTGTTCACCATCGCCCATCGGCGGGCCGTCGACCGGGTCCGGGCCGAACAGGCGGCGGCCGAGCGCACGGTCCGGGCCGGGGCGGCGGCCATCGACACGCCGTACGACCAGGTGGCCGACGAGGTGTCCGGTCGCCTGGAGCGTCAGCAGGTGCGGCGCTGCCTGGACGGACTGACCGGCCTGCAACGGCAGGTGGTCACCCTGGCGTACTACCAGGGGCACTCGTATCCGCAGGTCGCGGAACTGCTGCAGACGCCGCTGGGCACGGTGAAGACGCGGATGCGCGACGGCCTGATCCGGCTGCGGGACTGCCTGGGTGTGGAGGCGACGGCATGACTGCTGACATTCACTCGCTGATCGGCGCGTACGCGCTGGACGCGGTCGACGATCTCGAACGGGCCGCCGTCGATCGGCACCTGCGCGAATGCGACGACTGCCGGGTCGAGGCCGCCGAGTTGCGGGAGGCCGCCGCCCGGCTGGCCGACGGCGCCTGGTCGGTGCCACCACCGAGGATGCGCGACAACGTCCTGGCCGTTGTCGCGACGACCCGGCAGGTGCCGGTGGAGACGCCACGCCGGCCGCGCCGGGCGTACCGGACGC